>NZ_CP032147.1:0-4022500 GCF_003547075.1 Halomonas sp. JS92-SW72
AGCTCCTACTGGTAAAGCGCTGCGAAGCCCGTCGTAGAGCGGTTTTTCATGCGTTTTCCCTGGCCGGGAAGTCGCTCGCCATGGAGGACGCGACCGGTATCGGGCCAGTACTGCTGATGAGGCTGCATGGGAGCAGGCCAAACGCCCCAAGGTGTGCCATCTGGCAACCGTCCCCGAACTGCGGCAGCTCGTGGCGGAAAAGCTTGCGCTACAGTGGTCTCCTGAGCAGATCTCGGGCTGGCTGAAACTCCGTTTCCCGAGAGACCGGCGCATGCAGGTGTCACATGAGACGATTTACCGCAGCCTTTACATCCAAGAGTGCGGAGTACTGAAGAAGGAATTGATCCAGCATCTGCGTTCTAAGCGCATGATGCGCCGCTCCAAGCTTGCTACGAGTCAGCCGCGCGGGAAGATCAGGGATGCGGTGTCCATCCGGGAACGTCCTCCAGAGGTGGAGGATCGGGCGATTCCGGGGCACTGGGAAGGTGATTTGATCACCGGTGCCAGAAACTCTCATATTGCTACGCTGGTCGAGCGTCACTCTCGCTTCACCATGCTAGTTCAAGTGGAGGGCAAGGATACGACCAGTGTGATCGCTGGCTTGGTAAGAGAGGCCCAGCGGCTGCCGGCTGCTCTGAGAGGATCTCTGACATGGGATCGGGGCACCGAGCTGGCGGCACACAAAGACTTCACTGTTGCGACCGATAATCAAGTCTATTTCTGCGACCCTCAGAGCCCATGGCAGCGGGGAACCAACGAGAATACCAACCGCTTGCTGAGACAGTACTACCCAAAGAGTATGGACCTGTCCACGTTCACTCAGCAAGACCTTGATCAGGTGGCTGCGCGGCTGAACGAGCGCCCCAGGAAAACGCTGGGCTACAAGACACCTGCCGAAGTCTTATCAACCACCGTTGCATTGACCGGTTGAGCACAAGTGGCCCAGCTCAGGGGGTGAATGCCACACCCAACAACGAAGAGCCCAATTTTGCCGTTTTACTACCCTATCCCGCCGGCCACTTGAGGGCCCGAATCGGAAATTCTGCCGAAAATCGCGTTTCACGGAACCCACGGCAATAGTGCCGAAAACGCGATTTCATGGTTTTGGCAGCTTTGCCAAGTGCTTGATTTTAGACAACATTAGCGATAATGGGAGGCTGCCAACCCGCTAAGACCTTATGCAGCCTTCTCTATCTGCTTATAAAGTGCATCAGGTGCTAGGTCTGCACCGTTGGGCCAACAGACAACCCCAAATTCATCGATGGTTACCAGAAAAAATAAAGCTGGATCTCTTAGTGGCTCGAACACTGGACCGAACAACCTGTCCTTGAGCGAAACAACACCACTGGAGCCATCTGCAAAGACTACACGCAACCGGTAATCGCACAGTGCTTCTACATAAGTAACTTTGTACGCCATACTGACTACCGATGCAAAACGCACTTACTCTGCCTTGGCAAACTCTAGCACGGCATCCTTATGCGCCATCGGCAGGACACTGACCCCGGTCTGCTGCAGCAACGCTACGGCATGGTGGTAGGCCTCGCCCCGCTGGCTATCATCATCGGGACCTTCTACGGCAAAGAGCACACGCCGGGGCAAGCGGTGACGTCGTTTGAGCTCATTGATCCGAAACTGCCACTTGCCACCATGTTCGACGATGTGGCTAGAGTCCTGCTGCCCTAGGTTAAGCGGCTTAATGGCGCACACCACCTCAGCCTGCTGCTTTTCAACGAAGGGGAAGCTAACGTGATACTCGGCATCGCCCAATTTCTCAGGAGTAAAACGCTCCCCGAGCTTTGCCTGGTAAAGTAGTCGACGAAGCTGGCTTTCCAGCACGGTTTCGCGATATTGCTTGGTCGCAAAGCTATGCTCGACATAATAACCAAACAGCTCATCCAGTTTCTTTTCAGGCTCTTCGGCCAACACTACCCGTGGTTCGCTGAAACGCAGCATCGTTTCGCGAGGGCGAGTGAGCTCCGTAAAAAGTTGCTTGGCGAATGCCTCGTCGTTGTGCTTGAAGCGCTGTTCAAACCCAGTGTCCTTGAGTAGTGCTTGAACGCGCTCCAGCTCTTGCTTAACGGCATAAATGGCAGAGCGATACAGCCGCCCCTCCAGATCTTTGAAGAAGCTTGTTAGCCGTGCATAGCGCCGAGTTTCTAACTTGAACCCGAAATAGCGGTCGCGCGGAGAGATCATCACCACGCCGACGTTGGCGAACTCACCAGTTTCCACATAGGGCATGAAACGTACAATCACGTACTGGCACGCTATGCGCTTCATCGCCACCCCCAGAATTCGTCGCGATTCACCTGGGCTAGCCCTTGGCGAATCGCTTCATGATCAAAATCGACTCGGGTGATTAGCTCCTCGTCGAGGTACCACCACTCTTCGGGAACCTGTTCGAGTATGCTGTCCCAGTGCTGCAGCGCCGCGATCATGGCATCGGCCAGCTCATGCCGGCGTAACCAGTCATGATGAATCGTAGCCGCCTGGGCGCGGAACACATGGTGCGCTAGAAAGTCATGCGGATCGAAGGCCTGATCAAAGGCTTGGTTGTGGTCGATCACTACCAGTTCACCGGCCCCCTCATCCCAGAACAGGTTCGGATTGCCACCCCTGGCTGTCAGTATGCGGTCTGCGTTGTGAATCCACCAGTCGAAAGCCAGCACCTGCTGCTGCAGCTCGCTCGGCACATCCTTCACTCGGCTGAAGCTCAGCTCCGATACGCCGCATTCCCGCGAGGCAAAGGCGGGCCCGATCCCCAGGTCGCCAAGATCCAGACCAGCCTCGAGCTCTATCAGCTCATCGGGGACATGCACGATCTCGAAAGGTGCCACCGGAAGACCGATTTCCAGCGCAAGCGAGCCGGCGATCCACTCGCATAGCTGACTACGCCGTCCCGCGCCTACTCCTTTCACGAAGTAGACATGACCATCATCACCACGACAAATATAGGGTCGGGTCATGCCTTGAGTGGATCGACGCATCACCTCAACGATTTCAACCGGCACCTAGCACAGCCTCTTGACTGCTGGCGTTACGCAGAAAGGCAAATCGCTCATCATGATTTTACTCATGAGACAGTATTACCCCCTGTTCCCGACCGATACGGTGAATCGGCAGTTCTTCGAGGTTCGGTGCCGCCAGTATCACATCCACCTTGCGGCCCTGCGTGGCGCGCATGACCTTGACGCTGAGCCAGGCCGACAAGCGCGCAGGGTGGTCTACCGCTTCATCGAGTTCCACCATGAGGTCGATATCGCCGCCCTTGGCTGAGTCATCGAGGCGGGAGCCAAAGAGCCGGACGACGGCCCTATCACCACAGATTTCAATAACCACGGCCTTGATGGCGTCAATTTCGCGCTGATTCAGTCGCATGATCGCCCGTGTCGTGATGGTTGGTCATGGCGGTTGCCCTCCCTGCAACTACACTGGCTATCTATCCAGCACAATCCAGCCCGACAATCCCAGGGGCAGTGCCATGACCCGTGATATTCGAACCGGAGAGCTAGCCGAAACCAACGAGGCGGTGGTAGAGCTCGAGCGGCTGCCACAGGCGATCAAGCATCTTTCCGTCGATGCCCGGCGGCTGATCGCTGCCAGCGTGTCGAAGAACACCCTGCGCGGTATGCGCTCCGACCTGCGTGTCTACCAGCGGGCGGGTGGCCTGCTGCCGGCGGATGAGTTCGTTATCGCCAACTTCATCGCCGAAGCGCATCGCCAAGGCAAACCGGACGTGGCCATCAAGCGCATCAGCGGCCATCGGGACCAGCGCACCTTCGAACGCTATATCCGTCGTACCGACGAGTTCGAGGACCACGCCGGTGACTTCTATCCCGGCGTGGAGGAGGCTCGTGTCTAGCCTTTGGCCTTCCGGTAACTTCTCAGGCTTACTGCAAAGCGCGAGAGGAATACCAGCATCACGCCGAGCATACCGCCGAGCACCAGGGAAAGCGCCAAGATCAGCGCGCGGCGCGGCTCGCTGGGACCGGCCGGCGGGAAGGCGTACTCGACTACGTCCACCACCCGCTCGGTGTGGTTGGGCTCGACGCCTTCGTCGACGCCCTGGAGGCGACTGCCGGCAAGCTGTTCCATGATCCGCTGTCGCTGCAGCAGCTGCTGATTGGTGGTACGAATCGCGCTGTTGCTGAGGCCTTGGTCGAGCGCATCACGCAAGACGTCTCGGTCGGCTTCCAGCGCTTCGTAGCCCATGAAGTAGAGTGGCAGCGAGCCATCGCCGCTGATATTGGCGTAGATCACCTCGGTGCCGCTGGGCTGGCGGCCAAACTGCTGGGGTGTGGTCGGCTTGTCAATGTCCAGGCGGCGCGCCACGCTGATCGCCTGCTCCAGCAGGAAGAGTTGTTCTTCACGTTCGGCCTGCAGGGACTCCTTCTGCAGTTCGAGCGTCGATTCCAGTCGAGTGATCTGAGCGCGGTTGAAGTCATCGAAGCGGCTGCGCAGGGTGTTCCACACCTGCTCTGCCGTATCGCTGATATAGGTGTTCAGTACCTCCGCCCCACGCTCACCTTCGGGATAGCGGTACTGAACGCTCAGGGCCATTGACCCGTCACGCTCTGCGGTGAGCCCACTCACGCTGAACCGACCATTGAAAAGGCGGCCAAGATCGGCGCCCTCCCCCATGACGAACACCTCGCGGTTGCTCTCGGCAAAGCGCTCGAAGTTCTGAAAGCTCGAGAGCCTGTTTCCCAGAGCACGATAGGCGTCCTCCGGCTCGATGGAGAAGTCATTGAACAGGTTGAACCCGGCAAAGTTGGCACTCGAGGCAGGCACGGCCCGGAAGCGAGTCTCGTAGGTCGGGGTAGTCACCGCCAGGTAGGCGAAGGCCGCCACCACTGCCACCACCACGGCACCGACGATCCAATACCAGCCCTCGACCAGCATCAGCGCCAGGTCGCGCAGGTCGATCTCGTCGTCATAGGCCGTGGTAGGTTGTTCTGTTGGGCTCATCCCGGAAGGTTCCTGTGCTCTGCGCTCTGGCGTGTTGTCATGGCCGGCTGGGGCTGGGCGTTCAGGCACGCTACCGCCCGGGAGTTGTGTCCGGGCATGACTCCATCCCTGCAGCAATCGGCGTGAAGGGCACCATGATACGCCAAGCAGCACCATGCGCCCATTTTTCCGGCGCCTATCCTACGCGATAAAGCACACATTCGCTAAGTTTGATTGACGTCCTTTTGCGTCATCTTAGCTAGCACTAAAGCGTTACTTATAGGAATACTGATAATACCCATAGCCGTAGCTGGTGGCTGCCCGGCGCTCCATGGCATTGAGGATCACGCCTCGGGAAAGCACCCCGCCATTTTCCAGTCGGCGGTGAGCGATCTGAACCTCCTTCACCGGGTTGACCCCGTGGCGCACCACCATCAGCGTGGTACCGCACTGGCGCCCGACAATGGCCGCATCGGTAACGGCCAGCACCGGCGGGGTATCGACGATCACCAGATCGAAGTGCTCCTCGGCCTGGGCCAGGAAACGGCTGAAGCGCTCGCCGGCCAGCAGCTCGGAGGGGTTGGGTGGGATCATGCCACGTGCCATATAGGATAGCCCCGCCACCTTGCCTTCGCGGAGCACCTGGTCCAGCTCGGCCTTGCCGGACAACAGCTCGGAGAGGCCCTGCTCCCCCTTGCCGCCGAAGGCATGGTGGATATGCCCCTTGCGCATGTCGGCATCCACCACCAGCACCCTCTGACCCAGCTGGGCACAGACTGCTGCCAGGTTCACGGAGACGAAGCTCTTGCCGATGCCGGGGCTCGGGCCGGTGATCATCAGTCGCTGATCCGGAGCCTCGAGCATGGCGAAGTGCAGGCTGGTGCGCAGGCCACGCAGGGCCTCCACGGCGGTATCCGCCGGCGCCTTATCGGCCAGCACCCCGGCGACCACGGCACTGCCTTTCCGCTCGCGGCGGCGCTTGATCCGCTTGACGAGCTTCTGCTGGGACTCCGACAGCGGCACCGTGGCGTAAACGGCAAGGCCAACCTGCTCGAGCTGGTCGGGCGATTCCACCCCGCGGCGCAGCAAGCCGCGTACCAGCACGATGCCCACCGACAGCATGCCCCCTAGCAGGGTCGCCAGCACCACGATCAGCGGCTTCCTGGGCTCGATGGGCCCGGGGCCGATCAGGGCATCGTCGATGATACGCACGTTGCCCACAGTGCCAGCCTTGGCGACCTGCAGCTCCTGAACCTTGTTGAGCACATTGACGTAGATGGCCTGCGTTACCTCCACATCGCGGGTCAGGCGCACCACCTCCTGCTGGGCGGCGGGCAGCTGGTTGACCCTCTGGTTGAGCTGGGCACGCTCCTCCTGCAGGTAGCGCTTCTGGCGTGATAGCGCCTGATAGCTGGGGTGATCCCGGGTGAAGCGCTGGGCGAGCTCGGCCTCCTGGAACTCCAGCTCGTTGAGCTGACGCTCGATCTCGATAAACTGCTCAATGGCGGCGCGGGATTCGCTTGAGAGGTCGACGCTGTCCATGTCGACGCGGTAGGCGTTGAGCCGGTCCTCGGCAGCGGCGAGCTGGCTGCGCAGCTCCGGCGCCTGCTCCTCGAGGAAGGCCAGGCTCTGCTCTGCCTCGGCGGACTGTCGCTCGACGTTCTGCAGCAGGAACACCTCAACCACGGTATCCAGGGCACGCTTGATCTCGGTGGTATCGGTCCCGGTGAGGGTCAGGCTAAGCATGCCGGTGCTGGCACTGCGCCCTCCCCCCACTTCGCTGACCCGCAGGCGATCTGCCAGGCTGCGAATGGCCGCCGCGCGGGTACGCTTGATGAGGGTGAACCTGGCACCGGCGGGGGCCGTGAGCTCCGCGACGCGTAGCTCGATCTCGCCGTTGCCGAAACGCTTCAGCTCACCCACGCTACCTACCCCCAGCTCCCTGCCCGCCATCAGCAGGCGGTAGCGGCCGTCCCCGAGGGATTCAACCGTCAGCGACTCGCCTCGCAGCGCATCAGCGACTTCGAAGCGACCTACCTCCAGGTACTCGCCGGCCCACACCGCCGCGCGCCCTTCCATCATACCGGGGCGCTCGATGCCACGACGGCGCAGCGCATCGCCCAGCAGCGGCAGCGCGGCAGGGGTCACCATGGTATCCAGCTCCAGGCGATCCACCACCTGGCCCAGCACCATACGCGAACGCAGGATCTGCACCTCGGCTGAGGTGCGACTGTCGGTATCCTCGCCGAAAATGCTGCCGAGGTCCCCCAGAGGGCTGATCGAGGAGCGTCGCCCCACCTGAACCAGCGCGTCGGCCTGGTACACGGGTGTGGCGATCAGTGCATAGCCCGCCCCGGCCACGGCGAACATAAAGGTGATGGCGATGATCAGCCACTTGTGGTCGAGCAGCAGGCCGAAGAGATGACCGAGGTCGATTTCATCGTCTGCAGGGGCGGAGGCACTCGGCACGGACTGGCGGGAAGGTTCTGTCATGGGGCTTGTGGTCCACAATATCTTGGCTGCTATAGCCTGGCTGCCCAGGCGTTAGTGGCATTACCGAGCAGGCCATGCACGTGCTCGAAGGCCTCCCGGCTCTTGCGATAGGGGTCGGGGATCTCCGGCTCGTCTGGTAGCCATTTGCCCAGCAGCATCGTCTTGCCAAGCGCCTGCGGGGCGAGTTCGCCGATGGCGCGACGCTGGCCATGGCTCATGACGAGGATCAGGTCAGCGTCACTGAGCATCTCAGGGGTAAGCTGACGGGCCTGGTGGCCCGAGACGTCGAGGCCCTCCGCTTCGGCTAACTCGCGAGCGTTAGGCTCGACCCCCTGGCCAACAAGGGCGCCCAGGCCGGCGGAGCTCAACTGCCTGCCCGGCAGCGCGCTGCGCAGCATCGCCTCGGCCACCGGGCTGCGGCAGATGTTACCGATACAAACGACGAGGATGCGATTGAACATCAGTTGATGTCCCTGGCGTCGGAGAGGCTCTCCCCCGCGAAGCCCGGCAGGCGGATCGAGGGCAGCAGCAGGCTGATCACGCGGTTCCAGCGCGCCAGCGGGGCGGTGGTGACGTAGACCACGTCCTGGGGCTGCAGCGGGAAGTGGCTACCCAAGGTAAAGGCGGTGGCGTTACGGATATCCAGCTGATAGACGGTGGCGAGCTTGTCGCTGCCCTCCCCCTGGCCGCGGATCACGAAGATGCCAGAGGGCTGGGCGGTCTCCTCGTTAACGCCGCCGGCGCGGGCCAGGGCGTCGGTCAGCGAGAGGCGTTCATTGCCCAACGCGATGTTACCGGGAGTTCGAACCTGCCCCATTACCGCCACCGCCTGGTTCTCCGCGCTGGGCACGTGGAGCACGTCGCCGTCGCGCAGCAGGCGGTTCTGGGTCTGGTCCCCCTGGCGCAGCAGGGCATAGAGCGAGAGGCGCTGCTCCTCGCCGTCGCGGGTCAGGATCACCTCATGCCAGTTCGCGTTGTCCCGGGCACCGCCTACCTGCCCGATGGCATCGGCGAGCGTCAGCGGCACGCTGGTCACCGGCAGACTGCCGGGCTGCTCCACTGCACCGCTGACCAGCACTTTCTGGGAGCGGAAGGCGGCAATACCCACGTCCACCTGGGGCTCGAAGATATAGGCGGCCAGGCGCCGGGTAATCAGCTCACGCACTTCGTCCAGCGTCTTGCCGGCCACCGGCACGCGCCCGATGAAGGGATAGAAGATGGTGCCGTCGTTGCGCACCTGATTACCGGCCTCGGCGGCGCTGCGTTCAGCCCCGGCGGGGATGGTGAGCTCCGGGTGGTCATAGACGATGATACTGAGCACATCGCCCGGCCCGATGCGGTAGGTCCAGGCGTCGATCTCGGCGCGCAGCGATGCCGGCATGGCGGCGGCCTGGCTCCCGTCGTTCCTCAAGGTGGCCACCAGTCCCGGCGTGATGGGCTCGATGTCCACCAGGTCATCCAGCGGGGCGGTCTCGGTGCGGTAGTCCATATGGCCGCCCGGGGCCAGGGCGCAGCCGGAGAGCCAGAGCGCGGCCACCAGGGGCAGCAGCAGGCGAAAAGAAGACAGATGACGCATGAGGTGAGATGCCCGTCGAGTAGAGGAGGTCGCGAGAGCGGGGAAGGCACGCTACCGCCCCAGGGTGACAATGGCGCATCCCTGAGGCCGGCAAAAGGCCCGACGACGTGGCGACGGGCAAGACAGTCGAATTGTTCGAGCAGATGGCAGGGAAGTTAGAACCCTTGGTGTTACAGGAGGATAACCATCAGGCGGCCGGATGCTAGCATGCCGCCCAGAAGGGAAACTAGACCGTTTCGTCAATTCGTGACAATTGTCAGCAATCTCCTACAAGGGTCAGCCATTGCCTACAAGGGAAGTACTACTTACTGACAACAGGAATTAAAACATTAGTGAAGTCATTCAGTGCGTACTACCAATGTCATCCTTCAGGCATTACCATCCGCAACAAGCACCGTCTCGTGCCACCTCGCTCATCGACAAGGAGTCGCCCATGATCAAGCAGACCTTCGCCATTGCCGCCATTGCCAGCCTGCTGGCTTCCCCCTTCGCCTTAGCCCAAGGCACGGAAGCGGGTGCAGCCACTACTACTACCACGACCGCACAAGCCCCAGCGGCAGGTGCCGGCGCTGCCGGCTCCGGAGCAGGCGCGGGTACCGCAGCTGGTGGTGCCGCCGCGGGCGGCGCTGCGGCTGGTGGCGCCGCTGCGACCGGTGGGCTGGCGGGCCTGGCCGCCGCCACCGGCCTCTCGACCACCGCTCTGGTGGGGATCGGTGTGGCCGCGGCAGTTGGCGTCGGTGTGGCCGCCAGTTCCAGTGGCGGTAGCGGTAATGGCGGCGCCGGTGGGCCCGGTGGCACTACTGGCACCACAGGTACCAACTGACCGGAAACTACGCATGCCGCCAGATATCTCACTGCCGGCCACGCGCAAGAGCCGCCCTCGGGCGGCTCTTTCACGTATACGCCGCGCTTCTTTGCTGTTTGTCGCTCCTCTGCTGGCCGGCTGCGCCAGCGGTGGGGCCTCTCCTCTAGGAGAGGCCCTGCAGGGCCTGCTGCCAGGCGATGATCCAGCCGCCGAGCAGGCCGCAGCCCTACCCTATGCCAGCCTGGTGCTGGATGCCGGCGATCGCCGCGGACTGGTGGTTATGGGCGCCCAGGCCGGGGACACCTCCCTGTGGCCCACCGGAAACCGCGGCCTGATCACCCTGCATCAGGACGGGCTTCAGGCCACCGCCGGGCTGCCCCGGGATCTGCTCGACACCCGCTACTGGCCCGCTGGGGGCGACGCATCAACATCGAGCTATGTGCCCTGGCGGGAGACAGCGCCGGAGACCTTCCGCATGGAACGCAGTTGGCAGGAAACCGAGGGAACAGTGGCTCGCCTCTCGGCCGAAGGGCGGCTGGAGTGCCTGGCACCCGAGCCCCGCGAACTCGCGCTTGCAAGCCTGGGGCTTGAGCGCTGCGAGCAGCATCTCACCTGGGACGACGGCCAGGTGACCACTGCCACCCTCTGGCGCGAGCCGGAATCTCGACGCCTGTGGGCCGTGGCCGAGACAGCCTGGCCCGGCGGGCCGCGAATCGCATGGGAGGTCGCCCGGCCATGGTGGTAAGGTTCACGCGCCTTCGACAGTGGTTGGGAGCTGGACTTACGGCCGGGCTGGCGGCACTGGCCATCGCGCCCACCCCGGTGATGGCCCAATCGCCCGCGGCACCCGGAAGTCTGGCCGAGGCATGGCTGTCGGTGCTCGAAGCCGAGGATAGACCCATCGCCTGGAGCTATAGCGTGGCCCTTCGTCAGCAGACGGCGGATGGTCTGCCCGCTCAGCGCGCGCGACTGGTGGAGGAACTCGCCACCCTGGTGATCAGCGCCCGGGTAGCCGGCAACGCTCCCCTGGCTGCGGGTCTGGCCCGCTGGGCCGAGGCACTGGACGCCGACGAGCCGATGAAGGCCCGCACCCCGGGGCGCTTCGACCTGCCCTGGCTTGGCGCCAACCTGCGCCAAGACCCGCCGCTGGCCTCCCTGGTCCACTGGGGAACCTGCCAGGTGCCCGATTGGGTAGAGGTGTGGACCCATGCCGGGGTGGAACGCCGGCCGTGGCGGCCTGGGCTCGATCTGCGCGCACTGATAGGCGAACTGCCCAGGACCTCCGTGCGCCGCGCCGATCATGCCGCGGTGATTGACCCGTTCGGCCGGGTCCACCGGCTCGGCATCGCCGCCTGGAACCGCGAGGCCGCCCCGCTGGCTCCGGGCAGCCGGGTGATGGTGCTGCTGCCTGAGGCTCAGGGCCTGCGCGGGGCCCTGCCCTTTCCCGGCGCTTTACCCTTTCCTGGCACTGGGGTCGAAAGCGAGCTGATCAATCAGCGCCTGCCGGCGTACCTGGCGACACGGCTGCCGGGAGATGAGTGCAGATTGCAGGGTGTGGGGGAACAGGGATGAGCGAAGCTAAAGCCCCCTTTGGGGCCAGACCCCACCATCGACTCAAGGGTCTGACTCCGTGCGCCCTACTGCTTGCCACAGCGGCGGCACCGGCCCTCGCTGAGGGCCTCGCCGGCCAGGTCGGCACCGGCCAGAGCGATTTCGGCGGGGTCGGGCTGATGCAGACCCCCACGGCGCGGATGGCACCGGAGGGAACCATGAGCGTGAGCTGGAGTCGCACCCAGCCCTACCGGCGCTACAACGTCTTCTTCCAGCCCACCGAGTGGTTCGAGGGAGGCTTTCGCTACGTGGAGGTGGAGAACCGCCTGTTCGGGGAATCCATCGCCGGCCAGCGGGCCTACCTCGACAAGGGCTTCGACATGAAGCTGCGCCTGCTCCAAGAGACCCGCTACTGGCCACAGCTGGCGGTGGGCTTTCGAGACGTGGGCGGCACCACCCTGTTCGGCGCCGAGTACCTGGCGGCCAGCAAGCGCTGGCATGACCTGGACTTCACCCTGGGGCTGGGCTGGGGCTATCTGGGCAACCACAGCGACGTCAGCACTCCCTTCGGCTGGATCGACGCGCGTTTTGACGAGCGCCCCCTCAGGGCCGGCGGCGATCAGGGCGGCGAATTCGCCCTGGATGCGCTGTTCCGGGGCCCGATGGCACTGTTCGGCGGCGTGGAGTGGCAGACCCCCTGGCAGCCGTTGGTGCTGCAGCTGGAACTCGAGGGCAACGACTATGCCAACGAGCCACGGGACAACGACCAGGTGCGCGACAGCCGCCTGAACCTGGGCGCACGCCTGGCGCTCACCGAGAACCTTGAGCTTCAGGCCGGGTGGCAGCGCGGCAATACCGCCATGGCCGGGGTGAGCTACCACATCGACCTGGCCGGGCTGCGTCAGGTGAAGAACGACCCGCCGCCTATGCCTCTCGACGCCCCGCCCCGCGAGAGCTGGGCCGAGGTGGCCGACGAGCTCGAGCGCAACGCCGGAATGCGCGTGACGAGCATCCGCCAGGAGGGCCGCGACCTGCGCGTGACGGCAGAGCCGGTGACCTTTCGCCACCTTACCCAGAGCGAGGGGCGCGCCGGGCGGATCCTCCATACCCAGGCGGGCCCCGAGGTCGAGACTTTCCGCTTCCGCTGGGAGGAGCGCGGCATGGCGCTGCGCGAGGATGTCCACGACCGGGCAGCCTTCGTAGCGGCGGCACGCTCAACGGAGGCCGAGATGCCCCATCGCCACGGCATCTATGCTCATGCGCGGCTCGAGCCGGGCAGCGACCAGCGCGGAGAGGCGCTGCATATCGCCGACCCGCGGCGCTTCCAGTGGAACCTGGGGCCGCGCCTTGACCAGAACTTCGGCGGCCCGGACGGCTACCTCTACCGCCTGATGGCGGCGCTGGGCGCGGAGTACCGCACCGATGCCAACGGCTGGCTCTCGGGGCAGCTGACCGCCACGCTGCTCGACAACCTGGACAACTACGAGTACATCGCCGAGTCGCGGCTACCACGAGTGCGCACCTTCATCGGCGACTACCTGAGCGAGTCCAGCGTCGGCATCGAGAACCTGCAGTACACCCGCACCGCCCACCTGGGCGGCAGCTGGTACGCCATGGGCTACGGCGGCCTGCTGGAGATGATGTTCGCCGGCACCGGCGGCGAGCTGCTCTACCGCCCCTTCGATTCGCCGATCGCCTTTGGTGCCGATCTCAACTGGGTGCGCCAGCGCGACTTCAACCAGGGCTTCGGCCTGCGTGACTACGATACCTGGACGGGGCATCTCAGCGCCTACGTGGAGACCGGCATCGAGGACGTGCTGGCCAAGGTCAGCGTCGGCCGCTACCTGGCCGGGGATGTTGGCGGCACCCTGGACCTGTCACGGGAGTTCGACTCCGGCGTGCGCATCGGCGCCTGGGGCACCTGGACCGACGCCGGTGACGACTTCGGCGAGGGCGGCTTCGACAAGGGACTCTACCTCTCGATGCCGCTGGATGCCTTCTTCACCCGCTCCAGCCGTGACCGGGCCGCCATCGCCTGGCAGCCGCTGACCCGAGACGGAGGCGCTATGCTGGGCCGTCGTTACTCGCTCTACGAGCTGACCAAAGAGCGGCGGCTCGAGGGGTATTGGGAGGCGTATCCCAGGACCTGGGACTGAGGAGGGCGTCAGGGTCTAATAGGCGTGGCAGGGAGGCCTTCGGCCTCCATTCGCCGGGTAAAGCCCAGCTCCCACAACCCCCTTCCCCCTCTCCCAACCCGACGCCCTACAGGGCGTCGGCGTTGGCGGGGTGTGGCAGGGCGCGATCTAGCAGGCTTCTCCAGCGGGCGATGATCGGGGCGTCGGAGTGGTTGACCTCGGCGAGCAGGCGGCGCAGCTCCTGGCGGGCCTTGTCGTCGGCGGGGTCGATCAGGGTGAGCCACAGCTCCAGGCCGTTGATCTGCTGGTGCAGGTTGCCGTCCTCGCGGGCCTGCTGCTGGGCGAGCTCGATCAGCGCGATGATCTCCTCCCGCGGGTGGCCGAGGCGGTGGCGCACCCGGGCCAGGTGCACGGCGAGCTCGGGCACGAAGAGCGTGGTCTTCTCCCGGGCGAGCAGCAGCGCCTGGTCCAGGTAGTCCTCGGCGCGGCCGAACTCCCCCAGCGCGACGCAGGCGTCCACATACCACAGCGAGGGGCGGCTGTAGGGGTCGCGGCCGGTGAGCTCGATCAGCTCCTCCTGGGCCTGCTCCACCTGGGTGAGGCCCTCGCGGTCGCCGGCCATGGCGCGCTGCCAACCGAGCACGCCGCGGGCGGACATCTGCCACAGGTGCAGATCCTGGCTGCCGGTGAGCTCATAGGCGCGCTCGGCGCGAGTGGCGGCCAGGTGCACGTGGCCGAGCTGACGATAGAGAGAGGCGGCGTACATCAGCGCCATGGCCAGGCTGCCGGGGTGGCCGATCCGCTCGGCGAGGCGGATGGCGGATTCTACCTGGGTCTCGGCGCGACGGTAGTCGCCGCGCAGGCAGAGCGCCCAGCCCTGGAAGCAGGCCGCGGCCACCTGAGGATGGTCGGAGAAGGGCAGCCACTCGATCATCATCGGTGATTCGAGGGGGTTGATCTCCTCCAGGTGATCATAGGCGCGCTGGATGCGCCCGGCCCAGTACTCACAGCTGGCCCGGGCATACTCGGCCAGGCGGCGGTAGCGCGGGTCCTCCATGCGCTCGGCCAGGCCGGCGAGCTTCGATGCGAGGTGGAAGGCGTCGGCGTGGGCGTGGCGCTGGCTGCACCCCACCCACAGGCCCCACTTGACCAGGAAGGCCTGCTCCAGGTCGGCGGGCTCGCCCTCCTCCCCGTCCCGCTCCTTGACCTGGCGCAGCAGGTCGCGGGCGCGCACGAAGCTCTCGTGGGCGGTGGGCGAGCCGTGACCCTCCAGGGCGAAGGCGGCCTGGCCGCGCACGGTCAGCAGGCTCACCTCGCGCTCGAGCCGGTCCTCCACCTGGCGCAGGCAGACCAGGCCGAGATCGGCCATCTTCAGCGCGGTGCGGTTGGCGCTCACCTTGAGCGCCTCGCGGGCGGCCAGCTCGTAGTAGCGCGCACCCCGGGCGTAGTGGCCGCTGCGCCGCAGGTGGGTGGCGAAGTCCCCCGGGTGGCGGCTGATCCACATCGGGAAGCGCTCCTCGATCAGCTCCACCACCTGGCGGTGGATGGCCGTGCGCACGTCCCGCGGGCAGGAGAGGTAGGCGGCCTCCTGCAGCAGCTGGTGAGTGAACTGGTATTCGCGGCCGTCGTCGTCGCCCTCCACCGGCTCGATGATCTCCAGGCGGCGCATCTGCTCGAGGGCCTGGCCGAGGCGCAGCTTCTCCCAGCCGCTGCACTCGGCCAGGAAGTCGAAGCGGAAGCGCCGGCCCAGCACCGCCGCGGCGTGGGCCACCTCGCGGTCGGCGTCGAGCTGGTCGATACGGCTGCCGAGCAGGCCGAGCAGGCCGTGGGGCAGCTCGTCCAGGTGCACGCTGCGCCCCTCGCGGCGGTCCATGTCGACCCGCCGGCAGATCTCCTGCAGGTAGAGCGGCACGCCGTCGCAGCGTTCGATGATCTGGCCGCGCAGCCGCGGGCTCAGGTGAATGCGGTAGCGGCGGGCGAGCTGGGAGAGCAGCCGCGAGGACTGCATGGCGTCGAGCCGTCCCAGGGTGATCTGCTGGTCCCAGTGCAGCCGCGCCGGCAGACCCTCGCGGCCGTGGCGGCTGGCCACCAGCATGAAGGCGCAGTTGATCGGCAGGCGCGCCTGCAGGCCGGCCAGCAGCTTGAAGCTGGGCTCGTCGAGCCACTGCAGGTCGTCGATCATCAGCACCAGGGTGCGCTCGGCGGCAAAGGCCGTGATCAGGCGCTGCAGCAGCCCCACCACCAGCTCCACCGCCTCACCGCTCTGGGTGAGCAGGGCCACCTCGCGGGGCTCCCGGGCGCCCAGGGCCTCCTCCAGCAGCTGCTGGCGGGAGGCGTCGAGCTCGGCAAGCCCGAGGGTCTCGCGCAGTTCGGCCAGGGCCTCGGGGGTGATCGGGCCATTCAGGCGCCAGCGCAGCAGCTGGCGGGCCACGCCGTAGGGCTCCTGCACCGAGAGCCGGGTGGTGGGCTGCCAGCAGATGGCGGCGTCGCGGCTCTGCTCGAGCTGGCGGAAGCCGACCATCAGCGCCGACTTGCCCATGCCGGAGGGGCCGCGCACCAGCAGACTCTGGCGCAGGCCGATGCCGGCCCGGGCCAGGGCGTCGCGCAGGGTGCGCAGCTGGGTCTCGCGACCCACCAGGCTGGGCGGCAGCGCCTCGCGGCCACCCTCATTCGCGCCGAGCACCAGCGCGCGCAGGCGAACCCGGCCGTCGCTGGCCACCAGGCGGGAACTCAGCCGCGGCTGCAGGTCCAGGGCCGGCGGCATATGCTGGCTCGCCTCCTGGGAGATGACCAGCTCGCTGCCCTCGGCGGCGGCCATCAGCTCGAGCGAGCCCTGGGTGACCTGGCCCAGCGGGTCGACCAGGCCGCGCTCCGGCAGGTAGATCACCCGCCCGCTGTTGAGGCCGGCGGCCAGCTCCACCCGGGGCGGTTCGCCCTCGCCACTCCAGTGGCGGCGGCTCTCCTCGGGGAGCATGCGCCGGCAGTGTTCGTAGAGCGCCACCAGCTCGGCGAGCTGGTGGGCCGGGCCATGGGTGCCGAAGCAGGCCAGGCCCAGGCCGCCGGTGGCGCCGGGCAGCCAGAAACCGCCCAGGTGGTGGCACTGCTCCTCCAGCCAGCGCAGCAGCTCGACCTGCAGCATCAGGCAGTCGCGGCTGGCCGGGCGGCTGGAGAGATCGCCCTTCAGGCGCAGGCGAATGGCCATCACCGAGAGCTGGCGCTGCTCGATCTCCTCCTCGCGCAGCGGCGCGCTGTCCGGCGCCAGGGTGCGGGCGAAGCCGAGCCCACCGGCAGCGGCCGCGTCGGCATGGGAGTCGGACCAGTAGCGGGCCAGCTGGAGGAAGGCGGGCTCGGGCTGCTGGCCGGAGAGCGCCAGCAGCTGCAGGTAGGCGTTGTACTGCTCGTGCGCGGCGGCCAGCTGGCCCTGCTCGGCGAGCTGGCGGACCAGCTTCTCGTGGAAGGGCCCATAGCCCGAGAAGCGGTTGACCAGATCCACCAGCAGGCGGTCAGGCACGCTGTCGTGCTGCTCGAGCACCGATTCGGCGAAACGGATCACCCGCTGGCGCCAGTCGTTGCGCACCTGCACCAGCCAGCGCTGGAAGTCGCCGCAGTTGTTGAGCTGCAGCTCCTCGGCAAGATCGCCCTGGTAGTGGTCGAGCAGCGCGGCCAGGGTCGGCAGGTCACGCTCGCCGTCGAGGCGGCGCTGCACCTCGTGAAGATCGAACTGCCAGCGGCTTGGCAGGCGGAAGGCAATGGTCTGACGCGAGACGGCGAGCACCTCGTCGGCGTGCTCTCCCAGCGACTGGCGCAGGCAGTGCAGCGCGTGGCGCAGGTTGGTGCGCCCGGAGGAGAGCCCCTGGTCGGGCCACAGCAGCTCCGCCAGGGCGGCGCGGCTCACCGGCTGGCTGTGCAGCAGCAGGTAGACCAGCAGCGCCTTGACCTTGTCGTAGCTGAACTGGGTCAGCACATCCTCGCCGAGGGTAAGCGAGAAGTGGCCGAAGAGGGCGAGCCGATCCGTTTGTGGGGTATCGGTTGCGTCGGGTGCATCTCGCATCATGTCGTCCTGCGTAGCATGGGGCCGGTCTTACGCCGGCACGCCACTGTGAAAACGGAACGCCGTGTCGGGCGTCTGCACCAGCTCGGCTTCGCGATCGGCGAAGAAGGCAATCCGGGACTCGATGGGCGATGCGGCCAGGTGGCGGGCCAGCATCAGGTAGTCCTCGTAGTGGCGCCCTTCCGACTTAACCAGAGTGCGATAGAACTTGGCAAGCTCGGGGTCCAGGTGGGGGATCAGCCGCGCGAACCGCTCGCAGCTGCGCGCCTCGATAAAGGCGCCGATGATCAGGATGTCCACCAGCCGGTTCGGCTCCTCCGCTTGCACGTGGCGGCGCAGCCCCTCGGCATAGCGCGAGGCCGAGATATGCCGATAGGGAATGCCGCGGCTCTCCATCAGGGTCACCACCTGCTCGAAGTGCAAGAGCTCCTCCCGGGCCAGCTGGCTCATCTTGGTGAGCAGCAGCGGCTGGTCCACGTAGCGGTAGAGCAGGCTCATGGCCGTGGAGGCGGCCTTCTTCTCGCACTGGGCGTGGTCGATCAGCAAGAGCTCGGGGTTCTCCAGCGCCCAGGCCACCCAGGCATCCGGGGTGCGGCAGTGCAGGAAGTCGAGCAGCTCGGCGGACAGCAGGTCGTCGGCGCTGGCGCGGACGGGCTCGGGCAGTGTCACGGACATGAAGGGCTCTCGGCGGAACGGTCAGGTAAGGGGGTAAGGCGGCGGGCCTCGGCGGCGGCCTGCAGCTCGGCCGCCAGGCGCGCATGGAGCTCGGCGGCGGGAAGGCCCTCGCCCGGCCCGGTCGGCGCGAGACCATAGCGGGCGAGCTCCTGGATCCGCTCGCGGCCGACCCTGAGAAGCTCCACCGCCCGCGACAGCCCCGGCTGATCCGCCCGGAAGCGGATGCGGTGGCGCTTGAGCTGGGCCTCCAGCGCGGCGGCATCCACCAGGCGCAGGTAGCGACCGGCCACGGCCTCGCGCAGGGCATCGAGCTCGGCCATGCGGGCGGCGCGCTCGTCGCCCGCCAGGGCGAACCAGTCGCGGATCTCCGCATCGCTGCGCTGGCACCCGCGGCAGGTGCGATCCCCCAGGGTGGTGGAACAGAGCCCCACGCAGGGCGACGCGATGGCGCTCACGCTCGTTCTCTCAAGGTCGTGCTCCCAAGGTCTGCCATCCCACCGCCTTCCCTCTCGTTGAATGCAGCGTTGATAGTCGGACGAGATAGTAACGCGAAATGAGTGTTTGAAACAGCCGCCCGCTCCTAGCCCTTGGTGGTGCTTGACTCCGCGGCCGAGTCGGGGGTCGCGACCTCACGCAGCAGCCGGCGGATCTGCCACCAGGCGATCAGCCCCATCGCGAGGTTCGCGGCCAGCATGCCGGCGAAGACCCCGGTGGTGCCGGCCAACCGCCCGCCCAGCCAGGCCAGCGGCACGGTCAGCGCGAAGAGGCGCACCACCGAGAGGCGCATGGCCCAGGCGGGGCGATGCAGGGCGTTGCAGGAGGAGACCGCCAGGATCACCACCCCCTGGGCGCCCAGCCCCAGCGGCACCAGCCACAGGAAGGCGCGCAGCACCTCCCCCACCGCCTGGCGCTCGGCGTAGCCCGCCACCAGCCAGGGGGCGAGCCCCTGCAGCGCCAGCCACACCAGCAGCTGCCAGGCCACCACGAAGGCGAAGCTGCCGAGGATCGCCCGACGCACCCGGTCGAACTGCCCGGCGCCGGCGTTCTGGCTGACCAGCGGCGAGAGCGTCATGGAGAGCCCCAGCACGGCGATCTGGGCGATGGCGTCGATGCGGGTGCCGACGCCGAAGCCGGCCACGGCGTCATGGCCATGGTCGGCGATGATGCGGGTCAAAAGCCCCATGGAGATCGGCGTGAAGACGCTGGTGAGTGCGGCAGGCCCGGCGATGCGGCCAAGCTCCCGCCAGGAGTCCGCAAGGCCAGAGAGCGTGAGCCCGGCCAGGTCGATCAGGCCACGCAGCTCGCGCTGGAAGGCCAACGCCACGGCCATCAGTCCCCAGCTCAGCACGGTGGCCAGCGCCGCCCCGGAGACCCCCATGGCCGGGAAGGGCCCGACGCCGAAGATCAGCCACCAGTCGAGCAGCACGTTGACCCCGGCGGCCAGCGCCATCATCAGCCCCTGGGTGACGGTGTTGCCGTGGGCGCGCAGGATGCTGTTGAACACCCGCGGCACCACCACCGCCGCCGCCCCCAGGTACCAGATGCCCATGTAGTCGCGAATGTGCGGCATCAGCGCCTCGTCGGCGCCCAGCAGCCGGAACATCGGCTCCAGGGTGGCCAGGCCCAGCAGGGTCATGGCCAGCCCCACCGCCAGCGCCAGCAGGGCGGCATCGGTGGCGCGACGCCGCACCGCCTCATGGTCGCCCTGCCCCAGCCGGCGGGCCACCACCGCCGAGGTACCGATGCCGAGCCCGATGGCCAGGCTGATCACCGTGAACACCACCGGAAAGGTGAACGACACCGCCGCCAGCGGCTCGGTGCCGAGCCGGGCGATGAACCAGGTATCCACCAGGTTGAAGCTCATCATGGCGATCATGCCGCCGATGACCGGCAGGGTCTTGCGCAGCAGGGTCGTGGCGATTGGCCCCTCGAGCAGCTCCCGGCGCATCGGGCGGCGGGAAACCGAGGGGGAGGCGGAACCGGAAGCAGAAGGCGAGGACATGCGCGCTCTCGACGAGGAACAAGCAGCGGATTGTGCCCGGTTTCGACGGCGAGTTGAAATGGCGCCAGGGACCGGCGGTGTTGTGGCTACAGCCTCAGTGGTTAACCTGACCTCCAAGGCTTGGAGCTACTGGTGGGAGATGGGCTTCGCCCGCGGTTCGACGCCTCGACGAATGGCGGCGTAGCCGCCTAGGGCACCACCACCACCGGTATGGGGATGCGTGCGAGCACCTCGGGGTCCTCCGCGAAGAGGCGGGTGAGGGTCTGGCGGCTGATCACCAGGGCGCCGCTGCGGGCGCGGGCGAGGAAGCGTTCGAGCTCGGGGGCGGCCATGGGGGCGAGCTCCTCGCGGCCGCGAAACAGCGGGTGACTGCGCGAGGCCTCGGCCAGGGTCTCGCCCCAGGGCAGGGTCGGGGCCTCGCCGCGCAGGTAGCGCAGTGGGCCGGGCGCCGGCGGGTGGCGCTCGTCCCAGATGATCACCGTGCAGGGGGCCTCCAGCACCAGGCGGCGGCTGGTGGAGCCAAGCCGCGAGCTCCAGCCCCAGCGCGAGGAGAGCCCCGCCTTGCCCAGCACCAGCACGTCGCAGGGCGCGGCCGCGGCCAGGGCCTCGCTGACCACCTGGCCGCGGCTCACCTGCAGGCGGTGGCGCAGCTCTCGCCCCTCCACCGCCTGCTCCAGGGCCCGAGTGATGCGCTGCAGCTGGCGGGCCAGGCTCGCCTCCAGCGCCTCGCTCTGCAGCGGCCGGGAGAGGCCGGTGCTGGCCCCCACCTCGCAGGAGAAGGGGAAGGCCGCGCAGCTCAGCAGGTCAAGGTCCTCGATGAACAGCGCCACCAGCTCGGCGCTGACCTGGTCGGCCAGGGCCACCGCCGCGGCCAGCGCCGCCTGGCTCTGACGGGAGTCGTCCAGCAGCGCCACCACGCGCATCGCCTCGCTGCGCTCACTCATTGCCGCCGCCCTCCTCTCTCTGGTCGCCGGCATTCTCATCGACCTTTGCCTGGTCCTTTTCGTCAGCCCCGCGGGCCGCCTTGATCGCCTCGGCGAAGGCCGCCAGGCGCGCCTGCACCCGGCCGTTGACGCTCTGCTCCGGGAACCGGCCGCTCTCGTCGGGCTCACCGGGCGCCTCGCCGGTGAGCAGCGCCAGCGCCTCGTCGACGTGGCGCACGGCGAAGATGCGGAAGCTCCCCGCGGCCATGGCCTCGCGCACCTCGGCCTTGAGCATCAGGTACTCGACGTTGCTGGCCGGCAGGATCACCGCCTGGCCGCCGAGCTCGCCCCGGGCGCGGCAGACGTCGAAGAAGCCCTCGATCTTCTCGTTGACCCCGCCCACCGCCTGCACCTCGCCGTGCTGGTTGATGGAGCCGGTAACGGCAAAGCGCTGGTCGAGCGGTACCCGGCCGATGGCCGAGACCAGCGCGCACACCTCCGCCACCGAGGCGCTGTCGCCCTCGATGCCGCCGTAGGACTGCTCGAAGGCGAGGCTCGCCGAGAGCGACAGCGGCGCATCCGGGGCGTAGCGGCCGGCCAGGAAGCGCGACAGGATCATCACCGCCTTGGTGTGAATGCGCCCGCCCAAGCGCGCCTCGCGCTCGATATCCACCACCTGACCGGCGCCGGGGCGCGCCGTTGCAGTAATGCGGGTCGGCTGGCCGAAGGCAAAGTCGCCCAGGGCCAGCACCGAGAGGCCATTGACCTGCCCCACGGCCTGGCCTTCGGTGGCGATCATCACCGTGCCGCGGTTGATCTGCTCGAGGCTGCGCTCGCGGATGCGCCCGGCGCGGTAGAGCTGCTGGGCCACCGCCTTCTCCACGTGAGCGCGGGTGATCACCGTGGCGTCCTGCATGGCCGCCCAGTGGTCGGCCTCCTGGAGCAGGTCGCTCAGGTCGCGGTGGCGGGCGGTGAGGCGCTGCTGGTCGTCGGCCAGCCGGCTGGCGCGTTCGATGGTGGCCGCCACCCCACTGCGATCCAGCGGGCGCAGGGCGGCCTCCCGGGCCAGGGTTGCCACCATGTGGGCGTAGAGGGCCAGGTTGGCCTCGCTGCGCGGCAGCTCGTCCTCGAGGTCCACCTGCACCTTGAACAGCTCCAGGAACTCCGGGTCGTGCTCGCACAGCAGGTAGTAGAGCAGCCGCTCGCCCAGCAGCACGATCTTCACGTCGAGCGGAATCGGCTGGGGCTCCAGGCTCACCGTGCTGATCAGGCCGTAGGCCTGCTCCAGGGATTCGGTGCGGATCTCCCCCGCGCGCAGCACCCTCTTGAGGGTCTCCCAGGCGCCAGGCTGGGTGAGCACGCCGCGCACGTCCAGCACCAGGTAGCCGCCGTTGGCGCGGTGCAGGGCCCCGGCGCGGATCAGCGAGAAGTCGGTGAGCAGGGTGCCGTTGTGCACGTGGTGCTCGATGCGCCCCACCAGATGCTGGTGGCCCGGCAGGTCCAGGTAGATCACCGGGGCGCCCTCAGTGTCGGCGTTGTCCACCAGCAGGTTGAGGTGGAAGCGGCTGAACACCGCCTCGGGAGGGATATCGGCGTCGTCGGCGATGAAGGAGTCGACGTGCTGGACGATCGCCTCGCGGATGGCGGCGAGGTGGGCGATCACCCCCTCCTCGTCGGCGTAGCGCTCCTCGAGCTCCGCCAGGGGCGCGCCGATGGCGGTCTGCAACACCTCCTCGTTGAGACCCGCGATCTGGTCGCGCAGCTCCTTGGCGAGCTTCGGCATGCGGCGGATCGCCTGGGTGAGCTTGCGCTGGAGGATCTCCACCGTGTGCTCGATGCGCTCGCGTTCCTCCTTCGGCAGCTTCTCGTACTCCTCTGGCGACATCATCTTGTCGTCGTCGCCCGCCGGGGCGAAGGTGAAGCCGTTGGGGGTGGAGAGTAGCAGCACCCCCTGCTCGCGGGATTCGCGGCGCACCGCCTCGATGGCGTCGCGCTGGCGCTCGCCCATGGCCTGCTTCAGCTCCTGCAGACGGTTCTGGTACTCCTCGCTCTCGAACACTGCCGGGATGGCCCCGCGCAGCTCGTCCACCAGCGCCTCGATGTCGCGGCGCAGCTGGCGGCCCAGCCCCGGCGGCAGCTGCAGGTAGAGCGGCACCGAGGGGTCGTCAAAATTGTAGACGTAGCCCCAGTCCGGCGGCGGCGGCTCGTCCCGGGAGCGCTCCTCCAGGAAGTGCCCCACCAGGCTGTGCATGCCGTGTCCCGGCTGGCCGAGCACGAAGAGGTTGAAGCCATCGCTTCTGATCGCGGTGCCGAAGTCCAGCGCCTCCCGCGCGCGGTCGTGGCCGCTCAGCAGGTCCAGCGAGGGAAGCTCGCTGGTCACCTCGAAGGAAAAGGCCTCCTCCGGGCAGGCCCGGTAGACCTCGGAAACCGTCAGCGCCTCGACCATCACCCTCTCCCTGTTCGTTTGCGGCATCTCAGCCCGCCTGCCTGAGTTCGCGTTCGTCACATTACTTCGCTTGCTTCAAAGATGACGCATATAGGGGCGGCGGTCGAGGGGCAGCGGCGTCAAGAACGGCCAGCTGCACCCAGAGCAGCGCCAGCCAGCCGCCGTAGACGGCCACACCGAGGGGATAGGCCAGCAGCGTATAGCTCATGCCGAAGGCCAGATAGCAGATTGGCAGCAGCGTGCCCGCCACGCAGAGCGCGCGGCGAGTGGGGTCCGGCGCGCGCAGGCCGGGCAGGAAGCGCCAGAGCGGCACTGCGTAGGCCAGCAGCACCGCGATAAGCCCCAGCAGGCCGTGGCGGACCCAGGCATCCAGCAGATCGTGATGGGCGTGCCAGAAGCGCTCGCTGCCCTCGGGCAGGCGCCCCTGCGCCACCAGCGCCTGCATGGCCGGGCGATAGCCGGTGGGCCCCACCCCCGGCAGCGGACGCTCGGCGATCAGCCACGCAGCGCCCCGGTACATCTCAAGGCGCGCCCCCACCGAGCCGGTGGACTCCCCCGCCCGGTAGGCGGCGACCTCCTTCAGGGCGAGCCCGACCCGCCGCTGGACCCCGGTGCCCGGCCAGGCGTAGAGGCCGGCGAGCAGCAGCACGAGGAGGGCGACGATGCCCGCATGGCGCAGCCGCCAGGCGCGGCGCGGCACCGCCGCGGCGAACACGCCGGCCGCGAGCGGCAGCGCCAGCCAGCCGCCGCGGGAGCCCGATACCGCCGAGGCGAGCAGCCCTCCCAGGGCACCGGCGGCAAGAAATGAGAGCCACAGGGTGCGGCGCGGCCGGCGCCAGGCCCAGCACAACCCCGCCAGGCAGAGCAGACCGGCCAGCAGGGCGATATTGCCGTAAAGGATGGCGTTGACCTCCCACAGCCCCCGCACCCGACCATGTCCTTCCTCCCAGCGCAGCCAGGCGCCGGTGACGCCGCTGCCCACCCCGGCCAGCACCAGGCCGCCCCACAGCCAGGTAATTCTCGGTCGCAAGGCATGAAGGCCGCGCAGCGCCAATATGCAACAGAGCGCCATCAGCACGACTGGCCATACCCGGGAGAGCCCGCCGTGCCAGAGGCCCGAGACGACCAGCGCCGCGGCCAGCGTCAGCAGCATCAGCAGGAGGGGCGCGTCCTGGCGCTTACCTGACCCCTCTGCCCTCCCCGCCTGCCAGCGAACCACGCCCACCACGGCAAGTAGGCCGATCGCCAGCCAGTGCCCTTGTGGCAGCAGCAGGGGGCCGGCCAACAGCAGCCCCACGGCAAGGGCGCGCCAGCAGAGGGAAAGGCTCACCGCATGGCGCCTCGGCGTGCCAGGCGCAGGCGTCCGCCTCGGCTCATAGCCGCGACACCCAGGCGTCCACGGCATCGCGCAGGCGCTGGTGCACCAAAGCAAACATCTCCTCGGACTGGCGGTAGGGGTCTGGAATCTCCCGCGCCCCGGGCAGCCAGTGCCCCAGCAGCAGGGTCTTGCCGAGCGCGGCGGGAACGAGATCCGCCACGGCGCGGCGCTGCCCCTCGCTCATCACCAGCACCAGGTCCGCCTCGGCCAGCAGCTCGGTCGTGAGCTGGCGGGCCCGATGCCCCGCCATCATGAGCCCCTCAATCTCGGCCAGGCGGGCGGCGCTGGGCTCCACGCCATGCCCCACCAGGGCACCGAGGCCGGCGGAGCTCACCTCCCGCCCCGGCAGGCGGGCGCGAAGCATCGCCGCCGCCACCGGGCTGCGGCAGATATTGCCGGTACAGACCACCAGGATGCGCTGGAACATGCCGCCCTCCCTCAGGCGCTCTCCCCCTCGGGGGCGGCAACCGGGCACTCGCTGCCCAGCGTCACCTCCAGGGGATGGCCGGCCTCCCGGGCCCAGGCCAGCAGGGTCTCGCGCAGGGCGCGCTGGGCCTCGGCCTCGCCGTGCACCAGGCGGATATGCCGGGGCGGCTCGCGCATGCGGCGCACGAAGTTGAGCAGGTCGCGGCGATCGGCGTGGGCCGAGTAGCCGGAGACAGTCTCCACCCGGGCGCGGATGTCGATGCGCTCGCCATCCAGCTCCACCCAGCCGCCGCGGGGCCCGTAGCGCTGGATATCGCGCCCCGGAGTGCCGCTGCCCTGGTAGCCGGTGAAGAGCACGCAGTGGCGCTCGTCGGGGAGCATCCGCTTGAGGTAGTTGACCACCCGCCCGCCGCTGACCATGCCGCTGGCGGCGATCACCACCGCCGGCCGGCCGCTCTCGGCCAGATAGGCCAGGGTGCGCTCGTGCTCCTCGTGGGAGCTAACGGTATAAAGGTTCTCGAAGCTGAGCGGGTGGCGCCCCGCCCGCAGCCGCCGGTGGGCCTCGGCGTCCCACCACGGCTTGAGCTCGCGGTAGACCTCGGTGAAGCGCGCCGCCAGGGGCGAATCGACGATGATCTCCAGCGACCGCCAGCGCGCACTTTTCGCCTGGTGGATCAGGGTCTCCAGCTCGTAGAGCAACTCCTGGGTACGGCCGATGCTGAAGGCGGGGATCACCACGCTGCCGCCATTGGCCAGCGCCCGATCGATGGCGGCCTTGAGCCGGCCGCGCCGGTGGCGGCGATCCTCGTGTTCGCGGTCGCCGTAGGTGCTCTCCAGCACCAGGGTGTCGCAGCGCCAGGGCGGCTTCGGTGCGGGCAGCAGCGGCGCATGGGGGGCGCCCAGGTCGCCGGAGAAGAGGGTGCGGTGGGCGCGGCCGCTGGCCCGCTCGAGGGTGTCCACCTCCACGTAGGCGGAGCCGAGGATATGCCCGGCGCGCTTGAGCCTGACGCGCACCCGGTGGCGGGCATCGTCGACCAGGGTGTGCCAGTCGCCGTAGTCCAGCGCCACCAGGCGCCCCTCCACCTCGGCCAGGAAGCGCTCGATCAGCGCCCGGTCGCGGGTGAAGCCGATCTTCAGGGCATCCTCGATCACCAGCGGCAGCAGCCGGCGTGAGGGCAGCGAGCAGAGGATCGGCCCCCGCCACCCCGCCGCCAGCAGGTAGGGCAGCCGGCCGATATGGTCGATATGCACGTGGGTGACCACCAGCGCCAGCACGTCCTCCACCGGGAAGCGCACCTGGAGCTGCTCGAAGCCGTCGAGCCGATCGGCGTCCTGGCCCTGGAAGAGCCCGCAATCGACCAGCAGGGCGCGGTCCTCGGCGATCTGCAGCCGATGGCAGCTGCCGGTCACGCCGCTGGCGCCGCCGTGATGGAGGAGCAGTGGATAGGGGGTCATGCGCACGGCCTCCCTGCCGAGGGTCGTCGTTTCACTATAGCCGCTGCAGCGTTCGGCAACCCCGCCGGGCGGCTTCGCCGCCATTCGTCGAAGCGTCGAACCGCCGGCGGAGCCGATCTCCTACCAAGGCTGTTGCTACTGGTGGGAGCCACGCTTTGCGGGGCGGCCCAGGGAGGAGGCGCTTTTTTAGAAATATTTTTCACATATGCTTGCCTACGACCTTGGTCGCAGATAGTATATGTGGAAATACTTTCCGAAAATTGAGACCCCAGGAGGTTTCCCCATGACCACCGAGCGCATCCCCACCATATGGGACCAGCCCCTCCCCCGCGCCAAGCGCGAGAGCGAGCAGCGCAGCGCCAACACCGAGCGCTTCCTGACCATCTGGAGCCGCCCGCTCGCCAGGCTGCCCAAGGCCGGCGCCTGATCGACGTCAGGCGGACCATCAACAGAGCAGCGCCGCGGCAATTGCCGCGGCGCACTCGTTGTGGCGCATGGGATCACTCCTTTCGCGCCAGGCTGTCGCGGATCTCGCGCAGCAGCAGGATATCCTCCGGCGGGGCGGCGGGCTCCGCGGGCGCCTCGGCCTGCTGGCGGCGCAGGCGGTTGATGCCCTTCACCAGCATGAACACCGCAAAGGCCACGATCAGGAAGCTGATCACGTTGTTGACGAACACCCCGACGTTGATGGTCACCGCCCCCGCCGCCGTGGCGTCGGCCAGGGTCGCATAGGGCCCCTCGCCCTTGAGCACCAGGAAGATGTCGGAGAAGTCGACGCCGCCCATCAAGAGCCCGATCGGCGGCATCAGCACGTCATTGACCAGGCTCGAGACGATGGTCCCGAAGGCCCCGCCGATGATGATGCCCACCGCCATGTCCACCACGTTGCCGCGCACGGCAAATTCCTTGAACTCCTTGAACATCGCTTCGCCCTCCCCGAACCATGGACAAGACCATCGTCCTCCGGCGCCCACGGCGCCGGTACCGGCCAGGCCGGTCGAATGAAGTGTAGTTCGGGTTCATGGTGAGAAATGGCCAAACGCAGCAGGCCGCCGATCGGGGATCGGCGGCCTGCTCGGTGCCTGCGATACCCGGCCGATGGCCGGGCCACACGGCTTACTTGGCGGCGTTAGCGGCGCTGACGGCCTTGGCGGCGGGCTGTGTGGCCGCCTTGACGCCTTCCTGGGCGCTGGCCTGGGCCTGCTCGACGCTGCCCTCGGTCAGCTTCTGGCTCTCCTGCACGAACTGCTGCTGCAGGGCCACCACCTTCTCGGCGTCGCCCTTCAGGCGCGCGGCCAGCTCCTGGGCGACCTGCTGCTGGCCTTCCATGAAGCCCTTCAGGCCCTCGGCGTCCTTGACGGATGCCAGGCTGCGCAGCTGGGCCACGCTAGCCTCGGCATAGGCGCGAGAGGCCTCGAGCTGGGCGTTGATCAGCTTCTCGCCGAGATCGACGGAGAGCGCGGCGAAGGCGCGGGCCGGGGAGAAGAACAGCGACTCGAGCTGAGCGGTGTCGAACGGCTTGGCGTTGAAGGCGAATGCGTTGGTCATGAGGTAGTACTCCGATTCGGTGTGTCTGGAACGGAGCCTTGCTATCAGTGTTCTGCAAGAAACGCCCCGCGATGCTGCATCGCACAATAACAGGCTTCATTGTGCAGCGCAACATGACTATCCCGCTACGCTCGTTCGTCGCGGTCCAGCACCCCATAGCACTTGATCCAGTGACGCAACCGGCGCAGTCCAAGGCGCTGAGGCTATCCTATGTCTCCAGGAAGACAACTCTCCCCCCGCCTAGAAAGCTCCGTCATCGGTACGAAAATCGCCCTCCAAAAGGTTGAAGGCGCGTGGTCCAGCGCTGGGCGGACGGGGGTGGGGAGGGCTAGAATGGCAGGATGATGCCGATCCTACGCAGCGAGCGCCCATGAACGACTATCGCAGCCCACCGAGCGCCCCTCCTCTTGACACCCCACTACAGAGCACCCGCCACGACCCCGCGGCGGGCCTGCGCGGCCTGGCGCGGCGACTGGTGGCGGACGAGCGGATCAGCCACGCCGCCGCGGTGCGCGCTGAGGAGGAGGCCCGCGAGGGCGAGGTGTCGCTGCTGGAGCACGTGATCGATACCGGGCTGGTCTCCGCCCGCCAGGCCACCCTCTCGGCGGCTTGGGAGTATGGCTTGCCGATGATGGATCTCGACGCCATCCGCCCGGAGACGCTGCCCCGCGCCGACGCCTTCCCCGAAAAGATCCTGCGCAAGCTCAAGGTGCTGCCGCTGATGCAGCGCGGCCACCGGCTCACCGTGGCGGTGCCCTACCCCTCTACGCTTGCCCTGCTCGACGAGCTGCAGTTCGCCACCGGCCTCACTCCGGAGGGGGTGCTGGCCCCGGTGGACCAGCTCGGCCCGGTGTTGGAGGCCTATCTCGCCTCCAGTGAGAAGAGCATGCTCGATGAGCTCAAGGGGGTGGACGATGCCATCGGCGAGCTGGGCTTCGCCGGCGAGGAGGAGGCCAGCGGCGAGGTAGACGTGCAGGCGGCCGCGAGTGCGGCCAGCGAAGACGCGCCGATCATCAAGTTCGTCAACAAGATCCTGCTCGACGCCATCCACCGCGGCGCCTCGGACATCCACTTCGAGCCCTACGAAACCAGTTACCGGGTGCGCTTTCGCATCGACGGCATGCTGCATGACGTGGCCCACCCGCCCTTCGCCATGCGTACCCGTATCGCGGCGCGCCTGAAGGTGATGTCGAGGCTCGATATCTCGGAGCGCCGCCTGCCCCAGGACGGCGCCATCAAGCTCCGGCTCTCGAAGACCCGCTCCATCGATTTTCGCGTCAACTCGCTGCCCACGGTGTTCGGCGAGAAGATCGTGCTGCGGATCCTCGACCCCGCCTCGGCCCAGCTTGGCATCGAGCAGCTCGGCTTCACGCCAGAGCAACGCGCCATGTACGAGACGGTGCTGGACCAGCCCCAGGGCATGGTTCTCGTCACTGGCCCCACCGGCAGTGGCAAGACGGTGACCCTCTACACCGGCATCAATATCCTCAATGAGGTGGAGCGCAACATCTGCACCGCCGAGGACCCGGTGGAGATCAAGGTGCCCGGGGTCAACCAGGTCAACGTGATCCCCAAGATCGGCCTGGACTTCGCCAGCGCCCTGCGTGCCTTCCTGCGCCAGGACCCGGACGTGGTGATGGTGGGCGAGATCCGCGACCTGGAGACCGCCGAGATCGCGGTGAAGGCCTCCCAGACCGGCCACCTGGTGCTCTCCACCGTGCACACCAACTCCGCTGCGGAGACCCTCACCCGCCTGGCCAACATGGGCCTGGCGCCGTTCAATATCGCCAGTTCCGTGAGTCTGATCATCGCCCAGCGCCTGGCGCGCAAGCTCTGCAAGCACTGCAAGCAGCCGGCGGACCTGCCCCACGAGGCCCTGGCCGCCCAAGGCTTCACGGAGGAGGAGATCGGCCAGGCCACTTTCTTCGAGCCGGTGGGCTGCAAGCACTGCACCAAGGGCTTCAAGGGGCGGGTGGGCATCTATGAGGTGGTGCCGATCAGCCACGCCATGAGTCAATTGATCATGAAGAATGGCAATTCCATGGAGTTCAGCGACCTGGCCCGCCAGGAGGGCTATCCGGACCTGCGCAGAAGCGGCCTCATGAAGGCGATGCAGGGGGTGACCAGCCTGGCCGAGATCAACAGGGTGACCAAAGACTAGCGAGTCGGCCGCCAGAGTCGACCACCATCACAGGGAATGAAGGGATACCACTATGGCCACAGCACGGAAATTGCGCCCCACCAAGGAGATCAAGCTCTACCGCTGGCGCTGGACAGGCAAGGGCCCCGGCGGGCGCAAGGTGGGGGGTGAGATCGTCGCCGCCCAGAAGGGCGAGGTGGAGAAGATCCTCGCCGGCCAGAACATCATCATCAAGAACGTGCGGCGGAAAAGTGGCTTCGGCGGCGGCATGGGCAAGATCAAGCCCCGCGACATCATGCTCTTCGCACGCCAGATGGCCACCATGATCCGTGCTGGGGTGCCGGTGCTGCAGGCCTTCCAGGTGGTGGCGGAAAGCATCAAGAAGCCGGCCATGAGCGGCCTGGTGCAGGAGCTGATGAACGACGTGGCCGCCGGCGCCTCGTTTTCCGATGCGCTGAAGCGTCACCCCCAGCACTTCGATCGACTGTTTGCCAACCTGGTGGAAGCCGGCGAGCAGTCGGGCTCGCTGGACCGAATGCTCGACCGCGTGGCCACCTATAAGGAGAAGATCGAGCTGCTCAAGGGGCGCGTGAAGAAGGCGCTCTGGTACCCAGCGGCGGTGATCGCAGTGGGCATCGGGGTCACCGCCCTGCTGCTGATCAAGGTGGTGCCACAGTTCGAGAGCCTATTCCAGGGCTTCGGCGCGGAGCTGCCGGCCATGACCCGCATGACCATTGCCATGTCCGAGTTCGCCCAGGCCTACTGGTGGTGGGGGGTGCTGGGGGTGGCCGCCCTGATCTTCTTCATCCGCACCGGCATGAAGAAGTCCGAGGCCTTCGCCTACCGCATGCACGCCTTTGCCTTGAAGGTGCCGGTACTGGGGGAGATCCTCGATAAATCCGCGGTAGCGCGCTACTCGCGAACCCTGGCCACCACCTTCGGCGCCGGCGTGCCCCTGGTGGAGGCGCTGGACACCGCCGCCGGCGCCACCGGCAACAAGGTCTACGAGCGCGCGGTGGCGCAGATCCGCGAGGACGTGGCCACCGGCCAGCAGCTCAACTTTGCCATGCGCATGACCGAGCAGTTCCCGCCGCTGGCGGTGCAGATGGTCGGCATCGGGGAGGAGTCCGGCGCGCTGGACGCCATGCTCAACCGGGTGGCGGACTACTACGAGGAGGAGGTCGACAACATGGTCGACACCCTCACCTCCCTTCTGGAGCCCTTCATCATCGTGGTGCTGGGCGTGCTGGTGGGCGGGCTCGTCATCTCCATGTACCTGCCGATCTTCGAGCTGGGCAGCGTGATCTAACCCGATAAGGACGTCGTTTTGCTGGACTTACCCCCTTCCCTGCTCTGGCCACTGGCGGCTTTTGTCGGCCTGTGCCTGGGCAGCTTCCTCAACGTGGTGATCGTGCGCCTGCCGGTGATGCTGATGCTGGGCTGGCGGGCCGAGGCCCGCGAGGCGCTGGAGCTGCCCGCCGAGGAGCGGGCCCGCTTCAACCTGGCCACGCCGCGCTCGATGTGCCCGAGCTGCGAGACCCCCATCGCCTGGCACGACAACCTGCCGGTGCTGGGCTGGCTCAAACGCCGCGGGCGTTGCGCGAACTGCGATGCGGCCATCAGCCCCCAATATCCGCTGGTGGAGCTGGCCGGCGGGGCGCTGACGCTTGCAGTGGTGGCGCTGTTCGGGCCGAGCTGGCAGGGGCTCTTCGTGCTGGGGGCCTGCCTGGCGCTGCTCGCCATGGCGGTGATCGACCTGCGCACCCAGCTCCTTCCGGACATCCTCACCCTGCCGCTGCTGTGGGCGGGGCTTCTCTACCAGCTGCTGTTCCAGCCGCTACTGCTTTCGAGCGCGGTGATCGGCGCCATGGCGGGGTATCTCGTGCTGTGGAGCTTCTACTGGGCGTTCAAGCTGATCACCGGCAAGGAGGGCATGGGCTACGGCGACTTCAAGCTGCTGGCGGCACTGGGCGCCTGGATGGGCTGGCAATACCTGCCGCTGCTGCTGATCCTCTCCGCGGGGATCGGCGCCATCATCGGCATCCTGGTGCAGCTGGCGGTGCCGCGGCTGCGCGGCGCCCCCATGCCCTTCGGGCCCTATCTGGCCCTGGCGGGCTGGGTGGCGCTGCTGGCCGGGGAGCCGCTGATGGCGGCCTATGGGCGATTCTTCCTGCTCTGACCCCTACATCCCCTTGGGGGCGAAGATGCCGGGGGCGTTGCGCCAATAGCCCTTGTAGTCCATGCCGAAGCCGAAGACGTAGCGGTCTGCGACCTCGAGGCTGCAGTAGTCGGCCTTGAGGTCGGGCACCGCCTTGCGGTCGTGCAGCTTGTCGACCAGCACCGCGGTGGAGATGCTGGCGGCACCGGCCTCGCGGCAGTAGTCGAGGATGGCGGCGAGGGTGGCGCCCTCATCGAGGATATCGTCGACGATCACCACGTGGCGGCCAGCCATGGGCACCTCCGGGGAGACGCGCCAGAACAGCTCGCCGCCACGGGTGCCGCCGCGGTAGCGGGTGGCGTGCAGGTAGTCCACCTCCAGCGGGAAGCCGAGGCGCGGCAACAGGTGGCCGGTGGTGATCAGGCCGCCGTTCATCACGCAGTAGAAGACCGGCAGCTTCTCGCCCAGGTCGCGGGTGATCTCGTCGGCCATGCGGTCCAGGGCGCGCTCCACGGCCTCCTGGGTGATCAGGCAGTCGGCGTTGTCCATCACCTCGCGCATGTCGGCGAGGGACTGGTGAAAATCGGCATCGAGTTTGGGCATTGCGGTGGCTCGTGGTCGAAGGGTGTCGGAAGTTGAAACTTGAACTCAGGCCAGGGCCTCGAGGTGGGCGTGGACTCGGCGCCAGCGGGAGAGCGCGGTGAGGCTTGCAAGCGCCGGGCGAGCGCGGGCGTAGCGCAGCCGGGTGAGGCGGCTGGCCCCTGGGCGCTCGCGGCAGGCCTCGATCACCTCCAGCGCCGCGGTGCGGTCGTTGCAGACCAGCAGCATGTCGCAGCCAGCGTCCAGGGCGGCCAGCGCCCGCTCGGCGGGGCTGCCGGCGCTGGCGGCACCGGCCATGCTCAGGTCGTCGGAGAAGATCACGCCCTTGAAGCCGAGGCTCTGGCGCAGCATGCCGAGCCAGGCGGGCGAGAAGCCGGCGGGGCGCGGGTCGAAGGCGGAGTAGACCACGTGCGCCGGCATCACGCCGTCGAGGCGGCCGGCCAGGCGGGTGAAGGGCACGAGGTCGCGCTCGCGCAGGGCCTCGAGCGGGCGCGGGTCCACGGGCAGTTCATGGTGGGAGTCCGCCGCCACGCCGCCGTGGCCGGGGAAGTGCTTGCCCACGGCGACCATACCGGCCTCGTGGAGGCCGTCGACGAAGGCGCCGGCCAGGGCGGCGACGACCTCGGGGTCGGCGGAGAAGCTGCGGTCGCCGATCACCAACGAGGTGCCGTCGTCGACGTCGAGCACCGGGGCGAAGCTGAGGTCCAGCCCGCAGGCGGCCATCTCCATGCCCAGCAGCCAGCCGGCGTCCTGGCAGAGCCGCCGGGACACCTCGGGATGCTCGCGAAAGCCCGCGCCCAGGCGCGCCATGGCCGGCAGCCGGGTGACCCCCTGGCGTAGCCGCTGCACGCGGCCACCCTCCTGGTCGATGGCCAGCAGGAGCTCCGGGCGCACCGCGCGGATGGCGCGGGAGAGCGCGCAGACCTGCTCGGCCGATTCGGTGTTGCGGGCGAAGAGGATCACTCCGCCCACCTCGGGGCGCGCCAGCAGCCGGCGCTCCTCTGCGGTGAGGGCGGTGCCTTCCAGGTCAAGCATCACCGGACCGAGCTGGGTCATGTTCGCTTCCTTGGCTTCTTGCAAGCAGAGATTCTTCGAAGACAGACGTGAAAGGGGCCAGATTCTAGGGCAAAGCCGGCGGGAGTGACAGATACGCCTGAGCCGCCAGCCTCACAGGGCGGCTCAGGCGAGATGGCCGGCCGCTCAGGCCTGGTCTGCCTGCTCCACCTGGCCTACCTGGGGCGCCGGCAGCGGGGCCTGCATGGCGGCCACCACCACCGGACGCAGGCGGCGGATCAGGTCACGCACGGTGACGTGCTCCCCATAATCCTTCTCGGCGATATCGCGCAGGGCGTCAAGGCCGGAAAGGGTGAAGATCACGGTGCCGAGCACGAAGTGCAGGCGCCAGAAGCGTTCGGCGTCGGGCAGCTCGGGGGTGGCCTGGCGCACCAGCTCGGTGAAGCGGGTGAAGACGCTGCCGTACTCCTCCTGGATGTAGCGGCGCAGATGGCCCTGGGCCTGGCTGTAGGCGAGCCCCAGCAGGCGCATGAAGACCTTGAGGCTGTTGCGCTCGGCGGGCACCTCCAGCACGCTGCGCGCCATGGTCTCGAGCAGCTCCTCGAGGGGGATCACCTCATCGCCGTAGTGCGCCTGGAGCTCGTCCAGGGCGCGATGGAAGCGCTCGGTGAAGGGGTCGAGGTAGCGGGAGAACACCGCCTGGATCAGCGACTTCTTGGAGCCGAAATGGTAGTTCACCGCGGCCAGGTTGACCCTGGCCTTGCTGGTGATGGTGCGCAGCGAGGTCTCGGCGAAGCCGCGCTCGGCGAACAGCACCTCGGCGGTATCGAGGATGCGGGTGACGGTGTCGGTCTGGGCCATCGGAGGAGTCCCGGTAATAAACGGCTGTTTCAAACGTGGCTGGATTGTACGCCAGCCCTGGGCTTAAGCTCAATGTCGCCAGGGCTGAGTCGTTTTAAACAGTTTGTTCTATCGACAGCACCGGGCGTGCGCACAACCCGAATTACTGGATGGAACAACATGCTGTATACTTGATCACTGACGCATCCACCCAGTCGCCGCTTTCCGCTTCGGAGGTCGCATGGCACGCCCCCTCACCCAGCGCCAGCAGAACGTCTATGACTTCATCGTCAAGACCATCCAGGAGCTCGGCTATCCCCCCACCCGGGCCGAGATCGCCCGGGCCCTGGGCTTCCGCTCGCCCAACGCCGCCGAGGAGCACCTGCGCGCCCTCGAGAAGAAGGGCGCTATCCGCATGATCGCCGGCACCTCCCGGGGCATCCGTCTGCCCGCCCAGGAGCAGGAAGCCCCCGCCGAGGGCGATGCCCCGCAGGGGCTGCCGATCATCGGCGAGGTGGCCGCGGGCAGCCCGATACTGGCCGCCGAGCATATCGACCGCTACTGCCCCCTGCCTCCGGAGTACTTCACGCCCCGCGCCGACTACCTGCTGCGGGTGCGCGGCCTCTCCATGAAGGATGTCGGCATCCTCGAGGGCGACCTGCTCGCCGTGCACCGCACCGAGAAGGTGCGCGACGGTCAGATCGTGGTGGCGCGCCTGGAGGAAGAGGTGACGGTCAAACGCTTCTCGCGTCGCGGCCACGTGGTCACCCTGACCGCCGAGAACCCCGAGTTCGCCCCCATCGAGGTGGACCTGCGCCATCAGGCGCTGGAGATCGAGGGCATCGGGGTGGGCGTGATCCGCGGCGGCAGCGGCCAGGCGCTGGGCTAGGCATTCCCCGAGCCCGTGCCGTGAGAAAGATCCTCCACGCCGACTGCGACTGCTTCTTCGCGGCGGTGGAGATGCGCGACAACCCGGCGCTTGCCGAGGTGCCGCTGGCCATCGGCGGCAGCCCCGAGCGGCGCGGGGTGATCGCCACCTGCAACTACCCCGCCCGGGCCTTCGGCATCCACTCGGCGATGCCCACCGCCCGGGCACTGCGCCTCTGCCCCCACCTCACCCTGCTGCCCGGCAACTTCGACAAGTACCGCGAGGTGTCGCGACAGATCCAGGCGATCTTCCATGAGCTCACCCCCCTGGTGGAGCCCCTCTCCCTGGACGAAGCCTTCCTCGATGTCAGCGCGGTGGAACGCTTCTCCGGCAGCGCCACCTGGATGGCCCGCTGGCTCAAGCAGGAGTGCCTGGCGCGCACCGGCATCACCCTCTCGGTGGGGGTGGCCCCCAACAAGTTCCTGGCCAAGATCGCCAGTGACTGGGAGAAGCCCGACGGACTCACGGTGATCACCCCGGAGCGCCTGGAGGCCTTTCTCGCCGCGCTGCCGGTGAAGAAGCTCCACGGGGTGGGCCCCGCCACCGGGGCGCGCCTGGCGGCCAGGGGCATCACCACCTGCGCAGCCCTGCGCGAGGTGCCGCTGGAGCGGCTCTTGGAGGCCTTCGGCAAGTTCGGCAAGCGGCTCTACGAGCTCGCACGGGGCATCGACGAGCGCCCGGTGCGCCTGGAGCGCGAGCGCAAGTCGATCAGCGTGGAGACCACCTTCGCCCGGGACCTGCCGGATCTCGCCAGCTGCCGCGAGGCCCTGGCCCCGCTCTGCGAGCGCCTCGAGGAGCGCCTGGCCCGCCACGGCCACCCGCCGCTGGCCGGGCTGGTGGTAAAGGTGCGCTTCGACGATTTCGGCCTGACCACCCTGGAGAGCCGCGGCCTGACCCCCTCCCCCGCCAGCTACCAGGGCCTGCTGGAGCAGGCCTGGGAGCGCCGCCGCCGCCCGGTGCGCCTGCTCGGCGTCGGCGCCCGCCTGCTGCCGGAGGCCGAGCGGCGCCAGCTGGTGCTGAGTCTCTAGCACGAGGCAAGGCCATCGCGCTGGATCTGCGCTCCTGCAGTTGCGCTGGGTGCTACTTCGTATCGATATAGCGATGGTCGTTGAAGGTGGCGACCCAGCTCGGGTGGTAGACCAGCAGGATCGCCATCAGCATGCCGGTGATGAAGGCCTCGGAGGGCATCAGCAGCGGCAGGAAGCGGGCGTACTCCATGGCCTGGTAGAGGGCGTGGGCGTCATCGGCACCGAGCATCATCAGCCCCACGGCGACGAGCCCGGCGACCAGGGTGGAGAGCGCGGCGCCGAAGAAACCGCAGACGAACAGGAACACCATCAGGTTGTCGGGCAGGCGACGGTCCACCAGCCGCCAGACCAGCACCGTGACCAGCGCCGGCATCACCCCGGTGACCAGCAGGTTGACGCCGAGCAGCGGCCAGTCGACGCGCCCGGTGACCACCGCCGCGAGGTTGACGATCAGGATCGTGACCAGCGCCAGCGGGGCCTTGAAGACCAGGGTGAGCAGCGCGGTGAACATCAGGTGCAGGGAGAGCCACTCCACCGCCTGGGCGCGCAGCTGCCACATCAGCAGCACCGCCACGCTGGCGGCGAGCCAGCGGTGCTGCAGGGCGCTGTCGGCCAGCAGCGCACGCCAGGGGCGCTGGGCCAACGCCAGCCCGTAGAGCGCGAGCGACACCAGCGCACAGAGTACCAGCAGCCAGGGGGCGAGCACCGCTTGGGAGAAGGACATGGAGCGTCTCTCGTCGACCCGCGTCTCGCCCGATCAGGCGAAGACGACGGTCTTGTTGCCGTGGATCAGCACGCGATCCTCCAGGTGCCAGCGCAGCCCGCGGGCCAGCACCGCCTTCTCCACGTCGCGACCGAAGCGCACCAGGTCGCCGGGGGTGTGGCAGTGGCTGACGCGGTGGATGTCCTGCTCGATGATGGGACCGGCATCGAGCTCCTCGGTGACGTAGTGGCAGGTGGCGCCGATCAGCTTCACGCCGCGCTCGTAGGCCTGGTGGTAGGGCTTGGCACCGGCGAAGGAGGGCAGGAAGCTGTGGTGGATATTGATCACCCGCCCGGCATAGCGTTCACAGATCGACGGCGGCAGGATCTGCATGTAGCGGGCCAGCACCACGCAGTCGGCGCGCACGTCATCCACCAGGCGCACCACCTCGTCGAAGGCGGCCTGCTTCTGGTCGGGCTGCACCGGCACGTGGTGGTAGGGAATGCCGTGCCACTCCACCAGGCCGCGCATGGTCTCGTGGTTGGAGATCACCGCGGCGATGTCGCAGTCGAGCTCGCCGGCGGTCCAGCGGTAGAGCAGGTCCACCAGGCAGTGGGACTCCTTCGAGACCATCAGCACTACCCGGGGACGGTTGCGGGTGTCGGTGAGCGCCCAGGTCATGTCGAACTCGGCGGCGATGGGGGCGAAGGCCTCGCGCAGCGCCTCGGGGGGCATGCCGATGGAGTCGGCCAGGATCTCGTAGCGCATGAAGAAGCGCCCGGTCTCGAGGTCCGAGTGCTGGCTCGCCTCGGTGATGGAGCCACCATGGCCGGCGATGAATCCGGAGACCCGGGAGACGATGCCCACGCGGTCGGGGCAGGAGACCACCAGGCGGTAGTAGTGTGACATGGCGTGCCTCTGGTTTGGCGTTGGGGGCTTGGCTGTTGCCTTGGGCTGGAATCGGGGTGCGACAGTGTAGCGAAAACAGCAGGTTCCGGCATCCATGCTATACAGCGCCAGATTTTGAGAGGCGCATAAAGGGGCGCCGGGGATGGCTCACCGAGGGGGTCCGTGGACCAGGGATGGTCTAGGTAGCCCCCAGGGAAGGGTTCATGGCGCCCCCGAGAGGAGCCGTCCCCGGGGTAGCCCCGTCCTGCGAAGACTTGGCGCCCCTCTCGACTGCCCTGGCCCCGCCACTCGCTGGCTACCGCCGGCCTTGCGCGTCGTTGTGGCTGCCCCGGGCCTTCCCGTATAGTGATGTAACACTTTCCGAGCCCGCGCCTGCCGATGCCACAGCCCAGAGTCCAGATTCGCCCCCGCCGCCGCCCTCCCCTGCACTTCCTGCCGCTGGGCGGCTGCGGCGAGATCGGCATGAACCTGAGTCTCTATGGTCTTGGCGAGCGGGGGACGGGAGAGAAGGGCCCCGAGGACGAGTGGATCGCGGTGGACTGCGGCATGATGATCCGCCAGGACCTCCCCGACAGCCCGCTGCAGGTGCCCAACCTCGATACCCTCTCCACCCTCGGCATCCGCCCCCGGGCGCTGATCATCACCCACGGCCACGAGGACCATATCGGCGCGGCCGCCTGGTTATGGCCGAAGTGGGGCTGCCCCATCCACGCCACGCCGCTGGCCGCCGGCCTGCTGCGCGCCAAGTTCATCGAGCGGGGCCTGGCCACCGATGCCATCCGGGTGATCGAGCCCGGCGAGGCGCTGGAGTGCGGCGCCTTCACCCTGCGCTACCTGCCGCTGACCCACTCGATCCCCGAGAGCTGCGCCCTGCTGCTGGCCGCCGGCGAGCACCGCGTGCTGCATACCGGCGACTGGAAGCTCGACCCCGAGCCGCTGATCGGAAAGCCCATGTCGTCGACCACCTTCCGCGCCCTCGCGCCGGTGGACCTGGTGGTGGGCGACTCCACCAACGCCCCCATGCCGGGCCACTCGCGCAGCGAGGGCGAGGTGGCCCGGGCGCTCGAGCACACCATCGCTCGCTGCGAGGGGCGCGTGGTGGTCTCCTGCTTCGCCAGCAACCTGGCGCGGGTGCTGGCCATCGGCCACGCCGCCCAGCGCAACGGTCGCCGGGTGAGCCTGATGGGACGCTCCATGGAGCGCATGGTGGCGGTGGCCCGGGGCCTCGGCTACCTGGACGACTTCCCGCCCCTGGTGCCCGTCTCGGACCTCGGCTACCTGCCCCCCAACGAGGTGCTGGTGATCGCCACCGGCAGCCAGGGCGAACCCCGGGCGGCGCTCAGCCGCCTGGCCCGCGGCCGCCACCACGCCATGGAGCTCGGCGCGGGAGACAGCGTGATCTTCTCGGCCAAGGCGATTCCCGGCAACGAGCTCCTGATCGAGCGGCTGAAGAGCGGCCTCAAGCGGCTGGGGGTGACCCTGCTCGACGAATTCAGCCACCCGGAGCTGCACGCCTCGGGCCACCCCGCCCAGGAGGAGCTGCGCACCTTCTACGGCTGGGTGAAACCGCGCCACCTGCTGCCGGTACACGGCGAGCCCCGCCATCAGCAGGCCCACCGGGAGCTGGCCGAGACGCTGGGCATCCAGGCCCCGCTGATCCCCCTCAACGGCGACCTGATCCGCCTGGACGCCGAGGGGCTCTCCCTGGTGTCCCGCCACCCACAGCCCCCCTGCATCGTCAGCCAGAACGCCGTGGCACCTCTGCCCGGCCTGGCCGGCCCGAACCAGGGACCGCGCCACGGCAGCCTCTATCTCGCGCTGTCGGTGACCGCCACCGGCGAGGGGGGCTGGACGCGCATCGGCCGGCTGATGCTGGACGCCAGCCAGGCCAGCCCCATCGACGAGGAGGCCTTCACCGACTGGCTGGACGAGACCCTGGAGACACTGGCGGGGGATACCCTGGCGGAGCTACGCCTGGCGCTGCAGCCGCGCCTGATGGGCTGGTTCGCGGATCACCTGCGCCGCCTGCCGGAGATTCACCTGCAGATACTGGCCGTGGAGGCGCCCTCCGCCAGCGAGCTGGGGTAGGTAACACGCCAATCACCGGGCTGCCAAAGAGGAAAAGAAAGCCGCTCATTGAGCGGCTTTTTTATCGTTTCGATGGGAGCTGAATCCATCACGCCTTGGTGGCGTTCTTCGGCGGACGGCCACGCTTGCGACGCGGCGGCTCGAGCACCAGGTCGTCGACGGAGAGGCCCGCCTCGCTGATGGCCTCGAGGATCTCGGAGCGCTTGCGCTCCTTCTGGAGTTCCTCCTCCTGGCGCTGGCGCTCCTCATCCTTCTTCTGCTCGATCACCTCGACGATCACCTCGGAGAGCTTGTGCAGCTGCTCCATGCTGAGCTGACGAGCGGCGGCGCGAGCGACGTTCTTGTTGCGAGCGATGCGCTCCAGGGATTCGCTGGACATGGGTCCCCTCCTGAACCGGAATAAAACGAGACGGGTTGTGCGTGTGTGTAGAGGAAAAGTATATGCATGATGGCTGGATTGGCAAGGAAAGCCGCACGCCCACATCGAGAAAAGCGGACAATAAATGCCCGCCCTGGTCGGCCAGAGGCCGGCGAAAAAAGGCCGCAAAGGCGGCCGGGCAGGAGGCGTCAGCCGCCGGTCATGTTCATGAAGCGCACCACCTGGACGTCGCCGTCGGTGGTGAAGTGGTGGCGCTCGGGCTTGAGGGGCATGGCCGCCACGATGGCCCGCTTGAGGGCGTCGATATTGCCGGGGTGGGCGCGCAGCACGCGGCGCAGGTCCACCGAGTGCTCGTTGCCGAGACAGAGCAGCAGCCGCCCCTCCACGGTGACCCGAACGCGGTTGCAGGTGGCGCAGAAATTGTGGCTGTGGGGGGAGATGAAGCCCACCCGGGTGTCGCTGTCGGCCATGCGGAAATAGCGCGAGGGGCCGAGGGTGCTCTCGGTGGTGGGGGTCAGCGGGTAGCGGGTCTCGATCAGCGCCTGGACCTCGTCGCTGGAGCAGTAGGTCTCGTCGCGGCGATGGTCGGAGACATCGCCCAGGGGCATCTCCTCGATAAAGCTGATATCGAGCCCTTCATCGCGGGCGAAGGCGACCAGGTCGATCACCTCGTCGTCGTTGCGCCCCTTGAGGATCACCGCATTGAGCTTGATGCGCGAGAAGCCGGCCTCTCGCGCGGCGCGAATGCCCTCGATGACCCGGGCGAGGTCGCCGGTGCGGGTCAGGGCCCGGAAGCGCTCGGGGTCCAGGGAGTCCAGGCTGATATTGAGCCGGGTCAGGCCCGCCTCGCGCAGCCGCCCGGCGAGCTTCGGCAGGCTCGCGCCGTTGGTGGTCATGGCGAAGTCCCTGAGCCCCGGCAGCGTGCCGATCTGCGCCACCAGCCGGTCGATGTCGCGCCGCACCAGGGGCTCGCCGCCGGTGAGGCGCACCTTCTCCACCCCGAGCTCCACGAAGGCCCGGGCCACCAGGGCGAGCTCCTCCAGGGTCAGCACCTGGGCGCGAGGCAGGAAGGTCATCTCCTCGCTCATGCAGTAGACGCAGCGAAAATCGCAGCGGTCGGTGACCGAGATGCGCACGTAGCGTACGCGCCTGCCGAAGTCGTCGATCAGTGCCTGGGGCAGCGTTGTCATTGTCGTCCCTCATGCGTGTCGCGCGAATCAGGTCGTCCAGCGGCCGGCATCCTCGTGGTCGGAGTGACGCTCCGAGACCCAGTAGTCGCCGTCGCTGGCGTGCTCCTTCTTCCAGAAGGGGGCGCGGGTCTTGAGGTAGTCCATGATGAAATCACAGGCCTCGAAGGCCGCCCGTCGATGGGCGCTGGCCACCGCTACCAACACGATAGGGTCTCCGGGGGCCAGGCGTCCAATCCGGTGGATCACGCGCACCCCGTCCAGCGGCCAGCGACCCCGCGCCTCGTCGACGATGGCCGCGAGGGCCGCCTCGGTCATGCCGGGGTAGTGCTCGAGGGTCAGGGCGGTGACCTGCGGGCGTTCATTGAAGTCGCGCACCAGGCCGGTGAAGCAGACCACCGCTCCGATATCGGTGCGCCCGGCAAGCAGCGCGTGCTGTTCGGCCCCCGCATCGAAGGGAGCCTCCTGCACGCGAATCATCTGGGCTGGGTTCATCGTTCAGCCTCCGGTGACGGGGGGGAAGAAGGCCACCTCGTCCTCATCGGTGAGGGGGGTATCGTCGCCGGCCATCACCTGGTTGACCGCGCAGAGCACCCGCCCCTCATTGAGGCCGGCGAAGCGCGCATCCAGCGTCGTGAGGGCCGCCTTGAGGCCGGCGACATCGGCCCGCGGCAGGTCGGTCAGCGGCACCGAGAGTTCGCCCACGCCGAGGCGCTCGCGCAGCTCCGCCAGGCACTTGACGCGAATGCAGGGAGCGGCAATGTCGCAGCGGCTGCCCAGCGCCACCTGGCCGCCGTGCCCCTCGCCGGTGACGATGGGGCCCTCGGCGCCGGTGACCACGGCGCCCTCTCCCGGCCCCTCGCCCAGGGCCTGCCCGCGACGATAGTCGCCGGACTTGCCGCCGGTCTTGGTGTCGAGACGGATGGCATCGATCTCCATGCCCTTGTCCACCGCCTTGCACATGTCGTAGAGGGTCAGGCAGGCCACCGAGACGGCGGTGAGGGCCTCCATCTCCACCCCGGTGCGGCCGTTGAGCCGGCAGGTGGCAGAGACCTCCACGCAGCTCTCGGCCTCGTTGAGAGTGAAGTCGATGGCCACCTTCGACAGCGCCAGGGCGTGGCAGAGCGGGATCAGCTCGTGAGTGCGCTTGGCGGCCTGAATGCCGGCGATGCGCGCGGTAGCCAGCACGTCGCCCTTGGGCAGGCCGCCCTCGGCGAGCAGCGCCAGGGTCTCGGGCAGCATGCGGATGCGGCCGGAGGCAGTGGCCTCGCGGCGGCTCTCCGGCTTGTCGGCGACGTCGACCATATGGGCCTCGCCGCGGGCGTTGAGATGGGTCAGTAACATGGTCGATGCCTCACGGAAAACGGAACAGGGGTTGGATGGTCACCGCCTCGCCGGCGGCCACGGCGGCGCGCTCGGCGGCGATCTCGATCAGGCAGTTGGCCTGGACCATGGAGGAGAGGATGCCGGAGCCCTGGGCGCCGGTGACGGCGACCCGCAGCCGCCCGTCGGCGTCGCAGCGGTAGACGCCGCGCAAGAGGTCGACGCGCCCGACGCGACTGGCGAGCGCATGGTCGGCCAGGGCCGTGAGTCGCTCAGGCGCCGCGGCCGCGCTGCCCTGCCGCTGACCCTGCCGCTGACCTTGCAACCTGGCCAGCAGCGGGGCGGCGAACTCGCGGAAGGTGACCATGGCCGCCACCGGGTTGCCGGGCAGGCCCAGGAAGGGCACGCCCCGGGGACCGAGGCGCCCGCAGGCCAGGGGGCGGCCTGGTCGGATGGCGATCTTCCAGAAGCCGAGCTCGCCCTGCTCGGCGAGCGCCGCCCGGGTGTGGTCGGCGTCGCCCACCGAGACGCCGCCGCTGGTGATCACCAGGTCCGCCTCCTCGGCGGCCCGCGCCAGGGCGGCGGCGATAACGGCGCGGTCGTCGGGCAGGATGCCGAGATCGAGCACCTCGGCGCCGTGCTCAGCGGCCAGCGCCATCAGACTGAAGCGGTTGGCATCGAAGATGCCCGCCGCGGGCAGCGGCTGGCCGGGGGCGGTGACCTCGTCGCCGGTGGAGAAGAGCGCCACCCGCGGGCGGCGATGCACCGCCACCTCGGCGAGCCCCAGCGAGGCCAGCAGGCCGAGCTCGGCGGCCGCCAGGCGAGTGCCGGCGGCCAGCGCCAGGGCGCCGCGGGCGATGTCCTCGCCGGCGCGGCGCACGTTCTGGCCACGCCGGACCCGCTCGGGCCGATCGACGATGGCCCAGCGGGTGCCATCGGCGCCCTGCTCGTCCGCCAGCTGCTCGCGCATGATCACGGTGTCGGCGCCGAGGGGCAGCGGCGCGCCGGTGGTGATGCCGGCGCACTCGCCGGGGGCCAGCGGGCCGGCGGGCGCCTGGCCGGCGTGGAGTTCGACGACCCGGCGAAAGCGTGCCGAGGCGCCGCTCGCCTCCCCGGGCGCGGCGGGCCAGGCCAGGGCGATGCCGTCCATGGCGGAATTGGTGTTCTGGGGCACCGCGATGGGCGAGATGGCGTCCTCGGCCAGCACCCGGCCGTGGGCTCGCGCCAGGAGCACGACCTCGGCGGGCAGCGGCCCCGCCACCAGGGCGAGCACCGCCGCCCGGGCCTCCTCCACGGCCAGCATGCGCTCGCCCAGTTCGAAGCAGGAGAGAGTCATGTCGAGACGCTCCCCTGGCGGACTGGGCTCGAGGCGCGAGGCCGGCGCTCCTCGGGCCAGCGCGCCGGCCAGGCGGCGATCCAGTCGGCCAGGGCGGCGAGGTCGTTGAGATCCAGGGTCTCGACGCCCTCGGGCAGCGCCAGGGGCGCATCACAGGCCACCGCCCTCACCCAGGGGTCCTCGGCCACCCGCAGGGGCTTGCCCAGGGCCGGGCGATGCAGTTCGAGCTTGGGCAGCGGCCAGGCCTTGAAGCCCTCCACCAGCACCAGGTCCGGCGCCTGGGTAGCCACCAGCGCGACCAGCCTTGCCAGGTCGGGCTCCTGCTGGCCGGGGGTCTCCATCATCAGCGCCAGGCGCTCCCGGGAGGCCACCAGCATGGGGGCGGCACCGGCCTGGCGCAGGCGATGACTGTCCTTGCCGGGCTGGTCGACGTCGAAGGTGTGGTGGGCGTGCTTGATCACCGCCACCCGCAGGCCGCGCTCGGCCAGGCGCGGCAGCAGGGCCTCGAGCAGGGTGGTCTTGCCGGTGCCGCTCCACGCCGCGATGCCGAGCAGCGGCAGCGAGGCGTCCAGCGGCAGCGGCGCCAGGGCAGCGCTCGATATCGGGTTGGGGTCGTGGGTCGCGCTCATGGGTCGGGGCTCACGAAGCGGGCTTCCAGGCGCTGCTTCTCGTCGTCGGTATTGAGGTTGGCGAAGGCCGCCGGGCAGTCGGAGAAGTCGACGCGACACCAGGCGTGGCGGGCGTACCAGCGGTCGATCTTGCGCTCGCCGCCGGCCAGTGCCGCGGCGAGGTCATCGGCCAGTGCCGTGCGGATCAGCGCCACCACCGGGTGCAGGCGCTCACCGTCGCAGGCCACGGCGATATCGGCATCGCCCAGGCCCGCCACCAGGCGCGCCACCAGCTCCTCGGGCAGCGCGGGGGTGTCGCAGGGCACCACCACCAGCCAGGGGGTCGCGGCGGCGCGCAGCCCGCTGTAGATGCCCATCAATGGGCCCTGGAAGCCGCCCTCGGCGTCCTCGATGACGCGATCCCCCAGGGCGGCGTACTCCGCCTGGCTGCGGTTGGCGTTGATCAGCACCTCGGCGACCCGGCCGGCCAGGCGCTCGCGCACATGGGCCACCAGGGGGCGGCCGTGGAAGGCCACCAGCCCCTTGTCCACGCCGCCCATGCGGCGTCCCTGGCCGCCGGCCAGGATCAGCCCGGTGAGTTCGTTTGGCGTCATCTTGGCCCCTCCTGTGGTCTCCCCCCATGATGCCTGAGCCGGCCACCGGGTGCCACGCTGCACCGCCGTGTAACCCCTTGTCGTGACTCGGTCAAGCGGTCGAACGGCCAGGGGGTCAGGCGGTCAAGGGGAGGCGGCGGGCCTGGCCTCCCGGGTCGCGCGGCGCCTTGGGCTCGCCAGGATGCGCCGCAGCACCCGCCAGGCGGCCAATCCAGCCAGCAGGTTGCCTACCGCGGCGCCGGCGGCGAGCCCCGGCAGGCCGCCGAGGTGGGCGCCCAGCCACAGGCAGGGCAGGTAGAAGAGGAACAGCCGGGCGGCGGACATCAGCATGGCACGCAGCGGCCAGCCCAGGGCGTTGCCGGCCGAGACCACGATCATGCACACCCCCAGCGCCGCGTAGCTGGGCAGCAGGAAGCGGATCAGGGTGGCGAGGTCGTCGCGCACCTCGGGGTTGCCGGAGAGCGCCAGCGCCACCCAGGGGGCGGCCAGGGCCATGAGCAGGCCAAGCCCCAGTTGCCACACCACGATCACCCTGAGCGCCAGGCGCAGCAGGCGGTGCACCTGGTCCCAGTCGCCGGCGCCGTAGCAGCGCCCGAGCCAGGGCGGCAGCGACATGGTCATGGCCAGCACCACCATCAGCGAGAGGGTCTCCAGGCGGCTGGCCAGGCCCCAGGCTGCCACCGAGGCCTCACCGAGCCCCGCCACCGCCGTGATGGCCAGCATGGCGGCCAGCGGCGGCATCAGCTGGCTGAGCATGGCGGGGCCGGCGATGGCGGCGAAGGGGCGCGCCGACTCGCGCATCTCCTGGCCCAGCCCCTCGCGGCACAGCCAGTCGGTATGACGAAGGTGCCGCCCCAGCACCACAAGGCCCACGCCGAAGGCGGCCACCGTGGCCCAGGCCGCTCCGGGCAGCCCCAGCCCCTCCCAGGGGCCGATGCCGAAGATCAGCAGCGGGTCCAGCACCAGGTTGACCAGGCTGGTGACCACCATCAGGGTGCCCGGCAGGCGGGTATTGCCGTGGGCGCGGAACAGGCTGTAGCCGAAGTAGAGCCCCGCCCCCAGCCAGGCGGCCAGCAGCTGCGGCGCCCAGTAGCCGCGGATCAGCTCGCGGGTGGCCGCATCGGCACCCAGCAGGCCGAACACCGGCGCCTGGACCGCCCACAGCAGCAGCGCCAGCAGCGCGATGGTGGCGGTGCCGATCAGCAGCACCAGGCTGCCCAGCCGCCGGGCGCGGGCCTCTTGGCCGGCGCCCAGAGCCCGGGAGATCAGCGCCGCGATGGCGATGCCGAGTCCCACCTGGATGCCGATGATCAGGAAGGAGAGCGGAAAGGTGAAGGACTGGGCGGCCAGCGGCGCGGTGCCCAGGCGGGCGATGAAGGCACTATCCACCAGCTGGAAGCCGAGCAGCGCCAGCACGCCGATGGCCATGGGCCAGGTCTGCCGCCAGAGGGTCACGCCCAGGGCGTCGGAGGAGCGGGATTGCGTCACGGGAAATCCTGAGCCGGGAGGAGACGCCGCATTCTACGCAAAAGGGAGGGGACTCTCAGCTCGAGAGGTCGGCGATGCCAGGCACCATGCCGATCAGCAGCCGCTCGATCTCTCCAGGTGGCATGGGTCGGAAAAAGTAGTAACCCTGCACCAGATCGCAGCGCATCTCCCGAACCAGCTCGAGCTGTTCACGGTTCTCCACCCCTTCGGCCACCACCTCGAGCCCGAGCCGGTGGCCGATGAAGACCGTGGCTTCCATGATCGCCCGATCCTCGGGCTGGTTAGGCGCATCACGCACGAAGGTGCGATCGATCTTCAGGGCGGTGACGGGGAACAGCTTCAGATAGCTCAGCGACGAGTAGCCGGTGCCGAAGTCGTCGATGGCGATGCGAAAACCACGATGGTGGAGACGGCGCAGCCCCGCCAAGGTGGTGTCGTCGGCTTCGATCAGGACATTCTCGGTGAGCTCGATGCCGATGTCCCGGGGCCCCAGACCGTAACGTTCCACGCAGGCCTCGAAGTGCTCGAAGACACCGGGTCGCTTGATCTGTCGGCCTGAGAAATTGATGTCGATGCGCTCCAGTCCGAGGCCGGCCTCAAGCCAGCGGGCCCGCTGGCGACACGCCTCTTCCAGCACCCAGTCGCCGATGCGGTGAATCAGCTCCGAGCGCTCGGCCAGGGGAATGAATTCGGCCGGCGAGACGGCCGGCCCCTCCGTCGGTATCCAGCGCAGCAGGGCCTCAAGGTTCTCGACCTGGCCGCTTGAGGCCGACACCTGGGGCTGGTAGTACAGAACGAGCTCCCCCGACTCCAGCGCACGCTCCAGGCGGTCGGAGAGACGATGCTGGTGGAGCACCTCGTCATGAAGCTGCTGATTGAAGTAGACCACCTGCCCCTGACCGGCGAGCTTGGCGCGGTTCTTGGCGACATCGGCGTTGCGGATCAGTTCGCCGGCCGTTTCACCGTTACCGGGGAAGATGGCGACCCCGAGGCAGGCGCTCAGCTTGCAGCGGCGCTCCTCGAGGAGGAAAGGCGCCCTCATGACCTCCTCCACCTTGCGCACCAGGCGGGGAATGTCGTCCGGATCACGGATGCCCGGGAAGGCAATCACGAACTCGTCGCTGGAGACCCGAGACATAATATCGGTGCCGCGACGCTCCCGGTTCAGGCGATTGGCCAGCTCCACCAGTAGCTGGTCCCCCTGGCCGTATCCCAGCGCATCGTTGATCTCCACGAAGTGGTCGAGGTCGAGGTAGACCAGCACCAGGGAGCGCTCCTGACGACGACACTCCGCCAGCGACTGGTCCAGCTGCTCCTCGAAACCATGGCGGTTGAGCAGGTGGGTCAGGCGATCGAAGCGAGTCGCGAAGTCCAGTTCCTTGTGAGCACGCTTCTGGTCGGAGAGGTCGACGTCCACGCAGAACATCAGCGGGTCGGCGGTGTGCTCATTGAGCATCACATGGTGTGAGAAGACTGGCACCAGCTCACCGCTCCTGTGCTGCAGCTCCAGCTCATCGGCGGGGATCTCCTGGCCCTCCTCCACCCAGGCGCTATGGGCCTGGATGACCCCCTCACGCATCCAGGGGGGGATGATCAGATCCTCCAGCAGACGCCCCTGGGCCTCCTCGGCGGTGAAGCCATACAGGCGGGTGCTGGCGTCATTCCAGTAGATCACCCGACGATCCCGGTCATACCCCTGAACCGCCACCTTCGGCAGGCTCTCCAGCAGGGCGCGAAAACGCTGCTCGCTCTCCAGATACTGCCGGCGCACCACCTCGGCTTCGCCGCCGGCCACAGCAGCGGATCGACTCCTCTCGGGAAGCCGATCTAGCAGCTGCGTCAGCCTGTGCCTCAGCCAGCGCAGGAAGCGGCGATCTCGTCCAATCATTCGTCTCTCGCCAAGGGGGATCGACACGGGCGCTGCATGCGCCTCTTGCGGGGTCTTCGTCCTTCATCCTACACCGCTTTGTCGTTTATCTCCTACGAACCTCCCTCCTTCGGGCGACTTGACGCCTCATGGATATTCACGACCTAAACTTGCAGCTTCAACGCAAAACAATGAAACAGGAAGTCATCATTTGATTGCACAGCGTTGCACAGCTTCACCGTTGAGCGGCCATAGGGCCGGCAACACCGGGCAATTCCGCCCACCCCAAGGAGAACGACCGATGAAACTCGACACCCTCAAGCATGGCTACGACCTGACCTCCATGCCCGCCAATCCGCTGAGCGACTACTGGAACCCCGATGTCACACGGGACCTGGAGATGCGCGACTGGAGCCTCACCGACATTCGTCAACGAATCGACCTGGCGGCTTGGCAGACCTTCCTGGCGGACCTGCCCCGCGACCCCTACGTCAACCGGCGCTGGAAGCGCATGTCCTGGTTGTGCCTCGATGACCTGGGAAGTGTGGGGGTAATGGGGGAGTGCCCCATGGCGCAGGGCGGCGCCTTCAACGACGCCGAGAGCATGGCCGACCGGCTGCGTTACTACGAGCCGCTGACAGACGCGTTCCTGTCCCGGCCCGACGTCAGGGCCTTCGTCCGTGCCTGGGCCCACCTGTGGGGGATCGGGCCTCGCGAGCCGATCCTGATGCAGATCACCGGGGTGCGCGGCGAGGGGCAGGTCGACCCGCTGCAGGGGCAGGGAATACATGCCGATGGCTGCAAGGCGCTGAGCATCCTGGTGATGAACCGCGACAACGTCACCGGCGCAGAGAATCATCTCTATGCCGACAAGGCCGGCACCCGACCGCTGACCGATATCACTCTGGCCCCGGGCGACATCCTGCACCTGCGCGACGATCGTCTCTTCCACAGCGTGGACGGCATCAGTCAGCTGGACCCCAGCGCGCCCTTCGAGCGCTTCATCATCATCATCAACAGCCGGTTCGTCGACGGCTTCCAGAACCGCATCCTGCGCCGTCACTTCCCCGACGCCGTGCTCAACGAGTCGCGCTGAACCAACGGTCCGGACCGATCGGGCCGCTCCCCGTAAACGTCGACCCCCCGGGCACTGGCCCGGGGGGTCGCTTTGCTGGCCGGGTCGCGAGGGAGCCTGGCCTGGCCGCCGAGTCGCCTTACTGGCGCACGCCCTCGAAGGTGACGTAGAGCTCGAGCTCATGCATCACTTCCGGGAAGGCGCTCATGTCGATGCCGAAGTCGCCCAGGGTCAGCATGGTGCTGCCCTCGAAGCCGGCGCGGTAGCTGCCCCAGGGGTCCTCACCCTCGCCCATCAGGGTCACCGGCATCTCGATCTCGCGGGTCTCGCCCTTGAGGGTGAGCTCGCCGGTCAGGGTGCCTTCGTTGTCGCCGCTCGGCTCGAAGCCGGTGGAGACGAAGGTGGCGGTCGGGTAGGTGCCGGCGCTGAGGAAGTCGTCGGAGAGGAAGTGACGGTCACGCTCGGCGTGGTTAGTGTTCAGGCTGGTCACGTCCACTTCCATCTCGACGCTGGACGCCTCGAGGTTGTCCGCGTCGTAGTGGAACTGGCCGGTGAAGGACTCGAAGTTGCCGAGGATGTAGGAGTAGCCGAGATGGTTGATCTTGAACTGCACGAAGGCGTGCTGGCCTTCGGTATCCACCACGTAGTCGGCGGCCTGGGCCTGGCTTGCGCCCACCAGGGCAACGGCACCGAGGGCGGCGGCGAGGGCGGTCTTCTTGAACATGGTCACTCTCCTTGTCGATTGACGATGTGTCTTGCGGGGTTGAACGCGGCTCAGGGGCGGCGGGAACGCGCCGGGTTGAGCATGCGGGTCAGGGTATCCTGGCGATCCAGGACATGATGCTTGAAGGCGGCCAGCACGTGGCCCGCGGCCAGTACCATCAGCGCCACGGCGGCATACCAGTGGATCTCACCGGCGATGGTCTCCTGGTTGGGCAGGCGGCTGATCAGCGCCGGCACCTCGAACCAGTCGAATACGCTGATGCCGCGGCCCCGCGCCGTGGAGATCAGGTAGCCGCTGACCAGCACCACCAGCAGCAGCACGTAGATCAGCACGTGGCCCAGATGGGCGGCCAGGCGCTCGAGCCGGCCACCGTGGGCCGCCGGCGTGGGGTTCATGAAGCGCCAGGCGAGGCGCAGCAGGGTGGCGAACAGCAGCAGCATGCCGATGGAGCGATGCCACCAGGGGGCGAGGTTGTACCAGGCATCGAAATACCCGAGCCCGGTCATCCACCAGCCCAGCGCGAAGAGGCCCACGATGGTCACGGCGCTGAGCCAGTGCAGGGTGATGCTGACGATGCCCCAGCCGGTACGGGTATTGCGCCACATGGCGTGGTGTCCTCGTGCCTAGTCGAAAGTCGTACCAGCTTACCGCAGTGCATCATCAGCATCCGCTGAAAAAAGCCGAACCAACCATTCGAAAGAACCGTTAGCTGGCTATCACCTCGAGCAGAAGTTGCGCAGTGGGCGCGCTGGAGGCCGGGTTCTGGCCGGTCACCAGGAGACCATCGCGAAGCTGGAAAGGGGCGAAGTCGTCGGCGCTGCGCTGGTAGTCGGCGCCCTGCGCCTTCAGGGCATCCTCGAGCAGGTGTGGCACCACGGCGGTGAGCCCCACGGCCTCCTCCTCGCTGTTGGCGAAGCCGGTGACGCGCCGCCCCTTGACCAGCGGCTCGCCGGCTGGGGTGCGCGCCTGCAGCAGCACCGTGGGGGCATGGCAGACCGCTCCCACCGGCCGATCGGCGGCCAGGAACGCCTCGATCAGGCGCTTGACGTCGCCATTGTCGGTGAGGTCCCAGAGCGGGCCGTGGCCGCCCGGGAAGAAGAGCGCGTCGAAGTCGTCGAGCGCCACCTCGGCGAGGGGCCGCGTGGCGGCCAGCTGGGCCTTGGCGGCGTCATCCGCCTCGAAGCGGCGCGTCTCCTCGGTGAGCGCCTCCTCGGCCAGGGAGTTGGGGTCCACCGGGGGCTGGCCGCCCTTCGGCGAGGCCAGGGTGATCTCGGCGCCGGCATCCTTGAACACGTAGTAGGGGGCGGCGAACTCCTCCAGCCAGAAGCCGGTCGCGTGGCCGGTATCGCCCATGCGGTCGTGAGAGGTGAGTACCATCAGGATCTTCATCGTTGCCCTCCTTGGGCGCCAGAATGAGTGCGTGCCCTGATGAGATGGCCCCGACCGGCGAGAGTTCAAGGGCGAAGACGACAACGCCCGCCCCGCCGAGGGCGGGACGGGCGTCGAGCGGTGCCACGTGCGGCATGGCTCAGGCCAGGGCGTCGAGGCCCCGGGCGAGGTCGGCGCGGATATCGTCGATCGCCTCCAGGCCCACCGCGACGCGGACCAGCCCCTCCGCGATGCCGGCGGCGGCCTTCTGCTCCGGCGAGAGCCGGGCGTGGGTGGTGGTGGCCGGGTGGGTGATGGTGGTCTTCACATCCCCCAGGTTGCCGGTGATGGAGAGCAGCCGGGTGGCGTCGATCACCGACCAGGCCGCCTCGCGGCCACCCCTGACTTCGAAGCCCAGCACCGCGCCGAAGCCCTGCTGCTGGCGGGCGGCCAGGGCGTGCTGCGGGTGGCTCTCGAGACCGCTGTAGTGGACCCGCGCCACCGCCGGGTGCGCCTCGAGCCACTCGGCCAGGGCCTTCGCATTCTCGCAGTGGGCCTTCATGCGCAGGGCCAGGGTCTCGAGCCCCTTGGTGAAGATCCAGGCGTTGAAGGGGCTCAGGCAGGGGCCGCAGGTGCGCACCACCCCGAACACCTCCTCGAGCTCGGCCTCGCGCCCTACCACGGCGCCGCCGATCGCCCTGCCCTGCCCGTCCAGGTACTTGGTGGCGGAGTGGATCACCAGGTCGGCGCCGAGGTCCAGGGGGCGCTGCAGGGCCGGGGTCAGGAAGCAGTTGTCGATGGCGAGCAGCGCATCGTGGCGATGGGCGATCTCGGCGAGCGCCGCGATATCGACCAGCTCGGAAAGCGGATTCGACGGCGTCTCGGCGAACAGCAGCTTCGTGGCCGGCGTCATCGCCGCCTCCCAGGCGGCGAGGTCGGCGAGCTCCACGTAGCGGGTGGTGACGCCGAGCTTGCCCAGGTACTTGTCGAACAGGCTCACCGTGGAGCCGAACAGCGAGCGCGAGGCGACGATCTCGTCGCCGGCCGACAGCAGCGCCAGGGCGGTGGAGAGGATCGCGGCCATGCCGGAGCTGGTGGCCACGCAGCGCTCGCCGCCCTCCAGCGCCGCCAGGCGCTGCTCGAAGGTGCGCACCGTGGGGTTGGTGAAACGCGAGTAGATGTTGCCCGGGACCTCGCCGGCGAACTTGGCCGCCGCCTCGGCCGCGCTCTCGTAGACGAAGCTCGAGGTCGGGAAGATCGGCTCGGCGTGCTCCTGCTCATGGGTGCGCTCGTGACCGGCGCGGATGGCCAGGGTCGCCAGCGCCCACTCCTGTTCGGGGGATGCGTGCGGATCCATGGGGGCCTCAGTCATCGATGTCGTCCTGGTTGTGCACGCCGACCAGGGCGTGGTCGCCGGCGCTCTGCTGCTGCTTGGCATCGTCGCTGCGCGAGGCCTCGAGGTCGGCCAGGTAGGCGGCGTCGATGTCGCCGGTGACGTAGTTGCCGTCAAACACCGAGCAGTCGAAGGCGTCGAGGTTGGGGTTCACCTCGCGACAGGCGGTCTTCAGGTCCTCGAGGTCCTGGTAGAAGATGCGATCGGCGCCGATCAGCTCCCCCACCTCGGCCTCGCTGCGCCCGTGGGCGATCAGCTCGCTGGCCGCCGGCATGTCGATACCGTAGACGTTGGGGTAGCGCACCGGCGGCGCGGCGGAGGCGAAGTAGACCTTGTTGGCGCCGGCCTCCCGGGCCATCTGGATGATCTGCTTGCAGGTGGTGCCGCGCACGATGGAGTCGTCCACCAGCAGCACGTTCTTGCCCTTGAACTCCACGCCGATGGCGTTGAGCTTCTGGCGCACGGACTTCTTGCGCTGGGTCTGGCCGGGCATGATGAAGGTGCGCCCGATATAGCGGTTCTTCATGAACCCCTCGCGGTAGGTCACCCCCAGGTGCTGGGCGAGCTCCAGGGCCGAGGTGCGCGAGGTGTCGGGAATCGGGATCACCACGTCGATGTCGTGCTCGGGCCACTCGCTCTGGATGCGGTCGCCGAGCTTGCGCCCCATCTCCATGCGGGTGCCGTAGACATAGGCGCCGTCGAGGATGGAGTCGGGGCGCGCCAGGTAGACGTGCTCGAAGATGCAGGAGGCCAGGCGCGGCGCGTCGGCGCACTGCTGGGTGTGGATCTCGCCGGCCATGTCGACGAAGATCGCCTCGCCGGGCGCCAGGTCGCGGTGCAGCTCGAAGCCGCCGACGTCCAGCGCCACCGACTCCGAGGCGATCATCACCTCCTGGCCCTGCCCCTCGTCGCGGGTGCCGAAGACCACCGGGCGGATGCCGTTGGGGTCGCGGAAGGCCACCAGGCCCACGCCGTTGATGATCGCCACCGCGGCGTAGCCGCCCCGGCAGCGGCGGTGCACCCGGCGCACGGCGTCGAAGATGTCACCCGGCGCCAGGTGCAGGCCCTGCTTGCCGAGCTCATGGGCGAAGACGTTGAGCAGCACCTCGGAGTCGGAGCTGGTGTTGATATGGCGCAGGTCCGAGGTGAAGAGCTCCTGCTTGAGCTGGTCGGAGTTGGTGAGATTGCCGTTGTGGGCAAGCGCGATGCCGTAGGGGGAGTTGACGTAGAAGGGTTGGGACTCCGCCTCGCTGGAGGAGCCGGCGGTGGGATAGCGCACGTGGCCGATGCCCAGGTTGCCCTTGAGGCGGGCCATGTGGCGGGTGTGGAAGACGTCCCGCACCAGCCCGTTGCTCTTGCGCAGCAGGAAGCGGCCCTCATGCCAGGTCATCATGCCGGCGGCGTCCTGTCCGCGATGCTGAAGCACCGTCAGGGCGTCATAGATGCCCTGGTTCACCGCCTGCTTGGCCAGAAGGCCCACGATACCGCACATTCCACCTTACCTCGCTTGCCTGGAGCTTGCTTTGGAGAATCGGGGTGGGCGCACCCACCCCCAAGTCGTCTGTCAGGGGTTGTCCCGGTCGGCGGCCTCGCCGCGCCCGGGAAGGGAAATCTCGCCGAGGGAGCCCGGGGTCTCGGGCAGCCGCCCCTCCCAGGCCTCGAACTGGCTGACCGCCCAGTCGCGCAGCTGCTCGAAGTGGGGGCGCAGCTCGGCCTCCCGCCACGCCTCGAGCTGAGCCAGCGGGGTCAGACCGATGACGATGGTGGCCAGCACCAGGATCGCCGCGCCCTTGGCGGCGCCGAAGGCGGCCCCCATCACCCGGTTGAAGAGGCCCATGCCCACCCACTCCACCGCGGCATGAACCAGGCGGATGACGATGCCGCAGAGCAGCACCACGCCGAAGATCACCAGCACGAAGGCCAGCACCAGGCGGCCGTCGGCGTTGTCGATCAGCCCAGCGAGCAGGTCCGCCACCGGCTGGGCCAGCACCCGGGCGGCGAGCAGGGCGATGACCCAGGCGGCCAGGCCCAGGGCCTCGCGGATCAGCCCGCGCAGGAAGCCGGTCACCGCGGTGACCGTCAGCAGGGCGATGAACAGCCAGTCCAGCCAGGTCAGCGCCATCTCAGTTCCTCGCCCGCACCAGCAGGCCCTGGAGGTTGGCCCGGGACTTGAGCTCGTTCATGGCCCGCTCGCCCTCCTCGGAGGAGCCGTAGGGGCCCGCATAGACCGTGGTCAGGTTGTTGTCGCGGGGCTGGCTGTAGGCCGGGAAGCCCTGCTCGCGCAGCTGCTGAAGCAGGCGCTCGGCGTTGGCCGGCTCGCCGAAGCTGCCCACCTGGACCGCCCACTCGCCGCCGGAGGCGGCGGGCGCCGGCGTGGCGGCGGACTGGCTGCGGCTCTCGGCCAGGCGCTGGTCGGCGGCCCGGGCCAGCTCGGCGATGGGGTCCGGGGCCGGCGCGGGAGACGGCGCGGGCTCGGCCCGGGGGCTCGGCGTCGCATCGACGACGGGCGGCACCATCACCTCGGCGGACGCCTCGGCCCGGGCCAGCTGCTCGGCGGCCTCCTCGGCGATCTCGGCGACCTCTTCCACCGGGGCATCGTCGCGCAGCGCCTCATCCTCGTCAGGCATCGCCATGGGCCCACCGAACTCGCCGAGGCTCGACGGGGGCCGGGGCTCCGGCACCTCGATGCGCGGCACCTCGATGGGCTGCTCGATGGTCAGCACCGGCTGGGGCCTCTCGCTGCGGGGGGCCGGCTCGCTGAACAGCAGGGGCACGAAGATCACCGCCAGGGCAATCAGAATCACCGCACCGCTGATGCGCTCACGCCATCCATATTTCATCGGGCTTCCTCGCTGCCACCTGTGTCCTGATCAGTCTGACCCGCCGACGGGCGCTGCGCCAGCCACTCGAGCACCTCGCCCACGGTGAAGAAGGAGCCGCACACCAGCACGCGATCCTCCGGCGCCAGCCGCTCGGCCAGCCAGGCCGCGGCCTCGCTCGGCGAGCCGCCCCGGTGCGCCACCGAGGCGCCCTGCCCGACCAGGCGTTCGGCCAGGTCGTCGGCGCGGCGCGCCCGCTCGCCGGCCAGGCTCGCGGTGACCCAGCCATCCACCACCGGGGCGAGCGCGGCGATCACGCCGTCGGCATCCTTGTCGCCGAGCATGGCCAGCAGGGCCCAGGTGCGTCCCGCACAGGGCGCGGCCGCCAGGCGCTCGGCCAGGTAACGGGCGGCATGGGGGTTGTGACCCACGTCGAGGCACCATTGCCCCAGCCACTGCATGCGGCCGGGCAGGCGCACCTCGGTCAGCGCTCGGCGGCAGGCCGCCGGATCGAGGGCCACCCCGGCAAGCTCGAGGGCCTTCAGCGCCGTGGCGGCGTTGTCCAGGGGCAGGCCGGGGTCGGGGAGGCTATCGTCCCACCGGAAGTCATCGCCCAGGGCGAAGACCCGGGCGCCGAGCTCGGCGGCCACCTGGCGCACGCTGGCCGGCAGCTCACGACTGCCGAGCACCGCGGGGCGCCCGGGGCGCAGGATGCCGGCCTTCTCGCGGCCGATCTGCTCGAGATCGGTGCCCAGGAAGGCGGCGTGATCCTGGGCCACGGTGGTCACCACCGCGACGTCCGGGTCGATGATATTGACCGCGTCCAGGCGCCCGCCGAGGCCCACCTCGAGCAGGGCGATGTCCGCCGGGTGCTGGGCCATGGCCCAGAGCGCGCCGAGGGTGCCCACCTCGAAGTAGGTCAGGCTGACCGGCTCGCCATCCAGCCGCGCCGCCTCGACGGCGGCGAAGCCCGCCATCAGGATGGCATCAGAGGCCTCCTGGCCGTCGAGGCGCAGGCGCTCGTTGTAGCGGATCAGGTGCGGGGAGGTATAGGTGGCGGTGGTCAGGCCGTGGGCCCGGGCGAGCGCCTCCAGCATGGCCACGGTGGAGCCCTTGCCGTTGGTGCCGGCCACGGTGATCACCCGGCCGGCGATGGGGCGCGCCAGCAGCCCCATGCGGCGGGCAACCTCGGCCACGCGATCGAGGCCGAGGTCGATGCCCACGGGATGGGCGGCTTCCAGCCGAGCCAGCCAGGCCTCGAGCGTGGTGGGCAGTGCCACGTTGCTCATCGGCTCAGCGACGGCCGTCTTCCCGGGCGTCATCGCCGGGCGGGGGCGTCGCCTCGTCGGCGCCGGGCGCACTCTCCGCCGGCTCGGCGCTCTCCTGGGCTTCGGCCTGCTCGGCGGCGTCCACCAGGTCGGGTTCGTCGGCGGGCAGCTCGGGGAGCCCCAGGGCGGGCTGGTGGGTCAGCTTGCGCAGCACCGCCCCCAGGCGGTCGCGCATCTCGCCGCGACGCACGATCATGTCGACGACGCCGTGGTCGAGCAGGAACTCGCTGCGCTGGAAGCCCTCGGGCAGCTTCTCGCGCACGGTCTGCTCGATGACGCGCGGGCCGGCGAAGCCGATCAGCGCATTGGGCTCGGCCACGTTGAGGTCGCCCAGCATGGCGAGTGACGCCGAGACGCCGCCGAACACCGGGTCGGTGAGCACCGAGATGTAGGGCACGCCGGCCTGCTTGAGCTTCTCCAGGGCGGCGGAGGTCTTGGCCATCTGCATCAGCGAGAAGAGCGCCTCCTGCATGCGCGCCCCGCCGGAGGCGGAGAAGCAGATCAGCGGAATGCGCTCGTCGTGGGCCAGGGTAGCGGCGCGCACGAACTTCTCGCCCACCACGGCGCCCATGGAGCCGCCCATGAAGCTGAACTCGAAGGCCACCACCACCACCGGCAGGCCGTCGAGGCGCCCGCGCATGGCGATCAGGGCATCCTTCTCGCCGGTCTCCTTCTGGGCCGCCGTCAGGCGGTCCTTGTACTTCTTGGAGTCGCGGAACTTGAGGCGATCGACGGGCTCCACCTCGGCGGCGATCTCCTCGCGGCCCTCCTTGTCGAGGAACCAGTCGAGGCGCTTGCGCGCGGTGAGCCGCAGGTGGTGGTCACACTTGGGGCAGACGTTATGGTGCTTGTCGAGTTCGGGCAGGTAGAGTACCGCCTCGCACTTGGGACACTTGCGCCACAGACCGTCCGGCACACTGGCGCGGCGGTCCTTGCGCTGGATACGCCCCATGGAGGGCACGATCTTGTCTAGCCAGCTCATGTCAGAAGGGTTCCGTCATGTGGTCGGCGCCCGGTCCTGGCCGGGCGCGTGGGTCGAATCCTGTGGCGAAGGCGCCGCTCAGCTCGCGCTCATGGCGTCCAGGGCCTGGCGCATCTCGCCGAGCACCGCCTTGAGCTCGCCGGCGATCACCTCGGGGCGCTCGGCGTTCTCGGCGATGCGACTGACCAGCGCCGAGCCGACGATCACGCCGTCGGCCACGCGACCCACCTCGGCGGCCGAGGCGCCGTCGCGAATGCCGAAACCGACGCACAGCGGCAGGTCGGTCTGTTCGCGCAGCGGGGCCAGGTGGTCGGCCACGTCGGCGGCGTCCAGACTGGCAGAGCCGGTCACGCCCTTGAGCGAGACATAGTAGAGATAGCCTTCGCCGTGGGCGCATATTGTAGCGGCCCGGGCAGCGGAAGTGGTAGGGGCGACGAGGAAGATCGAGGCGAGCCCATGGGACTTGAGCAGGGGGCCGAGCTCCTCGGCCTCCTCCGGGGGCATGTCCACGGTCAGCACGCCGTCGACGCCGGCCGCCGCGGCCTGCTCGGCGAAGGCGGCAAGGCCGATGCGCTCCATGGGGTTCAGGTAGCCCATCAGCACCACCGGCGTGGCGGTGTCGGTCTGGCGGAACTCGCGCACCATCTCGAACAGGTGGGAGAGGCGCACGCCGTGCTTGAGCGCCCGCTCGCAGGCCTTCTGGATCACCGGGCCGTCGGCCATGGGATCGGAGAAGGGCACGCCCAGCTCGATCACGTCGGCGCCCGCCTCCACCAGGGCGTGCATGAAGCCCACGGTGTGCTGGGGCGCCGGGTCGCCGGCGGTGATGAAGGGAATCAGCGCGCGGCGGCCCTGGGCCTTGAGCTCGGCGAAGCGTTGGTCGATACGATTCATCATGTCCCTCAGATCTCGATGCCGTCGAGCTTGGCGACGGTCAGGATGTCCTTGTCGCCGCGGCCCGAGAGGTTGACGACGATGTTCTGGTCGGGGCGCATGGTGGGCGCCAGCACCTTGGCGTAGGCCAGGGCGTGGGCAGACTCCAGGGCCGGCATGATCCCCTCGACGCGGGTCAGCTCGCGGAAGGCGGCGAGCACCTCATCGTCGTTGGCGGCCACGTAGTTGACCCGGCCCACGTCCTTCCACAGGGCGTGCTCGGGGCCCACGCCCGGGTAGTCGAGGCCAGCGGAGATGGAGTGGGTATTGGAGACCTGGCCACCCTCGTCGGACATCAGGTAGGTACGGTTGCCGTGCAGCACCCCGCGGGGCGCGCCGGAGGAGAGCGGCGCGGCGTGGCGGCCGGTCTCGACGCCGTCGCCGCCGGCCTCGACGCCGTACATCACCACCTCGTCATCTTCGACGAAGGGGTAGAAGAGCCCCATGGCGTTGGAGCCGCCGCCGACGCAGGCGACCAGGGCATCGGGCAGCTTCCCGAACTCCTCGAAGGACTGGCGGCGCGCCTCGCGACCCACCACGGAGTTGAAGTCGCGCACCAGCATCGGATAGGGATGCGGGCCGGCGACGGTGCCGATGATGTAGAAGGTGTCGTCGACGTTGGTGACCCAGTCGCGCAGCGCCTCATTCATGGCGTCCTTGAGGGTGCGGGTGCCGGACTCCACCGAGATGACGTTGGCACCCAAGAGGCGCATCCGATAGACGTTGAGCTTCTGGCGCTGGATGTCCTCGGCGCCCATGTAGACGTCGCACTTGAGCCCCAGGCGCGCCGCCACGGTGGCGGTGGCCACGCCGTGCTGGCCGGCGCCGGTCTCGGCGATCACCCGCGGCTTGCCGCTCTTCTTGGCGAGCAGCGCCTGGCCGATGGTGTTGTTCACCTTGTGGGCACCGGTGTGGTTGAGGTCTTCGCGCTTGAGCCAGATCTGTGCCCCACCCAGCTGCTTCGACCACCGCTCGGCATGATAGAGCGGCGAAGGACGCCCCACGTAGTGGGCCAGGTCATAGTCGAATTCCGCCTGGAAGGCCGGGTCGTCACGAAGACTCAGGTAGGTCTTCTCCAGCTCGTCCAGGGCGAAGCTCAGGGTCTCCGAGACGAACCGGCCGCCGTAGGGGCCAAAGTGGCCGCGGGCGTCCGGCAGTCGGGTCAGGTCACTGAACTTGCTCACGAAAGACACCTCACTAGGTCGCCAGAAGGCAAAGGGATGAAAAACGGGTGATGCCACGCCATGGCAGGCGTCGGGCACTGGCCGAGACGAGTCAGCGCGCCAGGCGCGCCGCGTCCCCTCGGCCCACGGCCTCGAGGAAGGCCGCGATGCGTCCGGCATCCTTGATGCCGGGCGCGGCCTCGACACCGCCGGAGACGTCCACCGCGAAGGGCGCCACGGTGGCGATGGCCTCGGCCACATTGTCGGCAGCGAGGCCTCCGGCGAGGATAACAGGTTTTGCCAGCCCTGCGGGGATTCGCGACCAGTCGAAGGTCTCGCCGGTACCGCCCGGAACCCCGGGGTGGTAGGCGTCGAGCAGCAGCGCCCGCGCCCCTCGATAGGCCTCGGCGGCGGCATGCAGATCGAGATCGTCGCGCATGCGCAGCGCCTTGATCCAGGGGCGTCGGAAGGCCTCGCAGAAGGCCGGCGGCTCGTCGCCGTGGAACTGCAGCAGGTCGAGGTGCGCGGCACAGCGCTCGACCAGCGCGGGGTCCTGGTCGACGAAGAGCCCCACGCGGGTGACGAAGGCCGGCACCCGCGTGGCGAGCGCCGCCAGGCGCGCCTCGTCCACGGCGCGCTTGCTGCCGGGCCAGAGCACGAAGCCGAGCGCATCGGCCCCCGCCGCCACGGCGGCATCGACGTCCTCGGGCCGGGTCAGGCCGCACAGTTTCACCCGGGTTCGGGCCATCGCCCCCTGGCCTGCTGTCATCATCGCGCCTCGGTCGTGTCGGGAGTCAAACGACCTCCCGGCCCCGCCGGCGCCATGAGAGCGTCATGGAGCGCCGGGGGCCGCGAGATCGGCTCGCACCGCCGCATGGACCGCCGGCAGGTGCTGGTAGCCGCTAGGATAACATAGGCGCCTGACCGCCACGGCACGGGCCAGGGCCGCCAGCCGGTGAAAACGCTGCGCGTGCAGGCTGCCCGTTTCCCCAAAGCCCGGGTGCGCCGCATGGCCATCGAGGAGCTCGGCGAGAAACGAGTGCCGCACGAGCTGGATCAGCGCCTCCCCCGGGGCGACAGGCTCGATGCTCACCGAGGCATCCGCCGCCTCGGCGCGGCGCTCGACCAGGTAGATCCGGGCCAGCGGCAGCGGCGCCGTGGCGAGACTCCCGACCCGCTCGGCCGGCACGTTCAGCTTGGCAAAGGAGGGGTGCACCAGGCCGAACCCTTCCGCTCCTCCCGCGAAGCGCTGCGCCTGCTCGGGGGTGAGCTTCATCTGTGGGAAGCCGGGACGACACCACACGGCACCCCCACGAAGCTCCAGTGCCGCGATATCATCGGCCAGCAGCGCAAGGCCCGCCGCGACGGCCGAGGCCACCAGGGTGCTCTTGCCTCCGGTGCGGTCCGCGGCGAACAGCACCGCCTGCCCCCCCCACGCCACGGCCCCGGCATGAAGGGCGGCTACTCCCGAGAGCTCCAGGTAGTAGGCCATCACGTGGCCCAGCAGGCAGATGTCGATCATGAAGGCGAGATCGGGGTCGGCCAGGCGACAGTCGATCTCCCCCGGGGAGAGCCGGAAGTCCGCTACCCGGGGAAAGCGCATCAGCACGCCGTGCGGCATGGCGTAGAGCTGCACCACGCTTTCGCCGAGGCGATTGTGTTCCGGACTGGCATAGAGGAGGTCCGGGGGCGCCGGCGGCTGGGTGCCGAGGGCGCAGCGGAAATGCAGCTCGGGCGTCGCCTCGGGCGGGGCGAGCGTCATGGGCGCCTGGAGGCGGTGGTCGCTCTCCACGCAGAGGCCGAAGAGGCGGTAGCGGTAGGTTCTCATGTTCGCGTCACCTCCCCTGTCACGCGGCCGGAGGGCGTCAACGACACGCCAGGATGCCATGACCCTGAAGCTGAGCCACGAAGCCGGCGAGATCCCTGCGCAGCGTCTCGCCGGGAACGGCATAGCGGGCCACCAGCTCCGCCTCGGCCCCCTCGAGGGAGCCATGGGCCAGCAGGGCCCGCCACATGTCGGCCGCCGTCTCCTCGAGGCGAAGGCAGGGCGCGCTCCCCGACGGCTCCGCCGACAGGCGAGCCAGGGCCACCGCCGAGTCGATCTCGGTCCACAGCACACCATCGGCGACGATCAGCGGCCCGTGAGCGTGATGATCGAGCAGCTCGACGTCCGGCTCCCCCGTCCCGCCCCGGGCGGCATGGAGCCGCGAGGCGGCGATGCGCCGCTTCAGGGAGAGCGCCGGCGGCAGCAGGTTCCAGCCCGCCTCGAACCGCTCGGTCTCGGTATTCCAGTACCTCGTCTGGGGCTCGCACCAGGCGAAGGCGACATACTCGGCGATGCCGCACCAGTAGCCGCTGTCACCGATCCGCGCGCGCCGCTCGGCCAGCCACTGCGGGTAGGCCTTGCCGAATCGCGCCGGGGCGACATCCTGAAGATCCACCGCGTGCAGGCAGGCCTCGACGCGGGGTTCGGCGGCCTCGATGGCGCGACACAGCGCCGGGTTGGCGTAGAGCGGACAGAAGATGACCCTCGCGGCGTCGCACTGCGACAGGAACTGCTGGAAGCGCAGGCCAGACAGGGCGCAGTCATCCACCACCACCAGCCCCTCGTCGTCGGCCCGGCGCTCGAGTGGGTCACGGCCCGGTGCCACCAGCTGGTCGGGGCGCAGGTCGAGCAGGTAGGCGAGCATGCCGAGCACGATCCAGCCCCCCCGGGGTATCGCGGTAAAGCTCAGGCACGACAGGGCCTCGCTGCCGTACCGGCGCCTCAGGGCCTCGGCGAGCCCCTCGGCGGCACGCTCGGCATCGTGGTAGTCCACATAGCGATGGGCGGTGAGGAGCTCATCCAGCTGGGCCGCCAGGTCCTGAAGCTGCAGCCGCTGGGCCGGGGAGAAGGTGCCGAAGAGGGCCAGCACCGGGGCGGGACGGGCGCGACCGACCAGGCGCACCACCCCCAGCGCCTGCCACAGGGGGTTGGCCTGGATGCCCTGCGCCAGCGCCCCCAGTGCCGCCTCGGCATCCGCCTGCCGGGTGAACGCCAGGAGCCGCTCGAGGCCGTGACGGCCATCGAGCAGCGTTATGGCATCGAGGTGCGGTGGCATCCGATCCATACGGTCACAGCGTGTAAACGGGATGCGACGCGCCGGTCATGCGTTCAGCGCGACAGTCCCGGCGGATTGATGCTGCCGCCGTCACGCCCCTGGGCCTGCCCGGGCAGGACGTCGCCCCCGGGGTTGGTCTGCCCCACCAGGGTGATGTCGGCCACGGTTCCCCACTGCCTCAGCTCGGGGGCGCGGTAGGGGCGCCGTGTGGTCTCACGATGGGTCGTCTTGTTCATGTTGGTCACTCCTGCTGAACGGTTACAAGAACGGGATATCGGCTCCATTTCTTTACCCTCCCTTACCTGGAATTACATATCCCGCAGGAATGACACTAGGCGAGGCCAACGTCAGCCACAAGGCGGTCGCGGTATGGTTTCCCTCGGCAGGACACTGGTTTTTATCAGCATGCCGCGCCCAGGGTCGTCGTGCTTTTGCCCCGAGCCCCCGCTCAGGACCAGTAGCGCCGCAGCCAGAGCTCCAGGCAGAGGGTCGGCCAGAGGTCGAAAGTAGGCGCCTCGCCGCTCGCGAAGCGGGCGAAGCGGTCGCGCAGCCTGGCCTCGTCGATGAAGCCCAAGTCGGCACAGCGGCTGTCGGTGATCAGGTCGGTCACGGTGTCATGGGCCTGGCGGCGAAGCGCCTCCAGGTAGAGGGGCTCGGGGGAGACCTTGCTCGCCGCCCGGATGGCGTCCGACGGCATGATGCCCTCCACGGAACGCCGGGCCAGGCGCTTGACCTCCACGGCGGTGTCGACGCAGTGCTGGGGACAGGCCAGGATGAAGTCGGCGATGCGCCTGTCGCTCCAGGGATCGGCGATGGCGAGGCCGTGGGCGGCGGCGACCCGCTCGGCATACATCACGCCGCGCAGCACCAGAGGGGAGAAGACGTGGATGTAGCGGTGGCGGGCGGCGATGCGCGGCCACACCCTGGCCGCCTCGCGGACCGGCTCCAGCAGCGGCAGCCCCGCTCGCGCCAGGAAATCATCGCGCACGTGAGCGGCGGCACGCGCCGCGGGCCCCGTCCTGACGCCGGCCTGGGGACTCCCCTCGCGCCGCTGGAGAGCTCGCCGGCCGGCGACCCGCACCCGGCTCGGCAGCAGGTCCACGAGCACGGGCTCCATCAGGTAGCGGCGCAGGGTGGCGGCCGGTGACAGGGACATCACCCGGGAGAGCGCCCCGAGCTCCTCTCGGGCCTGGCGCCAGTGGCCCGCCCTGAGCATGCCGGGCACGTCGTTGACGTTGCCCCCGCACATCACATCGCCCCGGAAGCCGTAGCACATCAGGGCGACCCCGTCACCGGCGGCCGCTGCGAGCGCCCGGTGCATGAAGGGCTGGAACATCGAGGTAAAGGGGTCATCCTCGTGGGGCCGGTTCGCCGCCTCGTCGACCAGGGGGTAGGTCTCCTCGGCGGGAATGGCGGTGACCGGGATGCCAAAGTGGTCGGCGACGCGGTGGATGTTGTCGCTCTCGTCGCACTCGGGCAGGTCGGTGAAGACCCAGCTGTAGGCGCGCATCGCCGGCACGCCCGGCTCACGGCCATGCAGCCAGCCGGCCACCGAGGCCACGGTGGAGGAGTCGACGCCGCCGCTGAGGCTGATGCCCACGGGAGAGGTGGTGCGCAGCCGGCAGCGTACCGCCTCGGTCAGCAGCTCACGCAGCTCGTCGGCATACTCCCGCTCATCGCGATAGCGCAGGCGCCGCTCGGGGTCCGGGGACCAGAAGGCCGTCACCTCAGGCGCCCTGCCCGCCGCGATCCTCACCTCCTCGCCCGGCCTGACCTCCTCGATGCCCTCGTAGAAGAGGCAGCCAGGCGGGGTCTGCATGCCGGATAGGTGCCAGGCCACGGTGCGCTCGTTCAGGCGGCGCGGCACCCCACCCGCCGCGAGGATCTGCGCGGCCTCGGTGGCAAACAGCACCCGCCGCGGCTCGACGCGGTAGTAGAGCGCGCGCATCCCCATGGCATCCCTCGCCAGGCGCAGCTCGCCGCTGCGCTCATCCCACAGCGCATAGGCGAAATCGCCGAGCAGGCGACCGGGCGCCTCCCCGCCCGGCAGGCAGAGCATGCCCAGCATGAGCTCGGCATCGGTGGCCCGCTCGGCCCCGGGGCTCCGGATCGCCGCGGCACATTCGCCGCGGTTGTCGAGGCGCGCATCGGCCACGAACAGCAAGCGGCGCTCGCCGTCGATGAGCGGACGGCAGGCGCCGGTAGCGTCCGCCGTCGTGTCGAGTTCCAGGCAGGCCATCCCCACGGGACCCTCGCAGTGGTAGTGGATGCCCTGCGGGCCGCGGTAGGCCGCTCGCCTCGCCATCCCCTCGAGTTCGCCTCTCTCGACCGGGGTGCCATCGAAATGGATGATGCCGCAGATGCCGCTCACAGGCGCCCTCTCCCCTCGGCTGGCTGGCGCAGGCGGCCAGCCGGGACCCCCACCCGCCTCGTTCGGTCAGGTGGGGCGCTACCTGAAGAATGTAGCAGAGAAGCGGTATGGCACAGGCATCACGCCTGTCGGCGCCGCGGCGCTGCGGGCCATGGGAGAAGAGACGAGCGTGACCCGCGGCTTGCTCACTCGCCGGCGAGGGTGTCGGCCACCGGCCGGCCACGGCGGAACTCCACCATGGGGCAGTCGGGCAGCGGCCGCTCGCCGGTCCACTCGCCGAGGAAGGCGAGCAGGTTGGGGCCCAACGGCTCCCGGGGCAGGCCCCAGCTCTCGTCGTAGAGGGAGTCCACGAAGTGCAGGCCACAGGCCGGCGCGGTGACGTCGGCCAGGGTGCGGTCCTTGAGGGCCATCAACTCGGCCAGGTACTCCTCGCCACGCTCGCCGCGACCCACGGTGACCAGGGCGCCGACGATGTTGCGGATCATGTGGTGCAGGAAGGCGTTGCCCTGGACGTCCACCACCACCAGCGGGCCGTGGCGGTGTACCTCGATGAAGTGCAGATGGCGCCAGGGGGTCTTCGACTGGCAGCCGGCGGCTCGGAAACTGGAGAAGTCGTGCTCGCCCACCAGCACCTGGGCCGCGCGGTGCATGGCCTCGGCGTCCAGGGGGTCGCGGCACCAGGTGACATTGGCGCGTTCCAGCACCGGGCGGCTCGGCTGGTTGAGCAGGATGTAGCGGTAGCGGCGCGCCAGGGCCTTGAAGCGGGAGTGGAAGTTCTCGGGCACCTCCTTGACCCAGCGCACGGCGACGTCCCGGGGCAGGTTGGCATTGACGCCGAACACCCAGGCCTTCTGGGAGCGCGGCACCGGCGGGTCGAAGTGGATGACCTGGCGCGTGGCATGCACGCCGGAGTCGGTGCGCCCGCTGGCATGGATGCGGATCGGCTGGCCGGCCACCCGGCCCAGGGCCTGCTCCAGCGCCCCCTGCACGGAGGGCGAATGCTTGAGGTATTGCCAGCCGCAGTAGGCGCTGCCGTCGTACTCGACCCCCATGGCCAGGCGGCCGGCCAGGGGGGTGCGATCATCGAGAAGCTGAAAGAGGGTCATGCGGAATCAGGGGTCCAGTCGGCCAAGCAGCGCGCGGGCCTCGTCGCGGATGGCGGGGTCGTCGCTCTCGGCCAGCTCGGCGAGCAGCTCTCGGGCGCGACCGGCCTCGCCGGCATCGACCAGGCGCTGGGCCTCGGCCAGACGCTCCGGGGCGGCGCCGGGTGAAAAGCCACCATTATCCGCCTCGAGGGGCGGGAAGGAAACCTCCTCCACCTCCCACTCCTGGGGGAGCTCGTCGTCGTCACCGGAGTCCGGGGGGCTTTCCCCGCCCTTCACCGGGGTGAAGTCGATGCCCGGCTGCATGGGCGTCTCCTGCCTGGGCGCCGGCGAGGGATCCAGCGCCGGGGGGCGGTAGTCGATGATCTCGCTGCCGTCCTCGAGGCGCCGGGTGGTGACCTGAAGCGGCTCGGGCTGGGATGGAAGCTCAGGCTCGGGGTCGGGCTCGACCCGGGGCTCATGCTCCTCGGTTGCCGCCGGCGCCCCCAGGGACGCCGGACGACGGTAGGCGTCGGCATCCGGGGCCGCCTGGGCCGGGGCAGTGTGCTCATCCGCCTCTTCTCCTGATGCGTCGCCCTCCTCCTCGCCGGCCTCGTCGAAGACCCGCGGAGCACGCTCGGCGGGGCGGTCGAACACCGCGCGCTCCGCAGCGGCACCGGCTGCACCATCGGCGGCTGCACCATCGGCGGCGGCACCATCGGTGGCGGCACCAGTGGCGGCGGCCGGGGGCAGGCCGTGGCGCGCGAGCAGGCGCTCCACCTCGTCGCGCACGGCGGGATTGCCGCCCTCGCGCAGCCGGGCGGCCTCACGCTCGACCTCGTCGCGGTTGCCCTGTTCCAGATGGACATTGAGCAGCTTGAGGCGCAGGTCGTCGCGCTCCGGCTCCCGGGCCAGACTGGCCTCGAGCAGCTCGCGCGCCTGGTCATAGCGCCCGTAGGCGATGAAGATATCGGCCTCGCTGATCGCCTCGGCCTGGGGCAGCGAACCCTGCACCGAGGGCGCGGCGGGCGGGGCCGCGGCAGGGCCTGCGGCCTCGGGCTGCCCCGGGGCCGGGGCGCCCGGTACGGTCACCCGCACCGGGCCGGCACCCGCGACGGCAGGCGTCCCCTCCTGGCGGCGACGGCGACGCACCGCCAGCCACAGCGCCAGCAGCGCGACCAGGCCGGCACCGCCCAGCATCAGGTTGCGGTCGAGCTCGCCCTGGTAGATCGCCCCCCACCAGGGGCGCTCCTCTGGCGTGGCGCCGGGGGGCGCGATGCCGCCGGCGCCGGGGCCATCGACCCCGGCACCGCCGGCGGTCAGCGCCGCCAGCTGCTCACGCAGGATGGCCAGCTCATCGCGCATCTCCGAGAGCTCCTCCTGCAACTGGTCCCGCTCGCCCTGCACCGCCTCGAGGGCGTCGCGCCGCTCGAGCCACTGGCTCTCTAGGCGCAGCAGGCGCTCGTCGCTGCTCAGCTCGCCATCGCCATAGAGGGCGGCCAGCAGGTCGGGGTCGACCCTGACCTGGGGAGCGCCCGATGCCTCGCCGGCCTCGGCGACGCCATCCCCGGCCTCCTCGGAGGGCGCCTCGCCGGCCGCTTCGTCCTCGCCACCTTCACTCGCTTCGCCAGGAGTAGTCCCCTCGGCCGCCAGCTGGGCATCGGTGAGCAGGGTGAGTCGCGGCGTCTCGGGCTCTTCTGCTGACGCCGCCGGGGCCTGCTCCTCGGCGGGCTGCACGACCTCGGCCGCCGGCTCGGCAGCGTCGGCTGGCGGCTCAACGGCAGGGGCGGCCTCCGGCGGCGGGGAAGCCGCTGCCGCGGCCACCGCCACGGGCTCGCCGGAAGTCGCCCCGCCCAGCGCGACACGCGCCGGCGCACCGCCTCCGCGGTTGGCCCAGGCCCGGGTCATCTCGGCGACGATGCGATCCGCCTCGGCGCCGGAGCGTGCGGCAATCCGCTCGCGACTCGGCACCACCAGGCTGAAGCCGGCGCGCATGGCATTGATGTTGCCGGAGGGGAAGACCTCGGGGTTCGCCTCCACCAGGGCCACCATCATCTGGTTCATGCTGATGCCGCTGTCCGGTCGCAGGCGCCCCGCCACGGCCCACAGGGTATCGCCGCTGCGCACCCAGGTCGGGTCACCGCTGCCGGCGGGGGCCGCGGCAGGACGCACCGCCGGCGCCTGAGCCTGCGCCGAGGGGGCGGCGGCCGGCGGCACCGAGACGACAGGCGCCGCCACGCGCCGGCTGCCCACCACCAGGGCCGGCATCTGGTCGTAGTCCGGGGGGTCGAGCAGCAGGGTGACCTCGCGCAACTGCTGGCCGCCCGGCCAGTCGAAGCGCAGCAGCAGGTCCAGCCAGGGCTCGCGGACCGGCCGCTCGGTGGTCAGCTCCACCACCAGACGCCCCTGGCGCTGCTCCACCGCCAGCCTGACGCTTGCCGCCAGGGGCGTACGTGGCAGGCCCGCCGCCGCGAAGGCCCGCTCGTCCGCCACCGAGACATTGAGCAGCCCGGGCTGGATACCCGCGGCATCGGTAAGCGGCAGGGTGGCGCGCAGGGGTGCATTCAGCGTGGAGCGCACCTCCGCCTCCCCCAGCCCCAGTGCCAGGGCCAGGGGGCTGGCAGCGGAAAGCGAAAGCAGCATGGCGAGTGTCAGCTTGCGTTTCATGGAGGTCCCTTGCGTCCGTCGGCAGTACCAGGCGGCGAGGCCGCGGCACCGATGCCATGTCGTTGTATCGATATGGTACCTGTGTACCATATTTGCCGCCTCGACGCGCCTGAGCGGGGTCATGCCAGGCGTCATCCCTTCAACGTAAGCCATTGATCCACGCCTCGCGAATCAACGCCCCATGCCCTCCACAGCAAAGCGGGGCGCCCCCGAAGGTGGCGCCCCGCCGTCACTGGCCCCGCGGCAGGCTGCCGCGGGGAGCTTGGCGACGCTTACTGCTCGCGCAGGATCTTGAGCATGCGCTTGAGCGGCTCGGCGGCGCCCCACAGCAGCTGGTCGCCGACGCTGAAGGCGGAAAGGTACTCGCCGCCCATGGCCAGCTTGCGCAGGCGGCCCACCGGAATGGTGAGGGTGCCGGTGGCGGCGGCCGGGGTCAGATCGCGGATGGTGGCCTCCTTGTCGTTCGGTACCACCTTGACCCAGTCGTTGTGCCGGGCGATGCGCTCCTCGATCTCGTCGAGGGGCACGTTCTTCTTCAGCTTGATGGTGAAGGCCTGGCTGTGAGAGCGCATGGCGCCGATGCGCACGCAGAGCCCGTCGATGGGGATGGGATTCGCCTGGAGGCCGAGGATCTTGTTGGTCTCGACGCTGCCCTTCCACTCCTCGCGGCTCTGGCCGCTGTCGAGCTTGGTGTCGATCCACGGCAGCAGGCTGCCGGCCAGCGGGGCGGTGAAGTTCTCGGTGGGGAACGCGCCCGAGCGCATGGTCTCGGTGACCTTGCGGTCGATGTCGAGGATGGCGCTCGCCGGGTCGGCAAGCTCGTCGGCCACACTGTCGCGCAGGGCGCCCATCTGGCTGAGCAGCTCGCGCATGTGCTTGGCGCCGGAACCGGAGGCGGCCTGGTAGGTCATGGAGGTCATCCACTCCACCAGGTCGGCCTCGAACAGGCCACCGAGACCCATCAGCATCAGGCTGACGGTGCAGTTGCCGCCGACGAAGGTGCGGGCGCCGCGGGAAAGCTGGGCGTCGATGACGTGGCGGTTGACAGGGTCGAGGATGATGGTGGCCTCATCCTCCATGCGCAGGGTGCTGGCGGCGTCGATCCAGTAGCCCTTCCAGCCGCCGCTGCGCAGGTCACCATAGACGGCCTTGGTGTAGTCGCCGCCCTGGCAGGTGATGATGACGTCCAGCGCCTTGAGCGCGTCGAGGTCGAAGGCATCCTTCAGCGGAGGCACGTCCACGCCGACGTCGGGGCCGGCCTGGCCGACCTGGGAAGTGGTGAAGAAGACCGGCTCGATGCCGTTGAAGTCACCCTCTTCCACCATGCGCTGCATGAGCACGGAACCGACCATGCCGCGCCAACCGACGAAACCGACTTTCAACATGTGAAGTCCTCCAGTAATCGAATGTGGGTCAACATTATACAGAAACCGGGCCCGCCTCGCAGGCGGGCCCGGAACGCCCTGATTCAACAGCAGATTCTGACAATGGCTCGGCGCGCCTAGAGCGCCTCGAAGGCGGCCAGCACGGCGTCGCCCATCTCGGCGGTGGAGACGGTGCGGGTGCCCTCGGAGGCAATATCCGCGGTTCTCAGCCCGTCGTCCAGCACCTTGCCCACGGCGTCCTCGATGCGGCTTGCCAGCGCCGGCTCATCCAGCGAGTAGCGCAGCATCATGGCCACCGAGAGGATGGTAGCAAGCGGGTTGGCGATGCCCTTGCCGGCGATGTCCGGGGCGCTGCCGTGGCAGGGCTCGTACATGCCCTGGCCGGTCTCGTTGAGCGAGGCGGACGGCAGCATGCCGATGGAGCCGGTGAGCATGGCGGCGGCATCCGACAGGATGTCGCCGAACATGTTGCCGGTGACCATGACGTCGAACTGCTTGGGCGCACGCACCAGCTGCATGGCGGCGTTGTCGACGTACATGTGGGAGAGCTCGACGTCCGGGTACTCCGGCGCCAGTCGCTCCATCACCTCGCGCCACAGGATGGTGACCTCGAGCACGTTGGCCTTGTCCACGGAGCAGAGCTTCTTGCCGCGCTTCTGGGCCATCTCGAAGGCGACACGGCCGATGCGCTCGATCTCGCTCTCGGAGTAGACGTAGGTGTTGAAGCCGACCCGCTCGCCGTTGCGCACCTCGATGCCGCGGGGCTGGCCGAAGTAGATCCCGCCGGTGAGCTCGCGCACGATCATGATGTCGAGACCGGCCACCAGCTCGGGCTTGAGGCTGGAGGCCTCGGCGAGCTGCGGGTAGGTGATCGCCGGGCGCAGGTTGCCGAACAGGCCGAGGTTCTTGCGCAAGCCGAGCAGCCCCTTCTCGGGACGCTTGGAGAGGTCCTCGAGCTTGTCCCACTTGGGGCCACCCACGGCGCCGAGCAGGATGGCGCGGGCGGCCTTGGCCTTCTCGAGCGTCTCGGCGGGCAGCGGCTCGCCGTGCACGTCGTAGGCGCTGCCGCCGACCAGGGCCTCTTCCACTTCCACGTCCAGACCGCGGGCCTGGCAGGCGGCCAGGATGCGGCTCGCCTGGGCGGTGATCTCGGGGCCGATGCCGTCACCCGGCAGTACCAGAATCTTCTGAGTCATTGCTTCTTCCTTGCTGGAACCGCGGAGCTACCTCGGTGGCAGGCCTGCGAGGAGGCGCTGTGAATACATCCCTGTACGCTACCGATGCCATCCCTGGCATAGGACCTCCTCTTCGGCCTGCCCCCGACGCTCCGCTTCCTCGGAGTAGTGGGAACGTCAGGCTTGAGCGCTATCGCGGAACAGCCAGGGGCGTGCGGCGCGGTGCTTCGCCTCGAAGGCGCGGATGGCGTCCTCGTCCTGCAGGGTGATGCCGATGTCATCGAGGCCGTTGAGCAGGCAGTGCTTGCGGAAGGCATCCACCTCGAACTCGATGATCTCGCCGGAGGGCGTGGTGATCCGCTGGTTCTCGAGATCCACCTCGAGCGCGTAGCCTTCGCTGGCCGCCACCTCCCGGAACAGCTGGTCGACGACCTCCTCGGGGAGGGTGACCAGCAGCAGGCCGTTCTTGAAGGCGTTGTTGTAGAAGATGTCGGCGAAGCTCGGGGCGATCACCACCCGGAAGCCGAAGTCCTCCAGCGCCCAGGGGGCGTGCTCCCGGGAGCTGCCGCAGCCGAAGTTGCGGCGGGCGAGCAACACGCTGGCGCCCTGGTAGCGCGGCTGGTTGAGGACGAAGTCGGGGTTCTTCGGACGCTGGGAGCAATCCTGGCCCGGGTAGCCCTCGTCCAGATAGCGCAGCTCGTCGAAGAGGTTGACGCCGAAGCCGGTGCGCTTGATCGACTTCAGGAACTGCTTGGGAATGATCAGGTCGGTGTCGACGTTGGCGCGGTCCAACGGCGCGACGAGACCTTCGGTGCGTTCGAACTTGTTCATGGCTCAGGCCTCCTCAAGGGTGCGGACATCGACAAAGTGGCCGGCGATGGCGGCGGCGGCGGCCATCGCCGGGCTCACCAGGTGGGTGCGCCCGCCGTAGCCCTGGCGTCCTTCGAAGTTGCGGTTCGAGGTGGAGGCGCAGTGCTCGCCGGCGCCGAGCTTGTCGGCGTTCATGGCCAGGCACATGGAGCAGCCGGGCTCGCGCCACTCGAAGCCCGCCTCGGTGAAGATCCTGTCGAGCCCCTCGGCCTCGGCCTGGCGCTTCACGAGGCCGGAGCCCGGTACCACCATGGCGAGCTTGATGGTGTCGGCGACCTTGCGGCCGCGGGCCACCTTGGCCGCCTCGCGCAGGTCCTCGATGCGCGAGTTGGTGCAGGAGCCGATGAACACCTTGTCGAGCCTGATATCGGTGATCTTCTGCTTCGGGGCGAGGCCCATGTACTCGAGGGCACGAGTGTAGCCGCTGCGCAGCGTCTCGTCGGCCTGCTCGGCCGGGTCCGGCACCTCGCCGGAGACGCCGGTGACCATCTCGGGGCTGGTGCCCCAGGAGACCTGCGGCTCGATGGCGGCGGCATCGAGCACCACCACCTTGTCGAACTCGGCGTCCGCGTCGGAGACCAGTTCGCGCCAGTCGGCCACGGCGGCCTGCCACTGGTCGCCCGCCGGGGCGAAGGGACGGCCCGCGAGGTACTCGATGGTGGTGTCGTCCACGGCGATCAGGCCGACCCGGGCACCGGCCTCGATGGCCATGTTGCAGACGGTCATGCGCCCTTCCATGGAGAGGCTCTGGATGGCGCTGCCGGCGAACTCGATGGCGTAGCCGGTACCGCCGGCGGTGCCGATCTCGCCGATGATGGCCAGCACCACGTCCTTGGCGGTGACGCCGATGCCGAGCTCACCCTCGACGCGCACCTGCATGTTCTTCATCTTCTGGGCCAGCAGGCACTGGGTGGCCAGCACGTGCTCCACCTCGGAGGTGCCGATACCGTGGGCCAGGGCCGCAAAGGCGCCGTGGGTGGCGGTATGGGAGTCGCCGCAGACCACGGTCATACCCGGCAGGGTGGCGCCCTGCTCCGGGCCCACCACGTGGACGATGCCCTGGCGCGGGTCGTTGATCTTGAACTCCTCGATGCCGAACTCGATGCAGTTGTCGTCGAGGGTCTGCACCTGGATCAGCGACACCGGGTCCTTGATGCCGGCGTTGCCCTCGGCGCGCTCCTTCACCGTGGTGGGCACGTTGTGGTCGGGGGTCGCCAGGTTGGCGTCGAGGCGCCACGGCTTGCGGCCCGCCAGGCGCAGGCCCTCGAAGGCCTGGGGCGAGGTCACCTCGTGGAGCAGCTGGCGGTCGATGTAGATCAGCGCGGTGCCGTCATCGCGCTCCTTGACGAGGTGCTGCGTCCACAGCTTGTCGTAGAGAGTCTGGCCTGCCATTTCGTTTCTCCCGGGCGGTTGCGCCCTGTGCTCTGTCTGGTCGATCGTAGAGGCCCCTTGGGGCACCTCCAGGGGCGGCTTTTCCGGCGACAGGTCTGTTTGGGGGCGCTGTGAATACTTCCCTGTACGCTACTTTTTACTTCCCTGGAAAAAGACCCCCTTCAGACCTGCCCCCGGCGCCGCTCAGTGCCTGCAATGAAAATCAGCCTTGGCTGCTCGATGCCTTGACGCCAGTTTCCTGCCCCTCGCCCATAAAATCAATTCATGTTATTTATGGATTACATTCCTTATGGGAATAGCTAAATGGAGGCACCATGGATACCCAGAGCCTGCAGGCCTTCCTGGCGGTGGCCGAGAGCGGCAGCTTCTCCCGCGCGGCGGAGCAGCTGCACCTGACCCAGCCGGCGGTGAGCAAGCGTATCGCCGTGCTCGAGGCCCAGATCAACGCGCGGCTGTTTGATCGCATCGGCCGCGCCGTCGGCCTGACCGAGGCCGGTCGCGTGCTGCTGCCCCGGGCGAGGCAGATCCTCGTGATGGTGGACGACAGCCGCCGGGCGCTGGGCAACCTCGAGGGCAGCGTGGCCGGCAGCCTGACGCTCGCCACCAGCCACCATATCGGCCTGCACCGCCTGCCGCCGCTGCTCAAGGCCTATACCCGAGCCCACCCCGAGGTGCGCCTGGATCTGCACTTCCTCGACTCCGAGGAGGCCTATCAGGGAGTGCTGGACGGCGCCCTGGAGATCGCCGTGGTGACCCTGGCACCCCACCCCGACCCGCTGCTCGAGGTGGTCCCGGTGTGGGTCGACCGGCTCTGCTTCGTCTGCGCCCACGACCACCCGCTGGCCAGACGCAGGCGGGTGGCGCTGCGCGAGCTATGCGAGCACGATGCCGTGCTGCCCGGGCCCCTGACCTTCACCCGGGGGCTGATCGAGGCGCGCTTCGCCGCGGCGGGGCTGCGCCTGCCGGTGGCGCTCTCCACCAACTATCTGGAGACGCTGAAGATGATGACCGCCATCGGCCTGGGCTGGAGCCTGCTGCCGGAGCGACTGGTAGCCGGCGAGCTTCACGAGCTGGCCATCGACTGCCCGCCGATCCATCGCCCGCTGGGCTACCTCGTGCACCGCAGCCGCACCCTCTCCAACGCCGCCCGGGCCATGCTGGAGCAGCTGGACGCGGCCCGGGAGGCGGCAGCGAGGACAGCCGCCCCGGGAGTTGGTTAGACTGCTCACAGTCTGATCGTGTTGTCGACCGACCTGCCACCCGTTCGGAGCCCGCCCCTTGTCCCCTGCCCCGCCCACCTCGCTTCGCCACGCCATCGCCGGCGGCCTGATCCTCACGGGGCTCGCCCTGCAGGTGCTGCGCCTGGCCGGGCTGCCGATCGCCCTGCCGGCGGTGAGCTACGCCTTCTGGCTCGCTGTGGTGCTGCTGTGGCCGGACCTCAAGCGGGGCAATCGCCGCCAGGCCGGCATCCTGGCCGGGCTCGGCATGGCCCTGGCGCTGGTCGCGGCGCTCTTCCACGGCGCCGAGATCGCCTGGCACCGGCTGCTGGACGGGAACAGCTATGTGGTGGCGATGCTGGTGGGGGTGAGCTTCATCACGCTGATCGGCACCCGCCAGGGGCACAAGGCCCCGCCCGGCAGCGCCGTGACCGGGGCGCGCGGCACCGCCGGCACCTGGCTGGGGGTCCACCTGCTCGGCGCCGTGCTGAACCTCTCGACGGTGTTCATGGTAGGCGACCGGCTGCGGCGCCACGGCGAGCTCACCTTGCCGCAGCTGCTGGCCCTCAACCGTGGACTCTCCAGCGCCGCGCTCTGGTCGCCCTTCTTCGCCTCCATGGGGGTGGTGATGACCCTGGCGCCGGAGATGCGCTTCACGTCGATCCTGGCACTCGGCCTGCCGCTGGGGATGCTGGCCGGCACCCTCTCGCTGCTCGACCTGTCGCGGCGCTTCGATCTCACCGAGGTGGCGGGCTACTCGCTCTCGCCGCGCAGCCTGCTGATGCCGGTGGGCATGGCCGCCCTGGTGCTGCTGTTCCACTACGTCCTGACGCCCGCGCTCTCCATCGTCAGCATCATCACCTTCCTACTGCCGGCGGTGGCGCTGCTGGCCAACCTGCCACGGGGCCCGCGCTGGACCCTGCGCCGGGTGCGCAGCCATACGCTGGAGCGGCTGCCGGCCATGCGCGGGGAGATCGCGCTCTTCCTGTGTGCGGGCCTCCTGACCCAGGGGCTCTCGGCCTTCATCGGCGCGCTCACCGGCAGCCAGTGGACGCTCTTCGCCCACTTCGGCGCGCCCCAGGCGGTGGCCAGCTTCCTGGCCATCGTGGCCAGCGCCGTGGCGGGGCTTCACCCGATCATCGGCGTCTCGGTGCTGGCCTCGATGCTGGAACTGGAAGGGAGCCGCCAGACGCTGTTCGCCTTCGTGGCACTGGCCTCCTGGGCGGTGGGCACCAGCGTCGGCCCGCTCTCCGGCATCAACCTCTCGCTGCAGGGGCGCTACGGGGTGAGCGGCGGCGTGATGATGCGCCACAACCTCGGCTACGCCGCCGCCCTCTCCGCGCTGGTGGTGGGCGCCATCGTCCTGCTCGACGCCTGGCTGTAACCGCTACCTCGATACCCGCTTGAAGTAGCGATGGCCGCAGCGGTGGCAGGGCTCGATCAGGGTCATCTCGGGCAGGTCCACCTCGGCGTCGCAGTGCACGCAGGCCATGCGGCCGGGAACGGCCATCTCGCCCTCGCAGTAGTCGGCCTGGGCGGCCTCCAGATCCTCCGCCAGGCGTTCGCGGTCGACCACGCTGCGGTCGGCGATGGAGAGCAGCGACTCGCTCACCTTGCGCGACAGCGCGGAGAGGTCGATGCCGAGCCAGGTGGCGACGCTCTCGCCGCCGGCGCTCAGGTAGCGGCGCATGTCCTTGAGGTCGCGCTCCACCCAGGCGCGAAGCAGGGAGAGTTCGTCCTTGGTGAACTCCTCGAGTTCGGCCTCGAACTCCACGGCCTCATCTAGCTCCTTCTGCAGGTTCTCCCAGGTGAGCTCGTGGGCCCCCTCCTGCAGGCGCTCGAGCATGCGCTCATAGCCTTGACGCAGGCGATGGTCCCGGGAATGTTTCTGCTGCTCGCTCATGGTGCGCTCCTTCCTGCGGTGAGCCGGCCGGGCCGGGCATAGCCGGGCCGGGCCGTGCTGGGGTATCCTTGCCTACCATTTAGACGACTTCCCGCCGGCAGTTCAACGTCTTGTCGCCCTCCTGGCCCCAGGACATGACGCCGGACAAGCCACGACCGCGCGTCGTCACCGGCCGGCGCGCCGACTTGCAAGGTATCCGAAGACAGCGATGGACGCACAGTACAAGCCCCAAGAGATCGAACGCGACGCCCAGCAGTTCTGGGAGAAGCACCAGTGCTTCAAGGCGGTGGAAGACGCCAGCCGCGAGAAGTTCTACTGCCTGTCGATGTTCCCCTACCCCAGCGGCAAGCTGCACATGGGGCATGTGCGCAACTACACCATCGGTGACGTGGTCTCCCGCTACCAGCGCATGCAGGGCAAGAACGTGCTGCAGCCCATGGGCTGGGACGCCTTCGGCATGCCGGCCGAGAATGCCGCCATCCAGAACCAGGTTCCCCCGGCCAGGTGGACCTACGAGAACATCGACTACATGCGTGCACAGCTCCAGGCGCTGGGGTTCGCCTACGACTGGAGCCGCGAGTTCGCCACCTGCGACGTGAGCTACTACCGCTGGGAGCAGTGGTTCTTCGCCAAGCTGGTGGAGAAGGGGCTGGTCTACAAGAAGATGTCCACGGTGAACTGGGACCCGGTGGACCAGACGGTGCTGGCCAACGAGCAGGTGATCGACGGCCGCGGCTGGCGCTCCGGCGCCCTGGTGGAGCGCAAGGAGATCCCGCTGTGGTTCCTGCGCATCACCGACTACGCCGAGGAGCTGCTGGCCGACCTGGACACCATCGAATGGCCCGAGCAGGTCAAGACCATGCAGCGCAACTGGATCGGCAAGTCGCGGGGCGTGGAACTCAGCTTCGATATCAAGGCCGCTGAGGGCAGCGCCTGCGAACCGCTCTCGGTCTACACCACCCGCCCCGACACCCTGCTGGGGGTCACCTACGTGGCGGTGGCCGCCGGCCATCCGCTGGCGAAGCAGGCCGCCGAAGGCAACCCAGCGCTGGCCGCCTTCTGCGAGGAGTGCGCCCGCGGCGGCACTTCCGAGGCGGAGCTCGCCACCCGCGAGAAGAAGGGCATGCCCACCGGCCATGTGGCGGTGCATCCGCTGACCGGGCGCGAGGTGCCGGTCTACGTGGCCAACTTCGTGCTGATGGAGTTCGGCACCGGCGCGGTGATGGCGGTGCCCGCCCACGACCAACGCGACTGGGAGTTCGCCCACGCCTATGGCCTGCCCATCGAGCCGGTGATCGCCGACGCCAGCGGCAACGCCCCGGACCTCGCCGAGGGCGCCTACGTGGAGTACGGCACCCTGATCCACTCCGGCGAGTTCGACGGCCTCGACTTCGAGGCGGCCTTCGACGCCATCGCGGCGAAGCTGGCCGAGCTCGGCCGCGGCGAGGTCAAGACTAACTACCGCCTGCGCGACTGGGGCGTGGCCCGCCAGCGCTACTGGGGCGCGCCGATCCCGGTGAAGTACGGCCCCGAGGGGCAGACCGTAGCGCTGACCGACGAGGAGCTACCGGTGGCGCTGCCGCTGGAGGTGACCGTCGATGCCTCCGGTTCACCGCTCAAGCGCATGCCGGCGTTCAGCGACCTGGGCGACGGCTGGGTGCGCGAGACCGACACCTTCGACACCTTCATGGAGTCCTCCTGGTACTTCGCGCGCTTCTGCTGCGCCGACAACCAGGAGGCGATGCTCGACGAACGCGCCGACTATTGGCTGCCGGTGGACCTCTACATCGGCGGCATCGAGCACGCCATCCTGCACCTGCTCTACGCGCGCTTCTTCACCAAGCTGATGCGCGACCTGGGCCTGGTCAGCGTCGACGAGCCCTTCCAGCGCCTGCTCACCCAGGGCATGGTGATCGCCGAGACCTTCTACCGTGAGACCGAGAACGGCGGCAAGCAGTGGTTCAACCCCGCCGACGTCGAAGTCAAGCGTGACGACAAGGGACGCCCGGTCAGCGCCGTGCTGATCGCGGATGGCCAGCCGGTGGTGATGGGCGGTATCGAGAAGATGTCCAAGTCGAAGAACAACGGCGTCGACCCCCAGTCGATGATCGACCGCTTCGGTGCCGACACCGTGCGCCTCTTCATGATGTTTGCCGCCCCCCCGGAGCAGTCCCTGGAGTGGTCCGACTCCGGCGTCGAGGGGGCGAGCCGCTTCCTCAAGCGCCTGTGGCGCCTGGTCTCCGACCATCTCGAGGCCGAGCGCCAGGCAGGCGGCGTGGCAGCCGGCGGCATCGACCCGGCTGCCCTGACAGAGCCCCAGCGCGAGCTGCGCCGCAAGACCCACGAGACCATCGCCAAGGCCAGCGATGACATCGGCCGTCGCACCACCTTCAACACCGCCATCGCCGCGGTGATGGAGCTGACCAACGCCATCGGCCGCTTCCACCAGGGCGACGACGCGGCCGGCGACCAGGACCTGGCCGTGGCCCGCGAGGCGGTGGAGGCCTGCGTGCTGCTGCTCGCCCCCATCGTGCCCCACGCCTGCCACGCCCTGTGGGCCGAGCTGGGCCATGCCGAGCCGATCATCGACGCCACCTGGCCCCGGGTGGACGAGTCGGCACTCGCCCGCGACACCATCGAGCTGGTGGTGCAGGTCAACGGCAAGCTGCGCGCCCGTATCGAGGTGCCCGCCAGCGCCGACAAGGCGGCCGTGGAAGCCGAGGCCTTCGCCGCCGAGAACGTCCAGCGCCACACCGAGGGCAAGACGATACGCAAGGTGATCGTGGTGCCCGGCAAGCTGGTCAATATCGTGGTGGGCTGAACGCCACACCAGAGGGAGTGATCCATGCAGCGACGCACCTTTCTCACCCTGGGCCTGGCCGGCGGCGCCGGCCTCGTGCTCGGCGGCTGCGGCTTCCGGCTGCGCGGCTTCGACGAGCCCGCCGCGGTGATCGATGCCCTGGCGCTGGCCGGCCCCGACAGCGAGCTCTCGCTGCTCGCCCGGGAGCGGCTCGAGGGCGCCGGCACCCGCGTGGATGATGGCGCCGACCGGGTGCTCACCCTCGGCCAGCCCGAGTTCCAGCGCCGCGGCCTCAGCGTCCTCGACTCGGGGCCGCGGGAGGAGGAGATGACCCTCACCGCCCCCTTCTCGGTGCAGCGCAGGAGCGACGGCGCCTACCTGCTCGACCAGCAGCGCCTCGAGGTCACCACCCGCTACACGGTGAGCGACGCCAACCTGCTGATTCAGGACGACCTGCGCGAGGAGGCCCGGCAGGAGCTGCGCGAGGCCGCCGTGCGCCAGCTCCTCGACCGCCTGCGTGCCCTATAGATTTCAAGGCTCGCGATTCCGGAAAAGGGGCGCCGGGGACAGGTCGGAGAGGAGGTCCTATGCCAGGGGTGAGAAGCACTGCTTCGAACGGGCTGGCCATGAATGGCCAGCACCGGCCCTGCAAACGGAGCAGGACGCGAGAGTGAAGCAGGGCATCGGTAGCGCCCAGGGAGGGGTTCACAGCGCCTCCTCGATGACCTGTCCCCGGACAAGCCCCGTTCGCAAAGGATACGCTCGTTGAAAGTCTTCCCCGACAAGCTGGCCGATGCGCTGACGAAGAAGCTGCCGCCGGTGGTGATCGTCGCTGGCGAGGAGCCGCTTCAGCACATGGAGGCCTGCGACGCCGTGCGCGCCGCAGCCCGCGCCCGCGGCATCGAGGAGCGCGAGATCCTCCACGTGGAGGGCAACTTCGCCTGGGGGCGCCTGCACGAGGCCTCGGCCAGCCTGTCGCTGTTCGCCAGCGCCAAGCTGATCGAGCTGCGCCTGGCCGGGAACAACCTGGGCCAGGAGGGCGCCAAGGCGCTGAAGGCCTACGCCGAGGAGCTCAAGGGCAGCGACAACGTGCTGCTGCTGGCCATGGGCAAGCTCGACTTCCGCCAGCAGAAGAGCGCCTGGTTCCAGGCGCTCGACAAGGCCGGGCTCTTCGTGCCCATCTGGCCGGTGGACCTCTCGCGGCTGGGCTTCTGGCTGCGCGACCGCGCCGCCCGATACGGCCTCAACCTCGACCTGGACGCCGCCCGCCTGCTCGGCGAGCGCACCGAGGGTAACCTGCTGGCCGCCGACCAGGAGCTGCAGAAGCTCGCCCTGATGCTGCCGCCGAACAGCCGCGTCTCGCCGCGAGACGTGGCCGGTGGCGTGGAGGACAGCAGCCGCTTCGATGTCTTCACCCTGATGGACGCCTGCCTCAAGGGCGAGCGGGCGAGGGTCTCGCGGATCATGGCCGGCCTGCGCGCCGAGGGGGTAGAGCCCCCCATCGTGCTCTGGGCCCTGACCCGGGAGCTGCGCACCCTGCTCTCGCTGCATCAGCACCTGGACCAGGGGCAGAGCTTCGAGCACGCCTGCAAGGCCCAGAAGCCCGCGATCTTCGAGAAGCGCCGCCCCGCCTACCAGCAGGCCATCTCGCGACTGCCGGTGAAGCGGCTTCACAAGCTGCTGCTCTTCGCCCAGCGCCTGGACCTGGCCATCAAGGGCGCCTCCCCCCTGCCGGTGCAGGACGGCCTGCACGACCTGGCGCTGACCCTGGCCGGCGGCCGCGGCCTGCTGGCCGAACTGCCCTCCTCCTACCGGATCGCCTGAACGCACCGAGCGTTGATCGGCAAGGGCATGAAATCCCACACCATTTCATCCTATACTGTGCGGGTATCATCGTGACGCCACACTTGTTCGCCAGGAAGCGACGCGTGGATCATCAAGGAGCCGGAAGCCCACTCGAAGAAGAAGGAACACCGACATGATGAAGAAGATCTGCCGTTACCTGAGCCCGCTGCTGATCACCGCCCTGCTGCTGGGCAGCCTGCCCGTGGCTGCCGCCCCGGCGCCCGCCGGCAGCGACCTGATCACCACCCAGGCGGCACTCAACGCCGAACATGGCCAGGCCGATCGGGAGCGGATCCACGAGATCCTCGCCCGTGACGACGTGCGCGACCAGCTGGTCGCTCAGGGCGTCGATCTGGCCGAGGTCGAGGCCCGCGTGGCGGCGCTCTCCGACGCCGAGGCCGCCCAGATGGCCGAGCAGCTTGAGCAGCTCCCGGCCGGTGCCAGCGTGGTCGGCGCCCTCTTTGCCGTCTTCGTGATCCTGCTGGTCACCGATATCCTCGGCCTGACCAACGTCTTCCCCTTCACCCGCTGAGGGGGCTGCCATGATCGACTGCCTTATCCGGCAGCCGGCGGCAGCAACAGCCAGGAACGCCCGCCATGCGGGCGTTCTTGCGTTGGTGCTCTGCCTGCTGCTGCTGACCGGCTGCGCCACCACCCCGCGGCTTGCCGACAGTACCGAACAGGCCCTGCCCCGCCAGCTGCTGCTCGAGGAGGTGCCCTTCCACGCCCAGCGCGACTACCAGTGCGGCCCGGCCTCCCTGGCCATGGTGCTCAACGATGCCGGCGTCGACGTCGAGGTGGACACCCTGATTCCCCAGGTCTTCCTGCCCGGCCGCGAGGGCAGCGTGCAGCCGGAGATGCTGGCCACGGTGCGTCGCCACGGCCAGATCCCCTTCGTGATCGAGGGCCACCTGGATGCGCTGCTGCTGGAGCTCGCCGCCGGCCACCCGGTGGTGGTGATGCAGAACCTGGCGCTGCCCGCCTGGCCGATGTGGCACTATGCCGTGGCCATCGGCTTCGACCTCGAGCGCAACGAACTGATCCTGCACAGCGGCGAGGAGCCCAGGCGCATCGAGTCCTTCCGACGCTTCGATGCCACCTGGGCGCGCAGCGACCGCTGGGCCTTCGTGGCCCTCCCTCCGGGGGAGCTGCCGGCCGGGGTGAGGCCCCATCTCGCCATGGAGGCGATCAGCGCCTTCGAAGGGGTTCAGGGCGCCGAGACCGCCCTGCCGGCCTGGGAGGCGCTGGCCGAGCGCTTCGCGGACAGTGGCCTGGTGCACTTCGGCCTGGGCAACGCCCGCCACACCACCGGGGACGCCTCGGGTGCCATCGACGCCTTCGCGCAGGCGGTGGCGGCCGAGCCGGGGCTCGCCGTAGCCTGGCTCAACCTCGGCCTCGCCCGGCGCGGCCAGGGGGACGCGGCAGGCGCCCGGGAGGCCCTGGAGCAGGCCGCCGCCCTGCCCGGCCACTGGCAGCCCCATGCCCGCGAGGCCCTGGAGAGTCTGGAGGAGAGATAACCGTGGCCCATGACATCGTGCTCAAGCGCATCTACCAGCCCGCCCAGCCTGAGGACGGGGCCCGGGTGCTGGTGGACCGGCTGTGGCCGAGGGGCCAGCCCCGCGAGGCGCTGGCGTTGACCGACTGGTACCGCGACGCCTCGCCCAGCCCCACCCTGCGTCGCCAGTACCATCAACAGGAGATCAGCCACTTCGTGTTCGCGGCCCGCTATCGCGGCGAACTGCGCGATCACCCGGAGCATCTGGTACCCCTGATGCGCCACGCCCGCCTTGGGCGACTCACCCTGCTCACCGCCGCACGCAATATCGAGGCGTCGCATCTGCCGGAGCTGCGCGAGGCGCTGCTCAAGGCGCTGCGCGACGAGGATGCCGCCGACCTCGAGCCCGCCTCCCCTCCCTGCTACGCCCACCTGCCTCAGGGGCCGTCCCGCGACGAGCCCTGAACCATGGGGGCCTCGCCCCCCGTATCGCGGTAATGATGCGCCTGGCGGCTGAAGAGATCGCAGTAGATGCCGCGCCGGCGCATCAGCTCCTCATGGGTGCCTGCCTCCCGGATCTCGCCCCGGTCGAGGACATAGATATAGTCCGCCAGCCTGACGGTGGAGAGACGGTGGCTGATCACCAGGGCCGCCCGATGATCGATGCGCTCGCGAAAGTTCTCGAATAGCTCGGCCTCCGCGGCGGGGTCCAGGGCGCTGGTGGGTTCATCCAGGATGATCACGCTGGAACGGTGCATGAAGGCCCGCGCCAGGGCGACCTTCTGCCATTGCCCGATGCTGAGCTCCTGGCCGTCGTCGAACATGCGCGTCAAGGGCGTCTCGTAGCCGGCCTTCAGCGTGCGGATGAAGGGGTCGGCGCTGGCCTTGATCGCCGCGGCCTCGACCGCGGGGGTATCGCTGGGCTGGCGAATGTCCCCGTAGCGGATGTTCTCCCGCACGGTGGTCGCATAGTGGGCATAGTCCTGGAAGATCACGCTGAACAGGCGACGATACTCCTCGAGGCCATACTCGCGAATATCCACCCCATCCAGGGTAATCCGCCCCGCTGTCGGGTCGTAGAGGCGGCACAGCAGCTTGATCAGCGAGGTCTTGCCGGAGCCGTTGGCCCCCACCAGGGCGACGACCTGCCCCGGGCGGATGGCCAGGTGGATGCCTTTCAGCACGGGGGCATCGGTGCCGGGGTAGTGGAAGCCGACGCCTTCGAAGCGGACCCCTTCACGCAGCGACGCCGGCACCGCCACGGGGTGCTCCGGCTCACCGATCACCGGCCGGATGTCAAGAAACTCGAACAGCAGGCCGAGGAAGAGGTGGTCCTCGTAGAGCTGGGCGAGCTGATGCACCAGCTCCTGCCCCATCGACTGGGCGCGCTGGAAGATCAGCAGGAACAGCACCAGGTCACCGACGCTGTTGCGCCCCTCGGCGGTTTCCCAGGCAAGAAACCCCAGGGCGCCGAAGAAGGCCAGGGTGGCGATGCTGGCCACCGCCAGCTCGACCCGAGTCCTGCGACGGGTGATCCCCAGGCGCTCACGGCGAATCTGCCCCCGCAGCTCCGAGTGCTGATCGCGCAGCACATCGCCCAGCTGGTTGAGGCGCAGCTCCTTGGCATTGATGTCGGAGGTCATCAGCCAGTCGAGATAGTAGGCGCGCCGCTCCATCTGGGTGCGTCGACGCTGCCACTCGTAGAGGTAGCGGGTGAAGTGGATCCTGACCAGCAGCGCCGGCACGATGGCGATCAGCAGCACCGGCAACATCAGCCAGTTGATGGTCACCATCAGCACCACGATCGCCATCAGCATCAGGCCGTTCCTGGCCAGCAGCATCAGGTTGGTCACCACCTGGACCGGGCGCTGATTGCCGGCCTCGCGGGCGCGCTGGAGCGTGTCGAAGTAGCGTGGACTCTCGTAGAAGGCCAGGTCGGCCCGCACCGCGCGGGTATGGATCTGGCGGTCGATATGGTCGGCCACCAGCATCCCCTGGGCCTCCCTGGCCAGGCCCGCCAGCGAGCGGGCGGCCAAAAACACCAGGGTGCAGCCACCGGTCAGGGCCACGAACCCGAGCACCCGCCCCGTCCCGCCGGTGATCGACTCGCTGGCCAGCAGCCCGGTGATCACATCCACCAGCTGCTTGAACAGGTAGAGGACGGCCAGCCCCGAGGCCACCTCGAGGGCCATCAGCGCCGTTCCCAGCAGCGTCCATCGGCGGCTGCTCTGCCACAGCATCGGCAGGATGCGACGCAGCGAGAGCACCGGGGCGAAGAGCCGGGTGAGGAGCGTCATGGCGGCCACCCGCTGCGCCGCTTCACGCGCGCCATCTCCCGGTGGTGAGACGAGAATGCAGCTTCTGGAAGGGGCAGCTCAGCCGGTAGAGCCACTGCCAGCGGGGCGGCAGCGGCCAGAGCCGGTAGTCGGCATAGGTGGGGCGCAATAGCTTGACCACCCCCTGCATGCGCCCCTGGAGCCGCTGTCGTGGCGTGGCCTGCCAGTCGAACGCAAAGTCCGCCGAGCTCTTCATGCTCTCCATCGCGAGCTCCACCTCCCAGCCCCCCTCGAGCGCCATCAGGCAGGCGCCAAGCAGCTCCCTGCCATGGCCGGCGATGTCCGCCCGCCAGGGTTCCGGATCGGCCAGGGCCCGGTGCATCGCCAGGCACGCCTCGAGCGTCGCGCCGAGCCCTCGCCGGGCGGCGACCTCGCGGCAGGCGGTCAGTGAGAAGCTCGGATGACGCTGGATCGCATCGAGATCGACCAGCCAGTGCAGGTGCGACCAGTGGTGCTTGGTATGGTGCAGGCAGATGTAGACGAACAGCTCCTCGGTCGGCATGACCCGGACCTCGGACTCGCCCATCACGAAGGTTTCCGCCCCGTCGAGCAGGGCCTGGGTCGAATAGATGCTCCCGAGGCTGTCGATCTGCTGGTGAATCTCGATTGCCACCCCCTGGGGAGAGAGGAGGGAGAACACATGGTGCACGCCGGCCGCGAAGCGCAGCCCTTCCCGCTCTGCGGTCAGGCCCTGGGGCATCTGCGACACATAGCCCTGGCGCAGCGCGCGCTCCAGCAGCGCGACGAGCCGCTCCGGCGCCACGAGAAGGTCGATATCCCGCGAGAACCGCAGCGCCGGATCGTCATAGTAGCGTGCTGAGAGGCTCGGCCCCTTGAAGAAGAGGTGGGGAACCTCCAGCGGGACCAGCAGCTCTTCCTGCAGCTGGCGGATGGCCGCCGCCGCCAGCAGGTTGTAGCGGACCACGGAGAGGCTCGTCTCTCGCATGGCATCAAGACTGGATCCCGGCAGATTCCCTGGGGCCAGCCGGCTCAGATGCCGATAGGCCAGCGGCAGCACGAAGCGCTCGTTGGCCAGCCGCGACAGCGCCTCCCAGTCATCGATCCGGGCGCACAGCGCCAGGGCCGCCGCCTTCTGCTCCTCCGTGAGCGCAAGGCGTGCCATCACCAGCAGCAGGTGCAGCGCAGGCGTCAGGGAAGTGGGTGATTCTCGTCTGGGCATGGCAGGACCTTCCCCGACCGCGGGTTCCCTACGGATGGTCATGCGCGCGCTACGCCATGCGGCTGACCGCCGGTTTGTGTTACATCATGTTAGTCAAGTTGGCGTGGCACCACCATGACGGGCATCGCTGCTGCCCCCTCGCCGCTGGACAGGTCGTTCGCCGTGGACCTACATTCGGCATGACGGCGGGCGCAGCGAGCCACGCCGCCGATGGTCACGCTCCCCCCATCCTGGCCAGAGGGTCGCGTCATCGTGAAACGACTCCGCAGGTTCCTGAAGACACCCCTCTCCCGCCAGTGCCTGATGGTGGAGGCCGCCCTGCAGCTGGCGCTCGCCTGGATGATGGTTCGGCTCCTCCCCTTTCGCTGGTGGTCGCCGCGCCTGGGGGAGGCCTCCGCGGGGGAACCGCCCCCCGGGGATGGCGTCGACGACCCGCGAGCCCACGCGATCAGCGGGGCCGTCACGGCAATCAATCGCGCGGTCGGTGGGCGCTTCACCTGCCTGATGCTGGCCGTAGCCGGGCAGCGCATGCTCAACCGCCGGCGCATCTCGAGCAGCCTGGTTCTCGGCACCCGCACCGAGCGTGCCGAGGCAGAGGGGCCCTCCCTGACGGCGCATGCCTGGCTGCGGGTCGGCAGCCAGGTCATCCTGGGGGGGCATGACGGCCGCTACCTGCCGGTGGCGAGCTTTGTGCGCCGCTATCGCCATCAGGCTCCGGAATGGGGGCAGAAGGCAGCCCGCGACGGGGGAGATGTCTGGGACGAGAGGGGTGAGTAGAATCAGCCCCTGCCGGCGACGAGAGAAGGCGCGGCTGGGCTAGACTGCACAGCGTATCGGTCACCAGATCCGCGCTCTTCCCGGCCCAGCCGGGCACAGGGCGCGGCGCCGGTGATCGACGCCAACAGCGACCACGCGAGAACAGGACCCGCCCATGCACATGCAGAGTCAGATACGACGCCGGGACGATCCGCTGACGTCACACCTCGGCGATGACCTGGTGATCTTCAGCGCCAGGAACGGCAGGTACTACGGCACCGAGGAGGTCGGCACCTTCATCTGGTCCTTCCTGGAGGGTGGCACTAGCGTGCTGGAGGTCTGCGAAGCGCTGCGGCAGGTCTTCGATGTGGACAGGCCCACCTGCGAGAGGGACGTCATGACGTTTCTCGAACAGCTGGAGCAGGAGGGCCTGATCACCGTTCAGTGACGCTGGCGGGGCCTGACGGCCGCGGCTAGCGCCGCTCGGGCCTGCCTAGAAGACCCGGTTCATCCCGTTCATCGCCGCTACCCGGTAGGCCTCGGCCATGGTGGGGTAGTTGAAGGTGGTGTTGACGAAGTACTTGAGGCTATTGGCCTCGCCCTTCTGCTGCATGATCGCCTGGCCGATGTGGACGATCTCCGAGGCCTGGTCGCCGAAGCAGTGGATGCCGTAGATCTCCAGGGTGTCCTGGTCGAACAGGATCTTGAGCATGCCCACGGTATCGCCGGTGATCTGGGCGCGGGCGGTGTCCTTGAAGAAGGCTTGGGCGACCTCGTAGGGCACCTTCGCCTCGGTGAGCTCGCGCTCGTTGCGTCCGAACGAGCTGATCTCGGGAATGGTGTAGATGCCGGTGGGCACCTCGGTGACGTAGCGGAAGTCGTCGCCGAGGATCTCGCTGGAGGCGTTGAGGCCCTGGTCGTAGGCGGCGCTCGCCAGGCTCGGCCAGCCGATCACGTCACCGGCGGCGTGGATGTGGGGAATCGCCGTTCGGTAGTGTTCGTCGACCATCAGCTGGCCGCGGGAGTTGGCCTCCAGGCCGATGTTCTCGAGGCCCAGCTGGTCGGTGTTGCCGGTGCGCCCGTTGGCCCACAGGAAGGCATCGGCGCGCAGCCGCTTCCCGGATTTCAGGTGCACCGTCACGCCGGACTCGTCGCCCTCGACGCGGTCATACTCCTCGTTGTGGCGAATCAGCACCCCGTGCTTGCGCAGGTGGTAGGAGAGCGCGTCACTGATCTCGTCATCGAGGAAGGAGAGCAGGCTGTCGCGGTTGTTGATCAGGTCCACCTTGACGCCGAGGCCGGAGAAGATCGAGGCGTACTCGCAGCCGATGACCCCGGCGCCGAAGATGATCAGGGTACGCGGCGTGTGCGACAGGCTCAGGATGGTGTCAGAGCAGTAGATCCGCGGGTGGCGGAAGTTGATGTCCGCCGGGCGATAGGGGCGGGAGCCGGTGGCGATGACTACCTTCTCGGCCACCAGCTCGTCCATGCCCTCGTGGTTGTCGCGCACCAGCAGGGTATGCTCGTCCTTGAAGCGGGCCACGCCGCTGAACAGGTCGATGCGGTTGCGGGAGTAGAAGTTGGTGCGCATCGCCACCTGCTGGTCGATGGTGGCCCGGGAGCGCTCCATGACCTTGGGGAAGGAGAACCAGCGCGGCTCGCCGATATCGCGGAACATGCGGTTGGTGTTGAACTGCATGATCTGCTTGACCTGGTGGCGCAGCGCCTTGGAGGGAATCGTGCCCCAGTGAGTACAGTTGCCCCCCACCAGTGGCTGCTTCTCGACCACCGCCACGCGCTTGCCGTGCTTGGCGGCGTTGATGGCGGCGCTCTCCCCCGCCGGGCCGGTACCGATCACCACCACGTCGTAGTTATGGACTGCCATTGGCCGTTCGATCTCCTTGCGGTTAGCGCCTGGGGACAGACCCCCATGTCGAGTCATTGAGGATTGGTTGCTGCCAGGTAAAGGCCAAGCCGAATGGGGGTCTGTCCCCCATTGCCCTTAGCGCCGGGTCGCGTCGTAGCCCAGGTCGGCGCCGCGGCTCTCGTCGCTGCGGCGGCGGACGCTGCCGCGCTTGCGGTTCTCCTCCTCGCACACCTCGTCCTTGCCGCCACACACCTCGCAGCCCTCCTTGAGGCCGAGCTGGTTGAGGCCGCCGCAGGAGCCGGCGATGGGCTTGCGGCCGAGGATCACCCCCACGGCCATGGCGGCCATGATCAGCAGCATGAAGGCAAAGGCAATAATCCAGATGGTCATGACATTCTCCTTTCTCAACGCCCGGGCTCAGCGGTCGAGCAGCGGCTCGAGGGCAGATCCGGTATGGATTTCGATTCCCTGTGGGGTGAGGACCACAAGGCGTGCCGGGTGTTCCAGGGTGTCGTCCGGGGCGGCGGCGAGCAGCTCCCGCGCCAGGCGATCGGCGGCCTCTGCGCTCGGCGCCACCGCGCTGACCGCGAGCACGCGACCCGCAGCCTCGATGGCGGCGGGCTCCGGTACGGCGCGATGCACCAGGGCGGCATCCTGCAGGCGCAGGGCGTGGGTTTCGGCCTCGCCGGCCCCGCTGCGCGGGAGGCGCACACGCCAGGGGTGGCGTCCGGCCATACCCCGGGCCCGCTGCACGCCGCCAAGCTCCACCATGGCATTGGCGATGCCGAACTCGTCAAGCACCCGGAACAGACGATCCACGGCCAGGACCTGAAGCTGCTCGCGCAGCGCCTCGCCCACGGCGTCCGGGACCTGCGCAACGGGCAGCGGCAATAGTGATGCTGTCACAAGCCTGCGAAGAAACGCCAACTCACTGTCGAGGCTGACCAGTTCACCCTGGATGGCGGCCTCGACCAGGGCGGACTCGCCCTCGCCCAGGTCGCCATTCAGCGTGATGTGATAGCCGGTGCCGAGGGCCACCCCCTCGAGCTGAAACCATTCCCCCTGCTGACGACAGCCCACCAGCAGGACCAGCGGCATCAGCAGGGCGAATAGAAAGAGGGCTGGCCGCATGGCCAGCCCCGGGTGTCGCCTCGCGGCGAGGGAGATCATCCGCCGAAGTCGTCCAGCAGGATGTTCTCGGGCTCGACGCCCAGATCCAGCAGCATCTTGATGACGGAGGCGTTCATCATGGGCGGTCCGCACATGTAGAACTCGCAATCCTCGGGAGCCGGATGATCCTTGAGGTAGTTCTCGTAGAGGACGTTGTGGATGAAGCCGGTGGGGCCATCCCAGTTGTCCTCGGGCATCGGGTCGGAGAGCGCCAGGTGCCAGGTGAAGTTCGGGAACTCCTCGGCCAGCTGGTCGTACTCGTCGTTGTAGAAGGTCTCGCGCCAGGAGCGCGCGCCGTACCAGAACGAGATCTTGCGCTTGGACTTGAGGCGCTTGAGCTGGTCGAAGATATGGCTGCGCATCGGTGCCATGCCCGCACCGCCGCCGACGAAGACCATCTCGGCATCGGTGTCCTTGGCGAAGAACTCGCCGAAGGGACCCATCACGGTGACCTTGTCACCCGGCTTCAGGCTGAAGACGTAGGTGGACATCAGGCCCGGCGGATGGTTGGTGTTGGGCGGCGGCGTGGCGATACGGATGTTGAACTTGAGGATGCCGACCTCTTCCGGGTAGTTCGCCATGGAGTAGGCGCGGATGACTTCCTCGTTGTTCTTGTGGGAGATCTTGTAGAGATCGAACTTCTCCCAGTCGCCCCGGTACTCCTCCTCGATATCGAAGTCCTTGAAGGAGATATCGTAGGGGGGGGCTACCAGCTGCACGTAGCCGCCGGCGCGGAAGTCGACGTTCTCGCCCTCGGGCAGCTTGAGGTTGAGCTCCTTGATGAAGGTGGCGACGTTGGGGTTGGCGATGACCTCGCACTCCCACTTCTTGACGCCGAAGACCTCCTCGGGCACCTCGACCTTCATGTCCTGCTTCACCGGTACCTGACAGGAGAGGCGCCAGCCCTCCTTCTTCTCGCGCATGGTGAAGTGGGACTCCTCGGTGGGCAGGATCGCCCCACCGCCCTCTTCCACGCGGCACTTGCACTGGGCGCAGGAGCCGCCGCCGCCGCAGGCGGAGGAGAGGAAGATGCCGTTGGCGGCCAGGGTGTTGAGCAGCTTGCCACCGGCCTGGGTGGTCAGGGTGTGCTCGGGGTCGCCGTTGACCTCGATGGTCACGTCCCCGGTGCTGACGAGCTTGCTGCGGGCGGCCAGGATCACCAGCGTCAGACCGATGACGATCAGGGTGAACATGACCACGCCGAGCAAGATGACGGATGTATCAACCATGTCGGTTTCCTATTGCTTCACGTTGTCTGGACCCCGGCGGCACAGCCGGCCGCCGGGAGAGCACGACCTGCCTCAGAGCTGGATGCCGGAGAAGGACATGAAGCCCAGCGACATCAGACCCACGGTGATGAAGGTGATGCCCAGGCCCTGCAGGGAGCCGGGAACGTCGCTGTACTTCAGCTTCTCGCGGATACCGGCCAGGGCGGTGATGGCCAGCGCCCAGCCAACGCCGGAGCCGAGGCCATAGACCACGGACTCGCCGAAGTTGTAGTTACGCTCGACCATGAACAGCACGCCACCGAGGATGGCGCAGTTCACGGTGATCAGCGGCAGGAACACGCCCAGCGCGTTGTAGAGCGCGGGCACGTACTTGTCGAGGAACATCTCGAGGATCTGCACCAGCGCGGCGATGACGCCGATGTAGCTGAGCAGGCCCAGGAAGGAGAGATCGATGTTCTCGGCGCCGCTGATGCCGGTCCAGGCCAGGGCCCCTTCCGCCAGCAGCAGGTTGAAGACCAGGTTGTTGACCGGCACGGCGATGGTCAGCACCACGATCACGGCGATACCGAGGCCGAAGGCCGCGGAGACCTTCTTGGACACCGCCAGGAAGGTACACATGCCCAGGAAGAATGCGAGTGCCAGGTTCTCGACGAAGACCGAGGCAACGAACAGGCTCAGATAGTGTTCCATGTTACACCGCCTCCTTCGGTTCGGTGTTGTGCTTCATCTTGAACTCGTTCTCCTCGATCTGCTCCGGGTTCACGGCACGCAGCACCCAGATGATCAGACCGATGATGAAGAACGCGGACGGCGGCAGCAGCAGCAGGCCGTTGGGCACGTACCAGCCACCGTTCTGCACGGTCTCGAGCACGGTGAAGCCGAAGACGCTGCCGGCGCCGAACAGCTCACGGAAGAAGCCCACGGTCATCAGGATGAAGCCGTAGCCCAGGCCGTTGCCGATGCCGTCGATGAAGGACATCTTGGGGCCGTTCTGCATGGCAAAGCCTTCGGCCCGCCCCATCACGATGCAGTTGGTGATAATCAGGCCGACGAACACCGAGAGCTGCTTGGACATCTCGTAGGCGTACGCCTTGAGGACCTGATCCACCACGATCACCAGCGAGGCGATGATGGTCATCTGCACGATGATGCGGATGGACGAGGGGATATGGTGACGGATCAGCGACACGAACAGGTTCGAGAAGGCCGTCACGAAGATCACTGCAAGGGTCATGACCAGCGACACGCTCATGCTGGTCGTTACCGCCAGCGCGGAGCAGATGCCGAGCACCTGCAGCGCGATGGGGTTGTTCTTGAAGACCGGCGCCGTCAGGACGCTCTTGGTTGATGCATCCGCCATGATCAGGCTCCTTCCGCTTCGAGTTCGACGTCGGCGTCCTGGGCGTCTTCCTGATCGACGCCGCTGCGGAACTTGGCGAGGTACTCGCCGAAGCCTTCCGGACTCAGCCAGAACTGCAGCATGTTGTTGACGCCATTGGCGGTCAGGGTGGCACCGGAGAGGCCGTCGACCTCGTGGTCACCGCTGCCGCTGCCCTTGGCCACGCGGATGGCAGGGGTCAGGTCGCCTTCGCTGTCGAAGACCTGCTTGCCTTCCCACTGGGCCTGCCAGCGCGGGTTGTTGACCTCGGCGCCGAGACCGGGGGTCTCGCTGTGCTCGAAGTAGGTGATGCCGACGATGGTGTTGCCGTCACCTTCCACCGAGAGGAAGCCGCGCATCAGACCCCACAGGCCCTGGCCACGGATGGGCAGGATGATCTGCTCGGGGTCGTCGGGGTTGCCGACGAGATAGACGGTGGCGTAGTTCTCGACGCGGGACAGGCCGGCCGGATCCTGGGCACCGGAGAGGGTGCGCGAGGCGGCCGGATCGCGGCGAGTCTCGAAGCCATCGAAGGTCTCCGGGTCATGCTGGTCGGAGTACTCGCCGGTCTGCAGGTTCACCACGCGCGGGGTGATCTCGCGGAAGGCCGCCTCCACGTCCATGCCGCGCTCGTAGAGGTTGGCGACGCGCAGGATATTGGTCTTGCGGTCCAGCTCCTGGTTGAGCTGCTGCATGGGACGCAGCGCCACCGCGGCGGTGGAGACGATGACCGAACACACGATGCAAAGTGCGAACGCCACCGTCAGGATCTTCTTGATGGAGTTGTTGCTCTGTGCCATCAGGCAGTCTCCTCGGCCGGTTCACCGGTGCGCAGCTTGCGGCGCTTGATGTTGGCCTGAACAAAGAAGTGATCGATGAGCGGTGCGAACAGGTTGGCGAACAGGATCGCCAGCATGATGCCTTCCGGGAAGGCCGGGTTCACCACCCGGATCAGCACGGTCATGATGCCGATCAGCACGCCGAACAGCAGGCGGCCCTGGTTGGTCATGGCGGCGGACACCGGATCGGTGGCCATGAACACCATGCCGAAGGCGAAGCCGCCGACTACCAGGTGCCAGTACCAGGGCATCGCGAACATCGGGTTGGAGTCAGAGCCGATCAGGTTGAAGAGCGCGCTGGTCGCCACCATGCCGAGGAAGACCCCGAGCATGATTCGCCACGAGGCGATACGCGTCCACAGCAGGATCGCCGCCCCGATCAGTATCGCCAGCGTGGAGACCTCGCCCACGGAGCCCGGGATGAAACCAATGAAGGCGTCCCACCAGCTGTAGGTGCTGGTCAGGGCGGCCATGCCGTCCTGGAAGGCGATGGAGAGCGCGGTGGCGCCGGTGTAGCCGTCGGCCGCCACCCACACCGCGTCGCCGGAGATCTGCGCCGGATACGCGAAGTAGAGGAAGGCACGGCCGGTCAGCGCCGGGTTGAGGAAGTTCTTGCCGGTACCGCCGAAGATCTCCTTGCCGATCACGACGCCGAAGGTGATGCCGAGCGCCACCTGCCACAGCGGGATGGTGGCCGGGAGGATCAGGGCATAGAGCACGGAGGTGACGAAGAAGCCCTCGTTGACCTCGTGGCCCCGCTTGACCGCGAACAGCACTTCCCAGAAGCCGCCGACCACGAAGGTCACCAGGTAGATCGGCAGGAAGTAGGTGGCGCCGAGCACGAAGTTGGCCCACAGGCTGCCCGGGTCATGCCCGGAGGCGAAGGTCATCATGATCGCCTCGCGCCAGCCGGCCATGGAGGCGTAGCCGTCGGCGATGGCGGTGTTGGCCTGCCAGCCGGCGTTCCACATGCCGAAGAACATCGCCGGGAAGGTACACATCCAGACGGTGATCATGATGCGCTTGAGGTCGACGCCGTCACGCACGTGAGCGGTGGTCTTGGCCACGCTGGGGGGGGCGTAGAAGATGGTATCCACCGCCTCGTAGAGGGGGTAGAACTTCTCGTACTTGCCACCCTTGTGGAAGTGCGGCTCGAGATTGTCGAGTGTCTGTCGAATCGGCATGATCAGGCCTCTTTCTCGATCAGGGTGAGGTTGTCACGCAGGATGGGACCGTATTCGTACTTGCCCGGGCACGCGTAGGTGCACAGGGCCAGGTCCTCTTCATCCAGCTCCAGACACCCGAGCTGCATGGCAGTCTCGATGTCGCCGACGATCAGCGAGCGCAGCAGCTGCGTGGGCAGGATATCCAGCGGCATCACGGCCTCGTAGGCGCCCACCGGCACCATGGCACGCTCGGAGCCATTGGTAGAGGTGGTCGGCGCGTAGTCCTTGAGGCCGGTGAACTTGGACAGGTAGATGCCCAGCACCGAGTGGCGGTTGGCACCCGGCGACAGCCAGCCCATGAAGAGGCGCTTGTTGCCTTCCTCGAGCAGGCTGAACTGGTTGTGGAAGCGACCCAGGTAGCGCAGGCTGCCCTCACAGGCGAAGCCCGAGAAGACCGAACCGGAGATCACGCGGGTGCCTTCCGGGTCGACCACTTCGCCTGCCAGCAATTCCTCTGTGCTGGCCCCGATGCGGGTGCGCAGCAGGCGCGGCTTCTCGGCGCGCGGGCCGCCCACGCCGACGACGCGGCTGACATCCAGCTTGCCCTCGGCGAACAGCTTGCCGAACGCGATGACGTCCTGGTAGCCGATGTGCCACACGCGCTTGTGCAGGCCCACGGGCGAGAGGTAGTGGATGTGAGTACCGACGAGACCGGCCGGGTGCGGGCCACCGAACTGCTCGACCTGGACGCCCTTGACGTCGCCGCCGGGAATCCGGGCGCCCGGCGCCGTGCACAGGTAGACCTTGCCGGCGGTCAGGCGAGCCAGCACCTTGAGGCCATCCTCGAACGCCTGGGGCTGCTCATTGATGATCTCGGCGGGATCGGGGCACAGCGGGTGGGTATCGACGGCGGTGACGAAGATGTCGGACGGCTTGCTGTCGATGGCGGGGGTGCGCGAGTAGGGACGGGTGCGCAGCGCGGTCCACAGGCCGGATTCGACCAGCTGGTCGACCACCGCCTGGCGCTCCAGGCCTTCCAGGCCATCACGCCCGTGGGCCTTGAACTCGACGGCTTCCTCGGTCTCGTCGACCTTGATCACTACCGAGAGCAGGCGACGCTTCTCGCCCCGGTTGATGGCGATCACCTCACCGCCTGCCGGCGCGGTGAAGCGCACACCGTCGATCTTCTTGTCGGTGAAGAGCAGTTGGCCTAGCTTTACCTTGTCTCCCTCCCGGACCTCCATGGTCGGCTTCATGCCGACGTAGTCGGTGCCCAGGACCGCCACGTGACGCACCGGGCGCGCATCCTCGATGCGCTGCTCGGGCGCCCCCGCGATGGGGAGATCCAGGCCTTTCTTGACTTCGATCATAGTCTCGCCCAGTTGATGGATCGGATATACGAAGGAAAGGGGTTCGAATGGATTCGAATTCTTGTCGTGTCAGTACGTTACCAGTCGGGCCCGAGCCAGGCTCGGACCACCCCGAAAAATCCCCGGTATTATAAAGACAAGGCCGGGCGATGACCACCTGAGCGAAGGTCGCAAGGCGTGACCTGAGGCAAGGGAAAAAATGTCGCAGCCTGGCAGGCCGCCACCCCCACCAGACGCCGAAACCCCCGCCGGAGCGTCTCCGGCGGGGGTTTCGGTCGGGCGGTGGACTCGCCTCAGGCGCCGGCGCGCGGCAGCTTGAGGAAGTGCACGTTGGACATCTGCTGCAGGATGCGCACCACCTGGCAGCTGTAGCCAAACTCGTTGTCGTACCAGACGTAGAGCACGGCATTCTTGCCATTGGCGATGGTTGCCTTGGCGTCGACGATGCCGGCGTGGCGGTTGCCGACGAAGTCGGTGGAGACCACCTCGGGGGAGTCGACGTAGTCGATCTGCTTCTGGAACGGGGAGTCCAGGGACATGCGACGCAGGAAGTCGTTCAGCGCCTCGGCGTCGGTCTCCTTCTCCAGGCGCAGGTTGAGGATCGCCATGGAGACGTTCGGGGTCGGCACGCGGATGGCGTTGCCGGTCAGCTTGCCGGCCAGCTCCGGCAGCGCCTTGGCCACCGCCTTGGCGGCGCCGGTCTCGGTCAGCACCATGTTGAGCGGTGCGCTGCGGCCGCGGCGGTCGCCCTTGTGGTAGTTGTCGATCAGGTTCTGGTCGTTGGTGTAGGCGTGCACCGTCTCGACGTGGCCATGCTCGACGCCAAACTCGTCGTTGAGCACCTTGAGCACCGGCACGATGGCGTTGGTGGTGCACGACGCCGCGGAGATGATGCGATCATCGGCGCTCAGATCATCGTGGTTGATGCCGTAGACGATGTTCTTGATATCGCCCTTGCCCGGCGCGGTGAGCAGCGCCTTGGACGCGCCCTTGCACGCCAGGTGCTGGCCGAGGCCGGCCTCGTCGCGCCAGATGCCGGTGTTGTCGACCACCACGGCGTTGTCGATGCCGTAGGCGGTGTAGTCGACCTCCTGGGGCGAGTCGGCGTAGATCACCTGGATGACGTTGCCGTTGGCGGTGATGGTGCGCGCCTCGGCGTCGACGCTGATGGTGCCGTCGAAGGGACCGTGGACGGAGTCGCGGCGCAGCAGGCTCGCGCGCTTCTCGAGATCCTTGGCGATGTCGCCGCGACCGCGCACGACGATGGCGCGCAGGCGCAGCAGGTTGCCGCCACCGGCCTTCTCCACCAGCACCCGAGCCAGGATGCGCCCGATGCGGCCGAAGCCGTAGAGCACAACATCCTTGGGCTCGCCGTTGTTGCCGGCCGGATCGTGCTTGTCGACGATCTCGGCCAGCTCCTTGCGCAGGAAAGCCACGGCATCGCCGCCGCCCTGCTTCTTGAAGGCCACGCCAAGCTTGCCGACATCGACGTGGGCCGGGCCCAGGTTGAGCTCGCCCATGGCCTGGACCAGCGGGAAGGTGTCGCCCACGGAGAGCTCGGTACCCTCGACCTTACGCACGAAGCGGTGGTCCTTCAGGATGCGAATCACGCTGCGGTTGAAGAGCGACCGCCCGTAGAGGGTGGTGACCACGTTGTTGTGACGGTAGAGCCTACCGATCATCGGGATCATCTGCTCGGCAAGCGCCTGGTTGTCGTGCCATTCCTGGAAGACGGTATCGGAGGGTTGCTGACTCACGTGCGGCCTCACTGTGGGGTTGAAGGGTCGCCGCCATTATCCGGAGCCCGCCCCCGGGGTCAATCGCAGGATGGTCGCAGCCCCTGTAGCGGCATTACAGGAAGGCCACGCCCGACTACAAGCCGGCGGCCGACCGGGATCTGCTATCATGCGCCCTTTCCAAGCCGTCCATCAGCCGACCGACGTGACCATGCCCAACTTCTCGCCGCTGGATCCGCCGCGCCCCGAGGGTGTGCGCGACACCCTCTACTGGCAGGCCCCCCAGGGCAGCGCCGCCGCCCTGGCCCTGGCGCGCCTGGCCGAGGATGCCCCGCTGCTGGTGATCACCGCCGACACGGCCCAGGCGCTGCGCCTGGAGAGCGAGCTCGCCTTCTACAGCCGGGTGCCGGTGCTGCCCTTCCCCGACTGGGAGACGCTGCCCTACGACAGCTTCTCGCCCCACCAGGACATCGTCTCGGCGCGGCTGCGCACCCTGCGTCGGCTGCAGGACGGCGAGCACGGCATCGTGCTGGTACCCATCAATACGCTGATGCAGCGGCTGCCGCCGGTTGAGTACATCGCCGGGCGGGTGCTCACCCTGGAGGTGGGCCAGCGGCTCGACCGCGAGCGCTTCCGTGAAGCGCTCTCCCGGGCCGGCTACCGGGCGGTGGAGACCGTCTACGAGCCCGGCGAGTACGCGCTGCGCGGGGCCATCATCGACCTCTTCCCCATGGGCACCGAGGCGCCGCTGCGCATCGACCTGTTCGATGACGAGATCGACACCCTGCGCCGCTTCGACCCGGATACCCAGCGCAGCCAGGACAAGGTCGAGCGAGTCGACCTGCTGCCGGCCCACGAATACTCGCTCTCGCGCAGCGCCATCGCCTGCTTCCGCGAGGGGTTCGAGACCCTGTTCGACGTCGACCCGCGCCAGTGTCCGCTCTACGTCGACGCCCTCAAGGGCATCCCCTCCCCGGGCCTCGAGCAGTACCTGCCGCTCTTCTTCGAGGAGACCGCGACGCTCTTCGAGCACCTGGCCGAGGGCACCCGGGTCGCCCTGCTGCCGGGCGTGCACGCCGCCGCCGAGCACCACTGGGCGGCCATCGAGAGCCGCTTCGAGAACCTCGGGGTCGACCCCGCCCGACCGCTGCTCCCCCCCCACCGCGCCTTCGTGCCGGTGGCCGAGGTGTTCAGCGCCATCAAGCGCCACCCTCGGGTGGCGCTCACCGAGGAGGCCGACCATCGCCACGCCCTGGCCCCGGCCAGCCAGGCCCCGCCCGAGGTGGGCATCAATGCCCGCGCCAGGGAGCCGCTGGCAGCGCTGTCGAGCTTCCTGGCTCAGCACGCCAGCAGCCGCGTGCTCTTCGTGGCGGAGTCCCGCGGGCGCCGCGAGGCCCTGGAGGAGGCCCTGGCGCCGCTGCGCCTCGCTCTGCCCCACGTCGCGGACTTCGCCGACTTCCTCGCCGGCGAGGCGGCCATGGCGATCACCGAGGGCGAGCTCGAGGCGGGCCTGTGGCTGACCGAGCCCGATCTCGCGGTGATCAGCGAATCCGAGCTCTACGGCGAGGTGGTCCGCCAGAGCCGGCGCCGGGAGAAGGCCACCGACGCCGACGAGCTGGCCATTCGCCACCTCTCGGAGCTGCGCCCCGGCGCGCCGGTGGTGCACCAGACCCACGGCGTGGGACGCTACAAGGGGCTCGAGACCCTGGAGGCCGGCGGCCAGGCCGCGGAGTTCGTGACCCTGGAGTACGCCGAGGGGGCGCGGCTCTACGTACCGGTGGAGAGCCTGCACCTGATATCGCGCTATGCCGGCGCCGACGACGAGCTGGCCCCCCTGCATCGCCTCGGCTCCGACCAGTGGGAGAAGGCCCGGAAGAAGGCCGCCGAGAAGATCCGCGACACCGCCGCCGAGCTGCTCGACATCTACGCCCGCCGCGAGGCCCGGGAGGGCTTCGCCTGCGCCGCCCCCGATATCGAATACGCCCGCTTCGCCGCCGCCTTCCCTTTCGAGGAGACCCCGGACCAGCGCGCCGCCATCGCCGCGGTGATCGAGGACATGACCGCCCCGCGCCCCATGGACCGCGTGGTGTGCGGCGACGTCGGCTTCGGCAAGACCGAGGTGGCCATGCGCGCCGCCTTCCTGGCGGTGCATTCCGGCCGCCAGGTGGTGGTGCTGGTGCCCACTACCCTGCTCGCCCGCCAGCACTTCGAGAACTTCCGCGACCGTTTCGCCGATACTGCGGTCAATATCGAGCTGGTGTCGCGCTTCACCGCCGGCAAGGGGCAGTCGGCAGCGCTCAAGCGCATCGAGGAGGGCCAGGCGGACATCGTCATCGGCACCCACAAGCTGCTCGCGAAGTCCATGAAGCTGCCGAAGATGGGGCTTCTGATCATCGACGAGGAGCACCGCTTCGGGGTGGCCCAGAAGGAGCGCCTGAAGAGCCTGCGCGCCGAGGTGGACATCCTCACCATGACCGCCACGCCCATCCCGCGCACCCTGAACATGGCGATGAGCGGCATCCGCGACCTCTCCATCATCGCCACCCCGCCGGCGCGCCGGCTCTCGGTGAAGACCTTCGTGCAGCGCCGCGAGGAGCCGCTCATCAAGGAGGCGATCCTGCGCGAGATCCTCCGCGGCGGGCAGGTCTACTTTCTGCACAACGAGGTCAAGACCATCGAGACCGCCGCCGAGACGCTGCGTGACCTGGTGCCCGAGGCGCGGGTCGGGGTGGCCCACGGCCAGCTGCCGGAACGGGCGCTGGAGCGGGTGATGTCAGACTTCTACCACAAGCGCTTCAACGTGCTGGTCTGCTCCACCATCATCGAGACCGGCATCGACGTGCCCAGCGCCAACACCATCCTGATCGAGCGGGCCGACAAGTTCGGCCTGGCCCAGCTGCACCAGCTGCGCGGCCGGGTCGGGCGCAGCCACCACCAGGCCTACGCCTACCTGCTCACGCCGCCGCCCAGGGCAATGACCAAGGACGCCGTCAAGCGCCTGGAGGCCATCTCCGGCGCCGACGCCCTGGGGGCCGGCTTCACCCTGGCCAGCCACGACATGGAGATCCGCGGCGCCGGCGAGCTGCTCGGCGAGGAGCAGAGCGGGCAGATGGAGGCGATCGGCTACGGCCTCTACATGCAGATGCTCGACCGCGCGGTGGCGGCGATCCGCGCCGGCAAGACGCCCAACATCGAATCCCCGCTGGACGAAGGGGTCGAGGTCAGCCTCAACCTGCCGGCGCTGATCCCTGACGACTACCTCCACGATGTCCAGCAGCGCCTGGTGATGTACAAGCGCATCAGCAGCGCCGCCGACGAGGCCGCCCTCAAGGAGCTGCAGGTGGAGATGATCGATCGCTTCGGCCTGCTGCCGGCGCCGGTCAAGACCCTGCTGCGCCAGACCCGGCTGCGCCAGCGCGCCGAGCGTCTGGGCATCGTCAAGCTGGAGGCGGGCCCCGAGCGGGGCCGGGTGATCTTCGGCGGCCATACCCGGGTCGACCCGCTGACCCTGGTGGAGCTGATCCAACGCGAACCGAAGCGCTACCGGCTCGACGGCGCCGACACCCTGCGCTTCGAGGCGGCCATGGAACAGGAGGAGGCCCGCTTCCAGGCGGTGGAGCAGCTGCTCGAGACCCTCAACCGCAAGGCAGAGGCGGCCTGAGCGCCGCCTTCAAAGCGGCCTCCCAAGCGGCTTCCAAAAGAGTGGCGAACCGCCGCGGCTCAGGGCAATCTATACTGTCGGCAAGGCATCTCATTGCGACCGATAACCGATGGCACCGGGCAGGGAGCGCCCGGCGCCCGTAAAGCGCCCGTAAAGACGGCCGGCCTCGACCCCCAGGGTCGGCGCCCCACACGAGAAGAACGACGTTGATGAACACCACGACACTGGCAAGGCGCACCGCCCGCTGCGCCATCACCCTGGGCCTCTCCGCCCTGCTCGCCACCGGCGCCCTGGCCGAGGAACGCGAGTGGCCGCGAGGCCATTTCCCGCTGCCGGAGGCCGGCAACGTGATCGGTGAGAACTACACGGTCACCGTGCAGGAGGGGGACACCCTGGTCGACCTGGCTCGCACCCACAACGTGGGCTACGAGGCCATCCGCATGGCCAACCCCGACGTCAGCATCTGGGCTCCCTTCGCAGGCACCGAGGTGACGATTCCCAACCAGCACATCCTGCCCGACGCCGAGCGCGAGGGCATCGTCATCAACCTCTCCGAGATGCGGCTCTACTACTACTCCGCCCCGGGCATCGTGGAGACCTACCCGATCAGCGTCGGCCGCGACGGCTTCTCCACCCCGGTGGGCGTGACCCGTACCACCGTCAAGGTGAAGGATCCCCACTGGTCGCCACCCCGCTCCATGCGCGAGGAAGCCGCCGCCCGCGGCGAGCCGCCGCCCGCCGTGGTGCCCCCCGGCCCGGACAACCCGCTTGGCCGCCATGCCATCCTGCTGGGCATCCCCAGCTACCTGATCCACGGCACCAACCGTCCCGATGGGGTCGGCATGCGGGCCAGCCGCGGCTGCATCCGCATGTTCCCGGAGGACATCGAGTCGCTCTACGAGCGCGTGCCCAGCGGCACCCGGGTCAACATCATCGACCAGCCCTTCAAGGCCGGCTGGGCGCCGGACGGCACCCTCTACGCCCAGTCCTTCCCCCCGCTGGAGGAGAACGAGGCCAGCTTCGAGCCCCTGCTCAACGCCATCGAGACCGTGGCCAAGGCCTTCGGCGACGAGCAGCCGCCGGTGGACTACGCCCGCCTGCGCGAGCTGGTCGAGCAGCCCGACGGCCTGATCGTGTCGCTGCTGCACACCGCGGACGAGGCCCCTACCCCCGCCGCCCCCGAACTGGAGGTCGATGACCTCTTCGGCGGCGAGCTGGAGCTGAGCGCGCGGTAATCGCCCGAGGCGCCCGCCCCACAACGAGAAGACCCCGCCGAGGCGGGGTCTTCTCTTGTTGCAGAACCACCGCTGCCCGGAGGCAGCGCCGGCACTCCGGCAGAATTACTTCTGCATGGAGCGCTGGAACATGCGGTTCATTTCGTCGCGGTTCTGCTCGGACATCTGCAGGGCCGCCTGGGCGTCGCGCTGCGCCTGGTTGGCGGTGTTCTGGGCCTGGGTAGCGATGCTGCGAGCTTCGGCAGCGTCGGCCTGTGCGGATTCAGCGGTCTGGCGAACTTCTTCCAGGGCGCTGGTGGAGGCACAGCCAGCCAGAATGGCCAGGGAGGCAGCGGCGGCGGTCAGCTTCAGGGTGGTCTTCAGAGTCATGGTGTTCTCCTTGAGTCTTCCTTGGGTACTGCGTTGGTGATTGCCTGGAATCAGGCTTCCTGCACGAGCAGGCCATCTTGCAGCGACTTGTGCTGCTTAGCACAGGAGTCAAACGCTGTTTTATTATAGACAACGGCGCTTGTCCATAGCTTTGATCTTCCCTTACGCAAGTAACAGCCTAGCGGATCACGACGCGGGTGCCAATGTCGATCAACGAGGCGAGCCGTTCGATCTGCTCATCGGTCACTGCCACGCACCCCTGAGTCCAGTGAAACTGCTGGTGAACGTCGGGATCGCCCTTGCCGATACCGTGGATACCGATGAAGCCGCCGAGCGCCGTCTGCTGGGGCGGATAGCCGCGCTGACGGTAGTAGTCGAAGTAGTGGTCGTAGTCCTGCTGGGTGAAGACCCCCTCCTCCAGCGCCATGCGCGCATGGGTCGGCGTGGGGTAGTCCAGCCCGATGAAGATGTGCCAGTCGCTCTCGTGATTGAAGCGATTGACCCGGAACTCGCCCAGGGGGGTGACATTGCTGCCGCGACGGCGCGCCGCGCTGGCACCGCTGCGGCCGAGCGAGATGGGCGCGAAGCGCTCCAGCTGGCGGTTGCCGCGATAGACCGTCAGGGTCGCCTCGCGGTCGTCCACCAGCACCCAGACCTCGTCGCTGTGGCGGGGCAGATGGGCCCGGGAGAGCACGGTCTCGATCAGGTTGGCGGAGGCCCCCTGGGTGCCGAGCAGCGCCACGGGTGCGCCGAGGGCCAGCAGGGTGAAGCGGCGACGGGATAGCGATTTCATCGGTAGGACGCTCGAGCCGGGACGGTGAAGGAAACTCCAGCGTTTATAGCGCACCCTCCCCCCGTCTGTCAGGTCCCGAGCCTCAACGCGGCCGGCGCTGATCCAGGGCATGGCCACCCGGCGCGGCGCCATCTAGTCTGGAGGGGAGACGGCGGGTCGACCCGCCTCCCCTGCCAGGCCTCGCGCTAGCCAACCAGGAGCCCTCATGACCCGAGCGAACCGCCCCGCCCTTCCCGCCGCCTTCGCCGACGACCCCGACTTCGCCACCTGGGCCGCAGGATATGGCGTGATCCAGCACGACCCGGTGACCCTCGAGCGCATCGCCCAGCTGCTCACGCGCCATGCCGCTGATCCGTCGCGCCACCGGGCCTGGCTCAGGCGGCTCGCCGCCGCCGATCGCCTGGCCTGCATGGGCATGTGGCTGGTGGCCCACATGACCTACGCCCGCCGCGTGCGCCTGGATGGCACGCCGCTCGAGGCCGAGGCGTTCAAGCCCATCCCCGAGGGGCACACCGGCGGCGCCCTCAATATGGTGCCCGCCTACGTGGGCTACCTCGCCGCCAACGCCATGAGCGACCTCACCCGCAGCTGGCTGATGGGCCAGGGCCACTGCGTGGCGGCCATCGACGCCGTGAACCTGCTGGTGGACAACCTGGGGCCCGCCCACGCGACGCGCTACGAACTCAGCGACGAGGGCCTGACCCGGCTGGTCAACGACTTCTACCACTGCGGGGTGGACCCCGACGGCCACCCGGTCTCGCCACTGGGCAGCCACGTCAACGCCCACACCGCCGGCGGTGTCAGCGAGGGGGGCTACCTGGGCTTCGCCGGCCTGCAGTACGTGCACATGCCGCTGCCCGGGCAGCACCTGGTAGCCTTCCTCAGCGACGGCGCCTTCGAGGAGCAGCGCGGCAGCGACTGGGCCTCGCGCTGGTGGCGGGCCGACGACTCGGGCCCGGTGGTGCCGGTGATGATCGCCAACGGGCGGCGCATCGACCAGCGCACCACCATGAGCCAGTCCGGCGGCACCGACTGGTTCGAGGACCATCTGGTGCTCAACGGCTTCGCCCCCCTGACCATCGACGGCCGCGACCCGGCCGCCTTCGTCTGGGCGATCCTCACCGCCGAGGCGGAGCTCGCCGACCAGGCCGAGCAGGCCCGCGCCGGCCATGCCCGCTACCCGCTGCGCCTGCCCTACGTGATCGCCGAGACGGTCAAGGGCTTCGGTTTCCCCGGGGCCGGCACCAACGCCGCCCACAACCTGCCGCTGGTGGGCAACCCCGCCTCGGACGAGGCCGCCCGGCGCCTCTTCCATGAGGGGGCCGCCGCCCTGCATGTCGCCGAGAGCGAGCTGCGCGCGGCCATCGCCACCCTCAACAACCACGCCGAGAGCGAGCGGGTGCGGGAGCGCGACCACCCCCTGGCCCACCCGCATCCCGACCTGCCCACCCTGCCCGAACCGCGCGCCTGGCCCCTGGGCGAGCGTATCTCGCCCATGGCCGCCATCGACGAGGCCTTCGCGGCCCTGGTGGCGACCAACCCCGGCCTGCGGGTGCGGGTCGGCAACCCCGACGAGATGCGCTCCAACCGCCTCAACCTCACCCTGGACCGGCTCAAGCACCGGGTCACCGACCCCGAGCCCGGCGTCGCCGAGTCGCTGGACGGCGCCGTGATCACCGCGCTCAACGAGGAGGCGGTGGTCAGCGCGGCGCTGGCCAACAAGCAGGGGCTCAACCTGGTGGCCAGCTACGAGGCCTTCGCGGTGAAGATGCTCGGCGCCATGCGCCAGGAGATCATCTTCGCCCGCCACTGCCGCGAGGCGGGTCGCCCGCCCGGCTGGCTCTCGCTGCCGGTGCTGGCCAGCTCCCACACCTGGGAGAACGGCAAGAACGAGCAGTCCCACCAGGACCCGACCCTGTGCGAGGCGTGGCTCGGCGAGATGGACGACGTGGCGCCGACCCTCTTCCCGGTGGATGCCTCCAGCGCCGCCGCCGCCCTGCAGGCGCTCTACGCCAGCCGTGGGCGCATCGCGGTGATGGTGGTGCCCAAGAACCCGGTGCCGGTGCGGCTGACCAAAGAGCAGGCGACGCGGCTCGCCGAGGATGGCCTGCTCTGCCTGCGTGAGGCCCCCTCACCGCGCCTGCAGCTCTTCGCGGTGGGCGCCTACCAGCTGGCGGAGATGGAGCACGCCCTGGCGCGCCTGGAGCGGGCGGACGTCGCGACGAGCCTCTACGTCATCCAGGAACCGGGCAAGCTGCGCGAGGCACGGGACGAGGACGAGGCCAGCGCCGTACTCAGCCAGTGCCGGCTCAGCACCCTGGTGCCCGAGGTGCCCGCCCGGGTCTTCCTCGCCCACTGCCGCCCCGAGCCCCTGGCCGGGGTGCTGCGCCCCCTGGACACCGGCACGCGCTCGCGCTTCCTGGGCTACCGCAACCGCGGCGGCACCCTGGACACCTTCGGCATGCTGTTTGCTAACCGCGCCACCTGGGCCCATGTCCTGGAAGCGGCAAGCGAGGTGGCCAGTATCGACCTGGACGCCCTGCTCGGCGCCGAGGAGCAGGCGGCGCTGGCCGGCGAGGGGGACCCGGCGGTGCTGCGCCGGGACTGACCGGGCGCCAAGCCGCCGCCCCCTTCGCCGGGCAGGCAGTGTCTCAGCTGGGCAGCAGGGCGCCCATACGCAGCACCTCGCGCAGGCTGGTGACGCCCCGCTCGGCCTTGGTCAGGCCGTCCTGCAGCATCAGCGTCTCGCCGCGCTCCATCAGCGCACGGCGCAGGCGCGTCTCGTCGGCGTGGCGCAGGATCAGGCCGTGGTCGCTGGCGGTGGGCTGCCACACCTCGAAGACCCCGATACGCCCCCGGAAGCCCAGGCCGTCACAGCGGTCGCAGCCGCCGGGCCGCCAGGTCTCCTCGGGCAGCGCCACGCCCATGGCCTCGAGCCACTCGGCCTCGCGCTCGGGCAGCGCGCCGCGCTCGCGGCAGTGCTCGCAGAGCCGGCGCACCAGCCGCTGGGCCACCACCAGCCCCAGGTTGGCGCTGATCTCGGCGTCGCCGAGCCCCAGATGGCGCAGGGTCGAGACCACGCCAACCGCGTCGCGGCTGTGCAGGGTGCCCATCAGCGAGCGACCGCTGCCGGCCACGTTGAGGGCCGCGCGGGCCGAGTCGGGGTCGCGGATCTCGCCGATCAGCACATAGTCCGGATCGAGACGCAGCAGCGAGCGGGTCCCGGTGACGAAGTCGAGTCCGCTCGCCGCGTCCACCTGGATCTGGTTGATGCCCGGGATGCCGTACTCTACCGGGTCCTCCAGGGTCACCACGTGGCTCTCCTCCAGGCGCAGCTGGTTGAGCAGGGTGTAGAGGGTGGTGGTCTTGCCCGAGCCGGTGGGGCCGGCCACCAGCAGCATGCCGCCGGTGGCGTCCATCCAGCGACGCATGCCCCGGGCGCCCTGCTCGCCGATGCCCAGCGACAGGGTGTCGCGGAAGGTCTCCGGCGGGGCCAGGAAGCGGATCGCCATCTTCTCGCCGGCCACGCAGCTCACCGCGGTGACCCGCAGGAAGGTCTCCTCGTCCCCCTCCTCTCCCGGTGGCCAGCTGAAGCTGCCCTCCGCGGCGGCAAGCGCGGGCACCGGATTGAGCCCCGCCAGCACCTTGAACTGGTTGATGAGACGCGACCCGGTACCGGCCTCCAGGCGCAGCGCCTCGATCACACGGCCATCGATGCGCAGGCGCAGACGCAGGTACTCCTGATGGGGGTCCAGGTGGATATCGGTGGCCCGGGCGCGCAGGGCGTCCTCGAGCAGGGCGTGGGCCTCCAGCACCTCGTCGCCGGCGCCGGGGGGTGTCTCCAGCAGCGGACTCAGCCTCGGCAGCAGGCGGCGATTGGCGGGTCGGGTCGTCTCGTCGGCCATGGGCTCCTCGCGTGTCGGGGCACCCGTGGCGGGTACCGGCCTCCTCAGCCTAGGCGGGATCCCGGGGAACTGCCTGCCGGGCTGGCGCCCAGTCCCAGCCGGGCGGCATTGGCGACCACCGAAAGCGAACTGGCCACCATGGCCAGCACCGCCACCTGGGGCGGGATCACCATCCAGGCGGCGAGCCCCAGGGCCAGGGCGTTGTAGAGCCCCGAGAGTATGAGGTTCTGGCGCATCGCCCGCCGGGTGGCCCGGGCGATGGCGATGGCCGAAGCCACCCCCTGGACGCCCTGGCCCAGCAGCTGGATCGCCGCGGCATCCCGGGCCGCGGCGCTGGCCTGCGAGGTGGCCACCCCCACCGCCGCCGCGGCCAGGGCCGGCGCATCGTTGATGCCGTCTCCCACATAGAGCACCGGGCCCGGCAGCGCGGCCACCAGGTGGCGCTTGGCCTCCGGCGAACGGCCGCCGTAGCAGGCCCCGGGCGCCAACCCCAGCCGCCGGCCGAGGCGGCGCACCAGCGCCGGGCGATCACCGCTGAGCAGCGCCAGGGTCAGGCCCCGGTGGCGCAGCGCCGCGAGGCTCGCCGCGGCGGTGGGTTCTGTGTCGTCCTCGAGCCAGAGGGTCCCCAGCCACTGGCTATCGCGGGCCAGCGCCACCTCGCTGGCCCAGGATGGCACGGCCTCGCGCCTGGCCGGCACCGCACCCCGCTCGGCCAGCCAGTCGGGGGCGCCGATGCGCAGCCACGTGCCATCGGCCTCGCGGGCCTCGCGTCCCCGCCCGGGATGCTCCTGCACCTCGGCCGGCGCCTGGCGCGGGTCGATCCCCGCCTCGGCGGCGGCGGTGCGAATCGCGAGCCCCAGGGGGTGCTCGCTGCCCCACTCGGCGCGTGCCGCCAGGGCCAGCAGGTCATGCTCTGCCACTCCGGGGGCGGGACGCACGGCGGCCAGTCGAAGCGCCCCGCGGGTCAGGGTACCGGTCTTGTCGAAGGCCACGGCGCGAACCTGGCCGGCGAGCTCCAGGGCCGCCGGGTCGCGAAACACCACACCGGCCTCCAGCGCCCGGGCCGTGCCGGCCAGGCTCGCCAGGGGCACCGCCAGGCCCACCGCACAGGGGCAGGCCACCACCAGCACAGAGAGGGCGCGCACCGCCGCCTCTTCCGGGTCAACCCCGGCCAGCAGCAGGGCGGCCAGGGTCACCAGCGCCAGCGCCACGGCAGCGGGGCTGAGCCAGGCCGCGAAGCGCTCCGCCAGGCGGCGCAGCTCGCCCTTGCTCGCCTGCAGGGCCTGCACCTGGCGATAGAGCCCATCCAGGCGTCGCTCGCCCACCCCGGCGGTCACCCTCAGGGTGAAGGGGGCACCCAGGTTGCGACAGCCCGCCGAGAGCCGCGCGCCCCGGGTCAGGGTGCGTGGGCGGCTCTCGCCGGTGAGCAGGGCGAGATCCAGTCGCGCCGCCGCATCGAGGAGCTCACCATCCAGTGCCAGGGTCTCGCCGCTGGCCACGAGAAGGCGCTCGCCGGCCGCCACTTCCGCGACGGGCACCCGGGCTTCTCCGCCCCTCGGGTCCAGCCGGCAGGCTTGCGCCGGCAGCGGGGCCAGCCCCTCCAGGGCGCGCAGCCCGCGATAGCGGGCCAGGGTCTCCACCCAGCGTCCCGCCAGCAGCAGCAGCACCAGCATCACGGCGGTATCGAAGTAGACCTCCGCGGAGCCCCGCCAGAGCAGCCAGAGGGAGACCGCCAGCGCCCCGATCACGCCCAGCGAGACTAGGGCATCCATGCCGGGGCGACCCGCGCGCAGGGTGCGCCAGGCGGCGCGGTAGAAGGGCCAGGCGGCGAGCGTCACCACCGGCAGTGCGAAAGCGCCGGAGACCCAGGCCAGCACCCGCTCCAGGCGAGGCTCCGGCAGGGCGCCGGCGTAGATCAGGAGCGAGGCCAGCATGGTCCACATGCCGAACACCGCGGCCGCCAGCAGCCGCCCCGCCAGGGCCCGGCTCTCGCTGTCCAGCCGCTGGCGGGCATCTGGCGCCGCCTCCAGGTCGCGCAGCCGGTAGCCGAGCCGGCCCAGCGCCGCCGCGACCCGCTCGGGGGCTACCGCCGCCGGCGTGCCCTCCACCAGCAGGGTGGCGGAGAGGTAGTCGACCCCCACCCGGCTCACCCCGGGCAGGCGCCCCAGGCGGTGCTCGATGGCCAGGGCGCAGCTGGTGCACCACATGCCCGCAACGGAGCCGAGCAGGCGGGCGTCGCCCTTCGCGACGCCCTCGCCCAGGGCGTCTCGAGCGGCATCCAGGGAGGAAGCAGGCGCGGCCATGGCGGCTCCCTAGAGGCAGGGAGGCAGGGCCACGATGGGCAGGCCGACGAAGGCCACCCCGGCCGCCGAGAAGAGGTGCAGCCCAGCCCCCGTCAGGGCGATAAAGCGCGAGCCGCCCACGCCGCCCCGGCCGGCCTTCATCCCCCGCCAGGCCAGCCAGGCGAGCAGCCCCAGGGTGGCCAGGGTAAGCAGGGCGAGCCCGCCGTTGATGGCGGTGAGCGCGCCCTGCCCCGGCCGCGGCGGCGCCAGCGCACAGGCCACCGAGAGCCCGCCGTAGAGCGCCACGAACCAGAGGCTCCAGAGGGTCAGCCCCAGCAGCAGCTGGGCGGGGTGGCTGGGTGCCCACCAGCGGCGCAGCAACGTCATGGGCCGGCTCCCGTCAGCCGCGGCAGCAGCGCCATGGCCGCCGCCAGGATCCAGTAGACGCCGAGCTGGTAGCGCCACAGCAGCGCCACCACCCCGGGCTCGAAGGGCAGCCGGGCCCCCACCAGGCCGCGACCTGCCCTCCAGGCCTGCAGCGCGGCCAGCAGGGCGGCGAGGCCGCCGTGGCCCAGCAGGTAGGCGAGCCCCACCAGCAGGGTGGCGTCATGGGCCGTAGCGGTGGGCGCGAGGCCCGCGTTCACCAGCGCAAGGCCCAGCAGGGCCACATGCAGCCCGCCCAGCGCCGCGATGCCCCCAAGCGCCAGCACAAGGCCCGCCTCGCGGCCGCGCTGCAGCGCCGCCACCCGCCGCTCCAGCCAGAGGGTGCCCAGGGTGAGGGCCGCCCCGGAGGCGAGCAGCAGCGGCAGCGAGAGCGGCGAGCGCGCCGGCATCTGCCACTCGGGAGAGACCGTCCAGAGGTAGAACCAGCCGAACAGCAGCGACAGGAAGAAGGCGCCGTCGGCGAGCAGGGCGACCCCCATGGTCCAGCGCCCGGGGCCGTCGGCGGTGCGCGAGTGCAGCGGCGGATCCTCGGGCTCGTCGTGTCCCAGGGGCGCGGCCCGGCGATGGCCGCCGTTCTCCCAGGACCAGCGCAGCAGCAGTACCCCGGCGCCGGCCAGGCCCAGCAGCGACAGCGGGTAGAGGCGCGTCAGTAGGCTGACGCAGACCACCGCCAGGCAGAGCGCGGCATAGAGCGGCAGCAGGCTGTTGCCGGGCAGGTGGATCACCTCGCGTACCCGACCGGTGAGCGCCTCGCCGCCGAGCAGCTCGCGGCGGCCGTGGGCGGCACCGGGCCGGGCACACTCGCCGCGGGCGATGGCGTCGCCCAGGGTCGGCGTCTCCCACAGCGGGTGGCGGCTCTCCACCCGGGGCAGGCTCACGAAGTTGTAGCTGGCCGGCGGCATCGCAAGGCTCCACTCCAGGGTGTCGGCGCCCCAGGGGTTGCGCGGCGCGGTGCGCCCGAAGCGGCCGTGGAGCACCAGGTCGAGGAGCACGGCGGCGACCCCCGCCGCCATCATGAAGCCGCCGATGGAGGAGAACAGGTTGACGAGATCCCAGCCCATGGCGCTGTCGTAGGTGTAGACGCGCCGCGGCATGCCGAGAAGCCCGGTCCAGTGCATGATCAGGAAGGTGAGGTTGAAGCCCAGGAAGGTGAGCCAGAAGCCCAGCCGCCCGAGGCGCTCCGAAGGCAGGCGCCCGGTGACCAGCGGCAGCCAGTAGTAGGCCCCGGCCAGCAGCGGGAAGAACATGCCGCCCACCAGCACATAGTGCAGGTGGGCCACCACGAAGTGGGTGTCGTGGACCTGCCAGTTGAAGGGCACCAGCGCCAGCATCACCCCGGTGAGCCCGCCGCAGACGAAGATCACCAGGAAACCCGTGATCCACAGCATCGGCAGGGTCATGCGCGGCCGCCCCAGCCAGAGGGTGGCCAGCCAGACGAACACCTGGATGGCGGTGGGCACCGCCACCAGCATGCTGGCCGCCGAGAAGAAGGCCTGGGCGAGCTGGGGGATGCCCACGGTGAACATATGGTGCACCCAGAGCCCGAAGCTGATGAAGCCGGTGATGACGATGGCCGCCACCACCCAGCCGTAGCCGACGATGGGACGCCCGGCGAACACCGGGATCAGGGTCGAGACGATGCCCGCCGCCGGCAGGAAGATGATGTAGACCTCGGGGTGGCCGAAGAGCCAGAAGAGGTGCTGCCAGAGGATGGGGTCGCCGCCGCCGGCCACCGTGAAGAAGGGCATCCCCGCGGCGCGCTCCAGCTCCAGCAGCACGCTGCCGAGAATCAGCGGCGGGAAGCCCACCACGATCATCAGCGCCATGGCCAGGATATACCAGGCGAAGAGCGGCATGCGGTGCAGCGCCATGCCCGGCGCCCGGGTGCGCAGGATCGACACCGTGAGCTCCACCCCGGCGGCCAGCGCCGAGATCTCCACGAAGGTGATGCCCAGAAGCCAGAAGTCGGAGCCCGGCCCGGGGGCGAACTCGCTGCTGCTCAGCGGGGTGTACATGAACCAGCCGCTGTCCGGGGCCATCTCCAGCAGCAGGCTCGAGAAGAGGATGATGCCGCCGAACAGGTAGCACCAGTAGCCGAAGGCGGTGAGCCGCGGGCAGACCAGGTCCCGGGTGCCGATCATCTTCGGAATCAGGTAGATCGCCAGCCCCTCCAGCATGGGGATGGCGAACAGGAACATCATCACCGTGCCGTGCATGGTGGTGACCTGGGCGTAGATCTCCGGCGACATGAAGGCCTGGTCGGGCAGCGCCAGCTGGGTGCGGATCAGCATCGCCAGCACCCCGCCCAGCAGGAAGAAGACCAGCCCCGTGGCCATGAAGCGCAGCCCCAGGGTGCTGTGGTTGACCACGCTGAAGAGCCCGCGCCAGCCGCGGGGAGTGCCCCACACCGCCTCCATTTCGCGGTGCAGCCGTTCGGCCTCCGGGGTGGGTCGCATCGTCTCGCTCATGGTGCCAGGGCCTCCAGCCAGGCGCCCAGGGCCGCGAGCTCCTCGGGCGCTAGGTGATCGTGGGCGGGCATGCGGTTGCCGGGCTTCAGGCGCTGGTGCTCGGCGAGCCAGCGGGCCACGGCCCCCTCCTCCATGGCCAGGGTCCCGGCGCCGAGGGTGGCGCGGGCGCCGAGGTCGGTCAGGTCGGGGCCAATGTCACCCTCGGCGAGCCCCGCCACCCGGTGGCAGCTGGCGCACTGCGCGGTGAAGGTCTCGCGGGCCGGGGCATGGGCGTCTTCCCGATCCAGCGACTCGGGCTCGGCGTCCCGGCGCGCCGCCAGCCAGGCCTCGAATGCCTCGGGCGGCACCGCCTCCACGTGGAGCTGCATATGGGCGTGCTGGACGCCGCAGTATTCGGCGCACTGGGCGCCGAACACGCCCGGGACGTCGGCCTCGAGACGGATGCGGTTGGTGCGCCCGGGGATCATGTCGATCTTGCCGCCCAGGCGCGGCACCCAGAAGGCGTGGATGACGTCGGCGCCGGTGACGTGGAAGTCCACCGGCTCGCCTGCGGGCATCACCAGGTGGTTGGCGGTGACCACCTCGCCCGCCTCGTCCGGGTAGCGGATCTCCCACCACCACTGGTGGCCGGTGACCTCGATCACCCGCGGGGGCTCCCCACCGGGCAGCGGCAGGGGCAGCAGCCGCTGTCCCGCGGGCACCCCGAAGGCCAGCAGTATCAGGATGCTCACCCCGGGCAGCAGGATGCCGCCGCCCAGGATCCAGCGTAGCCCCAGCCGGCGCTCCGCTTCGGGGCTGCGCCGAGGTTGCTCCCGGGGCCGGAAGGCGGCCAGCCACAGCGCCACCACCGCCACGAACACCAGCCCGAAGCCGATCAACATGCACCACCAGAGCCAGGCCACGTCCCGGGCCGCCGGCCCCGCCGGGTCGAGGATGGAGTGGCTGCCGCTGCAGCCGCTCAACCCCATGGCGAGCGCCACGCTGAACACCCCGCCCGCTCCCCTGAGCCGCGCCCGGCGCGGCGGGCCCGGGTTGACCCGCCGGCCGCCGCGGCCTTCACTGAGGGGGACGCCACCCATGACGCCATCGACAGGGACGCCGCCATGCCAACGCCCCCAAAGCGCTCCATCCGCAGCCGCGCGGCCGTCGCCGGCCACCCCCTGCACCCGGTGATGATCCACTTCCCGGTGGCCGCCCTGCTCGCCCTGGTGGCCAGCGACCTGGGCTTTCTGACTACCGGCGACCCCTTCTGGGCCCGCGCCTCGCTGTGGCTGGCCGGGGTGGGCGCCTTCGGCGGCTGGGTGGCGAGCCTCGCCGGCCTCATCGACCTGGTGACGGTGCGCGGCATTCGCCGCCTGGTGACCGCCTGGAGCCACGCCATGGTGGCGGTGGTGATGCTCTCGCTCGCCTCGCTCAACTGGCTGTGGCGCTTCGCGGGCGAGGCCCTGCTGCCCTGGGGGCTGGCGCTGAGCCTGGCCACCGCCGCGCTGATCGCCCTGGCGGGCTTTCTCGGCGGGCAGCTGGTCTACGAGCATGCGGTGGGCGTGGATCTCGATGACTGAGGGGCAAGGCTGCGGCATTGGCTCTCCTCCCCCTTACAGCGCCGGCTTGGCCAGCACCAGGCCGACCACCGCCAGCATGGCGAGCCCCGCCACGCTGCCGGCCAAGAGCGACCCGGCGACGACCCCGCGCGGCCGCTCCTGCTCCAGGCGCAGCAGCAGCCAGCCGCACAGGCCGTGGGCCAGCACCATGACACAGACCGCCAGCAGCTTGAGCACCAGCCAGGGGCCGGTGAGGCCGTGGAGCAGGAACAGCAGGGTACCGGAGGCGATGGCGAGCAGCGCAACGGGGCTCGCCAGGCCGTTGTAGAGCAGCCGCGGCAGCGGCGGCGCTCCCGGAGAGACGCCCTGGGCGACGCGCTCGGGGCGTGCCAGCTGGCAGAGCAGCGCGGGCAGGTAGAGCAGCACGCCGCACCAGCTCACCAGGGCGACGATATGCAGGAACTTGATCCAGGGCATGGGCATCCTTGCGGCGACACCGACCCGCGGCCGGCAACACCCTCACCCTAGTCCAGCGTCGGCGAAGGGGCCAAGACGGCCCCTAAACGCCCCATGCCTCAGCCGAAGAGGCCCTGGCTTCTCAGGTAGTCGTCGTAGCTGCCGCTGAAGTCGGTGATGCCCTCCTCGCCCATGTCGAGGATGCGGGTGGCCAGGGAGGAGACGAACTCGCGGTCGTGGCTGACGAAGATCAGGGTGCCCGGGTAGTGCGCAAGCGCCAGGTTGAGCGCCTCGATGGACTCCATGTCCAGGTGGTTGGTGGGCTCGTCCATCAGCAGCACGTTGGGCCGGGTCAGGGTCAGCTTGCCGAACAGCATGCGCCCCTGCTCGCCGCCGGAGATCACCTTCACCGACTTGCCGATGTCGTCGCTTCCGAAGAGCATGCGCCCCAGCGCCCCGCGGATCACCTGCTCGCCGCCATCGGTCCACTGCGCCATCCACTCGAACAGGGTGGCGTCGTTGGCGAAGTCGTCGGCGTGGTCCTGGGCGAAGTGGCCGAGGTCCGCGCTATCGGTCCACTTCACGCTGCCGGAGAGCGGCGACAGCTCGCCGGCCAGGGTACGCAGCAGGGTGGTCTTGCCGATGCCGTTGGGGCCGATGATGGCGATGCGCTCGCCGGCCTCCACGGTCATGCCGAAGCCCTGGAAGAGTGGCGCCTCGTCGGGGTAGCCCTGGGCGAGCCCCTCCACGTTGACCGCGTTGCGGTGGATCTTGCGCGCCTGCTCGAAGCGGATGAAGGGGCTGATCCGGCTCGAGGGCTTGATCTCCTCGAGCTTGATCTTGTCGATCTGGCGCGCCCGGGAGGTGGCCTGCTTGGCCTTGGAGGCGTTGGCCGAGAAGCGGCTGACGAAGGCCTGGAGGTCGGCGATCTGCGCCTTCTTCTTGGCGTTGTCGGCGTGCTGGCGCTCCCGGGCGGCGGTGGCCGCGGTCATGTAGTCGTCGTAGTTGCCCGGGAAGAGGCGGATCTCGCCGTAGTCGAGGTCCGCCATGTGGGTGCAGACGCTGTTGAGGAAGTGGCGGTCGTGGGAAATGATGATCATGGTGCTGTTGCGCGCCGTGAGCACCCCCTCCAGCCAGCGGATGGTATTGATGTCCAGGTGGTTGGTGGGCTCGTCGAGCAGCAGCACGTCGGGGTCGGAGAAGAGCGCCTGGGCCAGCAACACGCGCAGCTTCCAGCCGGGGGCCACCTCGCTCATGGGGCCTGCGTGCTGCTCGATCGGGATGCCGAGTCCCAGCAGCAGTTCGCCGGCGCGGGCCTCGGCGGTATAGCCGTCGAGCTCGGCGAAGCGCACCTCCAGGTCGGCCACCGCCATGCCGTCCTCCTCGCTCATCTCGGGCAGGGAGTAGATGCGCTCGCGCTCCGCCGCCACCTGGGAGAGCTCGGCATTGCCCATGATCACGGTGTCGATGACCCGCTCGTTCTCGTAGGCGAACTGGTCCTGGCGCAGCTTGCCGAGCCGGGCGCCGGACTCGACCATGACCTGGCCCGAGGAGGGCTCGAGGTCGCCGCCGAGGATCTTCATGAAGGTGGACTTGCCGCAGCCATTGGCGCCGATCAGGCCGTAGCGGTGGCCGTTGCCGAACTTGATGGAGACGTTCTCGAACAGGGGCTTGGCCCCGAACTGCATGGTGATGTTGGCGGTGGAGATCAAGGAGAGGGTCCGGTCGGTGCATGGAAGGGGCGCGATTGTACCGGTTATGGCCGCCCTTCACACCGCCCGCTGAGTAGCAGAATCGTACCACTAGCTGGAGCGAGAGGCGCCGGGGACAGGTCGAAGAGGGGGTCCTATGCCAGGGATGGCATCGGTAGCACCCAGGGAAGGGTTTACAGCGCCCCCTCGACGGCCTGTCGCCGGAACAGCCTCGAGCGAATCTTCATAATCCGCGACGGCACCGGCAGGTAAATCCGCCGGAGCCGCGCCACTTCGCCCGGGAAACCCTCAGTCCTGACGATCGACGTTGAAGATGCTCTGCAGCTTGTGCTTCTTGCCGTAGATATGGACCGTGGTGTCGTCGAAGGGGAAGCGGTCCAGGTAGGGGCTGTCCGAGTTGAAGCGCGGCTTGTGGGCGTTGATCATCGCCGCGGCCAGGCGCTCGCGGTTGGCGCTGCCGCACAGCCCCACCGCGTACCAGATCTCCTCGTCGGGCTGCGGGAAGGCGTGCCACTTGTCGCGGTGGCCGTCATGCTGCAGGCCGTGGCGGGCGCTTCTGTGCTCACCCACGTAGAGCAGCTCCTGAACGTCCATCTCCTCGGTCTCGGGGTCCTTCGCCGCCCGGAACACGCAGTAGATGCCGGATTCGTCCGGGGCCTCCCGAAGGGTCGCCTCGGTCCAGTAGCCCAGCATCTTGGGGGAAAGCAGTTGTTCGCTCATGGTGGCCTCCTCAGTAGTCCTCGAGCCGCTGGATATCCCGGGCGATGCGCCGCACCTCGGCCTCGTGGCCGGCCGCCAGGGCCTCGAAGAAGGCCTTCTCGTCGCTGCCGCCGGCCAGCTCGGCGCGGTGGGCATAGAGATCCTGGAGAGTACGGTGGGCGGTCAGCGCCGTGGCCAGCACGGTCTGCACGCTGTCGCAAGCGATGCACTCGGGCAGCCGCTCGAGCACCGGCGGGTGGGGGAAGTCGGCGGGATCGTCGAACCAGGTCGAAAGCACCTTGCTGTGGTCGCTGCCATCGTCCAGGTAGCCGGTGAGGTCGTTCTCCTGCTTGCGCTCGCGCTCGGCCAGGTACTCCAGCGCCATGCGCACCCGCTCGTCCACGTCGCCGCCCCCGGCCAGGGCGGCGAACTGCTCGGCTAGCCGCCGATGGTAGCCGGCGGCCCAGTCGACCAGCTCCTTCACCTGATGAAATCGCATGGCGCATCCTCCTCGCTGTTGTCGTCGCGGCCGCCGTCCCGGCCTGCTCCTGTCTTCATCCTAGCCAAGGGCGGGGCGGCGTGCTTGACGTGTATCAACGTAAGGCGATGAAGGACGCCGATGGCAGGTTCTAGCGCAGCAGGCTGGCGTCGACCGGCACGAAGTCGCTGGCGGCGCGTACCAGGGAATCGGCGGTGAGGCGCGCCACCCCGACGACGGTCACCCGGATGCCGAAGCGCTGGCGGAGTCGGTCCACCAGGAGGTCGAAGTCGCCGTCCCCCGAGACCAGCACCAGGTGATCGACACGCGGCCCCGCCTCCATGGCATCCAGGGCGATGCCCACGTCCCAGTCGCCCTTGGCGGAGCCGTCGCTGCGCTGGATGAAGGGCTTGAGCTTCACGTCGAAGCCGATGGTGCGCAGGATGGCCTGGAACTGGCGCTGGCGGGGATCGCCGCGCTCCACCGCATAGGCGTTGGCCACCACCACCTCCCGTCCCGCCGCGAAGCGTGCCCAGAAGTCGTGGTAGTCGAAGTGCCGCCCGAAGGCCTCGCGGGTGGTGTAGTAGACGTTCTGCACATCGACGAAGAGGGCGACACGCTCCATGGGGCTGGTCTCGTTCGGGAAAGAGACCCTCAGCCTGACACAGTCGCCGCCTCGCCGTCGCGGCGGCGCTCGAAGGGTACCCGCATCAGCAGCGAATAGAGCACCGGCACCACGCACAGGGTGATCAGCGCCGCGGCCAGCAGACCGAAGATGATGGTGATCGCCATGGGCGCCCAGAGCAGGCCCCCGCCCAGCCACAGCGGCAGCAGGCCACCGCTGGTGGTCAGGGTCGACATCAGCACCGGGCGCAGGCGCCGCCGGCCCGCCTCGAGGATCGCCTCCTGGGGCGAGAGCTTGCCGCGCTCGAGATCGATGCGATCGATCAGCACGATGGCGTTGTTGATGACGATACCGGCCAGCGACACCACCCCGAGGAAGGTCATGATGCCGAAGTGGGAGCCGGTGATGGTCAGGCCGAAGATCACCCCGATCAGCGACAATGGGATGGTGGCCAGGATGATCAGCGGCCGGCGCAGGGAGTTGAACTGCACCACCAGCAGCAGCAGGATCGCCATGGCACCGATCGGCAGCTTCTCGGCGATGGAGTAGGTGGCGATGCGCGACGACTCCACCTCGCCGCCGAACTCGTAGAAGACCCCGCTCGGCCACTCGGCCTGGCGCTCCTCGAGCCAGGGGCGCAGCTCGGCCGCCACCCCGGCGGCGGTGACCCCGGGGGCCAGCTCCGCCTCCACCGAGATGGTGCGGAAGCGGTCCCGGCGCAGGATGCGCGCCGGGCCCCAGTCGAGCTCGACCTCGGCCACCTGGGCCAGGGGCACCCCCACCCCGCCGCCGACGGGCAGCACGGTGACCCCCGCCAGGTCGTCCGGGGTTCGCACCTCGCCGCGCTCGTTGCGCAGCTGGATCGGCACCAGGGTGTCGCCGTCGCGGAAGGTGCCCACCGTCATCCCCGAGAGCGCCGTCTGCAGGCTCAGCGCCACGTCGCGCTCGGTGACGCCGGCGCGCAGCGCCCGGGCCGGGTCCACGTCGATGCGCAGCCGCTTGATCCACTCGCCCCAGTCATCGCGGACGTTGCGCGTGCCCGACGCCTCGGCGACCCGCTGGCGCACCTCCTCGGCGATGCGCCTGAGGGTCGCCTCGTCGTCGCCGGAGATGCGCACCGAAAGCGGCACCGTCACCGGCGGGCCGAAGCTGGTGGCGGCCACGGTGGCCTGCAGGTCCGGGAAGCGCTCGGAAAGCCACGCATCGAGGCGCTCGATCACCGCGTCCACCGCCTGCCAGCGGTTGGTCTGCAGCAGCAGGAAGGCGTACTCGGGGCTCGGCGGCTCCGGGGCGTGGTTGATGATGTAGCGCTCGCCGCCGAAGCCGATGAAGCTGCCCCAGCGCTCCACCCCGTCGCGCACCCACTCGCCCGTCTCATCGCTCTCGGCGGCGAGTTCCGCGGCCAGGAAGACCTCGATCTCCTCCACCACTGCCCGGGTGCGCTCGATGGGCGCCGAGAAGGGCAGGCGCAGCTCGGCGGTGACGATGGTGCGCTCCGCCTGGGGAAAGAAGATCTTGGGCAGCGGCCCGAAGCCGAGCCAGGCGAGCCCCAGCAGGCCGGCCACCGCGGCCAGGGTCAGGGCGCGGTGGTGCAGCAGGGCCAGCAGCAGCCGACGGTAGCCGGCGTAGACCCGCTCGGCGATGTGCGCCGAGAGCGGCGGTCGCGCCCGGCCCGCCTGATCGCTCTGCTCGTCGCGCGCCTCTCCCCCCGCCTGGCCCCGGGGCGAGGCGCCCTCCTCCTTCGGCCTGACCTTGATGAAGGCCACGCAGAGCAGCGGGATCATGGTGAGCGAGAGCAGCCAGGAGGAGAGCAGCGTGATGGTGACCACCTGGAACAGCGAGCGGGTGTACTCCCCGACGTCGGAGACCGCCAGGAACTGGGGCAGGAAGGCCGCCGCCGTGGTCAGCGAGGCGGTGAGCAGCGGGAAACGCAGCTGCCGGGCGGAATCGAGCGCCGCCTGGCGCACGCTCTTGCCCTCCCGGGCAGAGACCTGGATCGACTCCACCATGACGATGGCGTTGTCCACCAGCATGCCCAGCGCGATGATCAGCGCCCCGAGCGAGACCTGGTCGAGGCCGATGTCGAAGAGCCCCATGAAGGCGAGGCAGGCCAGTATCGCCGAGGGCACCAGGCTCGCCACGATCAGCCCGGTGCGCAGCCCCAGGAAGAGCAGCATCACCACGCAGACCAGCGCCACCGCCTGCAGCAGGTTGATCAGGAACTCGTTGATGCGCTCCTCGACCCGGTCGGGCTGGTTGGCCAGCACCTCGAACTCGAGGCCCACCGGCAGGTCACGCTCGAGGCGCTCGATGGCGCCCTGGACCTGCTCGCCCAGATCGAGGATGTTGCCCCCCTCGCGCATGGCGATGGCAATCGCCAGCCCCTGCACGCCGCCGGCGTGGTAGCGGCTCATGGGCGGATCGGCGTAACCGTGGCGCACCTCCATCAGCGAGCCCAGGGGCACCAGGGTGCCGTCGGGCAGCGGCAGCAGCGCCCGGCGGATGTCGTCGATATGGGTGAAGTTGCCGGTGGGTTCGAGGATCAGCCGCTCGTCGCCGCTTCGGATCGCCCCGCCGGGCAGCACGATGTTGCGCGCGGCCAAGAGCTGGGCGAGCCCCTGGGGGGAGACGCCGAGCTCGGCCAGGCGCGCCTCGCTGTACTCCAGGAAGATGCGCTCCTCGGCGTAGCCGTGGATGTTCACCTTGGCCACGTCATCGAGCATCAGCAGGCGGTCGCGGACGTCGTCGGCGACCTCCTTGAGCTCCGCCTGTTCGTACCCCTCGCCGGTGAGCGAGAGCATGATGCCGAAGACGTCGCCGAACTCGTCGTTGATGATGGGCGCGTGGGCCTCGTCGGGCAGCCTGCCCCGGGCGTCGCCCACCTTGCGGCGCAGCTTGTCCCAGCCGGCCTGGACGTCCCTCACGTCGGGACGCAGCTCCACCCGGATGATGGAGACCCCGGCCCGGGAGGTGCTCTCGACGAAGTCGAGCTCCGGCATCTCCATGATGGCGGTCTCCAGCGGGTCGGTGACCAGCTGCTCGACCCGTTCCGGGGTGGCCCCGGGCAGGTAGGTGACCACCTGAGCCACTCGCACCGTCACCGCCGGATCCTCTGCCCGGGAGATGGAGAGATAGCTGATCACCGCCCCCAGCAGCACCACCAGGAGCCCGGCGATGGTCACCCGGTTGTAGCGCAGCGCCGCCTCGGTCAGGGTCACGGCGAGGCCTCCGCGGCGGTGCTGCGCTCTTCGAGCAGGCGCACCCGCATGCCGTCATGGAGCCGGCTCATTCCCGCCACGATCAGGTGCTGGCCCGGCTCGAGCCCCGCCAGCACCTCGAGGCGCTCGCCGTGGCGACCGCCCAGGGTCACGGTGTGGCGCACCACCGTCGCCTCGCGGTCCCCGGTGGCATCGCTGGCATCGCTGCTCCCACGCTCCTCAGCCACGTAGACAAAGTGACCGTCGATATCCTGCTGCACCGCCACCATGGGCACCCAGATGCCGCTGCCGGGGCCGCCCAGGGGCAGCGTCAGCTCCGCCGCCATGCCGGGCTGGAGCCGCGCGCGCTCGTCCTCCGCCAGGCCCGGGAGGGCCACCCGCAGCGGCCAGGTGGCCTGGCGCGGGTCCACCGGCAGGCCGATCTCGGCCACCTCGCCGGCCAGGGTGAGGTCGGCGAGCGGCAGGCGCACCCGCAGCGGCGCCCCGATGACCAGCTCGCCGAGCAGGTCCTCCGAGAGGACCGCGCGCACCTCCAGATCGTCGCCGCAGGCGAGCACCAGCACCGGCTGACCGGCACCGACGTTCTCGCCGGCCTCCGCCAGGCGGCTCGCCACCCGGCAGGCGTCGGGCGCTGCGAGGCGCGTGAAGCCGAGCTGTCGCTCGGCCAGGGCCAGGGCGTCCCGGGCGCCGTCACGCTGGGCCCGGGCGGCGTCGCGCTGGGCGCGGGCGGCGTCGAGGTCCCGGGCCGGGGCGCTGCCCGCCTCGTAGAGGCGCCGGGCGCGCTGCCACTCGGCCTCGGCGTTGGCCGCCGCCGCCTCGGCACCGGCCAGGGCCGAGCGGGCGCGGTCGCGCTGCAGGCGCAGGTCGTCGGCCTCGAGCCGGGCCAGGGGCTGGCCGGCCGTCACCCGCTCCCCCACCGCTACCTCCAGGGCCTCGAGCTGGCCCGCCACACGGAAGCTCATCCGGCGGTTGGCGGCCGCCTCCAGGCGCGCCGGCAGCTCACGCTCGCCGGTCGCACCGTCGGCCTCGAGGACCAGGGTGCGCACCGGGCGCAGCGGCGCCTCCTCCACCGGCTCCTCGGCGCAGCCGGCCAGCAGCACCAGTCCCGCCAGCAGGATTCCCCGCATGATCATGGTCCTTCTCCTGTCGTGTGCCCTTCCCCCAGCGCGCCGCCGGCGCCCGCCAGCAGCCGCTCGCGAGCCTCGGCCGCCATGGGGCCCGGGGTGATCCCCAGGGCGCGCTGCAGGTGCACCAGCGCCTGCAGCGCCTGCCAGCGCCCCTCGGCGGCGGCGAGGCCCGCCTGGCGTGCGCTGGTACGGGCATCGAGCAGCGCCACCTGGGAGAGCGCCCCTTCGCGCCAGGCCTCCTCGGCCAGGGCCAGGGCCTCCTCGGCGTGCTCGCGGGCCGCGTCGCGCAGGGCGATGCGCCGCCAGGCGGCGGCGAGCTCGACGCTGGCGGCGCGCAGCCGGGCCTCGAGTCCCAGACGCGCCTCGGCGTCCTCGAGGGCCACCTGCTCCAGGCGCGCCGCGCTGCGGTCACGCTCGATGCTGCGCCGCCCGCCGGCATAGAGCGGCAGCCGCGCCGAGACCCCGACGCTCCACTGGTCGCGACCGGTCTCGGGCAGCCCCACGCCCGCCCCCTCGAGGGCCCCGACGCCGGCCTGGACGACCGGGTTCGACGACTCCCAGGGGGCCCGCTCACCCTCACCGGCCCGGGAGAGTTCGCTGGTATAGCGCGCCTCGAGGCCCACCTCGGGCAGCCAGAAGGCCCGGCGGCGCGAAGTCAGCTCCCGGCGTGCCGCCTGGCGCAGCTCGGCAATCGCCTCGAGCTCGGCAGAGTCGCGCAGGGCCGCGGTCACCAGCCGCCCCTGCCAGTCGGCGAGGCTCGCCGGAGAGTCGAGAACCGCCAGGAACTGGTCATCACCGCCCAGCCATTCGGGGCCATCCAGCTCCGGTTCGACCGGCGCGAGCGGGGCGGCCGGGGCCCGACCCAGCCGGCGATTGAGGGCGATCGCCAGCCGCTCGCGGTCCGCCACCGCCTGCTCCAGGCGCTCCCGGGCCTGGGTGAGCTCGGCCTCGAAGCGGGCCACCTCGCCGCGCCCCACGGCGCCGGCGGTCTCGCCGCGCATCGCCTGGTCACGCTGGGCACGGGCCAGCTCGAGGTCGGCCTCGAGCACCTCGCGGCTGGCGTCGAGGCGTAGCAGGTCGAGAAACTCCCGTGATACCGCCAGTGCCAGGTCGAGGCTCTCCACCTCGAGCTCGGCGCGCCGGGCGCGGTCGAGGCTGCCGGCGACGGCGATGGCGGCCAGGGCCGGTTCGGAGAAGAGCAGCTGCTCCAGCACCGCTCCGCCGCTGACCAGGCGCTCCGGCTCCTGGCCCAGGGCGGCGCGGGCGCGGGTCTCGTCGATCATCCGCCCGGTGGCTTCCAGGTAGAGATTGGGACGGTAGCGGGAAGCGGCCAGGTCGCGGTCGAAGGCCTCCACCTCGATGCCCTGACGGGCGGCGGCCAGGGCCGGGCTCGCGGAAAGTGCCAGGGCCACCGCCTGGGAAAGTGCCAGGGGTGCTGCCTCCGGGGCGGCGGCCTCGCCCACCAGGCGCGCCTCGCCGAGCAGCGAAAAGCTCGGCGACCAGTCGAGCCGGGCGGCGGTCTCGAGGTTGAGCCAGGGGCGGCCCAGGCCGGGACGGGCGTACAGGGGTTCGGGGGGACGGCCGGCGGCGACGTCATCCAGGCGCAGCGCCAGCCGGCGGCGCCAGGCGTCAGGATCCAGGGCGCCGGGGGAGGAGAACAGCGCACCGCGCTCGACCTGACGGGCATCGGTCAGCGCCACGCTCGGCACTCCCGCCTCGGCCAGCCGGTCGAAGAGCCGGCGCTGGGCCTCTCCGTCGAGGCCGGGCAGCGCCAGCACCAGGGCGCCATCGGCGCCCTGAAGGTCGGCCGTGGAGGGATAGCGTGAGGGGACCACGGCCAGGGGCACCAGCGCGATGCCCCGGAGGCGAGCCTGGCCGGCCAGGGCCTCGCCGGCAGCCTCCAGCGCCTCGGCAGGGCCGAGCAACAGCACCCGGGAGGCGCCGTCCAGGGGCTCGAGGGCCAGGAGGTCAGTGGTGGTGAGAAACTCGGGGGACTCCAGGACGTCCAGCCCCGGCAGGCGAACGCCGGTGCCGGGCGCCGCCGCGGCCAGGTCGGGCGTGCGCCGCCCGGCGGAGAGGCGCTCGAGCTCCTGGCGCAGCGCGGGCAGGTCGCCCTCGCCGCCGGGCAGCAGCCGGGGGTCGAGGGTCAGGTCGGCTGCCGCCGCGGGGGCCATCGCCAGCGGCAGGGCCAGCAGCGGTGCGGCGAGGTACCGGAGGATGAACTGACGCGTCCTTGCGATGGCGTTCATGGGGCTTGGCCGGTAGGTGGGCGATGGCACCGAGTATAAACGACTGTTTGAAAGTTACCAGGCGCCCCTCGCCCCCTACCACTCCTGGCTGGTTTCGCGCAGGGCGGCGATCTCGGCCTTGGCGGCCTGCAGGCAGCCGTGGAGCTCGTCGCCCAGGGCGGCGGCGCTGCCCACGGCGATCAGGCCGGCAGCGGCACCGGTGCGGCGGCGGGCGGCGCCTTCGCTTGCGTGCAGCGCCTCGAGCCGGGACACCAGCCAGGCGAGCCAGCTGCCGGGCTGGGCGGCCAGCTCGCGCAGCCGGTGCAGCTCGGCGATGCCGGCTCCCTCGGGGCCGAGCAGCTCGCGCCAGTCGTGGCGGGGCAGCCGCGCGTGCTCAGTGACCTCGCGCAGCAGCGACTCGAGAGCCAGCTCGGCAAGCGCCAGGGCGCCCTCCTCGGCGGCCATGCGGCGGGCCTCGGCGTGCTCGTCGTCGCCGGCCTGGGTGTCGAGCAGCAGCTCGGCCTGGTAGAGCAGCTGGTTGGTACGGGCTCGCGGGGTCACTTACGCTTGTCCTCCACCTGCCAGCGGCTGCCGTCGAAGGTGGCCTTCCAGCCGGTGGCCTTGCCCTCCTCGTCGGTCATCACGAACTGTTCCTTGGCCTTGCGCGAGAAGCGGATCTGCGCCGGGCGGCCATCCGGATCCTCGCTGGGGGCGTCGAGCAGGTAGCGATACTTCTCGGGGAGCTCCTCGGCGTGAGCCTTGAGCTCGCGGACCAGGGGCGGGCGCGTCTCGCGGTTCTTGGGGAACTTGCTCGCCGCCAGGAAGAGGCCGCTGGCCCCGTCGCGCAGCACGTAGTGGTCATCGACCTTCTGGCAGGCCAGCTCCGGCATGTCGATGGGGTCCATCTTGGGCGGCGCTACCTCGCCGCTGCGCAGCAGCTTGCGGGTGTTCTTGCACTCGCTGCTGGTGCAGCCGAAGTACTTGCCGAAGCGCCCGGACTTGAGCTGCATCTCGCTGCCGCACTTGTCGCACTCGATGGTCGGGCCGTCGTAGCCCTTGATGCGGAACCTGCCCTGCTCGATCTCGTAGCCGTCGCAGTCCGGGCTGTTGCCACAGATGTGCAGCTTGCGGGTCTCGTCGATCAGGTAGCTGTCCATGGCGGTGCCGCACTTGCCGCAGCGGTGCTTGGCCCGCAGGGCATCGGTCTCGGCCTCCTCGTCGGCGTCGGCGGCCACTGCCTCCTCGCCGGGCAGCAGGTCGATGGTGGTCTTGCAGCGCTCCTTGGGCGGCAGGTTGTAGCCGGAGCAGCCCAGGAAGACCCCGGTGGAGGCAGTACGGATCTGCATCTTGCGCCCGCAGCTGGGGCAGTCGATGTCGGTGGGCACCGGCTGGTTGGGACGCATCCCCTCCTCGCTCTCGGCCTCCGCGAGCTCCTTCCTGAACTCGGCGTAGAAGGCATCGAGCAGCGCGCGCCAGTTGCGCTCGCCCTCGGCCACCTCGTCGAGGCCATCCTCCATGCGCGCCGTGAAGGAGTAGTCCATCAGGTCGGGGAAGGACTCCTTGAGGCGCTCGGTGACGATATCGCCGAGCTTCTCGGCATAGAAGCGCCGGTTCTCCAGCTTGACGTAGCCGCGGTCCTGGATGGTCGAGATGATCGAGGCATAGGTGGAGGGCCGGCCGATGCCGCGCTTCTCCAGCTCCTTGACCAGGCTCGCCTCGGTGTAGCGGGCCGGCGGCTTGGTGAAGTGCTGCAGCGGGTCCAGGGAGGCCAGGGTCATGGGGGTACCCTCGGCGAGATCCGGCAGCGACTGGTCCTCGTTCTTGCCGGCCGGCTTCATCACGCGGGTGTAGCCGTCGAACTTGAGCACGCGCCCCTTGGCCTTGAGCTCGTAGCCGTCGACCTCCACGGTGAGGGTGCTGGAGAGGTACTCGGCCGGAGTCATCTGGCAGGCCACGAACTGGCGCCAGATCAGCTCGTAGAGATGCTCGGCGTCGCGCTCCATGCCGGCAAGGTCGGTGGCGCGACGCCCCACATCGGAGGGGCGGATCGCCTCGTGGGCCTCCTGGGCGCCCTCCTTGCTGGAGTAGCGGTTGGGCGCCTCCGGCAGGTAGCGCTCGCCAAACTCGCCGCCGATGAACTCGCGCACGCTCTCCACGGCATCCTTCGACAGGTTGGTGGAGTCGGTTCGCATGTAGGTGATATAGCCCGCCTCGTAGAGGCGCTGGGCCAGGGTCATGGTCTTCTTCACCGAGAAGCCCAGCCGGCCGCTGGCGGCCTGCTGCAGGGTCGAGGTGATGAAGGGTGCGTTGGGCTTCGACCGCGTGGGCTTGTCTTCCCGCGAGGTGATGGCGAGCGACGCCTTCCTGAGCGCGGCGATGCGCTCCAGGGTCTCGGCCTCGGAGGTGGGCCGGAAGGGCTTGCCGTCCTGGCGCACCAGCTCGAAGCGCACCGGCTCGCCGTCGGCCCCCTCGACCTGCGGCACCAGATCGGCATGGACGTCCCAGAACTCCTCGGGCACGAAGGCGCGGATCTCGCGCTCGCGCTCGACGATCAGGCGCATGGCCACCGACTGCACCCGCCCGGCCGAGAGGCCGCGGGCGATCTTGGCCCACAGCAGCGGCGAGAGCATGAAGCCGACCACGCGGTCCAGGAAGCGCCGCGCCTGCTGGGCCTCGACCCTCGGGATGTTCAGGGTGCCGGGGTCCTTGAACGCCTCCTGGATGGCGTTCTTGGTGATCTCATTGAAGACCACGCGCTTGTAGCGCGCGTCGTCGCCGCCGATGGTCTCGCGAAGGTGCCAGGCGATGGCCTCCCCCTCGCGGTCGAGATCGGTGGCGAGATAGACGGTGTCGGCCTTCTGGGCCAGCTTCTGGAGCTCGGCGACCACCTTCTCCTTGCCCGGGAGGATCTCGTAGTGGGCCTCCCAGCCGTGCTCGGGGTCGATGCCCATGCGCCGGATCAGCTGCTCCTGGGACTTGCGCTTCCGGTACTCGGCCTTCTCGTCCGGCGACATCTTGCGGGTCGCCGCGGCCTGCCGCGCGCGCTCCTTGGGATCCGAGGCCGCCTTGCCCGAGCCGCTGGTCGGCAGGTCACGGATGTGACCCACGCTCGACTTCACGATGAAGTCGCTGCCGAGATACTTGTTGATCGTCTTGGCCTTGGCCGGCGACTCGACGATGACCAGTGACTTTCCCATAGTGCTCCACTGAAAGTGCATGGCGTGGACGTCGAGTCCTCGCCTGACAATGCCATACCGCCCTGATTCGGCGGGCGAAAAATGCGCCTACCCTAACCCAGCACCTGGCATCGCGCCAGTGGGTGGCCGCGGTTGGCGCCTTCTGACCCTAGACCGCACTCTCGGGCGAGGGCAAGCCTGCGTCAATGACAGCGCCCCCGCCACCGGGGTGGCAGGGGCGCTGCTGGGGCCGAGCCGAGCCTGGCTCAGCGCTTGTTGCCACCCGGCTTGCGACGGGGTGCCGGGGTCCGGCGACGCGAGGCGGCCGGCTTGGCGGCGGCTTCCTCGGCCTTGGCGGCGGGCGCCTCGGCCTTGGCGGCGGGCGCATCGGCCTTGGCGGCAGGCGCCTCGACCTTGGCGGCGGGCGCCTCGCCCTTGGCAGCGGACGCCTCGCCCTTGGCGGCGGGTTCCTCGGCCTTGGCGGTGGGCGCCTCGGCCTTGGCCTTCGCCCCCGGCTGGGACTCCATCAGGCCCTCGAGGTCGCTCAGGGCCAGGCGCTGGGCCTCGGCCTGGGTGCCGACCCAGGCCTGGGCCTCGGCACGCGCCTCGGCCTCGAGGATCGGCGCCTGGTCGATGGCCTGCTCGAAGAGCCCCCTGATCCGGGCCAGGCGCTCGCTGGAGCGCTCGGAGAGCTCGCCGCTGGCCGCCAGCACGTGCTCGATATGCTCCAGGTGGTCGGCGATCTGCTCCGCCGTCTGCCCCTTGAGCAGCTCGGGCAGCGCCTCGACGGCCCTTTCACGATCGAGCTTGAGGATGAAGAACTGCTCGCGCATCAGCCGCTTGAAGTCCGCCACGGTGAGCTGGGGCTCCAGCTCGGCGTGGGAGGCACGCAGGCGCTTGAAGTTGCGCTCGTCGGTGGAGGGGGCGCCCCCCAGCACGTAGATCAGCGCACGGATCACCGCCTCGTGGCTGCCGCCTTCGGCGACGCGCTCGGAGAGCTCTGCCTGGCGACGCTCGATGAAGCGGCGGTGTTCCGGCTCCGACCCCGGGCGGCGGCGATGCACGTGGGCGTCACCGCCCAGGCCCACCAGCGACTGCAGCAGCGGCTGGCCGTAGAGATCGAGGAACAGGCGCTCGGTGGCCCCGTCGCGCAGGTCACGCCAGGCATTGAGGCTGCCGGTGATCTGGCTGGAGGCTATCGACTCCAGCACCCGGAAGAGGTTCTCCTCGTCCACCGGATGGCGCTTGGCACGAATCTTGTCAGCCAGCAGCGGGATCGCGGTCATCAGCGGGTTGCGGTCGGAGAAGAGGCGGTAGCCGAGGCGGTTGGGGTGCATGCGGCGCATCCAGCGGGCCGATTCGGGCGTGGCCAGGGCGCGCACCCAGGGCTGCACGAAGAGCCGGTAGAGCCCGAGATTGATCTCGGAGATCCGCGCCACGGTGGCGAAGCGGGTATCGTCCTCGGTGGAGTGCTGCACCACCTGATCGAGCTCCTCGACGCTGCGCGAGGTGAACTCCAGCAGGTAGTCCCGCTCGATCAGCTCGGCATCGCTGCGCTGGGCGGCCTCGGAGACGGTGGTCTCGTAGAGGCCCGGCGGCAGCACGTCGATGTAGTCCATGTTGGCCGTGAACTCGGTGTGCTCCTTGCGGGAGACACTGCCGGAGACGAAGATCCCCAGGTGGCCGGTGCTGTCATGGACGCAGTAGACGATGGTCTGCTCGCTGGCCTCGATGTCATCGACCCCCGCGTAGAGGTCGCGCACCCAGCCCAGCGCCTGGGGCGGCGGCGTGATGTCGTCGCCCCAGGAGCAGAACACCACCACCGGCGAGCGCACGTTGCGCAGGTCGATGCGGCGTCCGTCGGAGGTGACCATCTGAGCGGTGGAGAGGCGATTCCCCACGAAGAGGTTGTCGACGATGTACTGGATCTCGTCGCCGCCGAGCACCACGTGGCCGCCCCACCAGCGCTCGAACTCCAGGTAGCGCTCGGCCTCGGTGTCGATGTTGGCGTAGAGCCGATACTGCTTGGTCCAGTAGGTGTTGGCCGGATTGAGGTTCTCGAAGTTCTGCACCAGCCAGGCGCCATCGAACTGGCCATCGCCCAGGTCGCTGAGCAGCGAGGTCATCCAGCTGCCGCCGGTCATGCCACCGGTATAGCGCATCGGCGCGTTGCCGCGGGTACCGGCCCAGTAGGAGAGCGGCGAGCCGGCGATCAGGATCGGCCCGAAGAGGTCGGGCTCCAACGACGCGGCCATCATGATCTGCCAGCCGGCCTGGCAGTTGCCCACCACCATGGGCTTCTCGGAACCGCGCTCGCTGTGGCGCTGGTTGACCAGGCGCAGGAAGGCGATCTCCGCCTCCACCACGTCCTCCACGGTCTGGCCGGGCTCCGGATAGGGCAAAAAGCCGATGAAGTAGCAGGGGTGACCGGCACGCAGCGCCACGCCGATCTCGCTGTCGGGCTTGAAGCCGCCGATGCCCGGGCCGTGACCGGCGCGGGGGTCGACCACCACGAAGGGGCGCATCTGCGGGTCGGTGGGATAGCCCCTGGGGGGCAGGATCCGCAGCAGCTCGTAGTTGACCGGACGCGACAGCTCGCGGCCGTCCATCAGCACCTCGGCCTCGAAGCCCAGCACGCTGGGACGGGTCTGCTCGATATGTTCGAGGTACTGGTTGCCACGCTGGCGCATCACGTCCATGAAGAGCACGCTGCGCTCGAAGGCATCCAGCCAGTAGCGGCCCGCGGCGCGTCCGAACCCGAAGGGGTCGAACAGCGTTACCACGGGGGCCGGGGGAGTCGGCATCGGAAGATTCATCGCGAGCTCCTGGCAATTCGGTCAGAGGGAGGAGGAACAGAGCGTGGAGATTGCACGCCGTTTGTTGCAGTGCAATATAACGCAATATCGACGCCCCGGCGAGTGAAAACTCCGTGACGGGCACGCCTAGTCGACGCCCAGCGGGCGCATCAGCGCGGCGGCCTCCTCCTCGCCCAGCAGCTCCGCCAGGCCACGCCGACCGCGGCGCCGCGCCTCCTCGGGCGTGCGCCCCCAGGCCGTCAGGCGCCCCTCTCCCCCGGTCTCGGGGGCGCGGTCCAGGCGCAGACCGGGGCCGCCGCTGATTCCGGTGGCCGCCGCGGGAACGCAGCGCCACTGCAGGGCATGACCGCGGGGGGCCAGGGCCGCCTGGCGGTCCCGCAGCCGATCGCCGGCCGCCAGGCGCAGCTGAACCACCACCGGATCCAGCCCGGTCAGGGCCTCGTCCAGCGCCTCCCGACCACAGAGCCCGGGGCGCATGTCGCAGAAGCCCAGCCGGTTCTCCTGCAGCGCAAAGCCCAGGGTCACGAGCCCCCGCAGCTCAAGGGCGGCGAGCCCCTGGAGAGCGAGCTGGCCAAGATAGGTGCGCTGCTCAGGCGTCAGCCAGGCCACCGGGGCGCGCACCAGGCCCGGCCCCAGCGCTTCCCGCACCGCCAGCCAGCGCACCCGGCCGAGGCGGTCGCAGAGCACCGCCAGCTCGACCCGCCGCCCCGGCACGCCCTCCTCCGCCAGGGGGACCCCCGCCTCGCGCAGCAGGGTCCGCACCGCCGCACCATCCTGCATCGCCTCGATCAGCGCGAGGCGAGGCCCCACGAAGGGGAGCCCGGCGGCCCGACAGGCCCTGGCCAACGCCAGCTGACGGCGGGTGTCGGCCTCGCCGGGGTGCAGCGCCGTGCAGCCGGCACTCAGGGCGCGCGCCACCAGCGCCTCGGCGGGCTCGTCGGGGGTGACGGCCCCCAGGCAGGCCAGGCCCAGCTCGGCGGCGGCCTGGCGCACCCGCAGGCCGGCGAGTCCGACGGCGGCCAGGGCGAGGCGGGGCGGGCTCCCCGCGGAACCGGAAAGCGTGAAACTGTTCACGTGGCACTTGCCTCCTTGGCGGTGGCCCCGGCGGGGGCGGCGGTGCTAGCATGGATCACGGACCGACAAGAGGCCGACGGCGTCCATTCGGCAGGCGATCATGACCACTCCCAAGCTGCTCAACAAGTTGACCTTCCGCCAACTGCAGGTATTCCAGGCGGTTCACGATCAGCACTCCTACTCCCGAGCGGCGGAGCAGCTGGGGCTGACGCAGCCCGCGGTCAGCGCCCAGATCCGCCAGCTGGAGCAGGCGCTCGGCCAGCCGCTGTTCAAGTATGCCGGCAAGACTCTCCATGTGCTGCCGGCGGCCGATGCCCTGGCGGCCTCGGTGCGGGCCATCTTCGGCCAGGTCTCGCGGCTGCAGATGGCGCTCTCGGACATGTCCGGCACCATCCGCGGCGAGCTCAACCTGGCGGCGGTCTCCACCGCCCAGTACGTGGTGCCCCATCTGCTGGCGCGCTTCCGCGCCCACTACCCCAACGTCCAGGTTCGCCTCAAGGTGTGCAACCGCAGCCAGGCCTTGGAGCGCCTGGCCGAGCGGCGCGACGACCTGGTGATCATGGCCAGGGTGCCCGACGACAGCGACCTGGTGATCATGCCGATCCTCGACAATGAGATGATCCCGCTGGTCTGGCCCGGCCATCCGCTGCTCCAGGCCAGCTCGCCCACCCTCGAGGACTTCGCTCGCCACTACGTGCTGATGCGCGAGCCCGGCTCCGGGGTGCGCAGCGCCTTCGAGGAGCTGGCCGCCGCTCAGGACGTGAGCCTGGCCCACCGCATCGAGCTCGGCACCAACGAGGCCGTCAAGCAGGGGGTGATGGCCCAGCTAGGCGTCGCCGTGCTGCCGCGCCTGGCGGTGCGCCTGGAGCTTGCGGCCGGCCTGCTCGAGGAGCTCAGTCTGCCCGACTTCCCGCTGCGCCACTCCTGGTGCACCGTCTACCCCCGGGAGCGCTTTCCCACCCCGGTCACCGAGCTGTTCCTGCGTTTCGTGCGCGAGCACCTGGCGGAGTTCCACGCCCACTTCCAGGCCCCGCCCCGCCCGCTGCCCAATCACGACGTGGTCTGCCTGCCATTGAGCTCCTGATCCACCCCTGAGCCAGGTCAAGGCCAGGCGGGGCGACGCGCCCGAACGATGCCTGGCGCCTGCGACTATGGTAGATTGTGGGCCCGACACCCAGTAACCATCAGCACGCCCGACGCGGCCTGCCGGCAGCCGATGCCGCCATCGCCCGCTCGCCGGGCGGCCGCCGAGCGAAGGGGCTCACACCCGAATGAGCGACAAGACCTCGAAACACGTCCCCAGCGGCGAGAAGTTCCGCACCCAGCACGGCTTTGCCGCCATCAAGGACGGCATCAAGCAGCGCCGAGAGCCGGAAGAGCAGGCCGCCGACCCGGGGCGCAAGCCCAAGTGGCTGCGCGCCCAGATTCCCGGCGGCGAGCGCTTCGAGGCCGTCAAGCGCAACGTCAGCGAACACCGCCTGAGCACCGTATGCGCCGAGTCCCACTGCCCCAACATGGGCGAGTGCTGGAGCAACGGCACCGCCACCATCATGCTGATGGGCTCGGTCTGTACCCGCGCCTGCCGCTTCTGCGCCGTGGATACCGGCAACCCCGGGGGCTGGCTGGACGCCGAGGAGCCGGCCAACACCGCCAAGTCGGTGGAGCTGATGGGGCTGCGCTACGTGGTGCTCACCTCGGTGGACCGCGACGACCTCGACGACGGCGGCGCCGCCCACTACGCGGCCTGCATCCGCGCCATCAAGGCCAACACCCCCGAGGTGGTGGTGGAGGCGCTGACCCCGGACTTCGACGGCGTCCATGCGGCCATCGAGCAGGTGGTCGACTCCGGCCTCGAGGTGTTCGCCCAGAACGTCGAGACCGTCGAGCGGCTGACCCGCAAGGTACGCGACCCGCGCGCCGGCTATCGCAAGACCCTGGACGTGCTGGCCCACGCCAAGCGCCACAACCCCGCGGTGCTCACCAAGACCAGCCTGATGCTGGGCCTGGGCGAGACCGACGAGGAGATCCTGGCCACCTTCGACGACCTGCGCGAGATCGGCGTGGATATCGTCACCCTGGGCCAATACCTCCGCCCCACCCGCAACCACCTGGCGGTGGAGCGCTGGGTCTCCCCCGAGGAGTTCGAGCGCTATCGCCAGATCGGCCTGGAGAAGGGATTCATGGAGGTGGCGGCAGGACCGCTGGTGCGCTCCAGCTACCGCGCCGACCGGGTCTTCGAGAAGAACAACCTGGGCCTCTCCGCGCCGGCCCCGGTGCCGGGCCAGGCGCCCGACCCCGACCGCATCGACGCCATCAACGTCGGCTGATCAGCTCCCTGCCCAGCTCGAGCGCCAAGCACCGGGCCAGGCGCTCGCCTATCTCCTCCACGCCGGGCGTCGCCACGCCGGCACCGTCGGCGACCAGATCCGCCAGGCGCGTCATCGCCATGCCGGCATAGCCGCAGGGATTGATGCGCTGGAAGGGGGAGAGGTCGCCGTCGACGTTGAGCGCCACCCCGTGGAAGCTGCCGCCGCGCCGGATGCGCAGCCCCAGCGAGGCGATCTTGGCCTCGCCCATGCCCGTCGTCACGTAGACGCCCGGCGCATCGGGACGCGCCCGGGCGGCGATGCCGTACTCCGCCAGCAGCGCGATGACGGCGTTCTCGAGCCCGCTCACCAGGTCACGCACGCCAAGGCGCGAGCGACGCACGTCGATCAGCGGATAGAGCACCACCTGACCGGGGCCATGGTAGGTCACCTGGCCGCCGCGATCGGTCTGCACCACCGGGATATCCCCGGGCATCAGCAGGTGCTCGGGCTTGCCCGCCTGTCCCTGGGTGAAGACCGGGTCGTGCTCCACCAGCCAGAACTGATCCGGGGTGTCGGCGTCACGGGTGTCGGTGAGCTCCCGCATCGCCTGCCACACCGGCAGGTAGGGGCGACGGCCCAGGCGGTGCAGCTCGATGGGCGGCAGCGCCTCAGGCGCCGAGGGCAACTCGGAGGGAGGGGTGGCCATCACACCACCATGTGCACGCGGCCGGTGGCCTTGAGCTCCACGAACAGCGCCTGCAGCTGGGTCTCACCGGTGGCGCGGATGGTCAGGCGCACCGACTGGAAGCGGCCGTTGCGGCTAGCCACCACCTCCAGGCGGGTCGCATCGAACTCCGGGTCGTGGCGGCTCACCACCTGGCAGACCATGGCGGCGAAATCCTCGGCGGCGTCACCCACCACCTTGAGGGAGTAGCGGCAGGGAAAGGTGATCGTGGGCGGCTTGCCAGAGGCCGGGCGGCTCGGCTGGCGCAGGTCGCGCAGGGAGTTGTCGTTCATGGGAAGTCCGGCGGGTTGCGTGTATGGCGTCATTTTACGCAACCCGCCGGGGAGAGACCACCGAAGGCCTAGCCGAACCAGCCGCCGACCAGGTTGGAGAAGAAGCGCCGGACCTGGTCGAGCAGCTTCTTGACGAAGCCGCCCTCCTCCACCGACTCGAGTGCCACCAGGGGCTGCTCGCCGACCACCTCCTCACCCAGGCGCACCTCGAGGATGCCGACGCGCTGGCCTGCCTCGATGGGAGCGGCCAGATCACCCTGGATATCCAGGCGCGCGGTCAGCTCCTGGTTGCGGGCCCGCGGCACCGTCATCATCACGTCGCGGTCGACGCCTACCGGCAGCTGGTTGCTCTCGCCGCCCCAGACCCGCGGGGTGTTGAGCACCGAGCCGGCGTCGTACAGCTTGAGGGTCTCGAAGTAGCGGAAGCCATAGCTCAACAGCTTCTGGGTCTCCTGGGCGCGCGACTCCTCGGAGGTGGTGCCCATCACCACGGAGATCAGGCGCATGCCGTCACGCTTGGCGGAGGCCACCAGACCATAGCCCGCCTCGGTGGTCCAGCCGGTCTTCAGGCCATCCACCGTGGGGTCGCGCCACAGCAGCCGGTTGCGGTTGGGCTGGCGGATGTCGTTGTAGGTGAAGTACTTCTCGGCGTACATCGCGTAGTGCTGGGGGTAGTCGTTGATGATGTACTGGGAGAGCAGCGCCATGTCCCGGGCCGAAGAGTACTGCTCGGGGTGCGGCAGCCCGGTGGCGTTGGCGAAGCTGGTGTTGTGCAGCCCCAGGCGGGTGGCGTGCTGGTTCATCAGGTCGGCGAAGGGCGCCTCGCCCCCGGCCAGGTGCTCGGCAACCGCCACGCTGGCATCGTTGCCGGAGGCGATGATGATCCCGTAGAGCAGGTCGCGGATCGACACTTGGGTGTCGACCTCGATGAACATCTTGGAACCCCCGGTGCGCCAGGCGTTCTCGCTGACCCGCACCATGTCATCCATGGCGATGTTGCCGCGGTCCAGCTCGCGCTCCACCAGGTAGGCGGTCATCAGCTTGGTCAGGCTCGCCGGGGGCAGGCGCTCGTCGGCGTTGTGCTCCACCAGCACCCGGCCGCTGTCGGCATCCATCAGGAACCATGACTTGGCGGCCAGCTGGGGCGGAGAGGGAATCATGGTCTGCGGCTGGGGCTGGGGAACCGGCACGCTCTGGGCCGAGGCCAGCGTCGATACCATCAGCAGGCAGGCCAGCAGCGCCGGGATCAGCCTCAGGCGGCGAAGGAAGAACAACTCTCTCATGGGGACAGCTCTCATGGAACGCTCAGGGGAAAGGGACCCAGCGCCGATCACTCGGCGCCGTTGACGATAAAGCTCTGCTCGAACCCGGCCCGGCGCAGCTCGCCGCGCACGGGCTCCACCTGGTCGGCGCTGGCCAGCGGACCGACCTGCACCCGGTGCACGCCGGTCGAGGTGGCCACCCGCACCGGGCGGGAGAGCTCGGCCTGGAGCCTGGCCTGCAGCGCCTGGGCGCTCTCGGCGGAGCCCAGGGCGGCGATCTGGAGGTAGATGGGGCGGCCATCCGCGGGGCTGCCGGACGTGGCAGCACCATTGGTGGACGCGGCGGCGGGCGCCACGGGTGCGGCCTGCGGCGCAGGGGCCAAGGCCACCTGGCTTGCCGCCTGACGGGCCGGCGGGGCGACTGCGGCGGTCGCGCTGCGGGAGCCGCCCCCGCCGTTCTCGGCGAGCCACTGCTCCACGTCGATCGCCTCCACCTTCACCCGCCCGGTGCCGCGCTCCAGTATCTCCAGCCGCGCGGCGGCGGCATAGGAGAGATCGATCTCGCGGTCGTTGTGGAAGGGCCCCCGGTCGTTGACCCGCACGATCGCCGAGCGGCCGTTGTCCAGGCTGGTGACCCGCACGTAGCTCGGCAGCGGCAACGAGCGGTGGGCGGCGGTCATCTTGTACATGTCGTAGATTTCGCCGTTGGAGGTGGCGTAGCCGTGGAACTTCTCGCCGTACCAGGAGGCCGTGCCCTGGCGGGCGTAGCCGCGGGCGTCGGGCAGCACCTGGTAGGTCTTGCCCCACACCTCGTAGGTCGGTCGGTTGCCGCCCCGGGACGGCGGCTCGAGCCGCGGCACCGCATCGGGAATCTGGCTGACGTCAGGGGGATCCAGGGGGTAGGCGTCCCCGGACATGGCGTAGCGCCCCCCGCCGGCCGGTGCGGCGGACGGCGCCGCCGAGCGCATCTCCGAGGAGCTCGACGGGGCCTGGCCGCCGCTGCCGGCACAGCCCGCCAGCAGCACGGACGCTGCGGCCGCCACCAGCCACCCCAGCCGGGCGCTCATGGCTGCCCCTCCCCGTTGGCCTGCACCGCCTGCAGCCAGTGGGCATCCAGCGCCCGCGCCGCTTCGATGGCCTCGGCCAGCTCGGTCACCGCCATGGCATAGAGATGGCTGTGGTTGTAGCGGGTGATCACGTAGAAGTTGTGGTCGCCGAGCACATAGCGCCAGTTGTCCTCGCCGTCCTCCAGGGAGACCGGCAGCAGCGGACGATCGGCATCGAAGGCATCGGGCACCGTGATCCCGGCCTCGGCGACGTCGCTCGCCGCCACGGCCGGCGGGCGCGCGGCGCGGTTGAATTCGATGGTCTCCGGCGGGGTCGCGGGTCCCTCGGCATCGTGATAGATCGCCTCGCCGGCTCGCCAGCCATGCTCGGCAAAGTAGTTGCCCACGCTGCCTATGGCGTCCACCGGGTTGGTCCAGAGATCGCGGATGCCATCGTCGTCGAAGTCCACCGCATAGGCGCGGTAGCTGGTCGGGATGAACTGCGGGTAGCCCATGGCGCCGGCATAGGAGCCGGTGAGCTCGCCGGGGTCGACGCCCTGCTCGTGGGTGATCTCGAGGAAGGCGGCCAGCTCGCCGCGGAAGAAGCCGCCCCGGGTCGGGTGGTGGAAGGCCAGGGTGGCCAGGGAGTCGATCACCCGGTGGCGGCCGGTGAAGCGCCCGTAGCTGGTCTCGACGCCGATGATGGCGGCGATCACCTCGGCGGGCACGCCATACTCGTCCTCGGCGCGCTCGAAGGCATCGCGATGCACCTCGAGGAAGGTGACGCCGCGGTGGATACGCTCGGGCTGCAGGAAGATCTCGCGATACTCGTCCCAGCGCAGGCGACGCTCGGCGGCACCGGCCATGGCGTCCAAGACGCCCTGCTGGAAGTCGGCGGAGGCCATGGCGGCCTCGAGCCAGTCGCGCTCTATCCCCTTGGCGGCCAGCTCCTCGACCAGCTGACGCGTCTCGGCGTGGCTGCGCGGGTCGAAATCCGCCGCCAGGGGGCTCATCGACACGCCCAGGGCAGCCATCGCGACCAGCGCCCTCACGCCATGGTTTCGAATCCGTAACATGCAGCTCTCTCCCTGATTCGGCAGCCGGATGCCCGCAGCGGCACTAGCGCGGGAGCAAGCGACGGTGCGCGTGAATGGCCATGAGAATACCGAAACCCGCCATCAAGGTCACGCTGGAGGTGCCCCCGTAGCTGACCAGCGGCAGCGGCACGCCGACCACCGGCAGGATGCCGCTGACCATGCCCACATTGACGAAGACGTAGATGAAGAAGGTGAGGATGATGCTGCCCGCCATCAGGCGCCCGAAGGTGTCCTGGGCACCGGCGGCGAGCCACAGGCCGCGAGTGATGATCAGCAGGTAGAGCAGCAGGATCGCCACGATGCCGACCAGGCCGAACTCCTCGCCGAGCACGGCGACGATGAAGTCGGTATGGCGCTCGGGCAGGAACTCCAGCTGGGACTGGGTGCCCTGCAGCCAGCCCTTGCCGAACACCCCCCCGCTGCCGATGGCGGTGGTGGACTGGATGATGTTCCAGCCCGAGCCCAGGGGGTCGCTGTTGGGATCGAGGAAGGTCAGCACCCGCTGGCGCTGGTAGTTGTGCAGGTTCATCCACAGCAGCGGCAGCGCCGCCGCGGCGATCACCGCCAGGGCGGCGATAAAGCGCCAGGAGAGCCCGGCCAGCAGCACCACGAAGACCGCCGCCGAGGTCACCAGCAGCGAGGTGCCGAGGTCGGGCTGCTTGGCGATCAGCACGACCGGCACGGCGATCAGCACGCCGCATACCGCGATGTCGCGCAGCCGTGGGGGGAGCTCCTGGCGGCTGAGGTAGGCGGCCACCATCAGCGGCACGGCCAGCTTCATCATCTCCGAGGGCTGGAAGCGGATGACGCCGGGGATCACCAGCCAGCGCTGGGCCCCCATGCCAACGTCACCGACGAGCTCCACCGCCACCAGCAGCAGCACTCCCAGCAGATAGGCCGGCAGCGCCCAGCGCAGCAGGCTGGCCGGCGAGAGCTGGGCGAGGGCGAACATCACCACCAGCGCCACCCCGAAGCGGAGGCCCTGGGCGATCACCGCGTCGATGCGCTGGCCGCTGGCGCTGTAGAGCACCACCAGGCCCGCCGCCATCAGCACCAGCAGCATGCCCAGCAGCCAGGGGTCCAGGTGAAGCCGCTCCCACAGGCTGCGGCGCCGGGGGATCCCGCTGGCCGGGGCCCGCACCGGGTAGGGACGCAGCACCCGGGAGAGGTCGATCATGCCCATGACTCAGTTCCCCGCGATTCGGCCATCGTCTTCCTCCATTGCCTCGCGCAGCTCCTCCACGTCGAGCTCGCGATCCCTGAGCAGCCAGGCATCGGTCATGGCCCGGGCCAGGTGGGCGGCGTGGGTGCTGCCGCCCCCGGCGTTCTCGACGATCACCGACACCGCGATCTGGGGGTCCTCGGTGGGCGCGAAGGCCATGAACAGCGCGTGGTCGCGCAGCCGCTCGGCCAGCTCCTCGGCGTTGTAGCGCTGGTCCTGGCCCAGCGAGAAGACCTGGGCGGTGCCGGACTTCCCGGCCATGCGGTACTCGAGCCCGACCCCGGTGCGCCGCGCCGTGCCCTCGTGACCGGTGAGCACCTTCTCCATGCCGGAGAAGACCCGATCCCACCAGGCGTCGTTGGGGATCTCGATGTCCGCGGGCGTGTCGGCGACCCGGGCCGGCACCTCCCGGTCACCGATGCGGCTGGCCAGGCGCGGCTTGACCCAGTCGCCGCGGTTGGCCAGCACTGCGGTGGCGGTGGCCAGCTGCAGCGGGGTAACCTGCCAGTAACCCTGGCCGATGCCGACCGAGAGGGTCTCCCCCGGGTACCAGGGCTGGTTGAAGCGCCCGCGCTTCCAGTCCCGGGAGGGCATCAGCGCCGTGCTCTCGCCGAACACGTCGTGGCCCACCCGCTGTCCGAAGCCGAAGGCGCTCATGTTGTCATGGAGCCGGTCGATGCCCATCTCGTGGGCCAGCGAGTAGTAGTAGGTGTTGTTGGAGACGGCGATGGAGCGCTCCATGTCGACCCGACCGTGCCCCCAGCGCAGCCAGTTGCGGTAGCGACGGGAGTCGTTGGGCAGCTGGTAGAAGCCGGGGTCATGGATCGCCCGATCCGGCGTGATGATCCCCTCGGCCAGCCCGGCCAGGGCCAGGAAGGGCTTGATGGTGGAGCCCGGCGGATAGTGGCCGCGGATGGCCCGGTTGTAGAGCGGCAGGTCGAGGTTCTCCTGCAGCGCCCGATAGGAGGCCACGTCGATGCCGGTGACGAACTGGTTGCTGTCGAACCCCGGCGCCGAGACCATGGCCAGGATCTCGCCGGTCTTCGGCGCGATGGCGACGATGGAGCCGCGGCGGCCGTCGAGCAGCTCATAGGCCAGCTTCTGCATCTTCTTGTCGAGGGTCAGGGTCAGATGCTGGCCCGGCACCGGATCGGTACGCCCCAGTTCGCGCAGTACTCGTCCGCGGGCATTGGTCTCCACCTTGCGCAGCCCCGCCTGGCCATGCAGCTCGTCCTCGTAGAAGCGCTCGACGCCGGTCTTGCCAATGAAGTGGGTGCCGGCGTAGCGGCCGGTATCCAGGGTTGCCAGCTCCTCGGCGTTGATGCGGCCCACATAGCCCAGCGCGTGGGCCATCACCTCGGCATCCGGGTAGTAGCGCAGCAGCTGCGCCTCCACCTCGACGCCGGGCAGCAGGTGGCGGTTGACCGACACCCGGGCGATCTGCTGTTCGTCGAGGTCGCTCATCAGCAGCGCCGGCTGGAAGGGGCGCTGGCGCTGGCGGGAGCGCAGCCGGAACGCCTCGGCCTCCTCGCCGGAGAGCTCGAGCAGCTCCACCAGCAGCCCCAGGGTCGCGTCCAGGTCATCGACCCGTTCGCGCACCAGGGTGAGGTTGTAGGTGGGCCGATTCTCGGCCAGCAGCACGCCGTTGCGGTCGTAGATCAAACCACGGGTGGGGGGAAGCGGCTCCACCCGCACGCGGTTCTTCTCGGAGCGGGTGCTGTAGAGCTCGTGCTGGACCACCTGCAGGTAGGCCAGCCGCCCCATCAGCAGGCCGGTCATGGCGAACACCAGCACGGCGGCGAGCAGCGCACGCACCCGGAAGATGCGCAGCTCCTGCTCGGGGCTCTTGAGGTTGTCGCGATTCTTGCGCATCGCACTCTCGGCCAGGCGGTGGCTCGGTCAGCGGTGGTAGGGGTGGCCCACCATCAGGGTCCAGGCACGGTAGAGCTGCTCGGCGAGCAGGATCCGTACCAGCGGGTGAGGCAGGGTCAGCGGCGACAGCGACCAGCGTTGATCGGCGGCGGCGGAAAGCCCCGGCTCGAGTCCGTCGGGGCCGCCCACCAGCAGCGCCACGTCGTGCCCGTCGAGGCGCCAGGCCTCGGCGTGGGTGGCGAGCTGCTCGGTGCTCCACGGCTTGCCCCCCACCTCCAGGGCCACGACATGCTCGTCACCGCGCAGGCGGGCCCGGATGCGTTCGGCCTCCTGGGCGATGGCACGGGGAATGTCGGCATTCTTGCCGCGCTGGCCGGGAGCGATCTCCTCCACCTCGAGGGCGAAGTCCCGCGGGAGTCGCTTGCGGTACTCCTCGACCCCCTCCGTGACCCAGGCGGGCATGCGGGTGCCCACCGCCAGCAGGCGGACCCTCATGCGCCGGAGGCCTCGCCCTCGCTGCGCTCGGCGTCGCTGGGCAGGTCGGCCCACAGGCGCTCGAGGTCGTAGAGCTGGCGAGTTTCCGGCAGCATCACGTGCACCACCACGTCACCCAGGTCGACCAGCACCCAGTCGGCGCCGTTCTCGCCCTCGACGCCCAGCGGCTGGAGGCCGGCCTCCTTGGCCTTCTGGACCACGTTGCCGGCCAGGGCCGAGACGTGACGGGTAGAGGTGCCGCTGGCGATGACCATCAGGTCGGTCACGCTGGTCAGGTGCGAGACATCCAGCAGGGCGATGTCCTTGGCCTTGAGATCCTCCAGCGCGTCGATCACCAGAGTCTTGAGTGCGTCAGTTTGCATAGGGTCTTCTGTCTGAATGTCGTTGATCCGCCATTGTACCGGGTTGACCGCCCGCTGGCAGCGCCCGTTCCCGGCCTTTCTGCCATCGCCACACGGCTCGGCCTGCCGCCGGCGCCCCTCAACGGTGTGCTTCAGGAAGTCAGCTGCGATAGAGGCCGTGCTCGAGCAGGTGGCGCTCCACCGCCTCGGGCAGCAGGTAGCGCACGCTTCTGCCCTGGGCCAGGCGGCGGCGCACCTCGGTGGCCGAGATCGCCATGCGCGAGGGCAGCGCCAGGCGCAGCAGGCCACCGGCGGGACTCGCCATCAGCGCCTCCACGCCGACCACCTCGCGACCGGCGATCAGCGCGCCCAGGGCCGCCGGCAGCGGCGCCTCGAAGTCGGGGCGGTCGATCACCACCAGGTGGGCCAGGGCGAAGAGCCGCTCGGGCTCGTGCCAGTCGGCCAGGCGCAGGAAGGCGTCGTGGCCCAGCGCCATCACCAGGCGCGCCCCGGGGCCGACCTCCTCGCGCAGCGAGGCCAGGGTGTCGGCGCTGAAGGAGGGACCCGCCCGGTGCAGCTCCCGGGGGTCGGCGACCAGGCCGGGCGTGTCACCGATACCGAGGCGCAGCAGCGCCAGGCGCTGTTCCGGGGAGACCCGCGGCTCGCCGCGCAGCGGCGGCACGCTGGCCGGGATCATGTGGACCCGATCCAGCTCGAGCGCCTCGCGAAGCTCCACGGCGCTGCGCAGGTGACCCAGGTGCACCGGGTCGAAGGTGCCGCCGAGCATGGCGATGCGCGGCACGCGCGGCGGGTCGGCCTCCCCCGCGGGCAGCGGCAGGTGCACGCCCTGGCTCACTGGCGGATCTGGCCGTCGCCCAGCACCACGTACTTGCGGGTGGTCAGCCCCTCGAGGCCCACCGGCCCGCGGGCGTGGAGCTTGTCGGTGGAGATGCCGATCTCGGCGCCCAGGCCATACTCGAAGCCGTCGGCAAAGCGAGTGGAGGCGTTGACCATCACCGAGCTGGAGTCCACCTCGGCCAGGAAGCGCCGCGCCAAGCCGTAGTCGTCGGTGACGATGGCGTCGGTATGGTGGGAGCCGTGGCGCTCGATGTGCTCGATGGCGGCTTCGATGCCCTCCACCACGCGCACCGCCAGCACCGGCGCCAGGTACTCCGTGCCCCAGTCCGCCTCGCTGGCGGCAGCGGCCTCGGGCAGGATCGCCCGGGTGCGCTCGCAGCCGCGCAGCTCCACGCCGTGCTCGGCGTAGGCCGCGGCCAGCCGTGGCAGCAGCCGCTCGGCCACCGGCGCATCCACCAGCAGGGTCTCCATGGTGTTGCAGGTGCCGTAGCGGTGGGTCTTGGCGTTGACGGCGATGGCGAAGGCCTTGTCGAGATCCGCGGTGGCATCCACGTAGACATGGCAGACGCCGTCCAGGTGCTTGATCACCGGCACCCGGGCCTCGCGGGAGATCCGCTCGATCAGCGACTTGCCGCCGCGGGGAATGATCACGTCGACATACTCGGGCATGGCGATCAGGCGACCCACGGCGGCGCGGTCAGTGGTGGCCACCACCTGCACGGCGCCCTCGGGGAGCCCGGCATCGGCCAGGCCATCGCGGAGGCAGGCGGCGATGGCGGCATTGGAGGCGCGCGCCTCGCTGCCGCCGCGCAGGATCGCCGCATTGCCGGACTTGAGGCACAGGCTCGCCGCCTCGACGGTGACGTTGGGCCGCGACTCGTAGATGATACCGATCACACCCAGCGGCACGCGCATCTGCCCCACCTGGATCCCGCTCGGCCGATAGCGCAGGCCGTCGATCTCGCCGACCGGGTCGGGCAGCGCCGCCACCTGGCGGAGCCCCTCGATCATGGCGTCGATGCGCGGCGCCGTGAGCTCCAGGCGGTCGAGCAGCGCGGCGTCGAGCCCGCCGTCACGGCCGCGGGCCATGTCCTCGGCGTTGGCCGCGGCGATCGCCGCGCGCTGCGCCTCGAGGCGCGCCGCGATGGCCAGCAGGGCGGCGTTCTTGGCGCCGCTGGAGGCGCGACGCATGGCGGCCGCGGCCTGGCGGGCCGCCTGGCCGAGCCCGGCCATGTAGGTCTCGACGTCCCGGATCGCCTCGTCGGTGGAGATGACTTGTGCTGACATGCCGAAAGAGGTCTCCTGTGGGCGTGGCCAGAGGGAGCGGCCACGACGTTATACTGGCGCAGCCTGGCCGCGCGAATACGGGAAAGGGAGTCATAGTAAGCCACCATGCAGAGCAAGTACAAAGTCGGCCTGCTGCGCCTCAACCTGCTGCTGGCGGCCCTGCTGCCGGCGCTGATGGCCCCGGCATCGGCGAATCTCACCGAGGCCCTGCTGCTGTGGATGGCCGCCGGCTGGCTGGCCGTCTCGGCCGTGCTGGTGGAGTTCAGCCATCGCCGGCCGCCCCTGGTGCCCTGGCAGCTGCTGCCCAGCCTGCTGCTCACCGCCCTGCTGCTCACCGCCCCCGAGCGCTTTCCGATCTGGCTGTGGGCCTGGGCGGCCCTGGTCATGCTCCCCCAGCCGGCCTGGATGTCCGTCCTCAACCTGCTGCTGGCCGCGCTCTCCTGGGGCTGGCTGGCCCACGCCATGCCGCCGGAACAGGCGGCCTTCTCCGGCGCGGTGCTGGCGGCGCTACTGCTGCTCGGGCTCTCCCGCTCCCGCGATCTGGCGCCGCTGCGCGGCATCGCACGCCGCCGCGCCCACCTGGCGCCCGGCCTGCGCCTCTGGCCGCGCGCCCAGCTGGGCCGCGACCTGCCCCGGGAACGGGCCCGGATCCGCCGCGACGGGGTGCATGGCGAGCTCGTGCTGCTGCGCACGGGTCGCAGACGCTTCTGGCACCAGGCCCAGCGGCTGTGCACCCTGACCCGCAGCTTCGAGCACTGCTATCGGCTCGATGGCCGTACCCTGGCCGCCCTGCTGCTCTCTCCGGATGCCGAGCAGGCCGAGCGCCGGCGCGCCGAACTGCTGGCCGCGCTGGGGCCGATCCAGCGGCTGCGCGCCACGCCGCTCTCGCGGGTCGTCTCGCTGGCCGACGAGTGCCGGGCGCTGGAGCGCCAGACGGAGGCGACGGGCCCGACGCGCGAGGTGGATCATGGCTGAGCTGCAGCACACCCGGCTTCACGCCGGCCTCTATGCCCTCGCCGCCCTGCTGCTGGTCAGTCAGGCGGCCTGGTTCTACCTGATCGGCGACTACGACCGCATCCTGCTCCCCGCGCTGCTCGCCCCACTGCTGATCACCGCCGCCCTGATGCGCCTGGGCCAGCCGGAGACCGCCCGACTCTCGGCCTACCTGGTACTGGTGTGCGGCTATCTGCTGGTGGCCATGGAGCTGCCCACGCACTCCTCCCTCGCCCCCTTCTGGCTGGGCCTGCCTCCGGTGCTGACCCTGCTGCTGCTGCCGCTGGGCCCGGCCATGCTGCTCAACCTCACCCTGACCCCGCTCTGGCTGCTGCTGGGCGAGAACCTGCTCGACCTGGACCTGGTGCTGGGCTACCTGAGCCTGGTAATGGTGGCTGGCCTCGCCCCCTGGGAGATCCTCCACCAGCGCAGCCTGCTCCAGGCCACCGACCCCCTGGACGAGGAGTGCGACGCGATCCGGCGCAGCGCCCTGCATGACCGCCTGCACAGCGAGTGCGAACGCGCCGAGCTGCTCCACCAGCGCCTGGCGGTACTGGTCATCCACCTGCCCCAGCTGGAGATGGCTGGCGAGCAGTTCGGGCCCGGGGCTCGACGCGCCCTGCTCGGGTCCCTCTGCGATACCGTGGCACGCTGCAGCCGGGACCACGACCTGCTGGGCCGCGAGGGCGATGCCGATTTCTGGCTCGTGCTGCCGGACACCAGCGAGAGCGGCGCCCTGCTGGTTCACCAGCGCCTCGAGGAGGCGCTGCATCGCGCGGTGCTGCTGGACACCGGCCCCGTGGAGACGCGCCTGACAGACTGCCATCTGCGCCATGGCGAATCCCCCGGACACTTCATGCAGCGACTGCAGGCCACCGTCCAGCGGCAGGTCAATGGCTGACCTCGCGCCCCGTTCCGACACACCCTGCGGCCACCCACGCCGGCCCCCGACCCACCCGACACGGAGCCTTCCTTGAACCTCGCCGACGCCCTCTACCAGCTGACGCCCTCTCCCACCCTGCTGCTGCTGATCATCGCCACCATCGCCCTGGTCGAATCCCTGGCCCTGGTCGGCCTGCTGGTGCCCGGGGTGGTGCTGATGACCGCCGCCGCCTCCCTGGCCGGCCATCAGGAGCTGGCGCTGCCCGCCATCATGCTGGCGGCCTTCGTCGGGGCGGTGCTCGGCGACTGGGCCAGCTTCTGGCTGGGCTACACCCAGCATGAGCGGGTGGTCCGACTGTGGCCGCTGTCGCGCCACCCGGAGTGGCTCGCCCGGGGGGCGCGCTTCTTCCAGCGCTACGGCACCCTCTCGGTGTTCTTCGGCCGCTTCGTCGGCCCGGTGCGCCCGGTGGTGCCCCTGATCGCCGGGATGCTCAGGATGTCGCCGCGGGCCTTCACCTGGGCCAACCTCGCCTCGGCGGCGCTGTGGGCCCCAGCCTACGTGCTGCCGGGCTATCTGCTGGGGCGCACCTGGCAGCAGCTGCTCGACGTCCCCGAGGGCGCCCAGCCGCTGATCGTGGCCCTGGCCGCCATCCTGGTGGCGCTGATCGTGATCTTCTCCTGGCTGCGCCAGCAGGTGGGCCGCAGCGGGCGACTCTACCGCCTGCTCGCCAGGGTCGCGCGTCGCCACCCGGTGATGCGCCGGCTCTGGCTGTCACAGAGTGCCCGCGCCCGGGGCGAGGTGCCCCTGGCCAGTTGGCTGCTGCTGATCCTGTCGCTGGGAGGCGTCTCGGGCTGGACGCTGATGGTGATGCAGCACGGCGCCGATGGCCCGCTGGTGATGGATGTGCGCCTGCACGCCCTCTTCGGCTATCTGGCGACCCCGTGGCTTGAGACGGCAAGCCAGGCCCTGGCGCGGGTGGGCGACACCTATGGCGTGCTCGCCCTGGTGCTGCCCTGGGGGGGCTGGCTGCTGTGGCGGCGCCGCCTCGACGCCTTCGCCCATATCGGCGGCGGGCTCGGCCTGATCGCCCTGCTCAATACCTGGGGCAAGGCCTTCTTCGATCGCCCACGTCCGGGCACGCCCGACTACCTGACCGGCTCCATGGCCTACCCCAGCGCCCACAGCTCCACGGCGGTGGTGCTGGCCGGGCTCGCCGCCGCCTTCATCGCCCGGGAGCTGCCCCACCGCCAGCGCCACTGGGTCTACTGGGGTGCCATCCTGTTCGCCGTGGTCATGGCGCTGTCGCGGCTGGTGATCGGCGTGCACTGGTTCAGCGACCTGGTGGGCGGCGCCCTGCTGGGTCTGGTCGTCTGCGCGCTGGTCCAGCTCGCCTGGCAGGCCAGGCCGCGGGCCCCGCTTGCTCCCTGCCCCTGGGTCTGGCTCGGCATCGGCTCGCTTGCGCTGGTGGCGGCACGCATCGCCTGGCTGCCGCCGATCTAGGCCAGGGGGCCGGCGCTCAGCCCAGCGCGAGCCACAGGCCGACGCCCACCATCAGCGCGCCGGCGATGCGGTTGAGCAGGCGCACGTTGCCGTCACGGCCGAGGAGACGCCGCAGCCGGCTGCCGCCGGCGGCGTAGAGGGTCAGGCAGAGGAACTCGATGGTCAGGATCATGGCGATCAGCACCGCCAGCTGGCCGCCCAGCGGGCGCGAGGCGTCGAGGAAGGGCGGCAGCAGCGCCACGAAGAAGGCCCACCCCTTGGGATTGGCCACCGCCGTCACGAAGCCCTGCAGGGCCAGCTGGCCGCGGCTCGCCGGCGCGAGCTCGAGCTCTTCCAGCGGAATCGCCATGCGCCCCCGGGAGCGCCACATCATCACCCCCAGGTAGATCAGGTAGGCACCGCCCAGCCACTTGAAGAGCGCGAAGAGTTCCGGCTGGCGCAGCATCAGGGCGGCCACCCCGGCGCCGGCGGCGAGGGCCACCAGCCCCACCCCCACCAGCTCCCCGGCCATCATCCACAGGGTGCGCCGCACCCCCTGGGTCATCCCCAGCACCATGGCCAGGGTCATGCACATGCCGGGGGTGATGGAGACGAAGAGGAAGGTCGGCACGAAGACCGACAGCAGCTTGAGGCTGATCACGGCTCGCCCCAGCGCGGCATCAGGCGGTGCTCGATGCCGAGCTGGTTGAGGATCCGCGCCACGATGAAGTCGACCAGGTCATCGATGGTGCTCGGCTGGTGATAGAAGCCCGGTGCCGCGGGCAGCACCACCGCGCCCAGCCGGGTGAGGTTCAGCATGTGCTCCAGGTGGATGGCCGAGAGCGGCGTCTCGCGCAGCACCAGCACCAGCTGGCGGCGCTCCTTCAGGGCCACGTCGGCGGCGCGTTCGATCAGGTTGTTGCTGGCCCCGGTGGCCACCGCCGAGAGGGTGCCGGTGGAACAGGGGCAGATCACCATGGAGGACGGCGCCCCGGACCCCGAGGCCACCGGCGCCATCCAGTCCTCGCGCCCGAAGCAGCGGATCTGGCCCGGTCGGGCCCCGCTGCGGGCGACCAGCGCCTCGGCCAGACGCTCGGGGCGCGCCGGCAGCTCGACATCGGTCTCGGTGGCGATCACCAGATGCGCCGCCTTGGAGATCATCACCCACACCTCGCGCTCGGCGGCCACCAGCGCCTCGATCAGGCGCAGGCCGTACTGGGCCCCCGAGGCACCGGTGAGCGCCACCGTCACCGGCGGGCCGAAGGGGGATACCGGCCTCTCGCGACTCCGCTCAGCCATGGGCCGCCTCCAGGGCGACCAGCAGTCGCTCATGGATCCCGCCGAAGCCGCCGTTGGACATCACCACGATGCGGTCATAGGGGCGCGCCTCGGCCACCAGCGCCGCCACCAGGACGTCGAGGTCCTGCTCGAGGTGCCCCGGCACCGGACTCGCCGCGATCACCGGGGCGAGCGACCAGTCGAGCCCCGCCGGCTGGAACCAGTAGGCGATGTCCGCGGCGGCCACGCACTCGGCCAGGCGGTCGCGCAGGCTGCCCAGGCGCATGGTGTTGGAGCGCGGCTCGATCACCGCCAGCAGCCGACCGCGGGCGGTGGCGGCGCGCAGGCCGGCGAGGGTCGCGGCGATGGCGGTGGGGTGGTGGGCGAAGTCGTCGATCACCTGAATGCCGGCCACCTCGCCGCGCAGCTCCTGGCGCCGCCGCGGGGTCTCGAAGCGCGACAGCGCCGCCGCGCCCCGGGCCAGATCGACCCCGCAGGCGTGGGCGGCGGCCAGCGCCGCCAGGGCATTCCTGGCGTTGTAGTCGCCGGTCAGCGGCCAGTCCACCACGGCATCCTCGTCGACCCTGTCATCGCCCTCCCCCTGCTGGTGGATCACCCGGAAGCGCGAGGCGTCCTCGCGTTCGAGCTCGTAGCGCCAGGCGCTCGCGGCGTCCCGGCCGAAGCGAGCGACCGGCGTCCAGGCACCCATGGCCAGCACGCGGTCGAGCGCCGGCTCGCCGTCGGCCACCAGCAGCCGCCCGCGGCCCGGGACGGTACGCACCAGGTGGTGGAACTGCCGCTCGATGGCGGCAAGGTCCTCGAAGATATCCGCATGATCGAACTCGAGGTTGCCCAGCACCGCGATCTCGGGGCGGTAGTGGACGAACTTGGAGCGCTTGTCGAAGAAGGCAGTGTCGTACTCGTCGGCCTCCACCACGAAGGGGGCGCCCGGGGCCCCGAGGCGCGCAGAGACGCCGAAGTTGCGCGGCACCCCGCCGATCAGGAAGCCGGGGGCCTGGCCCGCGGACTCCAGCAGCCAGGCGACGAGGCTCGCCGTGGTGGTCTTGCCGTGGGTGCCGGCCACCGCGATCACCCGCCGCCCGGGCAGCACCTGCTGGGCCAGCCACTGGGGGCCGGAGACATAGGGCAGGCCCATGTCGAGCACCGCCTCCACCTCGGGATTGCCCCGGGAGAGCGCATTGCCGATCACCACCAGGTCGGGGCGCGGCGCGAGGTTGGCCGGGGCATAGCCCTCGCAAAGCGCGATGCCCGCCTCCTCGAGCTGGGTGCTCATGGGCGGATAGACCCCCGCATCCGAGCCGCTGACCGTATGGCCAAGCTCCCGGGCCAGCAGCGCCAGGCTGCCCATGAAGGTGCCGCAGATACCGAGGATATGGACGTGCATGCGCTCTCCTGACTACCGACGTGCGCCGCGGCATCCCACCGCGGCAGGGTGTGGCGAGACTAGCATGGCGCCGGGAGCCCCTCCAGCGCCCGGCGACCCCGGACAGAGCTATCGCAGGTGACGAGAGGGAGATAGCGAAAGGCGCCGGGGGCAGGCCGGAGAGGGGGTCCGAGGACCAGGGGTGAGGAGTATTACTCCGAACGGGCTGGCCAAGGATGGCCAGCCCCGGTCCTGCAAGCGGAGCGGGACGCGAGAGCGCCGCAGGGCCGAGGTAGCCTACAAGGACGTACTCGTAGCGCCCCCTCGAGGCCTGTCGCCGGAACAGCCTTGAGCGGCACTGCCATCTGCGACAGCAAGGAGTGCCCCGGATGCAGCCTCGGCCGCTTTCGGCTAGAATCCTCCGACTTTCGTCACCCTATCCCCGACCAGCAGCGACCAGGAGCAGGAACAGCCCCATGGCCCACAATGCCTTCTACGCCCAGTCCGGCGGCGTCACCGCCGTGATCAATGCCAGCGCCTGCGGCGTGATCGAGGCCTGCCGCCGCCACCCGGACCAGATCGGCAAGGTCTATGCCGGCCACAACGGTATCATCGGCGCCCTCACCGAGGACCTGATCGACGTGAGCCGGGAGTCCGACGAGACGATTGCCGCGCTGCGCCACACCCCGGGCGGCGCCTTCGGCTCCTGCCGCTACAAGCTCAAGGACATCGAAAGCCACCGCGCCCAGTACGAGCGGCTGATCGAGGTGTTCCGCGCCCACGACATCCGCTACTTCTTCTATAACGGCGGCGGCGACAGCGCCGACACCTGCCTCAAGGTCTCCCAGCTCTCCGAGAAGCTCGGCTACCCGCTCACCGCCATCCACGTGCCCAAGACCGTGGACAACGACCTGCCGATCACCGACAACTCCCCGGGCTTCGGCAGCGTGGCCAAGTACATCGCCACCTCCACCCTGGAGGCCTCCCTGGATATCGCCTCCATGTGTGCCACCTCCACCAAGGTGTTCGTGCTCGAGGTGATGGGCCGCCACGCCGGCTGGATCGCCGCCGCCGGCGCCCTCGCCGGCAACGGCGAGGGCGAGCCGCCCCACCTGGTGATCTTCCCCGAGGTGGCCTTCGATCGCTCCGCGGTGATGGCCAGGGTCGACGAGGCGGTCAAGAAGTATGGCTACTGCGTGATCGTGGTCTCCGAGGGGGCCCGCTACGAGGACGGCACCTTCCTGGCCGACTCCGGCAACACCGACGCCTTCGGCCACCGCCAGCTCGGCGGCGTGGCCCCCACGCTTGCCGGCATGGTCAAGCAGGACCTGGGCTACAAGTACCACTGGGCGGTGGCCGACTACCTGCAGCGCGCCGCCCGCCACCTGGCCTCGAAGACCGACGTGGAGCAGGCCTACGCGGTGGGCGAGAAGGCGGTGGAGCTGGCGATCGCCGGCAAGAACTCCATGATGCCTGCCATCAAGCGCGTCTCCGACACCCCCTACCGCTGGACCATCGAGCCGGCCCCGCTGGCCGAGGTCGCCAACCGCGAGAAGTTCATGCCCAGGGAGTACATCCGCGAGGATGGCTTCGGCATCACCGAGGCGTGCCGCCAGTACCTGTCGCCGCTGATCCAGGGCGAGGACTTCCCGCCCTTCGAGAACGGCCTGCCCAAGGTGGCCAGGCTGGCGCTGCACCGGGTCGAGCGCAAGCTGCCGGAGTTCAAGCTCTAGCAAGAGCTCAAGCGCCAGAAGCGCCTATCGCAGCAGCCAGGAGAGAATCAGCAGCAGCAGCAGGATGCCGGCCACGCCCTGCCAGAAGTGGCCGGGATCCCGAAACAGCCGCGGCCGGGCGCGCGGGCCGGCGCCATGCGGCTCGGTGGCGAGGGGCTGGCGCAGCGCGCGGCGGAACTCCGACATGCGCCGAAAGCGCAGCGAGCGCTGGGGGTCCAGGGCGCGGCGCAGCGCCTCGTCCAGGGCCGGCGGCACCTCGGGATTGCGGGTGCGCGCGCTGCGGTAGGTCAGCTGCTCGAGGTCGGTGTGGCTGCGCAGGCGATTGGGCGTGAGCTCGTAGGGCAGCTCGCCGGTGAGCAGCCAGTAGACGGTGGACGCATAGGAGTACTGGTCGCTGCGCCGGCCCACCGAATCGTCCAGGGCGTACTCGGGGGCGCTGTGCTCGGTGAGGCCTACCTGGCGCAACAGCTCCCGGGCATCGCGATGCCCCCCTCCCTCCCGGGCCCGACAGGCGCTGAAGTCGGTGAGCACCACCTGACCGTGGGCATCGATCAGCACGTTCCCCGGATAGATCTGCTGGTGCAGGATGTCGCGATGATGCAGTGCCTGGATCGCCTTGCCGAGCTGATTGGCGATGTCCAGGCGCTGCACCAGGCTCGCCTGAGGGTGCCGCCTGGCCCACTCGGTGAGGGTCTCGCCCTCCACGTAGGCCATCAGGTAGTAGAGGTAGCGGCGCGGCCGGGAGGACTCCATGATCCTCACCACGAAGGGCGACTTGACCCGCTCCACCACCCACTGCTGCAGCAGGAAGTGCTCCAGGTAGGCGTTGCGGTTGGAGAGCTCCGGGCTCGGCGCCTTCATCACCATCTCCCGCTCGGTGTGCACGTCCCGCACCCGGTAGACCCGCGACTGGGCGGTGCGCGAGAGCACCGCCTCGACCTGCAGGCCGTCCAGGCGATCCCCCGGCGCGAGCTCCGGCGGAATCGGCAGCTCGCCGTAGGCGCGACCGGGGTGGTCGGGCTGCTCGTCGGGCAGCTCGTCGATGCGAACCAGCTGGAAGCAGAACTGCTCGGCGCCATAGCCGCGGGCCTGGGCCCGCTGCACCGCCGCCTCGGCCAGCCGGTCGCAGGCGGCGTTGAGGTCGCTGACATCCTGGCGGATCAGCTGCACATACTCGGAGGGCATCAGGGTGCCCAGCACCGCCTGGGTGGTGAACAGGAAGATATCGCCCTGCTTGATGGGAAACTGGGCATAGTCGATATCGATGCTGTTATCCATGCCCAGCGCCCGGGAGGGGTAGCGATAGCCGCCGAGGTCGGTGACATGGTCGCGGCTGAGCTGTTCGAACTCGGCGCCGCGCAGGCGAAACACCAGGGTATCGCCCAGGTGGAACAGGTGGGCGATGCGGCCACGATAGACCATGGCCGACAGCGAGGAGACATAGCTGCCCTCGGCCACGCACTGGCTCTGGCTGAAGCACCAGCCGTTGAGGGCGCGCAGCACTCGGGTCGCCGAGGTCTTGACGTCCCAGTGGTCGGGGGTGGAGTAGTAGTCGGCCAGGAAGCCGCGCACACTGAGGTCCCCGGCCTGCTTGGCCATGGAGTTGCGCCGGATGGAGTCGCTGATCACCGCGCAGGCGCCCTTGGCATTGAGCTGCCCGGGCTGCGGAAAGCGCACCGACATGGAGCTGCGGTGATGGCGCCGATCCGGCGCCACGTAGGCCTGGCCGTAACTCAATGACAGCTGCGCAGATCCCAAGAGGCTTCTCCTTGAGCGCCGAGTCGATCTTCCCCAGGGACCCGCGCCGCCCGGATCGGCAGCCGGCGAACCCCGCCGGCGCCCATGATACACTCCCGGCGCCCCCGCGTGGTGTCAACCTAAGCCGCATCCACCCAGGCCGCTGCCTCCGCGGGCTAGCTCGGCACCTATGTCGCATTGGTAATCCCGGTGCCCGCTCCGTATAATTTCGCGGATTTTTCGCTCAGCAATTGACCAGGCTGATCTCCAACCCAAGGAAGCGACGATGAACTTCGACAACATCCCTGCCGGCAAGGACCTCCCCAACGACGTCTACGTGGCGATCGAGATCCCGGCCAACCATGCGCCGATCAAGTACGAGATCGACAAGGACATGGGAGCCCTGCTGGTCGACCGCTTCATGGCCACCCCCATGTTCTACCCGGCCAACTACGGTTTCATCCCGCACACCCTCGCCGACGACGGCGATGCGCTGGACGCCCTGGTGGTCACCCCCTACCCGGTCCAGCCCGGCGCCATCATCCGCGCCCGTCCGGTGGGCGTGCTCAACATGACCGACGAGGCCGGCGAGGACGCCAAGCTGGTCTGCGTGCCCCACGCCAAGCTCTCCAGCCTCTACGATGAGGTCCAGGAAGTGACCGACCTGCCCGAGCTGCTGCGCCAGCAGATCGCCCACTTCTTCGAGAACTACAAGGATCTCGAGAAGGGCAAGTGGGTCAAGGTGGAGTCCTGGGAAGGCGCCGAGGCCGCCCGCAAGGCCATCGAGAAGGCCGTGGCCGCCTACGAGAAGGCCTGATCCTTCCAACTGGCACCCGGCCAGACCCAGCAGGGCCGCCCGATAGGGCGGCCCTGCTGCATTCAGGGGCGCGAGCGGCTCACTCCTCCGGCGCGGCCAGCCCCTCGGGGGGCGGCTCGACAAGCTCCTCCTCGAGGCGCTCCACCTCCACCACCGGTGGCTCCACGGGCTCCGCCTCCTCCCCCTCCTCGGGGATCGACGCGGTGGCTTCTGCCGGCGCCGCCAGGGCCGCAGGCGGTTCGGCCAGACGCTCGGCCAGCTGGGCGGCGAGATCCCGCGCCCGCGTCATGTGCAGCGCCATCACCAGGGAGTGATTGGCGAACAGCCCGAAGCCGGAACCGTTGAGCACCACCGGGCTCCACAGCCGCCGCTGGGTCATGGAGAGCTCCGCCAGCAGGCGCTCCCACTCGGCCTCGGCGCCGCTCTCGGCCAGCACGTCGGCCTGGTCGCGCTGCACGCCCTCGAGCAGCTGGGCCAGGGCCCAGCCGGTACCGCGGGCCTCAAAGAAGATGTCATCGACCCGGTGCCAGGGGGTCCGCGGCGGCAGCGATTCGGTCTCCACGGCAAGCTCGGTCAGCGCCTCGTGGCTGCCGACGCTGGCCGCCAGGCGCAGGGCGAGGTCATCCAGGCGCGCCGCGCTGCGCTCCAGCCACTCGCCCAGGCCCTGGCCGGGCACGAAACCGTCCCGGTCGGCGCCCAGCTCGCCGAGCTGGGCATCCAGAGCCGCGACGGCCTGCTCGAGGCGCTGCTCGGTGGTGGGGTAGAACCAGTCGCGGTCATCCCCCTCGAGCCGCTCGCGAGCCTCCTCGAGGGGGTCGCTGCGCTCCGCCGCCATTCCGGGCAGGGCGCGGGCCAGGTCTCGGGAGACCTCCAGCACACCGAGCTCCCAGTTGGGCATGTTGTCCAGCCAGACGCCCGGCGGGGCGATGTCGTTGCGCAGGTAGCCGCCGGGCTTGTCGAGCAGCGTCGCCACCGTCTCGGCCAGGGTCGCCACCGTCACCGTGCCCCGCGCCGCCGGCGCATAGGCGGCCTCGCCGCGGCGCTCGAGGGTCGCCTGCTCCACGTCGAAGGGGGCCGGCGGCTGGCTCCACCAGATCCCCAGTGCGATGGTGACCAAGAAGTAGAGCCCCGCCAGTGCCACCAGCGGCTTCCAGATCCAGCCATAGCGGGGGCGCTCCAGCGCCTCCTCCTTCCTGCGGCGCCGGGCGGCGCGCCAGCTTTTCCAGGCCATGTCGTGATAATCCCTGTCTAATGAACGTAGGTCCGCGCGATGCGACAATGGGGCGCAGACGACGCAGGACGCGGCACGCCGACTGCCGCGTGCTTCTGCGCTATCCTAGCACCACTGCGAACTCCAGCGCCCCGGCCGCCATCGCGGGGAACCGCGCCGCCGGCCATGGGTCTCTAGTCCGAGTTCGCCCCGACACCCGCAAGGATAAGGATGCCCGACATGATCGCCAGACGCCTCGCCCCGCTGCTCCTGATGATGCTGCTGCCGCTGGCCGCCCAGGCGCAGTGGTTCTCCTCCTCCAGCTCCCAGCAGTTCCTGCCGGTGCTGGAGGCGTTCCAGCCCCAGGCCTGGCACGACGGCGAGACCCTCTACGTGGGGGTCGAAGTCACCCCCGAGCACTACCTCTACCGCCACCAGCTGGCGGTGACGTCCGACGCCGTGACCCTGGGCGAGCCGGAGATTCCCCAGGGGGAGTTCACCAGCGACGAATTCATGGGCGATGTCTACGTCTTCCGCGACACCATGCTGCTCGAGGTGCCCCTCGAGGAGGGGGTCAGCGGCCCCTTCCCGCTCGCCTTCACCTTCCAGGGCTGCGCCGATGCCGGCCTCTGCTACCCGCCGGAGCGCGTCTCCCTGGAGGCGCCGGAGCGCGCCGCGCCGGCGGCCTTCGCCGCTCTGGTGGGCGGCAACGGCAGCAGCGCGGGGGGTACGGGTGACGGGTCCGCCACGCCCACCGGCCCCGCCGCCCCCCAGAGCGATGACGGCCGCTTCCAGCGCCTGATGGCCGAGGCCAGCCTGCCGCTGGTGCTCGGGCTCTTCTTCCTGGCCGGCCTGGGGCTGACCTTTACCCCCTGTGTGCTGCCCATGGTGCCGATCCTCTCCTCGATCATCGTCGGCCAGAACCCCGGGCGTCCCCGCGCCTTCGTGCTCTCGCTGAGCTACGTGGCCGGGATGGCGCTCACCTACGCCGCCGTGGGCGTACTGATGGGCCTGTTCGGTGCCGGCCTCAACCTGCAGGCCCGGCTGCAGTCGGCACCGGTGCTGATCACCTTTGCGGTGCTCTTCGCCCTCTTCGCCCTGGCCATGTTCGGCGCCTTCGAGCTGCGCACCTCGCCGCGCCTGAGTTCGCGGATCGATGCCTGGCAGGCCCGCGCCCAGCAGAGCGGCCCGGGCGGCCTGGCCCTGGCCGGGGCGCTGTCGGTGCTGGTGGTCTCCCCCTGCGTCTCCGCGCCGCTGGCCGGCGCCCTGGTGTTCATCTCCACCACCGGCGACGCCATGCTGGGCGGCGCGGCGCTACTCGCCCTGGGGCTCGGCATGGGGGTACCGCTGCTGCTGGTAGGCACCTTCGGCACCACCCTGCTGCCGCGCAGCGGCGCCTGGATGAACGGCGTCAAGATCGCCTTCGGCATCCTGCTGCTGGGGGTGGCCATCTGGCTGGTGGAGCGCCTGCTGCCCTCGGCGGTGGCACTGCTGCTGTGGGCGGGCCTGGCCATCGGCAGCGCCCTGGCGTTGGGGGCCATGTCGGTCAACCTGCCCCAGGGCTGGCCGCGGGTGCGCCAGGCCGCCGGCATGCTGCTGCTGGCCTGGGGCCTGGCCCTGGTGCTGGGGGCCGCCAGCGGCGCCCATGACCCGCTGCGCCCCCTGGCCAATCTGGGCGGTGGTGGTGGCGGCGCGGCAGCGGTGGAGCCGGCCGAGGTCACCACCGTCGAAGGGCTCGATGAGCTGCAGCAGGCGCTGGCCTCGGTAGGCGACGCCCGCCCGGTCTTCGTCCACTTCACCGCCGACTGGTGCATCTCCTGCAAGCAGATGGAGCGTCAGGTCTACCCCGATCCCCGCGTTGCCGAGCCGCTCGCCGCCTTCGCCCGCATCAACGTCGATGTGACCGACTCGGGCAGCGCCTCCCGGGAGCTGCTCGACCACTTCGGGCTGTTCGGCCCGCCCAGCCTGCTCTTCTTCCACGGCAAGGAGGAGCTGCGCGAGGCACGCATCCAGGGCGAGATGCGTGCCCCGGGGCTGGCCTCCCATCTCCAGGGGGTGCTCGACTGGCTGAACGGCCAGACGAGCTGACCCTGCCGTCGACGGCCGGTCGCGAACGTCGTCAAACAGCCGTTTAAATCCGCGGTTCGAACGGCGTTCTGCGCGCTACTGGACTTCCCCGTGGATTTTCGGCAAACTCCGGCGTCATCCCTTTTTCAAGGCCATTAGAGCGGTAAGAGACGCCATCTTGCCGCGATCTATGGCAAGTTGGTCCGGGTTGACAGCGCCACCGGGCCAGCCCTCATTCACTGCACCCAAGCGATCGGGACAACGTCATGGATATCCGCAAGGTCAAGAAGCTGATCGAGCTGCTCGAAGAGTCCAACATCAGCGAAATCGAGATCCAGGAGGGTGAGGAGTCGGTGCGCATCAGCCGCCATCCCAACGGCGCGAGCTGGCAGCCCATCATGCCCCAGGGCTATGCCGCACCGACCCAGCCCGCTCCCCAGGCCCCGGCGGCGGCCCCGGCCGATGCCGATGAAGGCCCCGGCTATCAGGGCCAGGCCATCACCTCCCCCATGGTGGGCACCTTCTATCGCAGCCCGGCTCCGGGCAGCAAGCCCTTCATCGAGGTGGGCTCCAGCGTCAAGAAGGGCGACACCGTGTGCATCGTCGAGGCCATGAAGATGATGAACCAGATCGAGGCCGACCGCGACGGCGTGGTCGAGGCGATCCTGGTCGATGACGGCGAGCCGGTGGAGTTCGACCAGCCGCTGATCGTGCTCGGCTGACGTCGCCGCACCTCTTCATTCACCTGACACTGGCGGATTCATCATGCTGGACAAGGTACTCATCGCCAATCGCGGCGAGATCGCCCTGCGTATCCTGCGCGCCTGCAAGGAGCTGGGCATCAAGACGGTGGCGGTCCACTCCAAGGCCGACCGCGAGCTGATGCACGTGCGCCTGGCCGACGAGGCCGTCTGCATTGGCCCGGCCGCCTCGGCCCAGTCCTATCTCAACATCCCGGCGCTGATCAGCGCCGCGGAGGTCACCGATTCCAGCGCCATCCACCCCGGCTACGGCTTCCTCTCCGAGAACGCCAACTTCGCCGAGCAGGTCGAGCGCTCCGGCTTCGCCTTCATCGGCCCCCGGGCGGAGACCATCCGCCTGATGGGCGACAAGGTCAGCGCCATCGAATCGATGAAGAAGGCCGGTGTGCCCACGGTGCCGGGCTCCGACGGTCCGCTGCCGGAGGATGACGAGGGCGAGATCGTCGCCGTTGCCCGGCGCATCGGCTACCCGGTGATCATCAAGGCGGCCGCCGGCGGCGGTGGTCGTGGCATGCGCGTGGTGCACACCGAGGCCCATCTGCTCTCCGCGGTGACCGTGACCCGCACCGAGGCCCACGCGGCCTTCGGCGACGGCACCGTCTACATGGAGAAGTTCCTCGAGAATCCTCGCCACGTGGAGGTGCAGGTGCTGGCCGACGGCCAGGGCAACGCCATTCACCTCTATGACCGCGACTGCTCCCTGCAGCGCCGCCACCAGAAGGTGATCGAGGAGGCCCCGGCCCCCATGCTCGACCCGAAGGCCCGCGCCGACGTGCTCGAGGCATGCCGCCAGGCGTGCATCACCATCGGCTACCGCGGCGCCGGTACCTTCGAGTTCCTCTACGAGGACGGCCAGTTCTTCTTCATCGAGATGAATACCCGGGTGCAGGTCGAACACCCCGTCACCGAGATGGTGACCGGTGTGGATATCGTCCGCGAGCAGCTGCGCATCGCCTCCGGCCTGCCGCTGTCGATCACTCAGGAGGAGGTCAAGCTCTCGGGCCACGCCTTCGAGTGCCGGATCAACGCCGAGGATGCCCGCACCTTCATGCCCTCCCCCGGCAAGGTGACCCTCTACCACCCGCCGGGTGGCCTCGGGGTGCGCATGGACTCCCACGTCTACACCGGCTACACGGTGCCGCCCCACTACGACTCCCTGATCGGCAAGCTGATCACCTGGGGGGCCGACCGCGAGACCGCGCTGACCCGCATGCGGGTCGCCCTGGACGAGCTGCTGGTGGAGGGCATCAAGACCAACACCGACCTGCACAAGGACCTGGTGCGCGACGGCTACTTCCAGCAGGGTGGGGTCAATATCCACTACCTGGAGAAGAAGCTGGGGATGTGACGCTCCCCGGCGACTTCCGCGGGGCGGCCTCGGCCGCCCCGCTTGCGTTGCCCTCTCTCCTTTCCACATCACGGAACACCGCCATGCCCTGGCTGCAACTCAAGGCCCATATTCCCCCCGAGCAGGCCGAGACCCTCGAGGAGCTGCTGCTCAACGAGGGCGCCACCGCCATCACCCTGCAGGATGCCCACGACGACCCCGTCTTCGAGCCCGAGCGCGGCAGCACCCCGCTGTGGAACGAGACGGTGCTCACCGGCCTCTACGACGACCTGGAGGGCGTCGAGGCCATGCTCGACCGGGTGCGCCAGGCCTGGGCCGCCGAGCTCCCCGAGGAGCCCTGCCCCGAGATCGAGGTGGAACTGCTGGCCGACCGCGACTGGGAGCGGGAGTGGATGGACGACTTCCAGCCCATGCAGATGGGCGAGCGGCTGTGGATCGTGCCAAGCTGGCACGAGCCGCCGGAGCCCGGCGCCGTCAACCTGCACCTGGACCCGGGGCTCGCCTTCGGCACCGGCACCCACCCCACCACGGCGCTCTGCCTGGCCTGGCTCGACGGCCTGGCGGTGGCCGATAGCCTCCACGGCCGGGCGGTCCTGGACATCGGCACCGGCTCGGGGATCCTCGCCATCGCCGCGCTCAGGCTCGGCGCGGCCAGCGCCATCGGCACCGACATCGACCCCCAGGCGCTGCAGGCCAGCCGCGACAACGCCGAGCGCAACGCCATCGACGAGGGCCGCTTCCGGCTCTGCTACCCCGAACAGCTCGACGACGCCGAGACCTTCCCCATCGTGGTGGCCAATATCCTCGCCGGCCCACTGGTGGCGCTGGCGCCGATGATCGCTGGCCACGTCGCCCCCGGGGGGCGCCTGGCGCTCTCCGGCATCCTCGCGGGCCAGGCCGAGGAGGTCCTCGAGGCCTATCGCGCCCAGGGCCTGGCCATGGACGAGCCGGTCACCAGCGACGGCTGGGTGCGGCTTACCGGGCGGCGGGCGCGCTAGACGCGACCCTTCGCCACTTCACCCCATCCGACCGGGGGCGTATGATATGCCCCCCTCATGCCATCACCGTCCGACACCATGCCCGACACCCGCCCGTCCCTGCCCCGCATCGGTGACCACGCCCTGCCCAACCGGCTGATCCTGGCGCCGATGGCCGGCGTCACCGATCGCCCCTTCCGCCAGCTCTGCCGGCGGCTGGGCGCGGGGCTGGTGGTGGGCGAGATGGTCACCTCGGATCCGAGCCTGTGGCATACCCGCAAGTCGCGCCTGCGCATGGACCACCGCGGTGAGCCCGGCCCCCGTGCCGTGCAGATCGCCGGCGGCGATGCCGAGATGCTCGCCGAGGCGGCGCGGCTGAATGCCGAGATGGGCGCCGAGATCATCGACATCAACATGGGCTGCCCGGCCAAGAAGGTGTGCAACAAGGCCGCCGGCTCCGCGCTGCTGCGCGACGAGGCGCTGGTGGCCGAGATCCTCGACACGGTGGTGGCGGCGGTACGGGTGCCGGTGACCCTCAAGATCCGCACCGGCTGGTGCGCCGAGAGCAACAACGGGGTGCGCATCGCGCGGCTGGCCGAGGCCGCCGGCATCCAGGCCCTCTCCGTGCACGGCCGCCACCGCCAGCAGCGCTTCACCGGCCAGGCCGAGTACGACACCATCGCCGAGATCAAGGCGGCGGTGGGCATTCCCGTCTTCGCCAACGGCGATATCGACTCGCCGGAGAAGGCCGCCGCCGTCCTCGACTATACTGGGGCGGATGCGGTGATGGTGGGTCGCGGCGCCCAGGGCAACCCCTGGATCTTTCGCGAGATCGACCACTACCTCCGCCATGGGGAGCGCCTGGCGCCCCCGGCCGACGAGGAGCGCGCCGCGGTGCTGCGCGATCATCTCACGGCCCTTCACGACTTTTACGGCGAGCACATGGGCGTGCGCATCGCGCGCAAGCACGTCGGCTGGTACCTGGCCGGCGACACCCGCCTCACGGCGGAGAGACAGCGCGACTACAAGGCCATCTTCAACGGCCTTCAGAGCGCCGCCGCCCAGCATCGCTTCATCGACGACTGCTTTCGTCACGCCCCCCTCGAGGCCGCCGCGCCCAAGCGGGAGGGCATGACGTCGAAAGGAACACGAGCCGCATGACCAGCCAAGCCTTTCCCCCGAACCCCGAGCTGTCTGGACATGGCCAGGAACTCAACGGGCTGGAGGGCCAACGCCCCCAGGCGCTCGACGAGTCCGTCGGCCAGCGCCCGCTGCGCGAGGCGGTGGACCTCGCCATGCGCCGCTACTTCGCCCACCTGGACGGCGGCGAGGTCACCGGGCTCTACGCCATGGTGATGGCCGAGGTGGAAGCCCCGCTGATGGCCGCCGTGCTCGACCACACCCAGGGCAACCAGACCCGCGCCGCCGAGATGCTCGGCCTCAACCGCGGCACCCTGCGCAAGAAGCTCAAGCAGTACGACCTGATCTGACCCATTCACGAAGGGAGCCGCTGGCTCCCTTCGGCATGTCATGCCCATGCCGCCCCGATTGTTCGTCCCACCCGTCAGCAGAGAGTGACCCCCATGGCCCAAGCCTCCCCCACCCCGGTTCGCCGCGCCCTGATCAGCGTCTCGGACAAGACCGGCATCGTCGACTTTGCCCGCGGCCTGTCCGAGCGCGGCGTCGAGCTGTTCTCCACCGGCGGCACCTTCCGCCTGCTCCAGGAGAACGGCATCGCCGTCACCGAGGTGTCCGAGCACACCGGCTTCCCCGAGATCATGGACGGTCGCGTCAAGACCCTGCACCCGAAGATCCACGGCGGCATCCTCGGCCGCCGCGGCCAGGACGATGCGGTGATGGCCGAGCACGGCATCGCTCCCATCGACATGGTGGTGGTCAACCTCTACCCCTTCGCCCAGACCGTGGCGAAGCCGGACTGCACCCTCACGGATGCCATCGAGAACATCGACATCGGCGGCCCCACCATGGTGCGCGCCTGCGCCAAGAACCACGCCCATACCACCATCGTGGTGGACGCCGGCGATTATGCCCGGGTGCTGGCGGAGATCGCCGCCCAGGACGGCGCGGTGAGTGACGCCACCCGCTTCGATCTCGCCGTGAAGGCCTTCGAGCACACCGCCGGCTACGACGCCGCCATCGCCGACTACCTCGGCCAGCGGGTGCCCGGCGGCGAGGATGGCTTCCCGCGCACCTACAACCTGCAGTTCGAGAAGAAGCAGACCATGCGCTACGGCGAGAACCCGCACCAGAGCGCGGCCTTCTACGTCGAGGCAGGGGCCAGCGAGGCCAGCGTCGCCACCGCCACCCAGCTGCAGGGCAAGGAGCTCTCCTTCAACAACGTCGCCGATACCGATGCCGCCTTCGAGTGCGTCAAGGCCTTCACCGACACCGCCTGCGTCATCGTCAAGCACGCCAACCCCTGCGGCGTGGCGGTGGGCGCCACCGCGCTCGAGGCCTACGACAAGGCCTTCGCCACCGACCCCACCAGCGCCTTCGGCGGCATCATCGCCTTCAACGTGCCACTGGACGCCGCGACCGCCCGCGCCATCATCGACCGCCAGTTCGTCGAGGTGATCATCGCCCCCGGGGTCGCCGAGGACGCCCTGCCCATCGTCGCCGAGAAACAGAACGTGCGCCTGCTCGACGTCGGTGCCCACTGGCCGGGCGAGCGCGAGCACGCCCACGACTTCAAGCGCGTCACCGGCGGCCTGCTGGTCCAGGACCGCGACCTCGGCATGGTCGGCCGCGACGAGCTCACCGTGGTCAGCGAGCGGGTGCCCACCGAGCAGGAGCTGCGCGACCTGGCCTTCGCCTGGAAGGTGGCCAAGTACGTCAAGTCCAACGCCATCGTCTACGCCAAGGATGGCCAGACCATCGGCGTGGGCGCCGGCCAGATGAGCCGCGTCTACTCGGCCCGCATCGCCGGCATCAAGGCCGCCGACGAGGGCCTCTCGGTGCCCGGCTCGGTGATGGCCTCTGACGCCTTCTTCCCCTTCCGCGACGGCATCGACGCCGCGGCGGCGGCCGGCATCACCGCGGTGATCCAGCCGGGCGGCTCCATGCGCGACCAGGAGGTGATCGACGCCGCCAACGAGGCGGGTATCGCCATGGTCTTCACCGGCATGCGCCACTTCCGCCACTGACGCCTGCTATCTGACGAAAAAGCCCGCGACCATGTCGCGGGCTTTTTGCTTCCAGAACGGCTGATCAGCCAAGATCGATGCAGAGGTACTTGGTCTCCAGAAACTCCTCCAGCCCCTGGTGGCCGCCCTCGCGGCCGAGGCCGGACGCCTTGACCCCACCGAAGGGGGCGGCGGCGTTGGAGATCAGCCCGGTATTGATGCCCACCATGCCGTACTCCAGGGCGTCGGCGACGCGCCACACGCGGCCCAGGTCGCGGGAGTAGAAGTAGGCGGCGAGGCCGTACTCGGTGTCGTTGGCCATCTCGACGGCGCTCTCCTCGTCGTCGAAGGGGAACACCGCGGCCAGGGGACCGAAGGTCTCCTCGTGGGCCACCTTCATGCTGGAGGTGGCGAAGCTGACCAGGGTCGGGGTGAAGAAGTTGCCGCCCAGCGGGTGGGGATGGCCGCCCATCAGCAGCTCGGCGCCCTTGTCCACGGCGTCCTGGATGTGCTCGCTGACCTTGGCCACCGCCTTGTCGTCGATCAGCGGGCCGATGTTGATGCCCTCCTGGGTGCCGTCGCCCACCTTGAGCTCGCTGTGCATGGCCACGGCGAGCTTCTCGCAGAAGGCGTTGACCACGCTGGACTGCACCAGGAAGCGGTTGGTGCAGACGCAGGTCTGGCCGGCGTTGCGGAACTTGGCGGCCATGGCCCCCTCCACCGCGGCGTCCAGGTCGGCGTCCTCGAAGACGATGAAGGGGGCGTTGCCGCCCAGCTCCAGGGAGATCTTCTGGATGTGCCGGGCGGCGTTGGCCATCAGCTCGCGGCCCACCTCGGTGGAGCCGGTGAAGGTGATCTTGCGCACCAGCGGGGATTCGGTCATGGCGGCGGCGATCTCGCCGGCGCGGCCCGGCACCACGTTGAAGACGCCGCGGGGCACACCGGCGCGCTCGGCCAGCAGCGCCAGCGCCGTGGCCGAGAACGGCGTCTGGCTGGCCGGCTTGACCACGATGGTGCAGCCGGCGGCCAGCGCCGCGCCCGCCTTGCGGGTGATCATCGCCGAGGGGAAGTTCCACGGCGTGATGGCGCCGACCACCCCCACCGGCTGCTTGGTGACCACGATGCGCTGGTTGGCCTTGGCGGCGGGAATGGTCTCGCCGTAGATGCGCCGCGCCTCCTCGGCGAACCAGCGCAGGAAGCTCGCCGCATAGGCGATCTCGCCGGCGGCCTCCTTGAGCGGCTTGCCCTGCTCGAAGGTCATGATCATGGCCAAATCGTCCTGGTGCTCGAGCATCAGGTCGTGCCACTTCATCAGGATATCGGCGCGCTCCAGGGCGGTCAGCGCCTTCCAGGCCGGCAGAGCGGCATGGGCGGCCTCGATGGCGCGCTCGGTCTCGACGCGACCCAGGCGCGGCACGTCACCCATGGGCTCGCCGGTGGCCGGATTGAGCACCTGGATCTGCTCGCCGCTGTCGGCGGCGACCCAGCTGCCGTCGATATAGGCGAAGGGACAGTAGAGCTGCGTTTCCTTGAGGGCTTCCATGGGCATCTCCTGAGGGCAAGGCGGTGTTGTTGTAACAAAATTGTTGTAGAGAACGGCAGGGCGCGGCCGGCTGACAGGCTAGCGCCTAGGATACGGGACCGCGGCGGGGGGGCGCCACGTCTGTGGCCGAGTTTGTCAACGCTCGTCGGCGACCGGCTCGGACGGAGCGCGCCCCTCATCGGGCATCTGCTGCGCTTCGTCCGGCACCATGTACTCGGCCGGCGGCACCGACGGAGTCGGCTCCAGCATGGCGGTGAGCACGGCGAGGATCAGCACCAGGGCGATGGCGAGCCAGCAGAAGGGGCGGCCGATGTAGCGCTCGGGCTCGCGGCGGATCTGGCGCAGGCCGAGCAGCGCCATCACCGCGGCGGCCAGGTTGAGGGGCAGCAGCGCCCCCTGCAGCAGCAGGGCCAGCAGGGCCGAGACGATGGCGGCCATGGCCCAGGGGGCGTAGCGGCGCCGGGGGGAAACGGGGGTCGGGGTGTCGCCTTCCAAGGTCACTCCATTGCGCGGACGGGAACGGGCCTCACATGCTAAGCGCAAAGGCCCCGGGGCTCAAAGCGCACCGGGGCCTTGCGGGGGAGCGGCGCGACCGGCCGCTCAGACGGGGCGGCGAGGGTCGCGGCTGGCCGAGAGGGTGATGGAGACCGAGTCGGCGAAGCGCAGCGCGTGAGGCTTGTCGATCTCGACCTGGGCGGTGAGCACCTGCTCGTGGGCCATCACCAGGTCCAGCACCTCGCGGGTCATCCGCTCCAGCAGCAGGAAGCGATTGCCTTCCACATGGGCGATCACCTGCTTGGTGATGGTGCGGTAGTTCAACGCCTGCTCGATATGGTTGAAGGCCACCGCCTTGTCCGCGTGATAGCGGATCACCGCGTTGATCACCACGTCCTGGCGGTTCTGGATCTCCTCCTCCTTGATGCCGATGTAGGTGCGCAGGCGGAGGTTCTTGATGCGGATCGTGGCCAGGTCATGATCGAAGTGCTGGTCATCGATGGCGTGCAGCGGCATGGCCGATCTCCTTGGCGGGTGGGTCTCAGCGTCCGCTGACCAGGGTCAGGAACTCGTGGCGGGTGGAGGGGTTGTCGCGGAAGGCGCCCAGCATCACCGAGGAGGTCATGCTGGAGTTCTGCTTCTCCACGCCCCGCATCATCATGCACAGATGCTTGGCTTCCACCACCACCGCCACGCCCCGGGCATCGGTCACTTGCTGCACCGCCTCGGCGATCTGGCGGGTCAGGTTCTCCTGGATCTGCATGCGACGGGCGAACATGTCGACGATGCGCGCGAACTTGGAGAGCCCGAGCACCCGGCCGCTGGGCAGGTAGGCGATATGGCACTTGCCGATGAAGGGCAGCAGGTGGTGTTCGCACATGGAGTAGAGCTCGATGTCCTTGACCACCACCATCTCGTCGGTCTCCGATTCGAACACGGCGCCGTTGACGATCTCCTCCAGCGACTGGACGTAGCCGCGGTTGAGGAACTGCATCGCCTTGGCGGCACGCTTGGGAGTATCGCGCAGGCCCTCGCGCTCCGGATCCTCACCCAGTGCGAGGAGGATCTGCCGGTAGTGGTTGGCGATTTCTTCGGTCATCGTCGAGCCCGTCCTGATCGGTTTTCATGTACAGAAGATATACAACAAAAATATCTTGTACAGTATAAATTGACGTCAATCCCGCATTCTAGCGCAAGCCCCCGCGTGGCGCAGGCTCGCCACGTGACAACCTGCCGCACCTCTGCCCCGTGGCAAATGGGAGGGCCCAGCCCCCCTGTGCTAGAATCCTGGCTCTCATGCAGTGCACGACTTCTTCCGAGAGCTCGACATGACCAAGACCCCCACCCTTCTGCTGCTGGCCGCCCTCCTGAGCCCGTCTCTGGCGCTGGCCGCGACCCTGGAACTGCCCGCCGACGCGCGCCTCGAGGTGCAGGTGATCGATTCCATCACCCTGGACCAGGACGAGCCGCGCCGCGATGACATCCTGCTGCGCCCGGTCGCCAACGGTCAGGGCACCTTTGAGCTGCCGAGCCACTGCATCATGGTGGGCGATGCCCGGCTCGAGGGCGAGCGGGTGCGCATCACCACCAAGTCCGTGACCTGCATCGCCACCGACGGCGGCGACAGCGAGATCTACTCAGGCGAGATGTCGGCGGCCGCCTACGACGCGGACGGCAGCTTCGGCATCGCCGCCTGCGACAGCGGACGCTGCGAACTCACCCCGGAGCACGCCTTCGAGCTGCGGCTGGCCAGCGAACTCTCCATCGAGGAGCAGGAGAACCAGTCCGAGAAGATCAACATCCAGCGCCGCCAGGCCGAGGGGGCCGGGGTCGCCAACCCGATTCCCGCCGAGCGTCCCGACCCGGACCAGTAGGCAGGCAACGCCTTCTCGCGACACAGCGCCCCTTTCTCGCGATACAGCGCCCCTCCTCAGGGGCGCTTTGCGTTGGGCCAAGCCCCGACATCAGGCAAGCCAGCGGGGCTCACGTTCGAGCACCTGGCGCTGCTGCTCCAGAGAGCGGATCTGGCCGTCCCAGTAGCCTTCGTCGGCCAGCCAGGGAAAGGCCGCCGGAAAGGCCGGGTCCTCCCAGCGCGCCACCAGCCAGGCGCTGTGGCGCAGCAGGCGCAGGGTGCGCAGCGGCTCCATCAGGGCCAGCTCACGGCGGTCGAACTCGCGATGCTCCTCGTAGCCCTCCATCACCTCCGAGAGCTGCATGTGCCGCTCCTCGACGTGCTCGGCAGTGATCAGCATCCACAGGTCCTGCACCGCCGGCGCCATCAGGCAGTCGTCGAAATCCACCAGCGCGAAGTGCTCATCGCGGCCCAGGATATTGCCGATATGGCAGTCGCCGTGGACACGGATCGCCCGCTCGGCGGGCCAGGCGTGGTCGGCCAGCCGCTCGTGCAGGGCCGCGGTGACCCGGGCATAGGCCTCGCGCTGGCGGCTGCCGAGCCAGGCGCTGGCCAGCACCCGCTCCCGGGCCTCCAGCACCATCTCGTCCAGGTCCATGGCACCGCGATGGACGAAGCGACCGCGCTCGCCCACCGCATGCACGGCACCGATCAGCTCCCCCAGGGCGAACAGGTGTGACGGATTCTCCAGCTCCGGGGCCTGGCCCGGCAGGCCGGGAAAGAGCGCGAAGCGAAACCCCTCGGCGCGGTGAAGGCTCACGCCCTCGTCGTCGCGCCAGGGCGCGGCCACGGCCACCCCGGCCTCGTCAAGCTCGGCCAGGAAATCGTGCTCCTCCTGGATGCGCGCATCGCTCCAGCGCTCCGGACGGTAGAACTTCACCACCCAGCGCCGCCGCTCGTCGTCATGCACCAGGTAGACGCGGTTCTCGTAGCTGTTGAGGGTGAAGGGCTCGCCGGGCAGCCAGAAGCCCAGCGACTCCACCGCCGCCACCACCCGCGCGGGCGAGAGGCTGGCAAAGGGATGGGGGGAAGTTTCCATAGCGGCAGTTCCGGCAGTAAAACCCGCATGCTAGCAGAGCCGTCAGCGTTACTGGAGAAAGCCGTCAGCGTTACTGGCGGATGCCGGCTGCTTTACGGCAGCGGCGTTCTCGCCACCGCCCAGGCCTCGACCTCGCGGGCACCCGCCGCGCGGCAGGCCGACGCCAGGGCCTCCAGGGTCGCCCCGGTGGTCATCACATCGTCCAGCAGCGCCACCCGCGGGGGCAGCGCCGCCTCGATCACGAAGGCGCGGTTCAGGTTGCGGCGGCGCTCATCGCGGTCCAGGCCGCGCTGACTGGGGGTATCGCGACACCGGCGTGCCTGCACCAGCGGGCGCTCGAGCCGACGCGCCAGGCGTCTGGCCAGCCACTCGCCCTGATCGAAGCCCCGCTCCCGGGCGCGGCAGGGGTGCAGCGGCACCGGCACCAGGGCCTGGGGCCAGGCCAGGACCGTCTCCGGCAGGCCGGCCTCGAACAGCGCCAGCAGCACCGCCCCGGCCCGGGGAGAGGCCTCGAACTTGAAGCGCTGCACCAGCCCGGCCACCTCCTGCTCATAGCGCAGCGGCACCCGGCTGCGCGTGAAGGCGGGCGGAGAGCGCAGGCAGCGCCCGCATGGCCTCGCCTCGGGGCGCCCGGGCAGGGGTTCGGCGCAGCGCGGGCAGGCCGGCAGGTTCCAGGGCAGCTCGGCGAAACAGGCCGCGCACCAGGGGCGCTCCCGCTCGGCCTTGCCCAGGCAGAAGGCGCAGCGACCCGGCAGGTGGCGACGCAGCCATCTGTCAACCTCAACGCCCGACCGGGTTGACAACAGGCGCCACTGGGATAGGCTTTCCGTCAACTTACTCATCACATCCAAGTTGACCATACGCGAGCCCCCCCCATGTTCGATACCCGCGATGCGATCTCGACCGCCGACTCCTTGACCCTAGCCGCCACGGCCCAGCCTCGCCACGACTGGACCCTCGACGAGATCGAGGCGCTCTTCGCCCTGCCCTTCAACGACCTGCTGTTCCACGCCCAGCGGGTGCATCGCGCCCATTTCGACCCGAACGCCGTGCAGGTCTCCACCCTGCTCTCCATCAAGACCGGTGCCTGCCCGGAGGACTGCAAGTACTGCCCGCAGTCGGGCCACTACAACACCGGGCTTTCCAGGGAGAAGCTGCTGGAGATCGAGAAGGTGGTCGAGCAGGCCGAGGCGGCGAAGGCGGCCGGCGCCAGCCGCTTCTGCATGGGCGCGGCCTGGAAGAGCCCGCGGGAGAAGGACCTCGAGGCGGTGCTGGAGATGGTGCGCCGGGTCAAGGCGCTGGGGCTCGAGACCTGCATGACCTTAGGCATGGTGGACGGCGACCAGGCCGGGCGCCTGGCCGAGGCGGGGCTCGACTACTACAACCACAACCTCGACACCTCGCCGGACTACTACGGCGAGATCATCACCACCCGCACCTACGCCGACCGCCTGGAGACCCTGGGTCATGTGCGCGACGCCGGCATGAAGGTGTGCTCCGGCGGGATCCTGGGCATGGGCGAGGCCCCCCGCGACCGCGCCGCCCTGCTCCAGCAGCTGGTGCGGCTCGAGCCGCACCCCGAGTCGGTGCCCATCAACATGCTGGTCAAGGTGCCGGGCACCCCGCTCGAGCACGTGGAGGACCTGGACCCCATCGAGTTCATCCGCGCCATCGCCGTGGCCCGCATCCTGATGCCGAAGAGCCACGTGCGCCTCTCCGCCGGCCGCGAGCAGATGGACGATGCCACCCAGGCGCTGGCCTTCCTGGCCGGCGCCAACTCCATCTTCTACGGCGAGCGGCTGCTGACCACCGCCAACCCCCAGGCGCAGCGCGACCGGGCGCTGTTCGCCCGGCTCGGCCTGCATCCCGAAAGCCGTCAGACCTGCGCCGACGACGCCCGGATGCAGGCGGGCGTCGAGGCCGCACTGGCCCGTCAGACGGCAGCAGGGGCCGCCGCCCGGGCCAGCGAACTCGCCTACGACGCCGGCGCCTGAGCCATGGCCACCCGCGACTGGCCAAGCCGCCTCGCCGAGCGCGGCGAGGCGCACCGGGCACGCGGCCTGTGGCGCCAGCGCCGTACCGCCTCCCCCGATACCGCCCCCCTGGACTTCGCCGGCAATGACTACCTGGGGCTGGCCGGTGACCCGCGCCTGGCCGAGGCGATGGCCCGGGCCGCCCGCCGCCTTGGTGCCGGCGGGCGCGCCTCGCACCTGGTCAGCGGCCACCTGGCGGTCCACGAGGCTCTGGAGTGCCGGCTGGCCGAGCTCACCGGCCGCCCCCGCGCCCTGCTCTTCTCCACCGGCTACATGGCCAACTTGGGCACCCTCCAGGCGCTCTGCGATGGCGAGACCCGGGTGTTCCAGGATCGCCTCAACCACGCCTCCCTGCTCGATGGCGCCGCCCTATCGGGAGCCCCCTCGCGGCGCTTCCACCATGGCGACCTGGCCGATCTCGCGCGGCTGCTCGAGCGCGCCCCCGCCGAGGCGCCGAAGCTGGTGGTCAGCGACGGGGTCTTCAGCATGGACGGCGACGTGGCCGACATCGCTGGCCTCGCCGCGCTGGCGCGTCACCACAGGGCCTGGCTGATGATCGATGACGCCCACGGCCTTGGCGTGCTCGGCGAACAGGGCGACGGCTGTGTGGGCCGCGCCCACGGCGTGGAGGACGTGCCGATCCTGGTCGGCACCCTGGGCAAGGCGCTGGGCAGCGGCGGCGCCTTCGTGGCGGGCAGCCAGGCGCTGATCGACCACCTGATCCAGTTCGCCCGCCCCTATGTCTACACCACCGCCCAGCCGCCCGGCGTCGCCGCGGCGACCCTCGCAGCCCTGGAGATCCTGGCCGAGGAGCCCGAGCGGCGCGCCCGCCTGACCCGCCTGATCGCCCGCTTTCGCGCCGAGGCCGCAGGCCTGGGGCTGCCGCTGGCGCAGAGCCACACGCCCATCCAGCCGCTGGTGCTCGGCGAGAACCGCCGCGTGATGGCCTGGGCCGAGCGGCTGACCCGGCGGGGGCTTCTGGTCGGCGCCATCCGCGCGCCCACCGTGCCCCGGGGCCAGGCCCGGCTGCGCATCACGCTCTCGGCCGCTCACACCGATAGTGACCTGGAGGCGCTGCTCGAGGGGCTCACCGCCTGCCGGGCCGCCGAGCGTTCCAGCGCGGCGGAGGTGACCCCATGACGCGGCTGGTGCTGCTCTCCGGCTGGGGCTGCGACGCGCGGATCTGGCAGCCGCTGGCCGAGCACTGGCCCGACGGCGTCAGCGTCGTCGCGCCGGACTGGCCCGGCTACGGGGGTCGTGCCCCGCTGGCGGCCCCGGACTGCCTGGACGCCCTGGCCGAGGCCATGGCGCGCGCGCTGCCCGCCGACGCCATCTGGATCGGCTGGTCGCTGGGCGGCCTGCTGGCGGGCGCCCTGCTCGCCCGGCTGCCGGCGCCCCGTGCGCTGATCCTGCTCGGCATGGGCGCACGCTTCTGCGACCCCGAAGGCGTCAGCCGCGCGGAGCTCACCGCCTTCCGCCGCGCCTTCGCCCGGGACCCGGAGGCCACCCTGGCCCACTTCCAGCGCTGGCAGCTCGGGGGCGAACCCAGCCCCCGAGACGCCCATCGGCGGCTGCGCACCCTGCTGGACGACGGCCCGCCTGCCGATCCCGCCACCCTCGCCGCGGGCCTGGCCTGGCTGGAGAATCTGGACCTCTCCTGCGCCCTGGCCGGTGCCGGCTGCCCGGTGATTCGGATAAGCGGCGCCGATGACCCGCTGCAGGCGCCGGGTGCCATCACCCGCGCCGATCATCGGCTCGAGCAGGCCGGCCACTGCCCGATGCTCTCCCGGCCCGCCGCCCTGGCCGAGGCCCTTGTGACGCTTGCCGCCGCGCCTCATCGCGCGCCCGCGGCCCCCACCGCAGAGGCCTGCCCATGAGCGCATCCCACGCCGTGAACCACCCGGGCAGCTCGCCCTCCTCGCCCCACTGGCGGCGCCGGGTCGCCCACGCCTTTTCCCGGGCCGCCGGCGACTATGCGCGCCTGGCCGCTGCCCAGCTCACCATGGGCGAGGTGCTCTGGGAGCGCCTGCCCGCACCCGCCACGCCCTTGGGCACGCACTGGCAGGTGCTGGACCTCGGCTGCGGCCCGGGGCACTGGAGCGAGCGCCTGGCCGAACGCTTCGGCGACGACGCCACGGTCATCGGCCTCGACCTGGCCCCGGGCATGCTGGCCGCGGCCCGACACGATCACGGCAGCGACCCGCGCCTGCGCTGGGTATGCGCCGACGCCGCCGCCCTGCCCCTCGCGGACGGCAGCCTGGACCTCGCCTTTTCCAACCTGGCCATCCAGTGGTGCGCCGACCTCTCCCGAGTGCTGAGCGAGCTGCACCGGGTGCTGCGCCCGGGCGGGCGGGCGCTGATCAACACCCTCGCCCCCGGCACCCTGGCGGAGGTCGGCCACGCCTGGTCGCGGCCCGGCGCCCCCGCTGCCCTGCTGCCGCTGCTCGGTCGCGAGCAGCACCTGGCCGCGGCGCGCCTGGCCGGCTTTCGCCGCGTCAGCGTCGAGCGGCAGACCCTGCGCTTCCACTACCCCGACCTGGCCGCGGTGATGGCCTCCATCAAGGGGGTGGGCGCCCAGACCGCGCGCGCAGGCGCCCGCCTGACCCGCGCCGACCTGGCACGGGCCCGGCGCCGCTTCGACGCCCTGCGCGAGCCCGAGGGGCTGCCGGTCAGCTACCGGCTGCTCACCCTCGACCTGACCCGAGACTGAGGAGACGCGATGCCCGCCTACTTCGTCACCGGCACCGACACCGACGCCGGCAAGACCCTGGCCAGCGCCGGCCTGCTGGCCCGCGCCCGCCGCGAGGGCCTGACCACCCTGGGCCTCAAGCCCATCGCCTCGGGCAGCGAGGCCACCCCGGACGGCCTGCGCAACGCCGATGCCCTGGCCCTGCAGGCCCAGAGCGTGCCGGCGGCGGACTACACGACGATCAACCCCTTCGCCTTCGCCCCCGCCATCGCCCCCCACCTGGCGGCCCGGCGCGCCGGGGTCGAGGTGCGCCTGGCCGACCTCACCGGCTGGCTGCGCCCGCTGCTGGCCCTCGAGCGCGACCTGACCCTGGTGGAGGGCGCCGGCGGCTGGCGGGTGCCGCTCAACGATGACGAGGACCTCGCCGAGCTGGCACTTGCGATGGAACTCCCGGTGATCCTGGTGGTGGGCCTGCGCCTGGGCTGCCTCAGCCACGCCCGCCTGACCGCCGAGGCCATCATGGCCTCCGGCCTGCGCCTGGCCGGCTGGCTCGGCAGCCAGGTGGACCCCGCCTTCGCCGCGGACGACGCCCTCTACCGCGACAACCTGGCCACCCTGGCGCGCACCCTGCCCGCGCCCTGCCTCGGCGTGATCCCGCGGCTGGCGGCCGACGCGCCTGCCGCCATGGCCGCGGCCGCCGCCGACCACCTGGAACTTCCCGATGCTCATTGACTTGCGGGGGGGCGTCCGTAGAATATGCTCGCCTGCATCACCGTGCGGATGTGGTGGAATTGGTAGACACGCCAGATTTAGGTTCTGGTGCCTTCGGGCGTGGGAGTTCAAGTCTCCCCATCCGCACCATCGTGGTTTCTCGCTGTTCCCTCCGCTATCGACGATCCTCCTCCGTCATCTCTTCCGGGATGCGCGGCGCCTTCGCGTGTCCGTCCGTTACCCCCACCTCCTGCTGGAGCCCTGAATGACCTCGAGCGACCGCTCTCCCGTCTGGCACCCCTATGCCCACCTCAAGACCCAGCGGCAGGCGCCGAAGGTCATCGGCGGCGAGGGGCCGCGCTTCACCCTGGAGGGCGGCGAGACGCTGCTCGACGCCACCTGCTCCTGGTGGTGCATGATCCACGGCTACCGCCACCCGCGCCTGGTGAGCGCCATCCAGAGGCAGGCCGACGCGCTCTGCCACGTGATGCTGGGCGGCCTGACCCACGAGCCGGCCGACCGCCTGGCCCGGGAGCTGGTGCGGGTCACCCCGGAGGGGCTCAACCACGTCTTCTATTCCGACAGCGGCTCCGTCGGCATGGAAGTGGCCATGAAGATGGCCGTGCAGTATCACCAGCTGCAGGGCCGCCCCGGCAAGCATCGCCTGCTCTCGCTGATGAAGGCCTACCACGGCGACACCGCCGGCTGCATGGCCGTCTGCGACCCCGAGGAGGGCATGCACTCGCTCTTCTCGGGCTACCTGCCCCGGCACCACTTCGCCCCGGCCCCCACCGCCCCCTTCAACGCCGCGCCCGAGGCGGTGGCCGGCGACCTCGCCGCCCTGCGCGCGGTGCTGGAGCGCCACCACGGCGAGATCGCCGCCCTGCTGATGGAGCCGCTGCTGCAGGCCGCCGGGGGGCTCAACATGACCTCGCCCCACTACCTGGTCGGGGCCCGGGCGCTGTGCGACGAGTTCGACGTGCTGCTGGTGTTCGACGAGGTGGCCACTGGCTTCGGCCGCACCGGGCGGCTGTTCGCCGCCGACCACGCCGGGGTGACGCCGGACATCATGGTGCTCTCCAAGGGGCTCACCGGGGGGTATCTCGGCCACGCGGCGACGCTTGCCACGGACCGGGTGCATGAGGCCTTCATCGGTGACACGCCGATGCACGCCTTCATGCACGGGCCGACCTTCATGGGCAATCCGCTGGCCTGCGCCGTGGCCCTGGAGAGCCTCGCCGTGTTCGAGGAGGAGGAGTACCTGGGCCGGATCGCCGGGCTCAACCGGGTGCTTGAAGAGGAGCTGGTGAGGGACGAGGCGCTGGCCGCCCACCCCGCGGTGGTCGAGGTGCGCACCCTGGGCGCCACCGCGGTGATCGAGACCCGCGCCGCCGCGGACCTCGCCGGGGTGGCCGACTGGGCCCGCGAGCAGGGGGTCTGGCTGCGCCCCATCGGCCGCTGGCTCTACACCATGCCCGCCTATGTCACCTCCCCGGACGACATGCGCCGCATCACCGCGGTGATGAAGGGGTGGTTTCGGCGCTGAGGCCAGGCGCGGAGGTCGCCCTCAGCCGCGCAGCAGGGCGGCGAGCAGCGCCGCGATGACCAGCAGCACGGCGATCAGGGTGGCGGCATGGCGGGCGTAGCGGTGCAGCATGGTCTCTCTCCTTACACCATGTCGAAGCGGTCGGAGTGCAGGCGGGTCGGGGCGACCCCGAGTTCGATCAGCGCCCCCTCGGCGGCATCCATCAGCGGGTCGGGGCCGCAGATGAAGTAGTCGCGGCGGCCATCGTCGGCGGGCAGGCAGCGCGAGAGCAGCTCGCGGTCGACCTTGCCACGCTCGCCCTGCCAGCCTTCCGGCGGCTCATCGAGCACGTGGATCACCTCGAGGTCGAGGCGCTCGGCCAGGGCATCGAGCTCCTCGCGGAAGGTGGCCTCCTCCCAGGTCGGATTGGCATAGATCAGCCACAGCGGCAGGCGCTCGCCGCGGTCGGCGAAGGTGCGCAGGATGCTCATCACAGGCGTGACACCGATGCCCCCGGCGATCAGCACGGCGCCGGACGGGTTGTCGGCGTCCGGCAAGAAGGCGCCGTAGGGCCCCTCGACGAAGGCCCGGGTGCCGGCGGGCACTTCGGGCAGGGTCGCGGTGAAGTCCCCCAGGCGCTTGATGGTAAAGGCCAGCCGCTCGCACCGCTGCGCCGATGAGGCGATGGAGAAGGGATGCTGCTGGAGCCGGAAGGGCGTTTCGCCCAGGGTGATCCAGGCAAACTGCCCGGGGGCGAAGGCGAGCCGATGCCCGCCCACCGGTGCCAGCACCAGGGTGGTGGCGTCGCCGCGTGCAGGCGACGCCTCGACCACCTGCCAGGGGCGGCGGCGCAGCCGCCAGGGCCGCAGCAGGCGGCTCTGGACCACCAGCAGCAGTGACAGGCCCACCAGCCCGCCCAGCACCCATCCGGCCAGCCCCCGGGTGACATGGCCCACCATGAGCGCATGGCCGAGGCCGCCGCCCACCACCGCCACCGCGAGCAGGCCATGCAGGGCCCGCCAGCGCTCGTAGGAGAGCCCGCAGGCCTGGCGCCACAGCGAGGTGACCACCAGCAGCAGGGTGGCGAGCAGCAGCCCCACCAGGGCCAGGGCGCGCAGGGTGTCGTCGCGAGGGTCCAGGTAGTCGAGCCACGCCGGCCGCGAGGCCAGCATGGCCAGCGGATGGGCCACCACCAGCAGCAGCGCGAAGAGCCCCATTCGGCGGTGGAACTGCAGCAGGTTGTCGAAGCCCAGCGCCTCGCCGAACCAGCGGTGGCGGCCCGAGACCAGCGCCTGCAGCGCCATCACCGCAAGGGCCAGCAGCCCGAGCAGGGTGCCGAGTTCCACCCCGAAGCCGCGCCCCTCTGCCGAGGAAAAGGCCACCACCGCGGCCACCGGCAGCAGCGCCAGCACGAGATAGATGGCCCCCCACCCCAGGGCACGCCGCATCACGTTGCTCATCGTCTCCTCCCTGACCAGCTCATCCCTTCGCCCCCAGGGTAGGCGAGGTCACCGCAGGGGTGAAACCCGGCGCCGCCCCGGGGGTATGATCATGGGACCCGGACCGGAGAGCCCCATGCCCGCACGCCCGCGCCTCGCGCTGAGCCTTTCTCTACTTCCTGCCCTGCGCCCTGCCCTGCGGCGAGCCCTGCTCGTGCTCGGCGCCCTGCTGCTGAGCGGCTGCGGCCAGGCGATGCTCCAGCAGCCCGGGCCCGGCCCGGATACCGTGCGCCTGGAGCCCGACTGGGCGATCGCCGAGGACGGCTACCGCCTGCCGCTGCGGCACTGGCCCGCCGAGGGCGAGCCTTCCCGGGAGCCCCGCGCCCTGGTGCTGGCTGTCCACGGCTTCAACGACCACGGCGGCAGCTTCGAAGTCATGGCCGAGGCGCTCGCTCCCCACGGCATCGCCACCTACGCCTTCGATCAGCGCGGCTTCGGCCTCACCGCCCAGCGGCGGATCTGGCCCGGTCACCGGCGGCTGGTGGCCGATGTTCACCACCTGGTCGCGCTGCTGCAGTCGCGCCATCCCGACACGCCCCTCTACCTGGTGGGCAAGAGCATGGGCGCCGCGGTGGTGCTGCTGACCCTGGCGGACTACCCGCCGCCGGTGGCCGGCAGCGTGCTGATCGCCCCGGCGGTGTGGGGGCTCGAGGCCATGCCCTGGTACCAGCGCGCCAGCCTGTGGCTCGGCGTGCGGCTCATCCCCTCGGTCAGCTTCTCGGCCAGCAGCGTGCGCCGGCTCGGCATCGAGCCCACCGACGACCCCGAGATCATGGCGCGTCTGGCACGCGACCCGCTGATCCTGCGCAGAGCCCGGGTCGACACCCTGCATGGCGTCAGCGAGACCATGAGCCTGGCCCTGGCCGCCGCTGAGCGGCTGCCGGGGCCCGCCCTGATCCTCTACGGCGACGCGGACGAGGTGATTCCCGCCGAGGCCGCCTGCGCCCTGCTCGAGCGCCTGCCTGCGCAGGACACCGACGCCCCCGAGTGGCGCCTGGCGCTCTATCCGGAGGGCTACCACATGCTGACCCGCTACACCCGGCGCGAGCGCACCGAGGCCGACCTGGCCACCTGGCTGCTCGACCCCGCGGCGGCGCTGCCCTCCGGCCACGAGGTGAGCCAGGCCGAGGCCCGCGACGCCCTCTGCCGCTAGCGCCCACGGTTCGCGACTTCAACGGGGTTCATGGATAGACTGCTATCAGGAACTGAGGGGGAGCCCACGGATGAGAAAGGTCCTGATCGCGCTGGCGGCCTGCGCCGCCCTGGGCGCCCACGCCGACACCGCCCCGGCCCCCATGGGCGGTTGGCTCGACGATGAGCTCGGCGCCGTCGAGATGCCGGAAGGCGGCGACGGCGAGCCCGATGCCGAGGACCTGCCGGAGGACGACAGCGACCTGCCCCCCTGGGCCAACGAACGGATCGAGCCGCTGCACGAGAACGTCTCCCGCTGGGTCGAGACCACCTCGCGGCGCATCGACGGCTTCTTCGGCACCACCGACGCCCTGAGCATCGAGAACGACTCCTACCTGAGGATCAGCCAGGGCTGGCGCTGGAAGGAGGGGGAATCCTTCCAGCAGGACATCGGCGCCCGCTTCCGCCTCGACCTGCCCACCACCGAGGAGCGCCTGCGGCTGGTCATCGAGAGCGAGCCGGAGGAGACCCAGGGCACCCTGGCCGAGCAGGACAACCAGCTGGTGGATGACCGCATCAGCGGCGTGGAGAGCCTGCGCATCGGCCTGAACCGCCTGGGGCGCCGCGACAAGAGCGAGCAGTGGAACACCCAGGTCGGCGCCGGCATTCGCGTGCGGCTGCCGCTGGACCCCTACGCCCGGGTGATCACCCAGCGCCTCTGGACCCTCAACGACGGGCCCTGGCAGCTGGAGAGCGACAACCGCCTCTCCTGGTTCAACAAGGACGGCTACTCCGCCCGCACCCGCTGGGACGTCGGCCGCCCCGTGGACGAGAACCGCCACCTGCGCTTCATCACCAACGTGCAATGGCGCGAGGTGGTCGATACCCTGGAGTTCAGCGAGGCGGTGGAGCTCAACCGGCGCATCGACCGCCGCCGGGCGATCCGCTACAGCGCCGTGGCGCTGGGCGAGAGCGGCTCGAACCCGCGCATCGAGGACACCTACCTGCAGACTCGCTACCGCCGCGACCTGCACCGCGGCATCCTGTTCCTGGACGTGGCCCCCGCCCTGCACTTCCCCCGCGAGGCGGACCGCGAACCGCGCTGGGCGCTGGACCTGCGCCTGGAGATGTACTTCCGCCGCGAGTTCGACCGCGTACGAATGTGACCCGAGATCCCCCCAAAGACGCGAGGCCCCATGACACTCAGCAAGACCCGATCCAGCTTCTACCGCCGCCTCTACGTGGCCTACCTGGTGTCCCGGGGGATCGCCAGCATCCCGGCGGTGACGGCCGCCACCGGCATGCCGCGGCGCACCGCCCAGGACACCCTCTCCGCCCTGGGCGAGCTGGATATCGTCTGCGAGTTCGAGCACGAGGACGGGGCACGCCACAACATCGGCGCCTACGTGATCCGCGACTGGGGGCCCATCGACCCGAACTGGGTCGCCGCCCATGCCGAGGCGCTGCGTCAGGCGCTGGGCTACCCGCCGCTGGACCCGGCATTGACCCAATGATGAAAATGCATCACAGTTGATAGACATTCTCACTTGAATCGCAGCACGGGCACCCCATGAGCACAGAACGCCCCAAGGCGTACTACACCGCCGTCTTCCTGCGGGGCTCCTTCCGCGCCATCAAGCAGTCCATGGCCGGCAAGGCCGACGACGGCATGCCCTGCTGGCTCGACACCCGGATGCTCGGCATGCTCTGCCGCGAACTCAAGGCCTGCAGCGAGGAGCCGACGCTGCCCGCCGAGGCCCACGCGGCCCTCGAGAGCGCCCGGGAGGCGTGCGACCAGCTCCTCTCGCGCTGCCCCGGCGGCCTCGACAGCACCCTCTGCCACCGCCACCTGGACGCCATCCTCGAGGCCCTTCAGCGGGCCATCGACGCTCTGGCCAAGGCGCCGGCGCCCGCCGCCCCCTCCCGCTGGCAGAGCGCCACCCGCTACCTCCTCCACGGCTGGAAACGCCTCTCGTAACGCCTCTTGTGAGAGCAACCGCGGCCGCGGAACCGTGATGCGGACCTAGGCCGATCAGCCCGCACAGCCCGCCCGGCTGATGCCGGGTACCCTAGCGTAACCACCCGCTGCCTCCCTCCCCCGCCGGCTATGATCAAGGTGACCCACCCCATTCTCTTGGCCCCTCGCCGCCCGGCGCAGGGGCCGAGGTCGTGACTTCCCGCGCCACGACATGACCCGGAGGAGACCCCGATGCGTAATATCCTGTGGAGTGGCATCGTCGTGCTGGGCTTCGCCGCCGCAGGCCTGCCTGCCGCCAGCAGCCAGGCCGATGACGTTGCCGAGACGATAGAGGCGATCCGTGCGGCGGTGGAACGCTTTACGGACGTGAACGTGGCGCTGGCCGAGGGCTACATCCCCGATCCCTCCGGCGAGTGCGTGAAGGCCGGCGAGCACGGCCTGCCGCCGGAACTCGGACACATGGGCATCCACTACATGCGCCCCGACCTGCTCGGCATCACCGCCACCGAACCGCGGGTGGACGGCACCGGCACCCATACCGACTTCATGGAGCCCGCCATCCTGCTCTACGAACCCCAGGCGGACGGCTCCATGGTGCTGGTGGGCGTCGAGAACCTGGTGTTCGCCCGGGCCTGGCAGGAGGCCGGCCACAGCGAGCCGCCGAGCTTCCTGGGCCGCACCTGGGACTACATGGCCGATGACCCGGCCATCCCCGGCGACCAGGCCCACGGCTTCGAGCCCCACTATGACCAGCACGTCTGGTTCCGTAACAACCCCAGCGGCAACCTCGAGCCCTTCAACCCGGCGGTCAGCTGCGACCTGCGCAGCGCCTGAGCCCACAGGGGAGGCACCGCCTCCCCTGTTACCTTCCCACCAGGACCCGATAGCCCAGCGCCTCGAGGCAACGCTGCTGCGCTGCCGTCAGTGTCACGCCGGCCCCGTCGCTATCCTCCGGAAGCCCCGCCAACACCGCCACGCCGGCCTCGTCATCGCCGTGCAGCAGGCGCTCGTCGCAGCGCCCGCAGCGCCAGGCCTCGCCACCGCGGTCCTCCTGCAAGAGCGTGAGCTCCTCGGCCCCCTGGCCGATCTGGATGGCCGAAAGCGGCCAGAAGGCCACCGCCTCGCCCTCGGCGTCTTCGCCGAGAGCCAGGGGGGCGCCGCATACCAGCAGCGATAGCGCACCGCAGCCGCAGGCGATCTGCCCGTAGGGTCCGTTGCTCATGGCGTACTCCTGATGAAAAGGGCTCGACCCAGTGTGGCATCCGGGAACGTCCCTGCCGACCCTGGACTGGCCATCGGGCCCACAGCAACCTACTGGATGCCAGCGGCCAGCGCCTTGCACGAGATGACGGACGGGTTCGCCGATGGGGGCTAGGCTATATGGCAGCCCTACTCTCTCCCCACAAGATCACCCACCATGAGCCATCGAATCCTGATCCTGCAGGGCCACCCGGACGCCAGCGAACCACACCTCTGCCATGCGCTGGCCGATCACTATCGCCAGGGGGCAGAGGCCCAGGGCCACGAGGTGCGCGTGATCGAGCTCGCCGCCCTCGACGTTCCGCTGCTGCGCAGCCAGAAGGCATGGAAAACGGACCCGCTGCCCGACGCGCTGGCAGACGCACAGGCGTCCATCGCCTGGTGCCAGCACCTGGTACTGTGCTTCCCGCTCTGGCTTGGCGACATGCCGGCGCTGGTGAAGGCGTTTCTGGAGCAGGTGCTGCGCCCCGGCTTCGCCTTCGAGTACGTGGAGGGCAATCCCCTCGGCAGGAAGGGGCTGACCGGCCGCTCGGCGAGGGTCGTGGTCACCATGGGCATGCCGGCGATGATCTACCGGCACCTTTACCGGGCCCACAGCGTCAAGTCGCTGGAACGCAACATCCTCGGTTTCGTCGGCTTCTCTCCGGTGAATGAGACTCTGATCGGCAGCGTGGAAACCATGAGCGAGAAACAGCGAAACGCGTGGTTCCGCAAGCTGCATGAGTTCGGGGCCAATGCCAGGTGATTACCACGACTTGATAATCCGGCTTCGCCAACTCGGCGAAGCCGTTCCAGGATGGCTATGTCAGGTTTCGGCCAGGAGCAGTCGTTCAGTCGGTGCTGAAATAACGTAGAGCGCACCGGTGGACTTTTGGGAGCAATGCGGAGAAAAAGCCATCCGCGTGGCGCGACTTGTTAGGAGTGCTTCTTAACGTACTCATATGTAGCAGATCCAAATTCATTAGCGACTTTGATTGCTGCTTCGAACTTCTCTCTAGTAACCGGAAAATCGGGGCCTTTGACATCACCAACTGCTGTCTTCAAGCGCTCAGTGTCAGACTGCAGCTCCGGTGCAGAAGCAACTACGACCGCAAGAATCCGAGTAATGGGGTCCCTACCCGTCATGCACGCCATAAACTCTTGAATCCTCATATGCTGGGAGTTCGCCCAATAATCTCGAATGTACTCAATGACCTCGTATGTGAGAGCAACGAGCTTCTTGAATTCTTCCTGCCGTCTTAATTTCTCTTCTCGCTTTATCGCTTGGCGCCACTGAAGGTTACTAAAGAAAAACCCAAGAGAGCCCCCGACGATTGCGCCACCAATTGTAGTAAGAAAACTATGCAATACATCCACGTTGCCAGAGCCTCCTAACGCCCACGTTTAGGTGCGTTTGAGGCGATGTGTGCCTTTGCTACAGCAAAGGTTCGCAGCGGGTCAAACGTCACCTGCAATGTGTTATGTTTCGTTTTTCTTGGCACGACCCCAAATAAAATACCCGTCCGGCGCTGCTTCAAAGTTCCGCCGAGAGCTAACTTCCGCGTTGTGCTCTCTGCGGACCACTTTTAGCCCTACCCTCGAGCGCAGTGTGTACTTGGATTGGTCGTTGGCCACGCGTTTCATCCCTATCAGTACTCCCTCAGAAACCGTTTAATGTCGGCACGCGAGAGTGCTTGCTGACAATATTCCCTTACTCGTTTCGCCTGACCGTCACCAATTTGCCTAGTCGCTTCACTGGTTCCGTCTGCATTCACTCTCAGCCGCAGCCTCCTGTCGCCAGTTTTTTTGGTCCATTCCCGGTCGCCTGCTTGACCGCTCAGCCGCCAATCCAGAAACCCGCCCTCTATATCTGCAAAGGAATTCACTATTTCGCTCGCCGAATGGAAGCGTTCTTGAGGGTTCCTCGACAAACAAGTGCGAATGGTGGTGATAAGTCGATTGGGTATGTGCTCCGGGAACTGAGCACACGATGGAAATTGACCATTAACTACTGCGTGCCTGAATCTATCTCGATTGAGAACCCCATTCTCAACGAAGTTCTCGAACTGCTCATAGAAAGCTGAATCTCCTACAGCCAATCGATATATCGTTAAACCGGCCTGATAAATGTCGAAATGCCTAGTGAATTCATAGGCATTGAATGCTTCTGGAGGCGTCATCTTTCCGTAGATACGATCTTGACCCGCTCGACCGCCAAAGGCAGTCTGCTTAGCGAGACCAAAATCAGATAGCATAGCTTCCCCTCGTGCTGACAGCAGGATGTTGTCGGGCTTGATGTCAAAGTGGATCAGCCCCTTAGAGTGGATATTGTGCAAGCCACTCAGGAACTGTGTGCTGTACGTAATTACTTCTCTAACGGTAAGGTGGCCAGCTGCCATGCGCCCCTTAAGGGAACCATTTTCAAAGAATGGCATTGCCAAGTAGATGTGATCTTCGTCTTGACACGCATAATGAATCGGCACTACATTCGTGTGGCTGCTTAGATACAGTAGACTTGCCTCTTGAAAGAACTCATCAACATCATCCAAGCGGGCCTTTTCAACTTTCTTTATTGCCAGCTCAGCGTCGAGCTGAACGTCACGCGCCCGATAGACTTGAGAGTTTTTTCCTTCTGCGCCGATTTCTTCCCCAAGGTGGAAGTTCACCTCGGCGGTACTGAGAGGCTTAAGCATTTGTTGCTCCCATCGCTGCCAGAACGGCTTCTCGCTCTTCCGAGCCAAACTGATTCCAGTTTTCAACTAGATCACAATCGATTTCGCCTTCAACGTAGCGTTTAAAGTCCGCCCGTGCGATCCCGACTTTTGCTGCGATGCTTGAAATCTGTCCTACATAGTAGGATCTCAGTGTGCTACTTGCGAATGCTTCTTGAATGACGCCCTCTATTTCAATTCGCCTAATATTTAGGTGTTGCGAATTACTCTCAGTGATTCTTATTCCGGCTGCCTCAATCTTGTACTCACGAAGTATGTCCAAGATAGTGTTGCGTACGTACTTCAGCGCCTCGGGATCCTCTAGGGCTTTGGGAATCTTGACCCTCTCGACGTTCACCAACTCGTTTGCCTCTGAATCGTACACCGCAAAGGCAAACTCTGAAGGTTTAGCTCGAATTCCAAGGTTTTTCATCTCACCTCCCCCTGAGTAACATAACCCCTGGCTTTGCGGCGTACCGGAGCGCAGCGTAGGTGCGTCTGCCAACAGTAATATGTTATGCACTTATGTGCAACTTGTGCAACTTGTGCAACGACAAAGTTTTCGACACTCCCCAAACATAAAATTGATTTAAAGCTAAAAGGATGTGTTATTCCTGTGTACGCACAAACCAAAAACTTGGCGGAACAGGAAGCCTGTAGTGTCTACACGCAGTCAAAAACATAGGAATCAAGCCTTTCCTAACCGCACTGACATCAGTTATCGCCGTGCAAGTTTCCATTGCTTTATTGAGTGTTCCCGCCAATGCTTCATGACCATTATGGGGCGATACATCAGTTACGCAAATGCCGTGATACGTCTCACCGTGCCAGATAAGATCATCGGAATCTTCATCTGGAAACCATGCTTGATGAGTGCAATTAGGTATCTGTCTTTCTAGCCGCTCCGTGAACTCTGCAATCTCTTTTACATCGGCCACATACTGCATCCAAAAAAAGATATAGGGATATAAAACACTCCCCGCACAAGCTTCGTCACGGTACGATTGCTCTGCACTTACGGGGTGGGATAACAGGTCGGCATAGTCGTGAAGACATGTAGGATATTTAGTATTCGTGACGAGGGCGAACGTCGTTTTATCAGAAATGGCTCTTAGCCAAGGCAGGAAGCGGATCTCTTTCTGCGTTAGCTGAGCAAGATACATGACCAATGCAATTTCAATCATGTGATCATCTCGAATCGGCGAACTGAGCGTTGGGTTATTACTGATCAATAAAACCATCGTATCCAGTGTGCGATCAGTGCTCTCTGCCAAGGATTTCAAGAGGCCTGGATTGGCACCTGATAGACTCTTGGAAAAATGATCAGTCCAAATGCCACGTATCGCCAACCTGCCCAAGAGTTCAAACATCGCCAGATTAACATCAACGGACTCCCGTGATCGCACAGCTACAGAGAGTGCGTGCAGCCTCCCACCGTGGGCGTAAGCGGTCTTTGAAAGGTACATCTCCGACGTGGTGAGGTACAGTTTCAGGAACTGATCCAGAACAAACATCAAGGCGTTGTCGTGCTTAGTTGGCTTTTTCTTTGGCAATCTTTTCCGAATTGCATTCCAGCAGAACAGCATGCCAAGTTCGGAAACCTTGTAAGTGCTTTCTAAGTTATTGGCCTCAATCGCCCAAGCAATCACCGCATGCAAACAAATATACGATTGTCGCAGCCTAAGAAGTTCATTTTTCTGAGAGGTTTGTTCTTCTAGTAAAAGATTGCCGAGAAAGGCTCGCGTGTACTCGTAACAAGCATTAGGCTCATTGACCATTGCTACCGCTTTCTGAAAATTCCGGCGTGGCTCCTCGTCCAAAAGTTCTCGGGCCAAGAGACATCGCATCATGAGATCAGCTAATCGATCTCCGTTCCATAACTCGTAGCTGATCTTATCCGTTTTGTTCTGCTCGGTGTATCCTGCCCAATTCATGAGAACCGTTTCTTCAAGCTCTCCACCACAGCACAGGCATATTTTTATTGGAAGTTCGGCGTGCTCTTGAGCAACGTTGCTTCTCAAATAGACGTCCTTGATCTCATTCAGCTCTGGGCGAACAGACTGTTCACTGACTTCCCAATCACGCCGTGTCACGTTCCCCGCCTTGATGCAGAACAGGTACAGATACCTCTGCTCATCCTCTCCTTTGACTTGCCCCACCGCTGCAATGTCCACACCATTCTGTCTCGTCCCTATCATTGGTGTATTCAGAACGCGTAGCCCAATTTCAGAGAGCAAGTTAGGCAAAACAGATTTATCTAAATCGCCACGCTCTTTGAGAGACGCCAAGTACTCTTTCAAGATTATTTTCATTGAGAGACCTTTCGCTCAATCCTGAAAATTGTAAGAGCCTGGTTAAATCCTACTGGATCGACTACAGAAAGCCTCGGAAATTCGGTGCTATAAGAAAATTCTGACAATGAAGTAACGCTTGGGATTTTTTTACCATCCCCTCCGTGAATTATGGAGAAGCTTTTCTTACCGTACAGAAGCGTTTGGTGTGTAACTAACTGGGAAAATATTGATCTCTCATGTGCTTGCTTCTGGATGTCTTTGTTGCGCTCACGATCCTTCACCACTGCGGCACGGCGTTGCTCAATAGTGGGAAAAAATTCAACTAGGTGTTCTACCTTTTTAAGGCCAGCGATGTAGGCGTCATGACTTTTTAGAAGACGCCGAACACAATCAGAAATTCGCTTTGATGGGTTTTGGGCTTGTCCCTCAAGAAAGCTACGGAGATCACCACCGTAGCTAAGCAACAATGGATCAAACAAAAGGTCTTCCGCCGCTGCTCGCGCAGCCTTCTTTCCATTTTTCACGATACTTAAGAGAATAGACGCGGCAGTAACTTCATGAAGCCATAGGAACCCAACGCATTTTCGTGCCATAAAAATCTGATTGTCCGAATCATTCGGCAAGTCAGGCTTAGAAATTTCAACAAGTGTGTTCTTCTTGCCACCTTCTCCGACCATATCCACGAGAAATTTGCATAAGCTAAACTGACCGCTCACGATCCAACTCGAAAAAAGTTGAGACGCATTATCTGGATCTTCCCAAATCCATTGACAAAAGTTGTAAAGCTGCCTTGACTCGATTGGGTTGTCCAATTTAGGAATTTGCGCAGCGAGGACATCTATTATTTTCGTAAGGCTCCATCTTTCGTCTTTGGAGTGTATGGCATGATCCAGCCAGTGGAGGGTTGCCTGTGGATTTGAAATCTCTCCAACGAGAGCCTCCAAAATCTGATTAATACTCTCGTCCACCAAGCCTTTTTGATAATAAAAGAGAGAGGCTGATAGCTGAACTAATTCATCACCTTCCTTTTCACTGGTTATTGCCTTAAGGAACTCCTTCTGCGTGTATGGTTCCAACGGACCAATTTTTTCCCATGTTTTGAAAGCGGTTTCGATAGCGGAAGACCTTAAGTATGGGTCTTTTCCAGTCGCGATGGCTTCGCAGCACTCGTCAATGACACGCTTGGCAATTGTTCCGCTGCCCATTTCCAGCCTCCCAAGAGAGCGCAGACCCGCCGCGACAACGACTTTGTCTGAGTGACCAAGCAACTCAAACGCAAGTTCTGCGTCCCCAAGACCCTGGATCGCAAAAACACAATGTGAAAGGCAGATTTTGTCGAGATATTTCGCTTCTGAGACGATCTGTTTGGCCTTTTCAGGGTTGACTTTGCACCATTTAACCAACGACTGATTTGGCATGCCTGCTGCGCCGTCTGATCCAGCCTTGTCAACGAGCGTCTGGACAAATCTCAGCACATCTTGGTACGAGCAATCTAGTTCGGGTATCGCCTGATCGAGCGAATGCACGACCGACCAAAAATCGTTGTGCCCAAGAGCTTCAATCGCCGCTAAGTTATCATCTGAAACCAGCGATATCTTTCCCGCATTATGAAGTTCGCATAAAACAGGACCGCATTCGAGTCTGCCAGCGAGACTCTCAAGAGAGAGAACATAAGGAATCAGTTCACCACGGAGATCAGCTTCTTCCAGTGCTTTGTGAATAGGGGGTAAGCTTTTCACTAATTAATCACCTTAAAAGTCTGCTGTGCCGATCCTACCGCATAGCGTATGCTGGTAAATTGTCATAACGCCCGCAGCACCGAAGAGACGAAGGAGCGTAGGCTGTGGCGTCCGAGTGGTTGCGATTTTGAGGCATGCTTAGCCTGGAAGATACTGCACCGCTGAAAGGTTGATTGAACGAAAGAAATGTGTAACTGGATCTAGTGCTGAGGACAATCCGCGCGCAATAAACGCCACCTCAACACGCCAACCCTTTTCGTTCGCTCGGATTAGAGGGGGGACATAATCTGCGTCTCCAGCGACCAAAACAATTGTTGACGGTCCCTCTTGCTCATAAAGGGTTGAAGTGATTTCTGTGATTAGATAGGCATCGTCTTGTTTTGATCTTTGTTGACCGCCGGCGTTGCTCAAGTAACCACGGCGCACAGTAAAGCCTTGCTTTTCAGCCATATACCAGAATGAATCATCATCAGGGATAACGCCAGCTATATAGGCGCTTTTGACAAATCGTGACTTCCCGTTCCCATCGCGACATGCTGCCGTCAACAACCGACCGAAGTCTACTCTGTAATTACGCCCTTCACCGGCGTTAACTGCCCCCCAGAATAAATTCTGATCGTCTACAAACACGTGGACACTGCCATTAACCAGCTCACCGTGTTCCTTCGCAGAACCTGGTCGAATGGCACTTTCCTGTTCAGATTTTTTTTTCTTCTTCGAAGCCATGTGTTTCTCCTTTGTGTATTGCCTAACACGGATTGAGGTACCCACTACCTTTGTAGGAATGGCCGCTTTGGGTCGAAATCAGCCATAGAAAAACCGGCATGGCTACGGGAAATGGCGTTCTGCCATTTCCCGTAGCCATGCCGGCCGGTCGATGAAATATCGGTGGGTGTCGCTGCCATATCGCCTTCCCTGCTCCCTGGGTCAGCCCTGTTGCCGGGCTGTTTCCGTTTGTAATGCACCCCAGCCTAGCTCAGGGGGCTTCGGTTGGCCAACGTCGTGGTTAGCGTATGCTGGGAGACTCGGTAACCCAAGGAGCCCGGAAGATGATCGATGAGACCGACATGGCCTACCTGGAGCGTTGCGTGGCGCTGGCGGAGCAGGCGCTGGAGGCGGGGGATGAGCCGTTTGGCTCGGTGCTGGTGAGCGGGGATGGCGAGGTGCTGGCGGAAGACCATAACCACGTGGCCGGCGGCGACGCTACCCAGCACCCGGAGTTCTTCCTGGCGCGCTGGGCGGCGGAGCACCTGACGCCCGAGCAGCGGGCGCGAGCCACCGTCTATACCTCCGGCGAGCACTGCCCCATGTGTGCTGCGGCCCACGGCTGGGTGGGCCTGGGGCGGATCGTCTATGCCAGCTCGTCGGAGCAACTCATCGGCTGGCTTGGGGAGATCGGCGCTTCGCCGGCGCCGGTGGCGGCGCTGCCGATCCGGCAGGTGGTGCCCGATGCCGTGGTCGAGGGGCCGGTGCCGGCATTCGCCGAGCGAATCCGCGGCCTGCATAAGCGCCTGCACGGCGCTTGACTGGCCTGGCCGCTCGTCACCGAGCGGCCGAGCGGTGCCTCTTGATCCGGTACATGTCGCCATCCGCATGGCTCAGCAGGGTGTCGGCATCCTCCCCGTCGGCGGGATAACAGGCCACGCCGATACTGCAGGAGGGCACGATCCCGTCCAGTTCACCGCCCAGAGGCTCGGAAAGGACCGCGAGAATCTGCTCCACCTTCCTGGAGACGGCATCCGTCGAGTGGATGTCCGTCAACAGGACGGTGAATTCATCGCCGCCCATCCGCGCCACCGTGTCCGTCTCTCGCACGCAGCCTTCCAGCCGTCGTGCCACCGAGCAGATCACACGATCTCCCACCGCATGGCCATGGGCATCATTGATGCGCTTGAAGTCATTGAGATCCAGAAACAGCAGCGCCAGGCCACTTCGATGGCGGTGGGCCGCATGCAGCGCCGATTCCAGCCGATCATAGAACAGCGACCGGTTGGTCAGCCCCGTGAGCGCATCATGATGGGCGAGGTAGCGCAATTCGTCCTCGGCCTGCCTGAGGGCCGTCACATCCCGGGCGACGCCGATCCGAACCCCCTCCTCCTCGTACCAGCAGGCAGACCACAGGATATGTACGATACCGCCATCCTTGCGGATGTAGCGGTTACGGAAATCGATGTGGGACTGTCCCTTCATGACCCGGGTGATGGAGGCCAGAGAGGCCGCCAGGTCGTCCGGATGCATGTAATTCGTGATCATCGTGCCCATCAGCTCGTCGGCACGGTAACCGAGCAGTACCTCACAGGCATCGCTCACGAACACGATCTGGTTGTCCCTGTCGACCACGAAGACCGTGTCCAGCATCAGGTGGACAAGCTTGGGATAGAGGGCTTGAAGATCAACGGGCATGTGTCAGGGCGTCCGGTTCGCGAACGCCGAGTGTATCCCGAACTTGACGGGAGCCGGTAGAAATCCTGGGGCCGTTACGCCCCACCTGCCAAGGATACGGTAGGCCTCGGGCGTCGCCTTGTTGCCCACCTCTTCCGTCGCACCATCCGGCGAAACTACGCGGTTCACCCGCGCCTCCATGTCGCGGGCCATGGCAACGGTGGCGGCCTCGAGGCTCAGGGCCAGAGAGGCACGGGCCTCGTCGAGGGCCTGTTGCAGCTGGGCCTCCATGGCCGGGCGATAGCGCGCTTCCTGCCCCTTGAGCAAGGCGTACTCGCTGCCGGCGATGCCGGCCAGGGTCACCGCCGTGGTCAGCGTGCCCACCACCACGGCCCCCGGGCCGGTCGGCGAGGTGGCCACCGCCGCCGCCCCGCCGCTGGCCAGCGAGCGCGCCGCACCGGTCCCAAGACGCAGCGCGAGGCTGCGCAGCGCCATGCGGCTGCCCTGCACGGCGGCGCCAGCCCCCAGCCGCCCGGCCAGGGCTCGGCCCGCCACCAGCCCCACGCCGCTTCCCCCCACCGCCGCGGCACTCCAGCGCGAACGATCCAGGCCCTCATCGAGGGCGTGCCGCAGTACGGCGTCCAGGTCGAGGGCGGGGCTCTCGCCCTCCCCCGGCTCCGCGGCCACCTGGCGCGGGGCATAGCGCTCGTGAAGCGTGGCGGCCAGGCCCTCGGCCATCGCCTGCTGCTCGCGGGCCAGGCGTTCCGGATAGTCCGCCTGGAGCTGGGCCAGCGCCGCCTCCAGGCCACTGGGAACCACCAGCCGCTCGTGAAGCTGTTCGTCCAGCCACGCATCCAGATCGCCGACCAGGGCCACGGCGAGCCGCTGGTAGCTGCCCGGCGCGGAGAAGTACCAGTCCAGATAGCCGGGCACCGCCGAGGCCAACGGGTCGAAGGCCGCCTCGAGGCGCGCCTCCCACCAGGGCGCCATGCGCGCCGCGAGCCGCGCCTGGGCCTCGCCGGTGAGTGTGGCGAGGTCCCGGGTAAAGTCGGCATGGGCCTGCGCATCCAGGGTCAGCGACTCCCCCGCCACGATCACCCGGAACAGCGGCGCCTGGCTGCGCGACTCCAGCCAGCGGTGGCCACCCTCGAGCAGCACCAGCAGCAGCAGGACCACCAGCAGCGAGAGCCCCCAGCTGTGCCAGCCGCGCGTGGGGGCTTGCCCTTCCCGACGGGGCAGGGTCGCGTCGCTCATGGGGCCTCCTCCTGGCGCCGATTCGCTATTCCCTCGCCGCGCAGCGCATCGGCACCGACCAGCAGGCGCACGAAGGCCCAAGCAAGGGCGCCCTGGGTCAGCAGCATCAGCAGCCACCCCAGCAGCGCCAGCGGCGCCCCCAGCGACAGTTGCGCCTCGGCGTTCTGCATCGCCCAGGCCCGGGTGATCTCGGCGGCGGCCGCCAAGCGTTCGAAGAAGGCGAGCAGCGATCCGCCCTCGCCGGCCGGCAGGTGGCGCAGTAGCGCCGCCTCCCAGCCCAGGTCGACGAGCCATGGCTGGGGCAGCCACAGGGCCATCCCGACCAGCGCCAGGGCCAGCAGGCCGGCGACCGGCCCCACCAGCAGGCGCCGGGTGACCGCCGGCAGACGCGCCTCGATCACGTGCGGCGCCAGGCGCCGGTGCAGCCAACCGCGGGCCAGTGCGACGCCGAATGCCCCCGCCAGCAGCAGCGGCCAGGCGGCCAGGGGCAGCCCCCGCAGCTTCACCAGCAGCACCAGCGCCAGCAGGGCGCCAAGGAGCTGATGGCGAGCCAACATCAGGACGCCGCCGCGCAGCCGATGATGCCAGGGGGAGCCGTCACGCAGGTACTGCCCCAGCCAGGCGCGGCGGCGCAGGCGGGCCGCCTCCAGGCTGCCGGCGGCGATCAGCTGGGTGGCCAGCACCCAGGCGGGCAGGAAGAGCCAGCGGGCCCAGGCACTGCCCGACAGCGACCAGAGCAGCAGCGCCAGCACCGGCAGGATGAGGTGCAGCGGAAGGCTCGCAAGATGACCGGCTGGGCGTCCCATCGCCATGATCCCTACCGGGCCAGCACCTGCTCGATATGGGCCTCGCAGCGCCGGTGGGCCGGCCGCTCGCGCAGCCCGGCCCAGTAGGCCTCGAACTCCGGGCGGCGCGGCAGGGTGCCGAACTGCATGCCCCAGCCGATATGGGAGCCGACATAGACATCCGCGGCGCTGAAGGCGTCGCCGGCGATATAGGGCCTGCCCGCCACGGCCGCGGCCAGGGTCTCGACCAGGGCCCAGTAGTCGCCAGAGCCCAGGCGCATCGCCTGCTCCGGTGTGGGCGCAACGCCAAGGTCGTTCAGCGCGATGGCACTCTCCAGGGGGCCGGCGGCGAGGAACAGCCAGCGGTAGTAGTCGCCCCGGGCGGCGGAGGGCGGGGCCAGGCCGGCCTCGGGGAAGGCATCGGCCAGGTAGGCGCAGATGGCCGCGGCCTCGGTCACCACCGTCTCGCCGTGGCGGATCGCCGGCACCTTGCCCAGCGGGTTGATGGCGAGGTACTCCGGCGTCTTCATGGCGGCGCCGTACTCGAGGGTCACCATGCGATAGGTGGCGCCGAGCTCCTCGAGCATCCAGTGGACGATGCCGCCCCGGGAGAGGGGGTTGGTATAGAAGATAAGCGCGGCGGGCTGATCCTGAGCGCCAGCGGCCGGGGCCGGCTCGGCCAGGGCCGCCGGCGGCAGCTTGACCTCCGGCGGCAGCACATAGCCGCGGCCCGGCTCGTTGACCACCTCGATTCCCACCGCGCGCAGCACGGCGATGTCCTGGTAGAGGTGGCGCAGGGTCACGCCAAGCGCCCTGGCGAGTTCGGGCCCGCCGATCGGGCCCTGGTGGTGGCGCAGCACCCGGAGCAGCTCCTGCAGGTGAGTCGTTCGAGTCATGGGCGTTTCCTCGGGCAGGTGGCGGGTGAACGCGTTCCCGCCGGCGAGGCGGAGACGAGAGCATCATCATGGCCCTGCCCGGGCCCGCTGGCCAGTCACCCCCGACCTGCCGACAGGTGCCACACCCGAGGGGCGTCAGCCGGCGGCCTTGGGGTCGGTGATCAGGCCGTAGGTCTCCGGGCGGCGGTGGAGGCCGAAGTTGAAGATGTGCTCGCGGATCTCGCGGGTGCGATCGAGGTCGCAGGCGTAGGTGATCAGCTCGTCCTCGACGCTTCCCGCCATGGCGACGATCTCGCCGGTCGGGGCGATGATGCAGCTCTGGCCGAGCAGCTCGCAGCCCTCCTCGCGGCCCGCCTTGGCCACCCCGACGACCCACATGCCGTTCTGGTAGGCCCCGGCCTGCATGCAGAGATGGTTGTGAAACCCCTGCAGGTGGTCATGGGTCGGCACCGGCGGGTAGTGCATCGGCGTGTTGTAACCCAGCATCATCAGCTCGGCGCCCTGCAGGGCCAGCATGCGGTAGGTTTCCGGCCAGCGCCGGTCGTTGCACAGCGCCATGCCCATGGTGCCGCCGAACGCCTGCCAGGTGCCGAACCCCATGTCGCCGGGCTCGAAGTAGCGCTTCTCCAGGTGCTGGAAGGGGCGCCAGGGCTCGTGCTCGTGATGCCCCGGCAGGTGCATCTTGCGGTACTTCCCGACGATCTCGCCGTGGCCATCGACCAGGATGGAGGTGTTGAAGTGGCGCACCCGCCCTGCCTCCCGGGCCAACTCCGCATAGCCCAGGTAGAAGCCCACCCCCAGCTCCCGCGCCGTCTCGAACAGCGGCCGGGTCTCGGGGCCTGGCATCTCCTGCTCGAAGAAGGCATCGACCTCGGCCGAGTCCTCGAAGTACCAGCGCGGGAAGAAGGTGGTCAGCGCCAGCTCCGGGAAGACGACCAGCTGCACGCCGCGGGCGTGTGCCTCGCGCATCAGCTCGATCATGCGGGAGACGGCCTGGCGGCGGGTCTCGTTGCGGCCGATGGGGCCGAGCTGGGCGGCGCCTACGATCAGTTTACGGCTCATGGGGACTCCTTCCGGTGAGCGAATGGGGGACAGGCGTGCTGACGGGGCGTCATTCGCTCAGGCCCAGCAGGACCTGCAGCAGCACGTTGGCACCGGCCTCGAGGTCGTCGGGCGCCGTGTACTCCTTGATGTTGTGGCTGATGCCCCCGACGCTCGGCACGAAGATCATGCTGGTGGGGCAGACCCTGGCCAGCATCTGGGCATCGTGGCCGGCCCCGCTGGGCATGCGCATCACCGAATGACCGAGGGCCCGGGCGCTGCCCTCCACGCGGTCCACCATGGCGGGGTCGAAGGGCACGGGGTCGAAGCGCGCCAGGGTGCGGCGCTCCACCTCGATCCCCTCCTCCTCGGCCAGCTGCGTCACGAAGTCGGCCAGGGCCCGCTCGGCCTGCTTGAGGATCTCGTTGTCGGTGTTGCGCAGGTCCACGGTGAAGCGCGCCCGGTTGGCCACCACGTTCACCAGGTTGGGGGAGAGCGTCAGGGCGCCCACGGTGCCGACCTGGTCACCGCCGAGGCGGGTCGCCAGCTCGCGCACGAAGGTGGCGGTGGCCATGGCCGCGTAGCCCGCATCGTGGCGCAGCCGCATGGGGGTGGTGCCGGCGTGGTTGGAGGTCCCGGTAAAGGTGAACTCGGTCCAGGAGATGCCCTGCACCTTCTCCACGGCGCCGATCGTCACGCCGGACTCCTCCAGCACCGGCCCCTGCTCGATGTGCAGCTCCACGAAGGCGTGTACGTCCGGTGCGCCCACCGGCGCCTCGCCCCGGGCGCCGATGGCGTCCAGGCAGTCACCGACCCGCGCGCCGTCGATGCCCCGGGTTTCGAGCGCCTCCTCCAGGGGCATACCGCCCACGTAGACCAGGCTGCCCATCATGTCCGGGGCGAAGCGGGCGCCCTCCTCGTTGGTGAACGCCGCCACGCAGAGCGGGCGACGGGTGGTGATGCCGGCGTCGTTGAGGGTCTCGATCACCTCGAGGCCGGCCAGCACGCCCAGGTTGCCGTCGTAGAGGCCGCCGGTGCGCACGGTGTCGATGTGGGAGCCGGTCATCACCGGCGGTCCGTCCTCGCGCCCGGGGCGCAGGCCGAAGAGGTTGCCCATGGCATCCACGCTGACGCTGAGCCCGAGCTCCCGCATCCAGCCGATGACGCGCTCCCGCCCCTGGCGGTCCTCGTCGCTGAGCGCCAGCCGGCAGACGCCGCCGCCCTCCAGGGCACCGATCTCGCCCAGGGCGGCCAGGCGGGCCACCAGGCGTTGGCCGTTGATTCGCAGGGCATCACGCATGAGTCGCCACCTCCGCCATCACCTCGGCCGAGGAGCGGCCGACCAGTTCCCGATAGACCGCCTCGTCGGTGGCCCCCTCGCTGCCGATCAGCAGCACGCGGCTCTGGGCATCCAGGCCGAGAGCGCGGCGCAGCGCCGGGTCCTGGCTCGCGATCAACAGTCCCGCCAGGCCCGCCACCGCACTCTCGCCGGCCACCAGCGGGGCGTCGCCGTCCACGCCATCGGCCAGCAGCCGCATGGCGTCGACGGCGGCGGCGTCGCTCACGGTCATGAAGTCGTCGATGCCCTCGTCCAGCACCTCCCAGGCGAGCAGGGAGACCTCCCCGCAGGCCAGGCCCGCCATCAGGGTCTCGAGCTCGCCCTCCACGGCGGTGGGGGCGCCGGCCCGGGCGCTGGCGTAGAGGCAGGCGGCCTGTTCGGGCTCCACCACCACGACCCGCGGCCGATCGGCCCCGTAGGCCTCCCAGAGCTGGGCCAGGGTCGCCGCGGCAAGCCCGCCCACGCCGCCCTGGACGAAGCAGTGGGTCGGCGGCGCGTCGAGCTGCTGGGTGGCCTCATCGACCATCACCGTGTAGCCCTGCATGACATCCCGCGGCACCGTCATGTAGCCGGGGTAGGAGGTGTCGGAGACCACGAACCAGCCGTTCGCCTCGGCGTCGCGCGCCGCCTGGCGCACCGAGTCGTCATAGTTGCCGCCCACCCGGCGTACCTCGGCACCGAAGCGGGCAATGGCCTCCTCCCTCCCCCGGGAGACGGTGGCATGCAGGTAGATCACGCAGCGGGCGCCGAACTGCTGCGCCCCCCAGGCCACGGAGCGGCCATGGTTGCCGTCGGTGGCGCAGCACACCGTGATCTCGCCGACGGCCTCGCGGTGCTCCCCCGCCAGCAGCGCCTCGGTGGTGACCCCCGCCGGCAGCCGCGACTTCAGCAGGCGCAGCACGGCGTAGGCGCCGCCGAGGGCCTTGAAGCTGTTCAGCGAGAAGCGGTGGGCCTCGTCCTTGTAGAACACCTGGCCGACCCCTGCCGCCGCCGCCAGCCCCTCCAGCGCCAGCAGCGGGGTGGGCCGGTAGCCTGGCCAAGCGCGAATCTCCTCGCGGGCCTCGCGCATGGCCTCCTGGGTCAGCACGGCGCGGGGCCGCGGGCCGATCGGCTCCCCGCGCCGGGCGCGCGGATTGGCATGGTGATGCAGGGTGTCGTGGGGGATCAGCGGTTTCATGGGCATCCTTGGGCTGGCCCCGGGCCTGGCGCCGGACAGGCTCACGCCGGCTGGCTGGGGGCATAACGAAAATGGGGGTGTGAACGGGCGTGATCGAATGCCATCCAATCTGAAATACAATTTTCAATCTGTCAATGATTGAAAATCTGTTTCCAATCGCGACCGAGGATGGCATCATCGCCCCATGACCCAACGCCAAGACCCCCACTCGCTCGAAGCGCGGATCCATGCGCACTACGACGCCCTGCCCCCGGCGGAGAAGCGCCTGGGCGACCTGCTGCTCAGCTTTCCCGGCGACATCGCCACCTACAGCGCCGGCGAACTGGCACAGGCGGCGGGCACGTCCCGCGCCGCGGCCTCGCGCTTCTTCCAGCGCCTGGGGTATCGGGACTTCAACGAGGCGCGCCAGCAGGCCCGAGAGGCCAAGCGCTGGGGCTCACCGGTCTATCTCTCCTCCGCATCGCCCACCGGCGGCCAGCCGGGCTCGACCCAGGCGAGCCAGCCCATTGCCGACCACCTGGCCCAGGAGCGCGACAACCTGACCCTGACGCTGGAGTCGATCCGCCCCGACCGGCTGCGGGACGCCGTGGATGCCCTCGCCCACGCCAGGCGCGTGCACGTTGCCGGGTTTCGCAACAGCCACATGCTGGCCAGCTACCTGCAGCGGCAGCTGCAGATCGTGCGGCCCGACGTGGCGCTGCTGCCCCGGGCGGGCCAGACCCTGGCGGAAGACCTCGTCGATATCGCCGAGGGCGACGTGCTGATCATGGTGGGCATGCGCCGCCGCGTGGCCCTGGTCTCGCGCATCCTGGAGATCGCGCGCCGGCAGGGGGCCCGCACCCTGCTGCTGACCGACCCCTCGGCGGCGGAGCCGACCCAGAACGCCACCTGGGCCTTCGTCTGCGAGGTGCGCTCGCAGTCACTCTTCGACAGCTATTCCGCCGCCATGAGCGTGATGAACCTGCTGTGCAGCTCGCTGTTCCACCATGAGCTTCACCAGGGACAGGAGCGCCTGAAGCGGATCGAAACCCTGCATGACGACCTGGATGAGCTCGATGCCTTGAGCTGGCTTACCCAGCGAAACAGCGGCACCACCACGAGCTGAGGAGCCCCTGACCGACCGCATCACGCGCCTGACAACTCCCACCCACTCCCCAGAAACCTCCCCCCCCATTCCCCGGAGATTCCCCACGAATCGCCCGGTGATTCTGCGTATTTATTCCCTTTCTATTTGTGGAAAGTGATCGCCATCATTACCGAACTTATCGGTCTATATTCCCCCGGGACATAACGCCGCTTCACCCCCGCCTTTTCCAACGCCTTCTTGCGGTGCATCGATGCACCATCATGATGAAACGCCTCGCAAGCACCCCGCACCTTTCCACAGTCAATTCGGACTGAAATCTTTGTTTTTATTCGACTTATCAAGAGGTGGAACGCTTATTGAATGGTGACAGGCAGCCGAATGACTCAAGAGCCTACGCCACCATGACAACGCTGCACCATCGCCTCACCCTCATCAGCGAGACCCTCAACCTCTGGGTGGAACGCCTGGCCGTGGCCATGCTGACGATCCTGGTCGTCACCGTATGGATCGGCATACTGTCGCGCTATGTGCTGCCCTGGAACCTGACCTTTACCGAGGAGCTGGCTCGCTACCTGATGATCTGGGTGGCCCTGCTCGCGGTCTCGCTCGGCATCTGCAAGCGCCAGCATGTCGGCATGCTGGTCATCTTCGACCGCCTGCCGCGCCTGATGCGAAAGACGCTGGCCTTCTCCTTCGACCTGATCGGCTTCGCCTTCTTCGCCATCATGTTCTACCACGGGCTGACCTACGTGGAGCGGGGCTTCAACCAGTCCACCATGATCTTCGGGATTCCCCGCGGCTATCCCTACCTGATCATCCCCATCGCCTCGGGCCTGGCGTGCCTGCAGCTCGCCCTCGGCGCCGCCCGAGACCTCCTCGAAAGAGCCCCCCAGCCCGCCCAGGTCCGCGCCTGAAGGATACGCCCCATGGCCATCGTCGCTTCCGCTTTCTTCCTTCTGCTCTTCCTCGGCATGCCGGTCGGCATCGTGCTGGGGGTCGCCGGCATGATCGGCATCTTCGACATGGGCGGGGGACGCTTCCTCGCCATGGTGCCCGACCGCTTCTTCTCCGGGCTGAACCTCTTCCCCTTCCTGGCGATGCCCTTCTTCATCCTGGCCGGGGAGATCATGAACCGCTCTGGGCTGACCATGAGCCTGGTCAACTTCGCCCAGGCGCTGGTGGGCTGGCTGCGCGGGGGGATGGCGCACTCCAACATGCTGGCCTCGGTGATGTTTGCCGGGCTCACCGGCTCCGCCACCGCGGATGCGGCGGCCTTCGGCAACACCCTGGTGCCGGCCATGAAGAAGGCGGGCTACTCCGGCCCCTATGCCTGTGCGGTGACCGCCGCGGGCTCGATCATCGGGCCGATCATCCCGCCCTCCACCCTGGCGATCATCTATGGCTCCCTGATGGGGGTGTCGATCGCCGGGCTCTTCGCCGCCGGCATCATCCCGGGGCTGCTGCTCTGCCTGGTCTGCATGTGCCTGATCGCCGCCACGGCGCGCCGCCTCAACCTCCCCAAGGATGACCGGGGCCCCAGCCTGATGCGCATCCTCCGGGAGTTTCGCTACAGCCTGCTGGCCCTGATCCTGCCGGTCTTCATCCTGGCGGCGATCCTCACGGGCATCACCACTCCCACCGAGGCCGCCGCCCTGGCCGTCTTCTATGCGCTGTTCGTGGGCTGCGTCATCTACCGCAACGTCGGGCTGCGCGACCTCTACCAGATGCTGGCCCGCACCGCCCTGATCACCGGAGTGATCTTCCTGATCATCGCCTCGGCCTCGATCCTCGGCTGGTGGATGACCTTCAACCAGATTCCCCAGCTCATCGCCTCGGGCTTCCTGTCGATCTCCGAGAACCCGGCCGTGGTGGTGGGCATGATCATTGCCCTGCTGCTCTTCATCGGGCTGTTCATGGACATCAACGCCGCGCTGATCATCCTGGCGCCGGTGCTGGCGCCGCTGACCCTGGCCATCGGCCTCGAGCCGGTGCATGCCGGGATGATCATCATCCTCTCGCTGACCATTTCGCTGATGACACCGCCGGTGGGGGCCTGCCTCTTTGTGCTGGCCTCCGTCACCGGCGAGCGCATCGAGGCGATCACCCGCTCGCTGTGGCCCTTCATCGTGGCCCAGCTGCTGGTGCTGATCGTGGCGGCCTACTGGCAGCCGATCACCCTCTTCGTTCCCCGCCTGCTCGGGCTGGCCGGCTGATGCCGGCCACTGGCAGACCCTTCGCTCACGCGAGCGTCATCACACCCGACCACCCGACCGTCGTCACACCCAAGGAGCCATCCATGACCCCTACCCTTCGCACCCTGCCCTTCTCTCGCCGGGCCCTGGCCAGCGCCACCCTGTCGCTGGCCATGCTGGCCAGCGCCTCGGCCCATGCCGCCACCACCATGCGCATCGCCCACCTCAACCCGGCCGAGGCCACGGCGAGCAACTCCGGCGCCATGACCGCGGTCTTCAAGCAGCTGGTGGAAACCGCCACCGACGGCGAGCTCAAGGTGGAGATCTACCCGGCCGGCCAGCTGGGCGATGACGCCAACGTCATCAACCAGGTCAGCCAGGGCATCGTCGAGTCGTCGATCTCCTCGGCGGGCGGCATCGCCGAGCACTACCCGCGCATCGGCATCTTCGACATCCCCTTCGCCTTCCCGAACATCGGCGTCGCCACCGAGGTGATCGACCTCTCCAGCGACTTCGGCCAGATGCTGGCGGAGGACCTGGAAGGGCACACCGACGGGCTCAAGCTGCTGGGCCTGCTCGACAGCGGCGGCTTCTTCCATTTCACCAACTCCGAGCGCCCGATCACCGCGCCGGCGGACATGGAAGGGATGCGCATCCGCACCATGACGCTGCCCACCCACGAGGCCATGATCAACGCGCTGGGCGCCCGCGCCACGCCGCTGGCCTGGTCCGAGGTCTATACCGCACTGCAGACCGGCGTGGCCGACGGGCAGATGAACCCGATCCAGCAGACCGCCTTCGCCAACTTCGATGAGGTGCAGGACTACCTGACCATCAGCAACCACCTGATCACCCCCTACCTGTGGCTGATCAATGACGAGTTCTACGCCAGCCTTTCCGAGGAGCACCAGCGGGTGGTCGACTGGGCCTCCAAGGTAGCGGTGGATGCCGGCCGCGCCATGTCGCGGATCATCGAGGCCTCGGAGGGCGGGCTGCCGAAGCTCTCGCGGGGCATGGAGGTCAACACCATCACGCCGGAGGCCCGCGAGGCGTTCGTCGCGGCCACCCAGCCTGCCGTGCGGGAGGTGATCGAGCGGCGCTACGGGGACGAGGGCGTGACCCTGCTCGACGCCATGCTCTCCGCCATCGAGGAGACGAGCCGCTGATCGAAGCGGCAGCAGGCGCCCGCGGCCGACGCGGCCCGGGCGCCACTCCCCTTCCTGTTCCTTCCTGTCCCTCCTGAACGAGGTGAACCGCGATGCACAAGGTCCTGGAACACCCCCGCGAACCGCTCAGCGAGAGCGAGATCGCCTTCCTGACGCAGCTGGCCCGGGGCAATGCCCTGACCGGCACCCGCCAAAAGCCTGAACGGCCCGCTTCCCTGAATACTTCCCCAACCCCTTCCCCGGCCGACGTATCGGGCCCCCTCCAGGCGCTGCTGTCGCTGCTGCGACGACGGCTCGGCTGGTAGCTCGTCTCCCTGGGCCACCGCCGGCCCTGCCCGGCTGGCCCTGCCCCACCATGCCGGGGGCCTGGATGCCGGCTCCCTTCGGGGGGCCTGCGCCTAACCGCTCTTCCTGCCGGAAAGCACCGCCGGCAGGAAGAGGCGCAGCGGCTCGCGGCGGATCTCCTCCCAGACGCCGGCCAGCAGCACGCCCGGCTCGATCCGGCAGGCGCGCGAGCGTAGCGCCACCATCAGCGCCAGGGAAAAGCTGACCCAGAGATTGACGAAGCCGATCATCATCACGAACAGCAAGCCGATCAGGAAGAGTCCCACGCCCTGGAAGTCGCTGAAGCTGGCGTAGCCGAGGTTGGCGGAGGAGAAGGCCACGTGGCGGATATCCAGCGGCAGGCCCAGCAGATGGCCCAGGTAGCCGGTCATGCCCAGCAGAACGCCGAACAGGAAGTTGCCGGCAAGCGCCCCGTAGTTCTCGTGCAGATAGTGGGCGAGGCGCTGGCGTCGCGCCGGCGAGAGGCGCTGGAGGGCGGGATGGCCCATGAGCCGCCGCCCCAGCTGGATATGGTCGGCGCGGTTGTCGAAGAAGCCGGCGATGATCCCGGAGCAGAACAGCCAGACGCCGGCGATGGCCGCGTAGAGCAGGGCCAGGCTCTGAACCGGCGAGATGGCCCTGAGCTGGTAGGCGATCTGGTCGCTGGCCAACAGGGCGCTACCGCTGACCGCCATGGCCGCCGAGGTGATCACCAGGGCGGTGGCCAGCGCCGCGCAGACGTTGCCCCACACGGCCGCCCACTGGGAGCGATTCACGTCAAGCAGCAGCCTGCCTAGCTTGCGGCTGACGGATCGGCCGCGGCGATTGCGCTCCACCTCGGCGGCGAAGCTCGCCGCCGTCATGGCGGGCTGCTTGGTGGCGATGGTGAAGTGCAGCAGGTGGACCAGCACGAAGCCCAGGCCGTAGTTGAGGCTCACCAGCAGGGCCTGGGGCAGCGGCGAGAGCCCCCAGGATTCGATGGTGATCTTGATCAGCGCCATCACGGCGATGATCACCCCGGCCCCGGCGGCGGTGGCCAGCAGGCCCAGGTAGCTGCGCATGTCCCGGGAGATATAGCGCTCGCCGTGGTCGCTCTTGTTCTGGGTGATGCTGCGCGACATCATCCGGGTGCTCTTCTTCCATACCGCGCGCAGGCTGCCCTTCTCCGCGGTCGCCAGCAGCAGCTCCCGCCACAGCGCGAGGCCGCTGCGGGTGCAGGCGATCCGCGGCTGCGGGCTGGTCAGCAGGATCAGCCGCTCGATGCGCTTCAGGGTGTCCTCGAGCCGTTCGATCAGGTAGGAGGCATTGACCGAGGAGCCCAGGCTGCCGGCCCCGCGCCGACGAAAGCGGGCCACCTGGTCGTTGCACTGCTCGAGCATTACCCAGAGGTGGTCGATGGCCGGATAGTCGTCCCTTCGCGTCTCCCCCGCCGCCGTGTCCCGGAACTCCACGAAGGCGTGGACCTCTCGCTGCAGGGCGATGAAGGGGGAGTCGATGCGGGTCAGCCGCTCGTCGATGCGCATCAGCTCGGGGTCGAGCTCCTCCGCCGCCACCCAGATGGCCAGCATCTCCAGGGCATAGAGGCACTCCTCCTGCAGGTGCACGCGGACCCGGCGGCGGGTATCGTCATCCAGGGCGGCCAGCAGCACGCGGCCGAGGCGCAGCCAGCCATGGGCCGGCAGGGCCTCGAGCCAGGGCTTGTCGTGGCGGGTGATCAGGCTTGCCAGCAGATCACTGGAGTCGTCCAGGTCCACCGGCGGCGGGTTCAGCCGATCATAGAGCCGGGTGGACATCTCGCTGAACAGCCCTTCCCGCGAGAGGATCCCCAGCCGCACCAGCGACGGGTAGATCTCGAGCTCGGAGAACCGCCCGAGGATGCCCTCGGCCAGGATGCGGGCCCGCTCCGGGTCGTCGCCCAGCGCCTGCATCAGCGCATCGAGGCGCTCGCCGACCCGCTCGGGCTCGCCGGCACGCAGCCAGCCGAACAGGGCGTCCAGGCAGGCCTCCAGGGGGTTCTCCCCTGTCAGGGAGGCCAGGGCGTTATCCAGGTGGGAAGTCGCGGTCATGCTGGCGGGAATCCTTGTGGGTCAGGATCGGGGCGACACATGATGCCTCGCCCTCGCCCCCTGAACCAGCGCGACGACAGGAAAGTCGACAATAAAAAAAAGCGGCGGGGAGCCCCCGCCGCCAAGCCACCGATCGTCCTGGAAGTCGAACTTCCTTGCGACCGAGAGAGTGCTAGATCTCGAAGCCCAGGCCGAAATCCTCGGCGCTGATCGCCATCAGCGACTCGGCGCCGGCCTCGATAGCGGCCTTGTGGGTGCGGGTGCGCGGCACCAGGCGCTGGAAGAAGAAGCGCGCGGTATCGAGCTTGGCGCGGTAGAAGGCGGCCTCATCGCTGCCCTCGGCGAGTGCCAGGCGGGCCTGCTTCGCGGCGCGGGCAAACAGGTAGGCCAGGGTCACGTAGCCCGAGTACATCAGGTAGTCGACGCTGGCCGCGCCCACCTCCTCGCGGTCGGACATGGCCTTCATGCCGATGCTCATGGTCAGCTCGCCCCACTCGGCGTTGAGCTTGGCCAGCGGGCGCACGAATTCGGCCAGCTCGCTCGAGCCCTCCTCGGCCTGGCAGAACTTGTGGATCTCCTTGGTGAAGACCTTGAGGCTCTCGCCCTGGCTCATCAGCACCTTGCGGCCGAGCAGGTCGAGGGCCTGGATGCCGGTGGTGCCCTCGTAGAGACGGGTGATGCGAGCATCGCGCACCAGCTGCTCCATGCCCCACTCCTGGATAAAGCCGTGGCCGCCGAAGACCTGCACGCCCTCGTTGGTGGCCTCGAAACCCACCTCGGTGAGGAACGCCTTGACGATGGGGGTCAGAAGGCCCAGCAGGGTCTCGGCGCGCTCGCGCTCGACGGCATCGGTGCCGTGCTCGACGACGTCGATCATCTGGGCGGTGTAGAGGGTCAGCATCCGGCCACCCTCGGCAAAGGCCTTCTGGGTCAGCAGCATGCGACGCACGTCCGGGTGGACGATGATCGGGTCGGCGGCCTTCTCCGGCGCCTTGGGACCGGAGAGCGCGCGCATCTGCAGGCGGTCGCGGGCGTAGGCCAGGGCGTTCTGGAAGCTCGCCTCGGTGAGGCCGAGGCCCTGGATGCCGACGCCGATGCGGGCGGCGTTCATCATGGTGAACATGCAGGCCAGGCCCTTGTTGGGCGCACCCACCAGGAAGCCTTTCGCCGCATCGAAGTTCATCACGCAGGTGGCGTTGCCGTGGATACCCATCTTGTGCTCGAGCGAGCCGCACACCACGCCGTTGCGCTCGCCGGGCTCCCCCGCCTCGTTGGGCATGAACTTGGGCACCACGAACAGTGAGATGCCCTTGGAGCCCTCGGGGGCGTCGGGCAGCTTGGCCAGCACCAGGTGGACGATGTTCTCGGCCAGGTCGTGCTCGCCGGCGGAGATAAAGATCTTGGTGCCGGTGATCGCATAGGCGCCGTCATCGGTGGGCACGGCGCGGGTCTTGATCAGGCCGAGATCGGTGCCGCAGTGGGGCTCGGTCAGGCACATGGTGCCGGTCCAGGTGCCCTCGACGAGCTTGGTCAGGTAGGTGGCCTGCTGCTCCTCGGTGCCGTGGTGGCGCAGGGCGTCGGCGGCGCCGTGGGAGAGCCCCGGGTACATGCCCCAGGCCAGGTTGGTGGAGCAGATCATCTCGTTGAGCACCATGGCCAGCGAGTGCGGCAGGCCCTGGCCGCCGTGGGCGGGGTCGGCGGCGAGGCTCGGCCAGCCACCCTCCACGTATTGGGCGTAGGCCTCCTTGAAGCCCTTGGGCGCCTTCACCTCGCCGCCCTCCAGCAGGCAGCCCTCGCGATCGCCGCTCTGGTTCAGCGGCAGCAGCACCTCGCGGGCGAAGCGAGCGCCCTCCTCGAGAATCGCCGCCACCACGTCGGGGCTGGCCTCCTCGCCGCCGGGCAGGCGGGCGTAATGGGCCGGGTAGTCCAGCATCTCGTCCATCACGAAGCGGATATCGCGCAGGGGGGCCTGATAGTCGGGCATCTCGATCTCTCCAGTTCCACGGCCGGGCCACATGGGGGCACCGAGTCATAGGGACGCGAAGGCGGCGGCGGCCGCTTTCAAACATTCGTTTGAAATTAGCCGCCACCGCCTCGAGAGTCAAGCGTTCGTTTGATTTCTCGTCTACTGCATGCGGATACCGCCGTCGAGGCGGATCACCTCACCGTTGAGCATCACGTTGGTGATGATCTGCTCAGCCAGGCGGGCGAACTCCTCGGGCCGGCCGAGCCGCTTGGGGAAGGGCACGGCGGCGGCCAGGGCCTGAGCCGCCTCGTCGGGGATCTCGCTCATCATCGGGGTCTCGAACACCCCTGGGGCGATGGCCATCACCCGCACGCCGTGGCGCGAGAGCTCCCGGGCCGCGGGCAGGCTCATGCCCACCACGCCGGCCTTGGAGGCGCTGTAGGCGCACTGCCCCACCTGGCCGTCCATGGCGGCAATGGAGGCGACGTTGATGATCACCCCGCGTTCGCCCTCCTCGCCCGGCGCATTCTTTGCCATGGCGGCGGCGGCCAGGCGCATCACGTTGAAGGTGCCCACCAGGTTGATGTTGATGGTGCGGGCGTAGGCGTCCAGATCGGCGGGGTTGCCCTCGCGGTCGACCAGCTTGGCCACGCTGACCACGCCGGCGCAGTGCACTACACCCGCGAGGCCGCGGCCGCCGCTGAGTTCGACGGCGGCGTCCACGGCGGCCTGGATGTCGTCACCGGAGGTGACATCGCCGCGTACCGCCCGGGCGGCGTCGCCCAGGCGCTCGGCGTGGGCCTTTACGGCGTCGGAGAGGTCGCAGAGCACCACCCGGCCGCCCGCGGCGACCAGGCGTTCGGCGGTGGCCGCCCCCAGCCCGGAGGCGGCACCGGTGATCAGAAAGGTATTGTCCTTGACGTGCATATCGGGGTCCTTGGGTTACTTGGCCGGCGCCGCGTCGGCCTTTTCGACGGCATCGGCACGCAGCTTGAAGCGCTGGATCTTGCCGCTCGGGGTCTTGGGCAGCTCATCGACGAACTCGATCACCCGCGGGAAGGCGTGGGTGGAGAGCCGCTCGCGGACCTGCTGACGGATCTCGTCGGCCAGCTGCTCGCTTGCCTCGAAGCCCTCGCGCAGCACCACGTAGGACTTGATGATCTCGCCACGGATCTCGTCAGGCTGGCCCACGGCGGCGGACTCGGCCACCGCCGGATGGGTCATCACGCTGTTCTCCACGTCGGTGGGCCCGACCCGGTAGCCGGCGGTGGTGATGATGTCGTCGTCACGGCCGGCGAACTGGAAGGTGCCGTCCTCGTTTCTGATCACCACGTCACCGGTCAGGTAGTAGCCCTCGGCGAAGGGGTGCTTCTCCTGCCAGGTGTAGCCGGCGAAGAAGTGCGCCGGGGAGTTCTTGATGTCCACCGCCAGCACGCCCGGCTCGCCCGGGGGCAGCTCGTTGTACTCGGCGTCGAGGATCGCCAGGCGGTAGCCCGGCATCGGCACGCCCATGGCGCCGACGTGCTTGGGATGGTCGAGGGCGTGGTGGTTGTTGCAGGTCATGCCGGTCTCGGTCTGGCCGTAGTGGTCCATGACCGGGCAGCCCAGGGAGCGCTCCACCCAGGTCACCACCTCGGTGTTGAGCGGCTCGCCGGCGGAGCTCGCCGCGCGCAGCGACAGCGTCGAGTGGGCGTTGTCGAACAGCCCCGAGGCCTTCATCAGGCGATAGGCGGTGGGCGCGGCGGCGAAGTTGGTGATGCGGTGGCGCTTCATGAAGGCGAGTGCCCCCTCGGCGCTGAAGCCCGCCTCGCAGAAGTGGGTGGTCACCCCCAGCAGCAGGGGCCCGGCGATGGCGTAGTAGAGGCCGTAGGCCCAGCCCGGGTCGGCCATGTTCCAGAAGCGGTCGCTCTCGCGCAGGTCCACGGCCAGCTCCATGTAGAGGGCGAAGGCGGTCATGGCGGCCAGCGGCACCGCCACCCCCTTGGGCTTGCCCACGGTGCCGGAGGTGAACATCTGCAGGAAGGGCGCGTCGCGACCCAGGCGCGGCGGGCTGGCCTCAATCGGCGAGTGGGCCAGCGCATCGGCCCAGTCCAGGTCGCCTGCGTGGTCGGCGTCCGGGCCGCCCACCGCCAGCACCGGCGGGCACTGGGTCAGGCCGTCGAACTTGAAGCGGTTGGCGTGATCGGTGATCACCAGCTTGGTGTCGGCGCGGCCCAGGCGGTAGTCCACGGCATCCGGGCCGAAGGCGGTGAACAGCGGCTGGTAGACGGCGCCGATGCGCCAGGTGGCCAGCACCGCCACCAGCAGCTGCGGGGAGCGCGGCAGCATGCAGGCGATGCGGTCGCCTACCCCCAGGCCCTGCTCGGCGAACCAGCCGGCGAGCCGGGCGCTCTCGGCCTCCAGCTCGGCGTAGGTCAGGGTGTTGACGTTGCCCTGGGTGTCCTCCTGGACCAGCGCCAGCACATCGCCGCGGCCGGCGCGCAGGTGGCGCCCGCAGCAGGATTCGAAGGCGTTGGCCTTGCCGTCACGGTGATCGTCCAGGCGGGCGATCATCTCATCGACGGAGAAGGTCTCGAGGTAGGCGCGATAGTCGGGCAGGCTCGCTTGCGGGCTCATGACGGTCCTCATCTGGCGGTTTATGGTTGTTGTAGGCTCTCTGGATAGATTCAGTTAACGTAAGCGTCAACCTATCAAGCGCTAGGTCCAAGCTAGCGACTCCTCGCGAACAGGGCAAGGGCGGGAGCTCGTGAAGCGACTAGACCATGGTCGAGCGAGCCGCCGGAGGGCGGCTCGGGGACGGACGGCGGCGGGCAGGAAAGGGGCGGGGCGGAGAGGAAAGGTGCGGAGAGGAAAGGTGCGGAGAGGAAAGGGCCGGAGAGAAAGCGTGGTGAGCGGCTCAGGCGGGACGACGGGTGATCATCGCCACCAGCTCGTCGGCCAGGTCGTCGGGGGTGCGAGGCCCTGCGGGGTCGTACCAGCGCACCGTCCAGTTGAGCGCGCCCATCACGAAGCGCGACACCAGGAAGCGGTCGCCGTGGATCAGCCCCTCGGCCAGGGCCTCGTCGATCACCTGCTCCCAGAGCTCCTCGTAGGCGTCACGCAGGTGGCTCAGGTGGGCGCGGGCATCGGGGTCGAGGCGGCGCCACTCGTAGAGCGCTACCACGTGGGCGTTGCGGTCTGTGAGCAGGGTCTCCAGGTGGGCGCGCGCCATGGCGTGCAGCCGGGCGTCGGCGCTGCTGTCGCAGCGGGCCAGGGCCTCGCGGGCGATGACCAGGGCATTCTGGGTCCCCTCCTCGATCACCGCCGCGAGGATCTCCTGCTTGTCGCGGAAATGGTGGAAGAGGCTGCCGGACTTGATGCCCATCTCCTGGGCCAGCATGCGCACCGTGGTGCGATCGAAGCCCTCCTGGACGAACAGCTGGGCGGCCTGGCGGGTCAGTTCCTTGCGGCGCGGTGACTCATTCATTACATTCATCGACGTTTACACTAGCGCTTGCTTGGTTGACCCTGAGAAAAGCACAGCCCCGCCAGCGGGTCAACGCAGCGCGGGCCAACCCGCGATCTCGACTTACAATCACAAGGCGGCTCCACCGGGAACCGCACGCCACATCGGGAGAATCACCATGAGCCACTCCAGCGATATCGTCTTCCTCTCCGCCGCCCGCACCCCCATGGGGGGCATGCTCGGCAGCCTGTCGAGCATGACCGCGCCCGAGCTCGCCGCCGTCGCCATCCGCGCCGCCATCGAGCGCGCCGGCATCGAGGCCGCCAGCATCGACGAGGGCATCCTCGGCTGCGTGCTGCCCGGCGGCGTCAAGCAGGGTCCGGCCCGCCAGGCCATGCGCCAGGCCGGCATTCCCGATGCCATCGGCGCCACCACCATCAACAAGCTGTGCGGCTCCGGCATGAAGGCCACCATGCTGGCCTACGACCTGATCCGCGCCGGCAGCGCCGAGGTGATGCTGGCCGGCGGCATGGAGTCCATGTCCAACGCCCCCCATGTGCTGACCAAGGCGCGCACCGGCTACCGCCTGGGCCATGGGGAGTTGAAGGACCATATGTTCCTCGACGGCCTGGAGGACGCCGAAACCGGCAAGCTGATGGGGGTCTTCGCCCAGGACGTCGCCAGCGCCCGCGACTACAGCCGCGAGCGCCTGGACGACTTCGCCATCGCCTCGCTGGAGCGCGCCATGGCGGCCACCAATGCCGGTCACCTGGACGCCGAGATGGCCCCGGTCACCGTCACCACCCGCCAAGGCGAGAGCGTGGTGAGCCACGACGAGCAGCCCTTCCAGGCCAAGCTGGACAAGATTCGCTCGCTGCGCCCCGCCTTCGCCAAGGAGGGCACCATCACCGCAGCGAACTCAAGCTCCATCTCCGACGGTGCCTCGGCGCTGATCCTGGCCAGCCAGGCAGCGGCGGATCGCCTCGGCGCCAAGCCCCTGGCGCGCATGCTGGGCCACAGCACCCACTCCCAGCACCCCAGCGAGTTCACCATTGCCCCGGTGGGCGCCATCGACAAGCTGATGAAGAAGCTCGGCTGGGGCGTGGATGACGTCGACCTGTTCGAGATCAACGAGGCCTTCGCGGTGGTCACCCTGCTGGCCATGGACGGGCTCGACATCCCCCACGACAAGGTCAACGTCTTCGGCGGCGCCTGCGCCCAGGGCCACCCCATCGGGTCCACCGGCTCGCGCATCATCGCCACCCTGATCCACGCCCTGCGCACCCGCGGCGGCAAGCGCGGCATCGCGAGCCTGTGCATCGGCGGCGGCGAGGCCACCGCGGTGGCGGTCGAGCTGATCGACTGATGGAGGTCCTCACCCTAGAGACCCCGGCGGGCGGCATCCACGCCGTCCGCTGGCGGCCAGAGACGCCATCGGCGGCGCAGAGCCCCATCGTGCTGCTGCACGATTCGCTGGGCTGCGTGGCGCTGTGGCGCGGCTTTCCCGAACGGCTGGCCGAGGCTACCGGCCGCGAGGTGATCGCCTATGACCGCCTGGGGTTCGGACGCTCCGCCCCCTACCCCGGCCAGCTGCCCACCACCTTCATCGCCGACGAGGCGCGCACCACCTTCGCCGCGCTGCGCGAGGCGCTGGGGCTCGAGCGCTTCGTGCTGCTCGGCCACAGCGTGGGCGGCGGCATGGCCATCGAGGCGGCGGGGCAGTACGCCGACGGCTGCGAGGCGCTGATCACCGTGGCGGCCCAGGCCTACATGGAGCCGCGCATCCTGGCCGGCATCCGCGAGGCCGAGGCGGCCTTCCGCGATCCGGAGCAGCTGGCGCGCCTGGCCCGCTACCACGGCGATCGGGCACAGTGGGTGCTGCGTGCCTGGGTCGACACCTGGCAGACCGAGGCCTTCGACGACTGGCACCTGGACGACGCCCTGGCGCGGGTACGCTGCTCGACCCTGGCGATCCATGGCCAGCACGACGAGTTCGGCTCCCTGGCCCAGCCCCGGCGCATCGCGTCCCGGACCCCCGGGCCCGCCGCGCCGAGCCTGCTGCCCTGCGGCCACGTGCCCCACCGGGAGTGCCCCGAAGCACTCGTGGCCATCGTGGCGGCGTTCCTCTCCCACCCCTGATCAGCGCCGCGACGCCACCAGGCGGTCGAGACGCAGCCGCTCGCGGTCGTCGAAGAGCCGCCGGCTGCCCGCGGCCACCGCCGCCAGGGTGCCGAAACCGGTGCCCAGGGTGATCGCGAACATGATCAGGATCTGATACTTCACCGCCAGTCCCGGTGCGGTGCCGGCCAGGATCTGGCCGGTCATCATGCCGGGCAGGCTGATCACCCCGGCGGCGGCCATGGCGTTGATCATCGGCATCAGGCCGCTGCGCATCGCCTCGCGGCGGATGTCGCCGATCGCCACCTGCCAGGGCTCGCCGAGCATCAGGCGGTTCTCGATCACCGCCCGCTGGCGCCAGGCGCTGTCGGTGAGGCGATCCAGCGCCAGGGCCACGCCGGTCATGGTGTTGCCGAGCAGCATCCCCAGCAGCGGGATGGCGTACTGGGGCCGGTACCAGGGGTCGGGGCCGATGATCACGGTGAGGGCCAGCACGGTCACCGTGAACGAGGAGAGAAACATCGCCAGGGTGCCGATCCCGAAGGCCCAGCCGCCGCTCAGGCGCCGCTTCTGACGCGCCATCACCTCCCGGCCGGCGATCAGCAGCATGGCCAGCGCCATCAGCACCACCCACAGCAGCCGTTCGGCGGCGAACAGCGCCTCCAGCACCAGGCCGATCAGCCCCAGCTGGATCACGGTGCGAGCCGCGGCGATCAGCAGGCTGCGACTCATCCCCAGGCGCAGGGCCGCGGTACAGCCGGCCAGCCCCACCACCATCAGCGCGGCCAGCGCCAGCTGCCACCAGGCCAGCGGTATCACCTCCATGGCGCCACCTCCTCTGCCCTGAGCTCGGTGCCGTCGATCCGCCAGTGGCGGCTCGCCACCCGGGCGATCTGGCCGGGGTCGTGGGCCACCCAGAGCACCGGCCAGCCGCGCTGACGGGCATGGCCCATCAGCCACGCCTCGACCCGGCGGGTGGTGGCGTCATCGAGGTTGGCCGTGGGCTCATCGAGCAGCAGCGCCGAAGGTCCCTGAGCGATGGCGCGCAGCAGCGCCAGGCGTTGCTTCTCCCCCGAGGAGAGCCGTGACACCTGCCAGCCCAGCACAGACGCCTCGAAACCCAGCGCCGCCAGGTCCTCGGCGGCGGGAAACGCCGGAAGGTGCTCGCCGACGCTGTCCGCCCACCACTGGCTCTCCGCCGGCACCAGCATCACCCGGGCGCGCCAGGCATGGGCAGGCAACGACGACTGGGCGACCTCCCCCAGCCACACCTGGCCGGCATGGGGCTCGAGGTCGGCCACGGCGCGCAGCAGCCGGCTCTTGCCGGAGCCGCTGGGGCCGGAGAGGCAATGGATGTCGCCGGCGGCGACGCTCAGCGACACGGCCGATAGCGTGCCGATGCCGATGCCGTCGAGTCGCAGGGTCGAGCTTGTGGTCACGGGGCATCCTCATCGTCTGGAGGCGGCATGATAGCAGGCCCGGAGAGGTTATCGGTGGGAAGGGCAAAGCCTGCTAGGGTGGGAGAAACAATGTTTCGTGAGGAGCCTCCGCCATGCCCTACTACCTGGTCTTCCTGGGCTCGGCCTGCGGGTGGCCCGCGCCTGCGTAGAGCTGCTGGAGGCCAACGGCGCCAGCGTGGAGCTGATCGACCCGCTCGCGATCGAGCTCGGCGCCGTCTTCAAGCCCCACTTCGCCTATGCGAAATCGAAGGTGCCCGAGGCCCTGGAGACCCTGGCCGGCAAGATCACGGCCGCGGACGGCTACGTCATGGTCAGCCCCGAGTACAATCACTCCATGAGCCCGGCGCTCTCGCACCTGCTCAACCACTTCGGCAGCTCGCTGTTCGCCTTCAAGCCCAGCGCCATCGTCACCTACTCCGCCGGCCAGTGGGGCGGCGCCCGGGCGGCGGTGTCCCTGCGCACCTTCCTCGCCGAGCTCGGCTGCCTGCCGGTCTCGGCGATGATCCACGTGCCGAAGGCCCAGGAAGCCCTCGACGAGGAGGGCCGCTTCCGAGAGGACCCGGACCGCTGGGCCGGCTACTTCGGGCGCACCCTGGGCCAGCTCACCTGGTGGGCCGAGGCCGCCGCCGAGCAGCGCCGGAATCAGGACCCGACCGAGGTCTCGCCGGCCTTCCGGCGCGCCCCGGACCAGCGCAACGCGCCAGCCACGGGGTGAGCGTCATGCACCGAGTGGCCAAGCGCCGCCACCGGCCTTAGAATATATGTAATACCATATATACACCCGCCGGCCACAGGACCTTGCCCATGACCACACGCCAGGAATCCCAGACACCCAGCACCACGGAGGGCATGGGACTCTTCGAGCGCTTCCTCTCGGTATGGGTGGCGCTGGCCATCGTCGCCGGGGTGCTGCTCGGCCAGTTCGCCCCGGCGGTGCCCGAGACGCTCTCGCGCTTCGAGGTGGCCCAGGTGTCGATCCCGGTGGCGATCCTGATCTGGGCGATGATCTTCCCCATGATGGCGCAGATCGACTTCTCCGCGGTGCTCGGCGTGCGTCGCCAGCCGAAGGGGCTTGTCATCACCACCTCGGTGAACTGGCTGATCAAGCCCTTCACCATGTTCGCCATCGCCTGGTTCTTCCTGATGGTGGTGTTCCGGCCGTTCATTCCAGAGGAGCTCGCCAGGCAGTACCTGGCCGGGGCCATCCTGCTCGGTGCCGCGCCCTGCACCGCCATGGTCTTCGTGTGGAGCTACCTGACCCGGGGCGACGCCGCCTACACCCTGGTGCAGGTGTCGCTCAACGACCTGATCATGCTCTTCGCCTTCGCGCCCATCGTGGTCTTGCTGCTCGGCATCTCCAATATCCAGGTGCCCTGGGATACGGTGGCGCTGTCGGTCTTTCTTTATATCGTGATTCCGCTCGCCGCCGGCGTCCTGACCCGGCGCGCCCTGATCGCCCGCCGCGGCGCCGAATGGTACGACAACGTCTTCATGAAGCGTATCGGCCCGGTGACGCCCATCGGGCTGATCGTGACCCTGGTGCTGCTGTTCGCCTTCCAGGGCGACGTGATACTGGCCAACCCGCTGCATATCCTGCTGATCGCCATCCCGCTGATCATCCAGACGGTGCTGATCTTCTTTATCGCCTACGGCTGGGCCAAGGCCTGGAAGGTGCCCCACAACGTGGCTGCACCCGGCGCGATGATCGGCGCCAGCAACTTCTTCGAGCTGGCGGTGGCCGCCGCCATCGCCCTGTTCGGCCTGCAGTCCGGCGCGGCCCTGGCCACGGTGGTGGGGGTGCTCGTCGAGGTGCCGCTGATGCTGGCCCTGGTGCGCATCGCCAACCGCACCCGCCACCACTTCCCCGCCGCCGTCGCTCCGACGGTCGAGGCCGCACGCTGACCCCGGAGAGCAGTGCATGGCCATCGCGATCAGCCGGCGGGCGAGGGACTTCATCCGGCGCAAGGGGGACGCGGTGACGGTGCGCCGCTGAAGCGCTGAGGCGTCGATGCTTGCCTTGGAAGCGTCCGGCGGCGAGGATCGAGGAATGACTCCTTCCCTGTGGCGGCGCCATCCCCTGGCGCTCATCGTTCTCGCCCAGCTCTGCGGCACCTCGCTGTGGTTCTCCGTCAACGGCGTGGGCCTCTCGCTCTCCCGGGATCTGGGCCTTTCCGAGGCGGACCTGGGCCGCCTGACCCTGACCGTCCAGGCGGGCTTCATCGTCGGCACCTTGACCCTGGCCGCCACCGGTCTGGCCGATCGCTTCCGGGCCAGCCGGATCTTCGCCCTCTCCTGCCTGCTCGGCGCGCTGACCAATGCGGGCTTCGTGATCGCCGCCCCCCATCCGCCCCTGGACCTGCTGCTGCGCTTCGCCACCGGGCTCTGCCTGGCCGGCATCTATCCGCTGGGCATGAAGCTGGTGATCGGCTGGACGCCCAGGCACACCGGCGCGGCGCTGGCGTGGCTCGTCGGGATGCTGACCCTGGGCACCGCCCTGCCCCACCTGCTGCGTGGCTCCACCCTGGGCCTGCCCTGGGAGTGGCCGCTGCTGGGCGCCTCGGCCCTGGCGCTGGCGGGCGGCGCCCTGATCCTCGCCCTGGGGGATGGGCCACATCTGCCACCGCCCGGGGGTAAGGCGCGCCTGCTGGACGGCCTGGCGGCCCTGCGCGAGCGTCGCTTCCGTGCCGTGGCGGGTGGCTACTTCGGCCACTGCTGGGAACTCTATGCGCTCTGGACGCTGACGCCCTTTCTGGTGGCGCGGGAGGTGGCGAGGCTCGGCGCCCCGGAGGCCTGGATTCCCTGGCTCTCGTTCTCGGTGATCGCCCTGGGATTCCTGGGCTGTGTGGGCGGCGGCGCGCTGAGCCGCCGGCTCGGCAGCCTGTGGGTGGCACGCCGGGCCCTGGCGGCCTCCGGGCTGGTCTGCCTGGCTTACCCGCTGCTGCCCTGGGCGCCGCCCGGGCTGCTGCTGGGGCTGCTGGCCCTGTGGGGGCTTGCGGTGATCGCCGACTCGCCGCAGTTCTCGGCGCTGGCGGCGGCCAGCGCCCCACGCGAGCGGGTGGGGTCCACCCTGGCCGTCATGAACGCCGTGGGCTTCGCCCTGACCATCCCTGCCATCTCCCTCACCACCGCGCTGTGGGGGCTGCAGGGGAGCTGGGTGCTGTGGTGGCTGCTGCCGGGTCCGCTGCTCGGCCTGTGGGCCATGCGCGGCCTGTGCGAGCTTCCGATCCCGTCGACGGGCGATGAAGGGGCCGGCCGGCAGCGGAGTTGATCGGGGTCAGTCTGGAAGCAAATGGGAGAGGGAGCTGGCGACGCTCCTCAGGGCCTGATCAGCACAGCGTGGCACACCGCTCCGGCCGATTGCCCATCTCCGCCAGGCGCTGCTGTAGCAGGGCGAGCCGCCCGCCCTCGCCCTGCTCCGCGGCGACGAGCACCCCCTCGACCCAACCCGGCAGCCCCTCGGCCAGGCGGTAGTAGACCCACTGCCCCTCGCGGCGATCGCTGAGCAGCTCGCAGGCGCGCAGCTGCGCCAGGTGCCGCGACACCTTGGGCTGCGACGCGTCCAGCGCGTGGGTCATCTCGCAGACGCACAGCTCACCCTCCCGATGGATCAGCAGGGTGACCAGCAGGCGAGTGTCGTCGCCGAGACACTTGAAGAGGCGGGAGGGCTCGATCATCGATGCTCACCATGGCGGGCAGGAGATGCCCGCTATGGTACCCCAGGCCAACAGGCGTCGCTCGCGCCTTGCGCCTGCGAGCGCCGCTGCTGGCGGCGCTTGACCGCCACCCAGAGCTCCAGCCGGCCGCGAATGTCGCGCAGCGCCCGGGTGTAGGCCGTTGGCCCCTCGTACAGGCGCGGATCGGGGATGTCCCAGAAGATCAGCTCGTCGGTCCTGCCCTGCCAGTCGCGACAGCGCTGCTGGGCCTTCTCGCAGAGGATGATCACGGCATCGAAGTGACGGTCGGTATAGCGCTCGACGGACTCGCTGGCCAACCCCTCTACCGGGATGCCGAACTCCTGCAGCGCCGCCAGGGTGTGGGCGTGGGGTGCATCGGGCTCCACCCCGGCGCTGTGCGCCTCGAAGAGATCCCCCGCCATGTGGTTGAGCAGCGCCTCCCCCATCAGCGAACGCGCCGAGTTGGCATTGCACAGGAACAGCACCTGAAGCCTCGTCTCCATGCCACCCTCCTCAGCCGAAGCGCCCGGTGATGTAGTCGTGGGTGCGCTGGTTACTGGGGTTGGTGAAGATCCTGTCGGTCTTGTCGACCTCCACCAGGTCGCCCATGTGAAAGAAGGCGGTGCGGTCGGCGACGCGCGCGGCCTGCTGCATGTTGTGGGTCACCATGACGATGGTGTAGCTGTCGGAGAGCTCGTCGATGAGCTGCTCGATCTTCGCCGTGGCGATAGGGTCCAGGGCCGAGCAGGGCTCGTCCATCAGGATCACCTCGGGGCTGATCGCGATGGTCCGCGCGATACACAGGCGCTGCTGCTGGCCGCCGGAGAGCCCGGTGCCGGGCTGGTCGAGGCGGTCCTTGACCTCCTCCCAGAGCCCCGCCTTGCGCAGGCTGCCTTCGACGATGTCATCGAGCTCCGCCTTGCGCCGGGCGAGGCCGTGCAGGCGCGGCCCGTAGGCGATGTTCTCGTAGATCGACTTGGGGAAGGGGTTGGGCTTCTGGAAGACGATCCCCACCTGGGCCCGCAGCAGCACCACGTCGAGGTTGGGCGCGTAGATGTCCTGACCCTCCAGGGTCACCTCGCCCTCCACCCGGCAGCCCGGAATGGTGTCGTTCATGCGATTGAGGCAGCGCAGGAAGGTCGACTTGCCGCAGCCCGAGGGGCCGATGAAGGCCACCACCTCGTTCTCGAAGATGTCCACGTCGATGCCGTGGAGCGCCTCGGTCTCGCCGTAGTGCACCTTGACGCCGCGGGCGCGCATCTTGATGCGATCGGAGGCCTTGCTGGTCCGGCTGTCGCCGAGGCCGGTGGGTACCGGGGTGCTGGTTACCATGTTCATTTACCACCTCGTCTCGAATCGCTTGCGCAGCCAGATGGCCAGCGCATTGAGGCTCAGCATCAGGCCCAGCAGCACGATGATGGCTGCCGAGGTGCGCGCCTCGAAGAAGTTGCGCAGTTCGTTGCCCTGCCACAGGTAGATCTGCACCGGCAGGGCCGTGGACTGCTCCAGGGGGGTACCCGGCACGTTGGCGACGAAGGCGTTCATGCCGATCAGCAGCAGCGGCGCCGTCTCGCCCAGGGCCTGGGCGACACCGAGGATGGAGCCGGTCAGGATCCCCGGCAGCGCCAGCGGCAGCACGTGATGAAAGACCGTCTGCACCTTCGAGGCGCCGATGCCCAGCGCCGCCTGGCGGATCGAGCCGGGAATGGAGCGCAGCGAGGCCCGGGTGGCGATGATGATGGTGGGCAGGGTCATCAGGGTCAGCACCAGGCCACCCACCAGGGGCGCGGAGAGCGGCAGCCCCAGGTAGCCGATGAAGATCGCCGCCCCCAGCAGGCCGAAGACGATGGAGGGCACCGCCGCCAGGTTGTTGATGTTGATCTCGATCAGGTCGGTCAGGCGGTTCTTCGGTGCGAACTCCTCCAGGTAGATGGCGCTGGCCACGCCGATCGGCACCGAGAGCACGATCACCACCAGCATCATGAACAGCGAGCCCATGAAGGCGCCGGCCAGGCCCGCCGAGGCCAGCGAGCTGCGCGAGTCGGTGTTGAGGAAGAGCGCGGTGCTGAAGGCGTTGGTGATCACCCCGCGGGCGTAGAGCTCGTCGGCCCACTCCCGGGTCTGGGGGCTGAGCTGCTGCTGATGATCCGGCAGGCTGCGGTCGATGTTGCCCTTCAACCACACATCCACGTTGGCCGAGGCCAGCATCTTGACGGTAACGGTCTGCCCCAGCAGCGAGGGGTCCTCGATGAAGCGGTCGCGCAGGGCAAAGCGCTCACCGGAGGTGACCAGGGCGCGCAGGTCCCGGGCCTGGCGCGCCTCGATCTCGCCGAGCTCGGTCTTGAGCGCCTCGTCGATGATCTGCTGCCAGTTGACCAGGCCTACCTGGCTCATCCAGGCCAGCTCGCGCTCGCGGAAGGCACTGGCGCTCTCGCCGGAGGCGCGCACCGGCTTCTCCTCGACCCGAATCAACTCGGGGTCGAAGTGGACGTCCAGATGGAAGGTGGCCTGCCAGAAGGCCGGCACCCCGCGGGAGAGGATGCTGGCGAACAGGATCAGTACCAGGCCCATGCCGGTGACCACCGCCGCCAGCCCCAGGCGACGGAAGCGTCGCTCGCGGGCGTGGCGCCCCGCCAGGGAGGCCTCGATGGTTGCCAGCCGCTGGCGGCTGCGTTCTTCGATGGAGAGGGTGTCAGTGGTCACGGGCGGTTACTCGTATTGCTGGCGGTAGCGGCGCACCACCACCAGGGCGATGACGTTCAGCCCCAGGGTGATGACGAACAGCGTCAGGCCCAGGGCGAAGGCCACCAGCGACTGGGGGCTGGCGAAGTCCATGTCGCCGGTCAGCTGATTGACGATGGTCACCGTGATGGTGGAGACCGCCTCGAAGGGGTTGGCGTGCAGCACCGGGTTGTTGCCCGCCGCCAGCACCACGATCATGGTCTCGCCGATGGCGCGGCTGGCGGCCAGCAGGAAGGCGCCCACAATGCCCGGGAGCGCCGCCGGCAGCACCACCTGCCGAATGGTCTCCGACTTGGTGGCGCCGAGCCCCAGCGCCCCGTCGCGCAGGGCCTTGGGCACCTGGGTGATGATGTCGTCGGAGAGCGAGGAGACGAACGGGATGATCATGATCCCCATCACCAGGCCCGCGGTGAGCGCGCTGGTGGTGCGAATGCTGATGCCCACCATGTCGCCGAGCCCGGAGAGGAAGGGGCCGATCACGATCAGGGCGAAGAAGCCGTAGACGATGGTGGGGATGCCGGCGAGCACCTCGATCACCGGCTTGGCCACGTTACGCAGCCAGGCCGGGGCGTACTCGGCCATGTAGATGGCGGTCATCAGGCCCAGGGGCACGGCGACCAGCAGGGCGATGGTGCTGACCATCAGGGTGCCCCACAGCAGCGGCAGCAGGCCGAACTCCCCCTGCCCGGCGTCGCCGGCGGTACTGAAGCGGGGGTTCCAGGTGGTACCGAAGAAGAAGTCCAGCGGGCTGATGAAACGGAAGAAGTTCATCGCCTCGCCCACCATGGAGAGCACGATGCCCACGGTGGTCAGGATGGCGACGCCGGAGCAGAGTGCCAGCGTCACGGTGATCACCCGCTCGACCTGGTTGCGGGCACGCAGCTGCGGTGAGATCCGCCCCCGCGCCAGCACCAGGCCGGCGGTGGCGACCACCGCCATGGTGGCGATGGCGATCAGCCGCCCGAGCTGCTGCAAGCTGGCCATATGGGCCGCGGCCGCGAGTTCGATATCGCTGGGCGTGCCGGAAACGGCACGCTCGGCGGCCAGCGCCGAGACGCGGCGCAGGAAGGTGGCGAGCTCCCGCTCGCTGAGGGTTGCCACCTCGGGGGGCAGCTGGCGAACCACCAGCAGCTCCACCAGCGAGGCGCCCGCCAGGCTCCAGAGCAGGAACAGGGCAAAGGCCGGCAGGCCACACCAGAGGGCCACCAGCATGCCGTAGTAGCCGGGACGCGAGTGCAGTCGCACGCCGTCGGTTGCCACCGCGCGACTGCGCGTCAGGCCGACCTGGTAGGCCAGGGCCATGACGATCAGCAGGATGGCGATCAAGGCAAGGTTATTCATGGGTTCCCCGCATAGGCGAACCGGGGCAGGCGCCTGCCTGCCCCGGGAATCACGGCCTTACTCGACGCTGACCAGGGTGCGGGCCTGGAACTGCTCCAGGGCCTCGGCACGCTCCTCGTCGTCCAGCGGGATCAGGCCGGCGTCCTCCAGCGGGCTGCCAAAGCCGGAGACCATCTCGTTGAGGAAGAACTCGGTGTACTCGGCCAGGCCCGGGATCACGTCGAGGTGCTCGCCCTTGACGTAGAAGAACAGCGGGCGGGAGACCGGGTACTCGCCGGAGCCGATGGTCTCGAGGCTCGGGGTCACGCCGTCCACGGTGGCGACCTGCAGGCGGTCGCGGTTCTGGTCGTAGAAGCTCAGGCCGAACACGCCCACCGCATCGGACTGGGCGTCCAGGCGCGCCAGGGTCTCGGTGTAGTCGCCGGCGATCTCGATGATGCGGCCATCGCCACGCAGGGCGTCACAGGCGTCGCCTTCCATCTCGTAGCTGTCGCAACCGATGTGCAGCACCTTCTCCTCGAACACCTCGCGGGTGCCGTGGTTGGAGGCCGGAATGACCAGCACGATCTCCTGATCCGGCAGGTCGGCATCGATCTCGGACCAGCGGGTGTAGGGGTTGTCGACCAGCTCACCGTCGACACGCACCTGCTGGGCGGCGGCGGCGAAGACGTGGGCCGGGGTCAGAGCGAAGCTGCCGCGGTCGGCGCGAGAGGCGAACACGATGCCGTCGTAGCCGAACATCACCTCGAGGACCTCGTTGACGCCGTTGGCCATGCAGTTCTCCAGCTCGGCGCTGCGGATCGCGCGAGAGGAGTTGGCGATGTCGATGGTGTTCTCGCCGACGCCCTGGCAGAACTGCCGCAGGCCGCCACCGGAGCCACCGGAGCCCACCACCGGGGTGCTGAACTGCGGGAAGTTGGCACCGAACTCTTCGGCCACGATGCTGGCGAAGGGCAGGACGGTGGATGAACCAGCGATCTGGACCGTGTCGCGCGCCATGGCAGCGGTGGAGACACCGACGGCCAGGCCGGCAGCCAGGGCAACGCTCAGGGTGCGCTTGTTGACGTTCATCGTGAAGATCCTCTCTCTGCGTAGGGGCCGGTGGACTCGGGTCCTTCGGCTTCGGGTCGACTGTGTCAGCCGTTCGCAGTGAGGAGTCTGCAGGGTGAGGGTTTCAGTTATGTGACATGGATGTGTCCGAACGATGTCATAGCAACAGGCCCAGCGCTGCCAGGGTGCAGAGCGAAAGCGAGGCCCCCTGAAGCAGGCGTCGATCGAGGCGATGGGCCACCCGGCTGGCCAGCCAGCTGCCGGCCAGCACCCCCGGGGCGAAGGTCAGCGCCACGCCGAAATGCCAGGCCCTGAGCAGCCCGCCCAGTCCCAGGGTGACCAGGGTCATCAGGGCGGTGACCACGAAGAAGGCCGAGAGGGTGCCGCGCAGGCGGTCCGGCGAGAAACCGTGCAGCAGCAGCACCAGGGGCGGGCCGCTGAGCGCGGCGATGGTGCCGAAGATGCCCGAGAAGACCCCGGCACCGAACAGGGTGGCGCGGTTGACCGGCAGGCGGAAGCGGAACAGGGTCACCGCCACCGCGAAGAGCACGCTGCCGGCGATGAGCTTCTCCAGCACGGCCATGGGGGCGGCCAGCAGCAGCCAGAGCCCCAGGGCATTGCCCGGGATGCGCCCCACCAGGGCGGTGCCGATCTCGGCAAGGCGCACCTCGCGCCAGTAGTGGCGCAGGGTGGTGAGCGCCACCGTGAAGCCGAACAGCACCAGGATCACCGGCACCAGGCGCGGCTCGAGCATCAGCAGCAGCGGTGCCCCCACCACGGCGAGGCCGAAGCCGGTGGCCCGCTGCACGAAGGCCCCCAGCGCTAAGGTGACGGCGCAGCCGAGCCAGGTGCCGAGGCCCATATCGAGCCAAGCCAGCAGCGCCTCAGGCATGACAGGCCCCCAGCGCCAGGGTGGCGGCACAGCCGAGCCAGGTGCCGAGGCCCATGTCGAGCCAGGCCAGTAGTGCCTCAGGCATGACAGGCCCCCAGCGCCAGCACCACCAGGCAGCCAAGCCAGGTACCGAGCCCCATATCGAGCCAGGCCAGCAGCGCCTCAGGCATGGGCGGCGCGCCCCGCCAGCCGGCGCAGCCCCAGGTTGCCGACCACCGAGGCCGCCAGCATGGTGCCCACCATGGGCCAGAGGCTCTCAATCTCGAAGGCCCCCACCATCACCCCCGCCAGGGCCGCCGCACCGAACTTGATGAAGCCCATCAGCGCCGTGGCGGTAGCACTCATGTGGCCGAACTCGTCGAGCAGCATCGACATGGCATTGGGCGTGATCAGCCCGATCATGCCGGCGTAGACCATCACCAGCACCACCACCACCGGCAGCGACGCCATCCCCAGCGCCGCGGCCAACCCCAGGGCAGCCGCCGCCGCCAGCTGCACCAGAAGGCCCAGGGCGAGGTTCTGCCCCGGGGTGCGATCGCGTAGAAGGTAGATGTTGACGCGGTTGGAGAGCGCGATGACCACCACGTTGATGCCGAACACCAGCGGGTAGGTGGCCGGCGTCAGGCCGAAGTGCTCCAGGTAGACGTAGGGCGAGGCGGTCACGAAGGCAAAGAGCCCGCCGAAGGAGGCCGCCACCGCGCAGATGTAGCCCATGCCCGCGCGGTGGCGCAGCACGCTTGCGTAGTTGGCCAGCACCTCGCGGAAGCCGGCCGCCGGCGCCCCCGGCGGTCGGGTCTCCGGCAGGCGGGTACCCAGCCACCAGAGCAGGAAGGCGGCGTAGGCGGCCAGGAAGACGAAGATCAGCCACCAGTCGCCCAGATAGAGCAGGCCGCTGCCCACCACCGGCGCGACCAGGGGCGCCAGCATCATGATCATCGCCATGGTGGACATCACCCTGGCCGCCTCGCGGCCGCTGAAGCAGTCGCGCACGATGGCCGCGGAGTTGACCACGCTGGCCCCGCCGCCCAGGGCCTGGACGAAGCGCCAGGCGAGCAGCTCCGGGAGGGTATCCACCGTGGTGATGACGAGGCTCGCCAGCAGGAAGACCACCAGGCCGCCGAGCAGCACCGGCTTGCGGCCGAGCCGGTCGGAGAGCGGCCCGAAGATCAGCTGGCCGACCGCAAACCCGGCCAGGAACATGCTGATGGAGAGCTCGGTGTGATGGATGCTGGCGCCGAGATGCTCGGCGAGCACCCCCATGGCGGGCAGGTAGGCATCGATGGCGAAGGGGGCCAGGGCGGTGTTGGCGGCCACCAGCAGCGCCACGCGTCGGGCGTCGAGGGTCAAGGAGGCTCCTTGGCATGCATAGATAGGCCGCTAATCATAGCCTATCGTCGCCTTCCCTGCCGGTCCCTGTTCCCTGTCATACTGGCTTGATAGAGTGATCTTCCCCTTTCCCCAGGAGCCCTACCCCATGGCCGACGACCTGCTCTCGCAACTCCGGCAGATGACCACCGTGGTCGCCGATACCGGCGACATCGACGCCATCCGCCGGTTCGAACCCACCGATGCCACCACCAACCCCTCGCTGATCCTGCAGGCCGCCCAGCTGGAAGGGCGCCGCGAGCGCCTGGCCGAGATCGCCCGCCGCGCGACGGACCTCGATGACGCCCTGGACGCGGTGGCGGTGGAGATCGGCAGCGAGATCAGCTCCCTGGTGCCGGGCTATGTCTCCACCGAGGTGAGCGCCAGGCTCTCCTTCGACACCGACGCCACCCTGGCCCGGGCCCGCTCGCTGATTGAGCGCTACGCCCGCCACGGCATCGGGCCGGAGCGCATCCTGATCAAGGTCGCCGCCACCTGGGAGGGCATCCGCGCCGCCCAGCAGCTCGAGCGCGAGGGCATCCACACCAACCTGACCCTGCTGTTCAGCTTCGCCCAGGCCCAGGCCTGCGCCGACGCCGGGGTGACGCTGGTCTCCCCCTTCGTGGGGCGCATCCTGGACTGGCACCGGGCCCATTCGCCGGAAGCCGACTTCAGCGGCGAACGCGATCCCGGCGTGCAGTCGGTCAAGCGCATCTACGAGCACTACAAGGGGCACGGCTACCACACCATCGTGATGGGGGCGAGCTTTCGCAACGCGGGGGAGATCCTGGCGCTGGCCGGCTGCGACCGACTGACCATCTCCCCCGCCCTGCTCGGCGAGCTGGCCGATGCCCGCGGCTCCCTCGAGCGCCGCCTGGTCCCGGAGGATGCCGAAACCAGCGGCCTCGAGCCTCTGGACGAAGCCGAGTACCGCTGGCACATGAACGAGGACGCCATGGCCACCGAGAAGCTGGCCGAGGGCATTCGCAAGTTCATGGAGGACCAGCGCAGGCTGGAGGCGCTGCTGGGCGAGCTGCGCCGGGCCTAGCGACGAGGGTAGCGACGCGGGTAGCGCGATGCGGAGGGGGGAGGCCCGGATCAGTGAGGGTGGGAGGCAGCCTCCTGGGCCTCGAGCATCTCCACCAGGGGCTGGAACTCCTCCCGGTTGTGCTCGTTCATGCGCATCAGGATGCGGTGGGCCTCGAGGATGCGCTGGCGGGTCTCCTCCACGTCACAGGGGATCTCCGGCAGGTCGCACAGCTCGCACACCTCGGTGATGGGCGCTTCCACCTGGGTGAAATAGCGGGCGAAGCCCATGACGTCCAGCATGCGCTGGATGTCGGGATTGTCGGCGACGATGGTGGGTCGCTCGGCCAGGCGGCCTTCCACCGCCATGGCCACCTTGGCCAGGAAGCCCAGTGCCGTGGAGTCCACGTTGGTGGCGTCGCGCAGATCGATGATCAGCGTGGTGAGCCCCGGGGTCTGGGCGAGCTGCTGGGCCTGGCGGTCCAGGGTCGCGCAGAGGGTCAGGCGCACATCGCCACACAGCTTGAGGACGAAGACACCGGCGTCGAATGCCGCCTTGACGCGTCCTTCAGGAATCAACATTGCCAAATCCGCTCAACATCATGATGGTCAGGTCGTCGGGCAGTGCCTCGATGGCCGTATCCGTACCGACATCGTCACCGCTGGCCAGATGGCCGAGGGCCAGACTGGCCCGCAGGTCTTCCAGCGTCTCGCTGGCCAGCACCCGCTGCTCGAGTTCCCTGAGCCGCGTGTCGAGCGTTTCGCCCGGCAGGCATTCCAATACTCCATCCGAACACAGCCACAGGCGGAAGTTCTCGGGCAGCGGACACCCCAGGGTGGGGTAGTCGGCACCGGGAAACAGCCCCACCGGCATGCCCTCGCCGGCCAGTGGCCGAACCTCGCCATCCGCCACCAGCAGGGGCATGGGCAGCTGTGCGCCCAGCGAATAGTGCAGATAGCGGCGCTCGAGGTCAATGACCCCGACGAACAGGGTGGCATGCTTGCCGATGCCGGTGTCCAGCAGCTCGCGGTTGAGATCGCTCAACCAGCGCGGCGGCAGGGCCTCGGGCGCGGTCCCGTCCCACTCGCCCTGCCAGCGGTTGGCCAGGTACTTGAGCAGCACGGTGACGAAGGCCGAGGAGGCGCCGTGACCGGAGACATCGGCAAAATAGAACAGCAGATGACGTTCGTCCAGGCGCTGGAAGTCCAGGAAGTCGCCGGAGAGATAGAGCCAGGGGGCGAACCAGTAGTCGCAGGTGACCCCGCCCGAGGTCTGGGGGCGCGGCGGCAGCAGCTTGCGCTGGATCTGGCCGCCGGCCTGCTGGTCGAGACGCAGCATCGCCAGGTGGGTCTCCAGGCTCTCGTTGAGCTCCTCGAGGCGCGACTGATCCTCGCGCCGCGCCTCCTCCAGGCGGCGCAGCTCGATCACCTTGCGGATCATTCGCCGCAGCAGCTGGCCGTGGCGCAGCGGCTCGACGATGTAGTCGACAAGGCCGGCATCCACCGCGGAGAGCAGCCCGGGGGACTCGCGGCTGTCGCTCACCACCAGGGTCGGCAGGCGCGCGCAGAGCGGCGCCCACTGCTCCTCGGAGAGCGCCCGGGCATGGGCCACCACCAGCGACACCTCCGCCGGCAGCTCGTCGGGGCTGTCGACGGCGATCACCGCCAGGCCATCACGGGCGATGGCCTCGGCCAGGGCGTTGCGCGCCGGGCCGGGGGCATCGATCACACCGATGAGCTGCTTGGGACGGTCCATGGAAAGGGGCCTCAGTCGGAGAAGGCGTCGTCGACGTCGTCGTCGAAGTCGGCGTCGTCGAAGTCGGCGTCGTCGAAGTCGGCGTCGTCGAAGTCCGCGTCGTCGAAGTCAAAGTCGTCCATGGCGAAGGGGTCATCGCCCGTCTCGCCGTCGTTGATCTCGAAGCGACGCCGCTGCAGCCAGGCATCGCGGATGAAGCTGTAGCGGTCGCCGCGGATCAGCTCCTCCTGGTCGAGCAGCCCGGCGCGCATGTCCACGATCCGCAGCGCGGTGAGCGCGATCTCAAGCTCGGCGTCGTCCAGGTAGTAGAGCGGATAGGTCACCGCATCCGCGGGCAGGCCACCGGTATCGCGCAGCGTGCTCGGCCCCAGGAGGGGCAGCACCAGGTAGCGTGACTCCTCCCACCCCCACACCGCCAACGTCTGGCCGAAGTCCTCGTCGCGGCCGGTGATCTCCATATGGGTGGCGAAGTCCCACAGGCCGCCGATGCCGACGGTGGTGTTGATCAGGAAGCGCGACATGGCGATGCCCGCGTTGCCCGGCTTGCCCTGCAGCAGGCTGTTGATCGCCGTGCGCGGCTCTCCCAGGTTGGAGAAGAAGTTGCCCACCCCGGTCTGCACCGGCTGCGGCGTCACCGCCCGATAGCCCCGCGCGGTCGGCTTCAGCACGGCGCGATCCACCGCGTCGTTGAAGGCGAACACCCGGCGGTTGAAGCCCTCCCAGGGGTCGTCGGGATGGCGCTCCTCGATGGCAGCCGTGCTGGCGCAGCCGGCCAGCATCGTCGCCGCCAGCAGTGCGAACGCCGCCTTCACCCAGCCCCGCCGTGTCGTCCTTGTCATCATGTCACGCTCCTTGTCGATTGCCGCCACGCCACCCGGGTCAGACACGCCGCACCACCACGCTGCCGGCACTGTAGCCCGCCCCGAAGGAGCAGATCACCCCCAGCGCTCCCGGCGCCAGGTCATCATGGTGCAGGTGGAAGGCGATGATCGAGCCCGCCGAGCTGGTGTTGGCGTAGCGGTCGAGGATGATCGGCGCCTCCTGCTCGCTGGGGTCGCGGCCCAGCACCCGGCGGGCGATCAGGTCATTCATGTGGCGGTTGGCCTGGTGCAGCCACATCCGCGCCAGGTCGTCGCCGGAGAAGCCCAGCGCCTGCAGGTGCGCCCCGATCAGCGCCGCCACCAGGGGGCAGACCTCCTTGAACACCCGACGCCCCTCCTGGACGAACAGCTTGTCCAGCGCCTGGGGGTCGGCGTCGGTGACCCGGTTGAGGAAGCCGGCGTTGTTGCGGATGGCATTGGAGAAGCGCGTCACCAGGCGCGTGCCGAGGATCTCGAAGCGCGCCTCACTGGTGGCCAGGTCGTCGCGTTCCAGCACGATGGCGGTGCAGGCGTCGCCGAAGATGAAGTGGCTGTCGCGGTCGCGGAAGTTGAGGTGCGCCGAGCAGATCTCCGGGTTGACCACCAGCGCCCGGCGAGCGCTGCCGGCGCGGATGGCGTTGGCCGCGGTCTCGATGGCGAAGGTGGCCGAGCTGCAGGCCACGTTCATGTCGAAGGCGTAGCCACCGGCGCCCAGCGCGGCCTGCAGTTCCACCGCCACCGCCGGATAGGGGCGCTCCAGGTTGGAGCAGCCGACGATCACCAGGTCGATGTCGGCGGCCTCCAGCCCGGCACGGGCCAGGGCCTGGCGGGCCGCCACGCTGCCCATCTCGCACTGGATGGAGGGCTCGTCGTTACTGCGCTCGCGCAGCCGCGGGCGCATGCGCTCGGGGTCGAGGATGCCCTCGGCATCGAGCACATGGCGGCTGTGGATGCCCGAGGCCTTGACGATGAACTCGCTGCTCGAATGCGCCAGGCGCTCCTCGATGCCGGCCTCGGCGCGGCGCGCGTTCTCGGCGTCCACCCAGGCATTGAACGAGGCCACCAGGGCATCGTTGTCGATGGTGTGCTCCGGCGTGAAGAGTCCTGTGCCGGTGATCACGACGTTGGTCATACGTTCTCCCTTTCGCGGCGGAAGCCGCCAAGGCCGCTCGCCACGGCCGCTGTTCATGCGGGCGCTCAGGGGCGCCCGGTGATCTCCGCCCAGCGCTTCTCGAGGCGCTTGGCGGAGACCGCAAATTTCGTGCCCAGCTGCTGGGCGAAGAGCGAGACACGCAGCTCCTCGATCCACCAGCGGAACTCGGCCAGCACCGGGGGCGCCATGCCGCCGCGACGCTCACTCTGAAGGCGGGCCTCGAGGCGCGCCTCCAGGGCCTGGATCTCCTGCATGTGCATCTGGTCGCGCAGCCGCTCCCGGGGCGCCTTCTCCAGGCGGATCTGGGCCGCCTCCATGTAGCGCGGGTATTCCTCGAGCCACTCGCCGGCCTCGTTGACGAAGCCGGGGTGTACCAGCCGCGCCATCTGCCCCTTGAGGTCACTGTATACCAGCGCCAGCGCCAGGTTCAGGTTGCCCTTCAACGCCTTGGTGACCGCCAGGTGGCCCTTGAGGGCGGCCTCCAGGGTGACCACCAGGGCCTCGGCACGGGGCAGGAGCTCGGCGCGGGTCGCCGCCAGGCGCGCCTCGAGCTCGGCCGCCGAGCGCGGCAGCGGGTCCTGCGCCACCCCCCGGGTGAACACCGCCCGCACCACGTCGTCGGTCAGCTGGCGCTTGCTGCCCACCTTGGCAAACAGCAGCGCACAGGTGCCGAGACCCGCCAGCCGCTCGATCTCGCGCACCTGATCGGGCAGGCGACGCATGGCCAGGCGCACGATGCCGTCGCGGTGGGCCTCGCGGGCCTTGTCGGGGTGGTCGAAGAGCTCGACCCGGAAGGCCTCCCCCTCCGGCACCAGGGCCGGGAACGCCTCGACCCGGATGCCCGCCTGGGTGGTCACCCGCGACTCCGGCAGCGCGGCCTCGGGCAGCCCTTCCACCGGCGCCTCCAGGCGCGCCTCGGCGGCCAGCGCCCGGGCCCCCTGCCCCGCCGCCGCCTCGAAGCGGCGCTCCAGCTCGCGAGCATCGCGGCCCTGGCCCAATGTGTTGCCCTCATGGTCCACCACCCGCAGGTTCATCACCAGGTGGGGCTCGAGCTGGTCACGCTGCCAGTCGTCGGGGTGGAGGCGCACCCCGGTGCGCCGGCGCAGGAACTCGCCCAGCGCCTCGGTGAGGGGCATGTCGTCGGGGACGAGGGTCTCCAGGGCGGCATCCACCCAGTCGGGAATCGGCACCACCTGGCGGCGAATCGCCTTGGGCAGCGACTTCATCAGCGCGATGCACTTCTCGCGCAAAAGGCCCGGCACCAGCCACTCGAGCCGCGCCAGGGGCAGCTGGGGCAGCATGGCGGCGGGCACGGTGAGGGTCACCCCGTCGTCCTCGGCGCCGGGCTCGAAGTGGTAGGCAAGCGGATAGCGTACGCCGTTGAGGGCCAGCTCGTCCGGGTAGTCGGCCTCGGTGACCTCGCTGGCCTCCCGGGCCAGCAGGGCGGCGCGGTCGAACTTGAGCACCGCGGGGTTCTCGGCCTCGGCCTGCTTTCGCCACGCCTCGAAGCCCTTGCCGTTATGGATGCCCTCGGGGAGGCGCTCGTCGTAGAAGGCGAAGAGGGTCTCCTCGTCCACCAGGATATCGCGGCGCCGGGCGCGGTCCTCGAGGTCCTCGACCTCCTCGATCAGCGCCCGGTTGTGGGCGAAGAAGTCGCCGCGGGTGCGGAACTCCCCCTCCACCAGAGCGCGGCGGATGAAGAGCTCGCGGGCCTCGACGGGCGCGATGGGGCCGTAGTGCACCCGCCGCCCGGTCACGATGGGCAGGCCGAACAGGGTGACCTGCTCCTTGGCGATCACCTGGGCGCGCTTCATCTCCCAGTGGGGCTCGGCGTAGCTGCGCTTGACCAGGTGCCCGGCCAGCGGCTCGATCCACTCGGGGTCGATCTTCGCCACGGTGCGGGCGAACAGTTTCGTCGTCTCCACCAGCTCGAAGGCCATCAGCCACTTGGGCGACTTCTTGCCGAGCCCCGACCCCGGATGGATGACGAACTTGCGGTTGCGCGCGCCCAGGTACTCGCGGTTCTCGGTGAGAAGCCCGAGGTGGGACAGAAGCCCCGGCAAGAGCGCCCGGTGCAGGGTGGCGGCCTGGCGGCGACGGCGCTCCTGGCGCGCCTTCTCCTCATCGCCCTCCTCGGCGGCGGGCCAGGGCGCCGGCGGCGGCACCTCGATCTGCATGTCACGCAGCAGCTGGCGCAGCTGGCGGAAGGTGTCGTGCCATTCGCGCAGGCGCAGGTAGTTGATGTAGTGCTCCTTGCACCAGCGCCTGAGCTGATTGCCGGAGAGCACCTCCCGGGCCGCCTCGACGCCGTCCCAGAGATTGAGCAGCGCCACGAAGTCGGAGTCCGGGTCCTGCCAGCGGCGGTGGGCCTGATCGGCGGCCTGGCGCTTCTCCGCCGGGCGGTCGCGGGGGTCCTGGACGGCGAGGCCCGCCACCACGATCAGCACTTCGCGCAGGCCGCCCTGCTCGGCGCCGGCCAGCACCATGCGCGCCAGGCGCGGGTCGATGGGCAGCCGGGCCAGCTTGCGGCCGATCGGAGTGAGCCGCCCGCCCTCGTCCACCGCGCCCAGCTCGAAGAGCAGCCGGAAGCCGTCGGTGACGAAGCGCGAATCCGGCGGGTCGACGAAGGGGAAGGCCTCGATGTCGCCGAGCTTCAGCGAGAGCATCGAGAGGATCACCGAGGCCAGGTTGGTGCGGCGGATCTCGGGGTCGGTGAACGCCGGCCTGGCGAGGAAGTCCTCCTCGTCATAGAGGCGGATGCAGACCCCCTCGGCCACGCGGCCGCAGCGCCCCATGCGCTGGTTGGCGCTGGCCTGGCTGACCGGCTCCACCGGCAGGCGCTGGATCTTGGCCCGGTAGCTGTAGCGGCTGATGCGCACCAGGCCCGGGTCGATCACGTAGCGGATGCCCGGCACGGTGAGGGAGGTCTCGGCGACGTTGGTGGCCAGCACGATGCGCCGCCCGGCGTGGGGCGCGAAGACGCGATTCTGCTCGGCATTGGAGAGGCGCGCGTAGAGCGGCAGGATCTCGGTGCCGCGCAGGTCGGCCCGGCGCAGGGTATCGGCGGTCTCGCGGATCTCCCGCTCCCCGGGCAGGAACACCAGGATGTCGCGGGGGCCATGGAGCCAGCGCTTGTCGCGCTCGATGCGCTCGATCTCCTCCACCGCATGCAGGATGCCCTCCTGCAGGGTGCGGTCCTCCTCGTCCTCGGCCTCGCGCACCAGCGGGCGGTAGTGCAGCTCCACCGGGAAGGTGCGCCCGGAGACCTCCACCACCGGCGCCGGCCGGTCGGGCGCCTCGCCCCTGCCGGGCCGGGCGAAGTGGGCGGCGAAGCGCTCCACGTCGATGGTGGCCGAGGTAATGATCACCTTGAGGTCGGGGCGACGGGGCAGCAGGCGCTTCAGGTAGCCGAGCAGGAAATCGATGTTGAGGCTGCGCTCGTGGGCCTCGTCGATGATGATCACCTCGTAGCGGGTGAGATCGGGATCGTGGCGCGTTTCCGCCAGCAGGATGCCGTCGGTCATCAGCTTGACCAGGGTCTGGTCGCTGCTCTGGTCGGTGAAGCGCACCTGGTAGCCGACCTGCTCCCCCAGCGGGGTCTCGAGCTCCTCGGCCAGCCGCGCGGCCACCGAGCGCGCCGCCAGCCGCCGCGGTTGGGTGTGGCCGATCAGCCCGCGGCGACCCAGCCCCAGCTCCAGGCAGATCTTGGGCAGCTGGGTGGTCTTGCCGGAGCCGGTCTCGCCGGCCACCACCACCACCTGGTGGTCGCGCAGGGCGTCGAGGATCTCCTCGCGGCGCTCCGCCACCGGCAGCTCGGGGGGATAGTTGAGCGTCACCGGGCGGGCCGCGCGTCGCGCCACCGCCTCCCGGGAGCGCGCCACGGCCTGCTCCACCTCGCCCAGGCCGCGATCCACCGGCTTGCCCTCCTTCAGCCGACGCGCCAGGCCGTGCAGGCGCTTGTCGAGCGACGCGCGGTCGCGCAGCAGCACGCCGTCGAGGGCCTGGCGCAGGGCGCGCAGGCGGTCGGCATCGGTCAGGGCATCGGTGGCGAGAGAAGGGTCGGTGGTCACGTCGGACACGGCGGCTCCGGGGGTGGAGGGCAACAAGGAAAACTGCCCGCACCGGCAAGCCGGAACGGGCAGATCATTGTAACGCCGCCGCCTGGGCGGCGCCTAATCCGCGCCATTGAGGCTGGCTATGGCCCAGCCAGGCAGCGGCTATCGGCGGTTCAGGAAGCGGCCTTGGCCTTCTCGCGCTCCTCATCGCGCAGCTGACGGCGCAGCACCTTGCCGACATTCGTTTTCGGGAGCTCGTCGCGCAGCTCCACGTACTTGGGCACCTTGTAGCCGGTCAGCTCCTTCTTGCACCAGGCGCGCAGCTCGTCGGGGTCGAGGTCATCGGTGCGCGGCACCACGAAGAGCTTGATCGCCTCGCCGCTGTTCTCGTCCTCCACGCCGACCGCCGCGGACTCCAGCACGCCCGGATGGGTGGCGACGACGTCCTCCACCTCGTTGGGGTACACGTTGAAGCCGGAGACCAGGATCATGTCCTTCTTGCGATCGACGATGCGGATATAGCCGTCCTCCTGGAGCACCGCGATGTCGCCGGTGTGGAACCAGCCGTCGTCGTCGATCACCTTGATGGTCTCGTCGTCGCGGTTCCAGTAGCCCTTCATCACCTGGGGCCCCTGCACGCAGAGCTCGCCCGGCTCGCCGAAGGGCAGGTCATTGCCGTCGGCATCCACCACCTTGACCCGGGTGCCGGCCACCGGCTTGCCGATGGTGCCGAGCTGAATGGCGTCGACCGGGTTGAAGCTGACCACCGGCGAGGTCTCGGTGAGCCCGTAGCCCTCGGCGATGTCGCAGCCGGTGACCTCCTTCCAGCGCTCCGCCGCCGCCTTGGTCAGCGCCATGCCGCCGGAGATGGTCAGGTGCAGCTTCGAGAAGTCCAGGGCGCGGAAGTCCTCGCGGTTGCACAGGGCGTTGAAGAGGGTATTCAGGCCAATGAAGGCGGTGAACTGGAGCCCCTTGAGCTCCTTGACGAAGTTGGGCAGATCGCGCGGGTTGGTGATCAGGATCGAGTGGTTACCGGTCTCCATCAGGAACAGGCAGTTCACCGTGAAGGTATAGATGTGGTAGACCGGCAGCGGCGCGATCACCACCTCCTCGCCGTTGTTGAGACCCTTGCCGATCGCCTCCCCGGCCTGGAGCATGTTGGCGACCAGGTTGCGGTGGGTCAGCATGGTGCCCTTGGCCAGGCCGGTGGTGCCCCCGGTGTACTGCAGGGCGGCGATGTCATCCAGCTCGCGCTTGACGTCGCGGTGCTGACGGGCGGCCCCCTCCTTCAGCGTCTGCCGGAACGGCGTGTGGCCGGGCAGCCGATAGGCGGGCACCATCTTCTTGATGTGCTTGACCACCAGGTTGATCAGCGGACGCTTGGGGAAACCGTGCAGGTCGCCGAGCTGGGTCACCACCACGTGCTGGATATCGGTGCGGTCGAGGATCTTCTCGAGCTTGTCGGCCATGTTGGCCAGGATCACGATCGCCTTGGCGCCGGAATCCTTGAACTGGTGAGCCATCTCCCGCTCGGTATAAAGCGGGTTGGTGTTGACCACTACCATGCCCGCCCGCATGGCGCCGAACACCGCCACCGGGAACTGCAGCACGTTGGGCAGCTGGATGGCGATGCGGTCGCCGGGCTGCAGGGTCGTCTCGTGCTGCAGCCAGGCGGCGAAATCGCCGGAGAGGCGATCCAGGTCGGCGAAGCTCAGGGTCTGTCCCATGCAGCTGAAGGCCGGCTTGTCGGCATAGCGCTTGACCGCTGCCTGGAAGACATCGTTAACCGAACCGTACTCTTCCATCCCCTTGAGCTCGGGGCCGGACAGGATCGGGGCGTTGGCATGCTCACTCATCACGTCTCTCCGTTGAGTCGCCGATGGACCACCGGCGCTTGTTGTTGTCCCGGGGCCCTACCTTAAACCGGCCAACTCGGAGTGTAAAACGATCGATTGAAACAATGGATTGAAACCGCTCCGTCCGGGCCCCTCACCGCTAGCCTGTGCCCTGGCCGCCGAAAAGGCCAGCCGGCCGATCTCCCGCATCTCGGCGGCCGTAGCACGCCTGGATCACGCCATCCCGCCATACCAGCAGCTCCCCCGGGACCATGCGCTCCCAGGCCTCGTTGTCGGTGAGCGGCTCGGTGGCGATCACCGAGACGATGTCGTGGGTCGTGGTGTGCTCGGCGAAGTTCACGGTGAGCTCGGCGTCCGACAGGCTGGCGCGGCCGAACGGGGCCCGCCGGGTGATATGCGCCAGCTTGGTGGAGCAGAAGGTGTAGAGGTAGTCGCCGTCGGCCAGCAGCAGGTTGAACACCCCGAGGCCGCGCAGGCGCTCGCAGAGCTGGTGGAGCAGCCGCCACAGCCCCTCGCGCTCGGCGTCGCTCTGCGGGCGCGCCGGGAAGCAGCGGCGCAGCTCGCCCAGCAGCCAGCAGAAGGCGTGCTCGCTGTCGGTATCCCCGATGGGGCGGTAGAAGCTGAGCGGCAGGCCCCGCCAGCCCTCGAGCTGGCCGTTGTGGGCATAGCACCAGGGGCTGCCCCACATCTCGCGCACGAAGGGGTGGGTGTTGGCCAGGCGGACATGGCCGACGTTGGCCTGGCGAATATGGCTGATGACGATGTTCGACTTGATCGGGTAGTCGGTGATCAGCCGGGCGATCGGCGAATGCACCGAGGGGTGGGGGTCGCGGAAGTCGCGATAGCCGCCCTCCTCGTAGAAGGCGATGCCCCAGCCATCGCGATGGGGGCCGGTGCCGCCACCGCGATGCAGGAAGCCGGTGAAGCTGAAGCAGATATCGGTGGGCACGTTGGCGCTCATGCCCAGAAGCTCACACATGGGGTTCCTCCCGGTGGACGACCCGGCGACGCCGCCGGGTCCGGCGCAGGGCCAAAAGGGTCAGCAGCAGCACGACCACCAGGCCCGCCACCGCCCACTGGCGCGGGTCGCCGGCGAAGGCCGCGCCACGGCGCTCGAGCCAGGGCCGGCCTTCGCGCCACAGGGTGGCGGCCTGGGCCGGCAGGTCATGGATGAAATCGATGAAGCGGTCGGCGGCGCTGTCGGGCACCGCCTCACCCTCGCGGCCGGTGGCGAGATCCTCGTGGAAGCGCTCGCCCAGGGGAGCCAGGCGCGAGTCGCCAACCCCGAGGCCCTCCTCGGCCTCGTCCAGCAGGCTCAGCAGCGGCTGCACGTTCACCGCCAGGTCACGCAGGCGGACGATGCCCTCCCCCCGGGCTTCAAAGCGCAGGCGGGCGGCTCCGGAGAGCTCCGGCACCGTCAGCTCGCCGACGAAGCGCTCGCCCTGACGGGGCAGCCAGACCTCCGCCCGCGGCGCCTCTTCGGCGTCGAGCAGGGTCGCGCTGATGGCGAGATCCTCCGGGGCCTCCTGCCAGGGCTCACCGCCGCGGGCCAGCCAGGCCTCCAGCGGCAGCGTCTGCCCCGGGTTCAGGACGGCCGGCAGCGGTGCCAGCTGCAGGCTCACGGCACCGCTTACCCCGATGCGGCTGTCGTCGGCGACCTCGCCCTCTACGCGCCACTCGCCGGGGACGGGGTCCGGCACCCGCAGCAGGTCGAAGCGGGGCTCCACCTGCCAGCGGGCGCCGGGCGGCGGCGAATCGGGCGTGAAGCGCGTGCCGTCCGGGGCCACCAGGGTCAGGGGGTCGCCGTTCGGGGCGTGGAAGAGCAGCGCCGAGAAGGCCTCGACGCCGGGCTCGATGGCGAAGCGCCCCTCGGCCAGGGGCACCTGGTCGGCGGGGAAGATGCGCTCGACGATGTCCACGAAGGCACCCAGCAGGCTCTCCGGGGACTGCACCAGGGCCGGCAGGCCGCCGGTGGTCCGGGAGAGGCGCTCCACCAGGCGGAGGTCGGCCTCGTCGGAGAAGGCGATGGCGTGCACCACCACCCCGCGCTGCGCCAGTGCCGGGGCGAGCTCCTCGAGCAGGGCACGCCGCGAGGCGAGGTCGATCTCCGGCTTGGCTCCCCGTGCCGGCGCCAGGTCGATCATGCCGTCGGTGAGCAGCACCAGGTGGCGCCAGCCGTTGGCCGGGCTCTCGGCAGCACTGCGCACGGCGGCCTCGATGTCGGTGTGCTGCTGGTACTCCACCAGGGCGGGACGCAGGGCCATGGCACGCTCGCGCCACTCGTCGTCGACCTCGCCTAGCGGGAGCGGGTTGTCGACGCGCTCGCCGAAGGTCCAGACGCCGGCCGGGGTGCCGTCCGGCAGCAACGCGGCCAGCAGCTCCAGGGCGCTGGCCGCGAGCTGGTCGGGATCGTTGCTGCGCATGCTGCCTGAGACATCGATGATCACCCGCACGTCCGGGCTCTCCTCGACCGGCTGCGCCAGCCCAGCCCCGGCCGCGAGCCACAGCAGGCCCGCCAGCAGCACGCCGGCGAAGCCACGCCCCACCCGACGGCTCCTCCACGACCTCATCATCCACGCCCCGGCCATGCCCGGCTCCTTAGCCGCTGATCGGCTCCTGTTGGGCCGATGCTCGGCGTGCGATCAGCCGATCACCGGCTCGCGACGTCCGCCACCGCCAGGCTTGGCAGGGGGCACGTCGTCCTCGTTGTCATCCATGTCGACATAGTGGTCGCGGTCGCCGCCACGCCAGGCCAGCAGCAGCCCGAAGGCCACGCCCGCCGCCGCACCGGCCGCGGTCAGCATCAGGGCCGGCAGCATCAGGCCGCTGTCGCGCTCGAGGAAGCCCACCAGGGCCACCACCACCGCCGGCGCCAGACCGGTGTAGAATTCCCCCTCCTCCAGCAGCGGCATATGGAAGCGCGTCGGCACCCACATCACGCCGGCCACCAGCCAGGTGATCGGCAGCCGCAGCAGCCGCGGCAGGAAGGCCAGGCCCAGGTAGCCGGTCAGCAGCACCACCAGCGACAGGACGGCGTAGACCAGCCATAGTAGGGTCATCGAATCGGTAATTGGCATTGCCACCTCTCTATTCACAGTCTTGAGTATGGTACATCTCCCACCATGAAAGCACAGCCGCCGCATCGCCCCGACAGCCCGGCCGCCGACTCCCCGGTGGCCCGCTTCCGTCGCCCGGAGGACCCCGAGTGGCACTGGCTGGAGAACCGCGAGGAGCCAGCGGTCGCCGATTTCCTCGAGGCGGCCAACGCCGAGTTCGCCGCCTGGTTTGCCCCCCTGGACGACCTGGTGGAGCGGCTCTACCACGGCCACCTGGCCCGCCGCGAGCTGGCCGTGCACGGTCTGCGCTCCCCGCTGGACCACTACACCTACTGGAGCGAGACCGCCGCCGAGGCCGACTACCCGGTATGGTGGCGCCACCCCAACGGCAAGCCGGACCGTGCCGCGCCCTTCCTGGATCTCGAGGCCCGCGCCGCCGACCACGACTTCCTGGAGCTCGGCGACATGGCCCTCTCTACCGACGAGCGCTGGCTCGCCTGGACCGAGGACACCACCGGGGACGAGATGTTCGACCTCTTCCTGGCCCGGCTCCCCGATGGCGAGCCGGTGCGCCTGCTGGAGGGCATCGGCCCCGAGCTCACCTGGGCCGAGGACAACACTACCCTGTTCTTCACCCGCTACGATGCCACCCAGCGCCCCGAGAGCGTCTGGCGCCTGGCGCTGGCCGAGGGCGTGGCGAGTGAGCCTGCGCTGGTGCTGCGCGAGGAGGACCCGGAGTTCTGGCTGGGGCTCGGCAAGACCCGCTCCCGGGAGTGGCTGGTGCTGGAGAGCGCCTCCAAGGACACCAGCGAGAGCTACCTGATTCCGGCCCGGGCGCCGGCCACTCCCCCACGCTGCTTCCGCCCCCGGGAGAGCGGCGTGGAGCTCTCCCTGGACCACCGGCCCGGCCACTTCTACCTGCTCCACAACCGCGAGGCCCCTCACTTCCGCCTCGACGTGATCGACGAGGCGCAACTGGATGCCGCCGCCGACGCCGACCGCTGGCAGCCGCTGATTCCCCACCGCGACGAGGACACCCTGGAGGGGGTCGACGCCTTCTCCTGGGGGCTGGTGATCACCGAGCGCGACCATGAGGAGGCCCAGGTCAGGCTCAGGGTGATGGAGTTCGATGCTGGGCATTGCCTCACCCGGGACGAGCGCCTGCCGCTGCCGGAGACGCCCTGCAGCCTGGCGCTGGGCGATGCGCCCCACTTCGACCAGCGCCGCCTGCGCCTGCGCGAGGAGTCCTTCGTGCTGCCGGTGACCTGGATCGAGCACGACCTGGACAGCGGCGAGCGCACCCTGCTCAAGCAGCAGCCGATCCACGGCGACCTCCGGCCCGAAGAGCTCGCCTGCGAGCGGCTGTGGGCGACCTCCCACGACGGCGAGCGCATCCCCGTCTCGGTGGTGATGCGCGCCGACCTGGCGGGCCACCCGCTGCCGACGCTGCTCTACGGCTACGGCGCCTACGGCGAGGTGCTCGACCCCTGGTTCTCCGTGGCGCGCCTGGAGCTGCTGGCCCGCGGCGCGGCCTTCGCCGTGGCCCACGTGCGCGGCGGCGGCGATCGCGGCGAGCCCTGGTACCTGGCCGGCAAGCTGGAGCACAAGGCCAACAGCTTCCGGGACTTCCTCGCCGCCCGGGACTGCCTGGTGGAGCACGGCATCAGCGACGGCGAGCGCATCGCCGCCTACGGGGCCAGTGCCGGCGGCCTGCTGGTGGGCGCCAGCCTCAATCTGGCGCCGGAGGCGTTCTGTGCGGCGGTGCTCGACGTGCCCTTCGTGGACGTGCTGCGCACCATGGAGAACCCCGACCTGCCGCTGACCACCGCCGAGTACACCGAGTGGGGGAATCCCGACGAACCCGACGCCCGCAAGCGCATCCGCGCCTACTCGCCGCTGGACAACCTGGCCGCGGCCCCCTACCCGACCATGTTCCTGCAGGGCAGCTGGCACGATACGCGGGTGCCCTACTGGGAGCCCGCCAAGCTCTACGCGCGGCTGACGGAGCTCGGCACCGCTCGCGGCCCCGTGCTGCTGCGCACCGACATGGCCGCCGGCCACGGCGGTGCCTCGGGACGCTTCAAGGCATGGCACGACGGCGCCCGCCAGGACGCCTACATCCTCTGGGCGCTGGGAATGGAAAACCGCGAGGCATAGCCCTCATCCCGCCTGGGGCCCGTCAATCGATGGGAATCACCGCGATGATATGGTCCTCGTACTCCTCCTCGGGGACCCCTCGGCTGGTGACGGCGAAGCTGCGCACGCTGATGCCCTTGCGGTGGACCCGCTCCGGGTCGCCGGAGAGCAGCGGATGCCAGCGGGCCAGCTTGCGCCCCTCCGCCACCCGGCGGTAGGCGCAGGAGTGGGGCAGCCAGCGGAACTGGTCGATCAGTTCCGGCGTGAGCCGGGTGCACTCCGGCACCCGCTCGAGGCGGTGCTCGTAGTCGCTGCAGCGGCAGCTGTGGAGATCCAGCAGCTCGCAGGCCAGGTTGAGCACCGCCAGTTCGCCGCTCTCGTCATCCTGGAACTTCAGCAGGCAGCACTGGCCGCAGCCGTCGCACAGCGCCTCCCACTCCTCGGCGGTCAGCTCCTCGAGGGGGTACTGCTCCCAGAATCGTTCTCTCATGACGTCTCCCGTTTGTCCTGCCATCTTGCAGAAGCGACGACGGGGCTGGTCCGGGGACAAGCCTGCGAGAGAGGCGCTGTGAATACCTCCCTGTACGCTACCGATGCCGTCCCTGGCATAGGACCTCCTCTTCGGCTTGCCCCCGACGCCCCTTCCCACCGGCAGTGACTGCCAGGCTCAGCCAGCTCAATAACGCGCCTCGGTGGGGGTGCGGTAGAGATCGAGGAGGTACTCCTCCTTGGCGGGGGGCATCTGCAGGTAGAAGCCCTTCTCGCGGATCGCCGCCATGACGTCGGCGGCCTGGGCGCGGCCCAGGCGCTTGTCGGCGGTGAGGATCAGGGTCAGCGACGGCACCGGCTTGCCGAAGCGCTCGAGCAGCGGCTCGGGCACCCGGGAAACCCCCTCGCGCTTGTCCACGTAGAGATACATCTCGTCCATGCGGGGGCTCTTGAAGACCTCGCACAGCAGCTTGTCGCCGCGCATCCGATCGTCATTCATCGGGGCTGTTCCTCCAGGGCCCGGATCAGGCCCGCGTTGAGTCGCTCGCCACGCCAGCCCGAGGGCAGCGGCAGCGGTTCATGTTCCAGATGGGCGATGACCAGGGCCTCCAGGTCCCGGCGGCGCAGCAGCACCTCCGGCGCCAGGCCCTGGGCCTCGGCCTCGGCGTTGACCACCTTCTTGAGCGCCTTGAGCACCCGCTTGAACTCCGGCGCCATGGGCGACGGCAGCGCCGGCGGCAGCTCGGCGTCGTCCAGGTGGCGCGCCTCGGCCACCAGCGCCAGCAGGGTATCGCCGTCGCGCTTGATCAGGCTCGGCTTGACGTCCTCGATGCGGGCCAGCTCGAAGCGGTTCTCGGGCAGCGCCTCGGCGATGGCATAGAGCACCCGGTCGTGGACCAGCCAGCCCCGCGGCAGATTGCGCGCCCGGGTCTCTCCCTCCCGCCAGGTGGTCAGCCGGCGGTAGGCCTCGACCTGGCGCGGGGTCAGGCGCCACAGCTGGCGCTGGCGCAGGTACCACTGGGCGTCGGCCTCGCCGTTGCGCCCCGCCTGGGCCACCAGCTCGGCGCAGTCGTCCATGAGCCAGGCCAGGCGGCCGTGGCGCTCCAGCGACTCGCGCTGCTGATGCCACACCTCGATCAGGTAGATCACGTCCAGGGCCGCGTAGGCCTGCTGGGTCTCGGAGAGCGGGCGCTTGAGCCAGTCGGAGCGGGTCTCGTCCTTGGGCAGGGTGTGGCCGGTCCAGTGCTCGACCAGTTTCTGGTAGCCCATGCCCGGGTTCTCGCCCAGCAGGCCCTGGGCCAGCTGGGTGTCCACCAGCGGCGAGGGGGTGACGCCGGCCCAGCCGGCGAAGACCTCGAGGTCCTCGCTGGCGGCGTGAACCAGCTTCAGTGGCCCCTCGGCCAGCAGCCGGCGGAAGGCGTCGGTGCAGGCCACCGCCTGGGGGTCGACCAGCCAGGCCGGGCCACCGGTGGAGAACTGGATCAGCGCAGGCACCGGATAGAAGGTGTTCTCGCGAAAGAACTCGGTATCGAGCGCGATGACATCGGCGTCGGCCACCTCGGCGCAGGCGGCGTCCAGGGCCTCGGGGGTATCGATCCAGCGTATCTCGGGGGTCAGGGGCATGGGGATTCCGACAGGGGTTGTGAATCGCAGTTGGGAGTGTTGACGCTAGCGCGGCCGGGCTGGCCCGGGGGTCAGTCGCCGGAAAACGGCAGGCGGCCGTTGAAGGCGCGGCTCAGGGTGCCGCCATCCACGTATTCGAGCTCACCGCCCATGGGCACGCCATAGGCGAGGCGCGACAGGCGGATGCCGTAGGGAGCGAGCTGGGCGGCGATGTAATGGGCGGTGGCCTCGCCCTCCACGGTGGGGTTGGTGGCGAGAATCATCTCCTCGATGCCTCCCTCGGCCACCCGTGCCTCGAGCTGGTCGAGGCCGATATCCTCGGGGCCGATACCGTCCAGCGGCGAGAGGTGGCCGTGCAGCACGAAGTAGCGCCCGCGAAAGCCGCCCGCCTCCTCGATGGCGAGCTGGTCGGCGGGGGACTCCACCACGCAGAGCAGGGTGTCGTCGCGCCGCGCGCTCTCACACAGCGCGCAGATCTCCTCCTCGGTGAGGGTGCGGCAGCGCCGGCAGTAGCCGACCCGCTCCAGCGCCTCATCGAGCACCCCGGCCAGGCGACGGCCGCCATCGCGGTCGCGCTCGAGCAGGTGCATGGCCATGCGCTGGGCGGTCTTGGGCCCGACGCCGGGCAGCACCCGCAGCGACTCCATCAGTTTCTCGACGAGGGGGGAGAAGCTCATCGTCAGAAGGGCATCTTGAAGCCCGGCGGCAGATTCATGCCCGAGGTGATCTCTTCCATCCTGGCCTTGGAGTTGGCCTCGACCTTGCGCACGGCGTCGTTGACGGCGGCGGCCAGCAGATCCTCGAGCAGCTCCTTGTCCTCCTCCATGACGCTGGGGTCGATGTCGACCTTGCTGACGTCATGGCGGCCGTTCATGGTGATCTTGACCATGCCCGCGCCCGCCTCGCCCTGCACCTCGGCACGGGCGATCTCCTCCTGGACGCGCTGCATCTTCTCCTGCATCTCCTGGGCCTGCTTCATGATGTTGCCCATTCCACCCTTAAACATGGTGAGTCCTCTCTGTGGTGATATGACGGATCGTGGTTATGACGCCGCGCCGAACGCGGCGTTCATGAGCCGGCCCGCGCTTCGGCCGGCTTGACCGTGGATTCGATCAGGCGGGCCCCGAAGGCCTGCTCGAGCTTCTGTACGTTGGGGTCGCGCTTGAGCGCGGCCACCGCCTCGGCGTGGCGTTCGGCGGCCAGGCGCTCGGCCTGCAGGCGGGGCGTCTCGACCTGCTCGGGCAGCACCCCTTCCTCGACCACCAGGCGCCGCACCACGCCGTGCTCGGCCAGAGCCTGCTGCGTGCGCTCGATATGGATGTCGGCCCGCATGGCGGAGAGCGCCGGGTCGAGGCGCAGCCGGAGCACCTGGCCGTCATCGTGCTCCACCACGCAGTTGGCCACCAGATTGCGCGTCAGGCCGCCCAGCCCCAGGGACTCGAAGCAGGCCAGCCAGTCGGCGTGGCCGAACAGGCCGGCCATGGCCGGTGCCGGCTCGGCGTGCGGGGGCTCTGGTTCTGGCTCTGGCTGCGGCTCTGGCTGCGGCTCGGGCTGGCGCTCGACCGCAGCCGGCTCGGCGGGTGGCTCCGGTGTCAGTTCGGGCGCCACGGCCTCCCGAGGCGGCTCGGGGGCGGGCCTCGACGCTTGCTCGGCGGCATGGGCAGCGGGCACAGCGGCGGCCTCCTCCCAGGGCGGGGGCTCCGGGGCCGGCGGCGCGCCTGCCGGCGCCGCCGCGGGGGCAGCCTGCGCCACCGGGGGCGGAGGCGCCGGTTCCGGCGGCGTTGCGGCAGCGGGCGCTTCACGAGGTTCTTCGGGTCGAGCGCTCGCCTGGGCAGGAGCGGCCGGCGGCGGCGAAGGTGGCGTGAGCGTGCCGGCACCCGGGCCCGCGGCTCCGCTGCCGCCCTCCCCCGCGCCGCGCAGCGGCAGCGGCGTCTTCGCCGGCGCCGGCACCCCCTGGGGGCGGAAGGCCAGCATGCGCAGCAGGGTCATCTCCAGCGCGGTGCGCAGATCCGGGGCGTGCTCCATGTCGCCCCGCCCCTGGATGCCGATCTGGTAGTAGAGCTGCACGTCCTCGGCGGTGAAGCGTGCGGCAAGGGCCAGCAGCGCCTCGCGGTCGCCGTGGGCGTTGTCCAGGGCGTCGGGCACCATCTGGGCGATGGCCAGGCGATGCAGCACCGCGGTGAGCTCATCGAGCACGGCGGCGAAATCGGGGGCGCGCTCGGCCAGCGCCGCCACCTCGGCCAGCACCCGGGCGGCATCCACCTCGGCCAGGGCCTCGACCAGCGCCAGCACGTGGCGCTGATCGAGGGTGCCGAGCATGGCCGCGACGTCGGCATGCTGCACCCGCCCCTGGCCGAAGGCGATGGCCTGGTCGGTGAGGCTCATGGCATCGCGCATGGAGCCCTCGGCGGCGCGGCCCAGGAGCCACAGGGCGCTCTCCTCGAAGGGCACCGACTCGGCCTCGAGCACCTTGGCCAGGTGGCCAACGATGCGCTCGGGGGGCATGTGCTTGAGGGTGAACTGCAGGCAACGCGACAGCACCGTGGCGGGCAGCTTCTGCGGGTCGGTGGTGGCCAGCAGGAACTTCACGTGGGGCGGCGGCTCTTCCAGGGTCTTGAGCAGCGCATTGAAGCTGCTGGTGGAGAGCATGTGCACCTCGTCGATGAGGTAGACCTTGTAGCGCCCCTGGGTCGGTGCGTACTGCACGTTGTCGAGCAGCTCGCGGGTGTCCTCGACCTTGGTGCGCGAGGCGGCGTCCACCTCGATCAGGTCGACGAAGCGCCCCTCGTCGATGGCCACGCAGCTGGCGCACTCGCCGCAAGGGGTCGAGGTGATGCCCTCGTCACCGTGCCCCCTGGCCGTGCAGTTGAGACACTTGGCCAGGATCCTCGCCAGGGTGGTCTTGCCGACCCCACGGGTGCCGGTGAACAGGTAGGCGTGATGCAGCCGCCCCTGGTCGAGGGCATTGACCAGCGCACGCTGCACGTGCTCCTGGCCCACCAGTTCGTGGAAGGTACGCGGCCGCCACTTGCGGGCCAGAACCTGATAGCTCATGCAGCGCGGAATCCTTGCGGTGGTCGGATGTCGGCGAGATGCCGGCGCCCGGAACATTGATCGGCGCCCGAAGCCCGACAGGATCGTCCATTCTAGCGACTGGGGCCGGCCGCGGAAAGCAAGGCGACCCGTGCGCCCCGGGAAGCGGGCTGCGGCCTCTGCGCCGGCCTCCGGCTGTGGTAGGCTCGGCCGGAATGACACCCAAGCGCGCTTCGAACAGGGATGAGACCATGAGCCGACAGCCTTCCGCACCGCCCCCGGTGGAGATTTCCTTCGAGCAGGTCGCCGCCGCCGCCGAGAACCTCGAGGGGCGCGGGGCGGAACCCACCCTGCAGCGGGTCTGCGAACACCTGGGCGCCGGCTCACCCAACCGCATCCAGCGCCACCTGACCGCCTGGCGCGCCGCCCGCCCGGCGCCGACGCCCCCCGCTGCCCGGCTGCCGGAGGCATTGATCGCGGCGCTGGAGGAGGAGCTCGCCCGCCACGCCGGCGACGCCCTCTCCCGGGGCGAGCAGCTGGCCGAGGAGGCCCGCAGCGATGCCGCCACCCTGGCCGAGCTTGGCGAGGCCATGGAACGCCGCCTGGCCGAGATGGAAACACGACTGGCCAGCGCCGAGAGTGCCGCCGAGCAGGCGCTCTCCCGCCGCGACGAGCTCCAGGCGGCGCTCGAGGAGCTGCGCGAGAACCTGGAGGTCGAACAGCGCGAGGCCCGCACCCATCGCGAGGGGCTGGTGCAGACCCAGCAGCAGGTGGAGATGCTGCGCGAACAGCTCGAGGAGGCCGTCCAGGCAAGGCTCGCCGCCGAGCGCCAGGCCCGGGAGACGGAGGCCGAACGCATCAAGGCGGAGCGCAGCCAGGCCGTGGCCGAGGCCCAGCGCGACAGCGCCCTGGCCCAGGTTCGCGAGAAGACCGAACAGCTCTCCGATCTCGCCAAGGAGCTGCAGGCCGAGCGCGGCCGCCAGCGCCAGGAGGTCGCCGAGATGCGAAATGAACAGAAGCAGCGCCTGGATGCCCTGGAGCGAGCCCGACACGAGGCCCAGAAACAGGCCCAGGAGGCGGCCCAGCGAGCTTCCAAGGCCGAGATCCGCGCCGAGGCACTGCAGGCCACCCAGGCCGCCCTCAAGTCACGCATGGATGCCATGCAGGTACAGCAGCGTCAGCGCAGCCTGCGCCCCCAGGGCGAGCGAGAACGGGACTAGCCCAGCGAGAACCCGCTCAGCACCTTGGCGACATTGACGCCGATCTCCTCCACCGCATAGCCGCCCTCCAGCAGGAACACCGTCGGCAGTCCGAGACCGGCCAGCCGACGTCCGACCTCGAGGAAGTCATCGCTTTCCAGGCGGAAGGCGCTGATCGGGTCGCCGGCGAAGGTATCCACCCCCAGCGAGACCACCAGGAGCTCGCAATCCCCCTCGCGGATCCAGGCCAGGGCCTCGTCCAGCGCCGCCACCCAGCGCGTCAAGGTCGTGCCGGGCGGCAGGGGCAGGTTGAGGTTGCAGCCCTCCCCGGCCCCTTCCCCGCGCTCGTCGGCGTAGCCCAGGAAGTAGGGAAAGGTCACCGCCGGGTCGCCGTGGATCGAGGCCACCAGCACATCGTCCCGGGCGTAGAAGATCTGCTGGGTACCGTTGCCGTGGTGGAAGTCCACGTCGAGCACCGCCACTCGCCGGCGGCCGGCATCCAGCGCCCGCTGGGCGGCGATGGCGGCATTGTTGAAGAAGCAGTAGCCGCCGAACTGGTCGCTGGCGGCGTGGTGGCCCGGCGGGCGGCACAGCCCGAAGGCCGGCCTGCCGGTTTCCAGCACGTGATCCACCGCCGAGACCGCGACGTCCTTGCTGGCCATGGCGGCCTCGAAGGTGCCGGCGCAGATCGAAGTCTCGCAGGCCAGGGCGTAGTAGCCCAGCCGGCCGGCCACGCTGTCGGGGATCCGGTCGCCACGCAGGGTGCGCGCCGGCCAGATGTTGGGAATCGCCTCGCCCGCATGACCCGCCGCCTGCCACTCCGTCCAGCAGTGCTCCAGGAAGGCGACATAGTCGCGATCATGCACCGCCAGCACCGGCGCCAGGCCATGTTCGTGCGGCGCGCACACCTCGCCGAGGCCCCGCTCCTCGAGCCCCGCCAGCACCAGGTCGACCCGATCGGGGCATTCGAAGGGGGTCACCAGGGCGCCGTCGTGGAGCTCGGTCTGCGCCCGGCGCACCTTGGTGGTCTCGGAGTGATAGAGTCGCATGGGATCCTCCCGGAAACAGGGGTCAATGCCGCCGTCCAGGCGCGACGATGCCGCGCCCGGGTGGGACGCCCACAGTATCCGGAAAGCGCACTGCAGAAGGAAGGCAGAACATGAGAGACAGGCCACAACACAAATGGAGGCGGCCCCGACAGCCACATCCCGGCACACGCGACCACCACTACCGTTGCTCCCTTCCGGGCCTGGCGGGGTTTGCGGCTTAGCGTTGCGGGAGGACCGACGGGGCCACCACAGCGCGACGTCATGCTGTTTCAACGTCGATGACTCGGCGCCTGGAGCGTTGGCAATCAACGCCTTGCCGAGTGCGGGCGCACTATACCAATGCCGGGGCCTGCCGGCAAGGGGCGCGCTCCCGGCAGACCGGGATGAACCTCGCCTAGCGTTGCTGTATCGTGGAAAGCACTTTCACCCCGGGGCGACGGCAGCACTGTCCGCCCGGGGACATCCACCGCCACATCTGGAGGCGCCCCATGAAGAAGGATCCGAACAAGGGCTACATCGCCCTGCTGGGCTGGAGCCTGAACGCCATCGAAGCCGCCGAGAACTTCGACCGTCGCTACGTGGTGGTCGCCCCAGACTGGGCCGAGGAGTATTGCCAGAAGCACGACATCCCCTATGTCTCCTGGAATTTCGAGCGCCTCAACGACCGCTCCATGGAGATCGCCGAGACCCTCAAGGAGATGGGCGTCGACGTGGCCATCCCGCTGTTCGAGGAGACCGTGGAGTGGGCCGGTGCCATCAACTCGGTGCTGCTCGACAACCCGCGCCTCTACGGCCAGTCGCTGCTCCTGCGCGACAAGGCGCTGATGAAGCGCCGCGCCCAGCTCGGCGGTATCCGCGTGGGCATCTTCGAGGAGGCCCACGACAAGGAGGACGTCGTGCGTTTCCTCAAGCGGGTCAACCAGACCCTGCTCAAGCTCGACGGCGACCCCAACGACCCGATCCACCTCAAGGCCTTCGACAAGGCCGGCTGCCTGGGCCACCGGGTCATCCGCACCCCGGACGAGGTCGATACCATCCCCGACGAGGAGTTCCCGGTGCTGATGGAGTCGCACCTGGACGGCTGGGAGTTCGCCGTGGAGGCGTGGATCCACGACGGCAAGATCGCCTTCCTCAACATCTCCGAGTACGTGACCCTGGGCTACTCGGTGTTCGTGCCCGCCTCCCCGGAGCTCGAGCACTACCGCCCCCAGATCACCGCCCAGATCGAGAAGCTGATCAAGGCCTTCGACATCGAGTTCGGCCTGATCCACCCCGAGTACTTCGTCACCAGCGACGGCGAGATGTACTTCGGCGAGGTCGCCTATCGTCCGCCGGGCTTCAAGGTGTTCGAGCTGCTCGAGCGGGTCTATGGCTTCAACGCCTACCAGGCCTCCATGCTGGTGTTCGACCCGAAGAGCACCCCGGAGGAGATCGCCGCCTTCTTCCCGAAGGAGGTAGTGGACGCCGACGGCTATGCGGGCTGCTTCGGGGTCTATCCTCGCCGCCGCGTGGTCAGCAAGCTGGAGATTCCCGAGGAGGTCGAGGACGACCCCTACTTCGAGTCCCACGAGCTCACCCCGCCGATGGAGGAGACCGTCACCAAGCGCACCGCCTTCGGGACCCACTGGGGCCTGATCTACTTCAAGGGCGATGAGGCGGCGCGCATGAAGGAACTGCTCAAGCATATGGAAGAGCTTGATTTCTATGTCTAATGCAGGCGTCATGGACATGACAGCCTGACGACAAGGAGTCGGCGTGACCACGCACCGACAGACGCAAGACCCCAGCGCAGCTCCCGAGGCCAACGACCGGCTCGCTGGCCTCTGCGAGAAACTGGACGAGGCGATCGGCCTGCTGGCCGCTGCCCGGGAGTTCGCCAAGCCCGGCAAGCTGCCGCGGGTGATGGATACCGCCCGACGGGTGCTGCTTCAGGAGGGCGGTGCCGCCGCCCTCGAGGCCCGCGCCCCGGCCCTCGAGGAGGCCGGGGTCTTCCTCGGCTCCGACTGGGCCACCCCGCAGTATCTGGTCCCCTCACTGACCACCCATGCGCTCAAGAGCCCCGATCCCAACATGGTGGTGATCGAGGCGCTCAGCGAACTGCGTCTGCTGGCCGTGGCCAAGGGCGACTATCTTCACGCCCAGATCTCCGCCGAGCAGGCCCACCACTACCTGACCCAGGTGATGGCGATCAACCTCTGGCTGCTGTTCGGCGCCCCCAGCGAGGCCGAGCGCGAGACCCAGGGGCGCCTGGCCGCCATTCCCCGCCACCTGTTCCGGCACCTGGCCGAACGCATCGGCTACGAGCACATCATCGACCGGCTGATCGACGAGATCTGGCGCATCCTGCAGCAGCGCCCGATCCAGGTGGAGCCGGTCAAGGCGATGATCACCCAGATCGCCATCTGCCAGGCCAACCCGGAGATCGAGCTGGGCGCCAGTGGCCAGGGCGCCGACCGCCTGGTCAGCTCGCTCTACGGCCCCACCCGGGCCTGCCGCGAGGATCCAGGCGTCGAGGTCTACCGAGAGCGGCTGTCCAGCATGGACAGCGCCGCCCTGCAGGGTGAGGCCACCGGCTTCGCCCGGGCGATGCACGACACCGGCCTGGTCTCCCCCTACCACCCGGTGCTGCTGCGCCATCTGATCGACCACGGCGACCACCTGCTGGCCGAGGCGCTGGGGCTCTCCGCCACCGGCCGCGACTGCCTGTTCTGCTACCGGGAGCTGGTCTCGGCGCTGATCCGCGGCGGCGTCCATCCGACCACCCCCCAGGCGGTCTACGGCCTGGCGCTGATGCTCGAGCGCGGCATCCTCTATCAGCCCCCGGTGGCCCCGGCCATGTGGCGCCAGCTGGGCCTGACGCTCTCGGAGTGGTCCCAGGCGCGCTTGAACCTCGCCTTCGGCGACACAGTCTCGCCGCGGGCGCGGCTGCTCGAGGGGGTGCTCTGCATGCTCGGCCAGCCGCTGGGCGTGGGCCAAGGCAACAACCCCACCTGCCAGTCGGCCCGGGCGCTCTCCATGTGGGCCTACAACGACCCGGACTACCTGCTGCAGATGGTGGCCTGGGCGGCCCGCGACGACGAGATCATCATGCACTTCGAGGGCCAGCCGATCTCCTCGATGGAGAGCAGCGGCGGCGTCGCCCAGGCCCTGCCCATGGACCTCGACCCGGTGTCGCTGATCGTGGTGCCCCACCTGGATCGCATCTATGCCGAGATGGGGCGGCGCTGCATCGGCCGCGAGGGGGACCCCCACCGCTGGGTCAACCCGGAGTTCCATGGCTGGTGGTCCGGGCGCGGCTTTCGCATCAACGTGGACGTGGCCAGCGGCCAGCTTCACGAGCTGGAGACCTTCCTGCGCCACTTCTATGCCAGCTACCACCCCTACTACAACGGCAACCAGCCGCTGATCCATCCCCAGCCGGCGGGCATCGCGGTCACCGACAGCGCGGCGCGCTTCATCGGCTGGCATGCCATCACCGTGCTGCGGGTCAACCTCGACCCCTCGGAGGTGATGCGGGTCTACTTCTACAACCCCAACAACGACAGCGGCCAGGACTGGGGCGACGGCGTCCGGGTCAGCACCGCCGGCTGTGGTGAGCGCGCGGGGGAGGCCTCGCTGCCCTTCGAGCAGTTCGCCTCGCGCCTCTACATCTTCCACTACGACCCGCTGGAGCGCGGCGAGCTGGCCGAGATCACCCAGGCGGAGCTCGACCGGGTGATCGGCGCCATCCACCGCAGCTGGGGCGCCGACCGGGTTCCCCCGACCGACCTGCAGGCCGACGCGGGGCCCGCCGGCACGCCTTGATGCCGGCCAGGACTTCCGCGGCGAGCTCTGCCAGAATGGAGAGCTGAGAGCCACCGGCTCGCCCCCAGGCGACACAGGGAGATGCGCATGGACTTCAAGCTGCTGATGGTCTTCGTCGACCAGGACAAGACCGATATCGTGCTGGACGCCGCCCGCGAGGCCGGCGCCACCGGCGCTACCATCATCAACAACGCTCAAGGCCAGGGCCTCAGGCCCCACCTGACCTTCTTCGGACTGGAGTTCATGGCCGCCCGCAGCGTAATCCTGATCCTGGTGGAGGCGCGCCGTTCCAGCCAGGTGCTCCAGGCGGTCAGCGACGCCGGCGGGCTGGACGAGAGCCTCAACACCGGTATCGCCCTGGAGCTGGACGTGAGCCAGGCGCTGGGGCTCAGCGAGCACATCAAGGCGCTGAGCCGCGAGCACCCGCTGACAGACTAGGCTCTGTCCGAAAACTGGCTGCGCTCGACCATACGGCGTTAAAAATCAGCTCAAAGTACTCATTTACACCCCGTAAACTCCGTCTTTTCGCTGATTTTTGCCTTGTCTGTCCTTCGCTCACCGACTTTTCAGAGAAAGCCTAGTCCTCGGTGGTGGCGCGCCCGGCCCCCGTCAGCCGGCGCTCCACCCTTTCGAGGTTGTCCTGGGTGCCGAGCAGCACCAGTACATCGTCGGCCTGGACCTCGGTGCTCGCCGCGGGATAGCGCTGGCGATGCTCGCCGCGCACCAGCGCCGTCACCGATACCTGATCGCCCTCCGTATTCAGCTGCGCCAGGCGCTGACCGATGACCGGGCTCCCCCCGCTCAGCACCACCGAATGCAGCCGTTCCTGCTCGCCTGCCGGGCGCGGGTCCTGGATATTGTCCAGGCTGCCCCGGAACAGCTCGCGCAGCATCTGGTAGTGACCGGCACGCTGCTCCTGGAGGTGGCGGGTTACCCGATACAGCGGCACCCCCAGCGCCTGGAGCGCGTGGGAGGTCAGGATCATGCTCGCTTCCAGGGTCTCCGGGATGACCTCGCTGGCCCCCGCGGCGACCAGTTCGGCCACCGAGCCCTCGTCACGGGTGCGCACCACGGCGGGAATGCCGGTCCTCAACTGAGAGGCATGGCGAAGGGTCTTGAGCGCGGCGGGGCGATCGTCGTGGCTGATGATCAGCAGTCGGGCCCTCTCCAGCCCCACGTTCTCCAGCATGGCGGCATCCGAGGAGTCACCGACATAGACCGGCTGGCCGGCCAGCCGCGCCTCGCGAACGATCGAGGGGTCCATGTCCAGGGCCACGTAGTTCACCCCTTCACTCTCCAGGAAACGCGCCACCGTCTGCCCGGTGCGGCCGAAGCCGCAGATCACCACATGACCCTGCTCCTCGAGGCCCTGGGGCGCCGGCGCGGCCACATCCGCCTTCGGTGTCACCCGCCCGAACAGCCAGGCCGCCAGCGGCTGGTTGTAGCGGATCAGGAACGGCGCCAGGATCATCGAGAAGAGCACCGAGGTGAGTACCACCTGGGCGGGATAGGTGCCGACCACCCCGCCCTCGAGGCCGATGGCCAGCAGGGCAAAGCCGAATTCGCCGCCCACCGCCAGCAATATGCCTGTTCGGAATGCCGTCTGCAGCTCTACCCCGGAGAGGCGCACGATCAGGGTCACCAGGGCCAGCTTGATGCCCAGCAGCGCCGCGGCGCCGAGCAGCGACTCCCACCAGATCTCGGGCAGCAGGGCCGGCTCCACCAGCATGCCGATGCTGACGAAGAAGAGCCCCAGCAGCACGTCACGGAAGGGGCGGATGGTGGACTCCACCTGGTGGCGAAACTCGGTGTCGCCCAGCACCATGCCGGCCAGGAAGGCGCCGAAGGCCATGGAAAGCCCCAGGGTCTTGGTGGTCCAGGCAGCCACCAGCGACACGAACAGCACCGTCAGGGTGAAGAGCTCGGCGGAGCGCCGCTCCGCCACCAGCTGAAACAGCGGACGCAGCAGCAGCCGTCCCGAGACCAGCACGATCACGAAGGCGAGCAGCGCCTTGGCCAGCGCCAGCCCGAGCGCACCTGCCACCTCCTGGGCCGCCGCCACCCCCAGAACCGGAATCACCACCACGAAGGGCACCGCGGTGATGTCCTGGAACACCGACATGGTGGTCCCCAGCCGTCCATGGCGGGTCTGGCTCTCGCCCTGCTCCATCAGCTGCTTGGTGATGATGGTGGTGGAGGACTGGGCGAAGACCGCCCCCACCACGAAGGCCGCCGGGCCGGGCAGGCCCAGGGCCCAGGCCAGGCCGCCCACCACTGCCGTGGTCAGGGCCACCTGGGCCGTGCCCAAGCCGAGGATGGTGTGGCGCAGCGCATAGATCTGGGGCATCGAGAAGCTGAGCCCGATGGTGAAGAGCAGAAAGACGATGCCGAACTCGGCGATCACCCGGATATTCTCGTCGGCCACCACCGGCCCGGCGGTATGGGAGCCCAGCAGCACCCCCACCAGCAGATAGCCCAGGCTCGGGGGAATCCTGAAGCGCTGGAAGACCAGCACCACGGCCACCGTGGCCCCCAAGAGCAGCAGCATCTGTACCAGCGCCTGTTCCAACATCACCGTTATCCCTGGTCGTCCGAGGAGCGCGCGGCATCCCTCAAGGTCATGCCCGTAAAGGGTTCTCTCGCCCGACATCCTAACAGGTCGAGGCGCTGCACGAGGCGATTCCCGGCGCTATACTGCTCGCCCGTGCGACGCCCCCCCTGCTTTCCCAATCCCGTCCCCGACCCGGTAACCGCCATGCAGCGCCTCGACCAGCTACTCGTCACCCAGGGCCTGGCCCGCTCCCGCACCCGCGCCCAGCGGCTGATCCGCCACGGGCATGTCGCCCTGACCGATAGCGGCCGGGTGCTCACCAAGCCCGGCGAGAAGCTGCCGGACGATACCCGGCTGACGGTGGCGGAGGACCCCGAGGAGCGCTATGTCTCCCGGGCGGGGCTCAAGCTCGAGGGGTTGATCGAGGCGCTGGGCCTTGAGCTCACCGGGAAGCTGGTGCTCGACGTGGGGCAGTCCACCGGCGGCTTCACCGACTGTGCCCTGCGCTGCGGCGCACGCCACGTGATCGGCGTGGAGGTGGGCCACGACCAGCTCGACCCGAGCCTGCGCGAGGATCCGCGGGTCACCTGCCTGGAGGGACTCAACGCCCGGGCCATGGCCCGCGAGCCCCGCCTGCGGGAGGCCCTGGCCGCCCAGGGCGCCGCGGGGCCGGACCTTGCGGTAATGGACGTCTCCTTCATCTCCCAGACCCTGATCCTGCCCGAGATCGCGGCCCTGCTGCCGCCGGGCGGCGAGCTTACTAGCCTGGTCAAGCCGCAGTTCGAGGTGGGCCCGGGCGGCGTCAACGCCCGCGGGCTGGTCACCGACCCCGCCCGCTACGCAGAGGTGGAAGCGAAGATCCGCGCCTGCTGCGCCGCGCTGGGACTCGCCATTCGCCACTGGCAGGCGAGCCCGCTGCTCGGCGGCGACGGCAACCGCGAGTTCCTGCTCCACGCCGTGCGCGAGAGGTCGCCGGCCTGAACAGGCCTCAGCGACCGTCGCCGGGGTCTCCCGCGTCGCCGCCGTCCAGGTCGAAGTCCCCCGGGTCACCGTGGCTGCCCGGCGGCGGATGCTGGCTCCCCCGGCCCCCGCCTTCCACCACCTTGCGCGCCTCGCCCGGGCGCTTCAACCAGATCTCCAACTGGTTGAAGGCGATATCGACCCCGTGCTCTGCGAACAGCTCCCCGACCCGGCAGTTGAGCTCGTCGGTGGCGTAGAGCCGGTCGCCCAGGGCGTTGACGAAGACCCTCAGCTCGAATTCGAGGGTGCTCTCGCCGTAGGCCATGAAGAAGACCTGGGGCTCCGGGTCGGCCAGCACTCGCGGGTTCTCGCGAGCGGCCTGGTAGAGCAGCCGGTGCACCAGTGCCTGGTCGGAGCCATAGGCAACGCGGTAGCTGAGCACCACCCGGGTGACCGTATCCGACAGCGACCAGTTGATCAGCTGGTCGGTGATGAAGGTCTGGTTGGGGATGATGATCTCCTTGCGGTCGAAGTCGGTGACCGTGGTGGCGCGGATGCGGATCTTGCTCACCGTGCCGGTCAGGGCCCCCAGGGTGATGGTGTCGCCGATGCGCACCGGTCGCTCGAAGAGGATGATCAGGCCCGAGACGAAGTTGGCGAAGATCGCCTGGAGACCGAAGCCCAGCCCCACGCCCAGCGCCGCCACCAGCCACTGCAGCTGGCTCCAGGCCACCCCCAGGGTGGCCAGGGCCATCACCAGGCCGGTGCCCACGATGGCGTAGGAGAGCAGCGAGGTGATGGCGTAGGCGCTGCCCTGCTTGAGCTCCAGGCGCGACAGCACCATCACCTCCAGGAGCCCCGGCAGGTTGCGCGCCATCATCAGGGTGAAGCCGAAGATGAAGAGCGCGGTGATGCTGTCCGCCACGCTGAGGGTACTGCCGACCAGCTCGCTGCCGACTTCTCCCTCGGCCTCCCAGATGGCCACCTGTTCCAGATAGCCCAGCACGGTGAGCAGGTCGGCCCACACCACGTAGAGCAGCAGCACGAAGCCCACCAGCAGGATCAGCTTGGAGAGGCGCAGCGACTGCTGGTTGATCTGCTCCATGTCCAGGGGCGGCTCCTCGACCACCTCGACGCCCCCCTCGGCGCCCTCCTTGACCTCGGCTCGACGCCGTGCCAGGGCGCGCCTGAAGGCCAGCCGCCTGGCCGCCACCGCCAGGCCTCGCACCACCGCCGCCTCCACCAGGATCCACAGCCCCAGCAGATAGAGGGTGATGGCGAAGCGCCCGACCAGGCTCAGGGCGGTGTATTCATAGCCCGCCGCGATCAGCCCGAGCAGCACCAGCGGCACCGCGGCCATGGAGAGCCCCAGCACCAGGCGGAACAGGCGCACGCCGAAGAAGGGGGTGTGAGCCAGGATCAACCGCGCCAGGCTCACGCTCATGGCGATCAGGCCCGCCACCAGCAGGCCCAGCGCCACCGGGCGCTGGGTGAGGCCGAACTCGGCGTCCCGCGCCAGGGTGGCGATCATCAGCACCGGCACCAGGGCGACACCCAGCCAGCCCACCAGGCGCCGCAGCCTGGCCACGTATTCCGGCGACCAGTAGAAGTGCTTGGTGGCCACCCCGTCGCGCACCAGCAGGCGCCGCGCCCAGGCGATCACGGCCCAGGCCAGAGAGAGCTGCAGGGCGGCCAGCCCCAGCGCGTGGGCGATGCCCTCCCCGCCCGCCGTCAGCGCAGCCCCCAGGGCCGCCAGGGTCAGCGGGCCCGGCAGCGCCAGCAGGGCGTTGAGCAGCACCGCCTGGGGGGTGTGCAGCTGGGTATCGCTGCGCAGCCGCCCGATCTGCTCATGAATCAGCGCCAGCCGCGCCTTGATGCGCCGGCGACACCACAGCAGGGCAACGGCCAGCAGCAGCAGCGGCAGGCCCGCCAGCGCCCCCGCCGACGGAAGGCGCCAGTGCATCGGCAGCACCTGACGCCACTCGCCCTCCTGCCACTCCACGACGAGATTGGCCGGCAGCTGGCGGGCCCAGGCCAGGTCCAGCGGGCGGGTGTTGGCAACCCAGAAGAGCTGCTCGTCGATGGTGTCACGCAGCTCCCGAGAGGTCTCCAGCAGCTGCTGCTGGTTGAGCTGCAGCTCCACCGCCGTGCTCAGCAGGCTGCCATAGCTCTGCTCCAGGCGGTCCACCAGTTCGCGGCGCGACTGATAGAGACGCTGCAGCGACTCCACCAGGGCCTCGGTGACCTCGACGCCGGCCTCCTGCAGGCGCTGATTGGCCAGGCGCTCGCCCTGGCGGAGGGTATCCCGCTGGCGCACCAGGTCGAACTGGCGCAGGCGCAGGTCGGCGATCTCGTCCTGGAGATCGCGTCGCGGCGCGACCTGGGGCAGCGAGCGGCGCTGCTCGCGCAGGATGCGCGACAGCAGAATGGAGCCGCGGATCGCATCGATCTGCTCGTTGAGGCTGCGCTGCAGCTGACGCACGTGATCGAGCTGGCTGCGCACCATCAGGCTCTCGCGCACCAGGGCATTGGTGCGGTCGTTGGCGCGCAGCAGCTCCAGGCTGAGATCGCGGTTGACCTGCTGGGCGCGCTCCAGCACCGGGTGCCCGGCCTCCAGCAGCGGGTCGTCCCGGGCCGCATCGGCGATGGCCTGCTCGGAGGCCAACCGCCGCTTGCGGTCGATGACGTTCTGCAGCAGCGTGAGCTCCGCCTCCTGGCGGGACTGGCGCTGGGTCAGCAGGTCCCGTCGCTGCTGATCCAGCTCGCGAAGCCGGGTGTTGGTGCTCAGCTCGCGCTGGTGGAACAGCAGGCTGACCTCGGCCAGGCGGCGCTCCACCTGGCGCTGCCAGACCCGGGCATCATCGCCGGCGAGCCCCCGCCCCTCGAGCTCGTCCTGGTCGCGACGCGCCCGCTCCACCGCCTGCATCGCCTCGGAGATCGCCTGCTGGGAGCGCTCGGGCAGGGTCTGGGAGGTCAGCAGCTGGGCGTTGACCTCGGCGAGCCGGTCCTGCAGCCGCTGCAGTTCGATCACCGCCTCCTGCTGGCGCTGCTCGAGCTCGTCCAGCGCCAGGTCGTCCAGCTCCGCTGCGGAGAGTTCCAGCGCGGCCTCCTCCTCGGCGGCAAGCTCGCGCTCCAGACGCAGCAGCTCGGCGGGCGCCTGCTCCACCCGCGCCTCCAGGGCCTCCAGGCGCTCCTCCAGCGCCTGCAGCGCTTCCAGGGAGGCGAGGGTCTCTTCCAGGGCCTCGAGCTCCCGCCGCTGGGCGGCGCCGGGGCTCTCCCCCTCCGCCGGCGTCACGGCCTCGAGACGCGCCTCCACCTCGTCGCGCTGCGGCAGATCGGCCTGGGCCCTGGCCGGCTGCAGCGCGACCAGCAGCAGGGCCACGAGCGCCAGCACAAGCCAACCCCACCGGCCCGCAATACCCCTCTTCACGGGGCTTGCGCCCGCACCTCTCTCCACAGGCCACCTCATTGCCGGACGTATCTGCCAGGTTCGATTCTCTGCCCCTGGGGCAAGCATGGCAATCCTGTGGAACCAAGGTCGTGCGCTGTTGACTTGACCGCCGGGCGTGGTAGAACGGCGGTCTGAATCTCTCTTCTCCCGGATCGCCCCATGACCTCGCTGACCCGCTCTGCCACCTTCGCCGGCGCCACCCTGGCCCTGCTGCTGCATGCCGGCGCGCTGCAGGCGGCCGACGCCCCGGGAACGGCGCCCAGGCCCGCCAGTGCCGCCGAGCGCGTCGCCCTGGAAGCGCGCATCCAGGCGCTCAACGAGGAGCTCGAGGCGCTGCAGAGTACGCTGGCCGAGCTGCCCGCCGACGAGGAGGTAGAGCCGATCGCCCCGGACCTGCAGGCCGCCCTGGAGGCCACCGAGCGCCGTCAGCTCGAGCTCGAGTCGAGCCGCAACCCCTTTGCCATCACCACCTATCGGCGCAACTACCTCTTTCCGGCCAGCTACACGGCCAGCCCCAACAAGGAGGCGTTCCGCGAGATCTCCGACATCAACGGACCCAACGACGTGGAGGTGAAGTTCCAGTTCAGCGCCAAGGTCAACCTGGCCGAAGGGCTGTTCGGCGATACCGGTGATCTCTACTTCGCCTACACCCAGCGCAGCTGGTGGCAGGCCTACAACACCGACTCCTCCTCGCCCTTCCGGGAGACCAACTACGAGCCGGAAGTCTTCATGAACTTCGACAACGCCTGGCGGGCCCTGGGCTGGACCAACGTGCGCAACCGCCTGGCGCTGAACCATCTCTCCAACGGCCGCTCCGACCCGCTCTCGCGCAGCTGGAACCGGGTCTACGTGGAGAGCATCTTCCAACGCGGTGACTGGGCCTTCAGCCTGGCCCCCCACTGGCGCATCCCGGAGTCCAAGAGCGAGGACGACAACCCCGACATCGAGCGCTACATGGGCTACGGCGACGTCACCCTGGCCCGACGCCTGGGCGACAGCGAGCTCAGCCTGCTGTGGCGCGGCAACCCCAGCGCCGGCAACATGGGCACCCAGGTCGACTACTCCTGGCCGCTGTTCAACGGCAACATCCGCGGCCATGTGCAGTACTACTACGGCTACGGCGAGAGCATGATCGACTACGATCACCGCAATCATCGCCTCAGCCTGGGCTTCAGCCTCAATCCGTTGTTCAGCGGCGGCAGCATGACCCGCTGACCCTGACCGTACCCCTGACTCGGGACAAGCCGCCGGCGGCGTGACGGCCGGCCCCGTGGCAAGCAGGCCCCTGGCTGCTATGCTGGGGCTGTCATTCACCGTCAGAGGAAGACCCGATGGCAAACCGTGCCCCCCATACCCACGAGACCACCCAGCAGCTCAAGGAGGACCTGCACCACCTCACCCAGACCATCGAAGAGCTGGTCAGCGCCACTGCCGATGACTCCCGCAGTAACATCAAGGAGCTACGCGACCGCGCCGAGCGACGGCTCAAGGAGACCCGCGACCGCCTCGAGAACCGCGGCGAGCGCCTCTACGGCGAGGCCCGCGACTCCATGGAGCATCAGGTCGATGCCTGCGATCGCTACGTGCACGAGAACCCCTGGACCAGCATCGGCATCGGGGCCGCCGTGGGCGTGGTGGTCGGCATGCTGATCGGGCGTCGCTGATGCCGGAAAGCCAGGGACCGGCGCAGCGACTGTTCACCGCCGCCCGGCGCCTGCTGGGCAGCCTGCTGGCCACCGGCGAGACGCGCCTGCGTCTCGCCGTCCTCGAGCTGGAGGAGGAGCGGGTGCGGCTGGTGGGCCTGCTGCTGATCGTGGGGCTCAGCCTCATCCTGCTGATGCTCGGCATCGGGGTGCTGACCACCCTGGTGATCGTGGCTTTCTGGGACAGCTACCGACTCACCGCCATCGCCGCAAGCGCCCTGGTGCTGCTGAGCGGCGGCACGCTGCTCGCCCTGCGCGCCCTGCAGCTGGCCAGGCGACGCACCCTGCTGGTCAGCACCCTGAAGCATCTGGCCACCGACCGCGACCTGGTGGAGCGGGAACGCCGGGAGGGACGCCATGAGCGCTGATTCCCGCACCCGCCTTCCGGCCCGCCGCGACGTGACCGAACCCTCTCGCGCCGAGCGCAAGGCGCAGCTGGAGGCGAGGATCGAGCAGCAGCGCATCGACATCCTGGTCGAGGCCAGCCGCTACCGCGAGGCGAGCCGCCCGATCGACAAGGGGTGGCAGGCGCTGATGCGCTTCAAGGCGCCGCTCTATGCCCTGGGCGGCGTGCTGCTGCTGAAGAGTGCTCGACACCCCAACTCCCTGCTGCGGGTCGCCAAGCGGCTGGCCGCCGGCGCCCTGCTGCTGCGCCGGGCCCGCCGCCTGCTGCGCTGACCCTTCCCCGATACGAGGACCCCCATGGCCATCGCCATTACCCTGCACGTGATCGCCGCCGTCCTCTGGGTGGGCGGCATGTTCTTCGCCTGGATGATCCTGCGCCCGGTCGCCGCCGGCCAGCTGGAGCCGCCGGCCCGCCTGACCCTGTGGCGCGGCGTCTTCGACCGCTTCTTCCCCTGGGTATGGGCCTCGGTGGCGGTGCTGCTGGTCAGCGGGCTGTGGATGCTGTTCGCGGTGTTCGGCGGCATGGCCGGCGCGCGCTGGCACATCCACCTGATGCTGCTGCTGGGCCTTGGGATGATGGCCATCTACCTGCACGTCTGGTTTGCCCCCTACCGTCGGCTCTGCCGCGCGGTGGAGGCCGCCGACTGGCCCGAGGGGGGTCGCCAGCTCGGCCAGATCCGGCGGCTGATCGGCATCAACCTGATCCTCGGCCTGCTGACGGTCGCCATCGCCTCCGGCGGCCGCTATCTCTGACCGTCAGCGCACCGGCTTCTGAGCCCGGTGGCCGTGATGGCTGCCGGGCACCCACTTCATGCAGTGCGCACCGCGGGCCAGGCGCTTCTCGAGGAAGCGCCGGGTACGCGCCTGCCCCTCGCTCACGTCATTGGCCCACACCGCCAGGGTGGCCAGGAAGAGTCCGGTCAGCGCCAGCTCCTCGACCTGGGCGCGACGGGTCCCGTAGGGGGCCGGCAGGCGCGACGCCTCGCGCCACCACTGCACGGTGCGCGACAGATCGAAGAGCATCGGCACCCAGGTGTGCAGGTGGGGAAGATGGGCCTTGGTGTGCAGCATCTCGACGGTGACGCGGCGATGCGCCGCCAGGGCATCACACCAGGCCAGCAGGCGGTGCGCCAGGCGCCGGGCCTCGGGCCAGTGGTCGAAGCCGTCGGGGGTGTCGGCGAGCATCGCCTCCAGGCCGCGCTGGAACCAGGCGTTGGCCACCGCGTCCAGGTCGCGGAACTCCGCCAGCACGGCGGCCATGGGCACCTCCAGGCGCGCGGCGACCTCGGTGAGCCTGACCGCCTCCCAGCCGTGCCGCTCGGCCTCACCCAGGGCCGCGTCGACGACTCGGTCGCGCAGCGACGTCTCATCGGCGCCGGGCTCGTGATGAACGGCAATCAGGGTCATGGGGCACCTCCGGGGCAGGCTGAGGATTCGTGCACGGGCACTCTGCCAGCAGGATAGACCCTGGACGCGCGACGCCGCGACTGTCACGAAACCGTCACCTGACGAGCCGGCCTAAGCTGGTAAGGTACGGCGTCGCCGCCGGGCGACGCCTTGACGGCGCCATGAGGTGCGGCAAGAGGTCGTCACCAGGGAAGAAGGGAGGCACGCCATGCGCATGCTGGCGCTCTACAGCATCAAGGGCGGGGTCGGCAAGACGGCCTCCGCGGTGAACCTGGCGGCGGAGGCCGCCGCCGCCGGCTGGCGCGTGCTGCTCTGGGACCTCGACCCCCAGGCCGCCACCACCTTCTACCTGCGCGCCAAGCCCAAGATTCGCGGCGGCGTGGCCCGCCTGGTCAAGGGCCAGGCCGCCTTCGACAAGGTGATTCGCGCCACCGAGATCGAGCGTCTCGACCTGCTCCCCGCCGCCCTGGCCTCCCGGGAGCTGGACCAGCTGCTGGCCACCCAGCGCGACAATCAGCTGCGCCGCATCCTCAAGCCGGTCCGCGACGACTACGACCTGGTGCTGCTGGACTGCCCGCCCAGCCTCTCGACCCTCTCCGAGAGCGTCTTTGCCAGCGTGGACGCCCTGCTGGTGCCCATCGTGCCCACGGTGCTCTCGGTGCGCACCCTGGAGCAGCTGCGCGACTTCCTCGACGAACGCGATATCCCCTGCCAAGTGTGGCCCTTCGTGACCCTCGCCGATCGCCGCCGCACCCTGCACCGCGAGACCATCGCCGCACTGCCGGAGCGCTGGCCGCTGCGCCTCTCCACCACCATCCCCGGCGCCAGCGTGGTGGAGCGCATGGGCCTGGAGCGTGCCCCACTGCGCCAGTTCGCCCCCGCTACCCCCGCGGCACATGCCTACCGGGCGCTGTGGGAGGAGATCGCCCGGCGCCTGGCCTAGCCCTCCTGGACCTGTCGGCCGACGCCACCCTCAGAGGGCGCTGCCGCAGGCCACCCCGCTGGCCCAGGCCCACTGGAAGTTATGCCCGCCCAGCTCGCCGGTCACATCGAGCACCTCGCCGATGAAGCGCAGCTGGGGCAGCCCCTCCACCGCGAAGGTCTTCGACGACACCGAGCGGGTGTCGACGCCGCCCAGGGTCACCTCGGCGGTGCGCCATCCCTCGGTGCCGGCGGGCTTGAGTCGCCAGTCGCCGAGCTGGGCCGCCCAGGCGGCAAGCTCGGCGTTGCTGCGCTCCGCCAGCACGCCGTCGCCGCCGTGCCACTCGACCAGCGCCTGGGCCAGGCGCCGGGGGAGCCGCTCGGCCAGCCAGCTGGAGAGCTGGCGCCGGGGCGTCTCCCGTCGCGCGGCGCAGAGCGCCTCAAAGGCCTCCACCCCGGGCAGCAGGTCGATGGCCAGCTCGTCGCCGGGCTCCCAGTAGCTCGAGATCTGCAGCATCGCCGGCCCCGAGAGGCCACGATGGGTGAAGAGCATGGGCTCGCGGTAGTGACCGCGGGGCTCGCCGGCCCGCAGGGAGCGCACGGCCACCTCGCCGGCGACCCCGGCCAGGGCCTCGGCCCGCGCCTTCCACTGCGAGGTCAGGGTGAAGGGTACCAGCGCCGGGCGAGTCTCGGTGACGGCCAGCCCGAACTGGCGGGCGAGATCGAAGCCGAAGCCGCTGGCCCCCATGGTGGGAATGGAGAGCCCGCCGGTGGCCACCACCAGGGCCCCGCAGTCGATGGTCCCTGCCGAGGTCACCAGCCGCATGCCCTCGCCGTGGCGTTCGACGCGCTCCACCGAGGTCTTGAGACGCAGCTCCACCCCGGCCCACTCGCACTCGGTGAGCAGCACCCGCACGATCTCCTTGGCGGAGTCGGCGCAGAACAGCTGGCCCGGCGCCTTCTCCACGTACTCCACGCCGTGACGCTCCACCAGCTCGACGAAGTGCTCCGGGCGGTAGCGCTTCAGCGCCGAGATGCAGTAGTGCGGGTTGGCGGAGAAGAAGTTGGCCGGCGTGGAGTTCAGGTTGGTGAAATTGCAGCGCCCGCCACCGGACATCAGGATCTTGCTGCCGGCCCGTTTGGCGTGGTCGATGACCAGCACCCGCCGCCCGGCATAGCCCGCCGTCAGTGCGCACATCAGGCCGGCGGCACCCGCACCGATAATCACCGCGTCATAGGTCATGGTCACTCTCGGCCACCTCTCAAGGGACGCGCATTCTAGCAGCCCGGCGGCGTCCTGTTGATCGACGCTACCGAGGCTGGCCATGGCATGCCCATGGCGACAGGCCCGCGTTGACCGGCCCGGGTAGACAGCCATGAATAATATGTACAATTCTTGTACACTATAGCGATGACTGTGCGTTGCGCATTGTTGCCACATTTTTCGATACGATCATTGATAGCTTGTTAAGAATTGCCAAGGACTGGCAATCGTCTCTTGCCACCCCATGAAAAGAGCCCCATGACAACAACGCCCTCCCCTCGCCTCTTCCGCACGGGCCGCCTGCTGGCCGCCGTCCTGAGCCTGGCCCTGGCCATGCCCCTTGCCGCCCAGGAGGCGACGCCGGTAATCGGCGCCCGGGTCAGCCTGGAGCCCTGGTCCGACCCGCTGGAGGCTCTGGGCACCCTGCGCGCCGACGAGAGCGTGACCCTCTCCGCCACGGTGACCGACACCGTCGCCGAGGTGAACTTCCGCGACGGCCAGGTCGTAGAGGCCGGCCAGCTGCTGGTACGCCTGCAGGATGACGAGCAGCAGGCGCTGCTGCGCGCCGCCCAGGCCCAGCGTGACGAGCGCCGCGCCACGGTGGATCGCCTGGCCCAGCTGCAGAGCCGCAACCTCGCGCCCCGGGCCGATGTGGAGGACGCCCAGGCCCGGCTGCGCCAGGTGGAGGCGGAGATCCAGGGGCTGGAGGCGCGCCTGCGCAACTACCGGGTGCGTGCTCCCTTCGACGGCGTGGTGGGGTTTCGCAACATCAGCGTGGGCAGCCTGGTCACCCCCGGCACAACGCTCGTCACCCTGGACAAGACCGACGTGATGAAGCTCGACTTCAGCGTGCCTGAGGTGTTCCTGGCCCTGCTCGAGCCCGGCCTGCCGCTGACGGCGCGCAGCGTGGCCTTCCCCGACGAGCGCTTCGAGGGCCATGTGGAGAGCGTCGGCTCCCGGGTCGACCCGGTGAGCCGCAGCGTCTCGGTGCGCGCCGAGCTGGCCAATCCCGAACTGCGCCTGCGTCCCGGCATGCTGATGGAGGTCGTCGTACAGCGCAGCCCGCGGGAGGCCGTGGTGGTGCCGGAGAACGCCCTGATCCCGAGCGGCGATCGCCAGTTCGTTCTGGTGATCGACGAGGCCGATGACAACCGCGTCGAGCGCTGGGAGGTGAAGGTCGGCGAGCGACGCACCGGCCAGGCGGAGATCCTCGACGGGCTCGACGGCGACGAGCTGCTGGTGGCCCACGGCGTCCAGCGCGTGCAGCCGGGGGATCGCGTGAGCCTGCTGGGCATCGCCGACGATACCACCACGGTGCGCGAGATCCTCGAGGCGAACCGCGGGGAGCGTGACTGATGCGTCTCTCCGATCTTTCCGTCCAGCGCCCGGTGCTGGCCACGGTGCTGGCGCTGCTGATCGTGGCCTTCGGCCTGCTGGCCATGCAGCGCCTGCCGCTGCAGGAGTACCCCTCCATCGATCCGCCGGTGGTCAGCATCGATACCCGCTATCCCGGGGCCTCGGCCAGCGTGGTGGAAACCCGCATCACCCAGACCCTGGAGGATCGCATCGCCGGGGTAGAGGGCATCGAGCTGATCACCTCCTCAAGCGAGGATGGCCGCTCGCGGATCAACATCGAATTCCGTCTCGACATGGACATCGATGCCGCGGCCAACGACATCCGCGACCGCATCTCCGGGGCGCTGCGCAACCTGCCCGACGAGGCCGACCCGCCCGAGGTGCAGAAGGCCGACTCCAGCGAGGAAGTGATCCTGTGGCTCTCGCTGACCGGCGACGGCTTCACCATTCCGGAGCTCACCGACTACGCCGATCGCTTCCTGGTGGACGGCTTCTCGGTGCAGCCCGGGGTGGCCCGAGTTCGGATCGGCGGCGGGCGCGAGTACGCCATGCGGGTATGGATCGACCGCAACGCCCTGGCCGCCCGCAACCTCACGGTCAGCGACGTCGAGAACGCCCTGCGCGCCGAGAACGTCGAGCTGCCCGCCGGCTCCATCGAATCCCGCGAGCGCCAGTTCATCGTGCGGCTGCCGCGCAGCTTCAACGAGCCGGGGGACTTCTCGCGCCTGGCCCTCACCCAGGGCGAGGACGGCTATCTGGTGCGCCTGGGCGACGTCGCCCGAGTAGAGATCGGCTCGGTGGACGACCGCTCGGTGTTCCGCGCCAACGGCGTGCCCATGGTGGGCCTCGGGATCATGAAGCAGTCCACGGCCAACGTGCTGGAGGTCTCCCAGGGCGTGCAGGCGGAGCTCGAGCGTGTCCAGGCCAGCCTGCCGGAGGGCATGTCGCTATCCCTCAACTACGACGCCTCGGTGTTCGTGGCCGGCGCCATCGAGCAGGTGGTGATGACGCTGTTCATCGCCATGGGGCTGGTGGTGGTGGTGATCTTCATGTTCCTCGGCAACGTGCGCACCACGCTGATTCCCGCGGTGACGGTGCCGGTGGCGATCATCGGTGCCTTCATGGCGCTGGCCCTGATGGGCTTCTCCATCAACCTGCTGACCCTGCTGGCGCTGGTGCTGGCCATCGGCCTGATCGTGGATGATGCCATCGTGGTGCTGGAGAATATCCACCGCCGCATGCACGACTACGGCGAGACCCCGCTGGTGGCGGCCTTCAAGGGCACCCGGCAGATCGCCTTCGCGGTGATCGCCACCACCCTGGTGCTGATCGCGGTGTTCGTGCCGCTGGCTTTCCTGCAGGGCAACGTGGGCCGGCTCTTCTCGGAGTTCGCTCTGACCATGGCCGCCGCGGTGGCCATCTCCAGCGTGCTGGCGCTGTCGCTGACGCCGATGATGGCCTCCAAGATCCTCAAGCCGGCCCAGGATGACAGCCGTGTCGCCCGGGCCGTGCAGTGGCTGCTGGAGCTGACCCAGCGCCTCTATCGCACCCTGCTGGAGTGGGTGCTCAAGGCGCGCCTGGCGGTGCTGGCGGTCTTCGTGGGGCTGATCGCCGCCACCGTCTGGCTGGCCGACCTGCTGCCCAGCGAGTACACCCCCCAGGAAGACCGCGGCAGCTTCATCATCCTGGTCAACGGCCCCGAGGGGGCCACCTTCGACTACATCATGGACTACATGAACGAGATCGAGGCGCGCCTCCAACCCATGGTGGAGAGCGGCGACATGGAGCGGGTGGTGATCCGCGCCCCGCGCGGCTTCGGCAACATCGAGAACTTCAACAATGGCTTCGGCATCATCGGCCTGGCCGATTGGGGGCAACGCCGCGACGCCTGGGCGATCATGGACGACGTCCGCCGCGAGCTGGCCGGGCTGCCCGGGGTGCAGGCCTTCCCGGTCATGCGCCAGGGGTTCGGCCAGCGCATCGCCAAGCCGGTGGAGTTCGTGCTGGGCGGTGGCACCTACGAGGAGCTTGCCGAGTGGCGCGACATCCTGATGGACCATATCCGCGAGGACAACCCGCGGCTGATCGGCGTGGACAGCAACTACCGCGAGACTCAGCCCCAGCTGCGGGTCGACATCGACTACGAGCGGGCCGCCTCGCTCGGCGTCACCGTCACCGAGATCGGCCGCACCCTGGAAGTGCTGCTGGGCGGGCGCAACGTCACCCGCTACCTGGACAACGGCCAGGAGTACGACGTCATCGTCGAGGGCGACCGCGCCAGCCAGGCGAGCCCGCGGGCGCTGGACAACATCCAGGTGCGCTCGGCGCGCACCGGCGAGCTGATCCCGCTGGCCAGCCTGGTTACCTTCCGCGACTTTGCCGGCGCCAGCACCCTGAACCGCTTCAATCGCATCCGCTCGATCACCATCGAGGCCAACCTGGCCGACGGCTACTCCCTGGGCGAGGCGCTCGAGTATCTGGAGGCGGCCGCGGCCGAGCTGCTGCCGCCCCAGGCCCAGACCGACGTCAGCGGCGCCTCCCGGGACTTCCAGCAGGCCAGCGGCGCCACCGCCTTCCTGCTGATCCTCGGCGCCCTGGTGGTATTCCTGGTGCTGGCGGCACAGTTCGAGAGCTTCGTGCACCCCTTCGTGATCATGCTCACCGTGCCGCTGGCCATGAGCGGCGCGATGCTGGGGCTCTACGTCACCGGCCAGTCGCTCAACATCTACAGTCAGGTGGGGCTGGTAATGCTGATCGGCCTGGCCGCCAAGAACGGCATCCTGATCGTGGAGTTCGCCAACCAGCTGCGCGACCAGGGGCTGGCCTTCCGCGACGCCCTGGTGGACGCCTCGGTGACCCGCCTGCGGCCGATCCTGATGACCGCGGTGACCACCATGGCGGGCTCCATCCCGCTGATCGTGGGCAGCGGCGCGGGGTCCGAGTCGCGGATGGTGATCGGCACCGTGATCCTCTCCGGGGTCGCCGCCGCCACCCTCTTCACCCTCTTCGTGGTGCCAGTGGCCTACGACCTGCTGGCCCGTCATACCGGCTCGCCGGGCGACGTCAAGCGACGCCTGGAGGAGGAGATGGAGGCCAGCCGGGCCCAGCCGTAGGCCGGGGAACCGAGGGCCAGACGCGAACAGGGCCACCCCGTGGGGTGGCCCTGTTCGTTCGAGGCGAGGCGGACTCAGCAGTCGCCGAGACGCTCGCCCTCGACCACGGTGTTCATCTGCATCTCGCCCATGGAGGACTGCACCGTCACGTTGACGTTGCCCTCGACGCGCTCGCCGAGGAAGTCCATGCGGCCGTCGATGTGCGCCTCGCCCTCGTCGGCGCGGCAGACCATGCGGTAGTCGATGCCGTCAGCGGAGACGTTGTGCTCCACGAGTTCGCAGCCCTCCTCCACCTCGAGGAACTGGAAGTCGGAATCCGCCAGGTCGCCCTGGGCGATGCACTCCTGATGGGTCTCGGTCTGGTCAGGAATCGGCACCTCGCCGGTCACCGAGGTGGTGTTGGTGAACTCCCAGAGCCCCGGGGTGATGTTGGGGGTCTCGGCCACGGCGGCCAGCGGCAGGGCCAGCAGGGCGGCGGCCAGCAGGGAACGTAACGGCATGGGGTCTCTCCCGGTCTGTGAATGGCATGCCTCTCCTTCGGCATGCCGCCAGCTTACCCCGATCGGCCGAGCATGCCCAATGCCGGCTAGCGCAAGGCGTTGCCGCGTCGCTGCCACGCGGACTCGGAGCCGACAGGTGTCGCGGCCCTGCAGCATCTCCGGCAGGGTCGGTGGCTCCCGTTTGACACGGCACCTCGCCGCTGGCTATGGTGGAGTCAGCGCCGATTTGAATTCCAGCTTGCGGGCGCTCTACAAATTCCGCTAAAGCGACGCCAGAGGCCCGCTTTCGCACATGCAAAGCGGGCTTCGTGTTTTTCGGCCCTCGGGCCACCGCCGATTTAAGCACCAACTTGCGGGCGGGATAGAAATGCAGCTAAAGCGGCGTGCGACTCCACTCCCCTGGGTCGGCGCTGGCCGAACCATACTCGCAGGCCCCATGGGCGCGAGCCTCTGCAGGGGAACTGGAGACGACCATGACCAACCGTACTGCCACATGCGGCCACGCCGCGTCCGCCACCGATTCGACCAGGCAGCGCCTGGCTTGCCTGCTCGCCGAACTGGACGGCGACACGCTCGTGCGTCCGGAGCTGCGGGATGCCGCCATCCTCGGTGCCCGGCGGCCAGCCCGGGCTCAGCCCTCCTCGGCCCCCACCTCCCTCACGCCGGCGGGGAGGAGCTGACCATGAGCCTGGCAGGCAGTGACGAGAACCTGCCCCATCAGCTCATCAAGGATGAGGAGTAGACCGCATGGCATGAACAGGCCGGGTGGCAGCAGGCCGGCTCGCCCACTATCGTTCAGTCAGCGGGACCGTCGATCGACCGACACGCCCGCAAGGGGGTGGCATGAGCGACTGGTATTCGGAGGTGGACTTCATTCCCCATCAGGAGCGCATCCTGCGCCGAGGGGACTCGGGGGATGAGGTGAGGGAGCTGCAGCGGCGGCTGAGCCAGGCTGGCTTCCCGCTGGCGCTGGATGGGCAGTTCGGCCCGGCAACGGAGCGCGCGGTGCGGGCCTTCCAGAAGCGGGCAGGCCTGGTGGTGGATGGCCTGGCAGGCCCCAAGACCGATCGCAGGCTGCGCCAGGCCCCCGCGGGGCGGGAGAGCAGCGAGGCCTGCCCTGCCGAGACACCGCCTGACCCGCCCCCTGCCCATAAGCCAGCCGATGCCGATGAGGTAGCCGATGCCGAGGCCCCTGCCATGGATCGGCTGCTGGGCCAGCAGGATCTGGTCTGGGCCGCGGGCGAGCTCGAGGTGCCGGTGGCGGCGATCATAGCGGTGAACGAGGTGGAGTCGCGAGGCAGCGGCTTCTTCTCCAACGGCAGGCCGGCCATTCTGTTCGAGCGCCATATCATGGCGCGCCGACTCCGCCACCACGGCATCGACCCGGCCCCTCATGTCGCCAGCGCCCCCGATCTGGTCAACACCTCACCGGGGGGCTACGCGGGGGGCGTCAGGGAGTACGAGCGCCTGGAGCGCGCCCAGCAGATCCACCACGACAGCGCGCTGGAGTCGGCCTCCTGGGGACTCTTCCAGATCATGGGCTTTCACTGGCAGCACCTGGAATACGACAGCGCCCGGCACTACGTGGAGTGCATGCACCGGGGGGAGCGGGATCACCTTGCCGCCTTCGTGCGCTTTATCCAGAAGGATTCGGTATTGCTCTCATCGCTGCGCCACCAGCAGTGGGACCGCTTCGCACGCCGCTACAACGGCCCCGCCTACGCCAGGAACCGCTACGACGTGAGGATGGCCCAGGCCTTCGCCAGCCACACCCGGGGGCTTGCGGAGTCCGGCCTGCTGGCCTGATGTCGCTGAGCGGTGATGGCTGGCTCAGGCCCGCATGGCGCGTTGCAGCTCGCGCAGGTGTGGCTCCAGGTCCTCTGCCAGGGCGGCGACCGCGGGCCGGGCATGGAAGAAGCCCTGCTGGCGGGTGATCCCGGCGCGGGCCAGCCATAGCGACTCCTCCCGGGTCTCCACCCCTTCGGCTATCACCTCGAGGCTCAGCTCCCTGGCCAGGCCGTGCACCGCCCGCAGCAGCGCCTGACGGCGACGGTCCTGGTCGCAGCCCATCACCAGCTGACGATCGATCTTGAGCTTGTCCGGCTCGAGTTCGGTGAGCAGGTCCAGGTTGGCGTAGCCGTTGCCGAAGTCATCCAGCGCCGTGGTGAAGCCCATCTCGCGATAGCTGTCGATGATCCGCTTGAGATGGCCCTGGTCGGTCACCCGCTCGGTCTCGGTGAACTCGAAGACGAGCCTGTCGGTGGGCCAGCCCACCCGCCGGGAGACATCCAGCGTCGCCTGGATGCACGCCTCGGGCTCATAGACGGCGTTGGGCAGGAAGTTGATGGAGAGCCGCTCCTGCATGCCGAGGGCGCTGGCCATCTCGATCGCCCTGACCCGGCAGGCCTGGTCGAAGCGGTAGAGCAGCTCGTCGGTGACCTGGGAGAGCACGCTCCAGGCCGATTCGCCATTCGGTCCGCGCACCAGGGCCTCGTAGGTGGTGATCCGGGCGGAGGCCAGGTCAACGATGGGCTGGAAGGCCATGGTGAACTCGAAGGGCAGCTCGCCCTCACAGCGACCGCAGTGGTCCGCTACCCGCGCACAGTGCGTCATCTTTCCCCCGCTGGAATCTTGTCCCTCGGAGCCTGGTGTCCTCTCGGCCCGAGTGGTCGTGGTGTCGTCATCATTCAACCCTGCCACGCTCGATGATGAAACGCGACAGGGCCTCCAGCGGCATCGGCTTGGCCAGAAGGTACCCCTGGAAGATATCGCAACCCCAGGCCTCCAGCTGACGCTGCTGGTCCTCGGTCTCGACCCCCTCGGCCACCACGCGAAGCCCCAGGTGGCCGGCCATCGAGATCATGCCCTGCACGATGGCGGCATCATGGGGGTTGGTGGTGACCTCGTGGATGAAGCTGCGATCGATCTTGACCTTGCTGATCGGCAGGTGCCGGAGATAGCTGAGGCTGGAGTAGCCGGTACCGAAGTCGTCGATGGAGACATCGATATGCATGCCGCGCAGCGCATGCAGGATATCGATGGCCGACTCGGTGTTGTCCATGAGGATGCCCTCGGTCAGCTCCAGCTCGAGCTGCTCCGCGGGCAGCCCCGTCTGCTGAAGCACCTGGCGCAGATTGGCCAGGAAGCTGGGGCGATGGAACTGCAGCGGCGACAGGTTGACCGACACCTTCACCCTGCCGACGCCCTGCTGCCCCAGGGCGACCATGTCCGCACAGGCGCGCTCCAGCACCCAGCGACTGAGCGGCATGATCTGTCCGGTGGATTCCGCCAGCGGGATGAACACCTCGGGGGAGACATAGCCGCGTTCCGGGTGGGGCCAGCGCAGCAGCGCCTCGACGCCGGCCAGGGTCCCATCGCCAGCGATCAGCGGCTGGTAGTGCAGCTCCATCCTGCCGGAGACGATGGCCTCCTGCAGGTCGTTGCGCAGCCGGACCCGCTCGCCCAACTGCTCGGTGATCTCGCCGGTGTGCCAGTGGTAGGCGTTGCGCCCCTGCTGCTTGGCCTTGTACATGGCCATATCGGCCTGCTGGATCAGCTCGCGCGGCTCCGTCATGGCGGGGTCGCTCAGGGCGATGCCGATGCTGCAGGTCAGGTAGAGCTCATGGCCGTCGATCAGGTAGGGACGCGCGATCTCCAGCATCAGGCGCTCCACCAGGGTCAGCACCTGCTCCTCCCGGATGATGTCGGTCATCAGCAGCACGAACTCGTCGCCGCCCATGCGCGCCAGGGTATCGCCGGGCCGCACCGAGGCCTGCAGACGCCGGGCCACCTCGCGCAGGACATCGTCGCCCACCGCGTGGCCCAGGGTGTCGTTGATCGGCTTGAAGTCGTCAAGGTCCACGAACAGCACCGCCAGCCGCTCCTGGCGACGGATCGCGAGCGCCACATCGTGCTCGAGGCGGTCCTCGAAGAGGCTGCGATTGGCCAGCCCCGTCAGGGCATCGTGGCTCGCATGGTGGGCCAGCCGGGATTCATAGGTCTTCTGCGCGGAGACATCGTTCTGCATCCCCACGTAGTGGGTGATGCTCCCCTGGGCATCGCGTACCGGGGCGACATAGAGGTCGTTCCAGAACGGCGTGCCGTCCTTGCGATAGTTGAGCAGGGTGACGTGAACCTCCTCCCCCCGCGACAGCTGCTGCCGGATGGACGCCGCCGCCGCGGCATCGGTCTCGGGCCCCTGCAGGAAGCGGCAGTTGCGTCCCAGCACCTCCTCCTTGGCGTAGCCGGTCATGCGCACGAAGGCCGGGTTGACGTAGATGATGGGCACATCGGGCCGACTGGCGTCGGCGATCACCACCCCGTTGATGCTGCCTTCGACGCTGCGCTCCAGCAGCCGCAGGGTGCGCCGGCTCTGGTGGCGCTCCACCGCCAGGGCGGCCAGGTCGGCGGCCTTGTCGAGCAGCAGGCGGGCCGCGGCGTCGGGCGCCTGGGGCCGCGGCAGGTAGGTCCCGAAGGTACCGAGCACCCGGCCATCGCTGCCCAGGATGGGGACCGACCAGCAGGCACGCAGGCCATGGGCCAGCGCCACCTCCCGGTAGCCGCGCCAGCGGGGGTCTTCGGCCAGGTCCTCGCAGATCACGGTATCGCCGAGATAGGCGGCACTGCCGCAGGCGCCGACGCCCGCCTCGATCCCGAGGGTCATCACCGCGTCCCGGTAGGCAGGGGGCAGGCGCTCACCGCCCGCGAGCTCCAGGGCCGTGCCCTCCTCGTTGACCAGCATGATCGAGCAGAGCGCCCCCGGCACCTGCTGCTCCAGCATGCGGCAGATGGCTTCCAGGGTCTCCTCCAGCGGCTCCTCCCGGACGATGCGGGCCTGCACGGCCTGCTGTGCCTCGAGCTGCTGGCGCACCTCGCCCAGGGCTCGGGTGCGGCCGAGCAGCTGGCCGGCCAGCGCCAGGCTGAACACCAGCATGCCGCTCAGCACCAGTCCACCGCCGGCGACCCCAACCGGCATCAGGGCGGTGAGCAGCCAGTCGTGCTGGGCACCCGGGTAGGCCTCGAGGGTCAGCTTGGCGCCTCCGGGAAGGCCGATATGGCGCCGGTGCAGCAGATGGTTGACGAAGACGCCCTCGGGATCACTGGCGATGCCCGGCCGGCGCAGCTCCAGCAGCGTGGCCCCATGGCGCTGGATCACGACGCGGTAGAGCCCGAGCTGCTGGCGCAGCTCATCGGCCAGCAGCTCAGGGAGATCGAACAGGCTCAGCAGCAGCCGCTCACCGGCGGGCACGTCGATAGCCATCAGCGCCAGCCCCGGCTGCTCGGGCTCGGAGAGCATCAGGCGCGGCTGGCCAAGGTCGACGCCCAGCCAGTCCCGCACCGGGGCCAGCGCCAGCGTTGCGGCCAGCCGCTCCTCGCTGACGGGGTCGTCCCCGCCAAGCCACTCCCAGCCGGACTCCGGGTGATAGAGGCCGACCGCCTTGAGGCTCGAGGCATCCTGCAGGTAGCTCTGCAGGTCTCGCGCAAGCACCGCCGCGTCGAGCTCTCCCTCCGCGGCATCCAGGCGGTCGGCCATGCGCCGCATCAGGGTCAAGCGAGACACCATCACCTGCTCGGCATTGAGCTGGATGTTGTCCAGCAGGTAGTCGGCCTGGCGGTGGAGGGTCTCCTCCTGCTGCCAGCTCAGCATGAACCAGGCCAGGCTGCTGAGGAGGATCCCCGCCAGCCCGGTCGTCACCGCCAGGCGCCCCAGCTGCAGCGGGCGATCGCCGCGCAGCCCGGCCAGCCACATCCCCAGGCCGAGCAGCCCCGTCACCGCCAGCGCCGAGAGCAGCTGGGCACTGAAGCGAGACAGCAGCCAGGGGCGCAACGAGGGAACGATCGCCAGCAGGGCAACCACTCCGCCCCCCGCCAGGAGCCCTCCCCAGGCGATCCAGACCCAGCGGCAGCGCCCGCCAGGCCTGCCTACCAGCAGGCAGAGCGCCACCGGCAGCAGCAGCAGGGCCGGCAGCAGCTCCAGGCGCGGCCCGATGCCGGCCGGCATGAACCCCCGCGGAACCAGCAGCGCCTGGGCGAGGGTATGCAGCAGCAGGACCCCCAGCAGCCCACCGGCCAGCAGGCGAGCGCCGGCCCAGCCGGCCAACAGGGCCAGCAGGCCCACGCCCCCCAGCACCAGCACCAAGAAGGCATCCGCCACCAGCAGCAGATGCAGCGGGGAGTAGACCAGCTCCAGCCAGGCCAGCAGCAGCCCGTTGATGCCGACGATGATGAAGGTGGCCGCCATCAGCAGGAGCAGGCTGTCCATCATCAGCTGGCGGGTGGTCGTGGGCATGAACCCTCCTTGGATTCGCGAACAACGCGCCGGCAACTCCACCGCGCGGTCAACCAGGGAAATCGAGTGGTCATTCTGGCGAACATGAGCCCAACAGAGTAGCCCACTTCATGCAGAGACGTATCCTGGATCAAGCCGCCTTTCGCGTTCGAGCGCGCGGCGGGCCAGGCTGGCAGGGTGGCGGCGGGAGGGTCCAGAAAGTGCTCAGGGAGGAAACAGGAGGCCCTCGCCCCCCGGCGCGCCGTCCGCCCGCACACCGGGGCCAGAAACGGAAAAAGCCGCTGATGGCTCAGCGGCTTCTTCGATATTCTGTGGCGGAGAGGGAGGGATTCGAACCCTCGAAGCCTTTCGACTTACACACTTTCCAGGCGTGCTCCTTCGACCACTCGGACACCTCTCCACATTGTTGCCCTGTCGGGAAGGGCGCTGCCTTTCCCTTGAGGACGGCGCGTATCCTATCGCCTCAAGTGCCGGATTGCAAGCCGTTTTCCACTCGGCGCTCCGCCAGGACCGCATAGTCGCCGCGGGCCTCCAGGCACAGGGTCTCGCCGCACCAGAGCCGCTGGCGCAGCAGGATGCGCCCGCGCCCCTTCTCGGCGAGCTGGTCGACGAGGCGCGCGGGCCCGCCCTCCTCCTCCGGCGTGCACTCGAGGCGGTAGTCACCGGTGACCGGCGCCAGGAAGCGCTGGCTGGCCTCGGCCACCACCACATCACGGGCCAGCCCCCGGCGTCTCAGCCAGAGGGTCGTCCAGCACCAGCCCAGCAGGGTGGTCTGAGCGGTGAGGGCACCGCCGAAGCCGGTGCCCTTGTCGTTGAGGCTGGGCGAGAGGTCCAGCTCCCACATCAGGCACTCGCCGTCGCGGCGCATCTCGCGGATGCCCAACTGCTCGACCAGGGGGATCGCCTCGCCGAGCCAGGCCAGGAAGCGTGCAGGGTCATCTTCCTCGCCGGGGGCGGCGAGCGGTAACCGCGGGTGAGGCTTGCCGATCTCGCGCATCTGCCCTTCCCCTCAGCGCCAGCGTTCGACGAAGGCGTCGATCTCATGCTCGGGGATCGGCCGGTGGCGTCCGCCGACCTGGCCGAGGTAGAGGAAGGCCACCACCTCGTCGTCCTCCTCGAGGCCCAGCCCCTTGCGCACCGTGGGGTCGAAGGCGTACTTGCCGCTGCGCCACATGGCGCCGAGGCCCAGGGCGTGGGCCGCCAGCAGGATGCCATGGGCGGCGCAGCCGGCGGAGATCACCTGTTCGATCTTCGGCACCTTGGGGAGGTCCGGGGTCACCCTGGCGATCACCGCGATGACCATGGGGGCACGCAGGGGTTTCTTGCGCGCGGCATCGAGGGCGGCGTCCCCCACGTGGGGATCCTCGCGATACTCGGCCTCGGCGAACAGCTCACCGAGGCGGGAGAGCCCCTCTCCGGAGAACTCGATGAAACGCCAGGGGCGCAGCTCCTTGTGGTCCGGGGCGCGCAGGGCCGCCCGGTAGATCGCCTCGAGCTGCTCAGGCGAAGGCGGCGGCCCCATCAGCTTGCCCATGGAGCTGCGTTCGTGCAGCAGCGTCATCGCATCCATGTCGTGCTCCTGTTGGCGTGGGTTCAAGGCACTCTATCCAAGCTCCACCCGGGGCGCTACTGCCGCGCCAGGCGCAGTGGCTCGGGGGGGCGCTCGCCGGGGGTGGCGCGCCAGGGGCTGATGTCGAGCCCGCCGCGGCGCACGTAGCGCGCCAGCACCAGCAGCCGCTCGGGCCGGGCATGCGTCAGGAGGTCCATGAAGATGTGCTCCACGCAGTGCTCGTGGAAATCCTGATGCTGTCGGTAGCCAATCAGGTAGCGCAAGAGCCCCTCGCGGTCGAGCTTGGGGCCGCGATAGCGGATCAGCACGCTGCCCCAGTCGGGCTGGCCGGTGACCGGGCAGTTGGACTTGAGCAGATGGGAGTGCAGCGTCTCCTCGACGATCTCGTCGCCCACCGCCAGATGCTCGGCGCTGGGGGTGTAGGCCTCCACGGCGATATCCAGCTCATCCAGGCACTCGCCGGGCAGCCGGCGCGGCATGAGCGCCTCATCATCCACAGCGAACAGCTCGGCCGCCACCGGCGCGCCGGCCGCCGCGGCCAGGTCGCGCTCGAGGGTCTCGATGACCGCCTCGCGGCTCGCGAAGCGGGTCTGATTGAGGCTGTTGAGGTAGAGCTTCCAGGACTTGGACTCGATCAAGCTGGGGGAGTCCGCCGGCAGGCGGAAGCGCGCCACGGCCACCATCGGCTTGCCACGGGCGTTGAGCCAGCTCGCCTCGAAGGCGTGCCACTCGTCCTCGCCGACGAAGGGCAGCGGACCCTCCGCGATCCCCAGCGGCGCCCGGTTGGCGGCGCGGGGGATGGGATAAAGCAGCGTGGGGTCGTAGCGCTCCGGATAGGCGGACTCGCGACCCAGGGGCGCATGCGCCAGGGTATCGGGACGATGGTGGTTCATGAGCGGATCCCCTTGCCATGCTCCAGCATCCACAGGGCGACGCCGAACAGCACGGTGATGAAAGTGACGATGGCGGCCAGCGCCCAGCCCACCGGGATGTCGGAGACGCCCAGGAAGCCATAGCGGAAGACATTGACCATGTAGAGGATGGGGTTGAGCATCGACACCCCCTGCCAGAAGGCCGGCAGCAGCGAGATCGAGTAGAAGACCCCGCCCAGGTAGGTCAGCGGCGTGAGGATGAAGGTCGGCACGATGGAGATATCATCAAACTTCTTGCCCAGCAGGGCGTTGATGAAGCCGCCGATGGAGAAGAGCGCCGAGGTGAGCACCACCACGCCGATGGTCAGCAGCGGATGGGCCACGCTGATGCGGGTGAAGAATAGCGACACGATGGTGACGATCAGGCCGACCCCCAGGCCGCGGGCCATGCCGCCCAGCACGAAGCCCAGCAGGATCACCCAGTTGGGCATCGGCGAGACCATCATCTCCTCGATGGAGCGCTGGAATTTGTTGGAGAAGAAGCTCGAGGCCACGTTGGAGTAGCTGTTGGTGATCACCGCCATCATGATCAGCCCCGGCACGATGAAGTCCATGTAGCTGAAGCCGTCCATCTCGCCGATGCGCGAGCCGATCAGGCTGCCGAAGATGATGAAGTACATGGTCATGGTGATGGAGGGCGGCAGCAGGGTCTGCGGCCAGATCCGCGTGAAGCGCTTGATCTCCTTGAGCACCAGGGTCCAGAGGGCGATGGCGGTCTGGGTCGGGTTCATGGGCGGGCCTCCGCGTCGGCTGCGGCCTTGTCGAGGGCGTCGTTGCCCTGCTCCACCATGGAGACGAACATCTCCTCGAGGCGGTTGGCACGGTTGCGCATGGAGACCACCTCGATGCCCAGCTCACTCAAGGAGCGGAAGGCGTCATTGATGCGCTGGCCACGATGCACCACCAGCGCCAGCTGGGCCGGCTCCACCCGACTGACCTCGAAGCCGGGCAGCTCGGGGGCGGCCTCGACCGGGGCGGCGAGGTCGAGCAGGAAGGTCTCGGTATCGAGCTCGGCGAGCAGCTCGCGCACGCCGGTATTACGCACGATCGCGCCGTGGTTGATGATCGCCACGTTGCGGCAGAGGCTCTCGGCCTCCTCCAGGTAGTGGGTGGTGAGGATGATGGTGGTGCCCTCCTCGCGGTTGATGCGGCGCATGTAGTCCCACATGCTGCGGCGCAGCTCGATATCGACGCCGGCGGTGGGCTCGTCGAGGATCAGCAGCCTAGGCCGGTGCATCAGGGCGCGGGCGATCATCAGGCGGCGCTTCATGCCGCCCGAGAGCATGCGCGCGCTGCCGTTGCGCTTGTCCCACAGGCCGAGGTCGCGCAGCAGCTCTTCGGCGCGGGGCAGCGCCTCGCGCCGCGGCATGCCGTAGTAGCCGGCCTGGGCCAGCACGATATCGATGACCTTCTCGAACTGGTTGAAGTTGAACTCCTGGGGCACCACGCCCAGGTGGTACTTGGCGCGGGGGAAGTCGCGATCGATGTCGATGCCGAAGATGGAGACCTTGCCGGCGCTCTTCTGCACCAACGAGCAGACCACCCCCAGGGTGGTGGACTTGCCGGCGCCGTTGGGGCCCAGCAGCGCGAAGAAGTCGCCCTCGGCGACGTCGAGGTCGATGCCCTTGAGGGCCTCGAAGCCATTGCCGTAGACCTTGGTGAGGCCACGGATGGAGAGAGCCGGTTCGGCCATTGGCAATCCTTGATCGGTTCGAGGTTCGAAAGCGGTATGCCGCAAAGGCCTTAGGATATTGGGACGCTGCGGGGCCACTTCAAGCCACCGGCAGCCTGAGCCCACCGGCCGGGAACGCAAAAACGCCTGCACGGGGGCAAGCATCGAAATATCTGGTGGGAATTGGCTGAACGATTTTCACGACATGGAGCGGGAAACGAGATTCGACCGGGCTGGCGTTCCAGCTCGTGACCGCAAGCTTGGCCTGGCGCAGACCGACATGGAGCGGGAAACGAGATTCGAACTCGCGACCCCAACCTTGGCAAGGTTGTGCTCTACCACTGAGCTATTCCCGCTTGTCGAGTACCGCCAATGCGAGCGAAGTGGCGTCCCATAGGGGGTTCGAACCCCTGTTCCCGCCGTGAAAGGGCGGTGTCCTGGACCACTAGACGAATGGGACGCATGGAGCGGGAAACGAGATTCGAACTCGCGACCCCAACCTTGGCAAGGTTGTGCTCTACCACTGAGCTATTCCCGCTTGATCGCACCGCTTGCTGCTACCGGAAGAGTGGCGTCCCATAGGGGGTTCGAACCCCTGTTCCCGCCGTGAAAGGGCGGTGTCCTAGACCACTAGACGAATGGGACGCATGGAGCGGGAAACGAGATTCGAACTCGCGACCCCAACCTTGGCAAGGTTGTGCTCTACCACTGAGCTATTCCCGCTTGATCGCACCGCTTGCTGCTACCGGAAGAGTGGCGTCCCATAGGGGGTTCGAACCCCTGTTCCCGCCGTGAAAGGGCGGTGTCCTAGACCACTAGACGAATGGGACGCAATAAGCCGTTTAAAGCTGATTCCGCCTACCTTACGGTAGATGGAGCGGGAAACGAGATTCGACCGGGCTGGCGTTCCAGCTCGCGACCCTCCTACCTGCTCTGCTCTACCTACCTGAGGATAGATGGAGCGGGAAACGAGATTCGAACTCGCGACCCCAACCTTGGCAAGGTTGTGCTCTACCACTGAGCTATTCCCGCGCTTTCTTGCACTCCGGCACCTGATGAGTCGAGTGGCGTCCCATAGGGGGTTCGAACCCCTGTTCCCGCCGTGAAAGGGCGGTGTCCTGGACCACTAGACGAATGGGACACAATGTCTCGGCTCGTCGAGGTGGCGCGTATGTTACTGAGCGCCCCCTCGAGTGTCAAGCACCTCCCGCGACCGCCCTGCACCTTCCGATGCCTTACACATCAGGGAGTTGACAGCTGCCGCCCTGGAGGCTAAATTACGCGCCGCTGGCTACGTAGCTCAGCTGGTTAGAGCACATCACTCATAATGATGGGGTCCCCTGTTCAAATCAGGGCGTAGCCACCAGATACCGAAAAGACCCGGCGCCACTGGCGCCGGGTCTTTTCGTCCTGGTGCATTCCCGCCCGGGATCAAACCCGCTCAGGCAAGCTCGGAACGGTTGCAGAAGGCAGTCAGCACGCGGGTGAGGTACTCGACGTCGCGCGCGCCTGCGGTCTCGCGAATGGAGTGCATCGCCCACTGGGGAGCCCCCACGTCGAGGGTCGGCACGCCGAGCTCGGTGGCGGTGATCGGCCCGATGGTGCTGCCGCACCCCATGTCGGCCCGGGTCACGAAGGTCTGCACCGGCACCTCGGCCTCGCGACACAGGTCACGGAACATGGCCGCGGTCGCGCTGTTGGTGGCATAGCGCTGGTTGGCATTGACCTTGATCACCGGCCCGCCGTTGAGCGCCGGCCCGTGAGCGGCATCGTGCTTGTCGGTGAAGTTGGGGTGCAGCGCGTGAGCGTTGTCGCAGGAGATCATCCGCGAGGCCTGGATCAGCCGGATGAAGCCTCCCTCCCCGCCCCCGCCGAGCTGCTCGCTGACACGACGCAGCACGTCGCCCAGGAAGGGCCCCTGGGCGCCGCAGGCGCTGGCACTGCCCACCTCTTCGTGGTCGCTGGCGGCCAGCACGACACCCTGCCTGCCATCCGAGGCCAGCAGCGCCTCGAGGCCGACAAAGCAGGAGAGCAGGTTGTCGAGCCGCGCACTGGCGATCAGCTCGCCCGCCACGCCGATCCGCGCCGGCGGCTGCATGTCGTGGAGGGCCAGCTCGAAGTCGAGCAGCTCGACCTCCGTCAGGCCGTGCTGCTCCGCAACCCAGCCCTTGAGCAGGCGCTCGAGGTCGGCATTCTCGCCGCCCTGCAGGAAGACCGGCGCCATCTGGGTCTGGGCATTGATCGGACGCCCCTGGTTGACGTCGCGATCCAGGTGGATCGCCAGGCTCGGGATGATCGCCACGGGACGCTCCACGCTGAGCAGCAGCCCCTCCAGGCGCCCATCGGGATGGCGCACATGGATCCGCCCGGCCAGCCCCAGGTCGCGGTCGTACCAGGGGGCCAGCAGCACGCCACCATAGGTCTCCACGCCGAGCTGCAGCCAGCCGGCACTGGTCTGGGCAGCACTGGGCTTGAGGCGCAGGCCCGGGCTGTCGGTATGGGCACCGATCATGCGCAGCGCGTCCAGCTCCCCCTCGGGAAGCTGCAGGGCGATGATCGAGGAGTCGTTGCGGGTCACATAGACGCGCTCGCCGGGCGAAAGCCGCCAGGGCTCACGCTCGTCGAGGCGACGAAAACCCGACGCCTCGAGCCGTGCCGCCATGCTGGCAGCGGCGTGCCAGGGCGTGGGCGAGCGACGCAGGAAGTCGAGCAGACGCTCGATGAGATCGTCCTGGGACATGAATTCCTCTACTAACAGGTGGCATGGGATGCTAACAGGTGTCATGAGATGACGAGGGATGCTGCTACAATAGCCCTTCGGCCTACGCAACTCGCGGGCCCCGAAAGGGTCAAGGGAATTAGAGTGTACATGAAACCGGGAGTGCTTCATTGATGAGCCTGCTTGCCCAACTGGGACGTCCAGCCGCCGCCCTGGTCGGCCTGCTGCTGGTCGCCGGCGTTGCCCTGGCGCAGCCGCAACCCACCGATGCCCAGCGTCAGGCGGCCGTGGAAGTCGCCGAATCGCTGCGCTATGGCCACTACGCCGACATTCAGCTGGATAATGCCTGGTCGCGCCAGGCCTTCGAGCGCTACCTGGATGTCCTCGACGGCCAGCGCGCCTTCCTGCTGGCCGACGATGTCGCCGACTTCCGCCACCTCGAGGAACGCATCGACGACGCCATCTTCGACGGCGAACTGGATGAGATCTACGCCCTCTATCATCGCTATCACGAGCGCGCCGAGACGCGCTTCGAGTGGCTGCTGGCCCGGCTCGACGAAGGGCTTGGCTTCAGCTACGACAGCGACCTGCGCCTGACCCTGGACCGCGACGAAGCGCCCTGGGCCGAGAGCCTCGACGAGCTCGACGACCTCTGGCTCAAGCGCCTCAAGAACGCCGCTCTGACGCTCGCCATCAGCGGCCAGGACGACGAGCAGGTGGAAGAGAACCTGCGCCAGCGCTACGAGGGGCAGCTCAACCGCGTGCGCCAGACCAACGAGGAGGACATCTTCGGTCTCTTCATGGCCGCGGTGACCGGCAGCATCGACCCCCACAGCGAGTACCTCTCGCCCCGCCAGGGCGAGTCCTTCGACATCCAGATGCGCCTCTCCCTGGAGGGCATCGGCGCCCTACTGCAGTCCGATGGCGAGTACGTCAAGGTCGCCAGCCTGGTACCCGGCGGGCCCGCCGAGCGTGCCAGCGCACTGGAGCCCGCCGACCGCATCATCGCCGTGGGCCAGGAAGAGGGTGAGATGGTCAACGTGGTGGGCATGCGCCTGGACAACGTGGTCGACCTGATCCGCGGACCCAAGGGCTCGGTGGTGCGCCTGGACGTGGTGCCCGCCCAGGCGGTGGACATGACCCGCTCGCGCATCGTCGAGATCACCCGCGACACCGTGAACCTCGAGGACCAGGCAGCCCAGGGCAAGGTGATCGAGATCGAGCGCGATGACGGCCCGCACCGCATCGGCGTGATCAAGATCCCCACCTTCTACGTGGACTTCGATGCCTGGCAGGCCGGCGAAGAGGACTTCCGCAGCACCACCCGCGACGTGGCCCGGGAGATCGAGCGGCTCAAGCAGGAGGACATCGAGGGCATCGTGCTGGACCTGCGCAACAACGGCGGCGGCGCCCTGCAGGAGGCCAACTCGCTGCTCGGGCTCTTCATCGATCGCGGCCCCACCGTGCAGGTGCGCGATGCCCGCGGCCGCATCAGCCTCTACGGCGACACCGAGGCAGGCACCCTCTACGACGGCCCGCTCGGCGTGCTGGTCAACCGCCTCTCCGCCTCCGCCTCGGAGATCTTCGCCGGCGCCATCCAGGACTACGGCCGCGGCCTGGTGATGGGCACCCCGACCTTCGGCAAGGGCACGGTGCAGACGCTCAACGAACTCTCCCACGGCCAGATCAAGCTGACCCGCGCCAAGTTCTACCGCATCTCCGGCGACAGCACCCAGCACCGCGGCGTGGAGCCGGACATCATCTTCCCGAGCCTGATCGATCCCGAGCTGATCGGCGAGAGCAGCCTGGACAACGCCCTGGACTGGGATACCGTTCGCTCGGTGCAGTACCGCCACTACGGCGAGCCGTGGCGCTACCTGGAGTCCATCAAGGACCGCCACCGCAGCCGCGCCGCGGAGCACCCGAACTTCCGCTACCTGACCCAGCAGGCGGAGCTCAATCGCCGGCTGCGCGAGCAGACCACCAGCGTCAGCCTCAACCGCGAACAGCGCCAGCGCGAGGTCGAGGAGCAGGAGGCCGAGCAACTGGGTCTCGAGAACCAGCGCCGCCAGGCCCTGGGCCTGGACATGCTCGAGGAGTGGATCGACGCGCGCAGCGAGGAGAACGACGAAGAGCCGGTGGAGCAGGTTCAGGTGCAGGAAGCCGCCCATATCCTGCTGGACTTCGCCCTGCTCAGCAGCGAGGGCTACCGGCTGGCCAATCGCGACTGAGCCACCCCGCCCTTCGACACGCCATCACGCCGCCCCTCGGGGCGGCGTTCTTTTTGGCGGCGCTCTTTTTTGCTTCGGCTTCGCCGCGCCAGACAGGCCGTACCAGTCAGGCCGTACCAGACAGGCCGTACCAGAAAGACAGACACGCAGAAGCACCGGCGAGCGTACTCAACCAGCGGATCGGATCAGGATGACGAACTTAAGATGGCTCCCGGAGCAGGACTCGAACCTGCGACCCAGTGATTAACAGTCACTTGCTCTACCAACTGAGCTATCCGGGAACAAAGAAGATGCGGCTGATGGCGATTCATCGAACCAGGCTGATGGCTATGCATCAACAAAGCTGATGGCTCCTCGAGCAGGACTCGAACCTGCGACCCAGTGATTAACAGTCACTTGCTCTACCAACTGAGCTATCGCGGAATCACGGCTTTTCAGCAGCGTGTTCGAGGCGACGGTGACTCCCGGAGCAGGACTCGAACCTGCGACCCAGTGATTAACAGTCACTTGCTCTACCAACTGAGCTATCGAGGAATCACGGCTTTTCAGCAGCGTGTTCGAGGCGACGTTGGCTCCCGGAGCAGGACTCGAACCTGCGACCCAGTGATTAACAGTCACTTGCTCTACCAACTGAGCTATCGAGGAATCACGGCTTTTCAGCAGCGTGTTCGAGGCGACGTTGGCTCCCGGAGCAGGACTCGAACCTGCGACCCAGTGATTAACAGTCACTTGCTCTACCGACTGAGCTATCCGGGAACGGCGTCGAACACGGGGCGTAGTATACGGATTCGCTTCTGAAGGTCAAGGGGAAGCGCCCTTCCCTCCCCCTGCGGCGCCCCCGAAAACAAAACGCCCGCCTGGCCAGGAGCCAAGCGGGCGTTTCGAGTATCTGGTGGCTACGCCCTGATTTGAACAGGGGACCCCATCATTATGAGTGATGTGCTCTAACCAGCTGAGCTACGTAGCCAAGGCCGAAGGGCACGCCGGGTGCCAATCAACGGGCAGCATTATGCCCATACCGCCCCCGCTTGGCAAGGGCGGACGACAGGGAATCTTTATTGATTGAACGTTCAATAAAAAAATGGCACTCTGGGATCAGGGTCCAACAGAAACAGCAGAGAAGGAGCCAGGGATGCCCAAGGTCGGAATGGAACCCATCCGCCGCCAGCAGCTGATCAAGGCCACCATGGCCGCCATCGACGAGGTCGGCCTGGCCGATGCCACGGTAGCGCGAATCGCCCGCCATGCCGGCGTCTCGGCCGGCATCATCAGCCACTACTTCGGCGGCAAGGACGGCCTGCTGGAGGCGACCATGCGTCAGATCCTCAGCGACCTGGGCGACGCCGTGGCCGCCCGCCGCCAGGCCCTGGAGGATGACACCCCCCGGGGGCACCTGCGGGCCATCATCGAGGGCAACTTCGATCGCAGCCAGGTCACCGGCCCGGTAGCCAAGACCTGGCTGGCCTTCTGGGCCAGCAGCATGCACCAGCCGTCCCTGCAGCGCCTGCAGCAGGTCAACGACCGCCGCCTGCACTCCAACCTCTGCGCCCAGTTCCGGCGCCTGATGCCCCGCGCCCAGGCCAGCCAGGCGGCCCACGCCCTGGCCGCCATGATCGATGGCCTCTGGCTGCGCGGCGCCCTCACCCCCGAGGGCCTGGACGCCGCCGCGGCCCGCCGGGTGGCGCTGGCCACTCTGGACCAGCTCCTCGACGCCGCCCCCTCAACCGATTCATGAAGGAGAGCCCCATGGCATTTCCAACCCCTCTGCCCCTCTACATCGACGGCCGCGCGGTGGATGCCACCGCCGGCGAGACCTTCGAGGTCGTGAACCCCTTCGACGGCAGCCGACTCGCCGAGGTGCAGCAGGCCTCGGCGGCCGATGTGGACGCCGCCGTGGCCGCCGCCCGGCGCGGCCAGCGCGAATGGGCCGCCATGAGCGGCATGGCCCGTGGGCGCGTCCTGCAGCGCGCCGTGGCACTGCTCCGGGAGCGCAACGACGAACTCGCCGAGCTCGAGACCCGCAACACCGGCAAGCCGATCAGCGAGACCGCCGCGGTGGACATCGTCACCGGCGCCGACGCCCTGGAATACTACGCCGGCCTCGCCGCCGCCATCGAGGGCACCCAGATCCCGCTGCGCGAGGATTCGTTCGTCTACACCCGCCGCGAGCCGCTGGGCGTGGTGGCCGCCATCGGCGCCTGGAACTACCCGATCCAGATCGCCTGCTGGAAGGCCGCTCCCGCGCTCGCCGCCGGCAACGCCGTGGTCTTCAAGCCCAGCGAGGTGACCCCGCTCACCGCCATGAAGCTGGCCGAGATCTTCACCGAGGCGGGCCTGCCGGATGGCGTCTTCAATGTGGTCCACGGCGATGGCAGCGTAGGCGCCCTGCTCACCGAGCATCCGGGAATCGCCAAGGTCTCCTTCACCGGCGAGGTGGGTACCGGTAAGAAGGTGATGGCCGCCGCCGGCGGCTCCACCCTCAAGGAGGTGACCATGGAACTCGGCGGCAAGTCGCCCCTGATCGTCTTCGCCGATGCCGACCTGGACCGCGCCGCCGACGCCGCCATGATGGCCAACTTCTACTCCAGCGGTCAGATCTGCACCAACGGCACTCGGGTCTTCGTCGAGGGCTCGGTGAAGGAAGACTTCGAGGCGAAGGTCAAGGAGCGCGTAGCGCGCATCCGCGCCGGCGACCCGCTGGACCCTGCCGTCAACTTCGGCCCTCTGGTGAGCTTCGAGCATCAGGCCAAGGTGCTCTCCTATATCGTCCTGGGCCAGGAAGAGGGTGCACGGCTGCTGGCCGGCGGCGACGCCTGGGCTCGCAGCGACGGCGCCGGGGTTGACTGGTCGGCGGGCGCCTGGGCCGCCCCCACGGTGTTTACCGACTGCACCGACGCGATGCGTATCGTGCGCGAGGAGATCTTCGGCCCGGTGATGGCGATCCTCGCCTTCGACGACGAGGAGGAGGTGATCCGCCGCGCCAACGATACCCATTATGGCCTGGCCGCCGGGGTGTTCACCGAGAGCCTCAACCGTGCCCACCAGGTGATCCACCGTCTGGAGGCGGGCATCTGCTGGATCAACACCTGGGGGGAGTCTCCCGCCGAGATGCCGGTGGGTGGGTATAAGCAGTCCGGCATCGGCCGCGAGAACGGCGTCGAGACGCTGGCCCACTACACCCAGACCAAGTCGGTGCAGGTGGAGATGGGCCCCTTCGCATCGGTGTTCTGAGGAGAATTCATGTCCCGCGTTCGCGAATACGACTACGTCATCATCGGCGCCGGCTCCGCCGGAAACGTGCTGGCCGCGCGCCTCACCGAGGATGCCGAGGTGAGCGTGCTGCTGCTGGAGGCCGGCGGCCCCGATCACCGCTTCGACTTCCGCACCCAGATGCCGGCGGCGCTCGCCTACCCGCTGCAGGGCAAGCGCTACAACTGGGCCTTCGAGACCGACCCCGAGCCCCACATGGACGGTAGGCGCATGGAGTGCGGCCGCGGCAAGGGGCTGGGCGGCTCCTCGCTGATCAACGGCATGTGCTACATCCGCGGCAACGCCCTGGACTACGACGGCTGGGCCCAGGCCCCGGGCCTCGAAGACTGGACCTACGCCGACTGCCTGCCCTACTTCAGGAAGGCCGAGAGCCGCGACATCGGCCCCGACGCCTACCACGGCGGCGACGGGCCAGTGAGCGTCACCACGCCGCGCACTGATAGAAAGCCGGGCAACAATCCGCTCTATCGCACCTTTATCGAGGCGGGCAAGCAGGCCGGCTACCCGGAGACCGAGGACGTCAACGGCTACCAGCAGGAGGGCTTCGGCCCCATGGACCGGTTCGTGACCCCGAAAGGGCGCCGCGCCTCCACCGCCCGGGGCTACCTCGACACGGCCAGGCAGCGGAAGAACCTGACCATCGAGACCCGCGCCATCACCGACGTCATCGAGTTCGAGGGCAGGCGCGCCGTGGGGGTGCGGTATCACCACGCTGGCCAGACGCAGCGGGTGCGCGCCCATCGGGAGGTGCTGCTCTGCGCCGGGGCCATCGCCTCGCCGCAGATCCTGCAGCGCTCCGGCGTGGGGCCAGCCGAGGTGCTCGAGGCGTTCGACATCGAGGCGGTGCAGGTCAACGAGAACGTCGGTGCCCACCTCCAGGACCACCTGGAGATGTACATCCAGTACGAGTGCAAGCAGCCGATCTCCCTCTACCCGGCGCTGAAGTGGTGGAACCAGCCGAAGATCGGCGCCGAGTGGCTCTTCCTCGGCCGCGGAATCGGCGCCAGCAACCAGTTCGAGGCGTGCGCCTTCATCCGCTCCAACGACCGGGAGGCGTGGCCCAACCTGCAGTACCACTTCCTGCCCATCGCCATCAGCTACAACGGCAAGAGCGCCGTGCAGGCCCACGGCTTCCAGGCCCACGTGGGCTCCATGCGCTCGGAGAGCCGCGGCCGCATCCGCCTCACCTCCCGGGACCCGGAGGCCCCACCCAGCATCCTGTTCAACTACATGTCCACCGAGAAGGACTGGCAGGAGTTCCGCGACGCCATCCGCCTGACCCGGGAGATCATCGCCCAGCCCGCCTTCGATGCGTACCGCGGGCGTGAGATCTCCCCAGGGCCCGAGGTGCAGTCCGATGCCGAGCTGGATGCCTTCGTGCGCGCCCATGCCGAGACCGCCTACCACCCCTGCGGCAGCTGTCGCATGGGCGAGGGCGACGACGCCGTGGTGGACGGCCAGGGCCGGGTGCACGGCGTGGAGGGACTGCGGGTGGTGGACGCCTCGCTGTTTCCCCTCATCCCAACCGGCAACCTCAACGCCCCGACCATCATGCTCGCCGAGAAGATCGCCGACCGGATCCGCGGCCGCGAACCGCTGCCGAGAAGCGACGCCCCCTACTACGTGGCGGGCAATGCCCCCGCCCGAGGCGAGCCGCAGCGCCGCCTCGCGACATAGCGCCGCCTTTCGTCGCCTCCAGCGCCCCGCCCTGCCCTGCAGCGCGGGGCTTTTATTCGGATTCCAGACAGTCGAAGATGGCTACTACGCTCGAGGCTTTCCCGGCGACAGGCCTATGAGGGGGCGCTGTGAACCCCTCCCTGGGCGCTACCGATGCCCTGCTTCGCTCTCGCGTCCCGCTCCGCTTGCAGGCCCGGTGCTGGCCATCCATGGCCAGCCCGTTCGGAGCAGTGCCGCTTGCAGGCCCGGTGCTGGCCATCCATGGCCAGCCCGTTCGGAGCAGTGCTCCTCACCCCTGGCATAGGACCCCCTCTACGGCCTATCCCCGGCGCCTCTCGCTCCTCTCCAAAGCCTTAGCCAAGAGTCATGCCACTGGCCGGTTGCATTGAAGCGGACTAGTCTGCAAGAATTCAAACATCTGTTCGAATACCTGCTTCTCACAACAACCGGAGTCTCTCCATGCTCACCCTGATCCTGCTGATCGTGGCCGTTGTCGGCCTGCTGGCGGTGATGCGCCGCGAGGCGGGCGCCCTGCCCGCCCTGGCGGTGCTCGCCGTCACCGGCCTTGCCAGCCTGCTCCTCGCCTCCTCCCTGCTGGGCCTGCTGCTGCTGGTCGGCGCCCTGGTCGTGGCCGCGGCCGGCCTGCCGGCCCTGCGCGGCAAGTGGCTGACCCCGCGCCTCTTCGCCATGTTCAAGAAGGTGTCGCCGAAGGTCTCCGACACCGAGCGCGTGGCGCTGGAGGCCGGCAGCGTGGCCTGGGACGGCGAGCTCTTCACCGGCAAGCCGAACTGGCAGGCGCTGCTGGACGCCCGCGACGAGGGGCTCACGGATGAAGAGAGGGCCTTTATCGACAACCAGTGTTCCGTCGCCGCCGGCATGTGCAACGCCTGGGACATTGCCAAGGAGCGCGCCGACCTGCCCCAGGAACTCTGGGACCACCTCAAGCAGGAGCGCTACTTCGGCATGATCATCCCGAAGGCCTACGGCGGCCTGGGCTTCTCCGCCAAGGCACAGTCCCTGGTGCTGCAGAAGCTCTCGGTCAACGAGACTCTGATGGTCACGGTGGGCGTGCCCAACTCCCTCGGGCCGGGTGAGCTGCTGCTCAAGTACGGCACCGACGAGCAGAAGAACCACTACCTGCCGCGCTTGGCCGACGGCCGCGAGATCCCCTGCTTCGGCCTGACCGGCCCGCGTGCCGGCAGTGACGCCACCTCGCTGCCCGACACCGGCGTGGTCTGCAAGCAGACCATCGACGGCAAAGAGGTGCTCGGCGTGCGCCTCAACTTCGAGAAGCGCTGGATCACCCTGGCCCCCATCGCCACGGTGGTGGGCCTGGCCTTCCGCCTCTTCGACCCGGAGAAGCTGCTGGGCGACGAGGAGGATCGCGGCATCACCCTGGCGCTGATTCCCCGCGACACCGCAGGGATGGAGATCGGCCGCCGCCACCACCCCATCGGCAGCCCCTTCCTGAACGGCCCGATCAGGGGCAAGGATGTCTTCGTGCCCCTGGACACCATCATCGGCGGCGAGGCGATGATCGGCCAGGGCTGGCGCATGCTGGTGGAGTGCCTCTCGGTGGGGCGCTGCATCACCCTGCCCTCCGGCGCCACCGGTACCGCCCGCTACGCCATCGGCTGGAGCGGCGGCTTCGCCCGCATCCGCCGCCAGTTCAACGTGCCCGTGGCCGAGATGGAGGGCATCCAGGAGCCCCTGGCGCGCATGACGGCGCTGGGCTATATCGCCCAGGCGGCGGTCTACCAGACCGCCAACACCATCGACCGCGGCGAGAAGCCAGCGGTGCCCTCCGCCATCCTCAAGAGCCAGCTCACCGAGTTCCAGCGGGTAATCCTCGGCGATGCCATGGATATCCACGGCGGCAAGGCGGTGACGCTTGGGCCGCGCAACTATCTGGCGATCGGCTACAGCGCCAACCCGGTGGCGATCACCGTGGAAGGCGCCAACATCATGACCCGCAACCTGATGATCTTCGGCCAGGGCGCCATCCGCTGCCATCCCTACGTGCTCGAGGAACTGGCCGCCCGGGACGCCGATGATGTCCGGGCCTTCGACAAGGCGTTCTTCGGTCATGCCGGCCTGATCTTCGGCAACGCCGCCCGCGCCTTCACCCAGGGCCTGGGGCTAGGCCGCCCCGCGGTCCCCTTCGAGGGCGAGGCCAAGCGCTACGCTCAGGAGATCGCGCGGCTCTCCGCCGGCTTCGGGCTCTGCGCCGATGCCGCCATGGCGAGTCTCGGCTCCACCCTCAAGCAGCGCGAGATGCTCTCGGCGCGGCTGGGTGACGTGCTCGCCAACCTCTACCTCGCCTCCATGGTGATCAAGCAGTGGCACGAGGGCGACAGGGTCGAGGGTGAAGCGGCGCTCTTTCACTACAGCTGCCAGTGGCTGCTGGGCCGCGCCGAGCAGGCCCTGGACGAGCTGTTCGACAACCTGCCCAACCGGGCACTGGCCTGCGGGCTGCGCCTGGCGGTGATGCCGCGGGGCAAGCGCTTCAAGCGCCCCCATGACGACCTGGCCCGCGCCATCGCCCAGGCGGTCTCCCGCGACACCGCCCTGCGCACGAAGCTTCTGGCCAACACCTGGTCGGCCGACGACGGCAGCCAGCCCAACTTCCTGGCGCACTACAACGCCCTGCTGGCGTCCCAGGAGCGCGCCGAGGCGCTCTACCGCACCGTCAACAAGGCCTTCGCCAAGGGCGAGCTGCCCGCCGATGCCCTGCACCCCGAGCAGCGGGTGGAGGCGGCCCTGGAGGCCGGGCTGATCACGGCAGACGACGCCGCCTTTATGCGCGAGCGCGAGGCCCAGGTGCTGGAGCTGCTCACCGTGGACGACTTCGAATACGACGCCTTCGTCATCGACAAGTCCAAGGTGCTGCGCCACCAGGCGGCCTGACGCCTCTAGTCACCGCCGTCATCCAACGCCCCGGCCCTGTGCCGGGGCGTTTCGTCTATAGCGGCCAGACCAGCAGGATCATGGGAATGGCTACCGCCAGCACCACCAGGGAGAGCGGCAGCCCGAGCCGCCAGTAGTCGCCGAAGCGATAGCCGCCTGGGCCCATCACCAGGGTATTGGACTGGTGGCCGATGGGGGTCAGAAAGGCGCAGGAGGCACTCACCGCCACCACCATCAGGAAGGGGTCCACCGAGGCGTCGAAGCCGCTGGCCAGGCTGGCCGCGATGGGCGCCATCAGCAGCGCCGCGGCCGCATTGTTGACGATATTGGAGAGCACCATGGAGAGCACGAAAAGACCGACCAGGGTCACGATCACCGGCCACTCGGCCCCCCAGGCGAGCATGGCCTCGGCGATCAGCGTCGCCCCTCCGCTGGTCTCCAGCGCCTGGCCCACCGGAATCATGGCGCCGAGCAGCACGATTACCGGCCCGTCGATGGCCTGGTAGCCCTCGCGCAGGGGCAGCACCCCCACCAGCAGCGCCACCAGCGCGGCCAGGGAGAGTGCCACGGCCGCCGGCAGCAGGTCGAAGATCATCGCCAGGATGGCGGCAGCGAAGATGGCAATGGAGGCGAGCAGCATGCGCGGCTGGCCGAGGGTCAGGTTGCGGCTGGCGAGCGGCAGGCAGCCCAGGGTGGCCAGGCTCTCGGCGAGTTCGCTTTCGCCCCCCTGCAGCAGCAGTACATCACCGGGGCGAAAGCGAACCTCCCGCAGGCGCTGCTTGAGGCGCCCGCCGTCCCGGGCCACTGCGACCAGGTGCAGGCCGAACTGGTTGTGCAGGCGCAGCTGGGTGACGGTGCGGTTGACCATCATGGAGTCGTTGCGCACCACCGCCTCCGCCAGCTGCAGCCCTTCGGTATCCACGCCGCGCTTCTCTTCCTTCTCCTTTTCCCTCTCCGCCTCCTCCCCGGCCTTCTCCTCGACCTGCGCTTGCCTCGAGTCCACGCTGGGCGACTCCGCCTTCAGGCCCGCTTCGGTCTCCTCCTTCTCGTCGGCTCCCTGCTCTTCCTCCTCGGCGTCCTTGCCCAGTCGCAGCCCCGCCTTGTCCTCCAGCAGCTTCATCTCATCGGGGCCCGCCTCCATCAGCAGGATGTCCCCCTCCCGGAGGGTGCCGAAGAAGGCGTGGCCGGCCCGCTTCTTCTCGTCGCGCACCACGGCGAGCACCGGAATGGTCTCCTCCAGTTCCTGCTGCAGCTCGCGCAGGGTCAGGCCGTTGGCCTTCGACTCCTCCCCGACGCGCAACTCCACCAGGTAGTTGGCGGTATCGAACATCGCCTCGGTGGACGCCTTGCCGGCCCGCTTCGGGGTCAGGCGCCAGCCCAGCAGCACGATAAAGGCGAGCCCCGCCAGTGCCACCGCGGCGCCGACCGGGAAGAAGGAGAACATGCCAAAGTTCTCGCCGGTGACCGAGCCGCGGTAGCTGGCGATGATGATGTTGGGCGGGGTGCCGATCAGGGTGGTCAGCCCCCCCAGCAGCGAACCGAAGGCCAGCGGCATCAGCAGGATCGACGGCGAGGCGTCGTGCTCCCGGGCCAGGCGCATGGCCACCGGCAGCAGCAGCGCCAGGGCGCCGACGTTGTTCATGATGCCGGAGAGCACCACCACGGTGCCGGTGAGCACCAGCAGCTGCAGGAAGAGCCGCTCGCCCACCCGGAGCACCTGCTCGGCGATGACGTCCACCACCCCGGAGCGCTCGAAGCCGCGGCTGAGCACCAGCACCGCCGCCACGGTGATCACCGCCGGGTGCCCGAAGCCGAGGAAGGCCTGCTCGCCGGGCACCAGCCCCAGTATCACCGAGCCGAGCAGCGCGGCGAGCGCCACCAGGTCGTAGCGAAAGCGCCCCCAGACGAAGGCGGCAAGGGTCAGCCCGAGGACGATGAAGACCAGGGTGCTGTCGGCCATGGCGTCACTTCCCTGTGAGAGATCAGGCCTTCAGCATCGCCAGCCGGGCCGCCCGCCGACAAGTCTTTTCTGCACGGAAACCGACCGTTACCCCTCCGACACGACGACGCCCGGCCGAAGCCGGGCGCGCTGTAGACTCGAATCCAGGCCTCACGGCCTGCTGCGAGAGGCGCTATTTCGCCATCTTCTCCAGCATGGCGTTGACCGCCTCCAGGTGCTCGGGCTCGTTGTGGCACATGCCCTGGAAGACCGCGCAGAGATCGAGGAAATCCTTGAGCTCGGTGCGCTGGGCCATCTTCATCAGCCGCTTGGTGAGGCGTGTCGCCTTCGGCGGCTGGGCGGCGATGCGGCCGGCGAGCTCGCCCGCCGTCGCCATCAGCGCCTCGGGCTCGGTCACTTCGAGCACGATGCCGTAGGCCTTCGCCTCCTCGGCGTCGATCACCCGGCCGGTGAGGGTCAGCTCGAAGGCGCGCTGGTAGCCGATCAGGCGCTGCATGAACCAGGAGCCGCCGTCGCCGGGGATGATCCCCAGGTTGAGGAAGGTCTCGCCGAACTTCGCCTTCTTCGAGGCGATGCGGATATCGGCCATGTTGGCCAGGTCGAAGCCGGCGCCGATGGCCGGGCCGTTGACCGCGGCGATGATCGGCACCTCCACCTCGGCCAGCGCCAGCGGGATGCGCTGGATGCCACGGCGGTAGCGGGCCGAGACCTCGGCCACGTCACCGGCGAAGTCGCCGCCGCGGTTGGCCATGTCCTTGACGTTGCCGCCGGCGGAGAAGGCGCTGCCCTCGCCGGTGATCACCAGCACCGAGACGGCGTCGCAGGCGTTGACCCACTGGGCCACGGCGACGATGTCCTCGACCAGGGCGGTGCCGGTCAGGGCGTTGCGCACGTCGTGGCGCGCCAGGGTCAGGGTCGCCACCCGACCCTCGAGGGTCAGGCGGGCGTCGGTGAGCTGGGGCAGGCTGGGCGGGGTCGTCTGGCTCATCAATGGGCTTCCCTGTCGGCTGAATCGTCGCGTTCCACGATAACCCGCGCGTCCACCACGGCATAGCCGTCGGCGTTGACGATCACCGGGTTGAGGTCGAGCTCGGAGAGCTCCGGATAGGCCTCGACGATGCGCGATACCTTGAGCAGCAGGTCGACCAGGGCGGCCTTGTCCACCGCCTTCTCGCCGCGCACGCCGTCGAGGATCTTCCTGGCCTTGATCTGATCCACCATCTCCTCGGCGTCGCGCCGCGACAGCGGAATGGCGCGGAAGGCCACGTCCTCGAGGATCTCCACGAAGATGCCGCCGAGGCCGAACATCAGCACCGGGCCAAAGATGGGGTCGCGGATCACCCCGAGGATCACCTCGACGCCCTTCTTCGCCATGGGCGTGACCAGGATGCCCTCGATCTCCGCGTCGGCGTCATAGGCCAGGCAGGACGCGAGGATCGCCTCACGGGCCTCGCGCATGGCGCCCTCGCCCACCACGTTGAGCCTCACCCCGCCGGCGTCGGACTTGTGCAGGATATCCCGGGAGACCACCTTCATGGCCAGCGGCGTCTCGCCGAACTGCCCTGCGGCCTCCGCCAGCTCCGCCTCGTTTCTGACCACCAGCTCCAGGGGCACCTCGATGCCGTGGTCGCGCAGCAGCCGCTTGGCCTCGTACTCGAAGAGGTCGCGGCCCTCGGCCCGGGCCTCACGGAACAGCGCGGTGAGCTCGGGGAGCGGCTCGACGCTGCGCTCGCGGCTCTGACGCTCCACCTGGGCCAGGTACTGGCCACGCTCGCCCAGGGCCGCCAGCACCCGCACCGCATGCTCGATGGAGGCGTAGATGGGCAGGCCCGCCTCGTGCAGGCGACGCAGCGCCGGCGGCTTGATGGGGGTATAGAGGCTGTAGATCACCAGCGGCTTGGTGGTCGACTTGGAGAGGTCCACCATCGCCTCGGCGCCGCGCATCTCGTCGCCCAGCAGCGATTCCGCGAAGCGGATGCTGTAGCCGCCGAACATGCCCACCAGGAAGACGCTGTCAACGTTGTCGTCGGCGGCAACGATCTCCATGCAGGTGGCCAAGAGCGACGGATTGGCGTCGGTGGAGCCGGCCACGTCCACCGGGTTGACGGTGGAGGCCTGGGGGAAGAGCACGTCGCGCAGCTGCTGGCGGGTCGACTCGGAGAGCTCGGCGAGCTCGAGGCCCGCCTCGGCCAGGCGGTCGGAGGCGATGGTGGCCTGGCCGCCGCCGTCGGAGATCACCGCCACCCGCTTGCCACGCGCCTTCTGCAAGAGGCCCAGCCCCTCGGCCACCGGCAGGATCTCGTCGGAGTGCTGCACCACGCTGACCCCGGCCTGCTTGAGCAGGTCCACGGTCATGGCATAGCTGCCGGCGAGCGCCCCGGTGTGGGAGCTGGCCGCCTTCTGGCCCGCCTCGGTGGAGCCGGACTTGTAGACCACCACCGGCTTCATGGCGGTCACCTCTCGCGCCACGTCGAGGAACTTGCGCCCGTCGCGGAAGCCCTCCACGTAGAGCGTCGCCACCCGGGTGTTCTCGTCTTCGCCCAGGTAGCGCAGGTAGTCGTTGAAGCCGATGTCGCTCTGGTTGCCGGGGCCCACGTAGGTGGAGAAGCCCACGTTGCCGTTGTACTGGGCCTCGAGTGCCAGCGACAGCAGCATGTTGCCGGACTGGGAGATGATGCCCACGCCGCCGGGCTTGACGTTGTCCAGCGACAGCAGGTTGACCCGATGGTGCAGGTTGAAGATGCCCGAGGTGTTGGGGCCGATGATGCGCACGCCATGGGCGCGGGCCTTCTCCATCATCTCGCGCTCGAGCTCGGCCCCCTCTCCGCCGATCTCGGCGAAGCCGCTGGCCAGTATCACCGCGCCCTTGATGCCACGCCGCCCGCACTCGGCGATCAGCCCCGGCACCGTGGCCGCCGGGGTACAGATCAGCGCCAGGGCGGGGTTGCCGGGAATGGCGGTGACCGAGGGCCACGCCTTGACCCCGAGGATCATGTTGGCCTTGGGGTTGACCGGGTAGATCTCGCCCCGGTAGCCATCCTTGATCAGGCCGACCATGGCCTTGTAGCCGCGCTTGGTGGGGTCGGCGGAGGCGCCGACCACGGCGATGCCGCCGGGCGCCAGGATGTCGTGGAGCGGGCTGCGGGTGGTGAGGTGTCCTTCGATGGGGTTCATGTGCTGGCTGACCTTGCCCTCGGGGGCGATGAAGAGTGGGCGGTAGAGAGTGCGCGATGACGCGTGGTTCAGGCCCGGCCGCGGCCGGGGGATTCACGGGGGGCGGAAGGCACGGGCCTACTTGCCTTGGAAGCGCGGGACGCGCTTCTCGGCGAAGGCGTCGACGCCCTCCTGCCAGTCCCGGGTGGTGCCGACGAAGGTCATCCCCTCGAGCTCGGCGGCCAGGCAGGCATCCAGGGTGCGCTCGCCGGAGAAGGTGAGCTGCTCCTTGGCCAGCGCCATGGAGAAAGGCGCCTTACTGGCCACCCGCTCGGCGAAGGCCAGGGCGGCGTCAAGGAAGCCCTCGTCGGGGTAGTGGCGGTTGGCCAGGCCAATGCGCACGGCCTCGGCGCCATCGATGCGCTCACCCAGGAAGACCAGCTCACGGGCCTTGGCCAGGCCCACCAGGCGCGGCAGCAGCCAGGTCACGCCGCCGCCCAGGAAGTTGCCGATGGAGACCTCCGGCAGGCCGATCTGGGCGCTGTCGGCCATCAGCAGGAAGTCCGCGGCGATGGCGAGCTCGGCACCGGCGCCCAGGGCAAAGCCGTTCACCGCGGCGATCACCGGCGTCTGCATCTGCATCAGGCGCTTGCAGACGATCTGTTCCCCCTGCAGGTACTGGCGGCGGTCGAAGGCGGTGCGCCCCTCCTTGTGCTCCTTCAGATCGGCGCCCACGCAGAAGGCGCGCCCCTCGCCGGTAAGCACCACTACGCGCACCTCGCCGTCCGCCTCGGCGCGGGTCAGGGCGTCATTGAGCTCGGCGTAGAGCGCCTCGGTGACGGCGTTGAGGCGATGGGGGCGATTGAAGCGAATCTCCTGGACCTGGCCGTGGCGGCGAAGGATCAGGGTCTCGTACTCGGCTTGGCTCATGGAGGGCACTCTCTAGGCTTGGCAAACGACTTCGATAATCAGCGGCGATGGTCCATCGCCAAGGAAACAAACGTGCCATTATCGAATGATTTGCAGCACACCTGTTCTGCCGCGCATCCTAGCCAAAGGTCGCATCGGGGTCAACACGTGCGTACCGGGATAATTCACATCCAGGAACAAATGTTTCATCAAGCAGCGTCGCCTATCGGGTACAATGGCGCCCCCGCGCCACCCCAACCCAGGAGATCAGCGTGCTGGAACAGGATCCACGCGACGACAACGCGCCGGACACCGACAGCGGCCCCGCCCGGCTGGATGCGGTGAACCGTGAGCTCGCCGAGGCCTACCCGGAGCTCAGCCCGCAGCTGAAGCTGGCCGCCGGCTATGTGCTGGAGCACCCGGTAGAGATCGCCTTCCAATCGATACGCAAGTCCGCCACCGCCGCCGAGGTGACCGCCTCGACCCTGGTCCGCCTGGCCAAGCGGCTGGGCTTCGAGAGCTATGAGCAGTTCAGGGAGGTGTTCCAGTCGGCGGTGCAGGCCGGCCCCGTGGAGCTCTCCGGGCGGGCCAGCCAGCTGCGCAGCCTGGCCAGCCAGACCGACGACCAGGTGTTTCTCGACGTGGGCGACGCCGCCTTCGACAACATCGGCCGACTGTTCACCGCCGACAACCAGGCACGGGTGCGCGAGGCGGCCAGGCGGCTGCTGGCCGCGGAGAAGATCGCCGTGGTGGGGTTTCGGGACACCTTCGCCTGCGCCTACCACTTCGCCTACGTGGGGCGTATCGCCATGCCCAATATCCAGCTGATCCGCGGCCAGGAGGGGGGGCTCTTGACCGAGCTTGCCCCCTTCGGCGAGGGGGACGTGGTGGTGGCCTTCGGCTTCGAGCCCTACTGCGCCGAGACCATGCGGGCGCTGGAGATCACCCGGGCGGCGGGGGTCAGCGCCATCGTGGTCACCGACACCATGCGCTCGCCGCTGGTGCCGGGGGCCACCATCACCTTCCCGGTGGCCAATGCCACCCCGCATTTCTTCCCCTCGATCCTCTCGGCGATCACCCTGATCGAGGTGCTGCTGGCGGAGTGCGTGGCCTTCGGCCCCGACGACCTGGTCGACAACGTGGCAAGTTTCGAGTCGCGGATGCGCGCCATGGGCGCCTACGTGGAGCAGGGGTAGCGAGGCCAGGCTCGCACGAGACGCCCCGCCTCAGCGCCCCAACAGCCGCTCGATGGCGGCGATATCGAGGTGCTGCTCCAGGGCGTCGGCCAGGCGATCCAGCTCCGCCTCCCGATGGGCAGCCAGGTCGACGGCGCCCTCCTCCGCCAGGCCGCAGCGTGCCAGCAGCGCCGCGCACGCCTCGGCGCTATCGAAGAGCCCGTGCAGGTAGCTGCCCATCACCCGGCCATCCTCGCTCACGGCGCCCTCGGGCTGTCCCGCCAGCTCGCAGAAGGGCCGCGCCAGCGCCGGGCCCTCGCTGCCCCCCTGGTGGATCTCGTAGCCGACGACCGGCACGCCCTCGGGCAGCAGGCGGCCGCCGACGTTGCGCAGCCGCTTGCCGGGCAGCATGTGCGTCTCCAGTTCGAGCAGCCCCAGCCCCTTGCTGGCGCCTGCCGGCCCCTCCAGGCCCTCGGGGTCGTGGATCCAGTCGCCGAGCATCTGGAAGCCGCCGCAGATGCCGAGCACCCGGCCGCCGTAGCGCAGATGGCGCCGTATCGCTTCCTCCCAGCCCTGGGCGCGCAGCCAGGCGAGATCGGCTCGGGTGCTCTTGCTGCCCGGCAGGATGATCAGGTCGGCCGGCGGAATCTCCCGGCCGGACCCAAGCTGATTCGGGCCGATAAAGCTGAGCTCGACCCGGGGGTGCAGCCGCAGGGGATCGAAGTCGTTGTGGTTGCTGATGCGCGGCAGCGCCGGCACCACCACCCGGAGCGCCGGCTCGCCCGACTGGCGACCGCAGAGGCCGATGCTGTCCTCGGCGTCCAGCAGCAGCCCCTGCAGGTAGGGCAGCGTGCCGAACACCGGCCTGCCGGTGCGCTCGGCCAGCCAGTCGAGCCCCGGCTCGAGCAGGGCGATATCGCCGCGGAAGCGGTTGATGACAAAGCCGCGGGTGCGCGCCCGCTCGCGCTCGCTCAACAGCTCGAGCGTGCCCACCAGCTGGGCGAAGACGCCGCCGCGGTCGATATCGCCCACCAGCACCACCGGACAGTCCACCGCCTCGGCGAAGCCCATGTTGGCGATGTCGTTCTCGCGCAGGTTGATCTCCGCCGGACTGCCGGCCCCCTCGGCGATGATCACGTCAAAGCGCGCCGATAGCGCCTCCCAGGCCGCCATCACCGTGGCCTTCGCCTCGCGCTTGTAGGCGTGGTAGTCCAGGGCATCCATATGGCCGTGGACCCGGCCGCGCAGGATCACCTGGGCGCCACGATCCGATTCCGGCTTGAGCAGCACCGGGTTCATGTCGCTGTGGGGCGCCACACCCGCCGCCAGCGCCTGCAGCGCCGTGGAGCGGCCGATCTCGCCGCCGTCCGCGGTCACCGCGCTGTTTAGCGCCATGTTCTGCGGCTTGAACGGCGCCACCGAGACCCCGCGCCTCGCCAGCACCCGGCACAGTCCCGCCACCAGCGTGCTCTTGCCGGCATCCGAGGTGGTGCCCTGAATCATCAATGTCGCCATGGGATTAGAGTTCGATGCCCTTCTGGGCCTTTACTCCCTGGTCCTTGAAGGCGTGCTTGACCACCTTCATCTCGGTGACGGTATCGGCCAGCTCGACCAGCGCCTCGGGAGCATAGCGGCCGGTGACGATCACATGCTGCATCGGCGGCCGTGCCTGGAGGTCGTCGAGCACCCGGTCGAGGTCCAGGTAGCCGTAATGCAGGGCAATATTGAGCTCGTCGAGCAGCACCAGGTCGACGCTCGGGTCATCCAGCATGTCCCGCGCCACCTCCCAGGCGGCCTCGGCGGTCTGGATGTCGCGCTCCCGATCCTGGGTGTCCCAGGTGTAGCCCTCGCCCATCACGTGGTAGGTCACCTTGGGCAGCTGGCGGAAGAAGGCCTCCTCGCCGGTGCTGAAGGCCCCCTTGATGAACTGCACCACGCCCACCTTCATGCCGTGACCGAGTGCCCGCGCCAGCATGCCGAAGCCGGAGCTGCTCTTGCCCTTGCCGGGGCCGGTGAGCACCAGCAGGAGCCCCTGCTCCTTGTCGGCGGCCTCGATGCGCGCCTGCATGATCTGCTGCTTGATGGCCATGCGTTCGGCATGGCGCTTCGGATCGACCTTTTTCATGGTGATTCTCCGGTCTTGGCGGTAGGCGTAAGCGGCTCACCCCGGAATAGGGCGGCGACCACCTCCGGGGCGGAGGGGAAGTAGCCGTGGAAGTAGCTGGCGGTAAGGCTGCCCTCGCGATAGACCGCCTCTGCCTCGCTGCCGGCCAGCTTGCGCGTACGCCCCAGTGGCTCGGCGGCGGTCTCCAGTCGCGAGTGGTGGTAGGTGTGGCCGCGCAGCTCGCCCCGATCGGTGGCCAGGAACTGCAGCCCCAGGGCGGTGAGCTTGCCGGCCATGCGCGCGGTGCCGGGCAGCAGCCCCAGCATCTCATGGGCCTGCCCGTCGCCATCCACCAGGGTCTCCACGCAGGCCATCAGCCCCCCGCACTCGGCCAGGATCGGCCGGCCGGCGGCGTGGTGGGCGCGAATCGCCGTTCTCATCGGCACATTGGCGGCAAGCCTCGCCGCATGCAGCTCCGGGTAGCCACCGGGGAGCCAGAGGGCATCGCAGGCGGGCAGCGAGTCATCGGCCAGCGGCGAGAAGAAGGCGAGCTCGGCACCCATGGCCTCGAGCAGGTCGAGGTTGGCGCGATACAGAAAGGCGATGGCGTCGTCGCGGGCCACGCCGATACGCACGCCCTCGAGCAGCCGCGGTGGCGGCTCGGGGGCCGCTGCCTCGAGGGTCACCCTGGCCGGCAGCCGGTCGAGGCCGGCCTCCTTGAGCACCTCGGCGGCGGCATCCAGCTGCCGGTCCAGCTCCGCAAGCTCGGAGGCCTGCACCAGGCCCAGGTGGCGGTCGGGAATCGCCATGGCGGCGTGACGCGGAATGGCGCCGAGCAGCGTCAGCCCTTCCGGCATGGAGTCGGCGAGCAGCTTGCCATGACCGGGGCTGCCGATGCGGTTGGCGATCACCTCGTGGATGGTGAGCTCGGGGTGGTAGTTGGCCAGCCCCTGGGCCACGGCACCGAAGGTCTGGGCCATCCCCCAGGCGTCGATCACCGGCAGCGCCGGCAGGCCGGCCAGGATCGCCAGATCGGCGCTGGAGGGGGCTCCGTCGAAGAGCCCCATGGAGCCCTCGACGAGGATCAGGTCGGCCTCCCGAGCGGCCTCGGCCAGGCGCCAGCGACACTCGGCCTCGCCGGTCATCCAGGGATGCAGCTGGTACACCGGCTGGCCCGAGGCCACCTCCTGCACCATGGGGTCCAGGTAGTCCGGGCCGTGCTTGAACACTCTCACCTTGCGGCCGGCATTGCGGTGCAGCCGCGCCAGCGCCGCGGTGACCATGGACTTGCCCTGGCCGGAGCCGGGGGCGGTGATCAGGGCGGCATGGCACTCGCCGCGAATCATTGACGTCATATCACCTCACGGGGACGAAAACGGGGGCGCCGTCGACCTCGGCGGTGGCCAGGCGCTGGCCGTAGAGCCGCTCCAGGGCGGCGGGCACCAGCATGGTGTCCGCCCTCCCCCAGCACGCCTCGCCGTCGGGATAGAGCAGCAGCAGGTGGTCACACCAGCGCGCCGCCAGGTTGAGGTCGTGCAGGCACATCATCACCGCCCGGCCGGCGGCGGCCTCGCCGGCGAGCAGCGCCATGACCTCGGTCTGATGGTGCAGGTCGAGATGGTTGGTGGGCTCGTCGGCCAGCCAGAGGCGCGGCGCCTGGGTCAGCACCGTGGCGATGGTCAGGCGCTGGCGCTCGCCGCCGGAGAGGGTGCTGACCAGGCGGTCGGCCAGGTGGTCGACATCGAGCCGCGCCAGCGCCGCCTCGGCCAGGCGCAGGTCTTCACCGCCCTCCATCTGCCAGGGCGACAGCCAGGGGTGGCGGCCGATCAGGGCGGTCTCGCGCACCGTAGCGGGAAAGCCATCGTGGCGTTCCTGGAATACCAGCCCCAGCCGCTGGGCGACCCGGCGGCGGCCCAGGGTGGCGAGGGGCCGGCCGTCGAGCAGCACCTCCCCTCGGCGCGGCGCCCTGAGCCCGGCCAAGGTGTGCAGCAGGGTGGTCTTGCCGGCCCCGTTGGGTCCCAGCACCCCCCACACCTGGCCGGGTTCGACGCACAGCGTCAGCGGCCGGCCGTCGGCGCGAGCGGGGACATCGATGACCAGCTCCCGGATATCGAGACGGCTCATCAGCGGCTCCGGTAGAGCAGGTAGAGGAAGGTAGGGACCCCGAGCAGGGCGGTGATCACCCCTACCGGCAGCTGTTCCGGGGCGATCAGGGTGCGCGCCAGGGTATCCGCCAGTACCAGCAGGGTGCCGCCGGCCAGGGCGCAGGCCGGCAGGATCAGGCGCTGGTCGTTGCCGAGCACCAGGCGCAGCATATGCGGCACCACCAGCCCCACGAAGCCGATGCTGCCGGCGATGGTCACCGCCATGGCAGTGAGCAGGCTGGCGGCCACATAGATGACCCACTCCAGCGGCCGCACCGCCACGCCGAGCGCCGCCGCCTGCAGCGGCCCGCGGGCCAGCACGTTGAGGCTGCGCCCCATGGGCACCACCAGCAGACAGATCGCCAGCAGCATGACGAGCGCCGGCCAGGGGGTGCGCGCGTAGGAGAGATCCCCCATCAGCCAGTAGAGCATGCCGGGCAGACGATCGGCGGGGCTCACCGCCAGCATCAGGGTGATCACCGCCCCCCAGCCGGCGGCCACCACCACCCCGGTGAGCAGCAGCCGCGACGGCGTCCAGCTGCCGGTGCCATGGGCCAGGCCGAACACCAGCAGGGTCGAGGCCAGCGCCCCCCCGAAGGCCGAACCGGAGATCATAAGCCCCCCCATGCCGCCCAGCATGGCGGCGAGCGCCCCCACCGAGGCGCCGCCGGAGAGTCCCAGCACATAGGGGTCGGCCAGAGGGTTGCGCAGCAGCACCTGCATCAGCGCACCCGCCACCGCCAGCAGGCCGCCGACGGCGAAGGCCGCAAGCGAGCGCGGCACCCGCAGTTCGAGGATGAGGGTGCGCGGCAGGACCTCGCCGCCGCCGCGGAGCACCGCCCACAGCTCGCCAGGCGCCACGCCGACACTGCCGACGCTGACCGACAGCGCCAGCGCCGCCAGCGCCGCCGCCAGCAGCAGGCCCAGGGGCAGGCTCAGCTGTCGCATCGAGTGGGGCTACCGTCTGGCACGCGCGACCTCCAGCTTGTCGCAGAGAATGCGGCTGCCCTCCAGCAGGCGCGGGGTCGGCCGCTGGATCAGCGAGGGCGGCACGAAGAAGAGATTGTCGCGGGCGACCGCGGTCAGGCCCGGATACTGCTCCCAGTGGGTGAGCCAATGGCGATTCTCCTCGCCCATGCCACCGGCGATGATCGCCTCGGGGTCGGCGGCCAGCACCGACTCGTCGTCGAGGCGCGGCACCAGCCGCGAGAGCTCACCGAAGACATTGACGCCACCGCACAGGGTCACCACCTGGCCGATCAGGTGCTCGTCGTTGACGCTCATCAGGGGCTCGTCCCACACCTGATAGAAGACCGACACCGGCTCGGCCTTGGCGTGGCGCTCGGCGAGCTCCGCCATGCCCTCTCGGAAGCGGGCGGCCTCGGCGTCGCCCGCCGCCTCGCTGCCGGCCAGGCGTGCCAGCCGCTCGATGGCAGTGGCGACCCCCTCGACGGTGCGCGGCTCGATCATGAACACCGGCAGCCCCAGCGCCTCGAGTGTCTCGAGCTGCTCCGCCGGGTTGCCGGTGATCCAGCCGATCACCAGATCCGGCGCGAGCGATACCAGGGTTTCCAGGTCCATGCGGGTGTGGCTGCCGACCGATTGGACCTCCCGGGCCTCGGGCGGATAGTCGCTGTAGGCCACCACCGCTACTACCTTCTCCCCTGCCCCGGCGGCCCAGGTCAGCTCGGTGGCCCCGGGCGAGAGCGCGGCGATACGGCTGGCCGGCGCGTCCAGGCAGACCTCGCGGCCGCGGTCATCGACGGCACAGGGGGAGTCGGCGCGCGCCTCGCTCGCGCCCAGCCCCGCGAGGGCGAGGCCAAGCGAGGCGCAGAAGACGGCAGCGGGGCCAAGGGCCCCGCTGAGCTGGCCGCTACTGGCCAAAGTGAACGCTCACGAAGGCCGCACGGCCGGCGTTGATATAGTCACGCGCGGTCTCGTACTCCTTGTCCAGGGCATTCTCCACGGTCAGGCGAGCCGACCACATCGGCGCAAAGTCCCAGCCGGCGCGCAGATTGACCAGCCCGAAGCCGTTAAGGCGATCAGTATTGGCGGCATCCTCATAGCGGTAACCCTGCAGAATCCAGGACGCGCCCAGCGTCCAGTCGCCCAGTGCGCGATCCACGTCGAAGCGGGCGCTCTGACTGGCCCGGCGCTGGATGCGATTGCCCGCATTGAGGCCACTCCGGTTCTCCGGATCGGTCCAGGTCAGCGCCGCCGCCAGGGTCCAGTCGTCGATTTCGGCCCCAGTCGCGAGCTCAATGCCTCGAATACGCGCCTTGGCAACGTTCTGTGGCGTATCGACCCAACCATCTCCCGTTGTGTCAACGTTGATGATCAGTTCATCAATATCGCTCTGGTAGGCCGCCAGGTCCCAGAAGAGGGTGCGATACTGCCCGCGAACACCCAGCTCATAGGTCTCGGACGTCTCCGCATTGAGGTCCGGATTGCTGAAGCCCGGGAAATAAAGCTCGTTGAAGCTGGGCGCCCGGAAAGCGGTGCCGACACTGGCCCTCAGCGTATGGTGGGCATCGAACTCATAGCCCAGTGCCAAACTGCCGGTGACCTCCTCACCGAAAGCCTGGTTGTCGTCATAGCGCAGGCTAGCCTGGACGGCGACTGGGGAGAAGTCGAGCAGGCCCTGGGCGAAGACGGCGGTATTGTCGCGGTTTGTCTCGTCGTAGACATTGGTGCTGCTGATGCTGTCTTCGCTATATTCGGCGCCGGCCACCAATTCGTGAACGCCAAAGCCAAGGGTGTTTTCCCAGCGCGCCGTTCGGGTCTGGGTATCGAAGACGGAAAACCCGAAGGCGTCGAGGGTATCGCTCTCGTCCCGCGCCTCACTCAGAGTCAGGCGGCTGCGCCATGTGTCGCTGACGGGAATTTCACCGTAGACCCCGGACACCTGCTGAACGAAGTCGGTCTCTGCCGGCGCCCCGAAGCTATCGAACTCGGTATTGCCCCGAGCCCGCAGCGCCAGCGCGCCCACCTCGGCGCCACTCTCGAAGGCATGGGAGAGCCGCACCAGGCCCGAGGTGTTGTCATAGCCCTTGTCCTCGCCCCCGCGGCGCACCGGCGTGCCATCGGTGTCGAAGCGGCTGCCGGCAACGTAGTAGCTGGTGCCGCCGCTGCCGCCGGAGAGGCTGGCGCTGTAGCGTTGGGTATTGAAGGAACCGCCGCCCACGGAGACCCGCGGCTGGGGGGCGCCCTCCTCGCCTTCCGGGGTAGAGAGCTGCACCACCCCGCCCACGGCATCGGCCCCATAGAGACTGCCGCGGGGGCCACGCACGATCTCGGCACGCTCGAACATCCGCGGGTCGAGGAACTGCCAGGCGGGGCCACCCAGAGTCGCGGAGCGCAGGCGAATACCGTCGATCATCAAAAGGCTCTGGCTATTCGAGGTGCCCCGAATCGACACGCTGCTGGACTTGCCAAAGCTGCCGTTGGAGGTCACGTCCACTCCGGGCTGACCGCGCAGCAGGTCAGGAAGGCTCGCCGGATCCTGGCGGCGCAGGGTGGCCTCGTCGAGCACGGTGACAGAAGCGAGCGTCTCATCGGCGGTGCGCGGCGCCAGGGCGGCGGTGATGACCATCGGGTTGAGGCTGGTCGCCTCGGCGGTGGCTTCGGCCGGGCTCTCGAGCTGAGGCTCGGCGGCCTGAATGGCCAGCGGCAGGGTGGCCAGGGCGAAGGTCGCCAGGCCCCGGGAGGCAAAAATCGTGTTCATGTCTGTCCCTTGCTTCGCCGTGCTCACCCGCACGGCGTCCAGCTTTTTTTTGAGGGCCGGTGCAGAGGAACAGAAGGAAGGGAAGCGGCGCGAACGGAGCGGTCGATGCCCTGCCTGATGACCGCCCTCCGCGATTCGGCATGCGCTCTCGGGCCGGTCTCCGGACTGACGAGCGAGGGCCTGGCGTGATGCCGGAGGTCCTGCTGAACCGCCGCCTTCCCATGCCGTGGGCACAGTGGCGTGATGGCGGTTCTTGACTCGATCACCGTTGCGGGGGCAGCGTCGGACTGGCGGGCTGTTGAGAAGAGCACCGCGCACCGACTTCCCGTTTACCTGGCGGCACTCACTCCGCCAGCACCTGAGAGTGCGCGTACGCTAGCAACCCGCGGCCCCGGGGTCAACGTCGAAAGTCGAACGCCTGACTTAAAGCCATTCTATTTCAATTGTTTGCAGAGCCCATGGCGCACCTGCCAGACCGCTCGGCTGCGCGAAGCGACCTCCTGGGCAAGCCAGCCGTTGAGGTCGCGCAGGCGGCGAGCCTCAGCGGCCATGGGCACGATGCCATACCCCATCTCATCGAGGATCAGCAGCGCCTCGCCCTGCGCCTCTCGCTCCCGCTCGTCCAGCGCCGAGAGCTGCGCCCGCCAGGCGCTGCGCACGGCCTCGTCATCGGCCGTCGCGGCCAGCAGGGCCTTGAGCCACTCCGCCCAGCCGGTGACCACCAGGACACCGCCCGACGGCGCACGGCCGGCCCAGTCCGCGGGAGGCTCTCCCGGCTCCAGCCGATGCCAGACCGCCTGCGGATAGCGCTCGGCGACTAGGGCGCGTCGGCCAGAGCAGGCACCGCCGATGATGCACAGCATTGCCAGCCTCCTCTTTCGCTCTCGATCACGAAACGGCGCCCCTGGGCCTGGCCCACGACCCCCTCCCAGAAATCGGTCGCCTCCAGGCGGCGACGCAGCTCGCGGATAGCGCCACCGTGGCTCACGGCCAGCACGCGGTGATGCCCCTGCTCGGCGGCCTGGGCCAGCACGCCCTCGAGCCAGGCTTCGAGGCGCGCCCAGAGATCATCGGCGGACTCACCGCCGGGCGGCGCCTGCATGCCGGCGCTGTCGACCCAGGCGCGATAGCGCGGATCGTCCTTGAGCTCCTCCCAGGTGCGCCCCTCGTAGTCGCCGAAGTCGAGTTCGCGCAGGCGCGAATCGAAGGACGCCGCCCCTTCACTCCCCGGCAGCACATGGGCCAGGGTCTGCCGACAGCGGGTCAGGTCGCTGCAGTACAGGGCGTCGAAGGTCTCGCCCGCCAGGTGGTCACGCAAGCGGTCCATGTCCGGCACGGCATCGGGCAGCAGCAGCGGGATGTCGCGCTGGCCCTGGTAGCGCCGGTCAAGGTTCCAGCGCGTCACGCCATGACGAACCACCACCAGCTCCAGGCGATGAACAGCAGCCATAGTTCTCCTCCCTCGATGGCGCCACCGACGATATCGCCGTTGATGCCGGTGAAGGCCCGCACCATGGCGAGGCCGTAGACAAACAGAAAGAGGCACAGGGCGCCGAGCAGCCAGACACCGCCCGGCACAAAGCCGAAGACGATCAGCAGCGGCAGCAGCGCAAGCCCGAGGTCCCGCGGCGCCAGGTGCTGCCGCCAGGTCCAGGCTAGCCCCTCGCTTCGCGCCAGGGGTGCCAGGCGCAGCAGGGCGAGGGCCCCGAAGCGCGCCAGCGCCGGCAGCACCACCCACAGCCAGGGGCTCGCCCCGGCCTCGAGCAGGGCCCAGATCAGCGCCCCCTTCCAGGCCAGCAGGAACACCAGGGCCAGGATCGCGAAGCTGCCCACCTGGCTGTCCTTCATGATCGCCCAGCGCTTCTCCAGGGGCGCATTGCTGCCCAGCGCGTCGGCCACGTCCATGACGCCGTCCAGGTGCAGGCCGCCGGTGAGGGCCACCCACAGGCTGAGCAGCGCCAGCGCCAGCAGCGGAGTGGGCAGCCCCTGCCCCAGGGTGGCCAGAACCGCCAGGGCGGCGCCGATCAACAGCCCCACCAGGGGGTAGCTGCGCAACGCCCAGCGGCAGGTGGCGGCGTTCCAGGGACAGGCCACGGGCAGTGGTATCCGGGTCAGGAACTGCAGGGCCAGCACGAGCCCGAAAAGGGCGTCTCTCATTGCAGGATCTCCTCGTCGAGCTCTGCAGCAGGCTTCCAGTCGATGGGCAACCCGGCCACCACCTCGATGACCCGGTCGGCCTCCCGGGCCAGCCGGCCATGCAGCCGCTGCAGAAAGGCCAGGTAACGCCAGGTCTCGGCGTCCTCGGGAGGGAGGTCCTCGTTGAGGTCGTTGGAGACCACCACCAGCGCAATATCCCTTTCCCGAGCCGCCTCGATCACCCGGACCAGCATCGCCTCCCCCTCCGCCTCGCTGCCACCGCCGGCATAGAGCCACTGGCTGGCCCACAGGGTCAGGCAGTCGAGCAGCACGCTGTCGCCCTCCCCCACCTCGGCCAGGGCGGCCGCCAGGGCCAGGGGCGCCTCCAGGGTATGCCAGCCGTCATCGCGCTCGCGACGGTGGCGGGCGATGCGCGCGGTCATCTCTGCGTCCGAGGCCCGCGCCGTGGCCAGGTACCAGCGCTGGCCGCCGCGCTCGGCGTGAAGCGCGCCGGCCAGCGCCTCGGCGTGGCGGCTCTTGCCGGAGCGAGCGCCGCCGCTGACGAAGGCGATCATCGGCCCGCCTCCGGCCGTGCCATGTCGGCCATGGCGGCGCCCAGGGCCGCCAGCAGGCGATCGTTGGCCGCGGCGTCACTCAGGGCCAGGCGAAGCCAGCCGCCGTCGAGCCCCGCAAAGGATTCGGTATGACGCACCAGCACGCCACGGCGCAGCAGCGCCGGCAGCAAGCAACGGGTCGCCGCCCGCCCCACCGGGTGGCGAACCAGGAAGAAGTTGGCCCGGCTCGGCACCACCTCGAGGCCGAGTGCACGCAGCCCCGCCGCCAGCCGCGGCCGCTCGGCGGCGAGCCAGGCCTCGGTGCGCCTGGCGAAGTCGCTATCCGCCAGCAGCGGCGCCACCAGCGCCGCGGCCAGGCCGTTGACGCTCCAGGCGGGCTGGCAGGCGCGGGCCGCCGCCACCGTCTCGGCACCGGCCAGCAAATAGCCCAGGCGCAGCCCCGGCAGGGTGAAGTGCTTGGTCAGCGAGCGCAGCAGCACCAGGTGCGAGTGGTCGGCGAGCAGCGGAGTCAGCGCCTCGCTGTCATCCCCGATGAAATCCACGAAGGCCTCGTCCACCACCAGCCGACAGCCCCTGGCGGCGGTCAGCGCCAGCAGGCGCTCCACGTCGGCCCGTGGCACCAGGGTAGCCGTAGGATTGTTGGGCCGGCACAGGAAGAGCAGCCGCGCCTCTCCCAGTCCCGTGGCGATGGCCTCGACATCGAGGTGAAAGTCCGGCGACGCCAGGCAGAGCGACCTGACCGGCAGCCCCTGGGCCGCACAGGCCCGGGCATACTCGGCGAAGGTGGGATGGACGATCGCCGCCGGCGCCCCGGGCCGCTCACGGGCATGGAGGGCCGCGGCCAGGAAGATCGCCTCGGCGCCGCCGTTGGTCAGCAGCACCTGCTCCGGGGCCACCCCCTCATGGGCGGCGATGGCCTCACGCGCCTCGCGGTAGTCGGGGTCGGGGTAGCGGGCCGCTTCGCTGGCCTCACCCTGAAGCCGCTCCGCCAGCCAGCCGGCCAGCCAGGCCGGCGGCCCCAGGGGGTTGAGGTTGGCGCTGGCGTCCAGCAGCGGCATGTCATCCTCAAGCCCAAAGCGCGCCAGCAGCGGACCCGGCTGGCCGCCGTGCAGGGGCCAGTCATCCGACGTCATGCCGAAGCCCTCGGGACTCATGAGACCGCCTCCCCCAGCAGCACCGCCGCCGCCAGCAGGACCAGGAAGCCCAGCCAGCCACCGTGCATCAGGCGAATCGCCGCCGGAACATGGGCGGCGCCCAGCGGCTGATGGGGCACACCGAGCCGAGCCCGTTCGGAGACCTCGCCGCGGTAGCGGTTGGTGCCGCCGAGCTGGACGCCCAGCAGGTTGGCCACCATCGCCTCGGGCCAGCCGCTGTTGGGGCTCGGATGGCGCGGCGCCTCGCGGCGGGTGGCGGTCAGCGCACCCCGGGTGCGCAGACCGCGCTCCCAGCGCGCCAGACACAGCGCGCCCAGCCAGAGGGTCAGGGCGGTGAGCCGTGCCGGCACCCAGTTGGCGGCGTCATCCAGCCGCGCCGAGGCCCGGCCGAAGTGAAGGTAGCGCTCGCTGCGGTAGCCCACCATGGAGTCCAGGGTATTGACCGCCTTGTAGGCCAGCGCGAGGGGGGCGCCGCCCAGCAGGGCAAAGAAGAGCGGCGCGGTGACGCCATCCACCGTGTTCTCGGCCACGGTCTCCACCGCCCCGCGGGCCACCTCCCCCTCATCGAGCCCCTCGGTGTCGCGACCGACGATCATGGAGAGCGCCCGGCGCGCGGCGGAAAGATCGCCGCTGGCCAATGGCACGGCCACCGCCAGGGCGGCATCGCGAAGGGCCCGAATGGCCAGGCAGCTGGCCAGCAGCCACCACTCCGCCAGCCAGCCCAGCCAGGGGTGAAGCCGCGCCAGCAGCGCGATGGCGGCCCAGGCCAGCAGGCCGCTGCCCGCCACCACCAGGATCGTCATCAGCGCGCCGCGGATCCGGCGCGCCCGGGGAGTGCCATGGTTCCAGGCCCGCTCCAGCCGAGCGATCACCGCTCCCATGCCCACCACCGGATGCGGCAGGCGGCGTGGGTCGCCGATGGCGAGGTCCAGCGCCACGGCGGCCAGCACCAGGCCCAGCAGCGCCAGGGAGAGCGGTTCAGCCATGGGGCACCTCCTGACTCTCGCGCCGCCGCTGCCACTCCCGGGAGGCCAGCAGCGCCTCGCGGGTGGCCCGGAAGACCGCCTGGCCCAGCTCGCGCCCGAGGCGCGTACCGGAGCCGGCGTAGGGCTGCGCGGCACCACGCTGGGTGACGGCGATCGCCAGGCAGTCGGTGGAGGTGCCGCTGGCCGGCGTCCCGGTGTGGGGGTCACGCACCGCCAGCGACTGCAGGGCACGGACCTTGGCTTCACTGGCGGACAGGCAGGCGTTGACCAGGGCGCCATCGGTGAGGTGAGCGTCGAGGAAGACCAGGGTGTTGATGGTGCCCACCGGACGCGGATCGCCGGCCAGCGGAGCCGCGATGTCCACGGCGTTGCCCGCGCCGGCGGTCACCGCCACCAGAACGCCCTCGTCCTGAGCCAGCGCCAGGTGCTCGAGGCGCACGGCGGTCATCATGGCCAGGCTCTGCGCTTCCGGCAGGCCCCGCGCCGCCAGCCAGCTCGCCAGGTCTGCGGCTGGCGCGCGGCCGTCGTAGGCCTTGTCCACGTGGAAGTTGCAGAAGTGCCGACGCCAGCCGAGCCCCCCGCCCACCAGGGCGCTGCTCAGGGTCCAGAGCGGCTGGGGAGCCGCCAGGTGCATGCAGTCGACATCCACGTCGAGGGTGAGCCCGGGGCCAAAGGCGAGCTCGGTGAATCCGGCCGTCATGGGGCCGCGTCGATCCCGGCGTCATCGAAGGTGGCCATCTCCGTCAGCAGGCGGCAGGCCGAGTCGAGCAGCGGGAAGGCAAGTGCCGCCCCGGTGCCCTCGCCCAGGCGCAGCTCGAAATCGATCAGCGGGCGGGCATCGAGGGCCTGAAGCGCCAGCTCGTGGCCGGGCTCCCGGGAGCGGTGGCCGAAGATCAAGAAATTACGCAGGCTCGGCTGGAGTCGACAGGCCAGGAGGGCCGCCACCGTGGCGATAAAGCCGTCGACGATCAGCGGCAGACGGTGGCTCGCGCCGACCAGCAGGGCGCCTGCCATGGCGGCGATCTCGAGGCCGCCCACCGCGGCCAGCGCTCCCAGGGGGTCGGCCGGGTCGGGCTGCCGAGCCGCCAGGGCGCGCTCGATCACCGCCCGCTTGTGGGCGAGTCGTTCGTCGTCGATGCCGGTGCCCGGCCCCACCAGGCCGGCGACCGGCTTGCCGGTCAGCGCCGCCAGCAGGGCGCTGCTGGCGGTGGTATTGGCGATGCCCATCTCACCGACGATCAGGCTACGGCAGCCGGCCGCGGCGGCACGCTCGGCGGCGCGCCCACCCGCCGCCATGGCCTGCTGTGCCTCGTCGCGGGTCATGGCATCGCCCTCGAGCATGTTGGTCGTACCGAGGCGAACCCTCTCGCTCACCAGCAGCGGGTGGTCGGCCGTGCCATCGGGCAGGGGCGTGGCCACGCCGACGTCGATGACCTCTAGCCGCGCCCCATGCTGGCGGGCGAAGACGTTGATGGCCGCACCGCCCGCGGTGAAATTGGCCACCATCTGGGCGGTCACCGCCTGGGGAAAGGCCGAGACGCCCTCGGCCGCCACCCCGTGATCGGCGGCAAACACCAGCATGGCGGGCGGCGAGACCCGCGGCAGCGCCTCTGCCTGGATCGCCGCCAGCTCCACGGCCAGCCGCTCCAGACGCCCCAGGCTGCCCGGTGGCTTGGTCAGGCGGTCGAGGCGCCGCAGGGCACGCTCGGCGGCGATGCTGTCGAGCTGGGGAAGAGGATCGGGGATCACGCTCATGGGGCCACTCCTGGCAGGGGCATCCTGACTTGGGGCGCCCATCTTACCAGAGTCGCCAGAGGCGTCAGGGAATCAGCACCGCGGCCCCGTAGAGGCGCCCGGCGCGCAGGTCGTCGAGGGCGCGGTTGGCCTCCGCCAGCGCATAGGCGCGGGTCTCGGTGCGGATCGGCACCTCGGGGGCCAAGGCCAGGAACTCCTCGCCGTCGCGGCGGGTGAGATTGGCCACCGACTTCACCGAGCGCTCCTCCCACAGCAGCCGGTAGGGAAAGCTCGGGATATCGGACATGTGGATCCCGCCGGAGACCACCACCCCGCCGGGACGCACGTGGGCAAGGGCGGTGGGGATGAGCTCCCCCACCGGGGCGAACAGCAGGGCGGCATCCAGCGCCTCGGGGGGCATCTCGTCGCTGCCGCCGGCCCAGGCGGCGCCGAGCCGCCGGGCGAAGGCCTGGGCCTCGGCGTCGCCGGGGCGGGTGAAGGCGTAAACTCGCTGGCCGCGAGCCAGCGCCAGCTGGATCAGGATATGGGCGGCGGCGCCGAAGCCGTAGATGCCGAGCCGCCGGGGCGCCTCGCCGCCGGCCAGGCGCCAGGTGCGATAGCCGATCAGCCCCGCGCAGAGCAGCGGCGCGGCGGCCTGGGCATCGTCGCCCTGCACGGGAAAGCAGTAGCGGGCATCGGCCACGCAAAACTCCGCGTAGCCGCCATCCCGGGTGTAGCCGGTGAACTCGGCGCGCTCGCAGAGGTTCTCCTCGCCGCGCCGGCAGGGCGCGCACTCGCCGCAGGTCCAGCCCAGCCAGGGCACGCCGACGCGCTGCCCGACCGCCACGCCGGTCACCCCCTCCCCCAGGGCAGTGACCTCGCCGACGATCTCGTGGCCGGGCACCAGCGGCAGGCGCGGCTCGGAGAGCTCGCCGTCCACCACGTGCAGGTCGGTGCGACAGACCCCGCAGGCGAGCACCCGCAGCTGAACCTCGCCGGGGCCCGGCTGCGGACGCGGCAGGGTCTCGAGCCTCAGCGGCTCTCCCGGGGCGTGGAGGCGCATGGCGCGCATGGTCTCGCTCATGGGGGCTCCTGTCGGCGATCGCAGTGGGCTGTGCCGACAGGATAGCTCAGGCGGCGACCCTGACCTCGTAACCGGTGTACTTGCGCAGGTTGATCACGCCGGAGTCGAGGATCAGGTACTGGCCCTTGAGGCCGAGCAGGGTGCCGGCGATCTCGGGGGTCTTGTCGAGATTGTGGGAGGCCACCTTGGTGGGGTACTCGAGCACCGGGTAGTCGAGGGTCACCGGCGGCGCGTCGAGCAGGCGGATGGCGTCCTCCCCGAAGCGTTCGCGCAGGTTGGCCAGGCCGCTCTCCAGGCGCACCAGCAGCCGGTCGCGCTCGGCGGGCAGGTCCATCTCGACGGTGTCGCCCTTGAGCATGGCGCGCCAGTTGGTGCGGTCGGAGACCTCTTCCTTGAAGAGGGTCTCGACGAAGCCCGACTGCTGGCGGGTCTGGACCTCGAACATCGGCAGTGCCTGCACGGCGCCCTGGTCGAGCCAGCGGGTCGGCACCTGGGTGCCGCGGGTAATGCCGACCTTGAGGCCGGAGGCATTGGCCAGGTAGACGATATGCGGCTGGAAGCAGTGACGCTCGGCCCACTCAGGTTCGCGGCAGGTACCGTCGAAGAAGTGGCAGGTCTCCGGCTTCATGATGCAGGTATCGCACTGGGCGAGCTTCTTGAAGCAGGGGTAGCAGTAGCCCTGGGCGAAGCTCTTCTTGGTCGCCCGGCCGCAATGGGTGCAGGCGATGGCACCGGTCCAGACGAGCGTGAGCGGCCGCCCCAGGCGCTCGTTGAGATCGAGCCGCTGCTCGCCGGCACGCAGGGTATAGCGAGCCGGCTGCCCCGCCTCGCCCGGTGCGATGGCCATCTTGGTCAGGCAGCCCTGTACCTCGGCGGCCGCGGCGATGGACTCAGCCACGGCCGGCATCCTTGGCCAGGCCCGCCAGGGCGGGGTCCACGCCGGCACCGCTGCTGGCGCCGCCGCAGGTGCGCTGCTGCAGGTAGCCCACCCGCTGCTCCTCGGGCACGTTGTTCTCGTGCTCGTAGCGGATCACCGCCTCCAGGCAGAGCTCGGTCTGCTCGGCGCTGAGCAGTCGGCCGTCCGGCCACTTGCGCAGTTCCACCGCCTGCTTGAGGCTCTGGTAGATGGCCGGGGTCATCTGCTGGATCATGCGCTCGAAGGTCATGTCGCTCATGGGTCGTCTCTCTATGTGCATCCTGTGTGCATACGCGATGTCGTGACGGCGAGGTCAGCGCTGCCGGCGCGCGCGCTCGGAATAGTACCAGCCCAGCGCCAGGCCCACGACCAGCCCGCCGAGGTGGGCCTCGTTGGCCACGTTGCCGAAGCCCACCGCACCGGCCATGTCGGTCATGGTGAAGACCATCCAGCCGAGCATGAAGACCACCAGCATCTGGGGCACGAAGAAGCCGCTGTGGGGCGCCCGCCGCGACATCAGCCAGACGTAGCCGAGCAGCGCGAAGTCGACGCCGGACATGCCGCCGAACAGCACCGTGCCCGCGGCGTACTGGGCCAGGTTGGCGCCGATGCCGGCGGCGAGCACGATCAGCAGCATGCGCCCGCTGCCCTGCAGCGCCTCCACCTGGCGGCCGAAGTACCACAGCCACAGCATGTTGAAGATCAGGTGCATCCAGCCGAAGTGCAGGAAGGCCGGCGACAGCGGGCGCCACACCTGGCCGGCCAGCATCGCCTCGACCAGGCTGCCCACCGCCAGGCTGCCGTTGATCACGCCCAGGGGCACGATGGCCAGCGCCGCGATCACGCGATCACCGAACACCGCCATGGCCGCGAACACCACCAGACAGAGCGCCAGGGTCACGGCGGTGACCGGCGCCAGACGCAGCGGCGTCAGCAGCGAAGCGGCCGGCAGCCCAGCCGAGCGCGCCCCCCGCTCCCTCGGCATCAGCGGTTCCCCGCGCTGCCACTTTGCCAGCAGCCGCATCATCTCCTGCTGCTGGCGAGGGTCGGCCAGCCACAGGGTCTGCCCCTCGGCTTCCTCGGTGATCCGATGGCCGATCCGGTGAGCCCAGAGCGCACGTCGCAGCTCTCGGGTGTCGAGGTCGGGGGGCAGCTGCATCACCCGGTACATGGCGCCTCCTGAAGCGGGGAAACGGGGGTGTCAAACGCGCACAAAGAAAAAGTCCGGCGGAGGGGGCCGCCGGACAAGAGCAAGGGATCATTCAAGGGAACACCTACTCTGAGGGCGGGTGACGCGGAGAGTTCACGCCGTCGAGGAAAAAAAGATGTAATTTTTTGTATCCACTACGCTGATCATTCGAAGGTGATCTCCCAGGGCCGCGGGCGCACCTGCTCCTCGCGGGGGACCCGCAGCCAGACGAAGTGATCCGCATTGAGTTCCCGCTCGCCGCTCCAGCGGTAGGCCACCAGGCGGCCGAACTTCACCGCGCTGTAGTCCAGGCAGGCCACGTTGGGCGCCGGCAGGGCCGGGATGCCCTCGCACCAGTAGTGGCCGATGAACAGCGGCGGCTCGTCGGGCCCGTAGTGGGCCAAGCGCGTGCGCTCCTCGTCTGACAGCGGCCGCAGCTCGAGATCACCGGGCAGGTTGTCGGGCTGGAACACCACGTCGCCCCAGGTCTCGGGGTCGTGTGCCCAGAAGTGGGTGCGAAAGCTGCGTCGCGTGAAGCCATCCCCGGAGTGGATCTCGACGCCCAGCGGCAGCGGCATCTGGGTGCCACGGGTCAGGCGATCGAGGATGCGAAAGGCGCCGGTGCCGGGCGCCGTGGACTCGATCAGGAAGGTCTCGTCCATGCAGCCATCCGGGCGCCGCCTGCGCAGCTCGTCGATCAATCCCTGATCCCAGCAGGCATGCACCACGCGCAGGCCGCCCTCTTCCAGGCACAGCGGGATCTCCATGAACCAGGCCAGCGCCTCCTCCCACTCCTGGGGGTGGTCGCGGTACTGCTCCAGGGTCTCCTTGATGATGCGGTTGTTGCGGGGGGTATGCTCGCGCAGCCATTCGCGCCCCAGTCCCGAGGGCGCGCGATGGCAGTAGGCCAGGGCGTTGTACTCATGGTTGCCCATGACGATCCGGGCCTCGCCCTCCTCCACCATGCGACGGGCGATCTGCACCGCTAGGCGGATACGCGGCCCGCGATCGATCAGGTCGCCCAGGAAGATGACCCGGCGCCGCGGGTGGCGATAGACGCCGCCTCGCTGGTGGTAGCCCATCTTCTCCAGCAGGGCCGCCAGGGTGGCGCCGCAGCCATGCACGTCGCCGATCAGGTCATATCCCTCGAGTCTCGCCTGCGTTCTCACATCAGTCTCCCAGGCGGTTGCTCCAGCCCAGCTTGCTGCGCAGGACCTCGAAGAAGTTGTGACCGAGCGGATGCACCAGTTGGACGCACTGCGGCTTGCGGCGAATCACCAGCACATCGTCGGGCTTGGCCACGGCGCGGGTCTGGCCGTCGCAGCTGATATGCGGATAGGTCTGGTTGGTCTCGCCGATGTGGATGCGGATCTCGCTGGCCGCATCGATGACGATGGGCCGGCTGGAGAGGGTGTGCGGGAACATCGGCACCAGGGTCACCACGTCGAGCTTGGGGTGCATGATCGGGCCGCCGCCGGAGAGCGAGTAGGCGGTGGAGCCGGTGGGCGTGGCGATGATCAGGCCATCGCTGCGCTGGCTGTAGACGAACTGACCATCGATGAACAGCTCGAATTCGATCATGCGCACCGCCTTGCCGGGGTGCAGCACCACCTCGTTCAGGGCATCGCCGCTGCCCATCAGGGTGCCGTCACGGTAGAGCTCGGCATCCAGCAGGAAGCGCTCCTCCACCTCGTAGTGGCCATCGAGCACCTCGCCCACGCGGGCCTCGAGCTCGTCCGGCGAGATGTCGGTGAGAAAACCCAGACGGCCGCGGTTGACGCCCAGAACCAGGGTACCGCTGTGGCACAGGGTGCGGGCCGCCCCCAGCAGGCTGCCGTCGCCCCCCACCACGATCACCAGGTCGCACAGCTGACCCAGCATGCGTCGGCTCGACTCGGCATGCCCGTGGTCGAGCAGCACCGTGGCGGTGCGGTCCTCGATGATCACATGGTGGCCCCGCTCCTCAAGGAAGCGGATCAGGCGCTTCAGGGTATCGACCACCTTGGCGCTGCCCAGGCGGCCGATCAGACCGATATTGCGGAAGGACGCCTGCTCGTCGCGTCCCTGGGGTGAACTCTTGTCGGATGGCATGCACGGGCCTCTCGCATCGCAGCGGCCCATTATGGGCACTGGCCTGCGCCCCGGCAAACGGCCTTGGCGGCGGCCTCAGGCGGGCCGCGGCGCGCGGCGCCTGAGCCAGCGCTCGTTGAGCCACAGCGAACCGGCGATGATCGCCCCGCCCAGCGCCAGGCGAACGAGGTCCGCGTCGCGGTTCCAGATCACCAGGTTGACCACCAGGCCCGCGGGAATCAGGGCATTGTTCATGATCGCCAGGGCCCCGGCGTCGACCCGGGTGGCGCCCAGGTTCCACAGGAAGTAGCCCACCCCGGAGGCCACCAGTCCCAGCCACAGCAGCACACCCCACTGCACGCCGGTGGTGGGCAGCGCACTGGCATTGCCGAGCAGGGCGAAGGCCGGCAGGGCGACGACCAGCGCCCCCAGGTAGAACCAGGCGAAGACGCTGTGGCGCGGCAGCGAGTCGGGGAGCTCCGCCGAGAGGCGCCGATAGCCCACCTGGCCCAGGGCGAAGCAGAGGTTGGCCCCCTGCACCACCAGGAAACCGAGCAGGAAGCCGCTGTCGAGGCCGTCGTAGCGGATCACGCCGGCGCCCAGCACGGCCAGCGCCGCGGTGAGCAGATAGAAGGGGGTGAAGCGGCCGAACAGGGCGTCGTCGAGCAGGGTGATATAGAGCGGCGTGAAGATGGTGAAGAGCAGCACCTCGGGGACCGAGAGCAGCAGGAAGGACTGATAGAAGAAGATGTACATCACCCCCAGCTGCACGGCGCCGAGCCCCATCAGGGCCAGGCGCTGGCGGCCGCGCAGCAGCCCCGGGCGCAGGAAGGGCAGGAAGACCAGGGCCGCGAGCACCACCCGCATCGCCACGGCGAAGTAGCTGTCCACCTGGCCGGCCAGGTAGACGCCGATCAGCGAGAACGAGAAGGCCCACAGCACGGTAACGCCGACGAGATAGCCCACGGTCAACTCCAGGAGCAAGACAGGTTGACGGCGATTATACGCCTGCCGCCGGCCCTGCCAAGCCCCGTCTAGCCCGCTCCTCCCGGCAAATGTCAGCGCATGCCCCGCGTCACCAGGCGCCAGGCATAGAGCACCCCCGGGACCCAGCCCAGCAGCGTCAGCAGCAGGCAGCGCCCGACCCTCCCGGCCGGGCCACGCGCAAGCCCCACCGCCAGAGGGGGCATCAGCACGGCCAGGGCCAGCAGCGCCGTGCGGGGTTCGTCCGGGGCTGGCGCCGTGTAAGACGGCATCACCTCCTCCTCGCCTGGAGGGCGTGCGCCGCGGGCCTTGTGGGCGTCGATGCCCTCGGGCGGCGGGTGTTCGAGCAGCCGGCGGTGCGCCTCGCGGTCGATTTTTTGCTGCAGCGTCTCGGCGCCGTCGGCCAGCTCATCGTGGTAGCGCTCCCACTCCTCCCAATCGTGGGGCGTACCGGAGCGCGGCCGGTTGTCACCGGCCTCGCGGGCCCGGGCCCAGGCCTTCTCCTCCAGGGTGGTGGGACGCTCGGCGTCGCGATCGCCGTCGAGACCCTTCCTGGCCAGGTATTCGCGGGCATCCATGGAAGCTCCTGTCTCGTCGGGGGCACGCTCTCTTGGAGGTCGCGGCGCCGGTTGGGGTTCCGCTGGGCTTGCACAGCGTTGACGGTTTAACGCCCGCCGCGCCCGGCAGCGGCCGAGGGTCGACTATGCTGAAGGCGAACCGGGCTGCTGATGAACCGGCACAAGGAGATACGCCATGCCCAACAAGGCCCCCACCACCGTTCGCGAGATCATGTCCCGTGACTGCTACCGGGTCACCGCCAAGACCGCCGTGTCGACCCTGGCCGAAGGGCTGTCACTGCACAGGCTGCCCGGCGTCCCGGTGGTCGACGAGCGCGATCACCTGATCGGCTTCATCTCGGAGCAGGACGTGCTCGGCAAGGTGCTGGAGAGCACCTACCTGAACGAGGAGCCGCCGCTGGTTCGAGAGTTGATGCGACACGAGGTGCTCACCGTCACGCCCAACAAGAGCATCACCGACCTGGCCCAGGAGATGCTGGGCAGCAAGCCCAAGGTCTATCCGGTGGTCGAACAGGAGCGCCTGGTGGGCATCGTCACGCGCCGCGACGTCCTCAACGCCATTCTCAGCATGCGCCACAAGCACAACCACTGAGCGACTTCCCGCGCGCCTCGCCGGCCCTCCGGCGAGGCGCGCGGCCGTCTCGGCCCCGCCACCGCCCATCCTGTGCCCAAAAAGAAGGCCGCCTCCATGGGGAAGCGGCCAAGCATCGATCGAAAAACTGCGAGCCAGAACAACAGTGTTAGCGACTGCTATCGCGCTGTTGCCTGTGCTAACTCAGACAGTGCTGCGAGAAAAAGTTCGGGAAGGGGCGAAAATTTCTGGCCGGGTCCAGCATCGTCCCGTGCTCGTCGCCCCTGGGCCTGCCGGCAACACGGTGCAAAAACAGCCACTTGCGTCATAATCGTGAAAAAGAGCGCGACGCGGCTTGCAAGGCTAAGCGGTTGGTTTTACTATCGATTCCGCCCAGCGGGTGTAGCTCAATGGTAGAGCAGAAGCTTCCCAAGCTTAAGACGAGGGTTCGATTCCCTTCACCCGCTCCACGTTATTGCAGTATTTTTTTCATTTTAAACGTGGGTTCAGGAGCCCTCCCCGGGGGCACTTCTGAGATGGGATCCTTCTCTGGTGGCGCCCATGGCCCTCTTCCTGCTCGTCTTCGCTGTTTGCTTGCTGATCTTCGGCGGCATGGTGGCACTGCTGCTGCTTTCCGGCACCCCGCGCTACCGAACCGAACCCGCCCAGCTGCTCGACCTGATCGATCGCGCCCTGCACAGCCGGGTCGGCGAGACCGAGTGGAATACCATCATCGGCTACCCCATCCGCCATGACGAGACCCTCGACGGCATCCGCCGCCGCGCCCAGCGCCTGGTCGATGAGCACGGCAACCACGGCCGGGTCACCCGCGGCAAGCCGCTGCTCGACGCCACCGGCCAGGAGGAGCTCACCGCCCTGCGCGATCACCTCGCCCGGCACCTGGCCCTCCGGGAGCGTCCACCCAGCGTGGAATGAACCAGGGCCGCGAACCGCGTTAGAATGGAAAGCTCATCCCGCTTGAACGGGGCCCGACATGTCGAGTGCCATCCGCCAGATCCCCCTCGATACCGCCACACGCCATCACGCCCACGACTTTCACCAGATCGTGATCGGCCTGGAGGGGCAAGCAGAGTTCGAGATCGAAGGGCTGGGCGGTGCCATCTCAGCCTTCTCCGGCTGCATCGTCCCCGCCAATCACGTGCACTACTACGCTGGCACCGGCCAGAACCGCCAGCTGATTCTCGACCTGCCGGACGAAGCCCATTGCCTCATCGGCATTCACCACGAGCTGTCGCGGTTGTTCGACGCACCGCGCTTCTTCGCCCTGGATGAACCGCTCAAGCGCTACCTGGATTTCCTGCTGCTGGAACTCGATGTCGCCGGGGAAAGCGAGCCACAGCAGGAGCGCCTGGCGGCCACCCTGCTCGGCTGCCTGAACGACCGCCTGCCCGATGCCCCCGCTCCACCCCGCGGCCGCCGGCTCGACCTGGCCCGCCTCGACCGCTTCATCGAGCGCCATCTGGCAAGCCCCCTCAGCGTCGCCGACCTGGCCCGGGTGGCCTGTCTCAGCGAGGCTCACTTCCGCCTCTGCTTTCGCGAACAGGCCGGCGTGACGCCCTGGCAGTACGTGCGCACTCGCCGCCTGGAAGCCGCACGGCATCTGCTCACGGCAAGCGACCTGCCGCTTTCCGAGGTCGCCGCCCGGACCGGCTTCGCCAGCCAGAGCGCCCTCTCCCACGCCTGCCGAGAAGCCTTCGGCCAGCCCCCCAGCCGCCTGCGACACCCCGGTCGGCTCAAAGGTCAGCGCACCCCCTCGCTTCGATGAGACGTCTCCCGCCGCGGACGATCTCCCCAGCACATAATTAGACCAACGTCTAACACCCTGAACAGACAGGCGCCAGAAACCGCGGAATCGGCACGTTCTTCCGCGGAATCCGCAAGCGGCGCCGCAGGCACGCTCCTACCCTCTTGGGCATGGCCGTACCTGCGGCTCCCTACCGCCTGACGACATCACCAGGGAACCTTTCATGCTCGATTCCAACAAGATGCTGGACAACGCCACCTGGCAGCAGGACCTCGACACCCTCTTCGCTCGCATCAGCGACCATTACGTGGTCGACGAGGAGGCCTTCGTGGCCGAGCTGATCAAGGCGCTGGACGCCGACTCCCGCGACTTCCAGCGTATTGCCGACAAGACCGGCGAGCTGGTCCGCGAGGTCCGCGAGATGGATACCGCCGTGGACTCCATCGACGAGCTGCTCCAGCAGTACAGCCTCGACACCCACGAGGGGCTGATGCTGATGTGCCTGGCCGAGGCCATGCTGCGCATTCCCGACACGGCCACCGCCGATGCGCTGATCGAGGACAAGCTCGGCCCCGCCGACTGGAAGTCCCACCTCGGCCAGAGCGACTCCTGGTTCGTCAACGCCTCCACCTGGGGCCTGCTGATGACCGGCCGGGTGATCAACCTGGACCACCCGAAGGATGGCCGGCCGGCCAGCTTCATCAACAGGCTGGTCAACCGCCTGGGTGAGCCGGTGATCCGGCGCGCCATGCGCGAGGCCATGAAGGTGATGGGCAAGCAGTTCGTGCTGGGCCGCGATATCGACGAGGCGCTCAAGCGCTCCCGGCCGCTGTTCGACAAGGGCTACACCTACTCCTACGACATGCTCGGCGAGGCGGCACGCACCCGCAGCGACGCGGCCAAGTACTTCGACGACTATGCCCGCGCCATCGAGCGGGTGGGCAAGACCAGCAAGGCGCTCTCCGCGAAGACGCCGGCGCCCTCGGTCTCCATCAAGCTCTCGGCCCTGCACCCGCGCTACGAGTTCGGTCGCCGCGAGCAGGTGCTGCACGAGCTGGTCGACAGCGTAAAGAAGCTCGGCGCCATGGCCCGCGAGCGCGACGTGGCCCTGACCATCGACGCCGAGGAGGTCGACCGCCTGGAGATCTCCCTGGAAGTGTTCCGTGCCGTCTACGAGAGCGACATCGGCAAGGGCTGGGGCCACTTCGGGCTGGTGGTACAGGCCTACTCCAAGCGCGCCCTGCCGGTGCTCCACTACCTCAACCGGCTGGCCGACCAGCAGGGTGACGAGATCCCCCTGCGCCTGGTCAAGGGCGCCTACTGGGACAGCGAGATCAAGGAGTCCCAGCAGCTCGGCGTCGACGGCTACCCGGTCTACACCCGCAAGGCCAGCACCGACGTGGCCTACCTGGTGTGTGCGCGCTTCCTGCTCTCGGATGCCACCCGCGGTCGCATCTTCCCGCAGTTCGCCACCCACAACGCCCATACCATCAGCACCATCCTGGAGCTGGCCAACGACGCCTCCCGCCCGTTCGAGTTCCAGCGCCTGCACGGCATGGGCGAGGCGCTCTACGACGCCGCCCTGACCCGCGCGCCCAAGGGCACCTACTGCCGCATCTATGCGCCCGTGGGCGCCCACAAGGACCTGCTCCCCTACCTGGTCCGCCGACTGCTCGAGAACGGCGCCAACTCGTCGTTTGTGCACCAGCTGGTGGACCCCGACGTGCCGGTGGCGTCGCTCTGCGTGCACCCGGCCGAGACCCTGCGCCAGTACCCCACCTACGCCAACCCGCGCATTCCCCTGCCGCGTGACATCTTCGGCCCCGGCCGCCCCAACTCCCGCGGCGTGAACCTCAACGTGCGCAGCCAGTACCAGCCGCTGATGGACGAGATGGCCGCCAGCATGGAGAAGGAGCACCGGGTCGGGCCGCTGCTGGCCTTCGAGGTGGCCGATGACCCGGCCAGCCAGCACGCGGTCGCAAGCCCCTACGACCGCCGCAAGCGGGTCGGGATTGTGCAGTGGACCAGCGCCGAGCAGGCCGCCCGCGCCGTGGATGCCGCCTGGGCTGCCTTCCCGCGCTGGGAGAGCACCCCGGTGGCCGAGCGCGCCGCCATCGTCCGCCGCCTCGGCGACCTGATGGAGGCCCATATGGCCGAGCTGATGACGCTCTGCTCCCGGGAGGGGGGCAAGCTGCTCACCGATGGCGTCGACGAGATCAAGGAGGCGGTGGACTTCTGCCGCTACTACGCCATGAAAGCGGAGGAGCTGTTCGGCCAGCCTATCGCCCTGCCCGGCCCCACCGGCGAATCCAACCAGCTGATGCTCGCCGGCAAGGGCGTCTTTGCGGCGATCAGCCCCTGGAACTTCCCGGTGGCGATCTTCTGCGGCCAGGTGGTGGCCGCCGCCGTGGCCGGCAACACCGTGCTGGCCAAGCCCGCCGAGCAGACCTCCATCGTCGCCCACCGGGTGATTGAGCTGCTTTACGAGGCCGGCATGCCCCGCGACGTGGTCCAGCTGTTGCCCGGCGATGGGCCCACCGTGGGCAGCGTGCTGACCAGCGATCCGCGCATCACCGGCGTGGTCTTCACCGGCGGCACCGATACGGCACAGATCATCAACCGCGCCCTGGCCGCCCGCGAGGGAGCCGCCCTGCCCACCCTGATCGCCGAGACCGGCGGCATGAACGCCATGATCGTCGACTCCACCGCCCTGCCGGAGCAGGTGGTCGCCGATGTCATCCAGTCCGCCTTCCAGAGCGCCGGCCAGCGCTGCTCGGCGCTGCGCGTACTCTACCTCCAGGAGGACGTGGCCGACCGGGTCATCACGATCCTCGAGGGCGCCATGAATGAACTGCGCGTGGCCGACCCCCGCGACTTGGGCACCGACGTCGGCCCAGTGATCGACGAGGACGCTCGCCGCGGCCTCGGGGCCCATATCGAGAGGCTCAAGGCCGAGGGACGCCTGGTCGCCGAGACCCGCCTCGACCCGCGGCTCACCGGCGACGGCACCTTCGTCGCCCCGGTGGCCTTCGAGATCGACGGCATCGAGGCGCTGGAGCGGGAACAGTTCGGCCCGATACTGCACATTGTGCGCTACCGGGCCAGCGAGATCGACCGGGTGATCGAGTCGATCAACGGGCGGGGTTATGGACTGACCTTCGGCGTTCATAGCCGCAATGAGTCCTTCGCCGATGAAATAGCGCAGAAGATTCGCGTTGGCAATGTGTACGTCAACCGCAATATCATCGGCGCCGTCGTGGGCGTTCAGCCCTTCGGCGGCCAGGGCCTCTCCGGGACCGGACCCAAGGCCGGCGGGCCGCACTACCTGCTGCGCTTCGCCACGGAAAAGACGGTGACCGTCAACACCGCCGCGCTGGGCGGCAACGCGTCACTGCTTGCGCTGGGAGACGAGTGAGCCCCGCTCGTCTGTAACGACAATAAACTGAAGGAACCCCCTAATGGTTCAGAACAACATGGCCATCGGCTTCACCTTCGTGGTGTACCTGGCACTGATGCTCGGCATCGGCATCGTCGCCTACAAGCGCACCACCAACCTCTCCGACTATATCCTCGGCGGCCGCTCGCTCGGCCCCTGGACCTCGGCGATCTCCGCCGGCGCCTCGGACATGTCCGGCTGGCTGCTGCTCGGCCTGCCCGGCGCGGCCTACGTCAGCGGCATCTCGGCCAGCTGGATCGCCGTGGGCCTGCTGATCGGCACCTGGCTCAACTGGCTGATCGTGGCGCGCCGCCTGCGCCTCTACAGCTTCAAGGTCAGTGACGCCCTGACCCTGCCGGAGTACTTCGCCAACCGCTTCCAGGACAAGTCGCACCTGCTGCGGGTGATCTCGGCGATCTTCATCCTGATGTTCTTCCTCTTCTACACCAGCTCGGGCCTGGTGGCCGGCGGCCGGCTGTTCGAGACCGTGTTCGGCTTCGACTACCGCATCGCCGTCACCATCGGCACCCTGACCATCATCATGTACACCTTCATCGGTGGCTTCCTGGCGGTCTCCTGGACCGACCTGATCCAGGGCCTGATGATGGCGGCGGCGCTGGCCATCGTGCCGATCATCGCCTTCAGCGATCTCGGCGGGGCGAGCGGCGCCGGCGCGGCCCTGGCCGCCGAGAGCGAGTACATGCTGGCCTGGTTCCGCGACGCCTCCACCGGCGAGGCACTCTCCGTCATCGGCATCGTCAGCTCCCTGGCCTGGGGCCTCGGCTACTTCGGCCAGCCCCATATCCTGGCCCGCTTCGCCGCCATCCGCAGCGACCGTGACATCCCCGCCGCCCGCCGCATCGCGGTGAGCTGGACCGCCATCGCGCTGGTCAGCTCCATCGCCGTGGGCCTGCTCGGCGTGGGCTTCGTGCAGCGCGACCTGGCCGACGGCGAGACGGTGTTCATGGTGATGGTCAACCTGATCTTCCATCCGGTGATCGCCGGTATCCTGCTGGCCGCCATCCTGGCCGCCATCATGTCCACCGCCGACTCCCAGCTGCTGGTCTCCTCCTCGGCGCTGACCGACGACTTCTACAAGGCGATCTTCCGCAAGGAGGCCTCGCAGTCCGAGCTGGTGTGGGTGGGCCGCTTCGCGGTGATCGGCATCGCCGTGCTGGCCTACCTGCTGGCGCTCAACCCCGATGCCACCGTGCTGGACCTGGTCGCCTACGCCTGGGCCGGCTTCGGTGCCGCCTTCGGCCCGGCGCTGATCATGTCGCTCTACTGGCGCCGCATGAACAAGTGGGGCGCCCTGGCCGGCATCGTGGTGGGCGGCATCACCGTGGTGGTGTGGGCCGAGCTCTCCGGCGGGATCTTCGACCTCTACGAGATCGTGCCCGGGGTGATCTTCGCCTATATCGCCATCGTGGTGGCGAGCCTGGCCACCGAGGAGCCGACGGACGCCATCACCGCCGACTTCGACACCTTCGATCAGGCCTGAGTGCCGGGGGCCTGGCCCCTGCCACCCTGAACCGGAAAGCCGCCCCACGGGGCGGCTTTCTGCATTCCGGCGTGGCCAGGGAGCAGTGGCAGGGGGAGAGACTCAGGCCAGCAGCGCTCTTCCCACGAGCAGCAGGGCAAACAGCGCAAGCGCCACCTGGCTCCAGGGCGGCGACAGCAGCCGATGACCCCGGCGACGCGGGGCCTGCAGCGCCAGCGGGCGCAGGAAGGCGGCGCCCAGGGCCCACAGCCCGAGCAGGATGGCCGGCAGCCGCAGCGCCGTGGGCAGCCCCTGGAGCAGTGCCGGCTCCAGCAGCAGCCACACCGCCAGGAACGCCGCGACCAGCAGCGAGATTTCGGGCTCCCACCTCGCGCGACTCAGGCGCTGGGCAATCCGCATGGGTCTTCCCCCTGGCTTCTCCTTGTCCTCCCTCAAGTCAAGACGATTTCCGCCCGGAGCGCGAACCGTCGATTCCGCAGCGCGAAAAATCTTGTACAGCAAGGCCCGCTCCTGTGCCCCGCCGCCACCGCCGAAATCTCCCGTGATGCCGCCCATCAGGGTCTATCACGGCCATCCAAAATCTTTACAAGACTTCTACCAAATGTTTTTCTATAGTCAGAATGTACAAGAAAAACCCCTCGGGCCTGTGACGCCCATGATCGATGCGAGGATCCCCTGATGAACAAGCACTTCCTTCTCACTGCCGCCCTGCTCTCCGCCGGGGGCCTCGTCGCCAGCCAGGCGGCCCTGGCCTACCAGGCGGGCGATATCTTTGTGCGCGGCGGCATCGCCCAGACCGACGTCAAGTCCAACAATGGCAACCTAACGGCCGACAACCTGCGCCTGGATGTCTCCGATGAGCGAGGCCTCTACTACGGCGTCGGGTATCTCTTTACCGATAACCTCGGCATCGAGCTCAGCGGCCAGGAAAAGGTCGAGCACAGTCTTAACCTGGAAGCTCTGGGCGATATCGGCAGCGTCGATCGGATGCCGATCAATCTGCTGGTCAACTACTACCCCATGGGCGGCATGGACTCCCGCGTGCAGCCCTACGTGGGCGCCGGCCTCAACTACACCCGCTTCTCCGGCGAGGATACCCCTCTGCCGATAGACGTGCGCCGAAGCTATGGTGCCATCGGCCAGCTGGGCGTGGATCTCGCCGTGGCCCAGGGCCTGATGCTCAACGGCTTCGTGAGCTACGCCGACGTCTCGGCGGACGTGCGGCTCGACGGCGACAAGATCGGCGAAGCCAAGATCGATCCCATGACCATCGGTGGCGGCATCACCTACCGCTTCTGATTCCTACCTAACTTCTGCCACGGCGCCGGGCACCTGCCCGGCGCCTTCGCGTCCGACCTTCCCCCTTCTCGCTCGACCCGCGGTGATAAGAACTTTCACAATTCTTGACCACTCGTGACGGGACATTTGGAAACACCGTTTCCTATAATACCTTCGTCACAAGCCACCGGGCGTTCCGGCTAGGCTCTTGCGTGAAGCAACAGGAGGATCCTGACATGCGTACCACTCGACTGATCACCGCCGCCGCCATCGCCGCCAGCTGCGCCTTCGCCAGCCAGGCCGCCCTGGCCTACAGCGCCGGCGACACCTTCGTGCGCGGCGGCTTCGCCAAGTCCGACACCCGCTCCGACAACGGCGTGCTCGACGGCGTCAGCAGCGGCGAGACCGGCTTCACCTTCGGCGCCGGCTACCTGTTCCACGACAACATCGGCGTGGAGCTCAACAGCTCCGAGAAGATCGAGCACACCATCAGCGCCGGTGGCGATACTGGGACCATCGACCGGATGCCGGTCAACCTGCTGGTCAACTACTACCCGCTGGGCGGCCTGGACTCCCGCGTGCAGCCCTACGTGGGCGCCGGCCTCAACTACACCCGCTTCTCCGGCGAGCCGGAGGGCGTGGATGCCCGCCGCAGCTACGGCGCCGTGGGCCAGGTGGGCGTGGATCTCGCCATCACCGATAACCTGATGCTCAACGGCTTCGCCAACTATGCCGACGTGGACTCGCGCCTCTCCGTGGACGGCGAGCGCATCGGCACCGCCAAGGTGGACCCGATGACCATTGGCGGCGGCGTGACCCTGCGCTTCTGATCGCCTGACGAAGGCGCCGCTGACCCAAGACGCCGGGCCCTGGCCCGGCGTCTTGCCGTCTGGGGGTCGGAAAGTTGTACCGAACAACTCTTGCCCTGGATCAAGAACGCCTCCAGGCGGACTGATTACACTGGCGACATCCCCTGGCAGGCCAAGCACTGCCATCTGTCAATGCCCAACAGCATCAACAAGGAGTCGCCTCCATGCGCAAGACCCTCCCCACCCTGCTGGCCGCCGGCCTGGCCGCTGCCGCCTTCACCACCAGCACCCAGGCCCTGGCCTACGGCGCCGGCGACTTCTTTACCCGCCTGGGCGTGGCCAAGGTAGCGCCGAAGAGTGATAACGGTGCAGTAGTCAACGACACTGTTGCTGTTGACGTTCAGGACGACACCAATTTTGCCTTTACCCTGGGCTACCGCTTCCACGACAACGTCGGCGTCGAACTGCTGGCGGCCCTGCCCTTCGAGCATGACATCAACCTGGGTGGCCAGAACCTGGCGTCCACCAAGCATCTGCCGCCAACCCTGACCGTGCAGTACTACCCGCTGGGCGGCACCGCGGCCCTGGTGCAGCCCTATGTGGGCGTGGGCGTCAACTACACCCGCTTCTCCAGCGAGAAGAGCGCACTTGGCGACCTGAACCTCGACAGCTCCTGGGGCGCCGCCGGCCAGGTGGGCGTGGACCTGCTGATCAACGACAACTGGGCGCTCAACGCCGCCGCCTGGTATATCGATATCGACACTGACGCCAGCCTGGATGGTACTCCGATCGGCAAGGTAGAGATCGACCCTTGGGTGGTGATGGGCGGCATCAGCTACCGCTTCTGATCCTCCCTTCGCGCCACGACGAGGCCCGCCACTGGCGGGCCTCGTTGCGTTGGCAGGGGCGAAATCCTCCCGCCATCACCACCGCTCCACCGAGCCCTTAAGTGCGTTCACACAGCGTGAAATGCTGACTCGTCGCGATACGGACTAGTATTAACGCTACATTTCCTTTTCCTGAAGGGGGCTCGACATGTCGAGCGCTGCCCGCCGGACCGCCCCAGCGGCGTCATGCCGAAAGGCCCCATCCTCCCTGACCGGTACGTGCCGCCCGTTGGCCGCCCCCTCGACGGCACGCCACTTTCCACCCAGCTGGAGCCAGAGTGATCCGGCTTGGCTGCTACGCTATTCAAATGACGTTGAGCAGGCCCCGGCATGACAGGCAACAGCGTCTTGTGATGCCGACAAGAAGCGCAGTGACAACAAGAACCCCGCGCTGCTACCGGACCCCGAACGGTAGATGCGTTATCCAGCCGGAGTCAGCTTCGGCCCACTGAACTGGAGACGTTTCATGGCTACTGGAGTCTGGATCAGCCTGTTTGGCTACTTTGCGCTCATGATCGCCATCGGCATCTATGCCATGCGCAAATCCACATCCTCGTCCGAAGACTACATGCTGGGTGGACGAGCCCTCAGCCCTCAGGTGGCGGCCCTGTCGGCCGGTGCCTCGGACATGAGCGGCTGGCTGCTGCTGGGTTTGCCCGGGGCGCTGTTCGTTTCCGGCCTGGGCTCGGCCTGGATCGGCATCGGCCTGCTCGTGGGCGCGTTCTTCAACTGGACCCTGGTCGCACCGCGCCTGCGTGAGCAGACGGTTCACTACGGCAACGCCATTACCATCCCGGAGTTCCTGGCGAATCGCTTCCCGACCCGGGCGCTGCCGCTGCGGACGGTATCCGCCATCGTCATCGTCATCTTCTTCGCGGTCTACACGGCCTCCGGCCTGGTGGCCGGCGGCAAGCTGTTCGAAAGCGCGTTCTCGGGCATCTACAACTTCGGTGGCATGAGCGATTACGCCATGGGGGTGGTGATCACGCTGGGCGTGGTGCTTGTCTATACGGTAGTGGGCGGCTTCCTGGCCGTGAGCCTGACCGACTTCGTGCAGGGCTGCATCATGATGCTGGCGCTGGTGCTGATGCCGACGGTGGTGCTCTTCGGGGAAGGCGGCGGCGGTTTCTCCCAGGCGTCCGAGACCCTCAATAGCGTCGACCCCACCCTGCTGTCCTGGACGGCGGGACTGACCTTCATCGGCTGGCTCTCGGCGGTGGCCTGGGGGCTTGGCTATTTCGGGCAGCCACACATCATCGTGCGCTTCATGGCCATCCGCTCTCTCAAGGACGTGCCCGTCGCCCGCAACATCGGCATGAGCTGGATGGCGATCTCCCTGATCGGCGCCATCTCGCTCGGCATCTTCGGCCGCGCCTACGCGGTGCGAAACGGCCTGGATGTCCAGGATCCGGAGACCATCTTCATCATCCTGGCGAACCTGCTGTTCCACCCGCTGATCACCGGCTTCCTCTACGCGGCGCTGCTGGCCGCGATCATGAGCACCATCTCCAGTCAGCTGCTGGTGTCCTCCTCCTCGCTGACCGAGGACTTCTATCGCCTGTTCCTGCGCAAGGAGGCCAGCGAGAAGGAGCTCGTGGCCATCGGCCGGGCCTGCGTGGTGATCGTCGGCCTGGTGGCGGTCGTCATCGCCTCCGACGAGGACTCCCAGGTGCTGGGCCTGGTCAGCAACGCCTGGGCCGGCTTCGGTGCCGCCTTTGGCCCGCTGATCATCCTGTCGTTGATGTGGCCGCGCACCAACGGTGCCGGTGCCATTGCCGGCATGGTGGTGGGTGCCGCCACCGTCATGATCTGGATCTCGCTCGGCTGGAGCGGCTCCTTCATGGGCGGGCCCGGCATCTACGAGATCATTCCCGGCTTCATCGCCTCCATGGTGGCCATCGTGGTGGTGAGCAGCCTCACCGCCGATGCCGGCGAGTATCAGCACATCCATCGCTAGAAGGGCACCTGACACGCCCGGCGCAATGAAAGGGGTCCTGCGGGAGCCCTTTCAGCTGTCATCTCAACGCGGAGTGTCACAACCCCAGGGAGTCAGAGCATGAACAAGGCAGACCTTCACCCCCAGGGCGCCGTGAGCGAGGCTCGTGCACGTATCCGCGCCCACTATTCCGCCGATGAGGCTACGGTGCTCAATGGGCTCGTCGGACAGCTGCGGCTGTCGGAGGAGGAGCGGCGGCGAGTGGCCGACGCCGGCGCCGGATATGTGGAGCGCGTGCGCAAGGAGAAGAAGCCCTCGATGATGGAGGCGTTCCTGGCCGAATACGGCCTCTCCACCGCCGAGGGCGTGGGGCTCATGTGCCTGGCCGAGGCGCTGCTGCGCGTGCCCGATGCGGAGACCATCGACGACCTGATCCACGACAAGATCGAGCCCTCCGACTGGGGCGCCCACCTGGGCAAGTCCTCCTCCTCGATGGTCAACGCCTCGACCTGGGCGCTAATGCTGACCGGCAAGGTGCTGGACGACGACCCCAAGGGGCCGGTGCGGGCGCTGCGCGGCCTGGTCCGCCGCATGGGCGAGCCGGTAGTGCGCACCGCGGTGGGCCAGTCGATGAAGATCCTCGGGCGCCAGTTCGTGCTCGGCCAGACCATCGAGGAGGGCATGAAGAATGCCCGCGAGCTCGAGAAGCAGGGCTACACCTACTCCTACGACATGCTGGGCGAGGCAGCCCGCACCGACGAGGATGCCAGGCGCTACCACGCGGCCTACGCCAAGGCGATCACCGCCATCGCCAAGCAGGCCAAGGGCGACGTGCGCGGCAGCCCCGGCATCTCGGTGAAGCTCTCGGCGCTGCATCCGCGCTATGAGTACACCCACCGCGACACGGTGATGACCGAGCTCCTGCCCCGCGCCCTGGAGCTGGTACGGCAGGCGGCCAAGGCCAATATCGGCTTCAACATCGACGCCGAGGAGCAGGACCGGCTGGATCTTTCCCTCGATATCATCGAGGCGCTGATGGCCGATCCTTGCCTGGATGGCTGGGACGGCTTCGGCGTCGTGGTGCAGGCCTATGGGCGCCGCGCCGGACCGGTGATCGAGGCGCTCTACGACCTCGCCGAACGGTTCGACCGCCGGATCATGGTGCGGCTGGTTAAGGGGGCCTACTGGGATACCGAGATCAAGCTCTCCCAGGAGATGGGGGTCGAGACCTTCCCGGTCTTCACCCGCAAGGTCAACACCGACGTCAGCTACATGGCCTGCGCCCAGCTGCTGCTCGACCGGCGCGACCGCATCTACCCCCAGTTCGCGACCCACAACGCCCATACCTGTGCCGCCGTGGTCGCCATGGCGGGAGACGACAAGGAGAGCTACGAGTTCCAGCGCCTGCACGGCATGGGCGAGTCGCTGCACCAGATCGTCAAGCAGGCGGAGGGCACCCACTGCCGCATCTACGCCCCGGTGGGTGCGCACCGCGACCTGCTGGCCTACCTGGTGCGCCGCCTGCTGGAGAACGGCGCCAACTCCTCCTTCGTGAACCAGGTGGTGGACGCCTCGATTCCGCCGAACCAGGTCTCGAAGGACCCGGTGGCCGGGATGCAGCAGCTGGGGGACGCCATCTCGAGCCCGCTGATCCGCCAGCCCGGCGAGCTCTTCGCTCCCGAGCGCAGGAATTCCAAGGGCTACCGGATCAACGAACCCGCCTCGATCCTGCCGCTGCTCGAGGCGCGTGAGGGCTTCGCCGACGCCACCTGGACCGCCGGCCCCATGCTGGCGGGCAGCCCAGCACCCCGGGGGGAGGCTCGCGATGTGGTCTCCCCTGCCGACACCTCCCGGGTGGTGGGCCGGGTGCATGAGGCAACCCCGGAGGAGGTGTCGGCCGCCCTCGACGCCGCCGAGGCCGGTTTCGCTGACTGGTCGGCGCGGCCGGCGGCCGAGCGTGCCGAGGTGCTGCGCCGCACCGCCGACCTTTATGAAGAGCACATCGCCGAGCTGACCGTGATCACCACCCGCGAGGCGGGCAAGATGATGTTCGACGGCATCGCCGAGGTGCGCGAGGCGGTGGACTTCCTGCGCTACTACGCCAATGAGGGCGAGCGACTCGAGGCGGAGGCGCCCGGCAGCGCCCGCGGCATCTTCGTCTGCATCAGCCCCTGGAACTTCCCGCTGGCCATCTTCACCGGCCAGATCGCCGCGGCCCTGGCCGCCGGCAACGCCGTGCTCGCCAAGCCCGCCGAGCAGACGCCGCTGATCGCCGCCCGCGCCGTCGAGCTGATGCGCGAGGCCGGCCTGCCCGAGGCGGCCCTGCAGCTGCTGCCCGGCGACGGGCCGACGGTGGGCGGACCCTTGACCAGCGATCCGCGCATCGCCGGGGTCTGCTTCACCGGCTCGACCCCGGTGGCGCAGATCATCCACCAGGCCCTGGCCCGGAATGCCGGGCCGGATGCGGTGCTGATCGCCGAGACCGGCGGGCTCAATGCGATGATCGTCGACTCCACGGCGCTCACCGAGCAGGCGGTGCGCGACATCCTGATCTCCTCCTTCCAGTCGGCCGGCCAGCGCTGCTCGGCGCTCAGGATGCTCTACGTCCAGGAGGAGGCGCGCCAGCGCCTGCTCGACATGCTCGACGGCGCCATGGACGCGCTCACCATCGGCGACCCCTGGAACACCGACACCGACGTCTCGCCGGTGATCGACGCCGAGGCCCAGGCCGAGATCGGCGCCTATGTGGCGGCCCAGGCGAAGGCCGGCAAGGTGATCAAGACGCTGCCCGTGCCGGATGTCGGCACCTTCGTCACCCCGGCGGTGGTCGAGGTCGGGGGCATCGAGGAGCTCGAACGCGAGATCTTCGGCCCGGTGCTGCACGTGGCCACCTTCAAGGCCCGCGACCTCGACAAGGTGGTCGACGCGATCAACGACCGGGGGTACGGGCTGACCTTCGGCCTGCATACCCGGATCGACGACCGGGTCCAGCAGATCGTCGAACGGCTCCATGTGGGCAACATCTACGTGAACCGCAACCAGATCGGTGCCATCGTCGGTTCCCAGCCCTTCGGTGGCGAGGGCCTCTCGGGCACCGGGCCCAAGGCCGGCGGCCCGCTCTATGTGGCCCGCTTCCGCCGCACCGCCGCCGCGGAGCAGCACGAGGCACCGACGGGAAATGCCGTGTCCCTCGGTGATCTGCAGTCGGCCCTGGATGCCCTGGACGCCCGCAACTGGGCGGCGCGTCCCGATCGGGTCGAGGTACTGCGCCGCACGCTGTCGGGGAAGCGTGGTGTGATCCGCAAGGCGCTGGCCGAGACCGCGGCCCTGGACCTGACCCCGCAGACCCTGCCGGGGCCGACGGGAGAGAGCAACCGGCTTTCGTTCTATCCGAAGGGCCCGGTGCTCTGCCTGGGGCCGACCCTGGAGATCGCCATCGCCCAGGCGGCCCAGGCGCTGGGCGCGGGCTGTGCGGCGGTGCTCGTCGCCCCGGGGGCGGCCCAGGCCGTGCAGCCGCTGGTCGATGCCGGGGCGCCCGTGGTCGGCCTCGATGGCCGCCTCGAGGCCGAGACGCTGAGCCAGGTCAGCGGCATTGCGGCCGTGGCCGCGGCCGGTGCCAGCGACTGGACCCGCGAGCTTCGCATGGCCCTGGCTGAGCGCGACGGGGCCATCGTACCACTGGAGACCCAGACCATCGCCCCGGAACGCTATGTGGTGGAGCGCCACCTGTGCATCGACACCACCGCCGCGGGCGGCAACGCCAGCCTGCTGGCGACGGCCGAGTAGACCCGCCGGCCCGGGAGGGCCGGCGTGCTACGGCGTGTCATCGGGTGCCTGTGGCAGCCGCAAGGCCACAGGCCACCACGGCCTCAGTTCTCGGTGACCAGCCGGTCGACCGACGCCACGGCCTGGATCAGCATCCGCCCCTCGACCCCGCTGACCCCGGACTGGGCCAGCCACGCCTCCACGGCGGGGGCTACCTCGCACTTCGCCGGCATCGGTGCCCGCGCCTCCACCAGCGCCTCCAGGCGCACGATGAAGACGAAGCGCAGCCACTGGGGCAGCGACATGGTGTCGGCACAGAAGGGCTCGACGCTCTCGAAAGCGATGGGGTCTGGTCGGGCCATTCGCCACTGGTCGGTGGCGCGCATGGTGGCTTCCAGCTCGCGCAGGGCCGCCGCCAGCTCCTGATGAACACTCATGGTGACGTCCTCTGGTGCATGAGCCACCATTATCCCCACCGGCTCCCTCCCCGACCACCCCACCGCACGCTCATCGCCGGGCGCAATCCCCGGGGTTGTGCACAGCGCGACGGCGTCTCGGGCAGCGTTGTGCACAGTTCACAGTTTTCCTGAACGGGGCTGTGGATAAACTCTGGAAAGGCGTCCAGGGGCCACGTCTCACGGGCCTCGCCGCGCATCGTTCAAGAATTGACCAGCCACCCCCTCCCGGCCGCCCCGAAGCTGCTGACAGCAAGGCACGACCAAGGTAGAGTGCACGGTTCGACGACGGGAGAGAGCATGCAGCCCATCAACACCTTACATGACTTCTTCGTGCGCAGCGGCGCCGCGGTACGGCTCTACCATCTGGGCAGACGCGTCGAGCCCTGCGAGATGGCGACCCTGGCGGCCTTCGAGGCGGGCGAGCAGGCCTGGCCGGCCCCCTGGCAGGGCCAGGCGCGTCTCGGCCTGGTGTTCCGCCTGGGTGACATGCCCGAGCCGGTCATCTGGTTCCTCGCCCTGCCCCTGGACGAACAGGGCCAGCTGGTGCCGGCGCCCCGCGACGCCTTCCTGCAGCGCCTGCTGGAGACCCTGGGGCGCAGCGTGCAAAGCGTCGGGCGCGAGGACGGCGAGGCAGTGGACAACCTGATGAAGGACAACCCGCTCGCCTTCACGCCCTCGCTGCCCTTTCAGGCCCTGCTGCATGCCCGTGCCAGCCTCGACCTGGACCTGCCGGCCAGCCAGCATCTGGAGCCGGTGGAGGCCTACCTGAGCGGCCAGCAGCCCATCGACTGGCAGGCCCTGGGCCTGCAGGGACTGGCGGACTTCGTCGTGCGCATGGACGCCGATGAGCAGGCCCGGCTGGCCACCCGACTGCCCGAGCTGCCCCACGAAGTGCTCACCTCGCTGTGCTACTGTCTGGAGCATGTGGCCATCGGGGCTGGCCTTGCCCGGGCACTGCGCGACTGCGGCGAGGCGGCGGCACGGGCCGGCGACATCGAAGCGTTCTCCGCCTGCGTGCGCGCCGTGGCCGGCGCCGAGAGCGAGCTGGCCGGCGCCTGGTACGACGAGCTGCTGGCCGATGACGACGCCTGCGGCCCCGACCTGCTGGCGGCCATGGCCGGGCGCGGCTGGCGCCACCTGGAGGATGGCGAGCGGCTGCCCAGCTTCCTCGGACGACTGGCCAACTGTGAGGCCGCCGACTTCATGAGCGTGGCCCGCGACCTCGCGCTGGTGCCGCGGCTGCGGCTGCCGGTGCTGATGACCCTGCGCGAGGCCGCCCCGGAGAGCCCGATCGGCCGCCGGCTGGCCGCCCTGACCCGCTGACAGGCCTGCAAGGATTCCCATGAGCATGAGAGAACTGCCCTACACCCCCAAGGCGGTGATCGGCCGTCGTGAGATGGTGGAACTGCCGGAGATGCACCTGACCCTGTGCGCCAAGGCCGACACCGGCGCGCGCACCTCGGCGCTGCACGCCGAGGATATCGAATCCTTCGAGGAGGACGGCCACCTGTGGGTCAGCTTCACGACGCGCAGCGGCGGCCCGCACACGCCGCCCCACGTGTTCCGCATGCACCTGCATGACCGCCGCAAGGTACGCAGCTCCAACGGCCAGGAGGAGTGGCGCTATGTGATCCGCACCAGCATGCGCCTGGGCGAGCTGGAGTTCCCGGTGGAGCTGACCCTGACCGACCGCCGCAACATGCGCCACCCCATGCTGCTGGGCCGCCGCGCCCTGCGCCGTCTGCTGGTGGCGCCCGGCGCCGCCTTCCTCCACGGCGAACCCTGAAGCGAACGCCACCCCGACCCCCGGCCACTGGAGCCCCTCGATGCATATCGCGCTGCTGTCACGCAACCGCAATCTCTACTCCACCCGCCGCCTGGTGGAAGCCGCCGAACAGCGGGGCCACAGCATCCGGGTGGTGGATACCCTGCGCTGCTACATGAGCATCGCCGCCCACCATCCCTCGATCCACCTCAAGGGCGAGGAGCTCGAGCCCTTCGACGCGGTGATCCCGCGCATCGGTGCCTCGGTGACCTTCTACGGCTGCGCCGTGCTGCGCCAGTTCGAGATGATGGGCACCTACGTGATCAACGACTCGGTGGCCATCACCCGCTCCCGGGACAAGCTGCGCTCACTGCAGCTGCTCTCCCGCAAGGGGCTGGGCCTGCCGATCACCGGCTTCGCCCACTCGCCCGACGACATCCCCGATCTGATCACCATGGTCAAGGGGGCACCGCTGGTCATCAAGCTGCTGGAGGGCACCCAGGGCATCGGCGTGGTGCTGGCGGAGACCAACCAGGCCGCCGAGAGCGTGATCCAGGCCTTCATGGGCATGAAGGCCAACATCATGGTACAGGAGTACATCAAGGAGGCCCGCGGCGCCGATATCCGCTGCTTCGTGATCGGCGACAAGGTGGTGGCGGCCATGAAGCGCCAGGCCGCCGAGGGGGAGTTCCGCTCCAACCTGCACCGCGGCGGCACCGCCAGCGTGATCCGCATCACGCCGGAGGAGCGCTCCACGGCGATCCGCGCCGCCAAGGCCATGGGCCTGCGGGTGGCAGGCGTGGACCTGCTGCGCTCCAACCACGGCCCGGTGATCATGGAGGTCAACTCCTCCCCCGGCCTGCAGGGCATCGAGACCGCCACCGGCAAGGACATCGCCGGCCTGATCATCGAGCATATCGAGAAGAATGCCGCCCCCAACCGCAAGGCACCGCCTAAACCCAAGGGGTAATTGCCAGAACGCCGCCGGCCAGGCCCAATAGGGGGATATTTATTCCTTCCCGGGGGTAGTAAAACAGTGTTTCCCCGGCCACAATCTGCGTCACCGGAGGAGGTGACCGCTCATGTTTCTCGACAATCGCCAGGTGGCGATGGACAGCGCCCTGGAGGCGCTGGCCGACAGCATCGACTATTTCCAGGACAATCTGGAGCGCCTGCGCCCAGCCCTGCGTGACACCCTGAAGCCTCACTACGAGGCCAGGAGCCGGTCGATGCGCGAGCTTCAGGAGCTGTCACGCAAGCATCTCAACATGCTGCCCCGCGATGCCGACGTGGAGCGCGACGACTACATGTGGCTGTGGAGCCGGCTGAAGAGCTTCGTCGGCAACGAGAGCCAGGTGGTGATCGGCGAGCTCCTCGAGCAGGAGCGGGTGCTGATGCAGGCCCTCTCGACCCTCTATACCCATCCCCTGCCCGATGCCATCGAGCCGGTGATCGAGGAGTGCTGGAAGGGCTGCCGCGCACTAATCCGCGAGCTCTACGCCCAGCAAAAGCCGCGCCGGCGCTGAGCCCGGCGCCTCAGCTTCACCGCACCTTCAGGGCCCCTCACTTTCAGGGCCCTTCACTTTTCGCCCCTCCCCGTCAGCCGCCCTCGCCGGTGATGCCATCGTCTTCCGCGGGAGCCTCGCCGTCGGCAGTGAACAGCCAGGCTTCCCAGGAGCGCGGGGCAATCTCCAGCGGCTCCAGCGGCCCCAGGAAGTAGGGCTCGCGTCCCCACACATAGAGATCCCCCAGGGTGGCCACCCGCGCCACCCACTCCCGTGCCTGCAGCCGCCACTCTCCGCTGACCTTGCGCGAGGGCGATGGCACCGCGCAGCCGGTGACCTCCAGCCCCAGCGCATCGGCGATGAACAGCGCCCGGGGCAGGTGCCAGGCCTGGGTGATCAGCAGCGCCTGCTCGACGCCGAACACCTCCCGAGCCCGGGCCAGGGTGTCGAAGGTGCTGAAGCCGGCGTAGTCCAGCGTCAGGTCGGCATCGGCCACCTGGCGACCGCGCAGGTCGCGCCACATGGTCACGGGCTCGTTGTAGAAGCGGGTACGGTTGTCGCCGGAGAGCAGCAGGTGATCGACGCGGCCCAGGCGCAGCAGCCGGGCCGAGGCGCTCATGCGCGCATCGAAGTAGGGATTGCGAACGCCGCTGCGGGTCCAGTGGGAGGTGCCGAAGACGATCCCCACCCGCTCGCCGCCGCACAGCGGCAGGGTGTGCTCGATGCGCGAGTGGGTCCGGCCCAGCACCCAGAGATTGGCTGCCACGAACAGCAGGGCCGCCAGCAGCGCGGCGGCCCCCAGGGTCATCAGCAGCCCCCGCAGGGCCTTCCAGGCGGTTCGCTTCATGGCCCTCCCCGGGCGTGTGGCCAGGCCGCCGTCAGAACATGCCGAGTTCGAGCCGGGCCTCTTCGCTCATCATCTCACGACTCCAGGGCGGATCGAAGACGATCTCGGTATGCACCTTGCTGATCTGCGGGGCACCGAGGATCTTGTTGCGCGCGTCGGCGGCGATCACATCCCCCATGCCGCAGCCGGGGGCGGTCAGGGTCATGCGGATGGTGACGATACGCTCGCCGCTGATCAGCCGCTCGATGCGACAGCCGTAGACCAGCCCCAGGTCGACGATGTTGACCGGGATCTCCGGGTCGAAGCAGGTACGCAGCTGGTCCCAGACGAACTGCTCGATCTCCTCCTCGGAGGCGTCCTCGGCCAGGGTCGGCCGCGGCAGGGCCTCCAGGCCCAGGGCGTCGAGGTTGGCGCCCTCGATCAGGTAGAGGCGACCCTCGAAGCCGACGCTGACCGTGCTGCCCTTGGCCTGCATCACGCTGACGATGCTGTCCTCGGCCAGGGTGACGGTCTTGCCGAAGGGAATGGAGATCGCCTCCACGTCACGCTGCAGCGGCAGGGTCTGCCCCTTCTCGAGGCTGGCTATCTGCTCGATTTCGCTCATGGGCGTCCTTAGCGCACCATGCCGATGACGCGGGTCAGCGCCTCGGCGAAGGTGTCGATCTCGTCCAAGGTGTTGTAGGCGGCAAACGACGCCCGGCAGGTGGCATCCACGCCGAACTGGGCCAGCAGCGGCTGGGCGCAGTGGTGGCCGGTGCGGATCGCCACGCCGAGCTGGTCGATCAGCAGGCCGATGTCCTGGGCGTGGGCGCCCTCGACCACAAACGACAGCACCCCCGCCTTGCCCGGGGCGGTGCCCAGGATGCGCAGTCCGTCGATGTGTGACACCGCGGCGGTAGCGTGCTCGAGCAGACGGTTCTCCCAGGCCCCGATGGCGCCCAGGCCAACGCCTGACACCCACTGGAGCGCCACGCCCAGGGCGATCACCTCGGCGATGGCCGGGGTGCCGGCCTCGAACTTGTGGGGGATCTCGGCGAAGGTGGTGCCGGCCTCGAAGGAGACCGTCCTGATCATCTCGCCGCCGCCCTGCCAGGGCGGCATCGCCTCGAGCAGCGCCGCCTTGCCGTAGAGCACGCCCACCCCGGTCGGGCCATAGACCTTGTGGCCGGAGAAGGCATAGAAGTCGGCGTCGATGTCGCGCACGTCCACCGTCTGGTGGGGGGTGGCCTGGGCGCCATCCACCAGGATCAGCGCGCCCTGGGCGTGGGCGATGGCGGCCATCGTCTTGACCGGGTTGACGGTGCCGAAGGCATTGGAGACGTGGTTGACCGCCACCAGCCGGGTGCGCTCGGTGAAGAGTCCCCGGTAGGCGTCGAGGTCCAGCACGCCGCGCTCGTCCACCGGGATCACCTTGATGGTGAAGCCGAGCTCGGCGGCCAGGAGCTGCCAGGGCACGATATTGGAGTGGTGCTCCAGGCGCGAGATCAGCACCTCGTCGCCGGCCTTCAGGTTGGCGCGGCCCCAGCTGTTGGCCACCAGGTTGATCGCCTCGGTGGTGCCGCGGGTGAAGATGATCTCGCGATGCTCGGCCGCGTTCAGGAAGCCGCGCACCGTCTCCCGGGTGCCCTCGAAGGCCGCGGTGGCCTCGTCCGCCAGGGTGTGCAGGCCGCGGTGGATGTTGGCGTTGTAGCGACTGTAGTAGTCGTCGAACGCCGCGATCACCTGCCGCGGGGTCTGGCTGGTGGCCGCGTTGTCGAGATAGACCAGCGGCCGGCCGTGCACCTGGCGAGCGAGGATCGGAAAGTCCGCGCGGATCGCCGCCACGTCCAGGACGGGCGCGTCGGCATCGCGGGTAGCCAGTTCAGTCATGGCGAGTTCCTCGTCGGGGGCGCGCTCACTCGTCGCCCAGGGCCGCGGCGGCTTCCACCAGCCCGGCCAGGTTGAAGCGCTCCGGCAGCTTGCCGGCCACCGCCAGCTCCACGCGCTCGGAAATCGCATCCAGGCTCACCGCCTCGAGCACCTCGCCGGCGAAGGCCAGGGTCAGCAGGCCACGCGCGGTCTGGCGGTCGATGCCGCGGGCGCGCAGGGCGTAGATCGCCTCCTCGTCGAGCTGGCCGGTGGTGGTGCCATGGGAGCACTTGACGTCGTCGGCGTAGATCTCGAGCTCCGGCTTGGCGTCGATCTCGGCACGGTCGGAGAGCAGCAGGTTGGCGTTGCTCTGGTAGCCCTCGATCTTCTGGCTGTCGCGCTTGACCACCACCCTGCCGTTGAACACGCCATGGGCGCGGTCGTCGAGGATGCCCTTGTAGTTCTCGTTGGAGTAGGTGTGGGGCGCGTTGTGGTTGGCCACGGTGTGGCTGTCCACATGCTGGCGGCCCTGCCCGTAGAAGAGGCCGTAGAAGTTGGCGGTGGCGCCCTGACCGTTGAGCTCGCTGATCAGGTCGGTACGCACCAGGCCGCCGCCCAGGTTCAGGTTGAACGAGGTGTAGGTGCTGTCGCGGCCCTGCTCCACGTGGATGCTGGCCACGTGCAGGTCGGCCAGGGGCGCCTCCTGCAGCTTGTAGTGGGTCAGGATCGCGCCGCGGTCGAGCATGATCTCCGCCACCAGGTTGGTGAAGTTGGCCGCGGCCTCCTCCCCCACGTGGTGCTCGATCAGGGTCGCCTGGCTGCGACCGCCGGCCTCCACCAGGATGCGCGGATGGCTCATCACCGCCCGCTCGCCGGCCCGGGAGAGGAACTGCAGGATGATCGGCTTCTCTACCACGGTGCCCGGCGCCAGGCGCAGCACCGCGCCCTCCTCCATGAAGGCGGTATTGAGCGCCGAGAAGGGCGAGAAGTCGACACCGGTTAGCCGGCCCAGGGGGCCACCCACCGCCTCGTGGTTCTCCTCCAGGGCTCGTGAGAGCGGCAGCAGCGCCACGCCGGCCGGCAGGCCGTCGAGCTGGGAGAGCACCGCCGAGAAGTGACCGTCGACGAAGGTCAGCCGATGGGCGTCGAGAGGCAGCGTCAGCGCCGCGGCACTGGCCTGGGAGAACTCGGCGTCCTCGGCCAGGGCGAAGTCGCCCCGGGCGATGGCGCGCACGTCGGTGTACTTCCAGGCCTCGTCGCGGCGGGTCGGAAAGCCCAGCGCCTCGAAGCGCGCGGCCCCGGCCTGGCGCCGGGCGGCGATCCAGGTCGGCTCAGGCCCGCGCCGGGCGCCGAGCTCGGCCAGGCGGTCGAGAAAGGTCTGAACATCGCTCATGCAGCGGTCTCCTCCAGCACCCAGTCATAGCCGCGGGACTCGAGCTCGAGGGCCAGGTCGGCGCCGCCGCTCTTGACGATGCGGCCGTCCACCAGCACGTGCACCTTGTCCGGCACGATGTAGTCGAGCAGGCGCTGGTAGTGGGTCACCAGCAGGATGCCGCGATCCTCGGCGCGCAGGCTGTTGACGCCGTCGGCGACCACCTTCATGGCGTCGATATCGAGGCCGGAATCGATCTCGTCGAGCATGGCGAGCTTGGGCTGCAGCACCAGCATCTGCAGGATCTCGTTGCGCTTCTTCTCGCCGCCGGAGAAGCCTTCGTTGACGGAGCGCTGCAGGAAGCTGGCGTCCATCTTCATCTCGGCGATCTTCTCCTTGACCAGCTTCAGGAACTCCGGCGCCGGGATATCCTCCTGACCGTTGGCGGCCCGCTTGGCATTGAGCGCCGCCTTGAGCAGGTAGATGTTCTTCACCCCGGGGATCTCCACCGGATACTGGAAGCCCAGCAGCATGCCGGCCAGGGCCCGCTCCTCGACCTCCATCTCCAGCACGTCCTGACCCTCGAAGGTGATCGAGCCTTGCGTGACCTCGTAGCCCTCCTTGCCGGCGATCACCGCGGAGAGGGTGGACTTGCCGGCGCCGTTGGGGCCCATGATGGCGTGCACTTCGCCGGCATTGATGGTCAGGGTAAGGCCCTTGAGGATTTCCTTGCCCTCGACCGTGACGTGCAGATCCTTGACTTCGAGCATCTTCATTACCTTTGAATTCTGAAAATGGGGGATTAGCCGACCGCGCCTTCCAGGGTGACACTCAGCAGCGCCTCGGCCTCCACGGCAAACTCCATTGGCAGCTCCTGGAAGACGTCCTTGCAGAAGCCGTTGACGATCATGCTCACCGCGTCCTCCTCGGAGATGCCGCGGCTCTGGCAATAGAAGAGCTGATCCTCGCCGATCTTGGAGGTGGTCGCCTCGTGCTCCACGGTGGCGGTGCTGTTGCCGATCTCCTGATAGGGGAAGGTATGGGCACCGCACTGGTCGCCGATCAGCAGGGAGTCACACTGGGTGAAGTTGCGCGCCCCCTTGGCACGGGGCCCGATCTTCACCAGGCCGCGGTAGGACTGGTTGCTGCGGCCGGCGGAGATCCCCTTGGAGATGATGCTGGAGCGGCTGCCCTCGCCGATATGGATCATCTTGGTGCCGGTGTCGGCCTGCTGGCGGCCGTTGGTCACCGCCACGGAATAGAACTCGCCGATGCTGTCCTTCCCGCGCAGCACGCAGGAGGGGTACTTCCAGGTGATGGCGGAGCCGGTCTCGACCTGGGTCCAGCTGATGCGCGAGCGGTCGCCGCGGCAGTCGCCACGCTTGGTGACGAAGTTGTAGATGCCGCCCTTGCCGTCCTCGTCGCCCGGGTACCAGTTCTGCACCGTGGAGTACTTGATGTAGGCGTCGTCCAGGGCCACCAGCTCGACCACCGCCGCGTGCAGCTGGTTCTCGTCACGCATCGGCGCGGTGCAGCCCTCGAGGTAGGAGACCTGGGCGCCCTCCTCGCAGATGATCAGGGTGCGCTCGAACTGGCCGGTGTTGGCGGCGTTGATACGGAAGTAGGTGGAGAGCTCCATGGGGCAGGTCACGCCCTTGGGCACGAAGACGAAGGAGCCGTCGGTGAACACCGCGGAGTTGAGCGCCGCAAAATAGTTGTCGGTCACCGGCACCACGGTGCCCAGGTACTGCTTGATCAGCTCGGGATAGTCCTTCACCGCCTCGGAGATGGAGCAGAAGATCACTCCTGCCTCGTAGAGCTTCTCCTTGAAGGTGGTGGTCACCGAGACGGAGTCGAATACCGCATCCACCGCCACGCCGGCGAGTGCCGCACGCTCGTGCAGGGGAATGCCCAGCTTCTCGTAGGTCTCGAGCAGCTTGGGGTCCACCTCATCCAGGCTCTGGGGGCGATCCTCCGGGCGCTTGGGCGCGCTGAAGTAGGAGATCGCCTGGTAGTCGATGGGCGGATAGTCGAGATGGGCCCAGGAGGGCGGCGTCATCGTCAGCCACTTGCGGTAGGCCTCCAGGCGCCAATCCAGCATCCACTCGGGCTCGCCCTTCTTCTTCGAGATGAAGGCGATGGTGCCCTCGTCGAGGCCTGGTGGCAACGTGTCGCTCTCGATGTCGGTCACGAAGCCTTCCTTGTATTCGCGACGGACAAGCTGTTCCATTTCCTGACTTGCCATGATGTCTCCCCTCCCCGGGCGGTTGGGCCGGCGAGCCAGGCTCGCCGCTTTGGATTCGGTAAGGCGACTCAGGCCGTGTCGGCGGCCAGGGTCACGCTCTGGATGGGCAGCTGCACCGGCAGCTTGATCGGCGCGGTGTCGGCCAGGTGGGCCAGGGTCACGCTGTCGAGCAGGGTGCGCACGGCCAGCGACACCCGCTGCCAGTTGTCGGCGACGCCGCAGGTGGCGGCCAGGTCGCAGTCGCCCTCGGCATGGCTGCATTCGGTCATGGCCACCGGGCCCTCGATGGCGGTGATGATGTCGATGGCGGTGATCCTGGATGCCGGCCGCGCCAGGGAGTAGCCCCCCTGGGCACCGCGCCGCGACTCCAGGAGTCCCGCCTTGACCAGCATCTTGAGGGTCTTGGAGACCGTGGGATGCGGCAGCTGCACCGCCTCGGCCAGCTCCCCTGCCGCATGGGAGTGCTCCGGATGACGGGCAATCTGGGCCATCACCACGGCGGCATAGTCCGTCAGCCGCGAAAGCTTGAGCATGCTGCCCTCCTCGGTGGCGCGCGGCCCGAAGGGGCCGCGCCTCGATTGGGGACCATTTTAGTCCTGTATCGAGCCGATGTGAAGAGCACCAGAGCGTTTGCAGGGTCCTGCGGGGAAGATGCCGGCACGTTCGCCGCCGATCCCATCAATAACGACAATCGTTCTCATTGGGCAGGATTATCGGTGGGAGGCCGGCTTGACGCTTATGCCTTTTTGACGCTTATGCTTTTTTGACAAACGCGGACTTCAGCTTCATGGGGCCGATGCCGTCGACCTTGCAGTCGATATCGTGGTCGCCCTCCACCAGGCGGATGTTCTTGACCCGGGTGCCCACCTTCACGACCAGAGACGAGCCCTTGACCTTGAGGTCCTTGATGACGGTCACGGTGTCGCCATCGGCCAGGGGGTTGCCGTTGGCGTCGCGCACCTGGGGGGCCTGGTCGGCCACGTCGGTGGCGGCGTCGCGGGACCACTCGTGACCGCACTCCGGGCAGACATACTGCAGGCCGTCGTCGTAGGTGAAGGCGGAATCACAGGCGGGACAGTGAGGAAGGTCGCTCATGGCGGGCTCCGGCAAGGATGGAAGGAAGCGGCCAAGCCTACACCGCCCCGCGGGCGCTCTCCAGCCGTGACCCACCGGACATGACGCCCTACCGCGAGCCTGGCAGGATAGGGGCTTTCCCGGCAGCACGAAGGACGCGACATGCAGGAGGCCCCCACCACGGTCGTCGGCGGCACCGGCTTTCTGGGCCGCGCCATCGTGCGCGAACTGGTGGAGGCCGGCCGACCGGTGCGCATCGCGACGAGGCGCCCGCGCCTGCCCGACTGGCTGGAAGCCGGTGACCGCGTGGAGGCCGTGGCCTGCGACCTGCGCGACGAGCCGCAGGTCGCCGCTGCCCTTGCCGGCAGCGGCGCGGTGATCAACGCGGTGAGCCTCTATGTGGAACGGCCCCGTGCCGGCCTCACCTTCGAGGCGATCCACGTCGCGGGCGCCGAGCGCCTGGCGCGTCTCGCTCGGGAGGCCGGCGTGAGCCGACTGGTGCATGTCTCCGGCATCGGTGTCGCCGAGCGCTCCCCCTCCGCCTATGTGCGTGCCCGCGCCGCCGGGGAGCGTGCCATGATCGATGCCCTGCCCAAGGCGATCCTGCTGCGCCCCGCGGTGCTGTTCGGCCCCGACGACGCCTTCCTCACGGCGCTGGTGCGCCTGGCACGGCTGCCGGCCTTCCCCCTGTTTGGCCGCGGCAGCACCCGGCTGCAACCGGTGCACGTGGATGACGTGGCGCGTGCCGCGGTGCGCCTGAGCGGCGCACGTCCGCTGGAGCGCCGACTGTTCGAGCTGGGCGGCCCGGAGCGGCTCACCTACCGCCAGATCGTCGAGCAGGTCCTGGCCCACCTGGCGTGCCGGCGCCACCTGCTGCCGGTGCCCTTTGCGGCCTGGCGCCTCGTGGCTGCCCTGCTCGCCCCCCTGCCCTCGCCGCCGCTGACCCGGGACCAGGTGATCCTGATGCAGCAGGACACCCTGGTCGGCGAGGACGTGGGCACCTTCGACGACCTGGGCATCGTGCCGCGCACCTTACATGACAGCCTGCCGGCCTGCCTGGCCGCCGGCTGAGCGCACCGCGCCCCCGCATTTCCCCTCGCTCGCCTGCGGGCCGTGATAGGATGCCGCCCAAGCCCCTGCCCGCCTTCTGGAGCCCACCATGACACTGTTGCTGGCCATCCTCGATGTCGCCCTCTCGGCCGCTCCCTGGCTGCTGCTGGGCCTGGGTATCGCCGGCCTGATCAAGGGAGTGATCTCCGAGGCCGCCCTGACGCGCTGGGTAGGCGGCCAGGGCCTTGGCAGCGTGGCCCGCGCCGCGGTGATCGGTGCCCCGCTGCCGCTCTGCTCCTGCGGCGCCATTCCCACCGCCCTGGCCCTGCACCGCGGAGGGGCCGACCGCGGCCCCACCACCGCCTTCCTGATCGGCACGCCGGGCATCGGCATCGACTCCCTGACCATCAGCTACGCGCTGCTGGGCCCCTTCATGGCCCTGGCGCGAGGCGTCAGCGCGGTGCTGACCGCCATCGTCACCGGGCTGCTGGTGGGGCGCACCCACGTCGCCGAGGCAACGGCACCCGCCTCGGCGGCGAGCTGCGGGGGAGGCTGCGGCAGCGGCTGCGGAACCCGGGCCTCGCCCAGTCCGGCGCCTGCCACCCTGGGGCGCCGGCTCCGCGCCGGGCTGAGCTATGCCTTCAGCGACATCCTCGACGACATCAGCCTCTGGCTGCTGGCCGGCCTGCTGGTGGCCGGGGCGCTGATCGCCCTGGTACCGCCTCAGCAGCTTGCCGGGCTGGGCAGCGGCCTGGGTGCCATGCTGGTGATGGCTGTGATCGGCATCCCCATGTACCTGTGTGCCACCGCCGCCACGCCGATCGCCGCCGGCCTGCTGCTGGCCGGGGTCTCCCCGGGCACGGTGCTGGTCTTCCTGATCGCTGCACCGGTGACCAGCCTGGCGACCCTTGGCGTGTTCCGCCGTGAGATGGGCAACCGAGCGCTTGTGGCCTATCTGGCCGGCATCCTGGCAAGCACCGTGCTGCTGGGCCTGGGCGTGGACCTGCTGGCCGGCTGGTGGGAACTCGACATACCGCTCCAGGTGGCCCGGGTTCAGGAGCTGCTGCCCACCTGGCTGGAAGCGCTGGCGCTGATCGTGCTGGTGGTCCTTGCCGTGAGGCCACTGCGTCACCGCCTGGCCGCCCGCCTTTTCCTGCCAAACTGAACGGGGAGTCTCCATGACCCAGCCGCGCATCACGCTCGACGTCTTCAGCGACTATGTGTGTCCCTTCTGCTACCTGGAGATGCCGGAGCTCGACGCCCTGGCCGAGCGCTTCGGGGGGAAGGTGACGATCCGCTGGCGCGCCTTCGAGCTGCGTCCCGCCCCCGAGCCGACCCTCGACCCGGACGGCGACTACCTGCATGACATCTGGGGACGGGCCGTCTACCCCATGGCGACCGAACGCGGCATGACCCTGCGGCTGCCGCGGATTCAGCCGCGCTCACGGCTGGCCCACGAGGCGGCCGCCTGGGCCGAGGCACAGGCGGCCGATCACCCCGGGGCGGGCGACGCCATGCGCAGGGCGCTGTTCCGCGGTTTCTTCGAGGCGAGCCTGGACCTGGCCGACCCCCAGGCCCTCGCCCGGCTGGCCGAGACCCTGGCGCTAGACGGCAGCGCCCTGCACCAGGCGCTGGAGCAGGGTACCTATCACCAGGCGGTGATGGACGACCAACGCACCGCCCGCGACCTCGGCATCCAGGGCGTGCCGGCGCTGCGCTTCAGCCTGGACGGCGAACACGCCGGCGTGCTCGAGGGCGCCCAGCCCCGCCGCCAGCTGTTCCTGGCCACGCAGCGGCTGCTCGACGCCCTGGGGTAATCGGCCGACCAGGACCGATGGCTTTGGGGATCAATCGCCCAGAGAGGCGAGGCGGTCAGCCTGGACCACCTCGATCCAGTAGCCGTCGACATCCTTGACGAAGACCACGTCCTTCATCTTGCCCTGGTCACTGCGCTTGATGAACTCGATGCCGTTGCTGTCGAACCAGGCTTCTGCAGCCTCGAGGTCCGGCACCGAGAAGCAGATATGACCGAAGCCCTGAGGCTGGGCGTTGCCGTCATGGTAGGCAAAATCGGCCTGCGTCTCGGTGCCCCAGTTGTGGGTCAGCTCCAGCAGGCCGCGCTGGCTGAAGGTCCAAACCGTACGTTCGCCCACGCTCTCGGGGACCACCTCGTCCGCCTCCAGCTTCGCCAGGAAGTAGAGGGAGAACTGCATCTCCTCGAAGTCCAGCCGGCGCAGGACGCGCATGCCGAACACCCGGGAATAAAAGGCCAATGCCTTCTCGGGATCCTTGACCCGCAGCATGGTGTGGTTGAGACGAAAGCCGTCGGAATCGGCAGTGGCGGCCTGCACGCCGGGGTGTTGCTCGCCATAAAAGCTCATGGAGTCTCCTTCTGGAATCAATATGGGGGCATGAAGGGGATGGGCAGCCCCCGGCCATGGCCGGGGGCAAAAGGGATCAGACCTCGCCGCGCAGCATCAGCTGGCCGATGTGTTCGGCCTGGCGTATCGCCAGCGAGACGATGGTCAGGGTGGGGTTCTCCGCCGCCGAGGTGGTGAACTGGCTGCCATCCGAGATGAAGAGGTTAGGGATCTCGTGGGCGCGGCCATAGGCGTTGCAGACGCCATCCTCGGGGCGTTCGCTCATGCGGCAGGTGCCCAGATTGTGGGTCGAGGGATAGGGCGGCACCTCGTAGACATCCTTCGCTCCCACCGAGCGGTAGAGCTCTGTACCCTGTCGGTAGCCGTGCTCGCGCATGGCAACGTCGTTGGGGTGGTCGTCGTAGTGGACATTGGCCACCGGCAGGCCGAATCGATCGGTGACCTCGGGATTGAGGGTGATCCGGTTACCCTCCTGGGGCAGGTCCTCGCCCACCAGCCACATGCCGGCCATGTGGTCATACTGGTCAAGGGCACCGGTGAAGCGTGGCCCCCAGGCACCAGGGTCGAGGAAGGCTGCCATGAACGGTAGGCCCAGAGCCAGAGTCTCCATCTCGTAGCCGCCGACGAAGCCACGCGACGGGTCATGGCGCGCCTCATCGGCGATGATGCCGGCCATGGTGGTGCCCTTGTACATATGGACGGGCTCCTCGAAGGTGGCGTAGACCGAACCGGTCATGTGGCGCATATAGTTGCGCCCTACCTGCCCTGAGCCGTTGGCCAGACCCGACGGGAATAGGTTGCTGGCGGAGTTGAGCAGCAGCCGCGGCGTCTCGATCGAGTTACCGGCCACCGCGACCAGACGCGCCCTCTGACGCTGCTCGCGGCCTTCGGCATCGAAGTAGACCACGGCCGTGACCTTGCCGCTCTCGTCATGCTCGATGCGCGCCACATGGGACTCCGGGCGAAGCTCGAGATGGCCGGTGGCAATGCCCTTGGGAAGCTCGGTGTAAAGCGTCGACCACTTGGCACCGGTCTTGCACCCCTGGAAACAGAAGCCACGCTGCTGGCAGGCGGCGCGCCCGTCACGCGGCTCACTGTTGATTGCCATGTGGCCGGTATCGCAGGAGTACCCCATCTTCTGGGCACCGGCATACATCACCTTGAAGTTGTTGTTGCCGGGCAGACCCTTGTTGCCGTTTGTGCGGGTTACACCCATGCGCTTCTCGGCGCTTTCATAATAGGGGGCCAGGTCATCATAGGTAAGCGGCCAGTCGAGCAGGTTGGCTCCTTCGACCTCGCCATAGGTGGTGAGCGCCGCAAACTCGTGGGGCTGGAACCGGAGGCTGGCCCCGGCCCAGTGGACGGTGGTGCCGCCCACCGACTTGACGATCCACGCTGGCAGATTTGGAAAATCCCGCGCCAGGCGAAAACTGCCGGAGGTGGTGCGCGTGTCGAGCCAGGCGAGTTGGGCAAAGGACGCCCACTCGTCGGCCAGAAAGTCCGCGGTGGTGTGCAGCGCACCTGCCTCCAGCACCACCACATCGATGCCCTGCTGGGCCAGCTCGTTGGCCAGGGTGCCGCCCCCGGCGCCGGACCCGATCACCACCGCGACGTTCTCATCGTCATGGGCGAAGGTCTGCTGATTATCGGTCATTGCCATCGTGGCGTCTCCGGATACGTTGTTGTTGTCTTAATCGTGGCAGCCGAACCACCGCAGGCTCAGCCCGCGCTCTCGTAGGGCAGGTAGCCGCCCTGGGGCTTGGGCGGCTCGGGCAGCCAGGTCAGGTCGTTGAAGCCCTTGGAGAGGTAGCCACCATCGCCTTCGGCTCCGCCATATCCGAAGTGGACATAGGCCAGCGGATTATCATAGAGCGATACCACCGCATCGCCGCGGACGGTCTCGAAGAAGGCGCCGCCGGCCATCGGGGCCAGATGCTCGAGTCGTGCGGCGTCGTCCAGTGCCAGCCAGTCGCCCCCGGCGGCCATATCTAGTGCGTCCATGCCCTCCTTGAGGAGGGCATGCAGGGAAGCATCGGCCGCCTTGCGATCCAGGCTCTTAACGACCATCGCGTAGACGGCATCCTCCAGGTCCGGATGCGGGAAGATCTGTCGTGTGATGGCGAGCAGCATCTCGCCCTGACGCGAGCTGAGCGACTCCAGGGACAGCGCCCAGCTGCGGGAGGGCGCGAGCAGGGCAATCGGGCCGCTGGCAAAGGCCAGGGTACCGGCCAAGACACCACCGCTGGCCTTGAGGAAGACTCGGCGGGATAGGTTGGGGGAATGCATGGCGAGCTTCTCCAGGGTGAGTGCGCAGTCGCATAAGATTCGCCTGCGCCTGGTCTCTTGTTGTTGTCGGGGTGCCAGATGCATCGGTCACCTCGCCCGAGAATAGGCCGTCAATAGACGATCCGGGTAACAGTGGAGTACTACATCGACGATGGTCTAATGCTCAAGGGTCGCAACAGGGAGCAATGTCGGGGAAAGTCGGAAACCGTTATGTCGCCGGCCTGTGGCCTTCGCCAGCGGAGGGGAGTAATCATGTGTCATGTCTACGCATCCACTGACCCCGAGCGTTACGAGTGCACCACTCGCTCGGTGCGCCTTCAGGGCAGCGTCACAAGCGTTCGGCTGGAGAACGAGTTCTGGCAGATCCTCGACCTGCTGGCCCACGACCAGCAGCTTTCCACTGGTCAGTTCATCAGCGAGCTCTATGGTGAAGTGATGGCCACTAAAGGCGCCGTACCCAACCTGGCCTCGATGCTGCGCGTCGCCTGTGCCGTCCACCTGCATATCCGGGCTGAACCCGCAGCACGAAGCGCCTGACGCCTCCCGTGACGACTGATGCACTTGGCTGCCGTCATGATGATGGTGCTCCAGAAGCAGTCTCGACGCATGAGGAAACCAGGCGTGTCCCGGCTGTCGCCGAGGCACGCCTTGAGTAGGGTTCGTCGAGGGGGATGAAAGGCCGTCACTTCACCTCGATCTTGCGCCGGCTGGCCCGTTTCAGCTTCGGAAGGGTCAGCTCGAGGATGCCGTTCTTGAAGCTCGCCTCGCCCCCCTCCGTGTCGATATCGCCGGGTAGCGTCACGGTGCGCGAGAAGGAGCCGCTGGAGATCTCGGAGCGGAAGTATTCCCCCTCCTCCTCCTTGTGCTCCTGGCGGTGCTCGCCCTTGATGGTCACGCTATGGTCGCTGACCGATACCTCGAGATCCTCGCGCTCGAAGCCGGGGACCTCTGCACGCACCAGCACCTCGGCGTCGCGTTCGATGACATCGACCCTGGGCATCCCCTTCTCGAAGGCGGCAAAACGCTCCCACAGCGGGTGATCGCGGCGCAGCATCGGCATCCAGCCCCGATCGAAGACACTGTCGAAGAAACGATCAAACTCGTGGAAGGGACTGACTCCCCGAGATTCCGACTGGACGGCGGGGGAGACTTCCTTCGGCTTCTTGGCCATGGTGGCGCTCTCCTGGTTCCTGGAAAGACATGCTGAGACAAGGCCGGGCCCGACGCCCAAGCCGGTAATGCCCGAGCGGCGTATGCCGCACCAGATAGCGTAGACCAGCGCCGACGCTTCGCCTTGATACAGCTCAATAGCCGACGATGCCCGCCTGGCACGCCGCGTCCGCGTCACACCCCGATGCCGAACAGCGCCTGGGCGAGATGTCCGGTGAGGAAGGCCAGCCCCGCCGCCGCACCGCCCATCATCAGGGTACGCAGTCCGGAGGCGAACACCGGCTGGTGATAGATCAGGCTCTTGCCCATGCCGATCAGGAAGAACATCAACGCCGCCAGCCCCAGGCTCGCCAGGAACTGCCGGGTGATGGACAGCCCCGGCAGGGCGTAGGGCAGCAGCGGCACGGCACCGATCACCAGGAAGGCCGTGAAGGTCACCAGGGCCGAGCGCAGTGGGCTCAGCCCCTCGGTCTGCAGGCCATGCTCCTCGTGCAGCATGGTCTCCACCCAGACCTCCCGGTCAGCGCAGATAGTGTCCACCACCCGCTCCAGGGTCTCGCCCTCGAAGCCCTTGCGCCGGAAGATCTGACGGATCTCCTCGCGCTCGCCCTCGGGCACCACCTCGATATGGCGGTGCTCGTCATCGCGCACCCCATCGACATGTTCCCGTTGGGCCTTGATCGCCTCGTAGTTGCTGATGGCCATGCTGAAGCCATCCGCCAGCAGGTTGGCCAATCCCAGCACCAGGGCCACCGTGGCCGAGAAGCCCGCGCCGAAGGCACCCGACACCACCGCGAAGGTAGTCACGCAACCATCGATGCCACCGAGGATCGCATCGGGCAGGTTCCGGCCCCGGGTCGGCTGGCGCAGCCGGCGTCGGATCGCCTCAGGCCGGTGCGACGCCTCGAGGGACTGGCGGTCCTGACGCTGCATGCTCACCTCCTGGCAGTCTGGGCGCCTAGGGTTCGGCGCCTGGCGGACTACTCCCAGCGCCAGCCCTGTCGCTGCCACCAGGCCCGGGCCAGGGCGAGATTCTCGGCGTTGTGGCGCGGGTCCAGCACGCTGCCAAGTTCGAGGGTATCGCCGCCGGTGGCGGCCATCAGCGACGGGTCCTGGGAAGCCAGCATCAGCGCATAGAGCGCCAGCATCAGCTCGTACTCGTCCGAGGACTCGAGCCGCGCGGCCAGCAGGGGAATGGCCGGCTCGCCGATCTGCCCCAGCCGCTCCGCCGCGATGTACCAGGGCCGCGGATGCTCCTCCCCGCCGTAGGTGGTGACGAAACGACGGTCCGGCAGGCGGCTGATGTAGTAGTGGGCCTCATCTTCCACCCCGCTGAAGAGTGGCGGGAGCCAGTCGCGCTCCTCGACACCCACACCCGGCACTGCCGCCACCGGTGGCGGCGCCGGCTCCGCCGCGGGGCGCTCGGCGGGTGCCGGCGGTGCCCCGGCGCAGCCTGCCAGCAGCAGAGCGGCCAGTCCGAGGGGTAACAGCGGCGACATCCTTGATGACATCCCTGACTCTCCTTCTCATGCACAAGCGGTTGAGGACAACCCGCTCAGCATAGCCTGACCGATGGCAGGCGTGGCAGCCCTTCAGGCGTGGACAGACCGTCGCCGCATCGGGGTGGTAAGCTCCGGGACGATGATCTCACCCCGAAGAGAGGGAACACGATGAGCGATACCCCCTGGACAGAGCCCATGCCCGAGCCGCAGTTCGAGCTGATGCGACGCCTCCTCGCGGCGCCAAGCCCCGTGGGCCTGGAGGCCGCCATGACCTACGGCGTGCTCAAGCCCCACTTCGAGAGCTTCGCCCCGCCGGGCTGGCAACTGCACCAGTTCAAGGGCCATGCCGGCGTGGTGCTGGACACCCACCCGGGCCGCGACGACCTGTTCAAGGTGATGGTGATCGGCCACGCCGACAAGATCCGCATGCAGGTGCGCTCCATCGGCGAGGACGGCAAGATCTGGATCAACACCGACGCCTTCCTGCCCAACGTGCTGATCGGCCACGAGGTCACGCTATTCAGCGAGGATCCCCAGGCCCCCGGTCGCTACCGGCGCATCGAGGGCGGTACCGTGGAGGCGCTGGGCGCCATCCACTTCTCCGACCCGGCCCAGCGCGACGGCAGCAAGGGCATCAAGAAGGAGCAGATCTACCTGGACCTGCAGATCCACGGAGAGAACAAGAAGCAGCAGGTGGAGAACCTGGGCGTGCGTCCCGGCGACTCGATCCTCTTCAACCGCCCCATTCGCCACGGCTTCAGCCCGGACACCTTCTACGGCGCCTACCTGGACAACGGCCTGGGCTGCTTCGTCACCGCCGAGGTGGCACGACTGGTCGCCGAGGCGGGAGGCACCGAGCAGGTGCGGGTGATGTTCGCCATCGCCAGCTACGAGGAGATCGGCCGCTTCGGCAGCCGCGTACTGGCCGGCGAGCTCCGTCCCGACGCCATCATCGCCGTGGACGTGAACCATGACTACGTGGCGGCCCCGGGCATCGGCGACCGTCGCATGCAGCCGCTGGAGATGGGCAAGGGGTTCACGCTGTCGGTGGGCGCCATCGCCAGCGAGCAGCTCAACCGGATCATCGAGACCACCGCCCGGGAGCACGGCATCCCCATGCAGCGGGACATCGTCGGCGCCGACACCGGCACCGACGGCATGGCCGGGGTGCTGGCCGCCGTGGACTGCGTGGCCACCTCCATCGGCTTCCCGATCCGCAACATGCACACCATCTCCGAGACGGGCAACACCCGCGATGTGATGGCGGCGATCCACGCCATCACCCGTAGCCTCCAGGCACTGGACGCCCTGCCCGATCCCCATCGGGAGTTCCTCGACAACCACCCGCGCCTAGACCAGGCCGGTGCGCTGGGCCACCAGGGAGCGGACAAGCCGGAGCCCGACGCCGAGAAGGCGGGCGCCGGCACCCGATAGCCGGCAGGCGCAGGACGCGCCAGGGCCCCGGGGCATGCGCTGCACGGAACCGCGCCGGGGCCCCCTCGTTATCGGCATTCCTCATGCCGGCCAGGAATGATGTCGTGGGCGCATGGGCCGTGACACAACGGAATCCGGATTCGCTTACGAGGCCTGCGGCGAATGGCTACCATGCCCGCATATCCACACACCAGCCCATGTGAGCGCCATGAAATCCTTCCTCGTCGACGTCTTCGCCATCCACTCTCGCGGCCAGGAGATGCACCTTGGCGGCGGCCTCTTCCATGCCGCCAGCGCCATCGAGGCCGAGGCCATGGCCACCGAGGAGTTCTGGGCCGCCGATCTCGCCGACCGCGGCTTCGAGATCGGCTTTCGCACCGACACGCCGGAGCGTGGCCAGCAGGTGATGTCCCTGGAGCGCCTTCGGGCCGCTACCACCGGCGCCCTCTACGCCTGACGGCAGCCGAGCCATTCCCCATCCGGGTGACCAAACGAGCACACCCAGCGGGGCACGAGAGAGACTCTCGTGCCCCGCTGGCATTGTGGCGCCCTCGTTATCGCTGTCGCCCGGCTACGGCCGGGAGCCCAGCACCCCGGCCAGCGCCTCGGCCAGCACCGGTGCCATGGCGATGGCGTTGCTGTCATGGGCGATGCAGTCGGTGCTCCACACCTCCCCCACGCCGGCCTCGCGGATCACCGCCAGGGCATCGCCGGCGAACAGCGCATGGGTCAGCGCCACGTCCACCGAGGCCGCTCCGGCGGCCTTGAGCGCCTCGGCGGCTCGGGCCACGGTATGGCCGGAGCTCGCCACGTCATCCATCAGCACCACCGCCCGCCCCGCCACCGGGGTATCGGGCAGGTGGATCTCCACGTCGCGGTCGCCGCGGCGCACCTTGCGGCAGGTGGCATGGTCGAGGCCGGTCAGCGCCGCGGCCTGGGCCACCCACTGCAGCGCCTCCTCGTCGGGCCCCAGCAGCAGCGCCCCGGGGCGCTTCTCGGCGATCAGCTCGGCCAGCCGCGGGGCCCCGGAGAGCGCTATGGCATGCTCGATGGGAATCGCCTGGTCGAGCCGCTCGATGCGGTGCAGGTGGGGGTCCACGGTGATCACCGCGTCGACGAGCTCCGCCAGGAAGCCGCCGACGATGGTCTGGCTGACGATCTCGCCGGGGTGGAAGGCGATGTCCTGACGCATGTAGGCCAGGTAGGGCGCCACCAGGACCAGGCGAGTCACCCCCTGGCGGCGGGCGTGGCGCGCCAGCAGCAGCAGCTCGACCAGCTTGTCGTTGGGGCGGTCCAGGCTGCGATAGAGCACCAGGGTCTCGGGAAACGCCTGCGCCTCGGCGAAGGGCAGCGTGATCCGCACTTCCGCGTCAGGGAAACGGTGGCGCTCCACCTCGCGAGCCGCCAGGCCGCATGCCCCGGCCAGGCGTCGCGCCGGCTCGGCCTCATCGGCGAAATGCAGCAGGGCAGCGTCCATGTCACATCTCCACGTTGAGGCGGGTCAGCTGGTCGCGATGGCCCAGCGTGAAGCCGCTGTCGCGCTCGCTGGAGCGGTGGGCCAGCGCCAGCTCGTTGCGGAAGGCGGCGTAGACGGTATAGAGCCGCTGTCCCGCCCTGACCTCGTCGCCGATGCGCACCGCCAGGTCGACCCCTGCGCCGGTCGCCTTGGGCGCACCGGCGAGCCGCGCGATACGCGCCAGCTTGAGATTGTCGATGGCGATCACCACGCCGTCCTCGGGGGCCAGCACCTCGAAGACGTGTGGGGCCAGGGGCGGGCTGTCCGGATCGAAGGGTCTGGCGCCCTGGGCCGCGATGATCGCCTGCATGCGCTCCAGGGCACGGCCGGAGTCGAGGATGTCCCGGGCGATGCCGAAACCGTCGCCACCGCGCACGTCGGGGTCAAACTCGAGCATGCGACCGGCCAGGCGCAGCGCCTTCTGGCGCAGGTCCATGGGGGCCTCCGGGTGGTTGGTGAGCACCCGCATCACGTCGCGGGCCTCAAGCACCGGGCCGATGCCGGCGCCGATGGGCTGGCTGCCATCGGTGATCACCACGTCCAGGGTCAGCCCCATGCGCGCCGCGACAAATTCGAAGAGCTTGCGCAGGCGCCGTGCCTCGGGCATGGAGCGCACCTTGGCGTGGGGCCCCACCGGGATATCGAGCAGCAGGTGGGTGGAGCCGGCGGCCACCTTCTTGGAGAGGATCGAGGCGACCATCTGGCCAGGCGAGTCGATGGAGAGGGGGCGCTCTACCGAGATCAGCACGTCGTCGGCCGGGGAGAGCTGGCTGGTACCGCCCCAGGCCAGGCAGCCGCGATGGGTGCGCACGATCTTCTCGAGCTCGTCGAAGGGCAGATCGACGTTGGCCAGCACGTCCATGGTGTCGGCGGTCCCCGCCGGCGAGGTGATGGCCCGGGACGAGGTCTTCGGGCAGAGCAGGCCGTGGGCGGCGACGATGGGCACCACCAGCATGGAGGTACGGTTGCCGGGGATGCCGCCGATGCAGTGCTTGTCCACCACCGGGTGCTCGTGCCAGTCGAGGCGGCGCCCCACGCGGCACATAGCGTCGCTCAGGTAGTAGATCTCCTCGCGGTCCATCTCGCCCAGGTCGCAGGCCACCACGAAGGCGGTCAGCTCGATCTTGGAGTAGCGCAGCTCGGCGATGTCCTGGACGATGGCCCGGAAGTCCTCGCGGGTCAGCCGCTCGCCGTTGATCTTGCGGTGCAGCGCCGGGATCGAGGCCGGTGGCTCGGCCTGGGAGACGCTCACCGGCTGCCCCTCCTTCACGTTCAGGGCGGCGAAGGCGTCCTCCGAGAGGCCGAGCTGCTGACAGTCGACGATGGCCGGGTCATCCACCACGTTGAGGCTGGCCAGGATGCGCTGGCCGTTGGCGCGCACCTCTACCTTGGAGAGCGCCTGGAAGCCCTCGGCGCGATAGAGGTCGCAGTCGCGATGCAGGTAGGCGACGTTCTCGCGGTAGGTGTCGATGCCCACGCGCTTGAGCGTGAGGGGGGAGAGGACATCATCGAGGACGGCCTGGGTCTTGGATCGTGTCATGGGCTCTTCCATGCAGCGTGGCCGACCGGCGCCTGGGCCTCCTGCCACGCGGACTCGAGATGGTCCCATCCTAGCAGCCGCCCCGGGGAGCGTCACCGGCGCAAGGCCAAGGTCGCGATGTGACACCCGCGATTCGGGTGTAGGCTGTCAGTCGGTCCAGGCAATCACGAGGGAGAGACAATGCGAGTGGCGATCATGGGCAGCGGCGGCGTGGGCGGTTACTTCGGTGCACGCCTGGCAGAGGCCGGACACGACGTGACCTTCATCGCTCGGGGCGAGCACCTTGCCGAGATGCAACGCCATGGCCTGCGGGTCGAAAGCATCGAGGGCGACCTGCACCTGGCCCAGGTGAAGGTCAGCGACGACCCGAGCCGAGTGGGCGCCGTCGATGCGGTCCTGGTGGCCGTGAAGTCATGGCAGGTTGCCGAGGCGGCGCGGGCGATCCGGCCGATGATCGGCCCGGACACCTTCGTGGTGCCGCTGGAGAACGGCGTGGAGGCCGCCGACACCCTCGCCGGCATCCTCGGCCAGGCCCATGTGCTGGACGGCCTCTGCGGCATCCTCGCCTGGCGAGAGGCCCCCGGGCATATCCGCCACGCCGGCGTCTCGCCCTTCGTGCGCTTCGGCGAACGCGACAACCGCCGCAGCAAGCGCGCCCTGCGTCTCAAGGCCGCCTTCGACCAGGCCCGGGGCGTCACCGCCGAGATCCCCGATGACATCCAGGTGGCGGTGTGGAGCAAGTTCCTGTTCATCTGCGCGATGAGCGGCATCGGCAGCGTGACCCGAGCGCCCATCGGGGTGACCCGCACCCTGCCCGAGACCCGCACGATGATCGAGCAGCTGCTGGCCGAGATCGAGGCGGTGGCCCGCGCCAGGGGCGTGGCGCTGCCGGAGGATGCCGCGGCCCGCGCCCTGCGCTTCATCGACGCCCTGCCCGAGGCGAGCACCGCCTCCATGCAGCGCGACATCATGGCCGGCCTTCCCTCGGAGCTTGACGCCCAGAACGGCGCCGTGATGCGCCTCGGGCGCGAGGCCGGCGTGGCCACGCCGGTCAACGCCATGGTCTACGCCGCTCTGCTCCCCCAGGAGAGGGCCGCCCGGCACATCACCGGGTGATCGGCCAGCGGCTCAGGGCAGGCGCCCCTCCCGGGCCAGCCGCCGCCGCACCCAGCCATCGTAGAGCTTGCGCAGCATCGGCTTGAGCCCGGGCAGGCCGATCAGCCAGGCCAGGGGCCTGAGGCGAGGCACCCGGCGCATCAGCAGGATATAGGCGTCGATGCCCTCCCGAAGGGTGCCGTCGGCCTCCTCCACGTGTAGCGAGAGCAGCGCCGCCTGGGGGTCGACGCCCATGTCGCGCAGCGTCTGCTGGTATTCGGTCACGTCGCACCAGCGCACGCTCTCCCCCAGCTCGCCGGCCCAGCGCTCGTAGCGGGCGCGATCGTGCCGACAGCCGGGGCAGAGCCCGTCGTAGTAGACCCGAAGCGGGGCCAGCGGGGACACCCTCGCCTCAGCCGCGCCGATAGGTCCCCACCAGGCGGTTCATGCCCAGCAGGTGGGGTTCGACCTTGACCAGGAGGTCATGGAGCCTGAGCCCCTCCGGCAGGTCATCGGTGGGCTTGTCCAGCGCCAGCAGCCAGAAGTAGTAGCGGTGGAACCCATGCCCCTCGGGGGGCATGGGACCACCGTAGCCCAGCTTGCCGAAATCGTTCTTGCCCCGGGTGCCGACGCGGGTGGCCTCCTCCAGGCTGGTGACGGAGGCCGGGATGTTGTAGAGCACCCAGTGCACGAAGCCATAGGTGCCGTTCTGCACCAGCGGCGCGTCCGGGTCGTGGCAGATCAGCGCAAATCCCCTGGTGCCTTCGGGCGCCCCCTGCCAGACCAGCGCCGGCGAGATGTCGTCTCCCTCGCCGGTGTGCCTGGCGGGAATGGCGCCGCCGTCGTCGAAGACGGGGCTAGTGAGTTGCAGGGTCGACAGGGCAAAGGCCATCGGTGATCCTCCTTGGATAAACCGGGAAAAGTGCCGGTTCAGCGTGGGAAACAACGAAGGAGCTGTCAACATGCCCAGGCGCCTGCTGATCGTGGCCCATGCCCCCTCTCCCAACACCCGGGCCCTGGCGGAGGCGGCCGAGCGCGGCGCCTGCCACCCCGAGATCGGGGGCGTCGAGGTGGTGGTAAAGGCACCGCTCGACGCCGGACCCGACGACGTCCGCGCCTGCGATGCCATCCTGCTCGGCACCACCGAGAACCTCGGCTACATGGCGGGGCTGACCAAGGACTTCTTCGATCGCTGCTACTACCCGGTGCTGGAGGAGACGCAGGGACTGCCCTGTGCGCTCTATGTGCGCGCCGGCCATGACGGCACCGGCACTCGCCGCGCCATGGAGAGCATCGTCACCGGGCTGCGCTGGCGCTGGGCACAGGAACCGCTGATCCTGCGCGGTGAGTGGCAGGCGGGCTTCGCCGAGCAGGTGGAGGAGCTCGCCATGGCCATGGCCGCGGGGCTCGAGGCGGGCATCCTCTAGCACCCCACGCGGCCCACAACGACAGCGGCAGCGCCCGAGGGCGCCGCCGCTGTCTGTCGGATGGCCGTAAGCGCCTACTTCAGGCGCTCGAACACCGTGGCCACGCCCTGCCCCATGCCGATGCACATGGTAGCCAGGCCCAGGGTGGTGTCGCGCTGCTGCATGACGTTGAGCAGGGTGGTGCAGATTCGCGTGCCCGAGCAGCCCAGCGGGTGGCCCAGCGCGATGGCGCCGCCGTTGAGGTTGACCTTGTCGTCCATGGCATCGAGGAAGCCGAGGTCCTTGAGCACCGGCAGGCCCTGGGCAGCGAAGGCCTCGTTGAGCTCGACGGTCTGGATGTCGTCGGCGGTGAGGCCGGCGGCCTTCAGCGCCTTCTTCGAGGCCGGCACCGGGCCGTAGCCCATGATGGAGGCGTCGCAGCCCGCCACCCCGGTGGAGAGCACCCGAGCGATAGGCTCGAGGCCCAGCGCCTGGGCGCGCTCATGGCTCATCACCAGCATACCGGAGGCACCCACCGAGAGCGCCGAGGAGGTACCGGCGGTCACGGTGCCGCTCCGGGGGTCGAAGACCGGCTTGAGCTGGGCCATCTTCTCGAGGCTGGCATCGGCGCGAATCACCTCGTCGCGCTTGAACAGGATCCTGAAGCCGCGCTCGTCGTGGCCCTCGACGCCGATGATCTCATTGTCGAAGTAGCCCTTCTCCATGGCGGCCTGGGCGCGCTGGTGGGAGCGCACGCCGAAGGCGTCCTGGTCCTCGCGGGAGATGCCGTGCATCTTGCCCAGGAGCTCTGCGGTCAGGCCCATCATCATCGCCGCCTTGGCGGCATGCTTGCTCACCGACGGGTTGACGTCGACGCCGTGCATCATGGAGACATGCTCCATGTGCTCCACGCCACCGACCATGTAGACGTCGCCCATGCCGGCCCTGATGTTGGCCGCGGCGAGATGCAGCGCGCTCATGGAGGAGCCACACAGCCGGTTGACGGTCTGGGCCGGCACGCTGCGCGGAATGCGGGTCATGATGGCCGCGTTGCGGCCCACGTTGTAGCCCTGCTCCAGGGTCTGGTTGACGCAGCCCCAGATGATGTCATCGATCTCGCTGGGGTCGACGCCGGCGTTGCGGTCCAGCAGCGCCTCCATCACCGCGGCGGAGAGGTTCTCGGCGCGCACGTGGCGGAAGGCGCCATTCTTGGCCTTGGCCATGGCGGTGCGCACGCCGTCGACCACCACGATATCTCTCGGGTTCAAGCTCATCGTTCTGTTACTCCTGTTCGTGGTGGTGGGCTCAGGCCTGGGCCGGGGCGGCGTAGAAGGTGTCGCCGGCAGCGGCCATCTCGCGCAGCTTCTCGGTGGGGGCGTAGAGCGGCCCCAGCTCCTCGGCGAGGTCGTCGGCCAGCTTGACGAAGGCCTCCACGCCCATGGCGTCGACATAGCGCAGCGCACCGCCGCGGAACGGAGGGAAGCCGATACCGTAGATCAGCGCCATGTCCGCCTCGGCGGGCGTGCCGACGATGCCGTCCTCCAGGCAGCGCACGGTCTCCAGGCAGAGCGGCACCATCATGCGACTGATGATCTCCTCGTCGGAGAACTCGCGGCTCTCCTTCGCCACGCTCTTGACCAGGGCGATGGCGGCCTCGTCGCTGACCTTCTTCGGCTTGCCCTTGCGGTCCTCCTCGTAGGCGTAGAAGCCCCTGTCGTTCTTCTGGCCCAGGCGGTCGTTCTCGAACATCGCCTGGATGGCGCTCTTCTCGCCATTACCGCCCAGGCTGCCCATCCGCTCCGGGAAGCCCTCAGCCATCACCTCGCCGGCGTGCACGGCGGTGTCCATGCCCACCACGTCGAGCAGGTAGGCGGGACCCATGGGCCAGCCGAACTTCTCCATGACCTTGTCGACCCGCTGGAAGTCGGCCCCCTGAGCCATCAGCTGGCTGAAGCCGCCGAAGTAGGGGAAGAGCACGCGGTTGACCAGAAAGCCCGGGCAGTCGTTGACCACGATGGGGGTCTTGCCCATGGCGCGGGCGTAGGCCACGGTGGCAGCCACGGCGGCATCGCTGGTCTTCTCGCCGCGGATCACCTCCACCAGCGGCATGCGGTGCACCGGGTTGAAGAAGTGCATGCCGCAGAAGTTCTCGGGACGCTTGAGGCTCGAAGCCAGGCGGGTGATGGAGATGGTGGAGGTGTTGGAGGCCAGGATGGTCTCATCGCCCACCAGCCCCTCGACTTCGGAGAGCACCGCCCCCTTGACCTTGGGGTTCTCGACCACCGCCTCGACCACCAGGTCGACGCTGCCGAAGTCACCATAGGTCAGCGTCGGGCGGATATTGGCCAGCTTCTCCGCCATCTGCTCGGGGGTGAGCTTCTTGCGCTCCACCTGCTTGGTGAAGAGCTTGCGCGCCTCCTTGAGCCCCAGCTGGATTGCCTCCTCCTTGATGTCCTTCATCAGGATCGGGGTGCCCTTGGAGGCGCTCTGGTAGGCGATGCCGCCGCCCATGATGCCGGCGCCGAGCACGGCGGCCTGCTTGACCGGGCGCGCCTGCTTCTCGAACTGGCTGCCCTTCTTCTTGACCACCTGATCGCTCATGAAGAGGCCGACCAGGTTGAAGGCCACCTCGGTCATGGCCAGCTTGGCGAAGGCCTTGGCCTCGATGGCCTGGGCCCGGGCGCGCTCCTCGCCGGCCCCCTTCTGGATCACCTTGATCGCCTCGACGGGCGCCGGATAGTGGGGCCCCGCCTTGCCGGCCACGTAGCCCTTGGCGGTCTCGAAGGCCATCATCTGCTCGATGGGCCCGAGCCTGAGCGGCTGCATCTTCTCCTCGCGGCGCGCGCGGTAGTCCAGCTCGCCGGCGTTGGCCCGGGCGAGAATGTCCAGCGCGGCGGCCTCGAGCTGCTCACCCGGCACCACGGCATCCACGGCCCCCACCTTGAGAGCGGCATCGGCCCGGTTCTGGGTGCCACCGGCGATCCACTCGATGGCGTTGTCGGCGCCGATCAGGCGCGGCAGGCGCACGCAGCCGCCCCACCCGGGCAGGATGCCGAGCTTGGTCTCGGGCAGGCCGATCTGGGCCTTGTCGCCCATCACCCGGAAGTCGGTGGTCAGGAGCACTTCGCAGCCGCCGCCCAGGGCCAGACCGTTGATGGCGGTAACGGTGGGAAAGGGGAGGTCCTCGATGGCATTGAAGATGCCGTGAACCCGGTGCAGCATCGACTCGAGGAACTCGCCGCCCTTGCCGAACATGGCCTGGAACTCGGTGATGTCGGCACCGACGATGAAGGCTTCCTTGGCGCTGGCCAGCACCAGTCCGGCCAGGCCGCTCTCGGCCTGAATGGCCTTGACCGCCTGCTCCAGCTCGGCGATCACCGCGCTGGAGAGCTTGTTGACCGACTCGCCCTGCAGGTCGAAGGTGAGCGTGGCGATATCGTCGCCGCCGCGCGTCACCGTGATGGCATTGCCCTGATAGATCATCCGCGAATCTCCCGATTTCATACGGCCGTTTGAATGCGCACAGCTTGGGTCACGAACGCCGGCGCGTCAACCCCCCCGTCGCCGATGCCTCGACGCCCCTCTCATCACCCCCGGGTGCTAGGCTTCACGATGACACCCCACAGGGTAGCCGCGCGCCATGCCCCCATCCTCCCCCCGGCCTGACCAGCGACCGGAGGCACCCCGAGTGAGCCAGCTGCAGGCGCGCATCGAGGCGCTGGTCGAACGCCTGCGCCCCTGGAGCTGGCTGTGGCCCCCCGTGGCCTTCGGCGCGGGGCTCGGCAGCTTCTTCCTGGTGGATCGCCAGCAGTGGCTGGGAGCCCTGCTGGCCCTGGGGATGCTGGCCGCCTGGCTGCTGCTGCTGTTCGAGAGCCTGATCGGCCGGCTGATGGCCCGTCGCGGCTACCCCACCCTGCCCCACGGGGTGACCCTCTTCATCGCCCAGATGATCCACCAGGAGACGCTGTTCTTCTCGCTGCCCTTCCTGCTGGCCACCACCGTCTGGACCAGCGGCCAGGCGCTCTTCACCCTCCTGCTGATCGGCCTGGCGGTGTTCTCCATCGTCGATCCACTCTACTACCGGGTGGCGGACCGCTTCCGCTGGCTCTACTTCGCCTTCCACGCCCAGTGCGTCTTCCTGGTGGTGCTGGTCACCCTGCCGATCATGCTCAAGCTCACCACCGGCCAGAGCCTCAAGCTGGCGCTGGGCGCCATGCTGCTGTTCAGCCTGCCGAGCCTGCTGCACCTCACCGCCGGGCAGCGCGGCCGCCGCTGGCTGATGATGCTGACCCTGTTGCCGCTGCTCGCCGGCCTGGCCTGGGCGGGACGCATCTGGGTGCCACCGGCCAACCTTTGGCTGGGCAGTGCGGCACTCTCCCCCGCCTTCGACGTGGCAACGAGGAGCCCCCGAGGGGAGCTGCGCCTGACGCCCGAGGCGCTGGCCGGAAGCGGGCTCTACGCCTATACGGCGATCCGCGCGCCGCGTGGGCTCAGGGAGGAGGTGTTCCATGTCTGGCGCCAGGAGGGGCAGGAGGTCGATCGCATTGCGCTGACCATCGAGGGCGGCCGGGAGGCGGGCTATCGGGCCTGGAGCCGCAAGCAGAACTTCCCGGACGACCCCGCGGGGCGCTGGCGGATCGACGTGATGACCGACAGCGGTCAGCGCATCGGGGTCATACGCTTCCGGGTGACCGATGACGGGGAGGCCAGTCTGGCCGACGGGCGGGAGCTGCTGAGCGGCGTGCAGGGGCTGGGCCTGCGTCGTCTGGTGCCGGGCCGGCGCGACGACGGCCCGGCGGCGGAGCCGGCGGCAGACCAGGGGGACACCCCCGCCGGGGTAAATGGCGGCGCCGGGGAAGAGTGACGGACGGAGTGAAATGATAAGCCCGCTTGCATTCCACGCGTCGAGTTCACAAAATCCAGCGAACGCCCATGGAATGCCCAGACTCATGCATGAAAATATCGGTTTCCAGCTCGGCCGCCTGCCACGCCTGTGGCGCGCCATCATCGACGAGCGCCTGGCGCCCCTGGGCCTGACCCAGACGCGCTGGGTGACGCTCTACCACCTGTGGCGACTCGGCGACGGTCAGCCCCAGTGCGACCTGGCTCGCGCCATCGGCGTGGAGGCCCCCTCCCTGGTGCGTACCCTCGACCAGCTCTCTCGCCAGGGACTGGTGGAACGGCGCCCCTGCGACCAGGATCGCCGCACCAAGCGGGTCTTCCTCACCCCCGAGGCCACCCCGCTGCTCGAGCGGATCGACGCCGTGGTGCGCGAGGCCCGCAGCGAGATGTTCGCGGGCATGAGCGACCAGGACCTGGCGACACTGGCCGAACTGCTCTCCCGCATCGAGGACAACGGCCTGACCATCCAGGCCCGCGACGCCGAGGAGAAGGCCCGGGGCTAGGCCCGGGGCTGCCCGAGGGGCACCGAGACGGCGCCGTCGTCCGGTCGCCCGGCCAGGCCATCACGCAGCGCCACGAAGTCCTCCAGGTAGGTGGAGAAGCGCGGGAAGTCCTGGGACTCCCACCACCACAGCGTCAGCGCATGCCGGTGGGACTCCACCACCACGGCATCCTGAGGCAGCCGCTCCAGCAGCGCCCTGAGCCGGGCCTCCAGCGCCTCGGGCAGCGGGCGAAGCGGCTCCCGTCGCCAGCGCCAGCCGTGCGCGAAGGCCTTCAGCGCCGCGCTGGCGTGGTCGTCACGCACCAGCACGAAATCGGGACCGGGGCGCTCCTGGGGATAGCGCCAGCGATAGGCGGGCATGGTCGTCTCGATGCCATGCAGCGGGGGCTTCTCCAGCTTGACGGTGAGCCCGGTCTTGATCGCCGCCGTGCGCAGCGCCGAGATGCGCCGCTGCCGCGGACTGGGCTTGAGCCACATCACCGGCGAGACCACCAGCAGCAGGGCAAAGAGGATGAAGAACCAGGTCATCGCCATCTCCAGATCGGGTTGATGCGTGAGTCTTGATACAAGTCGTTGTCTTGCCGTGTCAGGCGGCCTAGAGTGAAGGCATCCTGCTTCATCTCGATATCCACTAGGAGCCCTGCCATGAGCAACGAATACCGCCACATCCTGGTCGCCGTGGACCTGACCAAGGACTCCCACAAGGTCCTGGAGCGCGCGGCCCAGATCGCCGAGCGCAACCAGAATGCCAAGCTCTCCATCATGCACACCCTGGAGCCGCTGGGCTTCGCCTATGGTGGCGACATCCCCATGGATCTCACCAGCATCCAGGACCAGCTCGACGAGCATGCCAAGCAGCGCCTGGCCGAGATCGCCGACCCCCACGTGGCCAAGGAGAACCAGCATGTGCTGGTCGGCATGCCGGACACCGAGATCCATCGCTTCGCCGAGGAGAATGACGTGGACCTGATCGTGGTCGGCTCCCACGGCCGTCACGGCTTCGCCCTGCTGCTGGGCTCCACCTCCACCGGTGTGCTGCACGGCGCCCAGTGCGATGTCCTCGCAGTTCGTGTGGGCAAGAAGGGCGAGAGCGCCGAGTAATCTACTGCTGCCCCCCAAAAGCCTTTCTCATTTTGAGGAAGTGCAGGATTCGCGTGACGAGCGAAGATAGGTTGGTCGCCGCCGGAGCGCAGGAACCGGAGTGTAGCCTGCTACATGAGGATTCCGAGCACCGCCGGCGATCAATATATCTAGCGCAGTAGCGAATCATCACTTACTCCCCGGCGGCGAGGGCCTCCAGCTCCATCCACCGCTCCATGGCGGCGTCCAGCTCGGCCTGCCGGGCTCCGAGTGCCTCCAGGGTGGCCGTGACCGTCGCCGCGTCCTGCTGGTAGAAGGCCGGATCGCCCACCTTCGCCTCGAACGCAGCGACCTCCCCTTCCAGCCGCTCGATCTCGGCCGGCAGGGCGTCGAGCTCGCGCTGCAGCTTGTAGGAGAGCTTGGCGGGCTTTTTCCCTCCCCCCGCTGAGGGCTCCTTCGCCGCTGTCGCCTTCGAGGTCGGCGGCGACTGCTCGGCCATCTCCTCGGCGGTCCGGGACGGCTCGGCCCGCTGGCGGGCGGCTCCCTCCCATGGCGCCGGGGGCAGCTTGCCGCCCTGGCGCACCCAGTCCGTGTAGCCGCCCACGTACTCGCGCACCCGTCCCTCCCCTTCGAAGGCCAGCACGCTGGTCACCACGTTGTCCATGAAGGCGCGGTCGTGGGAGACCAGCAGCAGGGTGCCGTCGAAATCGAGCAGCAGCTCCTCGAGCAGCTCCAGGGTCTCCACGTCGAGGTCGTTGGTGGGCTCGTCCAGCACCAGCACGTTAGCCGGCTGGGTAAACAGCTTGGCCAGCAGCAGGCGATTGGACTCCCCCCCCGAGAGTGCCTTGACCGGCTGGCGGACCCGCTCCGGGGTGAACAGGAAGTCCTGCAGGTAGCTCATCACATGACGGTCGCGACCGCCCACCGTGACCCGATCGCTGCCCTGGGCCACGTTGTCGTAGACGCTCTTCTCGGGCTCGAGCCCCCCGCGCAGCTGGTCGAAGTAGGCCACCTGCAGCTTGGTGCCGAGCTGCACCTTGCCCTCGCTGGGCGCAAGCTCGCCGAGCAGGATCTTGAGCAGGGTGGTCTTGCCGGCGCCGTTGCGGCCGATGAAGCCGATGCGGTCGCCGCGCTGGATCTCAAGCGAAAGGTCGCGGATCACCGCCTCGTCGCCGAAGCGCTGGGTAACGTGCTCCAGGGCCACCACCCGCTTGCCGCTGCGCTCGCCGCTGTCCACGCTGAGGCTGGCCTTGCCCTGGCGCTCGCGGCGCTCACCGCGCTCGCGGCGCAGCTGCTCCAGGGCCCGCACCCGCCCCTCGTTGCGGGTGCGCCGCGCCTTGATGCCCTGGCGGATCCACGCCTCCTCCTGGGCAAGCTTCTTGTCGAACTCGGCATTCTCGCGAGCCTCCACCTCCAACTCGTGGGCCTTCTGGGCCTGGTACTTCGCGTAGTCCCCCGGGTAGCGCCCGAGGCGCCCACGGTCGAGCTCGAGGATGGCCGTGGCCAGCTTCGACAGGAAGGCACGGTCGTGGGTGATGAAGAGCACCGCGCCGTTGAAGGCGGCCAGCTGCTCCTCGAGCCAGGCGATGGTGTCGAGATCCAGGTGGTTGGTGGGCTCGTCGAGCAGCAGCAGGTCCGGCTCCGCCACCAGCGCCCGGGCCAGCGCCACGCGCCGGCGCCAGCCGCCGGAGAGCGCGGCCATCTCGGCGTCCTCGGGCAGCCCCAGGCGGGTCAGCACCACGTCGATGCGCTGGTGGAAGGACCAGCCGTCGATCGCCTCGAGGCGCGTCTGCAGCTCGGCCATGCGGCGCATGTCGGGCTCGTCCTCATGGATCAGGTGGTGGTACTCGGAGAGCAGCGCGCCGGCCTCGGGCAGGCCGCCGGCGACCACGTCGAAGATGGTCTGGCCGGAGGCCTCGGGCAGGTCCTGGGCGAGCACGCCGATCTTGAGCCCCGGGGCGCGCCAGAGAGTGCCGCCATCGGGCAGGATCTCGCCGGCCACCAGCTTGAGCAGCGTCGACTTGCCGGTGCCGTTGCGCCCCACCAGGGCCAGCCGTTCCCCTCTCTCCAGCACCAGGTCGGCGCCGTCGAGCAGGACTTGGGTACCGTAGGCCAGTTGCAGCTGTTCCAGACGTAGCAGGGTCACGCGCACACCTCATCGAATCGCGAAGGCGGCTAGGGTGCGTTAACAATTGCTGATGGAGATCGGGCTGATTTAGAATATCAGCATTTTTCGGTTGGTCCCGTCGAGGGCCAATGCTCACAGTATTCCGGCTATGTGCGGCACAGAGGTCAATGCCGTGCGACTACGACTGAGTGTCTGGGAAACCACCCAGGACTCAGGACCTGAAGCGCTGTGTCAGCAGGTAGAGGGGAACGGTGTGGGGAGAGGCGGGCCCAGGAAGGATGTGGTCAAGTGCCGAGGTGAGGTGCACGGATGGCCCGGCGACGGAGGCGATCGGAGGCGACGGGTCGGGAGTGGCATCCGGCGCCTCGCTGCGGGGCAGTACGCCCGTGGTGGGGCGCCAGGCATGTTCATGATGGCAGTGGGGCAGTTCGGACGGGGTGCTGAGCCAGGCCTTCGACGCGGCCTCGCCGAGGGCGAGCTCGAGGCCCGGCACCGGTGGGTCGACAGGATGGACAGGCTCCGTCGTCTGGGCCCTGGCCATCAGGGCGACCTGCAGCAGCGCCAGGATGAGCACGGCGCCGAGCCAGAGGGGGAGTCCTCCCTGGCGGGGTGCTGTGCGCTGCCCGGGCGCCTGAGGCTGCATGACGGTGTCCCGCTTGTCGGTGTCGTGTAGCCCTTACCCTAGTCCAGCAGCGCCAGCTGTCCATTGATTCATGTCAAAGGATCTCCGATGGTAAACCTGTGGGCAGGGCCCAGGTTGCGAGGGGCCCGAGGCCGTGAAATACTCGTCTCCCCAACTGGCTCACAAGGCCGCTTTACTCCATGCGTCGACTCTCCTCTCACTGGCTTCTCAGCCTGTTGATGGCCCTGGTGTTGGCCATGGCGCCGCCCGTTGCCGCGGGCGGGCATCATGGGGATGCCACCTGTATCGAGAGTCTGGTCGGGCAGGATTCAGCGGTCACATGGGAATTGTCTGCAATGGTCGACCCGGGGGAGCCCGATGTCCCCGCGGCATCGTCCTGCGGCTCGCCCTGCGCCCAGTGCGTCGCCTCCATGGCTCGGCTGGCCGATGACGCGGTGGCAGCTTCTATTCCTCTGTCCGGGCCCGGCCTGGGCACTCCCTCTGGTCCTCCCGCTCCCTTCGAGCGGCCTCCTCGCGCCTGAACCTCTCTTCCCCTGATGGCGCCGCGGGCGACTGCCCCGCGGTGAGCGTGTTCATGCCACGAGGATCACTTGATGAAACGTCGCGAATTTCTGGGCTACTCGGCGCTGAGCGCCCTGGTACTGTCCACGGCCGGCACCATGGGCTATGCCCTTTCTCGTCAGCTTCCCCACTCGGCGCCGCCCGTCGGGCTCGCCCCGACGCCGCCGGGCGGGCAGCCCCTCCAGCCCCTGCCGCGCCTTGCCAACCTGAGCGAGACGGCCGGCCGCTTTCGCAGCGCGCTGACGCCGGCCCCCCATGCGGTGCCGCTCGGCGACGAGTTCGAGGCCCGGCTGTGGCTCTACAACGGCAAGGTGGCGCCGCTGATCGAGGTGCGCGAGGGGGATGAGCTGGACATCACCCTGTTCAACGAGCTGGCGCAGGAGACCACCTTGCACTGGCACGGCGTGCCGGTGCCAAAGGCCCAGGATGGCGCCCCCTGGGACGCCGTGGCGCCGGGCGAGTCGCGCCAGTACCGCTACACCTTCCCTGCCGGCAGCGCCGGCCTGCACTGGTTCCATCCGCATCCCCACGAGGGCACCGCCAGGCAGGTGGCCCACGGCCTGGCCGGGGCGCTGCTGGTGCGTCCGCCCAAGGATCGGCTCCCCCTCGAGGTGGAGGAGCACCTGCTGGTGGTCAGCGACCTGCGCCTGATGGCGAACGGTGAGGTGGCACCGCATACCGCCGAGGACTGGATGAACGGCCGCGAAGGCGAGCTGCTGCTGGTCAACGGCCAGCGCGAGCCGCGCCTGGACGTGGCGCCGGGCACCACCCTGCGCCTGCGTCTGATCAATGCCTGTGCCGGGCGCTATCTGCGCCTGCGCCTGGACAAGCACGAACTCACCCTGATCGGTACCGACGGCGGGCTGATCGAGCGCCCGCAGCCCCTCGACGAGCTGCTGCTCACCCCGGGCGAGCGCGCCGACCTGCTGGTGCGGGTAAGCGAGCAGGCCGAGGGACGGTTCCAGCTGGCCAGCCATCCCTACGAGCGGGGCTGGATGGGCGAACGGCCCTCCCACCTGGATCGGGTCGCGCCGCTGCTGACGCTCCATACCCTGAATGCCGGGGTGCAGCCTCCGGTGGCGCTGCCGGAGCGGCTGGGGCGCGTCGAGCCCCTGGGCGAGCCGGACGTGCGTCGCCAGGTGGAGCTCACCGAGGTGATGCCGGGCCATGACGACCACGGCGCGGGCCACGGTGCCCCCCATGCCGGCCATGGGGCAGGACATGACCCCCATGCCGCGCATGGCGGCGGCAGCGGCAGCCACCATGGTACCCATGGCCCGGGCGCCGGCCATGCGGCCCACGGAGCCGGCCAGGGCGGCGATGCCCGCCCGGAGGTGGACTTCCTGATCAACGGGCGCGCCTTCGCCATGGACGAGATCCTCTTCGAGGGCAGGGTCGGCGAGGTGGAGGAGTGGGAGGTCTTCAACAACTCCCACATGGATCATCCCTTCCATGTGCACGGCACCCACTTCCAGGTGATCGCCACCCGCGATGCCGACGGCGAGTGGCGCGAGGCGCCCTGGCTGGCCTGGAAGGACACCGTTAACTTGGCGCCCTACCAGCGCCTGACACTCCGCATGGTGTTCCGCGAGCCCGGTGACTGGCTGTTCCACTGCCACATCATCGAGCACGAGGAGCTGGGCATGATGGCGACGATCCGCGTGAGCTGAGGCCACCCCTGTTGCCGAGGCGCCCCGGGGGCCTTGCCACCTCGGGAACGCCCGAGAGGAGAACGAGATGCTGCAATATCCCAATATCGATCCGGTGGCCATCAGCCTCGGGCCGTTCGCGATTCACTGGTACGGCCTGATGTACGTGGTCGGCTTCGTCGCCGCCTGGTGGCTGGGGCGTCTTCGCGCGCATCGCCTGGACCTGACCCACGACGACATCGGCGACCTGATCTTCTACAGCGCCGTCGGCGTGGTGCTCGGCGGCCGCCTGGGCTATGCGCTCTTCTACGGCAGCGAGCAGTGGCTCGCCGACCCGCTCTGGCTGCTGCGACTCTGGGAGGGGGGCATGAGCTTCCACGGCGGCCTCATCGGGGTGCTGGTGGCGGCCTGGCTGTTCGCACGCAAGAAGCGGCTCGGCTTCCTGTCGCTGACCGACTTCATCGCGCCGCTGGTGCCGATCGGCCTGGGGGCGGGGCGGATCGGCAACTTCATCAATCACGAGCTGCCGGGCCGGGTCAGCGAGCTGCCCTGGGCGATGCCCTTCCCGCACATGGGACCGGAGCCGCGCCACCCCACAGCGCTCTACGAGTTCGCTCTGGAGGGGCTGGTGCTGTTCGCTGTGCTCTGGTGGCTCTCCCGCGAGCCGCGCCGCACCGGGCTGATCTCCGGGCTCTTCCTGCTGCTCTATGGTGTCTTTCGCTTCGCCGTGGAGTTCGTGCGCCTGCCCGATCCGCATATCGGCTTCATCGCCTTCGGCTGGGTGACCATGGGCATGGCGCTGACCCTGCCGATGATGGTGGCAGGCGCGGCGCTGATCGGCTGGTCGCGGCGTCAGCCGGCGGTGGAAGCCGCTTCCCGATGACGCTTCAGGCAAGGCGACGTCGCCCCTGGCGCCGGATTCTGCTGGTGATGGGTATCGCTCATCTGGTGGGCCTGGCCTCATCGCTGGATGCGATGATGTCGAGCCGGACCTCCCAGGGGGCCATCGCCTGGATCGTCTCCCTCAACACCGTGCCCTATGTGGCGGTGCCCACCTACTGGGTGTTCGGTCGCGCGCGGTTCCAGGGCTATGTCTCGGCGCGGCGCGACGAGGACTCGGCGCTGGGCCAGGCGCTGGCCGACAAGTTGGCGGAGCTACGCGCCCACGGCGTCTCCGCCGCCCACAGCGACAAGCACCTGGTGGGCGTCGAGCAGCTGGCCAAGCTGCCGTTCCTTGGCGGCAACCGGGTGGCGCTCCTGATCGACGGCGAGGCGACCTTCGAGAGCCTGTTCGCCGGCATCGAGTCCGCCGAGCGCTATCTGCTGGTGCAGTTCTACATCGTGCGCGCCGACGCGGTGGGCAGGGCGCTTCAGGCAAGGCTGATCGAGAAGGCGCGGCAGGGGGTGGAGGTCTTCTTCCTCTATGACGAGATCGGCAGCTATGCGCTGCCGGGGAGCTATCTCAGGGCGATGCAGGAGGCCGGGGTCCAGGTGCACCGCTTCCACTCCACCCGCGGCACGGGCAACCGCTTCCAGCTCAACTTCCGCAACCACCGCAAGATCGTGGTGGCCGACGGCGAGCGGGCCTGGGTGGGCGGCTTCAACGTCGGCGACGAGTACCTGCACGGCCATCCGCGCATCGGCCCCTGGCGCGACACCCACCTGATGATCGAGGGGCCGGCGGCCCTGGCGCTGCAGCTGGTGTTCCTCGAGGACTGGCACTGGGCCACGGAGGAACTGCCCGAGCTGCCCTGGTCGCCGGTGGTGCCGAGCCACCACGGCATGCCGGTGCTGATACTGCCCACCGGGCCCGCGGACCGCTTCGAGACCGCGAGCCTGATGATCCAGCAGGCGATCCACGCCGCCCATGAGCGAATCTGGATCTCCAGCCCCTACGTCGTGCCCGACGAGGGGGTGCTCTCGATGCTCAAGCTGGCTGCCCTGAGCGGCGTGGACGTGAGGATCCTGATCCCCGAGCGGCCGGACAATCCGCTGACCTACTTCGCCGCCTACGCCTTCCTCGATTCGCTGCTCGAGGCGGGGGTCAAGGTCTACCGCTACGAGGGGGGCTTCCTGCATGGCAAGGCCTTCCTGGTGGACGATATCGGCGCGGCGGTCGGCACCGTGAACCTCGATAACCGCTCCTTCCGACTCAACTTCGAGGTCACCGCGCTGGTGATGGATCCCGGCTTCGCCGCCGAGGTCGAAGCCATGTTCGAGCGTGACTTTGTCCAGTCGAGAAGGATGCGTGCCGACGAGATCGATCACCACCCGCTCTGGCACCGGGTCGCCGCTCGTGCCTCTTATCTGCTGGCGCCGGTGCTGTGAGCCACTGTGCCAAGACGGCGCGCCAGGTGCCGGGCGTCAGAGAGCCCGGTGACAAATCTCAACACTCTTGCTGCTCCGGGACGGGGAGCTCCCCGTTACACTACGGACACGATAATGATCCCGAGGCCTTGCGGCCGTGGATGCCTTGACGAGGTGATATAGATGGCAATATCGAGATACAAGCCAGGCTGGCGGGGCGAGCCCCGGACGTGGTCGGCCATGGCCATGAGCGTGCTTCTGGCCGGTATGCTGGCGTTGAGCGGTGCCGTTCAGGCCGATGAGGAGCGCGAGTGGCCCCGCGGCCACTTTCCGCTGCCCGAGTCGGGCAACGTGATCGGCGAGGCCTACACCGTTACGGTGGAGGACCACGAGCACACCCTGATGGATATCGCCCGCGAGCACGGCGTCGGCTACGAGGAGATCATCAGTGCCAATCCCGACGTGAGCATCTGGATTCCGGGCGAGGGCACCGAGGTGACGATTCCCGGCGCCTTCATCCTGCCCGATGCCGAGCGCACCGGGGTGGTGATCAACATTGCCGAGCTGCGCCTCTACTATTTCCCCGAGGTGCGCAACGGCGAGACCCCGAGGGTCGAGACCTATCCGATCGGCATCGGCCGCGAGGGCTATGACACCCCGCTGGGGGTCACCAAGACCACCATGCGCCTGGAGGACCCGGCCTGGTATCCTCCGCGCTCCATGCGCGAGGAAGCCGCCGCCCGCGGCGAGCCGGCGCCGGCCGTGGTGCCGCCCGGCCCCGACAACCCGCTGGGGCGCCACGCCATCCTGCTCGATATTCCCGGCTACCTGATCCACGGCACCAATGAGCCGGACGGCATCGGCATGCGCGCCAGCCGCGGCTGCATCCGCATGTTCCCCGAGGACGTCGAGTCGGTGTTCAGCAACGTGCCGGTGGGCACCCGGGTCAACATCATCGACCAGCCGATCAAGGTGGGCTGGCGGGACGGCCAGCCGCTGGTGCAGGTCTTCAAGCCCCTGGAGGAACAGGAGCACGGCATGTCGGCACTGATTGACACCATCTCCCGTCTCAACGCGGGCAATGCCGACGGCGTGACCTTCGACTACGAGCAGCTGCGTGACCTGCTCGAATCGCCCACCGGCCAGCTGGTGGCCCTCGAGCCTCCCCCCGAGCCTGCGCCCGACGAGGCGCCGGCGCTGAACGGCCTCTTCGAGGAGCTGGCGTTCAGCGACGATTGACGCGAGCCAGGCTCACGGAGCGGGCGCCCTCGGGCGCCCGTTCTCGTCAGTGGCGATGGCCGCCGGTCCCGTTGCCATCCGCGTCGGCCGCCAGGACATGACGGATATAGAGCACCACGGCCCAGGTCTCCTCCTCGCCGAGCTTGCCGGCAAAGCGTGGCATGGCGCTGTCGGGGTTGCCCGCCTTGACCAGCCAGGCGTATTCCCCGGCCGCGTGACCGGCGCCATGCTGGGCGAGGTCGGTGGGTATCGGCACGAAGCCGGCCACGCCGGCGGCGACACCGTCTCCGCGTCCTCTCTCGCCATGACAGGCGGCGCAGTAGCGCTGATACGCCTCCTGCCCGACAGCCAGGTTGTCGGCGCTGGGTGGCAGGGGGCTCTCCCGCTCGAGCCACTCCTGCGGGGCCTGGCGGCCGTGATCGCCATGGGCGTGGTCGCCGTGGCCATGGGCATGGTCGCCATGGTCGTTGGCAGGGGCCGGTGCGTGGGCGTGATCGCCATGGTCGTTGGCAGGGGCCGGCGCGTGGGCGTGATCGCCATGGTCGTTGTCAGGGGCGGGCGCATGGGCATGATTGCCGTGGTCATGGGCTGGCGCATGGGCATGATTGCCGTGGTCATGGGCTGGCGCATGGGCGTGATCGCCGTGGTCGTCATGGGCATGAAGGGGGCCGGCGAGGGCCAGGGCGGCAAGCAGGACGAGGGGCAGGTGGCGCAGGGAGCGCTTGGGCGAGACGAAGGCTGACATGGAGAATCTCCTGATATCCGTGAGGGACGAGCCGTCATGGCGGCTCGAGCAAGGCAGCGGAATCAGACGGTTCTGGGAGGGCGTTCGAGGCGGTCGCAGGGAGCCGGGAGGTGCCGCCGCCCGGGCGGCGGCGGGCAGGTGGCCTCGGCGGGGGCGTTTGCCAGGCTGAAGCGGCCGGCGGTTCCGCTCAGGCAGTGGCCGGCGGCCAGGCACTCGGCGCCGTGAGCCTCGTCCGGACAGTCGGCAAGCCGTTCGGTCGGTGTACTGGCCCTGGGGGCATGGACCGCATGCGCATGGCTCGAGGTCGCGACGGCCGACGGGTCGGGCGTGGCCTGGGTGGGCATCCCCGGGGGCCCGGCCAGCAGCTGCCCGCCTGCCGAGAAGGCAAGCAGCAGCCAGAAGCCGAGCAGCAGGGCGAGACGTCGCATGGGAAGACCGTGAGCCAGGGTGATGCCCGGATCATCGCCCGGCTCGGCGGCCGCGACAAGGCGCCGGGATGCCTCGGCGGGCATCAATCGGCGTCGACTTGACCCCGGTCAGGCAGCGCCTTCACCAGCTCCAGCGCCACGCAGAGCCGCACCAGCTCGGCGAGGCTCGACGCCCCCAGCGCCTTCATGGCGCGCAGCCGATAGACCTCCACGGTCTTGGCGCTGATCCCCAGGTGCTCGGCGACCTCGCGGCTGGTCATCCCTTCCGCCACGTGCACCAGGATCTGCCGCTCCTTGGGGCGCAGCGCCGCGTAGCTCGCCTGCAGATCGTCGTGGCGCTCCCGCTCCCGGCGCTGCCGCTGGTGGGCCTGCCGCGCCTGCTGCACGGTATCGATCAGCTGCTGGTGGTTGAAGGGCTTCTCGATGAAGTCCAGGGCACCGGCCTTGAGGGCCGCCACCGCCATGGGCACGTCGCCGTGGCCGGTCATGAAGATCACCGGGAGCTCGTCGCCGCGCTCGTTCAGGCGCTGCTGGACCTGCAGGCCGGAGAGGTCCGGCATGCGCACATCCAGCAGTACGACGTCGAAGGCGTCAGGGTCGGCGGCCAGGAAGGCCTCGCCGTCGGCGAAGGCGCGGCTGGCCAGGCCCACGGAGTCGAGCAGCCAGGCCAGCGACTCGCGCAGGTCCTGGTCGTCGTCGACGACGGCGATGCAGGCGTTGGGAGTGTCGGTCACGGGTGTCTCGCGGCAGCCAGGGGAGCGGGTTCGGCCAGCAGTGTAGCGGCAAAGGTGGCGCCGCCGGAACCGTCGGCGGGCAGGAGGCGCAGGTCGCCCCCCATCGCCTCCATCAGCGAGTGGCTGATGGCGAGCCCCATGCCGAGCCCCTCCGGTCGACCGGAGTGGAAGGGCGCGAAGATGCGCTCGGCCTCATCGGCCGGCACCCCGGGCCCCTGGTCGCTGACCGTGAGGGTGACCTCACGGCGACCGCTCTGACGGGCGCGCAGACTGACCCGTTCGGCGCCGGGGTGGTCACGGCTCGCCTCCAGGGCGTTGAGCAGCAGGTTGACCAGCACCTGCTCCAGGGCCACCGGGTCGACGATGACCCGCGGCAGGGTCTCGGGCAGGTGATGCTCCAGCGCGATGCCGGCCTGCTGGAACTGCCACTCGCAGAGCCGGCAGGCGGCGTCCACCACCTCCAGCAGGACTGCCGGCCGCGGCCGGGTCTGCCCCTTGCGCACGAAGGCGCGAATATGCCGCAGGCGTTCGGCCAGGCGGGCCACCTGGTCGCTGATCCGCGAGAGCGGTAGGCGCAGCGCCTCGGCCGGCAGGTCGGGGTCGGCGTCGAGCTTGAGCAGGGCGCCGTTGGCGTAGTTGGCGATGGCTCCCAGGGGTTGGTTGAGCTCGTGGGCGATGTTGGAGGCGAGCTCGCCGGTGGTGGCCAGACGGTTGGCGTGGGCGATCTGCTCCTGGTGGCGGCGGGCCTGGGTCTCGGCGGCCTTGCGCAGCCCGATATCGCGGTTGAGCAGCGACACGTGGCCCGGCTCGCTGCCCAGGCCCCGATGGGCCATCACCACGCTGAGCACCGGCACCGGTCCGTCGGGGCCGCGCATTGCCAGCTCGCCGCTCCAGGAGCCATAGCGGGCCACCGCGGGGAGCACGATATCGCGCAGCTCGGCCAGCGACTCCTCGCCGTAGGCGTCCGCCAGGCGGGCCTCGCCGCCCTCCCGGGGCAGGCGCAGCAGGCGCCGGGCGGCCTCGTTGGCGTAGAAGAGCCGCTCGTGCTCATCCATGAACAGCACGTGGTCGGTGGTGGATTCCACGACCCGGGCGAGGCGTTCGCGATTGGCCTCGGCGCGCAGGCGCCGGCCCACGTCGCGGGAGACGCTGAGGATGTCGATCAGCTCGCCGGTGGCGGGGTCGCGGCGGGTGCGGCTGGTGGTCTCGAACCAGACGTAGCGGCCGTCCTTGGCGCGGAAGCGGTAGGTCTGCTGGTAGAACCCCTTGTGGTAGTAGATCCGCGGCGACTTGTTGAGCAGGTCGGCCAGGTCCGCCGGGTGGAAGAGGTCGTAGGCGGAGACGCCGATCAGCTCCTCGGGCTCATAGCCGAGCAGGTCCCGGGCGGCGCGGGAGGCGTAGAGGAAGGTGCCGTCCCGGGCGTGCCGGCTGATCAGGTCGGTGGTGCTCTCGGCCAGCCACTGGTAGTGGTCGCGCTCGTCCTGGAGCGGCTGCAGCTGGTCCCTGAGCCGCCGGTTCTCTGCCTCCAGCTCGGCGCAGCGCGCCGCCAGCCCCTCGGGCCTGTCACCTTGCCCCGTCATCAGCGCGCCGGGTCCACCCGGCCGCCCAGGGAGGCGTTGCGCCGGAACCAGCCGGCGATGCTGGCCCGCGGCAGGCGGGTCGGCAGCACCTCGTGGGGCACGCTCTCGGCGAGGAAGCAGGCGAAGGTGCCGGCGCTGGGCCGCACCCGGGCCACCTCGCGCTCGGGCTCGTCGGGGGCGTAGAGCACCATCTCGCCGCCGCCGTCCTCGGGCCAGTCGGGGTTGAGGTAGCCCACGGTGGAGACCACCCGGTTGGCGCGGCCGCGGAAGCTGTCCAGGTGCCGGCGGTAGAAGGCGCCGGGCGGGTAGTGGGCGAAGTGCGCCTCGTACTCGAACAGCCCCAGGAACAGTGCCCGGTTCAGCGCCTGCTGCACCTCGCCCATGGCCTCCAGGTAGCGGCGCTGGGCGAGGCTCTCGCGGTCGAGCCAGTGGATGGCGTCGCCGCGGATATCGCGACGCAGCTGAAGCTCCTGGCCGCGGCCGATGCCGGCGGCCTCCAGGGCGTCGCGTTCGGCCAGGGCGGTGAGTTCGGCATGAAGCTCCGCGCACAGGTCGGCGTCCAGCACCCCCTCGCCCAGGTACCAGCCCTGTTCCACCAGGGCATCGATCAGGCGGGGCAGGGCCTCGGGGACCAGCGCGGGGGGCAGGGCAGAGGGGAGGGTCAGGCTCAGTGTCGTGGTCTCCTGGGGCGAACGGGTCAGCGGCTCGCCTGCTGCTGGATGCGCAGCAGGCGGTCGGGAAAGTAGCAGAGCCGGCCGGGGGGCTTCCTGTCCAGGCTCACCGGGCAGCCGAACCCCTCGGCCAGCAGTTCCACCAGCATCATCGCCGAGAGGCCCCAGATCACCTGGCCTTCCACATGGTAGTTGGGCACATAGAGGGGCCGGCCGTCCATGGGGATGACGTCGGTATGGTGGCGGCGATCCTCCAGGAAGTGGGCGAGGGGCACCTCGAAGATGGCGTCGAGCTCCGTGGGGTCGGGGGTCAGCGGCAGGTCCGGTGGAATCAGCCCCACGTAGGGGGTGACGCGCAGGCCGTGCAGCGAGACCACGTCCGACAGCCGGCCGAGCAGCTCCACCCGGTAGGGGGGCAGGGCGATCTCCTCATGGGACTCGCGCAGGGCGGTGGTCAGCAGGTCAGGGTCGCCCGCCTCGCGCTTGCCGCCGGGGAAGGCCACCTGGCCACTGTGGGTGTTGAGGTGGGCGGCGCGGCGGGTGAGCAGCAGGGTCGGCTCGGGGCGGTCGACGATGGGCATCAGCACCGCCGCCTCCGGCAGCCGCAGCAGTGACCGCCGGGGGCGGTGCGCTTGCAGGCGTTCGCGAAGATTCTCTAACATGGGGTTTCCATCGGGTTTGATTCCTTCTACCCGTCCCTCGAGAGCGGCGTCAAGCCCGCCAGCCTGCCCGGGAGCCCCATGAACTTCTGCAGCCACTGCGGCCACACCGTGCGCTTCGCGATTCCCGAGGGGGATGACCGCCCCCGCCACCTGTGCGACGAGTGCGGCACCGTCCACTACCAGAACCCGCGCATCGTGGCCGGCACCCTGCCGGTGAGCGGCACCCGGGTGCTGCTGTGCCGCCGCGCCATCGCCCCGCGCAAGGGGTACTGGACCCTGCCGGCGGGCTACATGGAAAACGCCGAGACCACCGTGGAGGCGGCCGCCCGGGAGACCCGCGAGGAGGCCTGCGCCGAGGTCGATATCCACGGGCTCTACACCCTGATCAACCTGCCCCACATCAACCAGGTCTACATGATCTTCCGGGCCGATCTCACCGGCGGCTTCGGCCCCGGCCCCGAGAGCCTGGAGGTGGCGCTGTTCGAGGAGCACGAGATCCCCTGGGAGGAGCTCGCCTTTCCCACCATCGAGCGCACTCTGCGCCACTTCTACGCCGACCGCCGCGATCAGCTGTTTCCGCTGCACGTCAGCGACATCACCCCCGAGGATCGCGAGCGCTACTTCGGTTCTGCCTAAGGACACCACCGTGGACAAGTTCGAGGTAAAGCTGGATCAGGCGGCACGTGCTGCCTGGATGTCCTTCGTTGGCGGCATGACCCAGGACGAGATTGCCCAGCAGCTGGGGGTGTCGCGTCCCGGCGTACAGCGCCTGCTGGCGCTTGCGCGCCAGGAGGGGCTGGTCAAGGTACACATCGACCATCCGGTGGCGGCCTGCATGGCGATGTCCAGCGCCATCCGACAGCGCTTCGGTCTGGACTTCTGCGATGTGGTGCCAGCCGAACCGGACGCTGCTGATGGGGCCGCTCACTACCTGGCCGTAGCCGGCGCAGAGCGTATTGCTCGGCTGGTGGAGCGCAGCGCTCCTCTGACCCTGGCACTGGGTACCGGGCGGTCGGTAAGAGCCACGGTGGAGGCGGTCAGCCGACTGGAGCGCCCCCAGCACCGCTTCGTTTCCCTGGTGGGCAACGTGGCTCGGGATGGCTCCTCCAACCGCTACGATGGCGTGATGGTGCTGGCCGACAAGACCGGGGGCGAGCGTTTCCTGCTGCCGGCCCCGGTGGTGGCGGGCACGGTGGAGGAGAAGGAGGCCATGCAGCAGCAGCGGCTGTTCCAGTCCGTCGCCGAGGTGGCTCGCCAGGCCGAGACCGCCTACATCGGCATCGGCAAGATCGACCGCCAGGCTACCCTCTTCCAGGACCAATTCATCTCCGAGGGCGAGCTGGACGAACTGCTGGGCAGAGAAGCGGTGGGCGAGCTGCTGGGCTGGCCCATGGATCGCGATGGCCGGGTCATTGACTGTACCATCACTCGCCGAGTGACCAGCCTGCCGCTGGAGATGCTGGCTGGACAGTCGCTGGTGGCGTTGGCCGGCGGAAGCGGCAAGGCACCGGCGATTCTCGCGGCACTTCGTGGCGGCTGGCTCAAGGGACTGGTCACCGACGAGGTGGCGGCCCGCTTCATTGTTGAGCGGGCTCCGTGAGGACGCCATCACTCTAGCCATCCTCTTGCTCCGACCAAAGTCTAGGTGCATCGGCTTTGCTTTTTTTGGGCTGCCGTCCGATCATTTGATTGATCAATGATCAAAATGATCAGTTCGCGACAACAGATAATAATGCGAGATCCCAAAGGAGCCCCTCATGAAGCTCACCCGAGCCCTGCCGCTGGCCACCCTGGCAGCCGCCATTGCTGCCGCCTCTCCGGCCCATGCCCAGACCGAGATCACCGTCGCCACGGTCAATAACAATGACATGGTGATCATGCAAAGCTTGACCCGCGAGTTCGAGCAGGCCCATCCCGGCATCAGCGTCGATTGGGTCATCCTCGAAGAAAACGTGCTGCGTCAGCGGCTGACCACCGATATCGCAACCGGCGGTGGCCAGTTCGACGTCATGACCATCGGTACCTATGAGGTGCCCTTCTGGGCCGAGCGAGACTGGCTGGTGCCGCTGACCGACCTGCCCGCCGAGTACGAGATCGATGACCTTCTCAAGCCGGTGCGCGAGGGCCTCTCACACGACGGCACCCTTCACGCGTTGCCCTTCTACGGCGAGAGCTCGATGCTCTTCTACCGCACCGACCTCTTCGAGCAGCACGGCATCGAGATGCCGGACCAGCCAACCTGGGAAGAGGCACGCGAGTGGGCCAGCCAGATCCATGATCCGGCCAACGGGACCTACGGCATCTGCCTGCGCGGAAAGCCAGGTTGGGGAGAGAACATGGCGTTTGTCTCGACCCTGGTGAATACCTTCGGCGGGCGCTGGTTCGACATGGACTGGCAGCCGCAGATAAATTCGCCCGAGTGGCAAGAGGCGATTTCCTTTTATGTCGATCTGCTCGGCAACTACGGCCCGCCCGGCGCCAGCTCAAACGGCTTCAACGAGAACCAGGCGCTTTTCTCCAGCGGCCGCTGCGCGATGTGGGTCGATGCCACCTCGGCAGCAGGTCGCATCTACGATGCGCGCGAGTCCTCCGTTGCGGACGTGCTGGGCTTTTCCCAGGCGCCGGTCGCCGTAACTCCCAAGGGCTCCCACTGGCTGTGGTCCTGGGCCCTGGCCATTCCGGCATCTTCCGAGCAGCAGGACGCTGCCCGGCAGTTCATCACCTGGGCGACCTCGCGCGACTACATCGAGATGGTAGGCGAGCGTGAAGGCTGGACCAGCGTGCCGCCAGGCACTCGGACGTCCACCTACGAGGATGAGCGCTACATCGAGGCGGCGCCCTTCGCCAGCTTCGTGCTGGAAGCGATGCAGAACGCCGACCCCACCGACTCGACCCTGGAACCGAGCCCCTATGTGGGCGTGCAGTTTGCCGGCATTCCGGAGTTCCAGGCCATCGGCACCCAGGTGGGGCAGATGGTGGCCGCCGCTCTGACCGGCCAGATGTCGGTCCAGCAGGCGCTGGATAATGCCCAGCGCAGTGCCGAGCGCACCATGCGTCAGGCCGGCTACTTCGACTGAGCCGAGCGACAGGGGCGGCCGGCCATGCCGGCTGGCCCCTTTCTCCCCGATTTCAAGTGGTAACTCCCATGACGACTCGAGCCTCCGGACGTACTGTCGGTGGCCTGCGCTCCCTGTCACTGCAGGCACCGGCCGTCACGCTCCTCCTGATCTGGATGTTGATCCCTCTGGGGATGACCCTGTGGTTCTCCTTCCAGCGCTACAACCTGTTGATGCCCGGCATGGAGCAGTTCGCCGGCCTGGAAAACTATCAGTACCTGCTCACCGACCCCGCACTCTGGACGGCCATGGGCACCACCCTGGTGCTGGTGGGATCGGTCCTGGCGATCTCGGTGATCGGTGGCACCCTGCTGGCGGTGCTCTATCAGCAGGAGTTCCTCGGCCGAGGGGTCGCCCGGGTGTTGGCCATCTCGCCCTTCTTCATCATGCCCACCGTCAGTGCCCTGGTGTGGCAGAACATGATGATGCATCCGGTCAACGGCGTGCTGGCCTGGTTCACCGGTCTGTTCGGCCTGCCGGCCATCGACTGGTTCTCCTCCTATCCGCTGCTGTCGATCATCATCATCGTCTCCTGGCAGTGGCTGCCCTTCGCCCTGCTGATCCTGCTCACTGCGCTGCAATCCCTTGACGACGACCAGGTCGAGGCGGCGCGCATGGATGGGGCGGGTCCTGTTGCGGTGTTCTTCTTCATCACGCTGCCGCACCTCAAGCGGGCTATCAGCGTGGTGGTCATGATCCAGATGATCTTCCTGCTGACCATCTTCGCCGAGATCTTCGTCACCACCTCGGGCGGCCCCGGGCTGGCCACTACCAATCTGGCCTACCTGATCTATATCCGCGCGCTGCTGGAATTCGACGTGGGTGGAGCCTCCGCTGGCGGGGTCATCGCCATCATCCTGGCCAATATCGTGGCGATCTTCCTGATCCGCATGGTCGCCAGGAACCTGGAAGACTAATCCGCGCCGCGGCACACGCAACGAGGTCACAAGATGTTCAACAAGACACCTACCACCATGCAGGCCACGACTGCGATGCCCGCTACCCAGCAGGTGCTGGGCAGCCAAGGCCTGGCGGGGACCCTGGCGCGCCACAAACGCCTCTGGCTGGCGCTGCTCGCCTGGACTATCACCTTCATCATCTTCTTTCCGATCCTTTGGATGGTGCTCACCGGCTTCAAGACCGAGGCGCAGGCCATCGCCACGCCGACGCTCTTCTTCACGCCGACCCTGGAGAGCTACGAGGCGGTGCACGCGCGCGCCGACTATTTCCGCTTTGCCTGGAACAGCGTCCATGTCTCCATCGGCTCGACCCTTGTGGCGCTGTTGATCGGTATTCCGGCGGCCTACTCAATGGCCTTCCTGCCCACCAAGCGCACCAAGGGCACCCTGCTGTGGATGCTTTCCACCAAGATGCTGCCACCGGTAGGTGTGCTGGTGCCGATCTACCTGATCTTCCGCGACCTGGGCATGCTGGATACGCGCCTCGGCCTGATGATCATCTACACGCTCATGAATCTGCCGATCGTTATCTGGATGCTCTACACCTTCTTCAAGGATCTTCCCAAGGACATCCTCGAGGCAGGCCGCATGGACGGGGCCAGTACAATGCAGGAAGTGGGCTTCCTGCTCATCCCCCTGACCCTGCCGGGCATTGCCTCCACTGGTCTGCTGTCGGTGATCCTGAGCTGGAACGAGGCGTTCTGGAGCCTCAATCTCACCTCGTCCCGTGCGGCCCCCCTGACCGCCTACATCGCCTCCTTCTCGAGTCCTGAAGGCCTCTTCTGGGCCAAGCTGTCGGCCGCCTCGACCATGGCCGTCGCTCCTATCCTGATCCTCGGATGGATGACCCAGAAGCAGATGGTCCGCGGCCTCACCTTCGGTGCCGTCAAGTAATCAAGGAGCCTTCTCATGGCAACACTCCAACTCAATCAGGTCACCAAGAGCTTCGGCGATACCGACGTCCTCAAGGGCATCGACCTTGAGGTAAATGACAAGGAGTTCGTGGTCTTCGTCGGCCCCTCCGGCTGCGGCAAGTCGACATTGCTGAGGGTCATCGCTGGCCTGGAGAGCGCCACCTCCGGAGACCTGGTCCTCGATGGCCAGCGCATCAACGAGGTTGGGCCCGCCGATCGTGGTCTGGCCATGGTGTTCCAGAGCTATGCCCTCTATCCGCATATGACCGTCGAGGACAACATGGGCTTCAGCCTGCGTCTGGCGGGCGTCGGCAAGCAGGCACGTAGAGAGAAGGTGCGAGAGGCGGCCAGTATCCTGCAGCTCGAGCCGCTGCTCGACCGCAAACCCAAGGCGCTTTCCGGCGGTCAGCGCCAGCGGGTAGCCATCGGCCGCGCCATCGTGCGCAACCCCAGCATCTTCCTGTTTGACGAGCCGCTTTCCAACCTGGATGCGGCTCTGCGGGTGCAGATGCGAATCGAGCTGGCGCGGCTCCACGAGGAGCTCGACGCCACCATGATCTATGTCACCCACGATCAGATCGAGGCCATGACCATGGCCGACAAGATCGTCGTGCTGCACGGGGGGGTGGTGGAGCAGGTGGGCTCGCCGATGGAGCTCTACCACCATCCCTGCAATCGCTTCGTGGCTGGCTTTATCGGTTCGCCGAAGATGAATTTCCTGCCGGTCTCGCTGAGTGGCGTGAACGCGCAGGGCGTCGAGGTCACGCTACCCGGTGGGGGGCGCTGTCGGGTGCCGGTCAACGGTGCTGAAGTTGCCAGCGACTCCTCTCTGGAGTTTGGCATCCGCCCCGAGCATCTGGTGCTCGACGCGGCCGGCCCGCTGGAGGGAGAGATTCAGGTCATCGAGCGCCTCGGTGGCCAGACCTCTCTCTATCTGAAGATGGGTGATGACCTGATTACCCTGATGGCCGATGGTGATGTGGCACACCGGGTACATGAACGAGTGCGCTTCGGCTTCGAGCCCCATCGGGTCCATCTCTTCGACGGGCAAGGTATGGCGTTGCCGAGCCTGGAGCGACACCCCCTGGCCGGACTGCGCCGTCAGGACAACCGTTCCGCGACTGACGCCAGCAGCGTCTAGGGGGCAGGCATGGACACCCTGATCTTCGACTGCGATGGCGTGCTGGTGGACAGCGAGGCGATCGCCGAGGGGACCCTGGTGGCGCTCATCGGCGAGTGGCTGCCGGACCTTGATATCGACGCCGAACTCAGCCAGGCCCTGGGAATGACCACCGCCAATATCCTTGCTCATCTGCAGGGGCTGAGCATGCATCGTCTGCCGCCCGCGGCCACCGAGCGAGTGGATGACACCATCGAGGCGCGATTGGCCCTGGAACTGCAGGCGATCCCGGGTGTGGCTGCGGCCATCGAGGCTATCGACCTGCCCAAGGCCGTGGTTTCCAACAGCCGGCGTCGGCGCGTGCTGGCTTCGCTTGCCACCACCGGGCTCGCTCTCCGGCTCGACGGAGCGCCGATCTTCACCGCCGAGCAGGTGGCTCGGCCCAAGCCGGACCCTGCCCTCTACCGCCTGGCCGCCGCGACTCTGGGGGTGGCGCCCGCGCGCTGCCTGGTGGTGGAGGACAGCGTTTCCGGGGTCACTGCCGCTCACGCCGCCGGCATGACGGTGATCGGCTTCACCGGCGCCAGCCACATCCAGCCGGGCCAGGCCGAGCGCCTGGCCGCCGCCGGGGCCTGGCGCGTCATCGCGCACATGCAGGAGCTGCCGGCCCTGGTGGGAGTGGCGCGGCAATCGGGCTGCCCTCCCCATCATCTCAGCCAAGCGAGACACGACTCATGAAACTCGAGAACAAGACCAGCGTCGTCACCGGCGGAGCCCGTGGCATTGGCCTGGCCATCGCTCGGGCCTACCTGGACGAGGGGGCCAGCGTGGTGGTGGCCGATATCGACCCTGCGGCCATCGACGAGGCGCTGGCCGCGCTCGAAGGGGAGGGGCATGTCGCCGAGCGGCTGATGGGGGTACGCCTGGACGTCTGCGACCGTGCCCAGATCGACGCTCTGGTGGCCAGCGTCACCGAGTGCTTCGGAGGCATCGATATCCTGGTCAACAACGCCGCCGTCTTCGACATGGCGCCGGTGCTGGAGGTGACCGAGGCGAGCTATGACCGCCAGTTCGATATCAACGTCAGGGGGCTCTTCTTCACCCTGCAGGCGGTGGCCAGGTCCATGGTGGAGCGCGGCCGGGGCGGGGCGATCATCAACATGGCCTCCCAGGCAGGGCGCCGCGGCGAGGCCCTGGTGAGCGTCTACTGCGCCACCAAGGCGGCGGTGATCAGCCTGACCCAGTCCTGTGCCCTGGACCTGATCCGCCACGGCATCCGCGTCAATGCCATCGCTCCCGGGGTAGTGGATACCCCCATGTGGGAGGAGGTCGACGCCCTCTTCGCCCGTTTCGAGAATCGCCCCCTTGGCGAGAAGAAACGCCTGGTGGGCGAGGCGGTACCCTATGGGCGCATGGGGCGACCCGAGGACTACGCCGGTCCTGCGGTCTTCCTGGCCTGCGACGACAGCGACTATGTCGTCGCCCAGACGCTCAACGTCGACGGCGGCAACTGGATGAGCTGAGCCCGGCCCGCCCTTCTTCATGGCGTGTCCCCCGCTGGATCGCCACGCCACCGCACGACAATCACGAGGAGTGCCGAGATGACGTCCATCCCCCGCGCCGACACCCTGGACGAGGTGACCTGGCGGATCCTGGCCGCCCTGGAGGGGCGCGAGCGCCTGCTGGTGGCCCTGGCCGGGCCGCCCGGCGCCGGCAAGTCCTACCGATCGGAGCAGCTCTTCCGGGCGCTGGAGCACCCCCTGCCGGGACAGGTGGTGGTGGTCCCCATGGACGGCTACCACTTCGACAACGCGCTGCTCGGCGAGGCCCTTCTGCCGGTCAAGGGAGCGCCGTACACCTTCGATGTCGAGGGGCTCAGGGTCGACCTCGAGCGAATCCGGCGCGCCGATGCGGAGGTGGCGGTGCCGGTGTTCGACCGTCCCCTGGACCTGGCCCGGGCCGCTGCCCGCCGGGTCACCTTCGAACACCGCATCGTCATCGTCGAGGGCAACTACCTGCTGCTCGATCAGGCGCCCTGGCGCTCGCTTGCCGGCCTCTTCGACCTGAGTGTGATGCTCGAGGTGGAAGACGAGGTCCTCGAGCGTCGCCTGATCGAACGCTGGCGGGAGATCGGCCTGGACGAGGCGGTCGCCCGTCGCAAGGCGCTGGACAACGACATGCCCAACGCCCGCCTGATCAAGACCACCTCTCTTCCGCCCGACCTGGTGTGGTGCTGACGCCACGCCGCGGACCGACAAAGACGACGCCGAGAGCGCTCGGCCTGGAACACGCCGGGCACGGCTCGGCCGGAGACTCCCATGACCCGACTCAAGAACGACAACCTTTCTCGACTCCCTAGGGAAGTGGCACGACCCGCCTACGACCGTCGCGAGGTGACCCCGGGGATCGTCCACTTCGGGGTCGGCGGCTTCCATCGCGCCCATCAGGCCATGTACCTGGATGCCCTGATGAACCGTGGCGAGGCACTGGACTGGGGCATCGTCGGGGTCGGGGTGATGCCCGGCGACCGCCGGATGCAGCAGGCCCTGGCCGCCCAGGACCATCTCTATACCCTGGTGATCAAGCACCCGGACGGGCGTCGCGAGCCGCGGGTCATCGGCAGTCTCATCGACTATCGCTTCGCCCCCGACGACCCCGCGGCGGCGATCGAACTGCTGGCCGACCCGACGATTCGCATCGTCTCCCTGACCGTCACCGAGGGGGGGTATAACGTTCATCCGGTCTCCGGCGAGTTCAACCTGGCGGCCCCCGATATCCGCCACGACCTCGAACACCCCGAGGCCTCCCGCACTCCCTTCGGGCTGATCGTCGAGGGCCTGGCGCGGCGTAGGGAGAGGGGCATCACGCCCTTCACGGTGATGTCCTGCGACAATATCCAGGGCAATGGCGAGGTGGCCAGGGAGACCTTCTGCGCCTTTGCCCGGGCCCGAGACCCCGGGCTCGCCGACTGGATCGAGGCCGAGGTGGCCTTTCCCAACGCCATGGTGGACCGCATCACCCCGGTGACCAGTGAGGCCGACATCGCCGAGCTGGTGGCGCGTTTCGGCGTCGAGGATGCCTGGCCAGTGGTCTGCGAGCCCTTCACCCAGTGGGTGCTGGAGGAGCACTTCGTTTCCGGCCGCCCGGCTCTGGAGAAGGTCGGGGTGCAGCTGGTGGAGGACGTGGCGCCCTACGAGCTGATGAAGCTGCGCCTGCTCAACGCCAGCCACCAGGCGCTTACTTACCTCGGCTATCTCGCCGGCTATCGCTATGCCCACGAGGTGTGCCGGGACCCGTTGTTCGTCGACTTCCTGCTCGACTACATGCGCCGCGAGAGCTCGCCGACCCTGGCCCCGGTGCCGGGCATCGACCTGGAAGCCTACCGTCTGACCCTGATCGAACGCTTCGCCAACCCGGAGGTGAAGGACACCCTGGCGCGGCTCTGCGCCGAGAGCTCCGATCGGATTCCCAAGTGGCTGGTGCCGGTGATTCGCGAGCAGCTGGCCAATGGCGGCGAGATCCACCGCAGCGCGGCCGTGGTGGCGAGCTGGGCCCGCTACGCCGAGGGCGTCGACGAGCGGGGCGAGCCCATCGAGGTGGTGGACCGTCTCAGGGAGGAGCTGATGGCGCTGGCACAGCGCAACCGTGAGCAACCGACCGCCTTTATCGAGAACCGGGAGCTGTTCGGCGACCTGGCCGAGGCCCCCCGCTTCCGAGAGGCCTATCTCGATGCCCTGGCCTCGCTTCATGGGCGCGGCGCCCGTGCCACACTGGAAGCACTGGTCACGTCACGAGGAGCGGCCTGATGTACCTCGGTGTGGACTGCGGGACCCAGAGTACCAAGGTGGTGGTGGTCGATGTCGAGGGGGCGCGGATCCTCGCCGAGGCGAGTCGCCCTCATCGCCTGATCGAGGGGGAGGGCGGCCGTCGCGAGCAGGAGCCCCGCCACTGGATCGAGGCGCTGCGCGGTGCCCTGGGTGAGGCGGTGAGCCGAGCCGGCCTCGACCCCCGGGCGGTGCGCGCCATCGGCGTCTCCGGCCAGCAGCACGGCCTGGTGGCCCTCGACGCCGCCGGCGAGCCGGTGCATCCGGCCAAGCTGTGGTGCGACACCGAGACCGCTCCCTGGAATGCGCAACTGGTCACGCGCCTGGGCGGTGAGGCGGGCTGCCTGGACAGGCTGGGCCTGGTGCTCCAGACCGGCTACACCGCCTCCAAGCTGGCCTGGCTGCGCGAGGTCCACCCCGAGGCCTATGGGCGCATCGCCACACTGCTGCTGCCCCACGACTTCCTCAACTTCTGGCTCACCGGCGAGCGGGTGACCGAGGCCGGCGATGCCTCCGGCACCGGCTACTTCGACACCCGCACCCGGCGCTGGCGCGAGGACGTCTTCGCCCTGATCGCCCCGGAACTCGACCCCGAGCGGGTGTTGCCGCGGCTGATCGCCTCCCGCGAGCCGGCCGGCATGGTGCGGCACGAGGTGGCCCGCGAGCTGGGGCTTTCCGACGGCGTGCTGGTGTCGAGTGGTGGGGGAGACAACATGCTGGGCGCCATCGGCACCGGCAATATCCGACCGGGACTCGTCACCCTGAGCCTCGGCACCTCGGGCACCATCTGCGCCCATTCGTCGGCGCCGGTGATCGCCGACAGTGCCATGGTGGCCAACTTCTGCGCCAGCCACGGCGGCTGGCTGCCCCTGATCTGCACCATGAACGTGACATCGGCGACGACGCGGATCCGCGAGCTGTTGGGTCTCGACCTGGCGAGCTTCGAGGCGCGCATCGCCACTGCGCCGATTGGCGCCGAAGGGGTGACGCTGCTGCCCTTCTTCAACGGCGAGCGGGTGCCCATGCTACCCGAGGCCACCGCCAGCCTCGATGGCCTGACCAGCGTCAATACCACCCAGGCCAATCTGTGCCGGGCGGTGGTGGAGGGCGCCACCCTGGGGCTGCGCTATGGCCTCGATCAGTTCGGTGCCCTGGCCGAGGGGGCCGAGGAGATCCGCCTCATCGGCGGCGGCTCGCGCAGCCCGGTGTGGCGTCAGATGGTCGCGGACATCACCGGGACCCCGGTGGTCTGCCCCGCGATCACCGATGCGGCGGCCCTGGGCGCCGCCCTGCAGGCCGCCTGGTGTCATCGTGGAGGGGGGCTGGCCGACCTGTGCTCGGGCCTGGTGACCCTCGACGAGGCCTCCCGCGCCGAGCCCGACCCGGCCAGCGTCGCCGCCTATGACGACATCTATGCCCGCTATCGATGCAGCCTGGCCGCACGCCACGCCATTGCCTGATCAAACCTGACAACAAGAGGAGCTTGCCATGACCACACGACTCGATGCCCTGAAGCGACACTCCCTGGTGGTGGCCGATACCGGCGATCTGGAGGCGATCAAGCGCTACCGGCCCCATGACGCCACCACCAACCCCTCCCTGCTGCTCAAGGCCTTCGAGCTGCCCGCTTATCAGGCACTGATCGACGAGGAACTCGCCGCCGTCAGGAGCGAGTATCGGGACGCCCGGGACCGGGTGGAGCACGCCGTGGATCGCCTCGCCGTGGCCAAGGGGGTGGAGATCGCCAAGGTGATCCCGGGGCGGATCTCCACCGAGGTGGCCGCCCGACTCTCCTTCGACAAGGAGGCCAGCATCCGCAAGGCCCATGAGCTGATCGAGCTCTATGAACGGCGCGGCGTGGGCCGCGATCGGGTGCTGATCAAGCTGGCTGCCACCTGGGAGGGCATCCGCGCCGCCGAGGTGCTGGAGAGGGAAGGCATCAACTGCAACCTGACCCTGCTGTTCAGCGACGCCCAGGCCCAGGCCTGCTTCGATGCCGGGGTCTTCCTGATCTCGCCCTTCGTCGGCCGCGTCACCGACTGGTACAAGCGGCAGACCGGCCGCGACTTCGCCCCGGAGGAGGATCCCGGGGTGCGCTTCGTGCGCGGCGTCTGCGAGCGGGGCGGCCGCGGTGGCTACGCCACCGTGGTGATGGGGGCGAGCTTCCGCACCACCGGCCAGGTGCTGGCCCTGGCCGGCTGTCCACGCCTGACCATCTCGCCGGCGCTGCTGGAGGCGCTGGCGGCGGAGGAGGGCGAGGTCACCCGGGCCGTGACGATCCCGGCCGCCGGCGAACGGCCGACGCCCCTCGACGAGCCCAGCTTCCGCTGGGCGCACAACCAGGACGCCATGGCCAACGACAAGCTGGCCGAGGGCATCCGCGGCTTCTACGAGGATCAGTGCACCCTGGAGGCACGACTCGCCGAGCGGCTGGGCTGAGAGGGAGGGCGGCGTGCCGAGCCGAGTGCGCTCTCGGCCTGATGCGCGGATAATGTCAGCGACCGACGTCGCCCGGCCTGCTGCAGGGTCAGGAGGAGATCCCATGGCGCTGCCACTGTCGCAGAAGTCCCTTGCCGCCCTCGGCCAGGACGTCGGGGTGCCGGCCTATGACCGGCGCGGGTTGGCGCCAGGGATCCTGCATATCGGCCTGGGCAATTTTCACCGTTCGCACATGGCGGTGTACCTGGACCGCCTGCTCGAACGAGGCGAGGCCCATGACTGGGCGATCATCGGGTCCGGCGTGATGCCGGCAGATGCCCGGATGCGCAAGCGCCTGCAGCAGCAGGATTGGCTTACCACCATCGTCGACCTCGACCCCGGGGGGAGCTCGGCGAGGGTGGTGGGTGCGATGGTCGACTTCGTTCCCGTGGAGCCTGCAGCCATCGTCAAGGCGCTGTGCGACCCGCGTATCCGTATCGTCTCGTTGACCATCACGGAGGGCGGCTATTTTCTCGACACCGCCACCGGTCGGTTCGACGCGAGCCATCCGCGGATCCGGGCCGATGCCGCGGCCCCGTCGGCTCCGCGGACCCTGTTCGGCATGCTGGTCAAGGCGCTGGCCGAGCGGAGGGCCAGGGGGCTTGGGCCCTTCACGGTGCTCTCCTGCGACAACCTGCCCGGCAACGGCAATATCACGCGACACATCGTCGTCGGCCTGGCCGAACTCATCGACCCTGACCTGGCTGACTGGATCAGGCGGGAGGTCACATTTCCCAACTCGATGGTCGACTGCATCACGCCGCGTACCACGGCCCGTGAGCGGGAACTGGTCAGTCGACGCTTCGGCATCCGGGATGCCGCGCCGGTGGTCTGCGAGCCTTTCCGGCAGTGGGTAGTCGAGGATCGCTTCTGCGCCGGGCGTCCCCGCTGGGAGACGGTCGGCGTCCAGTTCGTGGACGACGTCTCTCGCCACGAGACGATGAAGCTGAGGATCCTCAACGCGGGGCATGCCAGCATCGCTTATCTCGCGGCCCTGCTGGGGTATCGTCATGTGCATCGAGCGGTGGCGGATCCGGATATCCGTGACTGGCTGCTCGCTCTGCAGCAGCGGGAGATCATCCCCCTTCTGGAAAAGGCCGACGGGGTGGACTACAGGGCCTATCTGGAAGGCGTCCTCGAGCGCTTTGGCAATGCCGAGGTCGGCGATACCGTTGCCCGACTTTGCGCCAGCGGGTCCACACGCCAGCCTAAGTTCGTGCTCCCGGTGATCCGCGATGCCCTCGCCAGGGGCCGGCCCATCGAGGGCCTGGCACTCGAGCTGGCCCTGTGGTGCCACTTCTGCAGGAAGGCGGGCGAGGGCCACGGCGTGCCCGCGCTCTCGGATCCCCTTTCGTCACGGCTGAGGGAAGGGGCGCGACGGGCCAGCCGGGATCCGCAGGCCTTCCTGGGGGTCCGCGAGATCTTCCATGACCTGGTCGATTCCCGGGAGCTGCTGACGGCCCTGGCGGGATGGCTCGCGGTCATCGACGACCGCGGCGCCCGGTCGGCCGTGCGGCGCTACGTAGTGACGGGGGCTCACGGCGCTTCCAGCTTCCAGACGTCGTAGGCCGGCTCCTCGTAGGGGTGGGCCAGCCTGAGCGCGGCCACGGCGGCCTGGATGCGGTCGTCCTCGCAGACCAGCTCCACCTTGAGCTCCTCGACGCGCTCCAGGTCGCCGACGCGGCCGATATGCGGGTTGGCCCCGGCCAGCGGCCGGAACTGCCCGGTGCCCCGGGTCTCGAAACAGCACGCCTCGTAGTCACCGATGCGTCCCGCGCCGGTGGCGAACACGGCTTCCTTGACTGCCTCGGCATCCGCCACGGGCACGAAGAAGGCCAGCTTGTACATCGCGGTTCTCCCTGTTGGTCGGTATCGGGTCGGGGGCATCCCCTGCGCCCCCTTGTGCCATAGCCTGGGCGCCGCGTCAGCCCGACGGAGAGGGAGTGACGAAAAAAGTAGCGTGACGCGGTGAACTTCTTGTCCAGTAAATGTACAAATAATCTGTCATGTACAGGAATGTTCCCGCGGTTCGGGTCTCCTGACAGGCACCGATGATTGACGAACTGCCCGCTGGGCAATCCCTCAAGGAGTGACACCAATGACGAGCTTCAAGGCAGCAACCCGTTGGATGGGCGTCGGCGTGGCCGGCCTGATGATGGCTGGCGCCGTGCAGGCAGGTAGCCACGGTGGCGGCCATGACCATCCGGACATCGTCGATACCGCGGCAGCGGCCGGGCAGTTCGAGACCCTGGTGGCCGCCGTCGAGGCAGCGGGTCTGGTCGACACCCTGAAGGGCGAGGGTCCCTTCACCGTCTTTGCGCCCACCGACGAGGCCTTTGCCGCCCTGCCCGAGGGCACCCTGGAGGAGCTGCTGCTGCCCGAGAACCAGGAGACCCTGCAGGCGATCCTCACTTACCACGTGGTGGCCGGCAAGGTGATGGCCGAGGATGCCATGGGCCTCGAGAGCGCCGAGACCGTTCAGGGCCAGGAGATCACCATCACCACCATGGACGGCAGTGTGATGATCAACGAGGCCAACGTGATCCAGGCCGACATCGAGGCCAGCAATGGCGTCATCCACGTGATCGACGCGGTACTGCTGCCCGAGTGACCCCCTTTCCGCGCTTCCTCCAGTCCCTTGCTCTTGCCGCCCCTCGGGGCGGCCTTTTTATGGGCGACGGCTGCGGCGTGAGCCGGTGGGTCAGCGCGCCTGCCGGTCGGGGTCGCCGCTCTCGCTCAGGATAAAGGCGCGGGCGGCGTCGCGCAGCCGGACCGCCTCGGCCCAGTCGTCGGCCTGGGGCGCGAGCGCCTCGCCGACGCAGACCCGCACCCGGCCGCGGCGGGGCAGCCACTCGGTCCCGCGCAGCACCGCCCGGGTACCGCTAAGGGCCACCGGGACCACCGGCACGCCGGCATGCGCGGCGATCACGAAGGCCCCCATATGGAAGGCCCCGAGGCCGGCCGTGGCGTCGAAGGTGCCTTCGGGGAAGAAGGCCAGGGCGTCGCCCTGCGCGAGGGCGGCGGCGATCCGCCGGGAGTCCCGGGTGGCCTGGCGGGGGTCGAAGCGCTCCACGAACAGCACGCCCAGGCGCCCCAGTACCAGCTGCGGCAGCCGGCGGCGCTGCAGCTCGCTCTTGGCCAGATAGCGAAAGCCGCGAGGCAGCGCCGCCGTCAGGGCCAGGGCGTCCAGGTAGCTGGCGTGGTTGGCCACCAGCACGCAGGGCGTCCGGCGGGGCAGATGCTCGAGGCCGCACCGCGCGAGGCGAATGCCGGCGAGCCCCGCGGCCAGGCGGGCGAGGCGATGGGCGAGTGCCCAGCGCCAGGCGAGGCGGGGCAGCGGCAGCGCCAGCAGGCAGAGCAGGACGGCGCCGAGGCCGAAGATGCCCCAGGCATAGCCGGCGTAGAGGCGCTCGCCGAGCCACCCGAGCCGCCACCGGGCGCGCTGCAGGCCGGCCCTGGCCGCCAGGCCGAGCGCCTGGCGCCAGACGGGGGGCGCGTCCGCCCCGAGGCGGCCGCAGCGATAGCGCTCGGCGGTGGCCGCCCGGCGGATCTTGCCGCTGGAGGTCTTCAGCACGCTGTGGGGCGGCACCAGCCGGATCACATCGGCCGGCACATTGACGATGTCCACGCTGACCTCGCGGATCGCCCGGATCAGGGCCTCGCGGCGTGCCGGATCCGCGAGGCGGGTCTCCGCCGCCACCACCAGCTCCTCGATGCCGCTCTCGGGGTCCCGGTGGCCGAACACCGCCACGCACCCCTTCCTGACCCCCTCGAGGCGGCCGATGGCCTCCTCGAGGTCGTAGGGGTAGAGGTTGCGTCCGCCCCGCACCAGCATGTCCTTGATCCGGCCGCTGATGTAGAGATCGCCGTCGAGGAGGTAGCCGCGGTCGCCGGTGCGCAGCCACTCCCCGTGGAAGAGCTCGCCGGTGGCCGCGGGATTGTCGAAGTAGCCCGCCGTGGCGGAGGGGCCGCGAAACTCGACCTCGCCTTCCCGTTGCGGTGGCAGCTCATGGCCGTCACGGTCGACGATGCGCAGCGCGTAGCCCGGCAGCGGCGGGCCGCAGTTCACGAAGGTGAGGGCGGGCTCGCGGTCCTCACCTTCGTGAACCGCGACCGGGCGCGCCTCCTGCCGGGCCATGAAGGCCTCGCGCTCGACCCGGTCGAGCCTGAGGCCGCGGCCGGGGGCGGGAAGGCAGAGCCCCACCGCCGATTCGGCGAGGCCGTAGACCGGCATCAGGGCGCTCGGCCTGAAGCCGCAGGGGGCCAGGTACTCGGCGAAGCGCTGCATGGTGTGCGGGCTGACCGGCTCGGCGCCGTTGAAGGCGACGCGCCATCGGCTCAGGTCCAGCCCCTCCGGGCCCTGATGCGCCAGGGCGCGCAGGCAGAGCTCGTAGCCGAAGTTGGGGCCGCCGGAGATCGTGGCTCGGTGGTGGTGGATCAGTTCGAGCCAGCGCCGGGGGCGGGCGAGGAAGGCGAGGGGCGACATCACCACCAGCGGCACGGCGTGGTAGAGGCTGCCCAGCCAGGCGCCGATCAGGCCCATGTCGTGGTAGAGGGGCAGCCAGCTGACGAAGACGTCCTCCGGAGTCACCTCGAGCCGAATACCCATGGCGCGGATGTTCGCCAGCAGCTGGCCATGGGTCAGCATCACCCCCTTGGGATCCCCGGTGCTGCCCGAGGTGTACTGCAGCAGCGCCAGGCTCGTCTCGCCGGGGGGCACGGCTTCCCCGTCGGTGCCGCCCGACTCGCCGAGCTCCGCCACCGTGACCACGGAGGTCAGGCGTGGCGCCTCGGCCCGGAGCAGGCGGGCCACTTGCCCGACCTCGGGCAGCGTGATCAGGGTCCTGGCGCCGGCGTTGGTGAGGAGTCGGCCGTGGCGGCGAAGGTGCTCCGCGAGCTGGGCCGGCCGGGCCGGCGGATAGATCGGCACCGGCACCGCGGCGGCGCGCAGGATGCCGAGGAAGGCGATGAAGTAGTCCGGCTCGGAGGGCAGCATCAGGGCGACCCGGTCGCCGGGGGCGACCCCGCGCCGGCGAAGCGCCGCGGCGATGCCCCGGGCACCGTGCTCGAGCTCGGCGTAGCTCAGCGTCTTCAGGGTCTCATCGCCGGTATAGATCTGCAGGTGGGGGCGCTCGGGATGGCGAGCCAGGTGCCAGTCCATCGCCGCATTGAGGCTCTCGGCCTGGGCCGGCGGACCGGGGGCCGAGGCGAGCGCCGGCGAGGAAACGGGCCCGGGCGCGGGCAGGGGCTGCCCGCTGCCCCGGGCGGCCGTCAGCAGCGCCATCAGCTCGGCCGGGGTGTCCGCCAGCAGTGCGCTCTCGGGGAGGCGCACGGCGAACTCCGCCTCCAGGCGCAGCAGCAGTTCGGAGCGCGCCATGCTGTCGAGGCCCAGGTCGCGGTCCAGGCGGGTGGTGAGCGTCGAGCGGTAGCGTGCGCCCTGCCGGGGCTGCGTCTCCTGCACCAGGGCGTCGATCACCGCCAGCAGCCGCTGGGTGACGGCGTCGGGCGCCGGGGTGGGGCGGGATTCGTCGGATCGGGCCATCGATTACCTCACGCCTGGCGCCTACGGGCCTGTGGGGAGGGCGGCCGGCCGCGTCGGGGTGAGACCCCGCCGGCGAGTCCGGGCCCTACTGCTAGCGTAGCCGGCGCTGGGCCCATCGGCCGGAACGACAGCGCCCCGGCCGATGGGCCGGGGCGCTGTAGCGGACCAGGTGCGTCTTACCAGGCCTTGTAGGGCAGGAACTTGCCGTTGAGGGTCAGCAGCACGCGGTCCCCCTTGGGGTCCTCGATCTTGTCGACCTCCATGGTGAAGTCGATGGCGCTCATGATGCCGTCGCCGAACCGCTCCTGGACCACGTCCTTGAGGGTCTCGCCGTAGACGCCGACGACCTCGTAGAGGCGGTAGATGAAGGGGTCCTGGGGGATCGCCTCGTCCCAGGCCTTGGTGGGGAAGTCGGTGAGCGCCTCGGCGACCTCGGTGTCGACCTCCAGCACGTCGCAGAGCTTGTGGGCCACCTCGTGGCTCGCGCTGTTCATGCCGTAGCAGGCGGAGGCCACCCAGACGGGCGACATGTTCACGGCGGTGGCGATGTCGTCCCAGCTCATCTTCTTGCGGGCCTTGGCGGCGAGCAGGGTGTGGCGCATCTCGAGCTTATCCATGGTGAGTCTCCTTGGGAGTGAACTTGACCAGTTTCTCGGTGGGGGAAGCGGATGCCGGCGCATCCGGGCTGTCGGACTCGGTCGCCGATTCGGTGACCGGGTTGACCGGGCGCGGGTAGTGCAGCCCGCGGCGGTCGAGGTCGGCGGTGCGCAGCTCGCCCGAGCGGTTCACCAGGAAATCGACCAGGTAGTTGCGGATGGTGTAGAAGTGCGGGTGCTTGACGATCTCGGCCCGGGAGCGCGGCCGCGGCAGGTCGATCTCCACCGCCTCGGCGATGCGCGCCTGGGGGCCGTTGGTCATCAGGAAGATGCGGTCGGCCAGCAGGATCGCCTCGTCCACGTCGTGGGTGATCATGAACACCGTCTGGCGGTCCTGGCTCCAGATCTTCACCAGCTCGTCCTGGATCACGCCGCGGGTCAGAGCGTCGAGCGCCCCGAAGGGCTCGTCGAGCAGCAGCAGCTCCGGCTTGGTGGCGAAGGCCCGGGCGATGCTGACACGCTGGCGCATGCCCCCGGAGAGCTGGGCCGGCTTGCGATCCTCGACCCCCTTCAGTCCCACCATCTCCAGATAGCGCAGGCTGTGTTCGGTGACCTGGGCCTCGTCCCACGCCTTCCAGCGGGCGCGCACTCCGAAACGCACGTTCTCCAGGGCGGTCAGCCACGGCAGCAGGCTGTAGTTCTGGAACACCACGCCGCGCTCGAGGCCCGGGCCCTTGATCTCCTTGCCCTCCATCACCATGGCGCCATCGCTGAACTGATCCAGCCCGGCCAGGGCGTTCATGATGGTGGACTTGCCGCAGCCGGAGTGGCCGATGATGCAGACGAACTCGCCCTTCTCGAGGCTGAAGCTGACGTTCTCGAAGACCGTCAGGCCCTCGCCTCCCTTGGCGCCGGGAAAGCGCTTGGCGGCTTGCTGAACTTCCACAAAGGCATGACTCATGGTTCTCTCCTGTGGGGGATGCGTGGGGTCGGTCATTCCTGGTAGGCGACCAGCCTGGCGACGGCGCCGAGGGCCAGGTCGAGCAGCATGCCGACCACGCCGATAAGCAGGATCGAGAAGATCACGCTGGTCAGGTCGAGGTTGTTCCACTCGTTCCACACGTAGTAGCCGATGCCGGTGCCGCCCACGAGCATCTCGGCGGCGACGATGACCAGCCAGGCGATGCCGATGGAGATGCGCATGCCGGTGAGGATGGTCGGGGCCGCGGCGGGCAGGATCACCTGGAAGGCGGTCTTCATCGGCGACAGCTCGTGGGTGCGGGCCACGTTGACCCAGTCCTGCCTCACGCCGGCCACGCCGAAGGCGGTGTTGAGCAGCATCGGCCAGATCGAGCAGATGAAGATCACGAAGATCGCCGAGGCCTGGGCATCGCGGATGATGAACAGCGCCAGCGGCATCCAGGCCAGCGGCGAGATGGGTCGCAGCACCTGGATGAAGGGGTTGAGCGCCTTGTAGGCGAGCGGCGACATGCCGATCAGAAAGCCGATGGGAATCGCCACCAGGGCCGCGGCGAAGTAGCCGGTGAGCACCCGGAACAGCGAGTAGCCGAGCTGGATACCGATGCCCTTGTCGTTAGGGCCCGCATCGTAGAAGGGGTTCGACAGCTCCTGCCAGCCGCGCTCGATGATCTGCGAGGGGGGCGGTACCCGGGCGGTCTCGTCGGCGCCACCCATCAACAGCTCGTACTCGCTGAGCTCGGCGCCGGCGCCGCCCAGGATCGGTGCCCGGTTGAGCCCCTCCCAGAGGCCGAGCAGCAGCGCCAGGATCACCGCGGCGAGCAGGCCGGCGCGAAAATTGAGACTGAACTTCCACTCGGTGGTCGTGCGGTCCATGGTTCAGCTCCTGCGGATGTCGAAGCTCTGCAGATAGGCTTCGGGATTGGTGTAGTCGAAGGTCTTGCCCATGATCTGGTACTGCCGCGAGGTCTCCTCCGGGGCGTCGTAGCCGAGCTCGCGCATCACCTCGGCGGCCTCGGTGGCCAGGAAGACGTCGCGGGCGACCCGCTGGTAGTCCACGTCGCCATCGATGTAGCCCCAGCGCTTCATCTGGGTGAGGATCCACACCGCCATGGAGTGCCAGGGGAAGGGGTCGAAATCGATGCGATCGGGCACGTTCTGCACGTTGCCCAGGCCGTCGGCGAAGCGCCCGGTGAGCACCTGCTCGATCACCGTCACCGGCTGATTGAGGTAGTTGGTGGGGGCGATGGCCTCGGCGATCTCCGAACGGTTGGCGGGGTCGGAGGAGTACTGGGTGGCATCGATGATGGCCCGCAGCAGGGCGCCGTAGGTGTTGGGGTTCTCGCGGGCGAAGGTGGCGCTGGTGGCGAAGGCGCAGCAGGGGTGGCCGTCCCAGATCTCCTTGGTCAGCAGGTGGATGAAGCCGATGCGCTCGAACACCGCCCGCTGGTTGAAGGGGTCCGGCGAGAGGAAGCCGTCGATGTTGCCGGCGCGCAGGTTGGCGACCATCTCGGGCGGCGGAATGACGCGGATCTGGATGTCCTGGTCGGGGTCGAGGCCGTGTTCGGCGACGTAGTAGCGCAGCAGGAAGTTGTGCATCGAGTATTCGAAGGGCACGCCGAAGGTGAAGCCCTTCCACTGAGTCGGGTCGCGCTTGTCCTGGTGATCGTTGTGCAGCACGATCGCCTGGCCGTTGATGTTCTCGATGGCCGGGGTGATGAAGGCGCGACGGCTGGAGCCCGCCCCCAGGCTCATGGCCAGCGGCATGGGCGAGAGCATATGGGCGGCGTCGTAGTTGTCGTTGAGCGAGTTGTCGCGGATCAGCGCCCAGCCGGCGGTCTTGATCACGTTGACGTCGAGGCCGTAGCGCTCATAGAAGCCCATGGGGTGAGCCATGATGATCGGCGTGGCGCAGGTGATGGGGATGAAGCCCACGTTCAGGCGGGTCTTCTCCAGCGGGCCGAGGTCCTCCTTGACGGCCGCCTTGATGGCGTCCATCGGGAACAGGGTCGCCAGGGCCGCGGCCACGGTGCCGCCCCCCACCAGCTTCATGAACTGGCGGCGGTGCATGTCGCTGTGGCCGAAGATGCCGCGCACCAGGGCGCTCTCCACCACGCGGTCCATCATCGCCTCGCTGTCGCGCGGTGCGGCCGAGGCGGGCGACTGTGCCTCGGCGGGGCGGGAGGCGGCGCTGGCGGCCTCGGAGGGGTGGGGGTGCGCATCCGTGCAGGTCTGGCAGCCACAGTCGCGTCCATGGACCAGGGAGTGCCGGTGATCGAAGGGGTTACCCAGACTGCTGTGGTCGTTGTTCATGGTCGTCTCGCTTCGCTGGTACAGGGGAAGGCCTGTCATGCGCCAGCCTGGTGCAGATACGCTGCCCGCTGGCCGTTCACCCTGAATGCTGCGAGGCCCGTGCCATCTCGCGATATTCCTGAGATACCCGTCGAATTTTCAAACGCTTGGAAGTAAATGGCTGACTGGCGAGGGCGCTTCCTGACGGTGACGAGATCTCGTCAATGACGAGATCTCGTTGAAAGATTGGCGATTTCTCGTCATTGGCGCGGGCCTTGTATGGCAGGGGTATCCATCGCTGCGAGGCCGTCGCCATGTCCCTGCCCGATCTCTCCCCACCATCGCTTGTCCAGGAGGCCTTCGCCCGGTCGCCCCAGGCGCTGCTGCTCATCGACCCCGTGGCCGACCGCCTGCTGGGCGCCAATGCCGCGGCCTGCCAGCTGCTGGGTGGCGACCTCGAGGCGCTCAGCGCGCACCCCTTCAGCCATCGCCTGGGGGCCTCGCTGCCGCTGTGGGTCAGCTTCACCGACGAGGCCCTGACCCGCTCTCCCGCCTGGTCGGATGACCTGGTGGTCCTCGACCTCAAGCGCCAGCCGCGCCATGTTGAGGTGCAGGCCCAGGCGCTGGTGCGGGGACGGCTGCTGCTGACCCTGGTCGATCGCCAGAAGGCCGAGCAGCGCCGTGCCCGGGCCGAGCTGGGGCGTCAGCACCGGCGCGGGCAGGTGGGCTGGGAGCGGGTCGAGCAGGTGTTCGAGCGCATCGAGCGCCAGAACCGGCTGATCCTCGGCGCGGCGGGCGAGGGCATCTACGGCCTGGATGCCGAGGGCCGCACCACCTTCGCCAATCCGGCCGCCGAACGGATCCTCGGCTGGAGCAGCGAGGACATGGTGGGCCACGACGCTCACCTGCTGTTCCACCATACCCATGCAGATGGCCGCCACTTTCCGGTGCAGCAGTGCCCGATCCACGCCTCCTTCAGCGACGGTCAGGTGCATCGGGTCGATGACGAGGTGTTCTGGCACAAGAACGGCGAGGCGGTGCCGGTGGAGTACACCAGCACGCCGATCTTCGAGATGGGGCGTCTGGTGGGGGCCGTGGTGCTCTTCCGCGATATCTCGGAGCGCAAGCGCGCCGAGCAGCAGCTGCGCGATGCCCTGGCCGAGGTCGAGTCCCTCAAGCAGCGCCTGGAACTCGAGAACCAGTACCTGCAGGAGGAGATCAAGGCCGAGATCAACCATCGCGAGATCGTCGGCGAGAGCCAGGCCGTGGCTCATCTGGTGCGCCAGATCGCGCTGGTGGCGCCCACCGATGCCAACGTGCTGATCAGCGGCGAGTCGGGCACCGGCAAGGAGCTGATCGCCCGGGCCATCCACGCCGGCGGCGCGCGCGGTGGCCGGCCGCTGATCCGGGTCAACTGCGCCGCCATCCCCCGCGACCTCTTCGAGAGCGAGTTCTTCGGCCACGTGAAGGGGGCCTTCACCGGGGCGGTCAACGACCGGCCGGGGCGCTTCGAGCTGGCCGATGGCGGTACCCTGTTCCTCGACGAGGTGGGCGAGATCCCCCTCGAACTGCAGGGCAAGCTACTGCGGGTGCTGCAGGAGCAGCAGTTCGAGCGGGTGGGAGACAACCGCACGCGCCAGGTGGATGTGCGGGTGATCGCCGCCACCAACCGCGACCTGCGCGAGATGGTCGAGGCGGGCGAGTTTCGTGAGGACCTCTACTTCCGCCTCAATGTCTTCCCGATCGCCTCGGTGCCGCTGCGCCAGCGCATCGAGGACGTGCCCCTGCTGGCGCGGCACTTCCTGCTGCGCGCCTGCCAGAAGTTCAACCGGCCGGGGGTGAGGATACCGCCGGCCCAGCTCGAGGTGCTCAAGCGCTACCCGTGGCCTGGCAATATCCGCGAGCTGGAGAACGTGATCGAACGCCAGGTGATCGTGGCCCAGGGGCGCCAGCTGGCCTTCGATGACCTGATCCCGGCGGCCGGCGACGAGCGGGTGGCCTCGCCCGGCGAGCCCTTTCCGCCGCCCCGGGAGTCGGCCGAGCCGGGACTCTTGACCGAGCAGGAGCTGTCACGCCGGCAGCGCGAGAACGCCCTGGCGGCGCTGCGTGCCAGCGGTGGCAAGGTGTCGGGGGAGGGCGGGGCCGCCGAGCGGCTGGGGATCAAGCCGACCACGCTGCGCTCCCGTCTCAAGGCGTGGGGAATCGCGCCCCGGGACTTCAAGGCGTCATGACGGTCTGGTTAACCCCTGAGCCGCGCGAGCAGCCGCTTCCACCAGGCCGTGGAGGGAGGCCCCGGCGGTGCCGGCATCAGGGTCTCTCTCGGCCGCTCGAGGAAGTCCGCGATGGGGGCGACCTGGCTCGCCCGGTCCAGCATGGGGGCGTGGCCGCAGCCGGGCACCTCCAGCGTGACCAGGCCCGGCTGGGCCTCGACCATCTTCGCCACGCTGTCCCGGCGCAGCAGCGGGGAATCGGCGCCGCGCACCACCATCAGCGGACAGCGGATCGCGCGCCAGTCGGCCCAGGTGTCGCGGGGAGTGTCGTGGATGAATTGCTCGCCGATGCGGGGATCGTAGTGGTAGGTCCAGCTGCCGTCGGGCAGCCGGCGTGCGCTGCCCAGGGCCAGCCGCCGCCAGGCGTCGTCAGTGTCGATGCCGAAGCCGGCATAGTGGCGGCGCAGCTCGGCCTCCAGGTCGCCGAAGCGGGTGAAGCGGTGGGGGGAGGCGAAGTAGCGGCCCAGGTCGGCCAGCCCCTGGGGATCCAGCTCCGGGCCGACGTCGTTGAGCACCAGCCGTTCGAGGCGCGGGGCCGTCTCGGGGTCCGCCGCGAGCAGCATGCCGATCAGCCCGCCCATGGAGGTGCCCACCCAGGGCACGCTGTCGAGCCCGAAGTGGTCGAGCAGGGCGATGGCCAGGGCCGTGTAGCGCGAATAGAGGTAGTCCTGAGCGGGGAAGAGCGGCCAGCCCGACAGGCCGCGCCCCGGCGTGTCCGGGGCGAGCACTCGCCAGCCGGGGCCCAGCGCCCGGGCGAAGTCCTCGAAATCGCCGCCGTGGCGGGCCAGGCCGTGCCAGGCCACGACCGTCCGGGGGGCCTGGGGTTGCCAGATGCGCACCGCGACCTCCAGCTCGTCGACCCTCACCAGTTCCAGCGCATCCATTGCCTTGCTCCCCTGTCGGTCATGATGGTCTGGGTGGCTTGCCTTGCCACCCTCGCGGCAGCTTAGCGGTGAGCCGGGCCCGGGTCGAGGTGATAAAAATTGTACGGATGTTGATTCGTGTTTATTTCTTGTCTAATATTTCGTGGAGGGAGCCTCAGCCCTCGGCTTGAAATGAGCTGTTCCTCGTTTCGAGTTCCGTCTGTACCAACCCTGCTTTGCCGCCCCGCCCCGGGCGGTTTTTTTCTGGCCGGAAGGGGGAGGCTAGGGGAAAAGTCACTAGTATACATACATGGATGTAGCTATAATCCCTGCCTGTTTTCGACCCGCGCGCCGGCTTCTTCCCCCTGCTGCCGGGCCCCTGACGAGATCACCCAGAGTGGAGACTTCCATGCGATTGGCACCCCTGAAGGGGCACAGGCCCCTGAAAATCCTGGCCCTGGCCGGCCTGATGGCCGCCGGGCTGTCCGCCTGCGGGCAGGACAACGATCAGGCCGGAGCGCCCGGCGGCGGTGGCGGCGACCGTCCGCCGCCCCCGGTCGTCGTGGTAGGCGTGGAGCCACGCAGCGTCGAGGTGATCGAGGAGTATGCGGCCCGCGCACGGGGTTCCCGCGAGGTGGAGGTGCGTGCCCGGGTCGACGGTATCCTCGAGGAGCGCCTCTACACCGAGGGCCAGATGGTCAGCGAGGGGGATGCGCTGTTCCGCATCGATCGCGAGCCCTACGAGATCGCTCTCAAGCGCGCCGAGGCGGAGCGGGCCAATGCCCGTGCCGAACTCAACCAGGCCAACCGCGAGTGGCAGCGGATCTCCACCCTGTTCAACCAGAACGCGGTCAGCGAGCGGGAGCGCGACAGCGCCCTCTCCGCCCGGGAGCTGGCCGAGGCGCGCTACGCCCTGACCGAGACCGGCGTGGCCAACGCCGAGCTCAACCTCAGCTATACCGAGGTGCGCGCCCCCCTGGCTGGCCTGACGGGGCTTGAGAGCTTCCCCGAGGGCAGCCTGATCGAGCGCGGCACCCTGCTGACCAGCGTGACCCAGCAGGACCCGATTCACGTGCGCTTCTCGCTGCCCGAGCGCGACGCCGCCCTGCAGCGAGCCGCCCGCCGGGCCATGAGCGATGCCCAGGCGGAGGCCCCTCGCGAGGCCTGGCTGACCCTGCCCGACGGCAGCGAATATGAGGAGATGGGGCAGATCGACTTCACCGACAGCACCATCGACCCCCGCACCGGCAGCGTCTCGGCGAGGGCCGTCTTCCCCAACCCGGAGGGCATGGTGGTGCCGGGCCAGTTCGTGCGGGTGCGCGTGCTGGTGCAGGAGCTCGACGACGTCTTCCTGGTGCCCCAGGAGGCGGTGGGCCAGGGCGCCGAGGGGCCGCGGATCTTCGTGGTCGAGGAGGAGACCGCCCACGCCCGCAACGTGGAGCTGGGCCCCATCGTCGACAACCGCCAGGTGGTGCTCTCGGGCCTCGAGGCGGGCGATCGCATCGTGGTCAGCGGCCAGGTGGTGCTGCAGGACGGCATGCCGGTGCAGGTCAGCGTGGCGGATTCCGCCGAGGGCGTCATGGACGACGAGACGGCCGGTGAGGTGTCGCTGGACGACGAGCTCGCCGCTGACGAGGAGGCGTGATGCTCAGGTTCTTCATCGATCGACCGATCTTCTCGTCGGTCATCTCCATCATCATCGTGCTGGCCGGCCTCGCCGCGCTGCGCATGCTGCCCGTGGAGCAGTATCCCGACGTGGTGCCACCCCAGGTGGTGGTCCAGGCCGCCTATCCCGGCGCCAGTGCCGAGGTGATCGCCGAGGCGGTGGCCGCGCCCCTGGAGCAGGAGATCAACGGCGTCGACAACATGCTCTACATGGAGTCGGCCTCCACCGATGCCGGCAGCCTGCAGATCACCGTCTCCTTCGAGATGGGCACCGATCCCGATCAGGCCGCCATCAACGTCAACAACCGCGTGCAGGCCGCCACCGCGCGCCTGCCCCAGTCGGTGCGCGACCAGGGGGTGCGCGTCGAGGCGCGCTCCACCAACATCCTGATGGTGCCGGTGCTGTTCTCGCCGGAGGGCAGCCGCGACGTGCTCTTCATGTCCAACTATGCGCTGCTCAACGTGCTCGACGAGCTGGTGCGGATTCCGGGCGTGGGTGACGCCTCACTGTTCGGCGCCCAGGACTACTCCATGCGTATCTGGCTCAGCCCCGACAAGCTGGCCCAGTACGACCTGACCCCCAACGACGTGGCCTCGGCGATCCGCGAGCAGAACGCCCAGTTCGCCGCCGGCAGCCTGGGGGCCGAGCCCTCGCCGGAGGGCCAGGCCTACACCTTCACGGTGACCACTCGCGGCCAGCTGTCGGATCCCGAGGAGTTCGAGGCGATCATCCTGCGCGCCGAGCAGGACGGCAGCACTCTGCGCCTGGGGGACGTGGCCCGCGCCGAGCTGGGTTCCCAGAACTACGCCTTCTCGGCTACCTACAACGGCCAGAACGCCGTCCCCATGGGGGTCTACCTGCAGCCCGGCGCCAACGCCCTGGAGACCGCTTCGGCGGTGCACGAGGCGCTGGAGGATCTCGCTTCCCGCTTCCCGGATGACCTCTCCTACACGGTGCCCTACGACACCACCGAGTTCGTCGAGATTTCCATCCGCGAGGTGTTCATCACCCTGCTGGTGGCGGTGGCGCTGGTGGTGGGCGTGACCTTTCTCTTCCTGCAGCACCTGCGCGCCACCCTGATCCCGGTGGTGGCGATTCCGGTATCGCTGGTCGGCACCTTCGCCGGCATGCTCGCCTTCGGCTTCTCGGTCAACCTGCTGACGCTGTTCGGCCTGGTGCTGGCCATCGGCATCGTGGTGGACAACGCCATCATCGTGCTGGAGAACGTCGACCGGCTGATCAACGAGCAGGGCATGAAGGCCCGCGAGGCGGCCATCGAGACCATGAAGCAGGTGGCCGGCGCGGTGGTCTCCTCCACCCTGGTGCTGGTGGCGGTGTTCGCACCGGTGACCTTCCTGGGGGGGCTGACCGGCGAGCTCTACCGTCAGTTCGCGGTGACCATCGCGGTCTCGGTGGTGGTCTCCGGGGTGGTGGCCCTGACCCTGACCCCGGCGATGTGTGCCATGCTGCTCGACAAGCAGTCCCACACCGTGGCCAAACCCTTCCAGTGGTTCAACGCCGGCTTCGACCGGCTGACCGCCGGCTTCAGCTGGCTGGTGGGCAAGCTGCTGCGCCATGCGGTGATCGGCGTGCTGCTGTTCGTCGGCGTCATCGCCGCCACGCTCTTCACCATGTCGCGCCTGCCGCCGGGGCTCGTGCCCCAGGAGGATCAGGGCGTGGCGCTGGTGGTCTACCAGCTGCCCCAGGTGTCGGCGCTGCCCCGCACCGCGGCGGTGCGTGACCAGGTCTCGGCGATGCTGCTGGAGATGGACGAGATCGACGAGTTCACCTCCTTCGCCGGCTTCGACATCATCGCCGGCGCCCTGCGCACCAACGCCGGGGTGGGGTTCGCCAACCTCGCCGACTGGAGCGAGCGGACCGGTCCCGGCCAGGACGCACAGTCCCTGGCCGGCCGGATCATGGGCATGGGGGGCGGCATTCCCGAGGCGCTGGTGATCTCCTTCACCCCGCCGCCGATCATGGGCCTGTCGCTGACCGGCGGCGTGGAGGGCTATCTGCAGGTGCGCGGCGACGCCACCACCCAGCAGATCGCCGATCTGGCCAACCGGCTGGCCGCCGCCGCCAACGAGCGCCCGGAGCTGACCAACGCCCGCACCACCCTGGACACCTCCATTCCGCGCTACCGTGCCGAGCTGGACCGCGAGAAGGCCCGCGCCATGGGCGTGCCGATCAACGAGGTGTTTGCGGCCATGCAGAGCACCTTCGGCTCCATGTACGTGAACGACTTCACCCTCTCGGGGCGCAACTGGCAGGTGAACCTGCAGTCCGAGGGCGAGTTCCGCAGCCGGCCCGAGGATCTCAACAAGGTCTTCGTGCGCTCCCAGGAGGGCGAGATGATCCCGCTCTCCTCGGTGGTGACCCTGACCCGCGAGTCCGGGGCGGACATCTTCAACCGCTACAACGTCTACGCTGCCGCCAAGTTCCTGGCCGACGCCGCGCCGGGCTACACCACCGGCCAGGCCAAGGACGCCATGGACCAGGTCGCCGCCGAGGTGCTCGAGGGTGGCAACGTGCAGCTGGGCTGGACCGGCGAGGCCTATCAGCTCGACGCCGCGGCCGGTGCCGGGGCCCTGGCCTTCGGCCTGGGGCTGCTGATGGTGTTCCTGATCCTGGCCGCCCAGTACGAGCGCTGGTCGCTGCCGCTGGCGGTGGCCACCGCGGTGCCCTTCGGGGTGCTGGGGGCGGCGCTGGCCGCCATGCTGCGCGGCTTCCCCAACGACATCTACTTCCAGGTGGGCCTGCTGGTGCTGATCGGCCTGGCGGCCAAGAACGCCATCCTGATCGTGGAGTTCGCCGCCCAGAACCGGCGTGCCGGAATGAGCTCCACCGAGGCTGCCCTGGGCGCGGCGAGGCAGCGCTTCCGGGCCATCCTGATGACCGCCCTGACCTTCATCATCGGCACCCTGCCGCTGGTGTTCGCCAGCGGCGCAGGCGCCAACAGCCGCCAGGAGATCGGCACCGTGGTGGTGGGGGGCATGCTGATGGCCAGCTCGCTGGCACTGATCTTCGTGCCGCTGGCCTACAAGCTGCTGGAGGATCTGGTGACCTGGCGCCGCGAGCGCAAGGTGGGCCGCCTGGAGAAGGAGACTCCCCATGCGTAAGGCACTGCCTGTCCTGCTGCTCTCCACCGCCCTGCTGGCCGGCTGTGCCGTGGGGCCCGACTACCGGGCCCCTGCGCTGGACCTGCCCGAGCAGTGGCCCGAGCACGTGCTGCTCTCCGCCGAGGCGCGGGCCGACTGGCAGCAGTGGTGGCGCCAGTTCGAGGACCCGCACCTGGATGCCCTGGTGGCCCGGGCGGTGGACGACAACCTGGAGCTGCGTCTGCAGCTGGCGCGGATCCAGGAGTCCCGGGCGCGCCTGGGACTGGCCCGCGCCGAGCAGCTGCCCACGGTGGGCGCCCAGGCCGAGGCGGCCCGGGAGCGCACCCCGGGCACCCTGTCGCCCTTCGGCGAAAGCACCGACACCACCTTCTCGCTGGCCGGCGTGCTCGACTACGAGCTGGACCTCTGGGGCCGCCTGGCCCGGGAGCGGGAGGCCTCCGAGGCGCTGCTCGAGCAGAGCCTGTTCGCCCACGATGCGGTGCGCCTCAACGTGATCGGCGACGTGGTGGCCACCTACTTCGACCTGCGCAGCGCCCAGCGCCAGCTGCGCATCACCGAGGCCACGGCGGAGTCCCGCGAGGAGACCTTCCGCCTCGAGCAGCTGCGCTTTGACGTGGGCGAGAGCGACGAGCTGGCACTGCGCCAGGCGCAGTCGGAGCTGGAGTCGACCCTGGCTCAGCTGCCGGGCCAGCGGCAGCGGGTGCGGGTGCTGGAGGGCGCCCTGGCGCTGCTGGTGGGCATGACCCCCGCCGAGCTGATGGGCGAGCTGGACTATGGCGACACCGACCTGGAGGCGATCGCACTGCCCGATGGCGTGCCGGCGGTGCTGCCCTCGGAGCTGCTGGCACGGCGCCCCGATATCCGCTCGGCGGAGGCGGGGCTGATCGCCGCCAACGCCGGTATCGGCGTGGCCGAGGCGAGCCGCCTGCCGCGCTTCAACCTGGGCGGGCTCTTGGGCAGCGCCGCCGGGGATGCCGGGGATCTGTTCACCTCGGCGGCCGGCACCTGGGGGCTCTCCGCCACGGTGATGGGGCCGCTGTTCGACTTCGGGCGCAGCGCCTCGCGCATCGAGACCGCCGAGGCGCTGGCCGAGCAGGCCGAGGTGCAGTACCGCGCCACCGTGGCCCAGGCCTTCAACGAGGTGCGCAACGCCCTGGTCACCTACGAGGCGAGCGGCGAGCGCGTCGAGGCGATCCGCCGCCAGGTGACCGCCTTCGAGCGCACCCTGGAGCTGGCCGAGGTGCGCTACCGGGAGGGCTTCGTGGGCTTCATCGAGCTGCTCGATGCCCAGCGCGCCCTGCTGGCCGCGGAGCTCGCGCTCTCCGAGGCGATGCGTGATCGCCTGACCGCCACCGCCACGCTGTTCAAGGCGCTGGGCGGCGGCTGGCAGGTCGACGGCTGAGGCGCCGAAAGGCCCAGGGAACGAGGGCCGGCCTGGTAACCGGTCGGCCCCCACCAACTCAAGGGAGACACGTCATGGCGACCCGAATCACCGCTACCCGGCGCGACGATGGCATCATGGTGCTGAAGATCAGCTGCCCGGAGCGGCGCAACATCCTCGACGAGGCCAGCTACGCGCAGCTGATCGACGGGCTTGCCGCGGCCGAGGCGGACGACAGCGTCAGGGTGCTGATCCTCACCGGCACCGAGAACTGTTTCACGGCGGGCAACGACCTGGCCAACTACAAGGCCCTGGCCGAGGCCGACAGCGTCACGGCGATCACCTTCCTGCGCCGCCTGCACGCCTTTCCCAAGCCGGCCATCGCGGCGGCGGAGGGGATCGCCATGGGGCTTGGGGTCTCGATGCTGCTGCACTGCGACTTCGCCTATGCGGGGCACTCGACCCGCTTCCAGCTGCCCTTCACCCGCTTCGCCCTGAGCCCGCTGGGGGCCACCACCTGGCTGCTGCCGCAGCTGGCGGGCCACAAGGCGGCGGCACAGATGCTGCTGCTGGGGCAGGCCTTCTCGGCCGGCGAGGCCCGGGAGATCGGCCTTCTGACCGATACCGCGCCGGATGGCCGAGCGCTGGAGCAGGCCTTCGACTGCGCCGCCCGCCTGCTGGCCAAGCCCCGTGAGGCCGTGCTGGCCACCAAGGCGCTGATGCGCGAGGGGCAGGCCGAGGCGGTCAAGGCGGCGCTGGATCGCGAGGAGCAGATGCTGCTGGCGCGCTGTCGCACGCCCGAGGCCCAGGGCGCCATCGATGCCTTCTACGCCAGAAGGCGCCATCCGTGACGTGACAGGAAGGGAAGGGCGCCGGGCCGGATCAGGCCTGGCGCCTGAACAGCCTGAGCTGGGTCTCCACCAGCAGGTTGCCCTGTTCCACGATGGAGAACTGCTCGTGATTGCGCAGCCAGTCGTGGAACAGCCCGCCGAGCATCGACTGCAGCAGCCTGGCGGCGAGCTCCGGGGGGAGGTCCTCGCGCAGCTGGCCCAGCCGGGCGGCGCTCTCCAGGTAGTCGCGCAGGGCGCCGCAGGACTCCTCGGCCATCTCGTTCTGCATGGCCAGCGGGTCGATATCGCCGAACACCTCGCAGTGGTGGATCAGGATGGCGTGGACACGGCGGTAGCGCGGCCGCTCGAGGCGCGCAAAGCCGCTGACGCAGGCCAGGCGGATCGCCTCCAGAGGGGCGTCGGCAAGGCTCGGGCCACCGATCTCTTCCACCAGCTCCTGGAAGGGCATGCGTACCCGGTTGAGCATGGCCTGGAAGAGGTCGGCCTTGTTCTTGAAGTGCCAGTAGACGGCCCCCCGGGTCATGCCGGCATGGCGGGCGATCTGCTCCAGGGAGGTGCGGGCCACGCCCTTCTCGAGGAAGACCTCCTCGGCGGCGTCGAGCAGGGCCTCGCGGGTCGCGGCGGCCTCGGCCTTGGTCTTTCGCGCCATGGGGGGCGGACTCCATCAAGCGGTGGGGGAGTGATTCTAACCGATTGTCGCGACTTTTACATTCGTCAACGTATGGTTGGTGGGCGGTTGTCGCCGCCCTCGCCAACCCCCTGATGACACGGGTATAAAGGAAATCTCGCCCCGTCACAGGATGACTCGCCATGGCCCGCGCCCCCTTCGACCTCGCCGGCATACGGATTGCCCCCGGCAGTCGCACCCAGATCGATGTGCCGGTGGCCCGGCTCTATACCCATGCGCCGCTCTATATCCCGGTGGAGGTGGTCCATGGCCGCCAGGCGGGGCCGACGCTGCTGGTGTGCGGGGGCATCCACGGCGACGAGATCAACAGCGTGGAGATCGTGCGCCGGCTGCTGCGCTCGAAGCAGCTCCAGGGCCTGCGCGGCACCCTGGTCGCCGCACCCATCGTCAACGTCTTCGGCTTCGTGCAGCACAGCCGCTACCTGCCCGACCGGCGTGACCTCAACCGTTGCTTCCCGGGCAGTGAGTCGGGCTCCCTGGGCGGGCGGGTGGCGGCGCTGTTTCGGGAGCAGATTGTCGACCATGCCACCCATATCATCGACCTGCACACCGGCGCGATCCACCGCACCAACCTGCCCCAGATCCGCGCCCAGCTGGAGAGCGGCAGCGAGACCGAGCGCATGGCCAACGCCTTCGGCGCGCCGGTGATCCTCAACGCCGAGCTTCGCGAAGGCAGCCTGCGCCACTATGCCCAGACGCGCGGCATCCCGGTACTCACCTACGAGGCCGGCGAGGCGCTGCGCTTCGATGAGTGGGCGATCACCCCCGGGGTGCGCGGCGTGCTGCGGGTGATGCGCCGGCTCGGCATGCTGACCGGCGAGCACCGCCGTCGCGCGCCGCCGGCGGCGGAGGTCGCCAACGGCTCCAGCTGGGCCCGGGCGCCCATCGACGGCATCCTGCGCCCCCAGGTGCGTCTGGGGGACCGGGTGGCCCGGGGCGAGCTGCTGGGCCGGGTCGCCGACCCCTTCGGTAACGCGGAAGGGGAGGTGCGCTCCATGGCCGACGGCATCGTCATCGGCATGAGCCGACTGCCGCTGGCCAACGAGGGCGAGGCGCTCTTTCATATCGCCCGCTTCGATGCCATCGAGGAGGCCGAGAGCGCCATCGAGGACTTCCACTCCAGCCTCACGCCGCCGCCCGACCCGCTCTATTGAGGAGGCACCACCATGTTCGATCTAAGCCCCCAGCAGATGGATGCCCAGCGCGCTTCCGGCGGCGCGCCGGGCGAGCTCAACCACCACTACTGGATGCCGTTCAGCGCCAACCGCGACTTCCATGCCCACCCGCGGGTGATCACCGGGGCGGAAGGGCGCTACTTCATCGATGACCGGGGCCGGCGGCTGTTCGATTCGCTCTCGGGGCTGTGGACCTGCGGGGCGGGGCACAACCGCGCCGAGATCCAGCAGGCGGTGGCGGCGCAGCTCGGCACCCTCGACTACGCGCCGGGCTTCCAGGTCGCCCATCCGCTGGCCTTCCGCCTGGCCGAGAAGGTGGCGAGCCTCACCCCGGACGGCCTCGACCACGTCTTCTTCACCGATTCGGGCTCCGAGTCCGCCGACACCGCGGTGAAGATGGCCAAGGCCTACTGGCGGCTCAAGGGGCGCCCCGAGAAGACCCGGCTGATCGGCCGCGCCAAGGGCTACCACGGGGTCAACGTGGGCGGCACCAGCCTCGGCGGCATCGGCAGCAACCGCAAGCACTACGGCCAGCTGATGGAGGTCAGCCATCTGCCCCATACCCTGCAGCCGGGACTGGCCTTCACCCGCGGCCAGGCCGAGAGCGGCGCCGAGCTGGCCGATGCGCTGCTCGACCAGATCGCCCTGCATGACGCCTCCAATATCGCCGCGGTGATCGTCGAGCCGATGTCCGGCTCCGCGGGGGTGATCGTGCCGCCGAAGGGCTATCTCGAGCGGCTGCGGGCGATCTGCGATGCCCACGAGATCCTGCTGATCTTCGACGAGGTGATCACCGCCTTCGGGCGCAGCGGGGCGCGCACCGGCGCCGAGGCGTTCGGCGTGGTGCCGGACATGATGACCATCGCCAAGCAGCTCACCAACGGCGCCGTGCCCATGGGGGCAGTGGTGGCCTCGCGCGAGATCTTCGACACCTTCATGCACGCCGGTGGGCCCCGGCACGCCATCGAGTTTCCCCACGGCTACACCTACAGCGCCCATCCGGTGGCCTGCGCCGCGGCCCTGGCGGCCCTGTCGCTCTTCGAGCGCGAGGCCTTCCCTGCCCAGGTGCGCGCCATCGCCCCGGCCTTCGAGGCGAAGCTGCACGCGCTCAAGGGGCGGCCCCATGTGGTGGATATCCGCAACTATGGCCTGGCTGGCGCCATTCAGCTGGCGCCGCGGGAGGGTGATCCCACCATTCGGCCCCGGGACGCCCATATGGCGCTGTGGGAGGCGGGCTTCTACGTGCGCTATGGCGGCGACACCCTGCAGTTCGGCCCCCCCTTCGGCAGCACCGAAGAGGAGCTGGAGCGTCTCTTCGATGCGGTGGCGGGCGTGCTGGACCGGCTTGAGGGAAACAGGCCTCGCCGCCAAGGCGGCGCCACCCTCTCTACCAACCCTCGGCCGCCCTTTCGGCAGCACCGAAGAGGAGCTGGCGCGTCTCTTCGATGCGGGGGCGGGGGTGCTGGACCGGCTGGAGTGAAACAGGCCTCGCCGCCAAGGCGGCGCCACCCTCTCTACCAACCCTCGGCCGCCCTTTCGGCAGCACCGAAGAGGAGCTGGAGCGTCTCTTCGATGCGGTGGCGGGAGTGCTGGACCGGCTGGCGTAGAGCAAACTTTGAAAGAAAACCGGGGCCATGATGGCCCCGGTCGTCGTTATGGCGTTGCGTTGTCGCTCAGGCAGCGGCGCTCTCGCGCTCGGGCACCAGGCTCAGGGCGTCGTCGAAGACCCGCAGGCAGGCTCCGTCGAGGTGGCCGTTCTCGGAGAGGTGGCGGCGGAAGCGGCGCCCGCCGGGCTGGCCCTGGAAGAGGCCCAGCAGGTGGCGGGTGATGTGGTTGAGCTTGGCGCCCTCCTCGAGGCGCCGGGCGATGTAGGGGCGAAACGTCCGCGCCGCCGCGTGTCGGCTCAGCGCCGGGCCTGCCTCGCCGTAGAGGGCGGCATCGACCCCGGCCAGCAGCCAGGGGTTCTGGTAGGCCTCGCGGCCCACCATCACGCTGTCCACCTGCTCGAGCTGCGCGCGACACTCGTCGAGGGTCCTGAGGCCGCCGTTGATGCCGATATGCAGCTCCGGGCGGCTCGCCTTGAGGCGGTGCACCCGGGGGTAGTTGAGCGGCGGGATATCGCGGTTCTCCTTGGGGGAGAGGCCCTGCAGCCAGGCCTTGCGGGCGTGCACGATGAAGGTGTCGCAGCCGGCGTCGGCCACCGTGGCGATGAAGCGCTCGAGGTCCGCGTCCTCGTCCTGGTCGTCGATGCCGATGCGGCACTTGACCGTGACCGGGATCGACACCGCCTCGCGCATCGCGCGCACCGCCGCGGCCACCTTGTCGGGATGGCCCATCAGGCAGGCACCGATCAGGTTGTTCTGTACCCGGTCGCTGGGACAGCCCACGTTGAGGTTGACCTCGTCATAGCCCCAAGCCTCGGCGATAGCGGCGCACTCGGCCAGCTCGCCCGGGTCGCTGCCGCCCAGCTGCAGGGCCAGCGGATGCTCCACCGCATCGAAGCCCAGGAAGCGCTCCCGCGGGCTGCCGTGCAGGATGGCGCCGGTGGTGACCATCTCGGTGTAGAGCAGGGCGCGGCGGGTCAGGGTCCGGGCGAAGGCGCGGTAGTCGCGGGTCGTCCAATCCATCATCGGCGCGACGGAGAAAGTCCTGTCTAGTGCAGGGCGCGGGGTGTCAGTATCCATGCGGGTTGTGGCGGTTGCCTTGTCTGTCATAACTGTACATATTTACAGTAGTAGAGCCCCGTTTTTCGCCATTGCTTGGTACATTTTTGGCACACGGGGCCATGGCGATTTGGTACATCGGAGGGGCTCGCGTGGCGACGATCCGGAAGCGTCGAAAGAAGGACGGCAGTTTCTCATACCTGGCCCAGATCCGCATTGCGCGGCGTGGCCAACCAGACCACTCGGAGTCGCGGACGTTCCCCAGGAAGACCATGGCCGAGGAGTGGGCCAAGCGCCGCGAGCTCGAGCTCAGCGCCCCGGGCGGGATCCTGTCGGCGCAGTGGCGGGGGGTGACCCTGGACAACGCCATGGAGCGCTACCTGCACGAGTTCGCCCAGGACGCCGGCCGCTCCAAGCGGGCGACGATCGAGCAGCTGCAGCGCTTCCCGATCGCCCGGGTGCAGATCACCGAGCTGACCAGCCAGCAGATCATCGAGCACGGGGTGATGCGCCGGAACAGTGGCATCAAGCCGGCGACCATCAACCAGGACATCGTCTGGCTGGGCATCATCCTGAAAACGGCCGTGGCGGCCTGGAAGATGCCGGTGAACCTCAGCGAGTTCGAGGCGGCCAAGCTGCTGCTGCGCTCCAAGGGCCTGATTGGGAAGTCGAAGTCGCGGGATCGGCGGCCGGCGCCGGCAGAGGTCGAGCGGCTGCGGGCCTACTTCCAGCGCTCCCAGCGGATCCGGCCGAGCGCGATCATCCCCATGGAAGACATCATGGACTTCGCCATCGCTTCCTCAAGGCGGCGCGAGGAGATCACCCGGCTGCTGTGGTCAGACCTGGATGAGAAGGCCTCGACCTGCTGGGTGCGCGATGCCAAGCACCCGCGGCAGAAGTGGGGCAACCACAAGCGCTTCAAGCTCACCGCCGACGCCATGGCGATCATCCGCCGGCAGCCGCGGGGCCAGGGGGAGGAGAGGATCTTCCCCTTCCGGCCGGCGTCGATCGGGACGCGGTGGCAGGCGGCGACGGCGGCCTGCGGCATCGAGGACCTGCGCTTTCACGACCTGCGCCATGAGGCGACGTCGCGGCTGTTCGAGGCGGGGTATGAAATCGTGGAGGTGCAGCAGTTTACGCTGCATGAGAGCTGGGACGTGCTGAAGCGCTACACGCACCTTCGGCCGGAGAAGCTTCAGCTGCGATAGCTGGGCTTATACCGTTACCGGCGGTGGCGAGAGAGCCGCCTTGAAGGGCGGCTTCCCTCACGGCTGCTCCTCACCCGTTGCCTCATCCTCCTGGGCGAACACCCAGCACTTCACCGAGCCGCCGAACAGCGCGCTGCGTACGGTGCGGTAGTCGATGAACAGTGGCGCTTCGCTGGCCCGCAGGCAGCGGCGCAGCAGTGCTGCCGCTGGGATTGGGGTCCCATGCTTGGCCGCCAGGCGCCGCAGGTGGGGCAGACTGATCGCCAGGCGTGCAGGGTCGCGGCTGTGGTTGAGTTCCTCGCCTTTGGCCATCAGGTCTGTGACGGCCGCCCAGAACGCATCGATGCGCGATTTCTCTGCCAGATCAGGGCCGCCCAGGGCTTCCAGCGGTGGCGCCGGCATGTTGCCGGCCGCGCAGTTGTGCACCATGGCTGCGTGCAGCGCCTCGCGTACCTCGGGCCGGTGCTCGCGGCGGATCTTGTCGATCAGGCGCACGGCGGCCTCCTGGTGCTGGGTGATGCGCTTGTTCGTCTCCAGCCGCAGCTTCTCGGCGTGATCGGTCAGGCTGTATCCGCCGTCCCGGTAGAGCGTGGGCAGCAGCTCGCCGGTGACCCACTTGCGGAAGCGCCGGGCCTCGGGCTTGCGGCTCTTGAGGATGGCGTGGAAGAGGCCTGACTCGTTGATGATGGTCACCTGCCGGTCCTGCTCTACTCCATTTTCGGACCTGACCCGCATAGTGTGCGGGGCAGCTTCGTCATCATCGAGCATGCGAGTCATGTCGTGAGTTTCTCGGTACTCGAGCACCTTGGCGATGTCGATTGCCACGAACCAGGGCTGGTCGTCGATCAGGGTGGATCGAACCAGACTGTCGTCGAAGTTGAAGGGAATCAGGTGGCTCATAGAGCGCTCTCCAGAAGGCCGAAATCGGTAGCGTAGGCTTCACTCATTCACGCGTTTCCACATATCCCGCGCCTCGGCGCGCTTGGCGTCAAGGTACTGGGCCAGATCCACCGCGCTGACAAGCCAGGGTGACTTCTGGGAGTCGCCTGCGCGGTAGGCGGGTACCGGCAGGGCCTGGGCGCCGGCGCGTGCGCTGGCGGTGCGGGGGCTGATGCCGAAGTAGCGGGGGGCGACTTCGTCGAGCGGGATCTCCGCGCGGCCGTCGAACTCAGCGAGCAGACCGAAGTAGGTGTTCATGGCTGGCCTCCTTGGCGGGTCTTCCAGAGGTGAAAGCGCTGGCGGATGCTGCGAAGCATGGCCGCGGCGGTGGGGTTGTGGTCGAGCTCGGCGCGGCTGCCGATCTGGCAGGCGGCGCAGAGCCAGTCGCGGGCGTCCTGCTCGCTGTGGGTGCCGTCCGGCAGCTGGGCTGCGGTGAGGCCCTGCTTGTGGCGCCGGCGGCGGTCCAGGTAGAGCTGGAAGGCGCGATCCTGGCAGAGCAGGGCGGCCTGCTGGGCCAGCCGGCCGCCTTTCGGTGGTGGCTGAGTCATGGGCGGCACTCCTTGGCTTCTTTGGCGAGGGTCTCGAAGGCATCGGCGGCGGTCATGGTGTGGAAGCTGATGGCGACGGTCTGCGTTCCGATGCGGCTGGCGACACCCTTGGCGAGCACCTGCTGGCAGCGCTGTACCTGGGCGGCGTGGTGGATGCGAGCGTCGGCGCCGGCTTCACGCAAGAAGGCCCGGGCCAGCTCCAGGTTGGGCGTGGCCAGGCTCAGGGCCCCCAGGGCCCTGATGATGGCGTAGTCGCGCGGGTCGATGGCGGTGGCAGCGGTCATGACAGCGGCCCCTTCTCCAGTTGCTTGAGCGCCCGCCGGGCGGCGGTGGCGAACACCTTGCGGTGGCTGAGCTTTGCGGCCTGCAGCACCTCGAGGCGCAGGATGGCGCCGCTGGCTACCTCCAGGGTGTAGTCGGCACCGTGCTGGGTGTGCATCAGCTCCAGGCTAGAGCGGGCGTCGTCGGCGCTGGTGTGGATCAGCTGGGTGATGCGATCGCGGGTCACGGGGTGCATGGTCTCGTCCTCGTGGTGGCTTAGCGGCGGTGCCGGGCGCGCTGTTCGCGGATGCCCTGGCACTCGATGCAGGTGGTAGCCCAGGGCGCGGCGTGGCGGCGGGCGGTGGGGATCTCGGCGCCGCAGTCTTCGCACCAGGGGGCGTTGGCCGGCACCTGGGGCGTCAGGCGGGTGGAGAGTGCGCCCTCCAGGCGCATCTCCATCAGCTCGTTGGCGAGGTCGGCGTTGTCAGCCATGGGTGGCGCCCTCCTGGTTGGCTGCCTCGCGGCTTTCGGCGGCTTGGCGGATCCGCTGGAGCCGCGCGCTCTTCTCCGCGGGCGTTTCCTCGGGCAGCAGCTCGTAGAGGGCGCGGTGGCGGGGCTCGGCCTGCTCGGTGATCAGGATCTCGCCGGCGGCCTCGTCGAACTGCAGGTGCAGCCAGACATCCCCGGCCTTGATCGGCATGGCGGCCAGCTCGCGGATCTCCTCGGTGGAGAGCTGCTTGATGACCTCCTGGGCGGCCTGCTTGGCCTGCTCGAGCTGCTCCAGTGAACGCTCGAGGGATTGGCGGTCGATCTCCACGCTGCTGACCTTGCTGGCGATCGTTTGCAGTGCGTCGTACAGGGTTTCGTTACGAAGGCTCATGGGTGACTCCTACGGGTTGCGGGGGTGAGGCATCTGGCGGGCTGCCGGGGTGTGGCGGCCCATGTTCAGCAGCGGTGCTGCCTGTTCGAGGGGGTGGGTGCGGGGGTGCATGGCGCGCTCCTGTGGTGGTCGGGCTCAGCCCTGGAAAATCCAGCACTTCACGCTGGCCCCGCCCATGCGGATCTGGGAGCGGACGGTGCGGTTGGCGTCGAGGAACTTGCGGGTCTTGCTGCCGCGCAGGTAGCGCTTGAGCTCGCGCATTTCGGGCACGCGCAGCTTGTAGTCGGCGCACTTGCGTTCGAAGTCCTTGAGATTGATGGCGATGTTCGGGGCGTGCTTGCCGTAGTGGTTGAGCAGCGGCTCTTCGGTGAGGCCCTCGAGGTAGTCGTAGGCCTCCCAGAAATCGGCGACGAGCGGGTGGTCGGCGTTGATGGCCTGCTGGCGATCCCGAGCCATCTGCCAGATCAGCCCGGCGGCCTGGTCGATCACCTGGGCGTTGAACAGGCCCAGTCCCTCGGGCCCCAGGCAGTCCACCAGGGCCATCAGCTGGCCGTGGCACTTGGCGATGCGCAGCACCTTGATATCGGGGTCTTCGGCCAGGCGGTTGGCGTACTGCTTGGCGAGGCCGGGCTCGCGGCGGCCATTGCTGCCCGGCTTGCCGGTGATCAGATCGAGCAGGGCGGCCTCGCGGGTGGCCACTTCAAGGGCGAACTGGCTGACCTGTTCGATCTCGGCCTTCTCCAGGGCCTCGGCCAGCTCCTTGGTGTGGGCGTTCTGCCCCTCGCGAGTGAAGTGCAGGTGGCAGATGCGGGTCTGGATGGCTTCGCCGGCCTGCACGGTGGCGTTCTGGCTGATGACGATGGTGCCCCGGAAGGGCGGCTCGTAGGTGTCGTTGCCGTTGTTCTTCACGCCCCGGGCGCGGATGCTGCGGCCGTTGAAGGCGGTCTTGAGCTCGTCCCAGTCGAACTGCTTCTGCTTGGCGCCGCCTTCCTGCTCGCGGTCGGACTCGATCAGCACCACCGGCAGGTTGGAGACCTGGGCGAAGTTGCGGGCCCGGGCCGGCATGGTGGCCTTGGAGGGGTCGAAGCCCTCGTAGTCGCGGCGGCCCACCAGCTTCCAGAGGAACTCGATCAGGGTGGACTTGCCCGCCCCGGCCTCGCCGACGATCTCCAGGAAGGGGAAGCTGCCCATCTCGGCGCGGATCTGCTCGGCCAGCAGGCTGCCCAGCCAGAAGGCCAGCGCGACCACGCCCTTGACCCCGAAGGCGCCGAGCAGCTGGCGGGTCCACTCGGTGTGGTAGTCCTTGCGGTTGGGGTTGAGGTGCAGGGCGACGGACTGGCTCAGCGTTTTCAGCTGCAGGCGGTGGCCGAGCTCGAAGTAGTCCTCGCTGTTGATCTTGTGCAGCTTGCCGCTGGCCACGGCCAGGTCGCCGAACACATAGGCGCCGTGCTCCTTGCTGTAGCCGATGAAATCGATGGTCTCGACGGTCTTGATGCTGCCGATCTGGTCTTGCAGCAGGGTATCCAGGTGCTGGCTGGTACCCGTCCACACCGCGCCCGGGGCCACGCCCAGCAGGCGCTTCTTGAACTCGCTGGCACTGGCAAGCTGGCCGCCGCTGAAGGTGTTCTTCACCGGGGCGCGGCCATCCGGAAACTCGACGCGGTAGTAGTACCAGCTCTCGTCGGTGACGGCGTTGGCCTGGAAGTAGAGCGCCGTGGGGTAGCAGGTGCAGATGCGCTTGACGCTACCGGCCTGCTCCAGGGCGGCATCGCGCAGGGTGGGGTCGAGCTGCTGCTGGTCGAGGCCATCGGCGCCCTCGGCCCGCACGGCGCGATCGAAGGCGTCCACATCGAGCTTCCACCACCACAGCTGGCGGCGGTACTCGAACCAGCACTCGCGGCGCTCGGTGCGGCGGTAGATGATCAGCGCCTTGGCCATGGCCGTGGGGGCCAGCAGCAGGTCGCCGTGGTAGCGGTAGGTCTCGAGGTGCTTCTCGGTGAGCTCGCCGCGCTGGTGGCAGTCGTTCCAGTCGTGCCGGCCGCCGCCGGGGATCTGAGCGGCGTGGCAGTCCCAGCCCGTTTCCCGGGCGTGCTTCACGTGCTTGAGGGTGGCGTTCTGGCCGGCACGGTTGCCATCCAGGGCCCACACCAGGGCGGGGCGAGCGGTGCCGGCCTGGTGGGCGGCATCGGCTAGCTGCTCGAGGGCGGCGCTGGGGTAGTTGGTGCAGCTCATGGCCGAGACGGCGGCGATGCCGTGGTGGTAGAGGGCGATGGCATCGAAGATGCCCTCCACGACCCACACCTCGCCGGCTTCGACGAGATCCGCCAGGGTGAGCGCCGGCGGACACCACCACTGGCCCTTGTAGCGGCCCACGAAGTTGGCTTTCTGCTTGCCGAAGCGCTCCGGCTTGTCGAGCAGGCGCTCCCAGTAGGCGCCGCCGGGCAGCGGGAAGCGCACGGTGGCGGTGCCGCCGACCTCGGGCTTCCAGTAGCTCTCCTGGGTGTACCAGCCCTGAATGCGCTGCAGATCGAAGCCGCGGCCGTCTTGCAGGTAGCCATCGGCCACCGGCGTGGTGCTGGCCGGCTGGGCGTGAGCGGGCTGATCAGGCCGGGGGGCGTAGCGCTCGCTCCAGGATTCGAACAGCTCCGGGAACAGGCTCTTCACGTGCACCTGGGCGCCGCAGTTGTTCTCGCGCCCGCACTTCAGCATCCACGGCGCTTCTGCAGCGATGTAGGCCTCGCGCTTGCCGCAGTCGGGGCAGCGCACCTTCTGCAGGTACGCGCCCCGCTCCTGGGCGTCGTAATCGCGCATCAAGCGCGCGAGGATGTCCTGGCGCAGCGATGGATTCACGCTGTGCCTCCTTTATCCGTGGAGTGAGAGGGCGGGGTTAGTGCTCGAGGACGACCGGGCGGCGGCGGTCCTGAGCGATGACGATGGCCGCGCCTTCATCGCGGGCGCGCTGCAGCAGGCGCAGCAGGTCGGCAGTGGTGAAGGCCACCGGGCGGCCGCCTTCGGTGCGCAGCACCACCAGATCGGAGGTGGTGGCATCCACATCGATGCGGGCGGTGTGGTTGGTGCCTTCGATGGCGGCATAGGCCTGCAGGGCGGCCAGCTCGGCGGTGGCTTCGGGCATGTCGTGGTGGGTGACCAGCTGATCGATGCAGTGGCGCAGGGCGTTGACTCGGTTTTCCCAGCGCACTTGGAAGAGGTAGCCGGTGGCGAGGTTTGCGGTATCCAGCCGCGGCGTGGCAGGGCGGATGACGGTGACCTGGCGCAGGGGGGCGTTCGGGGCGGTGTTCATGGCGGTGCTCCTTCAGTTCGCTTCGTTGAGCAGCTTGGCCAGCAGGGAGGGGGCGGCCGGCAGCTCTACCTCGGGGTTGGGCTTGGCGCTGGGGCAGGTGGTATGGATCAGCTCCAGGCCCATCTTGGCGCGGAAGCCGCACTCCACTTCGTTGGTGCAGTGGATCCAGGCTTCGCGGTACAGCGGGGTCACGCCCACCGAGTTGCGGATGCGCATGGGGCTACCGCAGTGCGGGCAGGGGTGGCGACGCGAATGGCTCACGGTTCTCCTCGCTTCACTTCGTAGAGCGCCCGACCGCGGCCGGTGAGGCCCTGGGCGCCGCGGCGAATGCGCCGGCGCAGCAGCCACTCGGCGGCCTGTTCGCGGTTCTCCAGGCCCTGCTGCTCACACACGGCGTCGAGCAATGCCTTGGCCTGCTGGTCGAGCTCCATGGGTTGATCAGGCATGCGGACCTCAAAATGCACGGTGGATGTGGGGGTGCGATTTACCCGGCCTGTTCGGCGATAGTGGGTTCGAGGCCTGCGGGGTCGACGCCCAACACGTCCCGCGCCTCTTTCATCAGCATTTGGCGCATCACCTCGCCCTTGGGCAGGCCCAGGTAGTTGGCCAGGGCGGTGATCACATCCGCTTCGTACTGATCGAGGTAGACGGTGGTCTTGGTGCGCACGCGCTTGGGGTCCTGGTACATGGCGAATTTCCTTATGCAGCAGGCGACGGATTCATCGGGCAGCGGCTCAACTGGCGGCGAGGGTGTCGTCTTCGTAGCCCTGCATGCCGCGCAGCATCAGCATGCGCAGCGTGCTGGAGACGCTGCGCATCTCGAGCTCGGCGATCTCCTTGAGCTTTTCGCGCTCATCCGGGGTGATCTGGGTCATCACCTGTTTGCTGCAGCCGTTGGGGCTGCGCGAGTAGGCGGTGGCAGTGTTACGAATGGTTTCAGCGGTATTCATGGGTTAGGCTTCCTTTGTGGAATTAATGACAAGAGGCGAGAGCATGACGACGCGAGAACCCGCGCGGCTTTTCCCGCGGTTGGGAGAAATGGATGCCGAGGGCTTTGCCGACACGCTCTACGCCACTGCCGCCAGCATCGAAGAGACGCTGCAGATGGCCGGCGCGACGCCAGGCGAGGACTACACGCGCCTGGACCTGCTGCGCCTGGCAGAGCCCTACGTGGTGGAACTGCACAGGCAATCGGAGAAGGGGCTGGCGATCAGCTACCCGGCGGAAAAGGTGTGGCACGGCGAACACGACTGACCCCCTCAGCGCTCGTAGAGCGCGCTGAGCTTGCGCTGGATGAAATGGGCCTCGAGGTGGCCGCGCAGGCTGACAAGGGCGTTCTCGATGGCGTCGTCGTCGTGGCCAGCGGCGATCATCTCTGTGCTGAGCCGAGACGCGGCTGCGGCCAGCGTTTGCTCCTCCAGGGCCTCGATCTCAGCCAGCGGGTTTTTGGCGCCGGCGACGGTGTGAGACAGGAAGTTCTGCAGCTGGCGGCGTGCTCCTGGGGTGCAGCGCTCGAGGTCCACGGTCAAGCCGCGGAACTCCTGCAGGCTCGGGGTTAAGTGGTTGGGGTGAGTCATGGGCGGCTCCCAGAGCTGTGTAAATGTCACATGCAGTCTTGTGGAAATAATACATCATGTCAAGCACGGACGTGGAACATATGCTTGCTCGCCTGCGCGATGAGATAGAGCGCGTGGGATATCAATCACTTGCTGAGGCATCAAGAGCTGCGGGAGATGAATCTCCACAGGGCCTCAGGGATGTTGTGAGTGGCCGTAAACGCTGCTCTGTGGAATATCTCATGCGTCTCGGCGCGATTGGTGTAGACGTTACATACGTCATGACAGGCCGACGCGGCGCAGAGGCCGGCGTGACCGCCCAGCGGGTGGCCGATGGCGCCCCGGTTACCGCGGCCAATGGCCCAGGGCCCGGCCTGGCCGAGGTGAAGCTCTACGACGTGGAGGGTGCGGCCGGCGCTGGCCGTTCGCTCGAGGGCGAGCAGGTAGAAGGGCAGCTCTACTTCCCCGAGGCGCAGCTGGCGGCCTTGGGGATCTCACCTGGGCAGGTGGCCGGCGTGAAGGTGCGCGGGGATTCCATGGAGGGCACCCTCGCCGATGGCGACTGGGTGCTGGTGGACCTGGCCAACCGCGACCCGCGGCGGGAGGGGGTGTTCCTGCTGTGGGTGAGCGGCGAGCGGCGCATCAAGCGCGTGCAGCGCCTGGCTGGCGGCGCGCTGTACCTGATCAGCGATAACGAGCACTACAAGCCCGAGATGATCACGCCCGAGCAGATGGGAGAGGTGGAGATCCTGGGGCGGTGTGAGATTCGGATTGGGAAGATTATTTAGTAAGGGTGATATATGAGCAATAAAATTGAAGGGATTCGAGTCTCCCAGTGGTTAGAAAGCTGGAATGAAGTTGAGTGGGATGAAAAAAATTATCGCAGAGAACCTCAGCATGAGTTCTTTATTTTTTCAATTAAGGCATCTGATTTAAAAAGGCTTTCAGGGATTTATCGTCGACACGCTAAAGATGGCGAGAAGCGGACCTATGATACAGGCATCCAACGCAGTCATGATGCCAAGAGGTCAAGAAAGATAAAAGAGTTTGTTAGGTATGGCTACCCTTACTGCGAGCTGACCGAATATCAGAAAGATAATGAGCAGCACTCATCGCTACGTAAGCCCGGGTGGCTACCTACTGGGATTGTTATAAATATATTGACCGAAGCCGATCCTAGAAAGGGCAAAGTGGTTGATAAGAAGGATATGCTTGAGATTGATGTGAGTGGGGAGTCTAAAGTGGTTGGTTTGCGGCTCCCGGAAGGGTTTGAAGAAGAAGCATGGCGCCCGACAACTCTCCCCCCTGTTGAGGTTATTGATGGACAGCATCGTCTTTGGGCTTTTGATGAAGACTTTGCACCTGATTATGAGATGCCGGTAATAGCGTTTCATGGTCTAGATATAAGTTGGCAGGCGTATCTGTTTTGGTCAATTAATATTACCCCCGTTAGAATAAATAGAAGTTTAGCCTTTGATATGTACCCTCTTTTGCGAGCAGAGGATTGGGTGGATAAGGCTGGCCACAAAGTATATCAAGAGGCAAGAGCCCAAGAAATAGTCGAGACTCTTTGGTCGCACTCGAAAAGCCCTTGGAGAAACAAGGTGAATATGCTTGCTGAGTCCGGAAACCCCTACATTAGGCAGGCCACTTGGATTCGGGCATTCCTTAACTCTTTTGTGAAAAATGCTGCCGGGGGAAATAGAATTGGTGGGCTTTTTGGAGCCTCATCCCGGGATGGGGAGTCTATTATTCCTTGGGCCAGGTCTCAGCAAGCAGCATTCATAATTTTCTTTGGTAATCTTCTTCTAGAGAAAATAAAAGAATCAACTGATGTGTGGGTAGAGGAGCTTAGAAAAAACAAAACGAAAGAAATTGATGATGACGCCTATGAGCCAGGCATGTTTGACAAAAAATCTCTTTTGAACTCAGATCAGGGGGTTAGAAGCCTACTTCTTCTTTTGAACGAGCTGTGTGTGATTAATGTTGATAGATATGATTTTTATGAGTGGGAGCCCGTGCAGGGGGCAGGGGCTTTTTCAGAAGATAGTATCGATGATGAGTTGGAGAGGATACCTGATTTCAAGTTTTCATCCCTTCTTGAACAGTTTTCAAAAACCCTCTCAAAATATGACTGGAGGACGTCCGCTGGGCCCGGGCTGTCGGAGAAAGAAGTTCATGATAAAAAGATATTCCGTGGAAGCGGTGGCTATGTTGAGTTGAGAAAGGATATTCTTAAGTTTTGCCTTGACCACTCAGAAAGTGATGATTTATCTGAGGCTCTTGAGAACGTTGCAAGGATGACAGGCCTTTATGAGTAACAAGCCTACACTTACGCAATCTGAGCTGGATATCCTGTCTCTTGCATCTTCGCAAGCTGTTACCAACGCTTTTAGCTCGCTAAAAGGGTGCTTTCAGAGAGGGGTGTTGTTGTCAGATGAAAACCCTTACTCTTGTTCGGCTAGTGATAAGCTCAAAACTGATTGGAAGGACTTGGAAGATCAGTTTAGAGACGATTCGTTGCTTGAATATCTCTCTGCGTCTGTTCTTTTGCATGCTTATGATGGTTGGTCATATCTGGCGCAATCTATGCAGTCAATGATTAGAGGAGATCTGGGTGCAGTAAGACATCTGGCATATTACGCTGAGCTTCGAGCATCTATAAGTATTTTGGCAAGTCAAGGAGTCGGCATATATGGTTGCAACAATGTAGTTGTTGATTCGGCTGGGTGTGTTTATAAATTCTCAAAAAAGTCAACGCATACTATAGCCTGGCTCTCCCTTGAAGAGTGGAGTAAGTCATCTTCTTCAGGAGAGCTTTTTGGAGAAGAAATAGCGGCATTCTCACGCCCACTTCATGAATGGCTTCATGGATTTGAGAAAACGCCGCTTCTTAATTATACCGGGGCTAGCTTGATAAATGCATGGGGATGCGACTTGGAAAAATATTCTGGTGATAGAGGATCTCGTAACGAGGTTTCATATCAGGTGAATATTAAAAATCCAGAGTCAGGGATATCTCCAAAAAATTTTTATGATTTCATAAAGGAGATTTGGGAGGCATCAGATCCTTCCATGCTTGCTTTTTCATCACTTGATATGCACTTGCTGAAAAGTGTTTTGTTAAGGATTTATAATGACAAAGGGGTGATTTTTGGCGGTAAGTCATACAATGACGTGGTAAGTCAAGTTTGTGATGATCTTGGGGTGGGTGAGTATGCGAAAAACTTCCTTAAGCAACGGGATGGCGACCCTGATCTTTCCATCTTAGGCCATGCTAGAAATGATAGGTCAACTTTCGATGATTACCAATTTTTAGATATGTTCTCTAGGGCCTTTCTTCTGCTTAGAATTTCATCAGCATGTATTTCAAAAATGTTAAAAGAGTCAGGGATGTCTATGGACGATTTCGATTTCTGGTGGGGTGAAGTGGCGTACTCCTCTGGCCTAGTGGAAGAAGGAATGCTTGTTGGTGATTGCGAAGCTGATATTGAAAGCCTGTGGATAGAAATTGAAGATGCCATCACAGGTCTTGGGGAGCATCTGGAAGAAGAAGTAACTTGTTGGAAAAAATTTATGAGGGATGGGCATCTATTTGTTGAGCCGCTGTCTCGATTGGAGAAAATAGCATTTTTTGGAATGTCCGGTGCCTAGTCTTCTTTCCAGCATTTGATGACCAGTTCTTCGTACTTTCCTCGAAACTCTTTTTTTCCAGAAAGTACGCTGTTTCTAGACAGCGTACTATAATCCACATAGTTACTGTAAAGCTCGGCTATCGATTCGTGGTGCGCGTTTGTTATAAGCACCTTGGCGCCTCTGTTAACTGCGCGATCTACAGCTAATTTCAGCCTTATTTGGTCGTCCCATGAGAAGAGCTTTTCGTTGTACTTTACGAAACCATTTAAGTTGTGCTTGACTGTATAAGGAGGGTCGATAAAAACAAAGTCATCCTCTTGTGCAGCGTCCACAATGGTTTCAAAGTCAGAGTGGGCAATCACAGATTGCCTAAGTAACATGGCAGTTTTTTTGAAGTTGTCCGTATCAAGGATTACTTTGTTTTTTGTGCCCTTGGGTACATTGAATTTCCCAGTAAGATTTACTCTGTATAGACCGTTCCAGCAGGTCCTATTTAGATAGATAAAACGTGCGGCAATTTCTTCCTGCTTTTCAGGAGATTGCTCTCGCATATGGTAATAGAACTCTTCAGAGTGGCTCTCATGGTACGTTCTGAGCAGCGCCTCTACCTTTCGGTTTCGATTGCGAAGCGCTTTGTACGTTGTAATGAGCTCCTTATTCACATCAGCGAGAAGAGCATTTTCAGGCTTCAGATGAAAAAACACCGAGCCACTTCCCAGGAAAGGCTCGATGTAGGTGTTAAATTCTTTTGGGAAAATGTCAGGGTGGTCTCGCACCAGCCACCTTTTCCCACCAGCCCACTTCAGAAAGGGCAGCACAATTTCCTCTGACATTTCATCATCCTGATACGAATTCTGGCCACTATGATACGTGGAGCGCGGATCCGGCGCCATGGGGTACCGCCTTGCGATGCATGAGGCATCCCCATCGTGGGATGGGTCGGCGCTGCGTCCAGTGGAAGAACATCCGCCAACATTCGGCTATGGAGCTTGCAGGGAGGGCGGGGTTGGGCTGGGTCATGGCGGTGTTGCTATTGCTGTATGCTGTTTATGCGCACAGTATTGGTGGCGCAAAGGCTTCTGGCAACCATAGAACGATGCCTGGCCATGGAGCTCAAGCTGGACGAGGAGACGATGGATGCGCGTGACCTACCTGGGCCCACTCATGGCAGGCATGGCTCACCCGGCGCTGGCTGGCTACGACCTGAGCCAGTTCTCGCCAAGCTGCTTCCTGGTGGAGGTGGGTGACGAGGCGGGGGTGAGCGGCCCGGTGATCGAGGGCGACTTGCTGGTGGTGGACGAGGCCAGGACGCCGGGCCATGCCGACCTGGTAGTGGTGGAGCAGGCCGGGGAGCAGCGGTTGTTCACCACGCACCGGATTGGCGGGCAGTTCAGGCTGCTGCCGGTGGTGCACCAGGGGCGTTCACTCGTGGCCCGGCAGGCGGACATGCGCGGGGTAGTGGTCAGCCAGGCGCGGCGGTACGCGTGGTGAGGGGCTGCCCTGCTGTGTCGGTGATCTCTTACACGCAGCTGAGTGAACAACGCTCAGAAGGCCCAAGGCAATTTGCCATGCTGAAGGCGTAACGCCTGACGATTGCGGCCTTGGCCGCCAGGAACCCCATGATGCGTTGCGTTCGAGAGCCCCGGCTATGATGGCCGGGGCTCTTCCGTTTGGCTACTCACCCATCACCTCGAGCCGAAGTGAGCTGGTGTAGGCGGTATCGGTCAGCTCGTGGGTGACCTCGGTGATCAGCCAGGGCGTGGCGTCGATCTCGGGCTTCCAGCCGGTGAGGGCGGCGGGGGTTTCCGGCATCAGGCGGGGGTCTCCTTCGGCGAGCTCGAGGCTGAACTCGGCGTGGCCGCGCTGTAGGCGCTGCCATTCGGCGCGGGCGGCGTCCAGGGCGTCCTGCTCGCTGGCGTAGGTGGGGCGCAGGCGCTTGGCGTTTGCCTCGCTGCCGGCGACCACTTCCTGGCGCTCGGCGCTGTTGGGGTCGTGCCAGGCGGCGACCACGCCGGTGAAGGCATCGCGGTCGCTGGTGATGTAGCGGTGGCCGTCGCCGTCGCGGCGGCGGATCTGCACCGGGGGGATGGGCAGGCCGCTGGCGGTGGTGGCGGTGCCAGCGGCCATGAATAGCAGGCGGCCGGCCTTCATGGTAGCCACGGCGTCGAAACGTTCGGCCAGGCGGGTGAGGAAGTGCGGGTCGCTCTCCTCGGTCTGGTCGATGTGATCAATGGGCACGCCCTGCAGGGTGGTGCCGACCACCGGTGCCAGGCCGTGGCGGGCGGCGATGGTGGTGACCAGCTCGCCCAGGGTGAGGCCTTCCCAGCTCTGGGTGCGCTTGCCGGGCAGGCCGCCGCGCATATCGGCGCTGCGGGCGCGGATGATCAGCACGTCTGGGCTGCCGCTGTGCTCCACCTCGTCGACGATGTAGGTACCACGCTCCACCAGGGCCTCGCCGGCCCACCCGAGGGCAAGGGTGAGCTCGGCGCCGCGGGGCGGCAGGGCAAGGCGGCCGTCGTCATCGGTGAGGGTGAGATCCAGCTGGTCGGCCTCGAGGCCGCGGCGATCGGTCAGCCGCAGGCGGGAGAGCCGGGCGCGGAACTCGGGGCTGATGGTCTGGCCCTGTAGGGTGATGCGGTAAGTGGGGCGCCGGCTCATGCGAAGGCCCCGGCCAGCCGGCCGGAGAGGCCGCGCAGCATGGTGTTGTTGATGACGCCGAGCAGCTCGCGGCGCTCGTCGTCGATGCGCTGCAGGGTGAGATCGAACTCGATCTGGGCGGCGGCGCCGTCGCGGAAGAAACGGCTCTTGCGCTCGTTCAGGCTTTCGATGACGTAGAGCCCGTAGTTGACCCCGGTGCCCTCGATCAGCGGCCAGGCGCGGCCCTGGTCGGCCATCTCTCGCAGGGCATCCAAGCTGGCCTGGCCACCGGTGAACTCGGGTAGCAGGGTACCGGTGAGGGTGATGGTGTCGTCACCGGCGCCGAGGAACTGCCGCGCCGGCCGGGCACCCACGCGGCTCTGGCTCTGGTGGCGCCAGGAGGTCTGCCGCTGGAACTCCTGATAGGCTGCGGTGGAGAGGCTGAATACGAACAGGCCGTAAACCATCATCATAGGGAGATACTCATCGTGAAGGGGCTGAAGGAAGTCGTGTTTGTGTTCGTTGTCGTCATGGTTATCGTATTCGGTTCAGATTTAGCTGGAGATCGTGGATATATCCTTCGGCTGGTACAGAGTGGTGGCCATGAGTCGATCTATCTCCTTGTTGGTGCTGCCTTGGGCTTCGTCTTGAAAGACTCGTCAGAAGAGCATGGCCTCATCGCTTTGGCCGCAGCGGTAACTGCTGTTATCGCTTCGATGCTTCTAGGAGCTTTCACCAGCCTTGAGCATGACCTTGCCTGGATGGCGGGAAGCTTTCTTGTTTCCATCTTCGTGTCCGGGTTGCTTTACAGCATTTTTCAGCTTTTCCGAGCCTTGAAAGGCTATGGCCGGAAGGTTTCACGGCCAGTGCAAATGGATCGCCCAAAGTTTGTTCGTACTCCACCGCCTCGCCATCGGCGCTGATCAATCCACGTCATAAAGCGAGCTCCTGCTACGGGCTGCTTGCTCTCGGGCGGCCTGGCGCAGGGCGTGCTGTACGCGGGCATCCACCAGGCGGGCCAGCGCCTGCTCATCCATGCCCGGGGCAGCGTGGATCTCGATGTTGATGCCGCCGTGGATCACCAGGCCTTCGCCGCCTGGGGCTGAGAGCGGTGGGCGAGTATCGAAGCGCAGGGCGCCGGGGGCTGCGGCCGGGCCTTCACCGCCGGCGGCTACGGCGGCGGTGGCCACGCTGCCCAGGGCGATGCCGGTACCGGCCCGGCGCACCCGCTCGCCGAAGCGGCGGATCTCGCGCAGGGCGCCGCCTTCGGAGCGCTCCAGCCCTTCGCGGTAGCCGGCCAGAGTGTCGTCGCCCAGCTCAGCGAACACGCGAGAGGGCGAGCGGATGCCCAGGCGATCCTTGAACCAGCCGACCACGCCGCCGGCCACGCTGCCGATCTTGTCGCGCAGCACGCCCCACTTCGCGTCGATGCCATCCATCAGCCCCTCGAGCAGGTTGCCGCCGAAGCCGGCGAACACCCGTGAGGGAGAGTTGATGCCGAGCCGCGCCTTGAACCAGCCGACGATGTTGCCGCCGATGCCGGTGATGGCGTCGCGCAGCTCGCCGGCCTTGGCGCGCAGGCCGCCCAGCAGGCCGTCGATGATCATGCCGCCCAGTTCGCTCAGGCTGGCTGGTAGTTCGATGCCCAGGGCGGCCAGCCCGCTACTGATGGCGCGCCACAGCAGGCCGAGGGGCGACCAATCCACCAGCAGGCGGGTGACGCCGCCGATGCCCTCCTCGAAAGCGGCCTTGATGCCTGCCCAGGCCTGGCCGGGCAGCGCCTTGAGGCCCTCCCACAGGGCGGCGAAGCGCGGCCCGACGGCTTCCCAGTTGCGCCATAGGTAGAGGGCGCCGGCGGCAATGGCGGTGATGCCGCCGATCACCCAGCCCAGCGGCGTGGCCATGAAGGCGAGGCCCAGCGCCTTGATGCCGCCGATCAGCCCCGGGAGGGTGGCGGCCAGGCTGCCCAGGGCGGCGCCGGCCTTGACCAGGCTGATCCCGAACATCACCACGCTCATGATCAGCTTGCCGGCGAACAGGCCGCCGAGGATGAGCGCCAGGTTGTCGAAGCCGCCGACTAGATCCGCGGCGCGCATGGTGAGCTCGGCCAGGCCGCTGGCGAAGTTGGCGGCGCCCTGGGTGAGCTCGATGATGACCGGCACCGCTGCCTTGAGGCGGTGGCCGAACTCCCGTGCGAAGGCCTGCACCTCGTGGCGGTTGCTGCGCATCCAGCCGGTGAACTCACCCATCAGCTCGGTGACGGCGGGCATCAGCTCGGCGCCGATGGTGTTCTTCATGCCCTTGAGGCTGAGCTGGGCGTCGAGCAGGGCGTCCTTGAAGTCTTCCGAGCCGCGGGTCGCTTCCTCACTGAGCACGTAGCCGGTGTCCTGAGCCTGGCGGCGCAGCTCCTCGAGCTCGCCGGAGCCGCCCTTGATCATGTTGATCATGGATTCGCCGGCGTTGCCGAAGATGGCGCTGGCGTAGGCGATCTTGTTGGTCTGCCCTTCGACCTGATTGAGCCGATCGGCAATGGCGCCCAGGGCCTGCTCGGGGCGCATGGCGGCGAGCTCCTGGGCGTTGAGCCCGAGCTCCTCGTAGGCCTTGGCCGCGGCGCCGCCGCCCTGGGCGGCCCGGCCGATGCGGCGCACCATGCGCTGCATGCTGCTATCCAGGGCGCCGGTACCCACGCCGGCGCGCTCGGCGGCGTAGCGCAGCTCCTGGAGCTCGTAGGTGCCGATGCCCATGATGTCGGCGGTCTTGGCGACGTCGTCGCCCAGGCCGGCGGTGGAGTTGGCCAGGCCGAAGATGGAGCCGGCGGCCAGGGTAGTGGCCAGGGTGACGTTGCGGGCGAAGCGCCGGGCCTCGGTGCCCATGTTGCGGAAGCGGCCGCTGACATCGGCATCGCTGAGCCGCTGCAGGGCGTTGCGCTGTGCCTCGAGGCGGCGGGTGGTCTCGGCGATCTGGCGGGCGAGGGCGTCGTTCTGCTGCGTGAGGCCGCGGGTACCCTCGATGCCCGGCGGCAGCTGGCGGGCGAGTTCGCGCACCTGGTCGCGCTGGCCGCGGTATTCGCGGGTGAGCTTGTCGACTTCGCGCTGGGCGCGTTCCTGCTGCTGGGTGAGGCGGCGGGTGGGGCCTTCGGTGGTCTGCAGCTGCTGGCTGACCTGGCGCAGCTCTTCGCGCTTGTCCATCAGTGCCCGCCGGGTGGCGTGGCTCTGGCGGCTCATGTCGCGGAAGGCGGTGAGCTGCTTCTGCTGGTCCTGCAGGTTGCGTAGCTGGTCGCGGGTCTCGCGGATGGCACGGCCGGCGCCCTGGCTGCCCTGCATGATCTGCCGTAGTGGCCCGGTGGCCTTGTTGATCGCGCTGAGGGTAACGCTCAGGTTCAGGTCGCGGGCCATGCGGGCTCCTTAGCGGTGCGATGGGTGCCGGCGGCCGGCGGCTTCAACGCGTTGGCGGGCCCGCTCGCGCCAGGCCATCAGTTCCTCGAGGGGCATGGGGGCCATGGATTCCGGCCCCCAGTGGAACACCATGGCGATATCGGCCATGGCGTCGTCGACGCAGGCGGGCAGGGTTACGCGGTCTCGTCCTCCTGGGCCCGCTTGCCCAGCAAAAAACGGCTCACCTTGCTGCCCAGCTGGACCAGGTCGGCCGGGTCCATCTTGCGCAGCTCGGCCTCGGTGAGGGCGGGTTCGGTGATGCGCGGCAGCACGCGGGTGAGGCTGTGGGTGTCCATGTTGAGCAGATCCACCAGGGCGACGCCGCGCAGGGCACCGGAGAGCGGCTTGCGCACGCTGACCTCGGTGACGGCCTTGCTGCCGCGCTGCAGGGGGGTGTCGAGGGTGACGGTTTCGGTGGGCACGCTGGGCAGGGCTGCCGGGGCGGTGGCTTGCTCGTTGGGTTGCTCGCTCATGGTCTCTCCTGGAGGGGGGTGGGCCGCCGGTGGCGGCCGGGGGATGGGGGCGGGGTTAGACGCCGAGGTTCTGGCGACGCTGGGCGTAGCGGTCTTCCCCGCGCACGCGGAACACCATGCCGGGCACGTCGCGCTCGATGATGGCTTCGCCGTCGACGGTCAGCTTGAAGTAGCTGAGCGTGGTGGTGACGCTGATCTGGTTGTTGTCGCCCTTGCTGGCGTCGCCCAGGGCGATGCTCTTGTGGCGGCCGCGCATGACGATCTCCACCGGGATGGTCTCCCCGGTCTCGTCGCTCTCGTAGCTGCCGGTGAGGCGCAGCAGGGCGGCATCGTGGATCGGCGAGCCCCAGGTATCGAAGATCTCGACGATCATGCCGCCGGCGGTCCACTCGAAGACCTGCAGCTCGGCGCCCTGGTCGACTTCGATGGGGCCATCCATGCCGCCGCCTTCGTACTCGACCATGCGGCGGGCCAGTTCGGGCAGGGTGAGTTCGGGGATCTGGCCCTGCCAGTTGTTGCCGTCCCCGAACAGGTTGAAGTCCTTGAGGATCTTGGGAAGTGCCATGTCGAGGGGCTCCTAGTTCTGGTTCTCGATGCCGAACCGGCGGCTTTCAATTTCAACTTCAGGCAGCGGCGACGCGGTCGGCGAAATCGACCAGGTAGCGGTCGGTGATGCGCTGCATCAGGTTGAGGTTTTCCAGCGGGGGCACCGGGGTGTAGTCGTAATCGATGAACAACTTGCCGTCCTTGAGGGATTCGGGGCTGTTGGCGGACTCGTCGAACCAGGCCTCGCCGCCCATGAGGTAGCCCAGGCGCACCCACTCGCGGAACTTGGCGTTGATGCCCTCGATGATGTCGCGCACGAGTGAGGGGTGCATGGGCTTGTCCACGGCCCACAGGTGGGCCTCGGCGAGGGTGTCGGCGATGACCTGGGCGCTGCGGGTGTAGTTCTCGAAGGCGAACAGCGGGTCGTCGCTGGTGGTGCGCGAGCCCCAGAACCGGAAGCCGCCCTTGTTGATCAGCGTGGTCACCTCGGCGGCGTTGAGATAGCCGGCATCGGTGTTGGGGTCCTGGAGGTCCCAGAAGACGTCCTTGGAGATGCCGGTGACGCTGTTCACCGGGATGTTGGAGAGCGTCTTGTGCCAGCCGAACTGCTGATCCAGCCGGGCGCGGTGGCCCAATGCCTTGGCTACGGCAGAGAGTGGGCGGGTTTCTTCGGCATCCACATCGAAGGCCTGGAAGTTCGGCCAGATCACCATGGCCTCGCGGGCGCCGAAGGCCTCGCGGTACATCGCGGCCTCTTCCTTCGTCTCGCAGCCGTGGGCGGAGATATAGGCGAATCCGCGCAGCTTCTTGGCGGTGGTGATCAGCTCGGCGGCCACGCTCTCGTCATCCAGCTCCGGCACGCCGAGGATGCGCGGCTTGATGCCGAAGCGCTGCTCCGCGGCGAGCAGCGCCTGCATGCCGGTTTTCTGGCCGGTCTCGCTATCCACGCCGCCGATCAGGTTGGCGGTGGTGCCGGCTTCGTCTTCGCCTTCCTCCACGCGCACCACGACCACCAGGGTGCGGGCCTCGGCGACGATGGCCCTCAGCGAGCGCGCCAGGGTGCCACCGCTGCCGGCCTTGCCGATGGCGGCGTAGAGATCGGTGACCAGCACCGGGGTATCCAGCGGGAAGGCCTCTGCGTCGGCCTCCGGCCCGGTGGCCACCAGGCCGATGACGGCGGTGGCAACGGTGCGGATGGGGCGCGTGCCCTCGTTGATCTCGTGGACGCGGACGCCGTGGTGGTATTGATCGGGCATGGGGGCTCCTGCGCGGTGGCGGGTGGCGGCAGAGTGATGCCGTCACCGTGCCGCGCGGGCGCGCGAGGGGCCACCGGGCAGGGGTGTACGATGGGGGTGGTACATGGGTGGGGCTGCCGGCCCACGGTTATGCCAAGATGGCCAGCAGCACAGGTGAGAGGTATACGCCTGTAGCCCATATCACGACCGCCATTGCCACCAGCAAGATGCTGATCCCAACGCAACGACTTACAAACGTTGTACCAGGTAGGGTAATGCTGAAGTTCCACCACTTGACGGTGGTTCGATTTCGGTTATCGTGGTGCATGCAAGACAGCCCTTTGTTGAAGGCGCGCCAACGCCTGATGCATTCGAAGCCCCGGTCCCCCCGACCGGGGCTTCCTCATTTAGGTCTCTTCTCTATCTGATCTGGTCAATTACCGCTCCGCATTCGCATTATTCGATATCCTATCCTACTCGGGCCGGGGTTGTGTTGTGGGCAAGCAGTGGTCAGGGTTGTGGATAACCTTGGTGACTATAAAAATCATTCACTTGACACCCTATCCTTTGTCTAGCTGGTGCAGGTGGAGGTTCTCAACGAGTACTGGAAATGCTGATATTTTTTCTATGGTGATGTTGCTCAAGGTGATTGCCATGCACTAGCAGACTTCTCTGTAATGATGGGGTTTACAGAAGGTAGTCTGGACTTGGTCTGGTGATTCACGAAGCAGCACTCGGTGAATAAGACACTGTAGCTACCCCATGCGATGCATTAGCGGACATCGAATCAACGCTGCCTCTCTCAACGACATTGAGCGCTCAGTGTATCCCGGCTAGTCACCGGGCAAGTTGTAAACGGTGAGCTGTGCAGCCCTTTTTGGGCCAAAAAATTAAGCCTCACAATGGGTTGCGAGGCTTAGCCAGCACGTTGACCTTAAAGATCATATCGACTCAGTCATGGTGTGTTGATGATCTACCACACCACTGCTTCGATCCCCTTCCGGTCCTCCTCGGCCAGGGCCCGGTCGATTGCGTCCTTGCGGTCCCAGCTGCGCTGGTAGATCCCCTCGATGTGGGCCAGGGCTGCGAGGGTGAGGGTGTCCATCTCCTCGGCGGTGAGTTCGCGGTTGACGTTGGAGAGGCCGCGGAAGGTGAGTGTGGCCTCACTATCGCCGGCGACGATGAGCCGCTGGGCCTTGGCGGAGAGCCCGAGCAGATTGATCTGGTCCTGGGGGCGGGTCTGCACTACATCGGGTTCGCCGACGATCTCGTAGGGGAGGCCGGCGGCGAAGGCGGCATCGCGGGCCTGGTCGATCTCGGCGCGCTTGCGGGCGGCGAGATCCTCCGGGGGCTCGGGTGGTGGCGGCAAGCACTGCTCTCCGTCGTAGTGCCAGCCGGGGCGGGTATCGGTTGAGCAGGCCACCCACTGAATTGAAGCGTGAAAGCGACCCACCGGGTCAATGTCCGTGATTTCGGCCACGGTGCCATTGTTGATTCGTGCCCACATAGTTACCACCTCACAATGACAATGCCATCAGCACCAGTCGTTTGGCCATTTTCATTTATCGAGTTGCCGCCTCCCCCGCCGCCACCTGGCCCAAGGGCTGGGGATGAAACACTTGTGCTTAGATATCCGGCGCCCCTACCACCGGGTCCCCCTCCGTGCCCCCCTCGATATATCCCACCGCTTATTGGGTCATAAATCGGAGCGCCGCCTGGCCCAAGGCTACTGTTTATATCCCCACCGATGCCCACACCACCTGGCGCTCCTGATCGGTAACCTCCATCAGAGCCACGGCGACCTCCGGTGGCTGATAGATAAGAACCGAAGCTGCTTGATCCTCCGGCGGTTAAATTCCCCCCAGCGCCGACAGTGACCAAAATGCTGTTGTGGCCCGTCAAATCCAATATCTTGTAAGCGATCCCGCCGCCGCCGCCACCGCCGCAATCGACAGAGCTTGAGGAGCTTCCGCCGCCGCCACCGCCTCCGATAACAGTGACATATGCCTTTCGAAGGCCCTGCTTAAGAACATCAGGCACTGTCCATTCATTGGAGCCGGGAGTTTCAAATACAGCGATGTTCTGGAAGCCCTCTGCCGCGAAGTCTCCCAATGCCGAAAGCGCCTGTTGTAATGTTTCGGCCACCGGTACCTGTGCGATCTCCTCTTTCAGTTTGATCTGGTCGGCGACATGAGCCTCGACTGACTCAGCATGCTCCTGCAGCGCCTGCGCTGCGGCCTGGGCAGTCGCTGTGTCACCGCTGTCGGCATACTGGCGGGTGGCGAGCACCACGCTGGGATCGACCTTCAGGGTGACGGCGGCGGTGTCGCTGACCTGGAGCACCATGCGCACGGTCTGGGTGCGGCCGGAGCCTTCGTCCAGGGTGGGCTTGTAGGTCTCGGGGTAGTTGCCGTAGGCGATGAGGTCGCCGGCGGAGTCGAAGACGCCGATCTCGCGGATGGTCCAGCCGCCGACGTCCGGCGGCATGACCTGCTCGACGACGACCCAGTTGGGGTTGTCGGCATCCACCTCGACGCGGTTGATGGGCGCGCGGCGCACCTCGTTGATCAGTGCGGTGCGGTCGCTGTCCGGCGTGGGGACGCTGCCGCCGCCATCGCCCACGGCCAGGTGGGTGAGCTCGATGGTGTTGCCCAGGGCGACGGCGTTGGCCAGCTTGGCCTGGCCGACCTGGGTGAGCAGCGTATAGAACTGGGCCATGGGTGGGCCTCCTTATGTCTGCGGGTAGACGGTGGCGCTGTCGACGGTGTCGAGGCCGATGGCGACGAAGAAGGGCCCGGCCACCTCGGTGTCGCCGGCCTCGTAGGGGTAGATGGCGGTGACGTCGCCGTCGTAGGTGGCGGCGCCGACGTAGAAGCGGCCGCGGCTCTCGCCGAGCAGATCCATGCCGATGACGTGCCGGGTGAGCGGCTTGGCGTCATCCACCAGGCGGGTGAGCTCCAGGTACATGGCATCGGTGATGCCGGTCTCGAGCACGCCGATGCGCAGGGCGAAGGTGCCGGGCTCGCCCATGGGTTCGAGCTGCCACCACTCGGTGACCTCGAGCAGGTAGCCCAGCGGCTCGACCACGCGGCGTAGGGCGGCGATGGTGCCCTTCTTGCGGTGGACGTAGAAGCTGGTGGCAATGACCTCGCGTTTGGCGGCGTTGCTCCAGGCCGGGTCCCAGCGGTCGACGCTGAAGGCCCAGGCGAGGTAGGGCAGCAGGTGCGCGGGGCAGGTGTGGGGGTTCCACAGCTGGCGAAGCGGCACCGGTACGCGCTGGATCTCGGCCAGGGCCTCGGCGGCGGCGCGCTCCAGGGGGGAGGCGTTGCCCGGCAGTAGGGGCCGACGGTCACTCATCGCTGCCCCCGATCACGATCTCTACGCCGGTGCAGTGGGCGGCCTGGGTGTCATCGAGCACCACATCGGCGGCGGGCTGGGCGAGCTCGACCCGCTGTACGCCTTCGACGTGCAGGGCGGCATGAATGGCCGAGATGCGGATGTCGCGGCCGAGGCGGCGCTGCTCGTTGATGTAGCGAGCGAGGGACTCCTCGGCGGCGGCCAGCACCGGCTCCTGTTCGGGGCCGGGGAAGATGTAGAGCGTGGCCTCGATGGCGTAGTCGACGATGGTGGCGGATTGCACGGTGAGGCGGTCGCCGACCGGGCGGATGTCTTCGGCGGAGAGCGCCTTCTTGACGATCTCGACCAGCGCTTCGCTGGCGTGGCCATCGCCTTCGGTGCTGAGCAGTGTGACCAGGGCTTCGGCCGGGGCCGGGCTGATGGCGGTGGCATCGGAAATGCGGCCATCGGCCGAGAGGGCGTGGTAGACGTAGGCGCCGCGGGGGCCGGCGACGCTGAGGCCTTCCCAGGCCTGCTGGGCGCGCAGGCGCAGGTCGTTGTCGCTCTCCAGGGTGGGCGGTACCGGCGGCGTGGCGTTGGGGTCGCCTTCGTCGATCACCAGGCGCCGGACGTTGAAGTTGGCGACCAGCTGCTCGAGGTCGTCTTCCCGAGCGTTGGCGAGCATGACGGCGCGGGCGGCTTCGTTGATGCGCTGCCGCCAGACCAGCTCGCGGTAGGTGTTCTCCTGCAGCAGCAGGGTGAGCGGCTCGCTCTCCAGGGCGAGGGTGGCCTCGACCTCGTCGCGGCGGCTGGCGGGGACGAGGTCGAGCAGCGCCTGGCGGCGGTCGGCGAGGATCTCCTCGAAGTCGAGGCGCTCGACGACGCGCGGCGTGGGGAGCTGAGAGAGGTCGATGGTTCCGCTCATGCGATGGGCACCTCGAGCTGCAGGGGGTCGCCTTCACGGGTCTGGGCGTCGATCTCGAGCACGGCGGCGCCGGGGTGGGTGGTGCTGACGGCGCGGCGGATGGCGGTGACGCGGATGCGGGGCTCCCAGCGGATGAGCGCCATGACGCTGGCCGAGTAGGCCTGCAGCAGGGTGGCGTCGTTGAGCGGCATGTCGATCAGCTCGGGCAGCAGGCTGCCGTAGTCGCGGCGCATGACGCGCGAGCCGATCGGCGTGGTGAGGATGTCGCGCACGCTCTGCTGGATGTGCGCGAGGCCTTCGAGACGGCGGCCGGTGTGGGCGTTCATGCCTGCCATGTCATTCCACCTTGTATGTGCCGGCGGAGCTGCCGCCGGTGACGGGGACCTCGGCGTTGCTCTGGATCTCGTCGACCACGGCGTTGGCGATGGCCTCGGCCATGCGGTTGACCCAGGAGTGTTCGCCGCTTGCGGTGGCGCCCTGGGCGGCCATCTCGCTGACGATGCGGTTCTTGAGCTGCCCCTTGCTGAGTGCCATGCGCTATTTCCCCGCGGTGACCGTGCTGGAGCCGTCGCCGTGGGGGTTGCCGGTGAAGTGGCAGATGTGCCCCGTGGTGACGATCGGATTGCCGCCGTTGTGGTGGATGCTTTCGGCGTCGACGGTGACCACGCCGGCGGCCTTGATGATGACGTTGCCGACGCAGTCGATGGTCAGGGTGTTGCCCTGGTGGTCGTACTCGACCCGGGTGCCGTCCGGGTACCAGGTGCCGATCAGGTTCTCGTCGCCGCTGGGCGCGGGGTGCGCCTGGCGGTAGAGCCCGGAGAGCACGACGCCGGCGGAGAGATCCCCGCCCGGGAAGAGCACCAGGACCTGTTCGCCGAGGGTGGGCGGGTTCCAGGTGCGTGTTTCCCCGGCGCGCAGTTCGAGCCAGGGCAGGCGGGCGGTGGTGAGCTCGCCGATCTGCACCCGGCAGCGCGCGGAGGCGTGGTTCACCTCGGCGATGGTGCCGAGGCGGATGAGGTTGTGGATCAGGCGCAGCAGCTCGGCGACGCCTTGGGTAGCGTGAGAGGGGCTCATGCCGCCCATGCTTGCGCGCCCGGGCGTGGGCGCGGTAGCGCTGAGCCATGTACCGGCGGAGCGGTACACGCTCGATCAGGTGAGGGGGCGGTCAGGCGATATTGGCGCCGCACGTTGGCGGAATAGATTGCCTAGACGTGAACTGTGGTTCACACTTGCTGTCATGAAGAGCATCAGCCAAACCGAGACCTATGCCGACTGGTTCGCCAAGCTGCGCGACCAGAGGGCGAAGGCCAAGATCCTGGCCAGGATACGCCGCGTGGAGCTTGGCAACTTCGGCGATTGCGAACCGGTGGGCGAGGGGGTGTCGGAGCTGCGCATTCATTACGGCCCCGGCTACCGGGTCTACTTCGTGCAGCGAGGCTTCGAGCTGGTGATTCTCCTGGCGGGCGGCGATAAGGGCAGCCAGGCCAAGGACATCGAGGTTGCGAAGCAGCTCGCGCGCGAGTTGAAGGAGGTTCCATGAGCACACTACAGAAATGGGATGCGGTCGAGCATCTGGGCTCCGAGGAGGAGATGGCCCTGTACCTGGAGGCATGCCTGGAGGAAAACGACCCTGCGCTGGTGGCGGCTGCCCTGGGCGACATTGCCCGGGCGCGTGGCATGGCGCAGCTGGCCCGCGACACGGGGCTGACCCGTGAAGGGCTTTACAAGGCGCTCTCTGCCGATGGCAACCCCAGCTTTGCGACGATCATGAAGGTCATAAAGGCCCTCGGGTTCACGCTTCACGCTGAGGCTTCCTGACCCGAAGCGAGCGGCGCTCCCTGACTACGCAACGCCCTGGCACCCGTGCCAGGGCGTTTTTCATTGGGGGCAGGCACGACTTCAGGTGAGGTGGTCGATCAGGCTGTCGCGGATCCGCTCGCGGTCGGCGCGGGTGAAGCCGAGCAGCTCGCGGCGCGGGTACTGGTGCATGGGGCCGCCGGGCTCGACGCGGTCGCGCAGGCCCTGCTGGTGGACCTTGGCGATGCGCGCCACGCGGCCGAGGAAGGCGACCGCGGCGGCGTTGGGCCCGGCCTTCATGGTGAGGAAGCGGGCGGTGCGCAGCCGGGTGAACATGGCCCGCCGGCGGATGCCGCCGGCCTGGCCGCGCAGGGCGGCGCGGGGGGCGTAGGCGCTGCCATCCGGGTTCTGCTGGGCCTTGATGCGCTCGCGCTGGCTGATGCGCAGCTCGCGGGCGACGTGGCGGGCAAGGCGGCGCCGCTCGGCGGGGCCGAGCTTGGCGATCAGCGGCTCGACCCAGCTCTCGAGGGCCTGGAGGTCGCCGTCATCCATCGTTCGGGCTCTCCCACTGGCTGGCCGGCTGATAGTCGGCATCGCCGGGGCCCTTGACGTTGAGCGACCAGGAGAGCGCCGGGCAGGCCTCGATGGGGTAGGCGGGCATGCGGTGCTCGGCGCTGATGGTGCCGGCGTCGCAGTCCACCAGGGCGATCACCCGTTCGGTGAGGCGCACGGTGAGGGCGAGGTCCCAAGCGTTGTTGCTGAGGATCTCGGCCTCGAGGCGCACGGCTTCGTCGGGGTCGAGGTCCGGCTGGTAGCGGCTGAGCCACTGCAGCAGCGGGATCATCAGGGTGTCCAGGCTGCAGCGGTAGTCGGTGACGATGATCTGGGCGTCGACGCGATACTCGTGGCTGAGGTGCTGGCCGCGGGCGAAGGCGATGCCGCCATCCTGCACGAAGGTGAGCAGCTTCTCGGGGCCGCGCTTGAGATCCGGCACGGCGTTCAGCAGGTGCTGGCGAAGGGCCTGAAGTTTGATCATCGGCGGGGCTCCTGGCGGGTTTCGAGGGCGTCGACCAGACCGTTATGGCGGGTGGCGCAGCGGTGGTACTGCCCGGCCCAACTGGCCATGGTGAGGGCGACGTCGCCGCCGGTGCCGTCAGTCAGCGGGGGCAGCTCGGCGGGGCAGCGGCTCAGCAGGCTCTGCTGGATCGGGGGTGCGGCCGGCGGCGGCGTCGTTGAGCAGGCGGATAGTGTCAGGCTCAAGGCAGACGCGGCGATAAATCGGGCGCTCGATCTCACGGATGATTCCTCGGTCGATGACTCGCTCGCTGGCGGTGAGCTCGGCGAGGCGCGCTTCGACGCTGGCCGCGATCTCACTTTCGCGGGCCAGGGCGGCGTCGATAGTGCGCTGGGCGGCGCGCTCGGCAGTGAGGCGGTGGCTGTCTTCCAACCAGCCGCGGGCCTGCCAGCTGCCGGTAGCGGTGGCCACCAGCAGCAGGGCGAGGCCGGCAAGGCGGGCGCGTTTCATGCGGCGTATGCCGTGGGGGCTTCGCCTTGGCAGACGGCGGCGACGAGCACGTCGCCCACGGCTGCCACGACGCGGCGGCGGTTGGCGATGTACTTGGCCAGGTCGCTCTTGTTGGTGATGAAGAAGAGCTCGACGATCAGCCCGCCGCCCTGGGCGATGAACGCGAGCCGGCTGTGTTGGCCGCTGGCTTCGCCCTTGGCGCCGCGGTTGGCGATGCCGAGGGTGTCGGCGATGGCCTGGCAGAGGGCGTTGCCGAGCGGGTAGTGCTGGCGGTGGCTGAGGGTTTCCACGCCGGTGGCGGCGGGGTCGGTGAAGGCGTTGCAGTGGAACTCGACGGCGAGGTCGTGGGCCTTGGCGGCGCCGATGGCCTCGCGCAGCGGCAGGTTCTGCCCGGGGGCGCCGTCCTTGTCGAAGATGACCCGGCGGCGCAGGTAGTCGGCGAGCAGGTCGCGGAATTCCAGCACGATATCGGCCTCGGTATGGCCGTGGCCTACGGCGCCGGGGTCGGTGTCGCTGTGGCCGGCGGCGATGTACAGGCTCTTCTCCTGCAGGGCGGCGTATTGGCGCATCAGTGTCTCCAGCGGAACAGGTGGGCGAGGTTGCCGCCGGCGCGCAGCAGCAGGACGGCGATGGTGACCAGCACCAGGGCGAGGCCGGCGGCGGCGGGTTCGGGGAGGTCGAGCGTTGGAAGCTTGACGATGACGGTGACGTGGGCGCAGGAGACCAACCACGCGAGTAGCGCGATGCCCCGGCGGTAGCGGCTGCCGCGGCGCTGGAAGGTGAGGATGCGAAAGACGCTGATGACGGCAGCGAGGATCGCGATGTCGGTGAACACGCTCATTTCTTCCCCCCTGAGCCAAACCAGGCCTTGAGGTCGAGAGTGCGGACGCCCTCGATGACTCGAATGCCGGCAGTGACGGTGATGGAGGCGCCGATGAAGGCGGAGACAGCGGTGGCCTCGATGTAGTCGCCGAGCAGGGAGGGGCCGCCCAGGTAGCCGATGACGAAGGAGATCGGCAGGTAGGCGATCCGCATCCACAGCGGGAACTCCTGCTTGCCGCTGATGAAGAACAGCAGGGCGCCGCAGAAGGCGCCGATGGCGGCGTCGGGGTCGACCCCGGGCAGCAGGGCGATGAGGGCAGCGGTGAGGCTGATGGTGCCGGCGGCGACGGCGGTGCTGGGTTCGGCCATGAGTTCCTCAGTTCCGGGGCTTAGGTCCAGAGCTGCACGGTGCGCTGCTGGCGGGGTTCGGGCTCGGCGTCGGGCAGGCGCACGGCGGTGCCCTCGGGGAGATACGGGCCGAGCTCGGCGAGGCCGGGGTTGAGCTCGAGCGCCTGTTCGGTGATCGCGGCCGTGGCGCCCAGCACGCGGTGGCAGAGGGCGTCGAGGGTCTCGCCCTGGCGGGCGCGCTCGGTCTGCATCAGATCAGCTCCACGGTGCTGTGGGTGCGGCCAGTGAGTTCGGCGATGGCCCAGCGGGCATCGCCGCGGTAGTCGTCGGCGGCGAGGTCCTTGGCCTCGCCGCGTTCGTCGCCCTGGCCGGTGGCGCTGATATCGCGGTAGCGCTCGAGCAGTTCGGCATGGGCCTGGGCGTAGACAGCGCGCCGGTAGAGCAGGGCGTGGTGGCCTTGCATCTGCCAGGGCTCGAGCGGGATGCCCTGGGCGCCTTCGATGCCGGCGGCCTGCTGCTGAGCCTGGTAGTCGGCGAGCTGGCGGTTGACGTCGGCCATAGCGACGCGCAGGGCGTGCTCGAGGCGCGGCCGGGTGACGGTGCCGTCCAGCCGCTGGGTCTCGCGGAAGTCGCCCGGGACGATCTCGGGCCAGAAGCCGTTGTTGGCCAGGGGTTCCGGGGGCGCTTCCTGGGGGCCGGTGCCGGCGGCGATCAGTGACATGGTGTGCCTCGCTGGGGAAGGGGGTGGGCCGGGGTATCAGCGCGGGGCGTTGCTCCAGGCTGGCCCGGCGCCCCCTTGGCGTCGGCGTGCGACTCGGTGGTGGTCAGGCCCCTGGCTGGGCGGGGGGCTGGCCGGTGTCGTGCTGCTTGAGCTCGCGCTCGAGCTTCTCGATGTCCTTCTTCACGCCGGCGCGCTCGTTGAGCGCGAGGGCCCGGCGCAGGTGCTCGACCGCTTCGGCCGGACTGCCGGCGGTGCGGTGGGCGTAGCCGAGGGCCTTGTGCAGCTTCGCGCGGATCTCGTCGTGCATGTCGTGGCCGGCGGTGATGGCCTCGGTGCGCTGCAGGATCTCGGCGATGGCCGGGCCGTCGGGGGCGTCCTCGACCAGCATGCGCAGGGCCTGGTCGGCGAGTTCCTCGGCGATCAGGCTGGCGGTGTCGCGCTCGTAGCGGTCGGGCGTCTGCAGCTGGTGGCGCATGGCGTACTCGGCGATGTCCAGGGCGCCGGGCAGGTCACCGACGTCGATGCGCCACACCAGGACGCTCATCAGCACGTCGTCCTGTGCGCCCTGGCCGGCGGCCAGAACGCCTTCGACGTAGGGGGCGAACTCAGGCAGCAGCTCGCGCTTCTTCTCGATCTTGGCCTGCACGGACTTGATGGCCTTGAGGGTGCGGCGGGCTTCCCACAGGGCGGCGGCCATCAGCTCGTACTGGTGGCCTTGCTGCTGCTGGGCGGGGGTGGCCGCCGCCGCCGACTGGGCGGCGGTGGCGCGCTGGTAGTGGCGGCGGGCGGGGCTGCTGTGCTGGTTCACCATGGGTGGTTCGCTCCTCACTCGCTGGTCCAGTCGCCGAAGACGACGTTCTCGACCAGGCAGCCGGCGCCGAAGTCTTCGATGACGTAGGCGTCGTTGGAGGACTCGTAGTTCTCGACGCGCTTCCGCTCGGGCTTGTCCTTCATGTAGCGGCGGCGGCTGCCGAGCTGCCAGTAGAGCGAGAGGTTCTCGGGCATGGTGATGAACAGCTTGCCGTCCGGGAAGAAGGGCACGCGCACGGCCTGCTGCCCGCCCATGCGCTTCTGGCTGACCATGAGGTCGAGCGCCTGGTTTTCGGTGGGGGTGCCGGCATGCTCCTGGATGAGCGGGAAGTACTTGTCGGCGAGGATCTTGCGGCCGCAGATGACGCGCAGGTCGGTGGACTCGCGGTGCCAGGGGTCGATCATCTCGTTGACGACGTCGTAGACCAGGGCGTCGAGGTTGGCGTAGTGGCCGCCGGGGCCGATGCGCACCTGGCCGACGCCTTCGCCGCCTTCGGTGAGCACGCGCTGCGCAGCGCGCTCGCGGTACATCTGCAGCCAGCCCTTGTTGACGTCTTCGAGCAGGGGGTTGGCGACGCGGTCGGTCTCGCTGGCGGCGCTGGTGCCGTTGAAGCCGATCATGATGCGGTCGAGGGCCTGCTGGCGGACGATGGCGTTGCGCACCCGGGTCTGGAAGTCGGGGAACTTGGCCCAGGCGTCCAGCTTGCTCCAGGGGAGGAAGGTGTCGAACTCGGTGCTGACGCACTCGTAGCCGTTGGGGTCCAGGGCGGTGAGGTCGCGGGGCTGGCGGTCCTTGGTGGAGACGTCGGTGCGGCCGGCGATCGGCCCGGAGATGCCGAGGCCGAGCTTCTCGCCCTTGAGCTCGTCGACGCCGACCATGTTGATCAGGCTGAGGAAGGCGGAGCTCTCCTGGATCTTGGATTCCAGGGTCTGCTGGATGCTGGGCTCGACGGCGAAGCTCTCGCTGGCGTTGGGGACGCCGGAGAGGTGCGCCACGCGCTCGAGCAGCTTGTTGTAGGCGATGCGGGTCTGGTTGCGCATGGGCGCTCCTCAGCAGTCGGTGAGTTGGGCGTCGCCGCCGCCGGTGGCGGGCGTGCGGGGCGGGGTGTCGGGGGTGGTGTCGAGCTGCTCGTAGAGGGCGGTGAAGTCCGCCTTGAGCCGGTCGTGGGCGGCCTGCAGGGCATCGAACTGTGCCTGGGTGGGGCGCTTGGCAAGTTCACCGGCGAGTTCCCCATGCTTCTGCACGAAGAGCTCCAGGGTCTGCTCGAGCTCGCCGCGGAAGGCCTCGAAGCCCTTGGCGGTCTTGGCGTCCTGGCGCTTGAACAGGGCGGCGACCCGCTCGGCGAGGGTGGGGCCGGTGGGGGGCTCCGGTTCGTCGCTGAAGTCGAGCTCGACCTCGATGCCTTCGGAGAAGAGGTTCTCGGGGTGCTGCTTGCGCGCGGCCAGGGGGGAGGCGTCGCCGGCGCTGCGGCTGAACTTGAGCATTTCGGTGCCGAGGCTGGCGGGGGAGTCAGTGACCGCCAGGCCCTCGAGGTAGGCCTCGCCGGTGTCGGCGAACTTGGGGTTCACCTCGATGGAGGTGAATACCTTCTGCCGGTCGGCGTTGATCTCCTTGAGCCGCTCGGTGGGGTCGATCTGGACGAAGAGGGCGAGCTTGCCGTCCTCGACCGTTTCGGCCTTGGCGGCGATGACGTCGCCCAGGGCGCCGAAGTGGCTGTCGGCGCCCATGCCGCGGATGTGCTCCATCCACACGCGGGCGCCGTACTTCTTCGGGTCGTAGTTGCTGGCCATCTGCTCGATCCACTCGCGTGAGATCTCGCGGCCGTCGGTGGTGGCGCCTTGGGTGGCGACGCGGAACCATTTCATGGGGTGTCCTCGGCTGAAGCGGGGCGGGCGGCGATCGTTGCCGTCAGGTTCCGTGCCTGCGCGGGCCTTCTCAATGCGGCTGGCGTGTACGGTCCTGGCGGTACATGGCCGGCACCGCTTCGCCTCGCGGGCGCGCGGGTACGCTGGCCGCATGACGACGATGCCCCCCGATGCCCTGGACTCTCCGCGCCTGATCGCCCGCCATCTCTACTGGCAGGGGTGGCGCGTGGTGCGCATTGCCGAGCTGCTGGACGAGAAGGAGGCGACGCTGCACAGCTGGAAGCGGCGCGATGGCTGGGATGACGCCACACCGATCCAGCGGGTGGAGGGGGCGCTCGAGGCGCGGCTGGTTCAGCTGATCGTGAAGCCCGAGAAGGAGGGGCGGGACTTCAAGGAGATCGACCTGCTCGGCCGGCAGATCGAACGCCTGGCCCGGGTGCACAAGTACACCGAGAGCGGGCGCGAGTCGGACCTGAACCCCAACATCCACGCGCGCAACGAGGCGCCGCGCATCCGCAAGCAGCGCCGCAACTACCTCGATGAGGAACAGGTCGAGCTGCTGAAAGCAGCGTTTCTCGAAAGGTGCTTCCAGTACCAGCTGGATTGGTACGAAGCGGGGCAGAAGCACCGCATTCGCAACGTGCTGAAGAGTCGCCAGATCGGGGCCACGGACTTTTTTTCACTCGAAGCGATCGTCGATGCCTTCGAGCATGGCCGCAACAAGATCTTCCTGAGTGCCTCGAAGGCGCAGGCCCACATCTTCCGCAGCTACATCGTCAAGTTCGTCAAAGAGACCTGTGACATCGAGCTGAAGGGCGACCCGATCATCCTCGACAACGGCGCCGAGCTGCACTTCCTGGGCACGAACAGCAAGACGGCCCAGGGCTACCACGGCGACGTCTACCTGGACGAGTACTTCTGGATCCACCGCTTCCAGGAGTTCCGCAAGGTCACCAGCGGCATGGCCATGCACAAGAAGTGGCGGCAGACCTACTTCTCGACGCCTTCGAGCCTGGGCCATGAGGCCTACCCGTTCTGGAGCGGGGAGCTGTTCAACACTCGCCGGCCCAAGGCGGAGCGCCAAGAATTCGATGTCTCCCACGCGACCCTGGCGGGTGGGCGGCTGTGCCCGGATGGCCAGTGGCGCCAGATCGTCACCGTTGAAGACGCGATCCGGGGTGGCTGCGATCTCTTCGACCTGGAGCAGCTTCGGCTGGAGTACAGCGTCGACGAGTTCAACAACCTGCTGATGTGCCAGTTCGTGGACGACAGCCAGAGCGCCTTCCCGCTCTCGCTGCTGCACCCCTGCATGGTCGACAGCTGGGAGGTGTGGGACGACTACCGTCCCTATGCCCCGCGCCCGGTGGGGGACCGTGGCGTGTGGATCGGCTACGACCCCACCGGTACCGGCGAGGATGGCGATGGCGCGGGGCTGGTGGTGGTGCTGCCGGCACGCACCCGGGAGGAGAAGCACCGGGTGCTGGAGCGGCACCGGCTCAAGGGAGAGGACTACGAGGCCCAGGCCGCCTTCATCCGTTCGTTCCAGGAGAAGTACCGCATCGAGCATATCGGCATCGATGTCAGCGGCCTGGGGGAGGCGGTGGCCGAGCACGTGGAGAAGTGGTTCCCGACCCTGGTGCGCTACCGCTACGACGTCACCCTGAAGGCGACCATGGTAATGCAGGCCCAGCAGATCATGCGCAAGAGCCGCCTGGAGTTCGACGCGGGGTGGAGCGATATGGCCCAGAGCTTCATGGCCATCAAACGCGAGCTCACCCCCAGCGGGCGGCAGTTCACCTACACCAGCGGGCGCAGCCGCGCCACCGGCCACGCCGACCTGGCCTGGGCGACGATGCATGCGCTGCACAATGAACCGATCGACGGCCCGGCCGAAGAGGGCACGGGCTCCATCATGGAGATCTCCGGATGAGCCAGACGACAGCAAGCAAGCCGCGCATTCGCGTGCCCGCCTACCGCAGCGGCGAGCCAGCAGCCGCAGCGACTGCCGTGGCTTCCCCGCCGGCCATGGAGGCCTTCAGCTTCGGCGACCCGGAGCCGGTCACCAGCATGCGCGACATCTGGTACGAGGGGGTGTGGCTCACCGTTGACGAGTGGTACGAGCCGCCGATCCCGCTCTCGATCCTGGCCAAGAGCTATCGGGCGACCGCGCACCATGGCTCGGCGCTCCAGGTGAAGCGCAACATCCTGCTCAGGACCTTCGAGCCGCACCCACTTCTGAGCAGGCAGGTGTTCAGCGGCCTGGCCCTCGACTACCTGGTGTTCGGCAATGCCTACCTGGAGGAGGTGAGGGGACGGCTGGGCCGGCGGCTGCCGTTCCGCCACCTGCGAGCCAAGTACATGCGCCGCGGCGGCCTCGAGGCGGACCGATACTGGTGGGTACCCAACTACCTGGAGCGCCAGGAACTGCCCCACGGGCGAGTGATCCATCTGCTCGAGCCCGACATCGACCAGTCGATCTATGGGGTGCCGGACTACCTGGGGAGTCTGCAGTCGGCCTGGCTCAACGAGTCGGCCACGCTGTTCCGGCGGCGCTACTACCTGAACGGCAGCCATGCCGGGTTCATCCTCTACGTCAACGACCCCGCCCAGGACCAGAAGGACATCGACGCCATGCGCCAGGCCCTCAAGGACAGTAAGGGCCCGGGCAACTTCCGCAACCTCTTCCTGTACTCCCCCAAGGGCAAGAAGGACGGGGTCCAGGTGATCCCCGTCTCCGAGGTGGCGGCCAAGGACGACTTCTGGAACATCAAGAACCTCACCCGAGACGACCAGCTCGCCGGCCACAGGATCCCCCCGCAGCTGATGGGCATCGTGCCCACCAACACCGCCGGCTTCGGTGACGTTGAGAAGGCCGCCCGGGTGTTCGTGGCCAACGAGCTCGAACCTCTCCAGGAGAGCCTGAAGGAGATCAACGAGATCACTGGCGAGGAGATCGTCCGCTTCCGGCCATACCTGCTCGAGGAGGAGGGCGACAGCGCCGCCTGACGCAACCTGCTCTCATCGCTTGCCGCCCGCTGGGCGGCATTTTTGTGGCTGCTCGCCGCAGCTGGCCGGCGAGTACCAACTTCACCCGGGCACACGGCCCAGCCCCACGGCGCGCCGTCGACACCCCGCCCCGCCGGCGCTCTTTGCGTGCCGAATTTTCTGCACGTATGCATGGCCTGGGAACAGGCGCAGATTGGTAGGGTGGAATGGCAGCTAAGTGGCTGGAAATACTTGCGTTTTCTTTCAATATGGATGGTGAAAAGGGTGGCGCCCCGGTGATGGGGGATTCTGAGAAGGTGGGGGGTGCTCGGAAAAAGGTAACATGGGTCGCAGGGCTGTTTTTTATATATAAGCCTATGATTTTAAATGCTTTTGCCGTTACCTTTAAAAGGTCACAAAAAGTACTGAAAAAGGTGATGCCCACATAAGCTGCTGATTCTAATAGGTATATGAAATCTCTTCTGTGACCTTTCAAAAAGGTAACGCATCACCTTTACATCACCTTTTTGTTACCTTTTGGACGTACGTTTGAAATCCATTAGAATCATTGGCTTATGTTGATTTTTGCCATTGCGCTACCGTTGTTACCTTTTTCCGAGCCCCCCACGGATTCTAGAGCCAGGCGTGCGCGTGACACGCATACGCGCGCGTCGCGCACGAATCTCAGGATTCGCGAACGTGGCGAGTCCAAAGTGGCAAAAACCGGTGGGGAGCTGGAACAATTTTGGTACTGCGCAAGCATCAAGCCCGTAATGCCGGGCACCTTCACCAATCCATCATCGGCGCGACGGAGAAGGTGCGGTCGAGCTGGGGCATCGGGCATCACGGGGTTGTTCGGAGAGGCAGTATTCTACCAGCCCCCGGCGCGGGTTGCCCATGGCAGACATGCTGCGGCCGATCGGGTCGGCCTGGGAGAAGGCGGTCGGTGCTTCGCGGTTGCCGCACTGCCCGCAGATAAGGGGCGGGCCATGTACCCTGTGGGTGAGGGCGATGCTTCAAGCGTGAGCGACGCTACCCCTGGAACCTTATCTGCGAGATGACGGCCATGTCCCACGAACTGACCGACCACCAACTGGAGCTGCTGGCCCGCGTGCTGCAGCATGGCGGGGTCCTCTCCTCGCCCTTCGGCTACTCCGACGAGGACGCCCTGCTGCCGGCGCTGCGCGAGGACATCGCCGCGCTGGAGGAGAAGGGGCTGATCACGGTGACGCCCCATGCCGGCCGGGGCCAGGGGGAGACCCTGACGCTGACCGAGGAGGGCTATGCGGCCCTCGACATGACCTGAGGGGCCCGCCTGGTCGGCCCGAGTTTCAGGCGGTGAACACCGTGTAGAGCATCTGCAGCGCGAGGAGCATCAGCATGACCGCGAATACCCGCTTGAGGAGTGCCACCGGCAGGCGGTGGGCGAGCCTCGCGCCGAGGGGGGCGGTGAGGATGCTGAAGGGCGCCATGAGCAGCAGGGCGGGCAGGTAGACATAGCCCCAGGCGGCATCCGGCAGGCCGGCGGTGCCCCAGCCGTTGATCAGGTAGCCCAGCGCCCCCGCCAGGGCGATGGGCAGGCCCACCGCGGCGGAGGTGCCGATCGCCTGGGGCAGCCGGACGTTGCACCAGGTGAGGAAGGGCACGGTGAGCGAGCCGCCGCCGATGGCCACCAGCGCGGAGATGCCGCCGATGCCGAACCCCGCCCCGGAGAGGCCGACGGTACCCGGCAGGGTGCGGGATGGCCTGGGTTTGAGGTTGGCGAACATCTGCAGCGACATCAGTACCATGAAGCAGGCGAAAAACACCGCCAGGCCGCGGGTCGGTATCAGGGCCGCGATGAAGGTGGCCAGGAAGGTGCCGGCGAGGATCGCGGGGGTGATGAGGCGAACGACATGCCAGTTCACCGCGCCATGCCGATGGTGCGACCAGAGGCTGGCCGAGGCGGACGGCACGATGGCGGCCATGGCGGTGCCCAGGGCCAGGTGGGCGAGGTGCTCATGGGGGACGCCCTGGAGCACGAACAGGAAGGTCAGGATCGGCACCATGATGCCGCCGCCACCGATGCCGAGCATGCCGGCCATCAGGCCAACGAAGCTTCCCAGGGCCAGATAGGCCAGCCACCACAGGGGATCCACGGGCGTCTCCTCGATCGTCATGGGTTGTCGTGAAGAGGGCATTCTAGTGGAAAACCCGTGCCGACAGGCAATTGCCGGGTCGTGGGACGGTCGGCATGTGCTATGAAGAAGGACAGGCGGTGCCACTCCGGTACGCCTGGCGACGGGAGGCAGGACCATGATGGAGCGCAAGCAGCGACTCGAGACCCTGCGTGACGAGCTGGTCGAGCGAATCGAACGCTATCGTGACCACAAGGAGCAGCGTGCAGGCCCGCTGGACAAGGACATGGAGGAGCAGGCCATCGAGTTGCAGAACGACGAGGTGGTCGATGCCCTGGAGCGGGAGGCCGAGGATGAGCTGCGTCAGGTGATGCATGCCCTGGGGCGCATCGACGGCGGCGAAGGGGAGCTCTGCGAGGTGTGTGAGGAGCCGATCGCGGGCGAGCGTCTCGAGGCCCTGCCGTTCGCTACCCTCTGCCGAGACTGCGCCGAGCCACGTTGAGTGGTTCACGGGACGGGCAGCCCGAGCAGATGATAGCCTTGGCCTGGGAGTCATCGCTTGGGAGGTCATGCATGAAGCTGTGGTATCGAGGATGCAGCCTGGGGCTGCTGCTGGTGCTGCTGGTGCTGCTGGCGGGCTGCGGCGGCGCCGATAATGGTGACGCGGCGCCCGAGGCGCCGGCAGAGGAGCCGGAAGCGGAGGTGGTCGTCGAGGCGCCGGCGCCCGAACCGGAACCCGAGGTGGCACCCTTCGACGAGCCGGTCGTCATCGAGTTCGCGGCCAGCCTGCGCACCGACCGGCGGCTGATGGTCGAGGGGGAGAGCAATCTGCCCGAGGGGGCGAGGCTGCAGATCGTGGTGGAGCGGGAACTGAGCGGCGTGCGCTGGCAGCAGCGCACCACCCTGCAGGAGGGGCGCTTCCATGCCGGTCCCTTCGGCCCGGGCAGTGGCCTGCCGGACGGCGGTTACACCATTACCGTGAACCTGCCCGAGGCCAGCGTGCAGCCGCTGGAGGTGCGGCGGAAGATCGGCCAGCAGGGCGAGCACCTGAGCGGTCCGCTGGTGAGTACCTCACGACACGGCCTGGGGCAGGTGGCCAGTGCCTCACGGCGTTTCCTGGTGGGCAGCGAGCCCCGTCGCACCGATGATCGGGTCGAGGTGCTGGGCGTCGAGTAGGGGGAGGAAGAGGGCCGCCTCAGAGTGAGGCGGTCTGCCAGCGGGCCACCAGCTTGCCCAGCAGCCGGGTATCGGGGGTATAGCCTTCGACCCGGTCGCTCTCCTCGGCGCTGAACAGCAGCTTGCCGTCATCGTCCTGGCTGACGCGACGAATGCAGTGACGCCCCTCTCGCTCGACCAGGTAGAGCCCGGTCTGATGGAAGATGTCGGTGGGGGCCACGGCGACCAGGTCACCTTCGCTCAGGAAGTCGAAATGCTCGCCAGGGGCCGGGGTCAGCAGGAAGCACTCTCCCTCCCACTGCTGGGCGGGCACCAGCTCGAAGGGCAGCTCGATGCGTCCGGCGGCGGGGTCCTGCCAGGGGGCGGGGGGCTGGCTGCGCAAGTAGAGAGGGGCGGCCCGGCCGCCGTTCTCGCCCTCCAGCAGCCGTGACAGGGGGCAGCCCAGGGCCTGGGACAGCGCCACCAGCCGCTCGTGGCCGATCTGGCGGATGGCGCCCGACTCCCAGTAGGAGATGGTCACGTCCGAAACGCCTACCCGTCGAGCCAGGGCCGCCTTGTTGAGGTTGGCCTCCAGACGGAGCTCCTTGATGCGCGGGCCTAGTGAATCCATCTCTTCATCCTGTCGTTGCATGTCTTGTGTTATCGGAACGTTAGGAAAAGCCGGCGGTGATCATCCGGCATCCTGTGCGGCTGTGCAATAACGCACACCAACGTTGATTCACCGATTATGGTGGCGTCGGCGCTTGTCACCAGGCTACCGGCTCGCCGGCCCAGTCGTAGAAGCTGGCGGCCCCCCCGAGCGGGCGCTCCCCCAGCACCGCGAGAAGCCGCTCGGCCACGAATGCCGGTGTGAACAGCTTGCCTTCCGGCACCCGGGCCTGGAAGGGGCGTGAGAGTCCGGTATCCGTGGTGCCGGGATGCAGGCAGACCACGGCGAGGGTTTTGTTGAGCCGTCGCAGCTCCACCGCGGCCGTCCTCATCAGCATGTTATGGGCTGCCTTGCTGGCGCGATAGGCGTACCAGCCGCCCAGACGATTGTCCTCGATGGAGCCGACCCGGGCCGAGAGACTGGCCACCAGGGCCGGGTGCCCTCCCTTCAGGCTGGGCTGCAGCGCCTGGAGCAGCAGCCGGGGTCGTGGCATTGACGTGGAACAGGTGTGCCATGGCCTCGGCGTCGAGGTCGTCGAGCTTCTTCTCTGGGTGAATGCCGAGCGCCTCGTCATGCAGCATGCCGAGGGTGTTGAAGGTCAGGTGAAGCGGTGTGCCGTCCAGGTGGGCGGCCAGTCGCTCTCGGCCCTCGGGCGTGGTGAGGTCGGCTTCCAGCGGCTCCAGGCGGGGATCCGCTTGGGGCATCGGGCGCCGGCTGGCGGCGATCACCCGGCCCGGCCTGGGGCTGGCCAGCAGGGTCTCCACCACCGCCCGGCCGATGCCGCCGCCGGCGCCGGTCACCAGCGTGGTGAAGCCCTCGGGAAGTTGCGCAAGCATGACGTGTCTCCTGGTCGGCCGGCGGGCCAGGTCGGGTAGCCTGACATTGACCGCGATCCACGCGGATGATTCCCGGTGACGGCTGCCGAGCGGGCGGCAGGTGCGTATAATGCGGCCATTCTTCCACCAGCATCGGGACACCGCAACGACATGACCGTACGCACGCGTATCGCGCCGTCACCGACCGGCGATCCCCACGTCGGCACCGCCTACATCGCCCTGTTCAACCTCTGCTTCGCCCGCCAGCACGGCGGCCAGTTCATCCTGCGCATCGAGGACACCGACCGGGTGCGCTCGACGGCCGAGTCCGAGCAGATGATCCTCGACTCCCTGCGCTGGCTGGGCCTGGAGTGGGACGAGGGCCCCGACGTGGGTGGCCCCCATGGGCCCTATCGCCAGAGCGAGCGCGGCGACATCTACGCCGAGTACGCCCGCCAGCTGATCGAGGCGGGGCACGCCTTCAAGTGCTACCGCACCAGCGAGGAGCTCGATGAGCTGCGCGAGGCGCGCAAGGCTGCCGGCATGCACCTGGCGCTCAAGCCCGCGGACCTCGCCCTGCCCGCCGAGGAGCAGGCGCGCCGCGAGAAGGAGGGCTGGCCCTACGTGGTGCGCATGGCGGTGCCTGCCAGCGGCACCTGCGTGATCCAGGACATGCTGCGCGGCACCATCGAGGTGGACTGGGCCCAGGTGGATGCCCAGATCCTGCTCAAGTCCGACGGCATGCCCACCTATCACCTGGCCAACGTGGTCGATGACCACCTGATGGGGATTACCCATGTGCTGCGCGGTGAGGAGTGGATCAACTCGGCGCCCAAGCACCAGCTGCTCTACGAGTACTTCGGCTGGGAGATGCCCGAGCTCTGCCATATGCCGCTGCTGCGCAATCCCGACAAGTCGAAGCTCTCCAAGCGCAAGAACCCGACCTCGATCAACTACTACCGGCGCATGGGCTACCTGCCCCAGGCGGTGATCAACTACCTGGGCCGGATGGGGTGGTCGATGCCCGACGAGCGCGAGAAGTTCAGCCTCGACGAGATGATGGCCCATTTCGATATCCAGCGGGTCTCGCTGGGCGGCCCGGTCTTCGACCTCGAGAAGCTGACCTGGCTCAATGGCCTCTATATCCGCGAGGAGCTCGACGACGACGCCTTCCTCAGGGCGCTGATGGAGTGGGCCTTCAACGAGCGCTACGTGAAGGAGATCCTGCCCCAGGTGCGCCCGCGGGTGGAGACCCTCTCCGAGGTGGTGCCCCTGGCCGGCCACTTCTTCTCGGGGCTGCCGCGGATCGGCGAGGAGAGCTTCGACGGCGTCAAGCTGGGTCGCGAGGACCTGCTCAGGCTGCTGCAGTTCCTGGTGTGGCGCCTGGAGACGCTGCCCGCCTGGCACAAGGAGGCGCTGCTTAGCGAGGTGAAGGCGCTGGCCGCCCACTTCGACCTCAAGATGAAGGAGTTCCTGGCGCCGGTCTTCATCGCCATCACCGGCTCCGCCGCCAGCACCTCGGTGATGGACGCCATGGCGATCCTCGGCTCCGACATGACCCGGGCGCGCCTGCGCCACGCCATCGAGGTGCTCGGCGGCGTCTCCAAGAAGCAGGCCAAGCGCTTCGAGAAGGAATTCCGCGAACTCGCGTGATTTCCTGTTGACGAAGGCGAGTCGAATCAGTACTATACGACTCGTCTTCAGGGCACGGGGCCTTAGCTCAGCTGGGAGAGCGCAACACTGGCAGTGTTGAGGTCAGCGGTTCGATCCCGCTAGGCTCCACCAACCCCTCGAACGACACCTGCGTCCCATTCGTCTAGTGGCCTAGGACACCGCCCTTTCACGGCGGGAACAGGGGTTCGAACCCCCTATGGGACGCCACTCTTCCTGAAAAGGGCACTCTCTCCGAGTGCCCTTTTTTCATCGCCTGCTGCCTGAAAAGGGCACTCTCTCCGAGTGCCCTTTTTTCATCGCCTGCTGCCGGTCGCCAGCGTTGATGCCTCTCACGTTATCTCCCTCTTAGGGCCCCTCTTGCGGGGCGATTTCTGCTTGACTTGTCCACCAGGCGGGGTTCCGTCGGTACGCCTGTGTACAGCAGGTCTGCAATCGCCCGTGTCTACAGGCTTTTTCATAAAGACTTTCAAAATCAATGGTTTATACAAGATCAAAAATTGATCAATCTGAGCTCAGCCCCCAGTTCATGGCGATCTGACGGCCTTTTCTTGCGGTTGTGAACAGGTTTATCCACAGAATGTGTGGACAACGGCGAGTAAGCCTCTGGCGCTGTGCAGTATGGCTTTTGTCAACCTGAAAAGAGGGGGAGACTAATACTGGTGGGGGAGGGGGAAGGGCGGCGCCGGGGCGCCGCCCTGAGGCTCAGCGGTGGCCCACGGCGCGCAGTCGGCGCAGCAGCGAGGAGGTGTCCCAGCGGCCGCCGCCCATCACCTGGACATCGGCATAGAACTGGTCGACCAGGGCGGTGACCGGCAGGCGTGCCTGCAGCTGGCGGGCCTGCGCCAGGCAGATGCCGAGATCCTTGCGCATCCAGTCCACCGCGAAGCCGTGGTCGTACTCGTCGGCGATCATGGTGGCGTGGCGGTTCTCCATCTGCCAGGAGCCGGCCGCGCCCTTGGCGATGACGTCCACCACGCGCTGGCGATCGAGCCCCGCCTGCTCGGCGAAGTGCAGCCCCTCGGCCAGCCCCTGGACCAGGCCGGCGATGCAGATCTGGTTGACCATCTTGGTGAGCTGGCCGCTGCCGGCGGCACCCATCAGGGCCACCGCGCGGCCATAGTGGGCGAGCACGGCTTCGGCGCGCGTGAAGTCGTCCACCTCGCCGCCGCACATGATGGTCAGGGCGCCGTTCTGGGCACCCTGCTGGCCGCCGGAGACCGGCGCGTCGAGAAAGCCGATGCCCTGCTCGCGACAGGCGGCGTCGAGCTCCAGGGCGAGTTCCGCCGAGGCGGTGGTGTGGTCCACCAGCAGGCTGCCCTCGGCCATGCCGGAGAGTGCGCCCTGCTCGCCCGTGGTGACCTGGCGCACGTCATCGTCGTTGCCCACGCAGACCAGTACCAGGTCGGCGCCGCTCGCGGCCTCCTGGGGGGTGGGGTGGTGGCTGCCGCCATGTTCGGCGGCCCAGGCGGCGGCGCGGGCCTCGGTGCGGTTGTAGACGCGGACCTCGAGCCCGGCGCGGGCCAGGTGGCCGGCCATGGGATAGCCCATCACGCCCAGGCCGATGAAGGCGATTCTAGAGATGCTCTTGCTCATCCTGACTGCTCACTCTGGTTGGGAAGGTTGGGGTCACGACGCAGAAAGCCGCCCGAGGGCGGCTTTCTGTAGGGTAGCGCATGCGGGCGTGGCCGCATCTGCCGATGGCTTACTTGGCAGGATAGTCGCGCTGAGTGTGGCCGGTGTAGAGCTGACGCGGACGGCCGATCTTGTAGCTGTCGCTCAGCATCTCGTGCCAGTGGGAGATCCAGCCGATGGTGCGGGACACCGCGAAGATCACGGTGAACATGTTGGTCGGAATCCCCATAGCCTTGAGGATGATGCCGGAGTAGAAGTCGACGTTGGGATAGAGCTGGCGCTCGACGAAGTACTCGTCTTCCAGGGCGATCTGCTCCAGGCGCTTGGCGATCTTCAGCTGGGGATCGTCGATGCCGAGCTCCGCCAGTACCTCGTCGCAGGTCTCCTTCATGACCTTGGCGCGCGGGTCGAAGTTGCGATAGACGCGGTGCCCGAAGCCCATCAGCTTGAAGGGGTCATCCTTGTCCTTGGCCTTGTCGATGAAGCGCTGGATGTTCTCCTCGGAGTCGTCGCCGATCTCGTCGAGCATCTTCAGCACCGCCTCGTTGGCGCCGCCGTGGGCCGGACCCCACAGGGCGGCGATGCCGGCGCTGATGCAGGCGAAGGGGTTGGCGCCGGTGGAGCCTGCCAGGCGCACCGTGGAGGTGGAGGCATTCTGCTCATGGTCGGCGTGGAGCATGAAGATACGGTCCATGGCCCTGGCGTAGACCGGGTTGACCTTGTACTCCTCGCAGGGCGTGCTGAACATCATGTAGAGGAAGTTCTCTGCATAGCTCAGGTCGTTGCGCGGATAGTTGAAGGGCTGGCCCACATTGTACTTGTAGGACATCGCGGCGATGGTCGGCATCTTGGCGATCAGGCGGATCGCGCTGATGATGCGGTCCTCTTCCACGGTGATGTCCATATGGTCGTGGTAGAAGGCGGCCAGACCGCCCACTACGCCACACAGGATCGACATCGGGTGGGCATCACGGCGGAAGCCCTTGAAGAAGTTGTTGATCTGGTCGTGGACCATGGTGTGGTTGCGCACCCGCGACTCGAAGTCGGCGTACTGGGCATCGTCCGGCAGCTCGCCGAACAGCAGCAGGTAGCACATCTCGACGAAGTCGGACTGCTTGGCCAGCTGGTCGATCGGGAAGCCGCGATGCAGCAGGACGCCCTTGCCGCCATCGATATAGGTGATGGCGGACTGGCAGGAGGAGGTGGCCATGAAGCCGGGGTCGTAGGTGAACAGGCCTTCGGCACCGAGCCCGCGTACATCGATCACGTCGGGGCCCAGGGTGCCCGAATAGACAGGCAGTTCGATCGTCTTGTCCAGACCGTCTACCGTCAGCGTCGCTTTCCTGTCAGCCATGCAAGGCCTCCTCTCGAGTTCGTGATAGGGCGATAAGTCGTTATTTCACTGGCGGGTTCGCAGATGATGCCGGCGAAAAGGTTCGCCCACTATAGAAGCGTTCCAGCGATTGTCAATTAGCCCATGGCGACCTCGCCATTGTACGAGCTGTCAAGTGATATATAACTGTTGTATGATAATTGGTGCTTTGCACCACGCCCGCGCGGGCGCCGGGGCAGGTTGTGCCGGAGCAGGCGTCTGCTGGCTGTCGACACCCTTTGCACCATGGTCTAGTTGGCCGCCGCTGCGTTTGTCATGGCCCGGCCATGTCCCTATAATCCACCCCGCGCGACTGGCAGGAACAGGCGGTCTTGCCTTCAACGGTAAGTGCCGCTCCTTCCCGAAACCACCGCCCGCTCGGACCTTGCCCGTCCCGTCCTCAAGTGGGCCATAGAGAGTGTGTAGAGAGCCGTGAATAGTAAACGACCCGTAAACCTGGATCTGTCCACTATACAGTTCCCCCTCCCCGCCCTGACCTCCATCACCCACCGCATCACCGGTGTGATCCTGTTTGTCGGCCTGATCTTCGCCTTCTGGGCCCTGAGCAAGTCGCTCTCCTCTCCGGCCGGCTTCGCCGCGGTGAGTGATGCGCTGGCCAACAACTTCCTGGCCAAGCTGATCGCCTGGGGCCTGCTCTCGGCGCTGGCCTTCCACTTCGTGGCCGGCATCAAGCACCTGCTGATGGACGCAGATATCGGCGTGACCCTCGAGGGTGGTGTCAAGAAGGCGCAGATCACCGTGGTGGTGAGTGCGGTCCTGATCATTCTGGCGGGAGTCTGGGTATGGTAACCAACATCACGAATTTCGGCCGCAGTGGCCTCTCCGACTGGCTGATTCAGCGCGTGTCGGCGGTCATCCTGGCGCTCTACACCGTCTTCATCGTTCTCTACCTGCTGTTCAATCCGGGTCTCGACTACGCCACCTGGAGCGGACTGTTCGCCCAGACCTGGATGCGCATCTTCTCGCTGCTGGCCTTCGTGTCGCTGGCCGCCCACGCCTGGGTCGGGCTGTGGACCGTGACCACCGATTACCTCAAGCCGACCGGCCTTCGCGTCGGCGCCCAGACCGTCATCATCCTGGCCATCTTCGTGTTCCTGGTCTGGGGCATTCAGATTCTGTGGGGAGCCTGATACATGTCCAACCTGCGTAGCCTTTCTTTCGACGCCATCATCATCGGCGGTGGCGGTGCCGGCCTGCGTGCCGCCCTGGAGCTGGCCAAGTCCGGTAAGAAGACCGCCGTGCTGTCCAAGGTCTTCCCGACCCGCTCCCATACCGTCTCCGCCCAGGGCGGCATCACCTGTGCCATCGCGTCTGCCGACCCCAACGACGACTGGCGCTGGCACATGTATGACACCGTCAAGGGCGGCGACTATATCGCCGACCAGGACGCCGCCGAGTACATGTGTTCCGAGGGCCCCAAGGCGGTCTTCGAGCTCGAGCACATGGGCCTGCCGTTCTCCCGCTTCGACAACGGCCGCATCTACCAGCGCCCGTTCGGCGGCCAGTCCAAGGAGTTCGGCGCCGGTGGCCAGGCGGCGCGTACCTGTGCCGCGGCCGACCGTACCGGGCACGCCCTGCTGCACACCCTTTATCAGAACAACCTGAAGAACAATACCACCTTCCTCAACGAGTGGTATGCGGTTGATCTGGTCAAGAACGCCAACGGCGACGTGGTGGGCTGCATCGCCATGGACATCGAGACCGGTGAAGTGGTCCACGTCAAGTCCAAGGCCACGGTGCTGGCCACCGGCGGCGCCGGCCGCATCTACGCCTCCACCACCAACGCCCTGATCAACACCGGCGACGGCATCGGCATGGCGCTGCGCGCCGGCTTCCCGATGCAGGACATGGAGATGTGGCAGTTCCACCCGACTGGCATCTACGGTGCGGGCACCCTGGTGACCGAAGGCTGTCGCGGTGAGGGTGGCTACCTGGTCAACAAGGATGGCGAGCGCTTCATGGAGCGTTACGCCCCCAACGCCAAGGATCTGGCCGGTCGCGACGTGGTCGCCCGCTCCATGGTGATGGAGATCCTCGAGGGGCGCGGCTGTGGCGAGCACGGCGACCACGTCTTCCTGAAGCTCGACCACCTTGGCGAGGAGGTGCTCGGCAAGCGCCTGCCCGGCATCGTCGAGCTCTCCAAGACCTTCGCCCACGTGGACCCGGCCAAGGAGCCGATCCCGGTGGTGCCGACCTGCCACTACATGATGGGCGGCGTGCCGACCAACATCCACGGCCAGGCGATCATGCAGGACGCCGACGGCAACGACCGGATCATCAACGGTCTGTTCGCCTGCGGCGAGGCGGCCTGTGTGTCGGTGCACGGCGCCAACCGTCTGGGCGGCAACTCGCTGCTGGACCTGGTGGTCTTCGGCCGCGCGGCCGGCATGTTCATCGAGGGGGCGCTCAACGAGGGCATCGACTACCTCGACGCCTCCGAGTCCGACATCGAGTCGGCCATGAAGCGCATGAACCGCTGGAACGAGTCCGAGGGCGGCGAGACCGTCCCGGAGCTCAAGCGCGAGCTGCAGAACATCATGCAGAACTCCTTCGGCGTGTTCCGCGAGGAGAAGAACATGGTCGAGGGCGTCAAGCAGCTGGCCGCACTGCGCGAGCGCATCGCCAATGCCTACCTGCCGGACAAGTCCAACGCCTTCAACACCGCGCGCGTCGAGGCCCTGGAGCTGGACAACCTGATGGAAGTCGCCGAAGCGACTGCCATCGCCGCTCTCGAGCGCAAGGAGAGCCGTGGCGCCCATTCCCGCTACGACTATCCGGATCGCGACGACGTCAACTGGCTGAAGCATTCGCTCTACTTCCCGGCAGAGAAGAAGCTCGGCAAGCGTGACGTCAACTTCACGCCGAAGACCGTCGATACGTTCGAGCCGAAAGTCCGCACCTACTGAGGGGAGTCACGATGCTTCAGGTATCCATCTACCGCTACAACCCGGAAACCGACTCCGCGCCCTACATGCAGGAGTTCCAGGTCGACACTCAGGGCCGTGATGTCATGGTGCTGGACGTGCTGCACCTGATGAAGGAGCAGGACAACGGCCTGGCCTATCGCCGCAGCTGCCGCGAGGGTGTGTGTGGCTCCGACGGCATGAACATGAACGGCAAGAATGGCCTGGCCTGCATCACCCCGCTCTCCGAGGTGGTGAAGAACGGCAAGCTGGTCTTGCGCCCGCTGCCGGGTCTGCCGGTCATCCGCGACCTGGTGGTCGACATGGGGCTGTTCTACAAGCAGTACGAGCGCATCCAGCCGTACCTGCAGAACAACACCCCGGCGCCGGCCATCGAGCGCCTGCAGTCGCCGGAAGACCGTGACAAGCTGGACGGGCTGTACGAGTGCATCCTGTGCGCCTGCTGCTCCACCTCCTGCCCTTCGTTCTGGTGGAATCCGGACAAGTTCGTGGGTCCGGCCGGTCTGCTGCAGTCCTACCGCTTCCTCGCCGACTCCCGCGACGAGGCGACCCGCGAGCGTCTGGCGGAGCTGGAGGATCCCTTCTCCGTGTTCCGCTGCCGCGGCATCATGAACTGCGTCGCGGTCTGTCCGAAGGGGCTCAACCCCACTCGTGCGATCGGCAAGATCCGCGAGATGCTGCTGGCCAACGCCACTTAAATCGTGGCGCCTAGCTTGCTATCATGGGCCCCCGTCTCCTGCTGCGACCAGGTGTCGCAGCCGGAGCCGGTCGGTTCAGCAGCATCAGGAGCCGGTGCCTTGGGCACCGGCTCCTGAGCATGGAATTCAAGGCTGTCGACCGCGTGTCGGCAGCGCCGGAACGAGAATGGCCCCGCCGGCAGGGCACCACCGATGTCGCCGCGCCCAGCGTGCGGGGACGCCGATACCACCCCATCAGTGCAGGGTGACCGAGAGATGCAACAAGGCATAATGGAGTTGATGTGGCGCTCCTCCCACGTCAGTGGCGGCAATGCCCACTATGTGGAAGCGCTCTACGAGCAGTACCTCGACGATCCCGCCGCTGTCCCGGAAGAGTGGCGCAACTACTTCGACCAGTTGCCGGCCCCCGAAGGCAGTGCCCCCCAGGATGTCCCCCTCGCCCCGGTCCGCGACCAGTTCTACCAGCTGGGTCGTGCCCGCCGCACCGCCCTGGCACCTGCCGCCGCCGACGGCGAAGAGAGCAGGAAGCAGGTCAAGGTTCTCCAGCTGATCAACGCCTACCGCTTCCGCGGTCACCAGAAGGCCAATATTGATCCGCTCGGCCTGCGCAGCCCGACACCGGTGCCCGACCTCGACCTCTCCTTCCATCAGCTCTCCAAGAGCGACATGGACACCGAGTTCCAGACCGGCTCCTTCTTCCTGGGGCTGGACAAGGCGCCGCTCAAGGATATCGTCGAGGCGCTGGAGCAGACCTACTGCCGCTCCATCGGCTGCGAGATCATGCACATCGTCGACACCGAGGAGAAGCGCTGGCTGCAGCAGCGCTTCGAGTCGGTGCGCAGCGCGCCCAAGTTCAGCAGCGAGGTGCGTCAGCATGTGCTCGAGAGGCTGACCGCGGCCGAGGGGCTGGAGAACTACCTGGCCTCCAAGTACCCCGGCACCAAGCGCTTCGGCCTGGAGGGCGGCGAGTCCTTCATTCCGATGATGGACGAGCTGATCCAGCGCGGTGGCGGCTACGGCATCAAGGAGATCGTGATCGGCATGGCCCACCGCGGCCGCCTCAATCTGCTGGTCAACATCCTCGGCAAGAATCCCGGCGACCTGATCGACGAGTTCGACGGCAAGAAGGTCATCGAGCGCGGCTCCGGCGACGTCAAGTACCACCAGGGCTTCAGCTCCAACGTGATGAGCCCGGGCGGCGAGGTGCACCTGGCGCTGGCCTTCAACCCCTCCCACCTGGAGATCGTCTCTCCGGTGGTCGAGGGCTCGGTGCGCGCCCGTCAGGACCGCCGCGACGACAGCGACGGCAGCAAGGTGCTGCCGATCAATGTCCACGGCGATGCGGCCTTCGCCGGCCAGGGCGTGGTCATGGAGACATTCCAGATGTCCCAGACCCGCGCCTACAAGACCGGTGGCACGATCCACATCGTGATCAACAACCAGGTCGGCTTCACCACCTCGAACCCGCTGGACACCCGCTCCACCGAGTACTGCACCGACATCGCCAAGATGGTCCAGGCGCCGATCTTCCACGTCAACGGCGACGACCCCGACGCGGTGCTGCACGCCACCCAGGTGGCGCTCGACTTCCGTCAGCAGTTCAAGAAGGACGTGGTGATCGACCTCGTCTGCTATCGTCGCCGCGGTCACAACGAGGCCGACGAGCCGAGCGGCACCCAGCCGCTGATGTACAAGAAGATCAAGGACCATCCTTCTTCCCGGGAGATCTACGCCAAGCGCCTGGTGGCGGAAGGCGTGCTCTCCGAGGAGGACGCCAAGGCGATGATTGAGACCTACCGCGAGGACCTGCTGGCCGGCAACCACGTGGCCAACGCCCTGGTGCAGGAGCCCAACACCTCGCTGTTTGTCGACTGGAAGCCCTACCTCGGCCACGAGTGGACCGGCTATGCCGACACCGCCGTGGAGATGAAGCGCCTGCAGCGCCTGGCTGCGCGGATGTGCGAGATCCCGGACGGGGTCGAGGTGCAGCGTCAGGTCGCCAAGATCTACGAGGATCGCCGCAAGATGCAGGCCGGCGGCATGGCGTTGAACTGGGGCTTCGCCGAGACGCTGGCCTACGCCACCCTGCTCGACGAGGGTCACCCGGTGCGCATCACCGGCCAGGACGTGGGCCGCGGCACCTTCTCCCACCGCCACGCGGTGGTGCACAACCAGAAGGATGGCACCAGCTACGTACCGCTCCAGCACATGGCGGACGGCCAGCCGGCCTTCACCATCCACGACTCCTTCCTCTCCGAGGAGGCGGTGCTGGCGTTCGAGTATGGCTATGCCACCACGGCGCCCAACGACCTGGTGATCTGGGAAGCGCAGTTCGGCGACTTCTTCAACGGTGCCCAGGTGGTGGTAGACCAGTTCATCTCCTCCGGCGAGACCAAGTGGGGACGGCTGTGCGGCCTGACCATGCTGCTGCCCCACGGCTACGAGGGGCAAGGCCCCGAGCACTCCTCGGCCCGTCTGGAGCGCTTCCTGCAGCTGTGCGCCGAGTACAACATGCAGGTCTGTGTGCCCACCACCCCGGCGCAGATCTTCCACCTGCTGCGCCGCCAGGTGATTCGCCCGCTGCGCAAGCCGCTGGTGGTGATGTCGCCCAAGAGCCTGCTGCGCCACAAGGAGGCGATCTCCACCCTCGACGAGCTGGCCACCGGCCAGTTCCAGATGGTGCTGCCCGACCAGGGCGTGCGCGATCCCCAGCAGGTCGAGCGCATCATCCTGTGCGCCGGCAAGGTCTACTACGACCTGGCTACCTGGCGCGAGGAGAATGACCGCCAGGATGTCGCCATCGTGAGGGTCGAGCAGCTCTACCCCTTCCCCAAGGAGGAGCTCTTCGAGGCGCTCAAGGCCTACGTCAACGTCAGGGACGTGGTGTGGTGTCAGGAGGAGCCGCTCAACCAGGGCGCCTGGTACTCGAGCCAGCACCACATGCGGGCCGTAGCCGACATGCTCAAGAGCAACCTGGGCGGCGCGCTCAAGTTCGCCGGGCGCCCGGCCTCTGCCGCACCCGCCGCGGGCTACATGTCCGTCCATATCGAACAGCAGCGCCAGCTGGTGGAAGACGCCTTCAATCTGTAAGGCACGCCACCGGGACGAGAGAACAGACAAGGGAAACGACATGGCTACCGATATCAAGGCCCCAACCTTTCCGGAATCCGTTGCCGAAGGCAGCGTGGCTGCCTGGCACAAGAAGGCCGGTGACAGCGTCGAGCGCGACGAGCTGATCGTCGAGATCGAGACCGACAAGGTGGTGCTCGAGGTACTGGCTCCCGAGGCCGGCACCCTCACCGAGGTGCTCGCCGAGGAGGGCGACACCGTCGAGTCCGAGCAGGTGCTGGGCCGCATCGGCGAGGGCAAGGCCAAGCCGGCGGCGGCCAAGGCCGAGCCGAAGAGCGACGCCAAGGCCGACGCGCCTGCCGCCAGCGGTGGCAAGCAGCACCAGGTGAAGGCGCCGACCTTCCCCGAGTCCATCCAGGAAGGCACCGTCGCCCGCTGGAACAAGCAGGTCGGCGAGAGCGTGAAGCGTGATGAGGTGCTGGCCGAGATCGAGACCGACAAGGTGGTGCTCGAGGTGGTGGCGCCGGTCGACGGCGCGCTGACCGAGATCAAGGCCGAGGAGGGCAGCCAGGTCGAGTCCGAGGCCGTGCTGGCGATCTTCACCGAGGGCGCCGGCGGTGCCGCGACCGCCGCTGACGAGACCCCGGCGGCCTCCGCCGATGACGGCGCCAGCGACGAGAAGGTGGGCGACAAGATCCTCGCCCCCGCCGCTCGCAAGCTCGTCGCCGAGCACGACCTCGACGTCAGCGCTATCCAGGGCACCGGCAAGGGTGGGCGGATCCTCAAGGAGGACGTGCAGAAGGCCGTGAAGGAGGGCACCGCGAAGAAGGCCGCCAAGCCGGCCGCGCCCAAGCCTGCCGCCGCCGCGGCCCCCGCCTTCGAGGGCGAGCGTCCCGAGAAGCGCGTGCCGATGAGCCGTCTGCGCCAGACCATCGCCAAGCGCCTGGTCCAGGCCCAGCAGACCGCCGCCATGCTGACCACCTACAACGAGGTGGACATGAGTGCGGTGATGGCGCTGCGTGCCCAGTACAAGGACACCTTCGCCAAGACCCACGACGTCAAGCTCGGCTTCATGGGTTTCTTCGTCAAGGCGGCCTCCGAGGCGCTCAAGCGCTTCCCGGACGTCAACGCCTCCATCGACGGCACCGACATCGTCTACCACGGCTACCAGGACATCGGCGTGGCGGTCTCCACCGACCGCGGCCTGGTCGTCCCGGTGCTGCGCGACACCGACAGCATGAAGATCGCCGACGTCGAGAAGGGCATCGGCGACTTCGGCAAGCGTGCCCGTGACGGCAAGCTGGGCATCGACGAGATGCAGGGCGGCACCTTCACCATCACCAACGGCGGTACCTTCGGCTCGCTGATGTCCACGCCGATCCTCAACCCGCCGCAGACCGCCATCCTGGGCATGCACAAGATCCAGGATCGCCCCATGGCGGTGGACGGCAAGGTCGAGATTCGCCCGATGATGTACCTGGCGCTCTCCTACGATCACCGCATGATCGACGGCAAGGACGCGGTGCGGTTCCTGGTCACCATCAAGGAACTGCTGGAAGATCCGGCGCGCCTGCTGCTGGACATCTGAGCGGAACGTGCCGCCGGGCGATCCCCGGCGGTACTCCATCCCAAGACACGCAAGGGGAGCCAACATGGCTGACAAGTTTGATGTGATCGTGATCGGTGCGGGCCCCGGCGGCTACGTGGCCGCCATCCGCGCCGCCCAGATGGGCCTGAAGACCGCCTGCGTCGAGAAGTGGATCGGCAAGGAAGGCAAGGTGGTATTCGGCGGGACCTGCCTCAACGTGGGCTGCATCCCCTCCAAGGCGCTGCTCGAGGCCTCCCACAAGTTCGTCGAGGCCAAGCACGACTTCGCCGGCATGGGGATCGAGACAGGTGACGTCCAGATGGACGTCAAGAAGATGATCGCCCGCAAGGACAAGATCGTGAAGAACCTCACCGGTGGCATCGCCGGCCTGTTCAAGGCCAACGGCGTGACCGGCATCGAGGGCACCGGCAAGGTGGTGGGCGCGAAGCAGGTCGAGGTCACCGACCTCGACGGCAAGGCGACCACCTATGAGGCGGACAACATCGTGATCGCCGCGGGCTCCGTGCCGGTGGAGATCCCGCCGACCCCGCTGACCGAGGGGCTGATCGTCGACTCCACCGGCGCGCTCGAGTTCACCGAGACGCCCAAGCGCCTCGGCGTGATCGGCGCCGGCGTCATCGGCCTGGAGCTCGGCAGCGTGTGGAACCGCCTGGGCTCCGAGGTCACCGTGCTCGAGGCCATGGACAGCTTCCTGCCGATGGTGGATACCGCCATCGCCAAGGAGACCCAGAAGCTGCTCAAGAAGCAGGGCCTGGACATCAAGCTGGGCGCCCGGGTCACCGGCTCCGAGGTCAAGGGCCAGGAAGTCATCGTCAAGTACACCGACGGCGATGGCGACCAGGAGATGACCTTCGACAAGCTGATTGTCTGCGTTGGCCGCAAGCCCTACACCCAGGGTGTCGTGGCCGATGGTGTCGGCGTCGACCTCGACGAGCGTGGCTTCATCCACGTCGACGACCAGTGCCGCACCAGCGTGCCGGGCGTCTACGCCATCGGCGACTGCGTGCGCGGCCCGATGCTGGCCCACAAGGCCTCCGAAGAGGGCGTGATGGTCGCGGACATCATCGCCGGCCACAAGGCCGAGATGAACTACGATGCCATCCCCAACGTCATCTACACCTTCCCCGAGGTGGCCTGGGTCGGCCTGACCGAGCAGGAGGCCAAGGCCAAGGGCATCGAGGTCAAGGTCGGCAGCTTCCCGTTTGCCGCCAGCGGCCGCGCCATGGCCAACAATGCCACCGAAGGGCAGGCCAAGATCGTCGCCGACGCCGAGACCGACCGCGTGCTGGGCATGCACATCGTCGGCCAGCACGCCGGCGAGATGATCGCCCAGGGCGTCATCGCCCTGGAGTTCGGCTCCAGCGCCGAGGACCTGGCACTGACCTGCTACGCGCACCCGACCATGTCGGAAGCCGTGCACGAGGCCGCCCTGGCGGTGGATGGCCATGCCATCCACATGGCCAACCGCAAGAAGCGCAAGTAAGCCGCACAACGAGCGCCGCCCATCGGGCGGCGCGCCCCTTCCGACCATGTATCGGCAGGGACGGTGGTGGTCCGAGACGTCCGCCCGAGGCGAGGCCGGACCACCGTTCGAGTCACATGCAACCAATGGCATGAATCGATGAACCTTCACGAGTATCAGGGCAAACAGCTGTTTGCCGACTACGGTCTGCCGGTGTCCAAGGGCTTCGCCGTCGACACCCCCGAAGAAGCCGCAGAAGCCTGCAAGAAGATCGGTGGCGACATGTGGGTCGTCAAGGCCCAGGTCCACGCCGGTGGCCGCGGCAAGGCCGGCGGCGTCAAGCTGATCAAGAGCCCGGAGGAGGCCAAGGCCTTCGCCGAGCAGTGGCTGGGCAAGAACCTGGTGACCTACCAGACCGACGCCAACGGTCAGCCGGTCGCCAAGATCCTGGTCGAGAACTGCACCGACATCGCCGAGGAGCTCTACCTGGGCGCCGTCGTTGATCGTGCCACCCGCCGCGTGGTCTTCATGGCCTCCACCGAGGGCGGCGTGGAGATCGAGAAGGTTGCCGAGGAGACTCCCGAGAAGATCCTCAAGGCCGAGATCGATCCGCTGGTGGGCGCGCAGCCCTACCAGGCGCGCGAGCTGGCCTTCGCCCTGGGCCTCAAGGGTGACCAGGTGAAGCAGTTCACCAAGATCTTCCTGGGCCTCTCCAAGCTGTTCCACGACAAGGATCTGGCGTTGCTGGAGATCAACCCGCTGGTGATCACCGACGAAGGCAACCTCCACTGCCTCGACGCCAAGCTCAATCTGGACAGCAACGCCCTCTACCGTCATCCGGACCTGCAGGCGATGCGCGACCCCTCCCAGGAGGATGCTCGCGAGGCCGAGGCGGCCGCATGGGAACTCAACTATGTGGCGCTGGATGGCAACATCGGCTGCATGGTGAACGGCGCCGGCCTGGCCATGGGCACCATGGACATCGTCAATCTGCACGGCGGCTCCCCGGCCAACTTCCTGGACGTGGGCGGCGGTGCCACCAAGGAGCGCGTGGCCGAAGCGTTCAAGCTGATCCTCTCCGACGATAATGTGAAGGCCGTGCTGGTCAACATCTTCGGCGGTATCGTGCGCTGCGACATGATCGCCGAGGGCATCATCGGTGCCGTCGAGCAGGTCGGCGTCAACGTGCCGGTCGTGGTGCGCCTGGAAGGCACCAACGCCGAGCTGGGCGCCGAGAAGCTGGCCTCCAGTGGTCTGAACATCATCGCTGCTACCAGCCTGACCGATGCGGCAGAGCAGGTCGTCAAGGCAGCGGAGGGCAAGTAATGAGTATCCTGATCGACAAGAACACCAAGGTCATCTGCCAGGGCTTCACCGGCGGCCAGGGCACCTTCCACTCCGAGCAGGCGATCGCCTACGGTACCCAGATGGTCGGCGGCGTGACCCCGGGCAAGGGTGGCCAGGAGCACCTGGGCCTGCCGGTGTTCAACACCGTCAAGGAAGCCGTGGAGAAGACCGGCGCCGAGGCCAGCGTGATCTACGTGCCGGCCCCGTTCTGCAAGGACTCCATCCTCGAGGCCGCCAACGCCGGCATCAAGCTGATCGTCTGCATCACCGAGGGCATCCCCACCCTCGACATGCTCGACGTCAAGGTGAAGTGCGACGAGCTGGGCGTGCGCCTGATCGGCCCGAACTGCCCGGGCGTGATCACTCCCGGCGAGTGCAAGATCGGCATCATGCCGGGTCACATCCACAAGCCGGGCAAGGTCGGTATCGTGTCGCGCTCCGGCACCCTGACCTATGAGGCGGTCAAGCAGACCACCGACCACGGCTTCGGCCAGTCCACCTGCGTGGGCATCGGCGGCGACCCGATCCCGGGCTCCAACTTCATCGACATCCTCGAGATGTTCGAGAAGGATCCGGCCACCGAGGCGATCGTGATGATCGGCGAGATCGGCGGCACCGCCGAGGAAGAGGCGGCGGCCTACATCAAGGCCAACGTCACCAAGCCGGTGGTCTCCTACATCGCCGGTGTGACCGCCCCTCCGGGCAAGCGCATGGGCCACGCCGGTGCGATCATCTCCGGCGGCAAGGGCACCGCGGACGAGAAGTTCGCCGCCCTCGAGGACGCCGGTGTCAAGACCGTGCGCTCCCTGGCGCAGATCGGCGATGCCCTGAAGGAAGTGACCGGCTGGTAAGCCGCTCCCTCCCTCTCGGGACATGCCAAAAGGGCGCCTTCGGGCGCCCTTTCTCGTGGGGCGGTGTGGGCTATCGGGGCCTGACAGCAGCACGGCGGCCAGTTGGCCGCCGTGCTGCTTGCTGCTGCTGGGCCGCGAGGGCCCGGGTCTCAGTCGGCGGGACGCGCCACCAGCGAGCGGGTCTCCTCGCGGGCCTCCAGCAGGGCCACGCGGATATGGTCGCCCAGCTTGAAGCGCTCCTCGCTCTCCACCTGGATACGCCCCTCCTTGTCGTCGATGGCCACCTTGTCGCGATCGCTGTGGATCATCGGTGCCGGCACGAAGGCAGTGGCCCCGTTGGCGGTGAGGCGCACGCGCATGCCGCCGCGGTTGATGGCGATGATCTCGGCGTCGAAGCTCTCCTGGGCCTCGGCGGCCGGGGTCAGGTAGCGCACATAGAGCCAGTCCTTGACGTCGCGCTCCGCCATGCGGTTGAGCCGGCGACGCTCGGTGAGCTGCTCGGTGAGGGCGAGGCTCGCCTCGGCCGGAGCCTGCTCGCCCTTGAGCACCCGCTTGATCAGGCGGTGGTTGACCATGTCGCCATACTTGCGGATCGGTGAGGTCCAGGTGGCGTAGGCGGCAAGCCCCAGGCCGAAGTGCGGGCCGGGCTTCGCCGACATGCTGGTGAAGCCCTGGAAGCGGCGCAGGCGCGCGTCGAGCCAGGCGTCGTCGCGGCCCTCCAGTTCGCGCTTGAGCTCCTTGTAGCGGGGCAGTTCGGTGAGGGCCTCGAGCGCCACCTCGATCTCCTGGCTGGCCAGGAAGTCGCGGGCCGCCTCGGCCTTGTCGTCCTCGAAGGCGCGATGGACGTTGAAGATGCCGTGGCCCACGTGCTCGGCCAGCAAGTGGGCGCAGCAGGCGTTGGCCGCGATCATCGACTCCTCGATCATACGGTTGGCGATGCGGCGCTCCTCGGTACGCACGTCCAGCACGTTGCCGGCCTCGTCCAGGTCGAAGACGTAGTCGGGACGATCCTTGAACACCAGGGCGTGGGCGGCGCGCCAGGCGCTGCGGGCCTCGGTGAGGTCGCGCAGGGCCTTGAGCTGTTCGGCGATCTCGTCTGCCGGGGCCCAGTCGCCCTGGCCCTCCAGCCAGTCGGAGACGCGGTCATAGGCCAGCTTGGCCCGGGAAGTCGCGGTGGCGGCGAAGAAGCGGTAGTCGCCGAGGCTGCCGTCGGCCTCCACGTTCAGGGTGCAGGCCAGAACCGGGCGTTCCTTGCCCTCCCACAGCGAGCAGAGGTCGTCGGCCAGCTGCTCGGGGAGCATGGTGACGTTCTGGCCCGGCAGGTAGACGGTGAAGGCGCGGGTGCGCGCCTCCAGGTCGGCCGCGTGACCCTCTTCCACATAGGCGGTGGGGTCGGCGATGGCCACGGTCAGCGCCCAGCCGCCCTCCTCGCGGGGCACGATGCGCAGGGCGTCGTCCATGTCCCGGGTCTTCTCGCCGTCGATGGTGAAGAAGGGCTCGGCGGTGAGGTCCTCGCGCTCGAGGCCCTCGTCGCGCAGCGGCCAGTCGTCGCCGGCATCCGGGCACTCCTGCTCCAGGGCGTGGCGGGCCAGGGTGACGCGCCAGGGCACGGCGGGGTCGTCGGCCTTGGCCACCAGCTCGTCGATCTGGGCGAAGAAGCCGCGGTCGTCCGCCTTGAGGGGGTGACGGACTAGGCGGGCGACGACCCAGTCGGCGTCGCCGATGGTGGTCTCGTCCAAGCTGCGCTTGATGCGCGCCTTGAGGGCGTTGTTGATGGAGGGGTGGTCGGGCACCACGGCCAGGCGGCCCTCGGCCTTCTGGACCCGGGCGATGAAGCGGTCGAGTCCCTGTTCGATCAGGGTGTCGGGCTCGACGCGCTTCTTGTCGCCTTCCTCATGCAGCACGGCGCCGACACGATCGCCGTGGAGGACCAGCTTCATGGCGGGGGGCGGCACGAAGTAGGACTCGCCCTCGTCGGTCTCGAGGAAGCCGAAGCCCTTCTGGGTGGCCTTGATCACCCCCTCGACCCGGGGGGTGCTGGAGCGAATCTGTTGCTTGAGCTGGGCAAGCAGGGCGTTGTTCTGCAGCATGATCACGAACGTGTGGCGGGGGTAGGGGGCCACTATACGGACTCCCGGGGCGCGCGCCAAACGCGGGACAGGCCGGACAAGGGGAATCAGTCACTTGAGCCGGCGCCCGCATCCCGACCAGAACGCAGACGGCGCCCGCAGGCGCCGTCGTCGTTCTGTTTGGCCGCGGCCTCAGCGCACGGTGATGACGGTGCAGTCGGCGGTATGGGCCACTTTGTGGGAGACGCTGCCGACCACGAAGCCCTGCAGGTCGCTCAGGCCGCGACTGCCCATGACGATGGCGTCGACGCCGCGGCGGCGCGCTTCGCTGAGGATGGTGCGGGCCGGGTCGCCCTGGCCGATCACGGTCTCGATGTTGGTGGCGCCCTGCTCGCGGGCGGCCTCGGCGGCGCGGTCCATTACCTGCTTGCCGGCCTCCTGGCGCTCCTCGCGGCTGGCCTCGATGGCGATGGCGCCGATGCCCCACACCAGGGTGGTCTCGTGGGCAAGCTCTTCAGGGATATGCACCAGGTGCAGGGTGCAGCCCTCTTCCTGGCGGGCGAGCTGGCAGGCCACGGAGAGGGCCTTCTTGGCGTGCTCGGAACCGTCGACGGGCACCAGGATGGACTTGAACATGGCGGACTTCCTTGCTCGGTTGGATGGACGATGCCTTGATCGTAGCGCTTCGGGGCCACGCTGTCATGACCCCGGTCAAGGTGGCCGGGGCTCAGCGCCGCTCGTCCGGTGACTCGCGGCTCTCCAGCCGGCGCAGCTGCTGCCACAGCTCGCGGCGCAGATCACCCAGGCGAGGGGCCGCGTTCTCCGGGAAGGGCAGCGGTCGCGTGAGCCGCTGGGTGCGCAGCCCCAGCCGGGCGCCGAGCAGCCCCACGCCCATGCCCTGGGCGGCCCGGGCGGAGAGTCGCCCGGCCAGGTTCATCGACAGCAGCTCCATGCCGGCGTCGCTGGCCATCTCGGTGGCGCCGGCGAAGGCCATCTGGTGGAGCACCGCGCGCAGCAGCCGGATCCGCCCCGCATAGCTAAGCTCCAGGCCATAGAGATGGCACAGACGGTCGATCATCGCCAGGCTGCGCCAGGCCACCAGCGCCATGTCCACCAGGGTCAAGGGGCTGACCGCCACCATGATCGCCGTCTCGCCGGACATCCGTGATACGAGCCGGCTCGCCTCGCGGTCGCGGGGGGCCAGCAGGTGGTGGTCGAGCAGCAGCTGGAGGTCCCGGCCGTCGTGGTGGGCCTGGCGGGCCGCCAGGAAGCCCTGCCAGTGGGGGTGGTCGTCCTCCAGGGCCAGGGCATGGCGCAGCGCCTCGGCGGTGGCAAGCGCCTCGCGGGGCGTCGCCTCGGGTAGGGCGGTGAGACGGTCGCGCAGCCGGTCGTGGCGGCGCAGCCGGCGCAGCCGCCACAGCTCGCGTCCCAGCGCCGAGCCCCCCAGGGCCAGGGCCAGCAGCAGGAGCCCGCTCCAGGCGCCGGCCAGCCAGTCGCCACCGAGACCGGCGACGTAGAGGGTCGTGCCGGCCTCCACGGCGCCGAGCCCGAGCGTGCCGCCGAGCAGGGCGAGCAGGCCCCAGCGTCGCCGGCGCGGCCGGGCCAGGCTCGTCTCCAGGGCGCGTTCGCCGGCGTCGGGTGGCGGCTCGGCCAGCGGGCGGCTCTCCAGGTCGGTGGCGAAGGCCGCGGCGGGCCGCGGGTCGCGGGCCGCGGGGGCCTCGGCGTCGGGTTCGGGGGAGAAGCGCTGGCCCGGTCGCGGGTCGCGAGGTTCGTTCATGTCGGCTCGCTCATGACAGCTTGTCTCCGATCAGCCAGTCCAAGGCGGCATCCATGCGGATATGGGGCAGGGCGCCGCCCTCCAGGGGCAGCGGCCGAAAGGCCGGATAGGCGAAGCCCTGGCGCGCCCAGAAGGCGTCATCGGGTAGGCGTTCCGGGACCTCGCCGGGATAGAGCAGCAGCGCTTCGCCGTCGAGCCCGGTGCCGCGCAGGGCGGGGGTGCGCTGGCCGCGATGCTCCACCTCGCGAGCCTCGCTGGCGCGGATGGCCGCCAGCGACAGGGCGCGGACCGGCACGCTGGCGAAGCGCAGGTCCTTCAGGGGTTCGGCCAGCAGCGCCTCGAGCAGCGCCACCAGACGAGGGTGCTGCTCCGGGGTGACGTGGTCGGCCTTGGTGGCGGCGATGGCCAGGCGGTCGATGCGCGGCGCGAAGAGCCGCGAGAGCAGACTGCGCTTGCCGTAATCGAAGCTCTGCATCAGGTTGGCGAGTGCCCGGGAGAGATCCTGGAAGCGCTCCGGGCCGGCATTCAGCGCACCGAGCAGGTCCACCAGCACGATCTGGCGATCGAAGCGGCGAAAGTGGTCGCGGTAGAAGGGCTTCACGATGTGCTGCTGGTAGTACGCGAAGCGCCGCGCCAGGGTGGCGTAGTTGCTCTCGGGCGGCAGGGTGGCGAGCGCGGCGGGGTCCGCCTCGGCCACGCCGGGCAGCGGGAAGAACTGCAGCACCGGGGCGCCGGCGAGATCCCCCGGCAGCAGGAAGCGTCCCGGCTGCAGGTCGGCGAATCCCGCCTCCCGGGCGGCGCGCAGCCCCTCGGCATAGTGCTCGGCGATCTCGGCCAGGCGCGCCTCGTCGGCCTCGGCGGCGGGGTCGAGCGCCTCCACGGCCGCGTGCCAGGCGGTGAAGTGGGCGCGGCGCTGCGCCCCGGCCAGGGCCTGCTGGCGGCGGCACCAGCTGGGGTAGTCATGGGCCAGTAGCGGCAGGTCGAGCAGCCATTCGCCGGGGTAGTCGAACAGGTCCAGGGTGAGCTGGCGGGATTCGCCGCCGAGCCAGCCACGCTTCGCGGGGCGATAGCGCAGCACCAGGCGCAGCTCGCTGATGCCCCGGGTGGGCTCCGGCCAGCGCGGCGGCGTCTCGGCCAGTGCCGCCATGGCCTGGTCGTAGGGGAAGCGCGGGACGCCCAGGTCCTGCTGGTTGACCCGCCTGGCTCCCAGCAGCCGCCCCTGGCGGGCCGCCGGCAGCAGGTCGAGCCTGGCCTCCAGGCCGACATGGCGCAGTTGGTTGACCAGCGAGGTGAGGAAGGCGGTCTTGCCGGAGCGGGAGAGGCCGGTCACCGCCAGGCGCAGCTGGCGGTCGCGGCCGCGCTCGATCAGGTCATGGAGCTCGCGAGCCAGGGGCTGGCGCATGGGCAGGGCCTCCTCGGGGCTCAGCGGGGGCCGGCAAACATGGTGTAGAGCAGGGGGCTTGCGGCGATCACGAAGCCCGCCCCGGCCAGCAGGTAGCCGGGCACTCGATGCCGGGTGCGGTGGGCCAGGGTCAGGCCGCCGATGCAGACCAGCATGCCCACCAGGTTGAGGGTGAAGGAGGCCATCTCCATGAAATGCTGGGGCGACATGCGGGTTCCTCGGGTTGCCGTGCAGTGTGGGGAATGGTATCAGGTGTCGGGGTGTCTCCGCAGGACCGACCAGGAGGAAGCGCATGGCCAGGTTACCGGATGCCGAGGCGGTGATCCGCTTCTGGTTCGACGAACTCACGCCGGCCCAGTGGTTTCGCAAGGACCCCGAACTGGATGGCGAGATCGCGGCGCGCTTCGGCGAGCTGCTGGAGGCCGCGGGGCGCGGCGAGCTCTGGTCGTGGCGGCTCTCGGCGCGGGGTCGCCTGGCCGAGGTGCTCGTGCTCGACCAGTTCTCGCGCAACATCCATCGGGACACCCCGCTGGCCTTCGCCCGGGACCCGGTGGCGCTGGTGCTGGCCCAAGAGGCCGTGGCCGGCGGCATCGATCACCACCTGGAGGTGCCCTGGCGCGCCTTCCTCTACATGCCCTGGATGCACAGCGAGTCCCTGGCCATCCATGACGAGGCCCTGGGGCTCTTCGACCAGCCGGGCCTGGAGGAGCAGCTGCACTTCGAGCATCGCCATCGCGACATCATCCTGCGCTTCGGTCGCTACCCGCACCGCAACGCGATACTGGGCCGCCCCTCCACGCCGGAGGAGTTGGCCTTCCTCGAACAGCCCGGCTCGTCATTCTGAGCGCCGCTCGGGCTGGCCTGGATTCAACACGACACACTGCAAGGAGAGCGATATGGGACTGATTGCCTGGTTGATTATCGGCGGGCTGGCGGGGTGGATCGCCGGACACATCATGCGTGGAGGCGGCTTCGGCATCCTCGGCAATATCGGCGTCGGCGTTGTGGGCGCGGTGATCGGCGGCTTCCTGTTCAGCCTGCTGGGGCTGCAGGCCGGTGGCTTCGTCGGCTCGCTGGTCACCGCCATCGTCGGGGCCGTGGTGCTGCTGTGGGTGATCTCGAAGGTCAGGAAGGCCTGACCCCCGCCGCCATGACGCCTGCCTGGCGCCCGGCTCCAGCCGGGCGTCGTCGTTTCTGGCGGCGGCTCAGCGTCCTGCGTGGCGGGGCAGGATGCGCCGATAGCGGTCCAGGGTGCGGTCGAGCCAGGCGCCGTTCAGCGCCACTTCATCGCGCCGGGCCGGAACGCTCAGCGCCAGCAGGAAGACGCCGTCGGCGGCGGGCTCACCCGAGTCCAGGCGCCGGGCCAGGGCCGGGGGCAGGGCCGGGGGCAGGGCCTCCGGTCGCCGCCAGGCGAGGCGCAGGGCGCGCTGCTGGAGCAGGTACTGCAGGCGGGCGGCATCGGTGAGCACCGAGGCGGCGCCCTCGGCCAGCCCCCGGGAGAGGCTCTCCAGGGTGCGATAGGCGGGGGCGCCTGCGGCCCGGCAGGCGTGGGCTCCCTCCACGAAGCAGCGCTCGCGCTCCTCGGGGGGCTCGGGCCAGCGACCGCCGGCCAGGCGCGCTCGGGTGGCGGGGTAGGCCAGGGTGATGGTGACCCCGGGAGTGCCGTCGGCCAGGGCGGTGGACGGCTCGGTGATGGCGCCGTGGTGAAGCTCCCCGCGCAGCCAGCGGTAGTCGCAGGCCTGCTGCACGCTGGCCTGGGCCTCCTGGGCGGTGTGGCTGGCACCCTGCAGGGAGCGCAGCAGGGAAAGGGTTCGCAGTATCACGGGATGGCCTCGCGGTGGACGCGGTCATCTTCCCGGCTGTGCCCGGCGATGACAAGGCCCCCGACGCAAGCCGCCCGGCGCTTGGCCGGGCGGTTGAGGCACGCAGGCTAGGCCGATCAGGCGGTGGCGGGCTGGCCCACCAGCTCCTTGAGGGAGGCCTCGACGATGGCCAGGCCCTCCTCTAGCACCTCGTCCTCGATGGTCACGGGCATCAGGAAGCGGATGGTATTGCCGTAGAGGCCGCAGGAGAGCAGCACCAGCCCCTTCTCGCGGGCGCGCTTGCACAGCGCCGCGGCCAGGTCGGCGTCCGGGGTGTGGTTGGCCCTGTCGGAGACGAGGTCGATGGCCGCCATGGCGCCCAGGTGGCGGCCGTTATCCACGCAGTCGAAGGCCTGCTGCCACTTGGCGAAGCGCTTGCCCAGCTTCTCGCCCAGCGCCTGGCTCCTGGCGAGGATGTTCTCCTCCTCGAACACCTCGAGTACCGCCAGCACGGCCGCACAGGAGACCGGGCTGCCGGTGTAGGTGCCGCCCAGGGAGTTGGGGCCGGAGGCGTCCATGTGCACGTCGGTGCCCACCACGGCGGAGATCGGCATGCCGGCCGCCATGCTCTTGGCCATGGTGATGAGGTCCGGTTCGACGCCGCTGTGCTCGATGGCGAACATCTTGCCGGTGCGGCCGAAGCCGGACTGCACCTCGTCGACGATCATCAGCATGCCGTGCTCGTCGCAGATCTCGCGCACCGCCTTGAGGAAGCTGGCCGGGGCGGGGTAGAAGCCGCCCTCGCCGAGCACCGGCTCCAGCACGATGGCCGCGGTATCGCGGGGGTTGGCGTCGGTCTTCAGCGCCATCTTGAGACCGCGCAGGGCCTCGTCCTCGCTGACGCCGTGGTAGGGCACCGGGTAGGGGGCGCGGAAGACGTTGCCCGGCATGCTGCCGAAGTCGGCGGCGTAGGGGGCGACCTTGCCGTTCATGGCCATGGTCATGAAGGTGCGGCCGTGGTAGCCGCCGTCGAAGCAGATCACGTTGTTCTTGCCGGTGGCGGCGCGGGCGATCTTGACGGCGTTCTCGAGGGCCTCGGCGCCGGAGTTGGCCAGCATCACCTTGGCGTGGCCGCGTACCGGGGTGATCTGACTGAGCTTCTCGGCCACCTTCACGTAGCCCTCGTAGGGCATGACGGTCTGGCAGGTGTGCATCACGCGGTCGAGCTGCGCCTTGACGGCCTCGACCACCTTGGGGTGGCGGTGACCGATGTTGAGTACGCCGATGCCGCCGGCGAAGTCGATGATGCGGTTGCCATCGGCATCCCAGATCACGGCGTTCTCGGCGCGATCGGCGAACTGGGTGGCGGGGCTGGCCGCGCCGTTGGCGACATAGCGCTTCTTCAGGTCGTTGAGTTCCGCGTTGGTCATGATGCCTCCGGTGGCAGAATAAGGGGGGCGAGAGCGGTCCGCGCCCCCACAGTCTAGTTCACTCTGCCAGGTTTGCCGGGGCGCGCAAGGGCAGGGCGCTCGGGGGCAGCAGCGGAACCGGAACCGGCAGAAGGCGCGCCTCGACCCATCGGCGCCGGCGGCGCTTTCCGCTACACTATGGCGCCGCAATACGCTGGCGGCCGCTGCCGTCCTTCTGACTGATGCCGAGGTGAGCCTTGATCGATCCGCTGAATGCCTGGTGGGCCCAGCAGCTGGTGCTGTGTGACTGGGCCTTCGACCCCGACCCGCTGAGCGTGGAACCTCAGGCCGCCCTGATGCGCCTGCACGGGCTGGGCGTGGCGGACCGCGGCGAGCTCGGCTGGCGCCTGGTGGAGTCCTTCGGCGTGGGCGGCAGCATGGCCGACCCGGCTCGCCTGCTGGCGGCCCTGGAGCTGGTCGCCCTGGCCGGTGCCGCGGGCTGGCTGGACGAGCGGGCCGGGCGCGCCTGGGCCCATCGTCTGGCCGCCGAGATCAGCGCCCATCACCGCGACCTGGATGCCTGGCTTTCTGCACTGCGTCGGGCGCGCAGCGCCGAGGGATGGGTGCGCGGCGATGACGGCTTCTTCGAGGCCTGCGAGGCGCTGGCTGCCCTCGAGCACGATGGCGATGGCATCACCTGGGAGCGTCTCGGCGAGTGGCTGGCGATCCACGATACGCTGCCGCCGCTGTGGCCCGTCGAGGAGGAGGCACAGGTGTGGCGCCTGCGCGCCGGCTTCGCGCCGGTGATAAGCGTGCCCGCCATCGAGGGGGACTGGTCGGGCCTGGCCGGCTGGCTGGGCGAGGCGTGGCAGATCCACCACCGTGACGACCTGATCCGTTCTCTGCTGTGGCTGGGCGGGCAGGGCGATCGTCAGGGCTGGGACCTGGACGCCACGCGGCTGCTGGAGAGCGATCCGGCGAGCCGCTATGCCTGGCTTCACAAGCTCGAGGAGGAGGATCAGCGCTATGGCCGGGTGCTGCTCGAGTTCATCGAGCACGGCGAGCCCCTGGAGTGGGCGGCCTGGGACTGGCTGCGGCTGATCGACCTGGCCTGGGCCGGGGCCTGCCTGGGCTGGCTCAGCGGCCGGGAGGCCGCCGACTTCGCGCTTCACGGCGCCGACCTGGTGATGCATCGCTACAGCGACTGGGCGGCTCTGGCCCGGGCCTATCAGCGTGGCAGGAGCCTCTTCGAGGGGCGCAACCTGCTGAGCACCTTCGAGGCCGACTGGCGGCTGCTGTTGCAGTCGCCGGTCAGTCCCTGGCGCCCGGCCCTGCAGGGGCTGGTGGGGCACGAGCCGCTGGAGCGCTCCCGGCAGGCCATTCGGGCCTGGCGAGCCGATCCCCGACACTGGGTGCTGGCCCTGGCCGCGGTGCGTGAGCCCGAGCTGGCGGCTCGCCAGGGGCCCGCCGGGCCGGTAGCGGTAGCGCGCCGCGAGGACGCCCTCCAGTACCTGGCCGAGACCCTCGACCTGCACCCCGACGAGGGCATCTCGGCGCTCTCCCGCTACTGGCTGCCGGCCCAGGCGCACCACCTCAACCAGCTGGCCGCCGATGCGGCCCATGGCGCCCTGCCGCCGGCGGAGACCTCCTTTGGCCACGCCGACCCGGCGGGGCTGGCAAGCCGCGATGCGCTGCGCCGCGGCAGCCGTCATGCGGCCACCATCCACATGGCCGAGAAGTACGCCTTCTATCTGCAGATGGCCATGGACTGCGAGGCCTTCGACGCCGAGGGGCTGGCGGCGCTGGCCGATGCCCTGCGCGCCTCGCTGTGCCGCTTCTATCCGGACCCCCGCCGCCTGCTGGAGGCCTGGGCGACCTGGGAGGGACTGCTGCCGGAGGAGGAGCAGCCTTCGTTGGTGGTCGAGATCCGCTGGCATGAGGAGGACCCCGGCAGCCTGTTTCACTGGCTCGACTGGCGTGCCGGCGAATGGCAGGAGCCGGGGCCGCGTCCCAGCCTGAACCTGTTCACCGCCATGGCACTGGTGGGGCCGCTCAACAGCCCGGCCTGGAGCCTGCCCCACCCGGAAAGCGAGCGTGAGCGCGTATCGATCCGCGAGTGGATCGATGGCCATTACGGGCTCCAGGGGGCCGAGGAGCTGGGCGAGTTCCTGGAGTTCCTGCTCGAGTCCGGCGACCGTCAGGAGTATCTGATCAACTACGCGCCCTACACCCTGAACGCCGCCCGGCTCGGCTCCGAGATCGCTACCCTGGAGTCCGGCGAGTGCAGCGACGAGGAGCGCACCCACCTGCTGCGCCTGCAGCGGGTGCGGGACAACGAGGACGGCTGCAACGAGACCGACATGGCCGCCTGGGACGTGGCTCAGGCGGTGGATCTGGCCATCGCCGCACGCCAGCTGGGCTGGCTGGAGGAGCGCGCCTTTGTGGCGGTGCTGGAGCGTGCCCATGGCCTGGCGGCAGCCCACTACTCGGGGTGGGAGGCCTATGCTCGCGGGCTCTATGCCGGCTTCTCCTTCTTCATGGGCGAGACCCCGGAGCGGGAGAGCTTCGTTGCCGGCTTTCGGCAGGCCCTGGTGGCCTGGCTGTCCGCGGCTCCGCCCCTGGCCGGGCCCTGGGCAAGCCTGGAGTTTCCCGGGGCACGCCCGCGCCACTGGGCGCCGATGCATATCGACACCCTGCCGGGTGATTCGCGCACCCTGCACTGAGAGCGCTTTCAGGGCTCGCCACCCGCTCGGGGCTGGTTTATAGTCGACGAGTCTAAACAAGGCTCCACCTGTCGGGAGCCGTGTTCCACAGTGAGCCGCCGACAGGCCGCTCTGGCAGTGATACCGGTTGCCGGCACCACTGCCACAGCGATGACTCCCCCGAAGGCTGGCGCCCGCTGGCGCCGCCGGGGCGCGGCTCCGGTCAGAGGTCACCGCTGGAATGGACGTCACCTCGTCGTGCCGCGCCCTGTGTGTTGTCGTGTCGCTGGCCCTGCTGGCCGGCTGTGCCTCCACTCCTCGCGATGTCGCCTCCCGCGACGCCGAGGAGCCCTACTTCGCCCGTCAGCTGCCCGGGATATCCGGCGACTGGGGGCTGGCCATGTCGCCGGTGGACAATCCGATTCTGGAGGCGCGCGCCCTCGGCAATCCCCCGCCCGCCCTGATCCAGCAGGCGCTGCTGGCCCAGCATGAGCGCTGGGTCGGTACGCCCTACCGCATTGGCGGCACCTCCTCCAGCGGGATCGACTGCTCGGCGCTGGTTCAGAGCGTCTTCGAGGAGACCTTCCGCGTCTCCCTGCCGCGCACCACCGGCGAGCAGGTCCACCAGGGGGCGCCGGTCGAACGCAGCGAACTGGTGCCCGGTGACCTGGTCTTCTTCCGCCCGCCGGGCCGCTATGACCACGTCGGCATCTACCTGGGCGAGGGGCGCTTCCTGCATGCCTCCACCTCCCGGGGGGTGATGATCTCCGAACTCGACAACCGCTACTGGCAGCGCTACTACTGGCAGGCCCGTCGCACTCTGGAGCCCACCACCCTGGCCCAGCGTGTGATGGTCGGCGACCAGGGCTGAATCGCGCCGCGGTCGCGGCGAGCCGGCGACCGTCGCCGCCCGTGGGCCGGCCCGCTGCTCCCATGACCGCAGGCGTTCACGCCATGATCCAGATTCGAACCCGTGCCTGGTGGCGCGCTACCCTGGCTCTCAGCCTGGGTTCCTTCCTCGTCTTCATCAATCTCTACGCCCCTCAGCCGCTGCTGCCGGAGCTGCGCGAGGCCTATGGGGTCTCCACCCTGGCCGTGGGGCTGGTGATGTCGGTCGCGACCCTTGCCCTGGCGGCCTCGCTGCTGGTCTTCGGTCCGCTGTCGGACGCCATCGGTCGCGCGGCCATCATGCGCCTGACGCTGCTGGCGGCCGGCGCGCTGTCGCTGGGTCTGTCACTGGCACCCAGCTTCGAGGTGCTGCTGGTGCTGCGCGGGCTGCAGGGCTTCGTGCTGGGCGGGCTGCCGGCGGTGGCCATCGCCTGGATGGGGGACGAGTTCGAGCCTTCGGCGATGCTGCCGGCGATTGGCCTCTATATCGGTGCCAACTCCCTGGGCGGGATCAGCGGCCGCCTGGTGGGCGGGGCCGTGGGGGAGGTGGCCGGCAGTTCCGCCAGCTTCCTGGCGGTAGGCGTGATCACACTGGTGGGGCTGGTGGTGTTCTGGAAGCTGCTGCCGGCGGCCAGGGGCTTCGTGCCACGCCGTTTCGAGCTGCGCGGCGCAGCGCGAGATCTCGCCGGGCACCTGCGTAACCCGTTGCTGCTGGCCGCCTACCTGCTGGGCGGGCTCAACTTCCTGATCTTCATCAACCAGTACAGCTACCTGACCTTCCGCCTGGCCCAGGCGCCCTTCGAGCTGGGGCCGAGCGTGCTGGGGCTGGTCTTCCTGACCTATCTGGGGGGCACCCTGGGCTCATCGCTCTCCGGCCGGCTGGCGCGGCGCCTGACACCGCCAGCCTGCATGATGCTGGGCATCCTGATCCTCATGGGTGGGACCCTGGTGACCCTGGCGGGGTCGCTGGCGCTGATCGTGCTCGGCCTGACCATCAACGCCTTTGGTTTCTTCCTGGCCCACGCCATGGCCTCGAGCTGGGTGGGACGCCATGCCGGACAGGCCAGGGGCAGCGCCTCGGCGCTCTATCTGGTCTTCTACTACAGCGGCGCCAGTCTGGGGGCCTTCTGGCTGGAACCCTTCTGGCAGGTCGGGGCCTGGCCCGGGGTCGCGCTGGCCTCCTGGTTGGTGCTGGGCGTCACCCTGGCGATTGCCGCCTGGCTGTGGCGACGACAGCGCCCATGAAAAACCCCTGCCGATGGCAGGGGGCGAAGAGAGGGGAGCGGCCTGATGGGTGACGCCTTGTCACTCCTCGTGGGCGGTCTCCTCGCGGTTCTCGCCGGCGCGGACTTCGGCCCAGGCCTCTTCCAGGGTGCAGCTCAGGCGGGAGTCGAGGGTGTCGACCACTTCGAGAGCGTGCTGGAGGGACTGTCGGTCGCCCTTCAGGGCAACCACCAGCCTGGCCAGGTCCTGCTTGCTGAAGCTGTCGGCGATACGCTCGGCCTGTTCGCTCAGTTCGGTGGCGTTCATGGTCTCTTCCTCGTGTCAGGTCATCACGGCGCTGGTCAATGCCGTCTGCGGGGAGTCGGGATGGCGGCACACCCTCCTGATCCATGATGTCACTATGGTCCAGGCCCTTTTTTGCCGCAATGCATCATTGGGTGAACCCCCGGTTGTAGCTCGACTACATGGCGCTCCGCCCGGTAGGCCGGGCAGGGGACTTTCACATTCCTTGAGCGATTTCGGGCTAGAATGAGCCGCACATAGACGGCCTGCGCTGGTCAAAGCGTTACAGACTGGCATAGAATCCCGTTAGCAAACACTGTTCACTAATCTGGCCATTCCTCTCCGGGCGTCCCGGAGCCAGCTCCCACATGACGGGGACCGGCAGCCTTTCTTCAGGAGGTTTTTCATGAAGCGACTTCTTCCCATCCTTGCCATCGGCGCCCTGACCCTGGCCGGCTGTGCCAACACCTCGACGATGGGCGGCAACGTCTACCGTGGCAGCCAGGCCGGCACCGCCCAGACCGTGACCTTCGGCACCATCGAGGCCGTCCGCCAGGTGCAGATCCAGGCCGACAGCCGCGCCGGGGGCATCGTGGGCACCGGCGGTGGTGCCGTAGTCGGTGGCCTGCTGGGCCGCCAGGTAGGTGGCGGCAGCGGACGCGACCTGGCGACTGCCGCCGGTGTGATCGGTGGCGCCGTGGCCGGTTCGCGCATCGAGGAGGCCACCAACCGCGTCAACGCCCTGGAGATGGAGATCCGTCGCGATGACGGCCAGCGCGTGGTGATCGTCCAGAAGGCCGACCAGCGTTTCCAGACCGGCCAGCGCGTCCGCCTGATCGGCAGCGGTGCCAACGTGACCGTAGCTCCCTACTGAGCCCCGCGCCGCGCCGCGACGCCTGGCCCGGTTACGGGTTAACCGGGGCCGGGCATAGCGCAGCGCTGAAAGCAGAAGGCCCGCGGAGAGATCCGCGGGCCTTCTGCTACTCGGTGATCAAGCGCTGCCGCTCCGGCAGCGCTGCTGTCTCAGTGCAGGTCGACCTTGTTCATCGCCCAGCTAGCGAGCTTCCAGCCGACGAGGCCGATGATCACGGCCAGCACCACGGTCAGCAGGATGTCCACCGGGCGCACCAAGACGGTGGCCCCCAGGATGGCAAGCGAAAGCCCCCAGAGGGTGCGATTGTCGCCGCGGCTCTTGAGCAGCGAAGGCAGCACGCGGTCCAGCGCCGGACTCACGCTGTCCCAGCGCTTGAAGGTGAAGAAGAGAATCGCTCCGAAAGCGATCAGCCAGAGCACTACTTGGGTCATGGACAGATCTCCAGACAAGGGGTGAAAGGCGGGTCATCAAAAGGGTGCGAGCTAGGTTAGCCGTGGCTGCACTCGGGCGCAACCGTCCATAGGTCAACCCTGGGGGCGTGCCATTTACCGGCGGCGGCCGGCTATCGGCCGGGTGCGTGAACACCTTTCAGGATGCCGTTTGCGATCCTGAAATTCCGCCATGCCCCTGACAGCCCCCCTCGCCCCGCGTTACCATGCCGGGACATGCACTCACCGAAAGGTTCATTAATGCAGATTGCGCAGAACTCCGTTGTCGCGTTCCACTACACCCTGACCAACGACTCAGGTGAGGTGCTGGACAGTTCAGAAGGCCGCGAGCCGCTGACCTACCTGCATGGCGCCGGCAACATCATTCCGGGCCTCGAGAAGGAACTGGAAGGCCGCCAGGCGGGAGATACCCTCAACGCCGTGGTGTCACCGGCCGAAGGCTATGGCGAGAAGCAGGAGCAACTGGTGCAGGAAGTACCCCGCGATGCCTTCCAGGGCGTCGAGGGCATCGAGCCGGGCATGCAGTTCCAGGCCCAGACCCAGGGTGGTCCGCTGATGGTCACCGTGACCAAGGTCGAGGGTGACACCGTCACCGTCGATGGCAACCACCCGCTGGCCGGCCAGACCCTGAATTTCGCCGTCGAGATCGCCTCGGTGCGCGAGGCCAGCCAGGAAGAGATCGAGCACGGCCACGTGCACGGTGAGGGCGGTCACCAGCACTGAGCGGTGTCCGACAGCCGACGCGGCGAGCGCCGCACGCAACAGAAGGGGCAGCCACGGGCTGCCCCTTCTGTTTGCGGTAGTGACGGCCTTGCCAGCCTGGCGAACAGGCACAAAAAAGGGGAGGCAGCTGCCTCCCCAAGTTCCAGTTTTACCGCAGTGCCATGATCAACCGATCCGCGATCAGCCGAACTGGTTCATGGTGTTGTCCTTGCCACCGGCCTTCAGTGCGGCCTCGCCGTGGAAGAACTCCTTGTGGTCGTCCCCGATGTTGGAGCCGGCCATGTCCTGGTGCTTGACGGTGGCGATACCCTGGCGGATCTCGCGGCGCTGCACGCCCTCCACGTAGGCCAGCATGCCCTCGTCGCCGAAGTAACCCTTGGCCAGGTTGTCGGTGGAGAGAGCCGCCGTGTGGTAGGTCGGCAGGGTGATCAGGTGGTGGAAGATGCCCGCCTCGCGAGAGGAGTCGCGCTGGAAGTTGCGCGTCCACTCGTCGGCCAGCTGGGCCAGCTCGGTGGCATCGTACTCCGGGCTCATCAGCTTGGCGCGGTCGTAGGCGGAGACATCCTTGCCTTCCTTCTCCCAGGCGTCGAACACCTGCTGGCGGAAGTTGAGGGTCCAGTTGAAGGAGGGCGAGTTGTTGTAGACCAGCTTGGCGTCCGGCACCACCTGGCGGATGCGGTTGACCATGCCGGCGATCTGGCCGACGTGGGGCTTCTCGGTCTCGATCCAGATCAGATCGGCGCCGTTCTGCAGGCTGGTGATGCAGTCCAGCACCACGCGGTCCTCGCCGGTGCCCGGCTTGAACTGGAAGAGGCCGGAAGCGAGACGCTTGAGCTTCTTCAGCTTGCCTTCGGACTTGATCACCACGTCGCCGTTGTCGATCTGGTCGGCGCTGTCGATGTAGTCGCCGTCGAGGAAGCTGTTGTACTGGTCGCCCAGGTCGCCCGGCGCGTTGGTCACGGCGATCTTCTGGGTCAGGCCGGCGCCCAGGGAGTCGGTACGGGCGACGATGACGCCATCGTCAACGCCCAGCTCCAGGAAGGCGTAGCGCACGGCGTTGATCTTGGCCAGGAAGTCCTCGTGGGGCACGGTGACCTTGCCATCCTGGTGGCCGCACTGCTTCTCGTCGGAGACCTGGTTCTCGATCTGGATGCAGCAGGCACCCGCCTCGATCATCTGCTTGGCCAGCAGGTAGGTGGCCTCGGCGTTGCCGAAACCGGCATCGATGTCGGCGATGATCGGCACCACGTGGGTCTCGTGGTTGTCGATCTGCTTCACCAGCTCGGCGGCCTTGGCGCTGTCGCCGGCCTGCTTGGCCTCTTCCAGGGCGCGGAACAGGTGGTTCAGTTCCCAGGCGTCGGCCTGGCGCAGGAAGGTGTAGAGCTCACCGATCAGGCCGGAGACGGCGGTCTTCTCGTGCATGGACTGGTCGGGCAGCGGGCCGAACTCGGAGCGCAGGGCGGCGACCATCCAGCCGGAGAGGTAGAGGTAGCGACGCTTGGTGGTGCCGAAGTGCTTCTTGATGGAGATCAGCTTCTGCTGGCCGATGAAGCCGTGCCAGCAGCCCAGGGACTGGGTGTACTGAGCGGTGTCGGCGTCGTAGGCCGCCATGTCTTCCCGCATGATCTTGGCGGTGTACTTGGCGATGTCCAGGCCAGTCTTGAAGCGGTTCTGGGCACGCATGCGGGCGGCGCTCTCGGGGCTGATGTCCGCCCACTTGCCTTGCATGGCTTCACGCAGCTGGGACAGCGCCTTGATATCGTCCTGGTATGACATGGTGTCATCCTCTCCTGGTCTGGTCGTTGGCTTGCCGGTGTCGCTTATGCTGCACCTGCGAAGTGGAGTCAGGTTCGTTCATCGCCGCCGGCTTGTCTCTGCGGCCTTGGTCGAACCCGGGCGAATTTGAAACGAATGTATGAAGGCGCTCGCGGGGCCGGTGTCAAACAGTCGTTTCGTCGTCCGCCATGGCAAGCACTATGGCCCATGGCCATGGGCTTCAACAATGGGCTCTTTGGGGAAGAAGGCGTTGTAACTCGACTACAAGCAGGGCCGAAATGGCCCCGCTTGTGTAGTCAATTTTCGTTTGAAAGGTGGTTAGCCGGCTCAGGAATCGGCCAGCGGAAGGCGCATATTGCGGTGCAAGATGCCGGCGTCGATGAATTCGTCACCGAAGGGCATGAAGCCCAGTCGCGCATAGAAGGCGAGGGCGTGGGTCTGGGCGGCGAGCTCCACGGCGGGGTGGCCGTCGCGGCGGGCGGCCTCGATGGCCGCCGCCATCAGCGCCGCGCCGATCCCTGAGCCGCGGGCCCTGGCGAGCACCGCTACCCGGCCGATATGGGCGTCGGGCAGCAGGCGGGCGGTGCCCACCGGGAGCCCCTCCAGCAGGGCGAGGAAGTGGCGGCACTCGGGATCGCGGCCGTCCCACTCCTCCTCGAGGGGGACGCGCTGCTCCTCGATGAAGACCATCCGGCGGATCTCGGTGGCCTCGGCGCCCAGCGCCTCCCAGCTCCCCTCGCGAATCTCCAGCGCTTTCGTCATCGCTCACCTCTCGCCTTTCTCTTGCTCGGGGCTGATCCGCTGGCGGGCCGGCTACTCCTCGAACTCGCCGTCCCAGGCCAGGCTGCCGGCATCCAGCAGGGCGGTCAGCAGCTCGGCGGCGCCGGGCAGGGCCAGCGCCTCGGCATCCAGCGGAACCTCGGAGGCCACCAGCTGTGCCAGCGCGAGGGCGCACTCGACGCCGTCGCCGTCGGCGAACAGGGTGGCACGCTCGTCGTCCAGGGCCCGCCAGGCGAAGCGCGAACCGGGGCTGCGCACGAGCATCTCGCCTTCCTGTAGTGCCGCAACAAGCGCGGCGGGGTCGGTGGGGGTGTCGCTGGCCACCAGCTGGTCGACGTACTTGGGCTGGGTCATTACCCGGCCGAACCACTGGGCCAGCTGGGCCGGGTCGTCGAGGGTCTCGAGGATCAGGGCGCGCATGCGCGCGATGGCGGCATCGTCCAGCTCGGCCGGGTCCCCGAGCGGGGCCATGCCGGCGTCGGAGTAGCGCCTCGAGGCCGGCAGCTGCTCGCCCAGGAAGTCGGCGAAGGAGGTGATCGCCTCGTCGGCGGAGGGCGCGCGGAAGCCCACCGAGAGGGTCAGGCAGTCGTCGGACTGGCTGACGCCGTGGTGGGCCCAGCCGGGCGGCAGGTAGAGCATGTCGCCGGGCGCAAGCACCCAGTCGTCGTCGTCCTCCACCTCGAAGTGCTCGAGGATGCGCAGGTCGATGCCGGTGATGATCGGGGCGTCGTCACCCACTCGGCCGCCCAGCTGCCATCGACGCTGCCCGCTGCCCTGGAGCAGGAAGACATCGTACTGGTCGACGTGGGGGCCGACGCTGCCGCCCGGGGGAGCGTAGCTGATCATGATGTCGTCGAGCCGCCAGCGGGGCAGGAAGTCGAAGGTCTCGAGCAGCTCGGCCACCTCGGGCACATAGTGATCCACGGCTTGCACCAGCAGGGTCCAGTCCCGCTCGGGCAGCCGGGCGAAGGTGCGCTCATCGAAGGGGCCGTGGCTGACCTGCCAGGGGCCAGCCTTGCCGTGCTCCTCCACCAGGCGGGCCTCGACGCCCTCCTCGCAGGCCAGGCCCGCCAGCTCGTCGGGGGTAAGCGGGCACTCGAAGTCGGGAAAGGCGCCGCGGATCAGCAGCGGCTTCTGCTGCCAGAAGTCGCCCAGGAACTCGGCGGCGGTCAGGCCGCCGAGCATGGCCAGCGGGGTATCCGCAGAAGCGCTCACAGCCGGCGCGCCTGGGCCTCGGCGTTGCCGATGTAGGTCGCCGGGCTCAGCGCCTTGAGCTCGACCTTGACCTCGGCGGGCAGCGCCAGGGTGTCGATGAAGGCTTTGAGCCCGTCCTGGTCGATGCGCTTGCCGCGGGTCAGCTCCTTGAGCTTCTCGTAGGGCTTCTCGATGCCGTAGCGGCGCATCACCGTCTGGATCGGCTCGGCGAGCACCTCCCAGCTGGCGTCGAGGTCCTCGGCGATGCGAACCGGGTTGGCCTCGAGCTTGCCGATGCCCTTGAGGGAGGCCTCATAGGCGATCAGGCCGTAGGCCAGGCCGACGCCCAGGTTGCGCAGCACCGTGGAGTCGGTGAGATCCCGCTGCCAGCGGGAGATCGGCAGCTTCTGGGCCAGGTGGCCGAGGATGGCGTTGGAAAGCCCCAGGTTGCCCTCGGAGTTCTCGAAGTCGATGGGGTTGACCTTGTGGGGCATGGTCGAGGAGCCGATCTCGCCCTCGACGGTCTTCTGCTTGAAGTAGCCCAGCGAGATGTAGCCCCAGACGTCGCGATCGAAGTCGATCAGGATGGTGTTGAAGCGGCAGATGGCGTCGAACAGCTCGGCGATGTAGTCGTGGGGCTCGATCTGGGTGGTGTAGGGGTTGAAGGTCAGCCCCAGCCCCTCGACGAAGGTGCGGGCGTTGCCCTCCCAGTCCACCTCCGGGTAGGTGGCCAGGTGGGCGTTGTAGTTGCCCACCGCGCCGTTGATCTTGCCGAGGATCTCGACGCCCTCGATCTGGGCGAGCTGGCGGCGCAGGCGATAGGCGACGTTGGCCATCTCCTTGCCCAGGGTGGTGGGGCTCGCCGTCTGGCCGTGGGTGCGCGACAGCATCGGCAGCGCGGCATGCTCCTGGGCCAGCTTGGCGATCTCGTCGGCCACCCGCTGCATCACCGGCAGCAGGCTCTTGAGGCCGTCGGTGAGCATCACGCCGTGGGAGAGGTTGTTGATGTCCTCGCTGGTGCAGGCGAAGTGCACGAACTCGGTGATGGCGTGCAGCTCCGGCTGGCCGGCGATCTTCTCCTTGAGGAAGTACTCCACCGCCTTGACGTCGTGGTTGGTGGTGCGCTCGATCTCCTTGATGCGCTCGGCGTCCTCCAGCGAGAAGTCGCGGATCAGCGCCTCCAGGAAGGCGGTGGCCTCGGCGGAGAGGGGCGGCACCTCGGTGACCCCGGCCAGTTCGGCCAGGCGCTGGAGCCAGCGAACCTCGACGATCACGCGGGCGCGGATCAGGCCGAACTCGCTGAAGTGCTCGCGCAGGCTGACGGCCTTGCTGCCGTAGCGGCCGTCGACGGGAGAGAGGGCGGTAAGGGCGGAGAGGGGAAGCGAAGAGTGCGACAGGGCGTGCATGGTTCGGGTTCCGGGTCGATGAGCGTTGGAGTGTCGGGCTGGGTAAGGGGTCAGGAAAGCTGGTCCAGGGCCCTCTTCAGGGCGCCGCGCTGGAAGACCAGCTTCCAGCGTCGGCCACCCTGCTGGTGCCAGAGCAGGGCGAAGCGGATGCCGCCGAGCAGGCAGGCCCGCACCCGCTCGGGCATCATCCGGCTCTGCAGCAGCGAGGGGTCGCCCTGCACCACGATGCGGGTCTTGAGGGTGGAGAGCGTCTCCTGGTAGGCCTCGCCGAGGCTGGCGATGACGTTCTCGTGGGTCTCGCCGAAGTGCTCGGCCTGCCCCTGGATGCGCACCAGCCGGCTGCCCAGCTCGCCCAGCATGGCGTCGTTCTTGCGCACCTGGTTCATCAGCAGCAGCAGGGTGAAGCCGTAGCGCAGCACCACCGGGTTGGCCTGCTTGCGGCCCACCACGGCCTCGAGCACCTCGAGGCCGCGGCGCAGGTTGTTGGGATGGCCGCCGTAGATCGCCTCGAAGCTCTCGGGGTTGGTGTCGAGGGTGGCGCGGATCAGGGTGTCCCAGCTACGCGGGTCGACCTGGCCGGTGCGGGCCAGTTCATCGACCAGGCTGGCGGACTGGAAGACCCCCGCCAGGGCCAGGGCCTGGCGGGTGACGGGGTCGTCGGGGACGCGGTGGATCGGGGTCGAGGCGGTCATGGGGCAGGCTCCTCGGCGTTCCAGGTGTCACGGATCACCCCACCGCCCAGGCAGATTTCGCCATCGTACAGCACCAGCGACTGGCCGGGGGTGACGGCCCGCTGGGGATCAATGAAGCGCACCTCGACGCCGCCATCCGCCAGGGTGCGCATGCGGCAGGGCACGTCGCTCTGGCGATAGCGGGTCTTGGCGGTGAAGCGCCCCTCGGCGGCGGGCGCCTCGCCGGCCACCCAGTCCATGGCCTCGGTGGCCAGGCTGTCGGTGTAGAGCAGCGGGTGGTGCTTGCCCTGCACGGCGATCAGCACGTTGCGCTCGAGATCCTTGGCGGCCACGTACCAGGGGGCCTCCGGGTGATTGGCGAGCCCGCCGATGCCCAGGCCCTGGCGCTGACCCAGGGTGTAGTACATCAGCCCCATGTGCTCACCGATCGCCTCGCCCTCGGGGGTCTCGATCACCCCGGGCTGGGCCGGCAGGTACTGCTTGAGGAAGTCGCGGAAGCGCCGCTCGCCGATGAAGCAGATGCCGGTCGAATCCTTCTTCCTGGCGGTCACCAGATCGTGGCGCTCGGCGATGGCGCGCACCTCGGGTTTCTCCAGTTCGCCCACCGGGAAGAGGGTGCGGGCGATGGCGGCCTCGGGCACGGCGTGCAGGAAGTAGCTCTGGTCCTTGTTGGCGTCGAGCCCCTTGAGCAGCCGCGGCCGCAGCAGGCCGTCCGTCGGGCCGCGGCGCTCGCCCTGGCGAACATAGTGGCCGGTGGCGATCTTCTCGGCGCCGAGCATCTCGGCATACTCCAGGAACACCTTGAACTTGATCTCGCGGTTGCAGAGGATGTCCGGGTTCGGCGTTCGCCCGGCCTTGTACTCGGCCAGGAAGTGCTCGAAGACGTTGTCCCAGTACTCGGCGGCGAAGTTGGCGGTGTGCAGCCGGATGCCGAGCCTGTCGCAGACGGCCTCGGCGTCCGCCAGGTCGGCCTTGGCGGTGCAGTATTCGGTGCCGTCGTCCTCGTCCCAGTTCTTCATGAACAGGCCTTCGACCTGATAGCCCTGCTCGAGCAGCAGCAGGGCAGAGACGGAGGAGTCGACGCCGCCGGACATGCCGACGATCACCTTGCCTGGGGTGGCGGTCATGGGCGCCCTCGGAGTCGGTGTGACATAAATGGGGCAAGATTATACATGATCTGAGCGCCGGGCGCGGCTCACTCAGCGTTCGTGGATGACGTCCATGGGGTAGAAGCGCCCGGCCTGGGCGTCGCGGATGCGACGCAGCACCAGCGGACTTCTCAGGCGACCCTCGCGATCCAGGGCCTCGATCTCCTCGAGGGTCAGCCAGTGCACGGCTCGGATCGCCGGGTCCAGCTCGCTGCCCAGGTGGGCCAGCGCCATGCCGAAGAAGGCGTGGCTGTGGAAGGTCTTGCCATCCGGCGCCCGGTAGACATACATCCCCAGGTAGTCGCTGACGCCGACCCGCCAGGCGGTCTCCTCGGCCACCTCGCGCAGAGCGGCGTCGAGGATCTGCTCGTCCGGTTCCAGGTGGCCGGCGGGCTGGTTGAAGAGGGTGGCGGGGCCGCCGCGGTCCTCCTCCACCATCAGGAAGGCGCCGGCGCGCTCCACAACGCAGGCCACGGTCACGTAGGGCTGCCAGCGACTCATCGCCTGCCGCCTCGCGTGGCGGGCTTGCGGCGCGGGGCGCGGCCCTGGCTCGGCCGGTCACGGCGCGACGGGGTCGGTGCATGCAGGGTCTCGCGGCGCCACTCCCCGGGGGCCAGGCCGTCGAGGCGCCAGGGGCCGATGGCCACGCGCACCAGGCGCAGGGTGGGGTGGCCGACGTGGGCGGTCATCCGCCGGACCTGGCGGTTGCGCCCCTCGCTGATGGTGATCTCCAGCCAGGTGGTCACCGGGTGGCGCCTGGGGTCCAGCGGCGGGTCGCGCTCGGGCAGGCCGCTCGCCTCCAGGCGGCGCACCTTGGCCGGCTTCGTCATGCCGTCGCCGAGCGCGACGCCCTGGCGCAGCGCCTGCAGGGCGGCGTCATCGGGCTTGCCCTCCACCTGGACGCGGTAGGTCTTGGGCTGCTTGTGGCGCGGGTGGCTGATGCGGTGGATCAGCTCGCCGTCGTCGGAGAGCAGCAGCAGCCCCTCGGAGTCGTGGTCGAGGCGCCCGGCCGGGTAGATGCCGGGTACATCGATGACGTCGGCAAGGGTCGCGCGACGTTCGCCGTCCTCGCCGGCCCGGTCGGTGAACTGGGACAGCATGCGGTAGGGCTTGTGCAGCAGGTAGAGGGTGCTCATGGGGCAAGCTTACCGGCAAGTGCGGCAGGATGGCAGGGGGCGGCGCGTCAGCCTTATTGCTCATGCGCCGGCTCGGGCGGGCTGATATAATGCGCCCGCTCGCCGGGAGCGCCCTCGTCGTTCAGGGATCTGCCGAGACTCCGCCACCGGGTCGATGCCAAGCGCATCCCCGCACGATCACAACAGTGGGCGGAGCACGCCGGTCCCCCGTTGCAGACATCGTGAGCGCGCGCTACCGATCCAGTTTCATGCCACCGCAGTGACCAGAGAGATCAACGCCAACATGTCAAAAACGCCGAAGATTATCTACACGCTGACCGACGAAGCGCCGGCCCTGGCCACCTTTTCCCTGCTGCCGATCATCGATGCCTATACCGACTCCGCGGGCGTCATCGTGGAGACCCGCGATATCTCCCTGGCCGGCCGCATTCTCTCCCAGTTTCCCGAATACCTGACCGAGGCCCAGCAGATCGGCGACCACCTGGCCGAGCTGGGCGAACTGGCCAAGACCCCCGAAGCGAACATCATCAAGCTGCCCAATATCAGCGCCTCGGTGCCCCAGCTCAAGGCGGCCATCCGCGAGCTGCAGGCCCAGGGCCACAAGCTTCCCGACTATCCCGATGAGCCCACCACCCAGGTGGAGCGTGACATCAAGGCGCGCTACGACCGCACCAAGGGCAGCGCGGTGAACCCGGTGCTGCGCGAGGGCAACAGCGACCGCCGCGCGCCCAAGTCCGTGAAGAACTATGCCCGCAAGTACCCCCATCGCATGGGCGAGTGGAGCGCCGACTCCCAGTCCCACGTGGCCTGCATGAGCGAGGGTGACTTCTACGGCAGCGAGAAGTCCGCCACCCTGGCCGCCGAGGGTTCGGTGAAGATCGAGCTGGTCGGAAAGGACGGCACCGCCACCGTGCTCAAGGAGACGACCCCGGTGCTGGCCGGCGAGGTGATCGACGGGGCGGTGATGAGCCACAAGGCGCTCTCCGCCTTCATCAAGGAGCAGGTCGCCGACGCGAAGGAGAAGGACGTGCTCTTCTCCCTACACCTCAAGGCCACCATGATGAAGGTCTCCGACCCGATCATGTTCGGCATCGTGGTGAAGGAGTTCTATCGTGACGTGCTGGAGAAGCACGCCGACGCCCTGGCGAAGGTCGGCTTCGATGCCACCAACGGCATCGGCGATCTCTACGCCACCATCGAGCAGCTGCCCGCCGAGACGCAGGAGGTGATCAAGGCCGATATCGAGGCGCTCTACGCCGAGCGTCCGCGCCTTGCCATGGTCAACTCCCACAAGGGCATCACCAACCTCCACGTGCCCAGCGACGTGATCATCGACGCCTCCATGCCGGCGATGATCCGCGACTCCGGCAAGATGTGGGGCGCCGATGATGCCCTCCACGACGCCAAGGCGGTGATCCCGGATCGCTGCTACGCGACCATCTACCAGGCGGTGATTGAGGACTGCAAGGCCAACGGCGCCTTCGATCCGACCACCATGGGCAGCGTGCCCAATGTCGGCCTGATGGCCCAGAAGGCCGAGGAGTACGGCTCCCACGACAAGACCTTCCAGATCCCGGCGGATGGCACCGTGCGCGTCACCAGTGACGCCGGCGAGGTGCTCTTCGAGCACGCCGTGGAGAAGGGCGACATCTGGCGCATGTGCCAGACCAAGGACGCGCCGATCAAGGACTGGGTCAAGCTCGCCGTGACCCGCGCCCGCGACAGCGAGACCCCGGCGGTGTTCTGGCTCGACGCCGAGCGCGCCCACGATGCCTCGCTGATCAAGAAGGTCGAGGCCTACCTCGCCGAGCACGACACCAGCGGCCTGGACATCCGCATCATGTCCCCGGTGGAGGCCATGAAGTTCTCCCTGGAGCGCATCCGTCGCGGCGAGGACACCATCTCCGTCACCGGCAACGTGCTGCGCGACTACCTCACCGACCTCTTCCCGATCATGGAGCTGGGCACCAGCGCCAAGATGCTCTCCATCGTCCCGCTGATGAACGGTGGCGGCCTGTTCGAGACCGGCGCCGGCGGCTCTGCGCCCAAGCACGTCCAGCAGTTCCTCGAGGAGAACCACCTGCGCTGGGACTCCCTCGGCGAGTTCCTGGCCCTGGCCGCCTCCCTGGAGCACCTGGGCAAGACCTTCGACAACCGCCGCGCGCTGGTGCTGGCGAAGGCGCTGGACGAGGCCAACGGTCAGTTCCTGGACAGCAACAAGTCGCCCTCGCGCAAGGTCGGCGAGCTGGACAACCGCGGCAGCCACTTCTACCTGGCGATGTACTGGGCCGAGGCCCTGGCGGCGCAGGACGAGGATGCCGAGCTCAAGGCGCTGTTCACCAGGCTGGCCGAGGAGTTCAAGGCCAAGGAGGAGGTGATCATCGAAGAGCTCAATTCGGTGCAGGGTCAGGCCATGGACATCAAGGGCTACTATCACCCTGACCGTGAGCTGACGGACGCGGCCATGCGCCCGAGCGCGACCCTCAATGCCGCCCTGGCCCTGGTTTCCAAGGACTGAGCGGCCAAGGACTGAGCTGCCAAGGGCTAAGCGCTCTCTCGGCGCGATTGATGCCGAGAGGTCGGTAGCGCTGTCAGCCGCGAGTGCATCGGCCCCTGCCTGGATGACGGGCGGGGGCCGTTGCGTTGAGGCCTGGCGCTGCGTTGAAGAGCAAGATGAACCCCGCCGGCCGGGCGACGTCAAAACGTCCTGACCCGCCCGCTAGCCGGCCCGTGAAACGAGTAGTCTCCCGCTATGTGGCAACGACAGATATGGTGCGGCATGACCCGCCCTCCGGGGACCGACGAGGAGGGCGACCTGGCGGTGCAGAGCGCCGAGCCTGCGCTGGCGCGCCCGCCGATGTACAAGGTGGTATTGCACAACGACGACTTCACCCCCATGGAGTTCGTGGTAGAGGTGCTGCAGACCTTCTTTCATATGGACAGCGAGACCGCGGTGCAGGTGATGCTGACGGTGCATACGCAGGGCAAGGCGACCTGCGGCATCTTCACTCGCGATATCGCGGAAACCAAAAGCCATCAGGTCAATCAATACGCTAGAGAGTGTCAACATCCGCTGCTCTCGGACATCGAGGCGGCGGACTGACTCCCCCCGGACATGGTCGCGACGGGTGGTCACCGCCTGCCGTTGGCAGCAAGGCTTGCAACGGAGGCGTTTGTGCCCGATGTTGATGATGCCGGATGACGAAAGATCCGACGCAATGCCCTGGGCGGCAAGAAGGGGACTGCCATGCTGAGCAAAGAACTTGAACTGACCCTGAACACGGCGTTCACCGTGGCGCGCTCCAAGCGGCACGAGTTCATGACCGTGGAGCACCTGCTGCTGGCGCTGCTGGACAACGCCTCCGCGGCCGATGTGCTGCGTGCCTGCGGGGCCAACCTCGACAAGCTGCGCTCCGACCTGCAGGACTTCATCAACTCCACCACGCCGCTGATTCCCGAGGATCAGTCAGACCGCGAGACCCAGCCGACCCTGGGCTTCCAGCGCGTCCTGCAGCGGGCGGTCTTCCACGTGCAGTCTTCCGGCAAGAGCGAGGTCACCGGGGCCAATGTGCTGGTGGCGATCTTCTCCGAGCAGGAGAGCCAGGCGGTCTACTTCCTGAAGCAGCAGAACGTCGCGCGTGTCGATGCCGTCAACTACATCGCCCACGGCATCTCCAAGGTGGCCGGGCACGGCCAGAGCCCCTCGTCGTCCCCCTCGGAGTCCGAGGAGAGCGAGGAGGGGGCCAGCGAGCACGGGGCCAACCCGCTCACCGGCTATGCCACCAACCTCAACGAACAGGCCCGCATGGGCAAGATCGACCCGCTGATTGGCCGCGAGCATGAGCTCGAGCGGGTGGTGCAGATCCTCGCCCGGCGGCGCAAGAACAATCCGCTGCTGGTGGGTGAAGCCGGCGTGGGCAAGACCGCCATCGCCGAGGGTCTGGCCAAGCGCATCGTCGAGGAGGACGTGCCCGAGGTAATCAGCGATGCCGTGGTCTACTCGCTGGACATGGGCGCCCTGCTCGCCGGCACCAAGTACCGCGGCGACTTCGAGAAGCGCCTCAAGGGGCTCTTGGCGGAGCTGCGCAAGCAGCCCAACGCCATCCTCTTCATCGACGAGATCCACACCGTGATCGGCGCTGGTGCCGCTTCGGGCGGGGTGATGGACGCGTCCAACCTGCTCAAGCCGCTGCTCTCCTCCGGTGAGCTGCGCTGCATCGGCTCCACCACCTTCCAGGAGTACCGCGGGATCTTCGAGAAGGATCGCGCGCTGGCCCGCCGCTTCCAGAAGGTCGACGTGCCGGCACCCTCGGTGGAGGACACCATTCGCATCCTCAAGGGGCTGCGTTCGCGCTTCGAGGAGCATCACCGGCTCAAGTACACCGATGCGGCCCTCGAGAGCGCCGCGAGGCTCGCGGATCGCTACATCAGCGACCGCCACCTGCCGGACAAGGCCATCGACGTGATCGACGAGGCCGGCGCCCACCAGCGCCTGCTGCCGCCCGAGGTGCGCATCGACACCATCGATACCGCCCAGGTGGAGGCAGTGGTCGCCTCCATCGCGCGGATTCCGCCGAAGAGCGTCTCCAGCTCCGACCGCAAGCTGCTCGAGAACCTCGATCGCGACCTCAAGATGCTGGTCTTCGGCCAGGACGAGGCGATCGACAGCCTCTCTGCCGCGATCAAGCTCTCCCGGGCCGGGCTCAAGGCGCCGGACAAGCCGGTGGGCAGCTTCCTGTTCGCCGGCCCCACCGGGGTGGGCAAGACCGAGGTGGCCCGCCAGCTGTCGAAGATCATGGGGATCGAGCTGGTGCGCTTCGACATGTCCGAGTACATGGAGCGTCACACGGTGTCGCGGCTGATCGGTGCCCCGCCGGGCTACGTGGGCTACGACCAGGGCGGCCTGCTGACCGAGGCGATCACCAAGCATCCGCACTGCGTGCTGCTGCTCGACGAGCTCGAGAAGGCGCATCCCGAGGTCTTCAACCTGCTGCTGCAGGTGATGGACCACGGTCGTCTGACCGACAACAACGGCCGCGAGGCGGACTTCCGCCACGTGATCCTGATCATGACCTCCAACGCCGGGGTCGAGCAGGCCACCCGGCGCTCCATCGGTTTCCAGCATCAGGACCACTCCACCGATGCCATGGAGGTGATTCGCAAGACCTTCTCGCCGGAGTTCCGCAACCGTCTGGACGGCATCATCCAGTTCCACGCCCTGCCCGCCTCGGTGGTGCGCAGTGTAGTGGACAAGTTCCTGGTGGAGCTGCAGGCGCAGCTCGACGAGAAGCGGGTGCAGCTGGATGTGGACCTGGCAGCCCGGGACTGGCTGGCCGAGAAGGGCTACGACCCTGACATGGGCGCTCGCCCCATGGCGAGGCTGATCCAGGAGAAGCTCAAGAAGCCGCTGGCGGAGATGATCCTGTTCGGCGAGCTCTCGGAGCACGGCGGCGTAGTGCACGTCACCGTGGAGGAGGGCGAGCTCCATCTCTCCACCGAAGCGGAGCTGGCCGACGCACCCTGACGGCCGACACCCGCATACGATGCAGCGCCCTGTCGATCGACGGGGCGTTGTCCTGTGCGGCTGGCGTCGGGCTGGGGGAGGCTCGACCGCGGCTCAGCGGGAGCGGTAGACGATGCGACCCTTGGTCAGGTCGTAGGGAGTCAGCTCCACCTTGACCTTGTCGCCGGTCAGGATGCGGATGTAGTTCTTGCGCATCTTGCCGGAGATATGCGCGGTGACCACGTGGCCGTTTTCCAGCTCGACGCGGAAGGTGGTGTTGGGGAGGGTGTCGACGATGACGCCTTCCATTTCGATATGGTCTTCACGTGCCATATAGGCGGTTCCTCGCTGATGGATATGACGCTCGGCAGGGCGCTGCCGCCCTGAAAGAATAGCGCGATATTGTGCCGCATGCCGGCCGACATGGCAAAGCATCGCACTCGGCGGCGGGGGTCAGGCGGGAATCAGGCGCCGCCAGTGGCGGCCCTCGAGCATCTCCAGGGGCTGGAACGCCTGCTTGTAGGCCATCTTGCGGCATTCGCGTATCCAGTAGCCCAGATAGACGTGGGGCAGGCCGCGGCGACGCGCCTGTTCCACCAGGGTGAGCACCGCGAAGGTGCCCAGGGAGCGCCGCTCCAGTGCGGGGTCGGGGTCGAAGAAGGTGTAGATGGCCGACAGGCCGTGCTCGAGCTGGTCAAAGGCCGCGACGGCCACCAGCCGGCCTGCGAGGCGGAACTCCAGCAGCCGTGCATACTCCTGATCCAGGGTCAGGAAGGTGCGGTACTGCTCGTGGCTCGGCGGGTACATGTCGCCGTCGGCGTGCCGGGTGCGGATATAGTGGGCATAGAGGCCGTAGTGTTCCGGGTCGAAGATCGCCGGGCGCAGGTGCAGAGTCAGGTCGGCATTGCGCCTGGCCAGCCGGCGCTGGCTGCGGTTCGGGGCAAACTCCGCCACCGGCAGGCGCACCGAGATGCAGGCGCTGCAGCCTTCGCAGTGGGGCCGGTAAAGATGGCGGCCGCTGCGCCGGAAGCCGAGCAGTGCCAGGGAGTCGTAGACGCCCTGCCCGGGCGACTCCTGGGGGTCGAGGAACAGGGTCGTTGCCTCGCGCCCGGCCAGATAGCTGCAGGCATGGGGTACGGTCAGGAAGAAGCGTAGATCCCGGACGGGCTGGCGGGGGGCGTTACTGCTCACGACGGCTCTCTCCGGCTCCTGGTGGCGTTCACTGGCGGCCCCCCGGGGGGCTCGCCGATGGCTTCGAAGGACCAGCAGGCCGGGGTAAAGGATAGGGCGTCGGGCTCCACATCCTGGGGCTTGCCCAGCCACCTCTCAAGATAGCCGATGAACTCGGCGCGGGCGATATCCCGGGCGCCGAGGCTTGCCAGGTGGGCGGTGTGCATCTGGCAGTCGATCAGCCGCCCGCCGCCCGACGACATGGCCCGGGCCAGATGCACCAGGGCCACCTTGGAGGCGTCCGCCACCCGGGTGAACATCGACTCGCCGAAGAAGGCCGGTCCCAGCGCGACGCCGTAGAGGCCGCCCACCAGGCGCTCCCGTTGCCAGACCTCGACGGAGTGCGCCGCCCCCAGGGCGTGAAGCCGGGCGTAGGCCGCACGCATCTCGTCGGTGATCCAGGTGCCTGGCTGCCCGGCACGCGGCTCGGCGCAGGCGGTCATCACGGCGTTGAAGGCGCGGTTGGCGGTGATCGTGAAGCCGGCGTGGCGCAGCCGCTTGGCCAGGCTGCGACGCACCCTGAGCTCCTCCGGGAAGAGCACCATGCGCGGGTCAGGGCTCCACCACAGGATCGGCTGATCGTCCCCGTACCAGGGAAAGATCCCGCGCCGGTAGGCGGCCAGCAGCCAGCCGGGATCGAGGGCACCGCCGGCGGCCAGCAGACCGTCGGGGTCGCGCAGGGCCGCCGTGACGGGCGGGAAGCGGATCGGGCGCTCGAGCAGCCAGGGCACCATCGGCGGGCATCCAGCAGAAGGGGAGGCCAGTGTGCCGCTCGCGGCGCCTCGGCTCAAGGCGTTCGGGCCACTGTGATGGGCGGGCCTGGCTCGGTATGATTGGCGCCAATCAACTGGAAGACGCCAGCGGTGGCGCAAGGGGGATGACCACTTGAGTGTCAACAAGAAGTCCTCGCCGCGTCGAGTGAGCGCGGCCCAGGCCAGGGAGACGGCCAGGCGTTTCGGCGTGAAGCTGCAGGGCTCGGCGCGGGAGGGGGTGGCCATCGTGCTGCTGGCCGGCTGCGTCTTCCTGCTGCTGGCCCTGTTCAGCTTCGAACCCGGTGATCCCGGCTGGTCGCGCAGCGGGCCCGAGACCCACATCGACAACTGGATGGGGGCGGTGGGGGCCTGGCTCTCCGATGTGCTCTACTCGCTGTTCGGCGCCAGCGCCCTGTGGTGGCCGACCATGCTGGGCTACGCCGCCTGGCGGCTGCTGCGGGCCCGCCAGGGGATCGTCCTGGAGTGGGACGCCACGGCGCTGGCGGTGCGCGGTGGTGGCCTGGTGCTGGTGCTGCTCGGCACTACCACCCTGGGCGCGCTGCACTTCTATCGGCCCCCGGCAGAAACGGTGCTTCCCTACTCCTCGGGGGGCATCCTCGGCGAGGGGCTAGTGGGCGCCCTGGTGCCCCTGGTGGGCTCCGGCGGCACCGGCCTGGCGGCGCTGGCGGCGCTGCTCTGCGGCCTGCCGCTGCTGACCGGCCTCTCCTGGCTCTCGGTGATGGACGAGCTGGGGCTGCGCGCCCTGCGCGTGTGGGGCTGGCTGGCGGAACGCTTCGCCTTTACCCGTGAGCCGGCCTATGAGCGCGTCGAACCGGACACCAAGGGAGCGGCCGAGGAAGCCTCTCCCGCCTCGCCGGCGCCCGAGGCCGAGGAGCCTGCCGAGGAAGAATCATCCCGCCGCTCCCGCTGGTGGCAGCGGCTGCTGCCTGGCGGCCGCTCCCGTGAGCCCGAGATCGATCTTCAGGCCCCCGGCCGCCGCGAGCCCGGTTTCGGCAACGACGGCGACACCGAGATCCCCTGGGAAGTCCCCGAGAAGACCCCCTCGGCCAAGCAGCCGGGGGCGGCCTACAGCGAGCGTTCGCCGGGCGGCGTGCCGGGTGGCGGGGCGGTAGCCGGTGTGGCCGCCGGCGCGGCCAGTGCCGCGACCGAAGGCGCCTCGGCTGGTGGGCTGGCCCGCGCCGAGGGCCCCGCGCCGTCGGCTCCGGTGGCACGGCCTGATGCCGCCAGGCCCGACGACGAGGTAACGGCGCGGACACCCGCCGGCCAGGCCTCCGAGCCCCGAGCGCCGGCGGCGACGCCCGCCGGCGAGGCCAGCTCACCTCGCAGGCCGGAAACGGTGCCCGAGCCGATGCTTCCCGACGATGATGAGCCCGCCGCCGCCTGGGAGGGCCCCTCACTGCGGGCGAGTCGCCATGAAGCACCGGCGTCCGCCGAGGCGTTCCGGGAGGAGGGCACCACGGCCTCTCCCGAGCCTTCCCCCCGCGACGAACCCGTCGACCCGCTGCGCGCCGCTGAGCCGGAGATGCCGCCCGCCCGTGCCTCCTCTGCGGCCTCGCCGCACCCCCTGCGCGAGAGCGGCCGTCGCGAGCCTGGCCTGGTGGACTGGCAGGAGATCGACTGGGACGAGGCGGATGACGATGAGCCGAGGCTCGCCTGGGACGAGCCCGAGCGGGCCGACAGCGCCGTCGAGCCGCCCCGGCCGCCCGCCCCGGAAGCCCCGCCCCAGCGCAGTGCAGCGCTGCAGCCGCCGGAGCCGGAGGAGCCCGAGGAGGCCTTCGATGGTGACGCGCAGGGCGGTGATGCTCCGCCGCGCCTGGCCACCGCCGAGCAGGCCCGGGAGGCCGCCGACGATTCCGGCATGCGGCTGTGGACCGTGGAGCACCTGCAGAGCCAGCGTCCGGTGCTGGACGAGCTGCCGGAGCCGGAGGGCGAGCTGCCCAGTCTGCGCCTGCTGACGCCACCGGAACCCCAGCAGCAGAACTACACCGGTGACCAGCTGGCCGAGATGGCCGAGCTCCTCGAGGTGCGGCTGCGCGAGTATGGCGTCAAGGCCGAGGTGGTCGACACCTGGCCGGGGCCGGTCATCACGCGCTTCGAGATCAAGCCTGCCGCCGGGGTGAAGGTCTCCAAGATCAGCAACCTGGCCAAGGACCTGGCGCGCTCGCTGATGGTCAAGAGCGTGCGGGTGGTGGAGGTAATCCCGGGCCGTCCCACGGTGGGCATCGAGATTCCCAACCCCCATCGGGCGATGATCCGCCTGCGCGAGGTGATCGACTCCGACCGCTACCAGCAGGCCGATTCCGCCCTGACCCTGGCGCTGGGCCAGGACATCGGCGGTGGCCCGGTGGTGGCCAACCTGGGCAAGATGCCCCACCTGCTGGTGGCCGGCACCACCGGCTCGGGCAAGTCGGTGGGCGTCAACGCCATGCTGATCTCCATGCTGCTCAAGGCCACGCCCGAGCAGCTGCGGCTGATCATGGTCGACCCCAAGATGCTCGAGCTCTCCGTCTACGACGGCATCCCGCACCTGCTGGCGCCGGTGGTGACCGACATGAAGGAGGCGGCCAACGCCCTGCGCTGGTGCGTGGCCGAGATGGAGCGTCGCTACAAGCTGATGGCGACCATGGGGGTGCGCAACATCGCCGGCTTTAATGCCAAGCTCGATGAGGCGGAGCAGGCCGGCGCCCAGGTGGCCGATCCGCTGTGGGAGCCGCAGCCCTGGGAGATGCACCAGGCACCGCCGGTGCTGGAGAAGCTGCCCTATATCGTGGTGGTGGTCGACGAGTTCGCCGACATGTTCATGATCGTCGGCAAGAAGGTCGAGGAGCTGATCGCCCGCCTGGCCCAGAAGGCGCGGGCCGCCGGCATCCACCTGATACTGGCCACCCAGCGCCCCTCGGTGGACGTGGTCACCGGCCTGATCAAGGCCAACATCCCCACGCGGATGGCCTTCCAGGTCTCCTCGCGGATCGACTCGCGCACTATCCTCGACCAGGGCGGCGCCGAGAACCTGCTGGGCCACGGCGACATGCTCTACCTGCCGGCGGGCTCCGGCCTGCCGACCCGGGTCCACGGCGCCTTTGTCGACGACGACGAGGTGCACCGGGTGGTGGAGGACTGGAAGCGCCGCGGCGAGCCCGAGTATATCGAGGAGATCCTCTCCGGCGGCGTCTCCGCCGAGGCGCTCACCGGCCTCGAGGCCGAGGGCGTCGGTGACGGCGACGATGCCGAGCAGGATGCCCTCTACGACGAGGCGGTGCAGTTCGTCATCGACTCGCGCCGAGCGTCGATCTCGGCCGTGCAGCGCCGCTTCAAGATCGGCTACAACCGCGCGGCGCGCCTGGTGGAGGCCATGGAGATGGCCGGTGTCGTCTCCACCATGGGGACCAACGGCTCCCGCGAGGTGCTGTCCCCGCGGGCGGGGGGCGACTAGCAGCGCGCCCGCCACCGACGCGGGCGTCTCCCCTGGGAGACGCCCCCCTTCAACCATGCAACCAGCATGAAAGCGTCGGCAGGCCTGCAACCCGCCGGCGTCCACACAGTCCGAGTGACAGGATTCCAGTTGGAACCGTCCAGGGAGACAGAGCACCATGACAGTGAAGAAGACCCTTGCCGCTATCACCATGACCCTGGCCATGCCGCTCGCGGCCCTGGCCAGCGAAGGGGCGGATCGCCTGACCCGCATGCTCGAGCCGCTGCAGACCTTCGAGGCGCGCTTCGAGCAGCAGATCCTCGACGCCAGCGGCGAGCGTCTCCAGGAGGCCCACGGCCAGATGTGGCTCGCGCGTCCCGGCAAGTTCCGCTGGGAGGTGGAGGCTCCCTACCAGCAGGAGGTGATCTCCGACGGCGAGGAGGTGATGCTGCACGACCCCGACCTGGAACAGGCCACCATCCAGGCCCTGGATCATCGCGTCACCCATACCCCGGCCCTGCTGCTCTCCGGCAGCGCCAGCGACCTGGTCGACAGCTACGACGTGACTCGCCAGCAGCAGGGGAGCGCCGAGACCTTCACCCTGCTGCCCAAATCCGCGGATACCCTCTTCGAGGAGCTGAAGATGACCTTCCGCGGTGAGCTGCTGACCACCCTGCAGATGACCGACAGCACCGGGCAGCGCACCGCCATCGAGTTCCGCGATGCCACCATGAACCAGGCCATCGACGACAGCCGCTTCGTCTTCGAGATCCCCGAGGGCACCGATGTGATCCGCGATACGCACTGAGGCCTCGGCCAGCCGCTCGGTTCACGGGCGGCCGGTGCCACATGCCAGGGAGCCCCCGTCGGAAGGAATCCGACGGGGGCTCCGGCGTTTCTGGTGGAAGCCCGGCGCTCGCTCTGGTGCTAGGCGCCGCCGCCCTCGTCGGCCTCGGCGTCGAGCTGCTCGCGCCAGGCCATCAGCTGGCCGTAGCGCTTCTCCTGGCCCTGCTCGGTCGGCCGGTAGAAGCGCTCTCGGGGCGTCTCCTCCGGCCAGCAGTCGTGGCTGCTGCCGGCGGGGTAGGCATGGGGCTCATGGTGGGCGTAGCGGTAGCCATGGCCGTGGCCCAGGCTCTCCATCAGCTTCGTCGGCGCGTTGCGCAGGTAGCCGGGCACCTCCAGCCGTGGCTGGCTGGCCACGAAGGCCTGGGCACGCTTCCAGGCCTGGTCGATGGCATTGCTCTTGGGCGCCACCGCCAGATGGATGGCGGCGTGGGCGATGGCCCGCTGCCCCTCGTGGTCGCCCAGGCGCAGGTAGGCGTCCCAGGCGGCCATCACCAGCGGCAGGGCGCGCGGGTCGGCGTTGCCCACGTCCTCGGAGGCGATGGCGGTCAGGCGCCGGACCACGTCCAGCGGGTCGCCGCCGCCCTGCACGAAACGGGCGATGTAGAGCAGAGCGGCATCGGGGCGTGAGGAGCGCACCGACTTGTGGATCGCCGAGAGCAGGTCGTAGTAGTGATCGCCCTGCTTGTCGAAGGCGCTGGCCTGGTGGCCGAGCACGTCGACCAGCGCCTCGCGGCGCACCACCTCGCCATCTTCGCCATCGGGCTCGGCGAAGTCGCAGGCGGTCTCCAGCAGGCCCAGCGCCCGGCGGGCGTCCCCGGCGGCGGCCCGGGCCAGCAGGGCCAGCACCTCATCATCGACTCGCAGGCGTCGAGCGCCCAGGCCGCGGGCCTCGTCGGCCAGCGCCCGGCGCAGCACCTCGACCAGCTCCGCCTCGCCGAGCGAGGTCAGCACGTGCACCCGGGCCCGCGAGAGCAGCGCCGAGTTGACCTCGAAGGAGGGGTTCTCGGTGGTAGCGCCGATCAGGGTCAGCAGCCCCGACTCCACGTGGGGCAGCAGGGCGTCCTGCTGGCTCTTGTTCAGGCGGTGGATCTCGTCGAGGAACAGCAGCGTCGCCTGGCCGCGAGCCTGGCGCGCCCGGGCCCGCTCCACCGCGGCGCGAATCTCCTTGACGCCGGCCATCACCGCCGAGAGGTGCTCCAGTTCGGCGCCGGACTCGGCGGCCAGGATCTCCGCCAGGGTGGTCTTGCCGCTGCCCGGTGGCCCCCACAGGATCATCGAGCGCACCACGCCGGTCTCGATCATGCGGGCCAGGGGGCGGCCGGGGCCTACCAGCGCCTGCTGGCCCACATAGTCGGCCAGGGTGCGGGGCCGCATGCGCCAGGCCAGTGGGGCGTCGTGATCGCTCTCATCGGCGAAGAGGTCCATGGCAGGTTCCTTACGTTGATCTCGGACAGAGGCAGGTCGGGGGAGTGGCTGCTAGAGTGGGGAGGTATCATCGCCGGCCAGGCAGTCGATGAACCTCATCCCCGATGGCGCATCCAATGAAAGCGTGTGCCGACTCCGTACGTCCCTGCAATGATGTCACTACACAGGAGGGCCCGACATGCCCGTGCTGACCCAACTGCGTCTGGATCATGCCAACATGGCTCGCATGTTGCACGTTCTGCAGCTGAAGCATAAGACCCTCGCGGCAGGCGAGCGCCCCAACTTCCAGCTGGTGCGTGAGGTGGTGGACTACATCCTGGACTACATGGAAGGCTTCACCCTGCCCCTGGAGCGGCTGTTCAGCGAGCGTCTGGCAGAGCTCGACCCCGGCAGCCGGCCGATGACCGAGCGTCTCGCCGCCGACTATCAGGCGCTGAAGGTCCAGCTGAGTCGCCTCTCCAGCGATATCGACATGATCCTGATGGACGCGGTGATCCCCATGGATCGCTTCGCCGACGACCTCAAGGCGTACCTGGATGCCCACCGCGCCTACCTGCGCGACGAGCGGGAGCTGCTCTTCCCGATGATTCGCGAGCACTTCAACGAACAGGACCTCGATCGCCTCGCCCAGGCGCTTCCCGAGGGTGCCGCGGCCGAACTGGAGCGCCTCCAGGAGGCCTATCCGGAGCTCTACGCCGAGCTTCGCGAGACGCCCGAACTCGCCTGACCCGGGCTGCCAGCGGGCGCCGGCTGGGGTAGAATGTCGCCACTTCCAGCCGGTGCCTCGTGATGCCAGACCCCCGACACTCGTCGACGCTCCACCGCCGTCCCGACCGTGATGCCGCCTGCGGCGTTGACGGGGCGTGCTCATGAGCGGCGGACCGATCCTGGTCTTCGACTCCGGGGTGGGGGGGCTCTCCGTGGTGACGGCCCTGCGTCACCAGCTGCCGGAGGCCGCGCTGGCCTACGCCTGCGACAATGCCATGCTCCCCTACGGCCTGCGCGAGGACGATTGGCTGGTGGCGCGCATCCTGCGGGTATGCGAGGCCGCCGTGTCGGCCAGCCGCTGCGTGACCCTGGTGGTGGCCTGCAACACCGCCAGCACCCTGGCGCTGGATGCCCTGCGCAGCCGGCTGGCGATTCCCGTGGTTGGCACCGTGCCGGCCATCAAGCCCGCCGCGGCCTCCTCGCGCAGCGGCCACTTCGGCCTGCTGGCCACCTCCGCCACGGTGGCGCGTCCCTATACCCTGGGCCTGATCGAGGCCTTCGCCGCCCACTGCCGGGTGACCCGGGTGGCCGCCGATGAGCTGGTCCGCGAGGCCGAACGCTGGCTGGCCGGCGAGGCCCCGGACCCCGCGGTGATCCGCCGGGCCCTGGCGCCGCTGTGGGAGGATCCGCGGCTGGATACCGTGGTGCTCGGCTGCACCCACTTTCCCCTGCTGCGCGACTTCCTGGCCGCCGCCGCGCCCCGCGAGATTGCGTGGATCGACTCCAGCGAGGCCATCGCCCGGCGCACCGCCCAGGTGGCGCGCGGCGTGGCCCCCCGGTGCGGTCCGGGAGAGAGCCATGTCACCGCCCTGGACCCCCGGCTGACCGCGGGCCTTGCCCGCTTCGGCTTTGCCGAGCCGCGGCTGCTGGAGCTGGACTGAGCGCAGCCCCCATCCGTTTCCTGTCATTCCCCGAAGGAGGCTTCTTGGCCATTCCTGTTGTCGACCCCGCCCGCTATGACCAGCAGCTCGAGGCCAAGCGCGAGCGCATCACCCGCGACTTTGCGCGCTTCTCGCCGCCGGCCCTCGAGGTCTATCCCTCGCCGCCTAGCCACTACCGCCAGCGCTGCGAGTTCCGGATCTGGCACGAGGGTGACGACCTCTTCTATGCCATGTTCGAAATAGAGCAGTCCGAGGCGGGCCCCGAGGAGCCGAAGAAAAGGACGAAGAGGGTGATTCGCCTCGACCAGTACCCGGTGGCCAGCCGTCGCATCAATGAGCTGATGCCGGCCCTGCTCGACGCCATCCGTGACGTTCCCCTGCTGCGCCGCAAGCTCTTCCAGGTGGAGTTCCTGACCACGCTTGCCGGCGAGGCGCTGGTGACCCTGGTCTACCACCGCCCGCTGGACGAGGCCTGGGAGGCCGAGGCGCGCCGCCTCCAGGAGACGCTCGGGGTGATGATTATCGGGCGCGCCCGAAAGCAGCGCCTGGTGCTCGAGCGCGACCACGTCTGGGAGCGCCTGACGGTGGAGGGGCGCGAGTTTGTCTACCAGCAGGTGGAGAACAGCTTCACCCAGCCCAATGCCGAGATCTGTCGCTCGATGCTCGCCTGGGCGCGGGAGGTGACCCGGGGCAGCCAGGCCGGCGACCTGGTGGAGCTCTACTGCGGCAACGGCAACTTCACCGTGGCGCTGGCCGAGAACTTCCGCCGTGTGCTGGCCACCGAGATCTCGCGCACCGCGGTGGCCAGCGCCCGCGAGAACCTCACCGCCAACGGCCTCGACAACGTCACCGTGGGACGCATGTCGGCCGAGGAATTCGCCGCGGCCCTCCAGGGCGAGAAGGGCGGCCGGCGGGTGGCCGAGTGGGCCCTGGACGACTACGACTTCACCACCGTGCTGGTCGACCCGCCCCGCGCCGGACTGGACGAGGCCAGCTGCCGCCAGCTCAGCGGCTATGAGCGCATCGTCTATATTTCATGTAATCCGGATACGCTGGCGGACAACCTGGAGCGACTGACCGAGACTCATGCCATCACCCGTTTCGCGCTGTTCGACCAGTTTCCCTGGACCCACCACTGCGAGTGCGGGGTGCTGCTGGAGCGGCGCGGTTGACCGGGTCGCGGGGCGAGCCTGTCAAGTGGCGATGCCCAACCGTCATGCTCCATGAGCATGTTGGCATCCCGGTGGGGCCGGTGCGGAGAGTGGCGTAAGCTGGCGACAGGGCGCCCGGGGCGGGCGCCATGTCGAACACTTCCGGTCGCTGTCGCGGCCCAAGGCACGAGGTGAAGGATGCTGCATGTTGCGAACAACGACGCCAGACAGGACTTTCTCAAGCAGCTCTCCGAGCGGTTGAACGCCCGACTCGAGGAGCGCAAGGCGGCGGAGGTGGGCGCCTTCGCTCGCTACTTCTACGCCTCCGTGCCCTTCGATGACCTCGAGGATCGCCGCCTGGACGACCTCTACGGGGCCACCCTGTCGGTCTGGCACTTCCTCCAGCAGTTCGATGCCGCCTCCCCCAAGGTGCGGGTCTTCAACCCCGACTACGAGGAGCACGGCTGGCAGTCGCCCCACACCTTCGTGGCGGTGCTGCATGAGGACATGCCCTTCCTGGTGGACTCGGTGCGCATCGAGCTCAACCGTCGCGGCATCACCGTGCATGCCATTCACAATGCCGTGCTGGCCACCGAGCGCGGCACAGACACTCGCCTGACTCGGGTCGCCTCGCCCCGCGATGCCGATGCGCCGAGCGGCCGGGAGTCGCTGATCGTCATCGAGATCGATCGCCACTCCGACCCGGCCGCGCTGGCCGAGCTCCAGGCCAGCCTGCATGAGGTGCTGGTGGACGTGCGTACCGCGGTCACCGACTTCGAGCCGATGCGCGAGCAGGTGAAGGCCGCCCTGGAGGAGCTGCGCGCCGCCTGTCCGGCCCAGATCGATCCGGAGGACCACCGCGAGGCGATCGCCTTCCTCGAGTGGCTGCTGCACGACAACTTCACCTTCCTCGGCTACGACGCCTACCAGGTCACTGCGAAGGGCGGCCAGCAGCAGCTGGTCAAGGCCAAGGGCAGCGAGCTGGGGGTCTTCCGGCTCGACCAGCCGCGCTATCGCGAGCGCATCCGCACCGAGCTCGGCGTCGAGAATGGCGAGTTCGTGCTGGTGCCGGAGCTGCTGTCGTTTGCCAAGAGCGCCCACCACGCCCGGGTGCATCGCCCGACCTACCCCGACTACATCTCCATCGACCGCTACGACGAGCAGGGCAACCTGATCGGCGAACACCGCTTCCTGGGCCTGTTCACCGCTACCGTCTACAACGAGTCACCGCGCAACGTGCCGATCCTGCGCCGCCGGCTCAAGGCGGTCATGGAGATCGCCGGCTTCAACCCCAAGGGGCACAACGGCAAGCAGCTGCTGCAGATCCTCGAGGTCTATCCCCGCGACGACCTCTTCCAGATCGACACCGACGAGCTGGCCGAGACCGCGCTTGGCATCCTCAGCATTCGCGAGCGGCGCCGGGTGCGGCTCTTCATTCGCGAGGACCGCCCCGGGCGCTTCTACTCCTGCCTGGCTTACATCCCGCGGGATGTCTTCTCCACCGAGCTGCGCGTGCGCATCCAGAACCTGCTCTGCGAGGAGCTCGATGCCACCTTCGGCGACTTCAACACCTACCTCTCGGAGTCGGTGCTGGCCCGCATCCAGTTCATCCTGCGCTTCCAGGGCGACCGGCCGGTGGAGTATGACGTCAGGCGCCTCGAGGCCAAGGTGGCCCAGCTGGCCCGCAACTGGCGCGACGACCTGCAGGCCGCCAGCATCGAGGGCTTCGGCGAGGAGCAGGCCAACCGTCTGATGGACCGCTTCCGCGATGCCTTCCCGGCCAGCTATCGCGACGACTTCAGCGCCCGCACCGCCGTCTACGACCTGCAGCATATCGGCGAGCTGGACGAGGGCGCGCCGCTGTCGCTGTCGCTCTACCGGCTGGTGGAGGAGGAGGGCAGCGGGGTCAATCTCAAGCTGTTCCATCGCGATAAGCCGATTCCGCTCTCCGACGTGCTGCCGATGATGGAGAACCTCGGCCTGCGGGTAATCGGCGAGCGCCCCTACGAGATCGAGGCCAGCGATGTCGTCTACTGGATCCACGACTTCGACCTGGAGCACCACACCAGCGTCGAGGTGAACCTCCAGGAGATGCGCGAGCCCTTCATCGAGGCGTTCCAGCGCATCTGGGCGGGGGAGGCGGACAACGACGGCTTCAACCGGCTGATCATCGGCGCCAACCTGACTTGGCGCGAGGTGGCCATGCTGCGCGCCTATGCGCGCTACATGAAGCAGATCCGCTTCGGCGTCTCCCAGGAGTACATGGCCAACACCCTCACCAGCCATCCGGAGATCACCCGCGAGTTGGTGACCCTCTTCGAGCTGCGCTTCGACCCCGAGGAGCGTCCCGCCGAGGGAGAGGAGGAGGCGTGCCTCGAACGCATCCAGCGCCTGCTTGACGACGTGGCGAGCCTCAACGATGACCAGCTGCTGCGCCGCTACGTGGAGCTGATCCAGGCCACCCTGCGCACCAACTACTACCAGACCCGCGCGGATGGGCAGCCCAAGGACTACATGGCCTTCAAGCTGGAGCCCGCCCGGGTGACCGGCATGCCCAAGCCCAGGCCGGCCTTCGAGATCTTCGTCTGCTCGCCGCGCCTCGAGGGCGTTCACCTGCGCGGCGGCAAGGTGGCCCGCGGCGGCCTGCGCTGGTCCGATCGCCACGAGGACTTCCGCACCGAGGTGCTCGGCCTGGTCAAGGCCCAGCAGGTCAAGAACTCGGTGATCGTGCCGGTGGGCGCCAAGGGCGGCTTCGTCTGCAAGCGCCTGCCCGAGGGCGATCGCGAGGCCTATCAGCGCGAGGGGATCGAGTGCTACAAGACCTTTATCCGCGCGCTGCTCGACGTGACCGACAACCTCAAGGGGGGCGAGGTGGTGCCGCCCAGGGCGGTGGTGCGCCACGACGAGGATGACCCCTACCTGGTGGTGGCGGCGGACAAGGGCACCGCCACCTTCTCCGATATCGCCAACAAGATCTCCGCCGAGTATGGCCACTGGCTGGGCGACGCCTTCGCCTCCGGTGGCGCCAACGGCTACGACCACAAGAAGATGGGTATCACCGCCAAGGGGGCCTGGGAGTCGGTCAAGCGCCACTTCCGCAACCTCGGCGTGAACACCCAGCAGGACGAGTTCACCGTGGTGGGCATCGGCGACATGGGCGGCGACGTCTTCGGCAACGGCATGCTGCTCTCCGACCGCATCCGCCTGGTGGGGGCCTTCAACCACCTGCACATCTTCGTTGATCCCGACCCCGACGCCGCGGCGACCTTCGCCGAACGCCAGCGCCTGTTCGAGATGCCGCGCTCCAGCTGGGAGGACTTCGATGCCTCGCTGATCTCCGAGGGGGGCGGCATCTTCAAGCGCAGCGCCAAGTCGATCCCGATCTCGCCTCAGATGAAGCGCCTCTTCGGCATCCGGGAGGAGCGGCTCTCGCCCAGCGAACTGATCCGCGCCATGCTCAAGTCCGAGGTCGACCTGATCTGGAACGGCGGCATCGGCACCTACGTCAAGGGCTGCGAGGAGAGCGACGCCCAGGTGGGCGACAAGGCCAACGACGCCCTGCGCATCGATGGTCGCGAGCTCAACTGCCGGGTGGTGGGCGAGGGCGGCAACCTCGGCTTCACCCAGCGTGGCCGCATGGAGGCCGCCGCCCGCGGCGTGCGCATCAACACCGACTTCATCGACAACGCCGGCGGGGTCAACTGCTCGGACCATGAGGTCAACATCAAGATCCTCATCGACGAGGTGGTCAAGCGCGGCGACATGACCGAGAAGCAGCGCAACCAGCTGCTCGCCGACATGACCGACGAGGTCTCCGAGCTGGTGCTGCGTGACAACTACCGCCAGACCCAGGCGCTGGACCTGGCCGAGACCATCTCCCGGGAGGGGATCGGCCCCTATCGCCGCTTCATCAGCGAGCTCGAGGCCCAGGGGCTGCTGGATCGCGAGCTGGAGTTCCTGCCCGCCGACGAGGTGCTCGAGGAGCGCGCCGCCAACCAGCAGGGCATGCTGCTGCCGGAGCTCTCGGTGCTGGTCTCCTACGCCAAGAGCGTGCTCAAGGGCGACCTGATCGCCTCCGAGGTGCCCGATGACCCGGTCATGGAGCGCCACGTGGAGCGGATCTTCCCCGCGGCCCTGGTGGAGCGCTACCGCGACGAGATGTACGAGCATCGCCTCAAGCGCGAGATCGTGGCGACCCAGGTGGCCAACGATCTGGTCGACCATATGGGCATCGTCTTCGTGCGTCGGCTGATCGACGCCACCGGGGCCAGTCGCGCCGAGATCGCCCGCGCCTATGTGATCGCCCGGGAGGTGTTCCAGCTCGGCAGCCTGTGGCAGCAGATCGAGGCCCTGGACAACCGGGTGCCGAGCGCCGTGCAGTACGGCATGATGATCGACCTGATGCGCCTGATCCGCCGCGCGACCCGCTGGTTCCTGCGTGCCCGGCTGGGCATGGAGACCCGCGAGACCATCGAGTACTTCGCCCCGCGCCTGGCTCAGCTCCAGGAGGGCATCGGCAAGCGGCTGCGCGGCGAGGAGCTCGCGGCCTGGGAGGCGCGGCGCGCCGAGCTCATCGAGGCCGGCGTGCCCGAGGCGCTGGCCGGCGCCTCGGCGGCGGCCGCCAGCCTCTATGCGGGGCTCGGCATCATCCAGGCGGCCCGCCAGGCCAGCGAGAAGCCCCAGCGGGTGTCCGAGGTGTTCTACGAGATCGGCGACCGCCTGGAGCTGCCGTGGCTGATCGGCCAGATCACCGACCTCAAGGTGCGCGACAGCTGGCAGGCCCAGGCCCGCGACACCTTCCGCGACGACGTCGACCGCCAGCAGCTGGCGCTCACCGTCAGCGTGCTGCGCATGGAGGGCGGCGCTCGGGAGGCCGGCGAGCGGGTCGATCAGTGGCTTGAGCTGCACGCCGGCATGCACAGCCGCTGGTGCAAGCTGCTCGAGCAGGTGGGCAGCGGTGGCCAGGGTGGCTTCCCGCTGTTTGCCGTGGCCGTGCGCGAGCTGGTGGACCTGGCGGAGAGCAGCCAGGAGAGCTGAGCGCGCCCTGCCTCCGGCATCGACGCACCCTGCCGCCTGGCGGTGTGCGTCGTCATGGGGCGGGGGCGCTGCTATACTCCTGCGCCGACACGTCTAGCCCCTCGCCGCCTGGAGACGCCATGTATTCCCTCGCCCGCTCGATCCTCTTTCGCCTCGATGCCGAGACCGCCCACGGGGTGGCCCTCCGGGGGCTCGACCTGGCCGGGCGCCTGGGCCTGGCGGGCCGCCTCGGCGGCGAGCGCGTCGAGGACCCGGTGGAGCTGATGGGGCTGCGCTTTCCCAACCGGGTGGGCCTGGCGGCCGGCCTCGACAAGAACGCCGACCACCTCGACGCCCTGGGGGCGCTGGGCTTCGGCTTCGTCGAGGTCGGCACCGTGACCCCGAAGCCCCAGGCAGGCAACCCGCGGCCGCGGCTCTTCCGGCTGCCCGAGGCCGGCGCCATCATCAACCGCATGGGCTTCAACAACGCCGGGGTCGACCACCTGGTCGCGAAGGTCAGGGCGAGCCGCTATGACGGCGTGATCGGCATCAACATCGGCAAGAACCTCACCACGCCGGTGGAGCAGGCGGTGGACGACTACCTCGCCTGCCTGCGCAAGGTGCATGCCCATGCCCACTACATCACCGTGAACATCTCCTCGCCCAACACCCCGGGGCTGCGCAACCTGCAGTTCGGCGAGCAGCTCGATGGCCTGCTCTCGGCGCTGCGCGAGGAGGGCAGCCTGCTCGACCGCGACGGCGGCCGTCGGGTGCCGCTGGCGGTGAAGATCGCGCCGGACATGGAGGCCGAGGAGGTCGGCCTGGTGGCGCGCTGCCTGACCGGCAACGCCATCGACGCGGTGATCGCCACCAACACCACGATCTCCCGCGAGGCGGTGGCGGGACTGCCCCACGCCGAGGAGGCCGGGGGGCTTTCCGGCCGCCCGGTGTTCGAGGCCTCCAATGCGGTGATCCGCGAACTGCGCCGGCAGCTGCCCGAGATGCCGATCATCGGCGTGGGGGGCATCGACAGCGGCGAGGCGGCCCTTGCCAAGCGCGAGGCCGGCGCCGACCTGGTGCAGCTCTACTCGGGCTTCATCTATCGCGGCCCAGCCCTGGTGGGCGAGTGCGCCCGGGCCCTGAAGGCCCAGGCCGGCGCGCGATGAGTTGGTGAGGCACGCAAAAAGCCCGTGGTGAGTGCCACGGGCTCCATCGAGTTGGGATCTCCAGTCTATCGAGATCGGTGGGTGTGAACCCGAAAGCGGGTAGGGGTCACATCACCATGGGGTTCTTGTGGATGCCGGAGACTCCCGTCATACCGGACCATTGATCCCCACGACCTTCACGCCAACCGCTCATCCAGTATTCGCGAAGATTGATGTCCTGGCTCGGACAGTCATCGCGAGAGCGACCTGAAATACCTGCCTTGTAGCCATGAATGTAGGCACGCTGGAAGCGATCACGTTTCTGTCGTTTCATTGGACTACCTCTTGAAAAGGTATCTAACCGGCAGGCTCCAACCGTCGGCTCGAGCCTTACCCTAACGTGCCACGGGCCGGTTCATGAAGAGCGAGCCCGTTGACAGCAAACGCATGCGTGTTTCAGTAGCTACTGGGGTATTGATAGCCCACTTCGATCGGGCTTGTCGACCCCCGATTTGTAACAACCCGTTCACCTGTCTGACACGGTGGACCCCGAGAATCTGCCAAGCGGTATCGACGCGATGACACCACCACCACACGACGCCACGCTGGATCTCCTGGCCACCTGCCCCCAGGGGCTCGAACTGCTGCTGGCCGAAGAGCTCGCCGCCCTGGGCGCCGAGCCCGGCAAGACCACGGTCGGCGGGGTGAACCTGCGCGCCGACCTCGCCGGCGCCTACCGCGCCTGCCTGTGGTCGCGGCTGGCCAACCGGGTAGTGCTCTGCCTGGCCAGGGAGGAGAGCATCGAGACCCCGGAACAGCTGCGTGCCGCCGTGGCGGCCATCGACTGGTCACGCCATCTGGCGCCCGGCGCGACGCTGGCGGTGGATTTCCATGGGCGCAGTGAGGCCATTCGTCACACCCGCTTCGGCGCCCAGACGGTCAAGGACGGGGTGGTCGACCGGCTGCAGGCCGCGGGGCTGGCGCGCCCCGATGTCGACCTGAAGTCCCCCGACCTGCGCCTCTATGCCCACCTGCACCGCGGGCGGCTGATCATCGGCGTGGACCTCTCCGGCGACAGCCTGCACCGCCGCGGCTATCGCCGCGACGTGGGCCATGCCCCGCTCAAGGAGAACCTGGCCGCGGCACTGCTGGTGCGCGCCGGCTGGCCGGCCCTGGCCCGGGAGGGGGCCGCGCTGGTGGACCCGCTGTGTGGCGCCGGGACCCTGCTGATCGAGGCGGCGATGATGGCCGCCGATATGGCCCCGAACCTCGCTCGTGCGCGCTTTGGCTTCCATGGCTGGGCCGGTCACGATGAGGCCCTGTGGCGCGAACTGAAGCGCGAGGCCGAGGCCCGGGCCAGCATCGGCCGCAAGCGCTGCCGCTCGCACTTCCATGGCTTCGACCAGAGCCCGGCGGCACTCGCCGCGGCCAGGGCCAACGCCATGCGGGCCGGCATCCCGGCGCTGATCACCCTGACCGGGGCGGGGCTGGCCCAGCTCTCGCGTCCCGAGGGCCTGGGCGTCGAACCGCCTGGCCTGGTGATCACCAATCCGCCCTACGGCGAGCGGCTCGGCGAGCTGCCGGAGCTGGTCGGCCTCTACGCGCAGCTGGGCGAGCGGGTGCGCGCGGCCTTTCCCGGCTGGCGGCTGGCGGTCTTCACCGCCAACCCCGACCTCGGCCACCGCATCGGCCTGCGAGCCCACAAGCAGTATGCCCTGCGCAACGGGCCGCTCGAGGCCAAGCTGCTGCTCATGGAGGTTACCGAGGCCGATGGCCCAGCGTCAGGGGAGGGCACCGCCCCGCGCCGCTCCGAGGGCGCGCAGATGTTCGCCAACCGGCTGGAGAAGAACCGCAAGCGCCTGAAGAAGTGGCTCAAGCAGAGCGGCGAGCCGTGCTATCGGCTCTATGATGCCGACATGCCGGAGTACGCCCTGGCCGTTGATCTCTACGGCGATCGGGTCCATGTGCAGGAGTATGCCGCACCCCACTCCGTCGATGCCGCCCAGGCCCAGAAGCGCCTGTTCGAGGCGCTGGCGGTGATCCCCGAGGTGCTCGAGGTCGACCCGACGCGGGTGGTGGTCAAGCGCCGCGAACGCCAGAGCGGCCGCGCCCAGTACCAGAAGCAGGCGGCCAGCGGCGAGCGCTTCGAGGTGCGCGAGGGCCGCGCCCGGCTGTGGGTCAATCTGCGCGACTACCTCGACACCGGCCTGTTCCTGGACCACCGTCCGGTGCGCCGGATGCTGGGTGAGATGGCGCCGGGCAAGCGCTTCCTCAACCTCTTCTGCTACACGGCCACCGCCACCGTGCAGGCGGCGCTGGGGCCGCGTGGCGCCGAGGGGTGCGCCGGTGCCAGCGACAGCGTCAGCGTGGATCTCTCCAACACCTATCTGGAGTGGGCGCGGGACAACTTCGCCCTCAACGGCCTCGACCCGAGCCGCCACCGGGTGGTACGCGACGACTGCCTGCGCTGGCTCGAGACGGCGGGGGCCGAGTTCGACCTGATCTTCATGGACCCGCCCACCTTCTCCAACTCCAAGAAGATGGAGGGGACCCTCGACGTGCAGCGCGACCACGGGCGCCTGGTGCGCCTGGCCATGGCCCGCCTGGCGCCGGGTGGCACCCTGGTGTTCTCCAACAACCAGCGCCGCTTCACGCTGGACGCCGACCTGGCCGAGCACTACGCGGTGGACGACATCTCGGCGAAGACCTTCGACCCGGATTTCAAACGCAATCCCGACCTGCACCACGTCTTCCTGATTCGTCACCGGGAGGCGCGCGCATGATCCGGCTGACCCTTTACACCACCCTGGGCTGCCATCTGTGCAGCCAGCTCGAGGCGCTGCTGGGCCACCTCAGCCGCGAGCCGGTGGCCCTGGATCGGGTCGAGATCAGCGAGGATGATGCCCTGGTCGAGCGCTACGGGGTGCGCATCCCGGTGCTGGCGGATGCCGAGGGGAAGGAGCTGGACCGCGGCTTCGAGGCGCCACGGCTGGCGGCCTGGCTGGCCGAGCGGGACTGGCTGGATGACGACGCCTGGGAGGTCCTGCACCGCCAGCTGGCGGGCGAGGAGCCGACCCGCGAGGTACGCGGGGCCGAGATGCGCAACGGTCGGCGCTACCTGGGATAGCGTCCTACAGGGCGTCCAGCAGCGACAGCTGGCTGACCGCCTCGCGTCCCTCGGGGCTTTCGTCCTCGACCTCCAGCACCTTGCGAAAGCCCCGGGAGGCCTGGATGGTGGCCTCGTCGGCCAGCCACATCAGCGCCTGGTCATGATCGTCGGCCAGCTGGTGCTTGAGGCCCCCGAACTGGGTGCCGATCTGCCCCCAGGCGCGACTGAAGATCCAGTCGCCAAACATGTCCTGGTGGATATGCACCAGCACATAGTCGTGGTCGGTTTCCCAGCGGATGATCACGGCGACTCCCATTGAGCAGCTTCGAGGACGGCCAGAGGCGGCGTGTATTGTAAGGGCTGCTGTGCGGGGGGCAAGCGGCCTTTCCATGGGCCGAAGTAATCTTTACACTCCCGGTCGTACGATGACAGGCATAATGGCAGGAATAACGATAGGTGGCCCCGCTCCGGCTCGAGATCGGATGAAGGAGGACCAGCTGCGCAGGGAGAGCGAGAATGCATCCTGTCTCCGGATTGACCGCACGCACGGCGGTCCTGAGTGCCGTGATGGTAGGGGTGACGCTGGCGTCCATCGTCCTGGCGCTGAACACCTTTGCCAAGTATCGAGAGGCGGTCGGCTACCTGGCCGACCGCCAGGCTCAGGTGCTGGTGACCACCAGCCGGCTGCTGCAGCAGAGCGAGGGCATGGTGGCCAGCACCGCCATGCTGCTGCTGGCCGATGATCACCTGGCTCGCCGGCAGGCGATGTTCGAGATCGCCGATCGCAAGGAGTGGATCGGCCGTCTGGTGGAGGACCTGGCCGAGTTTCGCAAGGCTCCCGAGCAGTTCGATGCCATCTATGACGCCCGGGACCGCCTGGTGGCGAACCTTGAGACCCTCGACGCCCTGGTGGAGGAGCGCATCGACCTGCGCCTTCAGCTCGAGCGCCAGGCGCTGCCGGATGTGCCTACCCTGGCCCAGCTCGCGCGGGTCGAGTCTGGCATCGCCGAGGTGATACGTGCCGCTCGAACCCTCACCACCGAGCTCAGCGTGGCGGTGGGCTTCCATCTGGCGGCCGCCCGCGAGGAGGCACAGCAGCGGGTCCGGTCGCTGGCCGACGAGACCCAGCGCAGCGCCTGGCTGCTCAAGGCCTCGGGGCTGGCGGCGCTGCTGGCGGTGCTGGCCACCGTTCTCTTCATCCAGCGCTCGGTGGTGGGGCGGCTGAGTCGCCTGGAGCTGGCGCTGCGCTGCGAGCGACCGCGGCCAGAGGAGATCGACGTCCAGGGCCGCGATGAGATCGCCAGGGTGGCCAGGACCGTCCATCGCTACGTCGATCGCATCAACCTCAACGAGCAGCGGATCCTGACGATCAACCGCGAGCTCGATTTCCTGGCCAGCCACGATGCGCTGACCCGTCTGCATAATCGCCGCTACTTCGAGCAGGCCCTCGCCGAGGGGGCCGAGTCGCTGCTGGCAGGCGACTATTGCGCGGCCATGATCGACATCGACCACTTCAAGCAGGTGAATGACCTACATGGCCATGCGGTGGGGGACCGGGTGATCGTCCAGGTGGCCGGTCTGATACGGGACGGGCTGCCCGATGGCGCCCTGCTGGCTCGCTACGGTGGCGAGGAGTTCGCGGCCCTGCTGCCTGGCGTCGACATGGAATCGGCCCGCGAGTGCCTGGAGCGGATTCGTCAACGGGTGGCCGATACCCCCACGGCGGTCGAGGGAGGCGATGTGGCCGTCACCGTCAGCATCGGCCTGGCCCCGCGCCTGCCCATGGGCGGCTTCGAGCACTCCCTGAAGGCGGCCGACGAGTCGCTTTACCTGGCCAAGCGGCGCGGGCGCAATCGCCTGGTGCTCCGCCCGCAGCGTGCCACCGACCCCGGTGTGGAGACGCCATGAGACCCTTCTGGAAGCTCTGCTGTGCCGTGCTGCTGCTGGCCTGCTCCGGGGCCGGCTTCGCCGTCGACCTCGTGCGTGTCGAGCTCCAGCTCAGGCCGCCCCACCTCGATCCCACGCGTACCGCTTCCGCGACCGCCGCCGAGGCAATGCATCTCAATGTCTTCCAGGGGCTCACGCGCATCGATCGGGAGGGGCAGGTGCGGCCTGCGCTGGCGACCCGCTGGGTCGTCGACGACCATGGACACTCGCTGACGCTCGATCTGCGCCCGGACGTGCACTTTCACGATGGCCGCCCCTTCACGGCGGAAGTGGCCGCCTACAGCCTGGATCGGCTGCTCGATCCCGAAGCGGGTAACCCGCAGCGCCATCTCTTCGAGGCCATCGCGTCCAGCGAGGTCATCACCCCTCATCGTCTGCGGCTGCAGCTCGCGCGTCCGGATGCGCTGCTGCCCTTTCGGCTGGGACTCTCGGCGGCGGTGATGGTGCATCCCGACAGCGCGGCCACCAATGCCGAAGATCCCGTGGGTACCGGCCCGTATCGGGTCGACGGCTGGCGCCGGGGGGAGCTCCACCTGAGTGCCTTCCCCGGCTACTGGGGAAAGCCGCCGGCCATCTCGAAGGCGGTCTTCACCTTCACGCCGAACCGGCTGGAGATGGAGAGCGCCCTGGCCGAGGGGCTGATCGACCTCTTCCCCGACGGCAGCCCCCTGGTGTCTCACCTGCAGCTCTCCCAGCGCAGCGATTACGTCATTCAGGACGGCCTGAGCGAGGGTGAGGTGATCTTGGCCCTCAACCACGATCGTGAGCCCCTCGGCGACCTTCGCGTGCGCCGGGCGCTGAGCTATGCGGTGGACCGGAAGGCCCTGCTGTCGATCTACCCCAGTGCCAATCCGCCGGTGATCGGCAGCCACTTCTCCCCGCTGCATCCCGCCTATCTGGACCTGTCCGATCGCTACTCCCACTCTCCAGAAGTCGCCCGCGCCCTGCTGGCCGAGGCAGGTCATGCCGAGGGGCTCGAGCTGACCCTCAGCCTGCCGCCCACCATCTACGCCGAGCGCGGCAGCCTGCACATCGCCAATGACCTGGAAGCGGTAGGCATCCGGGTGCGTCTCGAGCGGCTGGGCTGGAGGGAGTGGCTCCAGCGAGTGTTCACCGAGCGCGACTATGAGCTGACGCTGGTGGCCCACGTGGAGCCCTTCGACCTCGATATCTATGCCCGGGACGACTACTACTTCAACTACCAGAGCCCCGAATTTCGGGCGCTGTGGGAGCGCATCCAGCGAACCCCGGACGAGGCGCAGCGCAACAGGCTGCTGAGCCAGGCGCAGCGCCACCTGGCCGAGGAGGCGGTCAACGTCTTCCTGTTCATGAAGCCGCAACAGGCGATCCACAAGGCCAACCTGGGCGGGGTCTGGGAGAATGCGCCCATTCCCGCCGTCCCCCTCGAGGAGCTCTACTGGAAGTGACCCTGCGAATCCTTGTCGATGCCGATGTCCCCGCCGCCGAGGCCTGCTTCGGGCCCCTGGGCGAGTTGGTGCGCCTTCCCGGCCGCGAGATCTCGGCCGCCGACCTGCGCGATGTCGATGCCCTGGTGGTGCGCTCCATCACCCAGGTCGATGCGGCACTGCTCGCCGAGGCCCGCCGGCTGCGCTTCGTCGGCACCTGCACCATCGGCACCGACCATGTCGATCTCCCCCTGCTGGCGGCTCGCGGCATCGCCTTCGCCAGCGCCCCGGGCTGCAACGCCGAGGCGGTGGTGGACTACGTGCTCGGCAGCCTCGCGACCCTGGCCGAGCGCCAGGGCTGGCGGCTTGCCGAGCGGCGGGTAGGGGTGGTGGGCGCCGGCAACGTGGGGGGGCGGCTGCTGGGGCGCCTCGCCGCCATGGGCATCGACTGCCTGGCCTGTGACCCGCCCCGGGCCGAGGCAGGCGGCGTGGAGAAGGAGAGGGCCGACTTCGTCGACCTCGAGACGCTGCTCGATGAGTGCGACGTACTCTGCCTGCACACCCCCCTGGTGCGCGATGGGCCTCATGCCACCCACCACCTGCTGGGGGCCGAGGCGATTGCCGAACTCGCGCCCGGCACCGTGCTGCTGAATGCCGGTCGCGGCGACTGCGTGGACGGTGCGGCACTGCGTCAGCGGTTGGCCGGAGAGGGCGATATCAGCGCGGTGCTCGACGTCTGGGAACACGAGCCCGCCATCGACGGCGCCTTGCGCGACCTCGCCGAGATCGCCACGCCACATATCGCTGGCCACAGCCTGGACGGCAAGCGGCGCGGCACCCATCAGATCTACCGGGCACTGTGCCGCGAGCTGGGCCTGCCTGCCAGAGTCTCCCTTGCCGACCTGCTGCCCCCGCCACCGCTGCGCCGCCTGGAACTCGGCCCGGGCCTCGCCGCCGAGGAGGCGCTGCGGCTCTGCCTGCGTGCCGTCCATGACGTGCGCCGAGATCACGACAGCCTGCTGCGCGAGGCGCGCCGCCAGGGCATGGCCAAGGGCTTCGACGCCTGCCGCGCCCACTACCCCCTGCGCCGCGAGTTCGCCACCCTGGAGGTCGCCTTGGACGAGCCCAACGCCGCGCTGGCCGCGCTGTTGGCGGGGGCAGGCTTCCGGCTGCTGCAGGGCGATAACGGCAAGGAATAATAGCTCACCAGGGCGAGCGCAGGGCCTTCGCATCCTAACTGCCCTTTGCAACCACAACGTCCCCGGCATACGCTGAGATGCGGCAAGCTAGCCGCGACGGCGCCAGTGTCATCAACAAGGCGCATTGCACCGCATGGATGGCAGGTGTCGTGTCAGCATGCAGTGGGCGGTAGCGTGCCTGAATGGCCGAGCGAGCAGGCACGCCAATCCTTATTATGTAGCCAAATTATTCTTAATTTCCAGGGGAATCAGTCGCTTGGTGGAACAATTACGTGCGCATTTATTGACTTGAACGAGCACGCGCGTTCAAGTCAATAAACGAGTGCGCTGTCTAATACCTGTTGGGCTTCCTCCCTCAATCACATTAGGAATTTCAGAACATGAGTAATGCATATGTTGTCGGCCACATCACAGTAAAAAATCAAGAAATGTGGGCTGAATATCGAAGCAAGGTTCCAGAAACATTGGCCCAATGGGGAGGTGAGCTTGTCTTTCGTGGCAAACAAGTAGCAGCCTTTTCCGGCGAGAACCCCCACCCTGACATTGTCGTTATCCGTTTCCCGAGTGTCGCAGCAGTAAACGGTTGGTTTTCGTCGTCCGCCTATCAATCACTTATTCCGCTTCGACAGCAAGCGGCTGAAATGGTCTTGCTGTCCTATGAAGCATAGCTCTCTGCCTTGTCGGCACTCCTGCTGGCGTATGGCCGAGGCCCAACCCATCATTCCACCGGACCTTGCGCATAAAGCCGCGCAAGGCCGGTGAATTCAAACATTAAGTTTACATCGGGATCGGTCATGGATGAAAAAATACGAGCATCCTGGGAACGAACTCTTCATCCAGAAACCCTCAAAACCAACATCATCACAGCATCAATATTCTCGATGGCTTTCGAAATGCTGAAGAGCAGCATTGTAGAAAAGATCGAAGGTTTCTTTACGAACGGGTTTGATCAGAATGGACCGATTATCAGCCCAGAATACAAAGAAAAGGTCCTTTCCCTGAATAGAAGTCCCGTCTATGCGTCATTGAGGTGGCTGCAGGACATGGATGCCATCAATGATGAGGACATGGGGAAGTTTGAACAAGTCAAAAAGTGCCGCAACACGCTGACACACGAAATGCTTTCTTTCGCGTCTAGTGGGGTAGATTTCGACGTTGCGGAAGCATTCGACGAAATGGTGGCGCTGTTACGAAAGATCGAAATGTGGTGGTTCGAGCATTTTGAAATGGCAATAGATCCGGAATCCTATCCAGACGATTTGGATCTGGATCAGGTGATTCCTGGGCCAGTCTGGAGTCTCCAAATGCTTATAGATGTTTCGTTGGGCCCAAAGGAAGAGGCTGAGAAGTATTATGACCTGTTTGTGGCAGCCGCAGACAAAACTTAACCAGTGGGTGAAGCCGACCGGTACTACGCTGCGCTCCGTCCCGGCGGCTTACCCAAGGCGTTAAGTTGAAAGGGAGTATTCGGAGTTATGGTCACACTTTACAGCTCCTCAGGTCAGGCCGTGGCCTATGTGGACCACGATGGCCAATCGATATATTTGTATGACGGCAGACCGGTTGCCTGGTTGTCAGATGAGTCCGTGTTCGCATACAGCGGTCGCTATTTGGGGTGGGTCGATAATGGTTGGTTTTACGACCGAAATGGCCGACCAGCATTTTTCACTGAGGACTCTACTGGTGGTCCCGCTCGTCCAGCACGGTCTGCTCGACCAGCCAGAGGTGCGCGTGGCGCAAGACCTGCAAGAGGAGCGAGAGAGGCGCGGCCAGCAAAGCCAGCGCGTTCACTGTCGTGGTCCGAGCTATCCGGTAATGCATTCTTTGAGCAATGAACAACTTAACCAGGCCATCCACCGGATGCCAAAACCTCCGCTTTGCTCCGGTTTCGCCACCGGTGATGGCGGGCGTTAGCTGCTCAAGTCATAAACATTTCCTCTGGATCAAAAATAAAAGATGGATACCCAATCAATTCTCACGTTGCCCCAAAAACACCGGCGAACCTTCGTTGTGCTGTTGATCGCTTTGTTTACGATTGCGCTACTGCTCGATTGGAAGCTCGGCACATTGCCCTTCATCGAAACGCTACTTGGATATATTAGAGCTATAGCGGCAGCAATTCTCACGTCACTGTTCTTAAGTACCTGCGCTTAAGTTTTCGCGCGCTGCGCGGCAATGAAATCATGCAGTTACGAAAAATTCATGCGTTTTTTCTTCTGAGCAGGCACTTATTGTGGGTAGTGAGCTCTTTCATTCCTCGGCAAAAAACTGCCGAAGGTATGGTTGAGCTTGAAGCCGGAAAAATAACTAAGGAATTCGACAAGCTATTGAGCACGGCCACGAGGTGGCGTTATAAGGGAAACTTTGGCCGGTATATGAGGGGTAAGGTTCTCCCGACTTTGGCAGATCGACAAAATTGCCATATAAGTGCTTGCGTGATCGATCCTAACAATAAGGCATTGTGCGAAAAACACGCGTCGTACCGAAGCCAAATAAACTCAATCGATAAGGGAAAACAGTATGATGCAGACACCGTCGCCCTTCAGATTCTAGTAACAGTTGTTATTTGTTCTTGGTATTCAAACAATCGACGGGTAAACATAGATTTATATCTGAGTGCTTCATTTGATCCTGTTAGGATAGATTCAAATGACGAGGCAATGATCATAACAGTGGAAGACCGACGACAACCTGCGCTCAAAATCAACCGAGATCATTTCATCTATGAACACTTTGAGACATCAATGGAGTTTGCGCGAGATCAGGGGACAAAAGTAAACCTTGATGGTATGCGGCGTGGAATTGAATTCGCCCAGATTGAGGAAAGTGATGTATCTGATGCTCTTGACAGGGCCGGAATGACGGAACTATGTAAAAAAATTACACCGGCGGTTGTTCTTCAGGCGTGTCGGGAGTCGAAGAATCCATATGAAAATTGAAATTTCAGAAATGCTCAGTTTTCTTCGAGAAAACTTTGGTTCTCTCTCGGCCAATTTGGTTCCGCTTTGGCATCCGCTAGGGTTCGTCTCCTGTGTTATCGACGAGGTTTCTTCAAGCCATATTGCACGCGTGCATTATTGGCCTGAAGGTGAGCGAAGAGTTAAAAACCCTGATTGGCCCATTCATACCCATACTTACAGATTGGAGAGCCTCGTACTGGCGGGAGCGGTGAGGGACTTACAGTATCGTGTTCAGCCGGGGACGGAGTGGTGTGAATACTCCGTCAGTTATTATAGTGGTGGTTCAGAGATAGTTAGAACACCTAATGAGGTCGATACCTTTGCAGAAGTGGATGAGTTACGTCGGTCCGGGAGTCGTTATGAGGTTCCTCGTGGTGTATATCACCAAACATTGGTGCCACACGAGCAGTCTGCGGTTACCCTCGTACTGTTGACTGATCATAGCTCCGACGCACCAAAAGTATTGGGCTCGAAGCTTGCTGAGCGATATCCATACGATCGAATATCGTTTGATCGCGAACGATTTTGGGGCGCTATCAAAGAGGCTTTGGGAAATCAGCTAACAAATGCAGGCAAGGGACGCTCCTGACGTCGCGCCCCTGCTGCAAGCGTTAGGCAGGCTACGAATTAATAAAGAGGAACTAATGGAACCTGAAGAAAAAATTGCAAAGCTCGAGGAATTCAAAAATCTCGTTAATAATTTTTTCTCTGACTATGACCCTGCCATAAGAAGCGAAATTAATAGAAATAAGGCATGGGTTCGAAGAGAAGTTCTTGAGGCTGGCTGCTTTAAGACATTTACAGTTTCGCCACCTCCGGCTGTTGGTGGATTAGTGATGAGAAACGTTGATCCTTTTGAGTGCATATTTAACCCACCCTATAACATGTCGGTAAGCTCCATTGTTTTCGATATCATTGATGAAACCATAGGAGTGATTATGGCTGGTGGCAGGCAAGTAGTGACGACAAATCCATCAGTTTCCGCAGAGCCAGACTATGAAGAAGGTTAAGTACCTGCGCTTAAGTTTTCGCGCGCTGCGCGGCAATGAAATCATGCAGTTACGAAAAATTCATGCGTTTTTTCTTCTGAGCAGGCACTTATGCGTTTGTTGCTATGGCTATCGATCCAAATGACCCACACTTGGAGGACGTTCTCGATTCCATAAAGGAAGCTGCTAATAAGTGTGGAATTCATGCAGAAAGGGTGGATGAGGTTCAGAGCAATAACAGAATCACTGATCGAATTTTGGAATCTATCGATAAAGCTCAGTTCGTAATTGTTGACCTGACCCATTCGCGCCCAAATGTATTCTATGAAGCTGGCTATGCTCAAGGACTAGGGAAAATTCCAATTTATATAGCTCGGGATGGAACTCGGTTAGAGTTTGACCTAAAAGATTACCCTGTTATTTTCTTCAAAAATATGAGAGAGCTGAAAACGGGTTTGGAAGAACGCTTAAGATCACTGGCAGAAAATGCCTAACAAACACAATCACACGGATAAAGTTTACGCCGCGCTCCAATTTTACCGGTGTTGTGGGGGTTATGTGACAAGGAGGCCTCAGGGTGTTTGAAAAGTTATTTGACGTCTTCTCGAGGCGCGAGCCGCCTCCTGCGAATACTGATATAAAACCGCTGACCGAAGAGTTTCGAAATCGCGTTTTGATGCTGCTGCGCGACACTCTGCAATACGGTTTTCGGGACTTCTTGGGCCGGTTGCATCAGAAAGCGGCGTATCTCTATGGCAAGTTTGGGCTGTCCGGAACATCCGCCTACTCCTCGCCGGAAGACGATTTGCTGAATTTCTTCGCGACCTGCAGCGATGAGCACTTTCTTGATTTACTCGAGTTAATTTTCCGTTCCGACCTCCCTGGTATCACATGGCCAGATAATTCACTCATCCCAGGCATCAACGAGTTTTTCCGTATTGATGACCTTCCTTACCATCTGACTGGCTACTCAATGGAGGAATTTGAATCATCGTTCCACGGTACTCCGACAACAGCGATCCGAATTAAGGAATACCCGCAGATCATTCGGAAAGATAGCGAAGTTGTGCATCGAAAAGCGATGGAGCCCGCTCTGAAGTTGCTGAATGCCGCGGAATTCAGACATGCGAACGACGAATTTTTGAAGGCATTGGAAGACCATAGAAAGGGAGACTATCGAGATTGCCTCACTAAATGCGGGAGCTCGTTCGAGAGCGTGATGAAGGTTCTTTGTGGCAAGAACGCCGTGCCATACAATGAAAAAGATACCGCCTCTGCACTGCTCAAGGCTTTGCTTAGAAATGGCCAGCTTGAACAGTATTGGGAGCAGCCGTTGATCTTGATCGCGACTCTAAGAAATCGCCTTAGTTCATCACATGGTGCCGGCGCTCAGCCCAAAGTCATACCGGAGCACGTGGCTACATACGCAGTTAATTCCACTGCTTCTGCGATATTGCTCCTGTGCTCTGAGTTTGGTTGAAAAGTGTCACATAACAAATCGCTGCAGGTGACGTTTGACCCGCCGACCATTTTTTGCTAAAGCAAAAACGGCCGTCGCCTCAAACGCACCTGAGCTTAGGCGTTATGCCGCATTAGGAACCTCATAGTGAAAATAATACTCCTTGGCAATGCCGGGGCGGGCAAGAGCACGCTCTCCAGGAGATGGATGGCGGAGCAGCCAGCCGCGCGGCTGTCTCTCGATGAAGTGGCGTTCCACGCTGGCAGCGAGAGGCGCCCGCTCGAGGAGAGTCTCGCCGATGTCAGGCGCTTCATTGCCGACAATGAGAGCTGGATCATCGAGGGGTGTTACGCCGACATCATCGAGCCGGTACTCGGCGAGTGCGATCAGCTCATCTTCTTGAACCCTGGCGTTGAGGTGTGTATCGCTCACTGTCGCGCGCGCCCCTGGGAGCCAGAGAAGTTCAGCTCCAAGCAGGATCAGGATGAACACCTGGAGACTCTCATCGAGTGGGTGGCTTCCTATGCTACCCGCTCGGACGAGTACGGCCTTCGCCGGCACCGGGCACTTTTCGACGCTTTCCCAGGGAACAAGCGTGAGCTCACGCATACCAGCGAGTATGCGTCGGTATCACCAGCGCGGCCGTGCCAGCGTCCCTGAGCCTGGGGCACCAACGGCAGAGGGCCCGCCAATGGCGGGCCCTCTGCGTTGTGGCTTTCAGTATGCTGGCTTACTGCCGGTAGGCCGCTTGCTTGAGCGCGCAGATGCGGCCGATACAGAGAGCAGCGGCGGGTGGCCCGCCGCTGATCGTCTTACTGGCGGTAGGCCGCTTCCTTGAGCGCGCGGATGCGGTCATCCAGGGGCGGGTGGCTGGCGAACAGGCGCTCCATCAGCGACTTGGTCTGGCCCTTGGTGATGGCCATGGCGCGCAGGGTGTCCGGCATCTGGTCGGGCATCTCGGTCTCCGCCTTGAGGCGGGCGAGGGCATTGATCATGGCGCCGGAGCCGGCGAGCTTGGCGCCAGCGGCGTCGGCGCGGTACTCGCGGAAGCGCGAGAACCAGGCGACGATGGCCGAGGCGATGATGCCGAAGACGATCTCGGCGACGATCACCACCGCGAAGTAGCCCATGAAGCCGAGCCCCGCGCCGTCGCTGCGGCTCTTGAGGAACTGGTCCACCAGGTGGGCGACCACCCGGGCGAAGAACATCACGAAGGTGTTCACCACCCCCTGGATCAGCGCCAGGGTCACCATGTCACCGTTGGCCACGTGGCCGATCTCGTGGGCCAGCACCGCGCGCACCTCCTCGGGGCGCATGCGGTTGAGCAGGCCCGCGGAGACCGCCACCAGGGCGTCATTGCGGTTCCAGCCGGTGGCGAAGGCGTTGGACTGCTGGGCGGGGAAGATGCCCACCTCGGGCGTCTTGATGCCGGCCTCGCGGGAGAGCTCTTCCACGGTGTCGAGCAGCCACTTCTCGGTGGCGTTGCTTGGCGTCTCGATGATCACGGTGCCGGTGCTGCGCTTGGCCATCCACTTGGAGATGAACAGCGAGATCATCGAGCCTGCCATGCCGACGATGAAGCAGAAGATCAGCAGGCTGTTGAAGTTGATGCCCTGGGCGCTGAGGTAGGGCTCCACGCCCAGCAGCCGCAGGGTGATGCTGGCGACGATGATGACGCCCAGGTTGGTGCCCAGAAAGAGCAGGATTCTCATCATGGTGCAGGGTCTCCAATGGTTATCGAGGGAAAGGGGGTCCGAAGTGAGGTGCCGTGCCGGGGCGCGGCGTTCAGAAGCTTTGGCTTAGATACGGCCGGGGCCCGCGGGTTTCAAGCGCCGCGGGCGCCGGGCCTGCGCCACTACTGGCGATAGCGCGACAGGAAGCGCTCGAAGCGCTCCAGGGCGTCGCCGAGCTGGTCGGCCCAGGGCAGGGTGACGATGCGCACGTGGTCCGGCTCCGGCCAGTTGAAGGCGGTGCCCTGGACCAGCAGGATCTTCTCCTGCAGCAGCAGGTCGAGCACCAGCTGCTGGTCGTCGCGGATGTTGTAGACCTTGGGGTCGAGCCGCGGGAAGGCGTAGAGCGCTCCCTTGGGCTTGACGCAGCTCACGCCGGGGATGGCGTTGAGCCTCTCATGGGTGATATCGCGCTGGGCCAGCAGGCGCCCGCCGGGCAGGATCAGGTCGTTGATCGACTGGTAGCCGCCCAGCGCCGTCTGGATGGCGTGCTGGGCCGGCACGTTGGCACACAGGCGCATGGAGGCGAGCATGGTCAGCCCCTGGATGAAGTCGGCGGCGCGCTGCTTGGCGAGGTTGCCGGAGAGGATCATCCAGCCGGAGCGGAAGCCGGCGCAGCGGTAGCTCTTGGAGAGCCCGTTCATGGTCACCACCAGTTGGTCCTCGCCGGCCAGGGCGCCGGTGGAGACGTGCTCGACGCCGTCGTAGAGGATCTTGTCGTAGATCTCGTCGGAGAAGACCACCAGGTCGTGCTGACGGGCGATCTCCAGCAGCTCGCGCACCACCTCGGGCGGATAGACGGCGCCGGTGGGGTTGTTGGGGTTGATGATCACGATGGCCCGGGTGTGGCTGGTCACCTTGCTGCGGATATCGTCGAGATCCGGCGCCCAGTCGGCCTGCTCGTCGCACAGGTAGTGCACGGCGCGTCCCCCGGAGAGGTTGGCGGCGGCGGTCCACAGCGGGTAGTCCGGCGCGGGGATCAGCACCTCGTCGCCGTCGTTGAGCAGCGCCTGCATGGCCATCACGATCAGCTCGGAGACGCCGTTGCCGATGTAGATGTCCTCGATGCCGACGCCGGGGATCTCCTTGCGCTGGCACTCCTGCATGATCGCCTTGCGCGCCGAGTAGAGTCCCTTGGAGTCGCAGTAGCCCTGGGCGGTGGGCAGGTTGCGCATCACATCCTGGAGGATCTCCTCCGGCGCCTCGAAGCCGAACGGGGCGGGGTTGCCGATGTTGAGCTTGAGGATGCGCTGGCCTTCCTCTTCCAGCCGCTTGGCGTGGTCGAGCACCGGGCCGCGGATGTCATAGCAGACGTTGTGCAGCTTGTGCGATTTCCGGATCGGGGTGGTGTCCATGTCGTTCGGTGTCCAGTGTCCAGTGTCCAGGGCGGCGGGCGAAGGGGGATTATGCGGTGTGGTCGGGGCCGGCGTCATCCTCGGCACAGGCCGGTTCTTCCACGGGCTCGGGGGGAATATCCGCCGGGGTCTCCAGTGTCAGGCGGCCGAGCTTGCCGTCGCGCAGCTCGTGGAGCAGTACCTCGGCGCCGCGGTGCAGGTCCACCTCGCCGCCGGGGCGCAGGCCGCCGCGGCGGCTGGCGATCTCGGCCAGGATGGCGTGGCCATCGAAGCCGGCCAGCGCCAGCAGGTCCACGCGCGCCGGGCCGTCGGCCTCGACCCGCTCGGCCTCGGGGTTGGCCGTGTAGGCCGGCAGCGCCTTGAGCCTGTAGCGCGCGGTGAGCGCCTCGGGGTAGCGGCGGGCCAGCTCGGCGGCGGTGACCACCGCCACGTCGACGTAGTCGATGGCGGTATCGCGGATGGCGCCGCTGGCGGCCAGCCGATAGGCGCTGGCCTGGTCCTCGATCTTGGGCCACAGCACCCCGGGGGTGTCGATGATGGCGACGCGCCCGCCGATGCGCACCTTCTGCTGGCGCTTGGTCACTGCGGGCTCGTTGCCGGTCTTGGCGATGCTCCTGCCGGCCAGGCCGTTGATCAGGGTCGACTTGCCGACGTTGGGAATGCCCATCACCATCACCCGCACGTCGCGATCGGCGCGCACCTGGCCCGCCAGCTCGTGGCAGAGCTTGGGGATGCGCTTGAGCTCCCGGGCGTTGGTGGTGGTGACGGCGAGCGCGCGCATGTCGGGCTGGGCGTCGAAGAACGCCACCCACTCCTTGGTGCGCGCCGGGTCGGCCAGGTCGGCCCGCGACAGCAGCTTCAGCACCGGCTTGTGACGGGTCAGCTGGGCGAGCATGGGGTTGGCGCTGGAGTAGGGCAGGCGGGCGTCGAGGACCTCGATCACCACGTCGATCTCCGGCAGCGCTTCGGTGATCTGGCGCCTTGCCTTATGCATGTGTCCCGGGTACCAGCCGAGCATGGGGGCCTCACTTGGGTCAGCCAAAAGAACGGCCGCCCATCTTACCAGATGGGCGGCCGCGGCAGGATGAGGGGGTCGGCGACTCGCCGGGGCGTTATTCCCCGGCGTGGAAGTCGATGGCCACCGAGTTGATGCAGTAGCGCAGGCCGGTGGTGTCCGGCGGGCCGTCGGGAAAGACGTGTCCCAGGTGGGCATCGCAGCGGGCGCAGACCACCTCGGTGCGCAGCATGCCGTGGGAGCTGTCCTGGCGCTCCTCGAGGCTATGCTGGCCGAGCGGCCTGTCGAAGCTCGGCCAGCCGCAGCCGGCGTCGAACTTGTGCTCGTTCTCGAACAGCGGGGCGTTGCAGCAGACGCAGTGGTAGATGCCGTGCTCGTCGCTGACCCGGTAGTCCCCGCTGAAAGGCGGTTCGGTGCCCTGCTGGCGGGTGACACGGTACTGCTCGGGCGTCAGCTGCTGGCGCCACTCGGCCTCGCTCTTCTCGATCTTGGTTCGCATAGCCTCTCTCCTCGTCGTCGGGGCCTGTGAGGTCCTCTCATTGTGGCACCCCGCGGCAGGAATGTGACCGGCAACGGCCGCCCGGGGATCACGCCGGCTCAACGCTGAGCGCTCGCCGGAGCGAGCGCTCGGGAGGGGCCGCGGGCCTAGACGTTGAAGCGGAAGTGGATCACGTCGCCGTCCTGGACGATGTACTCCTTGCCCTCCAGGCGCCACTTGCCGGCATCCTTGGCGCCCTGCTCGCCGCCCAGGCTCACGAAGTCGTCGTAGGCGATCACCTCGGCGCGGATGAAGCCCTTCTGGAAGTCGGTGTGGATCACGCCGGCGGCCTCGGGGGCGGTGGCGCCCACCTTGACGGTCCAGGCGCGCACCTCCTTCACTCCGGCGGTGAAGTAGGTCTGCAGGCCGAGCAGGGCGTAGCCGGCGCGGATCACCCGATCGAGGCCCGGCTCCTCCATGCCCATCTCGTCGAGGAACATGGCGCGCTCCTCGTCATCGAGCTCGGCGATCTCCGCCTCGAGCTGGTTGCACACCGGCACCACCACGGCGCCCTCGGCCTCGGCGATCTCGCGCACCACGTCCAGATAGGGGTTGGCCTCGAAGCCGTCCTCGTTGACGTTGGCGATGTACATGGTGGGCTTCAGGGTCAGGAAGCCGAAGCCCTTGAGCTGCTTCTTGTCGTCCTCGTCGAGGCCGAAGCTGCGCAGTGGCATCCCCTCGGCCAGGTGGGGTTGGATGCGCTCGAGGATCGCCTTGGTGGCGATGGCCTCCTTGTCGCCGCCCTTGGCGACTCGCACCAGGCGCTGGATGGCACGCTCCACGGTGTCCAGGTCGGCCAGCGCCAGCTCCATGTTGATGATCTCGATGTCGGCGCGCGGGTCGACCTGGTTGGCGACATGGATCACGTTGTCGTTGTCGAAGCAGCGCACCACGTGGGCGATGGCCTGGGTCTCGCGGATGTTGGCCAGGAACTTGTTGCCGAGCCCCTCGCCCTTGGAGGCGCCCGCCACCAGCCCGGCGATGTCGACGAACTCCATGGTGGTGGGCAGCACCTTCTGCGGCTTGACGATCTCGGCGAGCCGGTCGAGGCGCGGGTCGGGCATCGGCACGATGCCGACGTTGGGCTCGATGGTGCAGAAGGGGAAGTTCTCGGCGTCGATGCCGGACTTGGTGAGGGCATTGAAGAGGGTCGACTTGCCGACGTTGGGCAGGCCGACGATACCGCAGTTGAAACCCATGGGATCGTCCTGGAAAGCGTGTTCGCGATTGGAAGGTGGCGTCTATTCTACGCGGGCGAAGCGTGTTTGAAACGTTAGGCGCTCTTGAAACTGTGCAGCCGGTTCATGGCCTTGACCCAGTCGCCGGCGAGCGCCTGGGGCAGGGTGGCCAGGCACTCGTCGATGGCGGCCTCGATGGCGCCATGCTCGGCCTTGCCGGGGCGCCCCAGCACGAAGTGGGTCACCTGTTTCGCATCGCCCGGGTGGCCGATGCCGAGGCGCAGGCGGTGGAAGCCGCGCTCGTTGCCCAGGGCGCTGATGATGTCGCGCAGCCCGTTGTGGCCGCCGTGGCCGCCGCCGGTCTTGTAGCGGGCGGTGCCGGGGGGGATGTCCAGCTCGTCGTGGGCCACCAGCAGCTCGTCCGGGGCGATCTTGTAGAACTGGCAGAGGGCCGCCACGGCGCCACCGCTGCGGTTCATGAAGGTCGTGGGGTTGAGCAGGTGGAGGTCGTAGCCCTCGAACTGCACCCGGGCATGGAGCCCGAGGAACTTGCGGTCGGGGCGCAGCTCGGCCCCCGCGCGGCGGGCCACCGCCTCCACCAGCCAGGCGCCGGCATTGTGGCGGGTGGCCTCATAGTCGGCGCCGGGGTTGCCCAGCCCGATGATCGCTCTGACCTGACTCATGGGTTGCCTCCAAAAAAAATCAAGCGCCGGGGCGCTTGATCGTAACCGGAAGGGGCCGTGCTTGGCACGGCCCCGGACGGTCGGATGGAGCGGTGAGGATTACTCCTCGCCCTGCTCGCCTTCCTCGCCTTCACCGGCTTCCTCGCCACCGCGGACCTTGGCCTTGGTGATGCTGAGGATCGCCTGGTTGTGGTCTTCGCCGTGGGTCAGCTCGACCAGGGTCACGCCGGCCGGCAGGACCAGGTCGGTCAGGTGCAGGGTGGAGCCCAGCTCGACGTCGGCGATGTTCACTTCCAGGAAGTCCGGCAGGTCCTTCGGCAGGCAGCTGATCTGGACTTCGTTGGCCAGCACGTGCAGCTCGCCGCCGTTGTCCTTGATGGCCTTGGACTTCTCTTCGCCCACCACGTGCAGCGGCACGTTGATGGTGATCTCGTGGGTGGCGTCCACGCGCAGGAAGTCGGCGTGGGTGATCAGCGGCTTGAAGGGGTGACGCTGCATGTCACGCACCACGACCTGCTCGCTCTTGCCGTCGATGACCAGGTTGATCACGGAGGAGAAGAAGGACTCGCTCTCGGCGGCCTTGTAGAAGGCGGATTTCTCGACGGAGATCGGCTGGGGCGCCTTCTCACCACCGTAGACGATGGCCGGCACCTGGAGGTTCGCACGACGCAGGCGGCGGCTCGCACCTTTCCCCAGGTCGTTACGAACGCTGGCGTTAAGGGTAAAATCAGACATGGTATTGCCTCTTCAGTGAAGTAAGGAAGGCGCCGCGGCCCGCGACCTGACCGTGACGCTTCCAGTTGCCCCGCAGGGCGCTTTCCGGCGCGGTTCCCGAGGCGGGCCTCAGTGGAACATGGCGCTGACGGATTCCTCGTTGCTCACCCGACGGATCGCCTCGGCGATCAGCCCGGCCACGCTGAGCTGGCGGATATGGCCACAGCGGCGTGCGTTGTCGGAGAGCGGAATGGTATCGGTGACCACCACCTCGTCGAGCACCGAGCCGACGATGTTGTCGACCGCAGGCCCCGAGAGGATGGGGTGAGTGGCGTAGGCCACCACGCGCTGGGCGCCGTGGTCCTTGAGGGCCTCGCCGGCCTTGCACAGGGTGCCGGCGGTGTCGATCATGTCGTCGACCACCACGCAGTTGCGCCCCTCGATCTCGCCGATGATGTGCATCACCTGGGCCTGGTTGGCGGAGGGGCGACGCTTGTCGATGATGGCGAGATCGGCGTTGAGCTGCTTGGCGATGGCGCGTGCGCGCACCACGCCGCCCACGTCGGGGGAGACCACCACCAGGTTCTCGTAGTTCTGGCGCTCGATGTCGTCGAGCAGGATCGGCGAGCCGTAGACGTTGTCCACCGGCACGTCGAAGAAGCCCTGGATCTGGTCGGCGTGCAGGTCCATGGTCATCACCCGGTCGACGCCGGCCTTGACCAGCATGTCGGCGACGATCTTGGCGGAGATGGGCACGCGGGCGGAGCGCACGCGACGATCCTGACGGGCGTAGCCGAAGTAGGGCACCACGGCGGTGATGCGGTGGGCCGAGGCGCGACGCAGGGCGTCCACCATCAGCACCAGCTCCATCAGGTTGTCATTGGTCGGTGCACAGGTGGACTGGAGGACGAAGACGTCCTTGCCGCGCACGTTCTCGTTGATCTCGACCGCGATCTCGCCGTCGCTGAACTGACCGACCGTGGCGTTGCCCATGCGGGTGTCCAGACTCTCGGCGATCTTCCGGGCGAGTTCGGGATTGGCGTTCCCGGCGAAAACCATCAATTTTGACACGCGCAGCCACCTATGCAGGGTTGGGTCATCAGGAGTCGAGTTCCACAGCGTCATGGCCCAGGACGTCGTGCTCCAGAACATCATGGAGAGGGGAGCGGTTCAGGCCGCGGGCCTTGAAGGCCGGCCAGCGTCCGGCGATCTCGGCCAGCAGCCGGTCGGCCTCGGCCTCGCTGGCCAGACTGGCGAAGATGCAGGCGCCGGTACCGGTCAGCAGGGCCGGTGCTCGTGCCGATAGCCAGTCGAGCGCCTCCGCCACGGGCGGATAGAGGGCCCTGACCGTGGCCTCGCAGTCGTTGCGCCAGCTCGACGCACCCCCCTGAAGTGCGCGCGCCATGGTAATCGGGGGGGTGTTGCGTGTCAATTCGGGGGCCCCGAACACGGCCGGGGTGGAGATCGCCACGCCGGGATGCACCACCACGAACCAGGGGGTGTCGAGCTCGACGGGGGTGAGGCGCTCGCCGACTCCCTCTCCCCAGGCGGCGTGGCCGCGCACGAACACCGGCACGTCGGCGCCCAAGGCGAGCCCCAGCTCGGCCAGGCGGTCCAGGGTCAGCCCCAGCTGCCACAGGGCATTGAGGCCGAGCAGGGCGGTGGCGGCATCGCTGCTGCCGCCGCCCAGCCCGCCGCCCAGGGGCAGGCGCTTCTCGAGGTGGATCTCGGCGCCCAGCCGGCAGCCGCTCTCGGCCTGCAGTGCTCGGGCGGCGCGCACGATCAGGTTCTCCTCGGCGGACACCCCGGGAATCTCCGGGGTCAGGCGGATCTCGCCATCCTCACGAAGCTGGAAGCGCAGGGTGTCGCCGTGGTCGAGGAACTGGAACAGCGTCTGCAGCTCGTGGTAGCCGTCCGGACGGCGTCCGACGACATGCAGCAGGCGGTTGAGCTTGGCCGGGGCCGGCAGGACGAGGGGCTCGCTCATCGACCTACTCATCGACGACGGGGCGCCAGTCGGTGACCACCAGAGTGACGCGCAGGTCGCCGTAGGTCATCACCAGCCGGCGCGGCAGCCAGAGCTCCTCGGCCAGTGTCCAGTCGCGATAGTCGATCTCCCAGCCATCCTGCTCGAGCCGCTGGGGGAAGCCGAGGTCGTCCTCTTCCAGGCGGTAGTCGCTGTCGGCGCCGGGCAGGCCGCGAACCCAGTCCTGCAGGGCGCCCATCGGCAGCGACCAGCCGAGCTGCTCCTCCATCAGCGCCTCGGGGGTCTCGGCCTCGAAGCGGCCCTCGGAGGTGGTCAGCGAGAAACGCCCCTCGCGGCCCTCCAGGGTGCTGCGCCCGCTGCCGAAGGGGCCGCTGAGCAGCATCCTGTAGTAGTGGGGGTGCTGGCTCCAGTCGAGGTTGGCGCTGGTGCCGTCCTGGGAGGTGCGCAGTCCGACGCGTGCCACCAGGATCCAGGTGTCCAGGGCCTCGGTGCGCTCGGCCTGGGCCTGCCACTGGCCGGCGGCGCGCTGGCCATCCGGGGCGGGCGTGCGGCCGGCACAGCCGGCCAGCAGCAGCAGGGCGAGCAGGGGAATCAGCAGCGTCGTCAGGGAACGTGGCGTCATGGGTGTCTCGTGGCGGTAGTCGGTGAGAGTCGGGCCTTCAGCGGGCCAGCTCAGGGATGCGCCGCAGCAGGTCATCGACCAGCGGGCGCTCGTCGAAGCGCTCGAGGGCCTCGGCCAGGCGCTCGCGGGCCTCGGCGCGCCGCTCCAGGGCCCACAGCACCTCGATCAGGTGGGCGGCGATCTCCTGGTCGGGCATCTGGGCATAGGCGCGCTCGAGCCAGGGCAGGGCGCGCTCGGGGTCGCCCAGGCGATAGTGGACCCAGCCCAGGCTGTCCTTGATGGCGGGGTTGCCGGGGTCGAGTTCGTGGGCGCGCTCGATCATCTCGCGCGCCTCGTCGAGACGCTCGGTGACGTTCATGTCGGCCAGGGTGTAGCCCAGGGCGTTGAGGGCCATGGCGTTGTCCGGGTTGCGCTCGATGATGCGCCCCAGGTCGCGCTCCATCCCCTCTGGATCGCCGGCCTCCCAGGCGCGCATGGCGCGCAGATAGAGCAGCTGCTCGTCGTTGGGGGTGCGGTCGAGCTCGCGGTCGAGCAGGGCGGTGGCCTCGTCGGCGAGCCCCTCGCGCCCCAGCAGCTCCACCTCGAGGCTGACCAGGTCGGCGAAGTGGACCTCGTGGCGCAGCCGCTCGATGCGCAGGAAGGCGCGGGCGTCGAGCAGGCGATCATCCTCGATCAGCATCTCGGCGGCGCGCAGGCGTGCCGCCAGGAACTCGGGGCCCGGTGCCACCTGGCGGTAGTAGAGCAGGGCGTTGTCCACCTCGCCCTCCGCCTCGGCGGTGGTGCCGAGCAGGTAGAAGGCCATGGGCGGGGTGTCGGGCTCGTCCACCAGGGGCAGCAGCAGGCGGCGGGCGGCCTCGGTGGCGCTCTCCTCGAGGTAGAGGCGGGCCAGTGCCAGGCGCAGCTCCGCGTTGCCGGCGTGATCCTCCAGCAGGGCGTCCGTGCTCGCCTCGGCGGCGGCCACGTTGCCCAGGCGCAGCTCGCTCTGGGCCAGCAGCAGGATGAAGCGGGCATCGTCCGGCGAGATGGCCAGCCCCCGCCGTGCCGCCTCGCGGGCGCCGCGGTGGTCGCCGCGCTCCTGGGCCAGGCGCGCCCGGGTCAGCCACAGCGCCGGCAACTCCGGCGCACTCTGGCCCAGCCGTTCCAGGCGGCGCTCGGCGGCGGCGGTGTCGCCGCTGGAGACCTCCAGCAGCGCGGTGGCAAGCTCCGCGTCCTGGCGGGCTGCGCCCTGGGGGGCGCGGGGCAGCCAGGGGCGGAGCAGCGCCAGCAGCGGTGCCGGGTCGGCGTTCTCGCCAAGCGCCGCCTCGACGAAGGCGGTCAGGTCACTCTCGCTGCCGCGCTCGATCAGCGCCAGGCGCTGGCGCAGCGCATCGGGCCAGTCGCCGCGCTGCACCGCCAGGCCCGCGAGCAGCCGCGAGGGCGCCTCGGCGCCGGGGGCCAGCGCCTGCCAGCGGTCGGCGGCCCGGGCCAGTAGTTCTCGGTCGCTGCTGAAGCTGGCGGCCAGGGCGGCGCGCTCGGCCAGGGCCGGGGTGGCGTAGCGCTCGGTGGCCGCCAGATAGCCCAGGGCGGCGCGGCGGTAGTCGCCGCGCTGGCCGGCAAGCTCCGCGGTGAGCAGGCCGGCCAGTCCTTCGGCGTCCAGGCCGCGCTCGATGGGGGGCGCGCCGGCCAGCGGGTCGTCCAGCGGCTCGCCCGCCCCGCCCACGGCCGACAGCGTCTGGCAGCCGGCGAGCAGCATGGCCAGCGCCAGCGGGGCCAGGCGGGCGGAGAGCGGGCGAAGTGACGAGGGAAGAGCGGCAGGCATGGGGTTCTCGCTGGCAGGGCCGAGGGGTCAGCATAACGGCTTGACCGGCGTGGGCAAAGCGCACCACCGTAGGCGGCCAAGCGGGCGACGCTATGGTAGAATCCACGCCCAATGATCAGGACGCCGCCAAGGCCGGCCACCACTAGCAAAGATGCCCGACGGATGACGCTGCTTGCCCTAGGAATCAACCATCGAACCGCCACCGTCGAGGTGCGCGAGCAGGTGGCCTTTACCCCCGCCCAGCTGGAAACGGCGCTCGGCGAGCTGCGCGGTTTGCCCCAGGTCAAGGAAGCAGCGGTTCTCTCGACCTGCAATCGTACCGAGCTCTACTGCGTCACCGAGCCCCAGGGGGAGATGGCGATCCTCGATTGGCTGGGTCGCTTCCATGGCCTGCCGGTGGCGGATCTCTCGACCTGCGCCTATCACTATCTCGATAACGAGGCCGCCCGCCACCTGATGCGGGTGGCGGTGGGCCTCGACTCCATGGTGCTCGGCGAGCCGCAGATCCTCGGCCAGCTCAAGGATGCCTATCAGGCCAGCCGCGAGGCTCGCGGGCTCGGCAAGGAGCTCGAGTGCCTCTTCCAGCACACCTTCGCGGTGGCCAAGCAGGTGCGCACCGAGACCGGTATCGGTCGCAACCCCGTCTCCGTGGCCTATGCGGCGGTCAGCCTGGCCAGCCGCATCTTCGATGACTTCGGTCGCGCCCGGGCCCTGCTGATCGGCGCCGGCGAGACCATCGAGCTGGTGGCGCGCCACCTCTTCGAGGCCGGCGTGCGCCAGATCACCGTGGCCAACCGCACCCGGGAGCGCGCCGAGCTGCTGGCCGGCAGCCTGGGCGGGCGCGCCATCACCCTGGACGCCATTCCCGAGGCGCTGGTGGAGGCCGATATCGTCATCTCCTCCACGGCGGCGCCGCTGCCGATCATCGGCAAGGGCATGGTGGAGCGAGCGCTGAAGGCGCGCCGCCACCGCCCCATCTTCATGGTCGACATCGCCGTGCCCCGGGACATCGAGCCCGAGGTGGGCAGGCTCGCCGACATCTTCCTCTACTCCGTCGATGACCTTCAGGAGGTGATCGAGGAGAACCGCCGCCACCGCCAGGTGGCCGCCGACCAGGCCGAATCGCTGATCGAGCACGGGGTCGGCGCCTGGCTCCACGAGCGGCGCATCCGCGGCGGCGGCGAGCTGATCCACGACTTCCGCTCCCGGGGCGAGGCGCTGCGCGACCGCTCCCTGGAGCAGGCCCTGATGCGGCTTGGCCGCGGCGAGGACCCCGAGGCGGTGGTGCGCCGCCTGGCGCACCAGCTCACCAACCGGTTGCTGCACAGCCCCACCGTGGCGCTGCGCGAGGCCGCCTCCGCCGAACGTCACGACCTGCTCGAGGCCGCCGGCGCCCTGCTGCTCGGCGCCGCCCCCGACAAGACCCGATAGGACAACCCATGAAAGCTTCCCTGCGTCAGCGCCTCGACGCCTTCGGCGAGCGCTTCGAGGAGCTCGCCGCCCTGCTGGCGGAGCCCGAGGTGATCGGCGACCAACCCCGCTTCCGAGACTATTCCCGCGAGTACGCCGAGCTCGAGCCCCTGGTGGAGGCCTGGCGCGAGTTCCGCGGCGTGGAGGGCGATATCGCCGACGCCGAGCAGCTCGCCGGTGACAGCGACCCGGAGATGCGCGAGCTGGCCGAGCTGGAACTGGCCGAGGGGCGCGACAGGCTTGCGGCCATGGAGGTGCGCCTCAAGCAGCTGCTGGTGCCGAAGGATCCCGACGACGGTCGCAGCGTCTTCCTGGAGGTGCGCGCCGGCACCGGCGGCGACGAGGCGGCGCTGTTTGCCGGTGACCTCTTTCGCATGTACTCCCGCTACGCCGAGCAGCACGGCTGGAAGGTCGAGGTGGTGAGCGCCAGCCACGGCGAGCAGGGCGGCTACAAGGAGATCATCTCGCGCATCAAGGGCGAGGGGGTCTACGCGCGGCTCAAGTTCGAGTCCGGCGCCCACCGGGTGCAGCGGGTCCCGGCCACCGAGTCCCAGGGGCGCATCCATACCTCCGCCTGCACCGTGGCGGTGATGCCCGAGGCCGATGCGGTGGGCGATATCGACATCAACCCCGCCGACCTGCGGGTCGACACCTTCCGCTCCAGCGGCGCCGGCGGCCAGCACGTCAACACCACCGACTCCGCGATACGCATCACCCACCTGCCCAGCGGCGTGGTGGTGGAGTGCCAGGAGGAGCGCAGCCAGCACAAGAACCGCGCCAAGGCGATGTCGCTGCTCGCCGCGCGCCTCAAGCAGAGCGCCGTTGAGTCGCGCCGCCAGGCCCAGGCCGACGAGCGCAAGAGCCTGGTGGGCTCCGGCGATCGCAGCGAGCGCATCCGCACCTACAACTTCCCCCAGGGGCGGGTCACCGACCACCGCATCAACCTGACCCTCTACAAGCTGGCCGAGGTGATCGGCGGCGAGCAGCTCGACGAGGTGATCGAGCCGCTGATCCACGAGTACCAGGCGGAGCAGCTCGCCGCCCTGCAGCAGGAGAGCTGATGCGCCTCGATGCCCTGCTGGTGGCGTCGGCGGCGCGCCTGGCGGCGGCCGGCTCGCCCACCCCGCGCCTCGACGCCGAGGTGCTGCTCTGCCACCTGCTCGAGGTCGATCGCACCTGGCTCTACACCTGGGGGGATCGCGAGGCGGACCCCGCCACGGCCGAGCGCTTCGCCGCCCTGCTGGCGCGCCGCGAGGCGGGGGAGCCGGTGGCCTACCTCACCGGAGAACGGGAGTTCTGGGGGTTGCGCCTGGCCACCGAGCCGAGCACCCTGATCCCGCGCCCCGATACCGAGATCCTGGTCGAGGCCGCCCTGGAGAAGGCGGGCGCGGCCGGCGGGCGCCTGCTGGATCTCGGCACCGGCACCGGCGCCATCGCGCTCGCCTTCGCCAGCGAGCGGCCGGGCTGGCGGGTGCTGGGGGTGGACCTGCGCCCCGAGGCGGTGGCGCTCGCCCGCCGCAACGCCGCGCGGCTCGCCATCGCCAACGCCGCCTTTCGTCACAGCGACTGGTTCAGCGCCCTGGCCCCCGCGGAGGGCGAGAGTGCCGAGCGCTTCGACCTGATCGTCTCCAATCCCCCCTATCTCGCCGACGACGACCCGCACCTGGCCCGTGGTGACGTGCGCTTCGAACCGGCAAGCGCCCTCGTGGCCGGCGACGGCGGCCTGGCCGACCTCCATCACCTGGTGCGCACGGCCCGGGAGCACCTGGCCGTGGCGGGCTGGCTGATGCTCGAGCACGGCGCCGAGCAGGGCGGGGCGGTGCGCCAGGCCATGATCGATGCCGGCTATGACGAGGTGGCGACCCGCTGCGACCTGGCCGGCCTCGAGCGGGTCAGCCTGGGGCGCTGGCCGGGGCGTTGAGGGTTCAACTGGCGGTGATCGGCGGCGGTGTGGTACACCTTGATCAGAAAATAACACCTAAAGCCGCCGTGATTTCATGCCTGAAGACCACAATGCCGCTCTCCTGGCGGTGGTTTTCAGTCCGATCGACCGTCGCGCCGGCACGTTCTGCCACTCCCGAGACCGAGCAGCCGCCACCCCCATGAAAGCCAAGTCCCGTGCCCTCGACCGCATCGACCTCAAGATCCTGCGCTGCCTGCAGGAGAACGCCCGCATCTCCTACGTCGACCTCGCCGCCCAGGTGGGGCTCTCCACCACGCCCTGTCTCGAACGGGTCAAGCGCCTGGAGCGCGCGGGCGTGATCCGCGGCTACAAGGCGGTGCTCGACCCCCGGGCGCTCAAGGCCAACCTGCTGGTGTTCGTGGAGATCAGCCTGGAGACCCAGTCGCCGGCGGTGTTCGACGAGTTCCGTCGCGCCGTGGCCAAGCTGCCGCAGATTCAGGAGTGCCACCTGGTCTCCGGGCAGTTCGACTATATCCTGAAGTGCCGCATCCCCGAGATGGCCGCCTACCGACAGCTGCTCGGCGACGTGGTACTGACCCTGCCGGGGGTCAAGGAGTCCAAGAGCTATGTAGTGATGGAGGAGGTGAAGGAGGAGTTCGCCCTCCACGTGCCCGACATCGAGGAGTTCGAGGACAAGTGACCATGCACGACGCCGACCTGCTGCGCTACAGCCGCCAGATCATGCTGGCCCAGATCGACATCGAGGGGCAGGAGCGGCTGCTGGCCGGCCGGGCCCTGGTGGTGGGCGCCGGCGGGCTCGGCTCCCCGGTGGCCCTCTACCTGGCCGCTGCCGGGGTGGGGCGGCTGACGCTGGCCGATGCCGACGCGGTGGAACTCTCCAACCTGCAGCGCCAGATCGCCCACGGCGAGGCGGACCTGGGACGCAACAAGGCCGAGTCCGCCCGGGACTCGGCGCGGGCCTTGAACCCCGGCTGTGCGATCGAGACCCTGACCGCTCATCTCGAGGGCGAGGCCATGGCCGCGGCGGTGGCCGAGGCCGACGTGGTGCTCGACTGCACCGATCGCTTCTCCAGCCGCTACGCCATCAACGCCGCCTGCCGCGCGGCCGGCGTGCTGCTGGTCTCCGGGGCGGCGATCCGCTTCTCGGGGCAGCTGGCGGTGTTCGACCCCCGCGATCCCGACGGCCCCTGCTACGCCTGCCTCTACCCCCCGGACGATCGCGGCGACGAGGCGCTCTCCTGCGCCGAGAGCGGCGTGGTGGCCCCTCTGGTGGGGCTGATCGGCAGCTTCCAGGCGCTGGAGGCGATCAAGCTGCTCAGCGGGGCCGGCACCCCCCACCGCGGGCTCTCTACCTTCGACGGTCTCACCGGCCAGTGGCGCCACTTCAAGGTGCCCCGGGATCCCGCCTGCCCGGTCTGCGGTGGCTGAGGCCTGGCGGCTGCTGGTCGTCATTTCTTGACGCCTGTGACGTCGCGGATGGGATCTGACGGCCAGGATGGCGGGCTTTCGGTGACTCTTGCCCGGCGGTCAGGCGTGGCGTTGTTGTTGAATACTTGACAATCTCGCGGCGGCTGATGTCAAACTGTTCCAAGAGAAGAGCCGCACGGCCCTCCATCCCACAACAACGAGCGCACTGCGCATGACCGCATCGGCGACCCCCCCTTCCAGCCTCGATCGGCGTCCCGCTTCCTGGTACCGCGACTCCATCGCCGTCGACCTAGGCCCCTGCCCCCCGCTGGCGGGGGAGGTGCGTGCCGACGTCTGTGTGATCGGAGGCGGGATCACCGGCTGCTCGGCGGCGCTGCACCTGGCCGAGCGGGGCTATTCGGTGGTGCTGCTGGAGGCCAGCGAGATCGGCTTCGGTGCCTCCGGGCGCAGCGGTGGCCAGATCCTGCCGGGGCTCGGCACCGACATCGCCACCGTGGAGCGGGCGCTGGGCCTCGGCGCCGCCCGTGACATCTGGGCCATGAGCCGCGAGGCGGTGGCGCTCACCGCCGAGCTCGTCGAGCGCCATGCCATCCCCTGCGATCTCGCCTGGGGCTACCTGCACGCCGCGGTGAAGCCGCGCCACGTGCGCGAGCTCAAGGCCTTCCGCGACCGCCTGGCCCGCGACTACGGCTACGAGGCGCTGACCTGGCTCGAGGGCGAGGCCCTGCGCGAGCGGGTGGTCAGCGATGTCTATCCCGGCGCCCTCCACGAGAGCGAGGCGGGGCACCTGCACCCGCTCAACTACACCCTGGGGCTGGCCCGCGCCGCCCGCCTCGCCGGCGCGGTGCTCCACGAGGGCAGCCCGGCCCTGGCGATCGAGCGCGGCATCCCCCACCGGGTGGTTACGCCCGGTGGCAGCGTCACCGCCGACATCGTGGTGCTGGGCACCAATGCCTTCCGGCACCGCCTGGTGCCGGAGCTCGCGGGCCGGGTGATGCGCGCCGCCAACTACCTCATCGCCACCGAGCCCCTCGGCGCCGAACGCGCCGCCCGGGTGCTGCCGAAGAACGATGCCCTCTCGGACGCCAACTTCGTGCTCGACTACTATCGTCTCTCCGCCGACCGGCGGCTGATCTACGGCGGCGAGGTGAGCTATACCGGGCGTGAGCCCAGGGGTCTTCAGGCGCGCATGGACGCCAAGATCGCCCGGCTCTTCCCGGTGCTGCGTGGCGTCGCGATCGACTACCGCTGGGGCGGCGAGGTGGCCATCACCCTCAACCGGGCGCCGGACTTCGGCCGCATCGGCCAGACGCTCTACTATGCCCAGGGCTACTCCGGCCACGGCATGGCGCTGGCGGGGCTGGCCGGCAAGCTGATGGCGGAGGCGGTGGCCGGCCAGTGCGAGCGCTTCGACGCCTTCGCCGCCATGCCCCACCGGCGCTTTCCCGGCGGAGAGCGGCTGCGCACGCCGCTGCTGGTGCTGGCCACCGCCTTCTACAAGCTGCGCGATCGACTATGACGAGCGCCCGGGCCCCGGGCGACTGACGAGGTTCCCATGAAAGACCTGGAAAGCTGGCTGAAGGAGCGACGCATCACCGAGGTGGAGTGCCTGGTGACGGATATCACCGGCATCGCCCGCGGCAAGATCACCCCGGTATCGAAGTTCGTGGCCGAGAAGGGTATGCGCCTGCCGGAGAGCGTGCTGCTGCAGTCGGTGACCGGCGACTACGTCGAGGACGACATCTACTACTCGCTGCTCGACCCCGCCGATATCGACATGGTCTGCAAGCCTGATGCGGGGGCGGCCTACCCGGTCCCCTGGGCGCTCGAGCCCACTGCTCAGGTGATCCACGACTGCTTCGACAAGATGGGCAATCCCATCGAGCTCTCCGCCCGCAACCAGCTCAAGCGCGTGCTGGCGCTCTACGCCGAGCAGGGCTGGCGCCCCATCGTGGCCCCCGAGATGGAGTTCTACCTCACCAAGCGCTGCGAGGACCCCGACCTCCCGCTGCAGCCGCCCATCGGCCGCAGCGGCCGCCAGGAGACCGGCCGCCAGTCCTTCTCCATCGACGCCGCCAACGAGTTCGACCCGCTCTTCGAGGACATGTACGACTGGTGCGAGGCCCAGGGGCTGGATATCGACACCCTGATCCACGAGGAGGGCACCGCCCAGATGGAGATCAACTTCCGTCACGGCGACCCGCTGACCCTGGCCGACCAGGTCTTCCTGTTCAAGCGCACCATGCGCGAGGCGGCGCTCAAGCACGACGTGGCCGCCACCTTCATGGCCAAGCCGGTGACCAATGAGCCGGGCAGCGCCATGCACATCCATCAGAGCGTGCTGGACGCGAAGAGCGGCAAGAGCGTCTTCTCCAACGCCGACGGCACCATGAGCCAGCTCTTCCTGCACCATATCGGCGGGCTGCAGAAGTTCATTCCCGAGGCGCTGCCGCTGATGGCCCCCAACGTCAACTCCTTCCGCCGCTTCCTGCCCGACACCTCGGCGCCGGTCAACGTGGAGTGGGGGGAGGAGAACCGCACCTGCGGCCTGCGGGTGCCCGACTCCAGCCCCCAGAACCGCCGGGTCGAGAACCGCCTGCCGGGGGCCGACGCCAACGCCTACCTGGCCATCGCGGCGTCCCTGCTGTGCGGCTACCTGGGGATGATCCAGAAGCTCAACCCCTCGGCCCCGGTGCAGGGGCGCGCCTTCGAGCGCCGCAACCTGCGCCTGCCCTTCACCCTGGAGCAGGCGCTGGAGCGCATGGAGCACTGCGCCGAGCTCGAGACCTACATGGGCAGCAAGTTCGTGACCGGCTTCGTGGCGGTCAAGCGGGTGGAGAACGAGAACTTCAAGCGCGTGATCAGCTCCTGGGAGCGGGAATTCCTGCTGCTGAGTGTCTGATGCGCACCCCAGCGTTGAGACCGCCCCCGAAGCGGGCCGCTACGCTGGCTTCATCGGGCCCGGACCAGGGCAACCGATAACAACAAGCGACCGAAGAGGTGATCAGGATGATGCAAGCCAAGCGACTCTCACTGGCCGTGGCCGCCGCCGGCCTGGCGCTGGGTGCCGCCGCCGCCCAGGCGGCGGGCGAGGTACGGATCTACAACTGGTCGGACTACATCGCGCCGGACACCCTGGAGAAGTTCACCGAGGCCACCGGCATCGAGGTGATCTACGACGTCTACGACAGCAACGAGGTGCTCGATGCGGCCCTGCTGGCGGGCCGTTCTGGCTATGACGTGGTGGTGCCCTCCAACCACTACCTGACCCGCCACATCAGCGCCGGGGTCTATCGGGAGCTCGACCATGACAAGCTGCCCAACATGGCCAACCTCAACCCGGAGCTGATGGACGATCTGGAATTCGTTGACCCGGGCAGCCGCTACTCGGTGCCCTACATGTGGGGCACCAACGGCATCGGCTACATCGAGGAGCGGGTCCTTGCGATCCTCGGCGACGACGCCCCGGTGGACTCCTGGGCGCTGCTCTTCGATCCCGAGATCACCACCGCCCTGCGCGAGGGGGGCTGCGGCATTTCCATGCTCGACTCCGGCGACGAGATGCTCTCGCCGGCCATGGCCTACCTGGGGCTCTCGCCGCTCTCCGAGGAGAGTGCCGACCTGGAGGCCGCCGGCGACCTGATCGCCGCGGTGCGCGACAACGTCACCTACTTCCACTCCTCGCGCTACATCACCGATCTCGCCAACGGCGACATCTGCGTGGCGGCGGGCTACTCCGGCGACATCTTCCAGGCCGCCGACCGCGCCGAGGAGGCGGGCCGCGACTTCACCATCCGCTACAGCATCCCCAAGGAGGGCGCCGCGCTCTGGTTCGACATGATGGCGATCCCCGCCGATGCGCCGAACCCAGACAACGCCCACGCCTTCATCAACTTCATCCTGGAGCCCGAGATCGCCGCCGCGATCACCGAGTACGTGGTCTACGCCAACCCCAACCTGGCGGCCAACGCCTTCCTCGATCCGGCCATCCGCGACGACCCGGCGATCTATCCCGACCAGGAGGTGATGGACAACCTCTACGTGGCCGAGGAGAAGCCGCTGGCCGTGCAGCGCGTGCGCACCCGGGTCTGGAACCGCGTCAAGTCGGGGCGCTGAGCCCGTGATGCCCGCGGCGAGGGATGCCGCGGGCAGTTCGAGAGAGGAGATGCCGATGCCACAGAACCAGACCGCGGCGCGTCCACCCGGGCGACGCACCGGCGAGGCGCTGGTCGAGATCCGCCGCATCAGCAAGCGCTTCGACGGCGCCCTGGCGGTGGACGACGTCAACCTGACCATCCGCCAGGGCGAGATCTTCGCCCTGCTGGGCGGCTCGGGCTCCGGCAAGTCGACCCTGCTGCGCATGCTGGCGGGGTTCGAGACGCCAAGCGAGGGCCAGATCCTGCTCGACGGTCAGGACATCACCGCCATGCCGCCCCATGAGCGGCCGATCAACATGATGTTCCAGTCCTACGCGCTCTTCCCCCACATGACGGTGGCCCAGAACATCGCCTTCGGGCTCAAGCAGGACCGCCTGCCACGGGCCGAGATCGAGCAGCGGGTGGCCGAGATGCTCAAGCTTGTGCACATGGAGGGCTTCGCCCGGCGTCGCCCTCACCAGCTCTCCGGGGGGCAGCGCCAGCGGGTGGCCCTGGCCCGCTCGCTGGCCAAGCGGCCGAAGCTGCTGCTTCTCGACGAGCCCATGGGGGCGCTGGACAAGAAGCTGCGCACCGAGATGCAGCTCGAGGTGGTGGCGATCCTCGAGCGGGTGGGGGTGACCTGCATCATGGTGACCCACGACCAGGAGGAAGCGATGACCATGGCCGATCGCGTGGCGATCATGTCGGATGGCTGGATCGCCCAGGTGGGCAGCCCCATGGACGTCTACGAGAGCCCGGCGAGTCGCATGGTGGCGGAGTTCGTGGGCACCGTGAACCTCTTCGAGGGGGAGATCCGCGTCGACGAGGCCGACCACTGCATCATCGCAAGCCCGGCACTCGGTCGCGATATCCGCATCGGCCACGGGGTCTCGACCCAGGCCGACGAGCGCCGGGTGTGGGTGGCCATTCGCCCGGAGAAGACCACGCTCACCCGCACGCGGCCAGAGGGCGAGCACAACTGGACCGCCGGCACGGTGGAGGATATCGCCTACCTGGGCGGGCTCTCGGTCTACTACGTACGCACCGAGGCCGGCGCCCTGGTCAAGGCGAGCCTGGCCAACGTGGAGCGTCGCGGCGACCGCCCCGACTGGGACGAGACGGTCTACGTCAGCTGGGACGAGATGAGCGCCGTGGTGTTGCATGAGTGAGCTGAACGAATAGGCCCTGCATAAGTGAGCCCGGCAAGAATGCGCCAGATACGAATAAGCCCGACGGAGCGAGGAGCCCCATGAAATCGACTCCCCTCGAGCGCCTCTCGCGCCGCCTGCGCCCGGGGCGCGGCTGGGTCATCGCCGTGCCGCTGATCTGGCTGAGCCTCTTCTTCCTGGCGCCCTTCGCCATCGTGCTCAAGATCAGCCTCTCCGAGGCGGCCATCGCGGTGCCCCCCTACCAGCCGATTCTCGACTTCACCGCCGAGACCCTCAATATCGCCCTGAACCTGGGCAACTACCTCTTCCTGGCCAGCGATTCACTCTACGTGGCGGCCTACTGGGGCTCGGTGAAGATCGCCTTTTTCTCGACGCTGTTCTGCCTGCTGATCGGCTACCCCATGGCCTATGCCATGGCCCGCGCCCCGGCGCGCTGGCAGCTGGTGCTGCTGCTGCTGGTGATGCTGCCCTCCTGGACCTCCTTCCTGATCCGGGTCTATGCCTGGATGGGGATCCTGAGCACCAACGGTCTGCTCAACAACCTGCTGCTGTGGCTCGGCCTCATCGATTCGCCGCTGCGCATGATGAACACCAACTTCGCGGTGATGCTGGGCATCGTCTATGCCTACCTGCCCTTCATGATCCTGCCGCTCTACGCCAACCTGACCCGGCTCGACGACTCCCTGCTGGAGGCCGCCGCGGACCTCGGCTCCCGGACGTTCAACACCTTCCTGAAGGTGACCCTGCCGCTCTCCAAGGGGGGGATCATCGCCGGTTCCATGCTGGTCTTCATCCCCGCGGTGGGGGAGTACGTGATCCCCGAGCTGCTCGGCGGACCCAACACGGTGATGATCGGCAAGGTGCTGTGGGAGGAGTTCTTCCTCAATCGCGACTGGCCGGTGGCCTCGGCGCTGGCCATGGTGATGCTGCTGCTGCTGTTGATCCCCATCGCGCTGTTCCATCGCTACCAGTCCCGCGAGCTGGAGGAGTGACCATGCGCCGATCCTTCACCCCCCCCTCGTTCACCACCCTGATGCTGATCCTGGGGCTGCTGTTCCTCTACCTGCCCATGGTGGTGCTGGTGGTCTACTCCTTCAATTCGTCGCGGCTGGTGACGGTCTGGGCGGGCTTCTCCGGGCGCTGGTACCTGGAGCTGCTGCGCGACCGGCAGATACTCGCCGCGGTGTGGACCAGCCTGCGCATCGCCTTCTTCTCCGCCACCATGGCCGTCTGCCTCGGCACCCTGGCCGCCTTCGTGATGACCCGCTTCGGCCGCTTTCGCGGCAAGACCGCGCTCTCCAGCATGATCACCGCGCCTCTGGTGATGCCGGAGGTGATCACCGGCCTCTCGCTGCTGCTGCTCTTCGTGCAGATGGCCCAGATCGTCGGCTGGCCGGCGGATCGCGGCATGGCCACCATCTGGATCGCCCACACCACCTTCTGCAGCGCCTACGTGGCGGTGGTGGTGTCGTCGCGGCTGCGCGAGGTGGACCGCTCCATCGAGGAGGCGGCCATGGACCTCGGCGCGCCGCCGGTGAAGACCTTCTTCCAGATCACCCTGCCGGTGATCGCCCCGGCGCTGGCCGCGGGCTGGCTGCTGGCCTTCACCCTGTCGCTGGATGACCTGGTGATCGCCAGCTTCGTCTCCGGCCCCGGCGCCACCACCCTGCCCATGGTGGTCTTCTCCTCGGTACGCATGGGCGTCTCGCCCAAGATCAACGCCCTGGCAACCCTGATCATCCTGGCGGTGTCGCTGGCCACCTTCCTGGCCTGGTACTTCATGCGCCGCAGCGAGGCGCGCCGCCTGGCCGCCCTGCGCCAGCAGGAGACGCCCTGATGCCCCCCTTGCAGAGTCTGGAGCCCTCTCATGCCTGACTATCCCGCCGGCGAGCACGTCGCCTCCTGGTACGCCGCCACCGCCAACCCCGCTCCCGAGCGCCCGGCGCTCGTCGGGGAGGTCGAGTGCGACGTCTGCGTGGTGGGGGCCGGCTTCACCGGCATCTCCGCGGCGCTGCACCTGGCCGAGCGCGGCCTCTCGGTGGTGGTGCTGGAGGGGGCCCGGGTGGGCTTCGGCGCCTCAGGGCGCAACGGCGGCCAGATCGTCAACAGCTACAGCCGCGACATGGACGTGATCGAGGCGAAGTATGGCGCCCAGACCGCCCGCGCCCTGGGCGACATGGCCTTCGAGGGCAATCGCATCATCCGCGAACGGGTGGCGACCTACGCCATCGACTGCGACCTGCGCGACGGCAACCTCTTCGCTGCCTGCAACCGCAAGCAGCTGGCCGGGCTGCGCGAGCACAAGGCGCTCTGGGAGCGCTACGGCTACCGGGAGCTGGAGCTGCTGGAGGGGGAGGGGGTGAAGCGCGAGGTCAACTCCGACCGCTACGTGGGCGCCCTGGTGGACCATGGCGGCGGCCACCTGCATCCCCTGAACCTGGTGCTGGGCCAGGCCGCGGCGCTCGAGTCGCTCGGCGGGCGCATCTTCGAACAGTCGGCGGTGCGGGAGGTGATCCACGGCGAGCCGGTCACCCTGCGCACCGCCGGCGGGCGGGTGCGCGCCGAGCGGGTGGTGATGGCCGGCAACGCCTACCTGCGCGGGGTGCTGCCGGAGATCGAGGGCCGGTCAATGCCCTGCGGCACCCAGATCATCACCACCGAGCCCCTCGGCGAGGCCCGCGCCCGGGCGCTGATACCCAACGGCCTGGCTGTGGAGGACTGCAACTACCTGCTCGACTACTATCGGCTGACCCGCGACAATCGGCTGCTCTATGGCGGCGGGGTCAACTACGGCGGCGAGGACCCGGCCGACATCACCGCGGTGATCCGGCCCAAGATGCTGGCCACCTTCCCGGGGCTTGCCGACGTCAAGGTGGACCACGCCTGGAGCGGTACCTTCCTGATGACGCTCAACCGCCTGCCCCAGTTCGGGGTGGTCAACGGCAACGTCTACTATGCCCAGGGCTACTCCGGTCACGGCGTCACCTGCACTCACCTGGCCGGCAAGCTGATCGCCGAGGTGATCCATGGCCAGGGTGAGCGCTTCGACGCCTTCGCCGGCATTCCCCACCTGCCGTTCCCCGGCGGGCGGCTGCTGCGGGTGCCGCTCTCGGCGCTGGGCGCCTGGTACTACTCGACCCGGGACCGTCTGGGGCTCTGAGGGCCAACCGGGACCTCGTGGGGCACTGAGCCCCGGGTGCCACCGGGCTGTCGCATCCCTGCGACAGCCGGTCAGATAATGGGGAAACCCTGCCCGCGCCCTCCACCGGGCGGCGCGGGCGCCTATAATGCCCCTATCGCGGTGGCGCAGGAGGCCCCGCCGCGGCTCTCATCGTCACCATCACCGAACCGAGTCATCCACGCCTGGAGCCATGCGAGTTTCAGCGACGGGCGCCCTTGCGCCCGCGAGGAGGAGAACCATGAGCAAGTCGATCATCGTGGGGTCCAGCCTGGCCGTGCTGGGGCTGGGGGGGCTGGCCTTCGGCGCCTGGCAGGTCCAGGAGAACCGCGCACCCGAACCGCAGTTTGCCGAGATCATTGACGTCGCGGCGGCCACCCGCAGCGTGGAGCGCCCCCGTGAGGTGTGCGAGGACGTGGAGAAGGTGGTCAGCGTCGAGGTACCGGTGGAGGTGCCCGTCCAGGTGCCCGTTACCCAGGCCGCGCCCTCGGGCCCCGGGGCGAGCCAGGACCCCCATCGCGTCGTCGGCACCGCGGCCGGGGCCATCGTCGGCGGCCTTTTAGGCAACCAGGTGGGCGGCGGCAGCGGCAAGAAGCTGGCCACCGTGGCCGGTGCCATCGGCGGCGGTCTGGCGGGGCGCGAGGTGCAGAACCGCGTCGAGGCCCGCCAGCACGCCCAGGCGGGTAGCCAGGTCCAGTACGAGACCCGCTACGAGACCCGTTACGAGACTCGGAACCAGACCGTGACCGAGCGGCAGTGCCAGACGGTGATGGAGAGCCACGAGGAGCACCTCGGCTACGACGTCACCTATCGCCTCAACGGCGAGGAGCTGACCCGGCGCATGGAGAGCGCCCCCCAGGCCGAGCGCCTGCCGGTCGTCGAGGGCGAGGTGCAGTGGCAGGCCGCGCTGCAGGAGGCCGAGCCCCAGCGCGAGGGCTGAGCGAGAGGGCTTGGCAAGAGGGTTGAGCAAGAGCGCTCTGCGCCCCATTGGCCCGGCTCATGCACGCCCCCGGATCCGCCAGGATCCGGGGGCGTATGCGTTTCGGGGGACCGCGCCAGGGGGTTCAGACGTGGCGCAGGTACCAGTCGTACTCGAGCCGGCTCACCGCCTGCAGGGCCTGGGCACGCTCGGCGCGACGGTTGGCCAGGTAGACGTGGAGGAAGTCGCGCCCCAGGGCCTCGCCGAGGATCTCGTCGGCCTCCAGCAGGTCGAGGGCCTGCTGCCAGCTGTTGGTCAGGCTGGGGGGCGTCGTCTCGTAGGCGTTGCCGACGCTGGGCGGCGGCGGCTCGAGCCCCTCGGCGAGACCATGGTGGATGGCGGCCAGCAGGGCGGCCAGCAGCAGGTAGGGGTTGGCGTCGGCGCCGGCCACCCGGTGCTCGATGCGCCGGGCGACCCGGGCCCCGGCGGGAATGCGCAGCGCCACCGAGCGGTTGTCGAAGCCCCAGGTGGGGGCCATGGGCACGTAGAGCCCCGCCTGGAAGCGCCGGAAGGCGTTGAGGTTGGGCGCGCAGATCGCCATGGAGGCGGGCATCAGCGCGAGCAGGCCGGCCACCGCCTGGTGCAGCGCCGGACTGCCCAGGGGGTCGTCACCCGGCTCGGTGAAGACGTTGCGGCCCGCCTCATCCAGCAGGCTGATATGCACGTGCATGCCGTTGCCCGCCTCCTGGCCGTAGGGCTTGGCCATGAAGGTGGCCTCGAAGCCGTGGCGCAGGGCGACCCCCTTGATCAGGCGCTTGAGCTGCACGGCGTGGTCGCAGGCCGCCAGTGCGTCGTCGCAGTGGATCAGGTTGATCTCGAACTGCCCCGGGGCGCACTCCTTGAGGGCGGTGTCCAGGGGCAGGCCCTGGACCTGGGCCGCGGCCTGCACCTCCTCGAGGAAGTCGGCGTACTCGTCGAGCTCCAGCATGGAGTAGAGCTGGCTCTGGCTGGCGCGTTCCCCGCTGACCGGCGAGCAGGGCGGCTGGATCAGCCCGGTGGCGGTGCGTTCGCGATCCACCAGGTAGAACTCCAGCTCCACGGCGACCACCGGGGTCAGCCCCATGGCGGTCAGGCGGCCCAGCACCCGGCCCAGCAGCTGGCGGGGGTCGGCGAAGAAGGGGGTGCCGTCGAACTCCTCCATGGTCATCAGCAGTTGGGCCTGATGGCCCCGGGCGACCCAGGGCACCGGCTTGAGGCTGCCGTCGATCGGTCGGCAGAGGCGGTCGCCATCCCCGCTGTCGAGGCCGAGTCCGGTCTCCTCGATGGTGTGGCCGTTGATGTCCAGGGCGAAGACCGAGGCGGGCAGGGCGATGCCGCTGGTATAGGCCTTGGTGAGGCTCTCCCGGGGAATGCGCTTGCCGCGCATCACCCCGTTGAGATCGCTGATCAGCAGGTCGACGCTGTTGATCTCCGGGTGGGCGTCGAGGAAGGCCCGGACATCGTCGGGAGCAGGCATGGGCGCACCTCTGGCGTTGTGATCCTTGTGGCTTCTATCCTTGTAGGGGTGCCCGGTGTTGTCAAATAATTTACGTATCGGCGGGAATTTCCGCCTTGGAAAGCGATCGCCAGGTGGTTATGGTGAATAAAGCATAACACCGGGCCCGCTTCCGACGAGGAGAGACGCGATGAAGAGCCGACCCCTGGTGGGGGTGATCGCCTGCCACCGTGAGGTGGAGGGGCATCCCGCCCAGATGGTGACCGACAAGTACCTGCGTGCCCTGTGGGACTACGGCCTGTCGCCGGTGATCCTGCCGGTGTGGGAAGAGCAGGAGGCCGACCCCGAGGCCGCTCGCGCCCTGCTGGCCCGCCTCGATGGCCTGCTGCTGACCGGCAGCTACACCAACGTCGAGCCGCGCCGCTACGGGGCCGAGCGGGTGCCGGAGAATACCCGGGATGACCGCCACCGCGATGCGGCGGCTCTGGTGTGGATTCCCGCGGCGCTGGACCTCGGCCTGCCGCTGTTCGGCATCTGCCGGGGCTTCCAGGAGCTCAACGTGGCCTTCGGCGGCACTCTTCACCAGGCGGTGCAGGGCGTGCCCGGCCTGCAGGACCACCGCGAGCCCCCGGGGGAGCGCGAGGCGCAGTATGCCCCCGCCCACGAGATCACCCTGGTGCCCGGTGGGCGCCTGGCGGCGCTGCACCCCGAGCCCCGGGCGCGGGTCAACTCCCTGCACCAGCAGGGCATCGCCGAGCTGGGAGCGGGCCTTGCGGCCGAGGCCCATGCCCCGGACGGGCTGATCGAGGCGGTGTCGGTGGCCGATGCCGCCGGCTTCGCCCTGGCCGTGCAGTGGCATCCCGAGTGGCGTCCCCGTGAGCACCCCCTGAACGATGCCCTCTATCGCGCCTTCGCCGAGGCGTGCCGCGTCCGCCAGGCCGCCTCCCGCGCGCCCCGGGTGGACTGAACGCCCCGCTATCTGGAGATCCCCCATGCATACCCGTGACTACCAGGCCCTGGATCGCGCCCACTACCTGCACCCCTTCACCGACTTCAAGGCCCTGGGCGAGGAGGGCAGCCGCATCATCGAGCACGCCGAGGGGGTCTATATCCACGACTCCGAGGGCAACCGCATCCTCGACGGCATGGCGGGGCTCTGGTGCGTCAACCTGGGCTATGGCCGCGAGGAGCTGGTGGCAGCGGCTACCGAGCAGATGCGCCAGCTGCCCTACTACAACAGCTTCTTCAAGACCGCTCACCCTCCGGCGGTCAAATTGGCCGAGACCCTCTGCCGCCTGGCGCCCGCCCATGTCAACCACGTCTTCTTCACCGGTTCCGGCTCCGAGGCCAACGATACCGTGCTGCGCATGGTGCGCCGCTACTGGGCGCTCAAGGGCCAGCCCGACAAGCAGTGGGTGATCGGCCGCAAGAACGCCTACCACGGCTCCACCGTGGCGGGGGTGAGCCTCGGCGGCATGGCCCCCATGCACGCCCAGGGCGGACCCCTGGTGCCGAAGATCGCCCATGTGCGCCAGCCCTACTGGTTTGGAGAGGGGCGGTCTGGAGAGGGTCGGTCTGGAGAAGGGCGCACGGCCGGCCAGGACCCCGAGGCCTTCGGCCGGGAGTGCGCCGCGGCCCTGGAGGCGAAGATCCAGGAGCTCGGCGAGGAGAACGTCGCCGCCTTCATCGCCGAGCCGGTGCAGGGCGCCGGCGGTGCCATCATTCCGCCGGAAAGCTACTGGCCGGCGGTGAAGGCGGTGCTGACGAAGTACGACATCCTGCTGGTGGTGGACGAGGTGATCTGCGGCTTCGGGCGGCTGGGCGAGTGGTTCGGCAGCGTCCACTACGGCCTGGAGCCGGACCTGATGCCCATCGCCAAGGGGCTCTCCTCGGGCTACCTGCCCATCGGCGGGGTGCTGGTGGGCGACCGGGTCGCCGAGACCCTGATCGAGGAGGGCGGTGAGTTCTTCCACGGCTTCACCTACTCGGGCCATCCGGTGTGCGCCGCGGTGGCGCAGCGCAACCTCGAACTGCTGGAGGCCGAGGGGCTGGTGGACCGGGTCCGCGACGAGATCGGCCCCTACCTGGCCAGCCGCTGGAAGGCCCTCGAGGCGCACCCCCTGGTGGGCGAGGCGCGCTCCCTGGGGCTGATCGGCGCCCTGGAGCTGGTCGATCCCGCCACCGGCGAGCGCTTCGCCGAGTCCCGGGGGGTGGGCACCCTGTGCCGCGATCTCTGCTTCGCCGGCGGCCTGGTGATGCGCTCGGTGGGTGATACCATGATCATCTCGCCGCCGCTGGTGATCTCCCGTGACGAGATCGACGAGCTGATCGACAAGGCGCGCGCCGCCCTGGATGCCACCCTGGCGCGGCTGGCCGAGCCCCAGTCCGACCCCCGACCCGACCCCCAGGAGGAGTCCCCCGCATGAGTCGCCTCGAACCCCCCAAGACCCTGGCCGACTGGCAGGCCCTGGCCGATCGTCTGATTCCGCATCTGGAAACTCGCGCTTTTATCGACGACGCCTTCGTCGATGCGCTGAGCGGCGAGACCTTCACCACGACGAACCCGGCCACCGGCGAGCCCCTGGCCGAGGTGGCGAGCTGCGACGCCGCCGACGCCGAGCTCGCCGTGGGCCATGCCCGGGCTGCCTTCGATGCCGGCGAGTGGTCGCGCCTGGCGCCTGGCCGGCGCAAGAAGGTGCTGCTGCGCCTGGCCGACCTGATGGAGGCCCACCGGCACGAGCTGGCGCTGCTCGACACCCTGGACATGGGCAAGCCGGTGGCAAGCTCGCTGGGCGACATGGCCGGCGCCATCGCCTGCTTCCGCTACCAGGCCGAGTGCATCGACAAGCTCTACGGCGAGGTGGCGCCCACCGGCGAGGAGGCCCTGGCCCTGGTGCTGCGCGAGCCGCTTGGCGTGGTGGCCTCCATCGTGCCCTGGAACTTCCCGCTGATGATGACCGCCTGGAAGGTCGCCCCGGCGCTGGCCGCCGGCAACAGCGTGATCCTCAAGCCCTCGGAGAAGTCGCCGCTCTCGGCGCTGCGCCTGGCGGCGCTGGCCCATGAGGCGGGTATCCCCCGCGGGGTCTTCCAGGTGCTGCCGGGCTTCGGCCACACCGTGGGCAAGGCTCTGGCGCTCTCCATGGGGGTGGACTGCCTCGCCTTCACCGGCTCCACCGGGGTGGGCAAGCAGCTGATGCAGTATGCCGGCCAGTCCAACCTCAAGCGGGTCTATCTGGAATGCGGCGGCAAGTCCCCCAATATCGTCTTCGCCGACTGCAAGGACCTCGCGCGGGTGGCGAAGCACGCCGCCTCGGCGATCTTCCACAACCAGGGGGAGGTATGCATCGCCGGCTCCCGGCTGCTGGTGGAGAACTCGATCCGCGAGGCCTTCATCGACCAGGTGCTCGTGGCGGCGAAGCGGATGCAGCCCGGCGACCCCCTGGACCCGGACAGCTTCATGGGGGCCATCGTCGACGAGCCCCAGTACCGGCGCATCCTGGGCTACATCGAAAAGGGCCGCGAGGAGGGCGCGCGGTTGCGTGTGGGCGGTGAGGCCACCCAGGTCGATGGTAAGGGGCTCTTCATTCCACCTACGGTGTTCGACGGCGTGACCCCCGAGATGGCCATCGGCCGCGAGGAGATCTTCGGCCCGGTGCTCTCGGTGTTCGGCTTCGACAGCGAGGAGGAGGCGGTGGCCATGGCCAACGACAGCGTCTATGGCCTGGCCGCAGGGCTGTGGAGCCAGGACATCGACCGCATCATGCGTGTCACCCGGCGGCTCCACTCCGGCCAGGTGTTCGTCAACAACTGGGCCGGCGGCGACCAGACTATGCCCTTCGGCGGGGTGAAGCAGTCGGGCAACGGCCGCGACAAGTCCCATCACTCCCTGGAGGAGTACTCCGAGCTCAAGAGCGTCTGGATCTCGCTCTCGAGCTGAGCCCTTTCACCGTAGCCTGACGCGACGAGGCCGGCGCCATGGGCGCCGGCCTCGTCGTATCTATGCGGAATGATTAAAATGTACAGCTCTTGTATCGATTTTTTTCGGCGAGGGGAGTAGCCTGTGGCTGACACTCCCCGGCCAGAGGTACTCCCATGTTCGGACTCTTCAAGAGCGACCCGACCAAGAAGCTGCAGAAGGCATATGAGCGCAAGCTCGAGCAGGCGATGCACGCCGCCCGCAACGGCGACATGCGCGCCAACGCCTCGCTCACCGAGGAGGCGGAGGCGATCCGCGCCGAGATCGAGGCGCTGAAGCAGGAGTAGGAAGAAGAGCGCCCGGGTGGGTCAGAAGGCCCGGGCGGGGGTCGCGCAGCTCACCAGGCGGCAGGGCTCGCTGCCCGGGTTGCGGAAGCGGTGGGGGACGTTGGTCTCGAAGTAGTAGGCCTCCCCCGCCTTGAGCACCCGGCTCTCGGCGCCGATGGTGATCTCGATCTCGCCCTCGAGCACCATGCCAGCCTCCTCGCCCAGATGGGCGATCATCTCGCGGCCGGTGTCGGCCCCCGGCGGGTAGGTCTCCACCATGAAGGCCAGCGCCCGGTCGCGGCGATCGGCCCCCACCAGCTTGTAGATGACGTCGCCGGTGCCCACGTCGGCCAGATCCTCGGCCGAGTAGAAGACCCGGCGGCCGTTCTCCAGGTCCATGGTGAAGAAGTCCCCGACGCTCATCGGGATGGCGTCGAGGATCTTCTTCAGCGAGCTGACCGAGGGGCTCACCTTGCCCTGCTCGATCAGCGACAGGCTGGAGTGGGTCACCCCGCAGCGCTTGGCCAGCTCGCGCTGGGAGATGCCGCGCAGGGTGCGCAGGGCGCGCAGCCGCTCGCCCACGTCATCGGCCATGGTGGCTCCTCTTCAGCACAGGGCGTCCAGCTTCTCCTTGAGGAGCTGGTTGACCTGCTGCGGATTGGCGGTGCCGCGGGAGGCCTTCATCACCTGGCCCACGAAGTAGCCGATCATCTTGCCGCGCTTGTCCGGCTCGGCGTCGCGGTACTGGGCCACCTGGGCCGGGCTCTCGCCGATCACCTGGTCGATCATCGCCTCGATGGCGCCAGTGTCGGTGACCTGCTTGAGCCCCTTGGCCTCGATCACCTCATCGGCGGACTGCCCCTGGCCGTTCCAGAGCGCCTGGAACACCTGCTTGGCGGCCTTGCCGTTGATGGTGTCGTCCAGCACTCGGCCAATCAGCTCGCCGAGCTGGCGTGCCGAGACGGGGCTGTCGGTGATCGGCAGCCCCTCGCGGTTGAGCGCGCCGGCGAGCTCGCCCATCACCCAGTTGGCGGCGGACTTGGCGTCGCCGCAGGTCTCCTTGACCTCCTCGAAGAACTCGGCCATCTCGCGGGTGGCGGACAGTACCCCGGCGTCATAGGCGGAGAGGCCCAGCGCCGACTGGAAGCGGGCGCGCTTCTCGTCGGGCAGCTCCGGCAGCGCCTCGCGCAGGTGGTCGACGTAGGCCCGGTCCAGCACCACCGGCAGCAGGTCGGGGCAGGGGAAGTAGCGATAGTCGTTGGCCTCCTCCTTGGTGCGCATGCTGCGGGTCTCGTCGCGCTCGGGATCGAAGAGGCGGGTCTCCTGGACCACCTTGCCGCCGTCCTCCAGCAGCTCGATCTGGCGCTCCACCTCGAACTCGATGGCGCGCTCCACGAAGCGGAAGGAGTTGACGTTCTTGATCTCGGCGCGGGTGCCGTACTCGGCCTGGCCCACCGGGCGCACCGAGACGTTGACGTCACAGCGCATGGAGCCCTCGGCCATGTTGCCGTCGGAAATCCCCAGGTAGGTGACGATGGAGTGGATCGCCTTCAGGTAGGCGGCGGCCTCCTTGGCGCTGCGCATGTCAGGCTCGGAGACGATCTCCAGAAGCGGGGTGCCGGCACGATTGAGGTCGATGCCGGTCATGCCGTGGCCCATGCCGTCAGAAAAGGATTCGTGGAGCGACTTGCCGGCGTCCTCCTCCAGGTGGGCATGGTGCACCCGGATGCGCTTGCTGCTGCCGTCCTCGAGCGTGATCTCCACCTCGCCGGGGCCGACGATGGGGTGGTACATCTGGCTGGTCTGGTAGCCCTTGGGCAGGTCCGGGTAGAAGTAGTTCTTGCGGTCGAAGACCGAGACCTCGGGGATCTCGGCGTGGATCGCCAGGCCGAACTGTACCGCCATGGCCACCGCCTGCTCGTTGAGCACCGGCAGCACCCCGGGCAGGCCCAGGTCCACGGCGCAGGCCTGGGTGTTGGGCGCGGCGCCGAAGGCGGTGGAGGCCCCGGAGAAGATCTTCGAGCGGGTGGCGAGCTGGACGTGCACCTCCAGCCCGATCACGGTTTCCCATTGCATCAGGTGGTCTCCTCGGCAAGCGCGGGACGACGCAGGTGCCAGTCGGTGGCCTGCTGGAAGCGGTGGGCGACGTTGAGCAGCCGGGCCTCGGCGAAGTGGGTGCCCAGGATCTGCAGGCCCACGGGGCGCTTGCCCACGAAGCCCGCCGGCACGCTGATGCCGGGGATCCCGGCCAGGTTCACCGCGATGGTGTAGATGTCCTGCAGGTACATGGAGACCGGGTCCTTCTTGGCGCCCAGGTCGAAGGCCGGGGTGGGGGAGGCCGGGCCCATCAGGACGTCGACCTCCTCGAAGGCGTCGAGGAAGTCCTGGCGGATCAGCCGGCGCACCTGCTGGGCCTTCTTGTAGTAGGCGTCGAAGAAGCCCTCGGAGAGGGTGTGGGTGCCGATCAGGATGCGCCGTTGCACCTCCTCGCCGAAGCCCTCGGCGCGGGAGCGCTTGTAGAGGTCGATCAGGTCGGACGGGGCCTTGCAGCGGTGGCCGAAGCGCACGCCGTCGTAGCGCGACAGGTTCGAGGAGGCCTCGGCCGGCGCGATGACGTAGTAGGCCGGGATCGCGTAGTGGGTGTGGGGCAGGCTCACCTCGCGCACCGTGGCGCCCAGTGATTCGTAGATCCTGACCGCCTCGCGCACCGCGGCCTCCACCTCGGGGTCGAGGCCGTCGCCGAAGTACTCGACCGGCAGACCGATCTTGAGGCCGGAGAGCGGGGCGCCGAGCTCGTCGGTGTAGTCCGGCACGCCGCGGGCCACGCTGGTGGAGTCCTTCGGGTCGGGGCCGGCAATGGCGTTCAGCAGCAGGGCGCAGTCCTCGGCGGTGCGCGCCATGGGGCCGGCCTGGTCGAGGCTCGAGGCGTAGGCGATGATGCCCCAGCGCGAGACGCGGCCATAGGTGGGCTTCAGGCCGGTGATGCCGCAGAAGGCGGCCGGCTGGCGGATCGAACCGCCGGTGTCGGTGCCCATGGCGGCGGGCACCAGGCCCGCGGCCACCGCGGCGGCGCTGCCGCCGGAGGAGCCGCCGGGTACGGCGCTGGTATCCCAGGGGTTCTTCACCGGGCCGAAGGCGCTGTTCTCGTTGGAGGAGCCCATGGCGAACTCGTCCAGGTTGACCTTGCCCAGGCTAACCGTGCCGGCGGCCTTGAGCTTCTCGACCACGGTGGCGTCGTAGGGGGAGACGAAGTTGGCCAGCATCTTCGAACCGGCGGTGGTCAGCACCCCCTCGGTGCAGAACAGGTCCTTGATGGCCAGCGGCAGGCCGGTGAGCGGGCCGGCCTGGCCGCGAGCGCGGGCGGCGTCGGCGGCATCCGCCGCGGCGAGGGCCTGCTCTTCGGTCACGGTGATGAAGCTGTTGAGCTCGCCGTCGAGGCGTGCGATGCGCGCGAGCTGGTGTTCGGTCAGCTCGCGGCTGGTGAACTCGCCGGCCGTGAGGGCGGCGGCCAGTTCGCTCAGTGTCTTGTCATGCATGGGCCGGGGGCTCCGTCAGGCAGGAAGGCTTATTCGACCACGCGGGGGACCAGGTAGAGGCCCTGTTCCACCGCCGGGGCGCAGCGCTGGAAGCGGTCGCGCTGGTCGCTCTCGGTCACCTCGTCGGCGCGCAGCCGCTGGGTGGCGTCGAGGGGATGGGCCAGGGGGGCAACGCCCTCGGTGTCCAGCGCCTGGAGCTGGTCCACCATCTCCAGGATGCGGCCGAGGTCGTCCAGGTAGTGGGCGGCGTCCTCGTCGCTCAGGCCGAGCCGGGCGAGGTGCGCGGCCCTGAGCACGTCAGCGTGTTCAAGCGCCATGGTTCGGATGTCCTCGAAGGGAAAACAGGCCGCAAAAGGTACCACATACCGCGACCCGCGGGCAGGCCCGTGAGAGGCCGGGCTTGCGGGCTTCGCGCTTGCTGCGCAGGGGCCGCGGTGATACCGTTTGCGTCCGCACAGGGTTCCCGGACTGCACTAGGTAACGACTTCCATGTTCAAACGCTTGAGGGGGCTGTTCTCCAGCGATCTGTCGATCGACCTGGGAACCGCCAATACGCTGATTTATGTGCGCGGTCGTGGCATCGTGCTCGATGAGCCGTCGGTTGTGGCCATCCGCCAGTCCGGCAACATGCGCAGCGTGGCCGCGGTTGGCTCCGATGCCAAGCGCATGCTGGGCCGCACGCCCGGCAACATCACCGCCATCCGCCCGATGAAGGACGGGGTCATCGCCGACTTCACCGTCACCGAGCAGATGCTCCAGCACTTTATCCGCAAGGTCCACCAGAGTACCTTCCTCACCCCGAGCCCGCGGGTGCTGGTCTGCGTGCCCTGCATGTCGACCCAGGTGGAGCGGCGCGCCATCAAGGAGTCCGCCGAGGGCGCCGGCGCCCGCGAGGTGTTCCTGATCGAGGAGCCCATGGCGGCCGCCATCGGCGCCGGTCTGCCGGTGGAGGAGGCCCAGGGCTCCATGGTGGTGGACATCGGCGGCGGCACCAGCGAGATCGCCATCATCTCCCTCAACGGCATCGTCTACTCCGAGTCGATCCGTGTCGGCGGCGACCGCTTCGACGAGGCGATCATCGCCTATGTGCGCCGCCACTACGGCAGCCTGATCGGCGAGGCCACCGCCGAGCGCATCAAGGAGGAGATCGGCTGTGCCTATCCCGGCGGTGAGCTGCGCGAGATCGATGTGCGCGGCCGCAACCTGGCCGAGGGGATCCCGCGCAGCTTCACGCTCAACTCCCACGAGATCCTCGATGCCCTGCAGGAGACCCTGGCCTCCATCGTCACCGCGGTGAAGAACGCCCTGGAGCAGTCCCCGCCGGAGCTCGCCTCGGACATCGCCGAGCGCGGCCTGGTGCTGACCGGTGGCGGGGCGCTGCTGCGCGACCTGGACAAGCTGATTGCCGAGGAGACCGGCCTGCCGGTGATCGTCGCCGAGGATCCGCTGACCTGCGTGGCCCGCGGCGGCGGCAAGGCCCTGGAGATGATCGACCAGCACACCTTCGAGCTGCTCTCCAGCGACTGACCCGGGGGGCCTCCCTATCAAGCCGCTGTTCTCCGACGGATCGCTGCCCGGCTACCGCCTCCTCCTGTGCGTGCTGATGGCATCGGCGCTGATGTTCGCCGATACCCGCCTCACGCGCATGGAGGAGGTGCGCGCCCAGCTCTCCACCCTGGTGGCCCCCATCCAGTGGGCGGTGAGCCTGCCCAGCGATGTGCTCACCTGGGGGTCGCTGGCGCTCTCCGACCAGCGCGCCCTGCTGGAGGAGAACCGCCGGCTGCGCGAGCAGATCCTGACCCTCTCCCACCGCGTGCAGCACATGGCCAGCCTCACCGCCGAGAACGTGCGCCTGCGCGAGCTGCTCTCCGCGGCCCAGCGGCACGACATGCCCTTCATCACCGCCGAGCTGCTCTCCCTGGACCCGGACCCCTTCGCCCACCAGATGGTGATCGATAGGGGCCGGCGCAACGGCGTCTACGTGGGTCAGCCGGTGATGGACGCCTCTGGCCTGGTGGGGCAGGTGACGGCGGTCTCCGCCTATTCCAGCCGGGTGCTGATGGTGGCCGACGCCAGCCATGCGCTGCCGGTGCAGGTGAACCGCAACGGCCTGCGCTTCATCCTCCAGGGCAGTGGCCGCTACGAGGCGCTCACGGTGCTGCACGTGCCTGACACCGCCGATATCCGCGAGGGTGACCTGCTGATCACCTCGGGGCTGGCGGGGCGTTTCCCACCGGGCTACCCGGTGGCCAGGGTGGCCGAGGTGGTCCACGACCCGGGCCAGCCCTTCGCCCGGGTCACCGCCACGCCGGTGGCGCAGCTGCAGCGCTCCCGCCACTTCCTGCTGCTCTTTCCGCCGCCCGCCCCGGGAGTCGACGACGAGGTCTGGGAGCTCGAGCTCTCCGCCGAGGCGATGGAGGCCGCACGGGCGGTGATCGGCCTCGACGCCGACCAGGAGGCACGCTGATGGCCGCTCCCTCTTCCGCCCACCTGGCCCTGCCGTGGATCTGGCTCTCTCTGCTGCTGGCGCTCTGCCTGCAGGTGATGCCGCTGGCCGACGGCTGGCAGATCTGGCGCCCCGACTGGCTGGGCCTGATGCTGATCTACTGGTGCATGAAGGCGCCGAGCAGGGTGGGCGTCTTCCACGGCTTCGCGCTTGGCATCCTGCTCGACCTGATCGAGGGGGCCACCCTCGGGCAGAACGCCCTGATCCTGTCGCTGCTGGCCTTCCTCTGCGCGCTGGTCTATCCGCGCTTCCGGGCCTACTCCCTGGTCCAGCAGGCGGTGCTGATCTTCGTGCTGCTCGGCACCGTGCAGCTGGCCGAACAGTGGCTGCGCACCCTGCTAGGCCCCTTCTCGATCCATCTGGCCTTCCTGCTGCCCTCGCTGATCGGCGCCGTGCTGTGGCCCTGGCTCGCCACTCTCTTCGAGGCCCTGGGCCGGCGCCTGGCCCGCGACTGATCCGGAGCCCCGCATGTCCGATCCCCGTCAGCCCCTCTCCGACACCGCCCGCCCCGCGCTCTGCCTGGCCAGCGCCTCGCCGCGGCGCCGCGAGCTGCTCGCCTCCATCGGCGTGTCGGTGGCGGTACGGCCGGTGGATATCGATGAGACCCCGCGCCCCGGCGAGGGGGCGGTCGACTACGTGACCCGGCTGGCCCGGGAGAAGGCCCTGGCCGGGGCCCGGCTCACGACGCTGCCGACCCTGGGCTCCGATACCGCCGTGGTATGCGATGGCGAGATCCTCGGCAAGCCGGAGGGGCCCGAGCATGCCGCCGGCATGCTGCGTCGCCTCGCCGGCCGGACCCACGAGGTGCTCACCGCGGTGGCGGTGAGCGGGCCCGCCGGCGTGCTCGAGGCCTGTGTTGCCACCCGGGTCACCATGCGCGCGATCGGCGAGGCGGAGGTCGCCGCCTACTGGGCCACCGGCGAGCCCGCCGATAAGGCCGGCGGCTATGCCATCCAGGGGCTGGCGGCGATCTTCGTCGAGCGCATCGAGGGCAGCCACTCGGCGGTGGTGGGGCTGCCGCTTTACGAGACCGCCGAGCTGCTGCGCCGCCAGGGGGTGGCGCTGTGGGGCAGGACCTTCGGTTGACCCCTTGCCGGTCATCAACGCCTTGGGCGTATGACACTATGTCATAATGGACGCAAAGCATTCTGGATAAGGACTTCCGCATGAGCGGCGAAGTACTGATCAATCTGACGCCGATGGAGACCCGCGTCGCCGTGGTGGAGAACGGCGTGCTGCAGGAAGCCTTCATCGAGCGCAGCCGCCGGCGCGGTATCGTCGGCAATATCTACAAGGGCAGGGTGGTCCGGGTGCTGCCCGGCATGCAGGCGGCGTTCGTCGATATCGGCCTGGATCGCGCCGCCTTCATCCACGCCCATGAGGTGATGCCCCCCGGCACCCCGGCCGAGGAGCAGCTCTCCATCGGCCACTTGCTCCACGAGGGGCAGGCGCTGGTGGTGCAGGTCACCAAGGACCCCATCGGCTCCAAGGGGGCCCGGCTCACCACCCACCTGTCGGTGCCGTCGCGCTACCTGGTCTACATGCCTGATGCCCCCCATCATGGGGTCTCCCAGCGCATCGAGGACGAGCGGGAGCGGGAGCGGCTGCGCGGGCTGATCGAGGAGGCCCAGGCCCAGCAGGGCCAGGAGGTGGTCGGCGGCTTCATCGTGCGCACCGCCGCCGAGGGTGTCGGCCTCGATGAGCTCGCCACCGACATGCACTTTCTGCTGCGGCTGTGGCGCAAGGTGAGCGAGCGCAAGGTGACCGCCGGGGCCCCCAGCGTCATCTACGACGACCTGCCGCTGTTCATGCGCATCCTGCGCGACGTGATGCGCGACGACATCGAGAAGGTGCGCATCGACTCCCGCGAGAACCACGTCAAGCTGATCGAGTTTGCCGAGGAGTTCATGCCCGATGCGGTGGAGCGCATCGAACACTATGCCGGCGAGCGGCCGATCTTCGACCTGTTCAGCGTCGAAGACGAGATCCAGAAGGCCCTGGGCCGCAAGGTGCAGCTCAAGTCGGGCGGCTATCTGGTGATCGATCCCACCGAGGCGATGACCACCATCGACGTCAACACCGGCGGCTATGTGGGGCACCGCAACCTCGAGGAGACCATCTTCAAGACCAACCTCGAGGCTGCCACCGCCATCGCCCGCCAGCTGCGCCTGCGCAACCTCGGTGGCATCATCATCATCGATTTCATCGACATGGAGGATCCGGAGCACCAGCGACAGGTGCTGCGCATGCTCGAGAAGTCGCTTGAGCGGGACCACGCCAAGACCAAGTGCACCGGCGTCACCGAGCTGGGCCTCGTCCAGCTGACCCGCAAGCGCACCCGCGAGAGCCTGGAACAGACCCTCTGCGAGGCCTGTCCCACCTGTGGGGGGCGCGGCACCCTCAAGACCCCGGAAACGGTCTGCTACGAGATCTTCCGCGAGATCCTCCGCGAGGAGCGTGCCTACAGCGCCGAGACCTACATGGTGCTGGCGGCCCAGGCCGTGGTGGACCGCCTGCTCGACGAGGAGTCCGCGGCGGTGGCCGACCTGGAGGAGTTCATCGGCAAGCCGATCCGCTTCCAGGTGGAGACCCACTACTCCCAGGAGCAGTACGACATCGTGCTGATGTGAGCCCATGTCTCCGATTCGCCTGGTGACGCGCTGGAGCCTGACGCTGGTGGCGCTGCTGCTGGCGTCGCTGGCGCTGCTGCTGCTGGCGCTGCGCCTGGCGCTGGCGCTGGCCGACGGGCTCACGCCGAATCTCGAGGCGCTGCTCTCGGCGCGTTTCGGCGCCGAGGTGCGCATCGCCGAGCTGGACACTCGCCTGGCCGGCCTCGACCCGGCGCTCTCCCTCGACGCCCTGAGTATCCGCACCCATGAGCGTGCGGTGCCGCTGCTGGAGGTGGAGAGCGGGCGACTGCGCCTGGACAGCCTGGCTTCCCTGCGCGCCGGGGTGCCGGTGGTGGAGGATGCCAGGCTCTCCGGGGTGACCCTGCACCTCTACCAGACCCCCGAGGGCGGCTGGCACTGGCCCGACCCCGCCGAGCTGCCCCCCGAACTCCAGCCCCGCGGCGAGCTCGACCTGGAGCGCCTCGACTTCTGGGTCGGGGTGCTGCTGCGCCAGCGCGCCTGGGTCGAGGACCTGCGCCTGGTGCTGCATGGACGCGAGCGGCGCGTGGTGCTCGAGGCGCCGCGGCTGCTGATGACCGGCGACGACCGACGCGCCCACCTCGAGGGCGAGGTGCGTCTCGAGGGAGACCCCGAGGCCGCCATGCAGGCCGCCCTGGAGGTGTTGCCCGGCCCCGGGGGCTTTCGCGACTTCAGCGCCGCCCTGCAGGCCGACATGCGGCTCGACAGCCTGATCAGCCTGGTGGAGGTGCTGGGCCGCAACGAGCCGCTGCGCCTCGACGAGTCCAGCGGCCGGGCGCGGCTGTGGGGCCGCTGGCACCGTGGGGAGCTGGCCGATGCGCGGCTGGACCTGGGCATCGCCCGCCTGGCGGTGAGCCACGCCGATGGCAACGGCGAACGCCACGCCATCGAGCTGACCGAGGTGGAGGGGCGGGGCCAGTGGCTGCGCCGCGACGGTGGCTGGGAGGCCTGGTTCGAGGGCGATGCGGTGAGCCCCGGGGCGGCGGAACCCGACGACCTCGAGGCGCCCTGGGGGCCGGCGCTGCCGCACCGCTGGCAGCTCGCTGGTGATGGCGACGGCTGGTGGCTGGACACCAGCGGCTTCGACCTGGGGTCGCTGGCCGCCTGGCGTCACCGGGTGCCGCTGCCGGAGGCCTTGGCCCGGGTGGTGGACACCCTGGACCCCCGCGGGCAGGTCAACGGCTTCCGCCTCGGCCATCGGGAGGGCCAGTGGCTGGCACGCGCCGCGCTGAGCGGGGTGGAGGTATCGCCCTGGGATCAGGCCCCCGGCGGTGGCCCCCTGGACATGTGGGTCGAGGCCCGCGACCTGACCGGCCGGGTGCGCTTCGCGGGCGGGCCGGGGGCCAGCCTGCACTTCCCCGCGCTGTTCCAGGGACCGATGGCGTTGGAGCATGCCGCCGGCGAGGTGCTGTGGACCTATGACGGCCCGCGCAGCCTGGTCAGCGGTCGCGAGCTGCGGGTAGGCTGGAACGGTGCCGAGGTGGAGGGCGGCTTCGGCCTCGCCGTGGGCGGCGGGCAGCGGGGCGGTTTTGGCCTCTCGCTGGGGTTCCGGGAAGTGGACGCCGTGGAGACGCCGCTGTCGGAGTGGCTGCCGGTGGGCATCCTCGGGGAGGAGCTGCGGGCCTGGCTGGGCGGCGTGGCCGGCCGGGTGCCCGAGGGCTCGCTGCGCCTGCATGTCCCCCTGGCCGGCGGTGCCGAGCGCATCGACCCCAGCTTCGGGCTGGAGCTCGCCATCGAGCAGGGGCGGCTGGCCTTCGATCCGGCCTGGCCGCCCCTCACCGACGTCGAGGGGCGGCTCTCCCTGCAGGACACCACCCTGGAGGCGAGCCTCGAACGGGCCGATAGCCTGGGGGTAGCGGCCCGCAACGGCCGGGTGCGCCTGATCGACGAGCGCCTCGAGGTGGAGGGCGAGCTTGCCGCCTCGGCGCAGGCGCTGCGTCGCTACCTGCTGGCCATGCCGGTGGAGGGCATCGAGGCCGTCGACGACTGGCAGGCCGAGGGGGAGGCGGAGGGCCGCCTGCGCCTGGCGCTGCCGCTGGGGCAGCCCGACGAGCCGAGCGGGCTCGAGCTCGATATCGAGACCGAGGTCACCTTCCCGCGGCTGGAATTCCGTCCGCTCGAGCTTACGTTCAGTGATCTCTCGGGTCCCCTGAGCTGGCGTCAGCGGGGCGAGGAGGGGGGCCTTGAGGGGCGCATCGAGGGACGGCTGCTGGGCGGTCCGGTGCGCGCCGATGTCGATACCCTGGGCGGCGGCCTGGGTCTCTCCGGCAGCGCCGAGGCCACGGCCCTGGCGCGCTGGGGGGGGCTGGCGGACAGTGCCGACCTGGCGAGTGGGCGTTTCGCCTGGCAGGGACGGCTGGCCATCGGCGAGAACCGTGTCCACCTCGGCCTCGACAGCGGCCTGGAGGGGCTCGGCATCTCGCTGCCCGCCCCGCTGGGCAAGAGCGCCGCCGAGCGGCGCCCGCTGCGGCTCGACATGGACCTGACCGAGGGGCGCCTCGAGGGTCGCCTGGGCGACGAGGTCACGCTGCGCTGGCGCGCCCTGCCCGGTGACGGCCCCGGCCAGGGCCAGGTCTGGGTGGGGCGAGCGCCGACCGCGAGCTGGCCCGAGGGGGAGGGGTGGCGAGTCGACGCCTACCAGCCGCGCCTGGACCCGGCGCGCTGGGCCGAGGCGCTGGGCGGGCTCGGCGGCCTGGCCGGCGGCGGGAGAGAGACGGCCCTGCGCGAGCTGCGCCTGGCCACCGACTGCCTGGAGAGCGACGGCCGCTGCATCGGTTCGCTGGCGGCGGAGGGGCGGCCCCAGGCGGGAGGCGGCTGGCGCGTGGCGCTGGAGGGCAGCCTGCTGGCCGGCCAGCTCGACTACCGCCCGAACCTTGCCCAGCCCCTGGACATCAGCCTGATGCGGCTCTCCCTGGACGGCCTGACTCCGGAGCCCGAGGCCGTGGGGTCGCTGTTCGACGAGATCGCCACCCCGCCCGAGCCCGCGCCCTTCCCCGACTGGGTGGGGGAGCTGCCCGATGGCCGCCTGCGCATCGCCGACATCGAGCGCGGCGGTCAGCGGCTGGGCCCCTTCACGGCGCGCTGGCAGGCCACCCCGGAGCGCCTCACCGTCGCCCCGCTGGGCCTGACCCTGGGGCAGATCAGCGCCCGGGGCGAGCTGGTCTGGGAGGCCGCCGGGGCCGCCGACACCCTGACCCGGGCGCGGCTCGACCTGGACGGCCGCGACCTGGGCACGGCCATGGAGCGGCTGGGTCAGGACGCGGTGATCCGCAGCGGCGAGACCCGTGTCGCCAGTCAGCTGGCCTGGCCCGGCGCGCCTTGGCAGTTCGCCCTGGAGCGCTCCCGGGGCAGCGTCGAGGTGGAGCTGCGCGACGGGCGCTTCGTCAACGTTGCCTCGACCTCCGCCCGGCTGGTCGGGCTGCTCAACGTCGACAACCTGGTTCGCCGGCTGCGCCTGGACTTCTCCGACGTGACCGGGCAGGGCACCGCCTTCGACCGTGTCAGCGGAGCGGCGACCCTGTATGGTGGCATACTGGAGACCCGGGGCCCGGTGACGGTCGACGGCCCGGCCACCCGCTTTACCCTCGAGGGGCGCGTCGACCTGGCGCGGCGGGAACTGGATCAGCGTCTGGGGGTCACGGTACCCATCAGCCGCAACCTGCCGCTGGCCGCGGTGCTGGCCGGGGCGCCGGTGGTGGGGGGCGCCCTGTTCATCGCCGACCGCCTGTTCGGTGACGCCCTCGACCGCGTGACCCGAATTCATTATCGCGTGCGGGGTCCCTGGACCGCGCCGCAGATCTCAGTGGAAAGTGCCGAATGACTGCGACCCGACGTTCACTGCTCGACGAAGCCGAAGCCTTCCTGCTCACCCCAGGGGGACTGACCCTCGATGATCTGGACCTCGGCCTCGGCCATGCCCTGGGGCCGGGGATCGACTACGCCGACCTCTACTTCCAGCGCAGCTGGCACGAGGGCTGGGTGCTCGAGGACGGCGAGGTGAAGGAGGCGAGCTACAACATCGACGGAGGCGTCGGCGTGCGCTCCCTCTCCGGCGAGAAGACCGGTTTCGCCTACTCCAACCAGATCACCGCCGACGCCCTGGCCGAGACCGGCCGCACCGCCTCCGGCATCGTGCGCAGCGGCACGCGCCTGGCACTGGCGCCGCGGGTGGTGGTGCAGAGCGACGCCCGCTACGGCGGCGTCGACCCCCTCACCGGCCTCTCCGCCGAGGAGAAGATCGCCCTGCTCAAGGAGGCGGATCGGGTGGCGCGGGCCGCGGATCCGGCGGTGAGCCAGGTCAGCGCGTCCCTCACCGGCGTCCATGAGGTGGTACTGGTGCGCGCCAGCGACGGCACCCTGGCGGCGGACATCCGCCCCCTGGTGCGCTTCAACGTCAGCGTGATCGTGGTGCGCAACGGCCGCCGCGAGCGCGGCAGCGCCGGGGGCGGCGGTCGCTACCCCATGGCCCGACTGCGCGATGAGGGGGTGGCCGAGCGCTTCGCTCGGGAGGCGGTGCGCCAGGCGCTGGTCAACCTGGAGGCCATCGACGCGCCCGCCGGCCAGCTGCCGGTGGTGCTGGGGCCAGGCTGGCCCGGCATCCTCCTCCATGAGGCGGTGGGCCACGGCCTGGAGGGCGACTTCAATCGCAAGGGCAGCTCGGCCTTCGCCGGCCGGATGGGCCAGCGGGTCGCGGCCCGGGGCGTCACCGTGGTCGACGACGCCACCCTGGTCGACCGCCGCGGCTCCATGACCATCGACGACGAGGGTACGCCGGGACAGTGCACGACGCTGATCGAGGACGGCATCCTCACCGGCTACATGCAGGACAAGCTCAACGCCCGGCTGATGGGCATGGCGCCCACCGGCAACGCCCGGCGGGAGTCCTTCGCCCACCTGCCGATGCCGCGCATGACCAACACCGTCATGCTGGCCGGCCAGGACGATCCCGCGGATATCCTGAAGAGCGTCAAGCGTGGCCTCTATGCGGTGAGCTTCGGCGGCGGCCAGGTGGACATCACCTCGGGCAAGTTCGTCTTCTCGGCAAGCGAAGCCTACCTGGTGGAAGACGGCAGGATCACCGCGCCGGTGAAGGGCGCGACCCTGATCGGCAACGGCCCCGAGGCCATGGGGCGGGTCTCGATGATCGGCCACGACATGGAGCTGGATACCGGCATCGGCGTGTGCGGCAAGGAGGGCCAGGGCGTGCCGGTGGGGGTGGGCCAGCCCACCCTGAAGCTGGACGAGCTGACCGTAGGCGGCACGGCGTCCTGAGGGAACGTGCCTGCGCTCGCCCATACGGCGTTGGCGTTCGGCTCGCCATGCTCATTTAGGGCCCCTAAACTCCGCTGGCTCGCCGAACGCCGCCGGTGACCCACAGGGATGTGGGAAATGCGTAGGCCCGCAGGGAGCGGGTCTAGCCCTGACCTTCGCTCGGCGACGTTCCACCAGGCGGAGGGGGGCTTAAAGCCCGGCGGTATCGCGGATCAGCTTGAAGAGCTTGCGGGCACTGGCGGGGGGCTTGCCCCTCTCGCGCTCGCGCTGGGCGTTGCGGATCAGCTGGCGCAGCGCCTGGCGATCGACCTCGGGATAGTCGGCGATGAAGGCCTCCACGGCGGCGTCGCCCTCGTCGAGCAGGCGGTCCCGCCAGGCCTCCAGGCGATGGAAGGCGTGGTCGCGGCGCAGCTTTTCCTGCTCGATCTCGTCGTAGACGGCCTTGATCGCTTCGAGGTTCTCGCGGCGCATGACCTTGCCCACATACTGCATGTGGCGCCGGCGCCCTTCGTGGGAGCGCACGCGCGAGGTCTCCTCCACGGCGGCCAGCATGTCGTCGGAGAGGGGAAAGCGGGCGCGCTCGGCGGGGGTCATGGCGATGATCGCCTCGCCCAGCGCCTGCAGGGCATGCATCTCCCGCTTGAGCTGGGACTTGCTGGGGCGTTCGTCTTCGTCGGGCTGCTGCTGGATCAGCTGGTCGAGCAGTTCGAGGGGGGAATCCTGGGACATGCCGCATCCATGGTTGGGCTTGAGAATGGCCACAGTATACCAGCCCGCGGCGGCGGGCTTGAGCGCAACATCACGAAGAGTTGGCCCGCGGGGCCGGCAGACGAGGAGAGACCCATGACACAGGCATTCGATGCCGCCGCCCAGCAGGCCCTGCTGGAGACCCGCGCCCAGATGGCCCTGGAGCTGGCCCGTCGGCTCGGCGCCGACGCCTGCGAGGTGGGCGCCAGCGTCGACCAGGGCGTCGGCGTGAGCGTGCGTGAGGGCGAGGTGGAGACGGTGGAGCTCTCCCGGGACCAGGGCATCGCGGTGACGGTCTACGTGGGCAAGCGCAAGGGCAGTGCCTCCTCCACCGACGCCGGGGAGGCGTCGATCCGTGCGGTGGTGGAGAAGGCCCTGGCCATCGCTCGCCACACCGGCGAGGACCCCGCATCGGGGCTGGCCGACGCCGAGCTGATGGCGCGTGAGCTGCCCGACCTCGACGTCCACCACCCCTGGCCACTCTCCACCGAGGAGGCCATCGAGCTGGCACTGGCCTGCGAGTCCGCCGGCCGTCGCCGCCCGGGCATCATGAGCTCCGACGGCGCCTCGCTCTCCAGCGGCGAGGGCGTGCGAGTCTACGCCAACAGCCACGGCTTCCTGGGCAGCCAGCGCGGCAGCCGCCACTCGCTCTCCTGCATGCTGATCGCCCAGGACGAGAGCGGCATGCAGCGCGACTACGACTACACCAGTGCCCGCCATCCCCGCGACCTGCTGGCGCCCGAGCGGGTGGGCGAGAGCGCCGCCGAGCGCACCCTGCGCCGCCTGGGGGCCGGTCGTCCGGCGACGGGGCGAATGCCGGTGCTGTTCGATCCCACCCTGGCGGGGGGGCTGGTCGGCTCGCTGATGGGGGCCATCGCCGGCGGGGCCCTCTATCGCCAGGCCTCCTTCCTCTGCGACCGTCTCGGCGATGCGCTCTTCCCCGAGTGGTTCAGCCTTCAGGAGCGCCCCATGGAGAGGGGCGCCATGGCCAGTTCGCCCTTCGACGGCGACGGTGTGCAGACCCGTGACAACGTCTTCATCGAGCAGGGGCGCCTGGCCAGCTACATGCTCTCCGCCTACAGCGCTCGGCGGCTGGGGATGCAGACCACCGGCAACGCCGGGGGCGCGCGCAACCTGCGCATCGAGGCGCCGCTGGCCTCGCGCGAGGAGCTGCTCTCGCGCATGGGGCGCGGGGTGCTGGTCACCGAGCTGATGGGGCAGGGGGTCAACGCCGTGACCGGAGACTACTCCCGCGGGGCGGCAGGCTTCTGGGTGGAGAGTGGCGAGATCCAGCACCCGGTGGAGGAGTTCACCATCGCCGGCAACCTGGAGGCGATGTTCAAGGGCCTGGCCGGCATCGGCAGCGATACCGACACCCGCGGCAGCATCCATACCGGCAGCTGGCTGATCGACGAGATGACCGTCGCCGGCAGCTGAGGCTCGGGTATCCTCCCTCGCCCGAGGCTGCGCTCACGATCCCGGGAATGAAACCCTGACACTTCGCTTGCGTCTTGCGGGTCGGGCCGGAACAAGGTCCCTCTTGCCGACCCTGAATCGGCTTCCCTGCCGATTCACCCGCGACGCCGCACTCGTGGTCAGCATTCCCGGGTAGATATCGTTTCGCTGCCGCCTCGAGCGCTTTCTCGCTGACCGCAGCTATTCATCCTCGTGAAAGCGAGCCTCGAACAGCGCCTCTATGGCGTCGAGGGCCGCCTCGGCGTCCTCGCCCTCGGCGGTCACCGTGAGCTCGGTGCCGCAAGGAGCGGCGAGCATCAGCAGCGACATGATGTTGGCGGCGTCGCCGCGCATGGGCCCGTTGGCCACGCTGATGGAGGCGGCGAAGGGCTGGCAGCACTGCACCAGCTTAGTGGCGGCGCGCGCATGCAGGCCGCGCTTATTGCTCAGGGTCAGCTTGCGTTGCGGCACGCTCAACTTCCTTGATGAGGTGTGACGTCGGTCGCCGGGTCCGGCAACGGGGGCAGGGTGTCATGGATGCCCAGCTCGCGATGGCGCAGCCGGACCAGGGGGTGGGAGGCGGCCAGGCTCGCGGCCAGGCGCTCCGCCAGGTAGACCGAGCGGTGCTGGCCGCCGGTGCAGCCGATGGCCACCGTGAGGTAGCTGCGGTGGCTGGCCAGGTAGGCGGGCAGCCAGCGCTCCACCCAGGCCTGGATATCGGCGCGCATCGCCTCCACCAGGGGGTAGGTCTCGAGGAACTCGATGACCGGCGCGTCGCGGCCGGTGCTGGCGCGCAGCTGCGGGTCCCAGTAGGGGTTGGGCAGGCAGCGCGCATCGAACACCAGGTCGGCGTCCAGCGGCACGCCGCGCTTGAAGCCGAAGGACTCGAAGGTCAGGGTGAGCTGGTCGGGCTGGTGGCGGGCCACCTGGTCGGCGATACGGCGCCTCAGTTCGTGGACCGATAGCCGTGAGGTGTCGATGACCAGGTCGGCCAGGTCACGGATTTCGGCGAGGGCCAACTCCTCGGAATCGATCGCCTCGGCGAGCGTCATCTGGCTGTCCCGGGTCAGCGGATGGCGGCGCCGGGTGGCAGAGTAGCGCTCGAGCAGGATGCGCGCATCGGTGGTCAGGTAGATCACCTGGCAGGCGATGCCGCGGGCCTGGAGCGCCTGCAGCTGGGCGGGAAAGCTCTGCAGGGCCTGGGGCAGGTTGCGGGCGTCGATGCTGACGGCGATGGAGGAGCGTGGCGACTCCGAGCTGCCCAGTTCATCGACCAGCGAGCCGAGCAGCATGGCCGGGAGGTTGTCGATAGCGTAGTAGCCGAGATCCTCCAGGGCCTGCAGCGCGATCGACTTGCCCGAGCCGGAGCGGCCGCTGATGATCACGAGCTGCATGGGGGATCTCCTGGTCGTCAATCTGGCCGGGCGGCCCGTGGGCGCTACCCCTGCCGTCGAATCGCCTCGATGAGCCGTTCGTGGAGCTCGCGCTGGCTTTCGCTGCGGCGCAGCCCGCTGCGGGTGTCGGCGTCGTTCATCACCCCGGCCACTTGGGCAAGCAGGGCGAGGTGGGCGTCGTCGGCCTCCTCGGGGACCAGCAGCACGAACACCAGGTCGACGGGTTCGCCGTCGATGGCGTCGAAGTCCACCGGCTCGGCCAGCTTCAGGAAGCCGGCGATGGGGGCCTTGCAGTGAGGGCTTCTGGCGTGGGGGATGGCCACCCCGTTGCCGATGCCGGTGCTGCCCAGGCGCTCGCGCCCGATCAGCCGGCTGAACACCTCCTGGCTGTCGAGGCTTGGCGTATTCTGTGCGATGAAGGTGCTGAAGAACTCCAGCACCCGTTTCTTGCTGCCCCCGGGTACGCCGAACAGGGTGCGCTCCGGGGGCAGGATGGCTTCCAGTGACATGATGGGCTCAGCGAGCGCCGGCGCCCTGGGCGCGGGCCTGGGCCTTCTCCTTGTGCTTGACCAGCTGGCGATCCAGCTTGTCGGCCAGAGCGTCGATGGCGGCGTACATGTCACCGTCCTGGGCTTCGGCATGCAGGTCGGCGCCGGCGGCATGCAGGGTGCAGGCGGCGTGCTGGCGCTCCTTCTCCACGGACAGGGTCACCTGCACGTTGGTGATGTTGTCGTAGTGGCGCTCCACGCGAGCCAGCTTCTCGTCCACATAGCCACGCAGGGCATCGGTCAGTTCCACATGATGGCCGGTGATATTGACTTGCATGACACGCTCCTTGCTCGTTGGTTGTGGGTCGATTGTAACCCTTTTTCCTGCCTTGCATACCCCCCGGTCTGCCGCCGCCGCGGCGGGCCTGATGCAGGTCAGCGAAGCGCGGGCGGGTGGCGGTTGGCACGCGACGCAGCCGGCGTTCCGGGGCATGCTGGGAGATGGGGTCGGTGCCGCGCTGGCATCATCTCAGCCGCTTGCGCTCGCTGGAGGAGGGGATGCCCATCGCCTCGCGGTACTTCGCTACGGTCCGGCGGGCCACCTGGATGCCGGCCTCCTCGAGCAGGGCCACCAGCTTGCTGTCGGAGAGCGGCTTGCGCGGCGGCTCCTCCTGGATCAGCTTGCGGAGCCGCGCGCGGATGGCGGTGCTGGAGTGGGCGTCGCCCTCGCCGTTGCCGCCCACCTGGCTGGAGAAGAAGTACTTCAGCTCGAACACCCCTCGGGGGGTGTGGATGTATTTCTGGGTGGTGACCCGGGAGATGGTCGATTCGTGCATCTCCACGGCCTGGGCGATATCGGCCAGGATCAGCGGCTTCATCGCCTCCTCGCCCTGCTCCAGGAAGTCGAGCTGGCGGGCCATGATCTCGCGGCCCACCCGCAGCAGGGTGTCATTGCGGCTGGAGAGGCTCTTCATCAGCCAGCGCGCCTCCTGCAGGTGGTCCTTGAGGAACTGGTTGTCCTGGCTCTTGTCGGCGCGGCGGATCAGCGCCGCGTAGTCGGGCTGGATGCGCAGACGGGGCAGCGCCTCCTGGTTGAGCTCCACGTGCCAGCCGCGGCTGTCCTGGCGTGCCACCAGGTCGGGGATCACGTAGTCGTTCTCGAGGCTGGCGTAGGCGCTGCCGGGGCGCGGGTCCAGGGAGCGGACCAGGGCGATGGCCGTTTCCAGGGCGTCGTCGTCGAGGCCGAGGCGGCGCTTGAGCAGGCGGCGGTCGTCGCCGGCCAGGGCCTCGAGGAACTGGCGCACCAGGCGGCGCGCCTGGGGTAGCAGCGGGGTGTCGTCGGGCAGGGCGGCGAGCTGCAGCATCAGGCACTCGCGCAGGTCCCGGGCGAAGACGCCGGTGGGCTCGAACTGCTGCAGGCGCAGCAGCACCTGCTCCACCTCGGCGCTGCGCAAGCCGCCGAGCCCCTGGGACTTGAGGCCGTCGCGGATCTCGTCGAGGGGTTGCGCCAGGTAGCCCGCGCTGTCCACGGCATCGATCAGGCTCTCGGCGATCTGCTGCTCGCGGGGGTCGAGGTCGGTCATCGCCAGTTGCCAGGCCAGGTGGCCCTGCAGGCTCTGTGCGCTCGCCTCGCGCTCGAAATCGGGGCCCTCGCCGCCGGCCGGCGCCCCCAGGTCCTGGTAGGTGTCCGACCAGTCGCTGTCGGTGCTGAGTTCGTCGGGAATCTCGCTGGCCCAGTCGTCCTCGGGGGCCTCGCTCACCGTCTGCTCGCCGAAGCCCTCATCGAGCTCCAGCATGGGGTTGGACTCCAGCGCCTGCTGGATCTCCTGGCGCAGGTCGAGGGTGGAGAGCTGCAGCAAGGCAATGGCCTGCTGCAGCTGGGGCGTCATGGTCAGCTGCGTGCCGACGCGGAGCTGAAGGGAGGCTTTCATGGCCATCGTGATCGTCTGCCCTCTTGTGCCGGGAAGTGGCCGTAAGGCCTCACCCTAGCGCGGCCGACGCGGGCATGCAAGCGCTTGTTAAGCAACTTCTGTGCCACCCGCAATCACCATGCCGTCATCGAATAACGACAGACATATCAGAGGATTGTGCTCAGAGCCGGAAATCTTCGCCCAGGTAGACCTCGCGCACCCGCTGGTTGGCGAGGATCGCCTCGGCGTTGCCCTCGGCGATGATCTTGCCGTCACCGACGATGTAGGCGGTGTCGCAGATATCCAGGGTCTCGCGCACGTTGTGGTCGGTGATCAGCACGCCGATGCCGCGGGCCTTGAGCTGGCGGATGACCCCCTTGATCTCGCCCACCGAGATGGGGTCGACGCCGGCGAAGGGCTCGTCGAGCAGGATGAAGGCGGGCTCCGTGGCCAGAGCCCGGGCGATTTCCACCCGCCGTCGCTCGCCGCCGGAGAGGCTCATGCCGAGGTTGTCGCGGATATGGGTCACGTGAAACTCCCCGAGCAGCTGCTCGAGGCGGGCGCGGCGCCCCTCGCGGTCGAGATCCTTGCGGGTCTCGAGGATCGCCATGATGTTGTCGGCCACCGACAGCTTGCGGAAGATCGACGCCTCCTGGGGCAGGTAGCCGATGCCGGCCCTGGCGCGCTGGTGCATGGCGGCCCGGGACAGGTCCAGGTCGTCGATGGCCACCTCGCCGGCATCGGCGCGCACCAGCCCCACGATCATGTAGAAGGAGGTGGTCTTGCCGGCGCCGTTGGGGCCGAGCAGGCCGACGATGCTGCCCTGGCGGATGGCCAGGCTGATGTCCTGGACCACGCGGCGACGCTTGTAGCTCTTGGCCAGGTGGCGGGCATGGAGGGTCTTCATGGGCGGCCTTACTGCTCGGGCTGAAGGGTCATGCGGATGCGCTGGCGCCCTTCGACGCCCTCGCCCTCGCTGCGGGCCTGGACCACGCGGCGGTCGAGGAAGTACTCCAGGTAGCCGCCGTCGAAGGTGTCACCGCCCTGGTGCAGCTCGGCGCGGTCGATCAGTTCCATGCGCCGCTCGGCCACGTGGTAGATGATGGTGCGGCCCCAGCCACGCACCATGGGCTCTGCGGGATCGGGCTGCTGCTCCAGATAGGCGCGCTCGCCGGTGGCGATGGCGCGGGAGAGCTGGCCCTGGGCGTTGCGCTGGATCTCCACCCGCTCGCCGGTCAGGCGCATGCTGCCCTGGCGGATATCCACCTCGCCGGTATAGACGGCGGTGCCGGCGCGGTCGTCCAGGTCGAGCCGGTCGGCCTCCACCTCGATGGGGGCCTCGGCATCGCGGCCCTGGGCCAGGGTCGGCGCGGCGACCAGCGGCAGCAGCAGGCAGAGCAGCAGGGCGGAGGTTCGCTTCATGGCTGGGGGTCCTCTCGGGTCTCGGGCGGATGGTGGCCGCGCACATTGTCGGTCAGTCGGGCACGGTTGTCATGGAGCCAGGCGTCGAAGCGCTCGCCGCTCATGCGTTGGGGGGGCTGCTGGAGCAGGGCCGGGGTGTCGCTCCAGGCGTGGCCGCTCTCGGCGTCGTAGTGGAGCACCTCGGTGTCGAGCTGCCAGCGCTCCTCGGGGGCGTGGAGTCGGGCGCTGCCGGAGAGGGTGAGCGGGTTGCCGCCGGGACCCAGCACGCCGCTGTCGGCCTCGGCCAGCCACACTCTGCCTGCGTTGTCGTAGAGCCGTGCGTCGGGGGTCTCGAGGCGGGTGACGTCGTCGTGGGGCGTGTGCACCAGGCGTGGCGTCTCGATGCGCTGATGGGCTCGCCCCTCGCCGTCGAAGCGGGTCAGTCGCGCCCCCTCCAGGTAGAAGTCCGGCTCGCCGGCTTCGTCCCGCGGGACCGCGCCGGGCTCCCTGACGCTGCGCGAGTCGAGCAGCACCAGCATGCCCCCCAGCGCCACCAGCAGCAGGAAGAGCCAGACCCGAAACGACGGCCGTGGCAGGGCCATGGGCTCAGCCGGCCCCGTGCAGGTAGGTGTCGATCACGGCGTCCCAGTGGCCCTGGGCCCTGAGCAGGGTGTCGGCGATCTCGCGGGCGGCGCCCTGACCGCCCCCCTTCACGGTGACCCAGTCGGCGTGCTTCTGGATGTACTCCGGGGCGTTGGGCACGCTGATGCCCACCCCGGCGCGGCGAATGGCGCCCACGTCGGGCATGTCGTCGCCGCAGTAGGCGACCTGATCGAACTCGAGGCCGAGGCGGGCGCAGAGGTCGCGCAGCACCGGCAGCTTCTTCTCCACCCCCTGGAAGACGTGCGGGATGCCCAGCGCCGCGGCGCGGCGGCTCACCGTCGGGGAGTCGCGGCCGGTGATCAGCGCCACCTCGATGCCGGCTCGCTTGAGCAGCTTGAGGCCGTGGCCGTCCTGCACGTTGAACGCCTTGATCTCGATGCCGTCGGCCTGGAAGTAGAGCTGGCCGTCGGTGAGCACGCCATCGACGTCCAGGGCCAGCAGGCGAATGCGGCGCAGGCGGTCCACCAGGCGGGGGTCTTGCAGCGGGAGGGTGTGGGGCATGGGAGCTCCGGTTCGGTGGGTGGGGGTCAGATCACGCCGCTGGCGAGCAGGTCGTGCATGTGCAGGGCGCCGACCGGCCGGTCGTCGTCGTCGACCACCGCCAGGGCGGAGATGCGATGGTCCTCCATCAGCTTCACCGCCTCGGCGGCCAGCATCTCCGGTGCCACTCGCTTGCCGGGCCGGGTCATCACCGCGTCGACGGTCAGGCCGGAGAGGTCGCTATGCTGGTCGAGGGTGCGGCGCAGGTCGCCGTCGGTGTAGACGCCGGCCAGCCGGCCCTGCTCGTCCACCACGCAGGTGAAGCCGAGCCCCTGACGGGTGATCTCCAGCAGGGCGTCGCGCAGCGGGCTGCCCAGCGGCACGATGGGCAGCCGGGGGCCGTCGTGCATCAGGTCGGCCACGCGCAGCAGCAGCCGCTTGCCGAGGCTGCCGCCGGGGTGGGAGAGGGCGAACTCCTCGGCGGTGAAGCCGCGAGACTCCAGCAGCGCCACCGCCAGGGCATCGCCCAGCGCCAGGGCGGCGGTGGTGGAGGCGGTGGGCGCCAGGTCCAGCGGGCAGGCCTCGCGTTCCACGCCGGCATCGAGGTGGGCCTCGGCGTGGCGGGCCAGGGTCGAGGCGGGGCGGCCGGTCATGCTGACCAGGGGCACGCCCATGCGCTTGAGCAGCGGCAGCAGGGCGGTCACCTCGGCGGTCTCGCCGGAGTTGGAGAGCGCCAGCACCACGTCCCCCGGGGTGATCATGCCGAGGTCGCCGTGGCTGGCCTCGCCGGGGTGCACGAAGAAGGCGGGGGTGCCGGTACTGGCCAGGGTGGCGGCGATCTTGCCAGCGATATGGCCGGACTTGCCCATGCCGGTGACCACCACCCGGCCGCGGCAGGCGAGGATCAGCTGGCAGGCGCGGTCGAAGTCGGCGTCGAGGCGGGCGATGAGCGCACCGATGGCCTGCTGCTCGAGGCGCAGGGTGCGCCGGGCGCTGTCGCGCAGCGATGAGGTGTGCGGGGCCTGGGGGGTCTGTTGGGTCATGGCGATGATTGTTGCCTGTTGCGCGGGTTCACTCAAGGGGCAGCGGCGAGGCTGGCCACGCCGACCCAGGCCAGGTAGCCCAGGTAGGTGGCCGCCAGCAGGGCTCCGGGGAGGCGGCCGACTCGGCCGCGACGCTGCCACAGCAGCAGCATGCCGAGCGCCAGGGTCAGCGCCAGCATCACCGGGTAGTCGCGGCCCGCGGCGGCGGGATCGCTGGGGCCGGGGGCCAGCAGGCCGGGAATCGGCAGCACGATGAGCAGGTTGAAGAGGTTGGAGCCGATCACGTTGCCGATGGCGATGTCGTGGTGGCGCTTGAGGGCGCTGGCCACGCAGGCGGCCAGTTCCGGCAGGCTGGTGCCGATGGCCACCACGGTCAGTCCGATGGCCAGCTCGCTCACCCCCAGGCCGCGGGCCAGCTCGCTGGCGCCCCACACCACGGCGCGGGAGCCCGCGGCCAGCACCAGCAGGGTCGCCGCCAGCCAGGCCAGCGCCCGGGGCAGGGCCATGTCCGGGATCTCGCCGGCGTCAGGGTGGGGGGCGTCCGGGGTGTCGGCGCGGAACAGCCACCACAGGCTGAAGACCAGCAGCAGTAGCAGGAAGAGAGCGTCGAAGCGGCCGAGGATGCCATTGGCCAGGGCGTAGCCGGCCAGGCCCGTGGCACCCAGCAGCAGCGGCAGCTCGCGGCGCACCAGAGAGAAACGCACCGGGATCGGCACGATCAGGGCGGTGATCCCCAGCACCAGGCCGATGTTGGCGATGTTGGAGCCCAGGGCGTTGCCCGTGGCCAGGTCGGGGATGCCGTCCAGGCTGGCCACCACCGAGACCACCATCTCCGGCGCCGAGGTGCCCAGCGCCACCACCGTCATGCCCACCAGCAGGGTGCTCATGCCGGCCCGGTGGGCGGTGGCCGCCGCCGCCCCCACGAAGCGGTCGGCGCTCCACAGCAGGGCGGCGAGGCCCAGCAGCACGACGATCAGCGGTACCAGCATGGGGTGTCCTTGGCGGATGAAGCGGGAAGGGCGCATTAAACGCGCTGGCCACGGGGAGTGCAAGGCGCCGGGGGAGGGGCGAAGAGCGTCTCGCTGGCGCCGGCCCGGGCAGTTAGGATACGATGTTCGATAATTATCCCCAGGGTTCCGGAAGAGTTGACGAGCCGATGAGTGACACTCCCTTCGTGGTGGTGGAGGGTCTGCATTTCTCGCGGGGTGACAAGGAGATCTTTCGCGGCGTCGATCTCGTCATCCCGCGGGGCAGGATTACCGCCATCATGGGTCCCAGCGGCACCGGCAAGACCACGCTGCTCAAGCTGATCGGCGGCCAGCTGGCCCCCGACGCCGGCCGCGTGCTGATCGACGGCGAGGACGTGCATCGCCAGTCGCGCCGGGCGCTGTTCGCCATGCGCCGGCGCATGGGCATGCTGTTCCAGAGCGGGGCGCTCTTCTCGGACCTCAGCGTGTTCGAGAACGTCGCCTTCCCGCTGCGCGTTCACACCGACCTGCCCCATGCGATGATTCGTGACCTGGTGCTGATGAAGCTCGAGGCGGTGGGGCTGCGCGGCGCCCGCGAGCTGATGCCGGCGGAGCTCTCCGGCGGCATGGCACGCCGGGTGGCGCTGGCCCGGGCGATGGCCCTGGACCCCGAGCTGATCCTCTACGACGAGCCCTTCGTCGGCCAGGATCCCATCTCCATGGGCGTGCTGGTGCAGCTGATCAAGCGCCTCAACGAGGCGCTGGGGCTCACCTCCATCGTGGTCTCCCACGACATCAAGGAGACCCTGACCATCGCCGACTACGTCTATGTGATCGCCGACGGCCAGGTAATGGCCCACGGCACCCCCGAGGGGCTCGACGTGGACCAGGACCCCCGGGTGAGCCAGTTCGTCCATGGCGAGCCCGACGGCCCGGTGCCCTTCCACTATCCGGCGGTGGACTTCTTTACCGATATCCTCAATGCGGGAGGGCGGCGATGATCGGGCGGATCACCAGCCTCGGCCGGCGCGGCTGCGAGCTTCTCGAGTCGCTGGGCCGAGCCGGCATCTTCGTGGCCCAGTCGGCGGTGGGCGTGCCCAGCCGCGAGGGCTGGCACCTGTGGCTGCGCCAGATGCACTTCGTGGGGGTGCTGTCGCTGGCCATCGTGCTGGTCTCCGGGCTCTTCATCGGCATGGTGCTGGCGCTGCAGGGCTACACCATTCTGGTGGACTTCGGCGCCGAACAGGCGCTGGGCCAGATGGTGGCGCTGTCGCTGCTGCGCGAGCTGGCGCCGGTGGTGGCCGCGCTGCTGTTCGCCGGCCGCGCCGGCTCGGCGCTGACCGCCGAGATCGGCCTGATGAAGGCCACCGAGCAGCTCACCAGCATGGAGATGATCGGCGTCGACCCGCTGCGCCGGGTGGTGGCCCCGCGGCTGTGGGCGGGGTTCGTGGCCCTGCCGCTGCTCACCATCGGCTTCAGCGTGGTGGGGATCTACGGCGGCTACCTGGTGGGCGTGGAGTGGCTCGGCGTCTTCGAGGGCTCCTACTGGGGCAACATGCAGTCCAGCGTCGAGTTCATCGGTGACGTGGGCAACGGCATGGTCAAGAGCCTGGTGTTCGCGGTGGTGGTGACCTGGATCGCGGTGTTCCAGGGCTACGACCTGGTGCCCACCTCGGAGGGAATCTCCCGGGCCACCACCCGCACGGTGGTCTACTCGTCGCTGGCGGTCCTCGGCCTCGATTTCGTGCTGACCGCGGTGATGTTCGGTGGCCTCTCCTGAGCGGATGCCCGACAGGAAGAGACGCCCCGCAAGCCTGATGTTCGGAGAGAAACGATGAAACGCAGCAAGATGATGGAGCTGGGGGTGGGCCTGTTCATGCTCGCCGGCATCCTCGGCCTGGTATTCCTCGGCCTGCGGGTCAGCGGGCTGACCTTCCAGGCGCCCGGCGACACCTTCCGCCTGGAGGCCAACTTCGCCAATATCGGCGGCCTCAAGCCGCGGGCGCGGGTCACCATGGCCGGCGTCACCGTAGGAAGGGTCTCGGCCATCGAGCTCGACACCGACTGGTACGATGCCCGGGTGATCCTCGAGCTCAACGGCGACCTGGAGGACAGGCTCTCCCGCGATACCACCGCGGCGATTCTCACCGCGGGGCTGCTCGGCGAGCAGTACATCGGGCTCAGCGTGGGCGGGGACCCCGAGACCCTCTCCGACGGCGACACCATTCGCGACACCCAGTCGGCCGTGGTGCTGGAAGAACTCATCCAGCAGTTCCTGTCCAACATGATGAGCGACTGACCCCAGCGGTACCGCTTTGCGCCCCCTTCAAGGAGAGTTTCTGCATGAGCCGTCTTTTTCTTCCCGTGCGTGCCCTGCTGGCCGGCCTGGCGCTGGCCCTGTTCGCCCTGCCGGCCAGCGCCGCCCCCGAGCGCTCCCCCGAGCAGGTGATCCGTGACAGCGTCGAGACGCTCACCGCCGAGATCGAGGGGCGTCGCGACTACTTCGCCGACAACCTCGACGAGCTCAAGGCGCTGGTCGACGAGAGCCTGGATGACATCGCCGACTTCCGCTACATCGGCGCCAGCGTGATGGGGCGCTACTTCCAGAATGCCACGCCCCAGCAGCGCGCGCGGTTTGCCGACACCTTCCGCCAGACCCTGATCGACACCTACACCAAGGGCCTGGTCACCTTCGACTATCGTGAGCTGCGGGTACTGAACAGCCAGCGCCCCCAGCGCCACGAGGACCAGGCCAGCGTCGACATGGAGGTGGTCGCGACCAATGGCCAGGTCTACCCGGTCAGCTATTCGCTGCGCCTCTCCGGCGACGAGTGGCGGGTGGTCAACGTGATCGTCAACGGCATCAACCTGGGGCTCACCTTCCGCAACCAGTTCGACCAGGCCATGCGCGAACAGGGCCGCGACTACGACGCGGTGATCGACGGCTGGGCGCCGGAGCTGGCCGTCGAGGAGCTCGAGGAGGGCGGCAGCGCATGACCCGGCTGCTCGAGGGCGCGGACGTCTGCCTGGAGGCCCACGGCAGCGCTCTCAAGGTCGAGGGGCGGGTGGGCTTCGAGGCCGCCGCGGACCTGGCCGAGGCGGGACGCGGCTGGCTCGCCAGCCAGCCCGCCGGCACCCGGGTTAGCTTCGACCTCACCGGCGTGGCCGATGTCAGCAGTGCGGCGCTCAGCGTGCTGCTGGAGTGGGCCCGTGCCGCGCGCACCGCCGGCCTCAAGCTGCAGGCGGTGCGCCTCTCGCCGGCCCTGCGCCGGCTCACCGATCTCGCCGGACTGGAGCGCCTGCTCCCGGTGGAGAGCGACGCTGCCTGAGGCGATGGCCTGCCGAGATCGCCAAGCGACGCGCTTTTCATTACCATGGGCCATCCCCGTTTCGTGCCATCGGCCGCGCCGCGCCCGGTGGCCTTCCCGTTTCATAGACAGGAGTGCCGCTCCATGCACCCCAGCGACGTCAAGGCGCTGCTCGATGCGCGCATCGAAGGCTGCGAGTTTCATATTCAGGGCGAAGGCTGCAACTTCCAGGTGGTGGCCGTGGGCGAGGTCTTCTCGGGCCTGTCGCCGGTCAAGCGCCAGCAGCTCATCTACGGGGCACTGGCCGACGAGATCGCCTCCGGCGCCCTGCACGCGGTGAGCATCAAGACCTATACCCCGGCGCAGTGGGAAAGCGCGCCGGAAAACGCCGGTGCCTGAGATCGAGCCCCCATGGACAAGTTGATCATCACCGGCAACGGGCCGGTCGACGGCGAGGTATGGGCCAGCGGCGCCAAGAACGCTGCCCTGCCTATCCTGTGCGCCACCCTGCTGGCCGAGGAGCCGGTGACCATCGGCAACCTGCCGCACCTGCAGGACATCACCACCACCCTGGAGCTGCTCGGCCACCTCGGCGTCGAGCCGGTGATGGGCGAGAAGATGACCATCCAGCTCGACGGCGCCCAGGTGAAGCACTGCGATGCGCCCTATGAGCTGGTCAAGAAGATGCGCGCCTCCATCCTGGTGCTGGGACCGCTGCTGGCCCACTTCGGCCACGCCGACGTCTCCCTGCCGGGCGGCTGTGCCATCGGCTCGCGCCCGGTGGACCTGCACCTGCGCGGCCTCGAGGCCATGGGCGCCGAGATCCGCGTCGAGGGCGGCTACATTCGCGCCCGGGTCGATGGTCGCCTCAAGGGCGCCACCATCTTCTTCGATACCGTGACCGTGACCGGCACCGAGAACCTGCTGATGGCGGCCACCCTGGCCGACGGCACCACGGTGCTCGAGAACGCCGCCCGGGAGCCGGAGGTGGTCGATCTGGCCGAGTGCCTGATCAAGATGGGGGCGAGGATCCGCGGCCACGGCAGCGACACCATCGTCATCGAGGGTGTCGAGCGCCTGCACGGCGCCTACCACGACGTGATGCCCGACCGCATCGAGACCGGCACCTTCCTGGTGGCCGCCGCACTCTCCCGGGGACGCGTCAAGGTGCGTCGCACCCGCGCCGATATCCTCGAGGCGGTGCTCGCCAAGCTCGAAGAGGCCGGCGCCGAGATCACCACCGGCGACGACTGGATCGCGCTGGACATGCACGGCAAGCGCCCGCGGCCGGTGAACATCCGCACCGCCCCCTATCCGGCCTTTCCCACCGACATGCAGGCGCAGTTCGTGGCCATGAATGCGGTGGCCGAGGGGACCTCCCGGGTGGTGGAGACCATCTTCGAGAACCGCTTCATGCACGTCCAGGAGCTCAACCGCATGGGCGCCAGGATCGCCCTGGAGGGCAATACCGCGGTGATCGAGGGGGTCGAGCGCCTCTCCGGTGCCCCGGTGATGGCCACCGACCTGCGCGCCTCGGCGTCGCTGGTGATCGCGGCGATGATGGCCGAGGGCGAGACCCTGGTCGACCGCATCTACCACATCGACCGCGGCTACGAGTGCATCGAGGAGAAGCTGCAGCTGCTGGGTGCGCAGATTCGTCGCGTGCCGGGCTAAGGACGACCAAGGCAAGAGCATGAGCAAACAACTGATCCTGGCCCTCTCGAAGGGCCGCATACTCGACGAGACCCTGCCGCTGCTGGCCGATGCCGGCATAACCCCGGCCGAGGACCTGGGCAGGAGCCGCAAGCTGCTGTTCGACACCAACCTGCCCGACGTCAAGCTGGTGGTGATCCGCGCCACCGACGTGCCCACCTATGTGCAGCTGGGCGCCGCCGACCTGGGGGTCGCCGGCAAGGATGTGCTGCTCGAGCACGGCGCCGAGGGGCTCTACGAGCCGCTGGACCTGGAGATCGCCCGCTGCAAGCTGATGACCGCCGGGATCATCGGGGCCGAGCCGGCCCGCGCCAGGCGTCGGGTGGCCACCAAGTTCGTCGGAGTGGCGCGCCGCTGGTACGCCGAGCAGGGCATCCAGGCCGAGGTGATCAAGCTCTATGGTGCCATGGAGCTGGCCCCGCTGATGAACCTGGCCGACGAGATCGTCGACATCGTCGACACCGGCAACACCCTGCGCGCCAACGGCATGGAGCCCCGCGAGCTGATCGCGCAGGTCTCCACCCGGCTGGTGGTCAACAAGGCCGCCATGACCATGAAGCACGCGCGCATCAAGCCGCTGCTGGAGCGCCTCGGCCAGGCTGTGGCCGCGCGCCGGGAAACCCTGGCCTGAGCCTGAGGGGTTGGAGGAATGATAGCGACGGCGTCTCGACGCCATAGCCCAAGCCCCCTTGCCCCCTGGCCCCCGGGCCCGAACAATAGAGTCCTCCCCGATTGATGACGGAAGCTGCCATGACCGAGACAACCGCCCCCTCCGGCATCGCCCGGCTTGCCACTGCCGAGGCGAGCTTCGAAGACCGCCTGTCGACCCTGCTGGCCTGGGAGGGGGTCTCCGACGCCGCGGTGCAGCACCGCGTCGACGAGATCATCGCGGCGGTGAAGGCCCGCGGTGACGCTGCCCTGGTGGAGGCCAGCAACCGCTTCGATCGCCTCTCGGCGACCGGCATGGCGGAGCTGACCCTGTCCGCCGAACGGCTGCGCCAGGCCTATGACGGCCTGCCCGCCGAGCAGCGCGAGGCGCTGGCCCACGCCGCCGAGCGCATCCGCCTCTACCACGAGCGCCAGAAGCCCGAGTCCTGGCACTACACCGAGGCCGACGGCAGCGTGCTGGGCCAGCAGGTGATGCCGCTGGACCGCGCCGGCATCTACGTGCCGGGGGGCAAGGCGGCCTATCCCTCCTCGGTGCTGATGAATGCCATTCCTGCTCACGTGGCCGGGGTGCGCGAGATCATCATGGTGGTGCCGACCCCGGACGGCGTGCTCAACGAGCTGGTGCTGGCCGCGGCCCACCTGGCCGGCGTCGACCGGGTCTTCACCGTGGGCGGTGCTCAGGCGGTGGCGGCGCTGGCCTACGGCACCGAGACGGTGCCGCGGGTCGACAAGATCGTCGGGCCCGGCAACATCTACGTGGCTACGGCCAAGCGCGCGGTGTTCGGCCAGGTGGGGATCGACATGATCGCCGGCCCCTCGGAGATCCTGGTGGTCTCCGACGGTGGCACCGACCCGGAGTGGCTGGCCATGGACCTCTTTTCCCAGGCGGAGCACGATGAGGATGCCCAGTCGATCCTGGTGAGCTGGGACGCCGAGCACCTCGACGCCGTGGCGGCCGCCATCGATCGGCTGCTGCCGACCCTGGAGCGAGAGGAGATCGTGCGCGCGTCGCTCTCCCGGCGCGGCGCCCTGATCCAGTGCACCAGCCGCGAGGAGGCGGTGGCGCTGATCAACCGCATCGCCCCCGAGCACCTGGAGCTCTCGGTGGCCAACCCCGAGGGCTGGCTGCCGGAGATCCGCCACGCCGGGGCCATCTTCATGGGTCGCTATACCGCGGAGGCGCTCGGCGACTACTGCGCCGGCCCCAACCACGTGCTGCCCACCTCGGGCACCGCGCGCTTCTCCTCGCCCCTCGGGGTCTACGACTTCCAGAAGCGCTCATCGATCATCCACTGTTCCGCCGAGGGGGCGTCCCGGCTCGGCCGGGTGGCCTCCGTGCTGGCCCGCGGCGAGTCGCTGACCGCCCACGCGCGCAGCGCCGAGTATCGCATCAAGGAGTGAGCCCGAGCCGGTCGGACGGTTCGGTCGATATGCAGGAGGCCCCGCCATGGCGGGGCCTCCTGCGTTGGTGCGGGGCGCGACAGGCTACTCCGGGCGGCGCAGCTCCGGTGCCGGGCGCTCGCCCACCTCCAGGGTGACCTGCAGCGTCTCGCCGCCGCGCACCACGGTGAGTGGCAGCGTCTCACCGGGGGCCACCGCGGCGATATCGGACATGGTGACCCGCGCATCGAGGATCGGCCGGTTGTCAATGGCCAGCAGCACGTCGCCGGGCTTGAGGCCGGCCCGGTCGGCGGGGCCGTTAGCTACCACGCCGGCGATCACCACCCCGCGGGGGGCCTGCAGGCCGAAGGAGGCGGCCAGCTCCGGGTTGAGCTCCTGGGCCTCGACGCCGAGCCAGCCGCGGATCACCCGTCCCCGGGTGACCAGCTCCTCGAGGATGTTGGCGGCGAGGTTGGCGGGGATAGCGAAGCCGATGCCCTGGGAGCCGCCGGAGCGCGAGAAGATGGCGGTATTGATCCCTACCAGCGCCCCCTCGGCGTTGATCAGCGCGCCGCCGGAGTTGCCGGGGTTGATGGCGGCGTCGGTCTGGATGAAGTCCTCGTAGGCGTTGAGGCCCAGGTGGCTACGTCCAGTGGCGCTGATGATGCCCATGGTGACGGTCTGGCCCACGCCGAAGGGGTTGCCGATGGCCAGCGAGACATCGCCGATGGCCACCTCGGTGGAATCGGCCAGCTCGATCACCGGCAGGGAGTCGAGGTCGATGCGCAGCACGGCCAGGTCGCTCTCCGGGTCGGTGCCGACCACCTCGGCCAGGGTCTCGCGGCCGTCGCGCAGCGCCACCTGGATCTGGTCGGCCCCGCCGATCACGTGGTGGTTGGTCAGCACATAGCCCTCCTCGCTGACGATCACCCCGGAGCCGAGGCTCGACAGCATGCGCTGGCGGGCGGGCACGTCGTCGCCGAAGAACTGACGGAAGAAGGGGTCCGACATCAGCGGGTGTTGGTCGCGCTCCACTACCCGCGAGGAGTAGATGTTGACCACCGCCGGCGCTGCCTTCTCCACGGCGGCGGAGTAGCTCACTGGCCCCTGCTCCCGGGAGAGCGGGGCGGCCTGGCGCAGCTCCGGTGCGGGGCGCGGTTCGCTCTCCTGCGGTGCCTCGACCCGGGGGGAGACGCTCAAGGGCGCCGGGGGAGGCTGGACCGTGGGTGGCGGCGGCGGCGTGGGCGCCGCCTGGCGTCCGCTCAACTGCGGGAAGGTGTTGAGCAGCACTACGGCCAGCAGCACCCCGATGGTGATCGGCAGCAGGTAGGGCGTGAGCGAGCGCAGAAGGCGAGGCATGCGGGTCGGCGTCCTTGTGGCGGGCGGTCGCGGGGAGGGTGGCCCCGCCGGTACAATGGGGCAATTGTAACATTGTCACCCCTTGGACGTAGGGAGCTCTCCATGATGAATCGCGATGCGCTGGTGGCCGCCTGTGACCGGGAACTGGCGGCGGAACGCTTCAAGGACTACACGATCAACGGCCTCCAGGTCGAGGGGCGCGAGACGGTACGCAGGGTGCTGAGCGGCGTTACCGCCTGTCAGGCACTGCTCGACGAGGCGGTGGCCTGGCAGGCGGACCTGGTGCTGGTGCACCACGGCTTCTTCTGGAAGAACGAGCCGGTGGCGATCACCGGCATGAAGCGCCGGCGCATCCGCACCCTGCTGGCCCACGACATCAGCCTGCTGGCCTATCACCTGCCGCTGGATGCCCATGTGACCCTGGGCAACAACGCCGAGCTGGCTCGCCGGCTGGCGTTCCGGGTCCAGGGCTGCGCCGACGGTGAGCCGGGCGAGGGACTGCTGTGGCTGGGCTCGCCGCCGGCGGGGCTGGATGCCCGGGGCCTGGCCGCCCACCTGGGGCAGCGGCTCGAGCGCGAGCCGCTGCTGGTGGAGGCGCCGGGCCAGGGCGAGATCCGTCGGGTGGCCTGGTGCACGGGGGGCGCCCAGGACATGATCACCGCGGCCTGGGAGGCGGGTGCCGACGCCTTCATCTCCGGCGAGATCTCCGAGCGCACTACCCACCTGGCCCGGGAGCTCGGCATCCACTACCTGGCGGCGGGGCACCACGCCACCGAGCGCTACGGGGTCCAGGCGCTGGGCGAGTGGCTGGCAAGAGGGGGTGGGATCGAGCACCGCTTCGTGGATATCGACAATCCCGCCTGAGGCCGGGGCAGGACTATGGTTGTCGGCGGCATCGCTCAAGGCTGTTCCGGCGATAGGCCTGCTAGGGGGCGCCATGAACCCCTCCCTGGGGGCTACCTAGACCCTGCTTCGCTCTCGCATCCTGCTCCGCTTGCAGGACCGGTGCTGGCCATCCATGGCCAGCCCGTTTGGAGCAGTGCTCTTCACCCCTGGTCCACGGACACCCTCTCCGGCCTATCCCCGGCGCCTTTCGCTGACAAGGCATCGGTGACTGCGATAGCCCCGGAGGCCGGGGCGGTGGGGGAGGAGGTCAGTAGCGTGGCGGCTGAGGCGCCTTGGCGTCCTCGTCGTCCTTGAGGCCGAGACCTTGTCGAGAGCTCTGAGAGGGTGCCGCGGCGGCCTCAGTAGCGTGGCGGCTGAGGCGCCTTGGCGTCCTCGTCGTCCTTGAGGCCGAAATCCTCCGACAGGGTGCCGCCGGTGCCATCGGCATAGTCCCGGGGCATCGCCGGTTCCTCGCCGCCCTCGACCGCGGGGGGACTGGCGGGGCTGGCCTCCAGACCGGCGCGCGGGGCGCCCTTGCCGCCCAGGCGGCTGGCGTCCTGGGCCAGGCGGCTGGCCAGTGCCTCGCCGTCGCGCTGCAGGGCGCTCACCAGGCGTGAGATCTCCCCCAGGTGATCGTCCACGCCATCGCGCAGGGCCGCCAGTTCACGGTCGCGCTCGGCCAGGCGCTGGCGCAGCTTCTGCAGGCTGGCGGCGCTGGAGTTGAGCAGGTGGTAGCCCAGCGCGCCTAGACCGATGCCGGCTAGCAGGCAGGCGATGGCCAGAATCCAATTGATCTTGCTTGCGTCCACGTCTGTCTCCCTGCGGCGGTGGATCGGCCCGCCTCGGTGCGGGCCCGTCTGGGGCAAGGCCCCGGGCGCCCATTATAGGGCCGAGCCGCGGCGGCGGGTCAACGCGCCCCTCTGGCGGGGTCATGGCGGTGCGTGCCTCGGCCTCTATGCGTATAATGCGCAGCCATCCACAGCCGAGATGGTCCGAACCCCGCATGAGTGCCACGCCGACCCCGCCCGAGTCCCGAGACGCTCGCCTGTCGCCCACTGAGCGCTATCGCGCCGACCTGAAGCGGGACGACTTCCAGTACGACCCCGCCCAGGAGCAGGCGGTCGCCCACCTGCAGCGTCTGCATGACGACCTGATGGCCGCTCCACGGCGCCGGCCGCGGGCCGTGCCTCCCCAGGGGAAGATCGCCTCGCGCATGGCAGGCCTGTTCGGCAAGCGCAGCCGTCAGGCGTCGGCGCCCGAGCCGGTGCTGCCCGAGGTCACCGGCCTCTACTTCTGGGGCGGGGTGGGGCGCGGCAAGACCTATCTGGTGGACGCCTTCTACGAGTCGCTGCCCTTCCCGGAGAAGATGCGGACCCACTTCCATCGCTTCATGCAGCGGGTCCACAACGAGCTGACCCACTACAAGGGCGAGAAGAACCCTCTGAAGCTGATCGCCGCCAAGTTCGCGAGCGAAGCGCGGGTGATCTGCTTCGACGAGTTCTTCGTCAAGGACATCACCGACGCGATGATCCTGGCCAACCTGCTCGAGGCGCTCTTCGAGCATGGCGTGGTGCTGGTGGCGACCTCCAATATCGTGCCCGACGAGCTGTACAAGGACGGCCTGCAGCGAGCGCGTTTCCTGCCGGCCATCGAGCTGCTCAAGCGTCACTGCGAGGTGGTCAACGTCGATTCGGGCATCGACTACCGGCTGCGCGCCCTGGAGCGCGCCGAGATCTTCCATGCGCCGCTGGATGCCGCCGCGGAGAGCGAGCTTGCACGCAGCTTCCGGGAGATCGCCGGCCATGAGGGCGAGGCGGATGCGCCCATCGAGATCAACCATCGCGTGCTGCGGGCGCGGCGTCTCCACGACGACGTGGTGTGGTTCGAGTTTCGGGAGCTGTGCGATGGTCCGCGCAGCCAGAACGACTACATCGAGCTGGCTCGCGAGTTTCACACCGTGCTGGTCGCCAACGTCACCCGCATGAGCGGGGCGACGGATGACCAGGCGAGACGCTTCATCAACATGGTCGACGAGTTCTACGACCGCGGCGTCAAGCTGCTGATGTCCGCCGAGGTGCCCGCCGAGCGGCTCTACGCCGATGGCCGCCTCGAGTTCGAATTCCAGCGCACGCTGTCGCGGCTGCAGGAGATGCAGTCCCACGAGTACCTGGCGCTGCCCCACAAGCCGTGATCAGCATTGCGTCCCTGGCGTGATCTCGTGTAGAATTCGCGCGCTCTACTCGTTGTCCCCGTCCCTGTTCGCCACGCGGCGAGCCCCGGCGGGTGGCAACCAAGAAGAATAGGGATGGTTCCATGCCGGAGAGCCGGCTGAGAACCCAATACACTTGAACTGGTGATAGCTCCATGAAGACGTTCACTGCTAAGCCGCAGACCGTCCAGCGCGACTGGTATGTCGTCGACGCCACGGACAAGACGCTCGGCCGCCTGGCCACCGAAATCGCTCGTCGCCTGCGTGGCAAGCACAAGCCGGAATTCACCCCGCACGTCGACACCGGCGATTACATCGTCGTCGTCAACGCCGAGAAGGTGAAGGTCACCGGTAACAAGGCCAAGGCCAAGACCTACTACCGTCATACTGGCTACCCCGGTGGCCTGCGCTCCATGACCTTCGACAAGCTGCTCGACCATGCGCCCGAGCGCATCATCGAAGGCGCCGTCAAGGGCATGCTGCCCAAGGGTCCGCTGGGCCGCGCCATGTATTCCAAGCTCAAGGTCTATGCCGGTGCCGAGCATCCGCACGCCGCCCAGCAGCCGCAAGAACTGAACATCTGAGGGAGTCTTCGCCATGACACAGCAGTATTACGGTACCGGGCGCCGCAAGACCTCTACCGCCCGTGTCTTCATGAAGCCGGGCACCGGCAAGATCACCGTCAACAGCCTTGAGCTGGACCAGTACTTCGGTCGCGTTACCGGCCGCATGGTGGTCCGCCAGCCGCTCGAGCTGACCGACACCCTGAACCAGTTCGACGTCTTCGTGACCGTCAAGGGCGGCGGCGGCTCCTCCCAGGCCGGCGCCATCCGTCACGGCATCACCCGTGCCCTGATGGAGTACAACGAGGAATTCCGCAGCCAGCTGCGTGAGGCCGGCTACGTGACCCGCGACGCTCGTCAGGTCGAGCGTAAGAAAGTGGGTCTGCGCAAGGCGCGTCGTCGCCCGCAGTTCTCCAAGCGTTAAGCGCCGATTATCGCGCCAGAGACGCTCACGCCCGAGTCTACGACTCGGGCGTTTTTGTTTTAGGATCAATGATTTGACGGGCGTGTTACACCTTCGTCAAGGGTCATTGTCCTTGTATGGTGAGCCGCATTTTCTTACTATAGTGCGCATTTGGTATCCGTGGTCGCGGGATGCTTTTCCGCCCGTGATGGATCAACGGGTAAGCTGATGGGAGAAACCTTGAAATGGCAGATAACGGCGTAAACAAGGGTCGGCGCCGTTTCCTCGTAGGTGCCACCACCGTCGTGGGTGCGGTGGGTGCCGTCGGGGTAGCGGTCCCCTTTGTGGCTTCCTGGCAGCCCAGTGCCAGGGCGAGAGCGGCGGGTGCGCCGGTTCAGGCGGATATCTCCAAGCTTGAGCTGGGGCAGCGCATGACCGTCGAGTGGCGCGGTCGGCCGGTATGGATCATCAACCGCACGCCGGAGATGATCGAGCGCACCGAGAGCTTCGACGGCTCTCGTCTGTCCGATCCTGACTCGCAGGTGCAGCAGCAGCCCGCCTACATCAGCGGCCCGCTGCGCTCCATTCGCCCCGAGATCGGCGTGCTGATCGGCATCTGCACCCACCTGGGCTGCTCGCCGCTCTACCGTCCCGAGCCCGATGCGGTCGACATGAGTGGCTGGCCGGGCGGTTTCTTCTGCCCCTGCCACGGCTCCTACTTCGACCTGGCGGGTCGCGTATTCCGCAACGTGCCGGCGCCCAGTAACCTGGAGGTGCCGCCGTATCGCTTCGAGACCGACGACATCATCATTGTCGGTGAAGACGAGGAGACTGCCTGATGGGTAACCCGAACAAGGCGAAGGCGGAGAAGGGCCTGATGCGCTGGGTCGATGATCGCTTTCCCGCCACCCAGATGGTTCAGGACCACCTGACCAAGTACTACGCGCCCAGGAACTTCAACTTCTGGTACTTCTTCGGCTCGCTGGCCCTGCTGGTGCTGGTCAACCAGATCCTCACCGGCGTCTGGCTGACCATGAGCTACAACCCCTCTGGAGAGGGCGCCTTCGCTTCCGTCGAGTACATCATGCGCGACGTGGAGTACGGCTGGCTGATTCGCTATATGCACTCCACCGGTGCGTCGGCCTTCTTCGTGGTGATCTACCTGCACATGTTCCGCGGCCTGCTCTACGGCTCCTACAAGGCGCCCCGCGAGCTGGTGTGGATCTTCGGCATGGCCATCTACCTGCTGCTGATGGCCGAGGCCTTCATGGGCTACCTGCTGCCCTGGGGCCAGATGTCCTACTGGGGCGCCCAGGTGATCATCTCGCTGTTTGCCACCATCCCGTTCATCGGTCCCGACCTGGCCCAGTGGATTCGTGGTGACTTCCTGATCTCCGGTATCACCCTGAATCGCTTCTTCGCCCTGCACGTGGTGGCCCTGCCCATCGTGATCCTGGCGCTGGTGGTGCTGCACCTGATTGCCCTGCATGAGGTGGGGTCCAACAACCCGGACGGCATCGACATCAAGGAGAAGAAGGACGAGACCGGCAAACCGCTGGACGGCATCCCCTTCCACCCCTACTACACGGTGAAGGACATCGTCGGCGTGGCCGTGTTCCTGTTCGTCTTCGCGGCGGTGATCTTCTACTTCCCGGAGGGCGGCGGCTACTTCCTCGAGCGTCCGAACTTCGAGCCCGCCAACCCGATGGTGACGCCGGACCATATCGCGCCGGTCTGGTACTTCACGCCCTTCTACGCGATCCTGCGTGCGATCACCTTCAACATTGGTCCGCTTCAGGCCGAGTTCCTCGGCGTGCTCTTCATGGGCGGCGCCATCGCGGTGCTCTTCGTGTTGCCCTGGCTCGATCGCAGCCCGGTGCGCTCCATGCGCTACAAGGGCTGGATGTCCAAGGTGATGCTGACGCTGTTCGCCATCAGCTTCGTGGTCCTGGGCATCCTGGGCGCCATCCCGGCCACAGGGCTCCGCACCGCGGTGGCGCAGCTGTGCACCGCGATCTACTTCGCCTTCTTCCTGCTGATGCCGATCTACACCAGGCTGGAGAAGACCAAACCCGTTCCGGAGAGGGTGACTGGCTAATGAAAAAGCAACTCTTCGCACTGCTCTTCGCGCTGGTGCCGTTCGCGGCCATGGCAGCTCCGCTGCCGGACATGCCGCACTCGATGACGCCGGACCTCAGCGACACGGCGTCCCTGCAGCGTGGCAAGCAGCTCTACGTCAACTACTGCATGGGCTGCCACTCTCTGGAGCACCATCGTTTCGCCCGCTCTGCTGCCGACCTGGGTATTCCCCAGGACCTGATCGAGGAGAATCTGATCTTCTCCAGCGAGTTGGCCTTCAACGACCAGATGCACGTTGCCATGCAGCCGGGCGACTCCGAGAACTGGTTCGGTGTGGCGCCGCCCGATCTGACGCTGTTCAGCCGCCTGCGGGGAGCGGATTACATCTACTCCTATCTGCTGGGGTTCTATCGTGATCCCAGCCAGCCGCTCGGCGTCAACAACACCGTGCTCGAGGCGTCGGCCATGCCCAACGTGCTCGAGCCCCTGCAGGGCGTGCAGGAGATGGTGTGCAGCGAGAGCGACCGGCCGCTGCCGGGCGCCGAGCTGGACCCGCTGACCGGCAAGTACCAGTCCTGCGAGGTGCTGCAGATCACTCGCCCGGGCAGCATGGAGCCGGACGAGTTCGAGGAGGCCATGTACGACCTGACCAACTTCCTGGTCTACGTGGGTGAGCCTTCCAAGCTCCAGGCCCAGGCTCTGGCGCCCAAGGTGTTGATCTTCATCTTCATTTTCGGTGTCATCGCCTACCTGCTGAAGCGTGAGTACTGGCGCGATATCCACTGATCCACTGCGGTGGTGACGTTCGGGGGCGCATGGCCGAGGGTCATGCGCCCCCTGTGGTTTCTGCTGGCAGCCGGAGCACGGCCTCCCGCTGTCCGCTGTCGTGTTATCATTGCCGTTCGAACTGAAGCGAGGATTCTTTCATGGGTGTAGTGGCCAAGCGGTCGTCGATGATCTTCTACTCGGGTGGTGCTGATCACTTCAGCCATCGCGTGCGGATCGTGCTCGCCGAGAAGGGCGTGGCGGTGGACATCGTCGAGGTCACCGACGAGCAGCACCCCGAGGAGCTTGCCGACCTCAACCCCTACAACAGCGTGCCCACCCTGCTGGATCGCGAGCTGGTGCTCTACGAGTCCAAGGTGATGATGGAGTACCTGGACGAACGCTTCCCCCATCCGCCGCTGCTGCCGGTCTACCCGGTCGCCCGTGCCCAGAGCCGGCTGTGGATGCATCGCGTCGAGCGCGAGTGGTGCCCGCTGGTCGAGCAGATCGAGAAGGGGCCCAAGAAGGAGGCGGACAAGGCGCGCAAGGAGCTGCGCGAGAGCCTGATCGGCATCTCGCCGATCTTCGAGGACATGCCCTACTTCATGAGCGAGGAGTTCACCCTGGTGGACTGCTGCCTGGCGCCGTTGCTCTGGCGTCTCCCGGCACTCGGCATCGAGCTGCCCGAGAAGCAGGTCAAGCCGCTGCTCGGCTACATGGAGCGGGTCTTCGAGCGTGAGGGCTTCAAGGCCTCGCTGAGCGAAATCGAGCGCGAGATGCGCAGCTGAATACACCGCCCCCGGCCTGGCCGGGGGCCGCAATCCGGAGGGCCTGACGATGTCATCCAGTCGCCCCGAGTCGAGTCGCCCCTATCTGGCCAGAGCCCTGTATCAGTGGCTGCTGGACAACGACCTGACCCCCTATATCGTGGTCGATGCGGAGCAGCCCGGCGTGGAAGTGCCGCGGCAGTTCGTCCAGAACGGGCAGATCGTGCTCAACCTCTCGCCCGGCGCGGTGCGGGACCTCTTCATGGAGAACGAGGCGCTGGGTTTCTCCGCCCGTTTCGGCGGCCAGCCGATGCGGGTGATGGTGCCCACCTCGGCCCTGGTGGCCATCTACGCCCGCGAGAACGGCGTGGGCATGGTATTCGGCCATGAGCCGGTGCTGGCCGGCGCCGAGGCGCCCAGCGAGGAGGGGCCGAGCCTGACCAGCGTGGAGGGCGACGGTGAAGCGCCCGGCGCGCCCCGGAGCGAGGGGGGCGAGCAGGGTGGTGCCGAGAAGGCCGACGGGACGCCGCGCAAGCGCAAGCCCTCGCTCAGAGTGATCAAGTAGCGCCTCGCCCAGGTCTCGGCACGGCGCCAACAACGCGAAACGGCAGGCCACTGGCCTGCCGTTTCGCGTTTGCGGCTTCCGCTTCTTTCGGGGAGGCCGCCCTCAGTCGGTGTAGTCGAACACCTTGACGATGCGCTGCATGCCGCCGACGTTGGAGACGGCGTCGACGATGCGGTCGCCTTCGGCGCGGCTGACGATACCCATCAGGTAGACGCTGGCATTCTCGGTGATCACGCGGATCCGCCCCGAGTCGATGCGCTCGTTGGCGGCAAGGCTGGTGCGGATGCGGGTGTTGAGCCAGGAGTCCGAGAGGCGCTGGCTGGCCGGGAGGTTGGCAGCCACGGAGAGCTCGTTGTGCACCTCGCGCACGTTGCGCACCTCGCGGGCGACCTGGCTGGCCTTCTCCTTGAGCTCCTGGCTCGGCACCTGGCCGGTGAGCAGCACCACGCCGTTGTAGGCGTCGACGTTGATGCGGGCGTCGCCCAGGCGGGCATCGGTGCGGCGCAGGTTGTGGCTGATCTTGGTCTCGATGTTCTGATCCTCGACCTGAGTGCCGACGGTGCGCTTGCCGTAGTTCTCGTCGATGGTGCCCTGGTGGGTGACGCCGGTGACGGTGGTGCAGCCGGCGACGCCCAGGGCGGTGGCCAGCAGCAGGGAGGTGAGCAGGGGCTTGCGGGTCATGGGCTTTACTCGCTTGTACCGAAGAGTTGTTCGTCGATCAGGTCGCAGAGGCAGTGGATCACCAGCAGGTGCACTTCCTGGATGCGGGCCGTGGAGGTGGCCGGGACGCGGATCTCGCAGTCGTCCTGGCCAAGCAGCGAGGCCATGTTGCCGCCGTCGCGTCCGGTCAGCGCCACTACCGTCATGTCGCGGTCGTGGGCGGCCTGGATGGCCTGGATGACGTTGGCCGAGTTGCCGCTGGTGGAGATCGCCAGCAGGATGTCGCCGGGCTGCCCCAGGGCGCGGATCTGCTTGGAGAAGACCTCGTTGTAGCTGTAGTCGTTGGCGATGGAGGTCAGCGTCGAGGTGTCGGTGGTCAGCGCCAGGGCCGGCAGGCTGGGGCGCTCGCGCTCGAAGCGGTTGAGCAGCTCGGAGGAGAAGTGCTGGCTGTCGCCGGCGCTGCCGCCGTTGCCGCAGGCCAGGATCTTGCCCTCGTTGACCAGGCACTGGACCATCATCTGGCTGGCCACCTCGATAAAGGGCGGCAGCACCTCGCTGGCGTAGGTCTTGGTGTCGATGCTGGCGTTGAAATGGCCGAGAATGCGCTGCTGGAAATCCATGTGGCGTCCGGGTCCTTTGGCAGTGTGACGTGACCGGTCAGTACGCCTCGAAGGCGTTGGCGACCCAGTCGTACTCGAGGTGGGGCGGCAGGCCGGTGACGGCCAGCACATCGAAGCGGCAGGGACATGATAGCCGGTTGCGATGGAGATAAAAACGCGCGGCCCGGATCAGGCGGCGCTGCTTGGAGGGGGTGACGGTCTCCAGCGGGTGGCCGTGGCGGCTGTCGGCCCGGTGGCGCACCTCGACGAACACCAGGGTCTCGCCGTCGCGCATCACCAGGTCGAGTTCGCCTCCCTTGGCGTGCTGGTTCACCGCCTCCAGGGCCAGGCCGCGCTCGGCGAGCCAGGCCGCGGCGAGGCGCTCGATGACCTCGCCGCGGGCGCGGGCATCACGGGGTCCGTTCATCGCCGAAGAGCCCGGGAATCAGGATCGGCTGGGGGACGCCGTTGACGAAGCGAGCCCAGGGCAGCTGGCGCTCGATGCGGCCGTCGCTGCCCGGACGCAGGGTGCCGGTGGCGCCCTGCACTTCACTGCCGGGGATGGCCTGCAGCTGGGGCAGGCGGCGGGCCAGTTCGAAGGCGTCCACGCCCATGGCCTGCAGGCGGAACACCGTGGGGTCCGACTCCTCGCGCAGCGAACGGTAACTGTCGAGGAAGGGCAGCACCTCGACGCCGCCCACGGCGGCCTCGGGGATCTGCCAGGGGATGTCGAGGAACTGGACGTCGTTCAGGTCGTTGTCGAGCCGCGGATTGATGCTCCCCTCGAAGAGGTGCGAGGTGGCATAGACCGGCAGCCGGCTGGCGTTGAAGTAGTCCAGGGTGGGCGGCACCTGGCGGGCGTAGTCCGGCAGGCCCAGGAGGAAGAGCGCGTCCGGGCGCGGGTTGCTGATGGCGCGGCGGGTGCTCTCGGTGGCCGGGGCGCCGGGGTTGTAGCGCACGGCGTTGGTCACCTCACCGCCCAGGGCCTGCCACTCGTTCCAGAACGCCTCGCCGACGCGGCGCCCCCAGTCGTTATCGGGCACCAGCAGGGCGGCGCGGCGATGGCCGTCCCGCCAGGTGCGGACGGCGGCCTGGCGTGCCTCGTCCTCGGCGGAGAGGCCGTACTGGAAGAGCCCGTCGGCGCGGTTGCGTTCGGCATGGCCGTAGTTGAGCGCCAGGGTGGGCAGCGGCACGCGGTCGCGCGCCTCGAGCTGGCTCACCTGGTCCTTGTCCAGGGGGCCGATCACCACCTGGGCGCCACGGCTCTCGGCCTCGCGATAGAGCGATTCGAGGTCGCCGCTGGCGGCGTCGATGAAGCTCAGGCGGATGTCGCCTCCGCTGCTGCGATGTTGGGTGCGCATGCCTTCGGCGATGGCCGCGGCGGGGCGCGCCAAGGGGCCGGACTCCGGCAGCAGTACGGCAATATGGCGCACCTCCAGGCCGCGCAGCTCGCCCAGAGCGGCGAGGTCGGCGGGCAGCTGGCGGGCCGCCGGATGGCGGCCGTTGCGGCTGCGCCACTCCTCCAGGCGCTCAAGGAAGCGCTCGATATCGCCGCCGCTTGCGCGGTAGAGCTCGGTGAGCTCGAGCCAGCCCCGGGTCAGGGCGTCCTCGTCCTGGGCCAGGGCGCTGATGGCCTGGTGGTCCATGCGGATGAGGGCCTCCCAGATCGGATCGTTGAGCGCCACGTCATCGGTCTCGGCCTGGACGCGCAGCAGCGCCCGTGCGGCGCCGGCGGGCTCGTCCTCGGCCAGCAGCGCCAGGCCCATCCGCTCGCGCAGGGCCCTGACCTGGGCGGGCTCCAGGGCGAGCTCATCCAGGTCACGGGTGGCCTGGATCACCGCCTGCGGCTCGCCCAGCGCCTCGCCGAGGTCGGCCAGCAGCAGGGCCCAGCGGGCGCGCTGCGGGCCCTCGAGCAGGCTATCGTCGATGTCGGAGGCGACCCGAAGCGCCTGGGTGCGTTCCCCCTGGCGTGCTAGGATGTCGGCCGCCTCGAGCCGGCTCCTGGCTGCCTGGGTCGGCTCCTGCTGGCCGGCCTGTTCGAGCAGGCGTGCGGGGTCGTCTTCCGTCACGCGATCGACGATGCCCGGTGCCGTGGCACAGCCCGCCAGCAGCAGCGCAAGGAGCGCGGTGGCCAGCAGGCCGCGAGTGGGTATCCGCATGAATCCATCCTTAGTCCGTTGTGTCGGTCATTGCGCCGAGGAGCCACAAGTGTCAGACGCTAACTCAGCCTCATTGTACGTGGTCGCCACGCCGATTGGGAATCTGGAGGACCTGAGCCCGCGCGCCGCGCGGCTGCTGGGCGAAGTGGCGCTGATCGCCGCCGAGGATACCCGCCATACCGGCCGGCTGCTGCGCCACCTGGGGCTCTCGGTGCCGCTGCTCTCGTTGCATGAGCATAACGAGGCGGCGCGGGTCGAGCAGCTGGACGCCCGGCTGGTGGCCGGCCAGTCCATCGCCCTGGTCTCCGACGCCGGCACGCCGCTGATCAGCGATCCGGGCTTCGTTCTGGTACGCGAGCTGCGCGCCCGGGGGCGGCGCATCGTGCCGGTACCGGGCGCCTGCGCTCTGGTGGCCGCGCTCTCGGCGGCGGGCCTGCCCACCGACCGCTTCACCTTCCAGGGATTCCTGCCGGCCAAGGGGAGCGGACGCCGGGCGCGCCTCGAGGCGCTGGCCGCCCGGGAGGAGACCCTGGTCTTCTACGAGTCGCCCCATCGCATCCGCGACACCCTGGCCGACCTGGCGACGGTGGTCGGCGAGCGGCGCCTGGTGCTGGCCCGGGAGCTGACCAAGGCCTTCGAGACCTTCCTCGACGGCTCGGCGGACGAGCTGCTGGCGCGCATGGAGGCCGACCCCGACCAGGCCCGCGGCGAGTTCGTGGTGATGGTGGCCGGTGCCGCCCCCCGCGTGGAAGAGGGGGCCTCGGTGGTGGAGGGTGAGGCGCTGCTCGCCGCGCTGCTGGCCGAGGGCGTTGGCGTCAAGCAGGCGGCCTCGGTGGCGGCGCGGGTGGTGGGGGGCGCCAAAAAGGCCTGGTATGCCCGCGCCCAGGCTCTCAAGGATGCGGGTTGAGCCGCGATCAGGCATTGAGGGGCCTGCGGGGCGCTGTTATCCTTGCCGCGGGAGTCGGCCAGACAGTCGCCGCCGGAGTGATCCGGGGGAGGAAAGTCCGGGCTCCACAGGGCAGAGTGCCAGGTAACGCCTGGGCGGCGTGAGCCGACGGAAAGTGCAGCAGAGAGCAGACCGCCTACGTCTCCTTCGGGAGGCCGGTAAGGGTGAAAGGGTGCGGTAAGAGCGCACCGCGCGCCTGGTAACAGTGCGTGGCACGGTAAACCCCACTCGGAGCAAGACCAAATAGGAACCCCATGACGTGGCCCGCGTCGGGTTCGGGTAGGTTGCTTGAGGGTCGCGGTGACGCGCCCCCTAGAGGAATGACTGTCCACGACAGAACCCGGCTTATCGGCCGGCTCCCCCCTGATTTCCACCCCTGAGCGTGCGGTCTGTGGCCGACCCGCCAGCCCATGATCGAGATACGCATGTCGTCATCCGCACCTGATACTGCCTCGCGCGGCTTCCGTCATGCCAGCGTCCTGCTCGACGGCGCCGTGGAGGCCCTGGTGCACGACACCGACGGGGTCTACCTGGACGGCACCTTCGGCCGCGGGGGCCACTCCCGCGCCATCCTCGCCCGGCTCTCGCCGGCCGGGCGCCTGATCGCCATCGACCGCGACCCCGAGGCCATCGCCGAGGCCGCGGCCATCGACGATACCCGCTTCACCATCGAGCGCGCGGAGTTCGCCCGCCTGGGCGAGATCGCCGGGCAGCACGGCGTGCACGGCCAGCTGGCCGGCATCCTGCTCGACGTGGGCGTCTCCTCGCCGCAGCTTGACGACCCCGAGCGCGGCTTCAGCTTCCTTCGCGACGGCCCCCTGGACATGCGCATGGACCCCACCCAGGGGGAGAGCGCCGCTGCCTTCATCGCGCGCGCCAGCGAAGCCGAGCTGGCGCGGGTGTTCAAGGAGTATGGCGAGGAGCGCTACGCCCGCCGGCTGGCCAAAGCCATCGTCGCCCGTCGCGGCGAGCAGCCCTTTCTGCGCACCGCGGACCTGGCCGAGGTGGTCAAGGTCGCTCACCCCGCCTGGGAGAAGCACAAGCATCCCGCGACGCGGGTCTTCCAGGCGCTGCGCATCCATGTCAACGGTGAGCTCGAGCAGCTCGATGCGGCCCTGGAGGCGGCCCTGGAGGCCCTGGCTCCCGGTGGCCACCTGGTGGTCATCAGCTTCCACTCCCTGGAGGATCGCCGGGTCAAGCGCTTCATTCGCCACCACGTGCGCGGCGATTCCCACCTGCCGCGGGGCATGCCGATTGCCGATACGGAGCTCGAGCGGCGCCTCGAGGCGCTGGGCAAGGCGCAGCGGGCTGGCCCCGAGGAGGTCGAGGAGAACCCCCGGGCACGCAGTGCGGTGATGCGGGCGGCTCGCAAGCGTTACTGAGGGAGGCGATATGACACAGGGACGAACGTCGAGATCCGGATTCGGCTGGCCGCTGGTCCTGCGGCCCAGCCCCTCCCTGCTGGTGGTGGCCGCCCTGCTGGTGGCCAGCCTGGTCAGCGCCCTGGCGGTGATCACCACCAGCCACCTGACCCGTGAACAGTATGGTCGCCTGCAGCAGCTCGAGCGCGAGCAGAACCAGCTGCAGACCGAGTGGGGGCAGCTGCTGCTTGAGGAGAGCACCTGGTCGTCGCCGGCGCGCATCGAGCGCCTGGCCATGGAGCGCCTGGAGATGCGCCTGCCCGATGTGTACGAGGTCGAGGTGATCCGACCATGAGCACCGAGGTCCGCAGCGGCGTCTCGCCCCGTCGCCCTCCCCCCATGGCACCCATGGGGGGGCTGCGCTATGGCCTGATGCTGGGGATCGTGCTGTTGGCACTGGGCTTGCTGGTGGGGCGTATTGTCATCCTCCACGTGGTGGACCGCCCTTTCCTGCAGGGGCAGGGGGACGCCCGCACCCTGCGTACCGACCCGATTCCCGCCCATCGCGGCATGATCAGCGACCGCAACGGCGAACCCCTGGCCATCTCCACGCCGGTGGTGACCCTGTGGGCCAATCCCCAGGACGTCCCGGAGGATCCCATTCAGCGCCTGCAGCTGGCCAGGGCGCTGGGCATGGAGCTCGACGACCTCGACGCGCGCCTGGAGCGCTTCGCCTCCCGGGAGTTCATGTTCCTGCGCCGCCAGCTGACCCCGGAAGCGGCCCAGCGGGTGCTGGACCTGCGCATTCCTGGGGTCTATCGCCAGGACGAGTACAAGCGCTACTACCCGGCGGGGGAGGTGACCGCGCAGCTGCTCGGCGTCACCAACGTCGACGACGTGGGCCAGGAGGGCCTCGAGCTCGCCTACCAGTTCTACCTGGCCGGGGAGCCGGGGCAGCGCCGCGTGCTGAAGGACCGTCGCGGACGTCTGGTGCGCGACCTGGAGGTGCTGCGCGAGGCCCGCCCCGGCGGCGAGCTGACGCTTTCCATCGACCAGCGCCTGCAGTACATGGCCTACCGCGAGCTCAAGGCGGCGGTGGCCGAGCATGATGCCGACGGCGGCGTGGTGGTGATGATGGACGCCCGCACCGGCGAGGTGCTGGCCATGGCCAACCAGCCCTCCTACAACCCGAACAATCGCGCCGGCCTCGATCCCCGCGGCCTGCGCAACCAGGCCATCGTCGACGTCTTCGAGCCCGGCTCGGTGATGAAGCCGCTGGCCATGGCGGCGATCATGGAGAGCGGCCAGTTCCCCCGCGATGTGGTGGTGGATACCTCGCCGGGCTGGATGCGCATCGACCGCTTCACCATCCGCGATATCCGCAACTACGGCCGGCTCGACCTCGCGGGCATCCTCGAGAAGTCCTCCAACATCGGCATGTCGAAGTTGGTTCTGGAGCTCGACGACCCCCTGGTGCCGGACCTCTACCGCCGGCTCGGCCTCGGCCAGAGTCCCGAGACCGGCTTCCCCGGCGAGTCCACCGGTACCCTGCCGGCGCCGGTGCGCTGGTCGCGCAGCCAGTGGGCCGCGCTCTCCTACGGCTACGGCCTGTCGACCTCCGCGCTGCAGCTGGCCAGCGCCTACACCGCCATCGCCAACCACGGCGAACGCCTGCCGCCGTCGCTGCTCAAGCTCCCCGAGCCGCCGCCGGGGGAGCCGGTCATCGACCGCGCCGTGGCTCACGACCTGCTGCGCATCATGGAGGAGTCCGTGCAGCCGACCACCGGGGCGCGGCGCGCCATGGTGCCGGGCTACCGGGTGGCCGGGAAGTCCGGCACGGTGCGCAAGACCGGTACCGGCGGCTATGTGCAGAACGCCTACCGCAGCCTCTTCGCCGGTATCGCGCCGGTTTCCGACCCGCGCATCGTCACCGTGGTGATGATCGACCACCCTCGTGGTGACAGCTATTTCGGCGGCGCCGTGGCGGCGCCGGTCTTCTCCCGCGTCGTCGGCAGCGCCCTGCGCCTGCTCGACGTGCCGCCCGACCAGCGCAGCCGCTGAGGCCCCCATGACCCTGAGCCCACACCCGATCCGACAGCTGCGAGGCGACCCATGCAGGTGACCCCCTCTCGCCTGACGGCGACCCTCCAGCGCCTCTGGCCCGAGGTGCGCCCCTTGCCTGAACTCGCCGTGGCGACCCTCGGGCTCTCAACCGACAGCCGCCGGGTCGGGCCGGGCACGCTGTTCGTGGCGGTGCCCGGGGTGGCCGCCGACGGCCGCGACTTCATCGCGGCGGCGCTGGCCGCCGGGGCCTGTGCGGTGCTCTGCCACTCGGGCGATGGGCGCGCCTGCCCCGACGATCCCCGCGTGCTGCCGTTGCCCGGCCTGCGCGAGCGGCTGGGCGAGCTGGGGCGCGAGCTCTTCGCCGTGCCGGGCACCCTGGAGCTGATTGGCGTCACCGGTACCAATGGCAAGAGCTCGGTGACCCACTATATCGCCGAGCTGAGCCAGGCACTCGGGATCGAGGCGGGCCTGGTCGGCACCCTCGGCCATGGGCGCCCCGGCGCCCTGCACGACGGCGGCCTGACCACGCCGGGGCCGCTGGCGCTGCAGGCGGCGCTGGCCGAGCTGGCCGGCGCGGGCGTTCGCCGGGTGGCCATGGAGGTCTCCTCCCACGCCCTGGAGCAGGGGCGCCTCGACGGCTGCCGACTCTCCGCGGCGGTATTCACCAACCTGACCCGCGACCACCTCGACTACCACGGCAGCATGGCCGCCTACGCCGCGGCCAAGGCGAGGCTCTTCCGCCGCGAGGAGCTGCGCCTTGCCGTGGTCAACGCCGACGATCCCCTGGCCCGGCTGATGCTGGCCGGGCTCCCCGGTGGTCAGGAGGGGCGGGTGCGGGTGCTGGCCACCGGGCAGGGCGAGGCGGTGACCTTCCGGGTCATCGACTGGCACCCCCACGGCGCCGGCCAGCGGGCGCTGGTGGCGACCCCCGAGGGGGAGCGGGTGCTGGAGACCTCGCTGCTCGGCCGCTTCAATCTGGACAACGTGCTGCTGGCCATCGCCACCCTCTACGGGCTCGGGCATGGCACCGGCGAGCTCATTGAGGCCGCCGCGGGCCTCGCCCCGGTGCCCGGGCGCATGGAGGCGCTGGTGCGCCCCGGCGCCCCCACCGTGGTGATCGACTATGCCCACACTCCCGATGCCCTGGACAACGCCCTGGCCGCCCTGCGCGCCCACCGGCCGGCGGATGGCCGGCTGTGGTGCCTGTTCGGCTGCGGCGGCGACCGCGACCCGGGCAAGCGGGCGCTGATGGCGGCCGCCGCCGAGCGCCACGCCGATCGCCTGGTGGTCACCGACGACAATCCCCGCGGGGAGGACCCGGCCGCGATCCGCGCGGCGGTGCTGGCCGGGCTCTCCGCCGAGGCGCGCCGGCAGGCGCTGGAGATCGCCGGGCGCGGCGCGGCGATCTCCCGGGTGCTGGTTGATGCCGACGCCGAGGACCTGGTGCTGATCGCCGGCAAGGGCCACGAGACCTATCAGGAGATCGCCGGCGTGCGGCATCCCTTCTCGGACCTGGTCGAGGCCGAGCGTGGCCTGGCCGCCCGGGCGCCTGCCGGCGGGGAGGCGACGCCATGAGCCGCTGCGGATTGACCACCCTGGCCGAGGTGGCCGAGGCGCTGGGCCTCGAGGCACCGGCGGCGGAGCTGCCCATCGACGCTATCGTCACCGATACCCGTCGGCTGAGCCCGGGCAGCCTGTTCGTCGCCCTGCGCGGCGAGCGCTTCGATGCCCACGACTTCCTCGACAAGGCCCGGGAGGCCGGCGCCGCGGCGGCGCTGGTCGAGGCCGGCACCATGGCCGACAGGGCACGCCCGGAGAACCTGGCGCTGCTCGAGGTGGCCGATACCCGCCTGGCCCTGGGGCTGCTCGGCCGCGCCCGGCGCCGCGCCTGGGGCGGCCCCCTGGTGGCGGTGACCGGCAACAGCGGCAAGACCACCGTCAAGGAGATGCTGGCCGTCATCCTGGCGCGGCGGGGGGCGACCCTGGCCACCCGGGGCAACCTCAACAACGACTTCGGTGCGCCGCTGACCCTGCTCGAGCTCGGTCCCGAGCACCGCCAGGCGGTGGTGGAGCTCGGCGCCAACCACCTCGGCGAGATCGCCTGGACCAGCGTGCTGGCCGAGCCCGGGGTGGCGGTGATCACCAACGTCACCGGTGCCCACGTCGGCGAGTTCGGCGGCATGGGGCGCATCGCCCAGGCCAAGGGGGAGATCCTCGCCGGTCTGCCGGCCGACGGGGTGGCGGTGCTCAACCGCGACGACGCCTACTTCGCCACCTGGGCGCGCCTCGCCGCGCCGCGGGAGGTGCGCGATTTTGGCCTCGATCCCCGCGCCCGGGTCACCGCCCGGGCGCTGGCCTGCGATGCCCTGGGGCGCTATGCTTTCACGCTTGTCGCCGACGGCGTCGAGCTGGGGCGCGTGCGGCTCGGCCTGCTGGGGCGCCACAACGTGGCCAATGCCCTGGCGGCGGCGGCGGCGGCGCTGGCCATGGGCCTGGCCCCCGACGAGGTGGTGGCAGGCCTTGCCGAGGCGGTGCCGATGCCAGGAAGGCTCTCCGTCGTGCCGGGCATCAACGGCTCACGCCTGCTGGATGATACCTATAATGCCAACCCCGGCGCGGTGAGGGCGGCGCTCGACCTGCTGGTCACGCTGCCCGGCCCCCACTGGTGCCTGCTGGGCGCCATGGGGGAACTGGGGGAGGCGTCCGAACGGCTGCATGCCGAGATCGGAGACTACGCACGGAAACTGGGAATCGACTTCCTCGGTACCTGCGGCGAGGCGGCCAGCGCCGCCTCCCGGGCCTTCGGCCCAGGCGGGCGCCACTTCCAGGAGCGCGAGGCGCTGGTGCGTCACGCCCTCCACCATCTTCCTCCCGGCGCCAGCGTGCTGGTCAAGGGATCGCGCAGTGCCGCCATGGAGCAGGTGGTGACGGCACTGCGCCAGGATCGATCAAGGTGAACGCGATACATGCTGCTCTATCTGGCTGAGTTCCTGGCGCACTACTTCAGCGCCTTCAACGTCTTCAACTACCTGACCCTGCGCATGATCCTGGGCACCATCACCGCCCTCGGGCTCTGCCTGTGGCTGGGGCCGGTGATGATCCGCCGCCTGGTCGAGCGCCAGATCGGGCAGGCGGTGCGCGACGACGGCCCCCAGTCACACCTCTCCAAGGCCGGCACGCCCACCATGGGCGGGGCCATGATCCTGATGGCCATCGCCGTCAGCACCCTGCTGTGGGGCGATCTCGGCAACCACTACGTCTGGATCGTGCTGGGGGTGACCCTGGGCTTCGGGGCCATCGGCTGGGTCGACGACTATCGCAAGGTGGTGGAGAAGAACCCCCGCGGCCTGCCCGCGCGCTGGAAGTACCTGTGGCAGTCGGTGGTCGGCCTGGCCGCCGCGGTGCTGCTCTACGCCACCGCGGCCTCGCCGGTGGAGACCAGCCTGATTGTGCCGCTGTTCAAGGACGTGGTGGTGCCGATGGGGGTGTTCTTCATCGTGCTGACCTACTTCGTGATCGTCGGCAGCTCCAACGCGGTGAACCTCACCGACGGCCTCGACGGCCTGGCGATCATGCCCACCGTGCTGGTGGCCATGGGGCTGGCGGTGTTCGCCTACGCCACCGGCAATGCGGTGTTCGCCAACTACCTGCAGATCCCCTTCATTCCCGGGGCCGGTGAGCTGGCCGTCTTCTGCGCCACCATCGCCGGCGCGGGGCTCGGCTTCCTGTGGTTCAACACCTATCCCGCCCAGGTCTTCATGGGCGACGTGGGGGCCCTGGCGCTGGGGGCGGCGCTGGGCGTGGTGGCGGTGATCGTGCGCCAGGAGATCGTGCTCTTCATCATGGGTGGCATCTTCGTGATGGAGACCATCTCGGTGATCCTGCAGGTGGGCTCCTACAAGCTCACCGGTCGGCGCATCTTCCGCATGGCCCCGCTGCACCATCATTATGAGCTCAAGGGCTGGCCCGAGCCGCGGGTCATCGTGCGTTTCTGGATCATCACCGTGGTGCTGGTGCTCATCGGCCTGGCCACCCTCAAGGTGCGCTGAGCGAGGCCCTCCACGCGGGCAAGGAGCAGGATATGGTCAAGGTGCCGACAGGCGTCACCCTGGTGGTCGGGCTCGGGATCTCGGGGCGCGCCATCTGTCGCCATCTGGAGCGCCAGCGGGTGCCCTACATGGTGGCCGATACCCGTGCCGTGCCGCCGGGCATCGACGACTTCCATGCCGCCCACCCCGGCGTGGCCATCCACTGCGGCCCGCTGACCGCCCTCGACCTCTCCGAGGTGGAGGAGGTGGTGGTGAGCCCCGGCATCGACCCTCGCACCCCGGGCCTCGACGTCCTGGACGGGCGCCTCCGCGAGGCCACCGGCGAGCCGCTGGTGGTCGGCGAGATCGCCCTCTTCGTGCGCGCCGCCCGGGCGCCCATCGCGGCCATCACCGGCTCCAACGCCAAGTCCACCGTGACCACCCTGGTGGGGGAGATGGCCGTCGAGGCCGGTCGTCGCGTGGCGGTGGGGGGCAACCTGGGCACCCCGGCCCTGGACCTGCTCGCCGACGAGCCCGATGCCGACTTCTACGTGCTCGAGCTCTCGAGCTTCCAGCTCGAGACCACGCCCAGGCTCGGCGCCGAGAGCGCGGCCTTTCTCAACCTCTCCGAGGACCACCTGGACCGCCACGGCGACATGGCCGGCTATCGGGCCGCCAAGCTCGGCATCTTCCGCGGGGCGCGTCACGGGGTGGTCAACGCCGAGGACCCCAACACCTGGCCGGAGCAGCGGCTGCCCTTTCAGGACAGCTTCACCACCCGCCCGCCCGAGGCCGGCGAGTGGGGCATCGGCCGCCACCGGGATGCCGACTGGCTGATGCACGGCGACACGCCGCTGATGCCCGCCGCCGAGGTGCGCCTGGCCGGTCGCCACAACCAGGCCAATGCCCTGGCCGCGCTCGCCATGGGGCGCCGGCTGGGCTTGCCCATGGAGCCGATGTGCCGGGTGCTGCGGCGCTTTCCGGGGCTGCCCCATCGCGGCGAGGTGGTGGCCGAGGTGGGCGGCGTGCGCTGGATCAACGACTCCAAGGGCACCAACGTGGGGGCGACGCTCGCCGCCATCGCCGGGCTCGGCCCGACCCTGGCGGGCCGCCTGATCCTGCTGGCCGGCGGCGTCGGCAAGGGGGCCGATTTCGCCCCCCTGGCCGAGCCCCTGGCCCGCTACGGCCGCGAGGCGATCCTATTCGGCCTCGATGCCGAGCGCCTGGCGCGTGCCCTGCGCGAGCGGCTGCCGCTGACCGAGGTGGAGGACCTGACCGCGGCCATGGCCCGGGCCGCGGCGATCGCCGAGCCCGGCGACTGCGTGCTGCTCTCGCCGGCCTGTGCGAGCCTCGACCAGTTCGCCAACTACCAGGAGCGCGGCGAGGTGTTCCGGCGCTGGGTGCGCCGCCACCTGGCCGAGGAGCAGGCATGAAGCGCGCGTCCCGGTTCTCCCGGCTCTCCCGGCTTCGCGAGCGGCTCTCCACCCGCGACCAGCCCTTCGATGGCTGGCTTCTGATCGCGACCCTGTCGCTGATGCTGATCGGCTGGGTGATGGTCACCTCGGCGTCATCGGAGGTGGCGGCGAGCCTGACCGGCAATCCCTGGTACTTCAGCATCCGTCACGGCCTCTTCCTGGTGATGGCGCTGGCCGCGGCCGCCTGCGTGCTGCGCATCCCCCTGGGGTGGTGGAAGGTCAACGGCCCGCTGCTGCTGCTGGTGGGCATCGCCCTGCTGGTGCTGGTGCTGCTGGTGGGGCGCGAGATCAACGGCAGCAAGCGCTGGATCTCGATCCCCGGGGTGCCCTTCAACCTGCAGGCCTCCGAGGTCGCCAAGCTCTGTCTGATCGCCTACATGGCCGGCTACCTGGAGCGCTTCCTGCCCCAGGTGCGCCGGCAGTGGGGCGCCTTCCTGCGCCCGCTGCTGATCCTTGCCATCATCGGCCTGCTGCTGATCCTCGAGCCGGACTACGGCGCCGTGGTGGTGATGACCGGCTGCGTGATGGGCATGCTGCTGATGGCGGGGGCCCCCTGGGGGCGCTTCCTGCTGCTGGCGCTGCTGGTCGCCGCCGGCGGGGCCCTGCTCGCCATCGCCGAGCCCTACCGCCTGGCGCGCCTTGCCAGCTTCGCCGACCCCTGGGCGGACCAGTTCGCCAGCGGCTACCAGCTGACCCAGGCGCTGATCGCCTTCGGCCGCGGCAGCTGGCTGGGCATGGGGCTCGGCAACAGCGTCCAGAAGCTCTTCTACCTGCCCGAGGCCCACACCGACTTCGTCTTTGCGGTGCTCGCCGAGGAGCTCGGCCTGTTCGGCGCCGTGGGGGTGGTGGGGCTCTTCGCGCTGCTGATCTGGCGGGCCATGGCGGTGGGCCGCCGTGCCGAGCTGGCCCAGCTGCCCTTCGCGGCCTACCTCAGCTACGGCATCGCCCTGGTGGTCGGCGCCCAGGCCTTCATCAATATCGCCGTGAGCAGCGGCATGCTGCCCACCAAGGGACTGACCCTGCCGCTGCTCAGCTACGGCGGGTCGAGCCTGTTGGTCAGCGCGGTGATGATGGCGCTGCTGTTGCGGGCCGACATCGAGACCCGCCAGGCCCAGCGGCGGGCGAGCCCCGCGGCGCCCAGGAGCGATGGACGCCGGGAGCCCTCCCTGGCACCGCCGGGTCCCGCTTCCTCGCCACTCTCTCAACGACAAGGAGTCGCCAAGTGAGCAAGCGACCGGGACACCGCGTCCTGATCATGGCCGGAGGCACCGGCGGCCACGTCATCCCCGCTCTCTCCCTGGCCCGGGGCCTGGCCGAGGAGGGGGTGGAGGTGGCCTGGCTGGGCAGCCCCCGCGGCATCGAGAACCGCCTGGTGCCAGAGGCCGGCATTCCCCTGCATCGCATCGCGGTGTCGGGGCTGCGCGGCAACGGTGCGGCCGGCTGGTTGCTGGCGCCGTTCAACCTGACCCGCGCCGTCTGGCAGGCGTGGCGGGTGATCCGCGCCTTCGACCCCCAGCTGGTGGTGGGCCTCGGCGGCTTCGCCAGCGGCCCCGGCGGCCTGGCCGCCTGGCTGGCGCGTCGCCCCCTGGTGATCCACGAACAGAACGCCGTGGCGGGGCTCACCAACCGCGCGCTGTCACGGCTGGCCCGGCGCGTCTATGCCGCCTTTCCCCAGGCCTTCGGTGCCCGCGGCGAGGTGATCGGCAACCCGGTGCGCGAGGAGATCGCCGCCCTGGGCGAGTCGCCACGCCCGGCCGCGGCGATGCGTGGCCGGCGCCTGCGCCTGCTGGTGGTGGGCGGCTCCCTGGGGGCCCAGACGCTCAACGAGCGTCTCCCCGAGGCCCTGGCTCGCCTGCCCGAGGGCGAGCGACCCGAGGTGCGCCACCAGGCGGGACGCGATAAGGACGCCGCCACCCGCGAGGCCTACGCCCGCGAGGGCGTGAGTGCGGAGGTGACGCCCTTCATCGATGACATGGCCGAGGCCTACGGCTGGGCCGACCTGGTGGTCTGCCGGGCCGGCGCCCTGACGGTGGCGGAGCTGGCCGCCGCGGCCAGGCCGGCGCTCTTCGTGCCTTTTCCCTTCGCGGTGGACGATCATCAGACCGCCAACGCCCGAGCGCTGGTGGAGGAGGGGGCCGCCGAGCTGCTGCCCCAGTCCGACCTCACGGCGGCGACGCTGGCCGATCGGCTGGCGGCGCTGCTCGATCCCGATACCCTTGCCACCATGGCCGCGCGAGCGAGGGCCTGCGCGCACCTCGACGCCGACGAGCGCCTGGTGGCCGGCTGCATGGAGACAGGTTTTGAGCGATAGCACGTCACGGCCGGTTCCCGGCCAGTCCGTCCCCCCCGAGCGGGGCCTGGGCATGCGCCGGATCCGGCACATCCATTTCGTGGGCATCGGCGGCGCCGGCATGTGCGGCATCGCCGAGGTCCTGGCCAACCAGGGCTATACGGTCAGCGGCAGCGACCTGAAGGCGTCGACGGTAGTGGCGCGGCTGCGCCAGTGCGGCATCACGGTGGCCATCGGCCACGATGCCCACCACGTGGTCGGCGCCGATGTCGTGGTGGTCTCCACCGCGGTGGACGAGGCCAACCCCGAGATCGTCTGGGCCCGGGAGCACCGGGTGCCGGTGGTGCGCCGCGCCGAGATGCTCGCCGAGCTGATGCGTTTCCGCCACGGCATCGCCGTGGCCGGGACCCACGGCAAGACCACCACGACGAGTCTCACCGCGACCCTGCTCGGCGAGGGGGGGCTCGACCCCACCTTCGTGATCGGCGGTCGGCTGACCAGCGCCGGCACCAATGCCCGGCTGGGGGAGGGCGACTACCTGGTGGCCGAGGCGGACGAGTCCGACGCCTCCTTCCTGCACCTGCAGCCCATGGTCTCCATCGTCACCAACATCGATGCCGACCACATGGCCACCTATGGCGGCGACTTCGAGAAGCTCAAGACCACCTTCCTCGAGTTCCTGCACAACCTGCCGTTCTATGGCCTGGCGATCCTGTGCATCGATGATGACAACGTGCGCGGCCTGCTCGACCGGGTGCATCGCCAGTTCATCACCTACGGCTTCAGCGAGGACGCCGATTACCGCATCGCCGACTTCGTCCAGCAGGCCGGCGAGATCCGCTTCACCGCCCATCGCCCCGGCGGGCTGGCGCCGCTCGCCGTCCGGCTGGCCATGCCCGGCCGCCACAACGCCCTGAACGCCCTGGCGGCTATCGCCGTGGCCACCGATGCCGGGGTCGACGACGACGCCATCCTGCGGGGCCTGGCCGGCTTCCAGGGGGTGGGGCGTCGCTTCCAGGTGCAGGGGCACTTCCCGGCGCCGGGCGGCGAGGGCGAGGTGATGCTGGTGGACGACTACGGTCACCACCCCCGCGAGGTGGAGATGGTGATCCGGGCGGTGCGCGCCGGCTGGCCCGAGCGCCGCCTGGTGATGCTCTACCAGCCCCATCGCTACTCGCGCACCCGGGATCTCTTTGAAGACTTCGTGCGGGTGCTCTCCGGTGTCGACACCCTGCTGCTGCTGGACGTCTACAGCGCCGGCGAGGCGCCGATTCCCGGCGCCGAGGGGCGCACCCTGGCCGGTTCCATCCGCCAGCGCGGCGAGGTGGACCCGATCTTCGTCCAGGAGAAGAGCGAGCTGCCGGGCCTGCTGGCCCGGGTGTTGCGCCCGGACGACATCCTGATTACCCAGGGCGCCGGCGACGTGGGCGGCATCTCCCTGGCCCTGGCCGAGGCGGCCCTTGAGCTCGACGAGGTGACCCTATGAGCCTGGTGAACGACCTGGGCCGCGTGGCCGTGATCTACGGCGGCAGCTCCGCCGAGCGGGAGGTCTCGCTGAAGAGCGGGGCGGCGGTGCTGGCGGCGCTCACCCGCGCCGGCGTGGATGCCATCGGCTACGACCCCGCCGACGGCGGGCTGGTGGGGCTCGAGGCCCTGGCCCCTGACCGCGTCTTCATCGCCCTGCACGGCCGCGGCGGCGAGGATGGCACCCTGCAGGGGGCGCTGGAGCTGCTCGGCATTCCCTACACCGGCAGCGGCGTGCTCGCCTCGGCCCTAGGCATGGACAAGCAGCGCACCAAGCTGGTGTGGCAGGCCCTCGGCCTGCCCACGCCGGAGTCGGTGATGCTGGAGGCCGACGCCGACTGGTCGGCGGTGGTGGCGCGCCTCGGCCTGCCGCTGATCGTCAAGCCGGTGCACGAGGGCTCGACGCTGGGCATCAGCATCGTCGAGAGCGCCGAGGCCCTGGCGACGGCCTACCACGAGGCGGCCCGCTTCGACGCCCGGGTGATGGCCGAGCGCTTCATCAAGGGCGACGAGTATACGGTGTCGCTGCTCGGCGACGAGGTGCTGCCGGCGATCCGTGTCGAGGTGCCCGGGGGCTTCTACGACTACGAGGCCAAGTACCTCTCCGACGAGACGCGCTACCACCTGCCCTGCGGGCTCGGCGATGCCGAGGAGGCCGAGCTCGGCGAGCTCTGCCGTCGCGCCTTCGAGGCGGTCGGCGCCGAGGGCTGGGGGCGGGTGGATGTGATGCGCGATGCCGAGGGGCGCTTCTGGCTGATCGAGATCAACACCTCGCCGGGCATGACCGACCACAGCCTGGTGCCCCAGGCCGCGGCCCACGCCGGCATCGATTTCGAGGCCCTGGTGCTGCGCATCCTGGCCACCACCCTGGAGGCGAAGCGGGCATGACGCGTCGCGGTGGCCTGCTCGGGGTGGTGCTGCTGCTGGTGCTGTTCGGCGCCGGCGGTCGGGCACTGTGGCTGTGGCTCGACCGGCCCATCGAGCGGGTCTCCATCGCCGGCGAGTTCACCCACGTCAGCGCCGATTACCTGCGCGACCAGCTGGCACCGCTGATCCGCGGCCGCACCTGGCTGTCGGTCAACGTGGCCGAGCTGCGCGAGGAGGCGCTGGCCATCGACTGGCTTGTCGAGGTGCGGGTCACCCGTGAGTGGCCCAATGCGCTGACCTTCGAGCTGGTCGAGCAGATTCCGGTGGCGCGCTGGAACGACGACTACCTGCTCAATCCCGAGGGCGAGCCCTTCGCCTTCGGTCCGGTGTCGCCGCCCGGCGACCTGCCGGATCTCGCCGGCCCCGCCGGCAGCGGGGCGGAGGTGCTGGCCTACCACGAACGGCTGGCCACTCGCTTCGGCGCCATGGGCCTCGAGCTCTCCCAGCTACGCCTGGAGCCCCGTGGCGCCTGGCGCTTCCAACTGGACGATGGGGTCTGGGTGATGCTCGGTCGCAACGACCGCGAGGCGCGGCTGGGCAGGCTCTCCGCGGCCTGGCAGCGGCAGCTCGGCTCCCAGGCGTCGCATATCCGCTACATCGACCTTCGATACCCCAACGGCGTGGCCGTTGCCTGGCACGGCGAATCCGACCCCGCCGAGGATGATGAGTCGGTCGAGGGCTGAGACCATTTTCTCCGCAAAGGCGCATGTTCGAGGGACTGCGCCTGTTTCTTTTGGGGCAAAATCACCGTATCGTGAAAGATGAATTTTTCTGTGGGGTGGAGGATCAACCCGAGTTGTTCCTATAATTGCCCCCAGGTTCATTTTCCGTGTTGCAGGCTCCGAAGCGGGCCAGGTTCTAGGAGAGTTCCCGACTCATGGCAGGTCCTTCCAATGCGTCCAATATGGTAGTCGGGCTGGATATCGGAACGTCCAAGGTCGTGGCGATCGTGGGTCAGCCCACAGACGATGGCGGCATCGAGATCGCCGGTATCGGCTCGCACCCCTCCCGCGGCATGAAGAAAGGGGTGGTGATCAACATCGAATCCACGGTGCTCTCCATCCAACGCGCCGTGGAGGAGGCCGAGCTGATGGCCGGCTGTGATATCCACTCGGTCTATGTCGGCGTCGCCGGCAGCCATATCAGCTCCATGAATTCCGACGGCGTGGTGGCGATCAAGGAGCGCGAGGTCACCCCCTCCGATATCGATCGCGTCATCGACTCCGCCCGGGCCCGGGCCATCTCCGAGGGCCAGCGGGTCCTCCATGTGTTGCCCCAGGAGTTCTCCATCGACACCCAGGGCGGCATCCGCGAGCCACTGGGCATGTCCGGGGTGCGCCTGGAAGCCCGGGTACACCTGGTCACGGCGGCGCTGAACGCCGTGCAGAACATCGAGAAGTGCGTGCGCCGCTGCGGCCTCGAGGTCGATGCCATCATCCTCGAGCAGCTCGCCTCGAGCATGGCGGTGCTCACCGAGGACGAGCGGGAACTGGGCGTCTGCATGGTGGACATCGGCGGCGGCACTACCGATATCGCCGTGTTCACCGAGGGGGCGATTCGCCATACCGCGGTGATCCCCATCGCCGGGGACCAGGTCACCAACGACATCGCCATGGCCCTGCGCACCCCGACCCAGCACGCCGAGGAGATCAAGGTCAAGTACGCCTGCGCGCTGACCCAGCTGGCCGCCAGCGACGAGCTGATCAAGGTGCCCAGCGTCGGCGACCGCCCGGCCAGGGACCTCTCCCGCCAGGCGCTGGCCGAGGTGGTGGAGCCGCGCTACGAGGAGCTCTTCACCCTGGTGCGCGACGAGCTGCGCCGCAGCGGCTACGAGGATCTGGTGGCCGCCGGGGTGGTGCTGACCGGTGGCACCGCGCGCATGGAAGGGGTGGTGGAGCTCGCCGAGGAGATCTTCCACATGCCGGTGCGCATCGCCTGCCCGCAGAACGTGCGCGGCCTGGCCGATGTGGTCCGCAACCCGATTTATTCGACCGGAGTCGGTTTGCTACATTACGCTCTGCAGGAAAATCGGCAGGGGCATGGTCGACAGACACAGGGCAGCTTGGTGCCGGTTCAGGCGCGGCGTGAGGACGCCGGCCGTCGCGGCTTCAGGGAAAGCATACCGGCGCTGGCAAGGTTCAAGGGCTGGTTGAAAGGAAATTTCTGACAGGGTCGCCATGGCGACCCAGGAGACGGGGCTAATGTTTGAACTGGTAGATAGCGCACCCTCAAGCAGCGCGGTCATCAAGGTGATCGGTGTCGGCGGCGGCGGCGGCAACGCCGTCAATCACATGGTCGAGAGCAACATCGAGGGCGTGGAGTTCATCTGCGCCAACACCGATGCCCAGGCGCTCAAGCGGGTCTCCGCCAAGACCGTACTCCAGCTGGGTACCGAGATCACCAAGGGGCTCGGCGCCGGCGCCAACCCCGAGGTGGGGCGCCAGGCGGCCATGGAAGACCGCGAGCGGATCGCCGAGCTGCTCAACGGTGCCGACATGGTCTTCATCACTGCCGGGATGGGCGGTGGTACCGGCACCGGCGGTGCCCCGGTGGTGGCTCAGGTGGCCAAGGAGCTGGGTATCCTCACCGTGGCGGTGGTGACGCGTCCCTTCCCCTTCGAGGGTCCCAAGCGCATGCGCGCCGCCGAGGAGGGGATGCGTGAGCTCTCCGAGCACGTCGACTCGCTGATCACCATTCCCAACGAGAAGCTGCTCTCGGTGCTGGGCAAGAGCGCCAGCCTGCTGACTGCCTTCAGCGCCGCCAACGATGTGCTGCTGGGCGCCGTTCAGGGCATCGCCGAGCTGATCACAAGCCCGGGCATCATCAACGTCGACTTCGCCGACGTGCGCACCGTGATGTCCGAGATGGGCATGGCGATGATGGGTTCCGGCAGCGCCATCGGCGAGAACCGCGCCCGGGAAGCCGCCGAGAAGGCCATTCGCAGCCCGCTGCTCGAGGACGTCGACCTCCACGGTGCCCGTGGCATCCTGGTCAACATCACCGCCGGCCCGGATCTCTCCATCGGCGAGTTCAACGACGTGGGCGCCACCGTTCAGGAGTTCGCCTCCCAGGACGCCACCATCGTGGTGGGCACCTCCATCGACATGGAGATGTCCGACGAGCTGCGTGTCACCGTGGTGGCCGCCGGGCTCGACGGCCGTCAGCAGGCCAAGGCCGCGACCCGCGAGCCGGCCAAGCGTGTCGAGGCAGGCAGCGACTATCGTCAGCGTCAGGCGCAGCCAGCCATGCGCCAGCAGGCCGCCCGCGCCGCCGCCGAGCCGGAGGAAGCCGCCAAGCCGCGTGCCGAGAAGCGACGCTCCCAGGAGCTCGATGACTATCTCGATATCCCGGCCTTCCTGCGCCGCCAGGCGGATTGAGGGGCGCTATCGAGTCCATAGAGCGTGCCGGGCGAGGTTTCTTTGTCGAAACGCCCGTTCGGTGTTATAGTGAACAGTGTTTGATAACCCGACAACAGCCTGGCCACCTCTCATGATCAGACAACGCACCCTGAAGAACGTCATCCGCGCCACAGGCGTCGGCCTGCACTCCGGAAAGAAGGTCTACATGACCCTTCGCCCGGCGCCCGTGGATACCGGCATCGTCTTCGTGCGCACCGATCTGGATCCCGAGGTGCAGATTCCGGCGAAGGCCCACAACGTCACCGACACCACCCTGTGCACCGCGCTCTCCTCGGGCGGCGCCAAGGTGGCCACGGTGGAGCACCTGATGTCGGCCCTGGCCGGACTCGGCATCGATAACGCCTATGTCGACCTCAGCGCCCCCGAGGTGCCGATCATGGACGGCAGTGCTGGCCCCTTCGTGTTCCTGATCCAGTCCGCCGGCATCAGCGAGCAGAATGCGCCCAAGAAGTTCATCCGTATCAGGCGCGAGATCACGGTGACCGAAGGCGACAAGGAAGCCACCTTTCGCCCTCATCAGGGCTTCAAGGTCGCCTTCTCCATCGACTTCGACCATCCGGTGTTCGAAGAGCAGACCCAGACGGCTATGGTGGACTTCTCTACCACCTCCTTCGTCAAGGAGGTGTCGCGGGCCCGCACCTTCGGCTTCATGCGTGACCTGGAGTACCTGCGTTCCAACAACCTGGCGCTCGGTGGCAGCCTCGACAACGCCATCGTGGTGGACGACTACCGCATCGTGAACGAGGGCGGCCTTCGCTATGACGACGAGTTCGTCAAGCACAAGGTGCTGGATGCCATCGGCGACCTCTACCAGCTCGGCCACAGCCTGATCGGCGAGTTCCGCGGGGTGAAGTCGGGCCATGCGCTCAACAACCAGCTTTGCCGCGCCCTGCTGGCCCAGCCCGACTCCTACGAGATCGTCACCTTCGAGGAGGAGGCCGCCGCCGCGCCCATCTCCTACGCGGCCCCGGCCATGGCCTGACGACATCCCATCCCCCGCCCGTGACATCGAGAAGGCCCGCCAGCATCTGGCGGGCCTTTCTCGCTATAGGGGGCAGGGCGCTGCTTTCATGGCTTGCGCGCAGCATGGGCGGCCAGTCGCTGGAGCGCCGCCTTTAGCCGCGGGTCGACCACGTCCTCGGCGCAGCTCGCGAGCTCGTCGGCGGCTCGGGCCGGCAGGTGGCGCACCTGGCGCAGCGGCGCCTTCACCGGTCGTATCGGTCGGACCTTAAGGGTGAAGCCGGTCACCGCCTCGAAGCCGGGCAGCTGGTGAAGCCGTTCGAGCAGTCGCGGCTGCTCATAGCGCAGCCGGGTGAGCCAGGCGGCACGGTCGGTGATCAGCGTCAGGCGACCGTCGCGAAAGCCGCCCACGTGCAGGTGCTCGGCCACTTCCGGGGGGAGCTGGTCACGCAGGTGCTGTTGAGCGCGCTCGATCAGTCGCGCCATGCGCATCAGCGAGCCGAGTTCGCCGTGGCCATCGAGCAGGCGGGTCATGGGCTGGGCGCGGAAGCGCTTAGCCTTTATACTCATGGGCTTGTTTCTCGGGGCCTTGTTCCGGTCGCCGGACAGGAAAGCCACACTCACTCTTCACTGTGCCGGGCGCTGATGCCCGCCAGCCTAGCACGCTCGGGAGTCCATCGACAGCATGCCCGCCCGCACCCAGCATGACGATGCCAAGGCGCCTGCCGCCATGAGCCGGCGGCGCCCGGCGCGCTGGTGGCTGGCCGGGCTGCTGGTGGGGTGCCTGCTGCCGGCCGGTCTGGCCCAGGGGGAGCCGCTGCGGCAGGCCGAGCGCCTGGTGCAGGTGTGCATCCTGGCACCGGCGCTGATCCGGGCCAGCTCCCGGCTGCAGGCCCGCCGCCGCGCGCGGCGTGCCTGGCCGCTGCGCGTCCTCGGCCGCCTCGGCGCCCGCGGGCGACGTCCCCTGCCGCCATCCCCCTGCCGCCGTCCGGCGACCGCGGCCCATGATGTCCTGACCCGTCGGGGTCCGCCCTGCGTTGGCACGCTGAACCCCTGATCCTGGCCGGCTGCCTCGGGCGGCTGGCACGTTGCCACACGCAAAGACTGGACCCCCCAATGATCAATTCCCTGTTACGCAAGGTCGTCGGCTCCAAGAACGATCGTGAAGTGAAGCGCATGAGCCGCCAGACCGACCGCATCACCCTCCTCGAGCCGGAGCTGCAGGCGCTGGACGACGCCTCTCTGCAGGCGCGCACCGAAGCCTTCCGTGGCCGTCTCGACGCCGGCGAGGCACTCGATGACCTGCTCGTCGAGGCCTTCGCCACCGTGCGCGAGGCGGGCAAGCGGGTGATGGGCATGCGCCACTTCGATGTTCAGATGATCGGCGGCATGACCCTCAACAGCGGCCGCATCGCCGAGATGAAGACCGGTGAGGGCAAGACCCTGGTGGCGACCCTGGCCGTCTACCTCAATGCCCTGCCCGGCAAGGGCGTGCACGTGGTCACGGTGAACGACTACCTGGCGCGCCGTGACGCCGAGTGGATGCGTCCGCTCTATGAGTTCCTCGGCCTCACCGTCGGCATCATCCATGCCGGTCAGACCAGCGAGGAGAAGCGCGCGGCCTACGCCTGCGACATCACCTACGGCACCAACAACGAGTTCGGCTTCGACTATCTGCGCGACAACATGGCCTTCTCGCTGGAGGACAAGGTCCAGCGCGGGCTCAACTTCGCCATCGTCGACGAGGTGGACTCGATCCTGATCGACGAGGCGAGGACGCCGCTGATCATCTCCGGCGCCGTGGACGAGAATACCGAGCTCTACAAGGTTGTGGACCGCCTGGCGACCCACCTAGTGGCCTGCGAGGATCCCGAGGAGCCGGCCAGCGGCGACTTCCTGCTCGACGAGAAGCACAAGCAGGTGGAGATCACCGAGACCGGCCACAACAAGGTCGAGGAGCTGATGCGGGCGGAGGGGCTGCTGGGCGAGGAGGACTCCCTCTACGCGGCCCAGAACCTCAACCTGCTGCACCACATGCATTCGGCGCTGCGCGCCCGTCACCTCTACCATCGTGACGTGGACTATATCGTCGCCGAAGGCCAGGTGGTGATCGTCGACGAGCACACCGGGCGCACCATGCCGGGCCGCCGCTGGTCCGAGGGCCTGCATCAGGCGGTCGAGGCCAAGGAGGGCGTGGCAGTGCAGCGCGAGAGCCAGACGCTCGCCTCGACCACCTTCCAGAACTACTTCCGCCTCTACGACAAGCTGGCCGGCATGACCGGTACCGCCGACACCGAGGCCTTCGAGTTCCGCCAGATCTACGGCCTCGACGTGGTGGTGATTCCCACCAACAAACCGCTGGTGCGCCGCGACCTCAACGACCTGGTCTACCTGACCGCCGAGGAGAAGTTCGAGGCGATCATCAAGGACGTCCAGGCCGAGACCGAGGCCGGACGCCCGGTGCTGGTGGGGACCGCCTCCATCGAGACCTCGGAGTACCTGGCCGGGCTGATGAAGCAGGCCGGCCTCGCCTTCAGCGTGCTCAACGCCAAGCAGCACCAGAGCGAGGCGGAGATCATCGCCCAGGCGGGCCGCGCCGGCGCCATCACCATCGCCACCAACATGGCCGGCCGCGGCACCGACATCATGCTGGGCGGCAACTGGGAAGCCGAGGCGGCCAAGCTCGACAACCCGAGTCCCGAGCAGCTCGAGGCGCTCAAGGCCGCCTGGCAGGAGCGCCACGATGCGGTGCTGGCCGCCGGCGGCCTGCACGTGATCGGCTCCGAGCGCCACGAATCGCGGCGCATCGACAACCAGCTTCGTGGCCGTGCCGGTCGCCAGGGGGACCCGGGCTCGACCCGTTTCTTCCTGTCGCTGGAGGACAGCCTGATGCGGCTGTTCGGCTCCGACCGGGTGCAGCGCATGATGAAGGCCCTGGGCCTGGAGCGCGGCGAGGCGATCGAACACAAGATGGTCTCCAACGCCGTGGAGCGCGCCCAGAAGAAGGTCGAGAGCCGCAACTTCGATATCCGCAAGCAGCTGCTCGAGTATGATGACGTGGCCAACGACCAGCGCCGTGTGATCTACGAGCAGCGCAACGAGATCCTGGCCGCCGAACAGGTCTCCGAGGCCGTGGCGGGCATTCGCCAGGAGGTGCTGGACCTGGCCATCAGCGACTATGTGCCGCCCCAGAGCCTCGCCGAGCAGTGGGATCTCCCCGGGCTTCAGGACCACCTCAAGGCCGAGTTCAACCTGGACGTCCCGGTGGTGCAGTGGGCCGAGGAGGACGACCGCTTCCACGAGGAGCAGCTGCGCGAGCGGCTGCAGACCCTGCATCGCGAGACCTACGAGGCCAAGGTGGCCGAGGCCGGCGAGGCCCTGATGCGCCGCTTCGAGAAGCAGGTGATGCTGCAGGTGCTCGACACCCGCTGGAAGGAGCACCTGCAGTCCATGGACCATCTGCGCCGGGGCATCCACCTGCGCGGCTACGCCCAGAAGAACCCCAAGCAGGAGTACAAGCGCGAATCCTTCGAGCTGTTCCAGAACCTGCTGGCCAATATCAAGGCCGATGTGACGCGCATCCTCAGCCATGTGCAGGTGCGGCGTCCGGAGGAGGTCGAGGAGCTCGAGCAGAAGCGTCGCGAGGCGCTGGAGCGCGAGAAGGCCATGGCGGACAGCCGTCACGAGGATCCCGATGCGCTCGACCGCCCCGAGGAGTCGGGGGCGCCGCTGCCGGGAGCGGATGGACGCCCGGTGCGCCGCGAGGGGCCCAAGGTGGGCCGCAACGATCCCTGCCCCTGCGGGTCGGGCAAGAAGTACAAGCAGTGCTGCGGCAAGCTGGACTGAGCCGCCGCCCACCAGACAGGAGACGAGACGATGGCAGTGGGTAATGCAAGCTTTCCCGAGATGCCGGCGATCCCCGGCGTGCGCCTGGGCACCGCCATGGCGGGCATCAAGAAGGCCAACCGCCGTGACCTGGTGGTGATCGAGGCGCCCGCCGGTGCCCGCGTGGCGGGGACCTTTACCCGCAACGCCTTCTGCGCGGCGCCGGTCACCGTGGCCCGCGAGCACCTGGCCTCCGGCCAGCCGGCCCGCTACCTGGTGATCAATACCGGCAACGCCAATGCCGGTACCGGTGAGGTAGGGCTTGCCGATGCCCGCGCCACCTGCGCCGAGCTGGGGCGCCTGGCCGGGGTGCCCGGCGAAGCCGTGCTGCCGTTCTCCACCGGGGTGATCGGCGAGCCGCTGCCCATGGAGCGGGTGCTGGCGGGCCTGCCCGTGGCGCTGGCGAACCTGGCGGAGGAGGGGGACTCCTGGCACCAGGCCGCCGAGGGCATCCTCACCACCGACACCCGCGCCAAGGGTGCCAGCGTGACCCTGGCGCTGGGGGAGGCCACGGTCACCATCAACGGCATCGCCAAGGGCTCGGGCATGATCCAGCCCAACATGGCGACCATGCTGGCCTTCGTGGCCACCGACGCCACCCTCGACCAGGCGCTGCTCGAGGAGATGCTGCGCGAGACGGTGGATCGCTCCTTCAACTGCATCACCGTGGACGGCGACACCTCCACCAACGACGCCTGCATGCTGATCAGTACTCAGCAGGGACCGCGGGTCGAGGGGGAGGAGGCCATCGCCATCTTCCGCAACGGTCTGCAGCGGGTCATGACTGAGCTGGCCCAGGCGATCATCCGCGACGGCGAGGGAGCCACCAAGTTCGTGACCCTGCAGGTGAACGGGGCCGCGAGCCGTCAGGAGGCTCTCGACGTGGCCTTCACCGTGGCCAACTCGCCGCTGGTCAAGACCGCGCTCTTTGCCTCGGATGCCAACTGGGGTCGGATACTGGCGGCGGTCGGCCGTGCGCCGGTCGAGGACTTCGATGTCTCCCGGGTGGCCATCGACCTGGGCGAGGTTCGCTTGGTGGAGGCCGGTGGCCGGGCGCCCTGCTACACGGAAGAGGCCGGCAGTGCGGTGATGGCCAGGGAGGAGATCCCCATTCGCATCGACCTGGGACGCGGGGAGGAGAGCGCCACGGTATGGACCACCGACCTCTCCCATGAGTATGTAACCATCAACGCCGACTATCGCAGCTGAGCGATCGGTCAGCCGCCGGACAGAGCATCCCGCCCCCGAGGGCGGGCCAGTTGGAAAGGTGAATGAACGCAATGGTGAAGAGAAGGGTGCATGTGGCGGCCGCCGCCATCATCAGTGCCGACGGCGGGCAGGTCCTGATCGCCCGCCGGCCCAGCAACGTCGACCATGGCGGGCTGTGGGAGTTTCCGGGAGGCAAGCTGGCGCCGTACGAGACGGGCCTCGGCGGGCTCAAGCGCGAACTCCATGAGGAGCTCGGGGTGGAGATCCAGCGCGCGCAGCCGCTGATCCGCATCCACCACGAGTATCCCGACAAGCACATCCTGCTCGACGTCTGGCAGGTGCACGAGTTCTCCGGCGAGCCCTTCGGCCGCGAGGGGCAGGCGGTGCGCTGGGTGCCCATGGAGGAGCTGGTCAACTACCCCTTCCCGGCGGCCAACCTGCCGATCCTGCGTGCCGTCGCGCTGCCGACCGAGTACCTCATCACCGCCGAGGAGGAGGACGAGGCTCTCTACCTGCAGCGCCTCGAGCGTGCCCTGGTGGAGGATCGCGCCCGCCTGGTGCAGCTGCGCGCCAAGCAGCTCGACGAGACCGCCTACCTGGCCCGCGCCGAGGTCACCCTGGCGCTGTGTCGCCAGCATGGGGCTCGCCTGCTGCTCAACGCCGAGCCCGAGCTCCTCGAGCGGGTCGATGCCGACGGTATCCACCTCACCAGCGAACGGCTGATGCGCCTCGAGCGTCGCCCCATCGCCGAGGGGAAGTGGCTGGCGGCCTCTACCCACGATCGCGAGCAGCTGGTACAGGCCGGCAAGCTGGGCTGCGACTTCGTGACCCTCTCGCCGCTGCGCACTACCCCCTCCCACCCCGAGGTGCCCCCCATGGGCTGGCATGACTTCCAGCAGCTGGTGGAGCGTGCCGCCATGCCGGTCTTCGCCCTGGGTGGCATGACCCGCTTCGATGCCAACCATGCCCGCGCCGTGGGTGCCCAGGGCATCGCCTCGATCCGCGATTTCTGGAAGTAGCCGTCGGCGACGTCCGTCGCTGTAGTCAGGTTGCGCCCCGCCCCATGGCGGGGCGCACTGTGTCTGGGGTCTGGCCCGTCGTGGCGTGTCGGCACCGACAGTGGGGACGGGCTTCTGTCGTCCGGTGGAGACTCGACGGATGTCTATGAACAGGGGCAGGGACGCCGGGAGGTCGAATTCTGTCGGCCCGAGACGACAGTTCTACGGCCGATGGCGCGATGATGGCGATGGCTCCGAGAGTGGTTGATTTATTAATGCATTGAATATATTGAGTTTAGTTTCTTTCTGGCATGAGGTTCGCAGTGTCTTGGCAGGAACCCGGCCCGAGTGGTCGTGCGACTCACGGACGAGTCACCCTTGAAGATGGAAGCCCGCCCCTGGCGGGGCACAAGGAGGCGCATCATGAAACTCAAGACCCTAGCCGCCAGTATGGCGCTGATCTTTTCCGGTATGACCGTCCAGGCTCACGCCATGAGCCTGGAGGATGAGATGCTGTCCACAGAGTTTTCTTCAACGGCCACCATGACCCACTCCAGTGACACCCTCCTGCTGGCGGCCGCCGACGGCGGTGCCGACGGTGGTGCCGACGGCGGTGCCGATGGTGGTGCCGACGGTGATGCCGATGGCAGTGATGCCGACGGTGGCCTCGACGGTGGCGTCGAGGGCGATGCCGACGCTGGTATCGACGGCGGCGTAGAGGGCGGCACCGAGACCGGCCTGGACGCCGATACCGACACCGAGACCGGTCTGGACGCCGACACCGAGACCGGCCTGGACGTCGAGGGCGACACCGAAGCCGATACCGAGACCGGCCTTGAGGGCGACACCGAAGTTGACACCGAGGCAGACGTGGATGTCGAAGCCGACGTCGAGGCGGATGCCAGGACCAAGGCCCCGGGCCTGGACCGTGCCGTGGAGAACGCCGCTCCCCCGGCCAAGGGTCGCCTTGAGGCCGTGAGGGATCGGCTGCGGGGGATGGTCGGCGGTGACGACGACACCGACGAGGTCAACTGAGGCCTGATGCACCCATCGCCGGGCAGGAGGCCCGGAGACTCAACTTCAAGCGCGCCGGGGCAGGATGCCCCGGCGCCTGCGTGTGGTCAGCCCCGGCCCGCAGCCAGGCGCTGCTGCTGCCAGGCGAAGTAGAGGAACAGGCCCCCCATCACCAGGTAGCCCACCACATAGTCCGGGGCGGCGTTGAGGGCGAGGGCCGGGGCATGCATCAGGCCCAGGAAGGAGAAGCCCGCGGCGACCGCGGCGAAGGCGGCGGCACGGCGGAACTGATGGTCGATCACCGAGACCGTCATGGCGCCGATCAGGATCGCCATGAACATGGCGCCCTGGCCCAGGGGCACGATCCCGGTGGAGATGCCGGTCACCGTCTCCTCGGCGGCACGCCCGAAACGGGTCATCACGTAGTTGGCGAAGTAGGGCAGCATGGCCAGTGCCACCGCGGGGTAGTAGCGGGTGTCGTTGCTCTGGAAGGCGGTGGCGATCATCGACATGCCCACGAAGACCAGGATCGGCGCCACCACCGAGACCGGAATGATGGCAGCCAGTGCCGCGATCAGGCCGAACATGGTGGCCAGACCGTAGACCGCACCGTTGAGCAGGCTGTAGCCGCGCCCGGCGCCCATCCACTTGGCGCCCACGGTGGCGATGTAGACGGTGGTGGGGAAGACCCCGCCGAACAGGGCGCCGATCATGGTACCGGCGCCGTCCACGGCCTGGCACTCGCGCACGTCGTACCTGTCACCGGCGGCCTCCATGGCCTCGACGTTGTTCATGGTCTCGATGGCGTTGTAGAGGGTGATCGGCAGCACCACGGTGAGCACCGCCAGCATGCCGGTGAAGAGCAGTCCCAGCCCCTCGAGCCAGGCCAGGTTGGGCAGCAGCGGGTAGAAGCCCAGGTGGGTGAAGGCATCGCTGAAGCGCTCGCCGCCGGCATCCCCGATCAGGTAGGCCATGGCGGTCCCCACCACAATGGCGAAGAGCGAGGTGGGCAGCCGGAAGGGCATGGCGACCCGGGCCACCAGGCCGACGATGATGATCGCCAGCACCAGCAGGCCGATCACCGGCATCTCCAGGGTCTTGAACAGCATCTCGCCGGCGATGAAGGTCAGCGCCACCCCGGCCACGGCGCCGAGCATCGCCGCCCGGGGCAGGTGATACTGGACCCAGCGGCCGATCAGGCTGATCAGTGCCTCGATGGCGCCGCTGATGAAGCAGGCGGCCACCGCGACCTTCCAGGCCAGTTCGACATCGCCGGTGAGCTGCTTGGCGGGCAGCAGCACCCCGAACAGGAAGACGAACATCACCGGGGTGGAGATGCCGTAGGAGAGGGCGGTGACGTCGGTGCGGTTCTCCTTCCTGGCCAGGCGCGCGGCGCTCCAGGCGTAGTAGAAGTTGCCCACCATCACGGCCACCGCGGCGCCGGGCAGCACTTGGCCGAAGACGATCGACGCCGGGAAGCCCATGCCGAGCATGGTGATGGCGATGATCACGAAGTTGGCGATGTTGTTCTGGAACAGGGCGAAGAAGGCGTCGGTGTCCTCCTTCTTGTACCAGGGATAGTGCACGGGGGAGCTGCCGGGGGTAGCCGCCATGGGGAGCCTCTTGCTGTTGGGGTGGTTGTGTACAAGGCAGGCGTCAGTCTGTATGCGACCTGACTGATTGGTCAAGACTGGTGCTGCCCTGGGCGCCCCGAGGCCGCCCTGGTCCCCGGCGCAGCGAAAAACAGGGGGGAGTCTACCCGAAACGAAAACGCCCGGGCAGGGCCCGGGCGTCGGCATGGCTGGCGGTGCGGCGATCAGTTGACCGCGGCGACGGCCTTGGCCAGGTAGGGCAGGTTCTCGTGGGAGAAGCCCGCCACGTTGGCGCGGCCGGAGCGCACCATGTAGATGCCGAACTCGTCGCGCAGGCGATCGACCTGCTCAGGCGTCAGGCCGGTGTAGCTGAACATGCCGCGCTGCTCGGCGATGTGGGCATACTTCTGGTCCAGGCCGTAGGGCTTCAGGGCCTCGACGAAGTCGCGACGCAGGGTGTTGATGCGGTCGCGCATCTCGGTGAGCTCCTCGCGCCAGATGGCGGCGAGCTCCGCGGAGTGCAGGATCTCGCTGACGATGGCGCCGCCGTGGGCCGGCGGGTTGGAGTAGTTCTCACGGGCCACGATGGCGATCTGCGAGCGGACGTTCTCCATCTGCTCGGCGTTCTTCGCCACCATGATCAAGGCGCCGGTACGCTCGCAGTAGATGCCGAAGTTCTTGGAGCAGGAGCTGGTGATGATCACCTCGTCGAGGTGCTCGGCCAGCAGGCGCACGGCGAAGGCGTCCTCCTCCAGGCCCTCGCCGAAGCCCTGGTAGGCGAAGTCGACCAGCGGCAGCAGGTTACGCTCGCGCAGCACCTCGAGCACGGTCTGCCACTGCTCCCGGGAGAGGTCGAAGCCGGTGGGGTTGTGGCAGCAGGCGTGCAGCACCACCACGTCGCCCTCGGGAATCTGCTTCAGGGCGGCGAGCATGCCGTCGAAGTCGAGGCGGTTGTCGGCGTCCACATAGGGGTACTTGTGCAGCGCGATGCCGGCGGCGGTGAAGATGCCGTGGTGGTTCGGCCAGGTGGGGTCGGAGACCCAGATCCCCTTGCCGGGCAGCTCCTTGGCGATGAAGTCGGCCGCCAGGCGCAGGGCGCCGGTGCCGCCGGGTGACTGGGTGGCGCTGGCGCGGTTCGCCGCGAGGACCGGAGAGCCCTCGCCCAGCACCATCGGCAGCACCACCTCACCGTACGCGGGCGCCCCGTGGGAGCCGATGTAGGTCTTGGTGGTCTCGTTCTTGAGCAGCAGGGCCTCGGCTTCCTTGACCGCGCGCATCACCGGGGTGTTGCCCTGGGCATCCTTGTAGACGCCGACGCCGAGGTCGACCTTCTGGGGGTTGGTGTCCTTCTTGAAGGCCTCGATGAGACCGAGGATGGCGTCCCCGGGAACCCGCTCAATGTGTTCGAACATTTAATTCGCTACCTCGTCGGTTCTGGCGGCAAGAATGAAGTCGTTCCTGTGCAGGCCCCGTATCTTGTGTGACCACCAGGTCACGGTGACCTTGCCCCATTCGGTCAGCAGGGCCGGGTGGTGACCCGCCGCCTCGGCGATCTCGCCGACGCGGTTGGTGAAGGCCAGCGCCTGCTTAAAGTCGGGGAAGGTGAAGGCCCGCTCCAGCTGCATGATGCCATCGCGCTCGACGATCTTCCACTGGGGGATCTCCGGCTTGAACAGCGCGATCTCGGCTTCGCTGACGGTGGGGGCGCCCTTGCGGCAGGCCTCGCAGGGCTGCTGGGACAGCTGGCTCATGGTGTGGCTCCCGGGGTGATGGCATGACCCTGTCAAGGTCGTGCAGCCGGCCCCGGGCGTCAAGCACCCGCGGCGGTGGCGGCGGGATTGAGCCGCCGGGGGTGTCACGTTATCTTGACACTCCGTCATGCCGGCGTGACACCCCGTTGCCGGCCTGGCCTCTCTGATCCCCCTGAGGAGCGTTGCCACCATGCGTCTGAGGTTTCACTGCCAGAATCGGGTGGGCATCCTGCGCGATATCGTGGCCCACTTTGCCGACTATGGCCTCAACGTGGCCCGTGGCGAGGTGGGGGGCGAGCAGGGCAATGCCATCTACCTGCATGTGCCCCACCTGCTCAATGCCCAGTTGGTGACCCTCAAGCCCGAGCTGGAGGCGGTGCCCGGGGTCTTCGCGGTGCGCCGGGTTGGCCTGATGCCCAGCGAGCGGCGCCACCTGGAGCTCGATGCGCTGCTCTCCTCGCTCACCGACCCGGTGATGTCCATCGACATGGAGGGGCAGGTGGTGGCCGCCAATCGCGCCGCCGGCCAGCTGCTCGGCGTGCGCATCGACGAGGTGCCGGGCCTCTCCCTGGACCGCTACCTGCCCGACCTGGACCTGCCCGAGCTGGTCCGGCGCAACAACGCCCGGGTCAACGGCCTGCGCGTCACCCTGCGTGATACCACCTTCCTGGCCGACATCGCGCCGCTGCACCGGGAGCATCTCGATGACGTGGCGTCACTGGCCGGCGCCGTGGTGACCCTGCACCGTGCCGAGCGCATCGGCGAGCGCATCTATCAGGTGCAGCGCCAGGAGCTGCGGGGCTTCGAGGCGATCTTCCAGGCCAGCCCGCGTCTGGAGGCGCTGACCCGGGAGGCCCGGCGCATGGCACCGCTGGATGCGCCGCTGCTGATCCAGGGCGAGACCGGCACCGGCAAGGAGCTGCTGGCGCGGGCCTGCCACCTGGCGAGTCCCCGCGGCCAGGCCCCCTTCATGGCGCTCAACTGCGCGGGTCTGCCGGAGTCCATGGCCGAGACCGAGCTCTTCGGCTATGCCCCCGGCGCCTTCGAGGGGGCCCGGCCGGAGGGCAAGCTCGGCCTGCTCGAGCTCACCGCCGGCGGCACCATCTTCCTGGACGAGGTGGGGGAGATGAGCCCGCGCCTGCAGGCCAAGCTGCTGCGGTTCCTCCAGGACGGCGGCTTCCGGCGGGTGGGCAGCGACGAGGAGACCTGGCTCGACGTCCGGGTGATCTGTGCTACCCAGCAGGACCTGCCGCGGCTGTGCGCCGAGGGGCGCTTCCGCCACGACCTCTTCCATCGCCTCAACGTGCTGTCGCTTTCGGTGCCGCCGCTGCGCGACTGTCGCGACGGCATCCCCGCCCTGGCGGAGCATTTCATCGACCGTGCCGCCCGCCAGATCGGCTGCCCGCTGCCGGCGCTCTCGGCCGCGGCCCTGGCTCGCCTTGCGGCCTACCCCTGGCCCGGCAACGTGCGCCAGCTGGAGAACGTGCTTTTCCAGGCGGTCTCGCTGTGTGACGGGGCCCGCATCGATCCCCTTCACCTGCGCCTGCCCGAGGTGGGGGAGGGCCCCCTGCTGGCCGGCCTGGATTTGTCGGGAAGCCTGGCCGAGATCATGGGCGCGGTGGAGCAGCGGGTGCTGGCCGCCCTCTATCCCCGCTTTCCCTCCAGCCGGCAGCTGGCCAGGCGGCTCGGGGTCTCCCACACTACCATCGCCAACAAGCTCCGGCGCCACGGCATCGGCGGGGAGGAGGGCGATGCCTGATGGAGCCGGCCGAACAGGAGGGCGTCATGTCGAACAACGCTGCACCGGGTCAGCTGCCGCTGTGGCTGAAGCTCGCCTTCACCGCCTGGATCATCGGCTGGGCGCCCACCTACTGGGTGCTGCTCGGGCCGCAGAACTACTTCTGGCTGTGCAACCTGGCGAGCTTCCTGATCCTGGTCGGCCTGTGGCGGGAGAGCCGGCTCCTGCTCTCCATGCAGTGGCTGGCAGTGGCCCTGGTGGGCACCCTGTGGGCACTGGACGTGGGCACGGCCTGGCTGACTGGGGTGCATCCCATCGGTGGCACCGAGTACATGTTCGATGACGACCAGCCGCTGCTGACCCGGCTGATGTCGCTCTACCACCTGGTGCTGCCGGTGGTGGCGGGGCTGGCCATCTGGCGGCTCGGCTATGCGCCGCGGGCGCTGGCCTGGCAGTCCGTGCTGACCTGGCTGGTGGTGCCGGCGAGCTACCTGCTCACCGAGGCCGAGCGCAACATCAACTGGGTGCACGGCCCCTTCGGCACCCATCAGGAGTGGCTGCCGCCGCTGGTCTACCTGGCGGGGCTGATGGCGCTGTGGCCGCTGCTGATCTACCTGCCGGTACACCTGGCGACGCGCTGGCTGCAGCGGCGTGGTCGCCTCCCCGGCGCGGGCTGAAGCGGCGCCGTTCAGGCCCCTGTCGGGGCCGCGGTGCTCCTGTGCACTGCCTCGCGCACCTCGGCGTAGGGGTAGGCCTCGAGCGCCCCGAAGCCGGGCAGGCCGCGCGCCTTGAGCCGGGTGAGGCGGGGCGTGGTGATGCCGCACAGGAAGCGCGCCAGCAGGTCTGCCGTGGCGGGCCCGCCGGCGGCATCCTCGGCGAGCCGAGGGCCCAGCGCCACGAGGTATGCGGCGAGCTCCCGCTCCTCCAGCGGGGCCAGGGGCGGCGGGGCCGGCAGCCGCGCGGGCTGGCCCCGGCAGGCGGAGCAGTGGCCGCAGTGCACCGGGGCCTGGGTGTCGCCGAACCACTCGGCGAGCCGTCGACTGAGGCAGTCATCGGACTCGAACAGCGCCAGCATGGCGTGCAGGCGGGCGATCTCGGCCTGTTCCCTGTCGCGGAAGTAGGCGTGGAGCTCGGCGCCGAGGGCGCCGGGGTCCCGGGGGGGCGCGAGCACCCGGTAGACCTCGGTGAGCTGCTTGCTCTCGAGCACCATCCACCCCTTCTCGACGAAATACTCCAGAGCGGTGAGCACCCGGCCGCGCGGGACCTCCAGCCCGCGCTCCGCGCCCAGCCGCTCCAGGGCCGCGAAGTCCAGGGCGTGCCAGGTGCGCGCCCGGGGGGCGGCATCGAGGAGGGCCTGGACGAAGGCGCGGCGCTCGCCCGCAAAGCGCTCGACCAGGGCTTCGGGCTCCTCCTGCAGGCGGAAGCGGTAGTCGGCGAAGTAGCTGTGGCGAGGGGCGATGATGCCGCGCAGCTCCAGCTGCACCAGCAGCGTCTTGAGCGGCAATGGACGGATATCGCTGTCCCGGGAGAGGGCGTTCAGGGTGAGCTCCCAGTCGCCGCCGTGGTGCTCGGCGGCGTCGACCAGGGCATCGATCACCCGGTCGATGCCCTGGCGCTCCGGGGTATCGCCGTAGACGAAGGTCTCCAGCACGCCGAGGGTGTCGCGCCCCGCCAGCATCAGGCACTCCGATGGCTGGCCATCACGGCCCGCGCGGCCGATCTCCTGGCTGTAGTTCTCGATGGACTTGGGCAGGTCGAAGTGGACCACGGCGCGGATGTCGGCCTTGTCGATGCCCATGCCGAAGGCGATGGTGGCGACGATGCAGGAGGTCTTCCCGGCCATGAAGTCGCGCTGGATCGCCTCGCGCCGCTCGCTCTCCAGTCCGGCGTGATAGGCGATGGCCTTGACGCCAGCCTTGTCCAGATAGGCGGCCAGGCGTTCGGCGGTCTGCTGCAGGGTCACGTAGACGATGGTGGGGAAGCCCACGTCACCGCCCTGGTGTGCCTTGAGCCAGGTCGCTAGGGCACGCGGGCGGGAGTCGGCGGCCACCGGCGCCACCGTCAGGTCCAGGTTGGGCCGGTAGAAGCCGGTGAGGGTGACGTCGGCCTCGGCGATGCCGAAGCGCCGGCGCATGTCCTCGATGACCCGCGGGGTGGCGGTCGCGGTGAGCAGCAGCACCTGGGGAATCGCGAACTCGCGCTGGTAGTCGGGGAGCTTCAGGTAGTCGGGGCGGAAATTGTGGCCCCATTCGGAGATGCAGTGGGCCTCGTCCACCACCATCAGCGAGATCGGCACGCGGCGGATGAAGGCGCGGAAGCGCTCGTTCTTCAGGCGCTCCACCGAGATCATCAGGATGCGGATTTCGCCACGCTCGACCCCGCCCATCACCGCGGCGGCCTCGTCGCGGCTCTGGCCGGAGTCGATGCTGGCGGCGGCGATGCCGTGGCGCCGCAGGAAGGCGAGCTGGTCCTGCATCAGCGCCAGCAGCGGCGAGATCACAAGCGTCAGGTGCGGCAGGTGGAGGGCGGGCAGCTGGTAGCAGAGCGACTTGCCGGAGCCGGTGGGGAAGATCGCCGCCGCCGAGCGGCCGGCCACCACGGCCTCGACCACCGGGCGCTGCCCTGGGCGAAAGTCGTCATGGCCGAATACCTGTCGGAGTGTCTGCTCGATCATGTCGCCATTCCCTTGTCAGCCTTCGTATGTATGGGCATACAGTGTAGTCCATCGGCGGGCGTCAGGGGCTGGTGACCACCCGGTTGCGTCCGGCATGCTTGGCGGCATAGAGGCGGCGGTCGGCGCGGTTCAGCAGGCTGTCACGGTCCTCGCCGATGCGATGCTCCGCGATGCCGATGCTGACGGTCACCGTGCGTCCGGGGAGGCCGAAGTCGTGTGCGGCGATGCGCTCGACCAGCCGCTCGGCCAGGTGCTGGCCGCGGCTCTCGGGCGTCAGCGGCAGCAGCAGGGCGAACTCCTCGCCGCCCAGGCGCGCCACCAGATCCTCCTCGCGCAGGCTGTCGCGACACAGCGCCGCCAGCGCCCTCAGGACCCTGTCACCCTGCAGGTGGCCCCAGCCGTCGTTGACCTGCTTGAAGTGATCGATATCGAGAATCATCAGAGAGAGCGGGGTGGCATGGCGGTTGCTGCGCGAGATCTCCTCGTCCAGGCGGTGCATCAGGCGGCGCCGGTTGGCGCAGCCGGTGAGGTCGTCGGTGTCCGAGAGCCGGCGCAGCCGAGCCTCCTCGGCCACCTGCTCGGTGATGTCGATCATCATGCCGTGCCAGAGGGTCCCGTCCTGCTCGGCCGATGGCTGGGCGCGCAGGGCGATCCAGCGCACGCCGCGTCCCTTGAGCGGGAGTCGAAACTTAGTGGCGATGGGGGTCATGTCGCTGACCGAGCGCTCGATGGCCGTCATCAGGCGCGGGTACTCCTCCTCGCCGAGGTGTTCCAGGGCGGGGCGTGCATCCCGGGCGAGCTGTTCGACGGAGGCACCGATGAGGCGCAGTCCGCTGCCCGCCAGATAGGGAAAATGCAGCCTGCCGTCCCGGGCCCGGTGCAACCGGAAGATGACGCCGGGCAGCCGCTCGGTCATGCCCGGGTCGGCCATGGGGCTTTCCCCGCCCGGCATGACAGTCGTCGATGTCATGCGGGTCTCCTCGTGTTTCCAGCTGAGTACAGCGGCTGTTGTGGTTGTCTGCCGGCCGGGGCGCAAGCCCCGGGGCGGAGAGGGCAGGCCCCCCGCGCGGCCGCGTCATGATACGCGCAATCGCCACCGGCTCCTATCCACCCGAGTGGGTAGGCGATGGCCGTCGGGAGGGGGGATTCAGCGCGGGGCGTCGTAGCGACCGCGGCGCTGGCGGGAGAAGACCATCTGCCAGAGCTGCAGGTCGCGGGCGCGGAAGGCGCCGGCGCAGACGGAGAGGTAATACCGGAACATGCGCCGGGTGCGTTCGTTGTAACGTGCCGCTACCTCGTGCCAGCGGGCGTCGAAGTTGGCCAGCCAGGCCATCAGGGTCGGGTCGTAGTCGGGCCCGAAGTTCTGCCAGTCCTCCAGCAGCAGGTGGGGTTCGCTAGCCCTGGCGATATGCATGGCCGACGGCAGCACCCCGTTGGGGAAGATGTACTTGTTGACCCAGGGGTCGGCGGTGATCTCCGAGCTGTTCGAGCCGATGGTGTGCAGCAGGAAGAGGCCCTCCGGGGTCAGGTGCTCCGACACGGTGCGGAAGTAGGTCGGGTAGTTGCGGTGGCCAACGTGTTCGAACATGCCGATGGAGACGATGCGGTCATAGCGGCCGCTCAGGTCCCGATAGTCCATGAGCTCGATGGACACCGGCAGGCCCCGACAGCGTTCGCGGGCCAGCTCGGCCTGTTCCCGCGAGATGGTGATGCCGGTGACCTCCACGCCGTGGTGACGGGCGGCGTGTTCGGCGAAGCTGCCCCAGCCGCAGCCGATGTCCAGCACGCGCATGCCGGGTGCGAGCTCGAGCTTGCGGCATGCCAGTTCCAGCTTGGCCAGCTGCGCCTCGTGGAGGGTGCGTGCCTCCTTCCAGTAGCCGCAGGAGTAGCACATCGTCGGGTCGAGCATGCGCTCGAAGAGGTCGTTGCCGAGGTCGTAGTGGGCCTCGCCCACAATATAGGCGCGGGCCTTGCTCTGCAGATTGAACAGGCCCGACTGCAGCCGGTACATCAGCCGTTCGGAGGGGGTGTGGGCGCGCTCGCCCAGGCCGTGACGCAGCAGCCGGCAGGCCATCTCGTCGATGCGGTCGCAGTCCCACCAGCCGTCCATGTATGCCTCGCCGAGCCCCAGGGTGCCCTGGCGCAGCACCCGCGAGAAGAAGTCGGGGTGATGGACCCGCAGGTCCTGGGGGGCCTGGCCGTTGAGGGCCACCCCGGAGCCCTCCAACAGCTGCTCGATGACCCGCCTGGCACGGGTCTCGGGGAGGGCGATGGGGCCGATCGGGGAATCACTGGTCATGGAGTCCTCCTGGTCCAGCCGAGTGGTTGTTCCCGGGCTGGCGCACCCAGGTGCGGAGCGGCGCAAACTCTTGAAAATGAGCATAGCCCAGTCGCCGTGACCCGGTGGGTTCCGTCGTGGGTGTCAAGATTCCGTGACGCCCTGTCAGGAATTTCTGCCGCCCGAGGGGCCGAACGGTGCTGGCAGGTGCGGCTGTAACGAAATCCTTACGGACGGGGGCCGCGAGACGGGTGACAGGGGGCCGATCGAGCCCGGCGGGGGCATGTCGCGGCGCCTCGGCCCCCTCTAGGCTGGGTCTCGACAACCGAGGCGACCCGGCACGGCCGGGCGTCTGACAACAACACCCCTGGAGACCCGCCATGAACGCACCCGCCCGAGAGCCCCTGACGCCCACCGCCAAGGGCAACCCCATCGGCACCGACGGCTTCGAGTTCGTCGAATTCACGGCCCCCGACGCTTCCGGCATTGAGGCGCTGCGCCAGCTCTTCGGCCAGCTGGGCTTCACCGAGACCCGTCGCCACCGTTCCAAGCAGGTCTTCCTGTTCCAGCAGGAGGGCGTCAACTTCGTGCTCAACGCCGAGCCTACGAGCCATGCCGCCGAGTTCGCGCGCCTACACGGCCCCAGCGCCTGCGCCATGGCCTGGCGGGTCGCCGATGCCCGCCAGGCCTTCGAGCATGCCCTGGCCAACGGCGCCGAGGCGGTGGAGAACCCGGTTGGCCCGGGTGAGGTCGGCATCCCGGCCGTCAGAGGCATCGGAGGCTCGCTGCTCTATTTCGTCGACCACCGCGTCGACGAGGCGGGGCGCACCATCTATGACATCGACTTCGAGCCGATCCCCGGGCGCAGCGCCTCCGACCGCAGCGTGGGCCTCAAGGTGCTCGACCACCTGACCCATAACGTCGCGCGTGGCCAGATGGACGTCTGGGCCGACTTCTATACTCGCATCGCCAACTTCCGCGAGATCCGCTACTTCGACATCGAGGGCAAGATGACCGGGCTGCACTCCCGGGCCATGACCGCCCCCTGCGGCAAGATGCACATCCCGATCAACGAGTCCGCGGACGACACTTCCCAGATCGCCGAATTCCTGCGCGAGTACAACGGCGAGGGCATCCAGCACCTGGCCATGGCCACCGATGACATCTACGCCACGGTGCGTGCGCTCAAGGCCAACGGGGTGACCTTCCTGACCACGCCGGACACCTACTACGAGAAGCTCGACGCCCGGGTGCCCAACCACCAGGAGGACCTGGCGGCCCTGCGCGAGCTCAGCCTGCTGGTGGACGGCGGCCCGGACGAGGGCGTGCTGCTGCAGATCTTCACCGACACGGTGATCGGCCCGATCTTCTTCGAGATCATCCAGCGCAAGGGCAACGACGGCTTCGGCGAGGGCAACTTCAAGGCGCTCTTCGAATCCATCGAGGAAGACCAGATCCGTCGCGGCGTGCTCAAGGCCGAGTGAGTCGCGGCGTCTCCTGCCCGCGAAGAAGAATAACGCCATGGCAGGCTGCCAAATCACGGCAATATCCATCACAATGCCGGGCCAGAACGGCCTGGTATTGTGGTGTCCAACCATAAAAGCAACGTGATTCCCCTGGTGTAACATGACAACGAACGCACAACCTCGTGCCCAGTGGCTCGGCCGCTGGGGCTTCGTGCTGGCGGCCACCGGTTCCGCGGTGGGGCTCGGCAACATCTGGAAATTCCCCTACATCACCGGCGAGTACGGCGGCGGCGCCTTCGTGCTGGTCTACCTGGCCTGCATCCTGGCGGTGGGCATCCCGGTGATGATGACCGAGATCGCCTTCGGGCGTCGTGGCCGCGGCAGCCCCATCGATGCCGTGCGGCGGGTCGTCAACGAGTCCGGTCGCACCTCCGCCTGGTCGCTGCTGGGCTGGATGGCGATGCTCTGCGGCTTCATGATCCTCTCCTTCTATGCGGTGGTGGCGGGCTGGTCCTTCGCCTACCTCTGGAAGATGCTGACCGGTGTCTTCGCCGGGGCCGGCGCCGACGACATGGTGGGCATCTTCGTCGCCAACAACGAGAACCCGCTGAACCTCGGCTTCTGGAGCACCCTGGTGGTGGTGGCCACCATGCTGATCGTCGGCAAGGGGGTGCAGGCCGGCATCGAGCGCAGCGTCAGCTGGATGATGCCCGGCATGGTGGTGATGCTGGCGATCCTGATCGGCTACGGCGTGTTCTCCGGGGGCTTCGGCGAGGCGTGGCGCTTCCTGTTCGCCTTCAACGCCGGCAGCCTGTCGAGCGAGGGGATGCTGGCGGCCCTGGGCCATGCCTTCTTCACCCTGTCGCTGGCCTCCGGTGCCATCCTCACCTACGGCAGCTACCTGCCGGCCCGGGCCTCCATCGCCCGCACCACCCTGACCGTGGCCGCCGCCGATACCCTGGTGGCGCTGATGGCCGGGCTGGCGATCTTCCCGATCATCTTCGCCAACGGCATGAGCCCGGCAGAAGGGCCGGGGCTGATCTTCATGAGCCTGCCGCTGGCCTTCCAGGCGATGCCGCTGGGCACCCTGTTCGGCATCCTCTTCTTCGTGATGCTCTCCATGGCGGCGCTTACCTCGTCGATCTCTATGGTCGAGGCCACCGTCTCCTGGCTGACCGACAACAAGGGGATCTCGCGCCGCGCCGCGGCCTGGGGCACCGGCATCGTGCTGTGGGTGGTGAGCACCCTGGCGATGCTCTCCTTCAACCTGGGGGCCGACTGGACCCTGGCCGGGCGCAACGTCTTCGATTGGCTCGACTACCTGACCGCGCGCTGGATGATGCCGCTGGGCGGGCTCGGCCTGGTGCTGCTGGCCGGCTTCGTGCTCAAGAGTGAGATCCTGCGCGACGAGCTCGGGCTCTCGCCGCGGTCCCATGCGCTGTGGCTCTTCGCCGTGCGCTACCTGGCCCCGCTGGGCATCCTGGTGATCTTCGCCGACGCCCTGGGCGTGGCCCGCATCGAGTTCGGCCTGCACTGGCCCTGGCTGCTGGCGACGCTGGTCGTGATCACCCTGATCGGTGAGCTGGCCTGCCCCAGACTGCGTCGCACCTTCCAGGGCTGAGCCCCTCTCGCCACCCGCCCATTGCCCCCGCCTCGTCGGGGGCGATGCCGTTTCGGGCGGTGGAAAGGTTATAAGCTCGGTGCGGATGGAGAGTGGCAGGCGCGCGGCAAAATCATTACCTTCCGGAATATCAACAAATAGATTGTCCGAGGTAATGGAATATGCAGCAGAGCCCGTCTCCCCACGAGCCCCCAGGCACTGCCTTCGCGCCGGGCAGCGTCTGCCTGGTGGGGGCAGGCCCCGGCGACCCGCAGCTGCTGACGCTGAAGGCGCTGCGCCGCCTCCAGCAGGCCGAGGTGATCCTGCACGATCGGCTGGTCGGGGGGGAGATCCTGGCCCTGGCCAACCCGGAGGCCGAGCGCCTCTACGTGGGCAAGGCGCGCTCGAACCACAGCGTCCCCCAGGAGGGCATCAACCAGGCGCTGGTGGAGTGGGCGAGGGCGGGGAAACGTGTCCTGCGATTGAAGGGCGGCGATCCCTTCATCTTCGGGCGCGGCGGCGAGGAGCTCGAGACCCTGGCGGCGGCAGGCATCCCGGTGGAGGTCGTCCCCGGCATCACCGCTGCCTCGGGGTGTGCGGCCTATGCCGGCATCCCGCTGACCCACCGCGACCATGCCCAGTCGGTGCGCTTCATCACCGGCCACCTGAAGAATGGCAGCGCCGAGCTGGACTGGCCGGCCCTGGCCAGCCCCGGCCAGACCCTGGTCTTCTACATGGGCCTGCATGGTCTGCCCGAGATCTGCCGGCAGCTGGTGGCCCATGGCCTCCCCGAGACCACCCCGGCGGCCCTGATCGAGCAGGGCACCACGGCGCGCCAGCGGGTGCATCGCGCGACCCTCGCCGACCTGCCGGCGCAGCTGGCCCAGGTGTCGCCCCGGCCGCCCACCTTGATCATCGTCGGTGGGGTGGTCGGGCTGCATGGCACCCTGGCCTGGTTCGATCCCGCCCATGCCGCGGCCGGCGGCTGGGAGACCGGCAGCCGCGGCTGAGGCCGGGCGCTGCCGGCGACGGCTTGGTCATCGCGTGCGACAATGAGCGCCCCACGATCGTCGGGAGCCCATCATGACGGCTCATTCCAAGGATGCCCTCACCGAGGTGAGACGGCTGCGCCACCAGCGCCCGCGTCGCCACCGTCTGATGCGCAGCTTCCGCCTGCAGGTGATGCTGCTGGTGGGGGTGCTGCTGGCCGCCATGCTGCTGGCCCAGGGCGCCTACCTGAACCACCGCAAGGCCGAGATCATCAGCGACCAGATGGGCCAGCGTGCCCTGGCGGTGGCCCGGAGCGTGGCCACCATTCCCGAGCTGGTCGCGGCCTTCGACGAGCCCGACCCCAGTGTCACCATCCAGCCCATCGCCGAGCGTATCCGCCGCGACACCGGGGCGCGCTATGTGGTGGTGGGCAACGCCGAGGGCATCCGCTACTCCCACCCGCTGCCGGACCGCATCGGCCTGCCCATGGTCGGCGGCGACAACGACCGGGCGCTGATCGGCGGCGAGTCCTATGTCTCCGAGGCCGAGGGCTCCCTGGGCGAGGCGATGCGCGGCAAGACGCCGGTGTTCGACGCCGAGGGCGACATCATCGGCATCGTCTCGGTGGGCTTCATGCTCGATCGGGTGGCCCTGGACGTGGGGCGACATACCAGCCTCGGCTGGTGGCTGGTGGCGGCCATGATTGCCCTGGGCTTCGCCGGCGCCTACGGACTCTCCCACCATCTCAAGCGGGTGATCCTGGGCCTCGAGCCCCACGAGATCGCCCGCCTCGCCATGGAGAAGGAGGCGATCCTGCAGTCGATCCACGAGGGGATCCTGGCCGTCAACCGAGAGGGCGAGATCACCCTGGTCAACCAGCAGGCGCGGCGCTTCCTGGGGCTGCCCGAGGCCCGGGAGGTGCTGGGGCGGCCGATCCAGGAGCTGGTGCCCAACTCGCGGCTGCTGGAGGTGCTCGAGCGCGGCGAGCGGCAGTTCGACCAGCAGATGTGGCTCGGCGACCACCCGGTGGTGGTCAACCGCGTGCCGGTGCGCCACGCCGGCGAGATCGAGGGGGCCGTGGCCACCTTCCGCAGCCGCCGTGAAATCGTCGAGCTCTCCGAGGCGCTGACCGCCGCCAGCCGCGACGTGGACATGCTGCGCGCCCAGGCCCACGAGTTCTCCAACAAGCTCTATACCCTCTCCGGGCTGCTGCAGCTCGATCGCATTCAGGAGGCCCTGGCGCTGATCCACCAGGAGAGCGAGCGGGCCCAGGCGCAGATGAGCTTCCTGATGGGCCATGTGGCCGACCCGGTAATCAGCGGTACCCTGCTCGGCAAGCTGACCCGGGCCCGCGAGATCGGCGTGGTGCTGGAGATCGACGACCAGAGCTCCTTCTCGCTGCCGATGACCGCCGCCGGCCAGGAGGTGCTGATGACGGTGCTGGGCAATCTCATCGACAACGCCTGCGATGCCGCCCGGCAGGGCGCGGGCCCGGATGGCGATGGGGCCCGTGACGAGCTCCCGCGGGTCAGGCTCTTCTTCACCGACCTGGGCGAGCAGCTGCTGATCGAGGTGGAGGACAACGGTCCCGGTGTGCCTTCGGAGCAGGTGGCGCGTATCTTCGAGGAGGGCTACTCCACCAAGCCCGGCCGCCACCGCGGCATCGGCCTGGCGCTGGTCGCTCGCCTGTGCGCCGAGCACGGCGGTGCCATCACCCTGGAGGAGAGCGAGCTGGGCGGCGCCTGCTTCACGGTGGTGCTGGACCGTTCGCTGTGCCGCGACCCGGCCACGGCCTGAGCGAGCCCCGGCTCCCAACCGCCACCACCGTCAGAGGAGGAGAGATGTCGAACGACCCCCAGTCGGTCCAGGGCCAGGACCTCGATCATCAGGGCCATGGCGTCCTGATCATCGAGGACGACTTTCGCATCGCCGAGATCCACCGCGCCTTCATCGAGCAGAGCGAGGGCTTCCGGGTGGTGGGCATGGCGCGCTCCGGGGCGGAGGCCCGCACCCTGCTCACCGACGTCGGGGAGGCGGTCGATCTGGTGCTGCTCGACGCCTACCTGCCCGATGTCGAGGGGCTCGAGCTGCTGTGGCTGCTGCGCCGCGACCACCGCCATGTCGACGTGGTGATGGTCACCGCCGCCCGGGAGGTGGAGACCATCGGCGAGGCGCTGCGCGGCGGCGTCTTCGACTACCTGATCAAGCCCGCCGAGGCCTCGCGCATGGCCCAGATGCTGGCGCGTTTTCGCCGTGAGCGGGCGGCCCTGGCGGCCCGTGGCGAGATGAGCCAGGAGGAGCTCGACCGGGTGCTGGCGCGGGTGCAGCCCGAGGCGGGCGGGTCGCGGCGGCAGCTGCCCAAGGGCATCGACCGGCTGACCCTGCGCGCGGTGGTGGCCGCCCTGGAGGAGGCGAGTGCGCCGCTGGCGGCCATGCAGGTGGCCAGGGCGATGGGCGCGAGCCGCTCCACGGCGAGGCGCTACCTGGAGTTCCTGGTCTCGGTGCAGGTGATGGAGGCCGAGCTGGGCTATGGTGATGTGGGCAGGCCGGAGCGTCGCTATCGCCTGGTGGGGGATGCCGCGCCCTGGTGCGAGGAGGGGTGAGGGGCTCGCCGCCGTGAGCAGAATGGACACAATGCGCACAACGCACTTTTTCTTCATTATGTTCACAAGGTTGTGATCCCTGGCGCTGCTCCTCTAACGTTCGCTGCGTAGTTTCATAACAACGAACCCGCCTTGAGGAAATCGCCATGACTGCCAAGTTCACCGCTAGGAAGCTCACCGCCATCGTCCTGCCGCTGGCCGCCCTGACCGGCCTGAGCGCGGCCGCCCAGGCCGACGACTGGACCCCGACCCGCAACATCGAGTTCATCGCCCCGGCCAACCCTGGCGGCGGCTGGGACACCCTGGTGCGCACCGTCTCGCGGGTGATCCAGGAGGAGGGCCTGGCCGAGCGCAGCTTCGGCGCCATCAACGTGCCGGGCGGCGGCGGCGCCGTGGCCTGGGCGCAGATCGCCCGCGACACCGGCAACCCCCACAAGCTCTTTGCCACCAGCCCGCCGATCATCCTGGTGCCCCTGGCCGGCACCTCGCGCTATGACCACACCGACTTCACTCCCGTCGCGCGGCTGATCACCGACTACTCCATCATCCTGGTCAAGGCCGACTCGCCCTACGAGGACCTCAACGAGCTCTTCGAGGCGATCGCCGAGAACCCCAGCCTGAGCATCGGCGGCGGCAGCGCACCGGGCTCCATGGACCATATCTCCATGGCCGGGGTGGCCGCCGCGGCCGGCCTGGATGCCGCCAGCATCAACTACATTCCCTTCTCCGGCGGCGGCGAGGCGATGACCAACCTGATGGGCGGTCACGTGGCGGCGGTGATCACCGGCGCGGGCGAGGCCTCCGGTCAGCTGGGCGAGGGCAGTGGCCTGCGTCCCCTCGGTGTCTCTTCCCCCGAGCGGCTGGGCGGCGTGCTGGCGGACATCCCCACCTACCAGGAGCAGGGGATCGACTACACCTTCGACATCTGGCGCGGCGTGATGGGCACCCCGGACATGCCCGAGGAGGCGGTGGCCTACTACGAGGCATTGTTCGCCGAGATGCTCGAGACCGACGGCTGGGAAGCGGCCCGCGACCAGCTTGGCTGGATCGATGCCTACCAGAACAGCGAGGAGTTCGGCGCCTTCCTGGACGAGCAGAAGGAGCAATTCAGTACCATCCTCGGTGACCTCGGCCTGCTCGGCGGCTGACCCCTCCATCCCTCTGTCTCACCGCTTGCCCGGGAGCCTGGCTCCCGGGCGGGCCCGTCCCCATGTGTCGGCACTGCGGTGCCGTCGGGCAGGTTTCCATGACACGACTCAACTCCAACCAGATCATCGCCCTGCTGCTGGCGCTGCTCTCGGTGGGCTACCTGGCCATGGCCTGGCAGATCCCGGCTTTCCCCCTGCCGCGCCCCATCGACTCCGACCTCTTTCCCAAGGTGCTGGGCTTCACCCTGCTGGGCCTGGCCGTGCTGCTCTTCCTCGAGGCGCCCGCCGCCGGCGAGCCCCAGCCCGACGGCGATACGGACGAGCCCAGGGAGCCGCTGCTGCTGCGCCCCTGGTCGCGGGTGGTGGTGACCGCCATCGCCCTTGCCGCCTATGCGCTGCTGCTGGTGCCGGTGGGCTTCGTGCTGGCCTCCACGGCACTCTGCTTCGGCCTCGGCGGTTACTACGGCTATCGCCGACACGCCGTCAACCTGGCGACCTCACTGGGCGTGGTGCTGACCCTCTACCTGACCCTGACCCGGGTGATGGGCGTCTACCTGCCCACCGGCCTGCTGCCGTTCTGACCGGCGAGAGAGTGATTCCATGGACGCCTTCAATAACCTGATCTACGGCTTCAGCATCGCGCTGGACCCGATCAACCTCTTCTACGTCTTCGCCGGGGTCTTCGCCGGCACGGTGATCGGCATGCTGCCAGGGCTCGGGCCGATCAGCGCGCTGGCGCTGATGATCCCGCTCACCTTCGGCATGGAGCCCTCCTCGGGGCTGATCCTGATGGCCGGGGTCTACTACGGCGCCATCTTCGGCGGCTCCACCTCCTCTATCCTGCTCAACGCCCCGGGCGTGGCGGGCACCGTGGCCACCTCCTTCGACGGCTACCCCATGGCCAAGCAGGGCCAGGCCGGTAAGGCCCTGGCCATCGCCGCCTACGCCTCCTTCATCGGCGGCACCGTCTCCATCATCTTCCTGATGATGGTGGCGCCGCTGCTTGGCCGGGTGGCGGTCAGCTTCGGGCCTGCCGAGTACTTCTCGCTGATGGTGCTGGGTCTCACTGCGGTGGTCTCGCTCTCCGACAAGTCGCTGGTCAAGGGGCTGATCGCCGCCGTGGTGGGGGTGATGATCTCCATCATGGGCATCGACCTGCAGACCGGCACCGAGCGCTTCACTTTCGGCACCGCCCACCTGCTCGACGGCATCGACTTTCTGGTGGTGGCGCTGGGGATCTTCGCCCTGGCCGAGGTCTTCTACATGCTGCTCAGGGGCGGCGGCGGCAAGGCGCAGCCGCGGAACGCCATCGGTTCGCTCAGGCTCTCGAAGCAGGAGGTCAGGCAGATCGCCCCGCCCATCGGCCGCAGCTCCGTGCTCGGCTTCTTCACCGGGGTGCTGCCCGGGGCAGGCGCCACCATCGGCTCCTTCCTCGGCTACAGCATGGAGAAGCGCCTGGCCAAGGACGGCGACACCTTCGGCAAGGGCAACATCAAGGGGGTTGCGGCGCCGGAATCGGCCAACAACGCCGCCTGCACCGGCTCCTTCGTGCCGCTGTTGACCCTCGGTGTGCCCGGCTCCGGCTCCACCGCGGTGCTGCTCGGCGCCCTGCTGGTGATGGGGGTCTCCCCCGGGCCTGCGATGCTGGTGGACCGCCCCGACGTCTTCTGGGGCGTGGTGGCCAGCATGTACATCGGCAACATCATGCTGCTGGTGCTCAACCTGCCGCTGATCCCGCTGATCGCCAAGATCCTCGACCTGCCGCGGCCGCTGCTGCTGGCGCTGATCCTGATCTTCTGCATGGTCGGGGTCTACGGCATGAGCTTCAGCATCTTCGACCTGTTGCTGCTGCTCGGCTTCGGCCTGCTGGGGCTGGGCATGCGCCTGTTCGGCTTCCCGGCCGCGCCGCTGATCCTGGCGCTGATCCTCGGCAGCATCATGGAGGAGTCCATGCGCCGGGCGCTGCAGATCTCCGGGGGCGACTGGTCGATCTTTATCGACAAGCCGATCTCCCTGGCGCTGCTGGTGGTGGCCGCGCTCTCCCTGACCCTGCCGCTGCTGCGCAAATTCAGGGCCCGCTGACCCCCGCGCCCGGCCGTCGTTCGCGGGGGTGCCGGCCATGCCGGCGCCCCCGCGTCGTTGTACCCGGGCTCTCGGCGCGCGGCACGTCCGCCGCGCACTGACCTGGCGCAAGGGGGCGGGCACGACGCACCGAACGGTGCATGGCGGCGTCCTCGGTTGCACCGAGGCGGTGCGTCAAGCACGCTGCTGCGCCGCATCAACTGGTGCCAACTGATTGTCTTGGGACGTCTTTATCGTGAATGGCCCGCTGTGGCGCACCCCTTGCACTGTCTCCTTGTCCCACAACAACGACCCCCTTCGGGGAGCAAGGAGATTCTCGTGACCCCTTCCCATCGCAAGTCGCTGCCGCTTCGTCCCCTGACCGCCGCGCTGCTGACCGCCTCCCTGCTGGGGGCCGGCGGCCAGGCCCTGGCCGATGACGATCCCATCAAGGTGGGCATCCTGCATTCGCTCTCCGGCACCATGGCGATCAGCGAGACGGTGCTCAAGGACACCGTGGAGATGCTGATCGCCAAGCAGAACGAGCAGGGGGGGCTCCTCGGCCGCCAGCTAGAGGCGGTCGTGGTGGACCCGGCCTCCAACTGGCCGCTGTTCGCCGAGCGCGCCCGGGAGCTGCTCGCCCAGCATGAGGTGGACGTGGTCTTCGGCAACTGGACCTCGGTGTCGCGCAAGGCGGTGCTGCCGGTGTTCGAGGAGCTCAACGGCCTGCTCTTCTATCCGGTGCAGTACGAGGGGGAGGAGTCCTCCGAGAACGTCTTCTACACCGGCGCCGCGCCCAACCAGCAGGCGATCCCCGCGGTGGAGTACCTGATCAACGAGATGGGCATCGAGCGCTTCGCGCTGCTCGGCACCGACTACGTCTATCCGCGCACCACCAACCGCATCCTCGAAGCCTTCCTCAAGGAGGAGCACGGCATCGCCGACGAGGACGTCATGGTCAACTACACCCCTTTCGGGCACAGCGACTGGCAGAACATCGTCGCCGAGGTGCGCCGCTTCGGCAGCGAGGGCAAGCCCACCGCGGTGGTCTCCACCATCAATGGCGATGCCAACGTGCCCTTCTACCGCGAGCTGGGCAACCAGGGGGTGGACGCGGGCGACATTCCGGTCATCGCCTTCTCGGTGGGCGAGCAGGAGCTCACCGGCATCGACACCGCCCCCCTGGTGGGCCACCTGGCCGCCTGGAACTACTTCATGAGCGTCGACACCGACGCCAACTACGACTTCATCGACGCCTGGATCGAGTGGACCGGCGACGAGGAGGCGGTCACCAACGACCCCATGGAGGCCCACTATATCGGCTTCAACATGTGGGCCGAGGCGGTGCGCAAGGCCGGCACCACCGACCCCGACGCCATCAAGGACGCCATCATCGGCGTGGTGGTGCCGAACCTCTCCGGCAGCTACGCGGCGATGATGCCTAACCACCACATCACCAAGCCAGTGCTGATCGGCGAGGTCCAGGACAACGGCCAGTTCGATATTGTCTGGCAGACCCCCTCCACCGTGGTCGGCGACGCCTGGTCCGACTTCCTGCCCGGCTCCCGTGACCTGATGGCCGACTGGCAGGCGCCCATGCGCTGCGGCAACTTCAACGTGGCCACCGGCCGCTGCGGCGGCAGCACCGCCGCCGAGGAGGCCGAGGCCGCCCTCGCCGAGTAATGCCCGCTTCCGGCGTCGCATCAAGCGCAAGGCGCCGGGGACAGGTCGAAGAGGGGGTCCTATGCCAGGGATGGCATCGGTAGCGCCCAGGGATGGGTTTACAGCGCCCCCTCGACGGTCCTGCGCTCCGGGGCCTGTCGCCGGAACAGCCTTGAATGATGCTGCCTGCTGTGATTTCGCGGGGCGCACGCCCGCTTTACCCCCTTAGTGACTCCCTAATCCAAAGGATGAACCCATGAGGCGTCTCCTTTTTCTCTGGCTGCTGGTGCTGCTGGCCGTGCCGCTGGGCGCCCAGGCCCAGCCCGCGGCCGACGATGCCGCCGCCATCGAGTTGCTCGACGCCCTCGACGTCGACAGCTTCCCCGCCAAGAGCCGCGCCATCGAGGCCATCGTGGCAAGCGACGACGAGCGCGCCCGGCACTGGCTCCAGGCCCTGCTCGACGGCCGCCTGCAGCGCGCCGATGACGGCCGCTTCGTGGTGGTGCTGGACAACCGCGGCCGCGACTGGCCGGTGGAGGATGCCCTGACCGGCGAGGCGCTGGGCGAGATGTCCCGCCGCGATCTCGACCGCATCGGCATCAACAACGCCCTGCGCAACCAGCTGCGCAGCGCCATCGCCGTGGTGGACCTCTACTCGGCGGACCTTGCGCTGCGCCGCGCCTCCGCCGAGCGGCTGCTCGGCGAGGTGGACGCCGACCTGGCCGGCCCCCTTGCCGAGGTGATCGAGGGCGAGGAGGACGCCCGGGTGCGCCGCCGCCTGACCCAGGCGCTCGCCATCTACCGCCTGGAGCAGGGCGAGGTGGCCGCCGTGGCCGACCTCGAGGGCAGCCTGCACTCCCGGGTGCGCGTCGCCCTCAACGGCGCTGCCAATGGCGACGACCCGGTGCTGGCCGATGCCGCCCGCAACGCCTTGAACCAGATCGAGCAGATGCTCAAGGTCAACCGCGCCGCCGAGACCCTCTACTTCGGACTCTCCCTGGGCTCGGTGCTGGTGCTGGCGGCCATTGGTCTCGCCATCACTTTCGGGGTGATGGGGGTGATCAACATGGCCCACGGGGAGTTGATCATGCTCGGCGCCTACACCACCTGGATGATGCAGCAGCTGCTGCCCGGCCAGCCGGGGCTCGCGCTGGTGCTGTCGATTCCCGCCGGCTTCCTGGTAGCGGCGCTGGCCGGCATCGCCATCGAGCGCGGGGTGATCCAGTTCCTCAAGGGGCGGCCCCTGGAGACCCTGCTGGCCACCTTCGGCATCAGCCTGATCCTGCAGCAGCTGGTGCGTACCCTGATCTCGCCCCAGAACCGCACCGTGGTCTCCCCGGAGTGGATGAGCGGCTCCATCGCCATCAACGACGCCCTCTCGTTGACCCTGAACCGCATGGTGGTGATCGCCTTCGCTCTGGCGGTGTTCGCCGCCCTGGTGCTGATCATGCGCCGCACCCGGCTCGGGCTCGAGGTGCGGGCGGTGACCCAGAACCGCGCCATGGCGCGCTCCATGGGCATCCGCGCCACCCGGGTCGATATCCTCACCTTCGCCCTGGGCTCCGGGGTGGCGGGGCTCGCCGGGGTGGCGCTCTCCCAGCTCACCAACGTGGGGCCCAACCTGGGCCAGAGCTACATCATCGATTCCTTCATGGTGGTGGTGTTCGGCGGCGTCGGGAACCTCTGGGGCACCCTGGTGGCGGGCCTGTCGCTGGGGGTGATCAACCAGGTACTGGAGCCCTGGGCGGGCGCCGTGCTGGCCAAGATCATCGTGCTCGTCTTCATCATCCTGTTCATTCAGAAGCGCCCCCGCGGACTCTTCCCGCAGAAGGGCCGGGCGGCGGAGGGCTAACCGATGCATTCCACACATTTCTGGCTGACGCGCCCCTTCGGCGAGCGCTCGACGCAGCTCTTCCTGGCCGTGCTGCTGGCGGCCATGACCCTGGTGACGCTGCTGCACCTGGCCGTGCCCCAGGGCCATCCGCTTTACGTCAACGCCTATACCGTCAACCTCTTCGGCAAGTACCTGAGCTATGCGCTGCTGGCGGTGGCGGTGGACCTGGTGTGGGGCTATCTGGGCATCCTGAGCCTCGGCCACGGCGCCTTCTTCGCGCTGGGCGGCTACGCCATGGGCATGTACCTGATGCGCCAGATCGGCGACCGCGGGGTGTATGGTGATCCCGTGCTGCCGGACTTCATGGTGTTTCTGAGCTGGGAGAACCTGCCCTGGTACTGGCTCGGCTTCGACATGGCCTGGCTCGCCTTCCTGATGGTGCTGCTGGTGCCCGGCGCCCTGGCGCTGGTGTTCGGCTTCCTGGCCTTCCGCTCCCGGGTCACCGGGGTCTATCTCTCCATCATCACCCAGGCGCTCACCTTCGCCCTGATGCTGGCCTTCTTCCGCAACGAGATGGGCTTCGGCGGCAGCGACGGCCTGACCGACTTCCGCGAGATTCTGGGCTTCAACCTGAGAAGCAACGAGACGCGGCTGGGGCTCTTCCTGGCCAGCGGCGTGGCCCTCGCCCTGGGCTACGTCGTGTGCCGGGCCATCGTGGGAAGCAAGCTCGGCCGGGTCTGCGTGGCCACCCGTGACGCCGAGGCGCGCACGCGCTTTCTCGGCTACCGGGTGGAGCGCTTCCAGCTCTTCGTCTTCGTGGTCTCGGCGATGCTGGCGGGGCTTGCCGGCGCCCTCTACGTGCCCCAGGTGGGGATCATCAACCCCAGCGAGTTCTCGCCGCTCTTCTCCATCGAGATCGTGCTCTGGGTGGCGCTGGGCGGCCGGGCGACCCTCTACGGGGCGGTGATCGGGGCGATACTGGTCAACTACGCCAAGACCTATTTCACCGGCGCCATGCCCGACGCCTGGCTCTTCGCCCTCGGCGGGCTCTTCGTGCTGGTCACGGTCTTCCTGCCCAAGGGCGTGGCGGGGCTCCTCGCCTATCGCCTGAAGCGTCGCCGACGGGACGATGACGCCGGCGCGTCCGCCAATCAAGACGGAGCCACCGGCTCGGAGGTGACCCCATGAGTTTCCTGAGATCCCTGGCCGACCGCGATCGCGTCTTCGACTTCCTGGTGCCCGCCGCCTCGCCCGTGGACGTGCGCCACGGCCCGATCCTCTACCTGGAAGATGTCACGGTGAGCTTCGACGGCTTCAAGGCCATCGACAACCTCAACCTGACCATCGACGATGGTGAACTGCGCTGCATCATCGGCCCCAACGGCGCCGGCAAGACCACCATGATGGACATCATCACCGGCAAGACCCGTCCCGACACCGGCTCGGTGTGGTTCGGCAGCCGCCACGATCTGCTGACGATGAACGAGCCGGAGATCGCCAGTCTCGGCATCGGCCGCAAGTTCCAGAAGCCTACGGTCTTCGAGGCGCTCAGCGTGTTCGAGAACCTGGAGCTTGCCATGGCCGCCGACAAGCGCATCCTGCCGACTCTGACCGCCCGCATGAGCGGCGAGGTGCGCGATCGCATCGAGGAGGGGCTCGCCACCATCGGTCTCACCGCGCTGCGCGACCGGCCGGCGGGCATCCTCTCCCACGGCCAGAAGCAGTGGCTGGAGATCGGCATGCTGCTGATGCAGCGGCCGCGCCTGCTGCTGGTGGACGAGCCGGTGGCCGGCATGACCGAGCAGGAGATGGAGCGCACCGCGGAGCTGCTGACCGGCCTTGCCGGCAAGCAGTCGGTGGTGGTGGTGGAGCACGATATGGGCTTCGTGCGCTCCATCGCCCGCCAGGTGACGGTGCTCCACCAGGGCAGCGTGCTGGCCGAGGGGACCATGGACCAGGTGGCCAGCGACCCCAGGGTGATCGAGGTCTACCTGGGGGCCGAGGCCGACGAGGAGATGGCGTGATGCTGAAAATCGACAAGCTCAACCAGTATTACGGCGAGAGCCACACCCTCTGGGATCTCGACCTCGCGGTGCCGGCGGGGGAGTGCACCTGCGTGATGGGCCGCAACGGGGTGGGCAAGACCACCCTGATGAAGGCGATCATGGGCGAGGTGAGGGTGGCCTCCGGCAGCCTCCGCTACGCCGACGACGTGGAGCTGACCAAGCGGCGCGTCGAGGAGCGCTCGCGCCTCGGCATCGGCTATGTGCCCCAGGGCCGCCAGATCTTCCCGCTGCTCAGCGTGGAGGAGAACCTGCGCACCGGGCTCGCCGCCCGGGGCGACGGCCGCAGGACGATTCCCGAGCGCATCTACGAGCTCTTCCCGGTGCTTCGGGAGATGAAGCACCGCCGCGGCGGCGATCTCTCCGGGGGCCAGCAGCAGCAGCTGGCCATCGGCCGGGCGCTGGTGCTCGAGCCGCGGCTGCTGATCCTCGACGAGCCGGGGGAGGGCATCCAGCCCAATATCGTCACCCTTATCGGCGAGGTGATCCGCCGGCTGATCGCGGAAGACGGCCTCACCGTGCTGCTGGTGGAGCAAAAGCTGCCCTTCGCCCGCAAGTACGCCGACCGCTTTGTGATCATGGACCGCGGCCGGCCGGTGGCCAAGGGGGCCATCGGCGAGCTCTCCGATGCGCTGATCAGGGAGCACCTCACCGTCTAGGGTCGGAAGCGACGACGGGCGGTCACAGCTGGCTTACATCACTCGGGGCTGACCTGTCGGCAAGCCTTCGAGCGGGGCCGGCCTTCCGGAGGCGCTCTGAATACATGCCTGTACGCTACCGATGCCCTGCGGCGCTCTCGCATCCTGCGCCGCTTGCAGGGCCGGTGCTGGCCATCCTTGGCCAGCCCGTTCGGAGCAGTGCTCCTCACCCCTGGCATAGGACCTCCTCTTCGGCTTGCCCCCAGCGCCCCTCGTTATGCGTCACTGCGGCAGCCCGACTGTCGAAATCGAGAGAGTCTTGCACCTTTCTGGCCTGCCCGCCTGTGCGCGTGCACCCGCAAGGTGCGCGGCGGCCTCCGTTGATGCACCGGGAGGGGGCGAGGGGCCGTCTTCCTGGTCCCGGCAATCATTTCAACTTTCTGAATGATAAGGGAAATATATCGCTCTCCCCATTCTGGTACGCCCCTTGCTGAAGACTGGTCAGAGACGCCACCGCAAGAGCCGCCCATGACCGCCTTCGAGCCCTCCCTTGCCACCCCTCCGCCGGCATCCGGCCACCGCTTCGATGCCGAGCGGCGCTGGGAGGCGACGCTTGCGCTGCGTTTCGCCGCGCGGGACGGGGCGACGCGGCTGACCCGGGCGCGCCACTGCGGGCCGCTGCGGGTGCAGCGCCCCTTCTACCCGGAGGGGCCTGCGGGCGTCTGCCACCTCTACCTGCTGCACCCGCCGGGGGGGCTGGTCAGCGGCGATGCCCTGACCCTCTCGGCCCGGGTCGAGGCGGGCGCCCAGGCGCTGCTCACCACCCCGGCGGCCAACAAGCTCTATCGCGCCGACAGCCACGGGGTGGCCTGGCGCCAGGCCACCCACCTGGAGGTCGACGATGGCGGCACCCTGGAGTGGCTGCCCCAGGAGACCATCGCCTTCGACGGCTCCCGGGGGGAGCAGAGCACCCAGATCGCGCTCTCGGGCGCCGCCCGCTGCCTGGGCTGGGAGGTGCTGGCCCTGGGGCGCCCGGCAAGTGCGCTGCCCTATCGGTCGGGGCGCCTCGAGCAGCGCTTTCGCCTCACCCGCGACGGCCGGCCCCTGTGGCTGGAGCGCCAGCCGCTGGACCCCACCCACCCGCGCTTCACGGGGCGCTGGGGGCAGGGGGGCGCCAGCGTCCAGGCAACCCTCTGGGCGGTGGGCCTCGACGACGAACCCGAGGCCATCGAGGCGCTGCGCGACGCGCTTCCCGCCTCGCCCCGCTGGGCGGTGACCGTACGCCACGGCGTGCTGCTGCTGCGCTACCTGGGCGATGAGCGCCGCGAGGCCTGGGTGCTCTGCGAGGCCGCCTGGCGGGTGCTGCGCCCGCGGCTGCTGGGCCTCGAGGCCCAGATCCCGCGCATCTGGCTGACCTGATTCCCTTCACCGACGAGACGACGCCATGGAACTGACTCCCCGCGACAAGGACAAGCTGATGCTCTTTCTGGCCGCTCAGCTGGCCGAGCGCCGCCGCGCCCGCGGCCTGAAGCTCAACTACCCCGAGGCGGTGGCGCTGATCAGCTTCGAGATCATGGAGGGCGCCCGGGATGGCCGCAGCGTGGCCGACCTGATGAGCGCCGGCCGTGAGATTCTCGGCCGCGACGACGTCATGGAGGGGGTGGCCGAGATGGTCCACGAGGTGCAGGTGGAGGCCACGTTCCCGGATGGCACCAAGTTGGTCACCGTCCACACCCCCATTGTCTGACACTGGCTGCAGGAGGGAGCAACGACATGATTCCCGGTGAATATCGATTGCAGGACGGCGAGATCACGCTCTGCGAGGGGCGCGAGCGGATCACCGTCGAGGTGGCCAATACCGGCGACCGGCCGATCCAGATCGGCTCCCACTACCACTTCGCCGAGGCCAACCCGGCGCTGGTCTTCGACCGCAACAAGACCCGCGGCCATCGCCTCGACGTGGCCGCCGGCACCGCGATCCGCTTCGAGCCGGGCCAGACCCGGGAGGTGACCCTGATTCCCTTCGCCGGCACGCGCCATATCTATGGCTTCCGCGGCGACGTCATGGGTGCGCTGCTATCTACCGCGCCCGAATCCGCGCGGGCTCCGTCCGGTTCCACCTCCGGCGGCCATGGAGGCAAATCATGAAGATCTCGAGACAGGCCTACGCGGATATGTACGGCCCCACGGTGGGCGACCGGGTGCGCCTGGGCGACACCGAGCTGTGGATCGAGGTAGAGCGCGACGCCACCCACTACGGCGAGGAGGTGAAGTTCGGCGGCGGCAAGGTGATCCGCGACGGCATGGGCCAGAGCCAGCGTGCCGATGCCACGGTGATGGACACCGTGATCACCAACGCCCTGATCCTCGACTGGTGGGGCATCGTCAAGGCGGACGTCGGGATCCAGTCCGGGCGGATCAGTGCCATCGGCAAGGCGGGCAACCCCGATACCCAGCCGGGTGTGGAGATCGTGATCGGCCCCGGCACCGAGGTGATCGCCGGCGAAGGCATGATCCTCACCGCCGGCGGCATCGACGCCCATATCCACTTCATCTGCCCGCAGCAGGTGGAGGAGGCGTTGGCCAGCGGCATCACCACCATGCTGGGCGGCGGCACCGGGCCTGCGACCGGCTCCAAGGCCACCACCTGCACCCCGGGCGAGTGGCATATCGCCCGGATGCTCCAGGCGGTGGATGAGCTGCCCATGAATATCGGCCTGCTGGGCAAGGGCAACGCCAGCCTGCCCGAGGGGCTGGCGGCCCAGCTCGAGGCCGGCGCCATGGGGCTCAAGCTCCACGAGGACTGGGGCACCACCCCGGCCTCCATCGACAATTGCCTCAGCGTGGCCGAGCGGTATGACGTGCAGATCGCCATCCACACCGACACCCTCAACGAGTCGGGCTTCGTGGAGGACACCCTGGCGGCGTTCAAGGAGCGCGGCATCCACACCTACCACACCGAGGGGGCCGGGGGCGGCCACGCGCCGGACATCCTCACCGCCTGCGCCAAGCCCTACGTGCTGCCGTCCTCCACCAACCCGACCCGGCCCTATACGGTCAACACCATCGACGAGCATCTCGACATGCTGATGGTGTGCCACCACCTGGACCCCAACATCCCCGAGGACGTGGCCTTCGCCGACTCGCGCATCCGCCGCGAGACCATCGCCGCCGAGGACATCCTCCAGGATCTCGGCGTGATCTCGATGATCTCCTCCGACTCCCAGGCCATGGGCCGGGTGGGGGAGGTGGTGTGCCGCACCTGGCAGACCGCCCACAAGATGAAGGTGCAGCGGGGCCTGTTGCCCGAGGACGAGGCGCTCGGCGCCGACAACTTCCGCGCCCGGCGCTACATCGCCAAGTACACCATCAACCCGGCGATCACCCACGGCATCGGCCACGAGGTGGGCTCCATCGAGGTGGGCAAGCTGGCCGACCTGGTGCTCTGGAGCCCGGCCTTCTTCGGCGTCAAGCCGGCGCTGATCCTCAAGGGGGGCATGATCGCCATGGCCCCCATGGGCGACCCCAACGCCTCGATCCCCACGCCCCAGCCGGTCCACTACAGGCCAATGTTCGGGGCCCTGGGACGGGCGGCAAGCCTGACCCGGGTCAGCTTCGTGAGCCAGGCGGCTCTGGACACGGGCATCCGCGAGCGGCTGGGCCTCACCAGCCGGCTGGTGGCGTGCCAGAACGTGCGGGGTGTGCGCAAGGGGGACATGAAGCTCAACGACGCCTGCCCCGAGCTCAGCGTCGACCCCCAGACCTACGAGGTGCGCTGCGACGGGGAGCTTCTGACCTGCGAGCCCGCCACCGAGCTGCCGCTGGCCCAGCGCTACCACCTGTTCTAGGAGCCCAAGATGCTGAAACTGACCGAACGCCTAGGCCCCATCGCGGTGGACCAGGCCACCGATACCCTGACGCTGCCCTATGAGCTGCGTATCCGCGGCCGCCTCAAGGCGGAAAGCGACGCCGGCCGCGACCTCGGCCTCTTCCTCGACCGCGGGCCGGTGCTGCGCGACGGCGAAGGGCTGCGCGCCGAGGGCGGCGAGATCGTGCGCATCCGCGCCGCCGACGAGCCGGTGGTCACCGCCCGCATCGCCCCCGGTCTGCCCCTGGCGCGGCTCGCCTACCACCTGGGCAATCGCCACGTGCAGCTGGCGCTGGGCGAGGACGAGCAGGGTGGCTACGTGCGCTTTCCGCCGGACCATGTGCTGGAGGAGCTGGCAGTGCTGCTCGGCGCCACGCTCGAGTACCACCGGGCTCCCTTCGACCCGGAGCCCGGCGCCTATCAGCAGCTGGGCGGGCATGGCCATTCACACAGCCACTCTCACTCGCACGGGCACGGGCACGGGCACGACCACGACCATGGCCACTCCCATGCGCATGCCCATGAGCACTGAACCCGACGACCTGGCCCTGCTCGGGCTGCTGCAGTGGGTCAGCCCGGCGCTGCCCATCGGCGCCTTCGCCTTCTCCCAGGGGCTGGAGAGCGCCTTCGAGCTGGGCTGGGTGACCGAGGAGGCGAGCCTCGGCGACTGGCTCGAAGGGGTGCTCGAGGATGGCCTGACCCGCTGCGAGCTGCCGGCGCTTTCGCGTCTGCATGCCGCCTGGTCGGAAGGCGACGGCGAGGCGGTGGCCGAGTGGGACCGGTGGCTTGCCGCCAACCGCGAGACCGCGGAGCTCGCCGCCGAGGATGCGCGGCTCGGGGCCTCGCTCAAGCGGCTGCTGGGCAGCCTGGCGCTGCTGCCGGAAGAGGCAGAGCTCCCGGAAGGAGCGGGCTATGTGACGCTGTTTGCCTGGGCGGCCCGGGTGCGCGGCATACCGGTGCGCCAGGCGCTGCTCGGCTTCGCCTGGGCCTGGCTGGAGAACCAGCTGGCGGTGGCCTGCAAGGCGCTGCCCCTGGGCCACACCGCCGCCCAGCGAATCGTGGAACGGCTGCGTCCGGCCCTGGTCGCCGCGGTCGACGAGGCCCTGGCGCTGCCCGATGACGAACTCGGCCCGGCGCTGCCCGGCCTGGCCCTGGCCAGCGCCCTGCACGAGACCCAGTATTCGCGACTGTTCAGAAGCTGATGTGACCAGAAGCTGACGAAGCACAACCAGGAGAGACGACCATGACCCATTGTTTACGCGTTGGTGTCGGCGGCCCGGTGGGCTCCGGCAAGACGGCGCTGCTCAAGCAGCTCTGCCTGGCCCTGCGCGACCACTACGATATCGCCGTGGTCACCAACGACATCTACACCCGGGAGGACGCCGACTTCCTGCTGCGCCACGAGGCCCTCGACGCCGATCGCATCCTCGGCGTGGAGACCGGCGGCTGTCCGCATACCGCCATCCGCGAGGATGCCTCCATGAACCTCGCCGCCATCGAGGAGCTCCAGGCGCGCCACCCGGGCCTCGAGCTGGTGCTGGTGGAGTCCGGCGGCGACAACCTCTCGGCCACGTTCAGCCCCGAACTCTCCGACCTCACCCTCTACGTGATCGACGTCTCCGCTGGCGACAAGATCCCCCGCAAGGGCGGCCCCGGCATCACCAAGTCGGACCTGTTGATCATCAACAAGATCGATATCGCCGAGCAGGTGCATGCGTCCCTCGAGGTGATGGAGCGCGACTCGAAGACGATGCGCGGCGAGCGCCCCTTCGTCTTCACCAACCTCTACGACGGCGTGGGCCTCGAGACGATCATCCAGTTCATCCTCGAGCGCGGCATGCTGCCGGAACGCCGGTCGCCGGAGCGCCGGCCCCAGGCCGATGCCGGCGCTACCGCCTGATTCACTCCCCCATACCGACTCGACACCCCGGCAAGGAGATCGCCCCCATGACCTTACTCTCGATGTCTCTCTCGAAACGCGCCGCCACGGCTGCCGCGGCCACCGGCCTGCTGCTTGTCGCCGGCTCGGCCCTGGCCCACCCGGGTCACGGCGCCCCCGATGTCCATGCCCATACCGGCCATCCGCTGCTGCTGCTGGCGGGCGCCTTCTCCGTGCTGGGCGTGACCGGGCTTGCCCTGCTGCTGCGGCGTGTCCTTCGCCAGCGGCGGCTGCAGCGACAGCGCTGAATTCCGGCGTCACCCCAATGCAGAACGCCCGGCCACTGGCCGGGCGTTCTGCATGGGTGGGTCAGGGTGGTGATCAGGGCAGCAGGATGGTGGAGCCGGTGGTCTGGCGGCCCTGCAGGGCGTCCTGAGCCTTGCCGGCCTCGGCCAGCGGGTAGCGGTGGGAGATATCGACCTTGAGCTTGCCGCTTTCGAGCATGGCGAAGAGCTCGTCGGCCATCATCTGCAGCCGCTCGGGGGTGTCGGCATAGCCATTGAGGCTGGGGCGGGTGACGAACTGCGACCCCTTCTGGTTGAGGATGCCGATATTGACGCCTTCGACCGCGCCGGAGGCGTTGCCAAAGCTGACCATCAGCGAGCGCGGCTTGAGGCAGTCGAGGGACGTTTCCCAGGTGTCCTTGCCCACCGAGTCGTAGACCACGTCGCACATGGCGCCGTCGGTGAGCTCGCGCACCCGCTCGACCACGTTCTCCTTGGTGTAGTCGATGGTGGCCCAGGCGCCGTTCTTCTCGGCCAGGGCCGCCTTCTCCGGCGAGCTGACGGTGCCGATCAGCCTGACGCCGAGCGCCCGCGCCCACTGACAGGCGATGGAGCCCACGCCGCCGGCCGCGGCATGCCACAGGATGGTCTCGCCGCCCTTGAGGGGAAAGGTCTGGCGCATCAGGTACTGCACCGTCAGCCCCTTGAGCATGCTGGCCGCGGCGGTCTCGAAGTCGATGGCATCGGGCAGCTTGACCACCTTGTCGGCGGGCAGGGTATGCAGCTCGGCATAGGCGCCGAGCGGCCCCTGGGCGTAGGCGACGCGGTCGCCGGGCGCGAGGTGGCTGACCCCTTCACCTACCGCATCGACCACGCCGGCGCCCTCGGTGCCGAGCCCGGAGGGCAGCGACGGGGCGGGGTAGAGGCCGGTGCGGAAGTAGATGTCGATGAAGTTGAGGCCGATGGCGCGGTTGGCGATTCGCACCTCGCCGGGGCCGGGTTCGGCGGGGGAGACATCGACGAGTTCGAGCACCTCGGAGCCGCCGGTGCGGGCAAACTGGATACGCTTGGCCATGTTGGTAAGTCCTTGTCTTGCAGAATGCTGGACGGGATGAGAGACAGTCGGGATAGGGACAATATCCAAACGCCGTTCACGTGTCCGGTCAAGTCGGCAGCGCCAACGGCAGGCTCAGGCGTCGGCGAGCCCCTCGACGAAGGCCTGCTTCTCCGCCTCGAAGAAGGCGCGCTCCTGCTTGAAGCGACGCAGCACCGCCGACTCGTCGAAGACGAGCGGCGCGGAGAGCCGGCCCGACAGTGCCGCGGGGTGCTGGAAGGCGAGCCCGACCCGCTCTCCCTGGGCGTTCTTCACCCAGCGGGTGATCCCGCACGCCTCGAGGAAGGCCTCGTCCAGGGTCTCGCCGGGCGTGACCGAGAGAGGGGCGTTGAGGGCCAGGTCGCGGAGCAGGCGCCTCAGCGGCTCGCGGCTCTCCTCGAGGGAGGCGGCGAGGGTCACGGCCATGCCCTCGCCGCTCTCGTCCATGACCAGCAGGGCCAGCGCCAGGGGCCGTCCTCGCTCGTCCATCAGGGCCCAGAGCCGTGCCGCCTCGGCGGGAAACAGCAGGTGACGGGTGCCGCTGAAGGCCACCAGCGGCGCCAGGCCGGCCTGGGTGCCGTGGACCGCCGCGCACAGCCGCGCCAGGCAGGCATCGCGCCTGGCGCCGGGCTCGAGACTCACCACTTTCATCCGGATTCTCCACTCCATGACGGGTTGGCGCGAAGCCTATCATATCTGCCCGCCCAGGCTCGGTCGCCATTCCGCCGCGCAGGGGCTGTGCCTCGCTCCTGCATCTCGCTATGCTGGCTTCCATTTCCGGTCGCCGCTGCCGTCTTGTCGTGGTGGCCGGCCCCCTCAAGGACGCGAGAGGCCCCATGAACTATCCCACAACGCCCCATCCCCTCATGCCTCATTCCGCCACGTCCCATCCCGCGATCAGCCTGCCACGCCTGATCGCCCACCGCGGCCTGTCGGCTCGGGCCCCCGAGAATACCCTGGCCGCGGTGCGCGCCGCCCACCGGGCGGGCTGTACCTGGGTGGAACTCGACGTCCAGCTGCTGGGCGACGGCACGCCGGTGGTCTGGCATGACGCCACGGTCAAGCGCTGCTCCGATGGCCGCGCCCGCCTGGCGGACCTGGACCTGCCCCGGGCCCGTCGCCTGGACGTGGGCGGCTGGTTCGGCGACGAGTTCCGCGGTGAGCGCATGGCGACCCTCTCGGAGATGCTCGCCCTCGTCGATGCCCTGGGGCTCGGCCTCAATCTGGAGCTCAAGGTGAACCGCGGCCGCAGCGCTGCGGCCCTGGTCGAAGAGGCGGTCCCCGCAGCCCTGGATGTCCTGTCCCCCGAGCGGCTGATCGTCTCCTCCTTCAGTGGCGAGGCGCTGGCCTGCGCCCGGGACCTGGCCCCCGCCGCCCGGCTGGCCCTGGGCGTGCTGTTCGAGGGGATTCCCGACGACTGGCGGCAGCGCTGCGAGGCGCTGGACACCTTCAGCGTGCATGCCGACTGGACGCGCCTGAGTGGGCGCGGTGCCAGGGCCGTGCGTGAGGCCGGCTACCCGCTGCTCTGCTACACCGCCAACGATCCGGCGGCCTTCGCCCACCAGTGGGCGTGGGGCGTGACCAGCGTGATCAGCGACGATCCCGCCCGCTTTGCGGGGCATCTGCCCGACCAGGAGTGACAGGTCAGCCCGCATGGCAACGCAAGGGGCCGCTCCGGTGGAGCGGCCCCTTGCGGTTGGTCCGGATGTGGTCATCCGGTGGCACTTGGCTCAGCGGGTGGCCGGGGAGATCTCCTCGCGGCCATCATCCTGTTCCACCACCATGTCATCCTCGACGTGGATCGGCTCCTCGTCCTCGGCGGCGCGCACGCTGCGGGCGCGGTGCTCGATCAGGAAGTAGAGGATCAGGCCGATGCCCAGGCCCCAGGCGGCGCCGTGGGTGGCCAGGACCACGCCCATGATGCCCGCCACGCCCATGGCGGTGGCGTTCTTGATCTGCTCCACGGCGACCGCGATGCACAGGTAGCCGGTGATCAGCAGGGTGATGGAGAGGGCGATCGGCAGCACCGGACGGAAGGCGGTGACCAGCGGCAGCAGGAAGAGGGCAAAGAAGCCGACCATCCAGAACACCGCGGTGCCGGAATAGATGGTCTCCATCGCCTTGCGGCCGTAGCGGTAGCGCTCGGTGACCGTCGCCATGGCGCCGGTGAAGAGCGGACCGGCCAGGCCCGGGTAGGGGGCCAGCAGGGAGTGCATCAGGTTGCGCAGGCCGGTGATCAGGTGCACGCGATCCACGTCCACCTCGATCTTCTCGTCGGGGCGCAGGTGGTCGACGCGCTTGATCAGGGTCTGGCCGACGATGATGTCACCGAAGGCGATGATGTAGGCGATGATGGCGGTGGGGATGGCGGCGATCATCAGCTCGATGCCCGGTGCGCCGATGGAGAAGGGCAGGTAGGCCCAGATGCCACCGAAGTCGGGGATGGCGATGCCCCACTCCACCGTCGGCAGCGGGTACTCGCCCACACCCCAGCCGATGGCCATGGTGATCAGCATGCCCGGCACCATGCCGTAGGCGACGATGTTGCGGGCCCAGCGGTACTTCTCGGCCAGGTCGCGGAAGGAGAGCGAGAAGAGCACGTAGAGGGTGATCAGGCCGCCGATGCCGAGCGAGATCGGGGTATTGTAGAGGCGCCCACCCACGCTGATCTCGCCGCTGATGGCCGCGATGCCGGCGCCCAGCAGGATGCCCGCCTTGATGGAGTCGGGGACATTGTTGACCAGCTTGGTGCCCAGACGGGTGACGGCCATGAACAGGAAGATGGCGGTGACCATCAACTGCAGGGCGATCATCGCCTTGAGGGCGTCCGGGCCCGGCTCATACTGGCCGATGAACAGCAGCACGACCGGAATGGCTGGGGTGATCCAGCCGGCGATGAAGGGAATCCCGAGCAGCGGCGGCAGGATGAAGCCGATGCCGCAGACCACCACGAAGGCCAGTGCCACCTCGTAGGGGATGCCGAGGTACTGTTCTAGCAGCGGGATCATGCCCAGGGAGATGACGAACATCACCAGCGCCTGGATGGTCTCCGGGATGGCCCAGGGGAAGTGGATGAAGGGGAGGCGAACCTTGAAGGGCCCCACCGGCCAGTAGGGTTGTTCCTCACCATACTTACGTTTCAGTAGCACGTCGATAACCTCAGCGGTTCTGGTTGTTCATGGGCATTCCTCGCTTTGCTGTTGTTGTTCTTGGCTGTGGCGTTTGTACTCGGCGCCGCCGGGGGGGAACATTCGACCTTGTAACGAGGCGGCGCGTCCCCGGCAGGTCGAGAGTGTCGACAATCCCTGCGGCGATTGGTGGAAGTGTCGCGAAATGACGGGGAAATGCCGCCAAGGCGCCGACATATGGCGGCATTGTTGTCGACACGCGGCGGCTTGTTTCGGTAGCTTACGTAAACGTAAACTTTGGTCCAATGGGCCCCGGTACGTGAGTCGGGGAGCGCCCGAGGGTCGGGACGTGGACGAGACGAGGAGGGGCGCATGTGGCCATGGGTCGTTACGGCGGCGCTGGCGGCCTGGATCGCCATGGGCCTCTGGCAGCGCGTCAAGCCGCTGCCGGAGGGCGTCGGCGTGGCCTGGCCGCAGCGCGCGGTCGATGAGGTACGCTTCCTGGCCGACGAGTCCTGGTTCGATGCGGCGGGAGAGCGTCGCCTCGAGCAGGTCATCTTCGACGAGGTGCTGGCGCTGATCGGTCAGGCCCGGCGCCTGGTGGTGCTGGATATCTTCCTGTTCAACGACTTTGCCGGCGACGCCGACGGCCTGCGACCCCTCAGCGCCGAGCTGACCGACGCTCTGGTCGAGCGCAAGCGCGACCATCCCGAGCTCGAGGTGGTGGTGATCAGCGATCCGCTCAATACGCTCTACGGCGGCATCGAACCCGACCACCTGGCGGTGCTGCGCCAGGCCGGCATCGAGGTGGTGCTGACCGACCTCGATCGGCTACGCGCCTCCAACCCCCTGTGGTCGGGCCTCTGGTACCTTGGGCCGCGCTGGCTCGGCAACAGCGCCCGTGCCGGCTGGCTGCCCAATGCCCTGGGGCCCGGACGGGTGACCCTGCGCAGCTACCTGGCAATGCTCAACTTCAACGCCAACCATCGCAAGACCCTGGTGGTGGATCGCGGCGAGGGCTGGGCGGGGCTGGTGACCTCCGCCAACCCCCACGACGCCAGCAGCCTCCACGGCAACGTGGCCCTGCGCTTCGAGGGGGCCGCCGCCCTGGACCTACTGGCCTCCGAGCGCACGGTCGCCGCCTGGTCCGGTGTCCGCCTGCCGGGCCCGGGGCCACGGCCGGCCCCGCCCACCCCCGAGGGTGGAAGGCTACAGGTGCTCACCGAAGGGGCGATCCGCGATGCCCTGCTGGCCGCCATCGGGGCCAGCGGCGAGGGGGATCGCCTCGACCTGGCGGTCTTCTATCTCTCCCACCGCGAGGTGATCGAGGCGCTCAAGCGGGCCAGGCAGCGGGGCGCCGAGGTGCGCGCCCTGCTGGACCTCAATCGCGATGCCTTCGGCCTGGAGAAGGGCGGCATCCCCAACCGGCCGGTGGCCCGCGAGCTCGTCGAGGCGGGCATCGCGGTGCGCTGGTGCGCCACCCGGGGCGAGCAGTGCCACAGCAAGCTGCTGCTGCGCCGACCCGCCCGAGGGAGCGAGGCGGAGCTGGTCCTCGGCTCGGCCAACTTCACCCGGCGCAACCTCGACAACCTCAACCTGGAGACCAGCGTCCGGCTGCTGGACGCCCCCGGCTCGCCGGCCCTCGAGCAGGCCGCGGCCTTCTTCGAGCGCCGCTGGCAGAGCTCCCCGGAGCGCACCACCAGCGAACCCTTCGCGGCACACGATGACGCCACCGTCTGGCAGCGCTGGCGCTACCGGATCATGGAGGCCACCGGGCTCTCTACCTTCTGATGGCGTCCCGGCCCTGCGGCGGGGGGCGCCTTGACAGGGCGAGGTTCGCCGACCAGCTTGGAAGGGCCGATTCGACAAGGAGAGCGGGCATGGACAAGCTGCTGCTGGCCGTGAAGCTGATCATCACGGCCCTGGTACTGATTCTCTTCGTGCAGAACATCGCCGTGGTGGAGGTGCGCTTCCTGACCTGGAGCCTGTCGCTGCCCCTGGCCCTGCTGCTGGTGGCGATCTACCTGCTGGGCATGATCAGTGGCAAGAGCCTGATGGGTCTGATCCGCCGGCTGCGCCAGGGTGGCGCGGAGTCCTCCCGTCGCTGAGGGCGCCTGCGGGCCTGCTCACCCCCGGCGCTGCCCCCTTAGTCCACCCGGGTGACGGCCTGGCGGCGGGGGTCGATGTGCCACGGCAGCCCCTGGCGGGCGTTGTGCTCCAGCTCGGCGATCACCTGGGCGCCCAGCAACAGGATGATGGCCCCCACCTCCAGGCTCAGCAGCATCACGATCAGGGTGGCCAGCGAGCCGTAGACGGCGTTGACGAAGGAGATGTTGGCGAAATAGTAGACCAGCAGCAGGCGCACCCCCTCCCACAGCAGGGCGGCCACCAGGCCGCCGATCACCGCCCGGCGCAGGGCGACCTTGACCACCGGCAGCACCTTGTAGATGGCACTGAAGAGCAGGAAGACCCCGAAGAAGCTGGCCAGGTTGAGCACCGGGTCCGAGAGCCCGGCCAGCGGCAGTTCGCGGTCGAAGAGCGCCAGCCATAGCGCGTTGAGCGAGCTGAGCAGGCTGACCAGCAGGGTCAGCGCCATCAGCCCCGCCCCCAGCACCACCATGAAGGCATAGGGCAGCAGTACCGAGACCCAGGCGCTGCGGCCGTGGTGGTGGGTGTCCGGGGCATGGAAGATGATCGCCAGGGCGTCTTCCAGCATGCGGAAGGCGAAGGAGCTGAACAGCAGCAGGATCGGGAAGCCGAGGATGCCGATCACCTCCCGGGTGTCGAGCAGGGCGCGCACCGCCTCCAGCAGCACCTCGGCGTGGGCCGGGGCCAGGTGCTGGGCCTGGATGCTCAGCACCCCGAGCAGGTGCGCCTCGTCCACCACCCGGGCCAGCAGCACCACCAGCAGCGCGAACAGCGGCACGATGGAGAGCAGGATGTTGTAGCCCACCCCACCGGCCAGCAGGATGCCGCGGTTGCGCAGGAAGGCGGTGATCACTCGCCACAGGAAGCGACCCACTCGCGGCAGCAGGGGAGGGAGCGGGTAACGCGAGCGCCGCGTGGGAGAAGGAGGGGTCATCGGCCGTGCCATCCGTGGTGATTCCCGCCAGCATAGGGCCGCCAGGGCGTGCGGCGCCACTGTTCACCCCGTGGGGCGTTGAGGAGAGGAGTCGCCACGGCTGGCCGACTGGCCTAAGCTTCCTAGCGTTCATATGCGTAAAGGGTGATGCAATTGCGACCTCTCTCGCCGATGGCGGTGCATACCCTGGCGACCCTGCTTGCCTGCTTGCTGCTGCTCGGTATGGGGTGGCAGGCGTCGCGGGTCCAGCAGTCGCTACTCGATGCCAATGCCTCCGTGCAGGCCGGGCTCGAACTGGTGACCTCCCTCCAGGCCATGCAGACGAGCCTGCTCGATGTGGAGACCGGCGAGCGCGGTTTCGTCATCACCGGCAGGCCCTACTATCTTGCGCCCTATCGGCAGGCCCGTGAACGCCTGGCCCAGGAGCGCGAGCAGCTGGCACGCGTGCTGGTCGACCGCCAGGGCGCCGAAGCCGAGTCGATCCTGGCTCGGCTCGATGGGCTGACCGCGCAGCGCCTGGCCATCGCCGAGGCCAACGTGGCGGTGCGCGAGAGCGACGGCCTCGAGGCCGCGGCCCTGCGCCTGCTGGCGGCGGGTGGCCGGCAGACCATGAATGGCATCCGCGAGCTGCTTCAAGGGCAGGAGGCGGAGGAGCGCCGGCGACTCGCCCTCGACATCGAACGGGCTGCCGCCCAGGCGGAGCGTGCCAGCCAGCAGGGCCTCCTGGGTGGTCTGCTGGTTGCCCTGCTGGCGGTGGCCGCCTACGCGGCGATCCGCCATGTGCTAACCCTGCGGCGACGACTGCTGGAGGAGGCGGAGCACCGCGAGGCACGCCTCGAGGCGTTGCTCGAGGCGGTGCCCGATCACCTCTACCGGATCGCTGCCGACCGCCAGGTGAGGCGCCTGGGCGATGACGGCGAGGCACCAGCGGCCCTTCGCCAGGCGCTCCTGAAGCGGCTCGACGGCCCAGAGGGAGCGGCCGCGCGGCACGACTTCCTCTGGCAGGAGGATGCCGGTGGGGCGATCTTCGAGGTGCGACTGCTGCCGACCCGAGATGGCGAACACCTGGCCATCGCCCATGACGTTACCGAGCGGCGTCAGGTCGAGCGGATGAAGGCGGAGTTCGTCTCCACGGTCAGCCATGAGCTGCGCACCCCCTTGACGGCGATTCGCGGCGCCATGGGGATGCTCGCCAGCGGACTGGCCGGTGCGCTGCCCGACGACGCCCGCTCCCTGGTCGAGGTTGCCGACAAGAACGGCGTGCGCCTGGCGCGGCTGATCGATGACATCCTCGACATGGAGAAACTGGCGGCAGGACAGCTGGTCATGCGGCCCCGGCGGGTCGCTCTGGTCGAACTGGTGGCGCAGGCGCTGGGCGACAATGCCCCCTTCGCGGACAGCTTTTCCGTCAGCCTTGAGCTGGTACGGGCGCCGCCGGCCGAGGATGCGGTCAGCGTCGACCCCGACCGCTTCGCCCAGGTGATGGCCAACCTGCTCTCCAATGCCATCAAGCACTCTCCCCCCGGGGGGAAGGTCGGCGTGGCGATCATGCGGCGGGCCACGGCCGACCGCGAGGGGCTCGAGGTGGCGGTGAGCGATCAGGGGGCTGGGATTCCTCTGGCGTTCCAGCCCAGGGTCTTCGAGCGCTTCGCCCAGGCGGACGGCTCGGATCGCCGCCGCACCGGGGGCACCGGCCTGGGCCTGGCCATCACCCGTCGACTGGTCGAGTTGATGGGGGGCGAGATCGGCTTCACCTCCGTGCCCGGGCAGGGCACCTGCTTCCGTGTATGGTTGCCCCGCGCGCAACCGCCGTTCGAGTCGATCAAGGAGGAAACCCATGAGTGAGTCCGCTTCACGGCCGAGCATCCTGATGGTGGAGGATGAAGAGGATATCGCCTTCCTGATCCGCTTCCTGCTGGAGCGCCACGGCTATGCGGTCCGACATGCCGCCGACGGCCGCCAGGCGCTGGAGGCGCTTGAGCAGGGGGCGCCGCCGGACCTGGTGCTGCTGGATGTCATGCTGCCCTACCATGACGGCCTTGAGGTGCTGGGGCGACTGCGCCAGCGGCCCGCCTGGCAGGCGGTGCCGGTGCTGATGCTGACCGCCAAGGCCCGCGAGACGGATGTGGTTCGCGCCCTGGAGCTGGGCGCCGACGACTATGTGACCAAACCCTTTCAACCGGATGAGCTGCTGGCGCGCCTGCGTCGGCTGATGAGGAAGCGCTGATGCAAGGGAGTGTGATGACCCGTAACGGCCTCGGCTGCCTGCTGCTCGCACTGAGCCTGCCGCTCGCTCAGGCGAGCGAAGGAGAACCGCGTCGGCTCGAGGTGGAAGCATCCCACCGGATCGACCGGATCGATAGCGGCTTTTCCGACTGGCAGGGCCAGCGTCTCGACTTCCAGTCCACGCGCCCGGGCGACCCCACCTGGTATGGCGCCGTGACCCGCGATCGCCGCTATGGCGAGCGGGATGAAGGCGTTGAGCTGGGGGCCGCGCTGCCGCTGGACGCCAACTGGGTGCTCCAGCCCGAGGCGGGGCGCACCTTCGATGCCGATTTCCTGCCTCGCTGGTATGCCGACCTCAGGCTGCAGCGGCGCCTTCCCCAAGGCTTCGTCGGGGCGGCCAGCCTGCGCCGCACCGAGTATGACGCCTCCCGGGTTGACCGCCTGGCCCTGGGCGCGGAGCGCTACTGGGGCCCCTGGCGCGCCGGCTATACCCTCAACGTCAGCGACGTCTCGGGGGCGGGTACGCCGGTGGGCCATGCCCTGGCCCTGGATCATTACTACGGCGAGCGCAGCGTGGTCGGCCTGCGCGCCAGCCTCGGGCGAGAAGAGGAAGGCCTGCCCGGGGGCGAGGTGGTCACCTCCAGCGTGACTGCTCTGGCCCTGCGCGGCCGGCACTGGTGGCGCCCCGACTGGGCGGTGAGCTGGGAGGTGGGCACCCTGAGTCAGGGCGACCTCTACGACCGTCACGGCATCCAGTTGGGCCTGCGTCATGCCTTCTGAGCCGCTCTGGACGCCACTCGCCTGGCGCGAGGGCCTGCAGTGGGTCACCACGCTGCCAGAGGATCCGGTGCTGCGCCTCGCCGTCTATTCCGCCCTCGTCCTGGGGGGGCTGACCCTGCTGGTCATGGCCCAGGTGCTGGTGGTCTCGGAGCTGGCCGCACGCCGGGAGCGACAGCGCGCTGCCTTCGTTGCCGAGTGGCACCCCCGGCTGGTGGCCTGGACGCTGGACGCCGCGGACCCCCGGCAACACTCCCCGATCCACCAGGGCGAGCGCCTGTGGCTGCTGCTGCTCTGGGCGCGGCTGCACCGCCAGCTGCGGGGGCCCGCCCGCGAGCGGCTCAACGCCCTGTTTATCTCCCTGGACCTGATCGGCAGCGTGCTCGCGATGCTGGGGTCCCGGCGGACGCATCGGCGTCTGCTGGCCCTGGCCTGCCTGGGCTATCTCGGTGATGAACGCTTCTGGTCCGACGTCTCCCCGCTGCTGGGGTCGCGCAATTCCATGGTCGCCCTGGCCGCGGCCCGCGCCCTGGTGGCCATGGATGCCCGGCGCGCCATGGCCAGGCTGGTCCCCCTGATGGCCCAGCGTCGCGACCTGGCCCTGCCGCGGCTGCAGGCGCTCTGCCGCCAGGCAGGCCCTGCGGCGCTGACGCCGCCGCTGCTCGAGGGCCTCGAGGGAGCCACGCCGGCGCAGCGGGAGCGCCTGGCGGCGCTGCTCGGCTGTGCCGACCCGGCACAGGTGGCGCCCTGGGCGCGCCGCTGCCTGGCCGAACCCGGCGAGCGAGAGACGACCCTCGGCGCGGCCCTGGCCTGCCTGGGAGAGCTGAGTGACCCGCGCGACCATGCGCTGATGAGCCGCAGCCTGCTCAGCGAATCCTCTCGCGTGCGGTTTGCGGCCATTCGCGCGCTGCGTCGTCAGGCGCGTCGCGAAGACGAGACGCTGCTGCTGCCTCACCTGGAGGACCGGGACTGGTGGGTGCGGCAGGCGGCGGCAGATGCCCTGGTCGGGCTTCCCGGCATCACCCGGGAGCGCCTCGAGGGGCTGCATGATGCCTGTAGCGACCGCTACGGGCGCGATGCCCTGAAGCGCGCCCTTGCCGAGGGAGGGCGCCCATGACGATCATCGAGGGGCTGCTGGCTTTCGACTGGGCCTGGTGGGCCCAGATCGGCTTCATCGGCTACTTCCTGCTGCTCAACGGTGGCTATTTGCTGCTGAATCTCTTCTCCATGGTCAGCCTGCGCCGCTACATGAAGCTGCGCGCCGAACTGGGGGCCGAGGCGCCCTACCTGGGGATCGAGCCCGCGGTGTCGCTGCTGGTGCCCGCCTACAACGAGGCGGCGACCATCCGCACCTCGGTGCTCTCCCTGCTCCAGCTGCAGTACCCCGACTACGAGGTGGTGGTCATCAACGACGGCTCGAAGGATGAGACCCTCGAGGTGCTGCGCGATGCCTTCGACCTCAAGACGCATCCGGAGCCGCTGCGTCTCGGCGTGCCGCATCAGGAGGTGCTGGGCATCTACCGTTCCCGGCGCCATACCAACCTGCGCGTGATCGACAAGCGCAACGGGGGCAAGGCCGATGCCCTCAATGCCGGTATCAATGCCGCCCGTCACGGCCTGTTCTGCGCGGTGGACGCCGACTCCATCCTGCAGCGCGACAGCCTGCTGCGGGTGGTCCAGCCCTTCCTGGAGGATGAACGAACCGTGGCCGCCGGGGGCACCGTGCGGATCGCCAACGGCTCCCGAGTGCAGGGGGGCTTCCTGCTGGAGGCGGGCATTCCCACGAACCTGCTGGCGCGCTTCCAGATCGTCGAATACCTGCGTGCCTTCCTGTTCGGTCGCCTGGGCTGGTCGCCCATGAACGCGGTGCTGATCATCTCCGGGGCCTTCGGGCTCTTCGACCGCGAGCGGGTCATCGCGGTGGGCGGCTACAGCACCGACACCGTGGGCGAGGACATGGAGCTGGTGGTGCGGCTGCACCGCTACCACCGCGAGAAGCGGCTACCCTATCGCATCCGCTACCTGCCCGACCCGATCTGCTGGACCGAGGCGCCGGAGGACCTGGCCACCCTGGGCAAGCAGCGCAGCCGCTGGCAGCGTGGCCTGGCCGAGAGCCTGAGTCGCCACACTCGCCTGGCGTCAAGCCCCCGGGGCGGGGCGCCGGGGCACCTGGCCTGGCCCTTCATGACGCTCTTCGAGTGGCTTGGCCCCCTGGTGGAGCTGGCCGGCTACCTCTTCATGCTCTGGGGCTTCGCCTTCGGGGTGGTCTCGCTGGAAGCACTGACCGCCTTCCTGCTGGTGGCCATCGGCATGGGTATCCTGCTATCGGTCAACGGCCTGCTGCTGGAGACCCTGTCGTTTCGCGTCTATCGGCGCCGCCGCGACATGCTGCGCCTCTTCCTGGTGGCGATCCTCGAGAACTTCGGCTATCGCCAGCTCAACACTCTGTGGCGCTGCCGCGGCATGTGGCAGTGGTTCGCGAGGCGCAAGCACCAGTGGGGCGCCATGAAGCGCTCCGGTCAGTGGGGGCAGTGATCAGTCGGCAAGCAGCGTGGCCACCAGGGCGTTGAGCTCCCCCTGGAAGGCGCCGCCGGGGGAGGGTGGCTCGGGGTCCGAGGTGATGGCCACGGTCAGCCCCCGGGCGGGAATCACATAGAGCGCCTGGCCGCCGAAGCCGCGGCCGTAGAAGGCGGCCTCGCCGGCGAGCTCGGTGACGAACCAGCCGTACCCATAGCCGTCGCCGGTCCAGGGCGAGCGGCCCCGCGGCTGCCAGGAGGCCTCGACCCACCCCTCGGGCAGCACCCGGGTGCCATCGATGACGCCGTCCAGGCGGTAGAGCTCGCCGATGCTCACCAGCGCCCGCGGTGAGAGCTGCATGTCGTTGCCGCCGAAGTAGACCCCCTGGGGATCTCGGGGCCAGGCGGGAATGGCGATGTCGAGCGGCTCGCCCAGCAGCTGCCGCGCCAGCGTAAGGGTGCTCTCGCCGCCGGCGCGGGTCAGCGCCGCGGAGAGCAGGTGGCTCGAGCCCGTGGAGTAGAGCATGCGCCCGCCAGGCTCGTCGACGAAGGGGCGCGAGAGGGCGTCGCGCACCCAGTCGGGGCTCGCCACCCAGCTGCCGTAGTTGGCGCCGGAGGTGCGCTCGAGGCCGGCCTGCAGCGACAGCAGGTGGCCCAGGGTGATCTCGCGAACCCGCGGGTCGGCCTCGGCGGGGACCCGTGGCCCGAGCAGCTCGGCGACCGGCTGATCCGGCGAATCGAGGTGTCCCGCCTCGATGGCGGCGCCGACCAGCGCCGCCAGCACCGTCTTGGAGAGCGACTTGACGTTGGTCGGCCGGTCGACCCCTGGGCCACCATAGGCGCGCTCGAAGCGGATCTCGCCCTGCTCGGCCACCACCAGGGCGTGCAGCCTCTCCAGGCGCGACGCCTGGGCGTCGAGGCGCTCCAGGCCGGCCGGGTCGAGGGGCGGTGGTGACGCCTCCCCGGCCTGTGCATGGCAAGCCGCGGCGACTGCCAGCATAATGAGTCCCCCCAGCAGGGGACGAAGGGCACTCAGGGGGCGCGGGGTCGGCATCGGGACTCCTCGTTGGCCGGGTGTGGACCTGACCTTCGAGGCGCCAGCGGCCGCTGGGTTCCGCCCTCCCTCTTCCATCGCCAGCGAGAGACCATGGCCAAGTTCGAACTGATCGGCACCGCCAGCATTCCCGGCAAGGGCACCGAGCTGCGCCTGCTGCGGCGCAATGATGAATTCTCCATCCGCATCGCCGGCACCGCCGGCGAGCTGATGAACACGCGCCTGCACGGCTCCGAGGATGCCCTCGCCGAGCTCGCCTGCCAGCGCATCGCCGAGCGTCCCGCGGCCCGGGTGCTGGTGGGTGGCCTGGGCATGGGCTTCACCCTGGCCGCGGCGCTGGCCGCCCTGGGGGAGGACGCCGAGGTGGTGGTGGCCGAGCTGGTGCCGGGGGTGGTGGAGTGGAATCGGGGCCCGCTCGGCGCCGCCGCCGGCTACCCCCTCGACGATCCGCGCACCCGGGTCAGCGTGGGCGACGTGGGCGAGTTGCTGCGCCGCGAGCCTGGCGGCTTCGACGCCATCATGCTCGACGTGGACAACGGTCCCGAGGGGCTGACCCGGCGCGAGAACGACTGGCTCTACTCGCCCAAGGGGTTGGCCGCCGCCCAGGCGGCGCTGCGCCCCGACGGCGTGCTGGCGGTGTGGTCGGCGGGCCAGGATCCGGCCTTCACCGAGCGCCTGCGCCGGGTCGGCCTGCTGGTCGAGACGGTCACGGTGCGCGCCCATCGCCCCGGCAAGGGGGCCAAGCACTGCATCTGGCTGGCCCATTGAGATGGGCATCTCGAGCGCGCTGACCCGGGGAGCGCTGCTGCTCGCCCTGCTGGGCCTGGTCGGCTGTGCCGGTCGGCTGACCCCGCCGGAGGCCAGCGTGGCGCCGGTGACGGTCTACCTGCTCGACCACGGCCGCCACGCCAGCCTGGTGCTGCCGCGCCGGGAGGGCGGCATGGTGCGCTACAGCTACGGCGAGTGGCGCTGGTACGTGGAGGGCGAGCGCCACCTGCTGGCCGGTGCCTCGGCCCTGCTCTGGCCCACCGCCAGCGGCCTGGGGCGCGGCGTGCACGAGACAATCACCACCCGGGGCGAGCTGTCGGGCCTCGCCCCGGAAGGGCTGGTGCGGGTCTATCCGCTGGTGGCCGAAGAGGCCCGGGTGGTGGCCCTCAAGCGCCGTCTGGATGCCCACTTCGAGGCGCCAGGCGTCGCGCCGGTCTACAGCGAGGAGTTCGATCTCGCCTTCGTGCCCTATCCCCGCGCCTACTGGCTGACCCACCAGTCCAACCTGGTCACCGCCCGCTGGCTGCGCAGCCTGGATGTGGAGGTGCGGGGCATCCCCTGGCTCTCCAACTGGCGCCTCGAGGCGCCACCCCACCCCATCGATCAGCAGAAGGATGAAACATGAGTGACACGGACGCCGGTGAGCGGCTCTCCAAGCGGCTGGCCCGCGAGCTGCCCTGTTCGCGCCGCGAGGCCGAGCTCTATATCGCCGGTGGCTGGGTGAGGGTCGATGGCCGCATCGTCGAGGAGCCCCAGTTCAAGGTCGCCGATGAGCGTATCGAGCTCGCCCCCGGCGCCACGCCCCGGGAGATCCCGCCGGCCACCCTGCTGTTCAATGCGCCCGCCGACATTGCTGCCGCCAAGGCCGGGGGCGAAGGCGAGGACCTGGCCAGGCGGCTGATCCGCAAGGCCACCCACTGGACCGAGGACCCCGCCGGCCAGGCCCCCCTCAAGGCGCACTTTCGCGGCCTGACCACGCTGCTGCCGCTGGCCCCCGGCGAGGAGGGGCTGCTGGTGTTCACCCAGGATCGTGGGGTGGCGCGGCGTCTCGACGAGGGGCGGACGCGCCTTGAGGAGGAGTGGCAGGTGGAGGTGATCGGCAGCCTGGACGAGCGTCAGCTCGCATCGCTGCGGGATGGCACGGCGGTGCCGGGACGACGGCTGGCGCCCGGCAAGGTCAGCTGGCAGAGCGAGACTCGCCTGCGCTTCGCGCTGAAGGGCATGGTGCCCGGCCAGCTTGCGCTGATGTGCCGGGCCGTGGGGCTGACCGTGGTCGCCACCCGCCGGCTGCGCATCGGCGGGGTGTCGCTGGGCCGGGTGCCGGTGGGCGAGTGGCGGTTTCTCAGGGCCGCGGAGCGCTTCTGAGCGTTGAGCCTCCCCCGGCGCCGTCCCTTTCCCCTGTGAGACCCCCTCTGTATGCTGGGCTTCAGTAGGTTGGAATCCTGATCGCCTGAACGCCACCCGGGCAGGATTCGAAGTGCTTGGCCGCTCGGCCCATGCCGGCCGGTCCCGATCCCTAGGTTGACTCAGAGAGGATGCATCCATGTCGGAAACCTCCCAGACATCACCGTTCAAGGACAACCGTGTCAAGGGGCTGGCGGGCGTCGCCGCCGTCGCCGTCATCTGGGCCCTCGTTGCCCAGTCCAACTCCGGCTCTCATCGTGAGGCTCGCGAGGCCCTGGAGGCGGAGCTCGCCGCGCTGGAGTCGCGCAACCAGACGCTGGTGAGTCAGCTCGACGAGCGCGACGAGGCCGGCGAGGAGATCGAGGCGCTGCAGGCGCGCCTGGCCGAACTCCAGGACGAGCGCGATGCCGCCGAGGCCGCCATGGCCGAGGAGCAGGCCGAGGCGCGCGGCGAGCTCGAGCGTCTGAATGCCGAGATCGGCGAGGCCGAGGCGCAGCTCGAGTCGCTCACCGAGCAGCGCGATGGCCTCCAGGAGGAGCTCGAGGCCCTCGAGGCGCAGCAGGCCGAACTGCAGGCCGCACTCGAGGCGCTGGGCGAGGAGGTCGAGGCCGTGGAGCAGGCGCGCGATGACGCCGAGGCCGCCCGCCAGGATGCCGAGGAAGCGCGCCAGGAGGCGGAGGCCGCCCGCCAGGAGGCCGAGGAGGAGCGCCAGCAGGCGGTCGACACCCGCGAGCAGGCCGAGGCGGCCCGCGACGAGGCCGATGCCGAGCTCGAGTCCCTGCGCGAGCAGGTCGAGGAGACCGAGGAGCGTCTGGCCGGCGTCGCGGCCGAGCTCGAGGAGCGCCAGGCCCACCTCGAGGCCCTCGAGGAGGAGATCGAGGCGCTGGAGATCTGGCGCGACGAGGTGGCCGAGGAGGTCGGCGAGGCCCGCGACGAGCGTGACGCCGCCCGCGCCGAGGTGCAGGAGGCCCGCGCCGAGCGCGACGACCTGATGATCGCCATCGGCATCGGCCGCGACGAGATCGCCACCATCGAGGCGGAGGCGGATCGCCGCGAGCAGCAGCTCGAGCGCCTGGAGGCCCAGCTGGCCACCTGGCGCAGCGAGCTGGCCGATCTCGAGGCCAGCGTCACCGCCGAAGAGGCCGACGAGGAGTAGTCATCGCTCGGGATGGCGCCAGCGCGACGGCGGGCTTCGGCCCGCCGTTCGCCGTTGGGGGAGCCGGGACGGCGCCGGGCCCCATGGGTATACTGATCCGACAGCCGAGTTCTGACGGCCCATTACCGACAGCGCGGGGCGGCGATGCAGGCCCCGGCCGATGACAACGAGAGGAGCATTCCGTGATCGAAGGGGTCAAGCATATCGTCGCCGTGGCATCCGGCAAGGGAGGCGTGGGCAAGTCCACCGTCACCGTCAATCTGGCGCTGGCCATGGCGGCCGAAGGCTATCGAGTCGGCATCCTGGATGCCGATATCCACGGGCCCAGCCAGGCCCAGATGCTGGGGGTAGGCGAGGGCGTGCGGCCCCAGGCCGCCGGCGAGAACCGCATGCATCCGCTCGAGGCCCATGGCCTCCAGGCGATGTCCATGGCCTTCATGGTGGACACCCGGGAACCCATGGTATGGCGGGGGCCCATGGTGGCCGGTGCCTTCCAGCAGCTGCTGAGCCAGACCCAATGGGATGACCTGGACTTCCTGTTCATCGACATGCCGCCGGGCACTGGCGACATCCAGCTGACCCTGGCCCAGAAGGTGTCGGTGGACGGCGCGGTGATCGTCACCACCCCCCAGGACATCGCCCTGCTCGACGCCCGCAAGGGGATCGAGATGTTCCGCAAGGTGAAGGTGCCGGTGCTCGGGGTGGTGGAGAACATGAGTCTCCATGTCTGCTCGAACTGTGGCCACGCCGAGCCGATCTTCGGCGAGGGGGGCGGCGAGCGCATCGCCGCCGAGTACGAGACCCGGGTGCTGGGCCGGCTGCCCCTGGCGCTCTCCATCCGCGAGCAGGTCGACGGTGGGCGGCCCACGGTGGCCGCCGAACCCGACGGCGAGGTGACGGCCATCTTCCGCGACATGGCCCGCCAGGTGGCCGCGCAGGTGCAGGGGCAGGCCGACGCGGGGCCCAGCATCTCCTTCAGCGACTGAGCCCGTGGCGTCGAGGTGACGCCCGTGGCCGGGGCCGCTATCATGTGGCCCCGCGGCCTGGCGCCCAGGCCCAAGACTTCACTTCAGCAGGAAATGTCCCGATGAGCATCAAGTCCGACAGGTGGATCCGCCGCATGGCCGCGCAGGAGGGGATGATCGACCCCTTCGAGCCCGACCAGGTTCGCTACGTGAATGACCGTCGGGTGATCTCCTACGGCACCTCCAGCTACGGCTACGACGTGCGCTGCGCCGACGAGTTCAAGGTGTTCACCAACATCCACTCGGCGGTGGTGGACCCCAAGGCCTTCGACGAGAAGAGCTTCGTCGACATCAAGGGCGACGTCTGCGTGATTCCGCCCAACTCCTTCGCCCTGGCGCGCACCGTGGAGTACTTCCGCATCCCGCGCAGCGTGCTGACCATCTGCCTGGGCAAGTCCACCTACGCGCGCTGCGGCATCATCGTCAACGTGACGCCGCTGGAGCCGGAGTGGGAGGGTCACGTGACCCTGGAGTTCTCCAACACCACCAACCTGCCGGCCAAGATCTACGCCAACGAGGGCGTGGCGCAAATGCTCTTCCTGGAATCCGACGAGGTGTGCGAGACCTCCTACAAGGACCGCGGCGGCAAGTACATGGGGCAGCGCGGGGTCACCCTGCCGCGCACGTAACCGCGGCGCGCCTGCTGCTGGAAACGAGAAGACCCGCCGGCGTCGGACGCCGGCGGGTCTTTCGTTGGGGCCGCATCATGCCACGCTGCCTGCGGCTACTGCTCGTCCAGCTCCTCGGCCGCATCGGCGTGGGAGAGCCGCACGCCCTGTGCCGGCAGCGGGGTGCCGTCCAGGGTGGCGCCGCCGGGAACGAACTGCAGGCGCCCCTCCAGGAACCACTTCACCGCGATGGGATAGATCAGGTGCTCGCGGGCGTGCACCTTCTCCTTGAGGCTCGCTTCGGTCTCGCCCTCGGCCACCTCGACGGCCGCCTGGATCACCACGGGGCCGCCGTCGAGCTCCTCGGTCACGAAGTGCACGCTGCAGCCGTGCTCGGCCACGCCGTCGGCCAGGGCCCGGGCGTGGGTGTCGAGCCCCTGGTAGGCGGGCAGCAGCGAGGGGTGGATATTGAGCATCCGCCCGAGGAAGCGCTGCACGAAGCGCGGGGTGAGGATGCGCATGAAGCCGGCCAGCACGATCAGGTCCGGCTCATGGCGCTCGATCACCTTGATCAGGGCGCCGTCGTAGGCCTCGCGGCTGTCGTACTCGCGGTGAGGGAGCACCACGGCGTCGATCCCGGCCTCCCGGGCGCGGGTGAGGCCGTAGGCGTCGGGTTCGTTGGAGATCACCGCGACGATCTCGCCGCCCAGGCGGTCATGGGTCTGCTCGTCGATCAGCGCCTGCAGGTTGCTGCCGCTTCCGGAGATCAGCACCACCACCCGGCGCGCACCGACCGGCTCCGAGGCGAAGTCGTTCAGGGTGTCGCTGGCGTAGTCGGTATCGCTCATGCCCGAAGGTTCTCCAGGCGGACCTGTTCCTCGTCGCCGTCCCGGGCGACGATCTCGCCGATGCGATGCACCGTCTCGCCCAGGGCCTGCAGGTGGGCGCGGGCCTGGTCGGCCTTCTCGGCCGGCACCACCACCACCATGCCGATGCCGCAGTTGAGCACCCGGTGCATCTCCTCCTCGGCCACGTTGCCCTGTTGCTGTAGCCAGTCGAAGACCGCCGGGCGGGTCCAGCTGGCCACGTCGACCTTCGCCGCGAGGCCCTCGGGCAGCACCCGGGGCAGGTTCTCGGTGAGGCCGCCGCCGGTGATGTGGGAGAGCGCATGGACCGGTACGCCGCTCTCCTTGATCAGCGACAGCAGCGACTTGACGTAGATGCGGGTGGGCGCCATCAGGGCGTCGCCCAGCGCCTTGCCGTCCAGGTCGGTGTCGAGAGAGGCGCCCGAGACCTCGAGGATCTTGCGGATCAGCGAGTAGCCGTTGGAGTGGGGGCCGGAGGAGGCGATGCCCAGCAGCGCATCGCCCTCGGCGACCTTCTTGCCGTCGAGGATCTCGGACTTCTCCACCACGCCGACGCAGAAGCCGGCCAGGTCATAGTCGCTGCCCTCGTACATGCCGGGCATCTCGGCGGTCTCGCCGCCCACCAGGGCGCAGCCGGCCTGCTCGCAGCCCTCGCCGATGCCGGTGACCACGTCGGCGGCGATGTCCACGTCGAGCTTCCCCGTGGCATAGTAGTCGAGGAAGAACAGCGGCTCGGCGCCGGCCACTACCAGGTCGTTGACGCACATTGCCACCAGGTCGATGCCGATGGTGTCGTGGCGGCCCAGGTCCATGGCCAGGCGCAGCTTGGTGCCCACGCCGTCGGTGCCGGAGACCAGCACCGGCTCCCGGTAGCCGCTCGGCAGCTGGCACAGGGCGCCGAAGCCGCCCAGACCGCCCATCACCTCGGGGCGGGTGGTGCGCTTGGCGACGCCCTTGATGCGGTCGACCAGGGCATTGCCGGCATCGATATCGACGCCGGCGTCCTTGTAGCTGAGCGAGGGGCGGGAAGAGGGGGAGTCGGTCATCTCGGGTCCTGTCGATAGGTCGTCGGCATGGGCCGCACCGGCTGTCAGCGCAGGCGTGGTCCAGGCGGATGGGCAAGAGCGGCTGCTGAATCAAGATCGGGTGCAGGATTGTAGCATCAAGACGCCGCGCAGGCAGCCGTGAGGGCATGCCGCGCGGCCCTGACAGGGAGAGCGAGATGCGCAGAGAGTGGTGGGTCCTGGCGGCGGCAGCAGGCCTGGTGTGGCTGCTGCTGCAGCTCGAGACGATGCTGATGCCCTTCATCGCCGGCATGATCCTGGCTTACCTGGCCGACCCCCTGGCCAATCGCCTGGAGCGCTGGGGGCTGTCGCGACCGCTGGCGGTCTGCGCGGTCTTCCTGGTGTTGCTGGCGGTGCTGGCGGTGGGGCTGCTGGTGCTGATTCCGCTGCTGGTGCAGCAGCTTCGCCAGCTCGGCGAGGTGACCCCGGGCATCTTCGAGTGGCTGGAGACGGTGGTGGCGCCGCAGATCCAGGCCTGGACCGGCTTCGACGTGGCCGGTGAGCTGGACAACGTCCAGGCGACCCTGGCCGACCACTGGCAGGATGCCGGCGGCTACCTGGCCCAGTTCCTCGGCCAGGTGGGGCGCTCGGGCATGGCCTTCATCACCTGGGTGACCTATGTGTCGCTGATTCCGGTGGTGACCTTCTACCTGCTGCTCGACTGGAAGCGCCTGATGGCCAGCCTGCGCGACCTGCTGCCGCGGGGCTGGGAGGCCGACACGCTGCGCCTGGTCGGGCGCTGTGACGAGGTGCTCTCGGCCTTCCTGCGCGGCCAGCTGCTGGTGATGCTGAGCCTGGGGGTGATCTACGGCCTGGGGCTCACCCTGATGGGGGTGCGCTTCGGGGTGCTGATCGGGCTGATCTCGGGGCTGGCCAGCATCGTGCCCTTCCTGGGTTTCATCGTCGGCATCAGCATCGCGCTGATCGTCGCCTTCTTCCAGTTCGGCACCTGGCTGGCGCTGCTGGGCGTGGTGGCGGTGTTCAGCATCGGCCAGGCGATCGAGAGTACGGTGCTGCAGCCCAAGCTGCTGGGGGACCGCATCGGCCTGCACCCGGTGGCGGTGATCTTCGCCGTGCTGGCCGGCGGCAACCTGTTCGGTTTCACCGGGGTGCTGCTGGCGCTGCCTGCGGCGGCGGTGATCATGGTACTCTTGCGCGAGCTCAATGAACGCTACAAGAACAGTACCTTGTACGACGCCACGCTCGCTCGACGCGACGATGAGGAGGCGCCATGAGCAGGACCCCGGCGCAGCTGCCGCTGGGCGTCGGCCTGCGTGACGACGCCACCTTCGCCAACTACCATCCCGGGCCCAATGCCAGCCTGGTCGCTCGCCTTGTCCAGCAGCTGGACGAGAGCGGGGAACCCTTCCTCTACCTGTGGGGCGGGGAGGGCGTGGGTCGCAGCCACCTGCTCCAGGCCGCCTGCCATGCCGCCTCGGATCGGGGCCTGCGCGCCCTCTACCTGCCGCTGGCGGAGCTTGGGCACTTCCCGCCGCTGATGCTCGAGGAGATCGAGCGCCTCGACCTGGTGGCCATCGACGACCTGGAGCGGGTGCTCGGGCGCAAGCGCTGGGAGGAGGCGCTGTTCCACGCCTTCAATCGCCTGCGTGATGCGGGCAAGCGGCTACTGGTGGCGGCCGACGCCGCGCCCAGGCAGCTGCCGGTCAAGCTGCCCGATCTCGCCTCGAGGCTCACCTGGGGCGTCACCTTCCACGTCCAGGGGCTTGATGATGCCGGGCGGCTGGCCGCGCTGCAGCTGCGCGCCCGGGGGCGGGGCATGGCGCTGCCGGACGAGGTGGCCCGCTATATCCTGCACCGCGGGCCGCGACGGCTGGGCGAACTCTTCGAGGTGCTGGCCACCCTCGATCGCGCCTCGCTCTCCGCCCAACGCAAGCTGACCATTCCCTTCGTCAAGCAGGCGCTGGGCTGGTAGGGCGCTGGCCGCGCCGTCTTGGCCGCTCAGCGGCTGAGGTCGACCTCCAACTGCTGGCCACGGCTCAGCTGCACCTGGCGGATCACCACCCGCGCCTCGCCGGTGCGCGGGTCGGCGCCGGCGCCGGAGAGGTAGAACGCGCCTGCGGGCAGGCCGGTGAGGCGGAAGCGGCCGCTGCCGTCGGTGCGGGTGCTGTGGGTGTACTCCCGCGCCCGTGGGTCGGCGGGCTCCACGGCGATGCCGGCCAGCGCCTTCTCCGCCGCCTCGGCGGAGTAGGTGGTCACTGGCGCGGCGGAGACGCCGGCGCCCGCCACCGGCTGGCCGCCCAGCGTCAGTCGGCCGCTGATCACGGCGCTGCCCGACTTCTCCAGGGCGGCATACTCGGCGGCGGGGAAGGCCACCTGGCGAGCCACGCGCCCGGGAGCGACCTCGCGGACCTCCTCGGCCGGCTCGACCTCGCGGTCGACCACCTCGATGCGCTCGGTGGGCGTCGGGGCGGGGGGCATGATCTCGCAGCCGGCCAGCAGCAGCCCCGGCAGCAGCATTGGTATCCAGCGTTTCATGGTGTCACTCCCTGAGAGGTTCATCGGCGCCCTGTGCCAGCCCAAGAGCATAGCGCAAGCCGCCGCCCAGGCCACGCCGTGCGTGGCGACCACCCACAAAAAACCGCCGCCCCGGAGGGCGGCGGTTTTCGAAGCGCGTCGGTTGCCGGCCTGGCCGGCAGCGGCGGCTTACTTCTGGGCGGTCGCCTTGGTGGCGGTCGCCTGGGCCTGCTTGACGTTCTCTTCGGTCAGCTTCTGGCTCTGCTGGACGAAGTCCTGCTGCAGGGCCACGACCTTCTCGGCGTCGCCCTTCAGGCGCTCGGCCAGGTCCTTAGCGACCTTCTGCTGGCCTTCCATGTAGCTCTTCAGGCCTTCGGCATCCTTGACGGCCATCAGGGTGCGCAGCTGAGCCAGACCGGTGTCGGTGTAGGCCTTGGTGGCGTCCAGCTGGGCGTGGGCCAGCTTCTCGGCGTAGTCCACGGACAGGGAGGCGTAGGCGCGGGCCGGGCCGAAGAAGAGGGCGTCGAACTGCTGGGTGTCGAACTGCTTGGTGTCGAAGTTGAAGGCGTTCATCATGGTAGAACCTCCTGGTTCATCTGGTGTTGAGGAGCAGGAAGCCTGCCCTGTTGCATTGCAACAATAGCAGAGTGGTTTGTGCGCTGCAACATTGCCCCGGGGTGAAAATTCTCATGCTCGGATGCGTCGCCTAGCGCTTGCGGATCCGGGGTGGCAGCGCCAGGCTGAACCCGATGATCCACGCCGCCTGCGAGGAGCGAGCCATGAACGAGACACGTATCGAGCGAGACAGCATGGGCGAGCTGGAGGTGCCGGCCGATGCCCTCTATGGCGCCCAGACCCAGCGTGCCGTGAACAACTTCCCGGTGTCGGGCCAGCCGATGCCGCCGGCCTTCATCCATGCCATCGCCCGCGTCAAGCTGGCCGCGGCCCGGGTCAACGCCGAGCTCGGCCTGCTCGACGCCCAGCGGGCCACGGCGATTGCGGCCGCCGCCGAGGCGGTGATCCGCGGCGAGCATGACGACCAGTTCCCGGTGGATCTCTTCCAGACCGGCTCCGGCACCTCCAGCAACATGAACGTCAACGAGGTGGTCGCCCATCTGGCGAGCCGCGAGGGGGTCGAGGTCGGGCCCAACGATCACGTCAACATGGGGCAGTCCAGCAACGACGTGATCCCCACGGCGATCCACCTCTCCGCGGCGCTGGAGGTAAGCGGGCGGCTGCGCCCGGCGCTGGTCCACCTGCGCGAGACCATCGAGGCCCGCGCGGTGGAGCTCGACGGGGTGGTGAAGACCGGCCGCACCCACCTGATGGACGCCATGCCGCTGCGCATGAGCCAGGAGCTGGGCGGTTGGGCGAGCCAGGTGGGGCAGGCGGTCGAGCGACTGGACGACGCCTTGGTGCGGCTCTGCCGCCTGGCCCAGGGCGGCACGGCGGTGGGCACCGGCATCAACGCCCATCCCGAGTTCGCCTCGCGCATGGCGGCGGAGCTGTCGCAGCAGACCGGGCTCGCCTTCGTGCCCAACGACAGCCTCTTCGCGAGCCTCGCCTCCCAGGACGCCGCGGTGGAGCTCTCGGGGCAGCTCAGGGGGCTCGCCTGCGTGGTCATGAAGATCGCCAACGACCTGCGCTGGATGAACTCCGGCCCCCTGGCCGGCCTCGGCGAGATCGAGCTCGAGGCGCTGCAGCCGGGCAGCTCCATCATGCCGGGCAAGGTCAATCCGGTGATCCCGGAGTCGGCGGCCCAGGCGGCGGCCCAGGTCATCGGCCTCGACACCGCCGTGACCATCGCCGGTCAGAGCGGCAACTTCCAGCTCAACGTGATGCTGCCGCTGGTGGCCCACAATCTGCTCACCTCGATCATGCTGATGAGCAACACCGCCTGGCTGCTCGCCAACCGGGCCATCGCCACCTTCCGGGTGCGCGAGGATCGCCTGCAGGCGCCGCTCTCGCGCAACCCCATCCTGGTGACGGCGCTCAACGCCGTGATCGGCTACAACGCCGCGGCGGCGATCGCCAAGCAGGCCTACCTGGCGGGGCGGCCGATCCTCGACGTCGCCGAGGAGCAGACCGAGCTCTCCCGGGAGGAACTCGAGCGGCTGCTGGACCCGGCGGCGCTGACCCGAGGCGGGATTCCGGAGTAGGGGGCGGCGGCCCGGCCCGCTGGCTCAGATCGCCTTGCGGCGCAGCATGCCGGTGATCGCCTCGCCGATCAGCACCAGCACCACGATGGCGATCAGTATGGTGGCCACGGTGGGCCAGGCGAAGGTGTCGATGGCCCCCTGCAGCAGCACCCCGATGCCGCCGGCTCCCACCAGTCCCAGCACCGTGGACTCGCGGATGTTGATGTCCCAGCGCAGGATGACGATGGCGAAGAACGCCGGCATCACCTGGGGCACCACGGCGTAGGCGATCACCTTCAGTCGCGAGGCCCCGGTGGCCTCCATGGCCTCCACCGGGCGACGGTCGATCTCCTCGATTGCCTCGCCCATCAGCTTGCCGATGAAGCCGATGGAGCGGAACATGATCGCGAGTATCCCCGCCAGCACCCCGGGGCCGAAGATCGCCACGAACAGCAGGGCCCAGATGATGGTGTTGACCGAGCGGCTCGACACCAGGATGAAGCGCCCCAGCCACAGGCAGAAGCGGTTGGGGGTGGTGTTCTGGGCGGCGATATACGAGACCGGCAGGGCGATGAAGATCGTCAGCAGCGTCGCCAGGGTGGCGATATGCACCGTCTCGAGCATGGCATCGAGGATCACCCCCAGGCGGCTCGGATCCGGCGGCCACATGCGGGCGCCGAGGCTGGAGATCTGGTTGGGGGCATCCCATACCCAGGGCCAGAAGATGTCGATGTCACGCACCGCCCAGACGACCCCCATCAGCGTCACCAGCAGCACGGCATAGCGGATCAGGCGCCCCCTGCGGTCGTAGCGCCGCCAGACGCGGTCGGCCAGGGCCTCGGCATGATCTACCATATCTTCTTCCTCACCCAGCCGCTGACGCCCTCGCTGACCAGGATCACCGCGATGATGATCAGCAGGATGGCGAAGGCAAAGTCATAGTCGTAGCGCCCGAAGGCGTTCATCAGGGTGCCGCCGATGCCGCCGGCACCGACGATACCCACCACCGCCGAGGCGCGCAGGTTGCTGTCGAGCTGGTACATCGAGAGCCCCACTTGACGAGGCAGGATCTGCGGGAAGACCGCATAGACGAGGGTCGCCAGGTAGCCGGCGCCGGCGGCCCGCATCGCCTCCACCTGACCCCAGTCGATCTCCTCGATCTCCTCGGCGAGCAGCTTGCCGACGAAGCCGATGGAGTAGAGGGTCAGGGTGAGGATCCCCGCCAGCGGACCAAAGCCCACGGCAGCGACGAACAGGATGGCCACGATCACCGGATGGAAGCTGCGCGACACGATGATCACCGCGCGGCCCACCAGATAGATCGGTAGCGGGGCAATGTTGCGTGCCGCCATCACCGCGAAGGGGATCGACAGCGCCACTCCCAGCAGCGTGGCCAGGATGGCGATCTGGAAGCTCTCCTTGAACCCCGTGAGCAGCAGGGCGCCGCGCTCGAAGCTCGGCGGGAAGCCGCCGCCGAAGATGCGTGCCGCCCGCGGCAGGCCCTCGCTGATGCGCTCCCAGTTGAACGGCAGGCTGCCGAAGGCCCAGACGAGATAGGCGATGACCGCGAGCCAGAGGCCATAGCGCAGCCAGGGGTTGGCGATGAACGGCGGCTTGCGCCAGGTCCGGCGCCCCGTCGCGGCGATGTCAGGGCGGGCCATCGGGCACCTCCTGGGTGATGGACCGGGCGGGCGGAGCGGGCGCCTCGTCGTCATCCTCGTCCGGCGCCTCGATGCCGCCATAGATGGCCTCCAGGGCCTCCCTGTTGAAGTCGGCGGGGGTCCCGTCGAAGATCATCTTGCCGTGACGCAGCCCGACGATGCGCTCGGTATAGGTCTTGGCCTGCGCCACGTTGTGAATGTTGATCAGCACCGGCAGCGACAGCTCGCTCGCCAGGCTCTGCAGCAGCACCATGATCTGCTCGGAGGTGCGCGGGTCCAGCGAGGCGGTCGGCTCGTCGGCAAGCAGGATCTCGGGCTCCTGCATCAGCGCCCGCACCACGCCGACCCGCTGGCGTTCGCCACCGGAGAGGGCATCGGCACGCTTGTTGGCATAGTGGGCGATGCCCACCCGCTCCATCAGGGTGAAGGCTCGCTCGATATCGACCTGGGGGTAGCGGCGGGTCACCGCCTGGAAGAGATTGACATAGCCGAGCCTGCCGGCCAGCACGTTCTCCATCACCGTCAGGCGGTCGATCAGGTTGAAGCCCTGGAAGACCATGCCGATCTTGCGGCGAGCCCGCCGCAGCGCCGCCCCGCGCAGGGTGACAAGCTCGGTGCCATTGAGCCGGATCGAACCCGAGGAGGGCTCCACCAGGCGGTTGATACAGCGCAACATGGTGCTCTTGCCGGCCCCGGAGGCGCCGACGATGGAGACCACGCTGCTGCCCTCCACCACCAGGTCCAGCTCCTTGAGGACCGGTTCGTCACGCCCGTAGCGCTTGACCAGCTTCGAGATTTCCAGCATCGCGACACCTCGCTATAGAGGAACCACCCCGGCCGCTGGTCGGGGTGGCTCGTTCCGGCTCGGACCGGCGTCCGGCCTTGGGCGACTGGCCAGGATCACTCCTGTTCCAGGCCCTCGCGGGTGTAGCGCACATCATTGGCCGCCTGGATGGTGCGAATGACCTGCCAATGCTCCTGGTAGTTGATGGGGATGAACTTCTCCACGCCCTCGAACTCGTCGCCGAGCGCGGTGCCGGCGAAGTCGAAGGTGAAGAAGGCCTCCTTGATCTTCTCCACCAGATCGGGGTGCAGGTTGTGGGCGTAGTTGTAGGAGGTAGTGGGGAAGGCGTCGGTCTCGTAGATGATCCTGACGTCCTCCTCGTCATAGAGGCCGCGGGCCGCCATGCGCTCGACCACCTCGGAGGCGACCGGGGCCGCGTCGTAGTCGCGTGCCACTACGCCGAGCATGGACTGGTCGTGACTGCCGGAATAGACCACCTCGTAGTCCTCGTCGGGCACGATACCGAGCTCGGGGAACAGCGCGCGGGGGGCCAGGTTGCCGGAGTTGGAGGTCGGCGAGGTGTGGGCCACCCGCTTGCCGGCGAGGTCGGTGAGCTCGTTGATGCCCGAATCCACGTGGGTATAGACCTGCAGGGTATAGCCGAACTGGCCGTCGTCGGAGCCCATCAGCGCGAAGGGCACGGCGCCGGCCAGGTTCACGGCAAACGGCGTCGGGCCGGTAGAGAAGCCGGCGATATGCAGGCGTCCGCTGCGCATCGCTTCCACCTGGGCCGAGTTGGATTGCACGGCGAAGAAGCGCACGTTGCGCTCGGTGACTTCCCTGAGATGGTCGATGAAGGGTTGCCAGATGTCGGAGTAGATCGCCGGGTCCTCCACCGGGGTGTAGGCGAAGATCAGGGTGTCCGGATTGGCCCACTGGGACTCGTCGGCGGGGAGGTCGGCGACCATATCGCCATCCTCATCGCAGAAGAGCGTATCCAGATCGCCTCGGGGGCAGTCGGCCAGGGCGGGAGCGGCCATTAGCAGGGAGAACGGCAGCAGGGTGGCTGCGGCAAGGGAACCCCTGCCGGTGGCCGAGGCGGTGGCGGGCCGTGACGCGGATCGGGTAAGCGATGCGGGCTGTGTAACCCTGGGGGGGATATGCATGGCGTGCCTCTCTGTTATTGTTGTCGAGTCGGCATGGCGATGTTCGGAAACCGACATGCCGAGAACAAGTCTGGTTGCTTCCGAAAGATTGCTCCCTCAGCTTGGTTTTGCAGCCGGGCGATGTCAAACACTAGGCCCTAACGGTCAATTGACGCCCATGGGGGTGCGCCTCTGGCGCGTCGTCAGGTAGTGGTCGAGCCGCTGACGGTCACGTTCGTTCAGGCGCATGGCGAGCTTGGTCCGCCGCCACAGGATATCCCCGAGGCCGACCGCCCACTCCCGGTCGACCAGGTAGTCGACCTCCCGGGTGGTGAGGCCGGCGCCGAACCCTTCGCCGAGATCGGCTTCGCTGTGGGCGCCGGCGAGAAACTCGAGGCATAGCGAACCATAGGTGCGCGCGAACCGGCGCGCCCGCGCCTCGCCCAGCCAGGGAAACTCCGCGAGCAGCCGCGCGGTGAAATCGGCCTGGCTGCCGATGTCGCCGCCGGGGAGGGGAGCCTTTTCGGTCCAGGCGGGCCCCATCGTCGGCAGGTGGGGGGCCAGCTGCGCCAGGGCCGCCTCGGCGAGCCGGCGGTAGGTCGTCAGCTTGCCGCCAAAGACGCTGAGCAGCGGTGCCCCGCTGGTGTCCAGGTGGAGTGTGTAGTCTCGGGTCATGGCGGAGGGGTCGGTCGACTCGTCATCGCACAGCGGCCGGACGCCGGAGAAGGTGCGCAGCACGTCCGTGCGGGCGAGCGGCCGCCGGAAGTGGGCATTGACGACCCCCAGCAGGTAGTCGATCTCCTCGTCGGTGGCGGTGACCCGGGCCGGATCGCCCTCGTAGCGTCGATCGGTGGTCCCCACCAGGCTGAAGTCCTCCTCCCAGGGCAGCACGAAGACGATGCGCCCGTCCTGGTTCTGCAGGATGTAGGCGCGCTCGTCCTCGTTGAGGCGGGGCACCACCAGGTGGCTGCCCTGGATCATGCGGATGCCATAGCGCGGCTCGCGCGCGAGCCCCTGTCGTATCACCTGCTCCACCCAAGGGCCGGTGGCGTTGACCAGCGCCCGCGCGCGGCGCCGAAAGCGTTCGCCGCTGGCGACATCCTCCAGCTCCAGCTCCCAGAGCCCCGCCACTTCACGGGCAGCGATGCAGCGGGTGCGGACCAGCACCTCGGCGCCCTGCTCCCGGGCCTGCAGGGCGTTGAGCACCACCAGGCGGGCATCGTCCACCCAGCAGTCGGAGTATTCGAAGCCACGGGTGATGCTCGCCGCGAGCGGGCCCTGGGCGGTGAAGCGCACGCCGCGGGAGGCCGGCAGCGCTCGGCGTTTGCCCAGATGGTCATAGAGGAAGAGGCCGGTGCGAATCATCCAGGCCGGCCGCAGATGGGAACGGTGGGGGAGCAGGAAGCGCATTGGCCAGATGATATGGGGCGCCTTGGCCATCAGCACTTCGCGCTCGCGCAGCGCCTCGCTCACCAGTCGAAACTCGCGGTGCTCCAGGTAGCGCAGGCCGCCATGGATGAGCTTGCTGCTGGCGGAGGAGGTGGCGCTGGCCAGGTCGCCCTGCTCGCAGAGGCCGACCCGCAGCCCGCGTCCGGCCGCGTCGTTGGCGATGCCGGTGCCGTTGATACCGCCGCCGATCACCATGAGGTCCAGGGGTGCCATGGGGGTCATTGTCTCCTCCGATCCATCACTCGGCGGGGTGGATGCCGCCTTCTCTTGCGTCAGTATTTTTCATAAGTGAAAATACTATACTCGGAAAAGAACATCAATGGGCGAGGGCGGACTCCTGCGGGTTCGCTTTCGAGAGCGGGTCGGAGGGCGGGGCTCAGTCGGCGATATGCAGGGCCACGTCGTGGCTCTCCATCAGCTGGCAGATCGACTGGGGGGGGCGCAGGTCGGTGAAGAGGGCGTGGATCTGGGTGATGTTGCCCTGGCGCACCGAGGGGTTGCGGCGGAACTTGGAGTGGTCGGCGGCGAGATAGACCTGGCGCGAGTTCTGGATGATGGCCTGGGCCACGCGTACCTCTTGGTAGTCGAACTCCAGCAGTGAGCCGTCCTCGTCGATGCCGCTGATGCCGATGATGCCGTAGTCCACCTTGAACTGGTTGATGAAGTCGATGGTGGCCTCCCCGATGATGCCGCCATCCCGGGAGCGCACCTGGCCACCGGCGATGATCACGTTGAAGTCCTCCTTGTGCTGGAGGATGGCCGCCACGTTGAGGTTGTTGGTGATCACCTCCAGCTCGCGGTGGCGCTCCAGCAGCGCCTCGGCGATCACCTCGTTGCTGGTGCCGATATTGATGAACAGCGATGAGCTGTCGGGGATCTTGCTGGCCAACAGCGCGGCAATGCGGCGCTTGGCCTCGAGGTTGAGGGTCTTGCGAGTGGCATAGGCAGTGTTGACGGTGCTCGACTCGAGCCCCGCGCCGCCGTGGACCCGGCGCAGCAGGCCGTCATTGGCCAGCGCGTTGAGGTCGCGGCGAATGGTCTGAGGGGTGACGCTGAAGTGATCGGTCAGTTGCTCGATGCTGGCATAGCCTTCGCGGCGCACCAGCTCGACGATGGCTTCCTGTCGCTGCTGTTGGTTCATGTCGGCTCCTTGTTGACTTGTCATCGTATGCGATAATCGCGTCTTTCGCTGATCGCTTCCAGGCTGACTTCCAACCTGACGCGATCATTGTGATCATCTTCGAACCTGCAACGATGTGTGACAGAAGTCGCCACGGCTGACTGGCTATCGTATGTCTCGTCACCTCTTCAACGATTCGGAGTGCGCCGGATTGTCGGTCGAGGCCACGTGGCTCAGCGCCTCGGGCGTCTGGTCGGGCGTGTCAGCGAAGGATTCCTCGTCGCGTGCCGGAGCCTGGTCGCGGCGTTGCCCATCCGCCACTAGAGCCAGGTGCCTGCCCACAGGCAGCAGGGGTGATAGCGAGATCCCCGGGCAATGGTGGTCAGGAAGTGGATCTCCTGCACCGTGGAGGGGAGCTCTTGATCAGATGGTGGCGGCTATTGCACAACTTGAGGGCCAGCGCAACGTCATACTCTCCGTGTACTTGATGCCGCCTCAGATCAGGTTGGAGGAGTGCCTGCTGGTGCTGCCGACGAAGTCGCCGCGATCGATCAGCGCCACCTTGATGCCCTTGCCGGCCAGGCCCGGGGCTGTCGGCCCCGGCGGCCTGGCTCGGCGTGGTGAGCTCTGGGGCGGTTAGTCCATGTCATCTTGCTCCCAGTGCATGGTGCGCCGGACGGCCTTCTTCCAGCCCTTGTAGCTGCGCTCGCGTCGCTCGGCGTCCATCTGCGGCTCGAAGCTGCGCTCCAACTGGCCCTTGTGGAGCACTTCGTCCTTGGTCCACAGGCCCACGGCGATGCCCGCCAGGTACGCCGCCCCCAGGGCGGTGGTCTCGGTGAGCCTGGGGCGGTCCACGTTGACCCCGAGCATGTCGGCCTGGAACTGCATCATGACGTTGTTGGCCACGGCGCCGCCGTCCACGCGCAGGGTCTTGAGGGTGATGCCGGAGTCGGTCTGCATGGCGTCGATGACGTCTCGGGTCTGGTAGGCCAGGGAGTCCAGGGTGGCGCGGGTGATGTGTTCCTTGCGGGTGCCACGGGTCAGGCCGAAGATGGCACCGCGCGCATACATGTCCCAGTAAGGCGCTCCCAGCCCGGCAAAGGCCGGGACAACGTAGACGCCACCGGAGTCCTCCACCTTGCCGGCGTAGTACTCCGAATCCTCGGCCGAATCGATCAGCTTGAGTTCATCGCGCAGCCACTGGACGGCCGCCCCGGCGATGAAGATGGCCCCCTCCAGGGCGTATTCCACCTTGCCGTCCAGCCCCCAGGCGATGGTAGTGAGCAGGCCAGACTTGGAGGGCACAGGGGTCTCGCCGGTGTTCATCAGCAGGAAGCAGCCGGTGCCGTAGGTGTTCTTGACCATTCCCTTCTCGAAGCAGGCCTGACCGAAGAGGGCCGCCTGCTGGTCACCGGCGATACCGGCGATGGGGACCCGGGCGCCGCCGAACATTTCGGCGCCGGTGGTGCCGTAGACCTCGCTGGAGGGCCGCACCTCGGGCAGCATGGCAGCCGGGATGCCCAGTTCGTCGAGCATGCGCCGGTCCCACTCTAGGGTGCGGATGTTGTAGAGCAGGGTCCGCGAGGCGTTGCTGACATCCGTCACATGGCGCTCGCCACGGGTCAGATTCCATACCAGCCAGGTGTCCATGGTACCGAAGAGCAGATCACCACGCTCTGCCCGCTCTCGTGCGCCCTCGACGTTGTCCAGGATCCAGCGGATCTTGGTGCCCGAGAAGTAGGCGTCGGCCACCAGGCCGGTGGTCTCGCGAATGTAACCCTCCAGGCCGCGGGCCTTGAGGTCGTCGCACAGGGCCGCGGTGCGACGATCCTGCCAGACGATGGCGTTGTGGACGGGTTTTCCGGTGTGGCGGTCCCAGACCACCGTGGTCTCGCGCTGATTGGTGATGCCGATGGCCGCCACTTCGGAGGGCTTGATGCCCTGGGTCTCCAGGACTTCACGGGCCACTCCCATCTGGCAGCCCCAGATCTCCATGGCATCGTGCTCGACCCAGCCGGGGGTGGGGTAGTGCTGCCGGAACTCCTTCTGGGCTATGCCCACGATCTGGGCGTCACGATCGAAGAGGATGGCGCGGCAGCTGGTGGTGCCTTGATCGAACGACAGGATGTATTGTTTTTCCATGGGTTGTCTCCTCGTTTTCTCGGGTTGTTGCGGTTTATTGTTGGGCCGATACTTCCGCTATTGCTCGGGGTCAGGCGCCGATTGCCGGCTGGACCAGCGTTTCTCGACAACTAAATCGACGGACAGGCATGCCAAGATCACCGCCAGGGCGATCATCATGGCCGGTGTGCTGCCGTTGATGAACACATGGCGGTAGAAGAGGGCGCCGGCAACCCCGCCGACCAGCGGCCCGACGACGGGGATCCAGGCATACTTCCAGTTTGACCCCCCCTTGCCGGCGATGGGTAGTAGGAAATGTGCCAGGCGGGGCCCTAGGTCGCGGGCCGGGTTGATGGCGTAGCCGGTGGTGCCCCCCAGCGACAGCCCGATGGCGAGGATGAACAGCCCAATGATCAGCGGGTTGAGACCCTCGGTGAACTCATTGGCCCCGATGGCGAGTACCCCCAGCACCAGCACGAAGGTGCCGATGACTTCGCTCATCAGGTTGGAGGGAGTGTGGTCGATGGCTGGTTCGGTGCAGAAGACGGCCAGCTTGGCGCCCTGGCTCTCGGTCTTCTCCCAGTGGGGATAGTAGTGTAGCCAGACCACCACCGCGCCGGTAAAGGCGCCGATCAGCTGACCCAGGACGTAGACCGGCACCCTGGCCCAGGGGAACTCGCCGATCACGGCGAGGCCGAGTGTCACGGCGGGATTGATATGGGCCTCGCTGATTCCCCCTACCGCATAGATGGCAACGGCTACCCCGAGACCCCAGCCGAAGGTGATGACGATCCAGCCACTCGCCTCGGCCTTGGAATGTTTCAGAAGGACGCCGGCGACCACGCCGCCGCCGAAGATGATGAGGATCATCGTGCCGAAGATCTCGCCCAGGAAAGGAGTCATGGTGTGGCTTCTCGCTTGTCGTTGCAGGGAGTTCTCCAGATTCGTTCTCGCACGCTAATGTCAGATAGCGAACATATCAATGCGTGGCCTTCCCTCCCGCAGGATTTTTTTTTATCCTTTTGTTTTATAAAGGTTTTATTGAATTATACTTTCGTATGGGGTCGGGCTTGGTGGCGTCCGAAACGAGCGGATAACCTCAAAATGCAAGTGCTAATGTTGGATATTGAACCTGGCGGGGCGCCGCCTGTGGCTTCTCGGTCTCGTGATATGAAGGCTGGTGGCTCAGCATCTGGCTCGGTGGCCGGATTGAAAAAGAGCGCCGACCGGCGGCGCTCATGCGGTGAGGAGGTCAGGGCGCTCCCGGGAGGCGCTCAGAGAGTGATGCGGGTACCCAGCATCTTCAGGAAGGCTGCCAGCCAGGCCGGCGCCGTGACCAGATTGCCGTCGGTTTCGGCGATCAAGGAAGTGTCGATACGCTACCCGCTGGCCATTCGCACCTCCGGCCCCCAGGTCGGAAATGAAGTCCCGATACCAAGTGTGGCATGGTCCATCAACCCGCCGACTGGCAAATGGCCAGGAAATCGTCGACCTTGAGCGAGGCACCGCCCACCAGGCCACCGTCGATATCGGGTTGGGCGAGCAGCTCGGCGGCGTTAACGGCATTCATGCTCCCCCCGTAGAGCAGCCGCAGCTCGGCGGCCAGCTGCGGGTCATACTTCGCCTGGTACTCACGGATGGCAGCCATCACCTCCTGGGCCTGCTCCGGCGTGGCGGTGCGTCCGGTGCCGATGGCCCACACCGGCTCGTATGCGATCACGATGAGCTGCCGCTGCTCGGGTTCCAGGCGGGACATGGCGAAGCCCACCTGGCGCAGCACCACCTCCATGGTGCGGCCCGCGTCGCGCTCTTCGAAGGTCTCGCCCACGCAGAGCACCGGCGTCAGGCCGACGCTGAGCGCGGCCAGCAGGCGATCGAAGACCTGCTCATCGTTTTCGCGATAGAGCTGGCGGCGCTCGGAGTGCCCCACCAGGGCATAGCGCACGCCGAACTCGCAGAGCATGCGACCGCTCACTTCCCCGGTCTGGGCACCGGAGTGGAGCGGGTTCAGGGTCTGGGCACCCAGGTGCAGCGGCGTACGGTCAAAAGCCCGCCGTGCCGACTCCAGGTAGGGGAAGGGGGGAAAGATCGCCACCTCGAGCCCTTCCGGCAGTTTCGCCTCGGCAAAGGCACTACCGAATGTCTCGACCAGGTCGGCCGAGCCGTTCATCTTCCAGTTGCCGGCAATTAGCGGGGTACTCATAGCGTGTCCTTATCAAAAAATGCTGTGAAATGGTATGTGAGCGGCCCTGTCAAGATCACCGCGGGAGGCTCTGCCAGCTCGCTGGCTCATCCCAGCTGCTCCTGCTTCTTTCTGCAGTGGGCGATCAGCATCACGCCCCTCTCCACCAGCAGCTGAAGGGGACGGTCGTTGAGCACGGTGGGGCCATCTGGCGGGTATCGACGGGCAGCGAGACCATCCCGTGATAGAGCGCCAGGCGCCGTTGTGCTTCTGGGCTGAGTATCAGATCAACAAGGATGACAAGTGCCTGCCTCAGCCCAGGTACTTGATCATCACCCCCGCGGCCACCGCCGAGCCGATCACCCCGGCCACTGACCGATCAGTCAGACAGGACTGCCGCCTGACTTGCCGTACACAGGATTTGACAATAACTCCGATCCCCGTGATCTTGTGGGTTTGCAGCGACAGGCGCCACTGCGGGTGGGCGAGACAGTAGGCGACGCTGGCGGCCATGGTGTCGGTCGTCGCGACGGCGATGGCGTCGTTCACCGGGGTGGCAGGTCGCCCGCCGGTCCCGGTGTCCATGGGCTGCAGGAAGAAGTGGTCGAAGTCGAGCCGGGCGAAGCGCGCCGGGGGCGCCTCCGGCTGGGGGTAGACCAGCTTCAGCTCGTTGCCCGCGGTGATGGCGAGCTCCGTCGCCCCCTTGGGGCTGACGCAGAGCCAGTCGATGCCGGCGGGGGCGGGCAGGGTGCCGTTGGTCTCCACGGCGACCTCGAAGCCCTGCTCATGCATGGCCTGGATCAGCGCCTCATCGAGCTGCAGCAGCGGCTCGCCCCCGGTGAAGACCACATAGGGCGTGGCGCCGCTCATGCTCGGGCCGTCCTGCGCTGGCCAGAGCGCCGTCAGGTGCGCGGCGAGCGTCGCGGCATCCGCGAAGCGCCCGCCGTTCTGGCCGTCGGTGCCGATGAAGTCGGTATCGCAGAAGGTGCAGGCGGCACTCGCCCGGTCCGACTCCCGACCGGACCAGAGGTTGCAGCCGGAGAAGCGGCAGAAGACGCTGGCGCGCCCGGCCTGTCCGCCCTCGCCCTGCAGGGTATAGAAGGCTTCCTTGACGTGGTACATCAGGCCTCCTGATCGGGCTTCTGTGAGGCGTCGGCGGCGGTGTCGGGCCGCTGCGAATAGCCCAGGGGGTCGGTCGCCCCGTTGGCGGCAAAGGCCGCCAGGCGCTCGCGACAGCTGCCGCAGCGCCCGCAGGCAAGCCGCCCGCCCCGGTAGCAGGTCCAGGTCTGACCGTAGTCGAGCCCCATGGCCAGGCCGTCGGCGAGGATCTCGGCCTTGCTGGCGCGCAGGTAGGGGGCGTGGATCACGACGGGGTCGAAGTTGGCGATGCCGGCCACGGCGTTCATGCGCTCCACGAACTCGGGGCGGCAGTCGGGGTAGAGCACGTGATCCCCGCCGTGGGCGCCGTAGTCGACCCGGCCGGCGCCGATGTTCACCGCCTTGGCGATGGCCAGCGCCAGCAGGATCATGTTGCGGTTGGGCACGACCGTGGCGGTGAGGTTCTCCTCGCCGTAGTCGCCCTCGGGCAGCTCGCGGCCGGCGTCGGTGAGCGCCGAGCCGTCGATCAGGCCGTGGATGGCGCGGATGTCCACCACCTGGTGAGGCACGCCGAGCTCGCGGCAGACGCGTTCGGCTACCTCGAGCTCTCGGGCATGGCGCTGGCCGTAGTCGAAGGAGAGGGCGTGGACGTCGAGCCCCTCGCGCAGGGCGCGGTGCAACACGGTGTAGGAGTCCATGCCGCCGGAGTAGATCACCACGGTGGTGCGGTCGGCCGCCGTGGGGGAAGCAGGAAGGGTCATGGGTCAGCTCTGGTCGGAGAATTTGTGGGGCCGTGGGTGCGGCAGTCCGGGGTCCGGTCCGGTGGCGCGCAGTGTACGCAAATCGTCACTTTCTGGCCAGATTCCGCGGCAATTGCTAGACTTTCGCGCCTTCCCATCCCCCTGCACGCCGGAGCGCCTCTGCCCCGGCTGCCATCGTCCTGACAACGGTGACCTCACATGCAAGCCCCCGAACTGCTCTCCCCCGCGGGAACGTTCAAGAACATGCGCTACGCCTTCGCGTATGGCGCCGATGCCGTCTATGCCGGCCAGCCACGCTACTCGCTGCGCGTGCGCAACAACGACTTCAAGATCGACAACCTGCACAAGGGCATCGCCTACGCCCATGAGCGGGGCAAGCAGTTCTACGTGGCCTCCAACATCGCGCCCCACAACAGCAAGCTGAAGACCTACCTGCGCGACATGGAGCCGGTGATCGAGGCCGGCCCCGATGCGCTGATCATGTCCGACCCGGGGCTGATCATGATGGTGCGCGAGCGCTGGCCCGACCAGGTGATCCACCTCTCGGTGCAGTCCAACGTGGTCAACTGGGCGGCGGCAAGGTTCTGGCAGCGCCAGGGCATCAGCCGCATCATCCTGTCGCGCGAGCTGTCCCTCGAGGAGATCGGCGAGATCCGCGCCGAGTGCCCCGACCTCGAGATCGAGACCTTCGTTCACGGCGCGCTGTGCATCGCCTACTCCGGGCGCTGCCTGCTCTCCGGCTACTTCAACCACCGCGACCCCAACCAGGGCACCTGCACCAACGCCTGCCGCTGGAAGTACAACACCGTGGCCGCCGCCCAGGACGAGACCGGCGACCTGGTGCCGGCCAACTCGGCGGCCGCCCATGCGGCCAGCGGCGTCTGGACCCCCGAGCAGGGCGGGGCGCAGGGCGGGCTGATCGCCTCCGGCGGCGGCAGCACCTCCTTCGCCGGCCTGTCCGAGACCACCGCCACCGCCGGCGGCGTGGAGGGCCAAGACGAGCTCTCGGCGCTGATCGAGGACCGCACCCGCCCGGGCGAGCTGATGCCGGTGTTCGAGGACGAGCACGGCACCTACATCATGAACTCCAAGGACCTGCGCGCCGTCCAGCACGTGCCGCGTCTGACCCAGATGGGCGTCACCTCGCTGAAGATCGAGGGACGCACCAAGTCCCACTACTACGTGGCGCGCACCGCCCAGGTCTACCGTCGCGCCATCGATGATGCCGTGGCCGGCAGGCCCTTCGACATGCGCCTGATGGACGAGCTCGACAACCTCGCCAACCGTGGCTACACGGAAGGCTTCTATCGCCGCCACGTGCACGACGAGTACCAGAACTACGAGCAGGGCAACTCGGTGGGGGTGCACCAGCAGTTCGTCGGCGAGGTGATCGGCTATGACCCCGACCGCGGCGTGCTGGAGGTGGACGTCAAGAACCGCTTCGAGGTGGGGGACGGCATGGAGCTGATGCTGCCCGGCGGCAACCGCCGCTTCGTGCTCGAGCAGATCGAGAACAAGCGCGGCGAGTCCGTGGGGGTAGCGCCGGGCTCCGGCCACGTGGTGCGCATCCCGGTGCCGGGCGAGGCGATCGCACCTGAGCGCATCGAGTTCGCGCTGCTGATGCGCGACCTCAAGGGGTAAGCCCGGCTCGTCCCGCGGAGGCCCGGCATGCCGCATGCCGGGCCTCTTTGCGCTCAGGGTGTCGCCGCTGGCCGACAGCAGTTCCACGCCGGCTGCATCTTTGGCGACTAGTCTGATAGGCATCCCCCCTGGAACCGGAGGTTCACATGAGCAAGCGAATCGATCTGCGCCTGGCCCTGGCGGCCTCCAGCTTGGTGCTGCTGATGGCGGCAGGCCCCGCCCTGGCACAGCCCGCCGACCACCCCGGCCGAGGCCAGGGGGCCTCCCAGGGTCAAGGACAAGGACAGAGCCAGGAGCGGCGTGAGCAGGGTCCCCAGGGCCGGGGTGGGGACCGCGGCCAGCAGGAGCTTGGCGAAACGGAGCGCGATCGTGAGCGCTACCGCGACGGTGAGCGCCGGGAGGGCGACTGGCGCGACCGCGAGCGTGACCGGGAAGGCTACCGGGATCGGGAGAGCTATCGGGATCGGGAGAGCTACCGGGATCGGGAGAGCTACCGGGACAGAGAGAGCTACCGCGACCGTGAGCGTCGCGACGAACGCTACCGCAGCGGTCCCAGCATCGACGAGCGGGAGCTGCGTCGGCTCTTCGGCGAGCGCCGCGACTGGGTTCGCGAGGATGATCGCGCCGCCCTGCCGCCGGGCATTCGCATGAACCTCGAGCGCGGCAAGCCACTGCCTCCGGGCATCGCCAAGCGCTTCGACGAGCGCTCGCTGCGCTACCTGCCCCGCTATGACGGCTACGAGTGGCGCCGCGTGGGGCCCGATGCGATCTTGGTCGACGCTGCCAACGAGATCATCTATCAGGTGATCCGCGACGTTCTTTACTGATCCCGCGGGCTCGACCACGCCGCCGCGGCCGGTCCTCCAGCGGCCGGCCGCGGCGGTTGCCATGCTGGCGCAGGATGGCGTCCGCATGGCACCATGGGCGCCTTTGCGCACTGGAAGATGATCGATGTTCAACGATAGTTCACTGCGCTGGCCTTGGCGGGTAGCGGCGGTGGGGGGCGTCGTGCTGATGGCGCTCTACCTTTGGATCTGGCACTCCCCCGACCTGGCGGACCTGCAACGCTGGGCGGACGAGGCCTCCCATCACCCCGCCGTGATCATCAGCGTGATCCTGGTGATGGCGGTGACCCTGGCCCTAGGCCTGCCCGGCAGCATCGGATTGTGGCTGATCGCCCCCTTCTATACGCCGCTGGCGGCCACCCCCATGCTGATCGTGGGCAGCGTGCTGGGGGCCCTGGGCGCCTACTGGCTCTCCGCCCGCGTCGGCGATCGCTGGACGCCGAAGGGGCTCACCCGCAAGATCATGCGTCGCCTGGAACAGCGCAGCGATTTCCTGACCCAGTGCGCCCTGCGCGTGCTCCCGGGCTTCCCCCACTCGGTCGTCAACTATGCCGCCGGCCTGCTGCGCCTGCCGCTTGGCACCTTCCTGCTGGCGGCGACCATCGGTCTCGGCGTGAAGTGGGCGGTCTATGCCAGCGCCATCTATGGGGCGCTGGAGGCGGTGGACAGCGACGAGGCGCTGGGCATCGGCGTGGTGCTGCCGCTGCTGGCGCTCACGGTACTGCTGCTGGTGGGTGCCTGGGTCAGGCGGCGGGTGGAGGCCAACGGCCAGGCCGCCAACGGCTAGCCTGGCCGATGGCCATCAGGGCTTGCGTAGCGAGGCGTTCAGGTGGTCGACCACCTCGGCCCAGTCGGCGTCCGCCTCGATGGCCTCGCGCAGGAACTCGGCCTGGCCCTCGTTCCAGCAGGGGGCGTCCGGCAGGGGGATCTCCTCGGGAATGGGACCGTTGCGCTCGATGAAGCGCTTGATCGCCTCCGGGTCCGACGCGAGGCCCAGCTGCTCGAAGAGTTCGGTGAAGGGGTGGTCGGGGTGTTCCATGGTGGCTCTCCTTGCGGTGTTGGAATACCTCCCACCATAGCGGCTTGCGCCGCGCGCTGCATGACCCTCGTCAACGCTGGTGCAGGGAGCCGTCACCGCTCTCCCACCAGCGGAGTGAGGAAGCGCCGCCGTCGCTCGTCTTCCGCCAGCGGCTGGGCCAGCAGGTGGACCAGCTTGGTCAGTGCCGCCTCCGGGGTCATGGCATCGGCCGACAGCACCCCGGCCGCCTGAAGCCCCTGGCCCGCGGCGTACTGGCCGATGTCGATGCCGCCATGGGGGCACTGGCTGATCGCCGCCAGCAGCTTGCCCCGACCGCTGGCCTCGGCGAGCACGCCAAGCAGCTCGGGATCCTCCGGCACGTTGCCGCCTCCCCACACCTCCAGCAGGGCCCCCTTGAGCGTCGGCTCCTCGAGCCAGGCCGCCACCTGGCGGGCGGTGATGCCCGGCCACAGCACGATGCGCGCCACCCCACCTTCCGCGAGGGGGCCATAGTCGGGTAGCTCGAAGCGTGGGGCGCCACGCTGCTGCTGTGCCAGGCCTCGTCCGGGATAGAGCACGGCGTCGTCGCCGACCCGCTCGCCGAGCAGCGGATAGTTGGGACTGACGAAGGCGTCGGCGTCCCGCGTCTGCCACTTGCGCGCCCGCACGCCACGCAGCAGCCTGCCGCCGAAGGCGATGGCCACCTCCTGAAGCGCTGGGTTGATCGCAAAACGCAGCGCCAGCTCGACGTTGTCGGCCGCGTCGCTGTTCTCGGCTTCCAGCGGTTGCATGGCGCCGGTCACCACCACCGGGCGGTCCAGGCCCTGAAGCTGATAGGCGAGGCTCGAGGCCGTCCAGGCCAGGGTATCGGTGCCGTGCAGCACCACGATGCCGGCGTGGTCCCGGAAGCGCGTGGCGATCTCGTCGGCCAGTCGCTGCCACTCCCGCGGGGTGGCGGCGCTGGAGTCGATGGGGGCGGGGAAGGCCAGCACCTCATGGTCCGGCAGTGCCGCTCGGCGCTGGGCGGGCAGGGCGGCCAGGGCGCTAGCCAGGCGCGCCTCGATGTCGCCGCCGGGGGCGAGGCCGTGCTCGCCTGCCACCATGCCCAGGGTTCCCCCGGTGTAGATGACCAGCGGGGGGCGCAGGGACGAGGAGGTGGCGTCGATGGGCATGGGGGCTCCGGGGCAGGCTTGGGCCAACCATGATACGAAGGGGCGGGACCAGCCGCCAGGCTCACTCGTCCACGCGCACCCGCACGCCCTCGGTGACCCGCTCGCCCGGGTGGGTGATGATCAGGTCGCCGGCCTCCACTCCCTCGAGCACCTGGGTAACGAGGCCGCTGCGCCGTCCCGGGGTGACCGCCACCCGGCGCGCGCGCGCCTCCTCCACGCGGAACACCGCCCACTCGCCGTCGGCGCGGAACAGGGCGCTGGTGGGCAGCTGCAGCACCTCGTCGGCCTCCCAGACCAGGAACTCGGCGTCGACCCGGAAACCGCTGCCCAGACCCAGGGCGGCGGGGTCGACCTCCTCGGCGAAGTCGACGATCACCGGCACCCGCTGCTCGTCGACGCCCAGCGCCGAGACCCGGGTGAAGCCGGCGGGCTCGATGCGCCGCACCACGCCCGCGAGCGCCTCCTCGCCGCCCCAGCCGGTCAGGCGAACCGCCATGCCGGAGCGGACCCGCACGGCATCCATGGAGAGCAGGTCCACCTGGATCTCCAGGTCCGCGAGGCTGCCGAGCTCGAGGATCCGCTCGCCGGCGGCCACGCTGCCCTCGCAGCAGCGGTAGCGGGTCAGCACCGTGCCGCTGATGGGGGCGCGAACCACCAGGGCGGGGTGCTCGGCATCGTCACGCTGGCCGCTGGCGACCGCCAGCACGGCCCGGGCGCTCTCCACCTCGAAGCGGGCCGCCTCGACGCTTGCGGCCGCCGCGCTCTCGATGGCGCGCTGGCGGTCGCGCTGGCTGCGGCGCTGGTCGAGGTCGGCGGTGGAGACCAGGTTGCGCTGGTGGAGGGTGCGGTAGCGCTCGAACTCGGCCTCGGCGAAGCGCCGCTCGGCGCGGGTGGTCTCCAGATTGGCCCGGGCGGCCGCGAGGCGCGCCTCGGCCGCCTGCAGCGCGTCCTCGGCCTGCTGACGGGAGCGGGGATCCAGCGCCGGCGCGGGGCTGGGTTCGAGCAGGAACAGCGGCTGGCCCTGCTCTACCTCATCACCGACTTCCAGCATCACCCGCTGCAGGTAGCCGGCGATGGGGACCGAGACATTCCAGGTGTCGCGCAGCCGCGTGCGTCCCTCCTCGATCACCGAGTCGACGAAGGGGGCTGCCGTGACCCGGGCCACGCTGACCGGCACCGGCGCCGGGCGCAGCGCCCAGGCCAGCAGGGCCAGTAGGGCCAGGGCGGCCAGGCTCCAGAAGAGGCGTCTCTGCCAGGGGCGAAGTGTCACGGTGGGTCTCCTTGTACTATTCCACGGCCTTGAGGACGCGCAGCTTGTCCAGGCGGCCCAGGCGTCGCACCACCAGTAGCGCGACCACCAGCGAGGCGGCCAGCACGCCGCTGGCGGCGATGCCGAAGGCCTGGGGAGTGAGCACCAGCGGAATGCGGAACAGGTCGCTGCTGAAGGCCTGGTTGAGCAGGCGGCTGAAGACGATGCCGATGGCCCAGCCCGGCGGCAGCGCGGCGAGCGTCAGCAGGGCGATCTCGCCGAGCAGGATGCGCGACACCTCGGCACGGCTGTAGCCCAGCACCTGCAGGGTGGCGAGCTCCCGGGCGCGCTCGGCGAAGGTGACGCGAGCGTTGTTGTAGACCACGCCGAAGCTGATCGAGGTGGCGATGGCCACGAAGATCACCGCGAACAGCAGGATCGTCTCGTCGAGGTAGTCGCGGATGCCCCGCTCGGCCTGGTCGAGCCGCCCGATGGCGGCCACCCCGGGCATCTCCCAGAGGGCGGCGTTGAGCGCTTCGCGGTGGTCGTCATCCACCAGCAGCCAGGCACCGCTGATCGCCGGCCCCTCGCCCATCAGCGCATTGAGCCGGGGGCGGGTGAGATAGGCGCCCACGCCGAGGGGTTCGTCCACCAGGGCGGCCAGCGGCAGCATCACCTGGCGTCGCCGCCCCTCCATGATCGCCACCTCCAGCTCATCCCCCACCCGGGCATCGAGGGAGTCGGCCAGGTGGCGGGTCAGCATCAGGCCCGCCTCGGGCAGGCGCTGGGGGCGGCCCTGGCCATCCAGCACCTGGCGCAGCTGCGGCTCGGGTTCCATGCCCAGCAGGCTGGTGCGCTCCTCGCGGTGGCCGTGAATCAGGGTGACCGGCACCCGGCGCCAGGTCTCCACGGCGAGCACACCAGGCAGGTGGCGCAGTTCGCCGGCGGCCCGGGCCGGGGTCGCCTCGGCGAAGGTGAGCTCCATGTCCATGCGCAGTACCTGGCGATACTGCTGGTCGATCATCGCCTCCACGGCGTCGAGCTGGTAGGCGCCCATCATCAGCAGACCCGCAGAGAGGGCGATGCCGGCTACCGAGAGGCCGGCCTTGGCGGGGTGTCGGGCGAGGTGGCGCAGGATCATGCGCCCCTCCTGCCCCAGCAAGGCGCCGGGCAGCACCCGCTCCAGCCAGCTGCGTCGGAAGCGCAGCGGGGCCGGCGGGCGCATCGCCTCGGCAGGCGGTCGGCTGACCGCCTGCCATACCGCTCGCCAGGTGCCGAGCAGGGTTGCCAGGGCCACCACCGAAAGCGACAGCGCCAGCGCCCAGAGCGGGACCCTGAAGGGCATCTCGGGGAAGCGGAAGTACTCCCGGTAGAGGCTGGCCATGCCGCTGGCCGCCCAGGCGCCCAGCGCCACGCCCAGCGCCCAGCCGAGCAGCACGATCATCCCGGCCAGCAGGCCGAAATGGCGAGCCAGCTCCCCATCGCGGTAGCCGAAGGCCTTGAGCACGGCGACCTGCTCGCGCTGGGTCTGGATCAGGCGGCCCATCACCACGTGGAGCAGGAAGGCGGAGACCGAGAGAAAGATCGCCGGCAGCACCGTGGCCTGGATGCGCTGCTGGTTGAGCTCCTCGTCGAGGAAGCGGTGGGAGGGCTGGTCGTCGCGGGTCCAGGCGCCGGTGCCGCCGTAGCGAGCCAGCGCCAGGTCGAGGGCGTCGATCACCGCCTCGCGCCGGGCTCCGGCCTGCAGGGTCAGGGTCAGCTGGTTGAAGGCGCCCTCCATGCCGTAGGCATTGGCCAGGGTGCGCTGGTTCATCCACAGCACGGCGTAGCGGCGGTAGTCGGGCATCAGGTCGGTGGGGGCGACCTGATAGAGGAACTCCGGGCTCAGGGCGATGCCCGCGAGTTGCAGGCGCACCCGGCGGCCGTCGATGATCGCCTCCAGGCTGTCGCCCGGGGTGAGCCCATGGGCCTCGGCGAAGGCATCGGAGACCACCGCCTGGTCGTCGCGGCCCGCCTCGGGCAGCCCGCCGGCCACCAGGTGCAGGCGGTTGAGCATCGGCTGGCGCCCATCGGGGATCGACTGGGCCAGCCCGCGGATGGGGTCGTCGAAGCCCGCCACCGAGAGGCGCATGGCGGCCTGCACCCGGGGTTCGATCAGGTTGACCCCCTCGATCTCCTGCAGGCGGCTCACCACGCCCAGCGGCGCGCGCTTGACGTCGGCGAACACCTCGGCGAAGTGGTGGCTGGCGTAGAAGCGCTCTCTGGCCCCGGAGAGCGCCTCCAGGGTGGTCACCGAGAGGATCAGGGTCATCACCCCGCCGGCGATCACCACGGCGATGGCCAGGGCCTGGCCCTTGAGGCGCCAGAAATCGCGGAGCAGCTTGCGGTCGAGGGTCCTCATGGCGGCCTCACCAGCGCAGCTCGCGGGCGGGGCGCCGGGTGGCGTTGACGTGGATCTCGTCGACCCGGCCGTCGCGCAGGCGGATCACCCGGTCGGCCATCTCGCCGATCACCTCGTTGTGGGTGATGATCGCCACCGTGGTGGCGGTCTCGCGGTTGACGGTTTCGAGCACCTCGAGGACGCGGATGCCGGTGCGGAAGTCCAGGGCACCGGTGGGTTCGTCGCAGAGCAGCAGGTCGGGTTGCTTGGCCACCGCCCGGGCGATGGCCACTCGCTGCTGCTCGCCGCCGGAGAGCTGGGAGGGAAAGTGGTCGAGGCGCTCGCCGAGGCCGACCATGGCCAGCGCCGACTCCGGTGACATGGGGCGGCGCGCGATCTCGGTGACGATGGCCACGTTCTCCCGGGCGGTGAGGCTGGCGATCAGGTTGTAGAACTGGAAGACGAAGCCGACGTGGTGGCGGCGAAAGCGGGTGAGTTCACGCTGGCTGGCGCGGGTCAGGTCGCGGCTCTGGCCGCGATGGTCGACGTAGCGCACCTCGCCGCCGCTGGCGCTGTCGAGGCCGCCGAGGATATTGAGCAGGGTGGACTTGCCGGAGCCCGAGGCGCCCAGCATCACCAGCAGCTCGCCGCGGTAGAGGGCCAGGTCCACGCCACGCAGGGCCTGAATGGTCACCTCGCCCATCGGGTAGCTGCGCGTCAGCCCGAGGGCCTCGAGGGCCACCGCCTTGTCATCGCCCATGCGCCACCGCTGCCGGAAGGGTTTGCCATGAGTCTAACCGCGGCCGTGGAGGGCCGCCATTGATCACGGACAAGCTGGCGGTTCGCGTTGTCAGCGGGTGACCAGGCGCCCCTCGGCATCGATCTCCAGGCGGCGGTTGCGCCCAGCGAACAGGGCGAAGGTGGCGGCCAGCGCGCAGATCGCCATCAGCAGGCCGGTGATGGCGGCCAGGCCCAGATCGAGCTGCAGCATGACCCCTACGCCCAGCGGCCCCAGGGCGGCCAGGGTGTAGCCGCCGCCCTGGGCCAGGCCGGAGAGCTTGCCGGCCAGGCGTGAGTTGCCGGTGCGCAGCACGATCAGCGTCAGCGCCAGGCTGAAGTTGGCCCCCTGGCCGAGCCCCAGCAGCATGGCGCCCGGCCAGCGCAGCGCGTCCGGTCCTTGCAGCAGCAGCCAGAGGCCGGCCGCGGTGATGCCCAGCGACAGGCACAGGGCCGGGCGCTGGTCACGGCCCAGGCGGGCCAGCCATGGCGCCGAGAGCGCCGAGACCACCTGGATCATGACCGAGGCGCCCATGACCCAGCCGGCCTCGCCCTCGCCGTAACCCCGGGCCACCAGCAGGGTCGGCAGCCAGCCGAAGACGATATAGGCCAGCGACGACTGGAGCCCCATCAGCAGCATGACCTGCCAGGCCAGCGGCTGGCCGAGCACGGCGCGCATGGAGCCGCCGGCGCTGGGCAGCGTGGCCTCGTCCCGGCGTGGCGCCATCAGCAACCAGGCCGCCAGGGCCAGAACGGCAAGCGCCGCCCAGCTGGCCAGGCCCAGATGCCAGCCGCCCAGCCACTCGGTCAGCGGAATGGCGAGCCCAGCCCCCAGGGCGCCGCCCAGGCACAACGCCATGGTGTAGACGCCGGTCATCAGGTCGGCGCCGGCGGGCAGCTCGCGCTTGACCAGGGCGGGCAGTAGGGTGCCGGCCACGCCGATGGCGGCGCCCACCATCAGGGTGCCGAGGAAGAGGGTCGCGATCAGGGGAATGCCGCGCAGCGCGAGCCCGCCGGCCAGCAATGCGAGGCCGGCGGCCAGGGCCCGCTCCGGGCCCAGCCGCTTGGCCAGCAAGGGGGCCAGGGGTGCGAAGAGCCCCAGGCAGAGCACCGGCAGGGTGGTGAGCGCGCCGATGGCGAGCGGCGAGAGGCCGGTATCCTGCTGGATGCGAGTGAGCACCGGAGCGAGGCTTGAGAGGGCGGGGCGCAGGTTGAGTCCCACCAGCACCATCAGGCCGATGAAGACCAGCAGCAGGCGGCGGTTCGGTTGGGGGGAGCGGGGGTCCGTGGTCTCCGGCATCGCGGACATCGGCGTTGACTCGTCGGGTGAAGGGGGCAAATAGATTAGCATGTTAAGCTCCATGGCCCCACGTCGGTCGGCTGCCCCCCTCGGCACCCCCTCCCGGCCACCCTGACCTCGTACGGACTGTCACACGGAACCCTGCCATGACGCGCCCCCTGAGCCACTGGCTACTGCTGGTCACCCTCTCCCTGCTGTGGGGCAGCTCCTTTGCCCTGACCCGGATCGCGGTGGCCGAGCTGGACCCGGCCATGCTGGTGGTGGGGCGCAACCTGCTGGCAAGCCTGGCACTGCTCGGGCTGGTGCTGCTGCTGGGGCGCGCCTGGCCCCGCGGCGGGCGGCTGTGGGGCTTCATGCTGGCCATCGCCGTGGTGGGCAACATGACCCCCTTCCTGCTGATCAGCTGGGGTCAGCAGCGTATCGACAGCGGGCTGGCCGGCATCCTGATGGCGATCATGCCGCTCATGACCCTGGTGCTGGCGCACTTCCTGGTGGCGGGGGAGCGCATGACCTCTGCCCGGCTCACGGGGTTCGTGATCGGCTTCGCCGGCATCCTGGCGCTGGTGGGGCCCGCCGCGCTGCGTGAACTGGGCGGACAGGGCGAGACCCTGCTGGCGCAGCTGGCGGTGCTGCTGGCCGCCTGCTGCTACGCGATCAACACCATCATCGCTCGCCACAAGCCGGCCAGCGACGCCTGGTCGACCTCGGCACTGGTGCTGGGGATGGCCTGCCTGCTCACCCTGCCGCTGGCCCTCTTGCCCGCAGAGTCCGCTTGGCCCATGGGGCTCTCCAGCGGCGCGCTGTGGGCCGTGGTGGTGCTGGGCGTGCTCTGCACGGCGCTGGGCAGCGTGGTCTACTTCACCCTGGTGGCGGCCGCGGGGCCTACCTTCCTCTCGCTGATCAACTACCTCATCCCGCTCTGGGCGGTGGCCATCGGCCTGCTCTTCCTGGGGGAGCGCCCCGAGTGGAACCACCTGCTGGCGCTGGGGATGATCCTGCTCGGCGTGGGCGTCTCCCAGCGCCGCTAGGGCGTCGGCAAAGAGGCTCGTGGGCGGGGCCTTCGCAGAAGCCGGAAACGACACGACCGCCTTGCGGCGGCCGTGTCGTGAGTCGGGCGTTCGGGGTACCGGGGCGGGCAGGGTTCAGTCGCGGTCGCGGCGCCATTCGCGCCCGGCCTTCGGGCGCATGCCATCCTTGCGGTCGTGCTCCCGCCCTGCCAACAGGGGGTGATCCTCGTTGGCATTCTCGGGCCGGAACACCACCTGGCCCGGCGGCTGGTGCGTCCCCTGGGCGACCCGCTGGCGAATACCGGAGACGTCCTCGGCGCTGATCAGGGCGCCGGTGGGGTCCGGTTGGGCGACGAGAGGGCCCTGGTAGGTCCAGCAGCGCTGGGGCACCTGGGCCAGTCCCCAGTCTCGCCCCTGCCAGCGGGCCTGGCTGTCCGGGAGCAGCTCGAGCTGCTCCACGGGCACCAGTGCCTGGAAGAGCCTGGCGTTGAGTACCATGCCGCCGGTCGCCATCTTCACGGCGCCGGCGTAGTGGCCCTCCTCGAGGGTCGCCAGCACCGCCTTGCGGCTGGGCTTGGCCTCCAGGGTGGCGCGGCCACACAGGTGGAGCAGGTCGGCGTCGACCTGCTTGATCACCCAGACCTCGATGGTCGTCTTGCCCAGCAGTCGCTTCAGCATGGTCGTCAGGTTTCAGGGATCGACAGGGTGGCTACATTCGCATATTCAAATCGACTATTCCAGCAGCCCCGACAAGCCCTCTCAGGCCTGCCGGCGACCGCCGCCACCGCCGCCGCCACCGCGACGCCGGCGCGGCGCCTGGGACTGCTCGTCGCGGCCGCGCTGGCCCTGCCCGTTGCCACGCCCCTGACCGTTACCGCGGCCCTGGCCGCGACCGCCGCCGCCACGATTGCGACCGTTCTCGATCGGCTCGGGCTTGGCGTTGGGGTCGGGCTCGAAGCCGGGCTCGATGCGCTTCTCGAGATCGCGCTTGATCAGGCGCTCGATGCCCTTGAGCAGGCCGTGCTCGTCGACGCAGACCAGCGAAACCGCCTGGCCCTCGCTGCCGGCGCGCCCGGTGCGGCCGATGCGGTGCACATAGTCCTCGGCCACGTTGGGCAGCTCGAAGTTGACCACGTGGGGCAGCTCGCTGATGTCGAGGCCGCGGGCGGCGATATCGGTGGCCACCAGCACCTGCAGGTCGCCGCTCTTGAAGGCGGAGAGCGCCTTGGTGCGCGCCGACTGGCTCTTGTTGCCATGGATCGCCATGGCCGGGATCTCCTGCTTGGAGAGCTGCTCGGCCAGGCGGTTGGCGCCGTGCTTGGTGCGGGTGAAGACCAGTACCTGGTGCCAGTTGTGCTGGCTGATCAGGTGGGCCAGCAGCTCGCGCTTCTTCTCTCGGTCCACGCGGTAGATCGCCTGATCGACGGTCTCGGCGGTGGTGTTGCGACGCGCCACCTCGATCATCGCCGGGCGGTCCAGCAGCTTGTTGGCGAGCGCCTGGATCTCGTCGGAGAAGGTGGCCGAGAAGAGCAGGTTCTGGCGCTTCGGGGGCAGCACTTTCAGGATCTTCTTGATGTCGTGGATGAAGCCCATGTCGAGCATGCGGTCGGCTTCATCGAGCACCAGGATCTCCACCTTGGTGAGGTCCACGTGCTTCTGCTGCTGGAGGTCGAGCAGGCGACCCGGGGTGGCGACGAGGACATCGAGCCCGGGGCGGATGGCATCCACCTGGGGCTGCTGGCCCACGCCACCGAAGATCACGTGGCTCTTGAGGGTCAGGTGGCGGCCGTAGTCGGCCACGCTCTCGCCCACCTGGGCGGCCAGCTCGCGGGTCGGGGTGAGCACCAGGGCGCGCACCTCGCGGCGGCCGGGGCGCGGGCCATCGGCCAGGCGCTGGAGCATCGGCAGGGTGAAGCCGGCGGTCTTGCCAGTACCGGTCTGGGCGCTGGCCAGCAGGTCGCCGCCCTCGAGCACGGCAGGAATCGCCTGGCGCTGGATCGGGGTCGGAACGGTGTAGCCCTGTGCCTCTACGGCACGCAGCAGTTCGGCACGCAGGCCGAGGTCGGAAAAGGTCATGCGGTCTCCGCAGAAACGCCTCGGCCGCGCCACGCAACGTCGCGTGGCCAGTCCCGGGCCGGGGCGTGAGAAATTCGGGTAGGCGCGGCAGGAGGGACTCGATGGTTGCCGCGTGGCCGCATTATGCCAGATCGAAGCGGCCGGCGCAGCTACTTCCCGTCCGCGTCCGCTGCGAGGCTTGTGCGGATGCGGGCCAGGGTGGCGGCGTTGAGGCCGGTGATCTCGTCGAGGCCCTCGGCGCCGAGCTCGCGCAGCTGGTCGAGGTCGCTGATGCCGTGGGCGAACAGGCGCCGGGCCGTGACCGGGCCGATGCCGTCCAGGGCGGTCAGCCCGCGGGCATGGCGGTTGAGGAAGGCCTCGTGGGCGTCCTCGTCGAGGCCGTCGCAGGCGCCATCCTGGTAGAGCTGACACGCCAGGCGGTCGACCCCGCGCCGCACGTCGGCAAGCATCGGCAGCGCCACGAAGTCATGCTGTGCGGCCAGGGCGTCGAGCTCGGCCAGCGCCCGGTCGGCGACCCCGAGCTCCGCCAGGGCCTCCTGGCCGTGGGTGTCGCTGGCCAGGGCGATCAGCAGGGCGCGGCGGGCGCGCCGGGCCATCTCGCGCAGCTCGAGGGCGATGGCATGGCGGAACTCGCGTTCGGCGAGCTCCCGGGTCAGGTCGTCGTGCATGGTGTCATCCCTGTCGGTGAAAAGATGTCCCTGGGGGCCTCAGATGACCATAGCCCAGCGCCGGGCGCTCTGCCTGCGGCGCTCAGCGCGCGCGGCGCACCGCCTCGGCGAGCTGGTCGGCCGCGCTGTCCCAGCCGCGGCCCAGGGCGCGCACCAGTGCCGGGTAGCCGTCGTCGTCGAGCTCGGTCTCCACCTGCAGGGGCGCCATGGCAAGCAGGCGCCCCTCGGCGTCGCGCAGCTGCCACTGGCCGCCGATCACCGCCAGGCCGTCGTGACGGCCCTGGAAGCGGTCGAGCTCCAGGCGCAGGCTGAGGGCGCCGGGTTCGCGCACGCCGGCCTCGTCCAGCATCACCCGGGTATCGGGCAGCCGGGCGGCCAGGCGCAGGCGCAGGCCGCGCTCGAGCTGGCGGCCCAAGGCCTCGGCCCACTGATGGCCGCGGGCCTCCACCAGGGTAATGTCATCCACCTGCATCACCAGGCCGTCCACGTCCAGGTAGTGGGCCAGACGCGGCGGGCGCAGCAGCAGCAGGTGAGTCGCCTCGGCGCCGGCCGCCGAGCCTGCCGCCTCGGGCAGGGTATAGCGCGCAGGCTGGGGGCTCGAGCTGGCGCAGCCGGCGAGCCCCGCCGTCACCGTGAGGGCCGCCAGGGCGGCCAGCATCCATCGCCTCGTCATCATCTCGTCTCCTTGTCGAGGGCCGTCTTGTGCCGACAGTCGCCGTCAGTCGCCATCGTACTCACCGCGGGGCCCGGGGCATGGGGTCCTCGGTCTCCAGGCTGTCGAAGAGCAGGGCGCGGGGGTTGTCGGAGAGGGTGCGTGCCACCGGCTGGAGGTCCCGCATCAGACGCTCAAGGCGCTCCACGGCGCCGGTCAGCTCCTGGTAGGCGCTGGAGCCGGGCGACACCCCCTGCAGGGTCTCGCGCAGCTCCACCAGGGTGGCGTTGAGGTTGGCCGGCACCTCCCGGGTGCCCGGGTCCGCCAGCAGGGCGTTGAGCGAGGCGGAGAGCTCGCGCACCTCACCCAGCATCGCCTCGGAGGCGGCCAGGTTGCGATCGAGGCCGGCCAGCAGCGGCTCCACCTCCAGGTCATTGAGCTTGGCCAGCAGCTCGGTCACCTGCGCCTCGATCAGCGCAAAGCCGCCGGCGACCGTGGGGAAGACCGTCTTGTCGGCGAAGGTCTCGGCCACGTGCTGGCCGGCCAGGTCGCTGTTGAAGTTGAGGTCGACGAACAGCGCCCCGGTGAGCAGGTTGCCGCTCTTCAGGCTGGCGCGCAGGCCCACGCCGAACAGGCGGTCGAAGCGCTCGCGCCATTCGGAGAGCACGACGTCCTGGTTCTCGATGCCCAGTCGCTGCGGCTCGATGCGGATCAGCACCGGGATCGAGAAGCCGGTGCGGCCCTCGGGCTGGGGGGCGTTGAAGTTCCAGGGGACCGCCGCCACGGTGCCGATGCGCACGCCGCGGAACTCCACCGGCGCGCCTCGGGAGAGGCCGCGCACCGAGTCGTCCACCAGCAGCACGTACTCCAGGTAGCGGTTGAAGGTGCCCTGGCGGGCGCTGTCCTCGTCGGGATAGAGGTTGAAGGTGACGTCGGGCTCCACCGGGCCGCCCAGCGGCAGGTCCTCCGGCACCCCGAAGGTGACGCCGCCCCCCAGCAGCGCCTCGAAGGACTCCACGTTGACCCGAAAGCCCTCGGAGTCGAGGCGCAGGTCGATGCCGCTGGCCGACCAGAAGCGGGTGCTGTCGGTGACCAGGGTGTCGTAGGGCGCCTCGATGAAGATGCGGTGCTGCATGCGCCGGGTCTGGGCATCGAAGAGGGCGTCCTCGACGCGGCCCACGGTATAGCCCTGATAGGTGACCGGGTCACCGACCCGAAGCGAGTTGCCGAGCTGGCTGACCAGGTTGATGCGCAGGCCAGCCGCCCCGGCCGGGGCCACCGGCGGCTGGTCGCTGACCTGGAACTCCCGGGAGGCGGTCTCGCTGCTGCCCGGCTCGAGCTGGATGAAGGCGCCGGAGAGCACCGTGCCCAGGCCGCTGATCCCCTCGCGGCCCACGCGGGGCTTGACCACCCAGAAGCGGCTGTCCTCGACCAGCATGGCGTCGGTGTCGGGGCTCATGCGGGCGGTGATCACCGCCGTCGACAGGTCCTCGGAGAGCTGCACCCGCTCCACGCGGCCCACCTGGACGTTGCGGGTCTTGATGAGGGTGCTGCCGGCCTCGATCCCCTCGGCGTTGGCCATCACCAGGGTCACCTGGGGGCCGCGGCTGCGGTAGTTGTCATAGACCAGCCACAGGCCGATCAGGATGGCCACGATGGGCACGATCCAGATCGGCGAGAAGCGGGCCTGGGGAGAGGGCTTGGCCCGGTGCAGGTCCTGGTCGGGCGCGGCCTCGCCGCGGGGGGTATCGCTCATCCGGTATTTCCTTGTGAATCCTGGCGGGTGACGTGGGGCGCCGGGTGCGTGCCCTCTGGGGTTCGTCGGCGGTCATCGCGGGGCAGCGGGGCATCCCAGAGCAGCCGCGGGTCGAAGGTCATGGCCGCCAGCATGGTGATCACCACCACGGCGCCGAAGGCCAGGGCGGCGGGCCCAGGGGTGATCGACATCAGCGAGCCGGCACGGATCAGCGCCACCAGGATCGCCACCACGAAGATGTCGATCATCGACCAGCGGCCGATGAATTCGGTGAGCCGGTAGAGCCGGGTACGCACGGCGGCATTGAGCTCGCTGCTGCGGCTCACCACCAGGCAGAGCCAGGCCAGCGCCACCAGCTTGCCCACCGGCACGATGACGCTGGCGATGAAGATCACCGCGGCCACCGGCCAGGAGCCTAACTGGACCAGCTCCACCACGCCGCCGATGATGGTCGAGGGGCTCGTGTGGCCGAGGCTGGTGGTGGTCATGATCGGGTAGACGTTGGCGGGAATGTACATCACCGTGGCGGCGGCGAGCAGGGCCCAGGTGCGCTGCAGGCTGTGGGGCAGTCGGGCGCGCAGACGGTCGCCGCAGCGTCGGCAGCGCCCGCGCCCTCGTTCATCCAGGCGACCGATCAGGCCGCAGGTGCCGCAGCCGGCCAGTCCCTGGGGGGCGGCGGTCTCGCCAGTGCGGGTGCCCTCCGGAGCCCGGGGCTCGCCGGCCAGGGAGAACCACATCCAGTCGGCATCGATGGACTGGGTGGTGAAGAGCAGCAGCAGGGCAAAGGCGCAGAAGGCCCAGAAGGAGACCCCCAGCTCGATCTGGGCCATGCCGGCGACCTTGATCAGGCTGACCAGGGCGCCAATGATGAAGACATCGGCCATCATCCAGGGGTTGAGCTGGGCCAAGGAGCGGGCGATGGCGCGGCTGGCGGGCAGCGGGTCATCGCGCAGCAGGCCGAGCTGCAGCCAGATCACTCCCAGCAGGTAGACCGCCGGCAGCACGATGATGGTGAGGATCACTGCGCCGGCCACCACCGGTTGATGAAAGCCGATCAGGGTGGTGGCGGTCTGGGAGAGCTCGATGCGGTTGCCCACGCCGCCCACGCTGAAGCTGATGAAGGGAAAGGAGAGCGCCATGGCCAGCGCCAGCAGGGCCGATAGCGCCAGCGCCATGCTGCGCTGGGCTGGCCGCAGGTGGCGCTTGACCAGCGTGTGCCCGCAGCGCGGGCAGTCGGCCTGTTCGCCGCCGCGCAGCGGGGGGAGGGCGACCACCCAGTCGCACTCCTGGCAGGCGCGCAGGCGTCGCCGCGCCCGGGATTCGGGCGGCGTGCGATCGACCCTCGGGGCCTCGGTGGGCAACGAGGGCATGCGATCCAGAAGGCGAAGGGGGCGCTGGGCCAAGGGCGTGGTCACTCCTGCTGACGGCACGGTGCCGGGCTTCACCCGGGGCGGTAGGGGGCCTACACTCTCGGCCCTGGGCGATGGGTCTCGGACAAAAGTGTGACACGTTGACGCAATGCGTACCATAGAGAAACATGCACTCCTGAATGTGGCTGAGGCAACACGATGATCCTTCCTGCAGTAGCGGTGGTGGCAGGCCTGGTCCTGCTGGTGTGGAGCGCCGAGCGCTTCGTCGACGGAGCGGCGGCATCCTCCGCCCGTTTCGGTGTCTCGCCGCTGCTGATCGGCATGCTGGTGATCGGCTTCGGCACCTCGGCGCCGGAGCTCGTGGTCTCGGCGCTGGCGGCGGGGCAGGGCAATCCCGGCCTGGCGCTGGGCAACGCCTACGGTTCCAACATCGCCAACATCGGCCTGATCCTCGGCCTGGTGGCGCTGATCTCGCCCCTGGCGGTGCACTCCAGGGTGGTGCGCCGCGAGATGCCCATCCTGGGGGCGGCGACCCTGCTCTCGGCGCTGCTGATGTGGGGCGGCGTGGTGGGGCGGCTGGAGGGGGCGCTGCTGCTGGCGCTGCTGGCGCTCTTCATCGGCGTGAGCATCTTCCGTGCCCGCCGCGAAGGCGCCGACGCCCTGGGCGCCGATACCGAGGAGAGCCTGGCGGAGCACCCGATGTCGCTGGGCGCCGCCCTGGCCTGGACCGGCATCGGCCTGGTGCTGCTGGTGGTCAGCTCGCGCATTCTGGTGTGGGGGGCGGTGGCCATCGCTCAGGGCCTCGGCGTCAGCGACCTGATCATCGGCCTGACCGTGGTGGCGGTGGGCACCTCACTGCCCGAGCTCGCCTCTTCCATCAGCGCCCTGCGGCGTCGCGAGCACGACCTGGTGCTCGGCAACGTGGTGGGCTCGAACCTGTTCAATACCCTGGGAGTGGTGGGGCTCGCCGCGGTGATCCACCCCATCCAGGTCGGTGCCGAGGTGCTGCTGCGCGACTGGAGCCTGATGGCGGCCATGACCGTGCTGATGGCGGTCTTCGCCCTTGGCTGGCGCGGCCGGGCGGGGCGCATCAACCGCCTGGAAGGCGGGGTGCTGCTGGCCATGTACCTCACCTATACGGCCTGGCTGGTGCGTCTGGTACTGGGCGGCGGTGGGGGCTGAGCGGGGCGGCTGCGACAAGAAGACACACTGACTGACGTCAACTTTCCTCCCGGTGGCGGGTCCTTAATAGTAGGATAATCACAATGACGGAATAAGCTTAGACCTCCTGGTTATCGAATGCCCTCCCACCGGAGGTCGTGCGATACCCCTGCTGCTAGGCTGAAGCCGTCACTGGTGTCCAGGTGGAATGCGTCACGGCGGGCCTCTGAGGAGCCTGTCGAAGGCACAACAAGCACGGAGCGTGCATCCGCATCCCTTGCGACGTACCCGAGTCCATCGCCGTCATGAGGATTGCGACATGGAACTGGATCCCCTGCTGTTGTCACGATTGCAATTCGCCTTCGTGGTCTCCTTTCACGCCATCTTCCCGGTCTTCACCATCGGGCTGGCGTCCTATATCGCCCTGCTGCACGGGCTCTTCTATCGGACCGAGAACCCCGTCTGGGATCGTCTGGCCCTCTTCTGGACCAAGGTCTTCGCCGTGGTCTTCGGCATGGGGGTGGTGTCGGGCATCGTGATGTCCTTCCAGTTCGGCACCAACTGGAGCAACTTCTCCTACGCCTCGGCCAACTTCCTCGGGCCCATGCTCAGCTATGAGGTGGTCACGGCCTTCTTCCTGGAGGCGGCCTTCCTCGGCGTGCTGCTCTTTGGCCGCGGCAAGGTGCCCCAGGGGGTGCATCTCTTCGCGGCCTGCATGGTCGCCTTCGGTACCTTCATCTCATCGTTCTGGATCCTCTCGGCCAACAGCTGGATGCAGACCCCCGCGGGGGTAGAGCTCATCGACGGCAGCTTCCGGGTGCTCTCCTGGAGCGAGGCGATCTTCAACCCCTCTTTCGGCTGGCGCTTCGCCCATATGGTGATGGCCTCCTTCCTGACCGGTGCCTTCGTGGTGGCCGGGGTCAGCGCCTGGTACCTGCTGATCCGGCGTGACGTGGAGGCCAACCGCCGGGCCCTCTCCATGTGTCTGTGGCTGCTGCTGGTGCTGACCCCCACTCAGGCGGTGGTCGGCGACTTCCACGGCCTCAATACCCTGGAGCACCAGCCCACCAAGGTGGCGGCCATGGAGGGCAACTGGGAGACCCGCGGCAATGTCCCGCTGCTGCTTTTCGCGATTCCCGACCAGGAGGCCCAGACCAACCGCTTCGAGATCGGCATCCCGAGCCTGGCCAGCGTGATCCTCAAGCATGACCCGGCCGGCGTGGTGCCCGGCATCAGCGAGGTACCCCCGGAGGAGCAGCCGCCGGTGTGGATCGTCTTCTGGGCGTTCCGTGTCATGGTGGGCCTGGGCTTTGTGATGATCGGCGTCGCTCTCGCCGGGCTCTGGCTGCGCCGCGGCGGGCGGCTCTACGAACACCGCGGCTTCCTGCAGACGCTGCGGCTGATGAGCGTGACCCCCTTCATCGCGGTGCTGGCGGGCTGGATCGTCACCGAGGTGGGCCGCGCCCCCTGGCTGGTCTACGGCATGCTGAGCCATGCCGAGGGGCTCACGCCGTCGCTCACCGGCGGCATGGCGCTCTTCACCCTGGTGGGCTACGTGGCGGTCTACGCAGTGGTGTTCTGGGCCGGGGTCTACTACCTCACCCGAGTGGTGCGCCAGGGAATGCTGCCCGAGGACGAGCGCGACAGCGTGGAGGGCGAGGTGCACCGCCCCAAGCGCCCGCTTTCCGCCGCCCATACCCCCTTCGAGCATGACGCCTCGCCCACCTGGAGGAGATAGGCCATGGAGATGTTTGATCTTTCATTGATCTGGGCGCTGATCATCGGCTTCGGGGTGATCATGTACGTGGTGATGGACGGCTTCGACCTGGGGCTCGGGATCCTCTATCCCTTCGCCCCGGACGAGGCCTCCCGGGATGTGATGATGAACTCGGTGGCCCCGGTGTGGGATGGCAATGAGACCTGGCTGGTGCTGGGCGGGGCGGGGCTGCTGGGTGCCTTCCCGCTGGTCTACTCGGTGTTCCTGCCCGCCCTCTATATTGGCGTCTTCCTGATGCTGGCGGGGCTGATCTTCCGCGGGGTGGCCTTCGAGTTCCGCTTCAAGTCGCGCCGCAACCGGCACTGGTGGAACCGTGCCTTCTGCTGGGGCTCGGCGGTGGCCGCCTTTGCCCAGGGCGCCGTGGTAGGGGCCTATATCCAGGGCTTCGCCGTGGAGGACTTCACCTACGTGGGCGGCGCCCTGGACTGGCTGACGCCCTTCACCATCCTGACGGGCATCAGCCTGATGGCCGGCTATGCGCTGCTCGGCGCCACCTGGCTGATCCTCAAGTCCGAGGGGCATGTCCAGGCGTGGGCCTACCGCATCACCCCGGTGCTGTTGCTGGCGGTGCTCGCCGCCTTCGTGATGATCAGCCTGTGGACCCCGATGGTGAACCCGGGCGTCTTCGAGCGCTGGTTCGATCATATCCACCTGATCTGGGTCTTCCCGGTGCTGGCGCTGGCCTGCGCCGGCTGGCTGATCGCGGCGGTCCATCGCCGCCAGGAGGGGCAGCCCTTTGTCGCGACGCTTGGCCTGTTCATCTTCACCTACCTGGGCCTGGTGGCCAGCAAGTGGCCGGTGATCGTGCCGCCCAACTACACCATCTGGGACGCCGCCTCGGCGCCGGAGTCACAGCTTTTCCTGCTGATCGGCGTGCTGTTCGTGATTCCCATCGTGCTGGCCTATACCGCCTGGACCTACTGGGTCTTCCGCGGCAAGGTCAAGGTGGGCGAAGGCTACCACTGAGCCATGGCCGCTCCTGACACCACCGGCGGCGGACGCGATGTCCGCCGCTGGCTCAATGCGCTCGCCGCCCGGGAGCGGCGCCGCCTGACCCTGGCGGTGGCCGCCGGGGTCATCGCCACCCTGGCCACCCTGGGGCAGCTGGCGCTGCTGGCGTGGGTGGTCAGCCAGCTGCTGGTGGAGCGGGCCTCTCCGGCGTCCCAGCTGCCTGCCATCGCCGCCATGGCGGGGTTGCTGCTGCTGCGGGCCCTCGCGCTCTACGGCCAGGAGCGCCTGGGCCAGGCCGCCAGCTTCGCGATCCGCGCCCGGGTGCGTGGTGAGCTGCTCGACCACCTGGCGCGGCTCGGACCGGGCTGGCTCGCGGGGCGCCACTCCGCGGCGCTGGCCAGCCAGCTGGTGGAGCAGGTCGAGGCGCTGGATGGCTATGTCGCCCGCTTCCGACCGGCGCTTGCGCTCTCGGTGCTGAGCCCGCTTCTTGTGCTCGCGGTGGCGCTTTCTCTGGACTGGCTAGCGGCGCTCTTCCTGCTGCTGGCGGCCCCGCTGATCCCGCTGTTCATGGCGCTGGTGGGGATGGGCGCCGAGCGCCTCAATCGCGAGCAGTTTGAAGCGGTGGCTCGGCTCTCGGGGCACTTCATCGACCGGGTGAGGGCGATCTCCACCCTGCAGCTGTTCGGCCGGGCACGGGGGGCGACCGCCGAGGTCCACGCCGCTGCCGACGACTATCGCCGGCGCAGCATGCGGACCCTGCGCGTCGCCTTCCTCTCTTCGGCGGTGCTGGAGTTCTTCGCCTCGGTGGCCATCGCCGTGGTGGCCATCTACGTGGGCTTCGGGCTGCTCGGCTACATCACCTACGGTCCCTCTCCCGAGCTGACCCTGTTCAGCGGCCTGCTGGTGCTGCTGCTGGCGCCTGAGTTCTTCCAGCCGCTGCGCACCCTGGCCCAGCACTACCACGACCGGGCCGCCGCCCTGGGCGCCGCCGATGGCCTGTTGGGGCTGCTCGAGGCGTCGCCGGACCCGCAGCGCGGCATCGCGCCCCCCTTGACGACATCACCCGACGCCCTGCTGGAACTCGACGGGGCAGGCGTGACCCGGCCCGGCCGTGGCCGGGTGCTGGGGCCGGTCGACCTGCGCCTGGCAGCGGGCGAGGTGGTGGCGCTGACCGGCCCCTCGGGGAGCGGCAAGTCGACGCTGCTACAGCTGCTGGCGGGCTTCGTCGGCCCGGAGGGCGGTGAGCGGCGCCTGGCCGCCGGCACGACCTTCGCCTGGATGGATCAGCGGCCGCTGCTGATCCAGGGCAGCCTGGCCGACAACCTGCGGCTGGCCGCCCCCGCGGCCTCGAGGGAGTCGATGCAGGCGGCGCTGGACAGGGCCGGCCTGGGGGCGTTCGTCGCGGCACTGCCCGGGGGGCTCGATACATCCATCGGCGAGCGCGGGGTCGGGCTCTCCGGCGGCCAGGCCCAGCGCCTGGCGCTGGCACGGGTGTTTCTTTCCGGTGCCCCCCTGGTGCTGCTGGATGAACCCACGGCGAGCCTGGATGCCGAGACCGAGGCCCGGGTCGTCGTGGCGCTCGAGGCCCTGGCCCGTGAGGGCCGCACCCTGGTCATTGCCACCCACCACCCGGCGTTGATCGCCATGGCCGGTCGGCGCCTGGCGATCGAGGCGGGGCGCGTCACGGAGGTGCCCCATGGCTGATTACCGACCCGCGGGCACTTCGCTTGCGGCCCTGCGCCCCTGGCTAACGCTGCTCGACCGCCGCCGAGGGCGCCTGTGGGCCGGCGCCGCCCTGATGGCGCTGACCCTGGCCTCGGCCATCGGCCTGCTGGCGCTCTCCGGCTGGTTCATCGCCGCCACGGGGCTCACCGGTCTGCTCCTGGCGGCGGGCGTGGCCGCCACCCTCGAGGTCTACGTGCCCGGTGGCGGCATCCGTTTCTTCGCGGTGACCCGCACCGTGGCGCGCTATCTGGAGCGGCTCTACAACCACGACACCGTGCTGCGCCTGCTGGCCGACCTGCGCGCCCGGTTGTTCGGCGCCCTGGCGGGCCTCGACGGCCAGGCCCTTGCGCGCCGCCGGGCCAGCGACTGGCTCAACCGCCTGACGGCCGACATCGACACCCTGGACAGCCTCTACCTGCGCCTGCTCGCCCCGGCCGGCGTCGCGCTGCTGGCGATCCTCGGCCTCTCCGGCTTCCTGGCCGTGTTCGCGCCGCGGGTCGGCCTGGCCTCGGGCGCCCTGCTGCTGGTCGGCTGGCTGTGGTTGACCCTCGCCCAGGCGCGGCTGGGCCTGGCCGCGAGCCGGGCCCAGGTGAGCGAGCTGGAGGCGCTGCGCGGGCGCCTGGTCGAGCAGCTGCAGGGGATGGCGGAGCTCGAGGCCTACGGCAGCCTGACGAGCCACCGCCGCGACCTTGCGGCCCTCGAGGCGAGGCTCTACCGCGGACAGCGCCGACTCGGGTTGCTGGCGGCCCTGGGCAACGCCCTGGCCAGCCTGCTGGTGGGGCTCGCCGCGCTGCTGGCGCTGTGGCTGGCCGCCCAGGCCTGGGCGGCGGGCCAGCTCTCCGGGCCGCTGATGGTGATGATGCCGCTCGCCATGCTGGCCATGAGCGAGGCGCTGGCGGCGCTGCCGGCCGCCTTCACCTGGCTGGGCGCCACCCTGGGGGCCGCCGAGCGGCTCAACGAGCTGGAGGCCCGCGCCGACTCCACGCCGCCCGCGTCCGCCTCCGCTGCCCCGGTGCCGGTGGAGGGGGCTCCGGCGGTCGAGCTCGATGGGGTCACCCTGCGCTATCCCGGTGCCCTGGCGCCGGCCCTGCAGGCGCTGACGCTGACGCTGGCCCCCGGCGAGCGGCTGGTGCTGTGCGGCGCTTCAGGCGCCGGCAAGTCCAGCGTGGCGGAGCTGCTGTTGCGCCAGCTGACACCTCAGTCCGGCGCGCTGCGGCTTGAGGGCGTGGCCCTCGCGGACTGGCCCGAGGCGGCGCTGCGCCGGCGGATCGCCGCGCTGACCCAGCGCATCGATCTGCTCGATGACAGCCTGGCCGCCAACCTGCGCCTGGCCGCCCCCGAGGCCGACGACGATTCCCTGTGGCGCGCGCTGGCCTGGGTGGACCTCGAGGCCTGGGTCCGAGGCCTTGCCGAGGGACTCGACACCCGGGTGGGCGAGGGCGGCCAGCGCCTCTCGGGGGGGCAGGCGCGCCGCCTGGCGCTGGCACGCCTGCACCTGCGCGACCCGTCGCTGGTGATTCTCGATGAACCCTTCGCGGGCCTGGATGCCGATACCGCCACGGCACTCGCCGCACGGCTCGACGCCTGGCTTGCCGGGCGCAGCGTGCTCTACCTGGTGCACCAACTCGACGGCGGCCCCTTCCAGCCTCCGGGCATCGATCGGACGCTGACGCTGGTCGAGGGGCAGCTGGCGAGGGAGGGCGCGGGGAGACCGCCAACGGTACCTGGGGCGGGATAGCGGGCGTGGAAACTCAGGCTTTGCGCAGAGTCGGTGTCTATATCAGGATGAGAGCAACGCCCCCGGACGAGACGAGCCATGCATGACTTCCTCAAGCGGCTGCCCAAGGTCGAGCTGCACCTGCACATCGAAGGTTCCCTGGAACCCGAGCTGATGTTCGCCCTCGCCGAGCGCAACGGCGTCGCGCTGCCCTACGCCTCGGTGGAGGAGGCCCGGGCTGCCTATGACTTCACCGACCTGCAGTCCTTCCTCGACCTCTACTACCAGGGCATGAGCGTGCTGCGCACCGCCGAGGACTTTCACGACCTGGCCATGGACTACTTCCGGCGCGCCCACGCCGAGGGGGTGGTGCATGTGGAGATGCACTTCGACCCCCAGGCCCACCGGGTGCGCGGCATCGAGCTGCCCGTGGTGATGGAAGGGCTCTCCCTGGCCCGGCGCCATGCCGAGCGGGAGCTGGGCCTCTCCACGGCGCTGATCATGGCCTTCCTGCGCGACCGCGATGCCAGCGAGGCGATGGCGGTGCTGGAAGAGGCCGCCCCTTATTGGGAGATGCTCGATGCCGTGGGGCTGGACAGCGCCGAGCGCGGCAACCCGCCCTCGAAGTTCACCGAGGTGTTCGAGCGGGCGGCGCGGCTGGGGATTCCGCGAGTGGCGCATGCCGGGGAGGAGGGGCCGCCCGAGTACATCCGCGAGGCACTGGATCTGCTCGACGTCTGCCGCATCGACCACGGGGTGCGCTGCCTGGAGGACCCCGAGCTGGTGGCGCGGCTGCGCGACGAGGGCGTGGTGCTCACCGTCTGCCCGCTCTCCAACGTGCGTCTCAAGGTGGTGGAGCGACTCGAGGCGCATCCGCTGCCGCAGCTGCTGGAGGCAGGCTTGAGGATCACCCTCAACTCCGACGACCCGGCCTACTTCGGCGGCGGGATGCTCGACAACTACCTGGCCTGCCAGCGCGCCTTCGGCTGGGACGAGGCCACCTTCATCCAACTGGCGGGCACCGCCATCGAGGCCGCCTTCGTCAGCGACCAGCGCCGTCTGGCGCTCCGTCGCCGGCTCGCCGATAGCGTGTGACGCCATTCGGGGCCCACAACGAACCGCCCCCCGGCGAGCCGGGGGGCGGTGCTGTCATGCTCCTGCGGTCAGGCGCTGTGGTTACGGCAGGGCCGGTATCTCGAGGGCGGGCATCTCGCCGGTCAGGGTGTGCAGGAAGGCGGTGATGTCGGCGATGGTCTGCTCCTCGAACTCGCGACCCAACATCTCGCTGCCCATGATGGCCACGGCCTCCTCCAGGGTCTCGGTGGCGCCGTTGTTCATGTAGGGGTAGGTCACGCCCACATTGCGCAGGGTCGGGGTGCGGAAGCGGTACATGTCCGCCTCGTTGCCGGTGACCTCGTAGCGGCCCACGTCGGTAGAGCCCGGCACCTGGATGCGGTGGAAGTTGCTGTCGGTCAGCGCCGGGCCGCTGTGGCAGGCGATGCAGCCGTTGTCCACGAAGGCCACCATGCCGTCCTTCTCCTGCTGATTCAGCGCGCCGATGTCGCCGCGCAGGTAGCGGTCGAAGGGGGAGTTCGGGGTGTTCAGGGTGCGCTGGAAGCTGGCGAGGGCCTGGGCCAGGTTGTCGGCGTTGATCGGGTCCGCGTCATCCGGGAAGGCCTCGGCGAACTTCTTCTGGTAGAGCTCGAAATCGTTCAGCCGCTCCAGGGCGCTGTCCAGGTCCATGGCCATCTCGACGTCGGCCTCGATGGGGCCGAGGGCCTGGCCTTCCAGATCGGGCTCGCGGCCATCCCAGAACTGGGAGCCCAGGAAGCCGGAGTTCAGCACGGTGGGGGTGTTGCGCTCACCGATCTGGCCGTCATGGCCGGTGGCGCGGGGAATGCGGTCCGCCCAGCCCAGCGCCGGGTTGTGGCAGGTGGCACAGCTGATCACGCCGCTGGAGGAGATCCGCGGCTCGAAGAACAGGAACTTGCCGAGCTCGACCTTCTCCGGAGTCAGTGAGTTAGCGGCCGGAATCGGCGGGAAGTGGGGCAGCGGTTCGAAGCGGTTGCGGTAGTCGCCGAGACCGTCGTCGGCCATGGCCGGTGCGGCGATGGCGATAGCAGAGCCCATGGCGATGGCCGAGGCCAGCAGGCGTTGTTTGATCATGGTCGTTCCCCTCGTGGTGATGAGCCGGGTCAGTCGCATTGGCTAACTTGCGCTTAACCTTCTGTAGGCACAGTGCGTTACTGCATCTCGCTAATCAACCCAGTAAAACCGTCGGAAAACGACCAACCTTGAGCCACGTCAAGTTTTGACAATGGTTCACCTTGCTGGCTGGACGCCTCCCGGCTTTTTCGGGAAGCTGTGAGCTTTCTCGACCCTGCGGAGGAGGTCACCGGCCATGACCCGCTATCGCTATCCCGCCATTCCCGAGTCCGAGGTGACGCCCCGCGAGCTCTTCGAGCGGAGGCGCCGCTTTCTCAAGGGCACGCTCCGGGGCGGGACGGCCCTGGGCGCGGCCGCCCTGGCCCCGGGGTTGCTGTTCTCGCCTGCCGCCCACGCCTGGCGCGAGGGACTCGAAGCGCGCCTCGAGGGAGAGCTGCCGAGCCAGGCGCTCGCCGGCGATGAGTCGCTGACCGAGTTCCGCGACGCCACCACCTACAACAACTTCTACGAGTTCGGCACCCGCAAGAGCGACCCGGAGGTCTACGCCCACCGGCTTGTCACCGATCCCTGGTCGGTCACCATCGAGGGCGAGGTGGAGAAGCCCGGCACCTTCGCCCTGGAGGATATCCTCGCCGACCAGCAGCTGGAGGAGCGCATCTACCGGCTGCGCTGCGTGGAGGCCTGGTCCATGGTAATTCCCTGGATCGGCTTCCCGCTGGCCGAGCTGCTCAAGCGCCATGCGCCCACCTCGCGGGCGAAGTACGTGGTCTTCGAGTCGATCCTCGACCCCGACAACCTGCGCGGTCAGCGCCGCTCCATCATCGAGTGGCCCTACCGGGAGGCGCTGCGCATCGACGAGGCGATGCACCCGCTGACGCTGATGGCGGTGGGCATGTACGGCGAGGTGATGCCCAACCAGAACGGTGCGCCGATCCGGCTGGTGGTGCCCTGGAAGTACGGCTTCAAGAGCATCAAGTCGGTGGTGAAGATTCGCCTGGTGGAGGAGCAGCCCACCACCTCCTGGATCGACCAGAACCCGGAAGAGTACGGCTTCTACGCCAATGTGAATCCCGAGGTGGACCATCCACGCTGGTCCCAGGCCCGCGAACGGCGCATCGGCGAGAGTGGTCGCCGAGAGACGCTGATGTTCAACGGTTACGCCGACGAGGTCGCCGAGCTCTACGCCGGCATGGACCTGAACAAGTACTTCTGACTCCAGGGAAACCCGATGCTGGATGCGTCACAGCGAATCCTCGCCTTCCGCCTGCTGGTGCTGGCCGCCGGTACCTTGCCCGCGGTGTGGCTGGCCTGGCAGTGGTTCTTCGGCGACCTGGGGGCGGTGCCCGCCGAGGCGGTGGTCCACTTCACCGGCCGCACCGGCCTGACCCTGCTGGTGGCGACCATCGCCTTCAGCCCGGCCTTTCGCTTCACCGGCTGGATCGGCTTCATGATCGCCCGCCGGCAGATCGGCCTGTGGGCCTTCGTCTGGCTGGTGGCTCACATGCTGGCCTGGATGGGCCTCGACCAGTACTGGGACTGGCCCTGGATCCGTCGCGAGATGGTAGAGCTGCCCTATATCCGCTATGGCGCCGCGGCGCTGTTGCTGCTGGTACCGCTGGCACTCACCTCCTTCCGCTACACGCAGAAGGCCATGGGCTACACTGCCTGGCACTGGCTCCACCGCCTGGTCTATGTGTCCGCGGCCCTGGGGGTGGTGCACCTGTGGGTCCTCACCCGCGCCGACTACCTGATGGCTACGAGCTTCGCGGTTGCCGTGGCGGCCCTGGCGCTGTTCCGGGTGGTGGATGCGTTGATCGGGAGACGATCACGATGAACTGTCATAGTCGCTGGAAAGCGGGGCTTTGCTCGGTGCTGATGCTGTCCGGAGCCGCCTTCGCCGAGAAGAATGACGAGGCGATGATCGATCTGGCCTGGGAGAGCGGCTGCTTCAACTGCCACGACCTGGACAAGCCCCTGCGGGGGCCGTCCTGGCGCGACGTGGCCGAGCGCTATCGGGACGACGACGAGGCGCTCTCGCGCCTGGTGGTCACGGTCCGCGACGGCGGCAGCGGCAACTGGGGCGAGGAGCGCATGACCCCCAACCGCCGCGTCGCCGAGGAGGAGATCGAGCGGCTGGTAAGCTGGCTGCTCACCCTCGACGCCCGCGACGAAACCGCCGACTAGCAGCGTCGCTCAGGAGCACCCCGCCTCCGCTCCAGCCGGGAGCGGGGGCGAGGCAGCGACGTGCCGGGTGACCGGACTAATGGGTCGTGGCGAGCATCACCACGCTCAGCGCCGCCGAGATCCACATGGCGGGGCGGATAGCCTGCAACCGGCCGGTGAACACCTTGATCAGCACGAAGCTGAGGAAGCCGAAGGCGATCCCCAGGGTGATCGAGTAGGTCAGCGGCATCAGGATGATCGCCAGGAAGGCCGGGAAGGCCTCGTCATAGCGATTCCAGTCGATCTTGCCGATGGGCGAGAGCATGAAGAGCCCCACCAGCACCAGGGCCGGCGCCGTGGCGATGCTCGGCACCAGCGAGAGCAGCGGCGAGAGGAACAGGAAGGGCAGGAAGAGCAGGGCGATCACCACCGCCACCAGCCCCGTGCGCCCGCCCTGGGCCACACCCGCGCCGGATTCGATGAAGGTCTGGGCCGCACTGGTGCCAAGCGGCGCGGCGATCATCGAGGCGAAGGCGTCCACCGTCATGGAGCGCTTGAGGTTGCGCGGGTTGCCGTCCTTGTCCTTGAGGTCCGCCGACTCCGACAGCGCCATGAAGCAGGAGAGCGCATCGAAGAAGTTGGTGAAGAGCATCACGAAGATGAAGGGCAGGTAGGCGACCTTGAGTGCGCCCCAGATGTCCACCTGCATCACCGCGCTGAAGTCGGGCCAGGCGGCCAGTCCGCTCCACTCCACCATCACCTCGCCGCCCCACAGGCGCCCCATGGGCGTGGCCAGCAGGGTGGTGAGCGCAATCCCCAGGATCAGGGCGCCGTTGAAGCGCAGGATCACCAGGATGGCGGTGGCCATCATGCCCAGGAAGAAGATCCCCAGCGCCGGGTCGAAGCTGCCCAGCGTCACCAGGGTGGCCTCGCTGCCGACGATGAAGCCGGCATTCTTCAGGCCGATGAAGGTGATGAAGAGCCCGATGCCGCAGGTGATGGCATAACGCAGCGAGGGCGGAATCGCCTCGATGATCGCCTTTCGCACGTTGAACATGGCCAGAATCGCGAACATGACCCCTGACCAGAAGACGCAGCCCAGCGCCACCTCCCAGGAGAGCCCCGCGCCCTGCACCAGGGTGTAGGTGAACAGGGCGTTCATGCCCATGCCAGGGGCCACCAGGATGGGGTTGCGGGCATAGAGCCCCATGGCCAGGCTGCTCATAAAGCTGATCAGCACCGTGGCCGAGAGGGCGGCGGAGAAGGGAATGCCGGCGTCGGAGAGAATCGCCGGGTTGACCACGATGATGTACATCGAGGCAAGGAAGGTGGCCATGCCGGCCAGCACCTCGGTGCGCAGGGTGGAGCCGCGGCGGCTGACCCCGAAGTAGCGGTCGAGCCAGTGTCCTTCCGTTGACGATGTCGGCTGTAGAGACTCGCCTGACAGGGAGGCATTGTTGGTGTCCATGGGAACCCCGTTGTTGTTGTGGGTTTCTGACCATATGGTCAACTATGGGCCGCAGTTGGCCCGCTGGCGATGGCCCTCCATGCGCGGAAGGCCGTCGTGTCAGGTGCGCTTCGTGAGGTGATGGTGAATGGGCGGTACGCCGGCTCAGGCGCGGCGGTGCTGCAGGCGCCCTCCGGCCCAGGTCTCGGCCACGCTGCGGTCGTCCCCCAGCATCATCAGCGCGAAGAGGGTCTCGCCGAGGGTGCGGCAGCGCGCCGTGCGCCGGGCCAGCAGCGGCGTCGCCGCCGGGTCGAGCACCACGAAGTCGGCGTCCATGCCCGGCGCCAGGCGGCCGATGCGCTCATCCAGCGACAGCGCCCGGGCGTTGCCAAGGGTCAGGCCATAAAAGCCCTGCCAGGCGGTGAGGGGTTGGCCGCGCAGCTGGCCGACCTGGTAGGCGGCCTTCAGGGTGGCAAGCCCCGAGAGGTCGGTGCCGCCGCCCACATCGCTGGCGAAGGTCACGCTCAGCCCCATCTCCCGAGCCGCCTGGCGGTCGAAGAGGCCGCTGCCCAGAAAGAGATTGGAGCTGGGGCAGAAGGCGAGGTTGGCGCCGCGCTCGGCGAGGCGTGCACGCATCTCCTGGTCCAGGTGGATACCGTGGGCGAAGGTGCTGCGCGGCCCCACCAGGCCCGAGGCCTCGTAGACCGCGAGGTAGTCGCGGTTGCCGGGGAAGAGCTCCGCCACCCAGTCCAGCTCGCCGGTGTTCTCGGCCAGGTGGGTCTGCAGCCAGAGGCTCGGGTCGTTTTTCAGGATGGCGCCGGTGGCGTCGAGCTGGGCCCTGGTGGAGGTGGGCGCGAAGCGCGGGGTGAGGCTGTAGCCGAGCCGCCCCTTGCCGTGCCAGTCGCCGATCAGTCGCTCGCTGTCGCGGATGCCGCCCAGGGTGTCGTCGGTGAGTCCCTCGGGGGCGTGGCGGTCCATCAGCACCTTGCCGGCCAGCATGCAGAGCCCGCGGCGCTGGCTCGCCGCGAAGAAGGCGTCCACCGAGACCGGGTGGCTCGAGCAGAACACCTGGGCGGTGGTGGTGCCGACCCTGAGCATCTCGTCGAGGAAGGCCTCCGAGAGGGCGTCTGCGTGCTCGCGGCTGGCGAACCTTAGCTCCTCCGGGAAGGTGTAGTCGTTGAGCCAGTCGAGCAGCTGGCGCCCGTAGGAGGCCATGATCTCCAGCTGCACGTAGTGGACGTGGCTGTCGATGAAGCCGGGGGTGATCAGCTTGCCGCGGTGATCGATCACCTCGAGGCCCGGGGGCAGCTCGGGGGCCAGGGTAGCGTAGTCGCCGCTGGCCCGGATCCGCCCATTCTCGATCCACAGGACACCGTCCGGGTGGTGGGTGACGCTGCCCGGGGCGGGGGTGTCCTCGTCGCCGGGGTCGGCATCGAAGCTCAGCAGTTCGGCGCGCAGCAGGCGCGAGTCGTTCGTCGTCATTGTGGTCAGGGGCTCATGAAGTAAACAGGTGGCGCAGCTCGGCGGGGTCGAGGCCGCGCTGATCGGGGCGCTCGACGCTTGCCGTCAGCGGCAGGAGCTCGGCGAGGGTGGCAAGGGCGATGGCGTAGGGGGTCTTGTCCCCCCCTGTCCCTCCCGCTGCCATACCGATGGGGCAGCGCACCCGGGCAAGCGCCGCCTCGTCATGGCCGGCCTTGCCCAGCCGTGAGCGAAAGCTGGCCCACTTGCTGTTCGAGCCGATCAGTCCGAGGGAGGCGACGTCGCCACGGGCGAGCAGGGCATCCACCAGGGCGAGATCCTCGGCGTGGTCGTGGGTCAGCACCAGGGCATGGGCGCCCGGCGGTAGCGCGGCCACGGCGGCGACCGGATCGGGGGCGTGGCGGCAGGCGAGCCGTGGCTGCTCCGCCGCCCAGTCGGGGAAGATCGCCTCCCGGCTGTCGTGCCACCGCAGCTGCCAGGGCAGCGGGGCGGCCAGGCGCACGAGTTCGGTACCCACGTGGCCGGCACCGAACAGCGCCAGGGTGGTGGCGCTGCCCGGGAAGACCTCGACCAGCACGTTGACGAAGCCGCCGCAGCACTGGCCGCTGCGCCCACCCAGGGAGAAGGCCTCGAGGCTGATGCCCCCCTCGGGATGGCCATCGTTGCCTACGAGCCGCGCCCTGGCGGCCTCGATCACCTGGTACTCGAAGGTGCCGCCGCCGAGGGTGTCGAAGACGGCATCCAGGGTGATCACCATCCGCGCCCCGGGCTCCCGGGGCGTGGAGCCGGCGCTGGTCACCTGGGTGGCCAGGGCATGGGGGGCACCGTCGCGCTGCAGGCGATGCAGGGCGGCGTGCCAGCTCTCGGGGCGCCTTTCGCTCGCCGGGGGCGTGCTCTGCGGGGCCACGGTCACTGCCCCTCGAAGGCCGGCGGCCAGTCGCTGTGGCGGGCGCGCAGCGCCTCGGCAGCCAGCAGCACCCGTTCCGGCGTGGCCGGGGTGTCGAGCCGCGGGGCCTCGTGGTAGTCGGCGAGGCTGGCCAGGGCGTCACGCAGCGCCGACCATACCGAGATGCCCAGCATCAGGGGCGGCTCGCCCACCGCCTTGGAGCGGTAGATGCTGGCCATGGAGTTGGGGTGCCCCTCCATCAGCGCGACGTTGAATACCGGGGGCAGGTCGCCGTAGGTGGGGATCTTGTAGGTGGCCGGCCCGTCGGAGATCAGTCGGCCGGCCTCGTTCCACTTGAGCTCCTCGCTGGTCAGCCAGCCCATGCCCTGGATGAAGCCGCCCTCCACCTGGCCGATATCGATGGCCGGGTTCAGAGAGTCGCCCACGTCGTGCAGGATGTCGACCCGGTCCACCTGGTACTCGCCGCTCAGGGTGTCGACGCTCACCTCGGCCACGGCGGCCCCGAAGGCGTAGTAGTAGAAGGGGCGCCCCTGGCCGGTGCCGCGGTCGTAGTGGATCAGCGGCGTGGCGTAGAAGCCCTTTTCGGAGAGCGAGACGCGGCCCAGATAGGCCGTCTGCACCAGCTCGCCCCAGGGGATGCGCCGTTCGCTCTCGCCCGCGCCGGCCACCAGGTGGCCCGCCTCCAGGCGCATCGCCTCGCGGTCGAGTGCATAGTGCTCGGCGGCGAAGTCGAAAAGCCGCGCCTTGAGCGTCAGGCAGGCGTCGCGGGCGGCCATGCCGTTGAGGTCCGCGCCGCTGGAGGCGGCGGTGGGCGAGGTGTTGGGCACCTTGTCGGTGCGGGTGGCGGTGATGCGGACGCTGTCGAGGTCCAGCGCTAGCTCCCGGGCCACCACCTGGCAGATCTTGGTGTGCAGCCCCTGGCCCATCTCGGTGCCGCCGTGGTTGATCTGCACGCTGCCGTCGGTATAGACGTGGAGCAGGGCGCCGGCCTGGTTGAGGTGCTTGGCGGTAAAGGAGATGCCGAACTTCACTGGGGTCAGCGCCAGGCCGCGCTTGATCACGGGGCTGCCCGCGTTGAAGGCGGTGATCGCGTCACGCCGTGCCCAGTAGTCGCTGCTCGCCTCCAGGCGCTCGATCAGCTCATGCAGCAGGCCGACCTGCTCCACGGTCTGGCCGTAATGTGTCACGTCGCGGGGGGTGACATCCTCCGGGGTGCCGACGCTGGCGTGGCGGTAGAGATTGCGCTTGCGCACGGTGAGTGGGTCCTCTCCCACCCGGCGGGCGATATCGTCCATGGCCGCCTCGATCACCATCATCCCCTGGGGGCCGCCGAAGCCGCGGAAGGCGGTGTTGGAGGCGGTATGGGTGCGGGCGCGATGGCCGGTGACCCGGGCTGCGCCTAGGGAGTAGGCGTTGTCGGCGTGGAACATGGCGCGGTCGACGATGGCATCCGACAGGTCCGGCGAGTAGCCGCAGTCGCCGATCACGGTGATCTCGCCGCCCTGAATCACGCCGCGCTCGTCCACCCCCAGCCGGTAGCGGTTGTGGAAGGGGTGGCGCTTGCCGGTGACCCGCATGTCCTCACCGCGGGGCAGGCGCAGCCTGGCCGCACGACCGGTGCGCCGAGCGATCAGCGCGGCGATGCAGGCCCAGGGCGAGGCCTGGGTCTCCTTGCCGCCGAAGCCCCCGCCCATGCGCCGCACCTCCACGGTCACCGCATGGAAGGGGATGCCCAGCACCTCGGCCACCAGCTTCTGGGTCTCGCTGGGGTGCTGGTTGGAGGTGTGGACCACCACCCCCTCGTCCTCGGTGGGGGTGACCAGGCAGGCCTGGCCCTCCAGGTAGAAGTGCTCCTGGCCGCCCACGAACTGCTCGCCCTCGACGACCTGGCTGGCGCCGGCCAGCGCTGCCTCCCAGTCGCCGCGCTGCTGGACATGAGTGGGCCTCACGAACTCGCCGCGCTCGGCAGCGGCCACCGCATCGAGACTCGCCGGCCACTCGTCGATCTCGACCAGGCCGGCATCGAAGGCCGCCTTCACCGCCTCCCGGGCGGCGCGGTGGCTCTCGGCGGCTACGGCGAAGAGCACCTGGCCTGCGTAGCTGATCTCGTCCTCGACGAAGATCGGGTCGCCGGGAAAGACCGGGCCGATATCGGTGTGGCCAGGCACCTCCTCGATGCCGACCACGTCCACCACCCCGGGTAGCGCCCGGACCTTGTCGAGGGCCACGCCGGTCAACCGGCCGTGGGCCACCGGCGAAAGCGCCAGGGCCACGTGCAGGCAGTCCGCCGGTACCTTGAGGTCGTCGATATAGGCGGCGCGACCGGTCACGTGCTTCACCGCGCTCTCGTGGGCCTGGGAGTGGCCGGCGCTGCCGGGGAGAAGGGTGTCGCGAGCCAGCGGGCTCGCTCCCTGGATGCGGTCGTCGAGTTCCCGCCGCGCCTCGGCGGAGTCGGTGCCGACATCACCTTTGATCTTGTCGAGCTTAGTGAGCGTACGCATGGAGCATCACCTCCCGGTCAGAGTGGGCTTGCTGCTGCGCGATGACAAGGCGCAGCCGCTCCAGCAGGTTGGCGGCGGAAAGCGAGCGGTAGTAGGCGCTGCCGCGCACGTCGCTCATCGGTGAGAACGCCTGCCCCAGGGCGGCGCGAGCCGCCTGGAAGCTGGCCACCGTGGGTGGCTGACCCTCCAGCGCCGCCTCGGCGGCGGCGGCCCGTTTCGGTATGGCCGCCATGCCGCCGAAGGCGAGGCGCACCTCGCGCAGCACCCCGTCCTCCAGGCGCCAGGAGAAGGCGCCCAGCACCGCCGAGATATCATCCTCTCGACGCTTGGACAGCTTCCACACCTTGAGGTGTCGCCCCGGTTCGGGGCGCGGCAGGAAGATAGCGCGGATCACCTCGCCCTTGTCCTTGAGCAGGGCGGTCTGCTTGTAGTCCAGGAAGAAGTCGTCGAGGGGTAGCTCCCTTTCACCGTCCGGCCCTGCGAGCCGAAGTCGCGACCCCAGCGCCAGCAGCACCGGCGGGGTGTCGCCGATAGGGGAGGCGTTGGCGATGTTGCCCCCCAGGGTGCCGCGGTTGCGCACCTGGGCGGAGCCCAGGCGGTGCAGCAGGTGGGCGAAGGCGGGGTAGTGGGCCTCTAGCAGCGGCGCCAGGTGCGCGTAGGTCACCGCACCGCCGATCCACCAGCCCTCGCGGCCATCCGCCAGGGTGGCCTCCTCGATGGCGGTGAGCTCGGCCACCCGGGTCACATCCACCAGGCGCTCGAAGCGGCGCAGGCGCTGGGTCACCTCCAGCCAGAGGTCGGTGCCGCCGGCGACGATGGGCGCCTCGGGGTGGCGGCGACGCTCCTCGACCAGCTCGGCCAGGGTCACGGGCTGCACGAAGGCGTTATCGGCCGTGGGTTCCTGGGAGGGTGCGCTGGCATCCACGGCGAGGTCCAGCCACTCGGGACGCGCGTAAGGGTGCTCCCCCATGGAGAGTGCCGCGTCGCGGATCGGGCGATAGCCGGTGCAGCGGCAGAGGTTGCCGCCCAGCGCCGCTTCGAGCCGCTCGGGGGTCAGCGGCGCGGGCCTCTGCTGCTGCTCCTCGTGCAGGGTGAAGAGCGACATCACGATGCCCGGGGTACAGAAGCCGCACTGGCTGGCGTGACAGGTCACCATGGCCGCCTGGGCGGGATGGAGAGCTTCGCCTCGTGCGAGCCCCTCCACGGTGACAAGCGACCGGCCCTGGAGCTGGTGGGCGGGGGTGATGCAGGCGTTGGCGCTGTGGTAGTGCACCCGGCCGTCGGGGCCAGCCTCGCCGATGGCCACGGTGCAGGCGCCGCAGTCGCCGGAGGCGCAACCCTCCTTGGTGCCGGTCTGGCCGAGGGAGTCGCGCAGAAGCTCGAGCACGCTGGTATCGGGCGTGGCCTCGCACCGGCGGGGCTGCCCGTTGAGCAGGAAGTCGATCATGACATTGTCTCTGTTATTGATCGCTGGGGGCGTACCCCGGTCGTCACCGACCATCAGGGAAGTCGGCATGTTGACCATGTGGTCAGGTTGTATTCAGCATGGCCAACGATGGCCGTCTTTGCAAGCCAATCGCCCGCGACCTTCGCCTCATGTCGCCATCCCGAGGCGGCCGGCAATTGCATGCACCGCCGCGGTGCGGCACTCTCGGCGGAGACCACTGGCACAGGGAACAGGCAGATGACAGAAGTCGCGAGTCCGGCGGAGATACGCCGTGGGCGGGAGAGGGGTGAGGCCGGGGGCGCGACCCGCGAGCGCAACGAGCGCGAGATCCTCGCCGCGGCGGAGAAGATCTTCGCCGCCCACGGCTATCGCGGCGCCAGCGTCCAGGCCATCGCGGAGGCGGCGGGGCTGCCCAAGTCCAACGTGCTCTACTACATGGGCAGCAAGCGTGGGCTCTACGTACGCCTGCTGGAGCGCATGATGGCGCGCTGGAACGCGCTGCTGGACGATATCTCGGTGGACGATGATCCCGCCGAGGTGCTGGAGGCCTTCATCCGCAGCAAGATGGCGCTTTCCCGGCGCCACCCGGAGGGCTCACGGCTGTTCGCTGCTGAGATCCTTGCCGGGGCCCCCTTCCTGCAGGAGTACCTGAGCGGCGAGCTGCGCGCCTGGGTGGAGGAGCGCGGGGCGATCTTCCGCCAGTGGGCCGAGCGCGGCCTGATGGATCCGGTGGAACCGGTCTGGCTGATCTTTTTGATCTGGTCAGCGACACAGCACTACGCCGACTTCGAGGCCCAGGTGCTTGGCATCACCGGCAAGGGTGAGCTCAGTGACGCCGACGTGGAACAGATCACCGCCTTCCTCACCCGAGTAATCTTGAAGGGGTGCGGGGTGAGACCGCCCGGGATCGGGGCATGATAGAGTGTTGTCAGGCGCATGTTGAATAGGTGAAGCCATGAATACGGCCAAGGATGATGTACGGCAGCTGCTCGAGTCCCTTCCCGAGGACTGTACAATGGAAGATATCCAGTACCATCTCTACGTCGTAGAAAAGGTACACAGAGGCAGTCAGCGTGCTGAGACCGAGGGGACTCTCAGCCAAGAACAGGTCGAGCGGACGTTGGCAAAGTGGCTCGACCGCTAGCCTGGTCACCAGAAGCGCTCGAGGATCTGGAACTCATCGCCGAGTATATCGAGCGAGATTCTGCCTTCTATGCACGGGCTGTCGTGACCAAGTTGGTGGATATGGCTCGGGCGCTAGGTGAGTTTCCTGGGCTGGGAGAGTCGTGCCCGAACTTGGTGAGGCGAATATTCGTGAGCGCTTTGTTTATAGCTACCGCTTGATTTATCGCGTAGCGGCTGAGCGCATCCTGATTCTGGCCGTCATTCATGGGCGTCGTCTGTTGGAAAATACAGAGCGCTTCCCTTTATAGGCGTCAAGCCTCCTTCGGCAGCGCCAGGCTGATCAGCACGGTGGCCGCGAGCAGGGCGCTGGAGACCCAAAGGGTGGCGACGAGGCCACCGGCGAGGTAGAGCCAGCCTGACAGCAGGGTGCCGATCAGTCGCCCCATGGCGTTGGCCATGTAGTAGAAGCCCACGTCCAGCGAGACCCCGTCCGAGCGGGCCATGCGCACGATCAGGAAGCTGTGCAGGCTGGAGTTCACCGCGAACACTACGCCGAACAGCATCAACCCCCCGAGCAGCACCAGCTGCGGCTGCGCCGCCAGGAGCTGTCCTTCAAGACCCAGGGCGATCAGCGCCGGCAGGGCGGTAAGCGCCGAGGCCCAGGCGATGGCGGCACCGCGACCCGCCGTGCCCCCGGTGATCCTGGGGGCGACCGCCTGCACGGCCCCGTAGCCGATCACCCAGAGCGCCAGGAAGCCCCCCACCCGCCAGCTGTCCCAGCCGAACTGGGTGGCCAGGAAGACCGGTAGGGCCACCACGAACCAGACGTCCCGTGCGCCGAACAGGCACATTCGCGCCGCCGACAGGATATTGATGGCGCGGCTCTTGGAGAGCATCTCGCGAAACTTCGGCTTGGCCTTGGCCCGGCCCAGATCGCCGTCGAGGCGCGCAAGCGACAGCGCCAGCACCCCGGCCAGCATCACCGCCATGGCGAGTATCGCCCCCTGGAAGCCGATCAGGGTCAGCAGCAGGCCCCCCAGGAAGAAGCCCACGCCCTTCAGCGCGTTCTTGGAGCCGGTGAGCAGCGCCACCCAGCGGTAGAGCGAGGTATGCCCGGCGTCCCCGGCCGGCACCAGGGTCTTGATGGCGCTCTTGGCGCTCATCTTGTTGAGGTCCTTGGCGATGCCCGAAAGCGCCTGGGCAGCCATCACCCAGGGCACCGAGAGCCAGGCCACCGGCACCAGCAGCATGGCCAGCGCCACCACCTGCAGGCCGAGGCCCAGGTTCATGGTGCGGTTGAGCCCGAGGCGCGCACCCAGCCAGCCCCCCACCAGATTGGTCACCACCCCGAAGAACTCGTAGAAGAGAAACAGCAGCGCCACCTCGAGTGCCGAGTAGCCCAGCTGGTGGAAATAGAGCACCACCAGCATGCGCAGGGCGCCGTCGGTGAGGGTGAAGGCCCAGTAGTTGCCGGTGACCATCAGGTACTGGCGGATCTCCCGGGGCAGGGCAGCGACGCGAGCGATCATCCCGCAAGGCCCACCTTGGCGGCCAGCTCCGCGGTTCGGCAGGCGTAGCCATACTCGTTGTCGTACCAGGCGTAGAGCTTCACCTGGGTGCCGGCCACCACCATGGTGGAGAGCGCATCGACGATGGAGCTGCGCGGGTCGGTGCGATAGTCGATGGAGACCAGCGGGCGCTCCTCGTAGCCGAGGATGCCGGCAAGCGGGCCCTCGGCGGCCTCCTTCAGCAGGGCGTTGACCTCCTCCTCGGTGGTCTCTCGCTTGACCTCGAACACCATGTCGGTGAGCGAGGCATTGGCGAGCGGCACGCGCACGGCGTGGCCGTTCAACTTGCCTTCGAGCTCAGGGAAGATGGCGGTGATCGCCTTGGCCGAGCCGGTGGTCGTCGGGATCAGGCTCATGCCGCAGGCCCGGGCGCGCCTGAGATCCTTGTGGGGGGCATCCAGAATCGTCTGCGTGTTGGTGATGTCGTGGATGGTGGTCATGGAACCGTGGCGGATGCCGAGCGTCTCGTGGATCACCTTGACCACCGGGGCCAGGCAGTTGGTGGTGCAGCTGGCCGCCGTGACGATGCGGTGGCGGGCCGGGTCGAACAGATGATCGTTGACGCCTACCACCAGGTTGAGCACCCCCTCGTCCTTCACCGGGGCGCTTACCACCACCCGCTTGACCCCCTGGTCGAGGTAGGCCTGTAGCTTGTCGGTGGTCTTCATCTTGCCCGAGGCCTCGATCACCACGTCGCAGCCGGTCCAGTCGGTGGCCTCGATCTCGCGGTTTGCCGTGAAGGCGATGCGCCGGCCGGCCACCGTCAGGGCGCTGTCGTCCGCCGTGATATCATCGCCGCCGCCCGTCCACTGGCCGTGCACCGAGTCGAACTGCAGCAGGTGGGCGAAGGTGGCGGCGTCGCCGCCCGGGTCGTTGATCTTCACGAACTCAAGCTCCGGGTTCGTCCAGCCGGCGCGCAGGGCCAGGCGGCCGATGCGGCCGAAACCGTTGATGCCGATGCGTATCGCCATGGGAAGGCTCCTTGGGTATCAGGGGGGTGGGAGAATGAGTATATATGGCGAATCGTATATGAATTCAGATGACAGTTCGATGACAGCCGGCCTGCCCATCGAGGCGCGGCTCGACGCCATCCAGGCCGCCCTGGCGGCACACTCGCGCGCGCTGCTGGTGGCCGAGCCCGGCGCCGGCAAGACCACGCGGGTGCCCCTGGCGCTGCTCGAGGCCCCCTGGGCCCGCGAGGGCCGGCTGCTGCTGTTGGAACCCCGGCGGGTGGCGGCGCGGCTCGCCGCCGGCTTTATGGCGGAAAGCCTGGGGGAAAGCGTAGGCGACACGGTGGGCTACCGGATGCGCGGCGAGAGCCGGGTCGGCCCGCACACCCGCCTCGAGGTAGTGACCCAGGGCGTGCTGACCCGCATGCTCCAGGAGGACCCGCTGCTGGAGGGGGTAGCCGGCATCCTCTTCGACGAGTTCCACGAGCGCAGCCTGGAGGCCGACCTCGGCCTGGCGCTGGCCCTGGACGCCCAGTCGGTGCGCGACGATCTGCGCCTCCTGGTGATGTCGGCGACCCTGGACGTCGAGGCCCTGCTCGGCGTGCTGGGCGAGGGCACCCCGGTGATCGACTGCCCGGGGCGCACCTTTCCCGTAGCGACCCGCTACCGCGCCCTCAACGCGCGGGAGGAGGCCGCGCCCCAGCAGGCCCGGGCGCTGCTCGACGCCATGGGGCAGCAGGCAGGCGACGCCCTGGTGATCCTCCCCGGGGTGGCGGAGATCCGTCGCCTGGCCCGGGAGCTGTCGAACCGGTCGCCCGAGCTTGCCGTCATGGAGCTCCACGGCCGCCTGCCGCTCGAGGCTCAGCGCCGCGCCCTGCGCCCAGACCCTGAGGGGCGACGGCGCGTGGTGCTCGCCACCGCCATCGCCGAGTCCAGCGTCACCGTGGACGGCGTGCGCCTGGTGATGGACGCAGGGCAGGAGCGGGTGCCGGTGTTCCAGCCGCGAAGCGGCCTGACCCGCCTGGAGACGCGCCGCGTCAACCGCGCCAGTGCCGACCAGCGCCGAGGCCGGGCCGGCCGCCAGGGCCCCGGCCTCTGCCTGCGGCTCTGGGCCGAGGAGCAGCCGCTCGTTCCCCACGGCGAGCCGGAGATGCGCCAGGCCGACCTTGCCCCGCTGGCCTTCGAACTGGCGCGCTGGGGCGTGACCGACCCGGGTAGCCTCGCCTGGGTGACCCCGCCTCCCGCCGCGGCACTTTCCGCCGGCCGCGAGCTGCTCGGGCGCCTGGGGCTGCTGGATGCCGAGCACCACCTCTCCGAGCTGGGTCGCCGGGCCGCCCGCTGGCCCACCCATCCGCGACTCGCGGCCATGCTGGAGCGCGCCCGAGCGCTCGACGCGCTGCCGCTGGCCTGCGCCCTGGTCGCGCTGCTCGAAGGGCGCGGCCTGGACGACGAGCGTGATCTCGAACAGGCGCTGCAGGCACGGCTCAAGGCGCCGAGGGAGCACCGTCAGTGGCAGCGGGACGCCGAGCGGCTGGCCCGTATCGCCCAGGTGAGTCTCAAGGTGGCAGGCCTGGCCCCGCTCGGTGAGCTGCTGGCGCTGGCCTATCCGGAGCGCATCGCCCAGCGCCTGGATGCCCCGGGCCGCTTTCGCCTGGCTAGCGGGGGCCTGGCGACCCTGCCCGACCACCACCCCCTGGCCCACGCCGCGCTGCTGGTGGCGGTGGAGCTGGACGGTGAGGCGAGCGGGGCGCGGATCTTTCGCGCCGTGGGGCTCTCTCAAAAGCGGATGGAAGTGCTCTATCCCGAGTGCGGCGAGTGGCGGGCGAGCCTTGCGTGGTCCGACGCCGAAGGCCGCCTGATCGGCGAGCAGGTGCGCGGCCTGGGCGCGGTGGTGCTGGAGCGAAGACCCCTGGCCAAGCCGCCGGCCGAGGCGGTCAGGGCGGCGCTGATCGAGGCGCTGCGCCGCCGGGGGCTCCCCCGGGATGACGTCCTGACTCAGTTACAGGGGAGGGTGGCGCTGCTGCGCCGCACCTTCGACTCTGATGAGCAGGCAGCCTGGCCCGACTGGTCCGACGAGGCACTGCTCGCGAGCCTTGAGGCGTGGCTTGCTCCGCACCTCGATGGCATCACCCGGCTCGACGCCGTGGAGCGCCTGCCCCTGGCGCGCCTGCTGCTCGACACCCTCGACTGGCCGCTTCGCGCCCGCCTGGACGAACTGGCCCCGGAGCGGCTCCCGGTGCCCAGCGGCGCCAGCCACCGGGTGGACTATGCGCCCTGTCTCGAGGGCAAACCGCCGGTGCTGGCGGTGAAGCTGCAGGAGTGCTTCGGCTGGCAGGCCTCGCCCAGGGTCGCCGACGGCCGCGAGCCCGTGCTGCTGCACCTGCTCTCCCCGGCGCGCCGCCCGCTCCAGGTCACTGCGGATCTTGCGAGCTTCTGGGCGGGCGGCTATCCGGAGGTACGCAAGGAGATGCGCGGCCGCTACCCCAAGCACCCCTGGCCGGAAGACCCCACCACTGCCGAGGCCACCGCCCGGACCAAACGGCGAAGCTGATCCTGGCATATCAGGAGCCGAGGACCCCGCGGCACCAGGGCCGCCCAGGCCACCGCCCGCACCAAGCGGCGGGGCTGATCCAGGCCTGGCCTGCGGCGAGGCGCTCACGCCAGCCCGGCCAGCCCCAGCAGCAGGGCGGTGAGCCCCAGGCAGACGCCGAAGGCGGGCCAGGGCATCAGCCAGGCGTCGGCACGACGCAGACGCCAGCGCCAGCGGCGAGCCGCCTGTCGAGCCATGAGGCGCCGTGCCCTTTGCCGTACCCGCTGTCGCCAGCCCAGTGCAGCCAGGCGTCGATGCAGCGGCCCGGCGGCCAGCAGCAGGAAGGCGATCGCGAGGGCCCCGAGCGCCGGAGCGAGTGCCTTCGCCCAGGCTCCCGGCGCAGCCAGGTAGGCCAGAGGAACACCGGCCCAGACCCAGGGCAGCAGGGCTGCCAGCGCGCCCAGCCCCCAGAGCGATGCCGCCAGCCAGGTCGGTGGTATCGCGTTGTCTTCCGCCACGGGCTCGAGTCGCCACAGCAGCCAGCCCAGCCTGAGCATCACCAGGCTTGTCAGCATCCCGCTCAGGGTCACCGGCCAGGCGGCCAGTGACGCCTCGTTCAGCGCCGCCTCCATGCCCGCCTTCACTGCCAGGCCGCTCCAGGGCGGCAGCCCGGCCAGGGTCAGGGCGGGCAGCGCCAGGGCGCCCAGCAGCAGCCCGCGCCGGCTGGCGCTGCGGGCGAGCAGCCCCGCGCCCATGAACAGCCCTGAGCCCATGAACAGCGCCGCCTTGGCCAGGGCGTGGGCGGCCACCAGCCCCAGCAGGGCCGGCAGGGCGGCGGGGCTGCCCTGCAGGTGCAGGCCCAGCAGCGCCGTGGCGAGGCCCATCTGGCTGACGCTGGACCAGGCCAGCAGCGGCTTGGGGCCGGTCTGAGCCAGGCCGCGGCCGGCGCCATAGAGGGCGCCGGCCAGGCCTGCCGCTACCAGCAGCTTACCGGCGCCTGCGGCGCCGTCGCCCAGCAGCAGCACGCCGCCCAGCAGCCCCACCTTGATCAGCAGCCCCGAGAGCACGGCGCTGGCCAGGGGCGGGGCCACCGGGTGCGCCAGGGGCAGCCAGGCGTGGACGCCGATAGCCCCCGCCTTGATGGCAAGTCCCAGTCCCAGCGCCGCCAGCGCCGGCGCCGGTAGCCCGGCCCGGGCCAGGTCGGCAAAGGCAAGCGACGGCGATTCCTGCCAGGCCAGGGTCAGGCCCAGCAGCAGGCTTACCTCGGCAAGCAGCATCATCGCCAGGTACCCGGCGGCGGCACGCCGCGCACCGGAGCTACCGCCCAGCCAAACCAGCCCCCAGCCGGCAAGGCCCAGCCAGGCCGTCCCCAGGTAGAAGACGAGCAGGTCGCCGGCGGTCAGGGTGACGAGATGGGCCGCCGCGGTAAAGAGGAGCAGCGCGGTAAGCCCCGGGGGCGACCCGGAGGCCCGGCCGGCCGGCGTTGCCGAGCCAGAGGCGACAAGCACCAGGGGCCAGAGCAGCAGTGCGGGCAGCAGCCAGGGGAGCCGCTCGGTCTCCAGGCGCGGCACGGCCAGGGTGAGGTCGGATGCGCCGGCCAGGGCGACGAGGCCTGCGAGCCAGGCCAGCCCCACCATCAGCAGCGCCGGTGACACCTCACGCCAGCTCTTCGACCAGGCAGTGGGGGGCGGGAACCGATCGCCTTCAGGCGCCAGGGCAATCGACAGGACCCGCCACAGCCAGGCGGCGGTGAGCAGGGTGCCGGTAAGCATCACCCCGGCCAGCAGCCACAGCTCCACTTCCAGGGCCGCCCGCAGCAGCCACCACTTGCCGACGAAGCCGCCGCTCGGCGGGATGCCGACCAGGGAGAGCCCACCGATCGCCATCACCGCCCAGGCCAGAGGCTGGCGGCGGGCGCTGCCGGCCAACCCGGTCAGGCGGTCGTGACCATGGCGGTGCTTCAGGGCGCCGGCCGCCAGGAAGAGCCCGCCCTTGGCCAGGCCATGGGTCACCAGCAGCCACAGCGCGCCCCGGGCGCCGATGCCCTGCCAGGCGTCGCTGCCGGCGAGCACCGGCAGCATCAGGGCATAGCCGCTCTGGGAGAGCGTCGACCAGGCGATCACCAGCTTCAGGCGGCTCTGCAGCAGGGCCTGGACGCCGCCCCAGACCAGGGCCACGGCTCCGAGGGCGGCCATGGCCTGGCGCATCAGGCTGCCGAGTTCGGCGAAGGGGCCGAGCCACAGTCGCCACAGCACCATCAGGGCCGCGGCCACCACGGCGCCTGAGAGCAGGGCGCTGACCGGGGCCGGTGCCCGGGAGTGGGCGGCCGGCAGCCAGCCGTGAAGGGGGACCATGGCCGCCTTGATCATCAGCCCCAGGGTGATGGCCAGCGCGGCCAGCCGGGCCGCCGGGCCGTCCTCGAGCAGCGTGGCCAGCTGCATCAGGTCCAGCCGCCTGAACTGGCCGTAGAGCAGCGCCACCCCCAGCAGGTAGAGCAGCGAGCCGAGCAGCGAGGCCATCAGGTAGCGCAGCGACGCCACGTGGAAGGGGTCCTCCCGGGAGCGGTTGACCAGGCCCACCGCCGCCAGTGACATCAGTTCCAGGGTGACGTAGAGGTTGAAGAGGTCACGGGAGAGCAGCAGGGCGTTGAGGGAAGCCCACAGCAGCCACCAGAGGCTCCACAGGTAGCGGTCGTCACGGCTATCCGGCTCGGCCAGCAGCACCAGGCTGGCCAGCCCCATCAGCAGGCCGACCATGGCGAGCAGCAACGCGGCCGGCGTGTCCAGCCGCCAGGCGATGCCCACCGGCGGTGTCCAGCCCCCCAGCCACAGGGAAGCCTCGGTCGCGCCGTCCACGAGTCCGCCACCCGCAAGTCCCAGCCCGCCGAGGGCAAGCCCCGCCAGGGCGATGGCCACCTGCCGGCTTGCCGGGAGCAGGCCGAGGAAGGCAGCGATGGTCAGCATCAGGGGGACGGCAACCAGCAACGGCAGGAGCCAAGCGTCGAGATTCACGGCTCCTCCCCGCGCCGGCGCCGCTCATGGGCCTGCACTGCCAGGGCGAGTACCGCGGCGGTGGTGCTCACCGCCACCACGATGCCGGTGAGCACCATGGCGTGAGGCAGCGGATCGATGCCGTCTGCGCTGCGTGCCAGGGTGACCAGCAGCAGGAAGACGGCGCTGGCCAGCACGTTGAGGGCCAGCACCCGGCGCAGCAGGTCTGTGGCGCGAAACAGTCCGATCAATGCCATGCCGACCAGGGCCGCGGCCAGCAGCAGGTAGAGTTCGCTCATCGGGCCGGCTCCCCGAAGAGGTAGAAGGCCATCAGCATCAGGGCGATGGAGAGGGCCGCGGCCACCTCCACGGCGAGGATGACGTGTCCCGCCACACCGGCGGGAATGGCCAGGAAGGTGCCCGTCAGGAGCAGGCCGACGAGTCCCACGGCCAGAAACAGCAGCACGCCGGCGGCCAGCTGCAGCCGCAGCAGCGGCTGGCGGCGGGGCTCATGCATCCAGGGGACCGCATCGGCGAGGACCAGAAGTACGCCACCGGCGCCGAGTACCGCCCCGGCCGGAAAGGCGCCGCCCGGGGCGTGGCTGCCGCGCCACAGCAGGTAGGCGGGTACCAGCAGGAACAGCGGGTGCAGCAGCCGGGTCAGGGCCGGCAGGCCGGGCAGCGCCGTGGCCGGTGCATAGGGGGTGAGCGCCGGCCCCAGCGACCAGACCAGACACACCGCGGCCAGCATCACGGCGATCTCCAGCAGGGTGTCCCAGGCTCGCAGGTTGAGCAGCACGGCGGTGACGGCATTCTCGACGCCGCTCTCCGACAGCACCTCGCCGACCGGCCCTGCCAGGCCCGGGCGCGGCAGCTGCCAGGCGACCCAGCCCAGAGCCAGGGTCACGAGCAGGGTCGTCGCCAGCGACAGCAGGACCAGTGGGCGCTGTGCGGCACGCCAGGCGGGGGCGTGTGCGGCCGCGGCAGGCAGCCGACCGAGGGTCGCCAGCAGCAGCGCACCGGTGACGCCGGCACCGATGGCGGCCTCGGCCAGGGCGATGTCCAGGGCGTCGAGGCGCACCCAGACCAGCGCCATCACCAGGCCGAAGGCCATGAAATGGACCACCGCGGCGAAACGGTGGTGGCCGAAGAGCGCCTGCCAGGCCAGCCAGGCGAGGCTGGCGATCAGCAGCAGGTCGAGGCCGAGCACAAGGCCGCTCACGGGCAGCGCTCCTCGTCGCCCTCGTCGCCGGATGTGGTGGTGCGGCCTTGGCGGGGCCTGAGGCCGCAGGCCAGGGCGGTGGAGGCGATCAGGGTGGCGCCGATGCTGGAGGCGATCAGCACCAGCCCCCACACCAGCAGGTACTTGAGGGCCGCCACCAGGCTAGGCGCCTGGCAGGCCAGACCCAGGCAGATCAGCCCCAGCCCCAGGTTATCGGCCTTGGTCAGGGCGTGCAGCCGGGCATAGAGATCGGGGAAGCGGATCAGCCCGAGACTGCCGGCAACGAAGAAGAGCGCCCCGGCGATGATGAGCCCGTTGCCCAGCGGGACGAGCCACTCAGTCACGCCCGGCCTCCTCGCGGCTGTCGCTCTCCTCGTGGAGCAGCGTCCAGGTGCGGGTGACGAAGTTGGCGGTGGCCACGGCGGCCAGCAGGGCGAACAGCAGTGCCACGTCGACCAGGGCGGGTTGCGCGAACCCGGCGCCGAACAGCAGCAGCACGGCGATAGCGGAGACGCTGACCATCTCGGCGGCCAGCATGCGGTCGGCGCTGGTGGGGCCGCGGCGCAGCCGCCACAGCGCGACGCCGGCGTTGAGCAGCAGCAGCGCGGCGATGGTCGCATGTAACATCAGCGGAGCTCCTCGTCCGGGGGGACGATGCGCTGCGTGAACAGGCGCGCGACACGCGCCTCGAGCCGCTCCAGTTCGGGGCGGGTCCTGGCATCCATCTGCAGTACATGAATCCTTAGTGTATCGGGGGTCAGGCGCAGCGTCAGGGTGCCGGGCAACAGGTTGATCAGGCTGGCCATGAACAGCCGGCCGGGCCCCTCGGGGAGGTGGCGCCAGGGGTAGTCGATGACCCGGGTGGCGGGAGCGAGCCGAGGGCGACAGGCCAGGGCCGCCACCTGCAAACCACCGCGCAGGGCCAGCCACAGGGCCAGGGGCAGGAAGGTGATCAGTGCCAGCGGGCGCAGCCGAGCGGCCCCGCTGGTCGGCATGACCAGGGCGGTCGCCAGGATGACCGGCAGCCCCCAGACCCAGGCGCCGCCGCCGCTGATCACCCACCACAGCAGGCTCAGCAGGACGAGGCGCCGGGCCAGGCGGACCGCCATCACGAGGACTTCAACCCCGTACGGTCGTGGCTGCCGTGGCTGCCGTGGTTGGCGGCCGGCTGACCGTTGACGCCGCGCGCGCGCAGCACCTGTTTCTCGACCTCCACGACCAGGTAGATGGCCAGGCTACCGGCCAGGATCACGCCCCAGTGGCCGATGCCGAGCCCTTCGCTGGTGAAGATCACCTGCATGAAGGGCAGGTAGGTCCAGGCCAGCTGTAGCACCACGATGGTGCCGATGGAGCCCCACACCGGGCGGCTGCCGAAGATGCCCTCGACGGAGAGGGTGCTGCGCAGCAGGTAGCGGCTGTTGATCAGGTAGGCGGCGCTGCCCATCACCAGCATGTTGACCGCGCCGGTGCGAGCGAGCTCCACGCTGCCCCCCTGGGCCTGGATCCAGCTGAACATGCCGAAGACGCCCGCCAGCAGCAGCAGCGAGACGAACACCACCCGCCACAGCAGGAAGAGGTCGAGCAGAGAGGCGTCGGGGTCCCGGGGCTTGCGGGTCATGATGTCCTTCTCGGCATGCTCGAAGGCGAGCGCCAGGCCGAGCGTGACCGCCACCACCATGTTGACCCACAGCGCCTGCAGCGGGGTCACCGGCAGGGTGGAACCGGCCAGCACGGCGAGCATGATCGCCAGCCCCTGGCCACCGTTGGTGGGCAGTATGAAGGTGATGGTCTTGCGGATGTTGTCGTAGACCTTGCGCCCCTCGCGGATGGCGCCGACGATGGTGGCGAAGTTGTCGTCGGCCAGCACCATCTCGGCGGCCTCCTTGGCGGCCTCGGTGCCCTGGATGCCCATGGCCACGCCCACATCGGCACGCTTCAGGGCCGGGCCGTCGTTGACGCCGTCGCCGGTCATGGCGCAGATGCCGCCGCGGGCCTGCATCGCCTGCACCAAGCGCAGCTTGTGCTCCGGCGCGGCGCGGGCGAAGACATCCACCTCCAGGATCACCTCCTCGAGCTCGGCATCGGACATCGCCTCGATCTCGCGGCCGGTGATGGCGCGCTCGGTGTGGGCGAAGCCCAGCTGCCTGGCGATGGCGAGCGCCGTCACCGCATGGTCGCCGGTGATCATCACCGGGCGGATGCCAGCGGCCAGGCACTCCTTCACCGCCTCGATGGCCTCGTCCCGGGGCGGGTCGAGCAGCCCCACCAGGCCGAGCAGCACCAGCTCCTCCTCGGCGTGCTCGTCAGCCAGCTCATGGACGTCGCGGACCCGCTTCTCGGCTAGCGCCAGCACGCGCAGGCCCCGTGAGGAGAGGTCATTGATGCGCTCCTCCCAGAGGCCGACATCGAGCTCGATGTCGTTGCCGTCGTCACGCACCCGGTGGCACATCTCGAGCAGGCGGTCCGGCGCGCCCTTGACCAGCAGCAGCTGCTCCCCCTCAAGGGTGTGCAGGGTGGCCATGTACTTGCGCTCGGATTCGAAGGGAATGGCGTCGTGGCGGTCGTGCTTGCCGCGCAGCTCCTCGGTGGACAGCCCCGCCTTGGCGGCGGCGACCACCAGGGCCCCTTCGGTGGGGTCGCCGTGGATCTTCCAGCGGCCCTGTTCCTCGGCCAGTTCGGCGTCGTTGCACAGCACCCCCACCTTGAGGAAGTGGCGCAGGGCATGATCCTCGTCCAGGTCCAGCGCCTCGCGGTCGGGCTCGCCGTCGCTGACGCGGTGGAAGCTCCCCTCCGGGGCGAAGCCGATCCCGTCGATGTGCACCTCGCCGGACGGCAGCCAGATGGCCTGGGCGGTCATCTCGTTGCGGGTCAGGGTGCCGGTCTTGTCGGAGAAGATGGTGGAGATGGAGCCCAGGGTCTCCACCGCCGGCAGGCGGCGGATGATGGCGTTCTTCTTCGCCATGGTCTGTACGCCGAGCGCCAGGCCGATGGTAACGATGGCGGGCATCCCCTCGGGAATCGCCGCCACGGCGAGGCCCACCGCCGCCATGAACATGTCGCCCAGGGGCTGAGCGTGAACCAGCACCCCGAAGGTGCCGGTGAGCACCGCCGCGGCGAGGATGAAGAGGGCCAGCACCTGCCCGGCCCGGTCGATCTGGCGCAGCAGCGGCGTCTTGAGCTTCTCGACGCCGCGCAGCATCTCGGAGATGCGGCCGATCTCGGTGTTGGCCGCGGTCTCCACCACCAGGCCCCGGGCGTTGCCCTGGACCACGATGGTGCTGGCATAGGCCATGCCGGTGCGATCGCCGAGGTCCGCATCCTCGGCCGTTGCCTCGGTGCTCTTGTCCACTGGGGTGGATTCACCGGTCAGCGAGGCCTCCTCGGTGCGAAAGCGCCTCGCCTCCAGCAGGCGCAGGTCCGCCGGCACCCGGTCGCCGCTCTCTACCAGCACGATGTCGCCGGGCACCAGCTCCTCGGCGGGGATGGTCTGGCGCTTACCACCGCGCAGCACCTTGGCCTGGGGGGAGAGCATCTGGCGGATGCTCTCCAGCGCCTGTTCCGCCTTGCCCTCCTGGATGAAGCCGATCAGGGCGATGATCAGCACCACCCCGAAGATCGCTGCGGCGTCCAGGGTGTGGCCCAGCACCAGGCTGGCGATGGCCGCCACGATCAGTACCAGCATCAGGATATTGTTGAACTGCTCCAGCAGGCGCCGCCACCAGGGGCGGGCCTCGGCCTGCTGGAGCTGGTTGGGGCCGTGCTCGGCCAGGCGGCGCGCGGCTTCCTCGCCATCCAGACCGTCGGAGGTGCCCTCGAGGCGCTTCAGGGCCTCGTTGCCATCCAGGGCGTGCCAGGCGGTGGGCTCGTTGTGGTGGGGATCGGTCATCCTTACTCCTCCGGCGCATGTCAGGGTGGCTGCTGCAGATAACTACCATACAGCATGCTGCAGTGCAGTGACCCAGGACAAGGCGTGGCCGCAAGGCCTCGTTATCACTGGGTCATGAAGGCGATCCGGGTGCCGTGGGCCAGGCGGGCCGCGGGTTCGACGGCAGGGCCTTTCGGAAGGCCCACCATCTCGTCGGTGACGTCGGCCCAGGTCAGGATGCCGTGGGTCAGGCCCAGTGGCGCCAGGGCGCGGCTGATCCACTGGGTACCGGTGAAGCGGCGTGTCTCGCCATCGTCGCCCACCAGCTGGGTGTCACCGCCGGCATGGTGAAGGCGAACCAGGTAGTAACCCATGTCCAGCGACTGCACCTCCACGGTGGGCAGGGCGCTGGGGTCGAGGCGCTCGGTGAGGGCTTCCAGGGTCAGCCGAGCGGGCAGGGCGGGGGCATCCAGGGGTATCATGGGGCTCTTCCAGTGTTGGACATGAACGATCATGTTAGCTCGACCTGTACAGGAGTTGTGATGCCTCCCTCAGCCGATGGCTGCCCCTGCGGCAGCGGCCAGTCCCTGGCCTTGTGCTGTGGCCGCTACCACGCCGGCGAGCCTGCCCCCACCCCCGAGGCGCTGATGCGTTCGCGCTACAGCGCCTTCGCAATGGACCTCACCGATTATCTGCGGGCGAGCTGGCATTCGAGCACTCGCCCCGCCGCGCTCGCCCGGGACCCGACCACTCGGTGGCTGCGCCTCGAGGTGCTGGAGAGCGGCGAGGAGGGCGATGGCGGGCAGGTGCATTTCCGCGCCACCTTCCGCGAGGGACGGCGCTTCGGGGTGCTGGAGGAGGCCTCGCGCTTTCGTCGGGAGGCCGGACGGTGGTATTACCTGGACGGTAGCCCCTCGGTCACCCGGCTCAAGCCCGGCCGCAACGAGGCCTGCCCCTGCGGCAGCGGGCGCAAGTTCAAGGCGTGCTGTGGCCTAGGCGGCTGACGATGGCCCCGTTCCCGGAGATTCCATGATGAAGCGAACCCTTCCCATACTTTGGCAGCGCCTGGTCAGCGGTGGCGAGACCTGTGATCGTTGCCGCGCCACCCAGCGTGAGGTGGAGCAGGCCGTCGAGACGCTCAAGGCAGCGCTGGCGCCGCTGGGGCTGGAGCCTCTCCTCGAGATTCGCGAACTGGACGAGGCGACCTTCCGTGCCGATCCGCTGGCGTCCAATCGCATCTGGATTGCCGGGCGGCCCATGGAGGAGTGGCTGGACGCCGATGTGGGTCGAAGCCCCTGCTGTTCGGTCTGCGGGGACGAGGCCTGTCGCACCGTTGAGGTCGAGGGCGTGACCTACGAAACCATCCCCGAGTCCCTGTTGCTGCGAGCCGCACTCATCGCCGCGGCCAGCGGGCTGGGAGACGGTGGAACGGCATCGCCAGCCTGAGTGATGAGTGGCACGCAGGTCCCGCGAGGCGCGGCAGGGCCAGCGTCATTGCGTGCTGCGGCTGACCTCTGGCGCCTGGCACCAGGCTGGCCGGCGGGCGGGCCAGCCCTTACACTGCCGGGCTGACAGCCCTGCCAGCTCGGCCCTTTCACCCCACGTTCCGGACGCGTCCCATGGCCCAGACCCCCTCCAAGCGGATCAACAAGTACATCAGCGAAAGCGGCATGTGCTCGCGACGAGAAGCCGACCGCTACATCGAACAGGGCAACGTGCGCATCGACGGCCGGCGCGCCACCCCCGGCGACCAGGTCTTCCCGGGCAGCGTGGTCAAGGTCAACGGCCAGCTCGTCGAGCCGCTGGAGCTGGAGGAGGAGGACCTGGTCTTCATCGCCCTCAACAAGCCGGTGGGCATCGTCAGCACCACCGAGCCGAGCGAGAAGGCCAATATCGTCGACTTCGTCGGCCACGGTACGCGGATCTTCCCCATCGGCCGGCTGGACAAGGACTCCCAGGGGCTGATCTTCCTGACCAACAACGGCGACCTGGTCAACCGTATCCTGCGGGCGAGCAACCAGCACGAGAAGGAGTACCGCGTCACCGTCAACAAGCCCATCACCGACGACTTCATCCAGGGTATGGGCAGCGGCGTGCCGATCCTCGGCGAGATCACCAAGAAGTGTCCAGTGGTCAAGGAGTCCCGCTTCGTCTTCAACATCACCTTGGTCCAGGGCTTGAACCGCCAGATTCGCCGCATGTGCGAGGTGTTCGGCTACGAGGTGGTGAAGCTGGAACGACTGCGGATCATGAACGTCACCCTCAAGGGGCTCGCCGAGGGGGACTGGCGGGACCTGACGCCCGCCGAGGTGTCGACGATCCTCGCCATGACCGAGCACTCCTCCTCCGAGGCCCAGGCCCCCGGCCGCCGCTCTGCACGGCGCCAGGGTGGCAGGGTCGGGGCCAGCAAGGCAGCGAGCCCCGGGGCGGGGGGCCGGCAGGGCGCAACGCCGCGCCGCGGCGAGGGCGGCAAACCGGCCAGCGGTAAGCCCGGCAGGCGCAAGGCGTCAGGCGGCAGCGCGTCCTCGGGAAAGGCCGCAGGTGGCAAGGCAGCGGGTGCCAAGGGAGCGGGTGGCAAGGCTGTGGGCGGTAAGACGCCGAGCGCCAGGGCGGGGAGCCCGAAGAAGGCCGGCGCCAAGCCCTCTGGCACCAGAAAACCCGGAGCAGGGCCGGCCAGAGGCGGGCGCTCCTCGGGGCAGGGCCCCAAGGGCGGCGTTGCCGGCAAGCCCCGGAGCCGAAAGAAGTAGCGATTTCCCCCTCGACCGAGAGTCACCATGAGCGATTCCCGTCTCCACAGCCCCGCCGCGGCCCGCAACCGCCAGCCGATCCTCGAGGTGCTGCGCCAGGTCCTGCCCGAGCGGGCCCGTATACTGGAGGTGGCCAGCGGCAGCGGCGAACATGCCCTCTACTGCGCCGGCGCCATGCCCGGCTGGCACTGGCAGCCCAGCGATCCCACCGACGAGGCGCTGGCCTCCATCGCCGCCTGGCGCGAGACGGCGGCGCTGCCCAACCTGGCCGCGCCGCGGCATCTCGACGCCACCGAGCCCGACGGCTGGCCGGCAGAGTCCTTCGACGCCATCGTGGCCATCAACCTGCTGCATATCTCGCCCTGGGCGGTCACCGAGGCGTTGATGGCACGTGCCGGCGAGCGCCTGGTGCCGGGTGGCGTGCTCTATCTCTACGGTCCCTATCGGCGGGGCGGCGAGCACACCGCGCCCAGCAATGCCGCCTTCGACGCCAGCCTCAGACGCCACGATCCGCGCTGGGGCGTGCGCGACCTCGAGGCGGTCGTGGCCGAGGCGACGTGCCGTGGCCTCGAGCTCGCCCGCGTCGTGGATATGCCGGCCAACAACCTCAGCGTGGTCTTCGTCAGGGGGCAGGCCCTCTCCACCGCCTGAGGGCCCGCCCCGCAGGATTACTCCGGCATCTCGCCGGGCACCCGGTAGCGGGGCGCCTGGCGGTCGCGCTCCTCGCGGGTCAGCGTCTCGTCGTCGGTGGGGACGCCCCACAGGGTCTCCTGGCTGCCGTCGGGAAAGGTGTAGGTGGTGCAGCCGGCGAGCAGCAGTGGGCCGAACAGCAGGGTCGCGAGCAGGGTCGAGCGCTTGGAGAGCATGCGGCATCCTTGATGGCAGTGTCGGGAGAGTCGGGCGGCCAGGGCCCGCGGCCTGTCGACATTACCCATCGCCGCTCGCCCTGGGAAGAGGGTTGGGGGAGAATGACGGCAGAACAACGCATTACAGGAATCCACCATGCAGCAACTGCTTGAACAGATCGCCGAGATCGTCGGCCCCGAGAACCTTCTGACCGGTGAGGCCGTGCGCCAGCGCAGCGTCGACTGGTTCACCTCGGCCCCCTGCGAGGCCGCGGCCATCGTGCGACCCGGGAATACCGAGCAGCTCAGCCGCGTCATGGCCCTCTGCCATGCGGCTCGCCAGCCGGTGGTCACCCACGGCGGCCTGACCGGGGTGGTGCACGGTGCGGTGGCGGCGCCCAGTGAGCTTGCGATCTCCCTGGAGCGCATGAGCGCCATCGAGGCGATCGACCCGGTGGGTGGCACCCTCACCGTCCAGGCCGGGGCGCCGCTGCAGCGGGTCCAGGAGGCCGCCGCCGAGATCGGCATGCAGTTCCCGCTGGACCTGGGTGCCCGAGGCTCCTGCACCATCGGCGGTAACATCGCCACCAATGCCGGCGGCATCCGGGTGATCCGCTACGGCATGATGCGCCAGCAGGTGCTGGGGCTCGAGGCGGTGCTGGCCGACGGCCGCGTGCTGAGCTCCATGAATCACATGCTCAAGAACAACGCCGGTTTCGACCTGAAGCAGCTGTTCATCGGCAGCGAGGGGACGCTCGGCATCGTCACCCGTGCCGTGCTGCGCCTGCAGCCGGCCCTGGCCAGCGAGCAGTGCGCCCTGGTGGCGGTACCCAGCTTCGCGGCGCTGACCAGCCTGCTCAACCTGGCGCCCAGGCGCATCGGGCTGAGCGCCTTCGAGGCGCTGTGGAACAGCCACTACCGGCTGATGACCGAGGAGAGCGGCGCCCATACCCCGCCGCTGGCCACCGATTCGCCCTTCTACGCCATCCTCGAGAGCCAGGGCATGGACGCCGAGCACGACGCCGAGCAGTTCCAGGCGCTGCTGGAGGAGGCCTTCGAGGCGGAGCTGATCACCGACGCGGTGCTGGCGAGCTCCGAGGCCCAGCGCCAGGCGATCTGGGCGATCCGCGAGGACATCGAGGTGCTGGTGCGCACGCTCAAGCCGATGTTCTCCTTCGACGTCAGCCTGCCGATTCCCGCCATGGAGGCCTATGTGGAGGCGCTGGAGCAGCGCCTGGCCGAGGCCTGGCCCGGGGTCGCGCGGCTGGTCACCTTCGGCCACCTGGGCGACGGCAATCTGCACCTGATGATCACGGTGCGAGACGGCGGCGCCGAGAGCCGTCGGGCGGTGGAGCAGCTGGTCTATGCGCCGCTGGCCGAGATCGGCGGCTCGATCTCTGCCGAGCATGGCATCGGCCTGGAGAAGCGCGACTACCTGAGCCTCAGTCGCAGCGAGACGGAGATCGCCACCATGCGCCTGCTCAAGCAGGCCCTAGACCCCCATGGCCTGCTCAACCCCGGCAAGGTGCTGGGGTGAGCGCCAGGGCGTGACATCCGGCGCCGCTCAGGCGCCGGACCAGCCCGCGAGTATCGGCACGTAGACCACCAGCAGCAGCACCGCGATCAGCCCCAGCAGATAGGGGAGGATCGCCCGGGTGATGCGCTCCAGCGGCAGCTGGGTCACCGAGGAGGCGACGTAGAGGTTGATCGCCACCGGTGGGGTGATCATCCCGATGGCGAGCCCCATCACGATGATGATGCCGAAGTGGATCGGGTCGATGCCGAGCTGGGTCACCAGCGGCAGCAGCACCGGGGTGAGGATGATCAGGGCACTGGCAGTCTCGATGAAGACCCCGGTGAGCAGGATCACCGCCACGATCAGCAGCATGATCACCAGCGGGTCGGTGGAGAGCGAGAGCACGGCGCTTGCGATGGCGCCGGGCACCTGCCAACTGGAGAGGGTCCAGCTCAGCACCGCCGAGGTGGCGATCACCAGCATGATCACCGAGGTGGTGATCGCCGAGCGGATCAGGATGCGGTAGACGTCGGCAAGGCCGAGGTCGCGGTAGACGAACAGCGACACCAGCAGGGCGTAGTTCACCGCCACCACCGCCGCCTCGCTGGGGGTGAAGATCCCCGAGAAGATGCCGCCCAGGATGATCACCGGGGTCATCAGCCCCCAGCTCGCGCTCAGGAAGGTGCGCCAGATGGTGGCCAGCGAGAGCTCGGTGCCGCGGGGGTAGTTGCGGCGGTAGGCCTGGACGATGGCGATGGTGCCGAGTCCCAGCCCCATGGCGATCCCCGGCAGGATGCCACTCAGGAACAGCTTCGAGACCGACTGCTGGGCGATCACCGCGTAGATGATCATCGGCACCGAGGGGGGGATCACCACGCCGATGGTGCCGCTGGCGGCGATCAGGCTGGCCGCCGAGGCCGGGTCGTAGCCCTTCTTGCGCAGCTCCGGCACCAGGCTCGAGCCCACCGCGGCGGTGGTGGCGGCGCCGGAGCCCGAGATCGCTGCGAAGAACATGCCGGCGCCCACCGAGACGATGGAGAGCCCGCCCTTGAGGAAGCCGAACAGGGCATCGGCGAAGTCGACCAGCTTCTCGCTCACCTTGCCCTGGGCCATCAGGTCCCCGGCAAGGATGAACATGGGCACCGCCACCAGGGCGAAGGAGTTGATGCCCTGGAACATCTGCTGGGTGACCACCATCAGCGGCACGCCCTGGGCGTTCAGGGCCAGCAGGGTGCTGGCGCCGATGGCCAGGGCGATGGGGACCCCCAGCAGCATGAAGAGGAAGAAGAGCAGGAACAGCACGCCGGTCATGGGAGAGGCTCCTCGGCAGTGCCGCTGCCACCCTTGTCATCGTCGCGGGGGGCATCCGGCCCCTGGATCAGCAGCTCCAGCAGGTCGACCAGAGCGTACCAGGCCATGATCGCCGCCGAGAGCGGGATGACGGCGTAGACATAGGTCATGGAGAGGCGCAGCGAGGCGGACTTCTGGAAGCTCTGCACCTGCATGTAGCGATGGCCGATCACCACCAGCGCCACCATGAAGCCGAGCGCCACCAGCACCGCGGCGATGCGCGCGAGCTGGCGCAGGCGCAGCGGCAGGGCGTCCACCACGAAGGTGACGGCGATATGGCGCCCGCGCTGGAAGGCGAGGGTGGCGGCGAGGAAGGTGATCCACACCAGCAGGAAGCGGGCGACCTCCTCGGTCCAGCCCACCGCCGTGAAGAAGACCCGCGAGACGATCTGCAGGGTGATCACGCCGATCAACGCCGCCATGCCCGCGAAGACCACGGGCTGCATGACGGCGTCGAGGGCGCGCTCACTCCACTGCAGGGGTCGCAGCAGGTAGCGCGCAAGCGGGTTCACTTATTCCAGCGCCTCGCGGATGCGCTCGAGGTAGTCGCCGAACTGCTCGCCGTACTTCTCGTAGACCGGCGCCACGGCGGCCTGGAAGGCCTCGAGGTCGGCATCGTCGATGATCTGCATGCCCGCCTCGCGCAGTTCGGCCAGCTGCTCCGCCTCCATCTCGGCGTTGACGCGGCGCTCATGCTCGGCGGCCTCCTGGGCGGCCTGCACCAGCACCGCCTGGGCGGCCTCGGGCAGCTGGTTCCAGCTCGGCATGCCCATCACGAAGAGCGCCGGTGCATAGGTGTGCCGGGTCAGCGTCATGTGCGCCTGGGTCTCGTTGAGCTTGAAGGAGTGGATGACGTTGACCGGGTTCTCCTGGCCGTCGATGGTGCCCTGCTGCATGGCGGTCAGCGCCTCGGTCCAGGCCATGGGGATGGCGTTGGCGCCGAGCTCGCGGAAGGTGTCGGTGTAGACCGGGTTTTCCATCACGCGGATGCGCAGGCCGTCGAGGTCGTCGGGGCTCGATACCGGACGCTCGCTGTTGGTCAGGTTGCGAAACCCGCGCTCGGCGTAGGCCAGGCCCTTGAGGTTGACCTCGGCGAGCTTGTCGAGGAGCTCCTGGCCGATGGGGCCGTCGAGCACCTCGTAGGCGGCCTCGGGGCTCGGGAACAGGAAGGGCAGTTCGAAGACCGCCATCTCCTCGACGAAGTTGGCCACCGGACCGTTGGTGATCACCCCCATGTCCACGGTGCCGATCTGCATGCCCTCGAGCAGGGTGCGCTCGTCGCCCAGGCTGGCGTTGGGGTAGAGGTCCACGGAGACCGCACCCTCGGTGCGCTCCTGGACCAGCTCCTGGAACTTCACGGCGGCGATATGGAAGCCGTCCTGCTCGTTGACCACGTGGGCCAGGCGCAGGGTGACTGGGTCCATCTCGGCGAACTCGGAGGCGTTGGCGGAGGTCATGACGGCCAGGGAGATCCCCAGCGCCAGCGTGCTGCGTACGAAGCCTTTCATTATTGGTTTCCTTTGTAGTGTCAGCGTCTTGCGGTTCGATGCCCTGCCGAGCATGCACCGCCCCGGGGAGGCCGGTCAATGGCTTCGGCGACGGCTACAGCAGCCGATACATCACGTGGGCGTCCACCGGGCCGTGCACGGGGTGGCGAAAGGCCCGGGGCAGGGTGCCGGCGATGGCGAAGCCGTGCCTCTGCCACAGCTTGACCGCCACCTCGTTGGTGGCCACCACCAGGTTGTACTGCATGGCGCTGAAGCCGAGCTCGCGAGCCAGCCCCAGGGAGTGCTCGCACATCCGACCGGCGACGCCGAGGCCGCGGGCCTGCGCGGCGACGATATAGCCGCAGTTGGCCACGTGGTTGCCGGGGCCGGCCTGGTTGGCCTTGAGGTAGTAGGTGCCGAGCAGGGTGCCCTGCGCATCGACCGCCACCCGCACCGCCCGGGGCAGCTCGACCCACATCCGGTGGGCGTCCTGCTCGCCGATGTCGCGGGGCACGGCGTAGGTCTCCCCGGCGCGGAATACCGGCTCGAGCATCGCCCAGACGGCGGGCCAGTCGGCGGGATCGTAGGCGCGAATGCCGATCGGCGATGAACCCGTCGTCATGGTGCCTCCTGCTGGGCGCGCAGCCAGGCGATCTCCTCGGCCCAGATGGCCGGCTCGATGGTCTCCAGCACCAGGGGGATGCCGTCGGTGCGCGCATCGCGCATCAGGGTGGTGAAGCAGGCAAGGCCGATATTGCCCTGGCCCAGGCTGTGGTGGCGGTCGACCCGGCTGCCGAGTTCGCTCTTGGCGTCGTTGAGGTGCATGCCCTTGAGGTACTCGATGCCCACCACCCGCTCGAACTCGTCGAGCATGGCGGTGGTCGCCTCGGCGGTGCGCAGGTCATAGCCGGCGGCGAAGGCGTGGCAGGTGTCGAGGCAGACGCCTACGCGACCCTGGTCCTCCACCTGTTCGATGATCTCGGCCAGATGCTCGAATCGCCAGCCCAGGTTGCTGCCCTGGCCGGCGGTGTTCTCGATCACCGCGGTGACGCCGCGGGTCCGTGCCAGTGCCTCGTTGATCGACTCGGCGATGCGAGCGAGACACTCGGACTCACTGATCTTCTTCAGGTGGCTGCCCGGATGAAAGTTGAGCAGATCGATGCCGAGCCGCTCGCAGCGCTGCATTTCGTCGACGAAGGCCGCCCGGGACTTGGCCAGGCCCTCCGCTTCCGGGTGGCCGAGGTTGATCAGGTAGCTGTCGTGGGGAAGGATCTGCCCCGGGCCGAAGCCGTGCCGGCGGCAGGCGGCACGGAACGCCTCGACGGTGGCATCATCCAGCGGCTTGGCGTTCCACTGGCGCTGGTTCTTGGTGAACAGGGCGAAGGCGTTGGCGCCGATCTCGACGGCGCGCAGCACCGCCTGATCGACGCCGCCCGCGGCGCTGACGTGGGCTCCGATATATTTCATGGTGAACGGTATGCCTCCGCTGCTGTCTCGGGAATGGCTCGGGATTCTAGCGTAACTCGCCGCGGCGTGCGGGGTGTCATCTCCACCAGCGGCATGCTAGGGTCATTGGATACCCATGATTTTTCAGGAGATTGCATGACATTTGCCAAGCCCCTCGCCGTGATCGGCAGCAGCGCCCTTGCCCTGACCTTCACCCTGGCCGCCCCCGCCGTGGCCCAGCAGATGCCTCAGGGCGCGCCCAGCGCCGAACAGCAGGTGGCCCAGCTCGACGAGCTGGTGAACCTGGACGACAGCCAGGAGCAGGAGCTGGTCGCGCTGCTGACCGATGGCCAGGAGCGGCTGCAGTCGCTGCAGGCCGAGGCCCAGGGCGTGCAGATGCAGATCCACGAGCAGATCGGCCCGGAGTTCGACGAGGCCGCCATTCGCCGTGACGCCGAGCGGCTCGGCCAGCTCACCGGCGACATGACCGCCGAGAGCGCCCTGATGCAGGCCCGTATCCAGTCCACCCTGACCGCGGAGCAGCGCGACGAGCTGGAGCGCCTGGCCGAGGAGCAGGAGGCGCAAATGCGCCAGATGCAGGAGCAGATGCAACAGCAGCAGATGCCAGCCGAATAAGCCGAAGGCCCCCCGCAGAGCGGGGCCCTGACGCGAGCAAGAGGCGACCCTTCGGGGTCGCCTCTTGCGTTACCGCCCTGGCCTGCGCCCCAGCCAGTAATGGTGACCCAGGGGTGACGGCCGGTCCACCACCAGCCCCTCATCGGGGCGATGGGGGCGGGGGGAGGGTGGCCGCGGCGGCTGGCGTCGGGCCAGGGCGAGCAGCCGGCGGACGCGCTCGTCGGTGGGCGGGTGGGTCTGCAGCAGGCGGAACCAGCCCGGCGGGCGGCCACCGAGCAGCAGGGCCGACAGCCACAGCCCCTGGCGGCGCTCCAGCACCTGAAGGGCTGCGGCCAGGCCCTGAGGGTCCCGGGTCAGCGCAGCCGCCTCGAGGTCCGCGGTGAACTCCCGATTGCGCGACAGTGCCAGCTGCAGCAGGGTGCTGGCCGAGGGCGCCAGGGCCACCACCAGCAGTTCCAGCCAGGGCATCCTGAGCTCACCGGCCAGCACCATGGGCAGCATCAACACAAGCCCCAGCTGCACCAGGAAGGCGCCCCAGATGGTCAGGCGCGTCATGGTCGCCGCCATGGACATGACCCGGGTATCCCCGTGGCGCAGATGGCTCACCTCGTGGGCCAGCACCCCGGCCAGCTGGCGCAGGTCGAGGGTGCGCACCAGGCCGTCGGTAAGAGCGATGCCCCCCTCCCGGGCGTCCCCCACGGCGAAGGCGTTGAGATCCGCCGACGGCACGTAGAAGAGCTGGGGTTCGGCGCGGATCCCGGCGCGTCGATAGAGAAGATCCAGCACCCGGTAGAGCGCCGGCGCCTGGTGACGGCGCAGCAGGCCGGCGTTGGCGCGGGCGAGCGCCAGTCGCGGTGGGATGCGCCCGCCCAGGTAGAGGGTCAGCACCACCAGGCCGAAGGCCCAGGCCACCCCGAAGGCGCCCGCCAGCAGGTAGCCGGGCACCGCCAGCAGCAGGGCCAGGCCGGCCAGGATCAGCAGGTGCTGCAGGGCGTTTCTGAGCCGCTGGGCGGCCAGGCGATGAGTCACGATGGCTCCTGATAGCTCTCAATGGGGAGAGGGCAACTCGCTGATGTTCATTGCGTTTCTGGCGTAACGGGCTGTTTTCGTTAAAAATCGTTACGCTCACGCAACAGTATGGAAATTGATTCCGCGCATTGAAATGTCGAAAATCCTGGGTTATATAGTATTTTCCCTACCAAGGAGACACGCCATGTCAACTTCCACCCAAGCGATCGTTCTGGACAGCGAAGTGCTCGAGTACTGGGCCACCACCGCCATGGCGCAGCGCGCCGCCAGTGACGCCATTCGCGCCTACATCGCCTGATTATCATCGTTTGACACGATGATGGCGCAGGGCCAGGGAGGGCCCCCGACGCTTTACGGCTGAGCCGACCAATCCGTTCGAGCCGTCCGCTTCGCCCCCCTCGATTGCCCTCCCGCCCGTCCTCTTTCGTCTTTGTGTCACCCCCCGCTTTGCAGCATACTTTGCCGTTTCCAAAAGGCACAGGATCGCCCGGCGCCGACCGCCAGGCCTCGATCCCAACGGCAAGCATCAAGGACGCGGCATGGCCCAGCTGCTACGCATCGTGATGATTCACGGCCACCTGGATGGCGTGGTCGAACTCAGTGTGGATGGCCACACCAACATCTGCGGTACCAACGCCTCGGGCAAGACGACCCTGCAGCGCCTGGTACCGGTGTTCTACGGCGAGCTGCCCAACCGGGTCGTCCCGCGCACCCGGCTCAAGTTTGATGCCTTCTACCTGCCCCACCGCAACAGCTATCTCGTCTACGAGTATCGCCGCGAGGAGGGGGATGTCTGCCAGGCGGTGCTGACCCGCAGGAGCGAGGGCGGCGTCGAGTACCGCTTCGTCGGCGCGCCCTATCGGCCCGAGGACTACCTGGTGGAGAGTGAGGCCGGGGTGACGGCCCTGGACTACGCCCAGTGGGCCAACGGCCTGCGTCGCCAGGGGGTCTCGCTGTCCCCCAAGCTCGGCGCCACCTCCGAATATCGCTCGGTGATCCAGAACGACTTCACCCAGGTCGGTGATGCCCAGCCACGGGCCAACAGCCGCGACGGGCTGCGCCTGCGCCAGGTGGCCGCCCGCTTTAGCCTGGTGCGCCCGGGTCAGCGCATCCGCCATATGGAGAAGCTGGTCTCGGCAGTACACGCCAAGGAGGGCAAGATGGACACCCTCAAGACCATGCTGGCGGCGATCTTCGAGGAGGATGGCGTCGAGCTGCCGGTCACCCGCATTCGCAACACCAAGGCGCGGGAGTGGATCGCCCGTATGCGCCAGTCCATGCGCCTGGACCCCCTGCAGCGTTCCCTGGCCGCCCTCGAGAGCCTCGATCGCGAGCTCGCCGACCTCGAGGCCTCGCTGTGGCAGCTCAGGCCACAGCTCGAGGCCGACCGCCACCGCGCCGAGCGCACCCGGGCCGACCTCGAGGCCGAGCTCGGCCAGCGCCAGCGCGACTTCCAGGCCCAGGAGCAGGCCTACCGCGAGACCCGCGATGCCCTCAACGATCGTGCAAGCGAGCTCGACAGCGAGCTGGACAAGACCCGCGGGGACCTGGACGACTTGCAGCGCCGCTTCGAGGCCTATGAGGAGGCCGACATGCCGGGCCTCGAGCAGGACCTCAAGGCGCTGCCCCAGTGGCGTGAGCAGCAGCAGCAGCTGCGTGACCACCTCGAACTCATGGAGCAGGCGTTCCAGGCGAGCAAGGCGCGGCTCGAGGCCCGCCTGGTGGAGCTGGGCGACCTGCTGGAGCAGCGCCGCGACGAGATCCAGGCGCTGATCGACGCCCTGGGCGAGGAGAAGGAGGGCTGCCTGGAGGCCCAGCGCGAGGCGCAGAGCCGCCTCGAGGCCGACTACCAGGCGCGCCGCCAGGCCCTGGACGACGACTACCGCAGCCGCCTGGAGCAGGGCACCGCCCGGCTCTCCGAGCTCAAGGCGCAGCTGGCCCACACCGCCCAGACCGCGGAGGAGGCCCGCGAGGCCGAGCTCGCCCAGGCGCGGGTCGATCAGGCCCGCAGCGAGCAGCAGGCCGCCACGGCGGCGGTCGACAGCCTGCGCAGCGAGCTGGATGAGCGCCGGCAGGCGCGGGAGGTCGCCGAGCGCGAGTTGGAGCTGGCCCGCGCGCAGCGCTCCCGGGCCGAGGCGCACCTCGAGACGCTGCGGGTGCAGCGCGACCCCGCCCAGGGCAGCCTGCGCCACTTCCTGCGTCACCATCGCCCGGGCTGGGAAGTGACCCTCGGCAAGGTGATCGCCCCGGCGCTGCTTGAGCGTCGCGACCTGGCGCCTCAGTTCAACGACGAGGCCAGCGACGACCTCTTCGGCCTGGCGCTGGACCTCTCCGCCATCGCGCTGCCCGACTACGCCCAGGACGAGGCAAGCCTGCTGGCTGAGATCGAGGCCGCCGAGCAGGCGCTCGGCGAGGCCCAGGCGGCGATCCAGGCGGCGGAGAAGGCCCTCAGGGCGCGCCATGACACGGTGCAGGAAGCCACCGCGCGCCTCGATCGCGGGCGCAGCGCCAGCCGGCGTGCCGGCGAGGAGGTGGAGTACGCTCTGCAGGCCCGTCGCCAGTGCCAGGAGCGCCACGCTAACGCCCAGCAGGCCCGCCAGCTCGCCTGCCGCGCGGCCCTGGAGGAGCAGCAGGCGACCCAGCAGGCGTTGAGCGAGGAGCGACAGCGTGCCCTGGCGGCACTGGCGGAGACCCACCGCGCCCAGGGCCTCGAGCTGACCGCCGACTACCAGGGTCGGCTGTCCGGCTTCGAACAGCAGATCCAGCAATACCGCCGTCAGCTCGGCGAGCTCAAGGAAGAGAACCGCCGCCAGCGCGAGGAGCTGCAGGCCGCCTTCGACCGCGAGCTCGCCGAGCAGGGCGTCGACACCGTCCGCCTCGGAGAGACCCGCACCCGCCTCGAGGCCCTCGGCAAGCGCATCCGTGCGACCGAGGCGCGCCGCGAGGAGCTCGACGACTACGCCCGCTTCATGCGCGTGGAGTGGGGCGAGCGCAAGCCCCGGCTGGTAGAGAAGGAGGCGTCGCTCGACCGCGAACGCCAGGCGGCGGAGCGCGAGCGCGAGCAGCACAGGGCCGACTTCCGTGCGGCCAGCCAGGCGCACCAGGCCGCGGTGGGCGAGCTCAAGGTCCGCCGCGACGCCGAGCAGGCGCTGGTAGAGACCCTGGCGCCGCTGCTCGACAAGCTCGCCGACCTGGCGCTGGCGCCCGCCGCCGAGCCCCGCGGCGAAGCGCCGGGCGATGCCGCCGAGCGCATCGAGCGCGCCCGCCAGGCGCTGGCCGACCATGCCCGCCAGCTCGACGAGCTGCGCCGCGGCTGCGAGAAGATCGAGGTCGAACTGGTCAAGGGGGCCAGCGTCGACTTCCAGGACGCCCTGGAGGCCGAGCGCGCCAAGCTCGAGGATCCTGGCCCGCGCCGCCTGCTCGGGGTGCTGCGCGACATGCTCCAGCTGCTCGAGGGCCAGCAACAGCAACTGCTGCAGGAGGGGCGCAACCTCAGCGACGACCTCGACAAGTTCTTCACCGTGTTCCGCGACCTCAACCGCCGCATCAACGCCCAGAGCCGGCGGCTCTCCGACGAGGTGGCCGACGACCTCCGGCTGGAGGGCATCGGCCGCGCCGAGGTGAAGATCCAGTCCACCATCGACGAGCTGGGCTTCTGGGAGCCGCTCAAGCGCTTCGCCCAGCGCTATCGGGAGTGGCGGGAGTCCGGCCAGCCGCTGCCCAGTGACGACTACCTCGATGCCCTGGCCGACGTGGTGGAGCTGTTGCGTAGCGACCAGCAGTACAGCTTCGAGAGCCTGCTGCGCCTGGAGCTGCACCTCAATGAGGGCGGCACCGATCTGGTGATCCGGAACGACCGCCAGCTGCTGGAGTCCTCCAGCCACGGCATGGCCTACCTGATCCTGTGCAAGTTCCTGCTCGCCTTCACTCGGCTGCTGCGCGGCCAGGCCGAGATCGCCATCCACTGGCCCATCGACGAGATCGGCACCCTGGCCTATCACAACGTCGAGAAGCTGTTCGACGCCTGTGACAACAACCGCATCCATATCGTCGGCGCCTTCCCCAACCCGGAGTCGGACGTGCTGCTGCTGTTCCACAATCGCTACCTGATCGACCGCGACGAGGCGGCCCCGGAGAAGCGCCGCCTCAAGCGCATCGAGCCCCGCCTGAGCCGCCTGGCCCAGCGCCTCCAGGCCCGTGCCGAGGAGGCCGCCTCATGAGCGATATGATCCACAGCGAAGGCGCCCTGGTGGCGCCTTCCATGGTCGAGCTGGGCCCGCTGCTCGAACGCCTGCTGGCCGGCGAGTTCATCTGCGCGGTGAGCGACGAGAGCGCCTTTCGCCGTCTCGAGGACGACGCGACCCGCGAGCGTCTCGATGCCTTCCTGCGCCCGCTCAATCGCCGCCTGGCCACCAGCGACGAGGGCAGCGTCTACTTCCTGGCCTGGCGCGTGCTCGACGAGGCCGCCCGGGAGCAGCTCTCCCGGCAGCTGGCCGAGACGGTCTCAAGCCTGCTGCCGCTGCTGGAGTGGCTGCAGCTGGTCCAGGAGACCCTGGGGCGCGACGGCCTGGCCTCCGCGGGGGATGTGCTCAAGCCCGCGGACTTCAGCTCGCGCTGCGAGGACAACCAGGGCCTGCGCGAGCGCCTCGAACGCCTCGCCACCGACCCCTTCTTCGGCTCCCAGAGCGAGCAGCTCGACGCCCAGATCAAGCAGGTCTTCAAGCGGCTCAGGGAGCACGGCTACTTGCTCCAGCCCCACGCCGACCGGCAGTACTACGTGGTGACCGCCAAGATCGACTACCTGATCGATCTGGTGCGCTTCATCCGCGACGAGGAGCACCTGCCCATCGACGACCAGGCGCCGGCCGGCCAGGAGAGCCTGCTGTGACGGGGGGCGTCGGCGACCCTCTCGCCCTGGAGAGCCGGCTGATCAGCACCGGCACCGAGCGGCTGGCGCTCCTCGGCAAGCACGCCGAGACGCTGATGGCCGGCTACGCCCGGGACGAGGTGCCGCTGACCGGGCTGAGCAAGACCGCGCTGAATCGGCTTCTCGCCGCGCGTATCCTGTGGCGCCCGGACGAGCAGGGCGGGGTCAAGCTCGCCCCCAAGGTGCGCGAGCTGATCGCCGAGATGCTGGCCGACGAGACCCGCCGCCATGTCAACGCCGACGTCGCCGAGTCCTTGGAGCTCCTGCGCAGCCTGGTACAGAGCTACCGCGAGGCGCGGGATGCCGGCGACTACTGGCGCCAGGAGCAGCAGCTGCTGCGGCTGCGCCAGGAGGTGGACGACCTCAACGGCCGCTTCGCCGACGCCATCGACAGCCTGTGGCGCCGCCTCAACAGCGACTTCGGCTTCGTCAGCCGGCTGGGCGACAAGATCCGCGAGAACGAGCGGGCCCAGAAACAGATCGTGCGCCTGCTCGACGGCCTGGCGCTGATCGACTTCACCGAGCTGATCGAGCTGGTAGGGGGCGACGGCGCCCTGCGCAAGCTCCTGGTGAGCGGCCTGCAGCACCAGCTCAGCCGCCATTACACCAGCCTGCGCGAGGTGCAGCGGCGGATGATCGAGCTGCTGGCACGCTTCCGCCAGCAGCAGGCGCGCAGCCGCCTGGTGGCCGGCATGGCCGCCTTCCTGCGCGAGCATCCCGGCTTCGTGCCCGGCAACTACGCCCGGCGCAGCGAGGTGCCGGCGCTGGTCAACCGCGCCGCGCCGCTGATCGCCGCCGGTGCCGCCGCTCTGGACCACGACGCCGACAGCCGCACCCTGGCCGGGCTGCTTCATCGCCTGCCCAGGCCAGCAACGCGCTCCGAGCCGGTGACTGCCGCCGGCGCCGCACAGATTCAGGAGGCCACCCTCGTCGCCGCCCGCCATCAGGCGCTCAAGGAGGACGTGGAGCGCTTCTATCTCGCGGTGGTGGATGGCGGCGGTGAGCCGCACAGCGCACTCGAGTACCTGCAGGAGGGCGAGTTCGAGTGGGGCGAGGAGATCTGGCTGTTCCAGGTCATCGCCGAGTACCAGGGGCTGCCACGGGGGGAGCAGCGAGCCTTCCGGCTGCGCCAGCAGGAGACCCAGGCCAGCCCCTTCAACCACCTGCGGCTGATCCACGACGTCATCCTTCAACTGGAGGCCTGAATCAGCCCACCGGAGGCTCCATGCATCTCTCGTCCCGCGCCCGCACCCTGCTGCTCGATGCCGCCCGCTCCCTGCGCCGGGTGGACCAGGTCGACAAGCGCCGCAGCCGGGTGGTGGAGGAGGTCATCGCCTGGTGCGAGGCTCACGACATCGAGCCCGGCCCGCGGCTGACCCATGGCCGGCTGCGGCTGGACCGCGATCTGCTCGAGCGCATCGACGACACCCTGGGCGCCCTGGGTCATCCCCGCCTCGAGGACACCCTGGCGGGGTTGACCAGCGCCGAGCAGGCGCGGCTCGGGAATCTCGAGCACAAGAGCGTGCGCGAGGCGCCGCGCCGACAGCGAGTTCTGGCCAGCCTTCCCGCGGGCGATCCGCGCCCTGGCCTCGCGAGCCGGCCCCGGGACTTCCTCGACCTCGATCGCCGAGAGATCGCCCTGGTGGCCTTCGACGTGCTGCTCCAGGTCGAGAACCTCGACAGCTTCTATGCCTTCGACCCGGCGATACCGGCGCTGGCCGGCTGGTCCCGCCCGCTGGTGCTCTACCGCGGCGATCGCCACTATGGCGGCGGCTTCGCCGCCCTGGCCGCCGACTGGTCCGCCACCGGAAGGCCGCACCTCTACCTGGGCGACTTCGATGCCGCGGGGCTTCACAACGCCCTGGGCAGCGGGGCGACCCACCTGCTGCTGCCGCCCCTGGCGTTCATGTCGAACCGGGCCAGCGGCGAGCAGCTCCCGGCGGATCAGATTCCCCTGCAGGCATCGCTTCGCGACCACGCTGCGCGCCTGCCGGCGGACCATCCGTTGGCCAGCCACCTGGCCGTGCTGCTGGGCGAACAGCGCGGTCTTCTCCAGCAGTGGTTCGGCCCCGACGAGTCGCTGGCGCTGCTGCCCCTGGGATAGGCCGCCGCCTTCAACGACATCGCCGCACCCGAGGGTGCGGCGATGGAGGGTGGCGGCATGGGCCGCCGGGTCAGGGGCGGGACGCTCAGGCCATGGCGGCCTGGTAGCGGCGCTCCACCTCGTCCCAGTCGATGACGTTGAAGAACTCGGCCACGTAGTCCGGGCGCTTGTTCTGGAATTTCAGGTAGTAGGCGTGCTCCCACACGTCCAGGCCCAGCACCGGGGTGTTGCCGTTGGAGAGGGGGCTGTCCTGGTTCAGGGAGTTCTCCACCACCAGGCCCTTCTGGGGGGTGACGCAGAGCCAGGCCCAGCCGCTGCCGAAGCGCCCCAGGGCGGCCTGGGTGAAGGCCTCCTTGAAGGCGTCGAAGCCGCCGAGCTCCTTGTCGATGGCCTGGGCCACCTGGCCCTTGGGCGCGCCGCCGCCGTCGGGCGACATCATCTGCCAGAACATGCTGTGGTTGGAGTGGCCGCCGCCGTTGTTGATCACCGCCTGGCGCTTGTCGGCCGGCACGCGATCCAGGTTGGCCAGCAGCTCGTCCACCGGCACCTCCTCGAGGCCGGTCCCCTGCAGGGCGGCGTTGAGGTTGTTGACGTAGGTCTGGTGGTGCCGGGAGTGGTGGATCTCCATGGTCAGCGCATCGATGTGGGGCTCGAGGGCATCGTAGGCATAGGGAAGATCGGGCAGGCTATGGGGCATGGTTGCACCTCCATCGGTCGTCGGGAAATGTATTCCTTCAAGAGCACCCGACAGCATGGCAGAGCCGGCTGGAATCGGCCAATAAGAATCATTATCGGCTTATATAGGCAAAGGTAATCGGCTAGTCTGGATCTGGTTTCGCCAGCGAGGCCTGCCGCCAGGTAGACTCGCCGTTATCGACTGTCCGGGGCCCTTCATCGACGAGGCCGCCGACCCCAGCCCATACCCGGAGCCCTGCATGCCTCTCGACCTGGAACTCACCCTCATCGTCCTGGTTGCCCTCCTGCTCGGTGCGGCAGGGGGCTTCGCCCTGGGTCGGGGCGGGCTCAAGGCCGCTCGCCGGGCGCTCGATGCCACCCGCGCCGAGCTGCATACCCAGCAGCTGGAGGCCCGCGAGCAGGCGGTGGCGCTGCAGGTGGCCGAGGGGGAGGTGGAGACACAGCGCGAGGACGTGGCGGCCCGGGCGCGCGAGGTCGAGCGCTTCCGCGAGGCCTATTACGCCCTGAAGCAGACCCACGGTGAGCTGACCAGCCGCCTGGAGGAGAAGGAGGCGAGCTTCAGTCGTCAGCTGGCCTGGATGGAGCAGAGCAAGCAACAGCTCAGGGTGGAGTTCGAGAACCTCGCCAACGAACTGCTCGAGCAGAAGGGCAAGGCCTTCTCGTCGCTCTCCGAGCGCAACCTGCTGGGTCTGCTCAAGCCCTTCCAGGAGGAGATGAAGGGCTTTCGCGAGAAGGTGGAGACCCTGCATACCCAGGAGACCGCCCAGCGGGCCAGCCTCACCACAGAGCTCAGGCACCTCCAGCAGCTCAACCGTGACATCACCGACCAAGCGGCGCGGCTCACCGAAGCGCTCAAGGGGCAGAAGAAGGTGCAGGGCAACTGGGGCGAGCTGATGCTGGAGAACGTCCTCGACAGCGCGGGCCTGCGCCCAGGTCAGGACTACCAGCGCGAGAGGAGCTTCACCACCGAGGAGGGCAAGCGCCGCCCGGATGCGCTGGTCTACCTGCCCCAGGGCCGTCATCTGGTGATCGATGCCAAGACATCGCTGGCCGCCTATCTGGAGTACGTCAACGCCGAGGATGAGCTGACCCGCCAGACGTCGCTGGCGGCTCACGCCCGGGCGGTGGGTGCGCGCATCGAGGAGCTGGCCGACAAGCACTACTACGACCTGCCGGGGCTCAACTCGCCGGAGGTGGTGATCATGTTCATCCCGGTGGAGTCGGCCTACATCGAGGCGCTGCGCCACGACGGCACCCTCTACCAGCGCGCCATCGAACGCAATGTGCTGGTGGCCACGCCCACCACGCTGCTCACCAGCCTGAATATCGTCGGCCAGCTGTGGCGCTTCGAGAATCAGAGCCGCCACAGCGCCGAGCTGGCCAGGAAGGCGGAGCGCTTCTACCACAAGCTGGGCTCCTTTCTGGAGAGCATGCAGGACGTCGGCAGGAAGCTGGATGGCGCCCGGGTCAGCTACGACAGGGCGCTGGGGCAGCTGGTCAACGGCAAGGGCAACCTGATCAAGCAGGCCAGCGAGTTCCAGGAACTGGGCGTGGCGGTCAAGAAGGAGCTGCCCGCCGAGCTCGTGGAGCGCGCAGGGCTCGAGGTGGGCGCTGCCACGCAGCCCGCTGCCGAGCCCTCGCCGGCAGACGCCCGGGAGCGATAAGCGGGCCGTGACCATTCTGGGGCGAGGCGTGCGTCAGCGGCGCCGTCAGCGGGCGCTGAGCTGGTTCACCTCGGTCAGGGTGCCGTTCCAGATCATCTCCAGATGGCAGGCCTGGACGATGCCGGAGACCCGGCTGGGGGTGAGCAGTGCCCAGCAGGTGGCGGCCTGTCGGCGTACCGAGCGGTAGCGCAGGCCGGGCTCGCCGGCGGCGCGCAGGGCATGGCCCAGGGCGCGTGACGCGCCGTAGTCGCTGGGGTGGTAGATGGCGTGACCGGCGGGGAGGCAGAGCCCGTCGCGACACCCCGCCCCGTCGATGTCGGCCACCAGGCCGCGGAACACGAAGCGTTCGAAGTGCAGCCCCTCCACCCGCTGCCAGTAGGCCTGCTGGTGGTGCCTCACTTCGGCGATGGCGGTCTCCAGGGCATCGGCCAGGTAGAGGACCCCGAAGCTGCCATCGCTGAACCGCGAGCCATCCGGGTTGACGTGGGTAAAGGGCGCCACCGCATAGCTGCAGCCGCGGATGCCGAAGGGGATCTCGTCCCTGGGCAGCAGCGCCAGGTTGCCGGCCTCGGTCTGCAGGCGCGGATGGGTCAGCGCCTGCAGGGCGAAGAGGGCCTCGAACTCGGCGGCATCGGCCACATCCTCGAACAGGCCGATGGGCGGGAACTTGCTGTTGACCAGCCGATGGCCGCGGACCCTGCCGGGGGGCAGGGCGGGCAGCTCGCCGGGTGTTACCACTGGGCGCCTCGCAGGGCGTCGATGCGCTTGAAGGTCTCGTAGAGGGAGGCGATGTCGCCGCCGCCGATCAGCGACAGCGGGGTGCGTCCATTGAAGTAGGGATTGTGGTTGGCCATGGCCATGAAGCCGTAGCGGTTCTCCGGGTTGTCGAACAGGATACGCAGCGCCGCATGGATATTCAGCAGGTAGCTGATGCGGGTGAGCTGGTCGCGGTCGAGCTTGATCTCGGCCAGGTCGCCCCGACGGGCCCGGGCGTAGGTGCTGTGGGAGACGCGCAGGATCGCCTCGCCCTGCTCGCCGCTGGCGCCCCAGCGATCGAGGATGCGTACCGCCGTCTTGAGGCCCGCGGCGGCTGCGGCCTTGTCATGGGGCAGGGTGGCAGTGTCGAGCATGGGACCTCCCGCTCTGTGTCTAGAATGACTCTGTGTTTATAAAGACATAATAGCCTATTTTGTGTTTGGGGAGACAGATTGCCCGTCATGGCGCACCGCCTGGCGGAAAAAGATGCCCGCCGGCGTTGGCAATGGCGCCTTTTCTTGATGAAGTGCTGGGGCGGCCCGGCAGCAGGGTCCAGGCACAGGAACAGGGAGTGGAGATGGCCTTTCGTTTTCAGCGCCGTATTCGTCTGGCGCCCGGCGTGCGCCTCAACCTCGGCAAGCGCGGCTTGGGGCTCTCGGTGGGGCCCCGCGGTGCCAGCCTGAGCATGGGACCGAGCGGGGTGCACGGCCATGCGGGCCTTCCCGGCACCGGCCTTGCCTACCGGCGCCGGCTCGACGGTGGCGGTGGTGCGGACACGCAGGACAAGGCCGACGCTGGCGCCACGGCCGCCAGTCGTGCGGCGGCGCTGGAGGCGCTGCTGGCCGGGGGTGGCAGCCTGGCGGTGCAGCTGGAGGTCGAGGAGGGTGGCCAGGTCGCCTACTTCCACGCCGATGGCTCCCCCCTGTGCAGCGCCGAGGCTCGGGTGCTGCGCCGCCATGCCGAGGAGGCCCTTCGCGAACAGCTGCTGGCCCACTGCGAGCGGCTCAATGCCGACCTCGACCGCCTGGGGCGGCTGCACGAGGAGACGCCGCCGCCCGAGTCGTCAGGCTATGTCATGCGCGACTTCGCCGAACCGCCCCCGCCTCCGTTCCAGCCTCAGGCTCCCGGCCTGCGCCATGCCCTCTGGTCGCCGGCCAGGCGCCGCCTTGAGGAGGAGAATCGCCGGCGACGCGACGAATTCGACGAGCGCTACCGGGCCTGGGAGTGGCGCAAGGCCGACCACGACGCGGCGGAATTTTCCCGTCATCGCCGGGAGAGCGAGGAGGTGTGGGACGATCCGGCGGCCATGGAGCAGACGCTGCGCGACCGGTTGGAGGAGATCGACTGGCCCCGCGAGACCCTGATCGATTTCGACCTGGGCAGCGACCTGCGCAGCATCGCCGTGGATATCGACCTGCCCGGCGAGGAGGAGATGCCGGATCGCTACTGGGGCATGCCACCCAAGCAGCTCAGGCTCAGCCCGCGCAAGCTCGGCGCCACCCGCCAGCGTGAACTCTATCGCGACCATGTCCACGGCGTTGCCTTTCGGGTGCTGGGGGCGGTGTTCGCGCGCCTGCCCGCCGTGGTGGAGGCCCGCGTCTCCGGCTACCGTCAGGTGCCCGAGCCCGCCACCGGCGGCCAGCGCGACCAGTATCTCTACAGCGTCAAGGTGACCCGGGAGCAGTGGGGGAAGATCCACTTCGATCGCCTCGACCAGGTGGACCCGGTGGCCGCCATGGAGGCCTTCACCCTGCGCCGCGACATGACGCGAACCGGAATCTTCCGGGATATCGAGCCCCTTAAGCTGGTGTAGGTGTGCCAGGTCAAGGCGGCTAGCCCGGGTGGCGGTTATGCTGGACTCACGCTGATGACCCGCACCCCGCGCCGCCATGGCAACGGGGCAGAGATCCCTTAGGGAGGCCACCCAGATGAACATCCAGCACCGCATTGACCGCCCTTATGAAGCCGGCTGCATCGAGGTGTACGGTGACGAGCCCTATGAGTGGCGTATCCTCGATCATGCCGGCCATGTGGTACGTGACAGCGCCGGCTATGGCAGCGGCGCCAGCGCCTACGCCTCGGCGGAATTGGCCCTGCGCGATGCGATCACCTTCGATGCCGATGACAGCGTGGTGCCGATCTTCTTCCGCCACGGTGCCGATGCCGAGCTGGAGAACGCCGCCCAGGCCCACCGCACCGCCGACACCCTGCGTGCCATGGCCCTGGCCCTGAAGAGTGCCGGCAGCCAGGCGGTGCTGGATAGCCGCCACGCCACCGACGACGAGGCCCAGGACTACCTGGACGCGAGGATCGCCGTGATGGAGCGCATCGTTCAGGAGCTCGAGGAGAGTGCCGGGCGCCTGCACGCGGCCACCCAGGCCGCGGCAGGCTGATCGCTCAGGCTTACTGGATCAGCACCGGCGTATCGATCTCCACCAGCGAGTGGAGGAGACGCACCTGGTCGTTCTCGACGGCCAGGCAGCCTTCGGTCCAGTCGACCCGCTGGTTCAGGAAGGGGTCGCGGTTGCCGAGGCCATGGATGCCGATATGGCCCCCCAAGGTGGTGTTGGGGTAGGAGAGGCGGTGCTGCTGGTAGTGGCGGCGAATCCGCTCGGCCTCCTCCTCGGTGATCAGCCCCTCCGACAGGGCCTGGTCGGCCACCCTCGGGTTCGGGTAGTTGATGCCGATGAAGGTGGCGTACTGGCTGTTGGGGTTGATCCGCTCGACCCGGAACTCCCCCTTCGGGGTCATGGCACTGCCGCGGGTGCGCAGGTTGACGGCGCCATTGATGCCGATGGCGAAATGGGGGATCTCATGGATCACGTGCCGGCCGCGCACCACGGAGAGGGTGCGATCCTTCACGCTGATATGTAGCCATACCCGCCCATCCTCGATGGGCAGCAGGCTGATCCCGGTATCGACGTCATCCAGGAAGTGTTGACCCGGCGAGCTTGCCACGACGCTCGACGGCGGCTCCGTCGTGTCGATCAGCGAGGCGCCGGCAGGGCCGGCGACAACCAGCAAGGCCAGCGGGGAGAGGGCAAGGAGCTTGAGCGGGCGGATGAGCATGGGCGGCAGCACGGTGTGATGAGGACGAGTGGTGGACATACAAAAAACGCCGCTTCGGTGTGACCCTGAGCGGCGTTTTCTCGATGTTAAGTGGTCGGAGCGACAGGATTCGAACCTGCGACCTTTGCAACCCCATTGCAACGCGCTACCAAGCTGCGCCACGCTCCGACTCTGTTTTCGGCGTCCTGGCCGTCTGGCCTGTCCCCCGAGAACGAGGCGTATACTAGCGCGTTCGCAGGCAAATGGAAAGCCCCTTTTGCACTTTCTTTTCAATCGCTTGGCGTGGGGCCGCTGGGGTGGGGCCAGGGGATCCTCTATCATGGGGAGGCGAAAGGGCGGCGCGGCTCGCCCACACCATGCAATCGGCTCGGAGTGGACATGTACGGACAGGCGCAGCGCGGGCTGCTGAAGGGAATGAATCCACGCGTCACCCTGGTCACGATCCTGGTGGTGGCGGTGGCACTGGTCTACGGCGCCTTCTTCACCGAGCGCCTGGCGGTGGGGCTGGCCGCCGCGCGCGGGCAGCTGGATCCCTTCCTGGAGTGGTACTACGTGCTGCTGGTGGCCTTTCTGCTGCTGTTCATGGTGTGGCTGGGCGCCGGGCGCTACAAGAACGTGCGTCTGGGCGGCGACTTCGAGCAGCCGGAGTTCACCTTCTTCTCCTGGGTGTCGATGCTGTTTGCCGCGGGCACCGGGGTGGGCATCCTGTTCTGGGCGGTGGCTCAGCCGATCCTGCAGTTCCAGGAGAATCCCTTCATCGCCGAGGGAATGACCCCGGATGCCGCCCGGGTGGCCATGCGGCTGACCTATTTTCACTGGGGCCTCAACGGCTGGGCGATCTTCTCCTTCGTGGCCCTGGTGCTGGCCTACTTCAGCTATCGCTGGAACCTGCCGTTGACGATCCGCTCCTGCCTCCAGCCCCTGTTCGGAAAGCGAGTGGAAGGGGGGCTGGGCGATGCGGTGGACGTGCTAGCGGTGTTCGGCACCGTCTTCGGCATCGCCACCACCCTGGGGCTGGGCGTGCAGCAGATGAACGCGGGCCTGGGGGCGCTGTTCGGCCTGGAGAGTTCGGTGTGGCTCCAGCTGGCCGTGACGGCGGTGATCATGTCGGTGGCCACCTTCTCGGTGGTCTCCGGGGTCAAGCGGGGGGTGCGCCTGCTCTCGGAGGCGAACTTCTGGCTGAGCATCGCGGTGGTGGTGTTCCTGCTGCTGTTCGGGCCGACCCAGTACCTGATCGCCATCACCATCGAGTCCGCCGGCGACTACATCCAGAACCTGATGGGCATGACCTTCCACACCAACGCCACCCGGGATGACGGCTGGCAGGCGGAGTGGACGGTGTTCTTCTGGGGGTGGTGGCTGGCCTGGTCGCCCTTCGTGGGGATGTTCATCGCCCGGGTCTCCCGCGGTCGTACCTTCCGCGAGTTCGTGATGGGGGTCTTGCTGGTGCCCACCGTGATCACCGTGGTGTGGATCGGGCTGTTCGGCGGCACCGCCCTCTACCATGAGCTGTTCGGTGCCGGCGGCATCATCGCGGCGGTGGATCGGGACGTGGCCACGGCGCTGTTTGCCACCATCGAGGCGATGGGGCTCGGGATGGCGGGGCAGGTCGTCTCCCTGGCGCTGGTGGTGCTGATCGCCACCTACCTGATCACCTCCGCCAACGCGGGCACCCTAGTGATCAACACCATCCTCTCCGGGGGCGACCCGGAGCCGCCGACCTTCCACCGCATCCTGTGGGGGGCGGTGCTCGGCCTGCTGACCGCGGTGCTGCTGCTGGCCGGCGGGCTGGAGACGCTCCAGGCGGCGGTGATCATGGCCGCGCTGCCCTTCTCGGTGGTGATCATGCTGATGATCGCCGGGCTGCTCAAGGCGCTGCACCGCGAGCGTTATGCGGCGCGCACCGGCGAGCGGGCCGAGGCGCCCCGCGAGCCCTGGGCCGACCTGGACGATGCCGGTGTCCAGCCGGTGCCGGTCTCCGATGACGAGGCCCACAAGCCGCACTGAACACCCTCAAGGGTGGTGCAGGGGGCGAGAGCGATCGGGGGCGGCAGAGGCTACCCTCTGGGAGAGGAGGAGGGGCGCGATGCCATTGATTATCGGGATGAGCGTGCTGCTGGTCTGCCAGTTCCTCGGGGAACTGCTGGCTCGCGGCCTGATGCTGCCGGTGCCGGGACCGGTGTTCGGCATGGTGATCCTGCTGGCGGGGCTGATGGTGCGCGGCAAGGTGCCGGATAGCCTGCGCCTGACCGGGGAGGGACTGCTGCGCTACCTGACGCTGCTCTTCGTGCCGGCGGGGGTGGGGCTAATGGTCCACTTCCGGCTGATCGGCCAGGACCTGTGGCCGATCCTGATCACCCTGGTGCTCTCCACGGCGGTGACGCTGGGGGTGACGGCCTGGCTGCTGGATCGGATGAACCGGCGGCGGGGGAATCGCTCATGAATGTCGCCGACCTCGACCAGCTGTGGGTCTACCTCTCCGGCAGTCCGCTGCTCTCGCTGCTGGCGACCCTGCTGGTGTTCGTTCTGGCGGTTCGTCTCAACAGGGCCCTGGGCGGCACGCCGCTGCTGCATCCGGTGACCCTCTCCATCGCCATGCTGATCGGCCTGCTGCTGCTGGTGGACATGGACTACGCCACCTACTTCGAGGGCGCCCAGTTCATCCACTTCCTGCTGGGGCCGGCCACCGTGGCCCTGGCGATTCCCCTCTATGACCATCGCGAGCGGGTGCGCCGGCTGCTGGGTCCGTTGCTGGTGGCCTGCATGACCGGGATCATCGCTGCGGTCGCCTCTACCCTGGGGCTGGCGATGGCGCTGGGCGCGCGGCCGGAGACCGTGCTGTCGCTGGCGCCGCGTTCGGTGACCTCGCCCATCGCCATGGGCATCGCCGAGCAGATCGGCGGTATCCCGTCGCTGGCCGCAGGGCTGGTGCTGCTGACCGGCTCCATCGGCTGTGCGCTCTCGCCCTGGGTGTTCCGGCTGCTGGGGGTGAAGGATCCGGCCGTGCAGGGCTTTGCCCTGGGTCTCGCCGCCCATGGCTTCGGCACCGCGCAGGCCTTCGCCCGCATTGGCGCGGTGGCGGGGGCCTTTTCGGGGCTGGCCATGGGGCTCACCGGCCTGCTCACCGCCTTCCTGCTGCCGCTGCTGACTCGGCTGTTCGGCCTGGGGGGATAGGTCCCGAGCGGCGGGCAGGAAAGCGGAAACACGAAGCGGCGCCGGTGGCGCCGCTTCACGTGATGGGTGTGCGTGAGGAGCGGGCGCTGGCCCGTCAGATCTCTTCCCAGAGCCGCTTGCGGAAGTCATGGCTCAGCCGGGCGGCATGCTCCATGCGCTTCTGCTGGGCGTCGGTCACCTGCTGCACGAGTTTCTGATAGCAGGCATGAACGTCTTGGGGCGTCCTGGGCTCCTCATTGTTCAGGCACTCGGTCATCTGCTGGCCGCTCTCGGCAACCGCCTTGAGAAATTGCGCTTCGAACTCCATGGCCTCGGCCAGGCTCTCTATCCAGGCCGCCTGCATGCGCGCCATGGGGTTGACGCCCTTCATCCACTGCTGCTGCCACCAGGCCAGCATGGGATTGGCATTCATCATGCCGAGGTCCATGCCGAAGGGGTTGGTCTTCATGATCGCCTCCTGAACGGGCCCCCTTGGGGCGCGCTGCGGGGTATGGGGAGAAAGCATCTAGAGTATAGGAGAGGTGGTCGGCGGTGTGACGCAGGAGTGAGCCTTTCTTGATGCCTGTCATACCGCCCCCTGCCACCCGGCAAACAGACAAGGAGCTGGCGATGTGGCGCGTGATCAAGTCGGTACTGGCGGCATTCCTCGGCGTGCAGAAGGAGCAGCGTCGCCGCGAGGACTTCGAGCAGGGCAGGCCGCTGGCCTTCATCGTGGTGGGCGTGGTGATGGGGCTGCTGTTCGTGGTGGGGGTGGCGGCGGTGGCAGTCGTGGTCGCGCGCTGAGGGGCCCCCGTTGAATCCGGCGTTGGTACGCCCGGCGACTGCGGCGAGTTGTCACAGCAGGGTCTTCTATACTGCATCGCAGACACAGCTAATGTTGCGTTAACCGCTAAGACAACAATAACGAGGAGGCGCCGATGCGCACGTTGTTCGTGTGGATGGCGGGCTGTCTGACGGGGCTTGCGTTCGTCCCCGCGGCAGTCGCCAGCGGTTGGAACATGCCGGTGGGGGTCACCGACCTCAGTCGCGAGATCCACTCCCTGCACATGACCATCTTCTGGATCTGCGTGATCATCGGCGTGATCGTGTTCGGGGTGATGTTCTACTCCCTGTTCAAGTTCCGTCGCTCCCGCGGCGCCAAGGCGGCCAACTTCCACGAGAACACCACCGTGGAGGTGCTGTGGACCGCCGTTCCCCTGCTGATCCTGGTGGGCATGGCGGTGCCGGCCACCGCGACCCTCAAGAAGATGTACGACGCCTCTGATGCCGAACTCGATGTGATGATCATCGGCCAGCAGTGGCGCTGGCGCTACGAGTACCTGGGCGAGGATGTCGCCTTCAACTCCAGCATGAGTACCCCTCGCGCCCAGATCCGAGGGGATGAGCCGCGTGGGGAGCACTACCTGCTCGAGGTGGACAATCCCCTGGTGCTGCCCATCAACCGCAAGGTGCGCTTCCTGATGACCTCCGACGACGTCATCCACTCCTGGTGGGTGCCGGACTTCGCCGTCAAGCAGGACACCATTCCCGGCTTCGTCAACGAGAACTGGGTGCGCATCAACGAGCCCGGCATCTATCGTGGCCAGTGCGCCGAGCTCTGCGGCATGGACCACGGCTTCATGCCGATCGTGGTACACGCCATGGAAGAGGAGGAGTTCGATAGCTGGCTCGCCGAGCGTCGCGAGGAAGCGGAGCAGGAGGCGATGGGCGTCGACCGCGAGTGGGAACTGGAGGAGCTGATGGAGCGCGGCGAGGCGGTCTACGCCAGCATCTGTGCCTCCTGTCACCAGCCCGAAGGGCAGGGGGCGGCGCCGGCCTTCCCGGCGCTCGCCGGCAACCAGCGGTTGCTCGACGATCTCGCCTGGCACCTGGACACCATCGTCAACGGCGTCTCCGGTACGGCGATGCCGGCCTTCCGCAGCACCTTGAACCCGGTCGAGATTGCCGCCGTGACCACCTGGACGCGTAACGCCTGGGGCAACGACACCGGTGACGCCGTCCAGCCGGCTGACGTGGTCGAGAAGCTGGCGAACCAATAACAACAGCACAATGACAGATCAGGGAGATTCACGATGGCGCCCAAGCTGCCTCCGCATCACCCCGTCGAGCAGAGCACCTCGGCCACCGCCGGCGGCCAGGCATCCGCCCATCCTGCGCCACCGCGTGGCATCCTGCGCTGGCTGCTGACCACCAACCACAAGGAGATCGGCAGCCTCTACCTGATCTTCTCGCTGATCATGTTCTTCATCGGCGGGATTTTCGCCCTGGTGGTGAGGGCCGAGCTCTTCCAGCCGGGCCTGCAGCTGGTCAATCCGGAATTCTTTAACCAGATGACCACCATGCACGGCCTGATCATGGTCTTCGCGGCGGTCATGCCGGCCTTCACGGGGCTGGCCAATTGGATGATCCCGCTGCAGATCGGTGCGCCGGACATGGCCCTGCCGCGGCTCAACAACTTCAGCTTCTGGCTGCTGCCGGTGGCCTTCCTTCTGTTGCTCTCCACCCTGCTGATGCCGGGGGGCGGGCCCAACTTCGGCTGGACCTTCTATGCGCCGCTCTCGACCACCTATGCGCCGCCGTCCACCACCTTCTTCATCCTTTCGCTGCACATCGCCGGTATCAGCTCGATCCTCGGCGCCATCAACATCATCGCCACCATCATCAACATGCGCGCACCGGGCATGCGGCTGATGGACATGCCGCTGTTCGTCTGGACCTGGCTGATCACCGCCTTCCTGTTGATCGCGGTGATGCCGGTACTGGCCGGGGTGATCACCATGATGCTGATGGACATCAACTTCGGCACCCACTTCTTCAATGCCGCCGGCGGCGGCGACCCGGTGCTGTTCCAGCACCTCTTCTGGTTCTTCGGGCATCCCGAGGTTTACATCATGATCCTGCCGGCCTTCGGCATCGTCTCGGCGATCATCCCGACCTTCGCCCGCAAGCGGCTGTTCGGCTACGCCTCCATGGTCTACGCCACCGCGGCCATCGCCATCCTCTCCTTCATGGTGTGGGCGCATCACATGTTCGTGGTGGGGCTGCCGCTGGCCGCCGAGCTGTTCTTCATGTACACCACCATGATCATCGCGGTACCCACCGGGGTGAAGGTGTTCAACTGGATCACCACCCTGTTCCGCGGCTCCATCACCTTCGAACCGCCGATGCTGTTCGCCCTGGCCTTCGTGGTGCTCTTCACCATCGGCGGCTTCTCGGGTCTGATGCTGGCCATCGCTCCCGCGGACTTCCAGTACCACGACACCTACTTCGTGGTGGCCCACTTCCACTACGTGCTGGTGCCCGGGGCGGTCTTTGCCATCATGGCGGGGGTCTACTACTGGCTGCCCAAGTGGACTGGCCACTACCCCAACGTGAAGCTGGCCCAGTGGCACTTCTGGCTCTCGGTGATCGGCGTCAACCTGACCTTCTTCCCCATGCACTTCTCGGGGCTCGCCGGCATGCCGCGGCGCATTCCCGACTATGCCCTGCAGTTCGCCGACTTCAACCTGGTGTCGAGCCTGGGCGCCTTCATGTTCGGTGTCTCGCAGCTGCTCTTCGTGGCGGTGGTGATCCTCTGCGTGCGCGGCGGCGAGAAGGCGCCGGCCAAGGCCTGGGAGGGTGCCGAGGATCTCGAGTGGAGCGTGCCGAGCCCGGCCCCGCTGCACACCTTCGAGACGCCGCCGACCTTCCAGCGCCATGAGCACTGAGCGAGCCTGGCCCGCGCCCAAGGAGGTGACCCATGACAGAGCCCCAACGCCACTCCCCCCGCCCCAACCCTGGTGTGCGCCGCACGGTGGTGCGCTCGGTGGCCACCCTGGTGGGCATGTTCGCCTTTGCCTTCGCCCTGGTGCCACTCTATGACGTCTTCTGCCGCGTTACCGGCATCAACGGCAAGGTGGATACCACCGCCCAGGCCATCGTGCACGAGGGGGTGGATGATTCGCGCTACGTCACCGTGCAGTTCATCACCCGCAACGGGTCGGGGCTGCCCTGGAACCTCGAGGTGGAGACCCGCCAGATACGCGTCCACCCGGGGCAGACCACCGAGGTGGGCTTCGCCTTTCACAATGCCAGCGGCGAGGGAACCTGGGGGCGGGCGGTGCCCAGCGTCTCGCCCTCGAACGCCACGCGCCACCTGCGCAAGGTGAGCTGCTTCTGTTTCGAGGAGCAGCACCTGGAAGCGGGCGAGCGCCTGGAACTGCCGCTAGTGTTCCAGCTGGCCCGCGACCTGCCGCCCGAGGTCAATACGGTAACCCTGGTCTACACCCTGTATCCGGTCACCCGCGACGAGGCGCCGCTTCAGGCCCGGGCGACTACCGGCAAAGGAGATGAGGCATGAGCGGTGGTAGCTACTACGTTCCGGCAACCAGCAAGTGGCCGATCCTCGGCTCACTGGCCTTGGGCCTGACGATGATCGGCACCGGCATGGTGCTGGTGTACGACCGCGGTACCCTGATCATGACGGTGGGGCTGATCGCCGTGCTGGCAGTGATGGGGCTGTGGTTTCGCGACGTGGTGAAGGAGTCCCGGCAGGGGCTCTACGACGCCCAGATGGACCGCTCCTTCCGCCAGGGCATGGGCTGGTTCATCTTCTCCGAGGTGATGTTCTTCGCGGCCTTCTTCGGGGCGCTCTTCTATATCCGTACCTTTGCCCTGCCATGGCTCGACGGCGAGGGGGCCAAGGGGGTGGCCGCGCTGCTCTGGCCGGAGTTCACCGCCAGCTGGCCGTTGCTCGAGCCGCCCGGTGACGTGGCCGGACCCCGCGACACCTTCAGCCCCTGGCAGCTGCCGCTGGTCAACACCCTGATCCTGGTGGCGTCGAGCATCACCCTGACGGTGGCCCACGAGGGGCTCAAGGAGGGGCATCGCGATACCACCCGCAACTGGCTGTTCGCCACCCTGCTGCTGGCCATCAGCTTCATCACCATCCAGGGCATCGAGTACTACGAGGCCTATGTCCACTACGGCATCACCCTGGAGGCGGGCATCTACGGGGCAACCTTCTTCCTGCTCACCGGTTTCCACGGAGCCCACGTGATCATCGGCGCCACCATCCTGGCGGTGATGCTGGTGCGCGTACTGCGCGGCCACTTCTCGAGCGACAACCACTTCGGCTTCGAGGCGGCCTGCTGGTACTGGCACTTCGTGGACGTGGTGTGGATCGGCCTGTTCCTGTTCGTCTATGTCTTCTGAGCCTGGGGCTGGCCGGGTCCGCCAGCATTCCGGGCCGAGTTCAGCCGGCGAGACCGCCGGCGTAGAAGCCGTAAACGAGCAGGCCCAGCAGGGTGGCGGCCAGGGCGACGCGGAGTTTGAGTGACACCAGCAGCCGGCGCGAGGCGGCCTCGTCGCGGAGCAGGAAGCCCGCACCGGCGGCAAGGCTCGCCAGCATGGCCAGGAATACCAGCGCGATCAGGACCTTGAGTAGCATGGAACACTCCTTGAACGATTCTTCCTCTCAGCATGCCCGTCGCGGGCCATGGCGGCAACGCCTGTGGTGGCTGCTGTGGGCGCCGCTGGTGCTGCTCGGTCTGGGACTCGGGCTTTGGCAGTGGGAGCGGGCGGGCGAGAAGCGTGACTACCTGACGGCCCTTGCGGCGGCGCCGCACTTGGAGGCACCGCACCAGCGGCCGCCGGACGGCAGCCACCTGACCCTTAGCGGTGAGTACCTCGCCGAACAGACGCTGTTCCTCGACAACCGGGTGCTCAATGGGCGTCACGGCGTGGCGCCGCTGACCCCGCTGCGCACCGCCGACGGCCGCCTGTGGCTGGTGCAGCGGGGCTTCCTGGCCAGCGGTGCCGGCCGCGAGACTCCGGAGGTGGAGACGCCGCAAGGCCCGGTGACCCTGGAGGGGCGCTGGCAGGTGGCGGGCGAGGGTGCGCCGCTGTTCGGCCCCAACCGCGAGGGGCAGCGCCTGCAGCGCATTCAGCTCGATGCCTGGGAGCTGCCCTTTGCCCATGACGGCTGGCTGCACCTCGAGCAGGGCCCGGGGCGGCTCGAACCCTGGTGGACGCCCAGCGTGATGCCGCCCAGTCGTCACCTGGGCTACGCGGTGCAGTGGTGGGGGCTGGCGCTGGCCGCCCTAGTGGTGATGGTGATCGGTGGGCGCCGCCTGGGACGTGACCGCCGGGCGGCCAATGAAGATCCCTGTCGTACAGACAACAAGCAGGAGAGCTTGTGATGAGTCAGACCTCCCGAGCCCATGCGTCCCGCCTCAAGGTGCTGGCGCTGCTGTCGCTCTTTGCGCTGCCGTTGCTGGTGGCCTGGGCCATGGTGACATGGCGGGTCGGCATTCCCGAGCAGCGTACCGCCCACGGTGATCTGGCGCCGGATCTCCCGGCACTGGCGGCCTGGCCCCTGCAGGGGGAGCAAGCCGCCGGGCTTGGCGGTGACTGGGTGCTGGCCTTCGACTGTGGCGACCAGTGTGCGGCGCTGGCCGACCAGTGGTGGCGCCTGCACCGGGCCCTGGGGCGCGAGGCGCCGCGGGTCAGCCGGCTGCGGGTCGGCGGTGAGGCCAGTGCGCTGCCCGGCGAGGCGGTGGCGCACTGGACCGAGCGCCCGGCATGGCATGCCCCCGACCACCTCTGGGTGCTGGACCCTCGAGGCGTCCCGGTGCTCGCCTATGGCCCCGAGGTGTCGCCCAGGGACGTGCTCGACGATGTGAATCGCCTGCTGCGCATGAACCCCGAAGTGCTGCGTCGGGATGAACCCAGGCTGGCGGGACGCTAGGAGGCACAGGGATGACGACAATGACCAATGAGGCATCTCGGCGCCGCCTGCGGCGGCTCATGGCCCTCAGCCTGGTGGGGGTGGTCTTCACCGTGGCGGTGATCCTGGTGGGGGTGTTCACGCGGCTGGTGGATGCCGGCCTGGGCTGCCCGGACTGGCCCGGCTGCTACGGGCGGTTGGTGGTGCCGGATGAGACCCGGGCCATGGCCCATACCCCCGAGGCGCCGCTCGAGACCTTCCAGGCCTGGGTCGAGATGGTGCATCGCTACGTGGCCTCGGCGCTGGGGCTGCTGGTGATCGCCCTGGTGGTGCTGGGCGCGCCGCTGCGTCGTCGGCCCGACTACCCCTGGGGGGTGAGCCTCGCGCTGCTGGCGGTGATCCTGGTGCAGGGGGCCTTCGGGGCCTTCACCGTGACCCTCAAGCTGTGGCCCCAGGTGGTCACCCTCCACCTGCTCGGCGGGCTGTCGGTGATGCTGCTGTTCCTGTGGCTGCACCTGCGGCTGCGTCGCTTCGCCGGCGGCCGACTGACGCCGGGCGGTGTCGCCCCGCCGCGCCGCCCGCTGACGCCGCTCTGGGGGCTCGCCATGCTGCTGCTGGTGGCGCAGATCGCCCTGGGGGGATGGGTCTCCAGTAACTATGCGGGCATCGCCTGCCAGGGCTTTCCGACCTGCAATGGCCAGTGGTGGCCGGCCATGGACTGGAGCGAGGGCTTTCATCTGACCCAGAGCGTGGGGCCCAACTACCTGCATGGCCAGCTGCACGCCGATGCGCGCACCGCCATCCAGGTGGGGCATCGGCTGGGGGCCCTGGTGCTGGGGCTGGCGCTGCTGCTGCTGGCCATGCGCCACTGGCATGAGGCGCGGCTGAGGCCCTGGCTGGGGGCCCTGGCGGGCCTCTATGTGGTGCAGCTCGGGCTTGGCATCGCCAATGTGTTGCTCTGGCTGCCGCTGTGGCTGGCGCTGCTGCACACCGCCGGGGCGGTGGCGCTGGTGATTGCCATGGCCATGGCGGTGTGGGCCTGGCGCGAAGCCGAAGGAGTGTCGGCATTACAACAATCGACCAAGAAGGAGTGGGTCCATGTCTGAGGCCATGATGACGCAAGTTCGCACGGCAGCGTCCGTGCCGCTGGAGTCGGCCCGCTGGGGCTGGCGAGACCTGCTGACCCTGTGCAAGCCGCGGGTGGTGGTGGTGATGCTGGTGTGTGCCCTGGTGGGCATGGCGCTGGCGCGCCCGGTGCTGCCGTCGCTGGCCGTGGTGGTCTTCGGGCTGGCCGGCATTGGGCTTGCCGCCGGGGGAGCCGCGGCCTTCAACCACGTGGTCGACCGGCGCCTGGATGCCATGATGCTGCGCACCTCGCGCCGCCCGCTGGCCGCTCGGCGCATGCCCAGCGCGGTCGCGCTGGCCTGGGCCACGTTGCTTTCGGTGGCCGGCATCGGCCTGCTGGCCTGGCAGGTCAATGCGCTCACCGCCTGGCTGACCCTGGGGTCGCTGATCGGCTATGCGCTGGTCTATACCGCCTTCCTCAAGCACGCCACGCCACAGAACATCGTGATCGGCGGGGTGGCCGGAGCGGCGCCCCCGCTGCTGGGGTGGACGGCGGTGACCGGGCAGGTCGGTCCCGAGCCGCTGCTGCTGGTGCTGATCATCTTCGCCTGGACGCCGCCCCATTTCTGGGCGCTGGCCCTGCACAAGCGCGAGGAGTACGCCCGGGCCGGGGTACCGATGCTCCCGGTGACCCATGGCGAGGCCTTCACCCGGCTGCAGGTGTGGCTGTATGGCTGGCTCACCGTGGCGGTGACCCTGATGCCCTTCGCCATCGGCATGAGCGGGGTCGTCTACCTGGTGGGCATGGCGGCGCTCAATGCGCGCTTCATGTACTGGAACTGGAAGGTGTGGCGAGGCCAGGACCCCAGGGCCCCCCTAGCCGCCTTCTGGTTCTCGATCCGCTATATCCTCGGTGTCTTCGGCGTGCTGCTGCTGGACCATTACGCCATGGCCTGGTCCCTGTGGGGATGAGTCGGTGGCACTGACGACGACGCCCGGCCAAGGCCGGGCGTCGTCGTGTCGGGGGAGGGCGTTCCTACCAGAGGGTGATCAGCAGGAAGTAGGCCATCAGGGTGACCAGCACGGTGCTGATCAGGTTGAGCGCGAAGCCGGCGCGGATCATCGACTGGATCTTCATGTGGCCGGTGGCGAACACGATGGCATTCGGCGGCGTGGCCACCGGCATCATGAAGGCACAGCTGGCGGCGATGGCGGCGGGCACCGTGACCAGCAGCGGGGAGATGTCCAACGATAGGGCCAGGGCGCCCAGCAGCGGCAGGAAGGCCGCGGCGGTGGCGGTGTTGGAGGTCACCTCGGTGAGGAAGATGATCACCAGCACCACCACGGCGATCATCGCCAGCAGCGGGAAGGTGCCGAAGATGGCCAGCTGGCCGGCGATCCACTCGGCGAGCCCGGTGCGGGTGATGGTGCCCGCCAGTGCCAGGCCACCGCCGAACAGCAGCAGGATCCCCCAGGGCAGCTTCTGGGCCTCCTCCCAGACCATCAGCCGCTCGCCGTCGCCGCGACCGCTGGGCACCAGGAACAGCACCACGCCGGCGGCGATGGCGATGCTGGTGTCAGAGAGCCACGACAGGCCCAGGTCATTGAGCAGGGGGCGCACCACCCAGGCCAGCGCCGCCAGCGAGAAGATGATCGCCACACGCCGCTCGGCGGCGCTCATGGGGCCGAGCTTGGCAAGTTCCTGGCCGACCACCCCGGCGCTGTCCTCGCCGGCCTCGAGGCGGAAGCCACCGCGGGTCAGCCACCACCAGGCCGCGCCCATCATGGTGATGCTGATGGGCAGGCCGATGATCATCCACTGGGCGAAGCCGATATCGATGCCGCGATCCTCCGCCAGGTAGCCGGCCAGTAGGGCGTTGGGCGGGGTGCCGATCAGGGTTGCCACGCCGCCAATGCTGGCGGAGTAGGCGATGGCCAGCAGCAGAGCGGTGGCGTAGCGCTTGACCTCGTCGGGGTCGCTGTTGTCACCGAGCAGGCTGATTACCGACATGCCGATCGGCAGCATCATGATGGCGGTGGCGGTATTGGAGACCCACATGCTCAGGAAGCCGGTGGCGATCATGAAGCCGGCGATCTGGCGACGGGGCTGGTGGCCCACCAGCTTGAGCACATGCAGCGCCAGGCGACGATGGAGGTTCCAGCGCTGCATCGAGATGCCGAGCAGGAAGCCGCCCAGGAAGAGGTAGATGATCGGGTTGGCGTAGCTGCCGGTGGCCTCGCCCAGGGTACCGAGGCCCAGGGCAGGCACCAGCAGCATGGGCAGCAGCGAGGTGACCGGGATGGGGACGGCCTCGGTGGACCACCAGGTGGCCATCAGCAGCGCCAGCCCCACGCAGGCCCAGGCGGCCTCGCTCATGCCGGCGGGTGGTGGCAGGATCAGGGTGGCGAGCAGCAGGGCGGGGCCCAGCCACAGGCCGAAGCGGCCGGGACCGGAAGGGCCCTGTGTCTTCTCGGGAACATCGGGACTCGACGGCATGCGTGTCTCCATCAGCGGATTGGCACCGGGGTGCGTGAGAGCGCGGCATTCTACTTAAGTTGTAGTCGTGCGTCAGGATAGTCTTATTCGCCTTTGGTCTAAGGTGCCGCGCCCGCGGTCGGCGGATGCCGGCAACCTTGACTCGGGTCAGGCCAGGGGCAACCCTGTTCCCGCCGTCCCCACCCGACACCCCGGACCTCCAGGAGCCTTGTCATGGAGCCAAGCAATACCCAGCCGGACCTCGAGACCCTGGTGCGCCTCTGCGAGGAGGCGGGGCGCGCCATCCTGGCGGTACGCGAGGCGGGCTTCCGGGTCGACGCCAAGGAGGACGCCTCGCCGGTGACGGCCGCGGACCTGGCCGCCCATGAGATCCTGGTGGCGGGCCTGGCGGCCGGCTCGACGCTGCCGATCCTCTCCGAGGAGGGGCGCGAGGTGCCCTGGGAGGCGCGCCGGGAGTGGCAGCGTTTCTGGCTGATCGACCCGCTGGACGGCACGCGCGAGTTTGTCGACGGCTTCGATGACTTCACCGTCAATGTGGCATTGGTCGAGGCGGGGCGGCCGGTGATGGGGGTGGTGCATGCACCGGCCTCGGGCGCCAGCTGGGCCGGCATCGTCGGCCAGGGGGCCTGGCGCTGGCAGGCCGAGGCACGCCGGGCGATCCAGGTGGCGCCCCGCTGGCCGCCAAGGGTGCTGGCCAGTCGGGCGCACCTCGACCCCGTCACCCGGGCATGGATCGCGGCGATCCCCGGCGCCCAGTTGGAGCGCTGCGGCAGCTCGGTGAAGTTCTGTCGCATCGCCGAGGGGCATGCCGACCTCTACCCGCGCTTCTCGCCCACCTGCGAGTGGGACACCGCCGCTGGCCAGGCGGTGCTGGAGGCCGCTGGTGGCGTGGTCCTCTCGGCGGACAGTCTGGCGTCACTGCGCTGCCAGCAGGGGGAGAGCCTGGTCAATGGCCACTTCATCGCCTGTGCGACGCCTGCCTGGCGGGAGCGCCTGGTGGTCCTGGGGCGCCAGGCGGTTGGGGAGAGCGGGCGGCACCGGTAGAATGGGGCCAGCCCCGATACGACCCACAACCTCGAGAGCCCTGATGTCGACAACCACTGCGCTTGTCCTCGCCGGCCTCGGCCTGGCGATCATCGCCGGCCTGGCCGCCTACGCCTATACGCTTCGCCAGGAGGTTCGCCGCCGGCAGGCCTTCCGTGAGGAGGAGGAGCGCCGCGCCCGAGACAACTGCCTGGAGAACCTCGAACTCGTGGCCTCGGCCCTGCTCCAGGAGCAGGTGGATGTCACCGAGGGGGCCTGGCGCTGCAAGGTGCTGCTGGAGATCCTGGATCCGCGGCTGCTGGAGCGCGAGGCCTTTCGCCCCTTCGGCGAGGTCCATGAGCGTACTCGCCACCTGCACACTCACGCGGCGCGCAAGGCGCTGACGCCCAAGGAGCGCTTCAAGGAGGATCGCGAGCGGCTGACCGTGGAGGAGGAGCTGAGCGAGGCGGTGCTCGCTGCGGCCGATGCGGTGCTGGAGTTCCGGCGCAACTGGCCGGGCAGCCTGCACTGACGCCTGAATGCCTCTCGCCTGTTTTCGAACACTGTGAGTATATTGTAACAATCTGCTAAGTTCATAAGAAGGCGATTGAAAGATGGGGCGAGCTGCTGCAAGCTTGGCCCGTGCCGAGCCTACCCGGATCGTGATGCGATCAGGGCAGGTGAGGTCCGGTCGCGGCGGAGCCGACTCCGCGGCGCCCAATCGTCGGGATCATCTGGGAAGGCGGTGAACCTGTTGCCTGACCTGGAACCAAGAAAGAAAAAGAGAAGGAGTTTCACATGAAGAAATCCACGACTGGCTTGCTGCTCGGTTCCGCTCTGGTGGTTGGCCTTGCCGGCTGTGCCACCCCCAACACCACCCCCTCATCCGATCGTCCCTGGTACCAGCAGCCGGTGACCTGCGGCATCGCCGGCAGTCTGATCGGCGGCAGCATCGGCTACGCCACCAGCGGCAGCTCCGATGAAGAAGAAGGTGCCGCCACCGGTGCCGTTGCCGGTGCCGCCATCGGCGCTCTGCTGTGTGCCGACCGCACCCCGGCTCCGGTGGCCGAGCCCGAGCCGATGCCTGAGCCCGAGCCTGAGCCCGAGCCCGTGCCGGACTTCGAGCCGGTGACCCTCTCCAGCGAGGTCAACTTCGCGTTCGATTCCGATGCGCTGACCCCCGCTGCCGAGACGACCCTGGACGAGGTCGCCCGTCGTCTGCGCGAGCACACTGATGTGCGCATCCGCATCGAGGGTCACACCGACTCCGTCGGCTCCGCCCAGTACAACCAGGGCCTCTCCGAGCGTCGTGCCAACTCCGTGCGCACCTACCTGGAAAGCCAGGGCATCGCCGGTGACCGCATGATCGCCGTGGGCTACGGTCTGGAGCGTCCGGTCGCGAGCAACGACACCGACGAGGGCCGTGCCCTGAACCGTCGCGTCGAGATCGATCGTCAGTAATCGACCGTCGTGAACCGGGCGAGTCATCGCCCGACCGGCAGGGGCGCCTTCGGGCGCCCCTGCTGCGTTGCGCCTGGCGGTCGCGGCCGGTGGCGCCCCGGTGACCGACTCTGGTAAGGTAGTCGCCGCTTTTCCATCCCTGTTTACCGCGACACGTGGTCTCTCGTATGGGCCACCACTGCGCACAAGGACCCCCTTCATGCCCATCGTTACCCTGCCCGACGGCAGTCAGAGAACCTTCGATACCCCGATCACCGTGATGCAGCTGGCCGAGGCGATCGGCCCCGGGCTTGCCAAGGCCTGCGTGGCCGGCAAGATCGACGGTGTGCCGGTGGATGCCGCCGACCTGATCGAGCGCGACGCCGAGGTGGCTATCCTCACCGCTCGCGATGCCGAGGGGCTGGAGGTGATCCGCCACTCCTGCGCCCACCTGATCGGCCATGCCGTCAAGCAGCTCTTCCCTGAGGCGAAGATGGCGATCGGTCCGGTGATCGACGACGGCTTCTACTACGATATCGACTTCGGCCGCCCGGCGACCCCCGAGGACCTCGAGGCGATCGAGAAGCGCATGAAGCAGCTGATCGACAAGGACTACGACGTGGTCCGCGAATACGTCGATCGTGACAAGGCCATGCTCACCTTCCTGCACCGCGACGAGCCCTACAAGCAGGAGATCGTCCGCGAGATCCCGGAAGGCGAGACCATCCGCCTCTATCACCATGAAGAGTACACCGACATGTGTCGGGGGCCCCATGTGCCCAACACCCGGCACTTGCAGGCCTTCAAGCTCACCAAGCTGGCCGGTGCCTACTGGCGCGGCGATGCCACTAAGCCGATGCTGACCCGGATCTACGGCACCGCATGGCCCGACAAGAAGCAGCTCAAGGCCTACCTCAAGCGCCTCGAGGAGGCCGAGAAGCGCGACCATCGCAAGCTGGCCCGGAAGATGGACCTCTTCCACCTCCAGGAGGAGGCCCCGGGCATGGTGTTCTGGCATCCCAACGGTTGGACCATGTACCAGGCGCTGGAGCAGTACATGCGCCGGGTGCAGATCGAGAATGGCTACCAGGAGATCAAGACGCCCCAGGTGGTGGATCTCTCGCTGTGGAAGAAGTCCGGCCACTGGGGGCACTACAGCGAGCTGATGTTCACCACAGAGTCCGAGAAGCGCGACTACGCGGTGAAGCCGATGAACTGCCCCTGCCACGTGCAGGTGTTCAACCAGGGCCTGAAGAGCTACCGGGACCTGCCGCTGCGCCTGGCCGAATTCGGCAGCTGCCACCGCAATGAGCCCTCCGGTTCGCTGCACGGTCTGATGCGGGTGCGCGCCTTCACCCAGGACGACGCTCACATCTTCTGCACCGAGAAGCAGATCCAGGCCGAGGCTGAGGACTTCATCGCCCTGACCCTGAAGGTCTACAAGGAGCTGGGCTTCGACGACGTGGAGCTCAAGCTCTCCACGCGTCCCGAGGACTTCCTTGGTGAGCCTGAGATGTGGGACCGTGCCGAGGCGGGCCTCGAGGCGGCGCTCAACGCCACCGGGCTTCAGTGGGAGTTGCAGCCGGGCGAGGGTGCCTTCTACGGTCCCAAGATCGAGTTCTCCCTGCGTGACTGCCTCAATCGGGTCTGGCAGTGCGGCACCCTGCAGCTTGATTTCAACCTTCCGGGTCGCCTCGGCGCCCAGTTCGTCGATGAGGACGGCGCCCGCAAGACCCCGGTGATGCTGCACCGTGCGATCCTGGGCTCCTTCGAGCGCTTCCTGGGTATCCTCATCGAGCACTACGCTGGGGCCATGCCGCTGTGGCTGGCGCCGCAGCAGGCGGTGATCCTCAATATCACCGATGCCCAGCGCGATTACGTGCTGGATCTCGAGAAGCGTTTGCAGAAAATCGGCCTGCGCGTCAAGGCGGACTTGAGGAACGAGAAGATCGGCTTTAAAATCCGCGAGCATACGTTGCAGAAAGTTCCCTATCTCCTTGTGGTGGGGGATAAGGAAGTCGAGGCCGACTCGGTGGCCGTGCGTACACGCACCGGCGAGGATCTAGGCACCATGCGGGTCGATGACCTCATCGAGCGTCTGAACGCCGAACTCGGCTGACGACATCGTCAATCGTCTTAAGGAGACTGAGCGATCAAGCGAAGCAACCCAAGAGGGCGCGTCCAGGATAAGCGCCCCCCGATGAACGAGCGTATTACCGAGGATCAGGTTCGCCTGATCGATGCCGACGGCGAGCAGCTGGGCGTCGTGCCCACCAGCGAAGCTCTGGAGCGCGCCGAAGCCTCGGGACTCGACCTCGTACAGATATCCAATGCCGATCCGATCGTCTGCAAGATCATGGACTACGGCAAGTTCGTCTTCGAGCAGAAGAAGCAGAAGTCCGCTCAGAAGAAGAAGACGAAGCAGATTCAGGTCAAGGAAGTCAAGTTCCGGCCTGGTACCGACGAGGGCGACTATCAGGTCAAGCTGAAGAACCTGATCCGTTTCCTCGAAGGTGGCGACAAGGGCAAGGTCACGCTGCGTTTCCGCGGTCGTGAAATGGCGCACCAGGACCTCGGCCGCAAGCTGATGGAACGGATCGCCGCCGATCTCGAGGAGATCGGGACCGTGGAGTCCTTCCCCAAGATGGAAGGGCGGCAGATGATCATGATCATTGCCCCCAAGAAGAAGCAGTAAGCAGTAGTAGAGAAGAAGTGATCCGGCGGCCCGTCAAACGGGCGGTGGGGTAGCCCACCGTCGGCCCCGGGTTTTCTGAAAAAAACCTCGTAATGGAGTGTTCTTCCATGCCGAAGATCAAGAGCAACAGTGGCGCCGCCAAGCGCTTCAAGAAGACGGCCAACGGCTTCAAGCACAAGCAGTCGTTCCGTAGCCACATCCTGACCAAGAAGTCCACCAAGCGTAAGCGTCAGCTGCGCGGCATGAAGCAGATCCACGACGCCGACAAGGCGCTGATCCAGCGGATGCTGCCTAACCTGTAACCCTTGGTAGACCCCTTTTTCGTCAGGAGTAAGCTATGACTCGTGTCAAGCGTGGCGTTGTCGCCCGTCGTCGTCACAAGAAGATTCTCAAGCAGGCCAAGGGTTACTACGGTGCCCGCAGCCGCGTGTTCCGCGTTGCCAAGCAGGCCGTCATCAAGGCCGGCCAGTACGCTTATCGCGACCGCCGCCAGCGCAAGCGTCAGTTCCGCGCCCTGTGGATCCAGCGTATCAACGCCGGCGCCCGTCAGCACGGCCTGTCCTACAGCCGCTTCGTTGGTGGCCTGAAGAAGGCCGGTATCGAGATCGACCGCAAGGTCCTGGCTGACCTGGCCGTGAACGAGAAGGCAGCTTTCGCTGCCATCGTCGAGAAGGCCAAGGCTGCCCAGTAAGTGACCGCGTCATCCGCGTGTGTCCTGCCGCGGCAGGACGCACGCTGACGTTCAGGGGGAAGAGCAGCCGCTCTTCCCCTTTTTCTTGAAGACTGATACTCGAATTCGGAGCGCAACGGATGGACCACCTTCCCACTCTGGTCACCGAGGCCCGCCAGGCGATCCAGGCCGCCGAGACCATTCCGGCCCTGGAGGAGCTGCGCGTGCGCTACCTCGGCAAGAAGGGCGAGATCACCGCGCTGCTCAAGGGGCTCGGCCAGTTGCCGGGCGCCGAGCGCCCGGCTGCCGGTGAACGCATCAACCAGGCCAAGCAGGCGCTGGCCGAGGAGCTGGAGGGGCGCCGTGCGGCCCTGGAGAAGGCGGCCCTGGAAGCACGCCTCTCCGCCGAGCGCATCGACGTGACCCTACCCGGGCGCGGCCAGTCCAGCGGCGGTTTGCATCCGGTGACGCGCACCCTGGAGCGCATCGAGGGGCTCTTCACTCGCATCGGCTACGACGTGGCGGTGGGTCCCGAGATCGAGGATGACTACCACAACTTCGAGGCGCTCAATATCCCGGCCCACCATCCGGCGCGGGGCATGGCCGACACCTTCTACTTCGACGCCACCCGACTGCTGCGTACCCATACCTCGCCGGTCCAGGTGCGCACCATGAAGGAGGGCAAGCTGCCGATCCGTATCGTCTGCCCGGGGCGGGTTTACCGCAGCGACTCCGACCTGACCCACACCCCCATGTTCCACCAGGTGGAAGGGTTGTTGGTGGACGAGGATGTCAGCTTCGCCGACCTCAAGGGCACCATCGAGGACTTCCTGCACGCCTTCTTCGAGCGTGACGACCTCTCGGTGCGTTTCCGTCCCTCCTATTTCCCCTTCACCGAGCCTTCCGCCGAGGTCGATATCCAGTGCGTGATGTGCTCCGGTGACGGCTGCCGGGTTTGCTCCCACAGCGGCTGGCTCGAGGTGATGGGCTGCGGCATGGTGCACCCCGAGGTGTTCCGCCACTCCGGCATCGACGCCGAGCGCTACACCGGCTTCGCCTTCGGCATGGGGGCCGAGCGCCTGGCCATGCTGCGCTACGGCGTGAACGACCTGCGTATGTTCTTCGACAACGACCTGCGCTTCCTGCGCCAGTTTGCCTGACCTCCCTCGCACCAGCAGAACACAGGATTTGTCATGAAATTTTCCGAACAGTGGCTGCGCGAATGGGTGTCGCCGCAGCTTGCGACCCAGGCCCTGGCCGACCAGATCACCATGGCCGGGCTCGAGGTGGACGCGGTGGAGTCCGTCGCGGCGATCTTCGAGGGCGTGGTGGTGGCCGAGGTCCTGGAGAAGATCCAGCACCCCGATGCCGACAAGCTGAGCGTCTGCCGGGTCGACGATGGCACCGGCGAGCCGGTCCAGGTGGTGTGTGGGGCGCCCAACGTGGCGGTGGGGCAGCGGGTGCCCTTCGCTCGGGTCGGCGCCGTGCTGCCCGGCGACTTCAAGATCAAGAAAGCCAAGCTGCGCGGCCAGGAGTCCCGCGGCATGATCTGCTCCGCCTCCGAGCTCGGCCTGGAAGAGGAGACCTCCCCAGGCATTCTGGAGCTGCCGGCGAGTGCCCCGGTGGGCGAGGACTTCCGCGCCTGGCTGGGCCTGGATGACCACACCATCGAGGTGGACCTGACCCCCAATCGCGGCGACTGCCTGAGCGTCAAAGGCATGGCGCGCGAGGTGGGGGTGCTCAATCGCCTGCCGGTGGCTGGGCCCGCCATCGCGCCGGTCGCCGCGACCCATGACGAGACCGTCGCGGTGCGCGTCGAGGACCGCGAGCACTGCCCGCGCTATATCGGCCGGCTGATCAAGGGGGTCGACGTGACCGCTGAGACGCCGCTGTGGATGGTGGAGCGGCTGCGTCGCAGCGGCATCCGCTCCATCGATCCGGTGGTGGATGTCACCAACTACGTGATGCTGGAGCTCGGCCAGCCCCTGCACGCCTTCGATCGTGCCAACCTTCACGGTGCCGTGATCGTGCGTCTGGCCCGGGAGGGCGAGCGCCTGGTGCTGCTCGATGGCCAGGAGGTCACCCTGACCGATACCACTCTGGTGATCGCCGACGAGCGTGGCCCCCTGGCCATCGCCGGCGTCATGGGCGGCGAGCACTCCGGCGTGAATACCGAGACCCGCGACATCTTCCTGGAGTCGGCCTTCTTCGCACCCCTGGCGGTGGCCGGCCAGGCGCGCAACTACGGCCTGCATACCGATGCCTCCCACCGCTTCGAGCGCGGGGTGGACCCGCTCCTGGCCCGCGAGGCCGCCGAACGCGCCACGGCGCTGCTGCTCGAGATCACCGGCGGCGAGCCGGGGCCGCTGGTGGAGGTGGCAAGCGGTGAGCACCTGCCCGGCGAGCGCCAAGTGCGCCTGCGCGCCGCGCGGCTCGAGCAGGCGCTGAGCAAGGCGCTGCCCGCCGATGAAGTCACCGAGATCCTGGAGCGTCTTGGGATGGCGGTGCAGGCCGATGAGCTCGGCTGGAGCGCCGTGGCGCCGAGCTGGCGCTTCGATATCGCCATCGAGGAGGACCTGATCGAGGAGGTGGCCCGCATCCACGGCTACAACCGCCTGCCGGTGCGCCGCCCGGCGGCACGCCTGGCACTGCGTCCCGACCACGAGGCGCGCACGCCGCTCGCCCGCCTGCGTCGCCAGATGGTGGCCCGCGGCTACCAGGAGGCAGTGACCTACAGCTTCGTCGCCCCTGAGCTGCAGAAGGCGCTGCTGCCCGAGGCCGTCTCGCCGGTGCTGGCCAACCCCATCTCGGCCGACCTGTCGGTGATGCGGGCGAGCCTCTTCCCGGGCCTGGTGCGTGCGCTTCAGCACAACCTCAATCGCCAGCAGACCCGGGTGCGCTTGTTCGAGACCGGCCTGATCTTCCGCGGTGAGCTCGACGACCTGCAGCAGCTGCCGATGTTGGGCGCGCTGGTGTGTGGCTCCCGGGATCCCGAGGGCTGGGCCGCCGGCCGCGAGAGTGTCGATTTCTTCGACCTCAAGGGCGACCTGGAGAGCCTGCTGGCCATGGGCGGCGAGCCCGAGGCCTGGCGCTTCGAGCCTGCGACGCATTCGGCCCTGCATCCGGGCCAGTGTGCCCGGATTCTCCACCGTGGCGAGGAGGCCGGCTGGATCGGCACCCTGCACCCCGCGGTGCGTGCCCAGCTGGGGCTGAAGGTGGACGCCGTGCTGTTCGAGGTGCGCCTCGATGCCCTGACCCATGGCCGGGTGCCGGCCTTCACGCCGCTGTCACGGTTCCCGGAAGTGCGCCGTGACCTGGCCTTCCTGGTGGACGAGGATCTGCCCGTCCAGGCGCTGCTCGATACCATCCATGGCCAGGCCGACGAATGGCTCACCGAGAGTCGCCTGTTCGACGTCTATCGGGGCAAGGGGGTCGCGGAAGGGCGCAAGAGCGTGGCGCTGGGCTTGACCTGGCAGCATCCTTCGCGCACGCTGAATGACGAGGAAATCAATCAGTTGGTCGATGCCATCGTCACTGAGTCACGTCAGCACCTGGGCGCGGAGCTTCGCGGTTAAGCGTTGCGGAGGCGCGGTGAAGGAGCCGGCGAGGCGGAGCGGGGAGTCGGTACCGGCCGTAAGGCGGACCCCATACGAGGGAGTGAAAATGGGTGCACTGACCAAGGCCGAGCTGGCCGAGCATCTGCATGCCGAGCTGGGCCTCTCCAAGCGCGAGGCCAAGTCCATGGTGGAAGCCTTCTTCGAGGAGATCCGGGCCTGCCTGCGCGAGAATGAACAGGTCAAGCTGTCCGGTTTCGGTAACTTCGACCTGCGTGACAAGCGCGAACGGCCGGGCCGCAACCCCAAGACAGGTGAGGAGATCCCGATCTCCGCCCGGCGCGTGGTGACTTTTCGCCCCGGCCAGAAGCTCAAGAGCCAGGTGGAGGGCTACCGCGGCGACGCCTGATTCTTGCCGTGCCGCCCTGCGTTGAACGCCACCCTTCGGGGTGGCGTTCTGCTTTCCTTATACGCCGCCGCCGTTCTCCAGCGCCCAGGTGATCACCACCTTGAGCACATAGCCCAGGATGCCAGCACCCAGCACGACGAAGAGCATGAGGGTGCCGAAGCGTCCGGCGTTGGACTTCTTTGCCAGGTCCCAGATGATGAAGCCCATGAACAGGATCAGGCCACCGATCATGATCGGGGTGATCCAAGTTTCGAAGGTCTGCTGCATGTCGCCTCCGTGCAGGGGTGAAAGACCCAGCATTATACTGGGTCATCCCGCTCGGCGCAGGGCCCGGGGTGCGGCGAAACGCCTCGCCGGGGGATGGGCCGCGTCAATGAGTCGTGTTAATATCCGAGTGGAATTCTCAGGTAAATCCAAGACATGCCCATGCTCAAGATCTTCGTCGGTACCATGTATGGCGGCGCCCTGGACGTCGCCGAGCAGGTCAAGCCGCTGTTCGAGGAGGCCGGCTTCGAGGTGGCCATCCTCGAGAATCCCGTCCTCGAGGACCTCACCGGGTCGGATACCGACCTGGCGCTTTTCTGCGTCTCCACCACCGGCAGCGGCGACTACCCGGGCAACTTCGTGCCCTTCGCCCGGGCCATTGCCGAACAGAGCCCCGGTCTCTCCTCGCTGCGCTACGGGCTGATCGCTCTGGGCGACAGCTCCTATGGCGACACCTTCTGCGGTGCCGGGCGCCAGCTCGACGAGCTGCTGCAGGGGCAGGGCGCCAAGCGTCTCGGCGAGCGGCTTGAGGTCGATGCCATGGAGACCTTCATGGCCGATGACGCTGCCTTGCCCTGGGCCGAGGAGTGGATCGAGTCCCAAGCGCTCAAGGTGGCCTGAGATGGGCACCCAGCCGACCCCCGAGCGGCTCAGCCTGATGCTGGGCCTTACGCTGCTGATGCTGTCGACCATTCCCCGCTACCTGGTGGGCGGCCACGACAACCGCTTCAACCTGATCCTGATCGCCTTGCTGGTGGTGGCCGGCGTGGCGGTGACCCACTGGCGGATGCTCGAGGCCGAGGCACGCCGGCGCCTGCCGCCCCTGATGGGGCGGCTGGGAGTGTGCATGGTGGCAGGCCTGGTGGGTATGGGGCTCTACCATGCCCTGTTCACCGACTTCATCGGCTGGGAGCTGCTGATTGCCCACGGCGCCACTCTGGGGCTGCTGCTGCACGCCCTCGGGCTGTGGATCAAGGCGCCTCGCTAGGCCTGCCGCACGTCAGAAGCCAAAAAGCCACATGCCACATGGAGCAAGCTTCAGGAACCCCCTGGGCTTGCTCCTTGCGTTAGTGAACCTTGATGTCCTGCAGCGTGCTGCTCACCCCAGGGTGTAGCAGGGCTCGTAGTCGCCGGAGAGCTTCATGCGGCCCTGAGCGACGAAGGAGCTGAGGAGCCGGTCGAGGCGCGCCATAAGCTCCTCCTCGGCGTGTAGGCGGAAGGGGCCGTGAGCCTGAATGGCGCGGATGCCCTGTTCCTTGACGTTGCCGGCGACGATCCCCGAGAAGGCGCGGCGCAGGTTGGCGGCCAGCTCATGCACCGGCTGGTTGCGGTGCAGGGCCAGCCCGGCCATGGCCTCGTGGGTGGGCTCGAAGGGCTCCTGGAAGGGGCGGTCGATGGTCAGGCGCCAGTTGTAGTAGAAGGCATCCTGGCGCGCCCGGCGGTACTCGGCCACCGCATCGATACCCTTGCGCATGGCGCGGGCCACCTCGGTGGGGTCGTCGATGATGATGCGATAGCGCTGACGCACCGCTTCCCCCAGGGTGTAGACCAGGAACTCGTCGATGCGCGCGAAGTACTCGGCGCTGTTGGCCGGCCCGCTGAAGATCACCGGCAGCTCCATGTCGGCATTGTCCGGATGGAGCAGGATGCCGAGCAGGTAGAGAATCTCCTCGGCGGTGCCCACCCCACCCGGGAAGACGATGATACCGTGGCCCAGGCGCACGAAGGCCTCCAGGCGTTTCTCGATGTCGGGCATCACCACCAGTTCGTTGACGATGGGGTTGGGTGCCTCGGCGGCGATGATACCGGGCTCCGAGACCCCCAGGTAGCGGCCTTCGCGACGGCGCTGCTTGGCATGGGCCACGTTGGCACCCTTCATGGGACCCTTCATGGCGCCCGGGCCGCAGCCGGTGCAGATGTCCATCTCGCGCAGGCCCAGGTGGTAGCCGACGTCCTTGCTGTACTCGTACTCCTCGCGGGAGATGGAGTGGCCGCCCCAGCAGACCACCAGGCTGGGATCGCGGCCGGGCTTGAGGGTGCCGGCCTTGCGCAGGATATGGAACACGGCGTTGGTGGTGCCCTCGCCGGTGCTCAGGTCGAAGCGCTGGTGGCCCTGGATCTCGTTGTAGACGTAGACGATGTCGCGCAGCACCGAGGAGAGGTGCTCCCGAATGCCGCGGATCATCTTGCCATCCACGAAGGCCTCGGCCGGGGCGTTGGTGAGCTTGAGGCGGATGCCGCGATCCTGCGGGATCACCTCGATATCGAAGTCCTGGTAGGCCTCCATCAGGGCGACGCTGTCGTCGATGGGCGAGCCGCAGTTGAGCACCGCCAGGGAGCAGCGGCGCAGGATGTCGTGCAGGCCGGCCTTGGAGGTGTCGTGAAGGCGACTCACCTCGTGCTGTGAGAGGATCTCGAGACTGCCTTCCGGGGAGATGATGCTGGAGATGGTGTCGGGCATAGAGGCGTCCTTGTCGCGGGTGTCGTCTGTGCCGATGCTATCACGGCACGCCGACGCCCGGTGCTACAATGGGCCGTCCATCTCTCATCTGGCCCGCCATGTTCAACGCGCTCTACTTTCGCACCTTCATCACCCTGGTCGAGACCGGCAGCTTCACCCAGACGGCCCGCCGTCTGGAGATGACCCAGCCTGGGGTCAGCCAGCACGTGCGCAAGCTCGAGCAGTACCTGGAGAAGCCGCTGCTGGAGCGCCACGGCCGGCGCTTCACCCTGACCGAGGCGGGGCGGCGGGCCTATGATTATGCGCTGAAGCTGTTTGCCGACCATGAGCAGTTTCGCCACTCCCTCGATGTCGACTCCCTCTTCTCGGGGGAGTGCCGCCTGGCCTCACCGGGGAGCGTTGGGCTGATGCTCTACCCCTTCCTGCTCGGGCAGCAGCAGATGCATCCCGGCCTATCGGTCAGCTACAGCTTTGCCTTCAACCACGAGATCGTCCAGGACGTGCTGGCCGGCCGCTACGACCTGGGCATCGTCACCGACACCTTGCGCCAGCCCGACCTGAAGGTGGAGCCCTGGCACCGCGAACCCCTGTGCCTGGTGGTGCCGGCGGATTTCGCCGGCAGCGGGCTCGCCGAGCTGATGGGCATCGGCTTCATCAACTACTCCGATGGCCTCAACCACGCCAGTGCGCTGCTGCGCAGTAACTTCCCTCGAGAGTTTCGCTCCATGAGCCACTTCCGGCGCCAGGGCTTCACCAACGAGGTGGGCATGGTGCTGGATGCGGTGGCCCGGGGGCTCGGCTTTACCGTGGTCTCGCGGCTGGTGCTGGAGACTTCGCCCTGGCAGCGCCAGGTCAAGGAGCTGGACCTGCCGGTGGCGGTCCACGAGACCCTGCATCTGGTTACCCGCGCCGGCAGCGAGATGCCGCGCCGCTACGTGCGCCTGCTCGAGGATTTCCGGGAGCAGCGTCGCCAGGCGCTCTCCGGCTTCGGCGAGCTCCCGGCCCCCCTGTGACGGCAGCGCCCGGGCGGGCGCTGCCGCTTGGGTCACTCTCCGCCGTGTGCGTAGGAGACGTAGCGCGCCACGGCGTCGATCTGCTCGCTGGAGAGCGCCTCTTCATAGGCCGGCATCACGCCGACACCGCGAGCAACGGCGGCGCGAATAGCTTCAGCGCTGGGCTTCAGCTCATCCAGGTTGGGCCCAATGGCTCCCGAGGAGCCGGCATCCTGGAGGGTGTGGCAGATGGTGCAGGAGGGGGTCGCGGTTTCGGTGAACACCTGCTTGCCGAGGGTCAGGGTCTCATCGGCAGCGACAGGCAGTGCGGCCAGCAGGATGACGGCCGCCAGCGCGGAGATCCGGGGTCTTGCCATCGGGAGTCCTCTTCTTGCGGGGAGGGCCGGAGAGCGGCCGTCGGCGGCCGCTCTCCGGGGTGCGATCAGGCCACCGTCACGGTGACACCGTGGTCCTCCCAGCCGTTGTGCAGGTAGCCGCGCTCGTTCTCATAACGCTCGCGGGGCTGACTGTTGCCGTCCTCGTCGGTGGCGCGGGAGACGATGCGGTAGTCGCCGGGCGATAGCTCGGTGGCGAGCACGAAGGGGCGCCAGGCATAGGGTCCCAGGTCCGGTCCGATCAGCTCGGCGTCCTGCCAGCTCTCCCCCCCATCCAGGGAGACCTCGACCCTGTCGACGTTCCGGGTGCCGCCGAAGGCGACGCCGTAGATCAGGTTGCGCCCTTCGTGGGCGCTCTCCAGCGGCAGGGTCACCCAGGACTTGACGTTCATCTCCCACATGGAGGGCTGGTCCGGGGAGCCGCCGACGCCGACCTCGCGGATGCGGTAGCCGCTGGTCTGGATCCGCGCCTCGGTCTCCTCTTCGGTCAGGGCAACCCGCTTGACGTATTTGACGTTGTTGACCCCGTAGTAGCCGGGAATCACCAGGCGCAGCGGTCCGCCATGGGCGAGGTCCAGGGGCTCGTCGTTCATCTCCCAGGCGAGCAGGGCCGTCTCCATGGCCTCCAGCGGGACAGAGCGCTCCACCATGATGTCCTTGGGATCCAGCCCCTCGGGAATCTCCTCGCCCCCGGTGCCGGTGAGGAAGCGGACGCCGTCGGCCGGGCCGCCCAGCTCATCGATCACATGCTTGAGGGGCACGCCGGTCCATACCACGCAGCCGGCGGCGCCCACCGTCCACTGGGTGCCACTGGCGCCGTGGGGGAAGAAGGCGCGCCCATTGCCGGAGCATTGCAGCACCGAGGCCACCGAGGTGACGTTCATGCGCTTGAGCTCAGCGACCGTGAGGTTGCGTGGGTTGTTGACGCCTTCGATGGCGACCTCCCAGGCATCCGGGTCGTCGTTGATGCTGGGGTCCGGTGCCGGCAAGTTGTTGCGCACGAAGAGGGTGCGGCTGGGGGTGACCACGCCGCTGCGGATGGCGCCGCGCTGGGTCTCGATGGTCTCGCGGCCGTGGAGGATCAGGTCCTGCTGGCGTTTCCAGGCCACGTAGTCGGGCAGCGTGTCGAGGCTGGCGCGGGCCACCGGGATCAGCGGCATAAGGCCCAGGGCGGCCACGGCACCCACGCCGCCCTTGAGCAGGGTGCGGCGGGCAGGGTTGTCGAGGGTCTGGGGTGGTTCGGGGGGCATGGGGGACGCAGGCATGCCGATCTCCTCTGGTTGTTATCGTATGGAGAGTCGAAGTCGAGTGGGACAGCTCAACTTCATCATAATCATATAAGTTCCTATTCTTGATTCGGTCAAATCGGCACCAACGACAGCGGCCCCGCCGAATGGCGGGGCCGCTGGGTCATTCAGGAGGGGGCGAAGCGCCGTTTGGCGTCTCACCCCCTCTGTTTCGCGGATCAGTCGCGATACTCGTCGATGCTGGGGCAGGAGCAGACCAGTTGGCGGTCGCCGAAGACGTTGTCGACTCGGTTCACCGCCGGCCAGTACTTGGAGGCCTTGACCGCGGCGGTGGGGAAGGCGGCCAGCTCGCGGGAGTAGGGGTGCGCCCACTCGGCGTCCATCAGGTCGGCCTGGGTGTGCGGGGCGTTGACCAGCGGGTTGTCGTCCGCCGGCCACTCGCCGGCCTCGACCCGCGTGATCTCCTCGCGGATCGCGATCATGGCGTCGCAGAAGCGGTCGATCTCGTAGCGGGATTCCGACTCGGTGGGCTCGATCATCAGCGTGCCGGGTACCGGGAAGGACATGGTCGGGGCATGGAAGCCGTAGTCCATCAGGCGCTTGGCGATGTCCTCCTCGCTGATCCCGGAGGCCGCCTTGAGCGGGCGGATGTCGATGATGCACTCGTGGGCCACGCTGCCGTTCTCGCCGCGATAGAGCACCGGGTAGTGCTCGCCGAGGCGGGCGGCGATGTAGTTGGCGTTGAGGATGGCGAGCTCGGTGGCCTCGCGCAGGCCGCGAGCGCCCATCATCTTGATGTAGGCCCAGGAGATCGGCAGGATCGACGCCGAACCGAAGGCCGCCGCCGAGACCGCGCCGCAGTCGGCGTTGACGCCGGGGATGGGAGTGACCACGTGGTTCGAGACGTAGGGGGCGAGGTGCGCCTTGACGCCGATCGGACCCATGCCCGGGCCGCCGCCGCCGTGGGGGATGCAGAAGGTCTTGTGCAGGTTGAGGTGGCTGACGTCGCCGCCGAAGTCGCCGGGACGGGTCAGGCCCACCTGGGCGTTCATGTTGGCGCCGTCCACGTAGACCTGGCCGCCGTGTGCGTGCACGATCGCGCACACCTCGCGCACGTTGGCCTCGAAGACCCCGTGGGTGGAGGGGTAGGTGATCATGATCGAGGAGAGCGCCTCGCTGTGCTGCTCGGCCTTGTCGCGCAGGTCTTCGACGTCGATGTTGCCGAGGGCGTCGCACTCCACCACCACCACCTTGAGGCCGACCATGGCCGCCGAGGCGGGGTTGGTGCCGTGGGCGGAGCTGGGGATCAGGCAGACATCACGGTGGCCCTCGCCGATGGCGGCCTGGTAGCGGCGGATCGCCACCAGACCGGCGTACTCGCCCTGGGCGCCGGAGTTGGGCTGCATGGAGATGTGGTCGTAGCCGGTCACCTCCACCAGGAAGGCGGCCAGCTCGTCGATCATCTGCTGGTAGCCGGCCACCTGGTCGCGGGGCACGAAGGGGTGCACGTTGGCGAACTCCGGCCAGGTGATCGGGATCATCTCGCTGGTGGCGTTGAGCTTCATGGTGCAGGAGCCGAGCGGGATCATCGCGTGGGCCAGCGACAGGTCCTTGTTCTCCAGGCGCTTTAGGTAGCGCAGCATCTCGGTCTCGCTGCGGTAGCGCTTGAAGGTCGGGTGGGTCAGGAAGTCGCTCTCGCGCCGTGACGCCGCCGGAATCCCGCTGGCGCCCTCGGCCACGGCACGCTCATCCAGGGCGGCTACGGAGAGACCGTGTTCCTCGCCCACCAGCACGTCAAACAGCACGTCCAGGTCGTGGGCGGTGGTGGTCTCGTCGAGGCTCACGCCCACGTCGCCATTGTCGAAGTAGCGCAGGTTGATCTCGCGGGTCAGGGCGCGGCCGTGCAGCTTGCCGGCATCCACGCCGGTCAGGCGCAGGGTGTCGAACCAGCTGTCGTGGGCAAGCTGAATGCCCTTCTCGCGGAGGCCCATGGCCAGCAGGGTGGTCAGGCGATGGATGCGGGAGGCGATGGTGCGCAGCCCCTCGGCACCGTGGTAGACCGCATAGAAGCCGGCGATGTTGGCCAGCAGCGCCTGGGCGGTACAGATGTTGGAAGTGGCCTTCTCGCGACGGATGTGCTGCTCGCGGGTCTGCATCGCCATACGCAGCGCCTGGCCGCCGCGGCTGTCCTGGGAGACGCCGATGATGCGTCCCGGGATCGAGCGCTTGAGCTTGTCGGTGGTGGCGAAGAAGGCCGCGTGGGGGCCGCCGAAGCCCATCGGTACGCCGAAGCGCTGGGTCGTGCCGATGACGATATCGGCGCCAAGCGCCCCCGGCTCCTTGAGCAGCACCAGGCTCATGATGTCGGCGGCCACACAGGTCATGATGCCGCGCTCGGCGGCAGCACTGAGCAGCGGCGCCAGGTCATGGACCCGGCCGCTCTCGCCGGGGTACTGCAGCAGAGCCCCGAAGGCCTCCGCCTCGGCCAGCTGCTCGACCGGAGCCACCACCAGTTCGAAGCCGAAGTAGGCGGCCCGGGTGCGCACCACGTCCAGGGTCTGGGGCAGCACGTCATCGGCGACGAAGAAGACCTCGCTCTTGGCCTTCTTGTTGGCGCGGTGGCACAGCGCCATGGCCTCGGCGGCGGCGGTGGCCTCGTCCAGCAGCGAGGCATTGGCCAGCTCCATGCCGGTCAGGTCCATCACCATCTGTTGGAAATTGAGCAGTCCCTCCAGGCGGCCCTGGGAGATCTCCGGCTGATAGGGGGTGTAGGCAGTGTACCAGCCGGGGTTCTCCAGCACGTTGCGCTGGATCACCGGCGGCAGGTGGGTGCCGTGGTAGCCCTGGCCGATATAGCTCTTGAACACCCGGTTCTGACGCGCCAGGCGCTTGAGGTAGTCCAGCGCCTCGGCCTCGCTGCGCGGCGGGTCCAGCTCGAGCTCGCGGCCCAGGCGGATATCCGCCGGCACGGTGCGCTCGATCAGCGCCGAAAGGCTCTCCACCCCGAGGGTGGCCAGCATGGCCGTCACGTCCGCCTCGCGGGGACCGTTGTGGCGTTGCAGGAAGTCATCGTGGGCGGCCAGGTCGGCCAGGCGGCGAGTGTCGATCGGCATGGGGGCACCGTAGCGTGGATCAGGGGCGTCGAGGGGACGACGCGGGCGTTGAAATCAAGGCCCCGGCCAGGGCGGCCGGGGCAGCAGGGAGAGTCGCGGCGGCCTCAATCGTCGGACTGGGCGACGGCGGCGTAGCCGTCGGCATCCAGCAGGTCGTCGAGCTGGGCGCTGTCGTCCAGGCGAACCTTCATGATCCAGCCGTCCGCGTAGGGGGCCTCGTTGACGGTCTCGGGGGCGTCCTCGAGGGCCTCGTTGACGGCGATCACCTCGCCGGCCACCGGGGCGTAGAGGTCGGAGGCGGCCTTGACCGACTCGATCACCCCGAACTCCTCCTTCACGGCGAGGGTGCGACCGACCTCGGGCAGCTCCACGAACACCACGTCGCCGAGCGCCTGCTGGGCGTGGTCGCTGATGCCGATGGTCACGGTGCCGTCACCGTTGTCCAGCACCCATTCGTGGCTGTCGGCGTAGCGGAGGTTGGCAGGAATTGAGCTCATGAGAATTTCCTATACGAAAAAGGTTTTCTGGATGTGCAAATGCTAACGCCATCGACGGCGTTTGGCGAGCCCCCGCGGCGTATCCGGGGCGTACTCCCGCCTCCAAGGGTGGCCCGGCGGTGGCCATTCGTCCAGCCGCAGGCCCCGTCACGGGGAGATTTGGCCTCGTCATTGGTGGTCAACGCCGCCTGGGGTCAAGGCTCGGCGCCAGGCAGGCGGCGCGGGGCGACGATGCCGGCGAGACTGACTATCCTGCGGGTAGAGGCATGGCTTCGCGGGCCCTGTTCGTGTTTCTCATCGGAAACATGTTTTCACCGAATGGGGCAAGAGTTGAAGTTGAGTCATTCGTCAGGCTGGTGAAGAGGCGGCAAGATCCGCTATGTTAGCGCGGTTCGTTTCGTCGATCCTGCGCATGGCCAACGCCACGGCGGGATGATCGCCTGGCATTGCGGGGCGTGGTCGGCGAATCAAAACAACAATCGCAAAGGGAGATTCACGTGGAAACCTTGAACAGTATCTTTGGGGCCATCAACGGCGTGGTGTGGGGGCCGCTGATGCTCATCCTGCTGCTGGGGGTGGGCCTCTACCTCCAGATCGGCCTCAAGCTGATGCCGCTACGCAAGCTCGGCATGGGCTTCAAGCTGATGTGGCAGGGGCGGGATGCCAAGCCGGTGCCCGGCGAAAAGAAAAAGGACGATGACGGCGAGATTTCGCCCTTCAACGCCCTGATGACGGCGCTTTCCGCCACCATCGGCACCGGCAACATCGCCGGCGTGGCGACCGCCATCGCCCTGGGCGGCCCCGGTGCGGTGTTCTGGATGTGGATCACGGCGCTGGTGGGCATGGCCACCAAGTTCGCCGAGGCGGTGCTGGCGGTGCGCTACCGCGAGACCGACAGCACCGGCTACCACATCGGTGGTCCGATGTTCTACATCAAGAACGGCCTGGGCAAGAAGTGGCTGTGGCTGGGCGGTGCCTTCGCCTTCTTCGGGGCCGTGGCGGCCTTCGGCATCGGCAATACCGTGCAGTCCAACTCGGTGGCCGACGCCCTGGATTCCACCTTCGGCATCCCCCATGGGCTCACCGGCGTGGTGATCATGGTGCTGGCCGGCGCGGTGATCCTGGGTGGCATCAAGCGGATCGCCAAGGTAGCCGGCAAGCTGGTGCCGATCATGGGCATCCTCTATGTGATCGCCGGTATCCTGGTGCTGATCGTCAACGCCGGCCAGATCGGCGAGGCCTTCCGGCTGATCTTCTACTACGCTTTCAACCCGATCGCGGCGGCCGGCGGCTTCGCCGGGGCGGCGGTGATGGCGGCCATTCGCTTCGGTGTGGCCCGCGGCATCTTCTCCAACGAGGCGGGCCTGGGCAGTGCGCCCATCGCCCACGCTGCCGCCAGGACCAAGAACCCGGTGCGCCAGGGCATGATCGCCATGCTCGGCACCTTCATCGATACCATCATCATCTGCACCATCACCGCCCTGGTGATCCTGACCTCCACGGTGTGGATCGAGGGGGAGGCCGGCGCCTCGCTGACCGCGCTCTCGTTCGACGCGGCCCTGCCGGGCTTCGGCAACCAGATCGTGTCGGTGGCGCTGGCGGTCTTCGCCTTCACCACCATCCTCGGTTGGTCCTTCTACGGCGAGAAGTGCTTCCAGTTCCTGTTCGGTACCCGCTCGATCATGCTCTATCGGGTGCTGTTCGTGCTGGCGATCCCGCTGGGGGCCATGGCCAACCTGGGCTTCATCTGGCTGATGGCCGACACCTTCAACGCCATGATGGCGATTCCCAACCTGATCGCCCTGGCGCTGCTGTCGCCGGTGGTGTTCAAACTGACCCGGGACTACTTCGACGGCAAGGAGATCCTGCCGGGCGAAGAGCTCGACCACGACAAGGGCTGAGGCCGGCCCGATGACGACGGGAGGTGCCATGGCACCTCCCGTTCTTGTTTGCGAGACTCGAAGACGAGGGAGAGATGATGAGCGAACTCAAGCACACCCCGCTGCATGGGCTGCATCGGGAGCTGGGCGCGAAGCTGGTGCCCTTCGCCGGCTACGAGATGCCGGTTCAGTACCCGCTCGGTGTCAAGAAGGAGCACGAGCACACCCGCAGCGCCTGCGGCCTCTTCGATGTCTCCCACATGGGGCAGCTGCTGCTGCGGGGACCGTCTCCGGCCGAGGCGCTGGAGACCCTGGTGCCGGCGGATATCGTCGGCCTCGAGCCGGGCTGGCAGCGCTATGCGCTGTTCACCAGCGAGGCGGGCGGCATCCTCGACGACCTGATGGTGGTCAATGCCGGGGACCATCTCTACCTCGTGGTCAATGCCGCCTGCAAGGAGCAGGACATCGCTCACCTGCGCCGCGGGCTCTCCGCTGGGCATGAGCTCGAGGTCCTCGACCGCGGCCTGCTGGCCCTGCAGGGGCCCAAGGCCGCCGAGGTCATGGCGCGCCTCTGCCCGGCGGCCTGCGAGATGGTCTTCATGCAGCACGGCCGCTTCGAGATCGATGGCTTCTCCGTATGGATCAGCCGCAGCGGCTACACCGGCGAGGATGGCTTCGAGATCTCGGTGGCGGCCGATCAGAGCGAGGCACTGGCGCGGCGCCTGCTGGCCGAGCCCGAGGTGGAGGCGATCGGCCTGGGCGCTCGGGACTCCCTGCGACTGGAGGCGGGGCTCTGCCTCTATGGCCACGATATCGACACCGAGACCACGCCGGTGGAGGCGGGGCTGGTGTGGGCCATCGGCCAGCCGCGGCGCCGAGGCGGGGAGCGTGCCGGTGGCTTTCCCGGGGCGGATGTGATCCTCCACCAGGTCGCGGCGAAGGATCATCAGCGCAAGCGGGTCGGGCTGCTGGGGGAGGGGCGTGCCCCGGTGCGTGAGGGCGTCGAGCTATTCGATGCAGAAGGGGGGCGCATCGGGATCGTCACCTCCGGCGGCTTCGGTCCGTCGGTGGGGCGGCCGGTCGCCATGGGCTACGTGGCGCTGTCCCATGCTGAGATCGGGATGCAGGTGTTCGCCGATGTGCGTGGCAAGCGCCTGCCGATGACGGTCAGCAGGATGCCCTTCGTGGCGCCGGGCTACTACCGCGGCTGATGCCTTTATACCGTTAGCTTGAACCACCTGTTCAGCAGTGAGATCCTCCCGCTCAGGCTCCACCTGTCGACAACGGCCAGCTCCATGGAGCTGGCCGTTGTCGTTGTGTCCCTGAGGCGGATTCGCCGCTCATTCTCGGCATCATTGTGCCTGGCTTCCTTCCGGAAATTCCTCCTCGCCCTTGCCGTTATTTCGATGCCTTCGTGGCGGTGGAAGCGAGTAACTAACCGTTCACAGTGTTGATATTCCGTCGTGATTGCCGGGGTAATCGGTAACTTGATGTCCCCGGTTGGCGACAGACATGTGGTTGTTTTGTGACGTTTTTGTCCCCGTTCCAGGGTATGTAGCATTTTGCCGACAGAGGGTGTGGTCGGAGAGAGACTGGCCGACTTAGGGAAATGGAAATTGCCATGACAAGTAATAGAGGCAGGGGTGCACCTTTCATAGAATGGCCTGCAACTTTGGGCCTGAAGGTGTCGAGTCAGGCCCTGTGGACGACAGGATGTTGTCTGGTCAGGGCAAGGGAATACGCCCGTAAATCCCCGGGCGGTAGCGTGTCTGGAAGCGCACTCAACCGCCGCTTGTTCCCCTGTCTTTTTTCAAGGTACCTGCCGATTCCAGAGGGCGGGTGCCGTCACCAACTCAGGGATTCCAGATGTCAAGGATTGTCCAGTTTCTGCTCACGCGGACGATACACAGAGGCGTCGTCGTCCTGGCGATCGCCTCGCTGCTGGGAGGCTGTGCCTCTCACGGAGGCTTTTCCGGGGCACAGCCCGGCGGCGTGGTTCAGGGAGGCCAGGGCCAGGCCCTGGATCAGGACCTCGCCGGTTTCCTTGCCCAGTCGCCTGCCGGTGCAGTGACCACCCTGCCGGAGAGCCCTTGGGGCCGCGGTGTGGAGGTGACGGCCGAGGCGCCCTACGACGCCGCCAGTGGCCGGGTGTGCCGGCGCTTGACCCTGCTGTCGGCCGATAGCGATGTCCGCCAGGCGGTGGCCTGTGAAACGCCGGGAGGATGGGAGGCCCAGCGCCTGGTGACGGACGTATTGAGTACAGGGAGTGCTCGCTGATGTTGATGATCAAACGTTCCTTCCCCCTGGTGGCCGGCCTGCTCGTTGCCCTGCTGGCGTCGCCCCTCCAAGCCCAGACGGTCAACCCGCCCACCGGCATCCTGCCCGAGCAGCAGCGTGCCACTCCGCTGAGCGAGGAGGTGGACGACACCCCGCGAGCCGACTGGCGCAGCGGCACCCATGGCCCCGTGCCCCAGGAGCGACGCGTCGAGGCCGCCGACAGCCTTCCCCCCTTCGGCGCCAACCTCTTCGAAGGGGGCTTTCGCGGCGCCACCGCCGAGGGCCTCAACCCAGGCTACCGCATCAAGCCGGGTGACCGGGTGACCCTGCGCGCCTGGGGCGCCGTGGAGATCGATCGGGTGCTCACCGTGGATGCCCAGGGCAATATCTTCATTCCCAGCATCGGGCCGCTGCCGGTGCAGGGGCAGAACAGCGGCGAGCTCGATGCCAGCGTTCGCCAGGCGATCCGCGGCGTCTACCCCGACAACGTCGAGGTCTACACCAACCTGCAGGGGGTGCAGCCGGTGGGCGTCTTCGTGACCGGCTACGTGGAGAACCCCGGCCGCTACGCCGGCACGCCGGACGACCCGCTGCTCTATTTCCTCGACCAGGCCGGCGGTATCGACAACGCGCTGGGCAGCTTCCGCAATATCCGCGTGATGCGCGACAACCGCATCGTGGCCCAGGTCGACCTCTACGACTTCCTGCTCGATGGCGAGATCGCCCGCCCCCAGTTCCAGGATGGCGACACCATCGTGGTCGCGGAGCGGGGCCCCTCCATCGCCGTGGTGGGCGATGTGCATCGCGAGTACCGCTACGAACTGACCGGTGACCGTCTCACCGGGAGCGAGGTGGCCAACCTGGCGCGTCTCAAGGCCGGCGTCTCCCATGTGCTGGTGCGCGGCTCCCGGGACGACGGACCCTTCTCGCGCTACTTCTCCGTTACCGACTTTCGTGACCAGAGCGTCTACAGCGGTGACGAGGTGACCTTCAGCGCCGATCAACGGGCCGAGACAATCGTGGTCCAGCTCGAGGGCAGCCACTACGGCCCCTCGCGCTATGCCCTGCCGCGGGATGCGCGCCTCGGTGAGCTGCTCGACGCCATTGCCGTGCCCGGCGAGATGACGGCCTCCTACGGGATCTCCCTGCGCCGCGAGAGCGTGGCCGAACAGCAGCGACAGTCCCTCGAGGAGAGCCTGCGTCGCCTGGAGACCACCTACCTTGGCGCCCCCACCCGTACCGACGAGGAGGCCCGCACACGCGTGCAGGAGGCCGAGCTCATCAAGGACTTCGTCGAGCGTGCCCGCGAGGTCGAGCCCTCCGGTCGGTTGGTGGTCGCCCAGGATGATCGCATCAGCGACATTCGTCTCCAGGATGGCGATGTCATTACCATTCCCGAGATCAGCGACTCCATCCTGGTCAGCGGCGAGATCGTGGTGCCCCAGGCAGCGGTCTACAGCCCGGGCATGAGCGTGCGCGACTACATCGAGGCGGCAGGTGGCTTCACCCAGCGTGCTGATTCGGGCCATATCCTGATCGCCCGCCAGAGTGGCGCAGTGGTCAATGCCCGCAACGCTACCCTGAAGCCTGGAGACGAGATCCTGGTGATGCCCAAGGTGCCGAGCAACAACCTGCAGCTCGCCTCGACGCTCACCCAGATCCTCTTCCAGATCGCCGTGGCCACCAAGGTCGTGCTGGATATCTAGCCCGACCCAAGACGGGTAGCGATTGCCATGCCTGAAATCGACTCCAACCGCGGTGCCCGCTCTCCCTGGCGGGTCACCCGCAGCGTCTGGTTCGCCATGTTCATGCGGGAAATGGTGTCACGCACCATGGCCGACCGCTTCAGCTGGTTCTGGATGATCTTCGAGCCGATCGCCTTCGTGGGGATCTTCATCGCGGTGCGCAGCATGATCCGCGGCGACCGTTTCGTGATCGGTGCCGACTTCATTCCCTGGCTGATCGTCGGCCTGATGGGGTTCTTCCTGTTCCGGGAGGGCATGACCCGCCCGGTGGGGGCGGTGGAGGCCAACCAGGGCCTGTTCGCCTATCGCCAGGTGCTGCCCATTGACCCCGTGCTGGTGCGGATCGCCCTTGAGGGCCTGCTGCGCACCTTCGTGTTCCTGATCTTCATCGTCGGCGGCCTGATGCTCGGGCTGGACCTCTACGCTGACCTGCCGATGTTCGCGATGTGGGCCTGGCTGACGCTGTGGGCCCTGGGAGCCGGCGTGGGCCTGACCGTCTCGGCGGCGGCGGCGCTGGTGCCCGAGATCGGGCGCGTGGTGCGAATGCTGTCGCTGCCGCTGATGCTGTTGTCCGGGGTGATCATCCCCATCGGGATGAAGCCCCACCATATCCAGGAGCTGATGCTCTACAACCCGATCGCCCATGGGCTCGAGTACCTGCGCCTGGGGTTCTTCGAGCACTACAAGGCCGTGCAGGGCATCAGCCTGCTCTACGTCTGGCTGTTCGCCCTGTCGCTGATGGCCCTGGGGCTGGTGCTGCATCTGCGCTTCGACGAGAAGCTCAAGGCAAGGTGATGGCGTGATCGAACTCAAGGGACTCTACAAGCGCTACCACAATCACCTGCACAACGACTGGGTGCTCAAGGACATCAACCTGACGATTCCCATGGGCGTGAGCGTCGGCCTGGTGGGCCCCAACGGGGCGGGCAAGTCGACCCTGCTGCGCCTGATCGGCGGCATGGACACGCCGGAGCGGGGCGAGGTGGTGCGGCGCTGCCGGGTCTCCTGGCCCATCGGGCTGACCGGCGGCTTCCAGGGCTCCATGACCGGCCGCCAGAACGTCCAGTTCGTGGCCCGGGTGCACGGCGGCGGTGGCAGGAGCATCCGCGAGGTCATCGAGTTCGTCGAGGCATTCGCCGAGATCGGCCCGGCCTTCGATCGCCCGGTGAAGACCTACTCGTCGGGGATGCGCTCCCGCCTGGCCTTCGGCCTGTCGCTGGCCTTCGACTTCGATGTCTACCTCTCCGACGAGGCCACCTCGGTGGGGGATCGGGCCTTCAAGGCCAAGGCCCGGCAGGCCTTCCGCGAGCGGGTAGGGCAGGCCAGCCTGATCATGGTCTCCCATGGCGAGGCGATCCTGCGCGAGATGTGCCAGGCGGGCATCTTCCTGCACGAGGGCAGGGCCCAGTGGTTCGATGATATCGAGGACGCGATCGCGGCCTATCACGAGGCCAGCGGCATGCCGGATACGGCGCCCCTGCGGGCGGCCAGGAAGGCGGCCTGGCAGGCGCGCATGGACCTGCGGGCGGCCAAGGCGGCCCATGCCGAGGCCAAGGCGGAAGGGGCCGATCCGGCCCGCCTCGAGGCGCTGATGGCCGAGACAAAGCAGCAGCGCCAGCGGCTCCGACAACGCAAGGCGGAGCTGGCGGCCCTTCGGGAACCTACCGATGACGACGACTGATACGTTGACAAGGCTCGAAAAATGAAAGCTTTTCTTGGACGTAACCCCTACTGGGGGCTCTGCCTGCTGGCCATCGTGGTAGTGAGTGCCTACTGGGCGCTGTGGGCCACCGATCGCTATGTGTCGCGCACGGTGGTGGTGCTGGAGAGCCCCCAGATCGCCTCGCCGGATGTCTCCTTCGCCTCGATCATGGGCGGCGGCGGTGGCTCGAGCGACCTGCTGCTGCTGCGTGAGCACCTGCTGTCGGTGGACATGCTGCGCCGGGTCCAGGAGGAGCTGGACCTGCGCGAACACTACGCAGGCCACGGTGACCTCTTCTCTCGCCTGCGCGACCGCGATGCCCCCATCGAGGACCTGCATCGCTACTACCAGCGCCGGGTGAAGATCGATATGGACGAGTACGCCCAGGTGCTCAAGATCGAGGTGCAGGCCTACACGCCGGAGTTCGCCCACAAGCTGGCCTCGCTGCTGCTCGAGGCGGGGGAGCAGCACATGAACGAGATGGGCCAGCGCCTGGCGGAGGAGCAGGTACGCTTCCTGGATCGCCAGCTGGGACGCCTCAGCGAGGGGCTGGAGGCCGCGCGCAAGGATCTCCTCGACTACCAGAACGAGCATGGCCTGGTGTCGCCCACCCACACCGTGGAGAGCCTCAACCAGGTGGTGGGCACGCTGGAGGGGGAGCTGGCCCGGCTGCAGGCACGGCGCAGCGCCCTGGGCAGCTTCCAGAGCGCCCAGTCCGCGGAGGTGGTCAGGGTCGAGAGCGAGATCCGTGCCCTGCGCGAGCAGATCGACCTGGAGCGCGACCGCCTGGCCCAGGCCACCGGAGACTCCCTCAACCGGGTCTCCTCCGACTACCAGACGCTGGAACTGCGCGCTCAGTTCGCCCAGGAGACCTACACCAGCGCGCTCTCGGCCCTCGAGAACACCCGGATCGAGGCGGCGCGGACCCTCAAGCAGGTCTCGGTCCTGCAGAGCCCCGTCTTCCCAGAGTATGCCATCGAGCCCCGTCGGCTCTACAACGCCACCGTGTTCGGCATTCTCGCCCTCTTCGTGACCTTCATCCTCAACATGATCGTGTTGATCGTGCGGGATCATCGGGACTGAGCCATGGCCAAGACCTTTCTGGTAACAGGCGGTGCCGGCTTCATCGGCTCGGCGGTGGTCCGCGAACTGATCGCGGCGACCCCGCACCGGGTGGTGACCGTCGACAAGCTCACCTATGCCGGCAACCTGGCCTCCCTGGAGGCGGTGTCGACCAGCCCTCGGCATCGCTTCGTGCGGGCGGATATCGGCGACATGCCGGCCATGCAGCGCGTGCTGGCCGACCACCGCCCCGACGTGGTGATGCACCTGGCCGCCGAGAGCCATGTCGACCGTTCCATCGATGGCCCGGCCGCGTTCATCCACACCAACGTGGTCGGCACCTCGGTGCTGCTGGAGGCGGTGCGCGGCTACTGGAAGGGCCTGCAGGAGCACAAGCCCGGCAAGGCGGCGGCGTTCCGCTTCCATCAGGTCTCCACCGATGAGGTGTATGGCGACCTGGAAGGTCCCGAAGGCCTCTTCCACGAGTCCAGCGCCTATGCGCCGAGCTCCCCCTATGCCGCCAGCAAGGCCAGCGCCGACCACCTGGTGCGGGCCTGGGGGCGGACCTACGGGCTGCCGACCCTGATCACCCACTGCTCCAACAACTACGGCCCCTATCAGTTCCCCGAGAAGCTGATCCCGCTGATGCTGCTCAACGCCCGGGAAGGCAGGCCGCTGCCCCTCTATGGCGATGGCCAGCAGGTCCGCGACTGGCTCCACGTCGAGGATCACGCGCGAGCCCTGATTCGCGTCGCCCTCGAGGGCAGGGTCGGCGAGACCTACCACATCGGCGGCTGCAGCGAGAGGAGCAACCTCGAGGTCGTCGAGACCCTCTGCGACCTGCTGCAGGCGCGAATCCCCTCGGCGCGCTCCTGCCGCGACCTGATCACCTTCGTCGACGACCGGCCGGGCCACGACCGGCGCTACGCCATCGATGCCGGCAAGATCACTCGCGAACTGGGCTGGGTGCCCCGAGAGACCTTCGAGAGCGGCCTGCGCAGCACGGTCGACTGGTACCTGGCCAACGAGGCGTGGTGGCGCGGTATGCGGGAGGGGGGCTACCGGGGCGAGCGACTCGGCCTGGCCCGCGCGGTCGGCTGAACCTTTCACCATGATGACAAGGATGGCATCCATGAAGATTCTGATTACCGGCAGTACGGGGCAGGTCGGCTTCGAACTGCAGCGTCAGCTCAGCCTGCTCGGCAGGGTGCTGGCCCCGACCCGCCACACCCTCGATCTCCTCGACGCCCGGGTCGTGGACGACTGGCTGGATCAGCACCGTCCCGACCTGATCGTCAATGCCGCGGCCTACACTGCGGTGGATCGGGCGCAGCAGGAGCCCGAGCTCGCCGCCTACCTGAATGCGGCGCTGCCCGCCCAGCTGGCCCGGCATGCCAGGCAGCAGGGCATAGCGCTGGTCCACTACTCCAGCGACTACGTCTATTCCGGAGAGGGGGAGCTGCCGTGGTGCGAGGAGGCAACCCCTGCCCCATGCAATGTCTATGGCCAGAGTAAGTGGGACGGGGACGAGGCCATCGTGCAGAGCGGCTGTGAGCACCTGATCTTCCGCACCAGCTGGGTCTACGGCGCCTACGGCCACAACTTCATGAAGACCATGCTCGCGCTCGGTCGGGAGCGCGACAGGCTCGAGGTGGTCATCGACCAGATCGGCGCCCCCACGCCGGCACGCCTGATCGCCAGGATCACGGCCCAGGCGCTGGTCCAGCGCCTGGAAGGCGGTGTCTATCACCTCGCTCCGCGCGGCGAGACCAGTTGGCACGGCTTTGCCCAGGCCATCTTCCGGCTGGCCCGCGCCCAGGGCGTGACCGGTCTCCCGGCGCCGGAGGCCGTCATCCCGGTGGTGACCGCCAACTATCCCGCTCCGGCTCCTCGTCCCCTCAACTCGCGGCTCTGCCTTGACCGGATCGAGACCGCTCTGGGCGTGCCAATGCCACACTGGGAGGCGCAGCTGGGATTCACCCTGGGCGAGTACCTGGCGGGCCCCGGCGCGAAGCTGCTGAGAGACGGCGCGGAGCAGGCGGTATGACGCGCAAGGGCATCGTCCTGGCCGGCGGGGCCGGCAGCCGGCTCTACCCCCTGACCCACGGGGTCTCCAAGCAGCTGCTGCCGATCTACGACAAGCCGATGATCTACTACCCACTCTCGGTGCTGATGCTGGCCGGTATCCGCGAGATCCTGATCATCTCGACGCCGGCCGACCTGCCGGTCTTCCGGCGCCTGCTGGGCGATGGCGAGCAGTTCGGTCTCTCGCTTCAGTACGCCGAGCAGCCCTCGCCCGACGGCCTGGCCCAGGCCTTCCTGATCGGCGAGCGGTTCATCGGCGACAGCCCGGTGAGCCTGGTGCTGGGCGACAACATCTTCCATGGCCAGCACTTCACCGGCCAGCTGCAGCAGGCCGGCAGGCGGGAGCAGGGCGCCACCGTCTTCGGCTACTACGTCAAGGATCCCGAGCGGTTCGGGGTGGTGGAGTTCGATGCCCGAGGCAGGGCCATCTCCATCGCCGAGAAGCCGGCTCGACCCCGCTCGAACTTTGCCGTCACCGGGCTCTACTTCTACGACAACGATGTCGTGGAGATCGCCAGGGGCGTCAGGCCCTCGGCGCGCGGCGAGCTGGAGATCACCTGCATCAACAACGCCTACCTGGCGCGGGGTGACCTGCACGTGGAGTGCCTGGGGCGTGGCTTCGCCTGGCTGGACACCGGCACCCACGACAGCCTGCTGGAAGCCGCCCAGTACGTGCAGACCATTGAGCACCGCCAGGGGCTCAAGATCGCCTGCCTGGAGGAGATCGCCTGGCGCAATGGCTGGATCGGCGCCGACTGCCTGCTCGCTCGGGGCGAGGCACTCGCCAAGACCGGCTACGGTCAGTACCTGCTGCAGCTGGCGGCCTCGGCGGCCTGACCGCCGGCAACCGCCGAATCAGCCAAGGCGCCTGCCTCGGGCAGGCAGGATCCCAACCCGACACGGATGTTACCTGCTATGGACGTGATTCCCCTCGCGATCCCCGACGTGCTGATGCTCACTCCCAGGATGCACGGCGACGAGCGCGGATACTTCATGGAAAGCTTCAACCAGCGTGACTTTGCCGCCGCGACCGGCCTTGCCCCCACCTTCGTCCAGGATAACCACTCGCGCTCGGCCCGCGGCGTGCTGCGCGGGCTTCACTATCAGGTGAAGCAGCCCCAGGGCAAGCTGGTACGGGTCGTGGCCGGCGAGATCCTCGATGTGGCCGTGGACGTCCGACGCCGCTCACCCACTTACGGCCGCTGGGTAAGTGCTCGCCTGAGCGGTGACAACCACCGCCAGCTGTGGATCCCGGAGGGCTTCGCCCATGGCTTCCTGGTGCTGAGCGACGGAGCCGAGGTGCTCTACAAGACCACCGACTACTATGCCCCCGAGCATGAGCGTGCCATTCGCTGGGACGACCCGCAGCTGGCCATCGACTGGCCCCGTGAGGCGTGGAGCGATGGCCCCGGACCTCACCTGTCGGCCAAGGATCGCACTGCCCCCGGCTTCCTCGCCAGCGAGGGGCTCTGAGCATGTTCAGCCAGTATCAGCAGGACATCCGGGAGATGCAGGACGGCGATGCCCTTCAGGCCTGGAAGGCCTTTTCCCTCGCCTACTGGGAAGAGCCCAGCTATGGCCTCTCCGATGAGCTGCAGCAGCGCCTGTTCCAGGCGGGATTCCTGCGCAGTCGCTGGGCCCTCTACGCCATGGAGGAGAATCGCGTCGACGGCTACCTGAGCGACTTCCAGGCCATGCGGCTCCAGGCGGCCAATGCCCGCTACCAGGCCGTCATGGCCGACCGGGTGCTCTGCTCCCATGTACTGGACAACTACTGCCGGACCCCGCAGATCTACGCCGTGGTCAACGCCGAGGAGGTGCAGTGGATGGCTCCGCCCGCCTGGCTGGAGGAAGGGCAGGCCTCGGGCGCTCTGGTCCTCCATCCTCTGCAGCCTGGCTGGGGGGCATTCTTCCAGCGGATCGTGGTCGAGGGCGGCCATTTCCATGGTTCCCTGGGGGAAGGCCGCAGCGACGAGCTGGTGGCGCGGGTGCAGGACCGGGCCCGCCGCCATGGTGGGGCCTATGTGCTGACCGAACAGGTGGACCAGGGTGGCTTTGCCGAAGGGCTGGCGCCAGGGCATCTCAATCTGCTCAACGTGCTGCTGGTCCGCGAGCCCCATGAGTGGCGTCCTCAGCTGGTGGCCGCCAGCCTGCTGATCGGGCGCCGGCGCGAGGATGGCGGTGAGGCGCTGCGCGTCGAGGAGGGAGCCCTGAGCGCGTCCGTCGACCCCGTGAGCGGCCGGATCACCGCCTGCAAGGGGCTGGAGGGGACGTCGTCGTCCGTACTGGCGTCCTTCGTCAGGCACCCGCAGGCGGGCAGCCAGATCGTGGGCGAATCGCTGCCCGATTGGTCGGGGATCCGCGAGATGCTGATGACCTTCTTCGATGAGTCCTCCTACCTTCGGGCCTGCCACCTCTCCTTCGTGCTCACCGATGAAGGCCCAAGCTTCCTGGCTGCCTCGGATGGCCATCTGGCCGCGCACCAGCTCCACCGTCCCCTGCTGGGCGACCCCTTCATTGCCAGCCATATCAGCCGATTGGGTGCCTGATGCCAAAGCCGCTACTCGCGACCGCCAAGCGGACGCTGTTGAGCCGACTGGGCCATCGCCAGACGCTGCTGCGTGAGGAGATCCTGCGCAGCGGTTTCTTCAACCCCGAGTGGTACCTGGGGCACCATCCCGAGCTGCGCCAGGACCCCCTTGCCCGGCGCGACCCGCTAGGGCACTTCATGCGCCACGGGGCGCGGCAGGGGCTGAGTCCCGGGCCCGGCTTCCATACCGCCTGGTATCTCGAGGCGTACGAGGACGTTCGCGGGGCAAGGATCAACCCGCTGATCCACTACCTGCGTCACGGTCGTCACGAGGAACGACGCCCGACCCCGCACCTGGCGGGCATCCGTGACAGCCTGCCCTACCTGCAGGGTGGGCGCCACGGTCGTGTCATCTATGCCACCCGGCGCAGTGCAGACCTTAGTCACGAGGGGCGTGTGAAGCGGCTCGACAAGGCCGAAGGGGTGGAGAACTGGCGGGCCTTCAGCCGCGAATTCCTGGAAGGGGCCCGCGGGCTGAGCCAGGAGGACGCCGAATACCTCCACAACCGGGGCTTCCTGCCCGACAGGAAGGCGCTCTACGGGCTACCCAATGAGCAGGCGGACGCCTACCTCAGCGACCTGCAGGCTCGCCTGCTTCCTCTCGCCAATGGCAGGGCACGCCAGCTGCTAGAGACGCCGTGCCTGCAGCACCAGCTGTTTGCCGGACGGCTGCCCATGCGATCACCGGATGAGCCCGTCGTGAGCGGGCCGCGGCTCAAGGTGCTGATGATGCTCGACCCCGCCAGTGCCGCCCTGATTCCGCTGGCCGCCGTGGTGGAGCGCACCGAGTGCCCGCTGGGCCGGCACTCGGCCAAGAGCTATCGGCTCTCGCTCAACAGTGGTCGCGTCAAGAGCGTGGTGCGCTACCGGACCCACTCCCTGTTGAGTGGCCCACGGCTTCCCAGGCCATGGGAACGGGCGCGCTTCCAGGCCAGCTGGCGAGTCGTGGAGAGAGAGATCCTGGCGGTGATCAGCCAGAGGCCCCTCTTCACCTTCGCGCAGCTCGATATCGCACTCGGCGGCGGCGGGCCTCGACTGATCAGGCTCCACAGTGAGCCCAGTGTCGTTCCCTTTCAGGTACATGGCCCCCTGATGCAGTCAGAGGCGGCCGTCGAGTTCATCCGCGAGTTTGGCATCTAGAGGGCATTCACATGATGCAGGTATCGACCGCTACGCCCGCACTACTCAGACGCTCGACATTGCTGCCGGGCAGGTCTCGCAGCAGGGCCATGGCGACTCAGTCATCGGGCCTTCCCAGGGATCATCACCGACATTTCATGGCGACCCTTTCGGGGCCGCAGGCGTTGGCTCTGCACAAGCGCTTCACGCTGGATTTTCATGCTGACCCCGACCTAGAGCGACTCACCGAGAGTCAGGCCAGGTTCCTCTACGAGCGAGGATTTCTGCCCGAGAAGGTCCGTCTCTATGGGCTGCATCCCGGAAACATCGACCTCTACCTCAGCGACGTGCAGCGCTGGTTGACGAGGCTGGTGAATGGCTCCTACAGCATCGTCTTCAACGACAAGGTGCTGTTTACCCAGGTGTTCGGGCGGCACTGCCGGGTGCCAGGGGTCATTGCCACCTTCCGCAATGGCAGAGCCATTCCCTACGACTCGGCGTGGTCCCGCATCCTCGATGGCAGCGACGGCGGACGCATGATGGTGGCAAAGCCTCTGGGCGGTGGCGGGGGAGGGAGTGTCTACTTCATTCGCACCGATCGCCACCATGCGGTGATCGAGACAAACGATAACAACAACTCGAGAATTGTCGTCAAGTTGCACGAGCTTACCGAGGTGCTCGCCGCCCAGGAGGTGCCCTTCATTCTCAACGATTACATACAGCAAGGTGACTTTACTCAAACACTGTTTCCCTTGACGGTCAACACCCTTAGAGTACTGGTCGTCAGATGCCCATCGACAGGCAGGGCCAGGGTGATGCGCGCGGTGCAGCGGATCGGAACGAGCGAGTCCTATCCCATCGATAACTTCTCCATGGGTGGATTGAGTGCCGAGATCGATCTAGAAAGCGGTGAGCTCGGACATGCCGTGGCAGCCGAAGGAAAACACTCAGGGTGTGGCTGGTCGACGCACCCTGATACGGGTGAATCGATACAGGGAAAGCGGATCCCGAACTGGCACGATATCAGGCGCGCCGTATGTCGTGTCTTCGATCAGCTTCCCTATGTGAAGTACTGTGGCTTCGATCTCATTCTCGATGAGAAAGGTGTCGTGTTTCTGGAAGGAAACAGCTACAGCCAGGTTCGCCTCTTCCAGATGAACAGGCCGCTTCTGGCATGCAGGGAGCTGGTCGATTTTTATAGAAGAGAAGGGCTGGTTGGCGCCTATAACAACAAGGTAGTACGGGAAGCAGGGTGATGCAGGAGGGGATGCTTGCAGGTTAATGGCTGTTTAAACAAGGAGGTCCTGAATATGATCAAGCAAGTCGATGTCTTTGCGCTGAAGAACAAGCCCGTGACCAAGTCGGAAAGGGAACAGGGCGACAGGCTCAGCGGAAGGGAGTCCGAGAAGTACTCGATCTTTTTCAAGGTAACGGCCGTGGTGGACGACAAGGAGTTCGTCGGGCTGGGAGAGGCACGTCCGTCGGCCACCAGTGCGGAAACCCTGGCCAGGGCGACACGCTATGCGAAGAAGCTGGGGCGCGGCCTGGTCGGCAAAACGCTGCCGGTCCCGTCTGACGAGCAGGCCCCCACCCGCCAGGTACATGATGTCGTGCAGCAGGTCGTCAGCGAGATCTTCGGCTATACCGACCAGAGCATTTCCCAGCAGCGTCCCAGCCCGTCGGTCTGCTTCGCCGCCGAGTGTGCCCTGCTGGATATCCTTGCCAAGCAGCAGGGGACGTCGGTGGTCAGCCGAGTGAGCGGCGGCCAGGAAGGCGGGGTCGTACGCAACGTGTTCAATGATCGCCTCAAGAATACCGACAAGCTGATCGCCGAGATCTCGGCCGGGAAGGTCGTGGAGGGGTGGCTGCGCCGCGGTCGTCGCATCGAGGCCGACAAGGCCTCTGCCCTGGTGAACTCCCTGCTGTTCGCCCTGAGTGAGAAGCAGCACTCGCTCCAGGGGATCATCCTCAATGCGGGCCAGCGCTGGTCGCTGGACGAGTGGAAGCGCTTCTGTGACGAGATCGCCCTGACGGGCCTGGTCGAGAAGCTTGGCGTCGAGGTCGTCGTCGAAGACCCCTTCGCCGAGATCTCGGACGCCTTCTACCGCGAGGCCTTCGCCTATGCCGAAGGGAAGCGGATCCGCATCATGCTGGCCAAGCCCATCTGGGGGGTGGAGTCGATTCGTACCCTGGCCTCCTACATGCCCCACGTCGATCTCAAGGTCACGCCGCAGAAGGCCGGAGGCTTCCACGAGGTGATCGAAGCCGAGCGTGAGGCCAGCAAGCTGGGCTTTTGCGGGGGGATCTACCTGGGCAACATGCCGAGCACCTCCAACTTCAACACCCTGGCCATGCTGGCGCTGGCCGGCAGCCTGGCGAGCTGCCGCTACTTCCCCGCCACCTTCCAGAAGGAGCAGAAGGTGCGTCTGGTACACCCGCGTCCCCAGCGTCGGGGCTTCCAGCTGGTGGCGCCCGAAGGCGCCGGCTGGGCGACCAACGTGTGCCGCTCTGCGCTGAAGCGCCGGATGGTGTTCCACCGCGCCTATGGCCCCGAGGGGCGGATCGCCGACCGCGAGGCGCGCAAGGCGCTGCTGCGCAGTGCCTTCGATGATCGCTTCCTCTCGCGTGAAGCCGAACAGAGCAAGCGCTACCTCTATAGCGACGAGAAGCTGGCCAAGGCGCTTGTCGGCGCCAACTGAGAAACGTGCCGGGCGCACTGGCTGCCCGGCTCCTTGATGGTGGTGCCACATGCCGCAACAGAATTGTAGCGTCAAGCGTATCGAGCTGGTGGCGTACTCGAAGCCCCATGGCGATCGCCTGACGGACGCGGCCGATGCGAAATCGGCCGCGCGAGAAGTGAACTACTACCTGAAGGTGACCCTCGGAGTCGCTGACCAGGAGGTCACCCGTGCCGTGGAAGGCTTGATGGGCGCTCGACCAGAGAAGCCCATGACGAGCCGCTACTGGGAGTACCTCGAGACCGTGGCGACGCGGTTGATGGGCAGCCGCTTCGACAGGGAGGCCCTGCTCAAGGGAGAGCTGGGCCGTCAGCTGAAGGGTTGGGTGGAGCCCACCGCGGGGCTGATCGATGATGCCAAGCTGCTCGAGCTGCGCCAGTGGTCGAGGGTCCAGCGCGCGGTGAGCAGCATCCACCAGGCGCTCAAGCGGCTGTTCGCCGACCTTGCCCTGCGGCTCGAGACCGGTGTCGCCGACCCCGCACCGTCCGAGGCGAACGCTGCGTCATCGGAGGCGCTGGTGGAAGCGCTGTTCCGCCGCGCCGAGCGGGTGCTCTATCTGCCCGAGGGCGAGCCGCCGACCTACACCTATCAGCCGACGCTGAAGGGTGTTCTGCAGCCACCGTCGCCACCGCTGCAGCCCAACGCCTTCGACGATACACCCTTGATGTTGCCCCTGGGCACCATGGACGCCAAGAGCCACCTGATGGAGCGCGAGTGCCTCCGCCAGGGCTTCAATGTGCTGCGCACCGGCAAGGGCGTGTTCACGGCAGACAAGCAGGGGCAGCGCTTCTACTTTAAGCTCAGCCGCTCGCCGCTGGTCTCGGTGGATGCCATTGCCCTGTGCACCCACAAGGAAGCGACCCGCGAGTTCCTGGCCCCGCTGGGCTTTCCGGTCCCGCGTGGACGCATGTTCCCCCCCGGGGATTACGACAATGCGACCCGCTACGCCAACCTGATCGGCTACCCGGTCGTGGTGAAGCCCGCCACCGGGGTGCGAGGCATCGGGGTGGTCCCGAACATCCTCAACGATGAGGAGCTGCGCAGCGCCTTCCACGTGCTGGAAACCAGCAAGCTGGGACATGACGATTTCATCGTCGAGAAGCATATCTTCGGCGAGGACTACCGCATCATGGTGATCGGTGGCAAGGTGCGCGCCGCCACCTTGCGTGCGCCTGCCTCCGTGACCGGGGATGGCAAGCATACGGTGGCCGAGCTGATCCTGATCAAGAACCGCTACCGCCAGAACATTCCCCACCTCAAGTCACGCCCCATCGTCTACACGGAGTCGACCCAGTATCAGCTCGACAAGCGTGGCTACACCCTGCACTCCATCCCGCCCCTCGGCGAGCGCGTGACCCTCTCCGGCTCCTGCAACCTCTCTCAGGGCGGTGACAGCGTTAACGTGCACCATGAGATGCATCCCAGCATCATCAAGCTGGCCGAGGATGCGGTGAAGGCCGTGCCGGGCCTGGACTACTGCGGTATCGATTTCCTGATCGAGGACCATCGCAAGCCGGTTGGGGAGACCGACATCGGTATCTGCGAGCTGAACGCCCATGCGGCCATCGGCACGGCCTGCTACCCGATGTTCGGTGATGCGGTCAACGTCCCGCGACAGGCCATCGAGGAGATCCTGCTGAACCATGACATGCCGTTGGCGCCCCTGGATGAGCAGCGGATCTGCGTGAAGGTGAGGGTGCGCGGCAAGGTCACCGGGGTGGGGTTCAGGAAGTGGCTGGCGCGCCACGCCCAGAAGGGAGGCATCAGCGGCTATGTGAAGAATCGCGATCGTCGCACGGTCGAGGCGGTGTTGCAGGGCTCCCTGGTCGCCATCTCGTCGCTGACGACGGCCTGCGTTCGTGGCCCCTCGGAGGCGCTACCGACCTCGGTGCGCGTCATGCATGTGGAGGAGCCGCCGCACGATGGTTTCTCCCTCCTGAAATAGAGCGAGCTCCCCATGGATGTCAGAATCGATAGCTTCAGCGCCGTGCTGAACAGCCTGCCCAGCATCGCCAGGGAAGGGCTTTTGATTCATGCCCAGCGCCTGCCGGCCAGTGCCCGGACCCTGCTGCTGCCGCGTCAGCTGGCCTACTACTATGCCGACTCGACCGAGCATGCCGACTCGACCGAAGCGGGGGCGCCCGACGGTTTCGTGTGCGGCGTGAGTGGCCGCAACCTTCTGCCTGCGGTGAACTTCTGTCAGGACATTCGGGCCTGGCGTGCGCGCCTCGAACGCCATGGCATCAAGGTGGTCAAGGCGGCGTCCTTCTCGGGCCGGTCCCAGCGCGATCACCTGCGCTTTGCCCGGAAAATCGGCTACCCGGTGGTCCTCAAGCCGGTCATTCGCAATACCCTCTACGAGGAGTACGTCAAGGAGATCAAGCGCGAGGCCGAACTGGACTTCCTCTTCAGCCATTCACGGGAACTGAAGAAGAACAAGGCCAGTGACCTCGCGGCGTCTCCCTATGCGATGACGCGCCTCTCCGAAGACCATGTGGATGAGCATGGGCGCCGCTACCTGCCGCTGAGCGTCCGCTACATGGTGGAAAAGCAGCTGGAAGGCGAGCAGTTGCGACTGATCATGGCCGATGGCCAGGTGGCTGCCGCCTTCCACAAGCGTCCCGAGCACAGGGCCTGGCAGACCGTTGGCGCGCTGCACGCGAGCTACCGGGCCCTCGGCGAGAAGGTCGCCGCTGTGATGCAGGGCATGGCCTACCTGCGCATCGACCTGATCGTCGATGACGCCACTCGGGAGGCGCAGGAGGGCAACCATGCCGTGATCGCGCTCTCCGAGCACCTCAAGTGCTACAAGCTCTATCACGATCACCCGGTAGAGAGTCAGCGGCTGCTGGAGCGGGTCGCCGGAGGGGCGTCTGACCGCCCCCTGGAGGCACCAATGCAGTTCTCGGCGGTCCTTGCCGGCATCAGCCATGGGCCGCGGTTGGAAAAGGAGCTGGTTCGTACCACGCAGGCTCTGGGCCTCGAGCTCATCCTGGAGGAGCTGGACGAGGTGACCGGCCGGGTGCGCTTCCAGGCGGCCGGTCCCGCCTGGGCCGGCAGCGCCCTGACCTGGGTCTACGCCAATGGGCTGGGCATAGAGGAAGTGCCCACCAGCGTGGACGTCACGATAGTGAGATAAGCACCGAGGATGCCAGGATGGCAGCACTCAAGGAAATCTTTGATTACGACCAGATAAGTGACTTCTTGGATGGCGGACTGAACAAGTTCACGAATCCCGTTCATCTCAGGATTCAGGGCGAGAGGATCAAGAACCTCAATTCCTTCATGATCGCGGAAGAGTTTCAGCGCCGCGGGTACTTCGTCGTCTGGGACAGGAAGTCCAGGATCGATGTGCTGGGCCTGAAACCCAGGTTGACCTTCAAGTTCTCTCACCTGAGAGGAAGTGGGCAAGAGGAGCTTGCCCTGCTGGGCGACAAGCAGCGCTTCAAGGAAGCGCTGCGGCAGGAGAATATCAGCGTTCCCGCAGGCATTACCCTCTCAGTCCATGACAAGGAGCAGGGGCGCCGCCATGTCGCGGCAGGCACCTCGGCCCATGTCATCAAGCCCGCCTGCGGCCACAAGGGCAAGGGCGTCACGGTTGGCGTGCGCAGTGAGGCCCAGTTCGACTACGCCTGGGATCTCGCGCTCGCCGAGAATCGAGACGATGGCGACATCCTGATCGAAGAGCAGTTTTCCGAAGGCGTCGAGGCGCGCTTTCTCGTGGTCGGTGGGAAGTGCATCAGCGTGTGCCGGAGAATCCCACCGATCGTGGTGGCCGATGGCCGGCAGACGATCGAGGCGCTGATCGAGGAGAAGAATGCCGAGAAGCGCATGAGCCCAGGGCAGACCATCCGGCAGATCAAGCTCGACCAGTATCGTATCGAGCTGATCAGGGAGCAGGGCTACGCCCTGTACGATATTCCCGAGCCCGGACGACATGTGCTGATCGACTACAAGGCGGGTGCCAGTACCGGCGCCGACACCCTGGAGATCAGCGACCTGGTCCATCCGGACTACCTTCGGATCGCCGAAAAGGTCGCACGGGTCGCCAGGACTGTTCCGGTGCTTGGAGTGGATATCATTTCACGTGATTTTGCCAAGCCACCCGTCGCCTCAGGCTACGTGGTGCTAGAAGCCAATATTGCGCCGGGGCTGTCGGGGCACTGCTACCCGAGCTATGGAAAACCGAAGGATGTCATCACGCCCATCGTCGACTATGCCCTGTCGCTCACCAGTCCCAGGCGGGAACTGCAGATGCCCTCCTGCCGCATGATTGAGACCCCACTCGCTCCCGACCACCCCGTCGGTTTCGACACCTACTACCAGCGCTGGCTGGAAAAGGAAACCGGGAGTGTCACCCCCGGGGCAGGGGAGCAGGGGCTGCATGGCCTGGCAAGGGCGCTCTATGACTATAACCGGGAAGGCAAGTCGCTGGTGTTCTTCGAGCGCCAGCCTGTCGCGATGGATGACAAGGAAAGCGTTTCATGGTCAAGGGAAAACCAAGGAGAGTTGATGGATAAACCATTCACGATCACCTTCTGCGGTGACACCAGCCTGGGCTACTACTATCTCGACAAGTCGAAAAGCAAGTATGCCGAGGCATACGCGCGACTGCAGAAGGACCCGATGTCGTTTTTCTCAGGGGTAAGGCCGGTTCTCGAAGGCAGCGATGAGATCATCGTCAACCTGGAGACGGTGCTCAGCCATGAGCCGGGCCAGCCGATCGCCGGCAAGGAATATCCGGGGTGCGATGACCCGGACGTCACGCTTCGGGTACTCAAGGAGCTGGGGGTAACGGCCGTGACCCTCGCGAACAACCATACCATGGACTTCGGGCCCGACAAGCTGCTGGCCATGATCCAGCTGATTCAGGAGCATGGCATCGCCGTGATTGGCGCCGGCAGGAATCTCGAGGAAGCCAGGAAGCCCTATCACATTGCGGCCAGGACCCCGAGCGGGATCAGGAACGTCTATGTCTTCAATGGCATGCGTTCCAGCCGACGCTACACCGAGTATGGATTCTTTGCCAGGAAGGATAAGCCGGGCATTGCCAGCACCAACCTGAAGGCGATGTCGAGAGAGATCGAGAAGATCAAGGCCATCGATCCGCAAAGCGTGGTGGTCGTCTGTCCCCACTGGCAGGGCATCGACTATCAGGATACGGGAGAGAAGCATCAGGAGTGGTGCCGGGCCATCATCGCTGCCGGTGCCGACCATGTCATCGCACATGGCTCGCACAAGGCCGACAGGGTGGAAGCTTACCAGGGTGGCGAGATCCTCTATTCGATCGGCAACTTCGTCTTCAACTCGCCCGGCAGGTATCGCTCCAGGGGCGCCGATCCCTATGGCCTGGTGCCCAGGCTGATGCTCGACGGCGAGACGACCAATGGGGAGATCGACGTGACGAGGATCATGACCGACAACAAGGCCAGCAACTTCAGGGTCGAGCCGGTCGCCCCGCCCGTGGAGCCGACGAGCCTCGACCGGGATTACGCCCGCCTGGAGAAGAATACCTACGCCAGTGATCGGCCGTTCTCGACCTATCTCCACCTCGAGCGGGAGCTCGAATCGCTGGGGTTCTCCACCAGAAGAACGGCCGGCATCCTCGAGGCCAGCCGGGGCGGGAAGGTATGCAGCTTCCTGGAGACAGAGACCAGCTTCACCTCCCTGGTGGCCTATCGCATCCTGAAGGACAAGGCCCGGGCAAGAGCCTTCCTCGACCAGGCCGGCATCCAGGTGGCCCGCGGGGAGGCCTTCGACATTGGTGACAGGAAGGGCGCCAGGAAGCTTGTCCAGTCCCTGGGCCGTGCGGTAATCAAGCCCGTTGATGGCAACAAGGGGAAGGGTGTGGCGGTCGATATCGGCCTCGACGAGTTCGATGAGGCCTGGAAATCGGCGGTCAAGGCGACCCGCAAGCAGGTCCTGGTCGAGGAGTATTTCTCCGGCGGCCAGGAGGCGCGCTACCTGGTGGTCGACGGTCAATGCGTCGCTGTCAGCATGCGCATCCCTCCCCGGGTAGAGGGGGATGGCAAGAGCACCATCGCCGAGCTGATCGAGCAGGAGAACGCGGCCAGGCAGAAGAACCCGAATCTCATCAAGCGGCCCCTGAAGGTGGATGCCAGCCGCCTGGCCGGCCTCAAGCAGCGTGGCCACGAGCTCTCCTCGGTCCTCGCGCCCGGGGAAACCGTGACCATCGATACCAAGGCCAACCTTTCCACGGGGGCCAACTCCGTGGATATCACCGATGAGGTCCACCCCAGCATGCGCCGGGTTGCCGAGGAGGTGGCGCTTGCCATTCCGGGCCTGGACATCGTCGGTATCGATATCCTGGCCAGGGATCATGCGGCGCCGGCGGAGGCGGGCAGCTACATCATCGTCGAGGCCAACACCCGCCCCGGCATCGGTGGGCATCTGTACCCCACCTACGGTGAGCCCCGAAACGTGGCCCGTACTATTGCCGAAAGCGTCGCCAGGAAGTTTGGCGCCAGCTGACATGACCGGGTCGTGTTGAAGCCCATGGCGGCGATGATGGACTCCCCCTGTCTCGGGACAGGGGGTGCCGGTCATCGCCCTTCAGGTGTCCTATGAACTATTTCACATCAAAAGCCTTCGAGGCGCGGGGCGTCTCCCTGTGTGCCTACCTGATCGCCCTGGCGGGCTTTCAGCGGGGACTCAGGGTCACCTTCTACAATGATCCCCAGCTCACGAGCCAGGTCACCACCGCCGCGGATGCGAGAGGCACCATCTTCAGCCTCTCCGATGACAAGGCGGTCCATTTCTTCCTGAGGACGCGAGGCAGCCTGACGACCAGTGAGGCGCACCGCAACAGCATCAGCAAGTGGAAGACCAAGGAGCTGCTGACCCGGGCGGGAGTGGGTACGCCCCGCGGCATCATGCTCGAGACGGAACAGGCCAGGCAGGAGCCCGACCTCTTCGCGCGCTTCGGCTGTCGTGAGGTGGTCGTGAAGCCGGTGTCGGGGAGCCTCGGCAAGGGGGTGACCACCGGCATCACCTGCCAGGCGCAGCTGGTGGAGGCCCTGCAGACGATCGAGAGCCGGCGGGTGGTGCTCGAGGAGCACGTCCGGGGCGTCGAGTATCGCTACTATGTCGCGCGGGGCGAGGTGGTGGCCGTTACGGGCCGGGAGGCGGCCAACGTGGTCGGCGACGGCGAGAGCACCCTGGAGGCCCTGGTGGCCAGCAAGAACCGGGTCAGGGCCAGGAACCCGCACCTGTCGAGTCGCAGGATCAAGCTCGACCGGGCCACGCTCTCCTTCCTGGCGTTGCAGGGCCAGGACCTCACCACCGTTCCCGCCCGGGGCGAGAAGGTCTACCTCTCGTCGGCCGCCAACCTCTCCCGGGGAGGTGACAGCATCGATGCGACGCAACTTGTCTCCGACCAGTCCAAGGCCGCGGCGGTCGCGGCTGCCTGCGCCCTGGGCATTCCCAATGCCGGCGTCGATATCATCAACGTGGAGCAGGATGGCAAGGAGCACAACTATGTCATCGAACTCAACTCCCAGGCCCATATCGGTTCGCACTCCTTCCCCATGCAGGGCAGCGGACAGGGCAACCGAGTGGCCGAGGCCATCGTCGAGAGCTACTTCCCGGAACGAACCTCGAAGATCGCCGGGGATGTCTTCTTCGACTTCTCTTACGTCAAGCAGGGCCTGGGGACAGGCGGGCTCTCCGGCGTGTCACTTCCCGTCCTGCGCAAGGGCATGCTGAAGAAGCGGCTGACGCTCGCCTCGCCGCTCCCTGTCGCCTACGTCACCCGTCACTGCGAAAAGCTCATGAAGCAGACGGGCTGTTTCGGCGAGGTGCACTCCTTCGCGTCGGGACGCTTCCATATCCGGCTGCTGGCCGAAGAGAGCAACGCGGCCAGCTTCAGGGAGGAGCTCGTCGACAAGCTCAAGGAGATCGAGGTGATCGAGGAGCGCGAGTTCAATGCGCCCATCGATGCCAAGGTCTGCGTGGTCCATCACCTGGAAGAGGAGGCGACGGAGCCCGTCTCTTCCCGCCTGATCATCGCAGGGAAGGTTCAGGGGGTCGGTTACCGGAAGTGGCTGCAGTCTAGGGCGCTCAAGAAGGCAGCGGATGGCTGGGTGCGGAATCGCTCGGACGGAACCGTGGAGGCGCTCCTGCACGGGAACGCCAGCCAGGTCGCGGAGCTGATCGAGGAGTGTCGCGAAGGCCCTGCCAGGTCCTGGGTCGACCGGGTGCGGGTCAAGGAGAGTCGACTGAGACCTCGAGCGGGCTTTCGCGTCAGGTCGACCCTGAAGCTCTCATGAAGACAGGGGTGTGAGAATGGAACCTATCACGACCAATATCAGCAGCAGGCACTTCGAGCAGGCGGCGATCGACAAGGGGCTCTCGGTCACCAGGTCCAGGAAGTCGCTGATCATCAGTGACGGCAAGAGCCAGGTGAAGGTCAGCAACAGCCTGATCGGCAAGCAGTCACCACTGACCAAGGTGTTCAACAAGAAGGGGGCCTCCAAGCTGCTTCTCAAGACCCTGGGGGCCAACGTGCTGGAGGGGTATCTCTTCAACGCCGAGGAGCGAGGCCGGGCCCTCGAGTATGCCGAGTCCCTCGGCTGGCCGGTGGTCATCAAGCCGGATGACGAGAACAAGGGCAGGAGTGTCTACGTCAACGTCGAGGGCGAGGATGCCTTTCTGACCTATTTCGATCGGGTCGCCGAGCGCTATGGCACGGCCTTTGTCGAGAAACAGTGCGAATTCGCGACCGAGTACCGCTTCTACTGCGCGGGTGGCAGGGTGCTGGCGGTCACCCGGAGGGTACCGGCCAATGTCGTCGGCGATGGCACAAGCTCGGTGGCCTCGCTGGTGAGGGCGAAGAATCGGCTCAAGAAGACGCGGCGCTATCCCCGCATCAAGCTCGATGACGAGGTGACACGGGTGCTCGACAAGCAGGGCCTCTCCATGGACTCGGTGCCGGACAAGGGGCGCACCGTCTCGCTTCGCTCCACCTCCAACATCTCCACCGGTGGTGACAGTGTCGAGGTCATGGAAATCATCCATCCCTCCTATATCGAGGCCATGGAGGCGGTGTTCGCCAGGCTGCCGGATACCTTCATCGCCGGCTTCGATGTCTTCATCAGGGAGATGCATGAGCCGGCCAGCGACAGCAACTGGTTCATCTGCGAGGTCAATCGACGCCCCGCGGTGCGCATGCATATCTTTCCCTGGGAAGGGCAGCCGAAGAATATCGGCAAGGAAATCATGGAGATGCTTTTCTAGGCGATGACACCCCGACACAAGGAGCCCGTCGTGACGCGTGATGAGAGGGAAAGGATCGAGTGGGGCTGGATGCCCCGCAACGCCAGCATGTATGCCATCGCCAGGGCGGCCAGGGCGGCGGGCCTGCGCTACGGGCGCTCCCGGCGGTTCAAGGGCAAGCCGCTGCTCGTGTCCGATGCGACGACGCGGGTCTACTTCGGCCGGGGCGGCTGCAGCCTGAGCAGTCGCCGCAAGCTGCGCATCGCGAAGAGCAAGTCGAGGACCCGCCGCTTCCTCGAGCGACATGGCTGCAACACCATCACCGGCAAGCGCTTCCTGCCTTCGCAGGCGTCTGCGGCCGTCCGCTATGCGCGCCGGCTCGGTTTTCCCGTGATCCTGAAGCCCGATGACGGCAGCAAGGGGAGGGGGGTCGAGAAGCTCCATGATGCCGAGGGGGTCGCCCGCTATCTTTCGCGGCTTTCGGACGACCGCCAGGGGGTCGTGGTCGAGACCTTCTTCGCCGCCCAGGAGTACCGGATCACCGCGGTCAACGGCCAGCTGCTGGGGGTGGCCAATCGTGTACCGGCCAACGTGACCGGCGACGGGGCCTCGACGATCCATGAGCTGATCGCGGCCAAGAATGCCATTCGTTCCAGGCGACGTGCCTGCCCGCCGATCGTGGTGGACCCGGTGGTCACGGCGGTGCTGGGACGCCAGGGGCTTTCGCTGGCCTCCATTGTCGACAAGGACGTCCGGATTACCCTTCGCGACAGCACCAATGTCTCACTCGGCGGAGAGAGTGTCGACATGACCGAGGCGATCCATCCCGGCTACCTGAAGGCCCTGGAGGGGGCGGCACGCGCCTTCTCGGACATCGTCATGGTCGGCTTCGATGTCTTCATCGAGGACATCCGGCGGCCTCCCGATGACACCAACTGGGCGGTGCTCGAGGTCAACGGATCGCCCATGATCTCGCTGCACCACTTCCCCTGGGAAGGCGAGGAGAGGGACATCGCCGGTGCCGCCCTGCGCGAGCTCTTCCCCGATCCCCACTTCTGTTCAAGGTGAGTCCCATGTCAATGGATCGACTGCTCAGGGTGCTCTTTCGGCAGCTTTTGAGGCCCCTCATTCGCAAGCTGCCCATGCCGCTGGTGATCGCCCTGCTGGTCGTGGTGGTGGCGCTGCTCTCGCTGATGAGCCTGGGGCGGTGATGGCGGCATGAAAGCCCTGATCTCCTCCCTGACCACCGCCGCCTCGCCTGCCGGGGAGGTCCCCGAGGCCCTGGTCTCATTCCCGAGCTTCACCGGCTTTCTTGCCGAGCCGGCGCGCCTCGCCTGGATGGCGGCGGCACACCCGGCGCGAAAGGGGACGGCGCCCCAGCCGCCCTCCTTCCGTGCCGGCATGGATGCGCTGGTACGCCGCTACCAGCGCGAGGCATCCCTGCCCGGGGTTAGCCCGTTCAATCGCCTGGCCAACGACCGTGGCTGGGTGTCGGAACGCATGCAGGCCCTTGGGGTGGCCACGGCCCGCATCCTGCGCGATGACTTCGCCCTGCAACACCTGCGCGAGGCCCTCGAGGGCATCGAGGCCTGCGTGATCAAGCCCACCCAGGCCCACAGCTCCCGCGGGGTGATGTCGCTGCGTCGCGAGGGCGAGCTGCGCTTCACCTGCCTGCAGCAGCGCCGCGAACTGACCCTGGTCCAGATCCTGGACGCCCTCTATCGCGACATGCGTGAACACCAGTTTCCCAACCACTGGCAGCTCGAGGAGCTGCTGCTGCCGCCTTCGGGTCTGCTGCGTCCGGTGGATGACTTCAAGTTCTATGCCTTCCGCGGTCGGGTGGGACTGATCCTCCAGGTGGCCAGGGGCGTAGAGGGGACCCGTTACCGCTGGTATGACCGTGACTGGCAGCCGGTCGTGACGGGCAAGTATGACGACGCCCTGGAGCCCACTCTGCTGCCCCCGCACGACCCCGTGGCTATGCTGGCCCTGGCCGAGCGCGTCTCGGCGGCCCTGCCGGCGCCCTTCTGTCGCATCGATCTCTACGAGGCGCGCCAGGGGCTCGTGCTTGGCGAGCTGACCCCGGAGCCGGGCACCTACCACGCCTTCGGCGAGCAGGCCGATCGCTATCTGGGCGCCATGTTCGAGGTGGCGCAACATCATTAATCCCTTGCCGCAGGTACGTGGCCAATGACGTTATGGATGAATGTGAGAGAGACCCTGATGAACAAGGTGCCGATGTCCCGGGCGAGCCTCTTCGAGGCCATGCAGACCCGGGCGCTGGGTCCCCTGCTGATCGCCGGCGAGGCCGAGCGCGACGGGGCCAGGGTGGAGTGGCTGTCACGCTACATGTTCGTGGCCCGGGTGGATGATCTCGACATCCTCTTCCACGACAGCCGTTCGCTAGACACCACGGTGGCCGCAACCTTCGCCGGCCGCAAGGACCTGACCCGCACGCTACTGGAGCGTGCGGGGGTTCAGGTCGCCCCGGGCGGGGTGGCCAGGAGCCTGGCCCAGGTCAAGGCGTGGCAGCAGCGCCTCGAGACGCCGCTGGTGGTCAAGCCCCGGACGGGTACCAAGGGCTACGGTATCTCGGTGGGGGTCCAGACGCCGGGTGAGCTCAAGCGCGCCTATCGGCGGGCCAACCGGGCGGGAGGCGGCGTGCTGGTCGAGCGCCAGATGGCCGGGGCCGAGTATCGCGTGCTGGTGGTCGGCGGTGAGGTGGTGGGGGCGCTGGGCAAGGACGCGGCCCATGTGGTCGGCGATGGGCGCTCGACCATTGCCGAGCTGATCGAGGCCAAGAACGCCCTGCGCGCCCGCAACCCCCACCTCGCCACGCGCCTGATCAAGGTGCGCAAGCATGTGCGGACCAACCTCGAGCGTCAGCGGCTCAGCGTCGAGAGCGTGCTGCCGGCAGGCCAGAAGGTCTACCTGCGCCACGAGGCCAACTTCTCGGCGGGCGGGGAGACGCTGGATGTCACCGACGAGCTGCCCGCGGCCGTCAAGGCGGTGACGGTGGCAGCGGTGGCGGCCATTCCGGGGCTGGAACTGGCGGGCGTGGACATCATGGTCGATCCGGCGGTGGGCGATCCGGCCCGGGCGGTCTGCGTGCTGGAGATCAATACCAACCCCGGTATCGGCGGCCATCACTTTCCCGCCGTGGGCAAGTCCCGCAACGTGGCCCGCGCCATCTGGCAGCACACCCGCGCCATGATGGCGGCCCGCCAGGCCTGGTGCCACGGGCGGCAGGCCCGATGAGACGGTCAAGCCGCCGAGGGTGGCATCTTCGTCTGCGGACGCCCTGGGCCACCCCCGTCGAGCGTCGCGAGCTGGCGCTTATCCGCCGGCATGGCATGTTCCAGCCCGGCTACTATCGAGCGCAGCTGCCCCGCTGGCGGCGACCACTGGTGTGGCGCCCGGCGCTGCACTTCCTGCGCCATGGCTGGCGACAGGGGCATGCCCCGGACCCACGCTTCGCGCCACGCTGGTACCTGCAGCGCCATGCCGACGTTCGCGAGACCGGGATCAATCCGCTGGTGCATTTCCTGCGCCACGGGGTCCACGAGGGGCGCCGTCCTGCCCCCGGCGCGGTGCTGAGCGATCTTCCCTTTCTGCGTGGCACCGCCCTCTGGTATCACCAGCAGCTCTGGCATGGCCACGCCGGGCGTGCCTTGCCGTGCCTCGAGGCCCTGGCGCGGGAGGGGGATGGGGCGGCACGCTGGTACCTGGCGGCCTGGCACTATGGGCAGGGCCGCTATGGCCAGGCGCTGGCCCAGCTCGCCCATGAGGCTGACCTGGCGGCCTCGCCCTTCGCCCCCTGGGTGGCCCAGGCCCGGGTGAAGTGCCACCTGCGGCTCGGACAGGAGGATGCCCTTGCCGACGAGCTGAACGCCACAAGGTTCGGGGAGGATGCCCTGAGCCACGCCTTGGTGGAGGCGAGCCGGGTCGGCCGACCCGGCGAACAGCGTCTGGCACCGCTCAATCGCCTCTATGAGCGCCACCGGCTGGCCCCGCTGCGCCAGCGCACGGAGGCCCCGCTGACGTTCTCCGGGCTGGCAACGCGGCGAGTGACCGCGCGGCCACGCCGAGAGATGCCCCTGGTCTCGGTGGTGGTGCCCGCCTTCGAGGCCGAGGCGACCCTGGAGCTGGCCCTGGATGGCCTGCTGGCACAGAGCTGGCCCCATCTGGAGATCATCGTGGTCGATGACGGCAGTCGCGATGGCACGGCGGACCTGGTGGCCCGCCGGGCCGAGGGCGAGCCACGCCTCAGGCTGCTGCGCCACGCCGCCAACCAGGGGGCCTATGCCGCGCGCAATACCGGCATGCGCGCCGCCCGGGGGCGCTACGTGACGGTGCATGACAGCGATGACTGGTCGCATCCCCAGAAGATCGAACAGCAGGTCGTCGCCCTGCTGAATCGGCCCGAGGCCCGGGGGGCGCTCACCAGCTGGGTGCGCACCGACCCCGAGCTGCGTATCGTCGGCCCCTGGCACCTGTGCGGTGACTGGATGGAGGAGAATCCCTCGTCGCTGATGGTCCCCCGCGAGGTGCTGGAGGCACTGGGTCTCTGGGATCCGGTTCGCGTGGCTGCCGACAACGAGTTCATCCATCGGCTGAGGCACCACTACGGCGAGTCGGCGCTGCTGAGGGTCTGCCCCGATGTGCCGCTGGCCTTCTCGCTGGTCCAGCCCGACGCCCTGACCCAGCGCCCTGCCACCCACGTGCGCACGGTGAACCATGGCCTGCGCCATCTTTACCACCAGGCCGCTCGCTGGTGGCATGGGCGCCAGGTGGTGCCAGTGCTCGATGCCGAGCATCCGCGCCGTCCGTTTCCGGCGCCGCTGGGTAACCTGCACGCGTCCACTGCCGCCTTCGATATCGCCGTGCTGGCCGACCTGTCGGCGCGCAATGCCGAGCTTCAGCGCGTGTTCGAGTGCGTGCTGCATCACCGGCAGGCCGGTCGCTCCGTGGTGCTCTGCCCCTGGTCACGGCCCGATGACTTCGCCTCGCGGCGGGTCGCCGACGAGGTCTGGGAGCTCTGCCACGAGGAGGCGCTTGGCCTGGCCCATGGGGGACTCTCCCTGTCGGTGGGTCAGCTGCTGGTGCACCGCCTGGAGGAGCCGGGGGCCTGGCCGGACAGCGTGCCGCGGTTCGAACTCACCCGGGCGCCATGCTGGCTGGACCAGCGCCCCCTGCCGGAGGGGCTCGCGACGCCCCTGGCCGGCTACCTGGCCCGCGGTGGCAGGGCGCCGGTCACGGAGGAGGATCATGCGTGAGGGGTGGCGTCGCCATGGCTGGCGCTATCCCGGGCTGTGGCTGGCGGCGCGCCGGCTGCTGGAGGGCGACTGGTACCTGGCCCGCCACCCGGACGTCGCCGAGTCGGGCATGCCCCCCCTGCGCCATTTTCTCCAGCATGGCCTGGCGGAGGGGCGCGAGCCCTCGCCACGCCTCAGCCTCAGCGGCTACGGCTGGCGTCATGGTCACGGGCGTTGGTCCGATGCTCAGGCGCTGCTGCGCTACTGGGCCTGGGGCCGCCTGCGCGGTCATGCACCGCTGCCCCGGGTCACCGGCCGCGCTCCTCGCGGGCGCCCGCGCCTGGTGGTCTGCGCCCACAGCCTGGGCCCGCGCCTCTACGGGGCCGAGCGCAGCCTGCTGGACGTGGTCCGCGGGCTGACGGCACTGGGCGCCGAGGTGGTGGTGGCCGTGCCCAATGCCCGCCACCCGGGCTACCTCGACGCGCTGCTCGCCCACTGCCGCGCCGTCAAGGTGCTCCCCTACGCCTGGTGGCATGCCGAGCGGCCCGACTGCGCGGCCAGCGTCGAGGCCTTCCGTCGCCTGCTGGTGGCGTGCCGGGCCGAGGGACTCTACCTCAATACCCTGACTCTGGAGGCCCCCGCGCTGGCCGCCCGTGCCCTGGGGGTGCCGGTGATCACCCATGTTCGCGAGCTGCCTGCCGAGGATCCGGCCCTGTGTCATGCCCTAGGGGCCGAGCCGGAGGCGGTGGTAGCGCGGACGCTGCGCAACGCCGACCTGATCGTGGCCAACTCCCGCTGCACGGCCGGGGCCTTCGCGGGACGGGGCACCGCCGTTGCGGTGGTGCCCAATACCCTGGACATGGAGTCCCTGACGCCCCTGGCGCTGCCACGCCCCCGCCCTGGGCGCCCCCTGAGGATCGGCCTGCTGGGCAGCCTGGTAGCCAAGAAGGGGCTCGCCGACGTCGCGGCCATGGCCGATGCCCTGGCCGCCCGGGGCATCCCGGCCGAGTGCCGTCTGTATGGCGAGTCGACTCCGGCGCTCGAGGCCCTGCTGGCGCAACGGGCGCGGGACGGGGCGGCGGCCACCCTGGTCCACTGCGGCTACGTGGCGGAGCCCGGTGAGGCGCTGGCCGAGCTGGATGTGGTGGTGAACCTGTCGCGCTTCCAGGAATCCTTCGGGCGCACCGTGCTCGAGGCGATGGCGGCAGGGCGACCGGTGGTGGCCTACGCCTGGGGCGCGCTGCCGGAGCTGGTCGCCGAGGGGCGCACTGGATGGCTGGTGCCCGTCGGTGACCCCGAGGCCGCCGCGGCCCGTATCGCCGAGCTGGCCGGCAATCCCGAGCGAGTGACCGAGATGGGCGCCGCCGGGCGCGAGCGGGCGCTGGTGCACTACGGGCAGGGCGCCTTCCTCGAGGCCCTCGCCGGGGCCCTGGCGAGATGTTTTCCTAACCTGCAAGCGAGGCGAATCGCGACATGAACCCTGCAGACAGCAGACCGGCAGAGGCCGTGATGGACACGCGCGCCCCGGGTGCCCCCGGGCGCGCGGGGCGAGACGGGCCCGCCATCACGCTCTCCCTGGGCATCGACCTGCGGCTGCCGCTGCTGCCGGGCCGCGGGATCCACTCGCCGCAGGGCGACGACGCCTGGGAGCTCCAGGACGCGTCGGCCGAGTGCCATACGACCCGCGGCGTGCCGCTGCCGGGCTGGTACATGATCGAGCTGGCCGCCGAGCGTTCGGTCACCACGGTGGCCTCGCGCTTCCTCTTCGAGGCCGGCGAGCGCTGCGTGCGCGTCGACATGCCGCTGCGGGTGGGCAAGGTCACCAAACGGCTCGTCTACCTGCCCTTCGGGGTCAGGCGTATTCGCTTCACGCCGATGAACGCGCAGGGGCATTTTCGACTGCGCCACCTGCGGCTGGTGTGGGTGACCCCGCCTTTCGCCCGGGACCGGCTCGTCAGGCGGCTGATCAATGCCCATTCGGCCTATCGGGACCAGGCCCCGCGGCAGGTGATGCGCCGCCTGCGCCAGACGGCGCGCCGCCGGGGAGAGCGCTGGCGGACGCTGGTGCTGCGCGAGTACGAGAGCACCTTCGTCAGCCTCTGCTCCCGGCGCAACTACGCCCACTGGATCGCCACACGGGAGCGGACGCCCGATGCCCCTGAGCGGGCAGGGCGGGGCGACCCCGCAGCACCCCCGCTGCTGGTGGTGGTGCCGGTCGGCCCGACCACCTCCCCCTCGGCCCTGCGCACGACCCTGGCGAGCCTGGAGGGCCAGGTGGGGGCACGCTGGCGCGCGGTGCTGCTGGGCGAAGGCGAGGCGACACTGCCACTGGGGCTGGCCGATGGGTTTTGCGCTCGCCCGGACGTGCAGGTGGCCGCCTCGGTGGCGCCTCGGCCAGAGGAGTGGGTGCTGGTCATGGCGCCGGGGGATCGCCTGGCCGAGCGGGCGCTCACTGCCCTGGCCCGGGCGCTTCAGGCGAACCCCGAAGCCGAGCTGGTCTACGGCGACGAGGACCGCCTCGATGCCCGGGGGCGGCGCCAGGCGCCGCGCTTCAAGCCGGACTGGAACCCCGATCTGCTGCTCTCCCACGCCTACCTGGGGCGGGCGGCCTTCCTGCGCGGCGATCGCTGGGCATCGCTGGACCAGGAGCGCGTGCCAGCCGCCGCGCCGGCCCCGGAGGCCTGGGTGCAGGAGCGGGCCCTGGCGCTGCTGGCCCATCACGGCGAACGAGCCGCGAACCGCTGCGTGCATGTCCAAAGCATCCTCTACCATGCCGCCGAGGCGCCCGCGGTGCCCGCCGCGCACTGGCGGCGGCTGGTGCACCGCCACCTCGAGGCGCGGGGGCTGGCCGCCGAGGTGAGCCCGGGCCTGCTGCCCGACGGGGTGCGGGTCCGCTGGCCGCTGCCCGAGCCCGCCCCCCTGGTGAGCCTGCTGGTGCCGACCCGCGACGGGGTGGAGATACTGCGCCCTTGCGTCGATGCCATCCTCGAGCGCACCGACTACCGCCACTTCGAGCTGCTCATCCTCGACAACCAGAGCCGCTGTCCCGAGGCCCTGGCCTACATGGAGGCGGTGGCGCGACACGACCCGCGGGTGAGGGTGCTGCGCTGGGACCACGCCTTCAACTACTCGGCCATCAACAACTTCGGCGCGGCCCATGCCCGGGGCGAGCTGATCGGCCTGATCAACAACGACGTGGAGCCCCTCGACGGGCACTGGCTCGGGGAGCTGGTGAGCCAGGCCTGTCGGCCCGAGATCGGCTGCGTGGGCGCCAAGCTCTACTATCCCGACGGGCGCCTGCAGCATGCCGGCGTGATCCTGGGGGTCGGGGGGGTGGCCGGCCACGGCCATCGCTTCTTCCAGGGCCACGAGCCCGGCTACGACGGGCGCCTGAAGCGGGTGCAGAACCTCTCGGCGGTGACCGCCGCCTGCCTGCTGCTGCGCAGGGAGGTCTTCGAGTCGGTGGGCGGGCTCAACGAGTCCGATCTGGCGGTGGCCTACAACGACGTGGACCTCTGCCTGAAGGTGCGCGAGGCGGGCTACCGCAACCTCTGGACCCCCCATGCCGAGCTCTATCACCACGAGTCGGTCTCCCGCGGGGCGGACGATACCCCGAAGAAGCGCGCCCGGGCGCTGCGCGAGGCCGACTACATGCGCCAGACCTGGGGCCGGCTGCTGGACCAGGACCCCGCCTACAACCCCAACCTGACCCTGATCCATGAAGACTTCTCACTGCGCTGAACCCGCGTGCGTCTCATCGGCTGTACCCGCCATGCGCCCCCCCTGGCGTGTGCTGAGCGATGGGGCCCTGCCCACCGAGGAGATCTACTTCCTGGCGTCGGCGGCGCCGACGCTGCGGGCCGAGGGGGCCGTCATCGAACGGCAGCTGGCCCGCCGGCGGCGCCTGGCGCTGTGGCGGGTCGGCCCTAGGGCGCGGCGCCACCTTGCGGGGGCCCGGGTGGTGCTGTGCCGGGGGCTCGCCCCCGACTGGCTGCGCTGGCTCGAGCGCCATCGTGGGGCGCTGGCCAGCGTCCACTACCTGATCGACGATGACCTCTCGGCCGCGGCCGCGGACAGGAGCCTGCCGGCGGCCTATCGGGCGCGCATGGCCAGGCTCGCCCGCCAGCAGCCCCGCCTGCTGGCGCTGGCCGACGAGGTGGTGGCGGCGAGCCGGGGGCTGGCCAATCAGCTGGCCGATCGGCACCCGCGCGTGGCGCTGCTCACGCCGCCGCTGCTGGCGCCCCTGCCGCTCCTGGCGCACTTCGACATCCCCCCGACGATCGAGTCGCCCTGGTGGGTGGGCTTCCATGGGACCCGGGCCCACCTGGCCGACCTGCGCCATATCGCACCGGCCCTGGTGCGGCTGCACGAGGCGCGGACGGACGTCGCCTTCGAGGTGATGCTGGGCGCCCATGTACCGGATGAGCTCAGCCGCCTGTGGCGCTGCGATACCCCCTCGCCGCTGCCCTGGCCGCGCTTTCGCGACTACCAGCGCCAGCGCCGGATGCATATCGGCCTGGCACCGCTGCTGGACACCCCCTTCAACCGCGGCAAGTCCTTCATCAAGTTCCTGGACATCGCCGCCATGGGCGGGGTGGGCATCTACTCGCGACGCCCCCCCTATACCGAGATCGTCGAGGATGGCGTCAACGGCCTGCTGGCCGATGACACGCCGGAGGCGTGGTGCCGCTGCCTGACCTGGCTGCTCGACCATCCCGTGCAGGCCGCCCGGATGGCCCGGGCGGCGGCCGACACCGCCCGGCGGGTCGGGGACATCCGCCACGTCGTGGCCTTCTGGCGCGACCGCGATGGCGGCGCCCCCGCGGGTTCCTAGAAGCGATAGGCCATGCTGGCCTGCAGCGCATGAAACTCCGTGTCGCTGCTCCCGATAACGGTGCGGCCCTGCAGGGTGACGTCCAGGCCGTTGGCCAGCTCGTGGGAGACGCCGAGGGCCAGCTCGGTGCGGCCGTCGGCGGCGTCCAGCACCTCGGCGGTGCGATCGAAGTCGGTGGTGACGTCGTGATGGTGGATCAGGCTGGCCTGCAAGCGCCCGGTGGCAAAGGGCACGCTCAAGGTGGCGCCGGCGAAGAGCTCGCCGAGCTCGATGCCGTAGTCGCTGGTGGTCCCCAGGTAGTGTCCCTCGAGGTCATCCTCCAGGTAGAGCCCGCCGGCGGTGAGCCCCACCAGGGCGCTGCCGAACGCCGGCAGGTAGTAGGTCCCCGAGGCGCGGCCACCCCAGCGGTGGCCGTCGAGCGCCAGGTCCTCTGGACGGTAGCTGGCCTGGTTGGTGCCATCCAGCGACTGGTAGAGCAGGATGGCGTCGAGCACCAGGCGGCCATCGGCCAGGGAGAGCGCCCCGTAGGGGGCGATGAGGGTCCCGCCGAGGTCGGTGGTCATCCGCCCGCTGCGGCTGTCGAGGCTGACCTGGCCATAGCCCAGGGAGACGCCGGCAAGCAGGTTGTCGCGCCTTGTCTCCACGCCGAACAGGGCCAGGGAGCCCTCGCCCTCATAATCGCCGTTGCCGGTGCGGCCCTGCATGTCACGGTATTCGGAGGCGACCCAGGCGTAGAGGCCCTCCTGGCGCCCGAAGTGATCCTCCCGGTGGGGGTGCATGGCGGTGTCGATCTGCTGGCCGATGACGCCGACGCTCTGCGCCATGGCCTGCTTCTGGGCGGCCCGCAGGGCCATGTCGACGTCGAGGAGGCCCAGCCGGGCGGCGAAGGCGTTGGCCTCGCTGCCGGAGAGGCTGGCCAGGGAGCGTTCGTCGAGCAGCACCCGGCCGTCGGCGTCCACCAGGGTGATCGGCGTGGTGCCCGAGAAGTCGGCCAGCGTGCTCCCTTCGGGCAGACGCAGGGTGAAGGGCTCGTCGTTGAACGTCAGGGTGACGCTGTCGGGCGTCGCGATGCCCTCCGTCGAGGCGACCTGGCCCAGGGTCAGCGGACGCGACTCGACCAGAGTGGAGATCGTGAAGGGGGGCGGGGCGGCATCGCCGGGCGGCATCAGGGCCAGGCCAGCCAGATCGCCGCTGCTGGCGCTGAGCGTGCCGGGGGCCTCCTCGAACAGCAGGGTCGCCTGGCGGTCGTCGAGCAACTCGGCCAGCGGCGTGCTGCCGTCGGGGGAGCGGATCGCCAGGGTGGAGCCGTCCAGCAGCATGATGCTGCCGCGGGTGGCCTCCAGGGGGGATTCGTCCCCCTCGGGGGCGAGGTCGAACGCCACGATGCCCTGGCTCAGGGTGATCAGCGTCGGCAGGCTGAGCTCCTCGGCGGCAACGGCGCCCTGGGTGAGGGCGCCGGTAAGCGCGATGGTGGCGGCGAGCGGGGTCTTGGTCTTCATGGCCTCAGGCCTCCTTCAGGGCAGTGACCAGCGCGTCGAGGGTGGTGTCGACCTGCTGGGGGGTGTGGTCGCAACAGAGGAAGAAGCGCAGCCGGGCGCTCTGCTCCGGCACCGCCGGATGGAGGATCGGCTGCACGTTGATGCCCTGGTCATACAGGGCGTGGGAGAGACGGGCCGCTAGCGGCGAGCTGCCGACGATGACGGGCACCACCGCCGCGCCGATGCTGTGGCCGGTGTCCAGGTCGAGCGCGCGGGCGCGCTCGAGGAAGTAGCGCGAGATCTCGTGCAGTCGCGCGACCCGCTCGGGCTCCTGGCGCATCAGGCGAAGGGCCGCCAGGGCCGGGGCCGCCACCTGGGCGGGCAGGCCGACGCTGTAGAGAAAGCCAGGGGCCAGGTAGCGCAGCATCTCCACCAGCGCCCGGCTGCCGGCGATGTAGCCGCCGCAGCCGGCGAGGCTCTTGCTCAGGGTCCCCATCCAGATATCCACCGCCTCGCTGGCCACCCCGAAGTGCTCGCGCAGGCCCAGGCCATGCTGGCCGAGCACGCCGAAGGAGTGGGCCTCGTCCACCATCAGCCAGGCCCGGTGGCGGCGCTTGATCTCGATGAAGCGGGGCAGTGCAGGGACGTCGCCGTCCATGCTGTAGAGCCCCTCGATGACGATCAGGGTGCGCTCGAACTGGTGGCGATGACGCGCCAGCAGCGCCTCCAGGGCGTCGGGGTCGTTGTGGGGGAAGGCGATGCGCCGGGCCCCGGAGAGCTGGGCGCCCACCAGGGCACTGTTGTGGATGTACTCGTCGTGGAGGATCAGGTCCCTGGGGCCCATCAGGTGGCCCAGGGTGGAGACATTGGTGGCATGGCCGCTGACGAAGGCCACGGCATCCTCCGCCTGGTAGGCCTCGGCGATGGCCTGCTCCAGCTCGCGGTGGATGGGCCGCTCACCGGCCACCATGCGACTGGCGGAGACCGAGGTGCCGTGGCGCGCCACGGCGTCGCAGGCCGCCTGGTTGATCCGGGGATCCCCGGAGAGCCCCAGATAGTTGTAGCTGGCGAAGTTGAGGCAGTCGCGGCCGTCGATCCGCGAGGTGGCGCCGGCGATGCCCTCATGCACCTTGAAGAAGGGGTCCGACAGGCCGAGCCTGCGGGCCCCTTCGCGTATCAGGGCGATCTGCTGGTAGGCGGGGTGGGCGTCGAAGCGCGTCAGGTGCTCCGACACCGCGCCGTGCTCCTCCGGCGGCTTCGCGTCACCCACCGACGGGGCGGCCGCCGGGCGCGGCCGCCGCCGGGCCTGGGCCAGCAGCCGCTGCTTGAGGTCCTCCCGGGAGGCGCTCATGAGTGGGCCTCCTCAGCGGGTGCTGCCACTGCCACCGAGGCTTCGACCCCGTGGCGCGAGGCCAGCGAGGCGGTGATCTCGCCCTCGTCGTCGCCCGGTTCCTGCTGCTGGAGGCGCTGGATCAGCACGCCGGCGAGCTTCTCCAGGGTCGAAGCCTCGCTGAGCACCATCACCGGCACCTGGACCCCCAGGCGAGCCTCGATGGCGGTCATCAGCTCGACCCCCATCAGGGAGTCGAAGCCCATCTCGTACACCGATCGGTGTACATCGATCTTCTCCTCGTCGATCAGCAGGATGGCAGCCAGCTCCGCGCGCAGCAGATCGGTCACCGCCCCCTGGAGCTCCTCGGGAGGCAGCTCGGCGAACAGGGCCGCGAGGTCCTCGTTGCCTTCCGAGCGGCGGTCGCCGTCGTCGGCGGCGCGGGCGATCTCGCCGAAGCGCGGAGCGTCGGCGGTGGGCAGGAAGCGAGCCAGGGCATGCCATGCAAGCTCCAGCACCCCGAGGCTCGGACCGCCCAGGCGGTCGCCGTGATGGACCAGCAGCCGCTCCAGCACCGCCAGGGCCTCGTCGGAGTGCAGGGCATCGCCGCCGAGGCGTTCCTGCAGGGCATCGCGAGTGCGGGTGTTACGGGCCAGGAAGCCGACGTCGTCGATGGCGCCCCAGCGCAGGCAGCTGGCCGGCAGGCCCCGGGCGCGCCGGCTGGCGGCCAGGGCCTCGAGCCAGTGGTTGGCGGCCACGTAGCTGGCCTGGCCGGGGTTGCCGAACAGGGTGGTGGCCGAGGAGTAGAGGACGAAGAAGTCCAGCTCGGCATCGCGGGTCAGCGCATCCAGATGGCGGGCGCCGTCGATCTTGGGGGCCAGCACGGCCCGGATGCGCTCGGCGTCCAGGTTGCGCACCAGGCCGTCGTCGATGACGGTGGCGGCATGGATCACGCCGCGCAGGGGCGGATGCGTCTCGCGGCAGGCGTCGAGCAGCCGCGCCAGCGCCGCCCGGTCGGTGATGTCGCAGGCGGCAGCGGTGACCTGCACGCCCTGGTCGCGCAGGGCGGCCACCCCGGCCTGGGCCTCTTCGGAGGCGGCGCCGCTGCGCCCCACCAGGATCAGGTGGCGGGCGCCACGGCGGGCCAGCCACCGGGCGCTCTTCAGGCCGAAGCCGCCAAGTCCCCCGGTGACCAGATAGCTGGCCTCGGCCGGCAGGGTCAGCTCGGCGTCGGCCAGCGGCGCGTCCGGCAGCGCATCGGTGGACGCGGTGATCGCGGGCTCCCGGGTCACCACCACCTTGCCGATCTGCCGGGCCTGCTGCATGTAGCGGAAGGCCGCCACCACCTGCCGTGCGCTGAAGGCGGTGTAGGGGAGCGGGCTCAGGGTGCCGTCCTGGAACAGCGCCATCATCTCCGCGAACAGGGTGCCGGTGAGTTCGGGCTGCTCCTTCATCAGCTGGTCGGAATCGATGCCGAAGTAGCTAAGGTTGTTGCGGAAGGGCCGCAGGCCGATATGGGTGTTCTCGTAGAAGTCGCGCTTGCCGAGCTCGAGGAAGCGGCCGAAGGGGCGCAGCGCCCGCAGGTTCTGGTTGATCGCCTCGCCGGCCAGCGAGTTGAGCACCACGTCGACGCCGCGACCGTCGGTCGCCTCGAGGATCTCCTCGCCGAAGGTGAGGGCGCGGGAGTCGTAGAGGTGCGTCACGCCCATCAGGCGCAGGAAGTCGCGTTTCTCGTCGGAGCCCGCGGTGGCGTGAATCTCCGCCCCCAGCCACTGGGCCACCTGGATGGCCGCGATGCCGACCCCGCCGGCGGCGCCGTGGATCAGTACCGACTCGCCCGGGGCAAGGCGCGCCAGGTGCTTCAGCGCATAGTAGACGGTGAAAAAGGTGGTCGGGATGGTGGCCGCCGCGGCGAATCCAAGCCCCTCGGGAATCGGGGCCAGGGCGTTACGCCCGGCGATGACGCGGTCGCTGAAGCTGGCCGGGCCGAAGCCCACCACGGCGTCGCCCACGGCCAGGTCCTCGACCCCGGGGCCCAGCGCCACCACGGTGCCCGAGAACTCGAGCCCGAGGGTGGGGCCGGCGAAGCCGTTCTCAATCGCCTCGTCGGAGAGCAGGCCCAGGGTATACATCACGTCGCGGAAGTTGAGCCCGGTGGCCCTGACCGCGACCTCCACCTCGCCGGTGCCGGGCTCGGGGAGCGGTCGGGGTTGCCAGGCGAGGTGGCGCAGCTGGCCGGGGAGCGGGAAGCCCAGGGTCATGGCGCGGCGCGGCGCCGCCTCTGTGACGCGATCGGTGCCGGGGGCCGGCAGGGGGCGCAGCCGGGTCGCGTAGCGTCGGCCCTGGGCGTCGAGGACGATCTCGCTCTCGGCATCCGGGGCGGTCAGCTCGATGACCAGGGCCTCCAGGAGATCCGGGCCCGGCGTCCTTCCATCGGCGGGCAGGTCGAGCAGGCGCAGGTGGGCGGACTCGTTGGCCAGCGAGCGCCCGAAGCCCCACAGGGCGACGTCGGCCGGTGGCTCGCTGGCCTCGCCCTGGCCCCACATGGCAGCCACTCCGCGGGTCACCAGCCACAGCTCGGCCGGCTCGCCGAAGGCTTGCAGCTCGTGGGGCCAGCGGGCGGCCTGGGCGCAGCGCTCCCCCGACTGGCGCAGGTCGACCAGGGTGGTGGGCAGCGCCTCACCCTGGCGCTCTTCTTGAACTTCCGCTGGCAGCGACGGCGTCTCCACCACGGCGACATCGTGGCCACGGGCCCGCAGGGCGGCGGCGAGAGGCTCGGCGATACCGCGGCCGGCGGCGTCGGCGACCAGTCGATAGCGCCTGGCGCAGGCCGGCACCGCCGGCACCGCCGGCACCGCCGGCGCCGCCTCGGCCATCGGCATCCGGGCGTGGATCAGGTAGGCACCGCGTCCCGCCCCGCCCAGGGGCAGCGTCTGCAGGTCGGTGGCGCCCAGGGCGGCGAGCGTGGCGATGACCTCCTCCGGCTCGGTGGCCCGCAGGGGCGCCCCGTCATCCTCCAGGCCCGGGGTGGCCAGCAGGGTATCGAGCCAGGCGCTGGGGTGCAGGCCCAGCACCAGCAGCGGGGCGCCCGGGGCGAGACGCCCGGGAAGCGCCTCGAGCAGGCGGCGGCTGCGCTGGCGATGGCTGGGCTCGAGGGTGATCAGGGCGAGCTGGGCCGGTGCGCCCCCCTCGGCCGGGGCGTCGAGCCGTTCGATGTCGATCAGCGGGTAGCGCTCTTGGAGCTGCTCGGCCTGCTGCCAGGAGGCCTCATCCACGGCCAGGATGCGGTAGTCGCAGCGGTCGGGGTCGAACAGGTCGCAGAGCCGTTCGCCGACGGCCGGGGCTGCCGTGCCTGCCTCCAGCAGCCGCAGGCGCTGGCCCGCCGGCAGGTTGGCCAGCAGCGGCGCCAGGGCGCGGCGCAGCCCGCCGGCGAGGGCCTGCCAGCCCTCTTCGCCCAGCAGCTGGCGGGACAGCGGCGCCAGGCCGTCGGGGTCGAGGGCCAGGGACTCGGCGTCCTCGGCGCCCGCCAGCAGCGCCGGCAGGTGCAGGCCGAAGCGGCCCAGGCGCTGGACGGGGGCGAAGTAGTCGGGATAGTCGCGCAGCAGCAGCTGCCAGATCGTCGTGGCCGCCACCGGCTCGTCCTCGGCGGCCAGGGTCCAGCCCTGCTCGTCGCGGCTGAGGCGTCCGGCTCCCTCGAGCAGCCGCAGCAGCTGGTCGAGCAGCGGCTGGATCGCGAAGCGTTGCCGGGTCAGATCGCGGTAGCGGGCATGGCTCAATCGGGGGCCGCCGGCGAGGCCCTGCAGCGCCTCGGCGGCGAACGCCTCGGCCAGGCTGTCGAGCAGCGGGTCGACCTCGTCGGCGAAGCGCCCGCCGGTGGCCCGGGCGAGCTCGTCGAGCAGCGCCGGCAGGGCGGCCTGCAGTGGCGCCGGGTCGAGGGGAATCGGCTGCCGCGGTGCCGGGGTGAGCGCCACGTCCAGGTAGGCAAGGCGCTGGTGGTGCTGGCGCTTGAGGCGTACCGCCTTGAAGCGGGCCTCGCTGAGCACCGCCACCGCCTGGCCCCGGGCATCGAAGAGCGCGAAGTCGGCCGTGAAGGAGTGGGGGGAGCGCCGGCGCAGGGTGGCCTGGGCGAGGGTGGGCACCCCGCCCTCGGGCAGGTACTGGAGGCGGCCGACGCGAACCGGCACGAAGGCCAGGCCATCGTCATCGGCCTCGCCCCGGTGGTGGGCCAGCAGGGGAAGGAACAGCTGGAAGGCGCTGTCGAGGATGCCGGGATGCAGGTGCAGCGCATCGAGATGCTCGGTGATCGCCTCCGGCAGCGCGATCTCGCCGATCACGCTCTGCTCCTCGACCCAGGCATGGCCGATGGCCTGGAAGGCGGGGCCGTAGTGCAGGCCTAGCCGCTCCGCGAGGTCCAGGTGCTGTGTCAGGGTGACGTCGGGGGCCCGCGCCGGGCGTGCCGGGGCGGGGCGACGCAGCAGGAAGCCGCGACTCTGCGTCATGATGCGGGCCACGGCGTTGAGCTGCCAGTCGCTGCCCGACTGAGGCTCGCGGGAGTCGAGCGACAGCCGGCCGCTCTCCGGCGCCAGCCGTGTCCGCAGGCGCCGGCCGTGGGGGCCGTCGAGCAGCAGCGGGGCGCGAATTTCCAGCTCCTCGATATCGACGATCGCAGCCTCGTTCGCCTGGTGGGCGGCGGCCAGGGCGACCTCGACGAAGCCGGCGCCGGGGAAGACCGCCCCCTCGCCGACCACATGGTCGGCCAGCCACGGCAGCCGCCCGGTATCGAGGTGGCTCTCCCAGGTGTTGGCCTGCTGGGCCAGCGGGTAGCCCAGCAGCGGATGGGCGTAGTGGCGCTCGAGCAGGCCCATGCCGTCGCCGGTGCCCTTGAGCCAGTAGTGCTCGCGTTGCCAGGGGTAGCGGGGCAGCTCGACCCGGGCGCCCGCCTCGGGGAACCAGCGCCGGTCATCCACCTCGATGCCGCTAAGCAGCGCCTGGCCTACCGCCTGGGTCATGCAGCGAGCGGCCGGTGCGTCGCGCTCCAGGGTGGCGATCACCGTGCCCTGGCACTGCCGGTCGCGCAGGGACTCGTTCAGGTAGCGACGCAGGATCGGATGGGCACCGATCTCGATGAAGGTGTCGATGCCCTCGTCGATCAGCGAGCCGATAGCCGCCTCGAACCGCACCGGCTGGCGGATGTTGTCCCACCAGTAGTCGGCGCCAAGCGCCTGGCCGGCCAGTGGTGACCCGGTCACGGTGGAGACGTAGGGGATCCGCTCGGCGCCCGGCACGAGGCCGGTCAGCGCCTCGACCAGGCCAGCTTCGATGGGATCCATGGCCGGGCTGTGGAAGGCGTAGTCCAGGGGCAGGCGCTTGGCGAGGGTGCCGCCTTCCGCGAGCGCCTGCTCCAGGCGCGCCAGCGCCTCGGCGGGGCCGGCCAGGGTGACCCCGCGGGGGCTGTTGATGCCGGCGAGGCAGACCGCCGCATGCTCGGGGCGGGCGAGCCACTCGCCGATCTCCTCGGCCCCCATGGCCACCGCGCTCATCTCTCCCTGGCCCCGGGTCAGGCCCTGGTAGTGGCTGCGGTAGTGGATGACCCGCACGGCGTCAGCCAGCGCGAGGGCGCCGGAGGCCCAGGCCGCGGCCACTTCACCGACGCTGTGGCCGACCACGGCTCGGGGCTCGATGCCGTGCTCGCGCAGCAGGGCAGTCAGGCCGACCTGCAGGGCGAAGAGGGCGGGCTGGGCGATCTCGGTGCGTGCCAGGCGGCTCTCGCCATCGTCGAGAGTGCCGTTGCGACCCTCGAGCTCGGCGCGCAACGAGAAGTCGCCGAGGCGCCGGAAGAGGGCGTCCACCTCGTCCACGGCGGTGGCGAAGGTCGGGGAGCTCGCCAGCAGCTCGGCGCCCATGGCCTCCCACTGGCAGCCGTTGCCCGCATAGACGAAGGCCGGGCCCCGGGCGTCCTCCCGGTATTGCCCCGTGGCGACCTCGGCCGGGCGCTCCTCGGCCTCGGGGTTGGCGAAGGCGGAAAGCAGACTTGCGGCCTCGGCCTTGCTCCCGGCGAACAGCAGGGCCCCCTCGCGGTGGTGGTCGCGATGGTGCTGGAGGGTATAGGCGATGTCGTAGAGGGAGGCCTCGCTCTGGTCAAGCCAGGCCGCCAGGCGGCCAGCCTGGGCCCGGAGGGCAGGTGCGCTGCGGGCCGTGAGGCGCAGCGGCAGCGGCGCGGTGATGGCCGGTGCCGGAGTCGGCACCTCCTCCGGCGGGCTCTCGAGGATGACGTGGGCGTTGGCGCCGCCGAAGCCGAAGGAGTTGACGCCGATCACCAGACGCCCCTCGGGCTTCAGGGGGAGCGGCTCGGTGACCACCTGCAGGTTCCAGTCGTCGAGCTTGATATTGGGGTTGAGGGTGCGGATGCCGATGGTCGCCGGCACCTCGCGGTGGCGCAGGCTGTAGAGCGCCTTGGCGAGCCCGGCCACGCCGGAGGCGGTCTCCAGGTGGCCGAGGTTGCCCTTCACCGAGCCGATGGGCAGCGGAGCGCGGCGGCCTCTCGCCAGGGCGTCGCCGATGGCCCGGGTCTCGATGGGATCCCCCACCGGCGTGCCGGTGCCATGGGCCTCCAGGTAGTCGATCTCGTCGGGGGCGATACCCGCCTGACGGTAGGCCTGGTGCAGCAGGGCCGCCTGGGCGGTGGGGCTCGGCACGGTGAGGCCCGACTTGTGGCCGTCGGTGTTGACCGCCGAGCCCGCCACCACGGCGAGGATGCGGTCGCCGTCGGCCAGGGCCTGCTCGTGATCCTTGAGCAGAAAGAGGCCGGCCCCCTCGGAGCGCACGTAGCCGTCGCCATCCGCGTCGAAGACCTGGCAGCGGCCGGTGGCGGAGAGCATGTTCGCCTTGGAGAAGATCAGGAACCCGTAGGGGTGCAGGTGCAGGCTGATGCCGCCGGCCAGCGCCATGTCGGTCTCGCCGCTGCGGATGGCCTGGCAGGCCTGGTGGAAGGCGACCAGCGACGAGGAGCAGGCGGTATCCAGCGACATGCTGGGGCCGTGCAGATCGAAGACGTAGGAGATCCGGTTCGACGCGATGCTCGAGGTGTTGCCGGTGGCGGTGGAGGCATCGATGACGCCGGGATCGTCGGCCATGCGGAAGAAGTAGTCGAGGCTGGCGATGCCGACGAAGACCCCGCACTGGCTGCCGCGCAGCCGCGAGGGCGGGACCCCGGCGTCCTCCATGGCCTCCCACGCCAGCTCCAGCAGCAGGCGCTGCTGGGGGTCCATGTTAGCGGCCTCTCGCGGCGAGATGCCGAAGAAGGCGGCATCGAAGCCGCTGATGTCGCCCAGGCTGCCGGCGGCGAAGGTGACGCTGGTCCCCGGGTGGCGTCGATCGGGGTGCTGGTAGGCCTCCTGGCTCCAGCGCTCCTCGGCGACGCGGGTGACCATGTCCTTGCCGCCCTGCAGGTCCTGCCAGAAGGTCTCGGGCGTGGTGCCGGGGAATCGATGGGCGGCCCCGATGATGGCGACGCGTCTAGTCATCTCTTGCTCCTGATCTCACTGGGTCTTCCTTGAATCCTGAGCGCGGCCGGCGTGGCGCCGGCCGCTCCTGGCCCGTGGGCGTGGCCATGTCGAGCAGTGTCTCCTGCAGCAGGGGGCCCAGATCCGCCACCGGCCGCTGGCGCGGCGCTGCCGAACCGCTGGCCCGGGGGGACCAGATGGCGTAGTGGGTGTGGCCGTCGGGTGGCCCATGGCGGCCATAGGCCTCGGGCAGGATGGGCACGTGGTCGCCGTACCAGCAGAGCAGCCCGGGGCGCGAGTGCGCGGTGAGGGCCTGGCGCAGTCGGGCGATCATGCGGTCGGCATTGGCCAGATGGCGCAGGTAGATGGCCAGGTCGTCATGATCCGGCGAGCGCGTCGCCTGGGCCGTCAGCCGGGCGTAGGCGTCCTCGGGCACGGGACGCTCGAGGTGCAGCGGTCCATGGTTCTCCATGGTGATCACGAAGAGGAACAGTGGGCGTTCATCCCGCCCTTCCCGAAGCAGCCGCGCCACCCGCTCGGCGACGGCCAGGTCGCCGACGTATTGTCCCTCGCGATCGCCGGGCGCGAAGTCGGCGTCATCCAGGAACTGCTCGAAGCCCAGCCGCGGCATGACCCGGTGGCGCTGGTAGAAGGTGGCCGGGTAGGGGTGGAGGCAGACGGTGCGGTAGCCGAGCCGACGCAGGTTGGCCACGAGGCTCGGCACCGGCCGGCGGGCCAGCTGGCGATAGGGATTGAAGCGATGAATGCCGAGCTGTTCCGGATCGAGCCCGGTGAGGAAGGCGCTCTCGGTGCGCACGGTATTGGCGCCCCAGGCGGGCACGACGAGGGGCCCCTGGTAGAGTGCCTCGGCACACAGGACATCGAAGTGGGGCAGCAGGTCCGGGCGCACCAGCGGGCACCAGGGGCGCGGGTCGAAGAAGGACTCGTTCTGCACCACCACCAGGTCGGGCAGGCGGCCGCTGATCGGGCGCCTGGGCGGGGGGACGAAGGGTGAGGCCGGGAGTGTGCTCGAAAGCGGCTGGAGCGCCAGCCGCCCGTAGGCCCACAGGGCGCCGACGAGCCCCAGTCGGGCTAGGTCTGCCTGGGGCTCCAGAGCGGGCGCCGGCAGCCGGCGCAGGCCCAGCCACAGCAGCGGCAGGGCGATCATCCCGAGGGCGCTCGTCGCGGCCAGGAAGGGGCCGACGCCCAGGCGGCTCGCCAGGGAGGGCTCCCACCACAGGAAGGCGCCAATGGCCAGGGCAGCGGCGGTGCTGGCGGCCAGCGCCAGACCGATGCCGAAGAAGGGCACATAGAGCCGCGGGTGGCGCAGGGCATCGACGAAGTACTCGAAGTCCTGGCAGATGAAGGGCTCGTTCAGCGTCCTGGACTTGACGTTGCTGGACTGCACCACCACCAGCTGCAGGGCGAGAAGTCCCCCGGTGGCGAACCAGGGGCGCTGCACGGCCAGCAGGCAGAGCGCGAAGAGCAGCAGCCAGCTGCCACCGTGCAAGCAGAGGGTCGCGGGCGGTCGCCGCCAGGGGGGGCGCACGTGGGGGCGCAGCAGCCCCTCGAGGGCAACACTTGCGCCCAGGCCGGCCAGGGGCGGCAGCCACAGGGCGGCGCTCATGGGCGCTCTCCGTAGCCGAGCCAACGTAGCAGCCGCTGGGAGAGCGACTCGGGCAGCACGGCGAGCCACCAGCAGCCGTGGTTCAGCAGCCACGGGAAGGCGATGCGGGCGCGGTTGCGCGTCACCCCGCGGCGGATGGCACGGGCGGCGCGCTCGGGGGACCAGCGCCAGGGCTTGGGGCCCGGCATGGCATCGCACATGGCGGAGCTCACGTAGCCCGGCATGACCACGCTGACCCCCACGCCATGCGGCGCCAGGTGGCCGCGCAGCCCCTCGCCGTAGGCCTTCAGCCCCGCCTTGCTGGCGCTGTAGCTGGGCGTGACTGGCAGGCCGTGCCAGGCGGCCAGTGAGCTGATGAAGACCAGCTGGCCGCGGCCGCGTCGCACCATGGCCGGCGCCAGGGCCTGGGCCATGGCCATGGGCACGCGCAGGTTGATGGCCAGCAGCTCGCTCACGTCCTCCCAGGGCTCGAGCGCGCCCGCAGCCCCCACGTGGCTGTTCTGGCCGGCGTTGGCGAAGACGATATCGGGCAGGTCCCGCTCGGCCAGGTCGGCCAGCCAGGCACTGAGCTGGCGATCGTCGGTCAGCGCGATGTCGCTGAGCTCCACCCGGGCCCCGCTGGCTCGGCAGGTCTCGGCCAGGGATTCGAGCGCCTCCCGTCGCCGGCCATGCAGCACCAGATGCGTACCGGGGGCGGCATACTCCCGGGCCAGGGCACCGCCGATGGCGCCGCTGGCGCCTGTGATCAGGACGCCAAGCGATCCGGCCATGGGAGCCTCCTCGGCGGTTGGCGGCGACACTGGACGGGGGCTGCCAGCGACAGCAGTCGCTCCAGCGGGGAGCGTCGTGCGGTCAGGGCCGGCACCGCATTGGCCACCGCGAGCTCGATGCCGGCGCCGCAGTAGAAGCCGCCATTGAGCTGGGAGGTATGCATCACGGTGCGGCGGAAGGCGTCGAACAGGCCGCCATCGGGTGGGGAGGGTTCCCGCCAGAACTCATCCAGTCGGCCGTGGAAGGTGAGGCCGTCGAGATGGTAGATGGGATCGCTCAGGGCGAAGGTCGGACGGCCATGCTCGAGGGAGACGATCCCCACGGTGCTGTTGACGGTCACGGTGCCGGCACAGCGCTCGAGCAGCATATTGAGATCGCCCGACTCGAGGTAGACGATGCGCTCCTCCAGGCCGAAGCGGTGCGCCAGACGGGCGATGCTGCGGGCATTGTGGTCGAGCCCGGTGTCCAGGGGGTGGTTCTTGATGCAGAGCAGGGCGTCGCCCGGGGCATGCATGGCGAAGGAGGCCATGACGTGCGCCATCACCTCCCGCATGTCGGCGAAGGGCGAGTGGTCGCGAATCTGGGCGTCGGCGTTGAGCTGCAGGGGCAGCACGAAATAGGGGCGCTGGCCCTCGACCAGCGCCTGGATACGGCGCGCATCCCGGGGCTTCCAGGCGCGCAGCTGGGTGAAACGCTTCAGGTAGCCGGCATACTCGACGGGCGCGGTGACCGGCGCGTGGTTGCGGTAGTGAGGGTAGCGCAGCGGGTTGGTGAGCCCGGCCAGGTGATAGAGCACGTCGTGGGTGGCCCGCACGCGAAACGGCGAACGAAAATGCGCCGGGGCCGGCAGCGCCGGCAGGCGCCGGGCGACGTCGCGATACCAGCGAGGGTCGCGGGGCAGCAGCGAGTGGCCGTTGACCCCTTCGCGCTCCAGGGTGATCCAGAAGGGGCGGAAGTAGCCCTCCTCGAAGACATGGGAGCGGATGCCGGCGGCCGCGGCATCCTCGAGGGCGGTGCGGTGCACGGGGCGCTGGTCGCCGAACAGCACCTGGTCGGTGATGGCGTGACGCTGCCAGAGCTCGGACAGGAAGGCGGGCAGGGCCGCGAGCGGCTCGCGGAAGTCGTAGGCAGGCCCGATGCCGCGCTGCCAGTAGGCCCGGTCGCCGGCGTTGTAGTGCACCTTGACGATGCGATGGCCGTCGGCGGCAAGCCTGGCGGCGAGCCGTCGGTGGAAGGGCGAGCAGACGCCCTGCAGGAACAGGAAGGAACGGCGTATCCGGGTCACGTCAGTGTCTCCCGATGAAGGCGTTGCGGTAGGCCCGGTAGAGGCGTGTCTTCCAGCCGAGCGGACGGCCCCGGCCGCGCTCCCGCTCCAGCAGCGCCACGGCGGTCTCGGCGTTGCAGAGCTGGCGCGTGCGGGGGTCCACGTAGACCGGGTAGAGGATCAGGGTTGCGGCCACGAGGGCATCCAGGCACAGCTGGCGCCGGCGCCGCGGGCAGGCCTGGTGGTCCTGGGTCAGGCCCCAGCCGGCATAGAAGGGCAGGCCGTAGGTGGTGACCAGGCGGCCACGCAGCAGGGCCTCGAAGCCGGTCAACGAGCTGATGGTGTGGACCTCGTCGACCGCCTCCAGCAGGGTGGCAATGTCGACATCGGCGACCTCGTGGTCATGGAGCGAACGCGCCTCGGGGGGCAGCTCCCCCTGGCGGGCACCGGTGATCACGTCCGGATGGGGTCGGTAGAGGAGGCAGGCGTCGGGGTGGGCCTGGCGAACGGCGGCCAGCAGCGCCGCATTGGTACGCACCTCACCGGCGCCGCGGGCGATCGAGGCGTCGGTCTCCACCTGGCCGATGACCAACAGGCGAGGCCGCCCGTCGGCCGGTGGCAGCGTCCGGGTGCCGGTCAGGTTGTACTTGGAGAGGCCCTGGCGCACCAGTCGCTGGCGCAGGGCGGCGGCGCGCCTGAGCAGATCGGCATCGAACTCCTCCTGCTCGAGCAGGCGCTCCAGGTCGCTCGGACGGGCGGGATCGTAGTAGATGCCATGCCTGTCGAGCACCAGCGACAGCGGGCGGGTCAGGTCGACGCCGAGGCCCACCGAGCGGATGAAGCCGTCCTCCATCCGCCAGAGCGGCACCCCCTCTCGCTGGCAGGCCGCGTGCAGGTCGTCGTCGACGCCCGTCGACCAGGCCAGCAGGCGCTCGCCGGGTCTCGTCCTTCCCGGGTCGGCGGGGCCCCGCTGGTGTCGGCAGCGGGAACCCTGGCCCAGGAAGTCAGCGACGAAGCCGCGCTTCCAGCGCGAGAAATCGCTGGCGACCCAGTCGCCGGCGAGGCGCGCCTGCTGACGACGCTGGTCGACGATCAGGTCGATGGTGGCCTCCAGGGTGCTGGCCTCGCCGGTATAGGGGTTGGCATAGCGGCTGTAGCGCAGGTAGGCCGCCGCGAAGAGCTGGTCCAGCGAGCGCGGCATGCCCCGTCGCGGACAGGCCTGGCGGTCCTCGGTCAGTCCCCAGCCGGCGAAGAAGGGCAGCCCGTGGCAGACCACGCGCCTGCCGGCCAGCAGGGCCTCGAAGCCGAGCTGGCTGGTGACCACATGCACTGTCTCGACGGCATCGAACAGCGCCCAGGGGTTCACGTCTTCGGCGATCACGCGGCAGCGGGGGTGGTGGGCATAGGCCAGCAGGTGGCCGCGCTTCTTGCCGGCGATCACATCCGGGTGGATCTTGACCAGGATCTCCGCGTCGGGATGCTCGTCTAGTGCCGCCTGGAGCATGCTGGCGAAGGTGGTCGCATCGGCCCCCCCGTGATGGATCGAGGCGTCGCCCAGGGTCTGGTCGACCACCAGGACCCGCTGGCGGTCGCTGGGCGGCAGGGGGCGGTCGGGGGCGTGGTTGTACTTGGAGAGGCGATGCCTGGCGATCCGTGCCATGGCCTGGCGCGCCCGCGCGAGTTCATCGGCGCTGAAGCCCGCCTCGATGATCAGGCACTCGAGATCCGACGCCCGGGAGGCGTCGTAGTAGATCCCCCGGCGGTCCACGACCAGGCTGTGGGGCTGGTAGCCCATGGCGCCCAGGCCCAGCGAGCGCAGGAAGCCATCTTCCAGCGCCACATAGGGGAGGCCGTGGCGCCTGGCCAGCCGCTGGGCACGCCTGGCGGTGGGCTTGCTGCCCCAGCCGAGAACGGCATTCGCCGCCGTGGTGCGCCCCGGGCCGAGTGCCTGAACCCGAGAGAACTCCGGCAGGAATGCGGTAAGTGCGGTCAGGCGGCCAATGCCGCGTGACAGATAGCCTGCGATAGATCCTTCCATCGGCAAATCCCTGAGCGTCGGCTCCGACCATGATCCTTCATGGTCTTCATGTGCTGAGGCTGCGAAACGTACGTCATGCGGCTGTACCCTTCAATTCGCATCGTGTGAGCGTCCACCTATGCTTGTGTGCGAATGGCGACAGGGCTCTTATCCCCGGTCCCGTGGGCCCCGTCAGGGTCGGGCCCCTGCCGGGCAACACGGCCGACGAAGCGCGGTTTCGTTATCTTTATACCGTTAACTCTGTTGGGGCAGGCAAGGGGCATCGCGGAGGCGAGAGGCCCGTGTCAGCCGGGATGCACCCAACGAAACGTCAGGCTGATGCGCAGCCCGGGGATCCGCCGAGGCAGCAGGGCGTGCTGCAGGCTACGCTGCACGCCGGGTCCCATGACCAGCAGGCTGTCGTGGGGCAGCCAGGCATTGAAGGGCGCAGCGGCTCCCGCGTTTCCGCCAGAGGTGGCACCTGGCTTCAGGCGAAAGCGCAGCGGGCGCTCGGCCCCCAGCGAGACGGCAGCGATCAGCGGGTCGGGTCCGAGCTCGGGCTCGTCATCGCTGTGCCAGCCCATGCGCTCCTCGCCCCCCGCGTAGCGATTGACCAGCACGCTGTTGAAGCCGGCTTGCGTGCCGTGGTCTGCCAGGGCGGCGATCACCCGATCCCGCAGCTCGGTCACGGCCGGGTGCCAGGAGGCGGGGCGAAAGTCCTGCCCCGAATAGCGGTAGTGCGCCTCGGGGTCGCCCATCCACACCTGGGCGCGGGGAATGACGTGCTCGCGGCCGTAGAGGCGCAGGGTGGGGCGCTGCCAGGTGAGCTCGGCATCGAGGATGTGAAGCAGACGGGAGGCATGGGGCTCCCCCAGCAGGGGCGCCGTGAGCCACAGCGGCGGGTCGGGGAGCAGGATCTCGGTCGGCATCGCCCTAGGATGCCACGGCGCCGGGGATGCGACGAGCGTCAGCCGACCAGGGCCAGGCTCGCGCCGGCGAATAGCAGCCCAAGCAGGGCACCGGCCACCACATCGCTCAGGTAGTGCAGGCCGAGGCCGACCCGGGAGAGGGCGATCAGCAGCACCAGCGGGACCAGCCAGGGCGCCAGCCAGGGCAGATGGTTCGCGGTCAGCACCAGGAACATCACCGCATGCATGGTGTGGCCGCTGGGAAAGCTGTAGCGGTCCCGGGCCGGCTCATGGGAGCGCACGTTGCCCACGAAGGTGATGAAGGGACGCTCCCGGCACAGGCGCGTCTTCACCAGGCGGTAGACGGCGATGGCGACCAGCGCCGTCAGGGTGTACTGCACCAGGTGCCGCCAGCCGCCGCTCTCCTGCAGCAGCGGCTGGGCGAGCACCAGGGCCACCCAGGCGGGCCAGTCCCCGAGACGGCTGGCCAGGCGGAGCAGCCAAAGCCAGGGGCGATAGAGGTTGAGGCGGCCGATGCGCTGGCAGAGTCGCCACTCCAGCAGGTCGAGGCGGTCAAGCAGGGCGGGGGCGCGAGTGTCCATGGGGAGTCTCCCGGGCGTGGTCGAGAACAGCGAGGAAGGCGTCGGCGATCGCCGGCCAGGCGTAGGCCAGCGCCCGCTCACGGGCATTTCGCCCCAGGCGGGCCCGTCGGGCCGGCTGCTGGCAGAGGGTAACGGCGGCCTCCCGGAAGCCGGCGACGTCATCCACCGCCGGCGCCAAGCCGTTGAGGTCGTGGTCGATCAGCTCGGCGCCGGCGGCATGCCGAAAGGCCACCGTGGCCAGGCCGCTGGCCATCGCCTCGAGCAGCACGTTGCCCCAGGTCTCCGAGAGCGAGGGGAACAGGAAGAGGTCGGCGCTGGCATAGTGGCGCGCCAGGTCGTCGGCGGGGATGAAGCCGGTGAAGTGGGCATGGGGCAGCGAGGCCGCCAGGGCCTTGCGTCCCGGGCCGTCGCCGACGATGACGATGCGCGCATCGGGGCGGGCCTCGCCGATGGCCACGCAGCTCTCCCGCAGCAGCGCCAGGTTCTTCTCCGGGGCCAGGCGTCCCACGTGGAGGATGACCGGGGTGTGTTCGCCGGCCCCCCAGCGGGCGCGCAGGGCGGGGTCGCGGTGGGCCGGGGAGAAGCGCTCCCCGTCGATGCCGCGTGCCATGACCCGCACCTCCCGGAAGCCATTGGCCGTGAGCGCCTCGGCCTGACTGCGGGTCGGCACCAGGGTGGCCTGGCTGCGGTTGTGGAAGGTGCGCAGGCGGCGGCGCACCGGGCCGCTCAGCCAGGGAACGCCATAGTCATGGCAGTAGTGGTCGAAGTTGGTGTGCCAGCCGGCGACGCTTGGGATGGCGAGGCGCCGCGCGACACCCTGCGCCGACCAGCCCAGCGGGCCCTGAGTGGCGAGGTAGACCACGTCGGGGCGCTGCTTGCGCCAGAACTGGGTGAGGCAGCGGGCGGCGGGCAGCCCCAGGCGGACCTCCCGGTAGCCCGGCAGCGAGACGCTGCGCACCCGAAGCTCGGCCTCCATGCCCTCGCTGCGTGGCGCAGGTATGGCCGGCGTCGGGCGTACCAGCTGCAGGCGATGGCCGCGTGCGATGGCTTCCCGGCTCAGGTGACCCAGGGTATGGGCGACGCCGTTGATCTCCGGCGCCCAGGTTTCGCTGACCAGACAGATACGCATGTGCATCCCCGCGGCGTGGCGGGCCCGTCATGGGCCCCGTCACCCGTCGAGGATGGGCCTGCGCGATGACACCCCGGCGACGCCGGGGTGACGGTTGCATGACGCGGTTCAGCGCAGTACGCGGCGCGGATCGATCGGCTTGCCGCCGTGGCGCAGGTCGAACAGCAGGTCATGGCGCTCGCTGGTGCTGCTGTAGCCGACCTCGCAGAGCGGGTCGCCGCGGCTGACCCGGGCGCCGTTGGCGACCAGGGTGGTCTCGCACAGGGCGTAGACGCTCTGCAGGTTGTCGGCGTGGTGGACGATGACCACCTGCCCCAGCTGGCGCATGCTGTCGGCGAAGCGCACCTCGCCATCGGCTACTGCGCGGGCCCGGGCGCCGCGGCCGGTGGCCAGCAGCATCGGCTGCAGGGTCCCGCGGCTGTCGGCACCGAAGGCACGCACGATGCGGTAGTCCTCCAGGGGCCAGGGCCAGTTGCGGGCCGAACTCGGCAGGTTGCCGGGGTCGGGGAGGCTGGCTCGCGCCGGGGCGGCGGCGCCCCCCGTCCCGCTCGAGCCGGCTTGCGCCGGGCGAGAGGCACCGGCCGAGGCGCCGCCGGCGAGGGGGACCTGGATGAGCTGGCCGACCCTCAGGGCGGTGGGCTGGACCCCGGGGTTGGCGGCCTGGATGCGCGACGCACGGGTGCCGAAGCGGCGCGCGATGCTCGAGTAGGTATCGCCGGGCCGGACCTGGTAGCGATAGGGGCCGCCGGAGGGGGCACGCTCCTGCTGGGTGGGCATCAGCAGGCGCTGGCCCACGGCGAGGCGCCGCGGGTCCACGTCGGGGTTGAAGCGCTGCAGCCGCTCCAGGGGGACCTGGCCGCGGCGCGCGATCTCACCCAGGGTATCGCCACGCTGCACTTCCACCCAGCCGCCGCTTTCGGCGGTGGCGGTGGTGCGGGTGCTGCTGGGGGCATCGGGGCGCGAAGCGCAGCCAGCCATCAGCAGCGCCGCCAGGGTCAGCGCGAGAGCGAGTCGTCCTTTTCCTGCCACAGGGCGTTGAGCCATGAGTGGAAGCGCTCCTTGAGGTCGGGGTCGTCCTGATAGTCCCCCTCGAGCATCCAGGCTGGTACCGGGAGGACGCGTGCCTTCAGTACCACGCGCTGCTCCTGCCCGCACAGGAAGCCCCAGAAGGTGGGGTCGGGGTTGTCATAGCTCAGGGTCACGTCGAGGATCCCTTTCAGCCGGTCGCCGAGCAGGTTGATCACCTGGGCGATGCCGCCGGCCCTGGGGCTCAGCAGATGGCGGAAGGGGGCGCCCTGGGCCTCGCGCTTGGCCGGCGTGAAGCGGGTGCCCTCGAGGAAGTTGAAGATGGCGATGGGCGCCTCTCGGGCGCGGTGGCACATCCGCTCGGTGGCCTCCTGGTCGCGGCGCGCCAGGTGGGGGTGGCGGGCCCGCTGCTCGGCGCTCATGCGGCGCATGAAGGGATACTCCAGGGCCCACCAGGCCAGCCCCACGATGGGGATCCAGATCAGCTGGCGCTTCAGGAAGAAGCGCGGCATGGGGATGCGGCGGTGCAGGGCGAAGAACAGCACGAAGATGTCGGTCCAGCTGCGGTGGTTGGAGATCACCAGCCACCATTGATCGCGACGCAGCCCTTCGGGGACCTCGATCTCGAAGCGTGGCTTGAGCCAGTGGCGCATCCACCACAGGTTGACGCCGATCCAGTTGAGGGCCACGGCGTTGAGCCCCTGCAGCACCCGGCGGCGCAGGGCGCGGCCGGGCGTCACCAGCTTGAGCAGGGTGAGCAAGATCAGCGGAACGCCCCAGAACAGGGTGTTGAGGGTGAGCAGCACAAGGCTGACGAGACCCTTGAGGGTCGGCATGCGTCTCTCCGTGGGCAGTGGGAGGGGCAAGGATGCGGCAATGCTAAAGGATCGTCGGCCGGCTGCCCAGCGTCCTCACTCGGCCACCGGCTCGGCTCGGCCGAGGGTCTCCACCAGCACCTGGCGAAGCGCGAGCGCGGCGGCGGAGAGCTCGCCGTGGGTCAGCATGCCGACGGCGTGCTCGATGGCCGGGTCGTCCAGCGGCAGGCAGCGGGCACCGAGCTCCTCCATCTGCCGGGCGCACAGCGAGGGTACCGCGCTGACGCCCAGGCCGCTGGCCACCATGCGCCCCACGGTGGCCAGCTGGTGGCTCTCGAAGGCGGACGGCAGGCGGATGCCGCGTTCGCCGAGCTGCTGCTCGAGTAGCCGGCGGACCATTGAGGGGCGCTGCAGGGCGATGAAGTCGTGGGTCAGCAGGGTCTCCCAGCTGAGCCTCTGGTGATGGGCCAGCAGCGAGCGGGGCGGCACCACGGCCACGAAGCGGTCGACGAACAGCGGGGTGAAGGCCAGGCTGCCTACCGCCTCGGGCTCGAAGGCGATGCCCAGTTCCACCTGGCGGTCGCGCACCATGTCGATGACCTGCTCGTTGATCACGTCGTGGACCGTGACGTTGATGCGCGGATGGCGACTGCGGAAGGCCATCAGCGCCGGCGGCAGCAGGTTGCTGGCGAACGACGGCATGGTGGCCACCGCCAGGCGACCCAGCTGCAGGGTGAAGCGCTGGCGCATCAGCTCCTCGGTGTTGTCCCACTCCGCCAGCAGCCGCTTGGCCAGCGGCACGAAGGACTCACCTTCCGGGGTGAGGCGCACGCTGCGGGTAGTGCGGATCAGCAGTCGCCCCCCCAGGCTCTCCTCGAGCCCCTTGATGGCCAGGCTCAGCGCCGGCTGGGAGAGATGCAGCCGCTCGCAGGCCTGGGTGAAGCTCAGGGACTGGGCCACGGCGAGGAAGGCGCGAAGCTGCTTGACGGTCATGGCATGCTACCAAGGTCAAATTTATAAGCCGGATTGATCAATCAATAAGAAAAACAAACTTAACAAATATATCACCAGGTACAACACTGGGGCCATCGTGTCCCCTAGGACCCGCTATCTTTCACTCCCGAGCCGCCTCCAGGGCGCCGACACCACAGCGTCCCCCTGGCCAGGCTCATTCACAACAACACGAGGCGCCACTCACTATGGCCGGATTCGACAAGCGCGTTAACTCCTACGAAGAGGCGATGGCAGGCATCGAGAGCGGCATGACCGTCGTTGCCGGCGGCTTCGGTCTCTGCGGTATCCCCGAGAACCTGATCGCCCAGATCAAGCGCCTGGGCGTCAAGGACCTCACCGTGATCTCCAACAACTGCGGCGTCGACGGCTTCGGCCTCGGCATCCTGCTGGAGGACAAGCAGATCAGCCGCATCTACGCCTCCTACGTGGGCGAGAACGCGATGTTCGAGCAGCAGATGCTCAACGATGAGATCGAGGTGATCCTGACGCCCCAGGGCACCCTGGCCGAGAAGATGCGGGCCGGGGGCGCGGGCATCCCCGCCTTCTACACCGCCACCGGCTACGGCACCCCGATCGGGGAGGGCAAGGAGGTGCGCGAGTTCAACGGTCGTCACTATATCCTCGAGGAGGCGTTCCACGCCGACTTCGCCATCGTCAAGGGCTGGAAGGCCGATCGCTACGGCAACGTGGTCTACCGCGACACCGCCCAGAACTTCAATCCGCTGGCCGCCACCTGCGGCAAGATCACCGTGGTGGAAGTGGAGGAGATCGTCGAGCCGGGCGAGCTCAAGCCGGACCAGATTCACACCCCGGGCATCTATGTCGATCGCATCATCCAGGGCAGCTTCGAGAAGCGCATCGAGAAGCGCACCGTCCGCGAGGCCTGAGGCCGCCGCGATGCGCTGACCGCCGGCCTGGCCGGCGCTTCCTGAGCTTCTCCCCCGAAGCTGTTACATCGAACAACGAGGCAACAAGATGGCACTTACTCGCGAACAGATGGCAATGCGCGTGGCGCGCGAACTCGAGGACGGCTTCTACGTCAACCTGGGCATCGGCATCCCGACCCTGGTGGCCAACTACGTGCCGGACGGCATCGATGTGATGCTGCAGTCCGAGAACGGCCTGCTCGGCATGGGGCGCTTCCCCACCGAGGAGGAGGTCGATGCGGACATGATCAACGCCGGCAAGCAGACGGTCACCGCCCGCCCTGGCGCGGCGATCTTCGACTCCGCGGAGTCTTTCGCCATGATCCGCGGCGGCCACGTGGACCTGACCGTGCTTGGCGCCTTCGAGGTGGACCAGGAGGGCAACATCGCCTCCTGGATGGTCCCGGGCAAGCTGATCAAGGGCATGGGCGGTGCCATGGACCTGGTGGCCGGTGCCGAGAACATCATCTGCACCATGACCCACGCCTCCAAGCACGGCGAGTCCAAGCTGCTCGAGAAGTGCAGCCTGCCGCTGACCGGCGCGGGCTGCATCAACCGGGTGCTGACCGACCTGGCCTATCTGGAGATCAAGGACGGCGCCTTCCACCTCAAGGAGCGCGCTCCAGGCGTCTCCGTGGAGGAGATCGTCGAGAAGACCGCCGGCAAGCTGATCGTTCCGGATCACGTGCCGGAGATGACCTTCGACTGATAAGGTCACACGTGAGACTCACTGGCCCGGTCGCGATGCGACCGGGCCAGTGTCGTTGGGGGCCGTGAAACGGCTGGTGTTCAGGCGATCTCGCAGCGGGTGTGATGGGGCAGCAGCAGCTCCACGGCTCGCTCCTGGTTGGCGCTGACCGACTTCTGCACCAGGGCGAGCCCGCCGCTCTCGATGCGGTGCTCGTCGCCCTCGGCGAAGGGCAGGCGCTGGGAGCAGGCCGGGTAGAAGCGGTAGTCGAGCAGCCCGGAGACCGGGAAGATGCCGTGGTGGCGGTCGCTGCTGCCGCTGAAGCCGCTCTCCCCGAGCCGCGCGTCGAAATACTCGAGGGAATCCCCCAGCCGTTGGCAGTCGAAGCCAGCATGGTGGAGACGTGGACCGTTGACGGCCAGCAGGCCGGCCAGGGGGTGGGCCTCGCGAAGCCTTTGGTAGGTGTCCCAGTCCGGCATCGGCCAGGGGCGGCCGCGGCACAGCAGGTTCTGACCGCGCTGGTCGGCCACCGGGGCCTGGGTCATCAGGGATTCGAGCCGCTGGCGCGGCTCCCGGGAGAGGGTACCCAGCTGCAGTTCGGCCAGCACCAGCCAGGGGCCATCGTCCGGCGGGGAGAGCAGGGTCACCAGCAGCCCGCGGTCGGCCATGGCGTGGCGATGCCTGGGGCGATAGCCCAGATGCGCCAGGCTTGGCATCAGGGCATCCATGCTCCAGGGCCCATGGTTGAGCGTCAGCAGCGCGAGATATTCCGCGGGGGCGTCCATCGGCCAGAGCCGCAGGGCGCCCACTTCCGGGTGTTGATGAACGTAGTCCAGCCACAGCTGCTGGACGAACTCTTCCCTCTGCATCTCGCTGGCTTCCCTTGTCGTCTGATGCTGGCGGGAAGTATAGGCGGGTGCCGCCCGGGGGCTTTCAACGCCGCGATGACGCTTTCGGGTGGCCGGAGGCGCGCTGCAGGGAAGGGTGCTGGCTCACACGCTGCGGGCCGCCTCCAGCAGGCGATGCTCGCGCACATACTGCTCGAACTCGGTGTAGCCGCCGATCGGGGTCTCGTCGATGAAGATCTGCGGCACGGTATGCACCGGCTTGCCGATGGTCTTCTCCAGATCGGCCTTGGTGATGCCCTCCGCCTGGATGTCCACGTAGCGGAAGCCCTCGATGGCGCCGGCGCCCTGCAGCCGGGTGGCCAGCTCGTTGGCGAAAACGCAGAAGGGGCAGCCGGGGCGGCCGAAGATGACGACGAACATGCAGACTCCTGGTGGGGATGTAGTCGAATGGTGCCGATTGTGACGGATCGGCATCGGGTACGCCAATAGTCGACATCAAGAGGCGCCATTGGCGGGCCCTATGGGGATGCGGTGTGCTTCAGCGCGGGATGCGCTCGCCGCTGTCGGCGTGGCGCAGCAGCTCGCCCAGCTCACGATGGATGCCGGGGCTCGCCACCAGCAGGTTCTCGCCGTAGAGATCCTCGGGAAAACCTTCGGGGCGGGGGTAGAGGTGCCCGGTGCGTGCGCCGGCCTCCCGGGCGATCAGCCAGCCCGCGGCGAAGTCCCAGGGCGAGACGCTCTCGTAGTAGGCATCGAGCCGGCCGCAGGCGACGTCGCAGAGGTCCAGCGCGGCGGAGCCGTTGCGGCGCACGTCCTGGCAGCGCTCGAGGACTGCGGTCAGGCGGCGCATCAGCGGCGGGCGGCTGTCGCGGCGGTAGGGGAAGCCGGTGCCCACCAGACAGCGCTCGAGGCTGCCGGTGCGGCTTGCCTGGATGGGCTGCCCGTTGCAGCGGGCACCCTGACCGTCGAGTGCCGTGAAGGTCTCACCGAGGAAGGGTGCGTGGACCACCCCGAGGCGCACGCGGCCCGCCACGGCCCAGGCGATGGAGACCGCCACGTGGTGGAGGCCATGGGCGAAGTTGACGGTGCCGTCGATGGGGTCCACCACCCACAGCGGCGCCGGGCTGCCAAGCACCTCGCGATCCGGGGCGAGCTCCTCGCTGAGCCGCGCTTCGCCGGGAAAGCTCGCCTCGAGGCGCGCGGTGATATGGGTGTCGACGGCGATATCCACATCGGTGACCAGCTCGTGCCCCTGCTTGTAGCGGTGGCCGAAGGTCCGCTGTTCCCGCGCCTCGCGGATCATCTGGCCGGCCTCCCGGGCGATCTCGACGGCCAGGGCAAGGCGTTCGGCATCGGTCATGACGGGCTCCATGGGGTGGGGAAACGGCCTTCCAGCATAGCAGGCCAGGCTGAACCGCGGGGAGGGCGACGCTATACTGCCGCCCACTTGCCGAGGAGCCCACCATGCATGCCCTGACCGCCGAGCAGTATGCCCGCCTGCGCCAGCTGGCCGAGGCCTGGACCCATGCGCACCTGCGCGACGCCAAGGCGTCGCCGGCCTTCAACCCCCGCCTGGCCGCCGATGCCCTCTGTTTCCAGCGCCACACCGACCCCGAGCTCGGCGAGCAGCTGGTGGGGGCCCTGGTCACCCCGGTGTCGCTGTGGCTGGTGATGGTGCCCGCGGCCGACAGCGTCGCGATGCCCGAGGTGGGCAGCCGTCACTGGCTGGCGTTGCCCTCGGGGGAGTACCCGCTGGAGACCGTTGCCCTGGGAGCATCGGCCTGGTGTCGACGCCTGGTGCTGCTCGACGATCTCTCCGACCTGGTCAGCCGACCGGCCGCGAGCCGGCTGGCCCAGCAGCTGATGGAGCGGGTGATGACCGATGGCCCGCCCGGCGATGGTAGCGCCTGAGAGCGGGCGGCCTTATGCTGGGGGCGCTTCATTTTTCCAGCCCCGCGCGCTGGGCATGATAACGAAAAGACAAGGAGCTGCTGATGTCAGGAACCGCCCCCATTACTCCCCGCGTTGCCCTGGTGACCGGCACCTCGAGCGGCATCGGTGAAGCCGTGGTGCGCCACTTCTGCGCGCAGGGCCACCAGGTGCTGGCCGTGGACTTCAACCCGGCGGGTGCCGAGGTCGCTGAGCAGGCCGGCGCCGTCTTCTTCCAGGCCGACCTGACCGATGGCGAGGCCTGCAAGGCGGCGGTGGCGGAGGCCATCCGCCGCTTCGGGCGGGTGGACATCCTGGTCAACAATGCCGGGATCCAGCATGTCGCTCCCATCGAGGCGTTCCCGGAGGAGAAGTGGCGTCAGATCATCGACCTGATGCTGACGGCCCCCTTCCTGCTGACCCAGGCCGTCTGGCCCTCCATGCGTGAGAACGGCTGGGGGAGGGTGATCAACATCGCCTCGGTGCATGCCCAGGTGGCCTCGCCCGGCAAGTCCGCCTACATCAGCGCCAAGCACGGCATGATCGGCCTGACCAAGACCGCGGCGCTGGAGGGCGGGGCCCAGGGCATCACCGCCAACGCCATCTGCCCGGCCTATGTGAAGACCCCGCTGGTGGACAACCAGATCGCCGACCAGGCGAAGCTCCACGGTATGGAGGAGCAGCAGGTGATCGAGCAGATCATGCTCAAGAACGCCGCCGTGAAGCGCCTGATCGAGCCCGCCGAGGTGGCCGAGCTGGTTGCCTACCTGGCCTCGGATGTCGCCGGTGCGGTCACCGGCTCGAGCTGGAACATCGACCTGGGCTGGACGGCGCAGTAAGCGCCCAGCCACAGGCGCCGAGCTGCGCGCAACCCCCGAGGCCATGGCCTCGGGGGTTGCGTCTGGGGGGTCGGCATCGCTTCCGGGCCGCCCGGCCGCTTGCCGCGTTATCGCCTCACCGGCCGCTTCTGCAGCTTGCGCTGCAGGGTGCGCCGGTGCATCCCCAGGGCGCGGGCGGTGGCTGAAATGTTGCCATCGTGCTCCTGCAGCACCTTCTGGATATGCTCCCACGCCAGGCGGTTGATGGAAGGCGGCTGTTCGGCCACTTCCGTCTCCGGGTCGCCGCTCTCTCGGCCGAAGGCCGCCAGCACCTCGTCGGCATCCGCCGGCTTGCAGAGATAGTTCACCGCCCCCAGCTTGATCGCCTCGACGGCGGTGGCGATGCTGGAGTAGCCGGTCAGCACCACGACGCGGCACTCGGGCACCACCTCGAGCAGCTCCGGCAGCAGCTTCAGCCCCGAGTCGTGCTCGAGCTTCAGGTCGAGGGTGGCCAGCGCCGGGCGCTGCTGATGCGCCATGGCTAGTGCCTGCTCAGCGTCGTGGGCCACCACGACCTCGAAGCCGCGGCGGCGCATGGCACGATCCAGCACGTGGCAGAACATCTCGTCATCGTCGATGATCAGCAGCCGTTCGGCTGTGGTTGGCTCTTGCATGGCGTCCTCGTCTCTTCGGGTCATGGCTCAGCTGGCCGGTTCGCTGCGCGGCAGCACCACTTCGGTCAGGGTGCCTCCTTCGGGATGATTGTACAGGCTCACGCCGCCGCCAAGACGGTTGATGGTGGCGTGGGTCAGGAACAGCCCGATCCCCAGCCCCTTGCTCTTGGTGGAGATGAAGGTCTCGCCCAGCTGGTCGGCGATGGCGAGCGCCACGCCGGGGCCATGGTCGCGGATGTCGATCACCACCTCCTGGGCGTTCCAGTCGAGGCTGATCAGGATGTCGTCCGGGTTGGCATCGGCCGCGTTGTCGAGCAGGTTGGTCAGCGCCTGCTCCAGGGTGGTGTCCACCGAGATCCAGGGGCGCCCCCTACGCTCCGCCACCGCCATGCGGTGGCTGACATCGGGGCGCAGCACCAGCCAGCGCTGCACCACGCCGGCCAGCCACATCTCGGCGTCGCGCACCTGGGGCTCCCCCATGCGCCGCCGGTCGGCGTTCTCCACCAGTTGGCGCAGCCGCGACTTGCAGGTGTCCACCTGCTGGCGCAGCAGCTCGATGTCCTTGATCAGTCCGGGGTTGTCGCGGGCCTCATCGCGCATCTCCGTGAGCAGGACCGCCATGGTGGAGAGCGGGGTCCCCAGCTCGTGGGCGGTGCCCGCTGCCTGGGTGGCGACGGCCAGCACCTGCTCGTTGCGCAGCGCGGCTTCCCGGGTGCGCGACAGCGCCTGCTCCCGGCTGCGCAGCGCATGGGCCATCTTGTAGATGAAGAAGGTCACCAGCCCCGCCGACAGGGCAAAGTTGAGCCACATCCCCAGCACATGAAGGCTGATGCCGTGGTCGGCATGGCTGCCGTGGGCCAGCTGGGGCACGGGGTGGTACTGCACCATCAGCAGCGAGTAGGCCAGCAGGGCGGTGGTGGCGATGATCCAGGCGAAACGCCAGGGCAGGGTGGCGGCGGCGATGGTCACCGGCACCAGGTAGTAGGTGATGAAGGGGTTGCTGGAGCCCCCGGTGAAGTAGAACAGCAGGGTGAGACCCGCGACATCGGCCAGCAGGTGGGTCAGATACTCGCCGTGGGTAACGGCGCGGTGACGGCCCAGGCGCCACCAGGTGGCCAGGTTGATCAGCGCCATCGCCAGTATCACCCCGATCACCGCCTTGACCCGGAGCTCGAAGCCGAGCAGCTCGACGCCGACGATCACCCCGACCAGGAAGCCGGTCCAGGTGATCCCGCGCACGATGGTCAGGCGCACCAGGTTGCGACTGGGGGTGGAGAGAGGCAGTGGCTGGGTGGTGGTCATGGCGGCTCCTCGCTGACGGCTTTCCATCATACCCGCTGCCGGGCCGCCCTACATTTCGCAGGCCGACCGGCGTAGAATGCGGCCACTGCCGAACCGGCCCCTATTCACGCACCGCTCGACGGTGCCTCGACGACGAACCCCATCGATGTCAGATGCCACACTGGCCCGCGAAGTCGGGCTGCGCAGGACCTTCGCCATCATCTCGCACCCGGATGCGGGCAAGACCACCATCACCGAGAAGATGCTGCTGTTCGGAAACGCCATCCAGATGGCCGGCTCCGTCAAGAGCAAGCGCGCCGACCGCCATGCCACCTCCGACTGGATGAAGATGGAGCAGGAGCGCGGCATCTCGGTGACCACCTCGGTGATGCAGTTCCCCTACGGCGGGCGCATCGTCAACCTGCTTGATACACCCGGCCACGAGGACTTCTCCGAGGACACCTACCGCACCCTGACCGCGGTGGACTCGGCGCTGATGGTGATCGACGGCGCCAAGGGCGTCGAGGACCGCACCATCAAGCTGATGGAGGTGTGCCGCCTGCGTACCACGCCGATCCTCACCTTCGTCAACAAGATGGACCGCGACATCCGCGACCCCATCGAGGTGATGGACGAGGTGGAGACGGTGCTCAACATCCAGTGCGCGCCCATGACCTGGCCCATCGGCATGGGGCGCCACTTCAAGGGGGTCTACCACCTCTACAACGACGTGATCCACCTCTACACCCAGGGGCAGGGCAGTCGCATCCCCGATGACAAGCGTATCGAGGGTCTCGACAACCCCGAGGTGGACGCCGTGCTCGGCGAGGACCAGGCGGAGGAGCTGCGCATGGAGGTGGAGCTGGTGCGCGGGGCGTCGCACGCCTTCGACCTCGAGGCCTACCGCCGCGGTGAGCTGACGCCGGTCTACTTCGGGACCGCCATGGGCAACTTCGGCGTGCGCGAGATGATGGACGGCTTCGTGGAGTATGCGCCGCCTCCGCAGTCACGGGAGACCGACACCCGCACCGTGGAGGCCGACGACCCGCGCTTCACCGGCTTCGTGTTCAAGATCCAGGCCAACATGGACCCCAACCACCGCGACCGCATCGCCTTCCTGCGGGTCTGCTCGGGCAAGTACGAGAAGAACATGAAGATGCGCCACGTGCGCATCGGCAAGGACGTCAAGATCGCCGACGCCCTGACCTTCATGGCCTCGGACCGCTCCCAGGTGGAGGAGGCCTGGCCCGGCGACATCATCGGCCTGCACAACCACGGCACCATCCAGATCGGCGATACCTTCACGGTGGGCGAGGAGATGCGCTTCACCGGCATCCCGCACTTCGCTCCGGAGCTCTTCAAGCGGGTGCGCCTGAAGGACCCGCTCAAGATGAAGGCCCTGCAGAAGGGGCTCCAGCAGCTCTCCGAGGAGGGGGCCACCCAGGTCTTCATGCCGCTGGACAACAACGACCTGATCCTCGGTGCCGTAGGAACCCTGCAGTTCGACGTGGTCGCCCATCGCCTCAAGGAGGAGTACAAGGTGGAGGCGATCTACGAGGGGGTGAACGTCAACACTGCGCGCTGGATCTACAGCGACGATGCCAAGAAGCTCGAGGAGTTCAAGCGCAAGGCGAGCGCCAACCTGGCCATCGACGGTGGCGGCTACCTGACCTATATCGCGCCGACCCGGGTCAACCTGCAGATGACCCAGGAGCGCTGGCCGGAGATCCGCTTCCAGCCCACCCGGGAGCACTGACGCCCCGCCATGCTGATCGACGCCCACTGTCATCTGGATTTCCCCGATTTCGACGCCGACCGCGAGGCGGTGCTCGAGCGGGCCAGGGCGGTGGGCGTCGCCCATTTCGTGGTGCCAGGCACGACGCGCGCCCGCTGGCCTGACGTTCTGGCGCTGGGGGCGCGGGCCGACGTCAGCGTCTGCCTGGGGCTGCATCCCTATTTCCTGGAGGAACATCGGGAGGAGGACCTGGCCGCTCTTGAGGCAGGGCTGGACGTGCATGGCGACCTTGTCGCCATTGGCGAGTGTGGCGTCGACGCCCGCTTTGCCGAGACCCTCGACGCCCAGTGGCGGCTCTTCGATGCCCAGCTCAGGATGGCCAAAGCGCGTCGTCTGCCGGTGGTGATCCACTGCGTGAGGGCCAACGACCGGGTCGCCAGGCGGCTGCGTGAGCTGGCGCTGCCGGCCGGCGGGCTGATCCATGCCTTCGCTGGCTCGCCGGAGCAGGCAAAGGCGTTTCTCGATCTGGGGTTCGTGGTGGGCCTGGGCGGCGCGGTCACCCATGCGCGGGCCAAGCGCTTGAGGCGCGCTGTGGCGAGCCTGCCCGACGATGGCTATGTGCTGGAGACCGACAGCCCCGACATGCCGCTGGCCGGTCGACAGGGGGAGCGAAACGAACCGGCGCGGGTCGCCGAGGTGTGCCGGGTCGTGGCCGAGCTGCGCGAGGCATCGTTCGAGGCGGTGGCGGCGGCCAGCACCGCCACCGCCAGGCGGCTCTTCCGGCTGTGACTAGTGGGCGAGCGCCAGGCTCTCCGGGTCCAGGCGTTCGATGGGGTAGGGCAGCTTCAGCTGCTTGACGGCCTGGCCGGCCACGCGGAGCGGCCCCAGGTCCTCCTTGGTACTCAGCACCGCCAGGATCTCCGCCTGGTCATAGGCGTCAAGTTCGGCGGCCACCACCTCGCCCACCGCCTTGCCATCGGCACTCTCCACCGGGCTTGCCAGGGCGGGCAGCTCACCGCCTTCCAGTTGGGCGCGCACCAGGCGGCGCTTGACCTGGCCGCGGAAGTGGGCCCGGGCCACCACCTCCTGTCCCGTGTAGCAGCCCTTCTTGAAGCTGATGCCGCCGAGCGCCTCCCAGTTGATCATCTGCGGCAGCAGGGCATCGCGATGGGCGGGCGTCAGCCAGGCCAGGCCGGCCTGGATGTCGTGCAGGCACCAGATGGCATTGCCCACCGGAGTGGCCTGCTCGGCGAGGCGCGACCAGAGCGCCTCGGCCTGGCCGGTGGCCAGGCAGATCAGCTGGCGCGGGCGCGGGCCAGGGTGGGTCAGCAGCAGAGTCTCGGCATCCCCCGCCTGGTGCCATACCGGGGGCGGCACCAGATCCAGCCTCACCTCGGCCAGGGCCGGGGCGTCCTGACCGATCAGGCCAATCAGCGCCAGGTCGTCGCGCACCCGGAGCTCGGCCTTGTAGAAGGCGGCGAATTTGCCCAGGTGCTCCGCCAGGGATTGCACCAGGCCGCGCTGCATCAGCAGCCGGTAGTGGCCCTCGGCGACGCGCAGCAGCTGGGCATTGGCCAGCATGCGCCCCTTGGGGGTGCAGAACACGGTGAGGGGGGCGAAATCGCCGTTGGCCAGGCCCACCTGGGCGCTGGCCTGGCCCTGCAGGAAACGCTCGGCGTCTGGGCCGATCACGTCGAGTACGCCCAGATGCACCAGCGGTGTCACCACGGTGCCATCCAGGGCCTGGCGGGCCGGCGCCGGGGTGTCGAAGGCGATTCGGTCCTCGGCGTCCTGCCGTCCGCCACAGGCGGTGATCCAGTCGTGCATGGGGAGCTCCTTGTCGTCTGCTGGGTGGCTGGCTCCTCTTATGCGGGTAGCCATGCGACATTGCAACCGCTGTGGTCGTCTCGGCGCCATGCTAGACTCGCCGCAATCTTTCGCTGGGCGCTCGCGGCATGCCCGGCCCCTCTTTTGCCACCCTCTCGGAGAGCCGTCCCATGGCGCACCAATCGCTGAGCTTCACGGGCGTCGAGAACGCCGATCAGATCAACCGTATCACCACCGCCCTGATGATGCTCGACGGCGTCGACAGTGCCGAAGTGGGGCGTCACGGTGCCGAGGTCGAGGGGCGCGCCCGGCGCGAGGCGCTGATCAAGGCCATCGAGGCCCTCAAGCTCCCCATCCAGGTCAAGTGAACAGGAGGTTCCCCATGAAGAAGACCATTGAAGTCGTAAGCGTACGCAACCATATCTTCCGCCAGCGAGTCGAACTGGATGGCTTTGAGGACCTCTTCGTCGATGTGCCGGTGGCCTATGGCGGCGAGGGCAGCGCCCCGGACCCCCACGACTACTTTGACCTGTCGCTGGGGGCCTGCAAGGCGATCACCTCGATGATGTATGCCAAGCGCAAGAAGTGGCCCCTGGAGGGGGTGAGCGTGAAGGTGCATCGCGATGACAGCGAGGAGCGCCATGGCACCTACCGGCTCGACGTGGAGATGACCTTTCACGGCATCGAGGACACCGAGCAGCGCCTGCGCCTCGAGGAGATCAGCCACAAGTGCCCCATTCATCGCCTGATGACCAGCTCCACCGTGGAGGTTTCCACGCGGACCACCGTCGAGGCCTGACCTTCCGGACCCCACACGCGGAAACGCCATGAGCAAGCCCTTTCGCCTCGCCTCGAAGTTCCAGCCCGCCGGCGACCAGCCCACGGCCATCGACAGCCTGGTCAAGGGGCTGGAGGCGGGGCTCGCCCACCAGACCCTGCTCGGGGTGACGGGGTCGGGCAAGACCTTCACCATGGCCAACGTGGTCGAGCGCCTTCAGCGCCCGACCATCGTCATGGCGCCGAACAAGACCCTGGCGGCGCAGCTCTACGGCGAGTTCAAGGCGTTCTTCCCCGACAACGCCATCGAGTACTTCGTCTCCTACTACGACTACTACCAGCCCGAGGCCTATGTGCCGTCGTCGGACACCTTCATCGAGAAGGATGCCTCCATCAACGACCACATCGAGCAGATGCGCCTCTCCGCCACCAAGGCCCTGCTGGAGCGGCGCGATGCGCTGATCGTGGTCTCGGTGTCGGCCATCTACGGGCTGGGTGACCCCGAGCAGTACCTGAAGATGCGGTTGCACTTCACCCGCGGCGAACTGATCGACCAGCGCTCCTTCCTGCGCCGCCTGGCGGAGCTGCAGTACACCCGCAACGACATGGACTTCAAGCGCGGCACCTACCGGGTGCGCGGCGACGTCATCGACATCTTCCCGGCAGACGCCGAGGACGAGGCGGTACGCGTCGAGCTGTTCGACGACGAGATCGATACCATCAGCCTCTTCGACCCGCTCACCGGAGAGGTCAGGGGCAAGGTGCCCCGCATGACGATCTACCCCAAGTCCCACTACGTGACGCCCCGGGAGACCATCCTCGGCGCCATCGACGCGATCAAGGCGGAGCTCAAGGAGCGCCTCGACTGGCTGCGCAAGCATGACAAGCTGGTAGAGGCTCAGCGCCTGGAGCAGCGCACCCTCTACGACATCGAGATGATGCTGGAGCTGGGCTACTGCAACGGCATCGAGAACTACTCCCGCTACCTCTCCGGGCGTAACCCGGGCGAACCGCCGCCCACCTTCTTCGACTATCTGCCGGCGGATGCGCTGCTCTTCATCGACGAGAGCCATGTCAGCGTTCCCCAGGTGGGCGGCATGTACAAGGGCGACCGCTCGCGCAAGGAGACCCTGGTGGAGTACGGCTTCCGGCTCCCCTCGGCGCTGGACAACCGCCCGATGAAGTTCGAGGAGTGGGAGGCGATCTGCCCCCAGACGATCTTCGTCTCGGCGACGCCTGGCCCCTATGAGGCCGAGCATGCCGGCCAGGTGGTGGAGCAGGTGGTGCGGCCCACCGGGCTGCTCGACCCGGAGCTCGAGGTGCGCCCGGCCGGCACCCAGGTGGATGACCTGCTCTCGGAGATCCGCCTGCGCAGCGCGGTGGGCGAGCGGGTGCTGGTGACGACGCTGACCAAGCGCATGGCCGAGGATCTCACCGAGTATCTCGGCGAGCACGACGTGCGGGTGCGCTACCTGCACTCTGACATCGATACCGTGGAGCGGGTGGAGATCATCCGCGACCTGCGCCTGGGCAAGTTCGACGTGCTGGTGGGGATCAACCTGCTGCGCGAGGGGCTCGACATTCCCGAGGTCTCGCTGGTGGCGATCCTCGATGCCGATAAGGAGGGCTTCCTGCGCAATGAGCGCTCGCTGATCCAGACCATCGGCCGCGCGGCCCGCAACGCCCACGGTAAGGCCATCCTCTACGGCGACCGGGTGACCGACTCCATGCGCCGCGCCATGGAGGAGACCGAGCGCCGCCGCGCCAAGCAGATCGCCCACAACGAGGCCCATGGCATCACCCCGACCACCGTGACCCGCTCGGTGGCCGATATCCTCGAGGCCGCTCAGGCCCCGGGCCGCAAGGGCAAGGGGCGCCGCGGCGAGCGCAAGGTGGCGGAGCGTGAGGCGATCTACGACCCCGCCGAGCTGTCACCGGCCGAGCTGGCCCAGGAGCTGACCCGGGTGGAGGACGCCATGTTCGAGGCGGCCCAGAACCTGGAGTTCGAGGAGGCGGCGCGGCTGCGCGACCGGCTGCATCAGCTGAAGGAGCGCCAGCTGGCGCTTGGATAGGCAGCCTCGCGACTTCGCCAATGTGAGGGGCGCCGGGGGCAGGCCGAAGAGGAGGTCTTTTGCCATGGATGGCAAAAGTAGTGTCCAGGGATGGGTTCACAGCGCCTCCTCGCAGGCCGGTACGCGGATCAGCCCCGGGGGTGTGATCGTAGGATTCGTTGCTTAGTTCGTAAGGAAAAGGGATGCCTGAAGGGCCCGAGATTCGCCGCGCCGCCGACCGGGTGCATGCCCAGCTCGCTGGCCGTCGACTGGAATACGTCTGGTTCGCCTTCCCCGAGCTGGCGCCCCGGGCGGATTCGCTGGTGGGGCGGCGGGTCAGCGCCGTGGACAGCTGGGGCAAGGCGCTGCTGACCCGTTTCGACGATGGCCGGGTACTCTACTCCCACAACCAGCTCTACGGCGTCTGGAAGCTCCACGATGCCGAGCGCGAGCCGGATACCGGCCGCTCACTGCGGGTGCGGCTGGTGGCCGAGGGGAGGGCGGCCAGCCTCTACAGCGCCTCGGACGTCTCGCTGTGGGAGGAGGGGCGTCTCGCCGAACACCCCTTCCTGGCCCGGCTCGGCCCGGACCTGCTCACCCATGGCGTCACGGCAGGGCAGGCGATGACCCGGCTGCGGGAACCGCGCTTCCAGCGCCGGCGCCTGGGCGGGCTGCTGCTGGACCAGTCGTTGTTCGCCGGCATCGGCAACTACCTGCGCTCCGAGATCCTCTTCTTCGCTGGCCTCCACCACAGAACGCGGCCCATGGACCTGGACGAGGCGGCGCTCGAGCGGCTGTCGCGTACGATTCTCGAGGTCACCCGGCAGGCCTACGACCAGGCGGGGGTGACCAACCGTCCTGACTGGGCGGCGGCCGAGCGTCGGGGTGGGACGTCCCGTCGGCGCTGGCGCTTTGCCGTCTTCGAGCGCGAGGGGCTGGCCTGCCACCGCTGCGGCACGGCCATCGAGAGGGCGACGGTGGCCTCGCGCAGGCTCTATGCCTGTCCGCGCTGCCAGGCACTTCCTTGAGCCTCAGATATATACCGTTATCTTTATTGGAAAAGAAGCATCTGCTACCTTTGGTGGCCGCAATGTCGACAGCCGACGCGGTAGGGTATAATGCCGGCCGTTCGAGCCCGCCACGCCGGCCGCGCCGCCGGTGACGAGCGGGCATGCCGACAACGCCAAGGAGCCCCTTGCTCATGACCGTGATCCGCCAGGACGATCTGATCCAGAGCGTCGCCGATGCGCTGCAGTACATCTCCTACTACCATCCCAAGGACTTCATCGACGCCATGGCCCAGGCCTACGAGCGCGAGGAGAACCCTGCCGCCAAGGACGCCATCGCCCAGATCCTGATCAACTCGCGCATGTGTGCCATGGGGCACCGTCCGATCTGCCAGGACACCGGCATCGTGACCGTCTTCCTGCACGTGGGCATGAACGTGCGCTGGGACGCCGAGATGAGCCTGGACGACATGGTCAACGAGGGCGTTCGCCGCGCCTACGCGCTGCCCGACAACGTGCTGCGCGCCTCGGTGCTGGCCGACCCGGACGGCGCCCGCAAGAATACCGGCGACAACACCCCGGCGATCATCCACCACAAGATCGTGCCCGGTGACACCGTGGAGGTCTACGTGGCGGCCAAGGGCGGCGGCAGCGAGGCCAAGTCCAAGTTCGCCATGCTCAACCCCTCAGACAGCGTGGTCGACTGGGTGATGGAGCAGCTGCCCAAGATGGGCGCCGGCTGGTGCCCGCCCGGCATGCTGGGCATCGGCATCGGCGGCACCGCCGAGAAGGCCATGGAGATCGCCAAGGAAGCGCTGCTGGATCCCATCGATATCCAGGAGCTGCAGGCCCGCGGGCCCTCCAATCGCGCCGAGGAACTGCGCCTCGAGCTCTTCGACAGGGTCAACCGGAGCGGCATCGGCGCCCAGGGCCTGGGCGGCTTGACCACGGTACTCGACATCAAGGTCAAGGACTACCCGACCCACGCGGCCAACAAGCCGGTGGCGATCATCCCCAACTGCGCTGCCACTCGCCACGCCCACTTCACCCTGGACGGCTCCGGCCCGGCCGCGCTGCCGGCGCCGAAGCTCGAGGACTGGCCGGAAATCACCCGCGAGGCGGGGGACAACGTCAAGCGCGTCAACCTCGACAGCGTCACGCCGGAGGAGGTGCTGACCTGGCAGCCCGGCGACACCTTGCTGCTCAACGGCAAGCTGCTGACCGGCCGCGACGCCGCCCACAAGCGCATGGTGGACATGATCGCCAAGGGCGAGCCGCTGCCGGTGGACCTGAAGGGACGCTTCATCTACTACGTCGGCCCGGTGGATCCTGTGGGTGACGAGGTCGTGGGTCCGGCCGGTCCCACCACCGCCACCCGCATGGACAAGTTCACCCGTACCATGCTGGAAGAGACCGGCCTGCTGGGCATGGTAGGCAAGGCCGAGCGCGGCCCGGCCGCCATCGAGGCGATCCGCGACAACAAGGCGGTCTACCTGATGGCCGTGGGCGGCTCCGCCTACCTGGTGGCCCAAGCGATCAAGAAGTCCCGCGTGGTGGGCTTCGAGGACCTCGGCATGGAGGCCATCTACGAGTTCGAGGTGGAGGACATGCCGGTGACCGTGGCCGTGGACAGCCAAGGCACCTCGGTGCACCAGACCGGTCCGGCCAAGTGGAAGGAGATCATTGCCGAGCGCGCCTGATTCCTGCCCAGGGCAACCGAGCGGCCCCGCCATCTGGCGGGGCCGCTGCCGTTTGGGTATGCTGTAGAACACTGTTTTTTCAGGGAGAGATCATGACCTCCTGGCTGTTCGGCCTGGCCATCTTCCTTTTCCACGTGCTGGGGGTCGTCTCCGCGCTGCTGGCCCTGCTGTCGAGTCGCACCTCCCAGGGCGCCATCGCCTGGATCCTCTCCCTCATCACGCTGCCCTATGTGGCGGTTCCCGCCTACTGGATCTTCGGCCGGCCGCGCTTCTACGGCTATGTCTCCGCTCGCGGCGAACGCGACACCGTGTTGCGCCGCGTGCTCTCCCGCTACCGCGAGCAGCTCGAACCCTTCGTGGCCGATGCCCGGGACCCCGATGTGCGCGCCGTGGAGAAGCTGGCGATGATGCCTCTGACCAGCGGCAACCGCGCCGAGCTGCTGGTCGACGGGGAGGCCACCTTCGACAGCCTCTTCGACGGCATCGAGCGGGCCAGGGACTACGTGTTGATCCAGTTCTTCATCGTGCGCAACGACGCCCTGGGCATCGAGCTCAAGCATCGCCTGCAGCGCGTGGCCGAGCGCGGGGTGCGGGTCTACTTCCTCTACGACGAGGTGGGCAGCCACAAGCTCAACGAGGGCTATCTGCGAGATCTCGCCAGCTGCGGGGTGGAGGTGAGCGCCTTCCGCTCGTCGCGGGGCTTCCGCCATCGCTTCCAGCTCAACTTCCGTAACCATCGCAAGGTGCTGGTGGTGGACGGCCACGAGGGCTGGGTTGGCGGTTTCAACGTCGGCGTGGAGTATCTGGGGCAGGGGCGCCATGGCCCCTGGCGCGACACCCACCTCAAGCTGACCGGGCCGAGTGCGTTGGGCCTGCAGGAGGCCTTCTGGGAGGACTGGCACTGGGCCACCGGCGAGGTCATCACGCTCTCCTGGACCCCCCGGGTCACCTGCGAGGAGTGCCATCAGGTGGTCATCGTCCCCTCGGGGCCGGCGGACCGCCTGGATACCGCCGGGCTGCTGGTGCAGCATGCCATCCACAGCGCACGGGAGCGCTTCTGGGTGACCAGCCCCTACTTCGTGCCCGACCAGGGCGTCCAGGACGCGCTGCGCCTGGCCGCGATGCGTGGCGTCGACGTGCGCATCATGATCCCGGAGCGACCCGACCACCTGCTGGTGTTTCTCTCGGCCTTCTCCTTCCTACCCGACATGCTCAGGGCCGGCGTGAAGGTCTATCGCTACCAGCCCGGCTTCCTGCACCAGAAGGTGATGCTGATCGATGATTCGGCGGCCAGCATCGGCACCGTGAATCTCGACAACCGCTCCTTCCGGCTCAATTTCGAGATCACCGCCTTCCTGCCGGATCGCCTCTTCGCTGCCAAGGTGCGCCTGATGCTGGAAAAGGACTTCGCAGATTGCCGGCGCATCGACCTGGAGGAGATCACCTCGCGGCCACTGTGGCGCAAGCTGGTCTCACGGGCCGCCTATCTGCTGTCCCCCATCCAGTGATACATTATCGTTTCACGATGGCCGCTGTGTCGGCCACCCTGCCATCCGCGGACCGGGAGTCACGGTGAACCTCGAGACCAAGTGGCTGGAAGACTTCGTCGCTCTGGCCAATACCCGCAGCTTTTCCGCCTCGGCGAGGCAGCGCCACGTCACCCAGCCCGCCTTCAGCCGCCGCATTCGCGCCCTGGAGCAGGCGGTGGGCGCCACCCTGGTGGACCGCTCCACCACCCCCGTGGACCTCACCCCCGAGGGGCAGCTGTTCCTGGTGACCGCCCGCAACCTGGTGGAGCAGCTCAACGAGAGCCTGGGCCACCTGCGTGGGCTCTCCATCGCCAACGAGGCGCTGGATATCGTCGCCGCCCACTCCCTGGCGCTGAGCTTCTTTCCCCCCTGGATCTCCCGCCTTCAGCAGGGGGTCGGCGAGCTGCCGACCCGGCTGGTGGCCATGAATGTGGGGGAGGCGATCCACGTGCTGAGGGAGGGCAAGTGCGACCTGATGCTGGCCTACTATGACCCCTACGCCAGCATGCAGCTCGACTCGGAGGTGTTTCCCTCCTTCTCCATCGGCCAGGTGAAGATGCTGCCGGTGAGCCTGCCGGACGAGGAGGGCAAGCCGCGCTTTCCGCTGGAGGGCAGCGAGTCGATTCCCTATCTCGCCTATACCCAGGGCGCCTTCCTGGGTAGCAGCGTGCGTATGCTGCTCAAGAATGACGCCCTGCGTCTGCGCCTGCGCACCGTCTACGAGACCGCCATGGCAGAGGGGCTCAAGGGCATGGTGCTGCAGGGCATCGGCATGGCCTGGATCCCCGATTTCTGCATCCGCGATGAGCTCAAGAGCGGACGCCTGGTGCGCGCCGGGGGCGAGGAGTGGGACGTGCCCCTGGAGATCCGCCTCTATCGCTGTTCGCTGGTCCACAAGCCCGGCGTGGAGCGGCTGTGGCGGCAGATGCAGAAGCTGCCCCGCGACTTCCTCCAGGCCTGAGCCCTAGCCCCCCCCGAAGTCGGCGGGCAGCCCCAGGAAGTCCTGGATGATGAAGAAGTGGTCCTCGAAGAGGGCCTCGGGATCGAGGTCCGCCAGTGCCACCCAGCGGGCGTGGTCGCCGCCCTTGACCGGCTTGAGGCGTGGCAGCTGCTGGTCGGGGGTCAGCGCGAAGTAGAAAGCCTCCGCCAGGGTGCGGCCCCGCCAGCTGCGATGGGGCTCGTCGAAGAGCCGCTGGCCGCGCAGCGAGCCCTTGAGCACCGGTTCCGGCACCTTGAGGCGAATCCGCTCGCGCAACTCCCGGAGGCAGGCATCCAGCAGCCGTTCATGGGAGTTGATGAAGCCGCCGGGCAGCGCCAGCAGCCCCTTGCCCGGCGCTGCCGTGCGGCGGACCAGCAGCACATGCCCCGACTGCACCACCACCGCGTTCACCGTCACGAAGATGGGCGGATAGGGCGCCTGGGCCCAGGCGCTGCGGTACTGGTCCAGCAGGCGCTGCTCCTCGCTGAGCTGGCGGTAGTGGTCGCCGGCGCAGAAGTCGCGGACGGCGGCCACCACCCCGGGTGGCAGGTCGTGGGCGGCCCCGGTGCTCAGGTAGTCGTCGGCGGAGGAGGGGGAGCGGAACAGCCGCTCGCGGATCTGGCTGGCCGAGATGCCCTCCACCAGCGGCACGCTGACCGACTCCCACTGGGGAAACAGCGAGAGGTAGTAGCTGGACTGGCCGCGACTGGCGCCGATCAGGCCGATGCGCGGCAGCCGCGCTCCCTGGGGGCTGGCGATATCGCGCACCTTGCGCTGCACGTCGCGCACCCAGACATCGTTGTTGTAGAGGGCGTCGAGCAGCGGCACCACGGCGAGCCGGCGGTTCTCCTCGTCGTCGAAGGCGCTGCGCAGCATGGCCCGGCGCTCGTCGAAGCGCCAGGGATTGCGCAGCGAGCGCGCCTGCCAGGAGGAGCCCACCAGCACGATCACCTGGCGAGCGCGCTTGAGCGCCTCGTGGATCACCGCCAGGTGCCCCAGGTGGGGCGGCTGGAAGCGACCGATGAACACCAGGCAGTCGAAGTCGTAGGCGTCGCGGTCGGTGTCCGGGCAGTCGGTCATGGGCATTCCTGGCGGGCGGTAAGAAGGCGCCGCTCATTATGGTCAGCGCCGCAGGCGGGTGCAATGCGCCCCGCGGCAGCAGGCTCGGTTTCATTCGCGTATGCTGAAAGGCACACAGGGATGCGGGGAATACCATGATCGAGCTCAACCGACTGACGCCGGCCGCCCTCCGGGCCAGGCTGCTGTTCTGGTGGAACGTGACCCAGGGGGCGATTCGCCTCTGGCTGGAGCGCAACGCCTTCAGCTACGCCGGGTCGCTGGCCTTCTACACGCTCTTCTCCCTGGCCCCCACGGTGATCATCGCCGTCACCGTGATCGGCCTGGTGCTGGGCGAGGATGCCGCCCAGGGCCAGATCGTCGCCCAGTTGCAGGACACCATGGGTCATGATGCCGCCGCCGCCATCGAACAGGCCGTGGCGAGCTCGCGCATCGAGGAGTCGGGCCTGCTGCCCACCCTGCTGGGCGTCGGCGCCCTGCTGGTGGGGGCCACCACGGTGTTTGCCCAGATGCAGTTCTCGCTCAACACCATCTGGGGGGTCACCGCACGGCCCAGCGCCAACAGCGCCCTGATCTTCATCAAGAACCGCCTGCTGTCGCTGACCGTGGTGCTCTCCATCGGCTTCATCCTGCTGGTCTCGCTGATCTTCGGCGTCATGGTGCGGGCCATGCTGCAGGCCGCCGACGAGCTGGTGCCCTTCGTGGGCTTCCTGACCACGGGGGTCGAGTTCCTCGTCTCCCTGGCGGTGATCGCAGTGCTCTTCGCCACCATCTTCAAGGTGCTGCCCGACGTGGTGCTGCGGTGGCAGGACGTGGTGGTGGGCGCGGTGGTCACCGCGCTGCTCTTTGCTGTGGGGCGCTCGGCCATCGCCGTCTACCTCTCCCACACCGCCACCGCCTCCACCTACGGGGCCGCGGGCTCGGTGGTGATGATCCTGCTGTGGGTCTACTACAGTTCGCTGATCCTGCTGTTCGGCGCCGCCTTCACCCGCTGCCACCTGGCCGAGCGGGGGCAGCCGCTGGTGCCGCGCAATACCGCCGTGGTGGTCAGGCGCGAGCTGATGGACAGCTAGCGGAGCCCAGGCCCCAAGGCGACGAGGCCGGCAACATGCCGGCCTCGCGCGGTATGGGGTGCCCGGCCGCCACCGCACGCGGGGCCTCGCCCGGCTCAGCCGCGGCCGAAGCGCTCCCGAGCCATGGTGTCGGCGATGGTCGCGGGACTGCGGCCCTCGCTGGCCGCCCGGGCGAACAGCTCGTCCAGGGTCGCGCCGATCCCCTCGATATGCGCCATCACCGCCTCGCGCCGATAGTCCTCGCGGCGCTGCCAGGCGATCTCGATCACCCCGCCGGCGTTGGCCACATAGTCCGGCGTATAGAGAATCCCGCGCCCCATCAGCCGCTCGGCCATGGCCGGGGTGGCCAGCTGGTTGTTGGCCGCACCGCACACCACCCTCGCCCTGAGGCGCTCCACCACCTCGGCATCCAGCACGGCGCCCAGGGCGCAGGGGGCGAAGAGGTCCACCTCGGCGTCGAAGATCGCCTCCGGCGCCGTCGTCTCGGCACCGAGCTCCTCGGCCAGGTGGGCAAGGGCCTCGCGGTCGATGTCGGTAAGCACCAGGCGGGCACCGGCATCCGCGAGGTGGCGGGCCAGGTGGGCGCCGACATGGCCGACGCCCTGGATCGCCACCCTGAGCCCTTCGAGATCGCCGCGCCCGAGGGCGTGGCGCACCGCACTCTTCAGCGCACAGAAGACGCCCCAGGCGGTGAAGGGCGAGGGGTCGCCGGATTCCCCGCTGGCTCGGCGCAGCCCGCCCACGTGACGGGTCTGCTCGGCGATGATCTGCATGTCCGCCTCACTGGAGCCGGAGTCCTCGGCGGTGATGTAGGCGCCCCCCAGGGAGTCCACCAGACGCCCCATGGCGCGCAGCAGCTCTGGGGTCTTCGCGGTGCGCGGGTCGGCGATGATCACCGCCTTGCCGCCGCCCAGGGGCAGGTCCGCCATGGCCGACTTGTAGCTCATGCCCCGCGAGAGGCGCAGCACGTCGGTGAGAGCCTCTGCCTCGCTGGCGTAGGGGTAGATACGCAGGCCGCCGAGGGCGGGGCCGCGGGTGGTGTCGTGGATGGCGACGATGGCGCGCAGTCCGCTTCCGGCATCGCTGCCGAAGACGATCTGCTGATGGTGGTCGAATTCCGGGTGCTCGAAGACCGGCATGGCGTGGCTCTCCCTCATGAGGATTGTCGTTGTACTGGCTTGCCCGGGTAGGGCGGTGACCTGTCAATCGGGCTTGTGGCCGGGTGACAGGGCTATGGTCAAGGTTAGAGCATGGCGGCATTGGCGGGAAGTCGCATGCCGGGCTGGCCTTGATCGCGTCGGGGCTGGTAGAAACGAGGGCATACCCAGCGGAGCGGCAGCGGGCCGTTCCGGACACTGCGATGATGGAGGTGGGCATGGAGATGTGCTGCGTCAAGGCCCTGGTGACGGGCAAGGTGCAGGGGGTCTGGTATCGCCGGGCGACTCAGGAGCAGGCCCTGCAGCACGGTGTCACCGGCCACGCCAGGAACCTGCCCGACGGACGGGTGGAGGTGCTGCTGTGCGGCGGCCCGGATGCCGTGAAGGCGGTCAGCGAGTGGCTCTGGCGGGGGCCGGAGAAGGCTCGGGTGACCCACGTCGAGCTCGAGGTGATCGAGGCCCACGTCCCGGATGACTTCCGTACCAGCTAGGGGCGTGACGTGGGCAGAGGCGAGGGGGGCTGGCTTGGGCCACCCCGCCGGCGGCATCAGGCGAGAACGTCGGCGATCCAGTCGCTCACCGCTTCGCCGTCGACCCCCAGGCAGGCGTCCACCGCGGGCGTTCGCGACCAGCGTGAGTCGATGAAGGCCCGCCCCTCGGGGGCGAAGAGCGTCTGGCCCTCAGCATCACCGTCGGTGACCACGGTGATGTGGCCGCGTGCCGTGCTGAAGAGCTCTGGCCTGAGCAGCCAGGCGAGGGCGCAGCTGTCGTGGGGGCAGCAGCCGTCGATGCCCAGGAAGGTCCGGTAGAAGTCGCGGTAGAAGGCGTAGCTGCCGGCCAGCACGCGGCCAAGCTCGCCCTGGCCGGCCTCGATGCGCGCCATGTGCTCTGCCGTCAGCACGCAGCGGTGGGTGACATCGAGGCCGACCAGGGTCAGCGGCCAGCCGGCGGTCAGCACCCGACTCGCTGCATGGGGGTCGTTGAACATGTTGGCCTCGGCCACCGGGGTGACGTTGCCCCCCTCGCGGATCGAACCGCCCATGATCACCACCTGCTTCACCTGCTCGATGAGCGTCGGGTCGAGCTGGAGGGCGGCGGCCAGGTTGCCCAGCGGCCCCACCGCCACCAGGGTGACCTCGCCGGGGCGGGCATTGACGGTATCGACGATGAACTGCGCAGCACTTCGCCCGTCGGCCCGGCCCTTCACCGCTGGCAGCGCGATGTCCCCCAGGCCGTTGGCGCCGTGAATATGGGCCGGCGGCGGACAGCGGGTCTTGACCAGCGGCGCGGCTGCCCCCTGGGCCACCGGCACATCGCTGCGTCCGGCCAGCTCGGCCAGCAGCAGGGCATTGTGAGTGGCGGTGGCCACGTCGACGTTGCCATAGGTGGTGGTCAGGCCGAGCAGCTCGAGCTCGGGGTGACGGAGGGCGATGGCGATGGCCTGGGCGTCATCCACCCCGGGGTCGGTATCGAAGATGATCGGATGGCGCATGGGGGGCTCCTCAAGAGGCTGGGGCTGTGGGCGGGGTCGAGTCGTTCAGCAGGCGCGCCACCTCGGCGGCGACCGGGATGCTCTCGGCGGCCCCCGGGCGCTGCACCGCCAGGGCGGCGGCCGCGCTGGCCTGCGTCAGGCAGTCGGCCACCGCGGCACCGCGCTGAAGCGCTGCCAGGTAGTAGCCGATGAAGGTGTCGCCCGCCCCGGTGGTATCCACGGCCGTCACCGCCAGCGCCGGCTGATGGCAACGCTGGTCGCCCCGCTGGTACCAGGCCCCCTCATCACCCAGGGTGAGCACGACGTCACAGCCCGGCAGCCGGTCGGCCAGGGCGTCGAGCAGGGCCTTCGCGCCCGCCTCCAGGGCCAGCCCGGTGATCCCGGCCGCCTCGCTGCGGTTGAGAAACAGCAGCTGGCAGGCCGACAGCGGCAGCTCACTCACCGCCTCGCTCATGGGGGCCGGGTTGAAGGCGATCCTGAGCCCGTGGCCGGCGGCCAGGGGAAGCAGCTGCTCGAGGCCGTTGCACTCGTTCTGGAGTAGCAGCCAGTCGCCGGGGCGGGTCGCGGCCACCAGGGCCTCTAGGCCGGCGCGCTGGAAGCCGTGGTTGGCGCCGGGAAAGAGGATGATGGCGTTCTCGCCGGCATCGTCCACCTGGATGATGGCGTGGCCGCTGGGGGCATCCACCAGGCTGACATGGGTGACATCGACCCCGGCCCGGGCCAGGCTGTCTCGAGCCCAGGCGTCCTGGCGGCCCAGCCGGCCCCAGTGACAGACCCGCCCGCCGGCCCGGGCCATGGCCAGGGACTGGTTGGCCCCCTTGCCGCCCAGCCCCACGCGATAGTCATGGCTGGCCAGCGTCTCCCCGGGCCTGACCAAGTGGGGAACGCGATAGACGTGGTCGAGGTTGATGGAGCCGAAGTTGTGCAGCATGGGCTGGGGCCTCCGTCACTCGGACTGCCAGGCGCGCAGGTTGTCGGCGGTGAGGGCCACCACATTCTGGCGCGACTCCGGGGTGATCCAGGCATTGTGAGGGGTCACGATCAGGTTCAGCGGCTCCGCCAGGGCATCGATCAGCGGATGGCCGTCGCGGGGCGGCTCCACCGGCAGCACGTCGACGCCGAGCCCGCCCAGGCGTCCCTCGCGGAGGGCCTCGAGGGCCGCCAGCTCGTCGATGATGCCCCCGCGGGCGCAGTTGACCAGCAGGGCGCCAGGCTTGAGGGTGGCCAGCAGGTCGGCATCGACCAGGTGCCGGGTCGCCTCGCTGAGCGGGCAGTGCAGACTGATGATGTCGGCCTCGGGGGCGAGGTCGGCCAGGGTGGGGCGGCTGTCATCCGCCTTGCCGGGCCGGGCCGCGAAGGTCACGGCCATGCCGAAGGCCTCGGCGAGCTGGGCGACCCGGCTGCCGAGCACCCCCTGGCCGACGATCACCAGGCGCTTGCCCTCCAGCTGCAGGGTGCCGTGGTCCATCAGGCAGAAGAAGGGGCTCTCGCCCCAGCGCCCGGTCGCCACGTCGCGCTGGTAGAGGGGCAGGCGGTTGGCCAGGGCGAGCATCAGCATCAGGGTGTGCTGGGCCACGCTGGCGGTGCCGTAGGCGGTGACGTTCTTCACCGCGATGCCCAGGCGCTCGGCGGCGGCCATGTCGATGTTGTTGGTGCCAGTGGCAAGCACGCAGATCAACCTGAGCTCGGGCAGCGCCTCGAGGGTCGCGGCGTCCAGCACCACCTTGTTGACGATGGCGACCCGGGCCCCGGCCAGGCGCTCGCGGGCTTCGGCGGTGGTGCTCTGATCGTGGACCGCCAGGGAGTCGACCTGCTCACGGATCGGGGCGAGGTCGATATCGGGGCCGAGGCTTGAGGCATCGAGGAGGACGGCATTCATCGGTTGGCTTCCTTCTGGGGGCCTTGCGCAGGCGCCTTGCCCGCACGGGTGGTGGGCACGCTATAATGTCCGGCTTTGGCAGGCTTGGATTCGCTGCGGGCCGGCCACATATTCGTTGTCGCCGGGAACGCCCGGCAGCGTCCTGATCTGGATACCGTGATTTTCCGGAGTGATCAAACCATGCCCATCTACGAATACGAGTGCAAGGCCTGCGGCCAGCGCCTGGAAAAGCTTCAGAAGATCAGCGCCGCTCCGCTGACCGACTGTCCCGCCTGCGAGGCCCCCGCGCTTTCGCGGCTGGTCTCGGCGGCCGGTTTCCGCCTGGCCGGCGGCGGCTGGTACGAGACCGACTTTAAGTCCGGCGGTAAGAAGAACCTGGCCGGTGATGCAGGAGGCTCCGCCCAGAGCGAGTCATCGTCCAGCAAGAAGGAGGGCGCGGCGGCCTGAGGGCCGCCCAGCCACTCGCCAACCCCTCATTTCGCTACAGAACAGGATACGACATGCGCAGCCATTATTGCGGCCAGCTCAACGAGACCCTGGTGGACCAGACGGTCACCCTGTGCGGCTGGGTACATCGCCGCCGTGACCACGGGGGCGTGATCTTCCTCGACATGCGCGATCGCGACGGCATCGCTCAGGTCGTGGTCGACCCCGATACCGCCGAGGCCTTCGCCACCGCCGACCGCGCGCGCAGCGAGTACGTGCTGCGCATCCAGGGCCGCGTGCGGCTGCGCCCGGAAGGTACCCAGAACCCCAACATGCCCACCGGCATGATCGAGGTGCTGGCCAAGGAGGTGGAGGTGCTCAACACCGCCGCCACGCCGCCCTTCCAGCTCGACGAGCACGGCAAGGTGGGCGAGGAGGTGCGCCTTAAGCACCGCTACATCGACCTGCGCCGTCCCGAGATGATCGAGAAACTGCGCCTGCGTTCGCGGATCTCCCACAGCGTGCGCGCCTTCCTGGAGGGACAGGGCTTCCTCGACATCGAGACCCCGATCCTCACCCGCGCGACCCCGGAAGGGGCCCGCGATTACCTGGTGCCGAGCCGCACCCATCCGGGCAGCTTCTTCGCGCTACCCCAGTCGCCGCAGCTGTTCAAGCAGCTGCTGATGGTGGCCGGCTTCGACCGCTACTACCAGATCGCGAAGTGCTTCCGCGACGAGGACCTGCGCGCCGACCGCCAGCCGGAGTTCACCCAGATCGACCTCGAGGCCTCCTTCGTCTCCGAGAACGACATCATGGGGATCACCGAGGCGATGATCCGCCAGCTCTTCCAGGAGGTGCTCAAGGTTGAGCTGCCCGAGTTCCCGCGCATGACCTGGAGCGAGGCGATGAACCGCTTCGGCTCCGACAAGCCGGATCTGCGCATCCCGCTCGAGCTCACTGATGTCGACGACCTGATGCAGCAGGTGGACTTCAAGGTCTTCTCAGGCCCGGCCAGCGCCGAGGATGGCCGCGTGGCCGCGCTGCGCGTGCCGGGTGGGGCCAAGCTCTCGCGCAAGGAGATCGACGACTACACCAAGTTCGTCGGCATCTATGGCGCCAAGGGCCTGGCCTGGATCAAGGTCAACGAGCGCGCCAAGGGCCTCGAGGGCCTGCAGTCGCCCATCGTCAAGTTCATGGAGAACGTGGTGGAGCAGCTGCTCGACCGCGTCGGCGCCGAGGACGGCGACATCATCTTCTTCGGTGCCGACAAGGCGCGCATCGTCAACGAGGCGATCGGCGCGCTGCGCGTCAGGCTGGGCGAGGACCTCGACCTCTACACCCGGCCCTGGGCGCCGCTGTGGGTGGTGGATTTCCCGATGTTCGAGGCCGACGACGACGGTCGCCTGAGCCCGCTGCACCACCCCTTCACCTCGCCCTCCTGCAGCCCCGAGGAGCTCAAGGCCAACCCGGCGGGCGCGCTCTCCCGGGCCTACGACATGGTGCTCAACGGCACCGAGCTGGGCGGCGGCTCCATCCGTATCCACGACCAGGCCATGCAGACCACCGTGTTCGAGATCCTCGGCATCGGTGAGGAGGAGGCCCGCGAGAAGTTCGGCTTCCTGCTCGACGCCCTGCAGTATGGTGCACCGCCCCATGGCGGCCTGGCCTTCGGCCTCGACCGCCTGGTGATGCTGATGGCGGGTGCCCGCACCATCCGCGAGGTGATTGCCTTCCCGAAGACCCAGAGCGCTGGCTGCCTGATGACCGACGCCCCGGGCGAGGTGAGCGTCGAGCAGCTGCGCGAGCTGAGCATCCGGCTGCGCCAGAAGGCCAAGGCGGAAGGTCAGGAGTGATTCCTCCTGGCCCCTGACGCAGCAAGAGACCGGCGCCCGATGGGCGCCGGTATCGTATGATGACGATTGATCCGATCACCGAGCCGAGCAGGGAGGCCCCATGAGGAGCACGCAGCGAACCGATGGCGGGGCAGGGTCGTGCTGATTCTCGGCATCGACCCCGGCTCGCGGCTCACCGGCTACGGGGTGCTCGACGTCTCGACCTCGACGCCACGCTATGTGGCGAGCGGCTGCATCCGCATCCGGGCCGACGACCTGGCCCAGAAGCTGGCCCAGGTCTATGCGGGGGTGAGTGAGCTGATCGCCATCCATCGCCCCGGTGAATTCGCCATCGAGCAGGTGTTCATGGCCAAGAACGCCGATTCGGCGCTCAAGCTCGGCCAGGCCCGGGGCACCGCCATCGTCTGTGCCGCCAACCACGGCCTCCCGGTGAGCGAGTACGGTCCGCGGCAGATCAAGCAGGCGGTGACCGGCACCGGTGGCGCCGACAAGGCCCAAGTGCAGCATATGGTGACGGCCATCCTCAAGCTCTCCGCCACGCCCCAGGCCGATGCCGCCGACGCACTGGCCATTGCCCTGACTCACGCTTATGCTCGCCTCGGCCTGCTCCAGGCCGGCAGCTTCGGCGGCCACCGCAGCCGCAGGAAGGGCCTTTCCTGGCGCGATTTCCAACCCTGAGGCTGTCGCTCTCCGGCGACGTCGACGGAGGCTTTCACGAGTTGTCGAACGCTGTTTCAGCATGGGCTGGTCAGCCGCACGGGCGACCAGTATAGTGGCGTCATCGGCGGCCCTGAGCCGCCTTTCCTGCAGTGAAGGACACGGATTTCTCCATGATTGGACGCCTGCGCGGCACCCTGCTTGAGAAGCAGCCTCCCTGGCTGGTGGTGGATGTGGCCGGGGTCGGCTACGAGCTCGAGGCCTCCATGACCACCCTGGTGGCCCTGCCGGCCACCGGCGAGGCCGTCTCCCTGCACACCCACCTGATCGTGCGCGATGACGCCCACCTGCTCTACGGCTTCGCCCGGGAGCAGGAGCGGGCGTTGTTCCGCGCACTGATCAAGGTCAATGGCGTAGGCCCCAGACTTGCCCTGGCGATCCTCTCCGGCATGGACGAGGCCGCCTTCCGGCGCTGCGTGCTCGACGACGACGTCAAGGCGCTGATGCGCCTGCCCGGAGTGGGCAGGAAGACCGCCGAGCGGCTGATCATCGAGATGCGCGACCGCTTCCCCCACTGGGAGCCCGGTGACGACGCCCTGGCGGAGCTGGCCAGCGGCGCCCAGCCCACCGCCTCGCGCCACGACCCCCTGGCCGATGCCGAGGCGGCCCTGGTCAGCCTTGGCTACAAGCCCGCCGAGGCGGCCAGGATGCTGGCGGGCCTCGAGGGCGAGGGGAGCACCGAGGCGATGATCAAGGCGGCCCTGAGCCGCCGGATGGCGGGGTAGCGCGATGCTGGAGAACGATCGCCTGATCGCTGCCGACGTCCGCGAGGGCGAGGAGCCCATCGACCGCGCCATCCGCCCGAAGCGGCTGGCCGACTACATCGGCCAGCCGCGAGTGCGCGAGCAGCTGGAGATCTTCATCGGCGCCGCCCGCGCCCGGGACGAGAGCCTCGACCACACCCTGGTGTTCGGCCCCCCGGGGCTGGGCAAGACGACCCTGGCCAACATCATCGCCGCCGAGATGGGAGTGGGGCTCAAGTCCACCTCCGGCCCGGTGCTGGAGCGCGCCGGCGACCTAGCCGCCATGCTGACCAACCTCGAAGCCGGCGATGTGCTCTTCATCGACGAGATCCATCGCCTCTCGCCGGTGGTGGAAGAGATCCTCTACCCCGCCATGGAGGACTTCCAGCTCGACATCATGATCGGCGAGGGGCCGGCGGCACGCTCCATCAAGCTCGACCTGCCACCCTTCACCCTGGTGGGGGCGACCACCCGGGCGGGGCTTTTGACCTCACCGCTGCGCGATCGCTTCGGCATCGTCCAGCGCCTGGAGTTCTATGCCATCGGCGAGCTCACCGAGATCGTCACCCGCTCGGCGCGGCTGATGGGGGTCGAGGCGGACGCCGACGGCGCCAGGGAAGTGGCACGCCGCTCCCGGGGTACCCCGCGCATCGCCAACCGCCTGCTGCGCCGCGTGCGCGACTACGCCGAGGTGCGCGGCAGCGGCCGTATCGACGCCGAGATCGCCGACCGGGCGCTGGACATGCTCCACGTCGACCACCACGGCCTGGACCATATGGACCGCCGCCTGCTGCTGGCGATGATCGAGAAGTTCGACGGCGGCCCGGTGGGGGTCGACTCGCTGGCCGCCGCCATCGGCGAGGAACGCGACACCATCGAGGACGTCATCGAGCCCTACCTGATCCAGCAGGGGCTGATGATGCGCACCGCGCGGGGGCGGGTGGTGACCCGCCAGGCCTGGCTGCACTTCGGCCTGACACCCGCCGAGGATGCCGCGGACGCCGCTGGGGAGACTCGGCCGTGAGCGATTTCCGTCTGCCGGTGCGCGTCTATATCGAGGACACCGATGCCGGTGGCATCGTCTACTACGTCAACTACCTCAAGTACATGGAGCGGGCACGCAGCGAGTGGCTGCGCGCGCAGGGGATCACCCAGCGCGAGCTGTTCGAGGCCGGCATCCAGCTGGTGGTGCACAAGCTGGAGTGTCGCTATGCCAAGCCCGCCCGACTGGACGACGCGCTCGAGGTGAGCGCAGAGATCCGGTCCCATGGCCGCGCCCGGCTGCAGTTCGGCCAGGTCGTGAGCCGTCGCGGGGAACCCTTGTGCGAGGCGCGGGTCGACATCGCCTGCATCGATGCGACGCGCCTCAAGCCCGTACCCTGGCCGCCGGCGCTGGCCGCGGCCCTGGCCCAACCCTCTGCCCAACCGCAAGACTGACGAGGATGCCCGTGAACGACTCCATGTCCATACCCCACCTGATCATGAGCGCCAGTACCGTGGTGCAGCTGGTCATGCTGCTGCTCACGGTGGGCTCGATCCTCTCCTGGGTCGTGATCTTCCAGCGCACCTTCGTGATGCGCCGTGCCAAGCAGACCCACCAGGCCTTCGAGGAGCGCTTCTGGTCCGGGGTCGACCTCAACGAGCTCTACCGGGAGACCCCGGCGGAGCAGGAGACCCAGGGCGCCGAGCACGTGTTCCGCGCCGGCTTCCGCGAATTCAACCGCCTGCTGCCCAAGACCAAGAGCCCCCAGGCGATCCTCGATGGCGTCCAGCGCAGCATGCGGGTGGCCTGGTCCCGGGAGGAGGAGCGCCTCAGCCTGCACCTGGTGTTCCTGGCCACCGTGGCTTCGGCCAGCCCCTATATCGGGCTGTTCGGCACCGTCTGGGGCATCATGGGCTCCTTCCAGGCGCTCTCCATGACCCAGCAGGCGACCCTCGCCACCGTGGCCCCCTGGATCGCCGAGGCGCTGATCGCCACCGCCATGGGGCTGTTCGCCGCCATCCCGGCGGTGATCTTCTACAACCGCCTGTCGTCCGAGTCTGCGCGGCTGCTGGGCAAGTACGAGGACTTCGCCGAGGAGTTCCACTCCATCCTGCACCGCAACCTGCAGGGCCGGGCCGAATCCGGCGCCGCCTGAGGGAGTCTGGCCATGCATGGACCTTTCAATCGCAGCGGGCGCAAGCCCATGGGCGAGATCAACGTCGTGCCCTTCATCGACGTCATGCTGGTGCTGCTGGTGATCTTCATGATCACCGCCCCCATGATGACCCAGGGCGTGCAGGTCGATCTGCCCCAGGTGACCTCCGAGCCCATCGAGAACGCTGATGAGAGCGACCCGATCATCGTCTCGGTGGATCGCGACGGCGGCTACTACCTCTCCATCGGCGGCGAGGAGAGCGCCGTGGACCTCGACGAGCTCGCCGATCGGGTGATCATCCTGCTCGAGCGCCGCCCCGGCACGCCGGTGATGGTGCGCGGGGATCGCAATGTTACCTACGGTCAGGTGGTCACCCTGATGAGTACCCTGCAGGTGGCCGGCGTGGCCAACGTCGGATTGATATCCGAACCACCCGGCGGGGAAGGCTGAGGATTATCGATGGCCACACAGGACCCACGGGTAGGGTACGGCCTGCCGACGATCCTCGCGGTGGCGCTGCACGTGGTGGTGGTGCTGTTCAGCGTGATCAGCCTGCCCAGCCGCGAGCCGGAACCGACCTCATCCTCCATTGTTCAGGCTACCCTGGTCAGCACCGAGACGGTGACCGATCAGGCGCAGCGTGCCGAGGCGGCGCGCTCGCGCGCCCTGGCGCGGGAAGCGGAGGAGCAGCGTCAGGCCGAGGAGGCCGCACGCGAGGCAGAGGAGGCGGCGGCCGCCGTCGAGGCCGCGCGACAGGCGGAGCAGGAGGCCGAGACCCGGGCTCAGGAGGAGGCCCGGAGTGCCGCTGAGGCGGCCGAGGCCGAAGCCGCCCGGCGCGCCGAGGAGGCCGAACGCCAAGCCCAGCAGCGTGAGGAGCAGCGCCTTCAGCAGGAAGAGGCCGAGCGGCAGCGCCAGGCCGAGGCGGAAGCCGAACGCCAGCGTCAGCCGGAAGCGGAGGCCGAACGCCAAGCCCAGCAGCGGGAGGAGCAGCGCCTTCAGCAGGAAGAGGCCGAGCGGCAGCGCCAGGCCGAGGCGGAAGCCGAACGCCAGCGTCAGGTCGAGACGGAAGCCGAACGCCAGCGCCAGGCGGAAGCGGAGGCCGAACGCCAGCGCCAGGCGGAAGCGGAGGCCGAACGCCAGCGTCAGGCCGAGGCGGAAGCCGAACGCCAGCGTCAGGCGGAGGCGGAAGCCGAACGCCAGCGCCAGGCGGAAGCGGAGGCCGAACGCCAGCGTCAGGCGGAAGCGGAGGCCGAACGCCAGCGCCAGGCGGAAGCGGAGGCCGAACGCCAGCGTCAGGCCGAGGCGGAAGCCGAACGCCAGCGTCAGGCGGAAGCGGAAGCCGAACGCCAGCGCCAGGCGGAAGCGGAGGCCGAACGCCAGCGTCAGGCGGAAGCGGAGGCCGAACGCCAGCGTCAGGCGGAAGCGGAGGCCGAACGCCAGCGCCAGGCGGAAGCTGAACGCCAGCGCCAGGCCGAGGAAGAGGCCCGTCGTCAGCGCGAAGCGGAGGAGCAGCGCCGCCGGGAGCAGGAAGCCCAGCGTCAGCGCGAGGCCGAGGAGGCCGCACGCCGCGCCGCCGAGGCGGCAAGCCAGGGGCTCGATCGCGCCATCGATGGCGAGAGCGACGCCGTTGCCAATGCGCGACAGGGCCAGGAGGCCGCCAACAGCTTCATCAACCTGGTTCGCCGCGCGGTGGAGCAGGCCTGGGTGATTCCCCCCAATGTACCGGGCGGTGCCACCACGGAGGTCGCGGTGCGTCTCGGCCCCTCCGGCGAGCTGTTCGGCGCCTCGATCACCCGCAGCAGCGGCGACAGCGCCTTCGATCGCTCGGCGATCCAGGCGGTCGAGGCCGCGGCACCGTTCGCCGAACTGCGACAGTTGCCAGCCAACCTGCAACGGGACTACCGTCAATTCAATCTGCGTTTCACACCGGGAGACGTGCGCTGATGAAAGCCCTGATCACTTCCTGGCTGACGGCTCTGCTGCTGTTCTTCAGCGGCATGGCCCAGGCCAACCTGACCATCGAGATCACCCGCGGCAGTGACCGGGCGACCCCGGTCGCCGTGGTGCCCTTCGCCGGCGGCGACGACTTCCCCGAGGACGTCGCCCAGGTGATCCACGACAACCTGGAGCGCAGCGGCTACTTCGACCCGCTGCCGCGCCGTCAGATGCTCGACCGCCCCAGCGAGAGCGACGAGGTGCGCTATGGCACCTGGCGCAGTCTGGACGTGCGCTACCTGGTGGTGGGGCGTGCCAGCCGCGAAGGCAACGGCTACCGCCTGCGCTACGAGCTGATGGACGTCAGCGGCGAGCGCCGCATGCTGGGGGAGGTGGTCACCGCCGACCAGAACGAACTGCGCGGCGCCGCCCACTACATCAGCGACCAGATCTTCGAGGCGATCACCGGCATTCGCGGCGCCTTCTCGACCCGCATCGCCTACGTGACGGCCCAGGGCGTGGGTGACAACATGCAGTTCACCCTCTACGTGGCGGATGCCGACGGCCGCAACAGCCAGCAGGTGCTGAGCTCACGGGAACCGATCCTGTCGCCGGCCTGGTCGCCCGACGGGCGCCGCCTGGCCTATGTCTCCTTCGAGACCGAGCGGCCGGCGATCTATATCCAGGACCTGGCTTCGGGCCAGCGGGTGCGCGCGACCTCCTTCGAGGGCATCAACGGGGCCCCGGCCTGGTCACCGGATGGCCGTCGCCTGGCCATGTCCCTCTCCAAGGATGGCCAGCCGGAGATCTACGTAATGGATATCGCCTCGCGGGATTTCCAGCGCATCACCAACAGCTCGAGCATCGACACCGAGCCGGCCTGGGCACCCGACGGTCGCAGCCTGCTGTTCACCTCGGACCGCAGCGGCGGGCCGCAGCTCTACCGCCACGACTTCGGCAGCGGCCAGCAGCAGCGACTCACCTTCACCGGTAACTACAATGCCCGTGGGCGCTTCGCGCCCGACGGGGAATCGATCTTCCTCGTCCATCGCTCCAGCAACGGCTACCAGGTGGCGCGCCAGGACCTGGACAGCGGACGACTGGTCGTGCTGAGCGATTCGCGCTGGGATGAATCCCCCAGTGTTGCGCCCAACGGGACCATGGTAATCTTCGCCACCCAGCAGGGTAACAGCGGGGTATTGGGGGCAGTGACCGCCGACGGACGTGCGTCCTTCCGGCTGCCTTCCGCATCGGGCGACGTGCGTGAACCCGCATGGTCTCCCTTTCTCAACTGACCACAGTGATGTTGGTGCTCTTCGATTCAGTAAGGAGTAACACAATGCAACTCAAGCCCTACGCCAGGACCCTGGCGGTCGCTCTGTCCCTGGCCTTCGTGGCAGGTTGTTCCAGCAGTGGCGGGACCCAGGACGGGTCCATGGACAGTTCCCGCACCGGCAACGGCGTGGCCGGCAGCGGCGTCTCCGGTAGCCAGGTAGGCGGCACCGGTTTCGGCAGCGGCACCGCGGGCCAGGAGGCCGATGGCCGCATCCCCCAGCAGCGCACCATCTACTTCGAGTTCGACAGCGACCGCATCCGCAGCGAGTTCGAACCGGTGCTGGCCGCCCACGCCCGCTACCTGCGCGAGAACGGCAACTCCCGTGTGGTCCTGCAGGGCCATACCGATGAGCGTGGCACCCGCGAATACAACATGGCACTGGGCGAGCGTCGTGCCCGCTCCGTGGAGCGCTTCCTCTCCGTGCAGGGCGTGTCGCCCTCCCAGGTCGAGGTAGTGAGCTACGGCGAGGAGCGCCCGGCCGCCCGTGGCCAGAACGAGGAAGCCTACGCCCAGAACCGTCGGGTCGTCTTCGCCTACTGAGTCGTCGGCACCCGCGTCGATGGAGACACGCATGAAACACGGTCTGAAAGGACTGTGCGGCGCGGGAGCCCTGGTGCTCCCGCTGTCCGTATGGCTCCCCGCAGTCGCGCAGCAGCCGGTGGTCGAAGACCTCACCTCCCAGCCGCGCACCTTCTACCAGCAGACGGAAACCCGCGAGGCTGCCGGCGGCAGCCTGGTGATCTTCAATCAGGTCCAGCAGCACGAGGAGGAGATCCGCCAGCTGCGCGGCCAGGTCGAGGAGCTTCGGCACCAGCTCGAGCAGCTGCGCCGCCAGACTCGCGACCAGTACCTGGACCTCGAGGACAGGCTCGCCACAGCGCCGGTCGGCGTCGGCGGGGATGCGAGCGCCCAGGTCGATGACGAGGCCGCACGCCAGGTGGCCCAGGCTCCGTCGCCCAGCGGCGCGAGCCCCGAGGCCCAGCAGGCCTATCAGCAGGCCTTCGCCAGGGTCCAGGCCCGGGAGTTCAGCGAGGCCATCGGCGCCTTCGAACGCTTCGTGGCCCAGCACCCCGACAACAGCCTGACCGCCAATGCCTACTACTGGCTGGGAGAGCTGCACGCCGCGGAGGGCGACCTCGAGGCGGCCGAGCGCGAGTTCCGCACCGTGCTCGACGACTTCCCGCAGAGCAACAAGGTGCCCGACTCCCTCTACAAGCTGGGCCTGCTCAAGGCGCGCCAGGGCGACCCCCAGGCCAGCCGCGAGCTGCTCGAGCGGGTGCGCGACGACTACCCGGACACCACCGCAGCGGGCCTGGCCAACGACTTCCTGCGCCAGTCCGGCAACTGATCACCAAGGAGACCCCATGACGACCTGCAAGATCGACTATCAGGCCCCTGCGGACCTGCTCAAGGACCGCATCATCCTGGTAACGGGCGCGGGTGACGGGATCGGCCGGGCCGCGGCCCTGTCCTTTGCCCGCCACGGGGCCACGGTGATCCTGCTGGGCCGTACCATCGCCAAGCTGGAGAAGGTCTACGACGAGATCGAGGCCGCGGGCGGGCCTCAGCCGGCGATCTTCCCGCTCAACTTCGAGGGCGCCACCCTCAAGGACTACCACGACATGGCCGAAACCCTGGACCGGGAGTTCGGCCGCCTCGACGGTATCCTGCACAACGCCGGCCTGCTGGGGCGCATCACGCCCTTCGAGCAGTACAACCCGGAGCTGTGGGAGCAGGTGATGCAGGTCAACTTCAACGGTCCCGTCTGGATGACCCAGGCGCTGCTGCCGCTGCTCAAGGCGTCCGCGGATGCCTCGCTGGTGTTCACCTCCTCCAGCGTCGGGCGCCGCGGACGTGCCTACTGGGGGGCCTACGCGGTTTCCAAGTTCGCCACCGAGGGGCTCATGGAGGTGCTGGCCGACGAGGTCGAGCACCTGGGCAACGTGCGGGTCAACAGCCTGAATCCCGGCGCCACCCGCACCCAGATGCGCAAGCAGGCCTATCCGGGCGAGCTGCCGGAGACCCTGCGCACTCCCGAGGAGATCATGCCTACCTACCTGTGGCTGATGGGGCCCGATAGCCGCGGCCACAACGGCGAGAGCTTCGACGCCCAGCCGCCCCGGTCATGAGTCCCGACGCCGGATAGGTCCCCGCACCACGAAGCCTTCCGGGCGGCCGATGCCCGCCCGGAAGCTGGCCGAGCCGGGTGCGGCGGCCTGCGGGTCGATGTGATCGCGAATCCCCGTGACGTCCTCGCTGCTGATCAGTCGCTCGTCCTCTCCGCTCACGTCGCGATGTGCCACCAGCCGCCCCTCGTGCTCCCAACTGCGACGCGGCACCAGGGCCACGCGCCACTCGCGCCCTTGCCAATGGCCTCGTGCCGGTCCCTTAAGGGTCATTTCATCGAGGGGAATCAAGGCCGCGAACAGCCGACTGTTGAGCACGATACCGGAGTCCCCCATGCGCACGCCGCCTCGGTAGCGACCCTGGCGCAGCGCGCTCAGGGCGCCCCAGGGTGACTGCTGGTGCTCCAGAGTGCCGCTGCCGCAGAGGTGGAGGAGGTCGCCATCGACCTGCTTGAGGGCCCAGACCGAGATGGGGGTGAGCCCGGCGCCCTGCAGGAGGGTATCGAGGGCGTGCCGCCCTCGTCCGGCCAGGCCGCCGTCCCGGCCCGGCGCGGCGAGCCGGCGCCGAGGCAGCGTGAGGCGGCGCAGGAGCGCCGGTGCGGGGGCCATGAGGCGTCGGATGCCACCGGGCGCCAGGCCCTGCCGGCCCCCGGACATCTCATGGACGCAGCCTTGCGCAGCGGCCAGCTGCTTCGCTTGCGCCGCCAGCAGGCGCCGTCTCGAGAAGTCGGCGCCGCAGTCGATACAGCTGTAGGTGTGAGGAAGCCCGAGCAGCCGCCGCCAGAGCGCACGTCTATTTCGGTAGAGGCCGTGGCTCGCGCAGTGAGGACAACGCTTCATCGCCGGGCCCTCCGCCGATGCAAGTGCGAGGCCCCGCCACGAACGGTGGCAGGCGCGTCCTCCAGTATCGTGGCGGCCGTCAAGGGCGGCCAGATCAAATCCCTGATCAGCGGGTGGGAGCTGTCTCAGCCAGGATGATGGCTTCCACCAGGGCCTCACCGCTCTCGAACCAGAGGTCGGCGGGCCAGGCGCGATAGTCGTCACCTTCCTCCACATAGCCCCAGCCCACCGCCACGGCCGCCATGCCGGCGGCGCGAGCGGCCTGGATGTCGCGCAGGTGGTCGCCCAGGTACCAGCAGGCCTGGGGCGCCACCGCAAGACGGCGGGCGGCCTCCAGCAGCGGGGCCGGATCCGGCTTCTTCACCGGCAGATCGTCAGCACACAGCATCGCCCCCGGGGCCAGCCCCAGGGCGGCCACCAGAGGCTCGGCATAGGCCCGCGGCTTGTTGGTGACGATGCCCCAGGGGCGATCGGCACTCTCCCACTGCTCCAGCAGCCGCACCAGCGGCGGGAAGACACGGCTCTCGTCGGCCACCGCCTCGCCGTAGGCGGTGAGCAGGAAGGTGCGCGCTTCGTCGTGGCCCTCGGCCTCTCTGGCGAGTCCGAGTGCCAGGGTCACCAGGGCGCTGCCGCCGTTGGAGACCTGGGCGCGGATCACCGGATAGGGCAGCGGGGCGAGCCCATGGTGGGCGCGCAGCGCGTTGGTGGCCCGGGCCAGGTCCGGCGCGGTATCCACCAGGGTACCGTCGAGGTCGAAGAGCAGGGCGGCCGGACGTGTCGGGGTGATCACTCGGCCTCCCGGCGGCAGTGCATCAGGTAGTTCACCGAAACGTCGGTGGGGTGCAGGCGGTAGCGCCGGGTCAGCGGGTTGTAGACCAAGCCGCTCTGCTCCTGGATCTCGAGGTGAGCCGCGCGGCACCAGCCGGCCAGCTCCGCCGGGCGGATGAACTTCTCGTAGTCGTGGGTCCCGCGGGGCAGCAGGCGCAGCAGGTATTCCGCGCCGAGGATCGCCAGGGCATAGGCCTTGGGGTTGCGGTTGAGGGTAGAGAAGAAGAGCTGACCGCCGGGCTTGACCAGGGTGGCGCAGGCGCGCACCACCGAGGCCGGGTCGGGCACGTGCTCGAGCATCTCCAGGCAGGTCACCACGTCGAACTCGCCGGGCATCTCCTCGGCCAGCGCCTCCACGCTGATGCGGCGATAGTCGACCTCGACGCCGCTCTCCTCGGCATGCAGCCTGGCCACCGCCAGGGGCGCCTCGCCGAGATCGATGCCGGTGACCCGGGCGCCGCGGTGGGCCATCGCCTCGGCCAGGATGCCGCCGCCGCAGCCCACGTCCACGACACGCTTGCCGGCAAGGCCCGCGCGGGCATCGATGAAGTCCAGACGCAGCGGGTTGATCTCATGGAGCGGCTTGAACTCGCTCTCCGGGTCCCACCAGCGGCTGGCCAGGGCCTCGAACTTGGCAATCTCGCCGGGATCGACGTTGCCCGCTTGCGTCTGACTTGCGCCCATCTGAGCTCTCCGTTCAGGAATCACGATGCAGTCCTAACCATGGGTGTTGCCTGGCCGGCACAGTGGCAGGGCCAGGCTCGTCCGGTATCATGGCACCATTCTACCCGCTCTTAAGGCCGCATTCCCATGGCCAGGGGCGGGAGTCGCCTGACGCAACGCGGCGGGGCTCTCCGGGGCTGGCCGTGTCGCGGCCATTCACTGACGATGACGTTACGGACAAGGATTTCACCATGATCAAGAAGGCCGTGCTTCCCGTCGCCGGCTTCGGCACCCGCTGCCTGCCGGCCTCCAAGGCAATTCCCAAGGAGATGATCACCATCGTTGACCGTCCGGTGATCCAGTACGTGGTCGAGGAGGCGGTCGCCGCCGGCATCCGCGATATCGTGCTGGTGACCCATGGCAGCAAGTCGGCCATCGAGAACCACTTCGACAAGCACTTCGAGCTGGAGGCGAGCCTCGAGGCCAAGGGCAAACACGAGCTGCTCGCCGAGCTGCGCAGCATCGTCCCGGAGGAGGTCAATATCATCAGCGTGCGCCAGCCCGAGCCCCTCGGGCTCGGCCATGCCGTGCTCTGCGCCCGCCCGGTGGTGGGGGACGACGAGCCCTTTGCGGTGCTGCTCCCCGACGTGCTGGTGGATGCCGAGGGCCTCGAGCGCAATGACCTGGCCTGCATGCTCGGCGCCTTCGACGCCAGCGGTCGCGCCCAGCTGATGGTAGAGGAGGTGCCCCGCGAGCTGACCTACAAGTACGGCATCGTCGATACCGGGGGCGAGACACCCGCTCCCGGCGAGTCGCGCCCGCTGGCCGGCGTGGTGGAGAAGCCGGCTGTGGAGGAGGCGCCCTCCAACCTGGCGGTGATCGGCCGCTACGCGCTGCCCGGCAGCATCTTCCAGCTGCTGGCCGAGACGGCCCCGGGGGCCGGGGGCGAGATCCAGCTCACCGACGCCATCGAGACCCTCCGCCAGTGCGAGGGCGTCGATGCCTTCCGCATGCGCGGCAAGACCTACGACTGCGGTCACCAGCTCGGCTACCTGGAAGCGATCCTCGCTTACGGACGCCGCCATGCCCGCTATGGCGAGGGATTCCGCGAGTTGCTCACCCGCTACGCCAACGAGGCCTGACGCCATGCGTGTGCTGATCCACGGCAGTGAACTGGCCGCGGCCACCGCCGCCGCCGCGCTCTCCTCGGTGGGCCATCGCGTCACCTGGCTGCCCCATCCCGAGACGCCCTGGGCAGAACTCGAGCACGCCGACTGGCTGCGCCGTGAGCCTCGGCTGCTGGCCCAGCTGGAGGAGAGCCGCCAGGGCGGCAGCCTGCGCCTCGTCGAGTCCCTCGAGGCGGCGCGCCCCGCCGACCAGGAGGTGCTCTGGCTGGCTGTCGCCCCCGGGCAGCGCGGCGACCTGGCCCCGCTGCTGGCCGCCCTTGCCGGCGGCGCCGCGACCCTAGTGGTCAACAACTCCACCTTCCCGGTGGGCGAGACCGAGCGCCTGGAGGCCCAGCTCGACGGCCGCGGCCGGACGGTCTCCCTGCCGGACCTGCTGGAGGAGGGGCGCGCCTGGGACACCTTCACGCGCCCAGGACGCTGGCTGCTCGGCAGCGACGATGCCGCCGCCGAGGCGCAGATGCGTGAGCTGCTGCGGGCCTTCAACCGCCGCAGCGAGGTGATCCAGCGCATGCCGCGCCGCGCCGCCGAGCTCACCAAGTTCGCCATCAACGGCATGCTGGCCACCCGTATCAGCTACATGAACGAGATGGCCGGCCTGGCCGACAGCCTGGGCGTCGATGTCGAGTACGTGCGCCGAGGCATGGGGGCGGATTCCCGCATCGGCTACGAGTATCTCTACCCCGGCTGCGGCTTCGGCGGCCCCAACTTCTCCCGGGACCTGATGCGCCTGGCCGACGTCCAGTCCGCCAGCGGGCGGCGCTCGGCGCTGCTCGAGCAGGTGCTCGACATCAACGAGCACAAGAAGGAGACGCTGTTCCGCAAGCTGTGGTCCCACTTCCATGGCCGCCTCGAGGGGCGCACCGTGGCCATCTGGGGGGCGGCGTTCAAGCCCGGCACGGCGCGCATCGACCATGCCCCGGTGCTGCGCCTGCTGCGGGCGCTGTGGGCGGAGGGGGTGCGGGTCCGGCTCCACGATCCCGCGGCGATTCCAGCACTGCTGGAGGAGGTGGGCGAGCAGCCGCTGCTGGAGGTGTTCGATGGCGACCCCCACGTCGCCTGCGAGGGCGCCTGCGCGCTGATGCTGGTGACCGAATGGAAGGCCTACTGGAACCCCGACTGGGAACGGCTCGCCGGCCTGCTGGGAGATGGCCTGGTGCTGGATGGCCGCAACATCTTCGACCCGGGCTGGGTGGCCGCCCAGGGCCTTCACTATCGGGGCATCGGCCGTCGCGCTGACCCCTGAGCGCCTCGGGCATTCCCTCCACAGCAAGCGGCCCCGCCAATGGCGGGGCCGCTCGTCTCTGTCGGGCGTCAGAGACGCCTGACGCGCCTGCCGATCAGCCGGCGAAGTTCTGGGCGACGAACTCCCAGTTCAGCACGTTCCACACGCTCTCCAGGTACTTCGGGCGGGCGTTGCGGTAGTCAATGTAGTAGGCATGCTCCCACACGTCGATGGTCATCAGCGGGGTCTGGCCATGGGCGATCGGGGTGTCGGCGTTGCTGGTGTTGACGATGTCGACGCCGCCGTCCTCGGTCTTGATCAGCCAGGTCCAGCCGGAGCCGAAGTTGGCCACGGCGTTGGCGTTGAAGGTCTCCTTGAACTTCGCGAAGGAGCCGAACTTGGCGTTGATGGCGTCGGCCAGGGCGCCTGAGGGCTCACCGCCGCCGTTGGGCGCCAGGCAGTGCCAGTAGAAGGTGTGGTTCCACACCTGGGCCGCCTGGTTGAAGAGGCCGCCGGAGGAGGACTTGATGATCTCTTCCAGAGACTTGCTGGCATCAGCGGTGCCTTCGGTCAGCTCGTTGAGCTTGGTCACGTAGGCCTGATGGTGCTTGCCGTAGTGGTACTCGAGGGTCTCGGCGGAGATGTGCGGCTCCAGAGCGTTCTTGTCGTACGGCAGGGCGGGCAGTTCAAATGCCATTCAGGTTCTCCTCGGTCGTCACAATGAGTCACAGCGGTCGTCCATGGTGGGTATTCCTTGCCTGGACTTCAAGGGGGCCGCTCCGTTGGCCGGACCCCGTGCGCCGTGGGGCAAAAAAACCTTACACTACGGCGACGCTGTACAGGGTGCCGCGGCATCATAGCACCCGTCGCAGGGGGCGCCAATTGTGCCCCCCGCCCACCGCCAGAGAAGGAGTTGACCATGGCTGATCGCCATGAAGACCGCCGTCATGCCGCCTCCATCGTGCCCGATCCCGAGGCCAGCCTGGCCTCCCGGCGCCATCGGGGACCGCCGCCGCCCAGGGTATGGCCGCTGTGGCTGCTGGTCCTGGGGCTGGCCGCCGCAGTGGGCGGGGCGGGCTATCTGGCCTGGGAGGAGCGCGCGCGCCTCGATGCCGAACTGGCCCGGCTCACCGGGGAGCTCTCCAATGTCCATGCGCGCTTCGACGCGGCCCTCGGTGAGGGCGATGCGCTCACCGACATCGAGGCACGCCTGATGGCGCTCGAGCGCCGCGACGAGGCCCACGACGGGCTGCTGGCGGTGCTCGAGGAGGACCTTGCCGCGGGGCTGGAGGCCCAGGAGGTCCGCCACGACGCCCTCCAGCAGCGCCTGGTACGGATTGCCGAGGCCGCCGCCACCCGGGAGGCGATGCTGGCGGCGACCCAGCTCTCCCTGGATGCCCTGGAGCGCGCCGGCGCCGAGGGGCGGGCCGCCCTGGGCGATGCCCTCGAGGCCCAGCGCGGCCAGCTGGACGGCCTGGCCGAGGCCCAGGCCAGCGAGCGCCGGCGCCTGGACGCGCTGGACGAGCGGCTTGGCCAGCTTGCCGTGGAGAGCGGCCAGGACGAGGCCGTGGCGCGCCTAGAGGCCGACCAGCAGGCCCTGGCCGAGCGCCTCATCGAGTCCGAGGAGGGCGCCGAGCGCGAGCGTCTGAGCCTCGAAGAGCGGCTGGCCGCACTGGAGGGAGAGGTTGAAGCCCTCGCCGCGGCAAGGGATGATGAGGGCAGCGCTCAGGAAGTCCTGGCGGCACGCCTCGCAGCCCTGGCGGTGGAGGTCGGGGAGCTGCGGCGCAGCCAGCTTGCGCTGAGTGCGCGCCTGGAGGCCCTGCGTCCCTGATGGCGACCTGCCATGGGGGCGGGACAACGAGTCGCATGGAGCGAAGGCGTCGAGAGATGGGAGATCATGTGGGAAAACGCCTGGGAACCGCGACTCTGGTGGCGACCCTTGCCCTGATGCCGGGCTGGGCCCTCGCCCTGGATGTACGCATCGACGGCATCGACGGCAACGTGGCCGAGAATATCCGCCACTATCTGGACGGGCTGGATCCCGAGCAGTTCAGCCGCGCGCGGGTCGAGGGCGAGGCCCAGCGCCGTACCCGCGAGGCGATGCGGGTCTACGGCTACTACGAGCCCGATATCCGGCTGCGCCTCGACGAGCGCGACCCACCGCGCCACGTCGAGCTGGCCATCGATCCCGGCCCCCGCGTCACCATCGAGCACCTCTCCTTTCGCCTGGCCGGCGATGCCCGCGAGGACCCGCCCTTCCAGGAAGCCATCGACGCCTTTCCCCTGGCCGTGGGCGACCCCCTGGTGCACGCCCCGTACGACCGCCTGCGGGCCCGGCTGGCCAACCTCTCCCTGGAGCGGGGCTACTTCGACTGGCGCTTCACCGACCGCCGCATGGAGGTACGTCCCTTCGCCGAGAGCGCGCGGCTCTATCTCGCCCTGGACAGCGGGCCCCGCTATCGCTTCGGCAACGTTACCCTGAGCGGCAGCCATATCGAGCCCGAGCGCCTGCGCAACATGCTGACCTTCGCCCCCGGAGACCCCTACCTGGCCGGCGAGCTGGCTCGCTACAACCAGCGCCTCGGCCAGACCCGCTGGTTCGGCTCGATCACTGTGCGCCCGCGGCTGATCGAGGGCCAGGCGCTGTTTCGCGACGCCGACGCCAACGCCGCGGCAGCCGAGGCCGACGGCTGGTGGGGCGAGCTCGAGGCCTCGCCCTCTGAGGTCGACACGCCGACCTTGACCATGGCCGCGGTGGACGCAGCCGCCGCGGTCGGGCGTCGCGGCCCCCCCGAGGTGCCGGTCGACGTCACCCTCACTCCGGCCGATCGTCACCAGTTCGAGGTGGGGGTGGGCTTCGCCACCGACGTGGGGCCTCGGCTGCGCTTCTCCTGGGACCAGCCGTGGATCAACCGCTATGGCCATGGGCTGGATCACGACCTCTTCATCTCCGCGCCGGAGCAGCGCTTCTCCGGGGTCTACAGCATGCCGCTGGATGATCCGCTGCGCGACAGCTACCGCTTCCAGTACGGCTTTCGCCATCGCGACAACAAGGATACCCGCTCGCTGGAGGCGACCCTCGAGGGCGCGCGGCGCTGGGAGTTCGAAAACCGCTGGGTGCAGACGATCTACGTGCGCAGCACCTTCGAGGACTTCACCCAGGGCGGCGACGACGAGCAGGTGGTGATCCTCTACCCTGGCGTCAGCTGGTCCCGGACCCGGACCCGAAATCCCACCTTCCCCACCTGGGGGGATCGCCAGCGCATCGCCTTCGAGGTCTCCGACGGCGCCTGGGGCTCCGACGCCGACTTCCTGCGCATGACCGGTGAGACCCAGTGGATCCGCCTGTTCGGCGACGACATGCGCCTGGTGACCGGCATGGGCATCGGCGCCATCGAGACCGATGACTTCAGCAAGATCCCCCCCTCACTGCGCTTCTTCGCCGGCGGTGACCGCAGCGTGCGCGGCTATGGCTACGAGAGCCTCTCGCCCCGCAACGAGGAGGGCAAGCTGACCGGTGGCCAGCAGCTGTTGACCGCCAGCGTGGAGCTGCAGCGACGGCTGACCGGCGACTGGTGGGGCGCCGCCTTCGTCGACACCGGCGACGCCTTCGAGGAGTGGGGTCCCGATGACCTCAACACCGGTGCCGGCCTCGGCGTCCGCTGGATCTCTCCGGTGGGCCCGATCCGTTTCGACATCGCTCACCCCTTCGACGACGAGGACAATGCGTGGCGCATCCACTTCGCCATCGGTCCAGAGTTCTGAGCCTGCTCTGGGCCCTGATTCGCCTGCTGATCGTGCTCCCGCTCACCCTGCTGGGGCTTGCCGTCCTGGCCCTGGGCCTGGCGCTCTCCCCCTGGGGCACGGGGCTGCTGCTGGATGCCGGGGCGCGCCAGGGTTTCTACCAGCTGGAGAGCCATGAGGGCGCGCCGCTCGATCGCCTGGTGCTGCACGGGTTCAAGCTCGAGGCCGGTCCGGCACGCGTGGCGCTCGAGCGCCTCGAGCTCGCCTGGGCCGACGACTGCCTGCTGCAGGGTCGGCTCTGCCTGGACACCCTGGCGGTGGACGGCGCCCGCATCCGGGTCGGGGAGGGCGAGGAGGGCGATGACGACCCGGCGCCCCCCGGCGAGCCTCTGGATGAGATCCGCCTGCCGTTTCCGGTGGAGCTGCGCACCCTGGCCTTCAATGATGTGGAGGTGATGCTGGCCGACGGCACCCGGCTGCGCTGGGACACCTTCACCAGCGGGGCGCTGGCCGAGGAGCAGAGCGTCACCCTGCGCCCCACGCGCCTGGCCGGCATGCGGCTGCTGCTGCCCCTGTCGCCGGGCGCCCGGCTCGCCCTGAGCGAGGCCGAGCACGAGGGACCGCGCATCGCCGCCGCCGCTATCGATGCCGCCATCGCCGTGCGCTCGCCGCTGCCGGCGGAAGTGGCCGCGGAGCTCGAGGGGCTCGCCGCCACGCCGCTCGCCGAGCAGCCCCGCCGCGGGCTGCCCGAGATCCACCTGCCGCTGCGCCTGGAGGTCCCGGAGCTGCTGGTGGAGGACAGCGCCGTGGAAGGCGCCGTGGAGTACGGCATACGGCGCCTGGCCCTGACGCTCTCCGCCAGTGGGCACGACGTGGAGCTCCACCCCCTGGAGGTGAGCAGCCGCGACGCCGATGCCCGCCTCCAGGCGCGCGTCTCGCTGCGCGACGACTACCCGCTCGAGGCGCGGCTGCAGAGCGCCCTGTGGTTGCCGGACCGCCTTCCCGAGCTTGCCGGTCAGCGCATCGACCTGGCCCTGGACGGCAGCCTGGCCGACCTGCTGGTGCGGCTGCAGCTGGAGGGGCCGGTCAACGCCGCCCTGGATGCGCGCCTGGATGCGCTGGAGCCGACGCTGCCCTTCAGCGCCTCCCTGGCCAGCGACCTGGTGCAGTGGCCGCTGCCCGGCGCCATGCCGGAGGAGGAGGAGGCCGCCCCCGAGCCCTGGCTGGTGGAGGAGCTGACGCTGCGCGCCGAGGGCCGCCTGACCGACTACCGGCTGGCCGCCTCGCTGATGGTGGAGGGCCCCGAGGTCCCCTTCACCCGGGTGGCGTTGGTCGGCAGCGGCGATCTCGAGCACTTCGCCTGGACCCCGCTCTCGATCAGCCTCGCCGGCGGCTCCCTGGTGACCCGCGGACGCGTCGACTGGGCCGAGGAGCTGGCGGTGGAGGCCGTGGCGCGCCTGGATCGCGTGGAGCCCGGGCGCTTCGTGGAGGGGCTCGACGGGCGCCTCGACGGCGACATCGTGGCGAGCTTCACCCAGTCGGCAGAGGGCTGGCAGCTGGCCATCCCGACCCTCTCCATCAGCGGCGTGCTCCAGGAGCTGCCGCTGGCCCTCGACGCCCGCCTGAGCGGCAACAGCGACATGCGCTGGGAGATCGACACCCTCGACTTCCGTCAGGGGGCGAATCGCCTCAATGCCGCCGGCCGGGTCAGCGAGGCCCTCATCGACCTGGCCGGCGAGCTGGACATGCCTGACCTCGGGAGCCTCCACGACGAGCTCTCCGGCACCCTGGCCGGGCGCTTCGCCGCCGGTGGCAGCCTCGAGGCGCCCCAGCTCGACCTCGAGCTCGGCGGCGACGACCTGGCCTTCGCCCAGCATCGGGTGGACTCGCTGCGCCTGAGCGCCGATATCAGCGGCATCGAGGACCCGGCCCTCGACGTGAGCCTCGAGCTCGAGCGCCTCAACGCCGCCGGCCAGCGCTTCAGCGAGATCACCCTGGGGCTCGACGGCCGCCTCTCCGACCATCGCCTGACCGTGGCGGCCCAGGCCGGTCGCGGCATGCCCCTGTCGCGTGCGGCCCTCGCCCTCGAGGGCGGGCTCGATGAGGCCCGGGAACGCTATCGCGGCGCGCTCACACCGCTGGAGGTCGATACCGAGTTCGGCGACATCCACCTGGAGGAGGCGATCGCCTTCGAGGCCAACCTGCCCACCGGCAGCGTCAGAGCCGAGCCCTTCTGCCTGCGTCGCGAGCAGGGCGGCGAACTCTGCCTCGTCGAGACGCTCGAGGCCTCTGCCGACCGCGGGCGCGCCGCGCTGAGCCTGCGTGACCTGCCCATGTCGCTGCTCGACGAGTGGGTGCCGGAGGAGTGGACTCTCGAGGGCGGAAGCGAGCTCGACCTGGTGGCTGAGTGGCGCCAGGGCGGGAGCGCCTGGCAGGCCGACCTGCGCCTTGAGAGCGACCTGGCCGTCGAGGGGCTCGATGCCTACGGCCAGCCCTGGTCGCTGCCGGCCTCACGCCTGGCGGCTCGGGTCTCCGCCACCCAGGCGCGGGCCGAGGTGGAGCTCGACCTGAACGTGGCCGAGGCGGGGCAGGTGAGCCTGGCGCTGACCATCGAGGATCCGGCGGGGGCGGGACGACTCGACGGCCAGCTGCGCCTGGACGACCTGCGCCTCGATCGCTATCGCACCCTGGTGGCGGGGATGGAGACCCTGGAGGGGCGCCTGAATGGCCAGGTGGCCATCACCGGCACCACCCAGGTGCCCTCCCTGGACGGTCGCATCGACCTGGCCGGGCTGCGCCTGCGCGGGGCCGATGTGCCGGTGGAGGTGCGCGACGGGGAGGTGGCGATCACGCTCAGCGGCGACCAGGGCCGCATCGACGGCTTCATCGCCGCCGAGGAGGGGCGCCTGGCCATTCGCGGCGATGCCGCCTGGCCCAGCGCCGACGACTGGCGCATCAGCATCGCCCTGGATGGCCGCGACCAGCCGCTGCTGGCGGTACTGCCGGCCTTCGGCCGCCTGCGCCTGGCTCCGGACATGACCGTGCTGGTGACGCCCTCGCTGCTGCAGGTGCGCGGCGAGGTGCGGGTGCCCTGGGCGCGCCTGGAGGTGGGCGAGCTGCCGCCCTCCGCCGTGTCGCCGAGCCCGGACGAGATCATCATCACCCGCCGCGACGAGGAGCGCGCGCAACGCCAGGCCCAGCGGGCCGCCGAGGCGGCCGCGGGCGAACCCGGTGAGGAGGCCGCCGAGGCCCTGGCCCGGGCCGGCATGGCGGTCGATGTACAGCTGAACCTGCGCCTGGGCCCCGACATGCAGCTGTCGGCCTATGGCCTGGAGTCCGGCCTCTCCGGCACCCTGGAGGTACGCCAGCAGAGCGGGCCGGTGCAGCTGTTCGGCGATGTCAGCCTGGTGGATGGCCGCTTCCGGGCCTACGGCCAGGACCTGCTGATTCGCGAGGGGCAGCTGCTGTTCAGCGGCCCGCCGGACCAGCCGCTGCTCAGCTTCGAGGCGATCCGCAACCCCAACGTCACCCAGGACGGCGTGATCGCCGGGCTGCGCGTCACCGGCACCGCCGCGGAGCCGCAGCTGAGGGTCTTCTCCGAGCCGGCCATGGACGAGGCGCGGGCGCTCTCCTACCTGTTGCGCGGACGCGCCCCGGACGGCGGCGATACCGACGGCGCCCTGACCCAGGCCTTGATCGGCCTGACCCTTGGCCAGACCGGCGGCGCCGTGGGCGCCATCGGCGAGGCCTTCGGCATCTCCGATCTCGCCCTGGAGACCGCCGGCACCGGCGAGGAGAGCCAGGTGGTGGTGGCCGGGCAGCTCACCGATGACCTGCGCATCAGCTACGGGGTCGGGGTCTTCTCGCCGATCGCCGAGCTGACGCTACGCTATACCCTGTGGCGCAATCTCTACCTGCAGGCGGTCTCCGGGGCGGCACAGGCGGTGGACCTGGTCTACGCCTTCAGCCGTCCCGGCAAGCCGCCGAGGATCACCGAGCAAGACCGATAGCGACAACCCGGGAGGGACGAGACGATGGCGATGAAGACCTGCGTGCTGGGCGGCGGCTGCTTCTGGTGCCTGGATGCCAGCTTCCGCCTGGTGGAGGGCGTGGAGCAGGTGGTGTGCGGCTATGCCGGGGGCGATGACCCGGCGCCGACCTACGAGGCGGTCTGCCGCGGCACCACCGGCCACGCCGAGGTGGTCGAGCTGACCTATGACCCGGCGGTGATCGGATTTCGCGACCTGCTGACGATCTTCTTCGCCCTGCATGACCCCACGACGCCAAACCGCCAGGGCAATGACGTGGGTACCCAGTACCGCTCGGCGATCTACACCCTGGACGAGGACCAGGCCAGGGAGGCGCGGGAGATGATCGATGCGCTGGCGGTCGACTACGCGGCCCCCATCGTCACCGAGGTGGCCCCCCTGGCGGTGTTCCATGCCGCCGAGGCCTATCACCAGGACTACTTCACGAAGAACCCCGGCAATGCCTATTGCCAGTACGTGATTCCCCCCAAGCGTCACAAGCTGGCACAGCACTTCGGCCACCGGCTCAAGGGCTGAGGGCCACGGCGCCGAGGGTAGCCCTCAGCGACCGGGGGGTTCGCTCTCGGCGGCCAGGCGACGAGGCCGGCCGGCGAAGGTCGGCGCCCAGTCCTCGAGCTGGCGACTCACCCGGCGCGCCAGCCAGGAGCGCAGTCGCCCCTCGCGCCACTCCATGAAGCCCACGTGGCCACCCTGGCGGGCCAGCTCGACCCGCACCGCCGCCCCCGGGGGCGGCAGCCGCTCGAACAGGTCCCCGGGCATGAAGGGATCATCCTCGGCATGCAGGATCAGGGTCGGCAACTCCAGCTCGCCGAGCCAGCGGCCCGCCGAGGCGCGGCGGTAGTAGTCCGCCGCGTCGCGGAACCCGTGCAGCGGCGCAGTCACGGCGTCGTCATAGTCGCGCAGGGTGCGCAGCCGCCCGAGTCGCTCACCATCGAGCGCCAGCGGGAAGTCACTCAGCCGGCCGGCGGTCTTGGCCTTTAGCGAGGCGAGCAGGTGGCGCTCGTAGACCCGGGCGAACCCGCGCTGCAGGCAGTCGGCGCTGGCGGCGAGATCCAGCGGGGCGCTGATGGCAATGGCGCCGGCCAGGTCGAGGCCGTCGCCCCCCTGTTCGGCCACCAGCTTGACCAGCATGTTGGCGCCCAGCGAGACACCCGCGGCCACCTTGAGGGCGCGGGGGTAGCGGTGGGCCAGCTGGCCGATCAGCCAGTAGGCGTCGGCGGTGTCGCCGCTGTGGTAGGCCCGCGACAGCCGGTTGGGCCGGCGGCCGCAGCCGCGGAAGTGCATCAGCACCGCCCGCCAGCCCAGGGCATCGGCCGCGGCCAGTAGCTCGCGGGCATAGGGGGAATCGAAGGAGCCCTCCAGGCCGTGGAAGAGCAGGAACAGAGGCGCGTCCGGGGCCGTGGGACCCGGCGCCACCCAGGCCAGCTCCACGAAGTCGCCATCCGGCAGCGTCAGGGTCTCCCAGCGATGCGGCAGATGGCGCCGCGGCAGCAGGCGGGGCAGCAGGGTCTGGACGTGGCGGTTGGCCAGCCCCGCGGGAGGGACGAAGTCGGCGCGATGCAGCTGACCGGTCATGGCGGGCTCACGCCTCCTGGGGAGTGAGGTTGTCCGGGCCCTCGGCGGTCACCAGCACGTTGTCCTCGATGCGGATGCCACCGTGGTCCGCCAGGCGCTCCACCCGTCCCCAGTTCACCTCGGTCCGGTGGCGATGGGCCTCCAGCAGCATGGGGATGACATAGAGCCCCGGCTCCATGGTGACCACCATGCCGGCTTCCAGTTCCCGGGTGAGGCGCAGCGCCGAGTGCTCGGCGGGGGGCGGCAGTGGCTCACCGTCGGCACTCACCCGGCCGGCCACGTCGTGGACCTGCACGCCGAGCAGGTGGCCGAGCCCATGGGGGCAGAAGGCGCGGGTCAGGCCGCTCGCCAGCACTGCCTCGGGCGAGGCCGCCACCAGGCCGTGGGACACCAGCAGTGCCGCGAGCTCCTCGTGCATCCGCGCGTGCAGGCCCGCGTAGCTCACCCCGGGCGCGAGCCCGGCGATCAGCCGCTGCTGCAGCGCGGTGACGCCCTCGATCAGCGGCGCGAACTCGGGCGCCGCCGCGGGGCCGGCCCAGGTGCGGGTGATGTCGGCGCAGTAGCCCCGGTAGCGCCTGCCGCCATCCAGCAGCAGGCTGTACCGGACCGGTGGCGGCGCCGTGTCGTAGTGCTGGTAGTGGAGCACCCCGGCGTGGGCGTTGAGCCCGACGATGTTGGGGTAGGGCAGCTCGCTCTCGCGCTGGCGGGCCGCGGCCAGGTACGCCAGCTGGATATCGAGCTCGGCGCCGCCTGCCTCGAACGCCTCCCGCGCGGCCAGGTGGCCGGCCAGGGCGCGGCGGTTGGCCTCGCGCAGGCAGCTCACCTCGTAGTCGCTCTTGCGTACCCGGCGCTCGTCGAGCGCGGCCACGAGGCCCGGGGGATTGGCTTCGGCGCCCAGCGCCCTTGCTACCCCGTTGTCGAGATCCCCCAGCACCGCGAAACGCCCGGGGGGCAGCCCCGGGGCCTCGGTCGTATCTCGCCGTACCACCCGCAAGTTCGCGACCCAGGGCTCCTCGGGCAACTCGGCGGGGAGGTGCCAGAAATCCTGAGGGGCATGCAGATAGAGGGACGGCGGCTCGCCCGGGCGGATCAGCAGCCAGCTATGGGCCAGCTGCGCCTGGCCGGTCCAGTGCACGAAGTGGCCGTAGGCGGCGAAGCTGGCATGCTGGTCATCGCCGAAATGGCGGGCCGGCCGGCCGCTGTAGAGCAGCACGCCGTCGAACCCCTGGGCCGCCAGCACCTCGGCGTAGGCCTGGGTCAGGGCGATCAGATGAGCGTGCTGCTGGCGATCACGTTCGGTCATGGGGTCGGAATCCTGGCGGGTGGGTGAGCCGATGCGCTGACTGGTCGCATTGTAGCCCTCCTTAGGTATGACGGGCAGGGCAGACAGGGCTCGGTTCGGCTGGCATCATGCGCAGCGCATGAGTCACACGGGGAGGATCGAGATGCTGATGCTGCGGAAATCGGTGATGGCCGTCCTGGCGACAGGCGTAACCCTGGCGCTGGCCGGTCCACTGCAGGCCGAGTCGCCGAACGGGGAGGGGCCCCGCTTCGAGGATCCGCGCGAGGCCGTCACCTGGCGCCGCGAGGAGCTCAAGGGCATCGAGCGCCTGGTGCGCCAGCTGCGCTTCGACCTGGTCAACAATCGGGACGCCCGCGGCGCCGAGCCGCGCCTGGCGGAACTCGCCGAGGTCGCCAGCGGCGAACACCTGCTGCCCGCCTTCATCGAGGGCAGCCACGGACGGGGCTCCGAGGCCCGCGCGCGCATCTGGGAGGAGTGGGAGGAGTTCGAGGCGGGGTTCGCGGCCCTGGAGGAGCGGGTCGCGGCCCTGCGCGAGGCCGCCGAGGCGGAGGACTACCGCCTGGCGACCCGGGAGCTATCCGATCTCAGCCTGACCTGCCGCAGCTGCCACCGCCGCTACCGCTACTAGCCGACCGAGAGCCACCTAGCTGGCCGGGGAGAGACCCTGGATGTGGTACAGGGTCTCGACCTGGTCGAGGCCGGAGATGCTGCAGCCCAGGTCCTTGACCCGACCGTCTGCTAGCCCGTAGACCCAGCCGTGCACCGAGACCTCCTGGCCGCGCTGCCAGGCGTGCTGGACGATCTTGGTTCGGCACAGGTTGAGCACCTGGGCCTCGACATTGAGTTCGCACATGCGGTCCACCTGCGCATCCAGAGGCAGGGAAGCGAGGGCGTCGCTGTGACAGCTGTAGAGCTCGCGCACCGTGTGCAACCAGATATCCACCATGCCATGGTCGCCGCCGGTGACCGCCGCCCGCACCCCCCCGCATCCGTAGTGGCCGACCACCATAATATGGGAGACGCCCAACACCTCGACGGCATACTGCAACACCGAGAGGGCATTGAGGTCGTTGTGGTGCACCAGGTTGGCGACGTTGCGGTGCACGAAGACCTCGCCCGGCGGCAGCGAGATGATCTGGTTGGCCGGCACGCGGCTGTCGGAGCAGCCGATCCACAGGTAGTCGGGGTTCTGCTGCCGGGAGAGGCGGGCAAAGAACTCCGGATCGTCGCGGCAGACCTTCTCGGCCCAGAGGCGGTTGTTTTCCAGCAGGCCGTGGATTTCCTTCTTCATGGCGGGGCTCTAATCAAGGGGCGGGGGCCGTGCGACCGTTGGCGAGGGTTTTTACCCGGTAGAGACGCACTGGGTCAAATCGCCGCCTGCCGGGGCCGGGGTCCGACTGCTATCATGGCGCCACGACGTATCGGGCCCAGAGCCCCAAGCAACAGGAGAATCTCGTGTCCGAGCCTACCGACTCCCTCTACCACTGGGACCTCTTCGTCATCGGCGCCGGCTCCGGCGGCGTGCGGGCGGCACGTACCGCCGCGGCCACCGGTGCCCGGGTCGCCGTGGCCGAGGATCGCTATCTCGGCGGCACCTGCGTAAACGTGGGCTGCGTGCCCAAGAAGCTCTACTCCTACGCCGCCCACTTCCACGACGCCTTCGAGGACGCCGCCGGCTTCGGCTGGCAGCTCGGCGAGGCGCCGCGGTTCGACTGGGCGACCCTGCGCGACAACAAGGTCGGCGAGATCAAGCGCCTCAACGGCATCTACGGACGCCTGCTGGAGGGTGCCGGGGTCCGCCTGATCAACGGGCGTGCCCGGATCCTCGATGCCCACACCGTCGAGGTGGCCGGCGAGACCCACCGTGCCGAGAAGATCCTGGTCGCTGTGGGCGGCTGGCCCTTCGTGCCGGAGTTTCCGGGCAGCGACCTGGCCCTGACCTCCAACGAGGTGTTCGATCTCGATGCCTTCCCCGAGCGCTTCCTGGTGCTGGGGGGCGGCTACATCGCCGTGGAGTTTGCCAGCATCTTCAACGGCCTGGGCAGCCAGACCCATCTGGTCTACCGCGGGGAGCTGTTCCTGCGCGGCTTCGACCAGCAGGTGCGTGAGTTCACCCGCGACCAGATGGCCGCCAAGGGAGTCAACCTGCACTTTGAGGCCAATATCGAGCGCATCGAGCGCAGCGAAGGCGGCCTGGCGGTGACCCTGACCAACGGCGAGGTGCTGGAGGTGGACGCTGTGCTGGCCGCCACCGGTCGCCGACCGCACCTGGCGGGGCTCGGCCTCGATGCCCTGGGGGTCGAACTCACCGAGAGCGGTCACGTGAGGGTCAACGACCGCTTCGAGAGCTCGGTGCCCTCGATCTTGGCACTTGGTGACGTCACCGGCGGCCTCGAACTGACCCCGGTGGCCCTGGCCGAGGCCATGCACCTGGTGGCCCACCACTTCGGCGACACCCCGCCGGCGGCCCCCCTGGACTACCGCAACATTGCCACCGCGGTGTTTTGCCATCCTAACATCGGCACCGTGGGGCTCTCCGAGGAGCAGGCCCGCGAGCAGTGCGGCGAGATCCGCGTCTACGTCACCGACTTCCGCCCCATGAAGCACACCCTCTCGGGGAGCCAAGAGCGCTGCCTGATGAAGCTGGTGGTGGATGACGAAAGCGACGTGGTGGTGGGCGCCCATATGGTGGGCGAGGAGGCCGGGGAGGTGATCCAGGGCATCGCCATCGCCGTGCGGGCGGGCCTCACCAAGGCCGATTTCGACGCCACCGTGGGCATCCACCCCACCGGGGCCGAGGAGTTCGTCACCCTGCGCACGCCGACGCGGCGCTGAGCCTTCTCCCTGCGGCACCCCACCATCGGGCCACCTTCGGGTGGCCCGATGGCGTTTGGGTGGCGGCCCCGGACACAGCGGGCTGAACTAGACTGCAGAGGAGGAGGGCGCAACAGGCGGAAAGGCACGGCCCCTCTGGCCCCGGCAGGCGGTTTCGCTGCCGGCAGCGCGCATTGCATAATTTTTCGTTATAGATAATGGCATGGAAAATAACTCCAGATTTGAATTATCGCCCGGCGCTGGTATAATCCTTTCCAAATTCGCACAGCGAACCTGCCCATGATGACAACAACCGAGCCCTTCACTCCCTCCGCCGACCTGGCCCGCCCGAGCGTGGCCGATGCCGTGGTCGGCGCCGAGAGCACCTCGCTCTTCATCCGTAAGCCCAACCCCGATGACGGCTGGGGCATCTACGAGCTGGTCAAGTCCTGTCCCCCGCTGGACGTCAACTCCGCCTATGCCTACCTGCTGCTGGCCACCCAGTTCCGCGATAGCTGCGCGGTGGCCACCAACGAGGAGGGCGAGATCGTCGGCTTCGTCTCCGGCTACGTGAAGAGCAACGCCCCGGACACCTACTTTCTGTGGCAGGTAGCGGTGGGCGAGAAGGCCCGAGGCACCGGGCTGGCCCGCCGCCTGGTTGAGGCCGTCATGTCACGCCCCGAACTGGCCGAGGTGCATCACCTCGAGACCACCATCACCCCCGACAACCAGGCCTCCTGGGGGCTGTTCCGCCGCCTCGCCGATCGCTGGCAGGCGCCGCTCAACAGCCGCGAGTACTTCTCCACCGACCAGCTCGGCGGGGAGCACGACCCGGAGAACCTGGTGCGCATCGGCCCCTTCCAGACCGATCGCATCTGACCCCCCATCGTGACGCCTGACCGGTCCCGTGACCGGTCACGGCATGCGCACGCCTTTTTTCCCCGCTACTCACCTACCGACAGGAGGTCGCCAATGCAGACCCAGATCCTCGAACGCATGGAATCCGAAGTCCGGACCTACTCACGCTCCTTCCCGGTGGTCTTCACCCGGGCCAGGAATGCGCGTCTCACCGACGAGAATGGCCGCGAGTACATCGACTTCCTGGCCGGTGCCGGTACCCTCAACTACGGACACAACAATCCCCAGATCAAGCAGGCGCTGCTCGACTACCTGGCCGAGGACAACATCATCCACGGCCTGGACTTCTGGACCGAAGCCAAGCGCCACTACCTCGAGACCCTGGAGGAGGTGATCCTCAAGCCCCGCGGGCTGGACTACAAGGTGCAGTTCCCCGGGCCCACCGGCACCAACGCCGTCGAGGCGGCCATCCGCCTGGCGCGCAACGCCAAGGGTCGCCACAACATCGTCACCTTCACCAACGGCTTCCACGGCGTGACCATGGGGGCGCTGGCCACCACCGGCAACCGCAAGTTCCGCGAGGCCACCGGCGGCGTGCCCACCGTGGGCGGCACCTTCCTGCCCTACGATGGCTACCTGGGTGACGGCACCGACACCCTGAATTACTTCGAGAAGCTGCTCAGCGACAAGTCCGGCGGCCTTGACGTGCCGGCCGGCGTGATCGTCGAGACCGTGCAGGGGGAGGGCGGTATCAACGCCTGCAGCCCCGAATGGCTCAAGCGCCTGGAGCAGATCTGCCAGGCCCACGACATCCTGCTGATCGTCGACGACATCCAGGCGGGCTGCGGCCGCACCGGCAAGTTCTTCAGCTTCGAGCACGCCGGCGTGGTGCCGGACATCGTCACCAACTCCAAGTCCCTCTCGGGCCTCGGCCTGCCGTTTGCCCAGGTGCTGATGCGCCCGGAGCTCGACGCCTGGAAGCCGGGCCAGTACAACGGCACCTTCCGCGGCTTCGCGCTGGCTTTCACCACCGCCGCCGCCGCCCTGAACCACTACTGGCGCGACGATACCTTCGAGCGCGACGTCCAGCGCAAGGGCGAGATCGTCGCCGAGCGCTTCGCCAAGATCGCCGCCTGGCTTGGCACCCAGGGGATCGAGGCCAGCGTGCGTGGCCGCGGCCTGATGCGCGGCATCGACGTGGGTACCGGCGAGATCGCCGACAAGATCACCCACCAGGCCTTTGAGAACGGTCTGGTCATCGAGACCAGCGGTCAGGATGGCGAAGTGGTCAAGTGTCTCTGTCCGCTGACCATCACCGACGAGGATCTGGAGCAGGGCCTGGCCATCCTCGAGGAGAGCGCGCGGCAGGCGCTGAGCTGATAGGCTGCTCTGCGGGGGAAGCCCCGCAGGTGACACCGGCGGTCGGGCGAAAGAGAGCCCGACCGGACAGGATCTATTACGGAGACATCATATGATCGTTCGCAATCTCGAGGAGTGCCGCAAGACCGACCGCCTGGTCAAGGCCGAGAACGGCAACTGGGACAGCACCCGCCTGAGCCTGGCCGACGACGGTGGCAACTGCTCCTTCCATATCACTCGGATCTACGAGGGTACCGAGACCCATATCCACTACAAGCACCACTTCGAGGCGGTCTACTGCATCGAAGGGGAAGGCGAGGTGGAGACCCTGGCCGACGGCAAGATCTGGCCGATCAAGCCGGGCGACATCTATATCCTCGACCAGCACGATGAGCACCTGCTGCGCGCGCACAAGACCATGCACCTCGCCTGTGTATTCACGCCGGGCCTGACCGGCAAGGAGGTCCACCGCGAGGATGGCTCCTACGCGCCGGCCGACGAAGGCTGAGCCTGGCCCTGCGCGCCCGACCGAACGATGACGCCCCCGGCACCTCAGGTGTCGGGGGCGTTATCGTTGGGGGCATCAGCAGCTATGCGCTCGAAGACGATAGTGATACGCGCCAGGGTGATGCCGAACTTCTTCATGTCGGTGCGGTTGAGCAGGCGCCCGTCGGGCTGCAGGAACATCCAGTCCTCCATGGTGAAGGTGATCTCGCGGCCCGAGACCACCACCGGCAGCCGGTAGGTCATGGTGAAGGCGTGGCCCGCCTGGCGCGCCGCCACGGGGCCCTCGACGTCGTTGGCGCTGCCCACCCAGCGGCCGTCGCCCTGGCGTTCGAAGGTCCAGACCCGGCGGTCGGTCTCGCCGTCGTCGTAAACGAAGTGCTCGTCGAGTACCAGGGTGGTGCCGTCGTGCTCGCCGTCGATGTCGACCACGAAGCGCCGCTGCACCTCGCCGCGATAGTCCTGGACCATGCCCCAGGCCCGGGTGCGTCCCTCGAAGTACTCGCCGATATCGAGCTCCGGCGTCGTGCCCGCATAGCGCTCGATATCCACGCTGCTGCAGCCGGCCAGCAGAAGAGGCAGGGCCAGCAGGAGCAGTGCCAGCGAATGAGAGCGGACTTTTCGATACATTGATATTTACTCGTATAATATTGGTAGAGATATTGTCATCCTAGCCCCGGAAAGGTCCGGCGGCCAGTGGAAACACCGGTTGAGACGGCTACCTCGCTCACGGCACCTTGAAGTGCGCATAATGTATATTATGTTAAATCAAATAGGTCTCGGCGGATCCATACCGCCCTCGGTGACACTTTTTCACCCTGATGGCCTGAAACTTCACTCCCTTTGGCCCTCCCCGGTTGGACAAGCCGGCCGGCGACTCCTTATCATCACGCGACCGCTACAAGGAACACTCCTGTCCCATGTCCCGACCCCTGCTGTTCACCGGAGCCCTCTCCCTCGGCCTGTTGCTCTCCGGCTGCGCCCTGACCCATCAGCCGCCGGAACCGGACCCCGTGCTGGGGCCGGAAGAGTTCGCGCTGCGCATCGATCGACTCGAGTCCGATCTAGCGGCCCGCTGCGAGTTGCAGCAGGCGCAGCTTGGTGAACAGGCTCGCCGCCAGGACACCCTGGTGGCCGACGTGCGCGAGGTCGGCAGCCTGGTCCGGCACCTGCGCGCCGACATCGAGCGCCTGGAGCGCACCGATGGAGAGCCGACTCTGGTTCCCCAGGAGTGTGCCACCGTCGAGCCAGCCATGGGCGGTAAGACGGTGGTCGGCCGCAGCGAGTGGATCGGTCTGCCCGACGTGGGCACCTACCTGAAGGCGCGCATCGATTCTGGCGCCAACACCTCGTCGCTCTCGGCAAGTGAGATCACCCGGTTCGAGCGCGACGGCGTCAACTGGGTGCGCTTTAAGCTTGGCCTCACCGACGATGACGTGGTGGTCGACGGCGTGCGCGATGAGTGGATCGAGGCGCCGGTGGAGCGCCGGGTGCGGATCGTGCAGGCCTTCGGCGAGGGAACCCGCCCGGTGGTCAGCCTGATGATGACCCTGGGGCCGATCCGCGAGTCCGTGGAGTTCACCCTGAACGACCGTACTCACCTCAACTACCCGGTGCTGCTCGGCCGGCGCTTCCTGATGGACATCGCGATGATCGATGTCGCGGAGACCTACCTGCACGAGCGCCCCGAGTTCCCCGGCGGCCGCCCGGCCGACGAGGCCGAAGCCGACGAGAACGACCGGGAAGACGAGGAGCGCTGAGGCGCCCTGCCCGGCCCATCTCGTCCTGATCTCGCCAAGGAAGCCCCATGTCACGACTCCCCTTCTATCTGCTGGTCGGCCTGTTGCTGGTGACCGGCATCGGCCTCAGCGTGCACCGTCATATCACCCTCGAAGTCCCCTGGACCCCCGGCGAACAGCGCGAGGTCTGGGAGGTCGAGGCGCTGGTCAACTTCACCGCCCAGGGTGGGCCGGTGCTGGTCAACATGGCGCTGCCCTCGAATCAACAGGCGTATCGGCTGCTCACCGAGCACACCGCCTCGCCCGGCTACGGCCTGGCCTTCCTGGAGGAGAACGGCGGGCGTCGCGCCCAGTGGTCGATTCGCGACGCCTCCGGCAGCCAGCAGCTCTACTACACCACCCAGATGCTGGCGACCCCGAACGCCCGCCCCCCGGAGATCGAGCCGCCTGAACTGCGCCGCGACATCGTCTGGGAGCGCCCCTACGACACCGCGGCAACCCAGGTGATCGAACGCGCCTGGAACCGCAGCGCCGATGCCTTCACCTTCGCCCGGGAGCTGATCCGCGACTTCGGCGACGAGCGCCAGGGCGAGAATTCGCGCCTGCTGCTGACCCAGTTCGAGCGCGGCCCGCTGCTGGTGCGCCTGCTCAACCAGGCCGGCGTACCGGCCCGGGAGGTCAGCGGCCTGCTGCTGGAGGATGGCCGTCGCCGTCAGTCCCTCAGCCAGTGGGTCCAGGTATTCGACGGCGACCGCTGGACCCTGTTCAATCCCGTCACCGGCGAACAGGGCCGCCCGGACAACCTGCTGCTCTGGGAGTCCTCGGGCCAGGCGGTGCTGGAGGTCCAGGGCGGCACCAACTCCCGGGTCACCTTCTCGATGCTCAACCGCAACCAGCCGGCGGCGGCCGCGGTGCGCAGCCAGATGGCCGAGGACACCCTGCTCAACTTCTCCATCCACAGCCTGCCGCTGGAGGAGCAGGCGCTGTTCCAGACCATTCTGCTGATCCCCATCGGCGCCCTGGTGGTGGTACTGCTGCGGATCCTGGTGGGCATCAAGACCTCAGGCACCTTCATGCCGGTGCTGATCGCGCTGGCCTTCATCCAGACCACGCTGATCACCGGCCTGGTAGGCTTCCTGCTGGTGGTGGCGGTGGGCCTGGTGATCCGCAACTACCTCTCCTACCTCAACCTGCTGCTGGTGGCGAGGGTCTCGGCGGTAATCATCACGGTGATCGCCATCATCTCGCTTTTCTCGGTGCTCTCCTACCGCTTCGGCCTCAACGCGGGCCTGACCATCACCTTCTTCCCGATGATCATCCTCTCATGGACCATCGAGCGCATGTCGATCCTCTGGGAGGAGGAAGGTCCCAAGGAGGTACTGATCCAGGGCGGCGGTAGCCTGCTCACCGCGGTGCTCGCCTACCTGGCCATGAACAACCCCTGGGTACGCCACATCACCTTCAACTTCCTGGGGGTGCAGCTGATCCTGATGGCGCTGATCTTGCTGCTCGGCAACTACACCGGCTACCGGCTGCTCGAGCTGCGCCGTTTCAAGCCTGTGACCGAGGATTGAGCGTCATGTGGAACTGGACCACCCCGGACAAGCTGCGCCTGAAGGGCATCATCGGCATGAACCGGCGCAACATCCGCTACATCGGCCGCTACAACGATCGGCGCCTCTACCCGCTGGTGGACGACAAGCTCAAGACTAAGCTGCTGGCCCAGGAGTACGGTATCACCACGCCGGCGCTGATCGGCACGGTGACTACCCAGTTCGGGGTCAAGCACCTCGACGAGATGTTGCGCGGCCACAACGGCTTCGTGATCAAGCCGGCCAAGGGCAGCGGCGGCAAGGGGATCCTGGTGATCGACCACGTCGACGGCGGCGCCTTCGTCAAGCCGAGCGGCGCCCGGCTCACCCTGGAGGATATCGAGCGCCATACCTCCAACATCCTCTCGGGGCTCTACTCGCTGGGCGGCTCTCCCGACGTGGCGGTGGTCGAGGCACTGATCAACTTCGACGAGCGGCTCTCTGAGTACACCTATGAGGGGGTGCCCGACATCCGCGTCATCGTCTTTCTCGGCTACCCGGTGATGGCGATGATGCGACTCTCCACCGCGGCCTCGGACGGCAAGGCCAATCTCCACCAGGGGGCCGTGGGGGTGGGGCTGGACATCGCCACCGGGACCGCCATCCGCGGCGTGCAGTTCGACCGCTCCCGCGTCGACCACCCGGATACCGGGCACGAACTGTCCAGCCTGCATATCCCCGACTGGCGCACCCTGCTGCTGCTGGCCGCCGGCTGCTACGAGATGACCGGGCTTGGCTACCTCGGCACCGACATGGTGCTGGACCGCGACCAGGGTCCCATGCTGCTGGAGCTCAACGCCCGCCCGGGGCTCGCCATCCAGATGGCCAACGGCGAGGGGCTGCGCCGCCGGCTCGATCTGATCGAGCGCCAGGCCCCTGGCGCCTCCCCCGAGGCGCGCGTGGCCTTCGCCCAGCACCATTTCGCCAGACGCAGCGAGCTCGAACCCATCGCCGAGGCGACGGCCGTGGCCGTCTGACAGCGGCTGGCCGGGCCGCGGTGCGACGCGTAGAATAGGGCCTTCCATTCCGCCACTCGACGGTCGTCATGTCAGACTCACGCGCCCTGCTCGACCAGGCCGCCCAGCAGTGCCAAGTGCGCGGCGTGCGCTTCACTCCGATCCGGCGACGGGTGCTGGAGATGATCGCCGAGGCCCCCGGCGGCCTCAAGGCCTATGATCTGCTCGACCGCCTGGCCGAGGAGCATGCCTCTGCCCGCCCGCCCACCGTCTACCGCGCCCTGGAATTCCTGATCGACCAGGGCCTGGTGCACCGCATCGAATCGCTCAACGCCTACGTGGCCTGCCCCTGCCCGGAGCACACCCATGGCTTCCAGCTGCTGATCTGTCGGCTCTGCGGGCGGGTCGAGGAGCTGCACCTTGATGACGTCAATGCCCAGCTCTCGCAGCGTGCCCGTGACCTGGGCTTCCGCGTGGAGCGCCAGACCATCGAACTGCTCGGCCACTGCGAGGCGTGCCACGCCGCGCCCTGAGCCGGCCACCCTGCCCCTTTCCACCACTGCCTGCCGGACCGACCATGAGCGAACCCTTCAAGGCCCTCGAACGGGCTCCCCGCGACAGCCGCTACCCCCTGGCCGAGATCCTCGATGCCGCACGCTTCAATGCCGACGGACTGATGCCCGCCATCGCCCAGCAGCATGACTCCGGTGAGGTGCTGATGATGGCCTGGATGAATCGTGAGGCGCTGGAGGAGACCCTGCGCACCGGCCGGGTCTGCTACTGGTCTCGCTCGCGAGGGAAACTGTGGCGCAAGGGCGAGAGCTCCGGCCAGCAGCAGCACCTGAAGAGCGCCGCCCTGGACTGCGACGGCGATACCCTGCTGCTGCAGGTGGAGCAGACCGGTCCGGCCTGCCACACCGGCAGGCGCAGCTGCTTCTATGTGGCCCTGGAGAACAACGAGGCGCGCATCACTGCGGAACCGCTGATCGATCCCGACACCCTCTACGGCAGCGGCAAGGGATAGCGATGCCCTGCCTCGCCGCCTGGCTGGCCCGTCTGCTGCGCGCCCTGCGCAGGGGCATGGCCTGGCTGATGATCGCTCTGGTGAGGGTCTACCAGGTCACCCTGAGTCCGCTGCTGGGGCCGCGCTGTCGCTACTGGCCGAGCTGCTCCCACTACACGGTGGAGGCGATCCAGGTGCACGGCCCCCTCAGGGGAGGCGTCATGGCGGCGCGGCGCATCGTGCGCTGCCACCCCGGCTGCGAGGGTGGCATCGACCCGGTACCGGGCGGGCCCAGCGAACGACTGTGCCGCGAGGACCCTGAGCTGGATGAGCACTTCCGGCCCCGGGACTCCGCGGATCCGGCGCGGGAGCAGAAGAAGGCGGAGTGAGTCCCCTACCTGGCTAGCCAGCCCGGTGTCAGGCCGCCTCCTGCTCGGCCACCTCGTAGATGCGCTTGAGCATGGCGTGCAGGCCGTTGCTGCGGGTCGGCGAGAGGTGCTTGTCGAGGCCCAGGTCCGCAAGGAAGTGCGGGCTGGTGTCACGGATCTCGGCGGCGGGCCGGTCGCTGTAGATGCGCATCAGCACGGCGATCAGCCCGGAGACGATGGCCGCATCGGAGATGGCGTCGAAGTGGATCCGCTCGCCGTCGCGCTCATGGCGCATCCAGACGTTGGACTGGCACCCCTGGATCTTCAGCTCGTCGGTCTTCCACGCCTCGGGAAAGTCCGGCAGCGCCTTGCCCATGTCGATGATGTACTGGTAGCGATCCATCCAGTTGTCGAACATCTCGAACTCTTCCAGCAGCGCCTGCTGTGCCTGCTCGGTGGTGGCTTCGGTCGTCATGGGGGCTCCTTGGTCATTTTCGCGCTGATTATACCGGCTGGTTGCTGCCCTCGTCCGCCCCTGCGGCCAGGCGATGGGCCGACTGCTGGCGGTGCCAGGCCTCGTCCTCGGCGTGGAGGTAGCGCGCCGTGGTGTCGAGCCTCGAATGGCGTGCGGTGGCGGCCAGGTACCGCAGCTCCACCCCGGCCTGGGCCTGATGGGTCAGCGCGGTGTGGCGCAGCCAATGGGGAGTGGCGGCGCGCAGCCGCATGGCCCATGGCCTGCCCTCCTCCCCCTGTTCAGTCTCCAGCGCCTCGGCGGCCTCGCCGAACGCCTCGCGGATAAGCCGATAAAGCCGGTTGTCGCCGAGGCCGCGCCGGCCGTCCAGGGCGCGCAGCACCGGCGTGGCGTCGTCCGGCAGCGGTTCGGCGGCGAGCCCCAGCGTTCGGCGCCACTCGGTGAGCAGTGCGACCATGTCGGGCGGCACCGGAATGGTCGCCGTCTTGTCGCCCTTGCCCGTCACCCGCCACCACCACCGTCCCTCGCGGCGATGGAAGTCCCCCATGCGGGCCGCGCTCATCTCGCCGATCCGCGGGGCCAGCAGGTAGGCGAAGCCGAACACCAGGCGGCGACGCTGCCACTCGTAGCGCCGCCTGGGCGAAGCGCCCTCCTCCACTGGCCGACCCAGCCAGGCCCAGAACCATGCCCACAGCGGGCGCTCCAGGTAGCGCTCGATGCCCCCCTGGCGGTTGTCGAGCCGCCGGCGCTTGTCGCGCATCAACCGGAAGGGGTTGTGGGCCACCCAGCCGGCCTCGGCCAGCCAGGCACACATGCCCTGCAGGATCACCAGGGACTGGCGCCGGCTGGCGGAGGCCAGCGGCCCGCGAAAGGGCCGCCAGTCATCGGCGTGGCGCGGCCTGGGCGGCCCGACCCAGCGCTCCCGCGGGCGCGGGTCGGCCAGGAAGGCCTCGAAGGCGTCCAGATGGTCTCGCCGCACCTCCCCAAGGCCGAGCCCCTGCTCCGCCAACCACAGCAACAGCCGCTCGGCCTCGCGGCGGTAGGCGCGCTGCGTGCGAGGGCTCGCGCGGTACTCGGCAAGCCACAGCCCCACCGCCTCGGCATCGCTGTGCGCATTGATATGGGCGCTGCGCCCGGGGGGCGCGGCGGGAAGTAGCTCTCCTGACGGCGCGGGCAGGAGCTCGCTGCTCGTCTCGTCACGGGTCTGGCGATCCACCCCTTTCCCCTTCTGCTTGCCCTTGCGCCTTAGTATCCCGCCTCCACGCATATAAAAGCAAGATAAGCCGCGTAATCTTGCTTTTACTGTCAATTTCATATCGTAAATTACGTATTACGTAGTATGTAATTATCTTCCCTTTCGCCCTGCCACGGGCTATGCTGCGCCCCATCAGCGCTTGCGGCCGCGCCCCGATCGCGAGGTGGCCCGCAGGCGGGAGCAGAGCAAGGAGAGGCGATATGGCACGCACCGGCGTGCAGTACGAGGATGTGCAGCGGGCGATCGATGACCTGCTGGCGCGGGGCGAGGCCCCCAGCGTGCAGAAGGTGCGCGAGGTGCTGGGCACCGGCAGCTTCACCACCATCAGCGACCACCTGCGCGAGTGGCGACAGCGGCGCGAGGAGAACCGCGACGTACCGCCGCCCCGCGGCATGCCTGCGGCCCTGCAGGAGCTGGCGGAGGCGCTATGGCACAGGGCCCAGGAGAGTGCGAACGAGGCCCTTGCCCACTACCGGGAGGAGGCAGACCGTCGCATCGCGGCGGCCGACGAGGCGGTGGCCGAGGCGCGCCGCCAGGCCGAGGACGCCGAGCAGCGGGAATCGGCCCTGGCGGCCCACCTGGCCAGCACCGAGCAGCGCCTGGAGGAGCGCAGCACGGCCCTGGCCCGCAGCGAGGCGCAGCGGGAACAGCTCATCGAGAAGGCTCACCGCCTGGAGAGCCGCCACGCCGAGCTTGAGGGGCTGCTCGAGCGGATCCGCGGCGAGATGGCCCAGCAGGGCCGGGAGCACCAGCAGGCCATGGAGGCCCTGGAAGCGGCGCAGCGCGAGCGCCTGGCCAGGGAGGAGCAGCGCCACGAGAGCGCCGAGGCGCGGCTGATGGGGCTGCTGGACGAGGCGCGCCAGGAACGCCTGGCCGGCGAGAAGGCCGCCGCGGATCGGGAGAAGCAGGTCGCGGTCCGCCTGGAGCGCCTGGAGCAGCAGCTGCAGGAGGCCCGCGGGCGCCTGACCGAGGAGGAAAAGCAACACCGGGAGACCGACTGGGCGCGCCGCCAGGCCGAGACCCGGGCCGAGACCCGCCAGCACGAGCAGGCCCTGCAGCAGGCGCGCATCGACGAGCAAAAGCGCCTGCTGGAAGAGCAGGCCCGCCGCCTGCGCGACCTGGAGCAGCAGCTCCACCGCTGCCTGTGGCAGACCCCGTCGACGCCTGACGGCGAGGAGGCCGACAACGACGAAGGCCCCGCGACGGCGGAGCCTTCAGAGAAATAACCGAGGGCGGGCGCCTGCCCGCCCGGCCTGCCTAGGCTTTGCCTGAAACGTCGGCGAGCGAAGGTCAGACAAGGCAAAAATCAGCGAAAAGACGGAGTTTGCGGGGTGTAAATGAGTACTTTGAGCTGATTTTTAACGCCGTATGGTCGAGCGCAGCCAGTTTTCGGGCAGAGCCTAGCGGTAGTAGGCGTTGGTGGTGTCGGTATGGTCGGTCACGTCGCGGATGCCGGCCAGCTCCGGAATGCGCTCCATGAGGGTCTTTTCGACGCCCTCCTTGAGGGTCAGGTCCACCGCGGCGCAGCCCTGGCAGCCGCCGCCGAAGGCCAGCACCGCCACCTGCTCCTCGGTGAGCTCGATCAGCTTGATCTCGCCGCCGTGGGCGGCAAGGCCGGGGTTGATCTCGCTGTAGAGGATGTAGTTGATGCGATCCTCCAGCGGACTGTCGGCGTTGACCTTGGGCATCTTGGCGTTGGGCGCCTTGATGGTCAGCTGACCGCCCATGCGATCCTTGTTGAAGTCGACCACCGCCTCCTCGAGAAACGGCAGGCTGTTCTTGTCCAGGTAGACCGCGAGTTTCGGCAGCTCGAGACGCTCGTCCGTCGGCTCCTCCTCACCGGGGCGGCAGTAGGCCAGGCAGGTCTCGGCATAGGGGGTGCCGGGCTGCGTGATGAAGATGCGCACGGCGATGCCCTCGACGTTCTGCTTCTCGAGCAGCTCGGCAAGGTAGTCCTGGGCACTGTCGGTGATCTGGATCGGGTTGCTCATGGTGTTCTCGCTGGTCGGGCTGCGGCCTGGTGCGTTCCCTCGGCAGGCCGCGCGTCGGGGATTGACTGTCTCCCATGGTAAGACAGCGGGCCGGAACTGACAATCCCGAGTGAATTGGTGGGTCTTTGCGCAACGGCCTGCCTTTGGGCGCGCCTTTTGGTAACATGGGCCGCCATCCCTGGCCGCCCCTGACTGACACCGCCGGCTCTACCGGAGCGCTGCAGCAGGCAGAAGACGCCCCGAGGCGTCCGTGCGGCCCTGCCCCTGGATGCGACTTTCGCTGGAGACAAGACCTGCCCATGGCCGCCCTTCCCACCGCTCAGACCGCTTCCCTCATCGACAGCCTCAACGAGCGCATCCTCATGCTCGATGGCGGCATGGGCACCATGCTGCAGAATGCCGGCCTGTCCGAAGCCGATTTCCGCGGCGAGCGCTTCATCGACTGGCCCTCCGACCTCAAGGGCAACAACGACCTGCTGGTGCTCACCTGCCCGGAGCTGGTCGCGCGCATCCATCGCGAGTACCTCGAAGCCGGTGCCGACATCGTCGAGACCAACACCTTCAACAGCACCCGGCTCTCCCAGGCGGACTACGGCATGGAAGCGCTGGTGGTCGAGCTCAACCGCGAGGCGGCCCGCCTGGCGCGTCAGGCGTGTGACGCCGTGGCCGCCGAGACCGGCGTGCCCCGCTACGTGGCCGGGGTGCTGGGCCCCACCTCGCGCACCGCCTCGCTCTCGCCGGACGTCAACGACCCGGCCAAGCGCAACGTCACCTTCGACGCCCTGCGCGAGAATTACTACGAGGCGGCCGAGGCGCTGATCGAGGGCGGCAGCGACCTGATCATGATCGAGACCATCTTCGACACGCTCAACGCCAAGGCGGCGATCTACGCCCTGGAGGAGCTGTTCGAGGATCGCGGGCAGCGCCTGCCGGTGATGATCTCCGGCACCATCACCGATGCGTCCGGCCGCACCCTCTCCGGCCAGACCACCGAGGCCTTCTGGAACTCGGTGCGCCATGCCCGCCCCCTTAGCGTCGGCCTCAACTGCGCGCTGGGGGCCGCAGAGCTGCGCCCCTATGTGGAGGAGCTCTCCACCAAGGCGGACACCTTCGTCTCCGCCCACCCCAACGCCGGCTTGCCCAACGAGTTCGGCGAGTACGACCAGACCCCCGAGGAGATGGCGGCCATCGTCGCCGAATTCGCCCAGAGCGGCCTGGTCAATATCATCGGCGGCTGCTGCGGCTCGACGCCCGAGCATATTGCGGCCATCCACCGGGCCATCGCGGGACTCGCGCCGCGCCGGGTGCCCCAGATCCCCAGGGCCTGTCGCCTCTCGGGCCTCGAGCCCTTCAACATCGCCGCGGACTCGCTGTTCGTCAACGTCGGTGAGCGCACCAACGTCACCGGCTCGGCGCGCTTCAAGCGACTGATCGTGGAGGAGGACTTCACCACCGCCCTGGAGGTGGCCCTTGAGCAGGTCGAGAACGGCGCCCAGGTGATCGACATCAACATGGACGAGGGCATGCTCGAGTCCCAGGAGGCCATGGTGCGCTTCCTGAACCTGATCGCCGGCGAGCCCGACATCGCCCGGGTGCCGATCATGATCGACTCCTCCAAGTGGGAGATCATCGAGGCGGGCCTGAAGTGCGTGCAGGGCAAGGCGGTGGTCAACTCGATCTCCATGAAGGAGGGCGAGGAGGCCTTCCGTGAGCAGGCCACCATCTGCCGCCGCCACGGCGCTGCCGTGGTGGTGATGGCCTTCGACGAGACCGGCCAGGCCGACACCTTCGCGCGAAAGACCGAGATCTGCCAGCGGGCCTATCGCATCCTGGTGGACGAACTCGACTTTCCGCCGGAAGACATCATCTTCGACCCCAACATCTTCGCCATCGCCACCGGCATCGAGGAGCACGACAACTACGCCGTGGACTTCATCGATGCCACCCGCTGGATCCGCGAGCACCTGCCCCACGCCATGGTCTCCGGGGGGGTCTCCAACGTCTCCTTCTCCTTCCGCGGCAACAACCCGGTGCGCGAGGCGATCCACTCGGTGTTCCTCTACCACGCCATCCGCGCCGGACTCACCATGGGCATCGTCAACGCCGGCCAGCTGGCGGTCTACGACGACCTGCCGCAGGAGCTGCGCGAGGCGGTCGAGGACGTGGTGCTCAACCGCCGCCCCGACGGCACCGAGCGCCTGGTGGATCTCGCCGACAAGTACAAGGGCGATGGCTCGGGCCCGGCTCGCAAGGAGGACCTCGAGTGGCGCTCCTGGCCGGTGAACAAGCGCATCGAGCATGCTCTGGTCAAGGGCGTCACCGCCTACATCGAAGAGGACACCGAGCAGGCGCGCCAAGAGGCGGCGCGCCCCATCGAGGTGATTGAGGGGCCGCTGATGGACGGCATGAACGTGGTCGGAGACCTGTTCGGCGCCGGCAAGATGTTCCTGCCCCAGGTGGTCAAGTCGGCCCGGGTGATGAAGCAGGCGGTGGCCTACCTGATTCCCTACATCGAGGCGGAGAAGCGCGAGCTGGCCCAGGGCGACAGCCAGGCCAAGGGCAAGATCGTCATGGCCACGGTCAAGGGCGACGTCCACGACATCGGCAAGAACATCGTCGGCGTGGTGCTCCAGTGCAACAACTACGAGGTGATCGACCTCGGCGTGATGGTGCCGGCGGAGAAGATCCTGCAGACCGCCAGGGAGGTAAATGCCGACATCATCGGCCTCTCCGGGCTGATCACCCCGTCGCTTGACGAGATGGTGCACGTGGCCAAGGAAATGCAGCGCCAGGGCTTCAGCCTGCCGCTGCTGATCGGCGGCGCCACCACTTCCAAGGCCCACACCGCGGTCAAGATCGAGCCCGGCTACGAGCACCCGGTGGTCTATGTGCCCGATGCCTCCCGCGCCGTGGGCGTGGCCGGCAAGCTGCTCTCTCCCGGCCTCAAGGAGGCCTATGTCGCCGAGATCCGCAGCGAGTACGAGCAGGTCCGCGAGCGCAACGCCAAGCGTCGCCCCAAGGCCGCCGATCTCGGCTATGCCGAGGCCCGCGCGCGCAAGTTCGTCATCGACTGGACCAGCTACACTCCGCCCCGTCCGGCCGTCACCGGCCTCACGGTGTTCGAGGAGTACGATCTCGCGGAGCTGGTCGAGCGCATCGACTGGACCCCCTTCTTCATGAGCTGGCAGCTGGCCGGCAAGTACCCGAAGATCCTCGACGATGCGGTGGTGGGCGAGGCCGCGCGCAATCTGTTCCGCGATGCCCAGGCGATGCTCGCCCGGCTGATCGACGAGAAGCTGGTGCAGGCCCGCGGGGTGATCGGCCTCTGGCCGGCCAACAGCGTCGACGATGACGTCATCGAGGTCTACGCCGACGAGTCGCGTCAGGTGGTGATCGAGCGGCTCCACCATATCCGCCAGCAGACCACCAAGAATCGCGACGGGGTCTGCTACAGCCTGGCCGACTTCATCGCCCCGAAGGAGAGCGGCAAGCCCGACTGGATCGGTGGCTTCGCGGTCACCGCCGGGCATGGCGTGGAGGAGCTCGCCGAGCGCTACAAGGCCGCCGGTGACGACTACAACGCCATCATGGTCCAGGCGCTCACCGACCGCCTGGCCGAGGCCTTCGCCGAGCGCCTCCACGAGCGGGTGCGCAAGGAGATCTGGGGCTATGTGCCGGAGGAGACGCTGGACAACGAGGCGCTGATCGCCGAGAAGTACCAGGGCATACGCCCCGCCCCCGGCTACCCGGCTTGCCCGGACCACACCGAGAAGGCGACCCTCTTCCGGCTGCTCGACGCCGAGGCCAACAGCGGCCTTACGCTCACCGAGAGCTACGCCATGTGGCCCGCCGCTGCGGTGGCCGGCTGGTACTTCTCGCATCCCCAGTCGAAGTACTTCTCCACCGGCAAGATCACCCGCGACCAAGTCGAGGCGCTGGCCGAGCGCAAGGGCATGGCCCTGGACGAGATGGAGCGCTGGCTCTCGCCGGTGCTCTCCTACGACCCGGCCTGATCGGTCGCCAGCCGCCCAGGGGCTCGCTTTGCGGGCCCTGACTCGACGGACCCCCATGCTGCCCAAGCCCACTCGCCGCCAGACAATCCTGCGCCTCGCCCTGCCGATCATCGCCGGCATGCTCTCCCAGAGCCTGATCAACCTGATCGACGCCGCCATGGTGGGGTCGCTGGGCGAGGTGCCCCTGGCCGGCGTCGGCATCGGCGGCTATGCCATGTTCCTGATCACCGCCCTGGTGTTCGGCCTCTCCTCCGGCGTCCAGGCCCAGACCGCCCGGCGCCACGGTGAGGAGGCCTGGGAGCGGCGCGCGGTGCCGCTCAATGCGGGGCTGGTGATCGCGGTCGTCGCATCGCTGCCGATCACGCTGCTCTGCCTGTGGCAGGCGCCGCGGCTGCTGGCGCTGATCAACCAGGACCCGGCGGTCAACGCCGTGGCGGTCGAGTATTTCCGCTGGCGGGTGGTGTCGCTTACCGCCGTGGCGATGATCTTCTGCTTTCGCGGTTACTGGAACGGCATCCAGCAGACCGGCATCTACCTGCGCATCATCCTCGTGATGCATGCCGTCAACGTGGCGGCGAGCCTGGCGCTGATCTTCGGGTACTTGGGCCTGCCGGCCATGGGGGCCGCCGGCGCCGGGGCCGGCACCAGCCTGTCACTGTTCCTGGGGCTGGCCATCTGGGCGGTTCTCAGCACGCGCCATGCCAGGGGCAGCGGTTTCCTCGCCGGCCTGCCGCGGCGCTTCACCTTCGCGACCACTCTGCGCCTGGCGACCCCTCACTCCTTCCAGCAGCTGTGGTTCGCCGCCGGCTATGCGGTGCTGTTCTGGATCCTCGGCCAGATCGATACCCGCAGCGTAGCCGTGGGCCATGTGCTGGTGAACCTCTCGCTGCTGCTGATCCTGCCCGGAGTGGGGCTCGGCATGGCTGCCATGAGCCTGGTGGGCCAGGCGCTGGGCCGCGAGGCCCATGGCGATGCCCATCGCTGGGGCTGGGAGGTGGTGCACCTGGCCTGGCTGTGCCTCGCGGCCCTCGCGCTGCCCATGGCCCTGTTTCCCGAGGTAGTGCTCGGGCTCTTCCTGCATGACCCGGCGCTGGTGGCCCTGGGCCGGCTCCCCCTGCAGCTCACCGCGCTGATGATCGTGCTGGACGCCGCCGCCCTGGTGCTGGCCCAGGCGCTGCTCGGCGCCGGCGCCAATCGCACCGTGATGACCACGACCCTCGGCCTGCAGTGGCTGGTGTTCCTGCCGCTGGCGTGGTGGATCGGCGTGGTCCTCGAGCAGGGCCTGCTCGGCATCTGGTGGGCACAGCTCGGCTATCGCTGCCTCAACTCCGCCTGGTTCGCGGTCATCTGGCAGCGCCGTCGCTGGCAGCGCCTCAGGGTGTGACGGGCCGCCCCTGCTGCGGCCCGGTAATTACTTTTCGCATAAAAACTATAAGCATTTATTCTTTCCAAGTATAACGCGGGGCGCGTATGGTGCACCTTCAGGCTCCGCCACCCTTCACTGCAGCAGGAACGGCTGAATGTACCGCTACGACACCCACGACCAGACCCTCGTCAATGAACGCGTTGCCCAGTTCCGCGACCAGATGGAGCGCTATCTGGCCGGCCGCCTCAGCGAGGAGGAGTTCCTTCCGCTGCGCGTGCAGAATGGGCTCTATGTCCAGCGTCACGCCCCCATGCTGCGCATCGCCATCCCCTACGGGATGCTGGCCTCCCACCAGCTGCGCAAGCTCGGCGATCTGGCCCGCGACTATGATCGCGGCTATGGCCATTTCACCACCCGCACCAACCTGCAGCTGAACTGGCCGAAGCTTGAGACGGTACCGGACATGCTGGCGGAGTTGGCCAGCGTGCAGATGCATGCGATCCAGACCAGCGGCAACGACATTCGCAACACCACCACCGACCAGTTCGCCGGGGTGGCCGAGGACGAGGAGGTTGATCCGCGCCCCTGGTGCGAGCTGATTCGCCAGTGGTCGACCTTCCATCCCGAGTTCGCCTACCTGCCGCGCAAGTTCAAGATCGCCGTCACCGGTGCCGCGGAGGATCGCGCGGCCATCCAGGTCCACGACGTGGGCCTGCGCCTGTGGCGCGACGACAGCGGCGAGGTGCGCGTCAGGGTGCTGGCCGGTGGGGGCCTGGGCCGCACGCCGATGATCGGGGACGTAGTGCGCGAGGACCTCCCCTGGCGTCACCTGCTGACCTACCTCGAGGCGCTGGTGCGGGTCTACAACCAGTTCGGTCGCCGCGACAACAAGTTCAAGGCGCGCATCAAGATCCTGGTCAAGGCGCTGGGCATCGAGGAGTTCCGCCGCCGTGTGGATGCCGAGTGGGCCCATCTCAAGGATGGCCCCCAGACCCTGACCCGGGAGACCGTCGAGGCGGTTGCCGGCCACTTCGTCGACCCGGAACGCCGCCCGGTCAGCGCCGAGGCCATCGAGGCTTTCCAGCGGCTGCGCGGCGAGAATCGTGCCTTCGCCCGCTTCGTGACCAACAACGTCACCGGCCACAAGGTGCCCGGCTACAAGGCGGTGACCCTGTCGCTCAAGCGAGCCGGTCAATCCCCAGGCGACGTGACCGCCGAGCAGATGCACCAGATCGCCGATCTTGCCGACGAGTACAGCTTCGGTGAGCTGCGGGTCACCCACGAGCAGAACCTGGTGCTCTCCGACGTGCCGGTGGATCGCCTCCACGAGCTGTGGCAGCGCCTGGATGCCCTGGGCCTGGCCAACCCCACCGTGGGCACCCTGGCCGACCTGATCTGCTGCCCGGGGGGCGACTACTGCGCCCTGGCCAATGCCAAGTCGATCCCGGTGGCTCAGGCGATCCAGGAACGCTTCGATGACCTCGACTTCCTCTATGACCTGGGCCCGCTGGAGCTGAACATCTCGGGCTGCATGAACGCCTGTGGCCACCACCATGTGGGGCACATCGGCATCCTCGGCGTCGACAAGAAGGGCGAGGAGTGGTACCAGATCTCGCTCGGCGGCGCCCAGGGCAACGCCACCTCGCTGGGCAAGATCCTCGGTCCCTCCTTCAGCCGCGAAAGCGTTCCCGAGGTGATCGACAAGCTGCTCAAGGTCTACGTCGGCGAGCGCAGTGACGGCGAGACCTTCCTCGACACCTACCGCCGTATCGGCCTCAAACCCTTCAAGGAGCGGGTCTATGCCTGATCAAGCCCCCAACGCACGCCCCGAGTCACGCCCCTACCTGTTTCGCGGCCAGCCCGCCGCGGACGCCTGGACCCTGGTTCGCGAGGGCGAGGCGCCGGCCGGTGCCGCCGCCATCGTGCCCCTCGCCGACTGGCTCGAGGCCGCACCGAGCGCCACCCTGGCCCCCTGGCTCCCGGCCGACACCGAGTTGACCGACGCCCTGGCCGAGCGGTTGGCCGAGGCGCCGCTGATCGCCGTGGACTTCCCGAAGTTCACCGACGGGCGCGGCTACAGCCTGGCGCGGCTGCTGCGCGAGCGCCACGGCTTTGGCGGCGAGATCCGTGCGGTGGGCGACGTGCTGGTGGATCAGCTCTATTTCATGACGCGCTGCGGGTTCGATGGCCTCTCGCTGCGCGAGGACCAGTGGCTGGAGGATGCCCAGCGCGCCCTGGGCGCCTTCAGCCGCGCCTACCAACCGGCCGTGGACCAGCCGGAGCCGCTGTTCCGCCGCCGCGAGCGGGAGTGGGCCCAGGCCCGCGAAGAGGCGGCTGCCTTCGCCTGACCATCATCAGGGCCTGTCGCCAGCAAGGGCTTGCTCACGCTTGAGGCGGGGCGCCGGGGGCAGGCCTGAAGGGGGTCTTTTTCCAGGGGTGAGGAGCATTGCTCCGAACGGGCTGGCCAAGGATGGCCAGCACCGGCCCTGCAAGCGGAGCAGGATGCGAGAGCGCCGCAGGGAAAAAGTAGCGTACAGGGAGGTATTCACAGCGCCCCCGTACAGGCCTGTCGCCGGGAAAGCCCCGCAATCACCAACCTCACCTACATTACCCGCTTACCCCCTTCGCTTCTGCTGCCGCTCGCGGTTGGCCGCCTTCGCCCGCTCGCTCTTGCGCAGCATCACCCAGGTAGCGCCGAGGCCGCCGTCCGATGGCTGGGCGGAGACATAGGCCTGCACCTCCGGAAACTGCAGCAGCCACTTGGCCAGGTAGGAGCGCAGCACGTTGGCCGGGCTGTCGATCGCCTGGCCGCGGCCGTGGACGATCAGCACCGAGCGCAGGTCGTGGGCGAAGGCCTCGTGGATGAAGGGCGGCAGCGCTCGCCGGCACTCTTCCAGCGGGCGACGCAGCAGGTGCAGGCGCGCCTGGTCCGCGTAGCCGCCATGGCGCAGGCGGTCCACCACCCCCTGCTGGATGCCGTCGCGCCGGTACTCGAGGGGGTCGAAGGGAGGCACCAGGTCGACGAAATCATCGGAGAGAAAGCCATGGCCTGCTGGCGCAGCGGCGGCGCTTTCCCGCCTGGCCAGCTGTGCCTCGCTGGGCGCGCGACGCGTGCGGCCGGGGTCGGCGCGATTGAGGTCCCGGGAGAGTGGGCGTACGTCACCCATCAAGGCCTGGAAGTCGAGGTCATAACACGCCTGCCGGGTCATGGGGCACCTCACGTTCGTCATGGGGAGGCTCCATCCTAGCAGAGCGCTCGGCCCGGCTTAAGCCGCCCGATGACGAACACCGGACAACGCCCTCGCGGCATGGCAGGATGGGACGCTCCCCTCCCGGAAGGAGCCCCATGCGACGCCTACACCTGCTGCTCGCCACCCTGCTCGGCCTGCCCCTTGCCCTCGCCGGCTGGCTCTGGCTCACCATGCTCAGCCCCTTCACCTACGACCGCCCCGACCACCTGCCTCCCATCGAGGCGGGGCCTCACGAGGTCTTCGTCTATGGCACCCTGCGCTCGGGGCTGGTGCGCTGGATCGTCACCGGCCGCGCCGGCGAGTCACGACCGGCCACGCTCGAGGACTTCCGCCGCAGCGCCCTCGACCTGGAGGAGGCCCCCGGCGAGCGCGTCGAGGGCGAGGTGATCACGGTGAGCGCCGAGGAGCTCGCCCGGCTCGATCGCTACGAGCGCCTCGGCCTGCGCTACGAACGGGTGCGCCTCACCCTGGCCGACGGCAGCGACGCCTGGGTCTACCGGCGCCTGCCCGAGGAGGCCCTCGACGGGGCTCGGTTGTGAGCGCCCCACGCCGCCGAATACAATGGCCGCTGCCCCGGGCCGGTCCCGGCGGCGAACCGCCCTCGACAAGGAGTCGACATGACCGCCATCACCCTCCTCCACAATCCGCGCTGCTCGAAGTCCCGCCAGGCGCTGGCCCTGCTCGAGGAGCGCGGCGTGCCGGTGGAGGTACGCCGTTACCTGGAGGCGCCGCTCGACGCCGACGAGCTGCGCGCGCTGATCGCCCGCCTCGACGGCGACCACTCGGCCCTGATCCGCACCAAGGAGCCCGAGTGGAAAGCCCTGGATGCCGATGCCAGCGACGTCGAGCAGGTGATCTCGGCGATCGTCGCCCATCCGCGGCTCATGGAGCGCCCCATCGCCGACGACGGCCGGCGCGCCGTGATCGGCCGCCCGCCCGAAGACATTCTTCGTCTGCTCGCGTGACCCCTTCCCATCCCTCCCTGCCCCAGGAGCCCCGATGAGCGCCTCCCTGCCCTATGTGCTGATACTCTACTATTCCCGCCACGGCGCCACCCGTGCCATGGCCGAACGGCTGGCCGCCGGTGTCGAGTCCGTTCGCGGCATCGAGGCGCGGCTGCGCAGCGTGCCGCCGGTCTCGCCGACCTGCGAGGCGGTGGACCCGGAGATTCCCGCCGAGGGGGCCATCTACGCCAGCCTCGACGACCTGCGTCACTGCGCGGGGCTGGCGATCGGCAGTCCGACCCGCTTCGGCAATATGGCCGCCCCCCTCAAGCACTTCCTCGATGGCACCAGCGAACTGTGGCTCGGCGGGGCGCTGATCGACAAGCCGGCCACTGCCTTCACCTCCACCTCCAGCCTGCACGGCGGCCAGGAGAGCACCCTGCTGACCATGCTGGTGCCCCTGCTGCACCACGGCATGCTCTATGCGGGCCTGCCCTACAGCGAGACCGAGCTGATGGAGACCACCAGCGGCGGCACCCCCTACGGGGCCAGCCACCTGGCCGGCAAGCGCAGCGACCGCCCCCTGGACGATCAGGAGCGCCACCTGGCCCACGCCCAGGGCCGCCGCCTGGCCAGGCTCGCCCTGGCGCTGTCGGCGATGCCCAGGGAGGAACGCTGATGAGGCGCTGGCTCGAAGCCCTGGAGGCCGAGAAGGGGCTGGATCACCTGACCGACCGATCGCGCCGCTGGGTGCTGGGCAGCTATGGGGTCCTGGTCGTGGCCCTGCTGGTCTGGGGCCTGCTGCTGGCTCGCGACGATGGCAACCTGCGTCCGCTGCTGGCCTTCCTGCTGCCGCTGGTGCTGTTCCTGCCCTCCCTGCTGGCGAAGCGACCCCGCGGGCACGCCTGGCTGGCCTTCGTCAGCCTGCTCTACTTCATGATCGGGGTGAACGTCGCGATCCTGCCCGGGCTCGGCTGGCTGGGCTGGCTGATCGCCCTGGCGGCGCTGGCGCTGTTCGGCGGCTGCACCTTTTATGCCCGCTTTCGCAGCCGCCAGCAGCGCGCGGCCCGCGGGAACTAGGCCCACGTGCTACGCTTGGAAGGCTTGATTCAGCTCAAGACGGCTGACTCAAGCCATACAATTCATGACCCGCCACACGAAAGGAGATCGTGATGACCGCAACCCGACGCTCCCTGCTCGCCCCCCTCGGCCTCTGCGCCGCCCTGCTCGCCTCCGCCTCCGCCCAGGCGCTGGAGGTCGACAAGGCGATCGAGTATCGCCAGGACGCACTGCGCGTGATGGCCTTCCAGACCGGCCCGCTGGGCGACATGGTCCAGGGCAACATCGACTATGACGCCGAGGAGTTCGCGCTGCGCGCGGGCAACCTGGCGGCCCTCGCGCACCTGCCCTGGGAGGCCTTCATCGAGGGCTCGCTGCAGGGGGATGGTCACGGCATCGAGACGCGGGCGCTGGCGGTCATCGGCGACGACTGGGCGGGCTTCGAGGAGCGCCAGGCCACCTTCCGCCGGGAGGCGGCGACCCTGGCCGAGATGGTCGATGACCAGGCGGAGTTCAGCGACCTGCGTCGCCAGATGGGGGCCGTGGTCAACAGCTGTCGCGGCTGCCACGACAACTACCGCGCGGACTGAGGCACGGTCCCGGCTGCGGTTGCAGCGTCAACATCGCGCGGGGCGGCCTAAAGGCCGCCCCGCTTTCTTTGTGCATCTGGCATGACATTGCCGCACGGATGGCGATCAGGCGTTCCAGAGCCAGATCACCGGCAGTGCGGCGATGGTGATCACCACCAGGGCCAGCCAGGAACGGGCGGGATGGCGGGCCTGGGCGCCGGTCGAGGGGGCGTCTTCGGGCTCGCCCGCCAGGGACTTGCGGCCGGTGATCATCGCCCCCACCAGACGCTCCCCCTTCAGGCGATGCACCACCAGGGCCAGCAGGTGCGCCGCGATCAGCCCCATCAGCAGGTTGGCGTTGAGGTCGTGCAGCCCGGCCAGGGTGCGGGCGGTGCTGCGGTCCACCAGGCCATGCAGGGGCGCATTGAAGAAGATGTCGTCGGTCAGGAAGAGGCCGCTTGCGGCCTGGAAGGTCAGCGACAGCAGCATTACCATCACCATGAGGCCGCCCAGGGGATTGTGGCCGGCGAAGAGGGGCAGACGCCCGCCCACCAGGCGCCGGGCATAGCCCCACAGGGTGGCCGGCGAATAGAGGAAGCTGCCGAAGCGGGCGTGATGGCTGCCCACCAGGCCCCACATCCAGCGGAACAGCAGCAGGCCGATCAGCACGTAGCCGCCCCGGGCGTGGATATCGATCGGGAAGATGAAGGGCGCCCCGTCGGTCTTCATGGTGTAGAACGCCAGTGCCACGCAGCCGACCAGACCCCAGTGAAAGAGCCGTGTCGGCACATCCCAGACTTTCAGTCGCGTCATCTTGCCTCCTTGCTGATTACAGTGGATTCTCCGGCTGCGGGCTGCCAATACCGGGTTTTTGGCTTACCATGGGCGATTCCATGGACACCACCCCCATCCCGGTGGCTCGCAGAAGGAGTGTACCTCTTGTCATCGCCCAACGCCTGGCGCGAGGCCGGCACCCTGACCGTCCCGGTGATGTTCGGCTACCTGCCGCTGGGGGCCGCCTTCGGCATCCTGGCCATCGAGGTGGGTATCCCGGTCTGGGCCGCCCTGCTGATGTCGATGGCCATCTACGCCGGGGCCGGCCAGTTCCTGGCGGTGGCGCTGCTGGCCGCCGGTGCCGGCCTGATCGAGGTGGCGGTGGCCACCCTGATGCTCAACTCGCGGCACCTCTTCTACGGACTCTCGCTGCTCAGGCGCTTCCAGGGTGCCGGCTGGCGCAAGCCCTACCTGATCTTCTCGCTCACCGACGAGACCTACTCGCTGTTGACCACCCTGCCGCCGGAGCGCGCCCGGGACCATGCCCTGGCCTTTCGCATCGGCCTGCTGAATCAGGTCTGGTGGGTGCTCGGCTCCCTGGCCGGGGCGCTGATCGGCAGCACGCTGGCGTTCGACAGCCGCGGCATCGAGTTCGCCCTCACCGCGCTCTTCATTGTGCTCACCCTGGAGCAGGCGCGCCGGCTGCGCCAGGCGCTGCCCTTCGTGATTGCCCTGGCAACGGGCATCGGCGCCCTGCTGCTGCTGCCCGACCGTCACCTGCTGCTCGGCGCCATCGGCGCGGCGAGCCTGGTGCTGCTGGCCCACTACCGGTTCCAGCGCCCGGCACGCCCCCAGGAGAGCCGCTCATGAGCCACACCCCCCTGCTGCTGTTCATCGCGGTATGCGCCCTGGCCACCTTCGCCACCCGGGTGATCCCCTTCGTGGCCTTGGCCCGCCAGGCCGAGCACCCGCTGATCCTGCACCTGGGCCGCTACCTGCCCCCCACGGTGATGATGATCCTGGTGATCTATGCGCTGCGCGACTTCCGCCCGCTGGCCGAGGGCCAGCTCAACGCCGCGGCCAATGGCTGGCCGATGATCCTGGCCTCCCTGGAGGTGGTCACGCTGCACCTGTGGCGGCGCAACGCCCTGCTCTCCATCATCGGCGGCACCGCGGCCTACATGGCCATGGTGCAGCTGGGCTGGACACCCTGAGCGCGCATCGCCATATGCTTAGGATCACAAATCCCGCTCGAGAACGGCAAAGGGTGTTGAGCTGAAGGCGCGCAGAGGCGACCATGCTAGAAACTTCGAGGAGATTTCCATGACACGCAACATCGCCGATATCCGCCGCGACTATGAGGGAGGGCAACTCGACGAGGCCCAGGCCACCGAGAACCCCATGGAGCTGTTCGAGGAGTGGCTGGCCCTCGCGCTCGAGAGCGAGGGCGATGACGGCAACGCCATGACCCTTGCCACCGTGGACAGCCAGGGGCTGCCCCATGCGCGCATCGTCCTGCTCAAGGGCATCGACGACCAGGGCCTGGTCTTCTACACCAACTACCACAGCCACAAGGGCAGCGAGCTCACCAACGTCCCGAATGCCGCCCTGGTGTTCTGGTGGCCCAGCCTGGCGCGCCAGGTGCGGGTCGAGGGCAGCGTCGAGCAGGTCAGCGCCGAGGAGTCCGACGCCTATTTCGCCAGCCGTCCGCGGGCCAGTCAGCTGGGCGCCTGGGTGGCCACCCAGAGCGTGGTGATCCCCGGACGCACCTGGATCGAGGAGCGCCAGAGCCGCTTCGAGCAGGCCTACGAGGGACAGGAGATCCCGCGCCCCGTGCACTGGGGCGGCTACCGCGTGGTGCCCACCATGATCGAGTTCTGGCAGGGCCAGCCCAGCCGCCTCCACGACCGCATCCGCTACGAGGCCCGCGATGGCCAGTGGCAGCACTTCCGCATGGCCCCCTGAGCGACCCGGCGGCCAACACGGGCCCGCTGATCGGCAACGCGAGACCCCCGCCACCGGCGGGGGTCTCGCGTTGGGGCAGTTCGTGCCGGGCGCCCTCAGTCGGGCAGGCTTTCCAGGCGATGGCGCTGCCACTCGCTCTCGGGTTCGTTGAGGCGCAGCACCGCATCCACCACCTGCTCCTCCATGTTGTAGCGCTGGCTGAACCCGAGGTGCTTCATCAGAGCGCGCATCGGGTGGTTATCCACCATGATCTTGCCGATCATCTCCAGGGTGCCGACGCTGCGACAGTAGTCGATCATCTTGTTCATCAGCAGGCTGCCGATGCCGAGCCCCTGGAGGTCATCGCGGATGATCACCGAGAACTCAGTGCGGATGTTGTCCGGGTCGTTCCACACCCGCACCACGCCGAGCATCTCCTTGCTGCCATCTTCGCGCCGATGCTCGGCGATGAACGCCATCTGCCGGTCGTAATTGATGTGCGAGAGCATCGACAGGTCGCGCTGGGTCAGGTCCGACTTGTTGTGGAAGTAGCGGAAACGGATGCTCTCCTCGGAGAGCTGACGGTGGAAGCTGGTGATCAGCGGGGCGTCCTCGGCCCGGATCGGGCGCACCTCCACCTCCCAGCCGTTCTTGAGGGTCACCCACTCACGCAGCTCCTCCGGGTAGGGCATGATTGCGAAGCGGGCCGGGGTGCCGAGGTCCATGGCGAAGTCCACCGCCACCATCTCGTCACGGTTGAGCAGCAGCGGGTTGATCTCCATGCCGCGGAGCTCCAGCAGGTCGCTGGCCATCTGCGACAGCTTGACCAGCAGCTGGCAGAGCCGGCCGATATCGCGCTGCGGGTCGCTGGAGTGCTCGTTGATCAGGCGCGCCACATGGGTACGATCCACCATGTCCTCGGCCAGGGTCATGTTGAGGGGGGGCAGCGCCACCTGGCGGTCGGCCAGGATATTGACCTTGTAACCGCCGATGCCGAAGACGATCACCGGGCCGAACACCGGGTCCCGGGTGACACCGGCGCACACCTGCAGCGAGTGCTTGCCGCGCTGCATGGGCTGCAGACAGTACTCGCGGACCCTGAAGGCGGGATACTTCTCGCTCACCTGTTCGCCAAGCAGCGCGATCCCCTCCGCCACCTGCTCGGGGCTCTTCAGGTCCTGCAGCAGCCCCGCCGAGACCCGGTGGGGGTGCTTGCGATAGCGAAACGGCCGGCAGTTCCCCTCGTGCACCACCTTGAGCGCCATGGCGCCATCGAACTCCACCGCCGCCTCGGCGCCCTCCTCGGGGGTCGCCACGTAGCGGCTCTGGGCCACCGGAATGCCGTAGGCCTCCAGCACCTGGGCGGTCTCCGAGTGGGAGAGCGTCTCGCGTCCCTCGGCCTTGGCCTCCTGGATCAGGGTGCGGCAGCGGGCGCGGATGTCCGGCGTGGTGGCAAACGGCAGGCTGGGAGGGGTCTCCTGCAGCAGCGCCTGCACCCGCTGGTAGTCCACCATGTGCATGAAGGCGTTGATCGCCTTCTCGGGGGAGACATAGGTGGGAATCCCCGCCAGGTTGCATTCGTGGCGCGCCGAGAGCGCCTCCTCGAGCCCCATGAAGCTGGTCAGCAGGTTGCGGCGAAAGCGCTTGCGGTTGGCCACCACCGCCTCGGCGGTGGTCCGGGAGGGCGCCAGGCGGGTCGGCGCATGCACCACCAGCACGGCATCGACGCCGGGGTCAGCGGCCACGATCTCGATGGCATCGACGAATTTCTCGGGGGTGGCGTTGCCACCCAGGTCCACCGGGTTCTCCCCCGGCTTGCTCATGTCGAAGTCGCCCTGCCTGAGGGCGCGGCGCGTTTCCTCGGTGAACATGGCCAGCTTGCCCCCGGCATGGATCAGCTTGTCGATCGCCAGCATGGCGGGGCCCAGGCCGTTGGAGACGATCGCCAGGCGGTCACCGCGCAGCGGCTTCATGCGTGACAGGGTCATCAGCGCATCGAAGAGCTCATCGGAGTCATGGACGCGCACCACCCCGGCCCGGGAGAAGGCCGCATCGAAGATCTGGTCGCGGTTGGCGACCCCCGGCGTGGGCGGCAGGCCGGTAAGGTCCGACTGGGGCGTGCGGCCGCTCTTGATGGCCAGCACCAGGCGGTTGCGCGAGGCGTCGCGCAGCGCGGTCATGAAGTGCTGGGCGTCGAGGATCTTCTCCAGGTGGAGCAGGATCGCCTGGGTCGGCGAGAACTGGTTGATGTAGTCGAGCAGGTCGGGAAGCATCACATCGACGCTGTCGCCGAGGGTGATCAGGTGCGAGAAGCCGACGCCGCGCCCCGCCGCCCAGTCGATCATCGCCGTGCCGAGCATGCCCGACTGGCCCAGGTAGGCGACCTTGCCGGCCTTGATCGGCCGGTTGGCGTAGGAGGCGTTGAGCTTGCGCCCCGGCACGATCAGCCCCATGCATTCGGGCCCCAGCACGCGGATCCCCGACTGGCGAGCGGCATCGAGCATGCGCTGGCGGATAGAGGCCTTGCCGTCGCGAGCCTCGTCCAGGTGGGAGCCACCGGAGAGCACCAGGGCGGCGCGCACCCCGATGCTGCCCAGCCGAGCGATGCGCCCCGGCACCGTGGCCACCGGCGAGCAGATGACGGCGAGGTCGGGGGCCTCGGGAAGCTGGCCGATGCGCGCGAAGGCAGGCTGGCCGAAGACGCTCTCGTACCCCTTGGGGTTCACCGCCCAGATGGTGCCTGGAAAGCCAGCCTCCTGCAGGTTACGGATCACCAGCCCGCCCAGGGAACTGGCCTTTTCCGAGGCGCCGATCACGGCGATGGTGCGAGGTTCGAAGAAATGACGCAGGAAACGGGTGCTCAAGACGCTCTCCCGACGGCTGGTGGCTGGATTGGCTGCCTACTGTGTACGACCTATTGACACTGTCTGGCAAGGGATTAGGCAAAGTAAAGTGACGCCAGTCAGCCTGGAGGCACCGATGATCACCGGTTACATCACCCATCCCCACTGCCAGCTCCACCACATGGGCCCCGAGCACCCCGAGAGCCCGCTGCGGCTGGAGGCGATCCGAGCCAGGCTGTCCCTCTCCGGGCTGCTGCAGCAGACCATGCAGTCCGAGGCCCGCGAGGCCACCGAGGAGGAGCTGGCGCGGGTCCACCCCCTGCGCCACCTGCGTGCCCTGGACAAGTGCGTGCCCGAAGAGGGCATCGTCACCCTGGACAGCGACACCATGATGAACCCGGACAGCCTCAACGCCGCCCGGGTGGCCGCGGGGGCGGTGATCCGCGGCGTCGACCAGGTCTTTCGCCACCAGGCCGACAACGTCTTCTGTGCGGTGCGCCCCCCCGGCCACCATGCCGAGGCCACCGATGCCATGGGCTTCTGCTTCTATAACAATGTGGCGGTGGGGGCCGCCCACGCCCGCGCCAGGTACGGAGCGCGGCGCATCGCCATCCTCGACTTCGACGTGCACCAGTGCAACGGCACCATCGACATCTTCAAGGATGACCCCGATGTGCTGGTCTGCACCAGCTTCCAGTACCCCTTCTATCCCTGGCGCTACCTGCGCAGTGAGTGGCAGAACGTGGTCAACACCCCGCTGGAGGCCGGCACCGACGGCGCCGCCTTCCGTCGCGCCATCGAGGACGACTGGCTGCCCGCCCTGCACCGCTTCAAGCCGGAGCTGGTGCTGCTCTCCTCGGGCTTCGATGCCCACCGCGAGGACGAGATGGCCGAGCTGTGCCTGGAAGAGGAGGACTTCTACTGGATCACCCACCTGGCCATGGAGATCGCCGCCCTCTACGCGGACAATCGGCTGGTCTCGGTGCTCGAGGGCGGCTATCACCTGGACTCCCTGGGCCGCAGCGTCGAGGCCCACCTCAAGGCGCTGCTCGGCCAGCCCTTCGGTGACGCCTCCGCGCCCTCGGCCTGAGGTTTCTTGTCGGGCGGAAACGTTTCCCGCCGACGGCGGCGCCGGGCCGGCCTGAGAACGGCGTTATCGTCGACAGCTGTGGTAAGCTTGAGGAAACCTGTTTCCGATAGTGAATTTCTGCCGATGACCGCCACCACCGATCAGGACGCCGCCCTGCGCATCGCCTCGGGCCGCAAGCCGCTCGTCGAACCGCTGCGCCTCGGCGAGCGCCTGCGAGAGATCCGCCTGGCCAACCAGTGGACCCTGGAAGACGTCAGCCAGCGCACCGGGCTAGCCCGCTCCACCCTCTCCAAGATCGAGAACGACCAGATCTCGCCCACCTTCACCGCCGTGCAGAAGCTGATCGGCGGGCTCGGCATCGACCTGCCCCAGCTGCTCACGCCGCCTCGCCAGCAGAGCCGTACCATGGGCCGCCGCGACCTGACCCGCCGCGGCCACGGGCAGCAGCACCCCACCCCCACCTATGAGCACGAGCTGCTCAGCTGCGAGCTGGCCCAGAAGCGCATGATTCCCTTCAAGACCATTGTGCGGGCACGCAGCTTCGATGAGTTCGGCGAGTGGGTGCGCCACGACGGCGAGGAGTTCCTGATGGTGCTCGACGGCGAGATCCTGCTCTACACCGAGTTCTACGAGCCGCTGCGGCTCGAGCAGGGCGACAGCATCTACTTCGACAGTGACATGGGCCACGCCCTGATCTCGGTGAGTGATGAGGATGCCGTGGTGCTGTCGGTCTGCACCCGCGTCGACGCCGCCTGAGTCAGCCCCCGGTGCCGGCCGCCCGGTCTCCCGGGCGGCGCGTCGGGATGGCATCCAGCACCAGGCGCTCGCCGGCGTGGATCGCCTGGAAGTGGCGCCCCTTGGCGCGGGCGATCAGCATCACCCCGAAGCGGCTGGCGAGCTCCACCCCTTTCTGGGTCACCCCGGAGCGTGACACCAGTACCCCGATGCCCATCTGGGCCACCTTGAGCACCATCTCCGAGGTGAGCCGCCCGGTGGTGTAGAAGATATCCGCCTGCCCCGAATCCGCCTCCGCCAGCCACTGCCGCCCCGCCAGGGTATCCACGGCGTTGTGCCGACCTACGTCCTCCACGAAGTCCAGTACCTGAGCCTGATGGCACAGCGCACAGCCATGCACCGCCCCGGCGCTGCGGTAGGTCTGGTTGTGATCGCCGAGGTTCTCCAGCAGTGCATAGAGGGTCGACTGGCGCAGCGGCGTCTCGGCAAGCGGGCGGCGAGGCACCGCATCGAGCAGCCGGCCGAACACCGTGCCCTGGCCGCAGCCGGTGGTCACGGTGCGATGCCCCAGGCGCTCCTCGAGATCCTCCGGCAGGTGTCGAGTCACCACCGCCGCGGCCTCGACCTCCCAGTCCACATGTACCGCGACGAGATCGTCGCCGCTGGTCAGCAGTCCCTGGTTGCGCAGGTAGCCCACCACCAGCGCCTCGGGGTCATCGCCCAGGGTCATCAGGGTGACTATCTCGCGCCTGTTGAGGTAGAGGGTCAGCGCGCGCTCGGCGGCGATGGCCTGGCGACGGGGCTCGCCGAACTCGTCGAGGACCTCGATCTCCAGGGTGGCAGGCAGGCGGGCATGGCTGCGGGTGAACGGCATGACGCGTCTCGTCTGTGGTGGGTGGGTGCCGACGGCGACTTGACCATCATGGCACCCTGGCGCCTTACTGTCTTCACTGCCACCGCTATCACCGTCCTCGCGTCACCCCATCCACAACAACAGGAGCGCGCCGTGACAGACGCCCACCACCTGCGCCCCGTCGGCATCACCCTGACGGCCCGGGAGCACACCATCAACGGTTTTCGGGCCACTCAGTGGCATATTGCCGAGCTGACCCCGGAGCGGGGCGGCGACGCCACCCTATGGCTGCAGCTCACCATGACCGAGCGCGCCGCCTACCGCTTCAACCTCTCCTCGGGCAACCCTCGCCTCTTCGTGCGCGCCGGATTTACTGGCGGCCCCGCCAGCGCCGCCGGCATCACCGCCAGCCAGGACGTGGCCGCCGCCTGGATGGACGGCGAGCAGCAGGTGCTCGAGGCGCCCATGCCCCTTGCCATCCAGGTGTGGATCGAGGCCTATCTGGCCCGCCGCGGCGAGGCGCCCGTCGAGGAGCGCAAGAAGAAGCGCAAGGGCGCCGGACGCGCGCGGGAGACTCAGCCATGAACCGCCTGGAGCGCTGGTCGCGCCGCAAGCGCGGCCTGGAGGCCGAGCCCACCGCCTCGGCGGAGGCGGCGCCGCCCCCACCGCCCGAGGTGGCGACCGTCACCGACGAGCCTGACGCCCCGCCCCCCCTGCTGGACGATACCCTCCCCGACCCCGAGAGCCTGCCCCCCGGCAGCGAGGTAAGCCGCTATCTGCAGGAAGGCGTCAGCCAGGCCCTGCGACGGCGCGCGCTGCGCCGACTATGGCAAGCAGACCACTACCAGGTCCGCGACGGCCTCGACGACTACGATGGTGACTACAGCCAGCTCGAGCCCATGACCCGCGAGGTCGCCGAACGCCTGCGCCACTGGAGCCGTCGGGTCAACGAGGCCCTCGAGCCCGAGGAAGCCATCGAGGAAGCCAGCCCTGACGAGGAGGAGGCGCGAGTCGCCGGCGACGAGGCGCTGCCCCCAGGCGAGCCCGATCCGGATGCGGCACCGGGCGGACGCGACCAAGGTGGCATAGGTCATATTAGCGATTATCGACAAGACTGAGAGGCGCCATACCCCCCAACAACAAGAGGTGTTCATGCCCGTTCCCATCGCCCTGACGTCGCTGGATGACCGGCGCAACCGTGCCGCCCGCGACGCCGCCAGGCGCCGCATCTCCTGGCCGGCCAACCTGGCCCCCGAGACCGTGGAGTTCGAGAGCCAGGGCCATCTGCTGATCCTGGGTAGCGAACTCGACGCACGGCGGGCCGCCGCCCGACTGATCGACCGGCTGCCGGGCATCGCCCTGCTGGTGACCGAGCGCTCCAGCGCCGAGGATGACCCGGCGCTGGAGCAGATCTGGCAGACCACCGCTGCCCTGCCCTGCCATGCCGTCGCCCGCGCCGACGCCCTGCGCCTCGAGGGCTACCTAGGCCGCTTCCTGGCCACCCTCGCGCTGGACGGGGAGAGTGTGAACCTGGCCCAGGCCACCCTGGGGCGGCCCCGCTTCGATCAGGTCCTCGACCTCGGCGGCCGGCCGCACCTGCCCCTGGAGCTGCCCCCACCGGGCTACCATGCCGTGCGCTGGGGCAGCGCCGAGACCGACCAGGCGCTGGAGACGCTGACCTCCTCCGTCGGGGTCTTCGAGGCCCCTCGTCACGTGCAGATCAACGCCGATCTCTGCGCCCACCAGCGCAGCGGCCTGCCCGGGTGCACCCGCTGCCTGGAGACCTGCCCGGCCGACGCCCTGGCCAGCCGCCAGGGCCGGGTCGAGGCCTGGATCGAGGTCGACCCGCACCGCTGCCACGGAGCAGGCAGCTGTGCCAGCGCCTGCCCCACCGGGGCCATCGAGTATCGCCTGCCGCACCCTGCGCCCTTGGAGGGTTACCTCGCAGGGCTGCTCGGCGCCTATACCGAGGCCGGGGGCGAGCACCCGGTGGTTCGCTTCGTCACCGAGGCGCGCCGCCGCTGTGAAGCCACCGAGCCGGCCGGCCATGTGCTCGACATCGAGTTGGAGGAGCTCGGCGCCGCCGGGCTCGATCACTGGCTCGCCGCCCTGGCAGCCGGCGCCGCCGGGGTGCGCCTTCAGCGCGATGCCGATACCCCTTCGACCCTGCAGCAGCAGCTCGAGGCGCAGGTTGTCCAGGCCAGCGAGCTGCTGGTGGCCCTGGGGCACCGCCCCGAGCGCCTGGCGTGGCTCCCCATCGAGGACGACGGCAGTGCTCGCGACGCCCTGCCCAGGGAAGCGGCGCTGATCGCGCGCCCCCGGGCCGAGCCTGCGGGAGGCAAGCGCGAACGCCTCAACGCCACTCTCGACTGGCTGGCCGCCCAGGGTGCCCCGAGCGGCGAGAGCCACCCTCTACCCGCCGGAGCCCCCTTCGGCGCCATCGAGGTGGACACCGAGCGCTGCACGCTGTGCCAGGGCTGCGTGGCGCTCTGCCCCACTCCGGCGCTCTCCGGCGGCGACGACACTACTCCGCGCCTGGCCTTCCGCGAGGCAGACTGCATCCAGTGCGGTCTGTGTGCGGCCGGCTGCCCGGAGCAGGCGATCCGCCTCGCGCCGGGGTTCCTCGCCGCGCCCGAGCGGTGCGAGACCCGTGTAATCAAGGAGGAGCCGGCCTTCGCCTGCATCCGCTGCGGCAAGCCCTTCGCCACCGCCAGCACCATCGCCAGCATCCAGCGCAAGCTGGCCGACCACCCCTATTTCGCCGGCGAGGCCCGAGCACGCCTCGAGATGTGCGAGGACTGCCGCGTCCAGGACGTCTGGCAGGAGCTCGCCCGCAACCCCGAACGCCAGCTGAAGGTGTAGCCATGCATGACAACCGCCAGACCGTGGCCACGCTGAATGAGCGAGAGGCCCTGCGCGCCGATATCTACCGCCTGCTTGCCCGGCTTCTGCTCGCGCCGCCGGATGCCGAACTGCTCGATTTTCTTGCACACCTGGAGCCCGACGAGGAAGGCGGCGAGATGAGCGCCGCCTGGCGGGAGCTGGCCGATGCCGCCCGGACGACTTCTCCCGAGGCCGCCGCCCGGGCGCATTTCGAGCTGCTGGTCGGGGTGATCCAGGGGGAGATCACGCCCTACGCCTCCTGGTATCTGCACGGCACCCTGATGGACGAGCCTCTGGTGGCCCTGCGCCGCGACCTGCGCCGGCTGGGCATCGCCCGGGCCGAGGAGAGCCGCGACCCCGAGGACCACCTGGGCGCTCTGCTCGAGGTGATGGCGCTGCTGGTCGAGGGCGGCACCCCGGACCAGGCGGTCTTCTTCCATCGGCACCTGGCGTCGTGGGCGCAGCGTTGTCTGGGTGACCTGGCGAGGGTGCACCCCCCTATCTACGCTGGTAGTGGGCGCCTGGGCCTTGCCTTTCTGGCGCAGGAGAGGCAGCGCTTCGAGGCCATGGCCGAGGAGTCACCGGTGCGCATGATCGACCCGGCTGCCGGTTAGCCACCCTGGCCACTCGACTGGCCCGGTCAACAACAATCAACAAGAACGTCCCAACGCCTGATTCGAGGAAACACGCCATGAACCGACCCCATGACGCCCAGCGTCGCCGCTTCCTCCGCACCCTGGGGGCCGGCGGCGCCCTGGCCGGCACTACCGCCGTCATCGGCCACGTCAGCCTCAGCCAGGCAGACGCCCCACCTTCCCCTGAGCGCGAACCGGCGGAGAGGAACTATCGGGAAACCGAGCATATCCGCACCTACTACGCCACCCTGCGCGACTGAGCGCTCCGCCCAGGTCAGGAGGTAAGACACCATGCGTCTGACACGCAAGCAAGACACCCCACGCCCGGCGGGGCTCGGCATTTCCCGCCGGCAGTTCCTCAAGCGCAGCGGCGCGGCCACCGGGGGCCTGGCGGCCGCCGGCTTCATGGGCCACGGGATGATGCGACCCGTCGAGGCGAGCGGCAAGACACCGGTGCTTGACTCCCCGATCGAGGTCAAGCGCACCATCTGCTCCCACTGCTCGGTGGGCTGCGGCACCTACGCCGAGGTACAGGAGGGTATCTGGACTCGCCAGGAGCCTGCCTTCGACCACCCTATCAACCGCGGCGCCCACTGCGCCAAGGGCGCCTCGCTGCGGCAGCATGGCCACTCCAGCCGTCGACTCAAGTACCCCATGAAGCTGGTCGGCGGCCAGTGGCAGCGGATGAGCTGGGACGAGGCCATCGAGGAGATCGGCGACAAGGTCCTGGCCCTGCGCGAGGCCCACGGCCCCGACAGCATCTTCTGGCTCGGCTCGGCCAAGTTCAACAACGAGCAGGCCTACCTGCTGCGCAAGTTTGCCGCCCTGTGGGGCACCAACAATACCGACCACCAGGCGCGCATCTGCCACTCCACCACGGTCGCCGGGGTAGCCAACACCTGGGGCTACGGAGCGATGACCAACTCGCTCAACGACATGCACAACAGCCGCTCGATGCTGTTCATCGGCTCCAACCCCGCCGAGGCCCATCCGGTGGCGATGCAGCACTTCCTGATCGCCAAGGAGCGCAACAACTGCGACATCATCGTCGCCGACCCGCGCTTCACCCGCACCGCGGCCAAGGCCGATACCCATGTGCGCATCCGCCCCGGCTCCGATGTCGCCTTCATCTGGGGCCTCTTGTGGCACATCTTCGAGAACGGCTGGGAAGATCGCCAGTACATCGAGCAGCGGGTCTACGGCATGGACGAGGTGCGCGCCGAGGTGGCGACCTTTACCCCGAGAGTGGTGGAGGACGTCACCGGGGTGCCGGAGGCGACCATGCGCGACGTGGCCCAGCGCCTGGCCACCCAGAAGCCGGGCTGCATCGTCTGGTGCATGGGCGGCACCCAGCACACCACCGGCAACAACAACACCCGCGCCTACTGCATCCTCGAGTTGGCGCTGGGCAACATCGGCAAGTCCGGCGGCGGAGCGAATATCCTGCGCGGCCACGACAACGTCCAGGGCGCCACCGACCTAGGCCTCGACTCCAGCTCCCTGCCGGCCTACTACGGCCTGGCCGAAGGGGCCTGGCAGCACTGGGCGCGGGTCTGGGACGTTGACTACGAATGGCTCAAGGGCCGCTTCGACCAGACCGAGTACCACGACGGCCTGCCCATGAACAGCAGCGGCATCACGGTCTCGCGCTGGGTCGACGGGGTGCTCGAGGAGGACGAGGCGATCTCCCAGCGCACCGCGCTCAAGGCGATGTTCTACTGGGGCCACGCGGTCAACTCCCAGACCCGCGGCCCCGAGATGCGCCGCGCCATGCAGAAGCTCGAGATGATGGTGATCGTCGACCCCTACCCCACGGTGGCCGCGGTCATGCATGACCGGACCGACGGCGTCTATCTGCTGCCCGCCTGCACCCAATTCGAGACCACCGGCAGCGTGACCGCCACCAATCGCTCGCTGCAGTGGCGCGACAAGGTGATCGAGCCGCTGTTCGAGTCCAAGCCCGACCACGAGATCATGTACCTGCTGGCCGAGAAGTTCGGCTACGCCGAGGAGCTGACCCGCCATATCCAGGTCAACGGCAAGGAGCCGCTGATCGAGGACATCCTGCGCGAGATCAACCGCGGCACCTGGACCATCGGCTACACCGGCCAGAGCCCGGAGCGCCTCAAGGAGCACCAGAAGAACTGGCATACCTTCAGCTTCGAGGACCTGCGCGCCGAGGGCGGTCCCGCCGACGGCGACTACTACGGCCTGCCCTGGCCCTGCTGGGGCACGCCGGAGTTCGCCCACCCCGGCTCCCCCAACCTCTACGACCCCAGCGTCCCGGTCAAGGAGGGCGGCATGGGCTTCCGGGCGCGCTTCGGCATCGAGCGCAATGGCGTCAACCTGCTGGCCGAGGGCTCGGCCCCGGTCGCCGGCGAGCTCGACGATGGCTATCCCGAGTTCACCGACCAGATGCTCAAGGACCTGGGCTGGTGGGACGACCTCACCGACGAGGAGAAGGCCGCCGCCGAGGGCGAGAACTGGAAGACGGATCTGTCTGGGGGCATCCAGCGGGTGGCCATCGAACACGGTTGCGCCCCCTACGGCAACGCCAAGGCACGCGCCGTGGTATGGACCTTCCCGGACCAGGTGCCCAAGCACCGCGAGCCGCTCTACACCACCCGTCGCGACCTGGTCGAGCAGTTCCCCACCTGGGACGACTTCCGCTCACTGTTCCGGCTGCCCACCCTCTATCGCAGCATCCAGGAGAACGACAACTCCGATCGCTACCCGATCATCCTCACCTCGGGGCGCCTGGTGGAATACGAGGGTGGCGGCGAGGAGACCCGCTCCATGTCGTGGCTTGCCGAGCTGCAGCAGGAGATGTTCGTCGAGGTCAATCCGGCGGATGCCAACGACATCGGCATCCGGGATGGCGACACCGTCTGGGTCGAGGGCGCCGAGGGCGGCCGCGTGCGGGTCAAGGCGCTGGTCACGCCGCGGGTCGGCCGCGGGGTGGCCTTCATGCCCTTCCACTTCGGCGGCATCTTCCAGGGCGAGAACCTGCATGCCCGCTACCCGGAGGGCTCTGCCCCCTATGTGCTGGGCGAGGCGGCCAACACGGCCACGACCTACGGCTATGATCCTGTGACCCTGATGCAGGAAACCAAGTGCACCATCTGTAGGATCGAGCGCGCCTGAGCGATCGACAGCGACCAGGAGAACAAGACATGGCACAGATGAAATTCATGTGCGACGCCGAGCGCTGCATCGACTGCAACGGCTGCGTCACCGCCTGCAAGAACGCCAACGATGTCCCCTGGGGCATCCAGCGCCGGCGGGTGGTGACCCTCAACGACGGCCTGGCCGATGAGGTCTCGATCTCGGTGGCCTGCATGCACTGCGACGATGCCCCCTGCATGGCGGTCTGCCCCACGGACTGCTTCTACAAGACCGACGACGGCATCGTCCTGCACGACAAGGACCTCTGCATCGGCTGCGGCTACTGCCTCTACGCCTGTCCCTTCGGGGCCCCGCAGTTTCCGAAGCAGAATGCCTTCGGCGAGCGCGGAAAGATGGACAAGTGTACCTTCTGCGCCGGCGGGCCGGCAGACAGCAAGGAGGAAGAGTACGAGAAGTACGGGGCCAACCGCATTGCCGAGGGCAAGCTGCCGCTGTGCGCCGAGATGTGTTCCACCAAGGCGCTGCTCGCCGGCGACGCCCAGACGGTGGCCGATATCTTTCGCCAGCGGGTCATCCATCGCGGGCATCCCGACGGTGGCTGGTCGGGCAACCAGCGCCGCGAGCAGGCGCGCGCCGGCGCGGATCTCTCACAGGCCGATGCGCTGGCCTATGACGCGACCCGCCAGGGCTAGGAGGTGATGCCATGAGCCTGTGCCGAAATGGGCCCCTGTTGGGGCTGCTGCTGGCGGTGCTGCTGGCCCTGACCGCCCTGCTCGCCGCTCCCGCCATGGCCCAGGCGGAGACCGAACGCGAAGCGGCTACCGCGGTGGGCGGCGTCAGTCCCGATATCTGGCGCCAGGTGCGCAGCGGCGAGGTGGATGCCAACTTCCGCGACACCCGCTTCGATTCCACCTACAACCTGGTCAACTCCAGCGGCGAGCGCTGGCGGCAGCTGCGCAACCGCTGGGTCTCCCCCTTCGGCCTGATCGCCGTAGGCGGGATGTTCGCGGCGATTGCGCTCTTCTACGTGATCATCGGCCGCAAGGACCTCAGCGAGCCGCGTACCGGCCGCAAGCTCTTGCGCTGGCCACTATTCGTGCGCTCGCTGCACTGGACGGTGGCCACGCTGTTCATCGTCCTGGCGCTCACTGGCCTGAACCTGCTCTACGGCAAGTACGTGTTTCGCTCGCTGTTCGGCGATGCGGTCTGGGGCTCGATGATCTCGGCCTCGAAGCTGGCCCACAACTACCTTGGCCCGTTGTTCGGGGTGCTGCTCATCGTGCTGCTGGCCAGGGTGCTCAAGCACAACTGGCCGAAGCGCCACGATCTGGAATGGTTCCGCCAGGGCGGCGGCTTGGTGGGCAAGGGCCATCCCGATGCCGGCTTTGCCAACGGCGGCGAGAAGCTGTGGTTCTGGCTGCTGGCCACCGCCGGCCTGGCCGTGGTGGCCAGCGGCTTCGTGCTGGACTTCCCCAACTACGGCCAGAGCCGCGACACCATGCAGTGGGCCAACCTGATCCACGGGGTCGGCGCCCTGGGGCTCACCGCGGTGGCGCTGGGCCATATCTACATCGGCACCATCGGCTCGGAGGGATCGCTGGAGGGCATGACCACCGGCTATGTGGACGAGACCTGGGCCAAGGACCACCACAATCTCTGGTACGAGGAGGTCAAGGACCAGGCGGTGCCCGAGGAGCGCCTTGACGCGGCCAGTGCCACCGATGGCGACCGCAACGAGACGGCCTCTCGCCCCGGATGAACCGCGTTGAACCGCCCCCCACACGACACCGCCTACGGGCGGTGTCTTTTGTTATGCTGGCTCCATCCTGACCCAACTCACCCAGGGAGAACGAGAGCGCCATGGACCATCTCGACGACGCCACCCGCACCGAACTCGAGGCCGCCGCCTTCCGCCGCCTGCTCAGGCACCTCGACGAGCACAAGGAGGTGCAGAACATCGACCTGATGATCCTGGCCGACTTCTGCCGCAACTGCCTCTCCAAGTGGCTGGTCAGTGCCGCCGAGGAGCGTGGGAAGGCGCTCGACTATGAGGCCGCCCGCGAGTACGTCTACGGCATGCCCTACTCGGAGTGGAAGACACACTACCAGCAGGAGGCCACCCGCGAGCAGCAGGCCGCCTTCGCGGCGCGCCAGGCCCAGAAGCAGGAGAAGGCACGATGAGCGAAGCGATGCTCCCCCTCTCCATAGCCGTGCTGACCATCTCCGACACCCGCACCGAGGCCACCGATCGCAGCGGCCAGTCGCTAGTGGATCGCCTGACCGAGGCCGGCCACCGCCTGGCCGACCGGCAGATCGTCCCCGACGATATCTACCGTATCCGTGCAGTGGTCTCGGCGTGGATCGCCGACCCCGACGTCCAGGTAGTGCTGACCACCGGCGGCACCGGCTTTACCGGCAGGGACTCCACCCCCGAGGCTGTCAGGGCCCTGCTCGACAAGGAGATTGAGGGCTTCGGCGAACTGTTCCGCCAGCTCAGCTGGGACGAGATCGGCAGCTCCACGGTCCAGAGCCGCTGCCTGGGCGGCCTGGCCAACGCCACCGTGGTGTTCTGCCTGCCCGGCTCCACCGGCGCCTGTCGCACCGGGTGGGACGGCATCCTCGCCGAGCAGCTCGACAGTCGGCACAAGCCATGTAACTTCGCAAACCTCGTGATCCCGGAGCGAGGCCAGCATGTCTGACGCCAATATCTCCCGGCACAAGCCGTGTAGATCCTTGCAAGTTCGGGCCAACTACGTGATCCCTGAGCGAGGCCGGCATGTCTGATCTCAAGCCCGTCGAGGCGGCACTCACGGCGCTGCTGGAAGGGGTCATCCCCCTTTACGGGGAGCGAATCTCCTGCGAAGAGGCCGCCGGGCGCATCCTCGCCGAGGCGGTGCCGGCACGCCTCGACGTGCCCCCCTTCGACAACAGCGCCATGGACGGCTACGCGCTTTACCACGGCGATGCCGGCGGCTGGCTCAGGGTGAGCCAGCGCATCGCCGCGGGCGCCACCGGTGGCCCCCTGGGGCGCGGCACCTGCGCACGCATCTTCACCGGGGGGGCCATTCCCCCGGGGGCCGACTGCGTGGTGATGCAGGAGCGCTGCGAGGTCGAGGGAGAGCGCGTGCTGATCCCGTCGGAGGTCCCGGCTGGCGACAATGTCCGCCGCCGCGGCCGCGACGTCAGCGCGGGTGCCGAACTGCTGCCGGCCGGCGAGCCCCTCGAGGCAGCGGCGCTCGGTCACCTCGCCGGACAGGGCATCACCGAGGTGACGGTGCGCCGCCGCCCCCGGGTGGCGCTGCTTTCCACCGGGGACGAGATCGTCGATCCCGGCCGCCCCCTCGGTCCGGGGCAGATCTATAACTCCAACCGCCCCATGCTCAGGCGCCTGCTGGAGCGATTCGGCGCCGAGGTGGTGAGGGTCGCCGCGATTCCCGACGATGCTGAGGGCACCCGCCAGGCCCTGGCCGCGGCGGCCAGGGAAGCCGATGTAGTGATCACTACGGGAGGCGTCAGCGTCGGCGAGGAGGATCACGTCAAGGCGGCGGTGGAGGCGCTGGGGCAGCTGGACCTGTGGCGCCTGGCCATCCGGCCCGGCAAGCCGCTGGCCCTGGGGCGGCTCACCGCCGAGGGTCACGAGGCCCGCTTCGTGGGCCTACCGGGTAACCCCGTGTCGAGCTTCGTGGGGGCCTGGCTGTTCCTGCGCCCCCTGATGGGCGCCCTGCTCGGCACGCCGTCGCTGCTCAAGCTGCCGCGACTCGCCGCGAGAGCCGCCTTTGCCACCCGGACCGGGCCCCGCGCCCACTACATGCGCGTTCGACTCGAGTTCGGTGCGGACGGGATCATCGCCCACGCATTCCGCGACCAGAACTCCGGGGTGCTCTCCTCCTGCATCGCGGCGGATGCCCTGGCGGTGGTCCCGCCTGAGACGGGTCTCGAGGTGGGCGACCGAGTCGACTGTCTTTGGATCGGCGGGGCCTGAGCGCCTCGCCGGCTAGCGATGTTCCGGAACCTCCAGCGCCCGGCGCACCTCCGGCCACAGGCGATGGAAGTCCTCCTCCAGGCGCCGCTGCTCCTCCTCGAGCCACGGCACAAGCTCGGCCAGCCGATTGGGCCCGGAGAGGCGGCGCCCGATACCGGCAATCGCCCGACAGGTGAAGGCGAAATCCGCATAGCGATGCAGCCAGTCCTGTTCCACCAGCACCGGCACCAGCGTGGCCAGGCGCGCCGGCGCCGGCCGGGCCCGCAGCACCCGGTAGGTGCGGGCCACCAGGGGGGAGTGGCCGGCCTGAAGGCCCAGCTCCCGCGCCACGAAGTGATCCCACACCAGATCCAGAGCGATCCCGGCATAGCGACGCTGGCGATCGGGCGCCCGCCGACGGATCTTCGCCACGACGGGATGGGCATCCACGAAGGCGTCCACGCGACGGTGATGGCGAATGCCGGCGGCAACCCCCTCCGGCCAGGCGGAGAGATCGCTCCCCTTGACCCCGTCGGCGATCAGGTTGCCCCACAGGAAGTCATCACTGCCGCCACGGGCCAGCCAGGCATGGGCGAGGAAGTTCACGGGTCGTTCACAGGCAGTGGGTGGGCTTGGGCAGCCCGGCGATACGCGCGGCGAGCTTGGCCGGGCTGCCGGGGAAAAGCCGCATCAGGTGGATCGAGCGACCCTTCTCCTCGCCCAGGGCCCTGGCCACGGCCTTCACCAAGGGTCGCATCGCCGGGGCCTGCTCGAAGCGCTGGTAGAAGTCACGCAGCACCTGGACCACCTCCCAGTGCTCGTCGGTCAGCGTGATGCCCTCCTCCTCGGCCAGGCTCCTGGCGACTTCGGGTGTCCAGTCGTTGAGATTTACCAGGTAGCCTTCCGGATCCAGGGCCACCTGCTGTTCGCCGACAAGAAGATAACGGTATATTTGTGTGGTTGCCATCAGAACCAGCTCACCGTGCGCTGCGCCTCTTCGGTGAGCGTGACGAAGCCCTCCATATCGACCCGGATCACCGAGGCAGCGCAGAGCGGCACCAGTCCGCGAGCGGCGAGGTCCTCCTCCAGCACGTAGAGGCGCCCCTGCAGGTCACCGAAGCGGCACGCCAGGCTTTCCAGGGCGCCCTGCACCCCGTCCTCGATCATCAGAAGCCGATCGGTCGGCCCCATGGCGGCCAGCGCCTGGCGATAGACCTCGCTGGTGGCCGGCGAGCGATTGAGAATATGCAGCAGCATCATGGTCTCTCCGGGCGGCCCCGCCGCCCTCAGAAGGTCAGTACCAGCGAATGATCGGCGGTCAGCGCAGGCAGCTGCGCGGCCGCGACCGCCCTGGCGGGAAGCATGAGTCCCTCGACCGCCAGGCCAAAACGCGCCAGCGCCTCCTCCTCCACCAGCAGAGTATCGATATCGTACATCTCGAGCATCTCGAGGGTCGGCGCGGTGCCCTTCTGCCCCAGGGGGCCGCTCGCCTGGCCGGGCACCAGGGCGGTGACGCCCTCGCCCATGAACAGCAGCGTCACCCGGCGCCCGAAGGCGGCGGCCACCAGGGCGGCATCCAGACCCTCGCGCAGCCAGCTGGTGCCGTGGGGGGCGTGACGCAGGATGACCAGCAGATCCCCGTCGACGCCTTGCAGCGTGTCGTTTCGCATGGGCTCTCCTCAGGGTCCGAAGGTGACCAGGCGATCGCAGTGCAGCCCGAGATCCACCAGCTGCCCCAGCCCGGTCAGCTCGAAGGGGGGCTCGATGCTGTGGCCCTGCTTGCCGTGGCGGGCCGCCTCGCGCTCATCGAGCAGGCCGCGGCGCAGCGCCGCGGCGATGCAGACTTGCAGCGGCACGCCGTGCTCGGCGGCCAGCGCCGCCCAACCATCTACCAGATGCGGTTCGTCCTGAGGCGGAGCGGCCAGTCGGGCGGCATTGTGGACACCGTCATGGTAGAAGAACACCCCCTCCAGGCGGTGGCCACGGCCCAACAGCGTCCGGGCAAAGCGCAGGGCGGAATGGGCGGCCTGGCTGCTGTAGGGCGCCCCCATCAACAGAATCGCATAGCGCATCATTGCACTCGACACTCCACAAACAGGCTGGCCCCGCCGAGGCGGGGCCAGCCGAGGTCCTCGTGACCCGCCAGGATCAGTCGTTGCTCATAATGCCGAGCAGCGACAGCAGGCTGATGAAGAGGTTGTAAATCGACACATAGAGGGTGATGGTGGCGAGGATGTAGTTGGTCTCGCCGGCCCGGTGCACGATCTCGCTGGTCTGATAGAGGATCGCCGCCGAGGCGAACAGCACGAAGCCGGCGGAGACCATCAGCATCAGAGTCGGAATCTGGAAGATCAGACCGGCTACCATGGCCAGGATCAGCACGATGGCACCGGCCATCAGGAAGTTACCCAAGAAGCTGAAGTCCTTCTTGGAGACCAGCGCCACAGCGGAGAGACCGATGAAGGTCAGGCCGGTCATGGCCAGGGCGTTCATGACCAGGGCGGCACCGTTGGGCAGCGCCAGGTAGGCGTTGAGGATCGGCCCCAGGGTGAACCCCATGAAGCCGGTGAAGGCGAAGGTCGCCAGCAGGCCGGCTGCCGAATTGGCGGTCTTGTGCACCAGGAACATCAGGCCGTAGGCGCCGATGAAGAACACGAAGATATTGAGGCGTTCAACGCCCATCGCCATGGCGGCGCCAGCGGTAACCGCCGAGAACATCAACGTCATGGCGAGCAAGCCGTAGGTGTTGCGCAGCACCTTGTTGGTGCTGACCGTCTGGCTCTGCTGACGGGTAAGCTGGGTGTCTTGGTATGCCATGGATCCAGTGCTCCCTGTGTTTGGTTGGTCGTGGCAGTGGACCTAGAATGCCGACTCGAGGTTCCCCGCGCAAGCCCTTGATGGGGCATCGCTCAACGCTGTTTCCCTGCGCCCAGCAGCCTGGCGGCCACCGCGGCAGCCGTCGCGCAGACCCCATCGCCGGCCGCCATCAGGGCCTCGAGCTCCATCCAACAGGCCTCGCTGGCGTCATCGCCGGCGACCGGCTCGCCCGCTACCCACGCCATGCGCATCACCACCACCACGTAGTGGAAGCGCAGCAGGCCATCGCGCTCCCGCTCGATGACATCGAAGGCGGTGAGCGGCTCGATGGCGCAGGCCCGCACGCCGGTCTCCTCGAGCAGCTCGCGCTCCGCCGCCACGGCGAGGGGCTCCCCCGCCTCCACCTTGCCGCCCGGCAGCGCTAGCCGTCCGGCGTTGGGCGGGTAGCGGCGCCGCACCATCAACAGCCGCCCTCCTCTCACCACCGCGCAGGAGACGGCGGCGGCCGGAAAGGCATTGGATTCACTTCTGGTCATGGCAGGCTCCCTGGTCGCGGGATGACGTCTGGCACCCTGACGGCATCCTAGCTAACGCCTTGATCCCAAGGCCCTCTTGACCCGGCCCCGAAAGCTGGTAATATTCACCGCCGTAAGCCGGAGGGATGGCAGAGCGGTTGAATGCACCGGTCTTGAAAACCGGCAAAGGTGAAAGCCTTTCCAGGGTTCGAATCCCTGTCCCTCCGCCATCGCATCAAGCGAATCAGGCACCTGCGGGTGCCTTTTTCGTTTCTGGCCATCCACCCCCACCATTCCCAGGAGGGCGCCATGGCGCTGAAGGCCACCATCTGCAAGGCGCGCCTGCAGGTTGCCGACATGGATCGGCACTACTACGGCGAGCACGTGCTGACCGTTGCCCGCCACCCGTCGGAGACTGACGAGCGCATGATGCTGCGCCTGCTGGCCTTCGCGCGCCACGCCCACCCGGACCTGGCCTTCGGGCGCGGCGTCAGCACCGATGACGAACCGGACCTGTGGTTCAGGAGCCTCACCGGCGAGATCGAGCTGTGGATCCAGCTCGGCCAGCCGGACGAGCGGGAGATTCGCCGGGCCTGCGGCCGTTCGCGGCAGGTGGTGATCTACACCTATGGCGGCCACGGCTCCCGGCTCTGGTGGGACCAGCTCGCCGGCAAGCTGAGAAGCCTGGGCAACCTCACGGTCATCGATGTCGCGCCCGAGACCGTTGGCGAGCTCGGCAGGCTGGCCGCCCGGGGGATGGACCTCAATGCGACCCTGCAAGACGGCATGATGTGGCTGGCCACGCCGGAGGCCTCCGTTGAGGTCAGCGTCGAGATCCGCCAGCAGGCCAGTGCGGCTCAGTAGAGCCTCAGCCCCACCTTGGTCACGGTGTTGCCTTCCATCTCGCTAACTACCCAGTGGATGCCGTGCCAGTCCACGTCGTCCCCCACCACCGGATGCCCGCCCACCCGCAGGGAGATGAAGTCCGCCAGGGTCATCTCCTTCTCCGCCTGGCTGAGCGTCAGGCCATAGGCATCGGCGATATCCTGCATGCGCGCCTCGCCGGCGAAGGTGAATGTGCCGAAGAAGGCGCGCTCCTGCTTGAGCTTGGCATCGCCGTTGAAGAGTCGGTTCAGCGCCGGCAGATCCTCGCTGCGGCCGATCACGCAGATCACGTCATCCAGCTGCAGGCGGGTGCTGCCCTTGGGGTGCAGCATCACATGGTCGCGGAACAGCGCCGAGATCAGCGCCCCCGAGGGGAAGCGCAGCAGCCGGATAGGCACGTCCTCGAGGTCGGAGTTTTCCACTCGGTAGACGAACATCTCGAAGTCGTTTTCCGGCAGGATGCCTAGCGGGCCGCGCTGGTTGGGGGTCACCGATGACGGCACCTCGACCTTCATCAGCCGCGCCATCCAGCCCAGGGTCCCCCCTTGGACCAGCAGCGAGAGAAGCACCACCGCAAAGGCCACGTTGAAGTAGAGCGAGGCGTTCTCCACCCCGCCAATGACCGGGAAGATCGCCAACACGATGGGAACGGCGCCGCGCAGGCCGACCCAGGCGATGAAGCCGGTCTCTCGCCAGCGGAACTTGAAGAAGGGTTTGATGCTGATCAGCACCGCCAGGGGCCTGGCCACGAAGATCAGCGCCAAAGCCACCAAGCTGGCAGGCAGCGCGTACTCGAGCATCTCGCTCGGAGTCACCAGCAGCCCCAGCACCAGGAAGAGACCAATCTGGCTGAGCCAAGCCAGGCCATCGTGAACCGGCAGGATGAAGTTGAGGTGGCGCCCGGGCTGGTTGCCGATCATCAGCCCCGCCAGGTAGATCGCCAGGAAGCCGCTGCCGCCGAGGAAGCTGGTCAGGCCGAACACGCAGAAGCCCAGCGCTAGCGCCAGCAGCGAGTAGAGCCCAGGGGCCAGGTCCACCCAGCGCAGCAGCTTTCCGCTGAGCCAGCCAGCACCCACGCCGATAGAGAGGCCCAGCCCGAACTGTTGGACCAGCAGCAGCAGGGTATCGGCGGTGCCGCTCACCTGCCCCACCAACATCTCCACCAGCACCAGGGTCAGAAAGATCGCCATGGGGTCGTTGGTGCCGGACTCGATCTCGAGGGTCGCCCCCACCCGCTCGTTGAGGTTGACGCCTCGTCCGCTGAGCATCGAGAACACCGCGGCGGCGTCGGTGGAGCCCACGATCGCCCCCACCAGCAGCCCCTGCAGCAGCGAGAGGTCGAAGATCCACATGGCCAGCAGCCCGATCAGCCCGCTGGTGATGAAGACGCCGAGAGTCGCCAGCGAGAGCGCCGGCCGGAAGCCGACCCGGAAGGTCTTGAGGCGGGTGCGCAGCCCGCCATCGAGCAGGATCATCGCCAGCGCCAGGTGGCCGATGGTGAAGGCAAGGGTATAGTCGTCGAACTGGATGCCGAGCAGGCCCTCCTCCCCCGCCAGCATGCCGAGGCCGAGGAAGATCAACAGCAAAGGCAGCCCCACCAGACTGGAGAGGCGACTGGCCAGCACGCTGAGCGCGATCAGCAGGCCGCTCAGCATGAAGAGGGTATTGATGGCGTCCATGGCATCCTCGAGGCGATGAAGGGCCATTATCGCATGAGGGTTGCAGCGGCGCGACGCCGCTCGCCCGGGCTGGCCAGCCCTTCCCGCGAGCGGATACACTCTGTTGCCGCCAGCCGGCCAGTTGCCGGCACCACTGCCGGAGCCCGTGCATGCCCGACCCCGCCCAGCCCAGGCGACCGATCGCCGTGGCGTCCGTCCTCATCCTGCTGATGGCGACACTCTCGAGCCTGGCGCCGATGCCAAGCGTATCGGCCGAGGAGCCCCCGCCTCTGGTGGTGCCCGACCTCCCCCGGGAAGAACTAGCCCCCGGCAAGCTGGAGACGACCGTCCTGGTGCCCGAGATCCCGGCGCGGGAGCACGCCCTCGAGGCCCCGTCAGAGACCCTGCCAGAGGAGGCTAGGGAGGCAGACAGCGAGCCCCCCATCGAGACGCCGGCACCGCTGCCCCCGGCCGGCGACACCACCGGCCACCCGGAGGGAGAGGACGCCATCGGCGCCGCCCCGGCATCTCAGGTCAGCTCGGATTCGCTGGACGCCGTCGCGACTAGCGACCTGGTCGACGAGGGGCCCAGAGTGGCACTCACGCCTCCCGAGCCCCTCGAGCCGCCGCCCCTCAAGACCCTGGAGATCATGCTGGACTGGTACCCCGGCCCCCAGCATGCCGCCCTGTTCATCGCCCTGCATAAGGGCATGCTGGAGCGCAACGGCCTGCAGGTGACCGTAACTACCCCCGCCGACCCCACCCTGCCGACGCGACTGCTGGCCGCCGGTCGCATCGATCTTGCCGTGAGTCGTCAGCCGCTGCTGCACCTGCAGGTGGATCGCGGCCTGCCGCTGGTGCGGGTCGGCACCCTGGTCGAGCTGCCCCTGGCGGGCCTGCTGCTGCGCGACGACGGCGACCTGGCGTCACCTGCCCAGCTGGCGGGCAGGCGCATCGGTTACTCGGTGGAGGAGAGCCGCGAGCTGCTGCTGCCGCTGCTGCTCAGGCCCCACGGCATCGCCATCGAGGAACTCGAGCTGGTGGACGTCAACTTCAGCGCCGTGAACGAGATGGTCGATCAGGGACTGGACGGCGTTATGACGCCGCAGCGCCTAGGCCTGCCCCGGCGACTGGGCGACGAAGGCCTCTCCACCCACCTACTGCGGCTCGAGGAGCACGGGATCCCGCGCCACGAGGGGCTGATCCTGGTGGCCAACCGCGACCGGATGGGTGGCCAGTGGGAGAGTCTGCGGCGCCTGCTGGAGGCCCTCGCCGAGGCCACCGCCTGGAGCCTGGAGCATCCGGAGGCGGCCTGGGCGCTCCTGGCAGAGAAGGAACCCGCCATGGACACCCCGGCGAATCGGGACGCCTGGCTGCCCATGCTGTTGCGCCTGAGCGCCCGCCCCGCCGCCTTCGACTGGGGCGGCTACGCGCGCTTCGAGGCGTTCCTCCATGAGCGCGGCGTGACCGAGACCCTGACCCCGGTCGGCAGGCTCGGGGTCGACCTGGGCGCGCCCTGATGGACGAGCCGCTGATCTTCCTCGATCTCGAAACCACCGGCATCCGCACCACCCGGGACCGCATCACCGAGATTGCCGCCCTGCGCGTGGAGCACGGCGAAGTGACGTCCCGCTGGCACCGGCTGATCAACCCCAAGGTACGCATCCCTGCCCCTATCAGCGCGCTGACCGGCATTGATGACGCCATGGTCGAGGACGCCCCGACCTTCACCGAGGTCGCCGAAGAGCTCCGAGAGTGGCTCGGGCCCGCCCTCCTGGTCGCCCACAATGCGCGCTTCGATTACGGCTTCCTGCGCAACGCCTTCCGGCTCGCCGGAGTGGAATTTAGCGCCGAAGTGATCTGCACCCTGCGTCTGTCACGACGCCTGGCACCGCAGGAGCGTGAACACAACCTGGCCGCCCTGCTGGAACGGCACGGCATCGTCACGGCGACTCGCCATCGCGCCATGGCCGACGCCGAGGCCCTGCTCGCCCTCTGGCGACAGTGGCAGGTAGCCTATCCCCCCACACGCCTGGCCGACGAACTGCAGCGGCAGCGACGCCTCCCCAGCCTGCCGGCACACCTCGATCCAGGCATGATCCAGGCGCTTCCCGCTACCCCCGGTGTCTACCTGATGCATGGGGAGAACGATCTGCCCCTTTACATCGGCAAGAGCGTCAACATCCGCTCTCGGGTCATGAGCCATTTTCAGGCCGACCACCGGGACGACCGCGAGATGCGCCTGGCCCAGCAGGTGCGTCACATCGACTGGAGGGAAACGGCCGGCGACCTGGGCGCCCAGCTGCTGGAGGCGAGGCTGATCAAGAAGCGCCAGCCGATCTTGAACCGGCGCCTGCGCCGCTCTGGGCGACTGGTGGGATGGTCCTGGCCGATGACGGCAAGCCGTCCTGAGCTGTGTCAAGCCGACACCCTGACCGGCCAAGAGGCCGAGTCGATGATGGGCCTGTTTCGCAGCACCCGTGATGCCCGCCAGGCGCTGCATCAGATCGCCGCCGACCAGGGGCTCTGCCTGCGCCTGCTAGGGCTTGAAAAGGGACGAGGCGCCTGCTTCGCGAGCCAGCTCGGGCGCTGTCGCGGCGCCTGCCGGGGCGACGAACCGCTGGCGGAGCACACGGCGCGCGCCCGGGACGCCCTCGCGCGGCTGCAGATTCACCACTGGCCCTGGGAGGGCCGCCTGGCTATCGGCGAGCGTGGACCCACCGGCGCACAGGGCTGGCACCTGGTGGACCACTGGTGTCACCTTGGCAGTGCCGACTCCCTGGCCGGCCTCACCGCTCTTGCCGAGGAGAAGGGGCGCTTCGACGTCGACACCTACCGAATCCTGCGCCGCTTTCTCGATGGCGAGGGCGCCGATCGGCTGACGCTGGTCACGCTGCCGCGCCAGGCAGACGCCTAGGCGCAAGCGTCGGCACACCTACCGTGACGGGACCGCGAGCCGGTCCAGAAAGGTCTCCACTGCCTCCCGAAACGCCTCTGGCTGCTCGGCATGCAGCCAGTGGCCGGCTTCCAGGGTCACCACCTCGGCCTCGGGCAGCACCTCCCGCAGGGCCGGCAGCATGTCATCGGTGACGTAGTGGGAATTTGCGCCGCGCAGCACCAGGGTCGGCCCGCTGAAGGCACCCTCGCCCGCCGTCGGCCCCATGATGGTCTCGTAGTCTTCCTGGATCTCGTCGAGCCCCAGGCGCAGCCTGAGCGCGCCCTCTTCGCCACGCTCCAGATTGGTGGCCAGGAACAGCCTCACCGCCCGCTCCTTGACGTGCTCGCCCAGCAGGTCGTCCGCCTCGCGGCGATTGGCCGGCTTCCCCTCCTCGAGGCGGCGCAGCCCAGCGAACACCGCGTCGTGGTCGTGGCCATAGGCCACAGGCGCGATATCGCCGACGATCAGCGACGCCACCCGCTCGGGCGCAAGGCGAGCCAGCGAGATCACCACCTTGCCGCCCATGGAGTGGCCGAGCAGGTGGGCGCGGGGGACCTCGAGGCGGTCGAGCAGGCGGGTCACATCCTCGGCCATGGCGTCGTAGCCCATCCCCTCGACGTGGGGAGAGCGGCCATGATTGCGCAGGTCCACGGTGATCACTCGCCGCATCCCCTCCCACGCCTTGACGTGGGAGCGCCAATTGTCGGCGCTGCCGAACAGGCCGTGGACCACCACCAGCGGCACGCCTTCACCACCGGTATCCAGATAGTTGAGCTCTACGGACATGGCACTCTCTCCTTGGCCGGCTTCCCGGCCTGTGTCAGGGGCGGGTCCTCGCCGCCGCAGCGGCAGGCTCGGCCTCGGTAGCCGCCACCAGGCGGCGGCTCAGGGTCGACAGCAGCACGCCATACAGCGGCACGAAGAACAGCAGGCTGATGCCCAGCTTGATGACATAGTCGACCCAGGCGATCTCCAGCCAGTTGGCCGCCATGAAGGGGTCGGGACTGTTGTAGAAGGCGATCGAAAAGAAGGCGAAGGTGTCGGCCAGGTTGCCGAGCACGGTGGAGATCGCCGGCGCCACCCACCAGGCCTTGAGGCCCCGCAGGCGGTCGAAGACGTGCACGTCGAGGAGCTGGCCCAGCAGGTAGGCCATGAAGCTCGCCACGGCGATGCGTGCCACGAACAGGTTCCACTCCCCAAGCGCCCCCAGGCCCGCATAGCTGCCCCGCGGAAAGACCACCGAGACCACATAGGAGATCACCAGGGCCGGCAGCATCACCCGCATCACGATGGCCCGGGCCGGCTCCTTGCCGAACAGTCGCACCGTGAGGTCGGTGGCCAGGAAGATGAACGGAAAGCTGAAAGCACCCCAGGTGGTATGGAAGCCGAACAGGGTGAAGGGAAGCTGCACCAGGTAGTTGCTGGCGGCGATCACCAGGATATGGAAGCCGATCAGCAGGGCCAGCAGGCGACGCTGCTGGGCATCGGAAAGCGCGAACATGGAGCATCCTTTTTTTACGGGAGGGGTGAGGGAACCCTCGTGGAACGGGCTGCCGGAGCAGCGTGCGGTCGCGCATTATACGGACCTCGCCCGCCGCTGGCCATGGCGCCAGCAAGAACGCCGCCCCGGGGGGCGGCGTCATGGGGGCAGTCTGGCGAATGCCGTCAGGGCATCAGACCTGGCGCGCCTCGTGGGCGGCGCCTACCTCGCGGGCCTTCATCGCCTCGTGCACGTCCTGCAGGCTGGCCGGGTCGTCGATGGTGGAGGGGATGCCGAACTCCTTGCCGTCGGCGATGCTGCGCAGCAGCTTGCGCAGGATCTTGCCGGACCGGGTCTTGGGCAGGCGGTCCACCACCAGCACCTGCTTGAAGCAGGCGATGGGGCCAATCCTCTCACGCACCAGGGCGATCAGCTCCTGCTCGAGGTCGTCCTCGCGCCCCTCGAAGCCGTCCTTCGGAATCACCAGGCCGATGGGCAGCTGCCCCTTGAGGGCATCGTGGATGCCGATCACCGCGCACTCCGCCACGGCGGGATGGGCGCCGACGACCTCCTCCATCTCGCCGGTGGAGAGACGGTGGCCGGCCACGTTGATGACGTCATCGGTGCGGCCCATGATGAACAGATAGCCGTCCTCGTCCACATAGCCGCCATCGCCGGTCAGGTAGAAGCCCGGGAAGGCCGCCATGTAGGCCGCGTGGAAGCGCTGGGGATCGCCCCACACCCCCACCAGGCAGCCCGGCGGCATCGGCTGCTTTATCACCACGCTGCCCTGCTCCATCGGGCCCATGCGCTCGCCCTCGCGGTCGAGGATCTGCACGTCGAAACCCGGCACCGGCACGGTGGCACTGCCCGCCTTGGTGGGCATCGGCTCCAGGCCATGCAGGTTGGCGGCGATGGGCCAGCCGGTCTCGGTCTGCCACCAGTGATCGATCACCGGCACCTCGAGCAGGTCGTCGAGCCAGTGGAAGGTGGGCGGGTCGAGCCGCTCGCCGGCCAGGAACAGCGCCTTCATGCAGGAGATATCGTACTGGGCCAGCAGCTTGCCGTCCGGGTCCTCCTTCTTGATGGCGCGGAACGCCGTCGGGGCGGTGAAGAAGCTCTTCACCTGGTATTCGCTGATCAGCCGCCAGAAGGCGCCGGCGTCTGGGGTCTTCACCGGCTTGCCCTCGTAGACCACGCTGGTGGCCCCGCGCAGCAGCGGCGCATAGACGATATAGGAGTGGCCCACCACCCAGCCCACGTCCGAGGCGGAGAAGAAGACCTCGCCGGGAGCGATGTCGTAGATGGCCTCCATGGAGTAGGCCAGTGCCACCGCGTAGCCGCCGGTATCGCGCACCACGCCCTTGGGCTTGCCGGTGGTACCGGAGGTATAGAGCACGTAGAGCGGATCGGTGCCCTTCACCGGCACGCAGTCAGCGGGCTCGGCCGCGGCCATCAGGGCGGCCCAGTCGTGGTCGCGCTCGCCCAGCTCGGCGGTGTGCTGCTCGCGCTGGAAGATCACGCAGGCATTCGGCTTGTGGCTGCTCTGCTCGACGGCCGCATCGATGATCCCCTTGTAGGGCAGCACCTTGTTGACTTCGACCCCGCAGGAGGCGGCCACCACCACCTTGGGGGTGGCGTCATCGATGCGCACGGCGAGCTCGTGGGGCGCGAAGCCGCCAAACACCACTGAGTGGACGGCACCCAGGCGCGCACAGGCGTACATGGCCACCAGCGCCTCGGGCACCATGGGCATGTAGATCACCACGCGATCGCCCTTCTCCACGCCGAGCCCCCTGAGGGCGCCGGCGAAGGTCGCCACCTGGTCGCGCATCTCGCGATAGGTCAGGGTGCGCTTGCTGTCGGTGACCGGCGAGTCCCAGAAGATCGCCGGCTGGTCGCCGCGGCCCTGCTCCACGTGGTGGTCCAGCGCCGCGTGGCAGATGTTCAGCTCACCGTCGGCGAACCAGCGGGCGTGATTGGCCTCGTCATAGTGAAGGATCTGGGTCGGCGCCTTGAACCAGGGGATACGACGGGCCTGCTCGGCCCAGAAGCTCTCCGGCTGCTCGATGGAGCGGCGAAATTCGTTGGCGTAGGTGCTCATGATCGTCCTGTAGCAGGTCAGTGACATCGAAGGATTGTTGACACTGTAATGCACCAGGCCGCCGACGCCCTCATACGATAGGCTAACTTTCGACAAAAGGAGGAGATATCAGGGGAAACATTGTCAACAACAAGGGCGCGCGCCAACCCTCTCTCAACGCGCGGGGACACTCTTCCACTCCCCGCCGGGTGGTCTATGCTTTAATCAAGTCCTAAATGAGGAAAGGACGCTCGCCAAGGAGCGATCACAACGGCCTGATCGGAGCCGCTGGCCCCTGAGGGCACGAGGCCAGCACGGCATACCACTTCTGCACCTGCCAGCGCGGGGAATTCACATGGGCAATTCCAACAGCACGGCAGCGCGCCTCCTCGCCGGAGGTGACGCCACCATCGATCGGGCCACGGCGCTGCTCAAGGCCATGGCCAACGACAACCGGCTGCGCATCCTCTGCCTGCTGGACGGGCAGGAGCTCTCGGTGACCGAGCTCAACAGCCGGCTCACCCTCAGCCAGTCGGCCCTCTCCCAGCATCTGGCGATCCTGCGCCGGGAGAACCTGGTCTCCACCAGGCGGGCCTCCCAGACCATCTACTACTCCTGGCAGGGCGACAGCGCACAGACCATCATCGAGGCCCTAGGCCAGCTCGGCATGGCCGACTAGCGGCGGCGCAGGGGGCTCTGCTCCAGCACCTCGAGCCCCTTCTCCAGCGCCCGCTCTACGCCGACCGAGACCGCCGCCCCGAGCCGATCCGCCAGGCGGCGGCGCGGCTCCAGGCGCAGATGGATCACCCGTGCCTCCTTCATGCGCTCCACCAGGTAGGCCTCGCTGGTGCCCAGGGCGTCCACCAGGCCGCGCTCGAGGGCCTCGCGGCCGTACCAGGTCTCCCCGGTGGCCACCGCCTCGATATCCAGCGACGGGCGACGCTCGGCCACGTGACGCTTGAAGAGCGCGTGAACCCCCTCCAACTCGTCGATGAACTTCTCGCGCCCCTCCTCGCTGTTCTCGCCGAACACGGTCAGGGTGCGCTTGTAGCGCCCGGCGGTCAGCACCTCCACGTCGATGTCGTGCCGCTTGAGCAGCCGGTGCACGTTGGGCACCTGGGCCACCACGCCGATGGAGCCCACCACCGCCAGCGGCGCGGCGCGCAGCTGGTCCGCCCCGCAGGCCATCAGGTAGCCACCGCTGGCCGCCACCTTGTCCACGCACACCGTGGTCCTCAGGCCCGCCTCGCGCAGCCGGTCGAGCTCGGCGGCCGCCAGACCGTAGGCATGCACCAGCCCTCCGGCCGACTCCAGCCGCACGATCACCTCGTCCCCCTGGTCGGCGGCATCGATCAGCGCCGAAACCTCCTCGGCCAGCCGGCCCGTGGCGCTGGCACGCAGGTCGCCATGGAAGTCGATCACCCAGGCGATGGACTGCCGCGCCTTCTCCCCCTTGCGCCCGGTCTTGTCGCGGGCCTTGTCCTCGCGGCGAAAGGCCTTGATGAGGCGCTTGCGGGCCCCGGGTTCGCTGGCGGCCAAGGTCAGCCGCCGCCGGCGGTAGTCCCGGGCATCATTGAGCTCGTCCAGGCGCAGTCGGCTGCGATCCCCCACCTCGCCGCGCACCCGGGCCACCAGCGCCACCGCCAAAGCGATGATCACCACCAGGCTCACCAGCTGAGCCAGGAACATGCCAAAATCGGCCAGCCAATCGTTCATGATGCTCTCCTGTCCGTGTCCGAGCGCTTGCCCATGTCGCCCCTAGCACGCCAGGCGGGCCGGGCGTCGTCAAGGCGCTTGAATGAAACAACCGTTTGAAATAACCTGATGGCCGATGCCAACCCACCCCCAGGAGTCCCGATGAGCCTCTCCACCCTCGACAAGCTGCAGTCCCGCTTCGACGCCCAGTCCGCCCTGGGCATGGATGACGTCTTCCAGTTCCACTTCAGCGATGCCGGCAGCCACTACCTGGTGGTCAAGGACGGCACTCTCGACATCCAGGAGGGTGAGCATGACGACCCCTCCGTCAGCCTGAGCATGTCCACCGACACCCTCAAGGGCCTCATGAACGGTGAGGTCAACGGCATGACAGCCTTCATGACCGGCAAGCTCAAGGCCACCGGCAACGTGATGCTGGCCACCAAGCTGACCAGCCTCTTCCCCAAGGGCTGAGGCAGCACGCCCCGCCACCATCGGGCCGCCCTGGGCGGCCCGATGTCGTTCTAGCGGGCCGCCACCTCGGTCAGGTGGGTCTCGATCAGCGCCCGCGAGATGGAGTAGAGCGGCGGAAGCTGCGGCAGCCGGCGCGGCGAGTACCAGGCCGCATCGGCGATCTCCACACCGTCGATGCGGATGCGCCGGCTGGCCGCCTCGGCGAAGAAGCCGAGCATGAGCGAGTGCGGGAAGGGCCAGGCCTGGCTGCGGAAGTAGCGGATGCGCCCCACCTGCAGGCCCACCTCCTCGAAGACCTCGCGCCGAACCGCCTCCTCGGCGGACTCGCCAGGCTCGATGAAACCGGCCAGGGTGGAGTAGCGTCCCGGCGGGAAGCGCGGGCTGCGCGCCAGCAGCAGCGCATCGCCATGGGTCACCAGGGTGATGATGCAGGGCGAGATGCGCGGGTAGTTGCGGTGGCCGCAGGCCCGGCAGTGCATGGCGAACTCGGCGTCGAGGCGCTCGGCGGGGGTGCCGCAGCGGCCACAGAAGCGATGGTCGCGCAGCCAGGCGCCGACCTGCAGGGCGGTGGAAAGCAGCGCGAAGCGCGACTCCGGCAGCCTGGCCAGCCAGCCCCGACCGTCCGGCCACGTCTCTTCCGGCGCCGCCTCCAGCGACAGCGCCACAGGCTCGTCATGCCAGTAGCAGAGAGGCTGCATGGCCGGCGTCCAGGGCTGGGGCGGCTGCAGCAGGTCGCCATCGGGACCCGGGGCGATGCGCCCCTCGGCCAGGCGAATCACGCGCCCCGCCGCCGCCTCGAGGGGCAGCTCACGGCGCAGCATCAGTGCGGCACCCCCTCGCCCATGCGGTCCCAGCGACACTCCCCGCACGCCTCGCGGATCGCCGTCAGCTTGGCGCGATGGGCGGCCAGCTCCTGCTCGCTGGGAGAGAGCACCGCCAGGCGGCCAGGCTCCAGAGCGAGGCGGCGAATCGCCAGCCCGCCGCTGCCGGCCACGCCGCTGTCTCCGCCGGCCGAGGCGTCCAGGGAGAGCGCGGTCTGGCCGCCGGTCATCGCCAGGTAGACGTCGGCAAGGATCTCGGCATCCAGCAGGGCGCCGTGGAGCACCCGATGGCCGTTGTCGATTTCGTAGCGCTTGCACAGGGCGTCGAGGTTGTTGCGCTGACCCGGGTGCTTTTCGCGGGCCATCACCAGCGTATCGAGGATCCTGCAGTGCGCCGCCACAGGGCCCAGGCGAGGTTCACCGCGCGCTCGATTGAGCCGCTCGAACTCGTGGTCGATGAAACCGACATCGAAGGGGGCGTTATGGATGACCAGCTCGGCGCCCTCGATGAAGGCCCAGAACGCATCGGCGATCTCGGCGAACCGCGGCTCATTGGCCACGCGCTCGTCGGTGATGCCGTGCACGCCCACCGCCTCCGCCTCGATCTGCCGCTCGGGGTTGATGTACTGGTGATAGGTGTTGCCGGTGAGCCGGCGGTTGACCATCTCCACCGCCCCGATCTCGATCAGGCGGTGGCCTTCCCGGGGGTCGATGCCGGTGGTCTCGGTGTCGAGGATGATCTGGCGCATGGGAAACTCTCTGGCTCAGGAAGGAGGGGGAGGAAGGCGACTGGCTCAGGCCCGGGAGAGCGCCGCATCGATGGCCTCGTTGGCAAGCGCATCGGCGCGTTCGTTGCCCGGGTGGCCGCTGTGGCCCTTGACCCAGTGCCACTCGATGCGATGGCGGTGGGTCTCCTCGAGCAGCTCGCGCCACAGCTCTGCGTTCTTCACCGGCTGCTTGCCGGCCGTCTTCCAGCCCCGCTTGACCCAGTTGTGGATCCACTCGGTGATGCCGCGACGCAGATACTCGGAGTCGGTCCACAGCTGCACCCGACAGGGCCGCTTGAGCTCGCGCAGCGACATGATCGCAGCCATCAGCTCCATGCGGTTGTTGGTGGTGCGGGGCTCAAAACCGTTCAGCGCCTTCTCGTGCTGTCCGCTCCTGAGCACGGCGCCCCAGCCGCCGGGGCCGGGATTACCGCGGCAGGCGCCGTCGGTATAGATGATCACCTCGGGCAGGGCGTCGGCCCCTGTCTCGGTCAGCGTCTCAGTCAACCTCTGTCATCCTTTCCTGGTCGTTTGGAGGGCATGGCTCGGGCAGCCAACGCGACTGGCCGAGCCGGGTCGCACCCAGCGCCGAGCCACCGAAGGGCCTGGCAAAGCCGAGCGAGCTCCCCTGGCGCTGGGCCAGCTGGGGGCGTCGGCTCGCTTGGATCATGTAGCTATCGCCGAGCGGCAGGTTGTGCCGCCGCCCGAGGGTTTCGAGGGAGGCGTTGCGGGGCATGCCGCCGGGCAGATGAAAGCCGCAGTAGTCTACCCGCTCGATCTCGAAGTCGACAAATGCCAGCCAGTCGCGCAGGCGAGCCGGCGTGCGCCAGTGGCCGCGCCAGGGCAGCCGCCGCCGCCGGCCGGGCCACACCCGCGGCAGGGCCCCCGGCGAGAGGGGCATCCAGCCGAAGATGATCAGCCGACCGTCGTTGCGGGTCACCCGGGCGGCCTCCTGCAGCGTGCGGTGGGGGTCGGGCGCCACCTCGAGCAGGTGGTGGATCACCACCAGGCTCAGGCAGCTGTCGGGCAACGGCAGGGCGTCAAGGGGGCAGATCAGGGTGGCGGGATGCTCGGCCAGCTCCCGGGTCGGGGCCCAGGCCATGGGATGGCGCACCGGACACATGTCCGCCAGCGCTCCGCTCATGCCCAGCTCGAGGCTGTGCCCGCCGAACAGCCGCTCGCACACCGGCCCCAGACAGGCGCGCTCGGCCTGGCGCGCCGCCTGGCCGCCGGGCGTGGCCCAGAAGCGGCGCCCGTCCCGCACCAGCGCGGCCAGGGACGAAAGTGTGGGGGAAATTGACATTGGCAGCAGGTTCCTCCATTCTGGGCGGATTTTGCGACCCGTTCATGCCCATTCAGGACGCCATGCCCATGTTGAGCGTGACACCGATTCCCGCGTTTGGCGACAACTATATCTGGCTGCTGCGCCAGGACACGAACTCCGAAATCTGCGTGGTCGACCCGGGTGATGCCGCCCCGGTGATCGAGCTGATCGAGCGGGAGGGACTGACCCTCTCCACGGTACTGATCACCCATCACCATCAGGATCACACCGGCGGCCTGCCCGAGCTGATCGAACGCTATGCGCCGCGGGTCATCGGCCCCGACAACCCGAAGATTGCCGGCATCGACGAGCGGGTCGGCCAGGGTGACGAATTCCGCGCCCTGGGCAGGCTGTTCGAGGTGCACGAGGTACCCGGGCACACCCTCGATCATATCGCCTTCTTCACCGCTGGCATCCCGCCGCTGCTGTTCTGCGGCGATGCCCTGTTCAGCGCCGGCTGCGGCCGGCTCTTCGAGGGCACCCCCGAGCAGATGCACACCTCACTCGGCAAGCTCGCGGCGCTGCCCGACGACACCCTGGTATTCGCCGCCCACGAATACACCCTGGCCAACCTGCGCTTCGCGTTGGCCGCGGATCCTCACAATCCGGATGTGGCCAAGGCCATGGAGGAGTGCCAGCGTGCCCGGGAGCTCGATCGCCCCACGCTACCGAGCACCCTGGCCCGCGAGAAGCGCATCAATCCTTTCCTGCGCTGCCGGGATGCCGGCGTACGCCAGGCGGCCTCGGCCCATGGCGACACCGACAGCGAATCGGCCACCTTCGCCACGCTGCGCAGCTGGAAAGACACCTTTTGATACAGCCCCGATTGGACGTCATGCGGATTGCCCCGCTGTCGGCGGGACCGCTCACGACCAGGAGGAACCCTTCCGGATGACCTACCACACCAAGCGACGCAGGTTGATCGGCTTCGCCAGCACCACGGCCCTGATCGGCTCGCTGCTGGCCAGCGGCGTCTACAGCCAGGCCGCCACCCTGAGCCCCGAACAGCGCCAGAACGCCCTCAAGGGCACCACTGCCCCCCCGCAGACAGCCGAGGCCCAACGGCTGCCGGCAGAACAGCACTTCTGGGATGCCCTGGCCCTCGAGCCCCGCGACGCCTGGAGCCGGCTGCGTGCCAGCTTCCAGTGGCAGGAGAGCCTCGACGAGCCCCGGGTCCAGGAGTGGATCGAGTACTATCGCCAGAGCCCCCATAACATCGTCGAGATCACCGAGCGCGCCCGCCCCTGGCTGGCCTGGATCGTCGAGCAGGTGGAGGAGCGCGGCCTGCCCGGCGAGATCGCCCTGATCCCCTTCGTCGAGAGCTCGTTCGACCCGACCGCCCGCAGCCACCGCGGCGCCGCCGGCCTGTGGCAGTTCATGCCCGGCACCGGTGACGCCCTGGGCCTGCGCCGAGGCAACGGCTATGACGGTCGACTGGACGTGGTCGCCTCCACCCGCGCCGCCCTGGACTACCTGGAGCTGCAGGCCGACCAGTGGTACGACGGCGACCTTGAGCTGTCGCTGGCCGCCTACAACGCCGGTGCCGGCACTGTGAACCGGTCGCGCCGCAACGCCATCGCCCAGGGCCACGCCGGCGACTACTGGAGCCTCTCCCTGCCCCGGGAGACCATGAACTACGTGCCCAAGCTCAAGGCCATCGCCGCCATCATCAACGATCCTGACCAATACCGGGTCGCCCTCCCCGAGATCGAGGACGCGCCGGCATTTGCCAAGATCCCCGTGGATCGCCCCCTGGCCCTGGACGAGGCCGCCCGCCTCTCGGGCGCCAGCCGTGGCGAGCTGGCCGAGCTCAATCCGGCACTGCGCAACGGCACCGCCAACCCTAACCAGGCCCGGGTCCTGCTGGTGCCCGCCGACCGCGCCGACACCCTGATGGCCCGCCTGGAGACCCCCGCCTCACCGGTCGGCAGCGGCGAAGGCCGCTACGTGGTGCAGCAGGGTGACAGCCTCTCGGCCATCGCCTCTCGCGAGGGCGTGAGCGTCACCCAGATCCGCCAGGCCAATGGGCTCAACGGCGACATCCTCCAGCCTGGCCAGGTCCTCGACCTGCCCCGCCAGAGCCTCGCCTCCCGATAGGCAGGGCGCCCCGAGCGGCGGCAGGCTTGCCAAGCCGCCCGGGGCCTGACACCTTATTGGCCGACCGATGCCGGCCCCGCGGGCCGGCTTCCACCGACCAAGGATGTCGCCGATGCCCGTAGCCCTGTGCCGCCTGCCCCTGGCCGCCTCCCTGGCCCTCGTCTGGCTGCTGACGACCGCTGCCGCGGTGGCGGCCTCACCGGACCCGATGGCGCTGGATCAGACCCCCACCGTCCACGGCCTGGCGCTCTATGACGAGCCGGCGCTGCCGGCGGACTTCCCTCACTTCCCCCACGTCAATCCCGAGGCTCCCCGGGGCGGCACCCTGACCCAGGCCGCGGTGGGCGGCAGCTTCGACTCCACCAACCCCTTCATCATCCGTGGCACCCCGGCGGCGGGGCTCTTCGAGATCTATGACACCCTGGTGGAGGGCAACCCCGACGAGCCCTTCTCGGTCTATGGCCTGCTGGCCGAGGGCATGCGCCTCGACCCCGAGCGCAACTGGATCGAGTTCGACCTGCGCCCCGAGGCGCGCTTCCACGACGGCACGCCGGTCACCGCCGACGACGTGGTCTACAGCTTCGAGCTGCTCACCGAGCAGGGAAACCCCTTCTATGGCGCCTACTACGCCGACGTGGAGAGCGTCACGGCCCTGGACGAGCGCACCGTGCGCTTCGACTTCGCGGAGGTGCACTCCCGGGAGCTGCCGCTGATCGTCGGCCAGCTGCCGGTGCTGCCCAGGCACTACTGGGAGGAGCGCGACTTCACCGCGCCGAGCCTCGCCGCCCACCCGGGCTCCGGCCCCTACCGCATCGCCGAGGTGGACCCGGGCCGGCGCATCGTCTACCAGCGCGATCCCGACTACTGGGGGCAGGACCTTGCGGTGAAGCGCGGGCGCCACAACATCGACCGGCTAGTCTACGACTACTACCGCGACCGCGACATCGCCTGGGAGGCCTTCAAGGCCGGGGTCCTGGACTACCGTATCGACGCTCGCGCCGCCACCTGGGCCATCGGCTATGACTTCCCCGCCTACCGCGACGGCCTGGTGCGCCGTCTGGCGGTACCGGACGGCCAGCCGGCCCGCATGCAGGCCTTCGTCTTCAACCTGCGCCGCGACAAGTTCGACGACCCTCGGGTACGCGAGGCGCTCTCGCTCACCTTCGACTTCCCCTGGCTCAACGCCAACCTCTTCTACGACGCCTACCGGCGCACCGAGAGCTACTTCCAGAACTCCGAGATGGCAGCCGACGGGCTGCCGGAGGGCGAGGAGCTGGCCCTGCTGGAGCCCTGGCGGGACTTGCTACCCGAGCGGCTCTTCCGGGAGCCGGTGCCCCACGAGCACCCGCTGGAGCTGCGCGAACGGCTGCGCCTGGCGCTGGACCTGCTGCGCGAGGCGGGCTACGAAGTAGAGGGCAATCGCCTGGTCCACGCCGAGACCGGCCAGCCGCTGAGCGTGGAGGTGCTGCTCTTCGACACCGGCATGGAGCGGGTCACCCAGCCGATGCTGCGCAATATGGCGCGCCTGGGCATCCAGGGCAGCATCCGCATCGTCGACATCAACCAGTACCTCAACCGCCTGCGCAGCTTCGACTTCGACATCACCGTGGGACAGTTCCCCCAGTCGAACAACCCCGGCAACGAGCAGCGCGACTTCTGGACCAGCGCCGCCGCCGAGACGCCCCAGAGCCGCAACCTGATGGGACTGGCCGACCCGGTGGTGGACGACCTGGTGGAGCGGCTGATCCGCGCCGACAGCCGCGAGGCGCTCAACGTCACCGCCCGCGCCCTGGATCGGGTACTGCTGTGGCGCTTCCCGATGATCCCCCACTACCACTCTGGCGAGACCCGCATCGCCATCTGGGACAAGTTCGGCTGGCCCGAGCCCTTCCCGGCCTACGGCATGGACCTGGCCGCCTGGTGGGTGAACGCCGAACGCGAAGCCGAGATCAACCAGCGCCTGCGCCGCCGCTGACGCGGCTGGCGATGTCGCCAAGCCCGAGATGCCAGAGCCTGATATGCAAAAGGACACCCCATCGTGAGCCGCTATATCCTGCGCCGCCTGCTGCTGATGATCCCGACCCTGATCGGGATCATGCTGCTCAACTTCATCATCGTGCAGGCCGCCCCGGGCGGGCCCATCGACCAGATGCTGGCCCGCTTCGAGGGCGCCGACGCCATGGCCAGCACCCGGCTGGAGGCCGGCGGCGAGGTGATGGTGCGCGACGAGTCTCGCGGGGCACGGGGCATCGCCCCCCGTTTCATCGAGCAGCTCGAGGCGCAGTTCGGCTTCGACCAGCCCGCCCACGTGCGCTTCCTCGGCATGATGCGCGACTACGCCACCTTCGACTTCGGCACGAGCTTCTTCCGCGACCGACCGGTGGTGGAACTGATGATCGAGCGGCTGCCGGTATCGATCTCCCTGGGGCTCTGGACCACCCTGCTGGTCTACCTGATCTCGATCCCGCTCGGCATCCGCAAGGCGCTCCATCACGGCTCGCGCTTCGACGTCTGGACCTCGGGGCTGGTGATCGTCGGCTACGCCATCCCGGGCTTTCTGTTCGCGATCCTGCTGATCGTGCTCTTCGCCGGGGGCAGCTACTGGGACCTCTTCCCCCTGCGCGGACTGACCTCGCCGGACTTCCACGAGCTCTCCACCTGGGGCAAGGTGAAGGACTACGCCTGGCACATCACCCTGCCGGTGGTGGCGATGACCATCGGCAGCTTCGCCACCCTCACCATGCTGACCAAGAACAGCTTCCTCGACGAGATCCACAAGCAGTACGTGCTCACCGCCCGGGCCAAGGGGGCAAGCGACGGCGGCGTGCTCTACGGCCACGTCTTCCGCAACGCCATGCTGATCATCATCGCCGGCCTGCCCGGCGCGCTGATCGCCATCTTCTTCACCGGGTCGCTCTTGATCGAGGTGATCTTCTCGCTCGAGGGGCTGGGGCTGCTCGGCTTCGAGGCGGTGATGCAGCGCGACTACCCGGTGATCTTCGGCACGCTGTACCTGTACACGCTGATCGGCCTGCTGCTGAAGCTGATCTCCGATCTGACCTATGTGTGGGTGGACCCGCGCATCGACTTCGAGACACGGGAGTCGTGAGCCGATGACCGCGCTTTTCAAGCCTCTCTCCCCCATCACCCGCCGCCGCCTGGCGGTGTTCAAGGCCAACCGCCGCGCCAGGGTCTCGCTGTGGGTGTTCCTGGCGCTCTTCGTGGTGAGCCTCGGCGCCGAGCTGATCGCCAACGACAAGCCGCTGGTGATGCGCTACGACGGCCAGTGGTACGTGCCGCTGCTGGTCGACTACCCCGAGACCGAGTTCGGCGGCTTCCTCCCCACCACCGCCGACTACCACGACCCCTTCGTCCAGGCCCAGATCGCCGAGCACGGCTGGGCGCTCTGGCCGCCGGTCCCCTTCTCCTACCAGACCCTGGACATGCAGATGATGCGCCCGTCGCCGGCCCCACCGGATGGGCGCCACTGGCTCGGCACCGACGACCAGGGGCGCGACGTGCTCGCCCGGGTGATCTACGGCTTCCGCCTCTCGGTGGCCTTCGCCCTGGTGCTCACCGCCGGTTCGCTGGTGATGGGGGTGCTGGTGGGCGGCATCCAGGGCTACTTCGGCGGCAGGACCGACCTGATCGGCCAGCGCTTCACCGAGATCTGGTCGGGGCTGCCGGTGCTCTTCCTGCTGATCATCCTGGCGAGCTTCGTGCAGCCCGGCTTCTGGTGGCTGCTCGGCATCATGTTGCTCTTCTCCTGGCTGGGGCTGGTCGACGTGGTGCGCGCCGAGTTCCTGCGCGCCCGCAATCTGGAGTACGTGCGTGCCGCCCGGGCCATGGGGCTGCCGCCGCGGCTGATCATGTGGCGCCACGTGCTGCCCAACGCCATGGTGGCCACCCTCACCTTCGTGCCCTTCCTCTTCACCGGGGCCATCACCACCCTTACCGCCCTGGATTTCCTGGGCTTCGGACTGCCCCCGGGCTCGCCGTCGCTGGGCGAGCTGGTGGCTCAGGGCAAGAACAACCTGCACGCCCCCTGGCTCGGCATCACCGCCTTCGTCAGCCTGTCGCTGATGCTCTCGCTGCTGGTGTTCATCGGCGAGGGGCTGCGCGACGCCTTCGACCCCCGCCACGTGCGCCATGCCGCCACCCCGGTGCCCGCCGCCGGGTCGCCCACCTCGCCCGCCCGGAGCCAGACCGATGCCTGATGCCCCGTCCCGCTCCCCGCTGCTGCGCCTCGAGGAGTTTTCCGTCGCCTTCGACGGCGTCACCGTGGTGGACCGCCTCACGCTCACCGTGAACCGTGGCGAGACCCTGGCCCTGGTGGGCGAGTCCGGCTCCGGCAAGTCGGTCTCGGCGCTGGGCGCCATGGACCTGCTGCCGGGCAACGCCGCGGTCAGCGGCACCCGCCGGCTCGGCGACACCGACCTTGGCCGCCTGAAACGCCGCGACTGGCAGGGGCTGCGCGGCGGCCGGGTGGGCTTCGTCTTCCAGGAGCCGATGACCTCGCTGAACCCGCTGCATACCGTGGGCAAGCAGATCGGCGAGACCCTGCGCCTACACCAGGGGCTCTCGGGGCGGGCCGCCCGCGCTCGCATCATCGAGCTGCTTGGCCAGGTGAAGCTACCGCGCCCCGTGGAGCTGATCGACGCCTGGCCCCACCAGCTCTCCGGCGGGCAGCGCCAGCGGGTGATGATCGCCATGGCCATCGCCAACGACCCGGAGCTCCTGATCGCCGACGAGCCCACCACGGCGCTCGACGTCACCGTGCAGCAGGAGATCCTGGCACTGCTCGCCGAGCTGCGCGACCGCCACGGCATGGGCATGCTCTTCATCACCCACGACCTCAACCTGGTACGCCGCCACGCCGACCGGGTCTGCGTGCTCTACCAGGGGCGCGAGCAGGAGACCGGGCCGGTGGCTCGGGTATTCGACGCGCCTTCCAGCGCCTACACCCGCACCCTGCTCGACGCCGAGCCCGTGGGGCGCCCGGGGCCGGTGCTCCGGGGTGCCCCCTTGATCAGCGCCTCCGGCCTCGGCGTCAGCTTCCAGCGCCCCAAGAAGCTCTTCATGAAGCGCCCGCCGGCCTTCGAGGCGGTCAGGCCGCTGGCGCTCACCCTGGCGCCGGGGGAGACCCTCGGCATCGTCGGCGAGTCGGGCTCCGGCAAGACCACCCTGGCGCTGGCGCTGCTGCGCCTCACTCAGAGCCGCGGCGAGATCACCTTCGGCGACACCCGCCTGGATACCCTCACCGGCGCCGCCCTGCGCCGCATGCGCCAGCGCTTCCAGATCGTCTTCCAGGACCCCTTCGGCTCGCTCTCCCCGCGTCTTCCCGTCTCCGAGATCGTCAGCGAGGGGCTGCGCTTCCACCACCCCGAGCTATCCCCCGACGAGGTCGCCCGCCGCGTGGCCGCCACGCTTACCGAGGTGGGGCTGCCCGAGGACTGCGCCGACCGCTACCCCCACGAATTCTCCGGCGGCCAGCGCCAGCGCATCGCCGTGGCCCGGGCGATCATCCTCGAGCCCGAGTTGCTGGTGCTCGACGAGCCCACCTCGGCGCTGGACCGCACCGTGCAGAAGCAGCTGGTGGCGCTCTTGCGCGACCTCCAGGCCCGCCGCGGCCTGAGCTACCTCTTCATCAGCCACGACCTCGCCGTGGTGCGCGCCATGGCGCACCGCATCATGGTGCTCAAGGAGGGTGAGGTGGTGGAGAGCGGCGACTGCCTCGCGGTGCTCGAGAACCCGAGCAGCGACTACACCCGGGCGCTGGTGGCCGCGGCGGGGCTGGCGCCGCGGCTAGGATGACCCGTCAATTATCCCCCGGAGGGGATAATGGGTTTTCATCCCCTCCCCCTGCATCCGGGGCACAATTGAGGCCGGACTCTACGTCAGAATTCGACTTCACCTTCGCGGTCTCACGCTTCGTGAAAGTCAAAGCTGCCTTTTGGGCGGTGCATGACGGACGAAAAACACGGCGTTGACTGCTATGGTAACGGTTCCATCGAGTCATTGAGCCAATGAATCCATCACTGCGCAGCACCATTCTCGATGTCTCTCGCGCCGCAGGTGCCTCCAAGACCAGCGTCTCGCGCTATTTCGGCAGTGAACGCCAGCGCCTCGGCGAGCTTCAGCAGCGCATCGCCGAGGCGGCACGCCACCTGGGGTACCAGCCCAATAAGCTCGCCCGAAGCCTCAAGGGCGGGGGCTCGCGGTTGATCGGCATGCTGGTCGCCGACCTCCACGCTGTACCGACCCACCGACTCCATCGGCCGCGACGCCATGCAGGGCCTGTTGGCTGAGCCTGCCCATGAGGGCGCCTCAACGGTCGCAGCACGACGCCACGCACCGACCCTGATCGCCATAGGCTCCATCCGCCGTTCGGCTTGAGGCAGGACGGCGGCAAGGCCGGCCTTCCTTTCCGCCGATATCACGACACCCTTTCCGCTCACACGAGGCACCGCATGACGCAGCCCCAGACGCCCAGCCCCGAACTCCTCACCTTCGGCGAGGCCATGGCGATGTTTGTCGCCGAAAGCCCCGGGGAGCTGGCCGATGTGGAGCGCTTCCAGCGCCGCATCGCCGGCGCCGACACCAACGTGGCGATCGGCCTGGCCCGGCTGGGCTTTCATGTCGGCTGGCTGAGCCGGGTGGGCAGCGACGGCTTCGGCACCTTCATCCGCCGCACCCTGGAGGCCGAGGGGCTGGACTGTCGCCACCTGCGGGTGGACCCCGACCATCCCACCGGCCTGCTCTTCAAGGAGCGCGCCGAGGGCGGTGCCGACCCCCGCGTCACCTACTTCCGCCGCGGCAGCGCCGCCAGCTGCCTGGCCCTGGGGGATACCGACGGCGTCGACTTCGCCGCCTTGCGCCACCTCCATGCCACCGGCATTCCTCCCGCGCTCTCCTCCAGCGCTCGGGAGCTCTCCCGACACATGATCACTCAGGCTCGCAACGCCGGCGCCAGCGTCTCCTTCGATCCCAACCTGAGGCCCAGCCTGTGGTCGAGCGAGGCCGATATGCGCGACACCTTGAACGAGCTGGCCTCGCATAGCGACTGGGTGCTACCTGGCCTCGCCGAGGGGCGGCTGCTCACCGGACGCGACAGCCCCGAGGCGATCGCCGACTTCTATCTCGATCGCGGCGCCAAGGCCGTGATCATCAAGCTGGGGCCCGAGGGCAGCTACTATCGCGGCCTCTTGGGTGGCCAGCTGGAGAGCTTTACCCTGCCGGGCTTTGCAGTGGCTGAGGTGGTGGATACGGTGGGGGCCGGCGACGCCTTCGCCGTGGGGGTGGTCAGCGCACTGCTCGACGGTCGCTCGCCCAGGGAGGCCGTCCGCCGCGGCAACCTGGTCGGCTCGCTGGCCGTGCAGGTGGTGGGTGACATGGAAGGGCTCCCCAATCGCGCCCGCCTCACGGAACTTGAAGCTAAACTGCCTTCTCGATAGACACCCCGCCCATCGCCTCCAAGGAGCCTGACCCATGAAGAAGCGTGTTCTGGCCTATGGCCGACTCAACGAGGCCCAGCTGGCCCAGCTCGCCGAACAGTTCGAGGTCCAGACCTTCCGCGACCTAGCATCCGCCGATGATCCCGACTTCCGCGCCGCGCTGCCGGGTGCCCATGGCCTGATCGGTGCCAGCCTGACCGTCACCCCCGAGTTGCTGGATGCGGCCCCAAAGCTGGAGGCCATCGCCACCATCTCGGTGGGCTACGACAACTACCCGGTCGATGAGCTGACCCGACGCGGCATCCTGCTCTGCAACACGCCGGACGTGCTGACCGAGACCACCGCCGATACCGGTTTCCTGCTGGTGATGGCCGCAGCACGGCGCGCCATCGAGCTGGCCGAGTGGCTCAAGCGCGGCGACTGGCAGGCCGGCGTGGGGCCCGAGCACTTCGGCAGCGACGTCCACGGCAAGACCCTCGGCATGATCGGCTTCGGGCGCATCGGTGCCGCTATCGCCCGTCGCGGTGCGCTGGGCTTCGGCATGCGCGTGCTCTATTCCAATGCATCGCCCAAGCCGGCGCTGGAGGCGGAGTTGGGGGCCCAGCGCTGCGAGCTGGACGCACTGCTCACCGAGTCGGACTTCGTCTGCGTCACCGTCCCGCTCACCGCCGAGACCGAGCACCTGATCGGCGAGCGCGAGTTTGCCTTGATGAAGCCCTCGGCCATCTTCGTCAACATCGCCCGCGGCAAGGTGGTCCACGAGGCGGCGCTGATTGAGGCGCTGGAGATGGGGCGCATCCGCGCCGCCGGACTGGATGTCTTCGAGCAGGAGCCGCTGTCTCCGGAATCACCGCTGCCCCACATGACCAACGTGGTGGCCCTGCCCCACATCGGCTCGGCCACCCACGAGACGCGCACCGCCATGGCCCAGCGCGCCGTGGACAACCTCATCCTGGCACTCAACGGCGAGCGTCCGATCAGCCTAGTCAACGAGGCCGCCTGGAGGCCCGCATGACGCGCTTCTCGCTGGACGGCCGCGTGGCCATGGTCACCGGCTGCAACAAGGGGCTCGGTCAGGGGCTGGCCATCGCGCTGGCCGAGGCCGGCGCCGACATCGTCGGCGTCACCCGCCGCGACGCCGCGGAGACCCGCGAGCGCATCGAAGCCCTGGGGCGACGCTATACCGGGGTCGAGGCAGAACTTGGCCGTGACGCGCCGGCCGAGATCGTCGAACAGGCCCTGGGCGTCGCCGGCAAGCTGGATATCCTGGTTAACAATGCCGGCACCATTCGCCGCGCCCCCGCCCTGGAGTTCAGCGAGGCGGACTGGGACGCGGTGGTGGACGTCAACCTCAAGGCGGCCTTCTTCCTGGCCCAGGCGGTGGCCCGCCACCTGGTGGCGCGCCGGGCCCCCGGCCGCATCGTCAACGTCGCCTCGGTGCTCTCTTTCCAGGGCGGGATTCGCGTGCCCTCCTATACCGCCAGCAAGAGCGGCCTGCTCGGCCTGACCCGTTTACTGGCCAACGAATGGGCGACCCATGGGATCACCGTCAACGCCATCGCCCCCGGGTACATGGCCACCGACAACACCCAGGCGCTGCGCGAGGACCCCGACCGCAGCGCCGAGATCCTGGCGCGGATCCCCGCCGGGCGCTGGGGGACCCCCGAGGACCTGGCCGGCGCGGCGATCTTCCTCTGCTCCGACGCCGCCGCCTACGTCAACGGCCATGCGCTGGCGGTGGACGGCGGCTGGTTGGCTCGCTGACCGACGGGAACGCTCGCCGGACTGGCGGAGCGGCGCCTGGCCCCTACGTCAGGTAGGCAAGCGCTGCCTCGAGCCCCTGCTCGGTCAGTCGGCGGTAGGCGGCGAGCACCGCCTCGGCGAAGTCGGCATCCGTCGCCAGCGCCGACGGGACGACATCATCCATGGCCAGGAAGGCACCGACCAGCGCCTCGGGCACCTGCCCGTGACGGGCGTGCAGGTCGACAAACCGCCCCGCCAGGGGATCGTCTACCACGTAGGCGTTGCCGCGGGCGTCCCGACCGGCGGTATAGCGGATCCAGCCCGCCAGGCCCAGGGCAATACAAGGCGATTCCCAGCCTTTTTCTCGGCGTGCCGAGGTACCGATCAACCAGCGCTGAGGCAGCTTCTGGCTGCCGTCCATGGCGATCTGGTGCAGGCGGTGGCGCAGGCTGTCGTTGGCGAAGCGCGCCAGCAGCGATACGGCGTAGGTTTTCAGGTCGGTGCCCTCGGGCATGACAAGAGTCGGCGCCGCCTCCTCCAGCATGTAACGGCGCAGCAGTCTCCTCAGATCGTCCCGGCTCACCGCCTCGTAGACGGTCTCGATGCCCTCGGGAGCCCCCAAGTAGGCCAGCAACGAGTGGCTGCCGTTGAGCAGGCGCAGCTTCATGGCTTCGAAGGGGGCGACGTCGGCGACCATCTCCACGCCGTCTGCCGCCCAGTCCGGGCGCCCCAGGGGGAAGTCATCCTCCACCACCCACTGGAGGTAGGCCTCGGCCACCACGGCGTTAGGGTCATCGATCCTCAGCGCCGAGAGCCTGGTGAAATCGGCCTCGGTCATGGCCGGCACGATGCCGTCGACCATGCTGCTGGGGAAGGCCCCCTCGCGCTCGATCCAGGCCGCCAGGGTGGCGTCCTGGCGCTCGGCGAGCTGGACCACCGCATGGCGGGCGCACCGACCGTTGTCCGGCATGTTGTCGCAGGAGAGCACCGTGAAGGGCGCGATCCCCCGCACGCGGCGTCGCGCCAGCGCCGCCACCAGGATCCCCGGCGCGGTGCGCGGCCGTGCGGGGTCGGCGATGTCGGCGGCGATCATGGGGTCGTCGGCGAGCAGCATGCCGCTGGCCGGGTTGAGGAAGTAGCCCTTCTCGGTGACGGTGAGGGTGACGAGCCGGGTCTCGGGGTCGGCGAGCCGCGCCAGCAGGGCCTCGAGGTCGCGACCCCATCGCCCTTCGGCGTCTCGGCCGGTGAACAGGGCCTCCTCGATCACCCCGACCTCGCGTAGGGTGACGGTCTCGCTGTCGGTGAACTGGGCCACGTGATAGCGATGGTCCGCCTCACGCAGGCCATCCACCAGGGCGATGCTCGAGCGCAGATTGGCGCTGCAGATGCCCCAGGAGGCATCGCCGCTGCGTTGGCGGTAGCGCTCCAGGTAGACCGCCTGGTGGGCGCGGTGAAAGGCCCCGAGCCCGAGATGGACGATGCGCAGGGTGCCCGCCCGGGGCCCCGCAGGCAAAACGACTGGATGCGGCATGGGTGAGGCTCCCGGCGCGGTGCTCGATCGGCACCGCCCCGTTCAGTGGTTGTCGCGAGGCGGGCTGTGGCGCGCCACGTCCCGGTACCGGGTGGCCGGCGCCAGGGTCATGCCGCGGTCCAGCGGCTCGACCATCGAACGCTGAATCTCCTGCCATGGGGTCTGGTGCTCGGGGTAGCGATAGCCCCCCTGCGCCTCCAGCCGCTGCCGCCGCGCCGCGAGCACGGCCTCGTCGATCAGCAACATCACCTCTCCCTGGCGCAGGTCGATGCGCAGCCGGTCACCGCTCTCCAGCAAGGCCAGGCCGCCGCCGGTCGCCGCCTCAGGCGAGGCGTTGAGGATCGACGGCGACCCCGAGGTGCCCGACTGGCGGCCGTCCCCCAGGCAGGGTAGCGATTCGATGCCGCGCCTGATCAGCGCCTCCGGCGGCTGCATGTTCACCACCTCGGCACCGCCGGGATGCCCTACCGGACCGGCCCCACGCATCACCAGGATGGTGTGCTCATCGATGCCGAGACTCGGGTCATCGATACGCGCATGGTAATCCTCCGAGCCATCGAACACCGCCACCCGGCCCTCGAAGGCCTCGGGATCCTCCGGGTCACTGAGGAAGCGCTCACGAAAATCCGCAGAAATGACGCTGGTCTTCATCAGCGCCGAGTCGAAGAGGTTGCCCTTGAGGTTGAGGAATCCGGCGTGCTCCACCAGCGGATTGGCGTAGCGGCGGATCACCTCGGGGTCCCGGGTCTCGCGCCCCGCCAGGTTGACGGCCATCGGCTGCCCGTTGACCGTGAGCGCCTCGCCGTGGAGCCGGCCGGCCTCAAGCAGCTCATGCATCACCGCCGGCACGCCCCCGGCACGGTGGAACTCCTCGCCGAGGTAGGCCCCGGCGGGCATGACGTTGGCCAGCAGCGGAACCGCATACCCCAGACGCTGCCAGTCGTCGTTGTCCAGTTCGATCCCGGCGTGCCGCGCGATGGCATTGATATGGATGGGCGCATTGGAGGAGCCCCCAAGCGCCGAGCAGGTCACGATGGCGTTTTCGAAGGCTTCCCGGGTGAGGATGTCGCTGGGCCTAAGATCCTCCCAGACCATCTCGGTGATCCGCTCGCCGGTCTGGTAAGCGACCATGGCACGCTCCTTGTAAGGGCCCGGGATCATCGCCGAACCGGGCAGGCTCATGCCCAGCGCCTCGGCCAAGGAGTTCATGGTCGAGGCGGTGCCCATGGTGTTGCAGTGACCCACCGAAGGGGCGGACTCGGTAATGCGCGACAGGAACTCGGCGTAGTCGATGTCGCCGGCGGCCAGCCGGCGGCGCATCTCCCAGACGATGGTGCCCGAGCCGACGCGCTCGGCGCCGTGCCAGCCGTTGAGCATGGGTCCCCCGGAAAGCACGATGGCCGGAATGTTCACCGTCGACGCGGCCATCAGCGCCGCCGGGGTGGTCTTGTCGCAGCCGGTGGTCAGCACCACGCCATCAAGCGGATAACCATGAAGTACCTCCACCAGCCCCAGATAGGCCAGGTTGCGATCCAGCGCCGCCGTGGGCCGGCGCACGTTCTCGTGGATAGGATGCATGGGGAATTCGAAGGGCACGCCGCCGGCGGCGCGGATGCCTTCCTTGACCCGCTTGGCGAGTTCCATGTGGTGTCGGTTACAGGGCGTCAGGTCGGAGCCCGACTGGCAGATGCCGATGATCGGCCGGCCCCCGGTGAGTTCCTCCAGGGTGATGCCCTGGTTCATGTAGCGCTCGATGCACAGGGCGGTGGTGCCGGGATGGTCGGGATTGTCGAACCACCAGCGGGACCGTAGCTGGTCCGGGCGGACTCGGGGACGAGTAGGTGACATGGGAACTCCGACTGATCGGGGCCGTGTGGCCGGTCAATGGCGTGACGGCGAGAATTGCCCTAGTGTAGGGCTGTATGATGACATGATAGGTAGCACGCCTGCCCTGGTACCACAAGCCGTATCCCCGAGAAGCCGAATTTTCGAGAAGCCGAACTTCCCAGAAGGAGTCCCCATGACACTGCAAGGCACTTCCCTGATCGGCCGCGAGGCCGTTACCGGCGATCAGGCCATGATCCACGCCATCGACCCGGCCAGTGGCGAGGCCCTCGCCCCCGGCTATCCGGGCCTGGACCGCCACGCGGTCGCCCGGGCCTGCCAGCTTGCCGAGGAGGCCTTCGCCGCCTACCGCGAGACCTCGCCGGAGGTGCGGGCGGCCTTTCTCGAGGCCATTGCCGCCGAGATCGAGGCCATCGGTGATGAGCTGATCACCCGCGCCATGGCCGAGACCGGCCTGCCCCGGGCGCGGATCGAGGGCGAGCGCGGCCGCACCTGCGGCCAGCTGCGCCTGTTTGCCGGCGTGGTACGTGCCGGCGAGTGGCTTGATGTGCGCATCGACCCCGCGCTTCCCGATCGCCAGCCACTGCCGCGGGTCGATCTGCGCCAACGCCACGTGGCCCTGGGCCCCGTAGCGGTGTTCGGCGCCTCCAATTTCCCGCTGGCCTTCAGCGTAGCCGGGGGCGACACCGCTTCGGCATTGGCCGCCGGCTGCCCCGTGGTGGTCAAGGCCCATTCCGCTCATCCCGGCACCTCCGAGCTGGTGGGCCGTGCCGTGCAGGCGGCCGTGACCCGCTGCCAGCTCCCCGAGGGGGTCTTCTCGCTGCTGTTCGGCGCCGGCAAGGAGATCGGCCAGGCGCTGGTCGCCGACCCGCGCATCCAGGCGGTGGGGTTCACCGGCTCCCGCGCCGGCGGCCTGGCGCTGCTGGCCACCGCCCAGGCGCGGCCGCAGCCGATCCCGGTCTACGCCGAGATGAGCTCCATCAACCCGGTGTTTCTGTTCCCGGAGGCACTGGCGGCGCGGGGCCAGGCAATCGCCGAAGGCTTCGTTGGCTCGCTGAACATGGGCGCCGGCCAGTTCTGCACCAACCCGGGGCTGGTGATCGGCATCAAGGGCCAGGCCCTAGATGCCTTCATCGAAGCCGCCGGGGAAGCCATCATGGGCAGTGCGGCCCAGACCATGCTCACCCCAGGGATCCACGCTGCCTACCAGGATGGCGTGGGCGCCCTGGTGGGCGAAGCTCGCGAGATCGCCCGCGGTCCGCTGGGCGACGGACCCTGTGCCTGTCAGCCGGCGCTGTTTGCCGCCTCGGCGGATGATTTCCTCAAGAGCGACACACTGCAGGCCGAGGTCTTTGGCGCGGCGTCGCTGGTGGTCGAGTGTGACGACCTCGATCAGGTCACGGCCGTAGCCGAGCATCTGGAGGGCCAGCTCACCGCCACTCTGCAGATGGACGACGGTGATCTGGAGGCCGCCCGTGCGTTGCTCCCGGTACTCGAGCGCAAGGCCGGACGCATCCTGGCCAACGGCTGGCCCACCGGGGTCGAGGTGTGTCACGCCATGGTCCACGGTGGCCCCTTCCCCGCCACCTCAGACGCTCGAACCACCTCGGTGGGCAGCGCGGCCATCCACCGCTTCCTGCGCCCGGTGTGCTACCAGAACCTGCCGGCCGGCCTGCTGCCCGAGTCACTCCAGGACGGCAACCCGCTCGGCGTGAGCCGCCTGGTCGACGGCAAGCGTGAATGAACGAAACAGCAAGAGAATGACGATGGTGCTTGGCGGCCTGCGGGCCGCCTTTTTGGTGACTCGGTCGAGTGGATGAGGCCACGAGCCCGATTGGCAAGCCCCCAGAAACTGGGCCATACTCTGACCGACCATCATCCTAGCATCCTGTCATACCATAAAATCCAGGACGGCTCCGCCATCCGACACCCGCCGAGGACGCCCGAAAGATGCGATTGAAGGACAAGACGGCCCTGATCACCGCCGCCGGCCAGGGCATCGGCCACGCCACCGCGCTGCGCTTCGCAGCGGAGGGCGCCCGGGTCATCGCCACCGACATCGACGGTGACAAGCTCAAGGCACTGGAAGGACGGGAAGGGATCGAGACCCGCCGCCTGGACGTGCTGGATGCCGCGGCCGTGACCGCGCTGGCGGCCGAGCTGCCGCCCCTGGACGTGCTCTTCAACTGTGCCGGCTTCGTGGCCAGCGGCTCGCTGCTGACCGGCACCGACGACGACTGGGAACTGTCGATGGCGCTCAACGTCACCGCCATGGCGCGGCTGACCCGCGTCCTGCTACCGGCCATGATCGACCACGGCGGCGGCAGCATCATCAACATGGCCTCGGTGGCCTCGAGCCTCAAGGGCGTGCCCAACCGCTGCGCCTACGGCACCACCAAGGCCGCGGTGATCGGCCTGACCAAGTCGATTGCCGCCGACTTCATCGACCGGGGCATTCGCTGCAACGCCATCTGCCCCGGCACCGTGGACTCTCCCTCGCTGCGCCAACGTATCCAGGCGCAGGCACACCAGCAGGGTCGCCCGGAGGCCGAGGTTCAGGCCGAGTTCCTCGCCCGCCAGCCGCTGGGTCGCCTGGGCACGTCAGAAGAGATCGCCGCCCTGGCCACCTACCTGGCCGCGGACGAGTCCGCCTACACCACCGGCACCGCCCAGGTGATCGACGGCGGCTGGCTGATCTGAAGCGACCGACGGAACAAGTAGCAACGCGTCACGAACACCGATTCACCAGCAGCGAATCACGAACAGCGAATCACAAAACCACTAAGGAGAGCTCATGAAACTGTTGCGCTTCGGCCCCCCGGGCCACGAGAAACCCGGCCTGCTCGACGCCGACGGAGTGATCCGCGACCTCTCGGCCCACCTGCCGGACCTGGATGGGCGCCACCTCGACCGCGACCTGCTGGCCCGACTGGCCGAGCTCGACGCCTCTCGCCTGCCCAAGGTCCCGACAGATACCCGCCTCGGCCCCTGTGTCGGCCGGGTCGGCAAGTTCATCTGCATCGGCCTCAACTACTCCGACCACGCCGCCGAGACCGGCGCCGAGGTCCCGCCCGAGCCGGTGGTCTTCAACAAGTGGACCAGCGCCATCTGCGGGCCCGACGACGATGTCATCATCCCGCGGGATTCCACCAAGACCGACTGGGAAGTGGAGCTGGGCGTGGTGATCGGCAAGGAGGCCCGCTACGTGAGCGAGGCCGACGCCATGGACCATGTGGCTGGCTACTGCGTGGTCAACGACGTCTCCGAACGCGAGTTCCAGCTCGAGCGCAGCGGCACCTGGGACAAGGGCAAGGGCTGCGACACCTTCGGCCCCCTGGGACCGTGGCTGGTCACCCCGGACGAGATCGCCGACCCCCATGAGCTGGACATGTGGCTAGAGGTAGACGGCCACCGCTACCAGGACGGCAATACCCGCACCATGGTCTACCGCATCCCCTTCCTGATCAGCTACCTGAGCCGCTTCATGAGCCTGCAGCCGGGCGATGTCATCTCTACCGGCACCCCGCCCGGGGTGGGCATGGGCCAGCAGCCGCCGACCTACCTCCGGCCAGGCCAGCGCATGCGCCTGGGCATCGCCGGTCTCGGCGAGCAGCACCAGGCCGTTGTCGCCGAACCCGACCGCTGATCGGAGATCGTCATGCGTACCGTCGTCTGCCAGGCCCCTGGCCGCCTGACCCTCGAGCAGCGCGCCGCCCCCTCCTGCGGGCCCGGCGAGGCGCTGCTGCGCATCCGCCGGGTCGGGGTGTGCGGCACCGATATCCACGCCTATGGTGGCAACCAGCCCTACTTCACCTATCCCCGGGTGCTCGGTCACGAGCTGGCCGGCGAGATCGTCGCGGTGGGTGACGGGGTCGACCCGGCGCGGGTGGGCCAGCAGGCCTATGTCATCCCCTACCTGCACTGCGGGGAGTGCCGGGCCTGTCGCCGGGGCCGCACCAACTGCTGCCGCCAGATGCAGGTGATCGGGGTACACCGTGATGGCGGCATGTGCGACATCCTGGCGGTTCCCGCCGACCACCTGGTGAGCGACGCCTCACTGTCCCTCGACCAGCTAGCCCTGGTCGAATGCCTGGCCATCGGCGCCCATGCGGTACGCCGCAGCGAACTGGACGAGGGGGAGCTCGCCGTGGTCGTCGGCGCCGGCCCCATCGGCATGGGCGTAGCCCAGCTGGCCCGGGAACGCGGGGCTCGGGTGGTCATGGTCGACACCAACGCCGAGCGGCTGGCCTTCTGCCGCGAACGGCTGGGCATCACGGTGACGCTCGACCCTGCCGAGCAGGACGTCCCCGCCGCCCTGGCTACCCTCGGCGACGGCGAACTGGCCGACGTGGTGTTCGACGCCACCGGCAACCCCGCCGCCATGCGCCGTGGCTTCGACCTGGTCGCCCATGCCGGCCGCTATGTGCTGGTCAGCATCGTCAAGGCCGACATCGCCTTCCACGACCCCGACTTCCACGGTCGCGAGATGACCCTGCTCGCCAGCCGCAACGCCACCCGCGAGGACTTCGACACGGTGTGCCGGCTGATGGCGACGGGCCGCCTTGTGGCCAGCGCCATGATCACCCACCGCGCCGAACTCAACGCCCTGCCCGACCGCCTGCCCGCCTGGTGTGTCCCCGGCAGCGGTGTGGTCAAGGCGATGATCGAACTCGAATTTCCGGAACACGCCGAAGCGGAGGCCGTCCATGCCCCAGACCATCGCCAGTGAACACGGCCAGCTGGCCAGCCTGCGCGTGCACGCCGACGACAACGTGCGCGTCGCCCTCAAGGACCTGCCCGCCGGCAGCGAGATCGACGATGACGGGCGCCGGCTGCGCCTGGCCGAGCCGATCCGCCACAAGCACAAGTTTGCCCTGCACGACATGGCCCCCGGTGACACCGTGATCATGTACGGCGTCACGGTGGGCCGCGCCACGCGGCCCATCGCCGCGGGGGCGGCCATCACCACCGACAACACCGAGCACAGCACCGCCACCACCGAGCCCCAGGCCCGCCGCGGCGAATGGCGCGCTCCCGAGGTGACGGCGTTCGAGGGCGTGACCTTCGATGGCTATCACCGCCCCGACGGCGGCGTCGGCACCGCCAACGTCTGGCTGGTGGTGCCGCTGGTGTTCTGCGAGAACCGCAACATCGAGGTGCTGCGCCAGTGCGTGGCCGACGCCCTGGGCGAGGACCCCTACCGCGACTACAAACGCATGGCCCGCGAGTTGCTCCATGGTGCCGCCGGCACGGCCCCCGCCGAGCCTGCCGGCGAGCGGCTCTTTCCCAACGTCGACGGGGTGCGTTTCCTGACCCACACCCTGGGCTGCGGCGGCACCGACGACGACGCCCTGGCGCTGTGCCGCCTGCTGGCCGGCTACATCTGCCACCCCAACGTGGCCGGCGCCACGGTGCTTAGCCTGGGCTGCCAGAAGGCGCAGATCGACATGCTCAAGGAGGCGGTGGCAGAGCACGACCCCGGCGGGCTGCGCCCGGTGCACTACCTGGAGCAGCAGGCGAGCACGAGCGAATCGGCGCTGATCCGCGAGGCGCTGACCACCATCTTCGATGGCCTGGCCGAGGCCAACCGGGTCGAGCGCGCCCCGGCGCCGCTCTCGGCGCTGACCCTGGGCGTGGAGTGCGGCGGCTCCGACGGCTTCTCCGGCCTCTCCGCCAACCCGCTGGTGGGCGCCGTGGTCGATCGGCTGGTCGCGCTCGGGGGCAGCGGCATCCTCAGCGAGTTCCCCGAGCTGTGCGGGGTGGAGCACGAGCTGATCGCCCGCTGCCGCGACGACGCCGTGGCCGAGCGCTTCCGGGCGCTGATGGAGGCCTACCAGCGCCACGCCGCCCGGGTGGGGGCGGACTTCTCCATGAACCCCTCCCCGGGCAACATTCGCGACGGCCTGATCACCGATGCCATGAAGTCGGCCGGCGCCGCCAAGAAGGGTGGCGACAGCCCGGTGGTGGATGTGCTCGACTATACCGAGCCTCACACCCGGGCAGGCCTCAACCTGCTCTGCTCTCCGGGCAACGACGTGGAGTCCACCACCGCCCTGGCCGGCTCCGGCGCCAACCTGATCCTCTTCACCACCGGACTGGGCACGCCCACCGGCAACCCCATCACCCCGGTGCTCAAGATCTCGAGCAACAGCGAACTGGCCGAGCGCATGCAGGACGTGATCGACTTCGATGCCGGCCCCATCATCCGCGGCGAGGCGAGCATCGACGAGCTGGCCGACCGCCTGCTGCGGCTGTGTATCGACACCGCGTCGGGGCGCTACGCCCCCCGCGCCGTGGAACTCGCCCAGTACGACTTCATCCCCTGGAAGCGCGGCGTCTCGCTGTAATCTGGCGCCCCCCAAGCAAAGGCCCGCCCCCTGAGGGGCGGGCCTTCTCGTTCCTCATGGCGAACGGGCGGACTATCCCGCGTCGGAAAGGCGCTTCTTGAGCTGCATGTAGGTGCCGTAGTGGCGATCCAGGTGGCGGCGCATGGCCGCCTCGGCGGCATCCGGGTCGCGGGACTCGATCGCCTCGACGATCTCGATGTGCGCCGCCAGTGCCGCCTTGTCCTCATCCTTCTGCTGCAGCACCTGAGCGCGACGGTCGTCGAGCCATTCGGAGAGCGCCACGTGGATGGCGTCGAAGATGGGGTTGCGAGCGATGCTCGCCAGCACGCCGTGGAAGTCGTTGTCGGAACGCTTGAAGCGCGCCTCGTCGCCCACCGCGTCACGGTTCTCCTGCAGCGCCTCGCGCAGCCGCGCCAGGTCCTCGTCGCCGGCCTGGCGGGCCGCATAGCGGGCCAGCGAGATCTCGAACAGCGCTCTTGCCTCCTGGAAGTACTGCTGGCCGTGGGGCTTGGAGAGCAGTTGGCGGGTCACCCCGGAGAGCCTCGCCATCACCGCCTCGGCGGTGGGCCGGATCACCCTGGCGCGGGTCCCGCTATTGATAGCGATGAGCCCGAGCTGCTGCAGATGGAACAGCGCCTCACGCACGGCCGGGCGCCCGACCCCGAACTGCTCCATCAGCTCGCGCTCGGAGGGCAGCTGGTCGTTCTCGCCAAGCCGCCCGTCGAGGATATCCGCCTCGAGCTGCTCGGCGACCTGCTCGGAAAGCGTCTTGCGCTCGATCCGATATCGAGACATGGGCTGATTCTCCTGGTGAACCGGTGTTCTGTGTGACTATCTTACCGCATTTTGGCCCTGCCCCGCTCAGGTCAGATACCGCAGCGGCGGCACATCCAGAGACTCGGCCAGCGTCGCGTAGGCAACCTGATTAGCACTATCGAGGGGAATCCCCTCGACATCGCGTTGCGCTTGGCAGCGCCACTCACGATCCCCGGGGGCCAGCACCTCGCCCCCATCAACCGCCGGCTGACTGCGCAGATCGGCCAGGTACTCGGCCAGGCAGGCCGCGAAGGTCGCCCGGTCGACGAAGGCCGCCGGGTTGAGCGCCAGGAAGAAGTGGCCCACCCCGCGAGGCGTCGACATGTCCGGCCCGCCCATGGGCAGCAGCCGAAAGCCGTTGAGCATGCCGGAGAGCGTCGAGCTCAGCACCTCGACCATGCCGCCGAGCCCCGCTCCCTTGAAGCCAAAGTCGCTGCCGCCCAGCGGCAGCAGGGCCGCCACCTCGGCCGGCACTCGGGTCACGTGACCCCGGGCATCGGCGGCAACCTGGTCAGGCAGCTCGCGCCCGATGGCGCCGTACTGTTGCACGCGGTTCCACGGCACCGCGCTTGTCGCCATGTCCAGCAGGTACGGCGACTGCCCTTCCACCGGCGCGGCGAAGGCGATCGGGTTGGTGCCATGGAAGGGCGACAGGCCCTCGTGTAGCAGCACGAAGGGATCCGAGTTGCAGAAGGAGAGGCCGATCAAGCCGCGCTCGGCGGCGGCCAGGGCGTAGCAGCCGGCGGCGCCGAAGTGTGAGGAGTGCCCCACCGCCACCGCGCCCACACCTATCTCCTCGGCCATCTCCACTGCATGCGCCATGGCCGCATAGCCAGCCAGGTGGCCAAAGCCATTGTCGGCGTCAAAGATGCCGGTGGCCGGCAGGCGGCGGGTGAAGCGCATCTTGGGCGCCCCCTTGATCCGCCCCCCCTCGAGCGCACGGATATAGTGGGGCAGCAGCCGCAGACCATGGCTGTCGGTGCCCATCCGTGAAGCGGTGACCAGGGCGCGGGTCACGGCGGCCGAGGACGCTTCATCTGCCCCCGCCCGCCTCAACACCTCGCCCATGAAGCGCTCGAGGTCGTCGACCGTCACACGGATATCCTGCCGTCGGATGTCATGCCGGGTATCGTTCATCATCTGGGACCTCGGGTTCTATCAGCGGTAGACCAGGGTGGGCAGCCACATGGAAAGCGACGGAATGAAGGTCACCAGCAGCAGGCAGATCACCAGCGGAATCAGGAACGGGATGGTACCGCGCATGCAGCGCTCGAAGCTGACGTTGGAGACCCGCGACAGCACGTAGAGCACCATCCCCACCGGCGGTGTCAACAGGCCTATCATCAGGTTGAGCACCATGATCACCCCGAAGTGCACCGGGTCGACGCCCACGGCGACGGCCAGCGGCAGCAGCACCGGCACCAGGATGGTGATGGCGGCAATGGTCTCCATGAAGCAGCCGACGATGATCAGTACGATGTTGCTCATCATCAGCACCGCCACCTTGCTGTCGGCGAAGGGCCCGAGCAGAGCGATCACGGATTGGGTGACCTGGTTGCTGGTCAGGATCCAGGCGAAGATCGACGCTGCCGAGACGATGAACAGGATCACCGCCGTGGTCTCGATGGTCTCCATGCTCACCCGCAGCAGCTTGCGCCACGTCAGGGTGCGATAGACCACCACGCCGAGGACGAGCGCGTAGAAGACCGCTGCCACCGCGGCCTCGGTGGGCGTGAAGGCACCGGTAATGATGCCGCCTACGATGATCACCGGCGTCAGCAGCGAGAGAAACGCCCGTGAAAACGTGTACCCCAGCACCCGGAACGAGAAGTCTGCATCGCGCTGGTAGCCGCGGCGACGGGCGATCAGGAAGATCATTCCCATCAGCATGCCGCCCATCAGCAGGCCGGGAATCAGGCCGGCCGCAAACAGCTGCCCGACCGAGGCCGAGGCCATCACGCCATAGATGACCATCGGCAGGCTTGGGGGAATGATCGGCCCGATGGTTGAGGAGGCCGCGGTGATACCGACGGCGAACTCCTCGTCGTAGCCGGCATCCTTCATCGCCTTCACCTCGATCATGCCGAGGCCACCGGCGTCGGCCACCGCGGCGCCAGACATCCCGGAGAAGACGATGCTCGCCCCGACATTGACATGCCCCAGGCCACCGCGCATCCAGCCCATCAACGCCTTGGCGAAGTTGAAGATGCGTTCGGTGATGCCGGCATTGTTCATCAGGCTGCCGGCGAAGATGAAGAAGGGAATCGCCAGCAGCGGAAAGCTGTCGATGCCGTTGATCATGCGGTGGGCGATGACCACGTTCGGTACCTGCCCGCTGATCAGCACGAACAGCAGACAGGAACCCGCCAGGCTGACTGCGATCGGAACGCCCAGCACCAGCATGGTGAAAAGCGCGAAGAACAGAAACGAGAGGTGGTAGCCCATCACCGCCAGTATCACGCAGCCGAGTACGGCGAGCAGCGACAGCGACGGAGTCACGATGGGTTTGTGCCAACGCATCACGGTGAGTCGGGACATGCATGGCCTCTTGCAGCGTTGTCGTTGTTGGAGGGCGGCGCGATTCGGTTAGAGTCGGCGCGGCGCCGACAGGTAATGCTTCACCATGCGTTGCATGCCTCGCATCGCCATCAGCACGAAGGCGATGCAGACGGCGTAGTACAGCACGCTCTTGGGCACATCCACCGACACCATCATGCCGCCGGTGCGTCCTGCCAATTGGTACGTCACCCAGGCCAGCATCGTATAGAAGGCGACACAGGTCAGGTCGACCGCAAGATTGAGGATCCTGACCAGCCAGGGCGGCATGTAGTGATAGAAGAACTCCACCATGATGTGGCTGCCCTTGCGGACGGCCATCACGCTACCGATGAAGCCGACCAGGATCAGCAGGTAGCGGGCGATCTCCTCCGTCCAGGTGGTGGAGTCACCTAGGACGTAGCGGGTGAAGAACTGCAGAAAGACAACGAAGATAAGCGCCCAGAAGACCACGAGGGTGATGTAGTCCTCGATGGCATGGTCGGAGAAATAGAAACTGTCGTCGTCCTCGAAGGCAGCCTCGAAATCGATGACGGGTCCCTGGCCCTCGGGTTGATCGGACATGGCAAGCCTCCTTGCCTGCACCGCCCAGGCAGCCGGGCGGTGCAGGCGATCGCGAACGGGAAAGGGAAGGGATTACTGGCCGATGGCCTGCAGGCGGTTGTAGGTGTCCTCGTCCCAGGTGGCCGCGTCACCGAGGTGGTGCGGGATCACCACGTCACGGAAGGGGGTGCGATCCACCTGGAGCACGGTATTGCCCTGCTCCTCGAACCAGGCGACCAGATCCTGCTCGGCCTGGACGATCTCGGCAGTGTTGTTGCGTGCCGCTTCCTCAAACACGTCGCGGAAGATCTCGCGATCCTCTTCGGAGAGACGGTTCCAACGCGGCCCCCCCACGATGGTGATCAGTGAATCGGTGATGTGCCCGGTCAGGTTGATGTAGTCCTGGACTTCGTGAAATGCCTTGGCGCGGATCGTCGGCAGCGGGTTCTCCTGAGCATCCACCACACCCTGCTGCAGGGCCAGGTAGACCTCGTCGAAGGCGATCGGCGTCGGGTTGGCGCCGGCCGCACGTGGGAACATCATGTAGAGAGGCGCATTCGGTACGCGGATTCGCAGGTTCTGCATGTCCTCCGGCGTGTTGATGGGCTTGTTGGAAGTCACATGACGCTCGCCGTAGTAGTTGAGTGCGATTGGTACGTTGCCAGTCGCGTTCTGGTAACCATCGGCGATCTCCTGGAAGAGATCGCTGTCGGCGTAGGCCTGCCAGTGATCGAAATCGCGGAACATGTAGGCAGCCCCGGCAATACCGATCGGCCCATAGGAGCGGCCGGCGAACTGGGTCCCCGTATAGATCACATCCACGGTCCCGAGCTCGAGGCCCTCGTTGATGTCCTCTTCCTTGCCGAGCGACGAGGCCGGATGGACCTGCATGGTGTAGCGCCCTTCGGTGCGCTCCTTGATCTGCTCTGCAGCCCACTCGGCCCACTTGTGGAAGGGTTCGGAGGTCTCGTAGACGTGGGCAAAACGAAGGCTCTGCTGCGCCTGAGCCATCCCGGCCATGCCGATGCTGGAGGCCAGCAGTGTCAGGGATACCAGGCGGACGAGCTTGCGTTGGCGTGAATGAGTCATCTTGTTGTTCTCCTGAAGACAAGTGTCTTGCTGTATACGTATCATACCACCAGTGACCAAGCTAGACGCTCACGGATGGCAGCGCAACTGCCGCGATCGTCAACTTTGGTCATAGCGCCCCGGGGCAAGCCCCGCGGCCGGCAGCACTCGCTCGAGCGCCCCCAAAAGCTCCGGTTCACCGAACCCGCCGGCCTTGGTGATGACCAGTCGATTCGGGTCGCCATCCAGGCGCCCCAGGGGCACACCGGGCGCCCATTCGGCCATGACCTCGATCGACACCACCCCGAGCCGCTGCAGCGCCGCCATGGCGATATCGCCTCCGGTCAGCAACAGCAGTCCTGCCCCCTCCGGCCAGAGGGCCACCACACGAGCGACTTGCTCTCCCATCGCCACGGCCACGGCCTCGGCCGTCTCCTCGCCGGTGCCCGGACCGGGTACCAGGATCCCCGCTTCCATGCGGTCAGGCGCGGTAGCTTGGGGTGACAAGGCCTGGCAGACCGGTAGTTCCGGGGCAGAGGCTCGCAGCAGGGCAAGCTGCGCGGCGGCGCGGGGACTTCTCGACCCCACCGCGTAGAGGCGGTGCTGACAGCGAGACAGCGACACCTTGAGCCCCCGGAGGCGGCCGAACAGATGCTGTGCCATGACCGTCGCCAGCCCGGCGGCACCCACCGCCAGCCAGCGCGAAGGCTCGCCGACCATGATCCGGTAGGCGTAACTCAGATCGGCCTGGTTGACGGCATCGCAGACGCAGTCGTCGGTCGGCAAAGGTCCCTCGGACAACGGTCGATGGCGGCTCAGGGACACCCCCTCGACCGCATACAAGGTGTCCAGCGGCCCCAGCGGCGGTGCCGACCGCGCATCCTGGCCATAGGCCGTCGCGGCCAGGGGAACCCCCTCCACATGCACTTCGGCATTGCACACGGTGCGCCCCTGCGCCGGCACTGCCGGGGCTACCAGTAGGCGCCGACCGGTGGCCTTTCTAAGCGCCAGGGTTTCGGCCACCACCTGCCCCCGCAGGGTCGAATCGATCTTCTTGAACCACCGCTCGGGCGCCGCGCGCGCCAGGCAGCGAGCCGCCCATGCCACTCTGGCAGCGGCGGGCCCCGGCGCCAGGTGGCGCGACTCGGTGTTGACCGCGATCACCTCGGGCAGCGCGTCCTTCCAGGCCTCCAGCGCCGCCTCGAGCTGCTCCAGCGCAATCACCACCCGGGTCGTGGCACCGCGCGCGGCGAAAGGCGCAGCCGCATCCAGCGCCCCAGTCAGGTCGTCGGCAATGATTGCCACCCGACAGCGACTCATGCCCGGTTTCCTGCTACCAGCCGACGGGCATAGGCGATGGCCGATCCCAGGTTGGTGGCATCCGCCCGCCCCTGCCAGGCGATATCGAAGGCCGTGCCGTGGTCCACCGAAGTGCGCTGGATCGGCAGGCCGAGGCTGACGTTGACCGTGGTGTCGAAGGCGATCAGCTTCACCGGGATATGGCCCTGGTCGTGGTACTGGGCCACCACCAGGTCGAACTCGCCGCGGCTCGCCCGGTAGAAGACGGTGTCCGCCGAGATCGGACCGCGCACGTCTAGCCCGGCCTCGCGCAGCGCTCGCACCGTCGGGGCGATGATCCGGTCGTCCTCGTCACCGAAGATGCCGCCCTCGCCGCAGTGGGGGTTGAGCCCGGCCACCGCGATGCGCGGCGACGCCATGCCGAGCTTGACCAGGTGCGTGTGCCCCGCCTTGACCGTCGCAGTGATGCGCTCGGGGGTGACCCGCTCGATCGCCTCGCGCAGCGACACATGGGTAGAGACATGCAGGGTCGAGAGCGTCTCGGAGGCCAGCAGCATGAACGAGGACGGCGCCCCGGTCAGCGCCGCCAACATGCCGGTGTGGCCGTCGTAGTGGTGGCCGGCGGCGTGCAATGCCGCCTTGTTGAGGGGGGCGGTGACGATCACCCCGGCACGCCCCGCCTGCACCAGCTCCACCGCCGCCTTCACGCAGCGAAAGGCCATGTCGCCGGCGGCGGCGCTGATCTGCCCGTCGGGGATCGCCTCGCCCGCGGGGTGCTCCACCACCGCCACCGCGACACTGTCCGCCGGCGCCGCCGGGTCATCGAGGGGGGCGAAGCTCAGCTCGGCCCCCAGCATGTCGGCGGCGCGGCGATAGATGGCAGGGTCGCCGACCACCAGGGTGGTGGCGCGCTCGCCAGGCGTCATGGCCGCCAGCGCTCGGCAGATGATCTCGGGGCCAATCCCGGCCGGGTCGCCCATGGTGATGGCGATATCGAATCGGGTCGCGGTGCTCATGGCATCAACTGCCCGCCGTTGACCTCGATCACCTGCCCGGTGACATAGCCGCTCAGCGCATCGGTGGCCAGGAATAGATAGGCCCCCACGCACTCCTCCGAGGTGCCCAGCCGGCCCATGGGGATCGAAGCGCGGGCTGCCGCCAGGTGGTCCTCGTTGGAGTGGCGGCCATGGAAATCGGTGGCGATGGTACCGGGTGCCACGCCATTGACACGGATGTTCTCGCCGGCCAGTTCCTTGGCCATGTTGCGGGTCAGGGTGCTGACGAAGCCCTTGGCCGAGGCGTAGAGGCCGGCGCCGAGTCCCCCGCCGTTGCGCGCGGCGATGGAGGTGGTATGGATGATGTTGCCGCTCCCCTGGCGGCGGAAATGGGGCAGCGCCGCCCGGCTTGCCATGACCACGGAGCGCGCGTTGAGGTCCATCACCCGGTCGTACTGGGCATCGTCCATCTCGTCCAGCGAAACGCGGCCCAGCATGTCGCCGGCGTTGTTGATCAGCACGTCCAGCCCGCCGAGCCCGCTGGCGGCCTCATCGACGATCCGCGCCGCCTCGCCGGCGCGGCTCACGTCGCCCTTGACCGTGAAGGCCTCGCCACCGGCCTCACGGATCGCCGCCACCACCTCATCGGCCGGCGACTGGCTGCTGTGATAGTGCACCGCCACCCGGGCCCCTAGGGCCCCCAGCTGTCTGGCGACCGCTGCGCCGATCCCCCGGCTGGCGCCGGTAATCAATACCCGCTTGCCCTTCCACTCGTCGAACATGCCACTCTCCTGAAGGCTGGCGTGATGAACGACCCACTGTCCTGGCGCCCTGCTCGCCGCCTGGCGATTGCCTATCGACCCGAAACCGGAGGGTGCGCTAGAGTGAGTCACAGATGGCATACCTGTCATACAGCACAACATCAATAACATGATAGGCGCTGGCGGACCAACCGCCAGTTCGCCGACCCGGAGGCGCCGATGAACCCCCTGTCCGCTGCAGACTCTCTTCCCCATGACCTGACCGAGGCACGACTGGTCGGCCGCGTCTGGTGCGATGGCGACCGCCCCGGTCCGGCGCTGGTCACGGTGCGCGCAGGGGAAGTGATCGACATCACGGCCCATGGGCCGACCATGGCCGACCTGCTGGAACACGACGATCCGCTGGCGGTGGTGCGCGACGCCGAGGGGCCGTCGCTGGGCCGCCTCGAGGAGCTGATTGCCAACTCCCAGGCGAACCCGGCCCGGGCGCCCTACCTGCTGGCGCCCTGCGACCTCCACGCCGTGAAGGCCTGCGGCGTGACCTTCGCGGTCAGCCTGCTCGAGCGGGTCATCGAGGAGCAGGCCGGCGGCGACCCGGCCCGCGCCACCGAGCTGCGCAACGAGCTCCAGGCGCTGATCGGCACCGACCTGTCGCGCATCACCCCGGGGTCCGACGAGGCGATGGCCCTCAAGCAGGCCCTGCAGGCGCGGGGCGCCTGGTCCCAGTACATGGAGGTCGGCATCGGGCCGGACGCCGAGGTGTTCACCAAGGCCCAGCCGCTCTCCTCGGTGGGCTTCGGTACCGCCGTGGGCCTGCATCCCGCCTCGCGCTGGAACAACCCGGAGCCCGAGATCGTGCTCGCCGTGGACAGCCGCGGCCGGGTCAAGGGCGCCACCCTGGGCAACGACGTCAACCTGCGCGACATCGAAGGGCGCAGCGCCCTGCTGCTGGGCAAGGCCAAGGACAACAACGCCTCCTGCGCCCTGGGCCCGTTCATCCGCCTGTTCGATGAGCGCTTCACCCTCGACAGCGTGCGCCACTGCCAGGTCTCGCTGCGCATCGAGGGCGAGGACGACGGCTTCCGCCTCGAGGGGGCCAGCGACATGCGCGAGATCAGCCGCGATCCGCTCGACCTGGTCCGCCAGACCATCGGCGACCACCACCAGTACCCGGACGGCTTCATGCTGTTCCTCGGCACCATGTTCTCGCCTATCCAGGACCGCGATGGCCCGGGCCAGGGCTTCACCCACCACCTCGGCGACCGGGTCACCATCGCCACCCCGGCGCTGGGCGCCCTGGTCAATCCGGTCGGCCGCAGCGACCGGCTGCCGCCCTGGACCTTCGGCATCCGCGAGCTGATGCGCCACCTGGCAAACCGCTGAGCCGTCCCCCCATTCGGAGCCACCGATGACCACCATCACCCATGTCGAGGTCCAGGACATCCGCTTCCCGACCTCCCGCTCGCTGGACGGCTCGGACGCCATGAACGCCGCGCCCGACTACTCCGCCACCTATGTGATCCTCCACGTCGACGACGGGGGGGCCGAGGGCCACGGCCTGACCTTCACCATCGGCCGCGGGAACGAGATCGTCGTCACCGCGGTGCGCTCGCTGGCGCCGCTGGTCGAGGGGCGCTCCCTGGCCACCATCACCGACAACATGGGCGCCTTCTGGCACGAGTTCACCGGCGACAGCCAGCTGCGCTGGATCGGTCCCGATAAGGGCGCCATCCACCTGGCCACTGCGGCCATCGTCAACGCCCTCTGGGACCTCTGGGCCAAGCGCGAGGGTAAGCCGGTATGGAAGCTGCTGGCCGACATGACCCCGGAGCAGCTGGTGCGCTGCCTCGACTTCCGCTTCGTCACCGACGCCCTCACCCCGGAGGAGGCGATCGCGCTGCTTCGCCGGCAGCAGGCCGGCAAGGCCGACCGCGAGGCCGAGATGCGTCGCGACGGCTACCCCGGCTACACCACCTCGGCGGGCTGGCTTGGCTACGACGACGACAAGGTGCGCCGCCTTGCCCGTGAGGCCCTGGCCGAGGGCTGGACCCACTTCAAGCAGAAGATCGGCGGCAACCTCGAGGAGGATGCCCGCCGCGCCGCGTTGCTGCGCGAGGAGATCGGCTGGGACAACGTGCTGATGATGGATGCCAACCAGGTGTGGGAGGTGGACGAGACGGTGGCGAAAATGCGCCGTCTGGCCGAGTTCGACCCGCTGTGGATCGAGGAGCCCACCAGTCCCGATGACATCCTTGGCCACGCCGAGATCCGCCACCGCGTGGCCCCCATCGGCGTGGCCAGCGGCGAGCACTGCCACAACAAGGTGATGTTCAAGCAGTTCTTCCAGGCCGAGGCGCTGGACTACTGCCAGCTCGATGCCGCCCGCCTCGGCGGGCTCAACGAGGTGATCCTGGTAATGCTGATGGCCGCTAAGTTTGGCGTGCCGGTCTGCCCCCACGGCGGCGGTGTGGGCCTGTGCGAATACACCCAGCACCTCTCGCTGTTCGACTACATCGCCGTCTCGGGCAGCCTCGAGGGGCGCGTGCTGGAGTATGTCGACCACCTCCACGAGCACTTCCTCGACCCGGTGGTGATCGAGCGCGGTCGCTACCGGGTCCCCGAAGCGCCGGGCTACAGCATCACCATGCGCTCCGACGCCCTGGCCCGGCACCGCTTTCCCGACGGTTCCGCCTGGCAGGAGGAGACGTGACATGGACCACCCGAGCCCGCACGCCGACCTGCTCGATGCCCTGCATCAGTGTCTCGGGGAGCGCGGCCTGCTGCGCGACCCCGCGGCCATGGCCCGCTACCTGAGCGACTGGGCGGGAGAGCGCCTGGGCCTGCCCCTGGCGGTGGCACGCCCCGCCTCCACCGCGGAGGTGGCCGAGACGGTGCGACTCTGCCGGGCCCATGGCGTGGCCATGACGCCCCAGGGCGGCCACAGCGGCCTGGTGGCCGGCGCCCTGCCCGCCGCCGACGGCGGCGAGCTGGTGATCAGCCTGGAGCGCCTGGACCGGATCCGCGACATCGACCCGGTCAACTTCACCATGACGGTGGACGCCGGCTGCATCCTGGAGACCGTCAAGCAGGCGGCCGACGAGCACGACTGCGACTTCCCGCTCTCGCTGGGCGCCCAGGGCAGCTGCCAGATCGGCGGCAACATCGCCACCAACGCCGGCGGCCTCAACGTGCTGCGCCACGGGATGATGCGTCAGCTGGTGCTGGGGCTGGAGGTGGTGCTCCCCGACGGCCGGGTCTGGGACGGCCTGACCGCCCTGCACAAGGACAACCGCGGCTATGCCCTCGCCCAGCTGTTCCTCGGCAGCGAGGGGACGCTGGGCATTGTTACCGGCGCGGTGCTCAAGCTCTCGCCCCGCGCCATTCAGAGCCGCACGGCACTGCTCGGGCTGCCCTCGGTGGAAGCGGTGATTGCCCTCTACGGCCGTGCACGGCGCGAGTGCTGCGACCTGCTCAGCGCCTTCGAGTTGATCCCCCGGCGCTGCCTGGAGCTCGCCATGGAGGCCACCCCCGAGCTAACCGATCCGCTGGACGCGCCCCACCCCTGGTACGTGCTGATGGAGGTCAGTGCGAGCGGCGCCCTGGACCTGGACGCCATGCTCGAGGGGCTGCTGGCCCACGGCATGGAGGCCGACCTGATCAGGGACGGCGCACTGGCCTCCAGCGACGCCCAGGCGTCAAGGCTATGGCAGTTCCGCGAGAGCATGCTGGAGGGACAGCGGCGGCGCGGCGAACACCTGCGCACCGATATCTCGGTGCCCATCTCGGCGATCCCCGACTTCGTGACGCGGGCCAGCCGAGCGATCCATGAACGCTCCCCCGACTGCGAGATCATCGCCTACGGCCACGTCGGCGATGGCAACCTGCACTTCAACATCCTGCCGCCGGCGAGGCTGGCCGAAGCGCAGAAGAAGGCCCACCTCCATGACCTGGAGACCCTGCTCTTCGATATCCTCGATCAGTTCGGCGGCAGCCTCAGCGCCGAGCATGGCATCGGCCGCACCAAGCAGGCCGCCTACCTGGCGCGCCTCTCGCCGGTGGAGCGGGAACTGGTGGAAGGCATCAAGGCACTGTTCGACCCGGCCGGGCTGATGAACCCGGGCCGGATATTGCCCGACAGGCGGTGACTGGCCTCGCCCGGAAAGGGGCGAGGCGGGAAGGCGTCAGGCCGGGCGACACCGCCCGGCCTGGGTAAGGAGTGATGGCAACGGCATGTCGTGGCCTTGTCTCAGTGGGAGTGTCGTGGTACCTGCGCTCCCCGCTTGCCCACCAGGAAGTCGAAGTCGCAGCCCTCGTCAGCCTGCAGCACGTGCTCGATGTAGAGCTGTCGGTAGCCGCCCTGACGGGCGATCAGCCGGGATTCCTCGGTCGGATCGCGCTCGGCCAGGCGAGCGGCGATCTCATCGTCGCTTACCTCCAGGTGCAAGCGTCCCGTCTCGCAGTCCAGCTCGATCCAGTCACCGTCGCGAACCGCCGCCAGGGGTCCGCCGGCAGCGGCCTCAGGAGCCACGTGAAGCACCACGGTACCGTAGGCCGTGCCGCTCATGCGCGCATCCGAGATGCGCACCATGTCGGTGACCCCCTGCTCGAGCAGCTTGGACGGCAAGCCCATGTTGCCCACTTCGGCCATCCCCTGATAGCCCCGCGGGCCGCAGTTGCGCAACACCAGGACACTGTCGGCGGTCACCGCCAGGTCGGGATCGTCGATACGGGCCTTGTAGTCGTCGAAATCCTGGAAGACCACCGCCTGACCACGATGTGTCATCAGTTCGGGGGTCGCCGCCGACGGCTTGAGTACTGCGCCGTTGGGTGCCAGATTGCCACGCAGGATGCTCATGCTGCCGTCGGCGCAGAGCGGATTGTCGAGAGGACGCACCACCTCATCGTTGTAGATCGGCGCCTCCCGGACATTGTCCCAGAGCGAATGTCCGTTGACGGTCAGAGCCCCGGGATGCGGCAGGCGCCCCGCCTCGCCGAGCCGACGCAGCACGGCCGGCAATCCGCCAGCATAGTAGAAGTCCTCCATCAGGAAACGGCCGGAGGGCTGGAGGTCAACGATAGTCGGTGTCCCGCGGCCAATCTGTGTCCAGTCCTCGAGGTCAAGGTCGACCCCGATGCGCCCGGCGATCGCCTTGAGGTGAATCACCGCATTGGTGGAACCGCCGATGGCTGCATTGACGCGGATGGCATTCTCGAACGCCTCGCGCGTCAGCACCCGCGACAGGTCGAGCCCCTCCTCCACCATCTCGACGATACGCATGCCAGAGAGATGGGCCAGCACGTAGCGACGGGAGTCGACCGCCGGAATGGCCGCATTATGCGGTAGGGAAGTCCCCAGCGCCTCGGCCATGGAGGCCATGGTGGAGGCCGTTCCCATGGTGTTGCAGGTTCCCGCGGAGCGTGACATGCCGGCCTCGGCCGCCATGAAATCGTGCAGCGAGATCCGGCCGGCCTTGACGTCCTCGGAGAGCTGCCAGACCACGGTGCCGGAACCGATGTCCTTGCCCTGATGCTTGCCGTTGAGCATCGGCCCACCGCTGACCACGATGGTGGGAATGTCACAGGATGCCGCCCCCATCAGCAACGCCGGGGTGGTCTTGTCGCACCCTACCAGCAACACGACCGCATCCACGGGATTGCCGCGAATCGCCTCCTCTACGTCCATGCTGGCGAGGTTGCGGGTGAACATTGCCGTCGGCCTGAGGTTGGACTCACCGTTGGAGAACACCGGAAACTCCACGGGAAAGCCTCCCGCCTCCAGCACCCCCTTCTTGACGTGCTCCGCCAGCTTGCGGAAATGGGCGTTGCAGGGGGTCAGCTCCGACCAGGTATTGCAGATACCGATGACCGGCTTGCCCTGGAATTCGTGATCGGGAATGCCCTGATTGCGCATCCAACTGCGGTACATGAAACCGTTCTTGTCGTTGGTACCGAACCACTCGGCCGAGCGTAGCGGGCGACGATCATTCTTGTTGTTGGGTGACATGGGAGTTGCTCCTGTTCGTGCCGCCGAGGGAGTCTCGGGTGGCGTCCTCGGGTTCCTGACCCGATCGACACTAAGGCCAGTGCAGGGGCCTCGTCGATACATACGAAAGTTTATGTTGAACAAATGCAGAGTATGTTCGACATTTCTCTGACACCCCGTCCCGGTCACGAGGCAGCCCCATGACACAGCGCGTCAAGGTCGCCATCATCGGCTCCGGCAATATCGGCACCGATCTGATGATCAAGATCCACCGCCACGGCGAGCACCTGGAAATGGGCGCCATGGTCGGCATCGACCCGGCCTCCGACGGTCTGACCCGCGCTAGGGCGCTTGGCGTGCCTGCTACCGCCGAAGGCATCGACGGGCTGCTGGCCATGCCCGGCTTCGATGAGATCAGGATCGCCTTCGATGCCACCTCGGCAGCGAGCCACCCGGGTCACAGCGCGCGGCTCCAGGCACACGGCATCAAGGTCATCGATCTGACCCCGGCGGCCATCGGCCCCTACGTGGTCCCACCGATCAACCTTGACGCTCACCTCGCCGCTCCCAACCTCAACATGGTGACCTGCGGCGGCCAGGCCACCATCCCCATGGTCGCTGCGGTCTCCCGGGTGACCCCTGTGTACTACGCGGAGATCGTCGCCTCCATCGCCAGCCGGTCCGCCGGCCCCGGCACCCGAGCCAATATCGACGAATTCACCGAGACCACCGCCAGAGCCATTGAGGCGTGCGGCGGAGCGCAACGCGGCAAGGCAATCATCATCCTCAACCCGGCCGAGCCACCGTTGCTGATGCGCGACTCCATCTTCGTGCTCTCACGACCCGCTGACCGGGGCGCCATCGAGGCCTCCGTGGCGGCGATGGCCCGCACAGTGCAGCAGTACGTTCCCGGCTACCGCCTCAAGCAACGGGTCCAGTTCGAGGAGATTCCCGAGTCAGCACCGCTGACGATAGAGGGGATCGGCCGCGTCAGCGGACTCAAGACCTCCATCTATCTGGAAGTCGAGGGGGCGGCCCACTACCTGCCCGCCTACGCCGGCAACCTGGACATCATGACCTCTGCCGCCAAGGCCTGCGCCGAGCGCCTCGCCGAGACCCGCCTGCTGGGCACCACCGTCTGAAGTGAACCGCCATGACATCCCCTGACCGCATCGGCAAGACGCTCTATATCTCCGATGTCACCCTGCGTGATGGCAGCCATGCGGTTCGCCACCAGTACAGCCTCGATGACGTCAGGCGCATCGCCCGCGCCCTGGACGAGGCCCGGGTCGACTCCATCGAGGTCGCCCACGGCGATGGTCTGCAGGGATCCAGCTTCAACTACGGCTTCGGTGCTCATACCGATCTCGCCTGGATCGCGGCAGCGGCCGAGGTGGTCGAGCATGCCCTCATCACCACCCTGCTGTTGCCGGGGATCGGCACCGTACATGACCTGGACGCCGCCTATGGCGCCGGGGCCCGGGGGGCGCGCATTGCCACCCACTGCACCGAGGCCGACGTCTCTCGACAGCATATCGAGCACGCCCGCAAGCTCGGCATGGATACCGTCGGCTTCCTGATGATGAGCCACATGCAGACGCCCAGGGGCCTGGCCGAGCAGGCCAAGCTGATGGAGCAGTTCGGGGCCCAGACCATCTACGTGGTCGACTCCGGCGGTGCCCTGACCATGGACGGCGTGCGAGACCGCTTCCGGGCGCTCAAGGACGCTCTCGACCCGGCGACCCGAACCGGCATGCATGCCCACCACAACCTGGGCCTGGGAGTCGCCAACTCCATCGTGGCCGTGGAGGAAGGCTGCGACAGGATCGACGCCAGCCTGGCCGGCATGGGCGCCGGCGCCGGCAATGCCCCGCTGGAGGTGTTCATCGCCAATGCCGACCGCCTCGGCTGGCGCCACGGCTGTGATCTCTACACCCTGATGGACGCCGCCGACGACATCGTGCGCCCTCTGCAGGACCGCCCGGTGCGGGTCGACCGCGAGACTCTGGCGCTGGGCTATGCCGGGGTCTACTCCAGCTTCCTGCGCCACGCCGAGGCGGCCGCCGAGCGCTACGGCCTCAGGACCGTCGATATCCTGGTGGAGCTCGGTCGCCGCAGGATGGTCGGCGGCCAGGAGGACATGATCGTCGACGTTGCTCTGGACATGACCCGGGCATGAATACCCACCCCTCCTGGCTGCCGTCCCCCCGGGCGACAGCCGGCCCACCGAGGCCCAGGCCTCATCACCGCTGAACGTCGCACCAGCCAATCATCACCATGACCGTCACAACAACAATCGAGGACATTGCCATGACCACGCGTTTCGCACGCCGCGCCCTCACTGCCGTGGCAGGCCAAGCGACCAGAGTTATTTACCAAGCGGGTAATCAATCACACGGGACCCGACAGGTAAGGTGCGATGGTATTTGTGGTTTTCTCACCAATAAAGTGGCTGTGCAAGAGAGGGTGGTGATGTCGGAACGTATAAGCCGCAGCAATCAGCTGCGGCTTTTTTCTACTTTAATTCAAGCTTTGCTACTGTGCTTTCTGCTGAGCGTTCATGCAGAAATCCGGGAGGCAGGTTGGATAAAAATTCGATTGTCGTAGGGTTAAATTTTATTTCTTGGGTTAGGTCTTGTTTTGACATAATTTTGTTTTCTATAAGCATGGTTGCAGCTTTCTTAAGAAGCTCCGGTTTCTCATTTTTTATCTCGTTATCCAGCGGCTCGTGAGTTCTCCATTTTCTGGCGCTTATTTGCTTTCTCAGGTTTAATACCTGATCGCTGGAGAATATTTCTAAGTCACTGCAGCGATATACTTGGGATGCGATAGAGGTAAGCCAGCGTTGTTTTAATGGTATAAAGGCATCCAGGCGAGTTGTATATACTTCGTTTATGTAAGATTTTGCAGGCATCAAGAAGGCGCTTCCAAACCTGTTTGCTTCAGCTTCAATTTGCTTGAGTGTTTTTTTGTCCTCAAGTTCTTCTTCGCTGATTCCTTGGTGAAGTATTAGGTGACCAAGCTCGTGGGCAATGTCGAACCGAGTTCTGACAGCAGTTGTGCTGTCAGAAGCCATGAAGATAAAAGGCTGATCCCCGCTCCAGAAAGAGAAAGCGTTTATTCTTTCTTCGGAGATAGGGAGGTGGGAAACTATTATTCCTTTGGCCTCAACAAGTCTTATAACGTTTCCAATGGGCCCGCTCCCCAACCCCCATTGTTTTCTTAAAGAGTCGGCGATTTCCTCGATATTTTCGAATGAATACCTTCCATTAGGTAGGTCTGGAGTTATGTGTGGGGGGTGAAATTTTGGGAAATTTATGAATTTTTGGTACAGTGAAACTATGGAAGAAATCCATTCTGAAAGAACTTCACACTGATCATTGCGTCGTCTCGTAGAGGCGCCGAAAGCCCGAAAAGTTTTTACACTGAACGGGCCGATTGGCTCAGGCATTTCTCCTGTGAAGTATTGCAAAGGCTGATCCAAGGCTTTTGCTAATGAAAATAATGTTTGGCTATCTGGGGACTTGGCCCCCTGTTCGTAAGCTGAAACGGATTGCCTGGTAACGCCAATTTTAGAGGCTAAATCTGTTTGGGTTAGGCGTGCAAATTTTCTGGCCTTGATTAAGCGCTCAGGAATTATGCGACGCTTAGCTAGCTCCGCCCCATTGCTTTTGATTGAGACAACTTTTTTAACCATTATCTCTACGCCACTTCATTATGTCCTCTTTTAACATTAGGACAGATTCTTCGGTATGTTCAACTGGTGGAACGTCGCTGTCACCAACCTCTTTGGGTAGCTCTAGCAAATTTCCTGTCCTGTACATCCAAGATTTTTGCCCAGGTTTGCTCATTCCAATATGAGCAAATTTTAATCCTTGATGGCCATGGATGAGTATGAAGGAGGGAAGTCCAAAAATTTGCATTCTCTCTTCTTCCATTGTCGGAAAAAGATAAGGCTGGTTAGAGAGTGCGGCATTTTCCCGAAAACCAACCTTTCTAGGAGGGTGATGCCTGTTTTTTACCTGACTTATTGATAACGTAGATTCTGGAAGCACGACTTGTAGGAAGCGACCAGTAGGCTTATCGAATGTTTCCCATTTGTAATCGAATGGCCAAGAGCCAGATTTTATGAGCCTAAGGATTGCAAAGTCTGTTGCCCACGAAACGAGTCTTCCATGGTTGTCCTTAGCAGACATCATGGAAAAAACTGGTTCTTCCTTCGCTATTCGAGCTGCTGTCTCATACGCAGTCTTGAGAGCTGCTGGAATGTGCAACTGGTAGCAGATAGGAAGCTGGTTAGCTAAGAAACCTTCGATCTGGCTCGACATCGGCAGCATACTCCATGGATGGCTTCCGCAACTATAGCCGAAAATAGGTCAGTTTTGTCAACTAGGGTGTGAGCAGGGCTTGTCAGGCTGAGAGGAGCGTTTATGTTGTCGCAACCTCTCCGGTGTCTTCCGCGTGCATTTGTCGCTTTACGTCGATGGCAGGTTCAACCAGCGCTGCCACCTTCTCCAGGGCTTCCTTGCGCTCTTCGAAGTAGTCGTGACGGTCGTAGACGCCCTCGATGCCCCTGAGCTTGTGGTTCAGGCAGCGCTCGGCGACATGGCCTGGGACGCCAGCGGCGGCCAGCAGGCTTCGGCAGGTGCGGCGTAGGTCATGCACCGTGAACTCGGCGATGTCGCCCATCCTGTTCTCCGGCTGCTGCTTCTTGCCGGGCTCCTTGCCGAACAGCTTTGCAATGGCGCGATTCAGGGTGTCCTTGCCCATGTGTGGCCGCTTGCTGCTGCGGCGGCTAGGGAAGACGTAGGGCGAGCCACAGGCGCGGATCTTGAGCTCTTCCAGCCAGCTGACAGCGTGTGGAGGCAGGGGGATGGCAATACCCCGGCCTGTCTTGCTTCGCTCGCCGGAGAGGTTCCATCGTTTACCCTGTAGGTCAAATTCTGACCACTGGGCCTCGGTCAGCTCGGTCTTGCGCACCCCCAGGACGAGCAGCAGCGCGCAGGCGAGGTAGTTGTCGCGGGTGAAGCTCTCCCGGTTGTCCCTGAAGATTTGAAAGACCTGGTGGATCTCATCGACGGTGAGGGCGCGGTCACGGCTTCTCTCGATGCCGCCTGCGTCGTTGACGCTGAAGGCCGCTGCCGGGTTGTAGGTGAGTAGCCCCAGCTTGATGGCGTGATTGAACAGCTGCTTCAGGTACATCAGGGTGTCATTGGCGATGGCCGGGCGCCCGCTGCTGGCAACCTTGCGGATGATGCCGCGCACGTCCATGGGGGTGACGTTCTCCAGGGCCTGGTGCCCAATGGACGGGGCGACCTCCTTTTCGAAGATGCGCTTCGGGATGCGGGGGTGCTTCAGGCGCTTCTCCAGGTCGTGGTACCAGTCATCGAACAACTCCCTGACGGTGTGGATCAGGATCTGCTCTTGCCGCTTTCGCTCTTCGATGGGGTCGACGCCGTCACGAATGGCCTTCTGGGCTTCTGCTGCCTTCAGGCGAGCATCGGCCAGGGAAAGGTCATCGCACTTGTCCAGCGTCAGCTCTCGACGCTTTCCGGCGAGCGTGTACCGGTGCATCCAGTAGGGGGCGCCTTTCCTGGGGACCTTGAGGTAGAGGCCGTTCCCGTCGCTGTAGCGCCCTGGCGTGCCGTCCTTGATCAGGGACTGGACCTTCTTGGCAGTTAAGCTCCCCATGGGCCCCTCCAAGCACAGCTAAAAATATTTGAAACGATGGTTTGAATATTGCGAGAAGCAGGCAGGAGAGTTGTTAATAATCTTCTGTTTATAATAGATTTTCCTTGTTTTTTCGCCAGCCTGGCGCTCTGCTTATGAGGGGTGATGGCTAGCAGTCGGCGTTTGAAGTGGGGAGTACCCATAGGTTTTTTCGCCTTTTTGGTGGGGAGTACCCCCCTGTACTCCCCATTGTACTCCCCACTTGGCGCGGGCTTAAGCTAGATTTTCGTAGACAACCGTAGACAAGAGCCTGTAGATTTCATATTAAAAATAATGGTTTGTGGATTTTCACGGAAGAGCGTAGAAATCACTCGATGTTCTGGATCTGCTCCCTCATCTGCTCGATCAGCACCTTGAGCTCCACCGCGCAGCGAGTGGTGCTGGCCACCACCGACTTCGAGGAGAGGGTGTTGGCCTCGCGGTTGAGCTCCTGCATCAGGAAGTCCAGGCGCCGGCCCACCGGGCCCTTCTGCTTGAGCTGGCGCTCCACCTCGGCCACATGGGTGGCCAGGCGGTCGAGCTCCTCGTCCACGTCGGCCTTCTGGGCCAGCAGGGTCAGTTCGGCCTCCAGGCGCTGGGGGTCGAGCTCGCTCTTGACCGCCTCCAGGCGCTCCAGCAGCAGGCTGCGCTGGCGCTCCCGTATCTGCGGCAGCAGGCTGCGCACTTCGGCCACCAGGGCCTCGATGGCGACGAGCCGCTCGCGGATCAGCTCGGCGAGCTTCTCGCCCTCCCGGGCGCGGCCGGCCATCAGGTCATCCAGCGCGGCCTGAAACAGGGCCAGCGCCGCGGCCTTGACGCTCTCGGGGTCGGGGCCGCGGCTCTCCAGCACGCCGGGGTAGTCGAGCAGCGCCAGGGCATCGGGCGGGGTGGCATCGGCCACGGCCTGGCGCACCTCGCCCAGGACGCGGGCGAGGTGCGCCAGCCGCGTCGCGTTCACGCTGAGGCCCTCGGCCGCCCCGGCGGCCTCGAAGCGCAGGCTCACCTCCACCTTGCCGCGGGCCAGGCGGCTACGCAGCGCCTCGCGGAAGATCGGTTCCAGGTCGCGCAGGCTCTCCGGCAGGCGGAAGTGGGGCTCCAGATAGCGCTGGTTCACCGAACGCAGCTCGAGCTGCAGGCTGCCCCAGTCGGCGGCGTGCTCCTGGCGGGCGAAGGCGGTCATGCTGTGGACCATGGCGAGGACTCCGGGGTGACGCGGATGAACGGACAGAAGTGTCGAATAGGCCGAGTGTACCCGATTCGCCGATGCGGCTGCCCAAGGGTGTAGAATGACCGCCAGCCATGATTCCCGTGCGTTTCAGACCCGACCCAAAGAGGTGATATGTCCACTCCGTTTCGACGCCCCAGCGGCCGTGCGCCCGAGCAGCCCCGCGAGATCCGCCTGACCCGCGACTACACCCGCCACGCCGAGGGGTCGGTGCTGGTGGAGTTCGGCGATACCAAGGTGCTGTGCAACGCCAGCGTCGAGCCTGGCGTGCCGCGCTGGCTGCGCGGCAAGGGCCAGGGCTGGGTGACCGCCGAGTACGGCATGCTGCCGCGCGCTACCCACACCCGCGGCGGGCGCGAGGCGGCCCGCGGCAAGCAGGGCGGCCGCACCCTGGAGATCCAGCGCCTGATCGGCCGCTCGCTGCGGGCGTCGCTCAACCTCAAGAAGCTCGGCGAGTTCACCATCACCGTGGATTGCGACGTCATCCAGGCCGATGGGGGCACCCGCACCGCCTCCATCACCGGCGGCTGCGTGGCGCTGGTGGACGCCATCCGCTACCTGCAGCGCAAGAAGCTGATCAAGGGCGACCCCTTCGTGCAGCTGGTGAGCTCGGTCTCCGTGGGGCTCTTCAAGGGTATGCCGGTGGTGGATCTGGACTACCCCGAGGACAGCGGGGCGGATACCGACATGAATGTGGTGATGGCCGAGGACGGCAGCCTGATCGAGGTGCAGGGCACCGCCGAGAAGGGCTCCTTCAGCCGCGCCGAGCTCAACGCCATGCTGGAGCTGGCCGAGAACGCGGGCAACCAGCTCTTCGACCACCAGCGCGAGGCGCTGGGTATCCCGCGGTAAGCGGGAAGCGAAGGGCGCCGGGCAAGCTCCCCCAACGCATCACGCCGGCCATGGTGGCCGGCGTGATGCGTTCCGGTGAACCGGAACGGCGACGGGGAGGGGCGTCAGATCGGCAGGTCGTACTCGACGATCAGCGGGGCGAACTCCGAGAAGGTGGCGTCGTAGTCGATCCAGGCGTCCACCACGTGGCGGCGGAAGTTGGGGCCCACCACCTGGTAATCGATGCGCCAGCCCTCCTGGCGGGAGCGCGGCACGTCCTGGTCGAGCTTGGGCCACCAGGTGTACTCGCCGGCGTCGCGGTTGATCTCGCGGAAGCAGTCGATGAAGCCGGTGGGGCCGAAGACCTGATCCATCCAGGCGCGCTCCTCGGGCTTGAAGCCGGGGGTGTCCTGGTTGTCGGCCCAGTTCTCCAGGTCGATGGTCTTGTGGGCGATGTGCCAGGTGCCGCAGATGATGTACTCGCGGCGCTTGCGGGCCATCTTGCTCAGGTACTCCTGATACTGGGCCATGAAGGCCTCCTTGGCGGCGAAATCGCTGCCGTCGGGCATCAGGAAGCTGGCGATGCTGAAGCGGTCGTAGTCGGCCTGCAGGAAGCGCGCCTCATGGTCGCACTGGGGGAAGCCCAGCCCGTACATGATGGCCTTGGGAATCTTCCGGCAGTAGATCCCCACCCCGGAGAAGCCGTCCTGCTCGGCGTCGAGGAAGTAGCCCTCGTAGCCTTCCGGGTAGAGGATGCTGTCGTCCAGCTCGAAGCTCTTGGCCTTGAGGTTCTGGACGCAGACGACATCGGCATCCTGGCTGGCCAGCCAGTCGAGAAAGCCTCGACCGACCGCCTCGCGGATACCGTTGACATTGACTGTGGCAATTTTCATACGTGGTCCCTTTACCGTCGCGCGTGTATGATACCCGACGTTTCGACGTTTGGGTAAATGGCCCGCGCCAATAAAGATGATAGGAGCCAGAGGTGGAGCAATCCGGCACGCCTGCGCTGCAGGACTACCAGCGTGAATTCATCGAGTTCGCCATCGAGCAGGGGGTGTTGCGCTTCGGCGAGTTCACCCTGAAGTCGGGCCGGGTCAGCCCCTACTTCTTCAACGCCGGGCTGTTCCGCACCGGCGGTGCCCTGGCGAGGCTGGGGCGCTTCTATGCCCGCGCCATCGTCGACCGTGCCCCGGCCTTCGACGTGCTCTTCGGTCCCGCCTACAAGGGCATTCCGCTGGCCGCCACCGCGGCCGTCGCCCTGGCCGATCATCACGGCCGCGACCTGCCCTACGCCTTCAACCGCAAGGAGGCCAAGGCCCACGGCGAAGGTGGCAATATCGTCGGCGCCGAGCTTTCCGGTAATATCCTGATCATCGATGACGTGATCACCGCGGGCACCGCCATCCGCGAGGTGATGGGCCTGATCGATGCGGCCGGCGCCCGCGCCGCCGGGGTGGTGATCGCCCTGGACCGTCAGGAGCGTGGCCAGGGCAGCATGAGCGCCATTCAGGAGGTCGAGGCCAGTTTCGGCATGCCGGTGGTCAGCATCGTGACGCTGGACATGGTCCTGGCCTATCTTGAAGAGCAGGCCGGCGAGTCGCTGCGCGGCCATGCCGCCGCCATCCGCGACTACCGGGCACGCTACGGCGTCACGGCCGCCTGAACGCGAGCGCACCAGCAGGCAAGGGTTAAGCCCGCCATAGAGCGGGCCATAGACAAGGAGAGCGAGATGAAAACGACACTGACGCTGCTGACCGGCCTGGCCCTGCTGGGCGCTGGGGGCCTGGCCCAGGCGGCCAGCCTGGATCTCAACCTGGGGCCGGATGCGGTGCAGTTCGAGGCCGCCGGTGAGGTGGTGGACGGCATCAGCCTGGGCGGCGGGGTGGTCCACAGCGAGTATCGCGAGGACGCCACGGTGTTCCACGCCCAGCTGATGGGCGCCAACCACACCCGTGACCACGAGGTGGGCGTGGGGGCGCGCTGGACTCAGTACGACACCGACTACGGCAAGGGCGGTGGCCTGGGTCTCGGCGGCTACGGCTATGTCTACCTGCCCAATCTGCCCGAGGTCTCCCTGGGCGGCTACGGCTTCTATACCCCCAGCGTGGTCTCCAGCCGCGACCTGGAGGACGGCTACGAGATCGGCCTGCGCGCCCGCTACGCCTTCACCCCCAACGTGGATGGCTACCTCGGCCTGCGCCAGCTGGGCGCCGACTTCGACAACGACGCCGGCACCCGCACCCTGGATCGCGGCGCCCAGGTCGGCGTGCGCCTGCGCTTCTGACGCCCCCCACCATCGTTTCGCCGCTGCGGGCCCCGTCATGGGGCCCGCCTGCGTTACAGGACCCCCTACCGGACCCCGCATGCTCGATGTCGTCCTCTACCAGCCCGAGATCCCGCCCAATACCGGCAACCTGATCCGGCTCTGTGCCAACACCGGCTTTCGCCTGCACCTGATCGAGCCGCTGGGCTTCGTGCTGGACGACAAGCGCCTGCGCCGCGCCGGGCTCGACTACCACGAGTGGGCGGCGGTGCGGGTGCACCCCGACTGGGCGGCCTACCTCGAGGCGGCCGCGCCGGCTCGGGTGTTTGCCGTGTCGACCCGGGGGCGGACCGGCTATCATGAGCCGACCTATGGCGAGGGCGATGCCCTGGTGTTCGGCCCCGAGACCCGCGGCCTGCCCCAGGCGCTGCTCGACGCCCTGCCCGAGGCACAGCGGCTGCGCCTCCCCATGCGCGAGGAGAGCCGCAGCCTGAATCTCTCCAACGCCTGTGCGGTGCTGGTCTATGAGGCCTGGCGACAGCTGGGCTTTCCCGGCGCTGCCGCGGTGGACTCTGCGAGGCCCGTGCGATGAATGCTCCTGTCACCATCCAGCAGCGCCTGGCCCGGCTCAACCCCCGCCAGCAGGAGGCGGTGCGCTATATCGACGGCCCCTGCCTGGTGCTGGCCGGCGCCGGCTCCGGCAAGACCAGTGTCATCACCACCAAGATCGCCTACCTGGTCCAGGCCTGCGGGATGAGCGCCCGGCGGATCGCCGCGGTGACCTTCACCAACAAGGCCGCCCGGGAGATGAAGGAGCGGGTGGGGCAGATGCTCAAGGGGCGCGAGGGGCACGGGCTCACCGTCTCCACCTTCCACACCCTGGGGCTCAACATCATCCGCCGCGAGCTCAAGGCGCTGGGCTACAAGGCGGGTTTCTCGCTCTTCGACCCCGAGGACGCCAAGGCGCTGCTGCGCGACCTGATGCACAAGGACGCCCAGGTGGACGCCGAGGCGATCAACTCGGTGCAGCACCAGATCTCGGCCTGGAAGAACGACCTGGTGCTGCCGGGCCAGGCGATGTCCCACGCCGCGGACGACGACGAGCTCTTCGCCGCCCGGGTCTATGAGGCCTACAACCGCCACCTCAAGGCCTACAACGCGGTGGACTTCGACGACCTGATCCTGCTGCCGGTGGTGCTGCTGCGCGACGACCCCGAGGCCCTGGCCCGCTGGCGCAAGCGCATCCACTACATGCTGGTGGACGAGTACCAGGACACCAACGTCAGCCAGTACCAGCTGGTGCAGCTGCTGATGGGAGAGCGCCAGACCTTCACCGTGGTGGGCGACGACGACCAGTCGATCTACGCCTGGCGCGGCGCGCGGCCCGAGAACCTGGTGACCCTGGGCGAGGACTTTCCGCGCCTGCAGGTGGTCAAGCTGGAGCAGAACTACCGCTCCACCGGCACCATCCTGCGCGCCGCCAATACCCTGATCAGTCACAACCCCCACGTCTACGAGAAGACCCTCTGGTCGGAGATGGGCGAGGGAGCGCCGATCCGCGTGGTGGTCAACCGCCACGAGGAGGCCGAGGCGGAGCGGGTGGCCAGCGAGATCCTCACCCGGCGCATCAAGGAGAAGGCCGAGTGGCGCGACTTCGCGGTGCTCTACCGCGGCAACTTCCAGGCCCGCCTGCTGGAGCTCAAGCTGCAGCACTACCAGGTGCCCTACAAGCTCTCCGGCGGCACCTCCTTCTTCTCGCGCAACGAGATCAAGGACGCCATGGCCTACCTGCGACTGCTGATCAACCCGGCGGACGACAACGCCTTCCTGCGCATCGTCAACGTGCCGCGCCGGGAGATCGGCCCCGGCACCCTGGAGAAGCTGGCCAACTATGCCAACGACCCGGCCACCGGACGCGGCATCTCGCTGTTTGCCGCCTGCCATGAGCTGGGTTTGGAGCAGGTGCTTCCGACACGGGCGGTGGAGCGGCTGGGGCGCTTCACCCATTTCATCGACGGGGTACGGCGGCGCATGGACCAGGGCGACGCCATCGCCGCCATCCGCGACATGCTGCGCGAGATGGACTACGAGGCCTGGCTCTACCAGAACGCCAGCGCCCCCACCATCGCCGAGCGGCGCATGGCCAATGTCTGGATCCTGATCGACCAGCTCGAGAAGTCGATGCAGTCGGACCCCGAGGAGAGCATGGCCTCCGAGGAGACCGAGACCGACAGCGTGGAGGCGGCCATCTCCCGGCTGGTGCTGCGCGACATCCTCGAGCAGCAGGCGGAGGAGGACGACTCCGATCGCGTCCAGCTGCTCACCATGCACGCCTCCAAGGGGCTGGAGTTTCCCCACGTCTACCTGATGGGGCTCGAGGAGGAGCTGCTGCCTCACCGCAACGCCATCGAGGCGGGCACCGTGGAGGAGGAGCGCCGCCTGGCCTATGTGGGCATCACCCGGGCCCGGCGTACCCTGACCCTGACCCTGGCCCGCCAGCGCAAGGCCTTCGGCGAGCTGATGGACTGCGCGCCGAGCCGCTTCCTGGACGAGCTGCCGGCGGGTGATCTGGAGTGGGAGGGGCGGCCGGACCGCGAGGACCCGGAGAAGAAGCAGGCCCGCGGCCAGGACGCCATTGCCGGGCTGCGCTCTCTACTGGGCTGAGGGCTCTTTACTCGGCTGAGGGCTCTCTGCTGGGCCGAGGGCTATCACCGGTCATAGGTCGTCCTGGTCCCTCAAACGCAAGCGGGGCGCCCTGAGGCGCCCCGCTTGCGGTTCTGCAGATCGAGAACTGTTTACTGCACCGCTTCGACCATGAAGTCCACCGCGGCCTTCACGTCGTCATCGGAGAGGCTCATGTTGCCGCCCTTGGGCGGCATGGCGCCGATGCCGTTGATGGAGTGGTCATAGAGGGTCTCCATGCCCTGCTCCAGGCGGGCGGCCCAGGCGTCGGCATCGCCCTTGATCGGGGCGCCGGCGGCGCCGGTCATGTGGCACGCCATGCAGGCCTGGTTGTAGATCGCCTCGCCGTCGATGCCGGCATGGGAGGGGGCATCGCCATTGGCGCCATCCTCGGCGGCGGCTTCCTCGGTGGCCTCGTCGCTGGCGGCCTCTTCCTCAACGGCAGCCTCCTCGGTCGGGGCTTCCTCGGCGGGCGCTTCTTCCGCCGCGCCGCCCAGCTCCGGCACATCCATCACCGGCTCAAGCAGGTAGGCGGTGGCCGCGGCGACTTCCTCGTCGGAGAGGTTGGGGTTGCCGCCGCGAGCCGGCATGGCATTGAAGCCGTTGATGGAGTGATCGAGCAGCGTATCCCAGCCCTGATCGATACGTGCCGCCCAGCCATCCGCATCGCTGCGCACCGGCGCGCCGGCGGCACCGGTCTCGTGACAGGCCATGCAGACGCGGTTGTAGATCGCGCCGCCGTCGATGCTGTCGGCGCCGTTGCCGTTGGCCGCCGGGGCGACGTCCGCGGAGGCCGCCGTGCCGCAGTCTTCGCCCTGCAGGCAGAGCTGGCCTGCCGGCTTGAGACGCTCGGCGATGGCGTCACGGTCGACGTTGGCCTGGGCGGAAGCCATGCCGGCGGTCAGGCCCAGGGTGGCCAGGCACCCCATGATCAGCTTGCTGGATTTCACTCTCACCACCTCTTGACGGTCCTGTATGAAGTTGTTCGCGGCGCAGGCCCGGTTGCCGATGCGGCCGGAAGACGCCATGACGCGTATTTTAGTGCGGTCCAGTATACCGGCATCCCCGGCGGCTGGAAAATGCTGCACCCCCCGCCATTCGCATGAGAGGCCCCGGCGACGCGGCCGGCCCACTCTGGACAGGCGCCGGCGAGGCGGTTAGGATGTCGACCGCCTGGTGTCTGCGCCAGGCACTGCGCGCCCGTAGCTCAGCTGGATAGAGTACTGCCCTCCGAAGGCAGGGGTCACAGGTTCAAATCCTGTCGGGCGCGCCACGAATTCAAGGGCCTGCGACGATGTCGCAGGCCCTTTCGTGTTTTCGGGGCCAGGCTGTTGATGCCGATCCCTACTCGAAGACGATCCGTGGCAGATAGTGTAACCGCGCGGCGCAATTGGCACAGCCTCGCGGTATATTTGGCACAAGGGCAGGGAGAGGTGATTGGATGAATTTCGCGGCAGACTTGGCACTGAGGAACCAGCGGGTCCGCTAGAGCTGAGGATGGATCGCCAACCTAAACCTCCTCCGGCTCCGCCCACGCCACCGCCTCCACCTCGTCCGCACTTTCGGCCTCGGCGATCTGGGCGGAGAGCACGCCTTCCTGTCCGATCAGCGCAGCGCGGCGGGCGCCGATGCCTGGTGTGGCTACTCCGTGTGGCTGAACGTGGTCTGGAAGTAATCGCCCATCACACCGAAACCCGCAGCGTTCGGGTGGATACCATCGCTCTCGCAGTAGGCGGGGTCGATGTACCCAGCCCCATCGGCCAGGGCGGCCATCACGTCGATAGCCTGATAGACGCCAGTAACCTGAGAGCGGTAGTTTTCCCACCAGTCCTGAGCATACGCTGCACTGCCGGGGTGGTTGGCGTTGTTGGCGTTCGGATAGATAGCGTTATAAAGCACGCAACGGGCGCCGGAAGCCGTCACCGCGTCAACCGACCCCTGGATACTACTCGTCCGGGTTGACTGAGGAACCCCAGAGGCGTCGTTGTTGGACGCCTGGACGAACACGTACTTCGCCCCCAGCCCGGCGGCATCTCCGATCCGGCTCGTGATCATGGCACTGGTGTTGCTTCCGACCCCCTTGTTGACGACGAAATTGTTGCGCAATCCAGCAAACTGGAAGTGGCCCTGCCAAGAATTACGCACATCGTCGATGCCGGCGTAAAAGGTTGGGTCGGGGTCGAAGAAGTTGTGACCCGCGGTGATGCTGTCCCCGATGGAAGCGAAGTTCGGGCGCGCCCAGCTAAGGTAGTCCAGGGCGATCTCCATATCCCCGCTCGAAGCACCCTGGACAAGCCTGACCTCATTGGCCGCCCCGAACGCCGAGAAGTACGGCATCGAGTTCAACAACTTCCACCCGGTGGGCTCTCTGAGGTAGAAGGAAATCTGGTCGAACTTGCGATCAATGTGGATCGCATACTCCCGGGGTGCTGAGTAGTCCACCCCCGTTTCGAGAACGCGCGTAACCGTGTTGACGGTATTCAGTACGCTGACGGTCCCCAGGCTAGTAGCCCCGGCCACCCAGTCGTACCCGAAATTAAGGTACAGGAGTTGGGTTGATCCGTTCAGGAACAACAAGTAGGCGTGCTTGCCGGACAGGTAAGAGGCGCGCATCTTGACAAAGATCAGCGAGTCGGTGGCCATCGCCGGGATGCTGAGGCTTCGCTTCGCAGTTGAGGGACTGCTGGACGACCCCGCGGGCAGGTACACCTCGCTGCCCGCGGTCGAGACGGTGTTGCTGCCGGAAACCTGGCTCCAGGGGGTGAGGTCGTCCCCTTCGTCGGTGAACACGAAGTTCTCGTCCAGGGTGAACGGGACGTCCGCCGCGTGCTCCGCGTAGAGCTGCTGGACTTCCGCCGCATCGAGAACTCGGTTGTACATACGAACGTCCCGTTCGATGATGCCGTCGAACCAGCGCGGGCCGGGGTTCATTGCGTCAGGGTTGCCCCCTAGCGTGCCGGGGTACGATGCCTGGCCGGTGACGGACGTGCAGGGACCTTCGGCCGCCAACTCCCCGTTGAGGTACACCCGGTGGGCAACCCCGTCCTCCCGGACCACGCATACGTGGACCATGCCTCCGGTATAGAGGGAGAAATCCCCGGCAGAGACGCCGTCATAGTTTCCGCTGACCTGCTTGAAGTGTCCGAACTCCAATTGGTTCGAGGAAGTCACCCACAGGAAGGCGCCGATGTCGTTGGCGGTATTCGATACCTCGGCGTAAAGGACCGGATTGTCTGTGGTGTTGAGGGAGCGGGGCTTTACCCACAGGCTGAGCGTGTAGCTGCCACCGGACGTCCGATAGCCGGTGGCAAGGTAGTCACCGTCACCGTCGAAGTCGATGGCCGACCCGCCCAAAGCCCCGGCGACCACGGTGGCACCCCCCATCAACTGACCATCATAGGTGCCCATGGCATCAGGCACCGTCCCACCGGAAACATTGGTCAGCGGATACCAGAAGTCCAGACCGGCCAGGGGCACTTGGGACCCGTCGGCCTCGTAGTACCACTCCTGACTGGCAACCTCGTTATCACCCTTGAACGCCGCCACACGTACAAAAGCGTTCTGCGTCTCGTCCCACGACACGGTGTGGCTGACGGCATTCGCCCCGAACAAGGCCGACTCGTCGGTGAGCGTCGTGCTGTCGCCCGTTTCGTCGACAGGGACCGGGGGATTACCCGGATCAATGGGCGTCGAGCTGACGTAGAAACGCAACCCGTCTTCGCTGGCATTGAACTCTCGAAACACGATTTTAAGGGGCATGTTGACCTCTCAGGTAGGTTCTACGTCGATAATTTCAGGGGCGAACAACGACGCCTCCACCCAGATGATTTGCGGCGGACGCAGCGGCCCGCGGAAGCGGATCGACGGCGACTGCCAACTATCCAATCCGTCTCGCCGGGCGGTGACCGTGGCGCGCATGAACGGGCTCCCCATCAGCCCCGCCGGGATGGCACCCTCGGGAAGCTCGTAGCTGGTGCCCGCCTGGGTGACGTCGGCCACCGTGCCGTCCACCGTGCCGTCTTCCTGGATCGCCTCGACCCGCACCCGGAACTCGACGGCCGCTTCTACCGGGATGCCGGTCTCGTCCCAGGCCAGCATCACCGAATCTTCCAGCAGCCGGTTGCGGTGGCTCCAGGTGATCGTCACCGGGTACTCCGGGTAGTGGTCAGGGTCGGGGTAGAGGTCGCCGAAGACGCGCAGGTTGGCCGGGCGCGTAGGCAGCGTCGGCCGTGCGACGGCCAGGCCGGTGAACGCCGGCGCCTCGTACTCCTCCAGCATGCCGCCCGGGGTACTGACCAGGAACTTGAGGGTCACGCTCTGCCCGTCGAGGAAAGTGCGCGGCAGCGGGCGCCAGTGGAACTCGCGGGTCACCGCGACCCTGGTGCCCGCCGGCCAGGCCCGGGGAACCGTATCGAGCACGCCACGACGCAGGGTGAGCCCGCCGGTCTCCGGGTCGGTGGCGACGACCAGCGCCAGCTCCAGCGCTTCGTCCGGGAGGTCATCGTCGCCGATCAGCAGCATGTCCTCGGTCATGGGGGGTTCGCCCAGCATCCCCGCCAGCAGCAGCCCGGTCGTTGTCACCTCGGCGGGCAGCTCGGCGGGCAGCTCGGCCGTGGCGGGGAACGGTACGTCGCCCAGCTCCTGCTCCCACTGGACCTCGCCGGAGGCCGTGGTGGTCTCGCGCAGCACGTCGTAGGTCGCGCCCTCCGCGGTGGTCGGGTTGACCGCCAGCGGCACGATGCCGGTGTCCGAGTGGATTAGCGTGTCGAGGCCGATACCCAGGCGGGCCGATACCCAGGCGGGCGGCGGCATCAGGCGGGCGGCGGAAACCGGCACCGGCGGCACCGACGGGTCTTGCCACTCCCCAGTGACCGGCGCGATGTAGCTGGCCAGCGGCAGCGAGAACACGTCCTCCACCAGCGAGAGGCGGATCGTCGACGAGGCCGAGTCGCCGTAGTTGACCTTCATCACCCGCATCACCAGCTCGTCGAGCCCGTATTCCGGCCAGGTCACCTTGATGCCCTCGAACGGCGTCACGTCCCAGAACTCGCGGTTGACCTCCACCTCGCAGGCGCACAGCGGGGCGCTCTCCTCGCGCAGGTCGCGCTCGGCCAGACGGCTGGCCAGGGTCGCCGTGCGCACCCCGTGGTAGTTCTTGCTCGACGACACCACCCCACCCTGCTGGGCGATATTGGCGAGGTCCTGGGCGTAGACCGTCTCCTCCTTCTCGGTGATCGGGTTCGTCCAGGTCACCACCACCTCGTTGACCGTCTCCCCCCACCCTTTGCGCGAGAAGCTGCGCAGGTTGGCGTTGTCCGGCGTGATGGTCTTGAGGCTGTCGAGGTCGAGGTCGTCGCGCAGCAGCTTGAGGGTGATCTTGCCGGAGCGCGGGTGGGGGAAGATCGCCCCCTGGATATGTGCCAGCACGTCGTTGACGAAGTCCTCGATGCTAGACTGCGCCATCCAGGCCATGGCGATGCCGAAGTCCTCCTCGAATAAGCGGACGCTGGCAGACTGGAAAGAGGCCGTGTCGAGGTCCCCCGGGCTGGCGCCCATCCCCCAGTCGGTGTCGGTCAAGCACTCGTAGATAACGTGGGCCGGGTTGGCGTCCACCACCGGGGTTCCGGTCAAGACATGAATTTCATCCCACGTAGATGCGCCGGCCGCTCGGGAGACGGAGGCATCTGACTCGATGTGAACCGTGCTGACGGGCAAGGGCTCCGGCACTTGCACTTGCATGCTGCCAAACTCGGCTCCCGTGTCTGTTCGGACAATCCGGGCGGTGAACGTCTGGGTGGCGGGGTTGAACTCCGCCACGAAGGTGTACCAGACGCCAATCTCCAGGGGGCCGGAGCCCAGCGCCGTGCCCAGGTTGCCCGCGGCGTAGATGAAACTGACCGTGGGGCGCTGTAGCGCGTCCACCCCCGAGTCCCGTCCGGCGCTGACGTTAAATACGGAGTTTCCGTTGGCGTCCCTGAGCACCAGCCAGCCCGAATCATCTGCCTCCAGTTGGTCGAGGCGCATCTTACACTCCACCCGGGTCAGCGGTGCCACCACCTGCAATGCCTTGTAGACGCTGGGGTGTGTGGTGTAAGCGTTGGCCGGGATGGGGCCCACCCTGAGCCCGGCGCCGAGGTAACCGTCTACGACGTCGAAGTAACTGAAGGGGTCCGCCGGATCGTTGACGTTGCCGAAGTCCTCGTAGGAGAGGTAACCGTCAAGCCCGGCCTCGAAGCCTTCATAGAATGCCGCCCAGTCAGGGTTGTCAGACAGACGGGGGATTTCCGCCGTACCGGAGTGCAGTTCTCGCACTGGAATGCGCTGCACGGTGACCCAGAGTGGTTTCAAATAGGGTTGGGTGCCCCAGTAGAAGGCCGAGTTGCGATAGGCCAGGCGGGCGAACACCGAGGTCGCCATGCCGAAGATGGTCCGACTCTCGCCGTAGTCGCTGCCGCCGTCACCGCCCACCGGGTCGCCGTAGACGTCACCGTCCCAGAAGGCGCCGCCGTGGAACATCAGCGAGGTGATGCCGCGAAACCCCGGCACGTTGGCGGCGGCGATCCTGAGCCGCGAGATCAGGCTTTTCGGCGGCACCTGGTTGTCCCGGCCGAGCATGATGTCGATGCCCCCCTTGGCCCCGCCCTCCTTCTTCATGCCCCCGAACAGCCCCTCCCGGGCGATGTTCACGGTGCCGTTGTTGCGCGCCATGCCCTTCCAGATGATCTTCTCGCCGATGCGAATGTCTCGCACCGCGTCGGCGGTCTGGCAGATACCCCAGTGACCCGACAGGTAGTAGCGGGTCACGATCATCTTCGGCTTGCTGCTACCGCCCATGACGCGTCTCCTTCAGGCGAATCGCCCGGTCCACGAAACCGTCCCGGCAGGCGCGCGCCTGGTCGAGGGTGATGCCCTCGCGCAGGAAGCTGCGCAGCTCGACCCCCGGGGGCAGGTCGTCACCCCGGGCGGTGAACCAGCGGCGGATACCCGCGGGGCAGCCGCCCGCCCGGATCACGTCGTCGAGGGTAAAGCGCTCCTCGCTCATACGTTGATCTCGTGCTGCGTGGTCTGGACCTGGCCGTACCACAGGCAGTTGGGTGACTTGATGGTGATGTCGCCAAACACCACGGGGATCGGGCGTCCCGCCTCCGACGTCGGCGTCTCCAGGTCACGGGCCATGTCCGGGGTGTTGGTCTTGGCCTTGGGCATGAGCATGTAGGCGACCACCGCCAGCACGATGGCGACCACGATGGCGATCAGGAAAGCCGGCATCTCGAACTCCTCTCAGTAGAACGGGCTACGCTGGCCCAGCGGGTTGATCTCGCTGATCCAAGGGCAGCCGCCGTAGTTGAGCATGTTGCCGTGCAGGTTCAGGCAGTCGTCGCCCATGCGCCCGCAGCCCAGCACCGCCGTCACCTCGGTGCCGGGGGCCAGGTCGCGCACCACCCCCGCCAGCAGCAGCTCGGTGGGCGAGATCACCTGCAGGATGGTGCGCCGGGTGGTGCCCGCCTCGGTCTGCCACTCCAGCATGCCGCGCAGGTACTTGGCGGTCGGGTGGGCGTTCCAGCCGGCGTTGAGGGTCACCACCGAACCGTCCGTCGCCGCGACACTGGCGGCGACACTGGCGGCGGCCTTGTCGGCGCGGCACTGGGGGCCGTAGAGCACATGCGGGCAGCCGTACTGGTAGTTGCGGCGCAGCCCCGGGCGACGCACCGCCGTGGCGATGGGTTCGCAGCTAAAGGTGGCCTCCAGCAGCTCCATGCCGAAGTTCAGGATGCGGCCCGACCACACGGCGGTGAACTCGGCCTCCGGGTCGTCCAGCTCGCCGCGGTAGATCACCAGGTTGACCACCTGCTCCGGCGGGTAGACGCGGAACACCTCGACCAGCGGGTTGAAGCGCGGCGTCTTGACCTCCAGGGTGGCGTTGTCCAGCGTCCCCGAACTCTCGATCTCGCCGTGCTTGATCTGGGCGGGGTCGTAGCGTCCGCCGTTGGTGAATATCGGCGTGCCCGCCGAGGTCAGCCGCAGACGCCCCGCATCCCCTTCGGCGAAGGTGATGTCGTAGAGGTAGACCGGGCGGGAGAGCGACCGGCTGGTGAAGAAGGTCTCGAACACTGTTAGAACCCTCCCGTGTCTAACGCTTCTGCGGGCAGCGCTTCCAGAGTGACCATGCCGAACTGGACGGTGGCCACCGCCGAGGTACGCCACTCCACGGTGAGATCGTCTGACGCGAAGCGGCGTAGCAGCAGCCAACCGGCCATCATTACCTGGCTCACCGGCACGCTGTCGCTCCAGGCGCTGTCGAGGTTGATGACCGAATCCCTCCCCTGGGTATCGTCGACGATGCCGATGCTTTGCACCTTGCGCAGCAGCAGCTCGCCGCCCCGTAAGCGCACAAAGAGGGCACGATGGGTCAGGCTGGCGGCGTAGACCTCGGCAACCTCGCTACCCTGCACCCGCAGGGTGGTGGCGCCCGCGGTCAGGCCCTCTCGTAGGGTGAGATCCGGCAGCCAGCTGGGGGCATAGAATTCGCCCTGGCGGCCGCGCATGCGGTGGAAGAGGTCGACGATGGCCTGCACCTCCTCGCGAGTGGCGCCCACGTAGGTCGCCTGCAGGGTGTCCGCGGCAAAGGGCACCGGCGAGTAGCGGCTGGTCGGGCCGGTCTCGTAGTCGAGCTCGTCGACCGGGCGCACCCAGGACTGACTCACCGGCTGCGCCCAGTTGGGACGCATCAGGAACACCTCGCGACCATCGAAGGTGAGCGCGGGTTCGGCGGGCGACGGCGCCGGTTCGGAGAGCGGCCGCACGTAAAAGGTGAGATCCAGGCGCGCCACCATGGCAGTCAGCAGCTCTGCCTGGTGGGCCTGGTCGAGCACTCCGATCAAACCGGCATACACCGGGGCTCCAGCCGGCCAGCTGCGCTGGCTCTGGCCGGTGAAGTAGTTCACGTCGCCGGATACGGCTCCGATGGTCAGTGCCTCGCGCCGAGGCCCATCTCCAATGACGATGGTTAGGCCGGGCAGCATCCAGTCGGGGGAGTCTTCGAGATAGAGGGCGCCGGTGCCCTCGGGCATCTCGGTGGGTAGATGGCGGACGAGGTGGTGCTGGGGCACCACCAGGTTCTGGACCAGGGCGCGATGCACGAAGGCCTGCCAAGTGGCCAGGCCGCCATCATGCAGCACGCAGCTGAACTCCAGACGCTTCCGGGGACGGCTGCGCCGGGCGCTACGGAACTCACGCCCGGAGCGCGAGACCTGGATCTCGGTCAGGTAGCGGTAGCGCTCCTGCACACTCTGCCCGCTGGGCGGCCAGGCGATGGCGAAGGGCCAGGCGCGCCGCTCGCCGTCGGGCGGCACCACCGGCCCCTCGGTCTCGAGGGCATCGGCGCCATGCAGGATCTGGGTGTTGACCGGCCAGGCGTTGAGCACCTCACACCTCCATCAGATAGCCGCGCAGCACAGGGCGCACCGACCAGGCGGTGCCGCTGCCGGCGGTGGCCACGCTGACGCGCACTGCCGTCACCGCGGCGGCCATCCCGGGGCTTTCTACCTGACGCTCGCCTGTGGCATCCACGCTGACGGCGGTGGCGGCGAGGTAGTCGCTCGGCGCCTGGTCGTCAGGGCCGGCCTGCAACTCGGGGATGCCGCTCACGCTATCGGCGGCCTCGACGATCAGGTCTAGGGCATCCAGGAACAACTGATGCCCCGCCGGCACGGCGATCTCGACGAAAGCGGTGTTGTCGGTGAGGTCGAGGGGGCCGGCATATAGCGCCACTTGGCGGGCGTAGCTGGCTCCCTCAATGGCCTGCTCGTACTGGGGGTGCGGATCCGCCTCGGCCTCATGCTCGGCGACCGCCTGGGCGGCCTCATTCAGCCCCTCGGCCGTCTGGCGGGCTTCCGCTGGCGTGGCCTGAGGCCAGTCGTCCTCGCCAGTGCCCTCGCGGGCGCGCAGCACCGTCAGCTCGCTGCCGGCCCGGCCGGTCACATGCACGATCTCGCGGCGCAGGTCGACCCCGCGGATGTTGCGCTCGACCAGGGTCAACGCGTAGGGCGTGCTGGGCGAGGCATCAGCGAACTCGTCGCCGCTGCCGATGATGGTGAGCTTGGTCTGTCCGATCGTCAGCGGCTCAGCGAGCTGGGTGGCATAGTTGTTGAGGAAGCGGAACGGCATCGTCGTGTATCCCTATGGAGAAAGGCCTAGAGGCCCAGAGCGTTGCGCCAGGCACTGCGATTGGAGCGCACGTAGTTGAGCTGAACCTTCTGGCCCGCGGTGTCCGCCATGGCCTGCTCAAGCACGTCCACAGCGTCGAACACGTTGACGTTCTTGACGCTCACGTTGGGCGCGCCGCCGCCCTGGTTGTCGCGGTGCCGCGGATCGGCGGCGGTCAGCACCTCCTCGCCCCGGCGCAGGATGGCCGGCACCTCGTCGGGGGCTAGGCCGGCGATACCGCCGGTGTGGTAGCGGCGCGCGGTGCCAAACAGGTCGCGAGAGGTGCCGCCCTGGCCGACCACGCCGCCGCCGTGGAACTGCAGCAAGCCCGAGATGATCCCGCCCGGACTGCCGCCGCCCATTGCCTGCAGGGCGTTGAAAATGGCTTGTTGGGCAATCATGCGGGCGATCTGCAGCAGGAAGTCGGCGGCGAACTGGCGGAAGGCGTCGGCTAGGGAATCAATTGCGTTGCGGCCGTTGGCGAGATCCTCGGCAAACGAATCCAGGCCACGCGCGGCGCCAAAGGTGAACTGGCGATTGATGGCCGTGGTGCTGAGCAGCCCCCGGTTGATCTCCTCGATGCGTTGGCTGACCTGGGCATAGGCCTGGTCGAGGGCGGCGGCGTACTCGGGGAACTGACGCTTGAGCTCCTCGATCAGCTCCAGCTGACGCTCGAGCGCCCGGGTGGGATCCGCGCGATCGAGGATACCTTCCAGGTTGCGCTGCTGTTCTAGCTGCTCCTGGTTCGCCCGGGTCAGCTCATGGGCGAGCCGTACCTGCTCCTCTAACTGGCGGGCGCCTACCTCGCCGACGCGGTGCTTGAGCTCCAGTAGGGCGGCCTGGAGGCGATATTCCTGGGTTTCCTCGCCAGCGAACTGGGCGAGCAACTGCTGCTGGGCGATACGCAGGTCGAGGTCATCCTGGGCGGCGCGGATCTCGGCTTGGCGCTGCTCCGCCTCCATGGCGTCATGGATCAGACCGGCCAGGGTGCGGGCCTGCTCGATCTGGGCGGGGCTGGCAAACTCGTTGAGGCGCGCCGCGGCGGCATCCATGGCCTGGGCGCGATCGCGCTCGGTACCGGCCAGCGTGTCCAACAGTTGCTTTTCGCGCTGCAGCCCTTGCAGCACCTGCTGGTTGCTTGCCGCCTGGCCGGCGGCCCGCTCGGCCTCAGCCTGGGCGCGACGCTCAGCCGCCTCCCGGGCCGGGCGCTCGGCGGCCTCGATGGCGGCGGCGGCGCGGGCCTCTACCGAAGCCCGGGCGCTGGCCAGGTCGGCGTCATTGATGCCGCCCTGGGCGGCCAGACCCTCCAGCTCGCGCAGCATGCGATCACGCTCTGCGATGATGCGCTCGTTCGCCGTGCGCTCGATCTCGACGCGCTCGTTATTGGCCTCGCTCTCGATTTCCCGAATACGATCCAGACGCCGCCCAGCAGCCGCCTCTGCCGCCTGCTGGGCGCGTTGCAGCGCCTCGGGGCCAGACGTATCCACCCGAGGGGTGGTCGGCTCCCCAGCCCGGTTGCGCAGCTGCAACGCTGTCACGCCGAGCCCGAGCGGCCCTGGTAGGCCGGAGAACCCCTCTTGTTCGAGCCCTCGGCGAGCCTCCAGGTACTGGTTGAGCGTACCCAGCAGCCCGGACATGGCGTTGGTGGCATTGGTCACCGGGCCGGTATCGCCCAGGTTCTCCTTGAGCCGCGTCCAGCGTTCGCCGAGGGTATCCGTCGCGCCCGCCAGCCCCGCCGCCTCGCCGGCCCCGGTGCCGCCGATCTGGCGCTCGAGGTGCTCGAGGATGACACCCATGGCCTCGGCCTGGCGCCCGCTCTCGACCATCTCCCGGATCATCTCGCGCTGCTCGAAGGAGAGGTCGGTCATGCGCCGCGCCAGGCGGCCCAACCCCTCCTCAGGCGCTTCCAGCACGCGGCCAAGCTGCTGGACATTGCTCGCCAGGTTGCCCCCCAGATCCTGGGCCAGGGTCAGGGTGCGGAAGAAGTCCTCGCGCGTCACATTGCTGAAGCCGAGCAGCTCGGCGGCTGCCTCGCGCACGGCGCCGGCAGAGGTCAGCGTGTCCTCGGCCAGCTGGCGGGCGAAGGCATTGATCTCCTGCGCCGACACCCCGGCGGCGTTGCCGGTGGCCTGCAGGCGCGCTTCGATTCGCAATAGCTGACGTTCGGCCTCGCCAGCGGCTCGGGTGAAGGAGACATACCCCATCACCCCGGCGCTGGCCGCCAGGCCGGCGCCCCCCATGGCCACGCCGGCCCTGCTCGCCAGGGTCGCAATGGAGGAGAAGCGGCTGGCGACGCCGCCCAGCGGGCCATGCAGCACCGCCGAGGCCGAGGCCGCATTGCGCATGCTGTCGCTGAAGCTGCGGGTTTCGCGGGCAGCGCCCCGGGCCTGCTGGCCGCTGCGCTGGGTCTGCTCGGTCAGCCGCCGCACCTCACGCACACCCTGTTCGGTGCCTGCCCGCAGGTTGCTGGGGTCGGCCTCTAGGCGGACGCCGAGGCGCAGGTCGTTACCGGCCATGGCCATGGGTTAGCTCACGACTCTGCGCCGCCGGGCATCGCCCGGGGGCAGCTGTTGTCGTAGGCCTGCACGATGGCCAGGGCCATGCCCTGGATGTCGAGCAGGCGGCGGAAGCCCTCGGGAGTGAATGACAGCGGATTGCCGTGCTCGTCCTGTACGTGCCGCCAATCGAGGATCACGCGAAGCAGCAGAGCGGCCACGGCCTCCTCCTGCTCCTGCTCGCTGGTGGTGGCGTCAGCCACTACCTCGTCCAGCTTCACCATGAGCTGCTGCCAGGCCTTGCGGCCCACATCGAGCACCTGGAGATCGAAACGCATGGCGGCGGGCTCGGCCTGATCATCGCAATGCTCGACGATCAGCGGCATCCAGAAGGGGTGAGGGTCGCCCAGCGTAAGAGGGGGCATTTCGTGACTCCTTAGGTATGTGTTACGCCATCGCGCAGCTGGCGGATGACATCGGCTGGATTGGCGCCCCAGGCGACAGAGACGGCCTCGATCAGATCGGCGCGCTGGCGGTCACGACGGCGCTCGACGGCTTGAAACAGCCGGCGAACCTGGCGCAGGGTCAGCCGGTCGGCGATCTCTCGCGGGTCTCGGCCGTAGCCGGCGCCGACGAGCTCATCGAACAGCTCGGCGAGGGGCACAGGGTCGCCAGCACTGCCCCCAGGGTCCGCTCCGCCCCCGAATGCAACACCAGCCGACGCATAAAAAAACCGCTGTTGGCCCTCCAGAACGCCATGGTCAGGGTCATGCCGTCCTGATCGGCCAGTTGGGAAAGCCAACGCCTGTCCCGATCGCAGGCCAGGCACAGCAGCTCGGTCCAGGTCTCCCAGTGCTCCAGCAGCAGGGTCTCGATCACCGTCTGGGTGGCGGCGGACGCCCCGAGCTCACGCAGCCGATCGAGCAGCGGCCGAGCCAGGGCGCAGGCGCGCAGCCCCTCCAGGTAGCGGAACTCGCGCACCGTGACCTGCTCGCCGCTGGAGAGCGTCACCACCACATCGGGGAACAGGATCTCAGCATCCGTGCCGGTCTCGGTCTGATCAGTCATGGTTCACCCTTCAGCTGGCAGGTGCTGCGCGGCCATCGACATACACCTGGGCGTAGCCCGGACGGCTCTGCACCGAAATGGTAAAGGGCATCTCCTGGGGGTTATCGCGGCCCTTCATGGGCAGCTCACCATCGGGGCTCAGGCTGGCATGGGGCACGAAGATGTCGTTGTTGGGCCCATCGGTGTTGTTGGCCACGAACCGGATCTCGCCCATACGTGCCCCCTGCTGGCTGCTGGTGGCCCGCTGGCGGGTCTCCTCCGCGGGGGTATAGTCGATATGCAGTGTCTCTTCGGTGATGGCGCCACCCTCGAGAACCTCGATCATGCCGATCTCGGCATGCACCACGTAGTCGGTGCCCGCCACATAGGTGGTGGTATCGGTCTCGTCGGTGACCTCCACCGAGGCGACGTTGCGCACCCCGCCGGGGTTGGCGGCGCTCTGCCCCAACTGGTAGAACCGACCCGGCATCACCTCGTGCTCCTCGTCGGTCACCGGGGTGGATGCCTGGTTGACCTCGGATGTCTCACCCATGATGAACAGCGCGTAGTTGGCGATCGCCATGTCGCGAAGGGTGGTGCGCCCGGAGCGGGTCACCCGGATCGGGATGTCGCGGATACGCTCAGCGATTGGCCCGTCCGATTCATCGACGGTCAGGTTCTCGCCCTGGGCGGTAATCGTGAAGGCCGGCGTCTGAGCCAGATAGCGGTAGCCCTCGTAGCTGCCGTCGGGCCGCTGGGCATTGAAATACACGCGCCCCGCGGGCACGACGATCTTGAGGTTGTCCAGTGACTGCGGCATGGCTTAGCCCTCCTGGGGGGTGGATGCGCTGGCTTTCGCGACGCCTTTGGCACTCGCACTGACGTGTCCACTCTTGGTCAGCCGCGCGATCTGCGCCTCGGTGAGGCGCGGCTTTTCCTTGTCGCCGGGCTTGAACTCGCGGCCACCCTGGATGATGGGTTTGGCCAGATCGACCTCGCGGCGTGGCGCCGGCGTCTTGGTGGTGTGGGGCTTGGTGCTCACGGTTCTCTCTCCTGGGTGATACTGCCGAATCAGTCGACCGATGCCGCCTGGGTGGCCAGCACGGCCTCGAACTGCAGCGGGAAATAGCCATAGCCGCCGCGGCGGTAGGCCGGCGCCGGCGCATTAACCCGCACTAGCGGGCCGAAGCCTGGCCCGGGCCGCCAGCCGGAGAGCGCCTGCAGGGTGCGGGACAGGATCGGTCCCGCCGCATCGCGCACGCTCTGCCCGCCCATCTGCTTGCGCGGGGAACGCACCGCCAGCACGACCAGCCAGCGCTGCCGAAGCACGTGATAGTCGCCCTGGTCGGTGGCGGCGCCACCCGGCACCACATCGCCGGCATACAGCACGAATACCGCCGGGGTGTGCTGGGCCTGCTCGGCCACTTCGGCGAGATCCGCCGCCGACAACACCTTCAGCTCCTCAAGATCCTCGAGCAGATCTTCCAGCCGCTGAATGATCCGCCCTCCGGCGACCAGGTAGTCGGCGTGGTGCAGTGCCTGGCTCATCAGAACCCCCCTCCCGGCATCACCCGACGGCCGACCTGGAACTCCACCGTGCCGGCAGTCTCGCCGCCGTCCTCGATGCCGATGCCGAGCAGCACCTCGCCCTTGGCGACCATGCGCAGGAAGCGGATGGCGTCCTCGTAACGCTTGGTCACCTGCTCGGTGGCGGCGTCGTCATACAGGCGGTAGCGGGCGATGTCGCAGGCGTAGCTGGCGACGATCTTCGGCACCGGGGAGAGCGGCACCGTGTAGCCGCCGCCCGCCACGTAGCCGTCGATCTCGCCGCCGGCGTCCTCGATGGCGCGGTCGATCTCCTCCTGGTCGACCTGGCCGGTGCCGTCATCGGCCAGGGCGAGGATCTCGCTCTCGCCGAATCGCCGGGTCAGGTCTTGAAGGGTGATGTAGGACATGGCGCGCTACCTGCTGGGTGGATGAAAGGCCGCCTGATCGCCTCGCGGCGGGCCGGCGGCTGCCGGGTTTCCAGAGCCCGGCCTGGAGATGGATCACCTCCTGCGGCGGTTGCCGTGGTCAGGTTGTCTCGGGCTCGTCCGGCTCTGCCGGGAAGGTGCACTCCTCCACCTCCAGGGCGGGGTCGGCCTTGAGGGCGGCGACTTCCTCGGCGGAGAGCGCCTCCAGGGCGATGCCATGCCCGTTGCGATCGAAGCGGTGGCCGGCGCGTCGGCGGCTTTTGAAGCGCCGCTTGGTGCGCACGAACAGCGCCGGGATCTCGCCATTGGCCGCCTTGGCGTTGGTGGCGCCATCCTTGGTGCCGGTTGCCTCCTTGCCAGCGGCGGGCGGGGTATCCTGCTGGGCGTCCTGAGTAGGGCCATCCGTGGCGGTGGCTGCATCCGTGTTCGGTACGGCCTCGCCCTGGGCGGGCGCGGCCTGGGTGTTCGGGGTCGACTCGCTGGCCTTCGCCTCGGCGGGCTTGGTGTTGCGCTTGCGGGTGGTCATGGGGCTCTCCTGTGGGTCTTGTCGGGCCGCCACCCGGATGGGCGGCGGCACCGGCTCAGATCACCTCAGCGCAGCGTCAGGCGCTGGCCAGCCAGGGGTTGAGGATAAGCTGCGAGGTGTTGGCCCACTCGTTGGTCTCGCCACCGGTGGTCAGCTGGTTCTGCAGCACCCGGCGGGCCTCGCCTTCCATGCTGGTGGGCACCATGGTGTGGCTGTGGCGCAGCCCCAGCGGTCGGCCGTGGTCGCCCTTCATGGCCTGCAGGGCCTTGCGCGCGGCCTTGTAGTTGTCGGCGTTGAACTCCTGGTTGGAGCGCACCGCCAGCATCCACAGGCCGGGGCCGGCGTTGACCCGGGCATCCACGCCCATGACGAAGTTGTCGGTCATGAATACCTGGTGGTCGTTGAGGTTGGTGATGGCGCGGAAGTCGTAGTCGCGACGCCGCTGGAACACCATCGGCTTGATCACCCGGGTGAGGTCCATCACGTACCAGGCATCACCGCTGCCACCCATGTCGTTGGAGACCGAGATCTCCTGGCCGCCCTCGTCGAGCACCGTGTGGTCGGTGTCGAACAGCGGCTGGCCGTCGAAGCACTCGGGGTTGGCCTCCAGGACCTCCACGGCGAGCTCGTTGGGATGCTCGCGGGAGCTGCGGCCGTACTCCTCGAACACCGGGGCGAAGAGCCCGTAGGTGTCGTCCTCGATGTTGTCGCGGGGCACACCGGTGGAGAGCTCGAACTTGCGGTTGCGGATCGAGAAGTCCGCGCCTTCCAGGCCGTGGATGATGCGGTCGCCGAGCCACTCGCGCATGCGCGGCAGGCTCTTGAGCCAGGGGTAGACCTCCACGGCGGTGCTGGAGGGCACCACGGTGCAGAACAGCTCGTATAGCGCGGCCTGCTCGCCCAGCGAGCTGAAGCCCTGCTGGAAGTTGGCCTTGTAGGCCTGGAACAGGACCTGCAGGTTGGCGTTGGTGAGGTTCATGATTCGAGGCTCCTATCAGGCGCTGGCGGCGACGCCGTTGGTGGGATCGATGCACACCCAGACGCCGTGGGCGTCGACGTCGTCGACGATGCCGGCCGGGCTGCGGGCTCCGGTGTCGTCGGTGGCGGCCACGGTCTCGTCGTCGACCAGGTAGCAGACCGAGCCGATTAGGGTGCGGGTGATCTCGTCGGCACCGGCCGAGTTGGCGAAGTGGAAGAAGCCGCGCTCGATCTCGACCGTCTGGTCGCCATCGGCGCCGCCGGTGTTGTCCTGGTAGTGGTGGAACACGCCCAGGGCGGTGAGGCCGGTGGCAGTGCTGGCCGGCTCGGCGTAGCCGGTAGCGTTGAGCACAGCGATGGCGCCGGCATGGCACACGGCATCAGCGGCGACAGGAGCGCTACGGCGGAAGCCGGCGCGGGTCGGGGTGTTGCGGTTCTTGGTGGTGGCCATGACGGCACTCTCCTCGTTGGCGATCCGGGTGGCGGGTTACTCGACCGGGTTGGCCGCGCGGTAGGCCTCGGCGGTCAACCCCATGGCCTTGCACACCGCCAGCTCGGCCTCGGAGAGCGCCCCCTTGGCCTTAGCGTCGCCCTCGGGTTGGCGGCCCTGAGTCTGGGTGCCCTTCAGCGCGGCGATGGCGGGCGCGCCCTCCAGATGCGCCTTGCAGGCGGCCAGGCCTTGCGTTTTCAGCCAGTCCGCGGTGGCCTGGCCGGGGATTCTCCCGTCGGCCAGGCCCTCCTCGATCAGGCGGTCGAGCTCGGCGTTGTCGCCGCCGGCCTTGAGCGCGGCGAGCTGCTGGGCGGCCTCGTCATACACCGCCTTGGGCACGTACTGGCTCATGTCCGGGTTGGCGCGCTGGCTGGCCTGAGTCTTCAGCGCCGCCACGGCCGCGGCCGGGTCGTCGCCTTCGCCCACGTCGAGGGCCTGGCGCAGGGTGTGGGCGGTATCGGCCTGGGCCTTGAGGGCGGCCAGTCCGGTTTCGATCTGCTCGTCGGTGGCGTCGGCCGCCAGGCCGAGCAGGGCAATCAGCTGTTCACGGTTCACAGCGTCATCCTCTTGATGGGTGGCATGGGGATCGTGAGGCTCGGCAGCAGCCGCACGGCGGGCGGCAGCCAGAACGGCATCGCCATCGCTGATGGCGGGATTGTTGGTCAGGGAAAGGTGCAGCAGGTCCAGCACGTCGCCGGTCTCGGCGGCATACGGGAATACAGGGGAGAGGTAGCGGTACTCGGGGGGCTCGCCCTCGGGGCCAGGCGCCACGGACCGCTTGGCAGCCGCCGTCCACTGGATACGTCCATAGAGGCCATCGTCGCGCCACTCCAGCGAGCGCGGGTCGACCCAGCCGGCCGCCGGGGCCGGCTGGCCGTTGCTCTCGCTGAGCAGGGTTTGATGCTCATAGTCGACGACGATGTCGGTACCGCGCGCCGCCGCCATCTCGATGATGCGGCGGGCATGGGTCTCGTCTAGGCGCCAGGGACCGCCACCGCGCATCGAGCCCCGCGGGGCATCGAACTGCCCGGCGGGAATCAGCCGCGTCTTGGCCTCACCCCGGTCGAGGCTAACGGCCAAGGCGCAAGCGGCAACGGGCTGTGCCGGGCGAGCCGCCAGAGCGGCCAGGGGTGAGGTGGAGCGTTGCGTGGTCATGGGCGCAGCATGGCGCCCGGGAACCGGGGGGCGGATTTAAAGGGGCTTGGGAAATTTGGAGGTCCTGAAGGCGCCAGGGGTGGCGCCTCAGGCGGTCAAGAAATCACGACGGATCGCCGAAGTCGATACCGAACTGCACCTTCGGCGAGGCACTGCGATGGTCGATGACCTCCAGGATCTCGTAGTCGGCGCGAAGCCCCTGGGGCGTGATGCGCTGACGGCGACAGACCTTCGCTCGGATGATGTCATCCTTGGCGAAGTTCTCCTGATTGAGCTGCACGCGCTTCAGGAAGGCCTCGTCCAGCACGTTGGCGAAGAAGGCGTTACCGCCTCCACCCTCGGTAAAGCGCCACTTGTTGCCATCCTGGAAGGCCACCGTGACCACCTGCAGGTTGGCCACGAAGGTATCCTCATCGAGGATCTCGTCTTCTGCCGGCGGCGCCTTGAAGTAAGGGGCCTCGTCGCGCTCCACGTGCATGACCACCTCGCCACCCTTGCGCGGCAGCACCGATACCGAATCGATGCCCTCACGCTCCAGGGGCTCACTGATCATTCCCTCCAGCGCCTTGCGCAGCTTGTAGTCGCGCACCAGCTGGATGATGCGTTCCTCGGTATCGAGGTGCTCATCGTTGATGTGCAGGCGGACGACGCCATCGCCCAGCGGCTCGACCCGTGTGATCTGGCGGCCGCGCATCCAGCGCACCACGGCGACCACGCTTCGCGCGGCATCCCGGGCGGTCAGTCCGAGCAAGCCGCACAGGGTCGCGATCGAGGTGACATGGTGGTTGCTGACCAGGTCCTGTATGCGGCCCCACAGGGTCTGCATGGTTTCCAGGTCGACGCCGAAGGAGCCGGTCTTGAAGGAGGCATGCACGTTGACGCTGACCTTGGCCTGGTCGCCGTTGAGGATCTCGTTGGCGCGCTCGACCAGGTCACCCACGGCTAACAGCGCCGGAGCGAGGGCACGCACGTCCATCCGATGCTCTTCCAGGGCGGGACCGTCATACACCAGGTGCAAGCGCAACATATCGTCCTTCACCTCCTCCATACCGAACCCATCCCTGCGTCATTGTGTTATCGAATGCGGCTCATCATTCACTATAGCGCCCCTATCGTCCACCGCCCTCGGGTGGCAATGCCCCGTCTCGCTTTTCTAACGCGGGTCTAACGGGGCTCGCCGGGAAAACGCGGGCCAGCGTAGCGGGTAGCGGCTCAGAGAGGCTCACAGGGGCCTACAGGCAGGCGGGGTGTTTAGCGCATCAGGTAGTGCTCGAGTGCCTCAAGGGCGTGGACGATCACCTCGTCTCGAGGGCCTCGGCCAGATAGCCGTTGAGGATCTCCAGGACCTGCACCTCATCGGCATCGGAGATGCCGATGAACGGCCGGGCGGGGATATCCCCCCAGGGCAGCGGCCCGCCCCTGGAGGAGGTGCCGAACTCTCCCTGCTCGGCGCCGAACTGCATCACTGCCGCCTGGATCAGCGCCGAGCCCACCGCCACCGCATGATTACTGGGGAAGGCGAGGATCTCGGAGGAGAGGCGCTTGGTGGGGCCGAACAGCGGCCGGGGGTCGTAGCGATCGCCCCGTGCCTCGGTGGCATCCTGGGTCGTCTCAGTGTTGGGCACCCAGGGCTCGCCATTGGGTCCCTGCATGTCGTGGAAGCGCTGGCGAGTGCTACCGATCAAGTACTCCCCGATGTCCTGCATGGCCGGCAGGGTGTTCTCCCCGGCCGACAGTAGGCGGTTCAGGGTGTCCAACAACGCCTCGTGCCCGGTGATCTCCACGCTATACATCGTCGTCCTCCATGAGGCCTGGCGCCTGGATGTCGCGACGCTGCCAGTCGCGGATCGCCGCCGCCGAGAGTGCCGCCGGCAAGCGCGAGAGGGTCTCGGTGCCTGCGCGTACCGCATCCTGCACGCTATCGCCCGGGGCGTAGTCCCAGCCGCGGTCGATGCCAGGCGGTGCGCCGGTGCGCTGGTCGGTGGCGCTCCAGTCCGCCGGCAGGCGCTTCGATGGGTTGCCCCCCAGGCGCTGGGCGCCCTCCTCGGAGCGGGCCCCCAGCTCGTAGCAGCTGCACCCCCAGCCGTTAGGCGGCGCGTGGCTCTCCCAGAATTCGTGGTCTGCCGGCAGGGTCAGGCCATCCCAACCCAGGTGCTCGGGGCGCGGCTCGGCACTGCCCCCGTGGCGGTAGACGCGAAAGGCGAAGCCGCCCTCGCGGATCTGCGCGCGGCGCCCGGCGGCGTAGCTGGTGCGAGCGTTAGTGGTGTAGATCACCCGGGTGCGCCACGCCTCACCGGCGAGCGATCCCTCGCCGGTCCAGTTGTGCCAGCCGCGGCGCTCTACCGTGTCGCGGAAGTCGCGGCGAAACTGCTCCAGGCTCTGGCCCTCGCTGATGCTGCGATCCACCGCCGCCGCCAGGTCAGCCAGCAGGCTGGCCTTGGTCGCACCCGCGACGACGAATGCCGCGTCGTGAGCCTGGCGCTCGATATCGTCCCAGCGCTCGGTCGGCAACAGATTGGCCAGCCGGGCGCGGAAGAACGCCACCTGTTCGGCGAACGGCCGGCGGAAAGTCCCGCTGACGGCGCTGGGCTGCTGGGGCGTGGTCATGCGCTGCCCTCGGCCTCATCGGCCTGCACCTCGACGTCGAAGCGCCCGGCGGCCTGGGCGGCCTCCAGGGCGTCACCCAAGGCGTCGGCCACGCCCTCGGTGGGCAGACGGTCATAGGCGGCCAGCAGCATCTCGCGGAACTCCTCGAGGCTGCCGGCGCTGGCCAGCATCTCCTCGATGGTCTCGAGCCAGGCCAGTACCTGGGGCTGGACGGTCTCGGCGGTACCATCGGCGAGCAGCTCCACCGGGCCGGCATCGTCGCCCTGGCGCAGCGCTGCCAACGCCGCTGTCGGGCGCCGCCCCCGCAGGATCGGCAGGATCGGCCCCTTCAGGGCCGCCGGGCCGGCGAACGGATCGGCAGGCTGGGCGCGGGGCGTGAGGATCTCCTCGTTCTCGCCGGCCTCGGGGATACCGCTCTTCTCGTGGAACCACCACTTGGGGATGCGCGCGCCCATGTCGACGAAGGTGGGCAGGGTCTCGGCCAGCTGCTTGAAGTCCTCGGTCTCGCCGGGGTCGAGGTAGAAGCGCGGGGCGCGGTTGGCCTTCTCGATACCGAAGTTGAGCGCCGCCATGGGCCACAGGATCGCTCGGCGAATGGTACCGGCGTACTGGCGGATGTCGGAGCGGATCAGGCTGGCCTGGCCGCGCTCGTGCACGTTGCCCAAGGCATTGGTGTTGGTGCCCTCGCCGGTGCCGCTGGTCAGGGTGCCGCCGAGAATTGCCTTGGCCTTGGCGCGCTCGCACCAGTCCATCATGGTTTTGTAGAGGTCGGCGCTGGTGCCCTTGCCGGCAGCCTCCTGGAACTCGATCGCCATGCCCTCGGGGATGATGCCGCGAGCATCCTTGCCCATGCTCACCACGGCACGCAGCAGCGTGGCCTTCTCCTTGTCGGTGGCGTTCTTGGGGAACTTGCCCACCACCCCGGGCAGGCCGTAGACCTCCAGCAGCTCGGCCAGGTCGCCCAGGGCGTAGTTCTGGAACAGGTATGGCCAGGCGAGCATGCGGTGCAGGCCCATGCGGGCCACGTAGCCTGCCTTGGCGCGGTGGCGGTGCTGTACCCATCCCAGCGGCCAAAGCTCGGCGCCGGTGGCGCTGTGGTCGCGCAGGGTGATGACGTTCTGATCGTGCGGATGCAGCCGGAACCAGCTGTGGGGCCGCAGCGTCGGCTGCTCGATATAGCGGGTGGCGCCGTCGCGCGACCAGGTAAGCTCCAGATTGGCCCAGCCGTGGCCGATGCCCTGGCCGAGGTCGAGAATCAGATCCTCGACCTCGAAGCCCGAGAACACTTCGGCGGCCTGGTCGGCGGCGCGCTTCTCGCGTGCATCGGCGCCATCCGGCGGGACGATCTGCCACTCCAGCTCGGCAGCGAGCTGGCGGCGCTTGCCGAGGTCGGCGCCGATCTGGGCGTCCTTCTCCTCCATGTCGTCGAACAGCTCATGCTGGGCCTTGAGCTGGCCCTGCTCGGCCTCCTCGAGGACCTGGTAGAGCTTGGCCGGAGTCAGCCCCTTACTGGGATGCTCGGCGAACTCGCGCTTCAGCGAGCCGATGCGGGCGGTCCCGGCGGCGTCTTCCTCGGTCTGCTGTTCGTCCAGCGCCTGGTGGCCACCGCCCCACAGGCGGTTGATCAATCCTCGAATGGCTACCATGCGCCACCTCCCCAGTCGGTTGTCATGTTGTCGTCGTCATCTGCGAAGGCCGATGCGGAGCCTCGGGGCACCGGGATAAAGTCGATGGTCACGGCGTCGTCGAGGCTAGCGGCGTGGGCCAGCACCAGGGCGATGGCGGCGTCGCCGTGGCGGTCGCCTTTCGCGCCGGTCTTGGCATCGGGCAGCTTGGGCACGCCCTTGATCACCTCCAGGGCGCGAAGGTCGTCGCCGGTGTCACGGTCGCGCGGGATCTCGATGCCGGCATCCTCGAAGGCGGCCTTGAAGGGCGGCATGTTCTCCAGGTACCAGCCCTGGGTGAGCATCACCGCCTCCACGGTGCTGCCGTAGCGTTCCACCGCCTGCTCGGCCAGATACTGGCCGTTGCCGCGCCCGTCCAGCTTGCCGCCCCGCAGCCGTGGCAGGCGGTCGACGATGAAGAACAGCACCTGCTCCTGCTGCTTGAAGGGCACGTTGCGCAGCTCAACCAGGAACGGCACGCGGCGCACCAGGTGGGCGGTGATGGCCATGGGCGCGATCACGGTGAGATCCCCGGAGCGGCCGAAGTCCTCGCCGAAGACGTGCTCATCGCGGCGATCGAGCTGCTCGAGCAGCGGGGCCAGTTCACGCTGGCACCACTCCTCGACCTCCAGCGCCCGATAGCGCTCCGGCACGGCGTTGAACTCGGCGCTTCCCTCGAAGCGCAGCACTGGGGCATCGATCATGCGCGCCTCGATCAAGGCGCGTGAGAGGTACGCCCCACCGCCACTCTTGGGCACGCAATAGTACTCCTCGAGGGCATCCTCTCGGGTGGCGGTGTCGGCCAGCAGGTTGGCCTTCCACTCGTCCTCGGCGGCCTGGCTCCATTCGATGCCGCGCACCTGGCAGATGCGCTGATAGAGGCCCTGCTCGCAGGCGTCATCCAGGGTGATGCGGTGCACGCTGTAGCGCTTCTTGCCGGCCCGGCTGTCCTGGATCAGGTCGTTGAACAGGTTGTCGACGCCGTTGTGGGTGCTGATCAAGCGCACCTTCGAGCCCCACATGGTCAGCGCCAGGGCCGCCTTGAGCACCTCAGCCAGCTTCTCGTGGAAGGCGGCCTCGTCGATAGTCACGTTACCCTGGCGACCCCGAAGGTTGCTGGGTCGCGAGCTCAACGCCTGGATCTTGAAGCCGCTGGCGAAGTGGATGTTGAAGGTGAGGATGTCCTTGTCCTCGTCGTGCAGCACCTCCTCCTGGATGGCGCTGGCGGCTCGGTCGAACGCCCTGGCCCACATGGCACAGGCGTCGATAAACTCGATGGCCATCTCCTTGTTGGAGCCCACATAGAAGTGATTGCAGCCACCGGCCGTGCGGGCCGCGCTGGCACTCAGCACGGCATCGGCCGCCTCGCCCCAAGTCAGGCCGGTGCGTCGGCTCTTCTCGGCGATCTTGAGGTCGGCGTCGTCCTCGATCCACGCCTTCTGGTAGGGCAGCAGCACGGATTCAGGCAGCGCACTCATCAGGCGATCCCCAAAATGTCGCGCTTGATCGAGTCGATGGCCTCGCGGCTCATGCCCTGGTTGGCCATGGCGCCCTCGGCGGCTTCGGCCGCTTCGCGGGCCACCTCCACGCGCAGCTCGCGGGCCCACTTCTTCTGCCCTAGGGAGACGCGGCCGATCTCGGCCAACGCTCGGGTCACGCTACCCAACTGCTTGGCGGCCTTGGCCGGGTCCTCCTCGGCCTTGCGCATAGCGATGGTGATGCGCAGAAGCTGGTCCTGCACCATCCGGGCCGTGGCGTCGATCAGATGGCCGCTTTCGTCGTCGTCCTGAGCGGCCATGGCGCGGGCCAGTTCGGTGGTCTTGCGCACGTCGCCCATGGCCTCCTCAAACTCCTCGCGAAGATCCTGGCCGTAGCGGTGCACGCTACTCTTGGAGATCTTGTGGCCCTGCTCCTCGAGCCAGGCGGCGAGCTCCTCGTAGCCCTGGAAACCGGTGCTGACCAGGCGCTCGTTGAGCGCCTCGCGGATCTCCGGCGGCAGGTCGTAGACCTTGTTGCGTGGAGGCATGGGCGGCTCCTCAGCGGATGCCCGGGCGCGGCTTGGCCACCCCGGGCACCTGAGCCAGGCCCTCGGCCACATCCGAGCCGCGGGCGGTGAGGGTGATGATCCAGCCGGCGCGCGGCTGCTGGGTGATCACCAACTGCTGCTCCTCCAGCCAGGCGAGATCCCCATGCAGGCGATCGCGGCTGACGTGGTGGGCGTAGGCGCCCTTCAACTCGTCGTGCAGGCTGTACTCGTTGGTGGTGAACTGGTTGCGGCGCGACAGGATGCGCAGGATGCCCAGCCGGCGCCCCTCGGTTTCGAAGTCCTGAAAGTCGGTGCTCATCGCGTGTTCCCCTTCTCCGTGAGCAGGTATTCATGCAGGCGGCCCAGCAGTGCCGTGGTGCTCTGCATCTGGGCGCTGATCTCGGCCATGCCGCGGCTGATCGTGGCCATCTCGGCGCGCAGCACGTCGATCTCGGCGTAGCCCGGGCGGCTGTCGAGCGTCTGCTCGATGCGGGCGACGTGCCGGTCCACCTGATCTAGCCGGGCGTGCACATCCTGGATGGCGTCGCCGGTGGCGCGGTTGCGATTGCTCCACCACACGTAGATGGCCACCCCCACCATGAACAGCGCGGAGATCACGTCGAAGAAGAAGCGCGCGGCGGTCCAGTCGATGGCTCCCATCATTCCCTCGGCTCGTTGGTTGTCGGTTCTTGGGCGTTAGAGGCGCAGGTCGCGCCGGTCTCTCTAACGCTTGCCAGGCGGCGCCAGCCACGCCAGCCCCAGCGGTGCAGGTCGATCAGGTAGAGGGCGACGTCCTGCTGGGTGGCGCTTTCGCCCGGTCGATCCGGCTCCGGCTCCGGCTCGGTGGCCCCCACCGAAGGCGCGCACAGCACCGGGGCGGGCAGCGGCGGCGGCTCGGGGGGCGGTGCCTCGCGGGTGGTGCAGCCGTTGAGCAGCATCAATGCCAGCACCACCAGCCAGGGGATAAGAGGGACCCATCTCGCCGGCCACTGATTCCAGCCCCAGGTGTAATACACCTGAAGGCCGCCGCCGACGATCATCAGCACCAGGAACACAATTCCTTCAATCGGCATGAGGCAGCTCCTCCAGGGCGCGACGCAGCACCGGGGCCACGGGGCCGTCGTCCTGCGCAGGGGCCTCGCGGATACGCCGGCGGATCTCGCGATAGTCGGCGTCGCGTTCGGCCAGAGCTTCCTGCAGCTCGGCCAGCGCGGCCTCGGCCTGGCGGGTGCGCTCGCGGGCCTGGCCCAGCTGCTCGAGCACGTCCATGGTGCGCTGCTGCCAGCGGTCGCGGTTGGCGGTCAGGGCTTCCACCTCCTGGGCGAGCGCCTCGCGTTCGGCCACGCGGCCCTCCCAGGTGGTCACGCCCCACCAGCCCAGTCCACCCAAGGCCAGCAGGCCGAGCAGTGCGGCCCACACCCAGGCGGGCACCAGCTTGCGAGCGACGCTTAGCACGGGGCACCTCCCGCCCAGCCAGCTCGCACATAGCGCGGGGTCAGGGTCAGCAGGATGCGTCGCACATAGTCGCGGTTCTCGCGTTCGGCCCAGCCGGCGCGGTTCGTGTAGCGCTCCACGTGGCCAAACCACCGGGCATCGTCGTCGCCGGCGGCGCGCGCCAGGCGCCGGTCGCGATTCACCCACCCAAGCCCGCCGTTGTAGGCGCTCATGGTCATCGCCCAGCGCTCGCACTGATCGGCCGTGCCGGCAAGGCGGTTCCAATGCCATTTGTTGTAACGGGCCTGGGCGCGCATCGCCCAGCCTGGGGAGTAAGGCGCAGCGGTGCCGAGATCCGGATAGATCTCGACGATCCATGCCGAGGTCGTCGGTATGAACTGACTCAGACCCTGGGCGCCCACCGGGCTATTGACGTGGGGGCGCCAGGCGCTTTCCTGGTGGATCTGTGCGGCATGCACCGCCACCCGGCCATTCATTCCCCACTCGTGCTGAACCACGCGGGTCAGCTCGCGCTGATACTGGGCAGCGGCGGAAGGGATGCCCTGTGCGCTGACGGGCTGGCAACTGACGATGATCAACACCACCAGCAGTGCCGCCAGCCCATAGCGGCTGGCCAGCGCGCGGCACGCCAGCAGCGTCCACAGGACCAGGTACCACAGCACCGCCGCCAGGCCCCACACGGCAATCCCCAGGTACGGCTCGAGGCAAGGTGGCATGCGCGACTTCATGACGGCCTCCCCAGGTGCCGACGCACCCCGTCCAGCAGGGCCTGCAGCTCGCGGGCCCGGGCCAGGTCGCGCGTCTCGATAGCAGCCTCGAGCTCGCTCATGGTCACGCGCGAAAGCGCCATCACCAGGGCGTAAAGCCGAGGTTGATCGATGGGGTCAAGGATCTCCGCCACCGGCAGCAAGGCGTCGCCAGGTGGCGCCGGGGGCGCCGACTCAGACACCACCTCGGACACTGGGGGCGCGCCCGGCGGCACTGGGGCGGCCGGGGTGGGGGCTGGCCGAGAGGCAGCCGGCGAAGGCTTGCCCTGGTTGAGGGCCCTGAGCTCGGCGCGGCCGGCCTCGGTCAACGAGATCCCGCTGGCGCCGTTCTGGCGGTGGCACTCGATCAGCTGCTCCTGGCGCAGCGCGATCAGCTCGGTGGCCACGAAGTCTCGTTCGGGCTTGGTCTTGGCGTTGGCCGCCACCTCCACCAGCCATACCGGCATGGGGCCGGAACGGTCCGCGGTCTCCGCGGCAATGGCCGCCAGCACGGTGCGCCGATCGAGGGCCACGTTACACCCCCAGCCCCAGCGCGATGATGGCGGCGGCGATGATAATCGCCCGGCGCAGCATCAGCATGGCGGGGTCCATCATGCCTTCCTCGACCATCAACGGCAGATAGTAGTCGCGGGCTTCCGGCGGGGGTGGATCCAGGGCATCGCCCGGGCGGGCATAGGGGAAGATCGAGCGGTCGATCCAGTAACCGAGGTAGGCGCCGAAGCTCAGCTTGGTCAGGCTCCACAACAGCACGCCCAACTGGTGGGGGTAGAGCAGGCCGACGACGGCGGCCATGATCAGCGCGGCGACCAGCCAGGGGCCAACGCGCAGCTTGTCCAAAACCTTTCTTGATAACACGGGGAACCTCGCCTGATGGATTCATGTCTCTTATGAATTCAGGCTAGAGGCTGGCTATAGATGCCCGGCAATCAGGCGTCTTACAAAAACGCCCCGCTCGATGGCGGGGCGTGGTGGAGGTATTTAGCGTGATCGTGGGCGGGCTGTAAAGCCGGGCTAGAGCGAGTCCAGAAAGGCCTGGATGTTGTTGCGCAGCTCGTTGTTCGCTTTCAAGTCCATGCGCTGCATCTGGCCCATGGCCATCTGGGTCTCGGCATGAGGCTGTGCCACCACACGGTAGGCGCCTTCGCTGTTGGCAATGGTGAAGCGCAGCACTGCATCGGGCTGGGTGGAGTAACTGTTGCCGATCATGGCCCAGGTCATGATGCCTGCCGCACCGTCTATCCGCTGGCGACAGACCACCTGGGTCTCGGTAGAAGTGTCGATCGAAAAGCCACGATCCAGGCAGCGAGACACAATCCTATCGCGGATCTCCTCGCCGCTGAGGTGCGGAATCATCGCCTCGGCGTATCCCGAGCGTGTCTCCTTGTTGACCGGGGTGGATGAGCACCCCGCGAGTCCTGCGCACAGCAGGACGATCCCTATTATCGTTTTTCTCTTCATGCCCTGTTCCCCTCAGGCCTGGTGTTCAAACAGCCCTGGCTGCACTCTCCGGCGCGCCAGCTTCCTCTGCTCTGCCAGTATGGCGTAGACCTGCACCTCCGTCAGGTGCGCCCAGGCGGCCAGCTCACTGACGTTGCTGCCGTCGAAGCGCTCCCATAGCTCACGGTCGCGCAGGGCGCGGTCCAGCGCCTCGCCTTTGGGGATGTAGAAGCTGCGCCCACCGGCGAACTGGCTGAGGGCCCGCACCGCCACGAAGGCGACCCGGCGGGCCTGCTCGCGGGTGGCGCCACGGCGCACCATGGCGGCCTCGATCACCATGATCATGTCGGTGAGGCCCTGGGGCCACTTCTTGAGCAGCTCGGGGTCCTCGAGTCGCTCCAGGGCGTCGTCGGGGATGGCGAAGCCGAGATCCAGGTTGTCATCACTCATCGGGGTACCTCTTGTGCCGCTTGGCGTCGATGATCAACGCCTGCATCAGCCGTTGGAGCTGGTCGTCGTCGAGCCAGTCGACCCGCTCGACCTGGAACATGTGGCGGGCCATGCCGTCGGCGTAGCCCCAGGGGCGGCCGGCCTCGGCGAGCATGGCCTCGATCTTGTCCATTACCCGGGCGCGGCTGCGCGGCGGGCGCGGCGCCTTCCGCCCGGCCTTCTTGGCCGGCTTAGGCACGAAGCCCAGCCGGCGGAACTCGTGGAGCACGTTGCCGACGTTGCGGTTGGTGAGCTGTTTGGCACTGCTCACCCCGGCGGTGCGCGCCAGGATAGCCCGGTACTCGTCATCGCTCAGGCCGAGCTGGGCCTTGGCGATATGGATCTGGGCGAGCTTGCCCTTGCTGATCATGACGTCACCTCGTCGCGCTTAAGCTCGAGATCCGGGAAGTGGCGCTTGAGGTGGCTGATCAGCGGACGCGGGCTACCCCAGTAGGGGCTGAAGGCCACGGTGCGCAGGGCCGTCATCTCGTCGGCCTTCTTCTTGCCGAAGACCTTTTTCAGCTCCTTGTACTGCTTGAGCTGCCAGGCGCGGCGCTTCATGGGTCGCCAGAAGCGCCCCTCGGGGTGCTCTGGATTGCCGTGCTCGTCAACCTTGTGCCAAGTGCCCTTGATCCAGCCGTCGACGCCGACCTGGATCACCAGCTTCTCGCCGTCGAGGCGCTTCTGGAATATCACCTCGTGGCCATCGGCCAGTATCGTCGCGCTGCCGAATACGCCCTTGAGTTGCTCCTCGAGCTGTTGCCACTTGTTCACACGTCACCTCGTTGGCTGCTCATCAGGCCCGGCGCACCACCGCCGGACGACGCCCGGCTCTGAATCAGAGCCGGGACGTTTCGCTATTGCGGGTTGGGGTAGAGCTTGTAGCAGTGCACCGCGCGGGCCGGGTCGCGGTTGTCGATGCCGGCGAAGCACAGCTCACAGGTGCCGGGCTCGGCCAGCTTCTCGGCCAGGCGCTCGGCGGCCTGGCGGTGCCCGGCGGTAGCGCTGGCGCGCTTGCCGGCGGCGCTGGCGGTGTAGGTCTGCGTGCTGAGCCGCACGCGGATCAGGATCGGCTCGTTCATCGCAGTCACCTCAGTGGTTGTAGGGGCGGGTGGGGTGCAGCGGCTGGCCGCTGGCCTCGGCGATCTCGCGCAGGTCGGCGAGCTGGCGGTTGATGGCGTCGATACCGCTCAGCGCCAGGGCCTGGGTGAGCATGGGCTCGCGGAAGTCCAGGCCCTCGCCGAGCTCGGCGGCGACGATGACGCCGGCCTCGCCCTGCTCGATGGTGATGGTGCAGCGGGGCCCGGTGGGCCCCTGGGTTGCGGTGCTCATGTCACACCTCCGGGGTCATGTTCTCGAAGGCCCAGCGCCAGGCGCTGTGCTTCCAGCCCTTGGGCGGGGGGTTGGCCTTCAGCCATTTCTTGGCGGCGGCGGGGGTCACCCCGCGCGCCTGGAGTCGATGGAAGAACTCGCACTTGCTAGGCATCACACACCTCCTCGCCGGCGTAGTCCTGAAGCCTTTTGGTGCCAGCTTCTATCGCGCCCTCTTCGCTATCGAAATAGCCGCATAGCGAGGCCATGAGGATGTCGCCAACCTTCGGCACATAAGCCGGATGAAGTTTTTCCGGGTCGATGGTCAGCCTGGCTGTCACACCAACTCTCAGCAGATACCGGGCACGGTCAGCCTTGGTGCTCAGCTTCGAAAACTCGGTTTCATCGAACTGCATCTCACACCTCCGCGATGTTCAGGCTGATGGGCAGGTAACGGCCGCTCTCGTCGCGCTTGTAGATGCGCACGTAGCTCTTGGAGCCGGTGACCTGCACGGCGTCGGCGATGGCATCCATGGCGCGCAGCCAGCGCGGGTCCTGGATGTTGAGCCGGCGCAGGCCGAGCACCTGGCCGGTGCGGATGTTGCCGGCGGCGTCCACCCGGAAGGCGTCCTGGACGATGGTGGCGATCTCGGGCCGGGCGTCGGCGGTCCACTCCTTGAGGCACTCGTCGATCAGCCCCTTGGCGGCCTGCAGGCGCTCGTCGAAGGTGATGTGCTCCTGGATGGCGCGGATCACCTTGTACTGGCCGTCGAAGCTGGTGAGTTGGACGTTGCCCTTCTTGCCGCCGATCTGGACGTCGTACTCCTGGGCGCTGGTCTCGACGAAGGCCTCGATCTCGGAGAAGACGTCGCCCTTGAAGTCGCGCAGCTCGTCACGCAGCTCGCAGGCGCGGTCGACGATGGAGAGCACGAACTCGTCGCGCAGCTTGTCGATCTCCTTGATCTGGTCCTCGGGCACCAGCCGGCCCTTGGCATCCTGGCGGAAGCCCTCGGGCACGCTGTCGGCGGTGGGGGTCTTGGCGTTCATGGTCAGGCTCCTCGCTTGGTGAAGTCGGATTGGCCACCGCGCGGGAAGCGGTGGTGATGCAGCGGCTCGATGAAGGCGCCATTGCGGCGCGGCAGGTGGGCGATGTCGCGCTCCACCGTGGCCTCGGCATGGCGCCACTGGGCGATCAGCTCGCGCCAGCACTGGTAGTTGGCAGGCAGCGCCGTGGGAACGGTGCTGGCCCCGGCCGGCGCCAGGCCGGTATCCCAGGCCCACCACAGGCGCAGGGCAGCGGCCTGCTGGGCGGGCAGCGGGGGCTCGGGCTCCAGGGCCAGGCGCTCGAAGCGCGCCGGGTTGGCCAGGTACTGCTCGAGGTTGACGCCGTGCCGCGCCAGGCGCAGGGCGATGAAGCGGTCGGCGTAGTGCTCGAGGGTGGCGTCGCTATAGGTCCGCATCGTGGGCCTCCAGCAGCTCGTGCAGGGCGGTGTGGGTGTAGGCGCAGCCGCAGTGCTCGATGATCAGCTCCAGGTCACGGCGCGGCAGGCTGACCATCACACGGTCGTGTCGCTCGCTGAGCTTGCGAATCGCCAGGACCGGGCGGTTGCAGCGGGCGCAGCGGTGGTCGAGGGTGAACTCGTTGCTGCCCAGTGGGCCGCACTCCGGGCAGGCGTAGCGCGGGCGGTAGGCGACGCGCGGGGCCTGGTAGGGGTTGCGGATGATGGGTTGCTCGCTCATGACTCGCCTTCCTCGGGGCGCGGTGCGCCCTCCAGCAGCTGGCTGATGGTTTGCTTGCCGCGGCGCGGTGCCGCTTCCTTGCCGCCTGCCCGGGGCTTTCCACCCTGGGCGGCCAGGCGGCGGTGCTCGGCGAGCACGTCCTCGGTGCTGCGCTCGCGTACGGCGGGCGAGGCGTTAGAAGGCGGTGCGCTGGCCCCGCTTCTAACGGCCTCTTCCTTGCGCTTCTCGGCCTCGGCGTCGAGCCGGTCGGCCTCGCTGGCGACAATCTCGAAGAGATACCCATGACCGGAGAGCGGCAACTTGCTGGGTGGGCGCTCGAGGAGCTTGTCCAGGGCGGCGATCCAGGCTTGCAGCGGCGCCGGGCGGCTGATGCCCTTGCGCTCGATGCGCCCGCTGACGATCACGTCGCGGAGCTCGGTGAGCAGGCGCACCGCCTTGGCCCCGGCCAGCGCCCGGCTGGGCGGCCGGTGCAGGCCCAGGTAGCGCACCACGCGGGGGCCGAGCAGCGCGGGGATCTCCAGCGCGGCGGCCAGCGCCTGGTTGTGCTCGCCCTGGGTGACGAATGCCGCCAGCTCGGCGGAGAGCCCGCACTCGGGGCAGATGCCACGGATGGTCATGACTCACCTCCCTTGGCGTCCTGCCCGCGCGCGCTCTCGCATTCGGGGTTGTGCGGGCAGCCCTGGCAGGTGCGCCAGATGCGCATCGCCATGGGGTTGTGGGTGGGGGCCGGGCGGGCGCGGAACTCCCGGCAGGCCTCGGCGCTGATGCGCTTGCCCTGGGCGGGGCAGTCGCGGCCATCCAGTGCGGCCAGCACGCGTCGCTCGATGCCGGCGGTGCTGGGGCTCGAGTACTTGTTGGCCAGGCACAGCGACACCGCGGTGCGTGAGATGCCGATTCGCAGGCCGGTCTCAGTGCGGTTGCTGGCCTGCACCTCGCTGGCCAGCAGGCGGATCCAGCGCGGCGGCTCGGGGCCCCAGGCGGAGAGATCCACCGGGCGGGGGTTGCGCGGGCTCATTCGGCACCTCCTTCCGCGCTGGGCTCGCGGGTGTACACGACCTCGCCCAGGTTGGGGTCATAGAGCTGCTTCACGCGCTGGATCATCGGTGGGCGCGGGCCGCTCCAGCGGCTGGGCACCAGCCTGTAGCGCGCAGCGATCCCGGGGCTGGCCTGGCGGGTGATGCGCAGATAGCCAGCACGCTCCAGGAAGTGGCAGTACTCGGCGGCGCTGGGCTCGGCCACCCGCACCGCGGGGGTGCTGGCGGCATCGGCCAGCTCGGCGGCACTGAAGTCGCCGAGAATCTTGAGCGTGCGCCACAGCTGCTCGCGGGCCAGGCCCTGGGTGACGTGGCGGCCATCCCTGTTGACTCGCGGGGCCTCAACGCCGACGTCCCGGTCCAGTCGGTAGTGCACCGCCTCGCCGTTCTTGCGGGGCTCCTCCAGACGGGCCAGGTAGCCGGCGCGCTCCAGGCCGGTCACGTAGTCGCGCACGCGCCCCAGCGGCACCGCGCCGCTCAGCTGGCCACGGATCTCGGGGGCGCTGATCGGTAGCTCGTCGGCATGCAGGCGGCGCACCACTTCCCACATCGTTTGGCGGTCGCCCTTGGGGCCCTGGGCTTCGAGATGGACGGGCTTGCGTGACATGGTCAGCCCCTCCGTGCCGGCGCTTGGCCGGTGTGGATGTCACGATCCCCCCAGGTGGCTAGGTCCACGTGGGCCCAGCCGTTGGCCAGCGCCTCGCTGTGGATCTGGTAGAGGTTCACCGCCACCCGGCGCAGGCAGCCACGCACCCGGGTATTCACCCGCTCGAGCAGGTCGACGCCGATCTCGATGTCGGGGTAGCTCTTCTCGGCCAACAGGCGCACGTCGTCCAGCGTGGCCTCCTGGGCGGGCACCCACTCCAGCACCCGGTTGTGCAGGCGCTCCAGGCGCTTGCTCATGGCGGTGGGCACATGCTCCTCGCCGATCAGCACCAGGGTGCCCTGGCTGGCCTCGTAGAGGTCGGTGATGATGTTGGCGGCGCTCTTCTCGATGACGTACTGCACGTCATCGATGATCAGCGGACGGCCTGAGCGGCTGAGCTGTTCGGCGACCTGGTCGATCATCTCGTTCAGCGTCTTCATCGGCGTGATGCCCATCTCGCGCAGCATGGCCTGCACGAAGGCCTTGCGGGTGAAGCTCTCCCTACACTGCAGGTAGTAGGCGCGGTGCAGGTTAGCGGTGTAGGCGGCGGCCAGGCTCTTGCCCAGCCCGCTGAAGCCGTACATCACCGCGACCCCGGGCAGCTCCGGCGGCCGGTTCATCACGTTCTCGACGGCGGTGGCCAGGAGGCCCACGTTGGTCAGTGGTACAATGGTGTTGACGCTCATATCAGTCCTCACTTGCTTGGGTGTCATGGGCCATGCCTTTACATGGCCCGCCGGGTGCCGGGGGATTGCCGTCCCTCGGCATCCATCACGCGCTGGATGGCGCGGAATCCTGTCGTCTTCGGGTAGTTCTCCCACCACTTCTTCTCTTGCTCGGCGAGCACCTCGCCGGAGTGCTGACGCGCGTCCAGCTGCTGCCACAGGCGATAGCGCTGGGTGGGGTCGCGTGGAATCTCGAAGGTCTGCGCCTGGGGCGCGGCCAGCTCGCGGGCCTTGGCACGGCCGGCTTCAAGGCGGCGCTCGTCATAGGTGCGCTCGGTGGCCGGCTCGAGGGTGCGGATCTCGACGTCCTGGCCGGTGATGGTCTTGGCCTTCTTGACCAGTCGGCTCAGCTGGCCGGCCTCGCGCTTGTCGGCGGCGCGCTGGATCATGCTGGCGGGCATCGCCGGGGTGGCATTGCCATCGAGGATGGCCTCGCCGATCCACTCGCCCTCCAGGGTGAACACGCCCACGCGGCTGACGTCGCGGTAGTCCCACGCCACCTTCACCTCGTCGCCGTGGAAGTCGTTCAGCTCGCGCAGGAAATAGAGGCCGCCGGCGAAGCGCACCTCGCCGCGATGGGTCTTGCGGATCTCCTGGGGGCGCATCAGCGAAGCGACCACTTCGGCCGGCGCGGTCAGCGCCTCGAAGCCCTCGGCCTCGGCGCTCTTCCAGGCCTCCATGGTGCTCTGGTGGCGGCGCTGGCCGGTCTCCAGGTCGCGGATCTTGGGCAGCGCGGAATGTGGCCGGAAGTTGTAGGCATCCAGGGCGGCATTCAGGCGCTCGTAGAACTCCTGGAAGGTGGGAATCATCGCCGGCTTGAGGCCTTCCTTGATCGCCTTGCGCGACAGCTTGTGCACACGATTGGCGGCCTCGGGGTCCATGTCGGCGCCGATATAGCTGGGCATTTCGCGGGCCAGTCTCACCAGAATGCTCTGGTGCGGGCGCTCGATGACGCCGCGGGCCTGGGAGTTGTAAGGCGGCGAGTGGGTGATGGTGCCGCCGAGACGATCGACCACTTCATAGACCGAGGCGTTGTCGAAGCCGGAGCCGTTGTCGACGTAGAAGAGGTTGAACATGCCGACGCGGCTGACGGCGTCGCGCAGGGCGTCCAGGGTGGCGAGGGTCGACTCGGCCAGGTTGATGGCGAAGCCGACGATGCGGCGCGTGGCCCAGTCGATGATCATCGTGACCTCGGGGCGGAAGGCCTGGCCTGTCAGCGGGTTGATCACCTCGGCATCGAAGGTGTGGCCGTCGGCCACCCACACGTCGTTGGGCAGCAGGTGCTCGGTCTTGCGGCGCTTGAACGGCTGCAGGGCCTTGAGCTCTCGGGGGCCCATGCGGCCGCGCTCGCGGGCCTCGGGGCTGAGCTTGGCCAGGAAACGGCGCACCTGGTGGATGCTGGGATGCGGCGGATCGGTTTGCTCGACCAGCAGCTGGTAGGCGGCCTCGACGCTGGGCTTCTGCGGGCGCTGGTAGCGCTTCAGGAACGCCCCCGCCCAGGGCGGCATGCTCATATCGGCGCGACGCCGCTTGGGTGCCAGGCCGCGCTCGCCCTCCTTCTTGAAGGCGGAGACCCAGCGCTTGAGGGTCCGCTCGCTGAGGGTGCGAGTCTCGCTCTTGCGGTCGTTGGCGATCACCACCCGCTCGGCGAGGTACGGCGTTAGATCGCCGGCCTTGGCCAGGGCGACTAACGTCTCGATGGCCTGCTGCTGGCTGACCAGCTGGCTCATGCGCTCGATCTCGCGAACGAAGGCGACCCGGGCGCTCATCACCCGGCGCTGGGTGTCGGTAAGGCGCAGGGTGTCGACGTCGGCGGGCCGGATCTCGCCGGCGGGCTGGGTGGCCTCGAGCTCGACGGTCTCAGGCTCGGCCTGGCCCACGCTGCGCGCGATCAGCACCTTCTGGGTCTCGGCCGGCAGCACGGCGAAGGCGTACTCCAGGGCCTTGGTGCCCAGACGGCGCTGGCCTTCCCAGCCTTCGCGCTCGGCGGCCTTCTTCACGCCGCGCTCGGTGCCCGGCATCCCGGGCAGCCCAGCGAGCTCCCTGGCGGTGAACCAGCCGCGGGTGAGGTTGGAGGTCTGGCAGTTCATTCCTCTTCCCCCATCAGCCGTTTCAGCTCACGCATGTCGGCCTTGAGCTGGTCCATCATCCGCTGGCGCTTGCCATACTCGGCGGCCAGCGCCTCGCGTCCATAGGCCACCCGCCCGCCGCGTTGGTGCACCAGCCAGTCGGTGAAGGCGTGGCTGTGGCATACCTCCTCGAGAAGCGGCACGCGGTATAACGGGATGTTGTGATCGGCCCGCGCCGGGGAGCTCCAGGCATCCAGCATGTGCTTGGAGACGTCGTCGCCGGAAAGGCGGCTCATCTGCGCGGCGATCTCGTGGCGATCCACCGGGGTGTCCTTCAGCACCGCCCCTACCAGCTCACTCACCAGGGCGGCGTAGTTGCCGCAACCCGGGTTTGGGATCACCGGACGTGGTACCTCGAAGAGGTCAAGCGTCTCGGTATCGTTGACACGTCGCATGATCACGCCTCCCGCGCCAATTGACGGTGCGCGATAGCGTTAGAATCGCTATCCTGAGCGGAATGGAGGCGCGAAGATGGGTTGGTGCTGGAGCGCTTTTCCGCGCGATTGGGTCGCTGCCGAGCCGGAGTGCCGTCGGCATTCCAGCGCTCTGGCCAAATCTGGGTCGGCGCAAGCGCCAGCTTCTTAGCGATCGCCCGCTCCATTCTTGGGTATGGCACGTACTTGGCTAGTTGCACGGCACTGCCCGATACCTCCAGCTCGCCAGCCAGACGGCTGAGGCTGGATCCCTTGCTGCGCAGCTGGTACTTGATCCATTCCCAGCGCTGGTGGGGATTGCGTGGAATGTCGGGCTTCATGGCGTCACCTCGGTGGCGTTTTTCTGGCGTGTCTAACCTGGCACTTGCCATAAACACTAGCCCGAACTTGGAGCGCTATCAACCCATGTTTGGTGTTCTTTTTCCTCAACTCGCCCGGGATGCCACCAAACTTGGCGACAATCAAATGAAATCAGGTGCTTAGATGGAAACGGAACTGGACGAGAAAGAACCAAACCCGGTTCCGAATCCCACAGATGGAATCGGAACTCGAATCGCAGAGGTGGCAGACCGCTTGGGAGGACGTAAAAAGGCCGCCAGCGCTGCAGGTGTTTCCGTGTCGACCTTGAATCGCTGGACCACTGGAGAGTCAGTTCCGGTCTTCGCTGGGGTCGCCAGGCTGTGCATGGCGGCAGGTGTGTCGCTTGACTGGGTGGCTTATGGCGACGACATGGCCAGAGCGATGCACAGGGTCTATGCAAACGCCAGCGAGGAGCTGATGTGCGCCCAGGAGGCGTCCGCTTCATCGCCGGAGAGCGAATCCGCCATGGCGGACTATGCCCTGGTTCCGCTCTACGACGCCCAATGCAGTGCCGGTGACGGCGCCTGGAACGAGAATTGCCAGGTGCTTACCCACCTGGCTTTCACCCGCTACAGCTTGCGCAAGCAGGGCCTGACTCCCGAGCACCTCTCTGCGATCCGTGTGGATGGCGACTCAATGGAGCCGGTGCTCGAGGCAGGCGACACCGTACTGATCGACCACACCAGGACGCACATCGAGGGTGAAGGCATCTACATCATCCGCCTGGATCACCACCTCTACGCCAAGCGGCTGCAGCGCAGCTTCGATGGCGTGGCGATCATCAGCGAGAACCCGGCATACAGGGAGATCCAGGTGCCCCGCGACCGCCTCGATGAGTTGGAGATCATCGGCCGCGCCGTCTGGGCGGCGGGGTGGCTCTGACAGCCCTGTGCCAAACACCCAGCAAAAAGGGCCGCCTCATACCGAGACGGCCCTTTTCCTGTTTCGCGCACCTTTGGCACTTCTTCTGTTTATCCAGCGCGCCCGGATAAACCCTCCTGGTCAACCTTAGTCACTGATATATCAGCCACTTGCTGACCTACCTCGTCACAGATAATCCCACTTCATCGTTTGTTGTCCCACATTGCGCCTCTGGTGCCATATCTACTGCTAACCCACAGATAGAAGGAGACCACCCAGTTGGGCGCATCCACGATCTCGCTGATGCGCAGGTCGCCGCACACCGAGCAGAGCACATAGGCCTGTTCGGCCGGCATGTTCCGAGACTTGCCCAGCCAGTCGATGGCCCCTTCCACCGCCTGGCGTGCCCCTGTCATCAGGTCGGGACCGATGCCCGTGAACACCTCATAGCCGGCGCCGTCCAGGTGGCGCGTCACGGGCCCTGGCGTGCTGAAACGTGGCATGGCCAGGGGTGTGTCCTTGATCAGGTCCAGGGTGACGCTGGCCGTCATCGCGCTTTCGATGGCGGTGCCGCAGACTTCGCCGTCGCCCTGGGCGGCATGCGTATCCCCGATCGAGAACAGCCCCCCGACGACCTCCACGGGGAGATAGAGCGTGCTGCCGGCGCTCAGGTCGCGAATGTCGAGATTTCCACCGATGCGCCTCGGCGGCACGATGGAGTGGGTGCCCGCGGCGGCGGGAGCCAGCCCGATGGTGCCGGCGAATGGCTTCATGGGGATTCGTGCCTGGCTTGCGTAGGCGGCAGGTGTCCGAGTGCTGGTGTCGTAGTCCCAGAGGAAGAGCGCCGGGGACGTGAACTGATCGTGCAGCAGTCCGAACCCGGGGATGATGGCGGTCCAGCCGAACCCGGAGGGGCGGAACTCGTTGATCGTCACCTTGAGGATGTCGCCCGGTTGCGCACCATCGACGAAGATGGGGCCGGTCACCGGGTTGAGGTGCTCGAACGGCATGGTCGCCACGTCCGCCGCCTTCGCCTCTCGGGTGAAGTACCCGCCCGCTGCATCCTGGCACTCGAAGGAGAGCGTGGTTCCGGGGGTCACTGTCTCGACGGGAGCGTTGGCATGGTTCCAGCCGTGATGGCAGTGCTGGCCATGAATCGTCTTGATGGGCGTCGGGTGGGCCATGGCGGCATCTCCTTCCGGGGTGGATGACTCAGGGCATCAGGGCGCTCGCGATACTCAGCAGCCGTTGATCCCGATAGCGGTCGGCGATCAGCTGCACGCCGACGGGCAGGCCCTGGGGCGTCCAGTGCAGGGGCAGGTTCACGCAGGGCACTCCCAGCAGGGTCCAGGCCCGCGAGTAGATCGGGTCGCCGGTGCTGGCGAGGCCTTCCGGAGCCGCGCCCGGGGCGCTGGGGGCCAGCAGCACGTCGAAGCGCTCGGCAAGCTGTCGCGACAACTCGAGCCTGGCCCGCTCGGTGGCCTGCCGCGCCTGCCAGTAAGTGGCGAGGGTGAGGCGCTGCCCCTCGTCCAGCAGCTCAAGCAGGGGCGAACTCATCGATGCCCCGAGGCGTTCACGCTCGCTGGCCAGGGCTCTCGTGGCCTCATAGGCCAGGATGATCCGCTGGTGCGCCACGAGCTCATCGAAGGATGCACCCAGGTCAGCGTGGCTGACCTGGGCGCCGAGCAACGACATCTTCGCGGCGGCGCCTTGCAGGGCGGCGGTGGTCTCTGGCGACGGAGGCCGCGTGCTGGGCACCCGGCAGAGGCCGACGCGCACGCCATCGAGCCGAGCCAGCGCCGCGATTGGCTCACCGTCGGTGAGGGCGGTGAAGAGGGTGCGAGTGTCAGCAAGGTGCCGCGTGAACCACCCCAGGGTGTCCAGCGACGGCGCCAGTGCCTTCACCCCGGCGACGCTCAGCATGCCGTGGGTGGGCTTGAACCCCACGACGCCGCAGTAGCTGGCGGGACGAATGATGCTGCCCACTGTCTGGGTGCCCAGCGCTACGGGCACCATGCCAGCGGCAACAGCCGCCGCCGAACCGCTCGAGGAGCCGCCCGGGGTGCGTGTCGGGTCGTGCGGATTGCGCGTCTTGCTCGGCTGAAAGTAGGCATATTCCGTCGATACCGTCTTGCCCAGGGGCAGGGCGCCGAGGCGGACGAGCTCGGTGACGATGGAGGCATCCAGATCAGACTGAGCGACCCGATGATAGCCTCGGGTGCCCCAGGTGGTGGGCAGCCGGGCCGTATCGATGATGTCCTTGATGCCCACCGGTATCCCGAACAGGGACTGGCCAGGCTTCACGCCATCAGGGGCGGTGATGGCGGGCTCGGGGGCCAGGCACTCCCAGGCCTGGAGGGTGGGCTCCAGGGCATCGATGCGTTCCCGGCAGGCCCGCCACCAGTCGAGTGGCGCGAACTCGCCGCGGGCGAGTCCGCGCTGAAAGCCCGCCAGGGTCATCCGGGCCCAATCGGTCATCTGCCTTACTCTCCTGACTGACGCTGCTGCGTGAAGGGGGGCGTGAGCGCTCCGGCCAAGCGGAGGCTCAGGGGGCCGGCGGCTCGCCGAGCAGGTCGGGGCCGGTGCCCAGCTGCTCCTCGATGGCCTGCCCAATGGCCAGCAAGCGGGCGTCCTGCCAGGGGCCGGCCAGCACCTGCAGCCCGACCGGCATGCCGGCAGCGTCCTTGCCCACCGGCAGGGTCAAGGCGCACAGCCCCATGAAGTTGGCGATCACCGTGTTGCGCAGCGCGTGCATGTTGGCCCGGGCATAGGCGCCCTCGGGGAGCAGGCTCGCCAGGGTGGGCGGCGTGATCGCCACGGTGGGGGTGAGCAGGGCGTCCACGTCGGCCAGGCGCGTTGCGGCCGCGGCAGTCAGCTTGTCGATGACGGCGCGACGGCGCACGTACTCCCAGGCCGGCATGTCGTCCGCGGCCTTGACCCGGGCAGCGACATTGGGATCGAGTGCCTCGATCATCTCGGGCAGCTCGGTCTTGAGGAAGGCCGCCAGCTCCGCCGCGGCCAGCCCCCCCTGCTGGAACAGGGTGTACGCCTCGTCGGTATGGGGCAGGTCGAGGGTCACCACGCGGGCTCCGGCCGCCTCGAGCCGGCGAATGGCCTCCTCGACGGCTTCGGCAATCCCCGGGCTGCAGTCTTCCCAGAAGAAGGTGCTGGGCACGCCGAAGGTCAGATCGGCCAGCGCGGGCGGCGCCGGAACGCGGGTGGCCCGGCTCGTCAGGGTGCCGTCTAGCGCATCGAAGGCGAAGGCCAGGTCGTCCACTCGGTGAGCCAGCAGCCCCGGGGTGTCCAGGGTGCTGGAAAGGGGCACTATCTGCTGCGTCGACCAGCGGCCGGCGGTGGTCTTGAGTCCCGCGATCCCGGTCATGGAGGCGGGAATGCGCACCGAACCGGCGGTATCGGTGCCGAGGGCAAGACTGGCGGTGCCGCCCACCAGTGACACCCCGGCGCCGGCGCTGGAGCCACCCGGCGTCCGGTGGTTCTGGCGGTCCCAGGGGTTGCGAGGCGCGCCCCAATGGGCATTGGTCCCGAGACCGCCGAAGGCAAACTCCACCGTGTGGGTCTTGCCCATGACGCTCGGCAGCTGGGCGAGCAGAGCGGCGACCATGGGGCCGGGCTGTTCCCACGCCTTGGGAAGACGCCGCGACGAGCCGGCGTAGGTCGGCAGGCCCGGTACCGCATAGATGTCCTTGATGGAGACGGGAATGCCCATCAGGGCCCCGGTATCCCCGCCCTGGTGGATCACCGCATCGGTGGCACGGGCGAAGGCCAGCGTGGCCTCGCCGTTCCAGGTCAGGTAGGCATGGTCATGTTTGCCGCGGGCCTGGTGGGCCGCCAGGGAGGCCTCGGCCAGGCGGGTGGCAGTGAGTGTGCCGCTGCGCAGCCCGGCGTACAGCTCGCGGAGCGGGCGCTTCAGGGGAGAGTCGGTCATGGCGGGCTTCCTTTTGATCAGTCGCGGATCTCGAAGATCGCTTCGACTTCGACGGCGGCGTTGCCGGGCAGGGTGGCGACGCCGATGGCGGTGCGGGCATGGCGCCCGTTCTCGCCAAACAGCGCGATGAACAGCTCCGAGGCGCCGTTGATCACCAGCGGCACGTCGTGGAAACCGGGCGCCACGTTGACGAAGCCGTTCATCCGCACGCAGCGCACGACGCGGCTCATGTCGCCGCCCACCGCATCGCCGAGCGAGGCCAGCAGGTTGAGGGCACAGGCCTGGGCGGCCAGCTTGCCGGTCTCGAGGTCGAACTCGGCACCCACCTTGCCGGGGTAGAGGACCTCGCCGCCCCGCTCGCAGATCTGGCCGGCCAGGAAGAGCTGGTTGCCCAGCCGTGACCAGGGCAGGAAGGCGCCTCGGGGGTGGGGGATGGCGGGCAGGGTGAGGCCTTGTGCGGCCACGGCTGCGTCAATGGTCTGGGTCATCTCAATCATTCCTTGTCATGAGCAGCTGCTCGACGGCATGAGCCAGGGTGCGGACGGCAACCTCGGCGTCGGCGCGCTCGATGTGTTCATCGGGGTGGTGGCTGATGCCCGCGCGGCAGGGGGTGAAGAGCATCGCCGTGGGGCAGAGGTGGGCAAGATGGATGGCGTCGTGGAAGGCCCCTGACACCAGCCGCGGGGCCTCTGGCCAGTGCGCCTCGACGGCCTCGTCGAGCACGGCAACCAGTGCGTCATCGAAGGCTACCGGGGCCACCCGCGAGGTAATCTGCAGGCTGGCCGTGCAGCTGGACCACTGCTGCTGCGCCAGCTGCTGGAAGGCCGCATCCAGCGCCTCCAGCACTGCCGGGTCGGGGTGGCGAAGGTCGATGGTGAAGCGAGCCTGCTGGGGGATGGTATTCACCGAGCTGGGCGACAGCGCGAACTTGCCGATGGTGAAGCGCACCTGGTCGTCGTGGGCTGCCACCGCCGCCTTCAGGGCGCCAACCAGAGCGTGGGCGCCCATGAAGGCATCGCGGCGCGACGCCTCCGGTGTGGTGCCCGCATGGTTGGCCTGTCCATGGACCTCGACCTCATACCAGTGGACGCCCTGGATGCCGGTGACCACGCACACCGGGGCCCCTTGCTCTTCCAGCACGGGCCCCTGCTCGATGTGCAGTTCCAGGAAGGCGTGGGGCACGACCGGCTCGGGCCGGAAGTGGGCCCCATGGGCCTCCAGCAGTGCCAGGCAGTCGGCCAGCGCCGCCTCGAAGGTGATTCCCTCGTCGTCCCGCGCGGCGAGGATCGTCTCGGCGTCACGCCGGCCAGTAAACCAGGCGGAGCCCGAGGCGCCAGGGGCGAAGCGTGCCCCCTCCTCGTTGGTCCAGGAGACCACCTCGACCGGGCGAGCATGGGTGGCATCTTGCTCGGCCAGGGCGCGCAGCACGGCAAGGCCGGCCACCACGCCCAGGGTGCCGTCATAGGCCCCCGCGTTTGGCTGGCTGTCCAAGTGGCTGCCGATCAGCAGCGGGGCGAGGGTCGGATCCTGCCCCTCTCGGCGCAGGAAGACGTTGCCCATGGCATCGTAGTGGGCGCTGCACCCCAGCGCCTCGCCTTGCGCCATCAGCCACCGCCGGGCGCGGTTGTCCTGATCGTCCAGGGCCAGGCGACGAATGCCGCGAGGGGAAAGGGCGCCGATCCGGGCCTGTGCCTCGAGATCGGCCCAGAAGCGCTCGCCGTCGACCGCGGCGGCCAGGGATAAACTCGTTGTCTGCATAGTTGGCCTCCTCAGTAGAGCAGCGATGGCATCCAGGTGCTGATCCAGGGCACGTAGGTGATTACCATCAGTGCGATCAACATGATCAGGATCAGCGGTAGACAGGCCTTGAAGACCTCCTGCAGCGACATCTTCGAGATTGCCATGGCCACGAACAGGTTGAGCCCGACCGGCGGAGTGATCATGCCGACGGAGAAGTTGACCAGGGTGATCACCCCGAAGTGGACGGGATCCACGCCGACCTGGGCGGCAATCGGCTGCAGCAGCGGCGAGAGCACGATGATGGCCGAGGCACTGTCGAGGAAGAAGCCGGCAACGATCATCACCACGTTGAACAGCGCCATCACCAATAACGGGTCGTCGGTAAGAGAGAACACCTGCCCAGCCAGTTGGGTCGGGGTGCCGGTAATGGCCAGCAGCCACGAGAAGGCCGAGGCCCCGGCAGTGATCAGCAGCAGGGTGGCCGAGATCAGGCCGGAGCTGCGCAGGGTGCCGAGCAGGGTGCGGAAATCGATGCTGCGGTAGACCACCATGCCCACAAACAGCCCATACATGCAGGCCACCGCCGCGGACTCGGTGGGGGTGAAGATGCCGCTGTAGATCCCGCCGAGCAGGATGAACGGAAGACCCAGGCCCCAGGCGGCTGACTTGAACGCCGCGCCGATTTCGCGAAGGGTCGGAAATGGCGAGCGCTCGTAGCCCTTGAACGAGGCGTACACGATGCAGTAGGCGATCAGCAGCGAGCCGATCAGGATGGCCGGCAGCAGGCCCGCCGCGAACAGCCGGCCGACCGAGGTGCCGGTCACCGAGCCATAGATGATCAGTGCGATGCTGGGCGGCACGATGGGCCCTAGGGTGCCCGCGGTGGCGATCAAGCCGATGGCGAAGCGCTTGTCGTACCCGGCAGCCACCAGGGCAGGGAACATGATCGTGCCGATGGCCACCACCGTGGCGGGGCTGGAACCCGAGATCGCGCCGAAGAACAGACAGGAGAGCACGGTGGCTGCCGCAAGGCCTCCAGGTACCCAGCCAACCAGCGCCTTCGCCAGGTTGATGAGCCGATCCGAGAGCCCCCCGATGCGCATCAGTTCGGCGGCCAGAATGAAGAAGGGGATGGCCATCAGCGAGAAGTTGTTCATCCCGGTGAACATGCGCATCGGCACGATGACCGGGTTGGTGGTGCCGAAGAACTCGATGGCCAGGATGACGGAGAAGGCCAGGGCCGCGAAGATCGGCAGTCCCAGCAGCAGCACCGCGAAGAAGATGGGAAGAAGTGCCGTGATCATGAGGGTCTCCAGTCGTTAGACGAGCTTGTCTTTCTCGGCGGCGAGCTCTTCGGCGAGAGTGACCGGCGGCTTGGTCCAGGCCTCATGGATGACCCACAGGTAGCGCAGGATCAGCAGGATTCCGGATATGCCGATGGGCAGGTAGAACCAGGCCATGGGCAGTCGCAGGGCGGCCGTCAGCTGTCCGCGTCCCAGCGTGTTGAAGTAGAGCTGGAAACCGTAGTAGGCCAGGAAGCCGGCAAAGGCGATGCCCAGCACGGCGGCGATGATATGCAACCAGCGGTTGATGGCGGGCGGCACAAAGGCGTTCAGCACGTCGACGGAGATATGCACGCCGTGCCTGACCCCCATGCTGGCTCCGACGAAGCTCATGCAGATGATGGAATAGATGACGACTTCCTCGGCCCAGAACAGCGAGCCATTGAAGCCGTAGCGATAGACGACCTGGATGGTGGTGATGATGGTCGCGATCGACATGAACGCGACCATCGCCACACTCTCCAGGAAATCAATCACCTTGTTGAGTGCTTCAAACATGGTGAGTGCACCGGATTAGCATGACATCGAAGGGGATGGCGGGATCAGTACTCGATGCCCACCGCGTCATAGACCTTGTGCAGGAGCTCGGTGGTGACCACGCTCTCGTACTCCTCATGCACCGGCATGCTGGCCTCGATGAAGGCCTCGCGCGCCTCGGGGGTGATCTCGTTGATCGCGATCTCGTCCTGGATGGCGGCCAGAATCGTCTCCTCGTCCTGCAAGGTCAGCTCGCGTGAGGCGGTACGCCCGTTGTCGAAGGCCTCGAGCATCACGGCCTGCAGATCCTCGGGGAGGGAGTCCCAGGAGTCCTGATTGATCACCGCCGCATAGGCGTGGTAAGCGTGGTTGGTCAGCGACAGGTAGTCCTGCACTTCGTGGAAGCGCATGGTGTAGATGTTGGCCAGCGGGTTCTCCTGCCCGGAGACGACGCCCTGCTGCAGGCCGTTGTAGACCTCGGTGAAGGCCATGGCGGTGGCGTTGGCACCGAAGTTCTGATAGGTGGAGATGATGATCGGTGCCTGCATGGTGCGCATGCGGATGGCATCGAGGTCTTCTGGGCCATGGAGGGGCCTGATGTTGTTGGTCATGTGGCGGAAGCCGGCGCCCCAGAAGTTCACGCCATACATGTTGTGGCCGCTCAGGGTGTCCAGGATCTCGCGCCCCACTTCGCCATCCAGGGTCGACACCATGGTGTCGTAGTCGGCGATCAGGAATGGCAGGTCGAGGATCTGCATGCGCGGCTCGAAGTTGCCCAGCGTGGCGGTGGGCGGGATGCCGATATCGACCAGGCCCATCTGAATCTGCTCGATGATCTCCACGTCGCCGCCGACCTGGGCTGCGGGCAGTACGTTGATCTGGATGCGTCCCTCGGATTTCTCCTCGACTTCCTCCTTGAAGCGAAGTGCTGCCTGCCCGTTGGGGGTCTCCTCGATCAGGACGTGGGCGAAGCTGAAGGTGTACTCGGCGGCCTGTGCCTGGCTCATGCCGAAGGATGCAGCGGCAATCGCCGCCACCAGTGACACCTTGGTCAGTTTGCTCTTCATTGTCAGCACCTTGTTGGGTTGTTGGTGTGCATCTTCGCGTGACGTTCGACACCGGCGTGACCCGGCGCCACCCGCACTCGGTACGGGCCCTTTCAGCCTGACGCGGCCAGGCGGAGCATGTTGCCGGCCATGCTCAGGCCGTCAGGGTTCGCAGTGGTGCGGCGACCTCACCGTTCGCGGATGCGAGGAGGACCGACAGGGCGAGCCGTGCCTTGCGGGCGCTCAGGTCGGGTACGGCGATGACGCCGGTCGCCTCCAGGCTCGCCAGGCTGCCCAGGAATTCGTAGCTGGTGTGGACCGGCCCGGAGGGACAGCTGCTGACGATCGCCACCGGGATGCCTTGCGCGGTAATGCGCGGCATGGCATCCAGCCAGTCCGGGGGGACATGGCCACGCCCCAGGCCATCGATCACCAGGCCTGCGGCCCCTCCCGCAACGGCGGCCTCCAGCAGGGTGGGCGAGGCGTCCAGGTAGGCGGGCAGGATGTCGACCCTCGGCAGCGTGGCATCGGCGGGGAGCCCCAGGGCCTCGGGGCGAGCGGGGTGCATCGCGACGCACACCCTTGCGCCGTCGACATAGCCGAGCGGGCCGGCCTCGGGTGCGGCGAAGCCGTTCACCTGAAAGCTGCTGACCTTGCGCACCTGCCTGGCAGAAAAGATCGACTGGTTGAACACCACCAGAGTGCCGAGGCCGCGGGCCTCATCGCTGGCGGCGACCATCACGGCGTCGGCGATGTTGCGAAAGGCATCCGTCCCGGGCTCGTGGGGGGCGCGCTGCGAGCCAGTCAGCACGATGGTGGGGGAAGCCGACAGGGTGATATCGAGGAAGTAGGCGGTCTCCTCGAGGGTATCGGTGCCATGGGTGATGACGATGCCCGCTACATCAGGGGACTCGGCCAGGGCCTGGCACTCCCGGCGCAGGCGCATCAGGTCATCGCGGGTGATGGCATTGCTGGGCTTCTGCAGCAGGGAGCGGACCTCGACATCGATGGCCGCGCCTTCCGGTAGCGAGACCCGGCTCATCAGTACGTCACCCTGCAGCGCTCCTGACCGGTTGCGGCCTGAGTCATCCGGGCTACTGGCGATGGTGCCGCCGGTGGTGAGGACCACCACTCGGGCGCTTGTCCTGGTTCTTGTCATTGTTGTCACCGTTTCGGGCATGCGGGCCTGGGCCCGTGATGCCGTTTCAGTGTTCAGACATCAGATGTCTGCTGTCTGCTGTCTGAGCCCATGCTAGACTCGATTTCGAGTCGCCTGCAAGCGGGAAATGACAGGACGTCCAACTTTTTCGGCATCGACAAATCAAAATTCGCTTCGATGCGGCACGCCACGCCAACACGAGAGGCCAGCATGAGCCTGAAACGCCAGCCCACACTGCCGCTCACCTCCATGGAGAGTTTCGGCAGCTCCATCGACCGCAGCTCTGTCGCCCTGCAGCTACTGGAACGCATCAAGGAGGCCCTGATTCGCGGTGAGCTCCAGCCGGGCGATTACCTGCCATCGGAGACCGAGCTGACCCAGACCCTGGGGATCGGCAAGTCGAGCGTCCGTGAGGCCATCAAGATGCTCCAGGCCATTGGCATCGTGGAGGTCAAGCGGGGGCAGGGCACCATGATCTGCCGCGAGCCGGGGGCCCCCCTGGTGGACCCGATGGCCTTCGGCATGATCCTGGCTCGGGGCATGACACGAGACGTGCTCGAGTTCCGCCAGATGTTCGAGCCCGCCTATACCCTGCAGGCCATGCACAATGCCCGGCCGGAGGACCATGTCCGCATCCAGCAGAGCATCGAGGCCATGGCCTCGGCGATCGCCAACGGGGAGCAGACGGCGCGTCATGATGTCGCCTTCCACCGCGCGATCCTGCAGGCGACCCACAACCCGATGACCATCCGGGTGGGCGAGACCCTGATCCAACTGATCGAGGCGGCCCTGGAAACCTCCATGCAGACGCTGCCCGAGGTCGCACTCAAGGACCATCGGGCCATCTATGCCGCCTTCCAGGCGGGCGATGAGGCGGCGGTAAGGGCGGCCATCGAGGTCAGCAGCGAGAGCTGGGAGACCAACCTGACCTACGTCGACTGATCTGAGGCCCGGCTGGCCATCGCCATGGCCCGTCTGCAGCGCTTGATGCAGCGTGTTCGTGAGACCCTCAAGCGCGACAGGGGGCGAACCATCGGACGTGTGATCGAAGAGCGGCCCCCTGTCCTGCAGGGCTGGGGCTGGATCCTCAGCGTGCCTGGCAGTCACCGGGTAGCGGGCGAGGCCCCTGGCGGAATGTCGGCGCCTCGCGCATGAATCAGGCGCTGCCGCGGAAGTGGTTCGACTGGCTTGGCCCGGTCTCGGTACTCGACACGGCGAGAGGGCTTAGCCGTTCTTCATGAACCGCCGTATGCCCAAAGGTACCCGAGGTGGTGTGGGAGGGCGCCGGGGGTGACACCGGCCTCTACCCGTTTGGGTGGCAATGCAAGCCTGAAACTGCCACTACCCGTAGAGGGTTTCCCAGTGGATGTCCCGCTCGGAGGGGGAGTCCAGATGCAGTGCCTGCTCGATGTGGTGCAAGTGATGGAGCATGAGCGCAATGGCTCGCGTCTCATCCCGTTGAGCGATCGCCTCGACGATGTCGCTGTGCTCGTCCTCCGGGCAGGCGGGGGTCTGCGGTTCGTCGTAGAGGGCGATGATCAGACAGGTCAGAGGGCAGAGCTCTGCCATCAGCTTCTCGATGAAGCTGTTGCCGCTGACCTTCGCCAGCAGCATATGAAACTGCCCCGATAGCCGAATGATGCGCCGCCGGTCACCTTGGCGGCGCGCCTCGGCCTCTTCTTCAAGATGCGCACGCAGCCTGGCCAGGTCACCCGGGCAGGCTCTTTCGATGACGTTGCGAACAATCTCGGGCTCCACCAGGCGGCGTGTGGCGAATAGGTCGCGTGCCTCAGCTGCGCTGGGTCGCGTCACGAAGGCCCCCCGGTTCGGGTGCAACGTCACCAGCCCCTCCTTGGCGAGCAGCGTCAGCGCCTGACGAATCTTCGTCCGGCTCACCCCGAAGGCGCTTGCCAGCTTTTCCTCCACCAGCTTGATGCCCGGCGGCAGCCGATGCTCCATGACCGCATCGGTGATGCGTTCGGCGATCTGCTCGATGGCAAGTTTCGAGGTGGAGGCGTCCATGGTGTCCTCGTCCGTCTGATGGTGGGGCTCAGTATGCCGCAGCTCGATGCGTGCCAGAAACGGCGATCTGCCCCGGGGCCGACCATGTCGATCGGCAGCTGGAATGCACCGTCAGGGCGCGTTGCCGTGATTCTTGCACACTTTGCGTGCGGTTCCTAACTCACAAATTGTACTCAATATATAAAACATTATCTTTGTAAAAAATTAAAGACAAAATCTTTTACAATTAAAATCAGGAGCTTGAGACATCGCTGGCGCTAACGCCCGATGTGGGCCTATGCGGCTGGCATACCGCTTGCTGGATCCTGGCAGGCGGCAAGGGTCAATCATGTCCAGGCCGCCCCCACGACAACGAACGGAGGGTTTCCTGATGTCCAAGTCCCACCTGCTGAAAGTAGCGTCTCTGCTGACGGCTGGCATGCTGTTGTCCTCCTCGGTGCTGGCCACCGAACGCCTGCGGGTCGCTGGCAACTTCCCGACCGACCACTCGGTGTCCCGTGCCATGGAGGTGTTCAAGGAGGAGGTAGAGAGCGCCTCCAACGGCGAGATCCGCGTCGATCTGTTCCCGGCCATGCAGCTGGGTGGGGCGACCGAGAACGTGGATCAGGTCCGCTCCGGCAGCATCTTCGCGGTGTTCACATCCATTGCCTACTTCACCCGCTCCGTCCCGGACTACGAGGCGGTTAGCCTTCCGTTCCTGTTCGACAACCGCGACCAGGCGTTTGCGGTGATGGACGGCCCCGTCGGCGAGCATCTTGACGCCAAGATGGCGGAACTGGGCCTCGTCAACCTGGGCTACGGCGAGCTGGGCTTTCGTCACGTCACCAACAACCTGCGTCCCATCACCTCGGTGGAGGATTTCGAGGGCATGCGCATTCGCCTGCAGCCCAACGAAGTACATCTGCAGACCTTCCGTGCACTGGGCGCCAACCCCGTCTCGATGGATGTCTCCGAACTCTACTCTGCCCTGCAGCAGGGCGTGCTGGATGGGCAGGAGAACCCCTACAACATCATCGCCAGTCGTCGCTTCAACGAGGTTCAGGAGCACCTGTCGGACAGCGGGCACTTCTACGACTTCATCAACGCGGTGGCCAACCAGCGACGTTACAACGCCCTGTCCGAGGAGCATCGCGAGATCATCGACGATGCCATGCAGACGGCGATGCTCTGGCAGCGTGAGGCCGCCACGGAAGAAGAGGACGCCTGGCGCGAGCAGTTGATCGAGGGGGGCATGGTGTTCACCCCGATCTCCACCGAACTGCGCGCCGAACTGCGTGAGGCCACCCTGGAGGTCGCCGAGAGCCTCAAGGACCGGGTGGACCCGGACTTCATCGAGCTGGTGTTCCAGGAAGCCGAAGCGGCGCTGTGAGGTCTCGTCATGACGCTCTCGTCCGATCCGTCCCGTGAGACCCGTCCTGCCCCGCCGCCCAGGGGCGGGGCCTTCGGCGCCCTCAAGCGCCTGGTCGGCGTCTGCGACGCGACGACCTACTGGGCCATCGTCCTGGTCATGGGTCTGATGGCCACCATCGTGTCGCTGCAGGTGTTCTGGCGCTACGTGCTGGGGTCGTCCATCGATTCCGCCGATGAGCTGTCCCGGCTGTTCTTCATCTGGGCGATCTTCCTGGCCATTCCCCACGGGGTGAAGCATGGCGTCCATGTGGGCATCGACCTCTTTGTAATGCTGATGCCTGTCTGGCTGCGGGAGTGGCTCTTCCGGGCCATGGCCGCTATCGCCACCCTGCTGATGCTGACGGTCACCCTGGGGGCCTGGGTCGCGACCGTGGACCGCTGGCCGGAGCTGATGCCGACCCTGCCCATCACCTCATCCATCTATTACATCGCCGTGCTGATCTGCGGCCTGCATGCCTTTCTGCACCTGGCGCTGCTGGCCTGGGGCGGCTCGCGCACCTGGGAGGAGGAGATCGCATGACCTGGCTCGCCGTAGGACTCTTTCTCTTCCTTGCCGTGCTCGGCATGCCGCTTGCCTTTGCGCTGGGCTTCGGTTCCCTGGCCGGGCTCTGGATGCTCGACTTCGAGCTGGTGGTGATGCCCCAGCGCATGATGCATGCCGTCAACAGCTTCCCGCTGATGGCGATACCGCTGTTCATGCTGGCAGGCGAGCTGATGGTGAGGGCCGGCATCATGGATCGCCTGATCGCCTTCGCCAACAGCCTGGTCGGGCGCATGCACGGTGGCCTGGCCCATGTCACGATCACCTCAGGCACCATCTTCGCCTCGGTCAGCGGGGCGGCCGTGGCCAGCGCCAGCGCCATGGGCAGCACTCTGGTGCCGGCGTTGCGCAAGTACTACCCGGACGCCTACTCCGGCGCCGTCATCGCTTCGGCCGCCAATCTTGGCCCGGTGATTCCGCCCAGCAACGCCATGATCGTCTACGCCCTGATGGCGGGCTCATCGGTCTCGGTGGGCGGGCTCTTCCTGGCCGGGATCGTGCCCGGCATCCTGCTGGCCCTGGGGTTCATGGCGATCGCCTCGTTCATCTCCTGGAAGCGCGGCTACGCCCTGACCGGCGAGCGCTTCAACCTCTGCAACGTGGCCCATCAGGCGCGGCGCGCCGTCGTCATCATCCTGATGCCGGTGATCGTGGTGGGGGGCATCGTCGGCGGCGTCTTCACCGCCACGGAAGGTGCCGCCATTGCGGTGGTCTATTCCGCCTTCATCGGCTTCGTGATCACCCGGCGGCTGCGCCTGGCCGACCTGCCGGGCTGCCTCTACCGGGCGGCGGTCACCTCCGCCATGGTCGGGGCCCTGATCGCCTTCGCCTCGGCGCTGACCTTCGTCTTCACCATCGAGATGGTGCCGATGATGCTGTCGGCCTTTATCCAATCCCTGACCAGCGACCCGATGCTGTTCATCCTGCTCACCATGGCGCTGCTGGTCCTGGTGGGCATGCTGATCGAGTCCAATGCGGCCTACATCATGCTGGTGCCTTTGTTCGCGCCGGTAGCGGTGGCCTACGGCATCGATCCGCTCTATTTCGGCTTCCTGTTCATGTACAACCTGGTGGTCGGCATGATGACGCCGCCCGTCGGTGTTCTCTACTTCGTCATGAGCGGCATCACCCGCGTTCCCATGATGAAGCTCGTCGCCGAATCCCTGCCGTTCGTCGCCTTCCAGTTCGCCATCCTCGGCCTCTGCATTGCCTTCCCGCAGCTCGTCACGGCGCTGCCGCGGGCCCTGGGCTTCTGATTCCACAAGGAGACGCTGATGTTTGATGCTGCCCACCCCGCCGACCTGGTGATTCATGGCCCTCGCGCCATCACCGTCGACCCGGTGCTCGGCGAGATTCCCCGCGCACGACTGGTGATCCACGGCGGACGCCTGGTCGAGATCGGGCCGGACGACCCCGGCGTCCCGCTGCCACCGGCGCGGCGAACGCTGGACCTGAGCGGCCATGTCATCACGCCGGGCTTCGTCAATGTGCATACCCACACCATCCTGACCATGGTGCGCGGTGTCGCCGAGGACATGGGCTTTGCCCCGGCCTATACCCCGGGCGTGCCCCACGGTCACGAGGTCAGCGAGGAGGAGGCGGTGGCACTGGCCCGGCTGGGTGCCGCCGAGGCGCTGCTGTTCGGCTCCACCCTGATCAACGACAGCTATGTGCATGCCGACCTGACCCTGCCGGCCATGGGGGAACTGGGCATGCGGGTGATCACCTGCGGGCGTATCCACGACGTGGACTTCAGCCGAGTGCACGAAGGGATCTGGGAGCACCGCGCCGAGATCGGCGAGCGCACCCTGGCCCAGGCCGTGGCACTGCATGAGCGCTGGCAGGGCGGCATGGACGGGCGGCTCGGAGTCGAGCTGGCGGCTCATGCCCCGGACACCTGCTCACGTGACCTGCTGGCCAGGGTGGCCGAGGCCCGTGACGCCCTGGGCATTCGGGTGAATGGCCATCTCTCCCAGAGCCTCAAGGAGAACCACCGCGTGCAGGAGCGCGACGGCATGAGCCCCACCGAGCTGCTCGAGGAGGTCGGCCTGCTCGGGCCCCGGTTTACCGCCGCCCACTGCATGTACGTCAGCGACAGCGACATCGCACGCATCGGCGCCAGCGGCACCAATATCGCCCATGTGCCGCGCGGCAATGCCACCGGCGGACGTATCGCGCCCACCACCCGCCTGCGCGAGGCCGGCGCCAACCTGGCACTGGCCACCGACAACATGCATGCCGACATGGTCGAGGTGATGCGCTGGGCGCTGATCATGGGGCGCGTGCAGGAGGGGGAGGTCAACGAGACCTGGCAGCCTCATCACGTGCTGGAGATGGCCACTCTCGGTGGCGCCCGGGCACTCGGACTGGAGGCCGAGCTGGGGTCGCTCACCCCGGGCAAGCGCGCCGACCTGGTCGCCTTCGATTTCCGCCGTCCGCATCTCGTCCCGCTGATCAATGCCCTCGGCAACCTGGTGCATACCGCCCAGGGGCGGGATATCGACGTCGTGATCTGTAACGGAGAGGTCGTGGTCGAGGGCGGTGAGCTTTGCCGCGCCGACACCGCGACCCTGCTGGCCGATGCCCAGTCTGCCGCCGAGGCGCTGTGGCAGCGTGCCCGTGCCCAGCTATGAAGGAAGAGCACCCGATGAAGCTGCTGATCGTCAATCCCAACATTTCCCACAGCGTCACCGAGCTGATCGCCAACGAGGCACGGCGCAGCGCCGCTCCCGACACCGAACTGACCCTGCGCACCGCCGCCTTCGGGGTGGCCTATATCGAGACGCGGGCCGAGGCGGCGATCGGCGCCTACGCCACGCTGGTGGAGCTGGCCGAGCACCATGGCGGGCATGACGCGGCCGTGGTCGCCGCCTTCGGCGATCCGGGCCTCGAGGCGGCTCGCGAGATGCTGCCGATCCCGGTGGTCGGGCTGACCGAGAGTGCGCTGATGAGCGCCGCCATGCTGGGTGGTCGCATCGGAATCGTGGCGATCTCCCGGCGCATTCAGGCCTGGTATCGCGAGACCGTGGATCGTTACGGCATGGCTTCGCGGTTGGCAGGTATCCGCTGCCTGGACGAGCCCCTGCGCAACATCGGGTCCGTGCAGGAGGACAAGGGAGAGCAACTGGTGGCCCTGTGCGAATCGGCGGTGCGTGAGGATGGCGCCGACGTGCTGATCATCGCCGGTGCGCCGCTGGCCGGCCTGGCCCGTCAGGTGGAGAGCCGAATCCCCGTGCCGATCGTCGATGGCGTGAGCTGCGCGGTGCGCCAGGCCGAGCTGCTGGCCCGGCTGGCCCCGCGCCCGGCGACCTCAGGCAGCTATGCCGCTCCTCCCACCAAGCCCTGCCTGGGCCTGCCGGGCGCCCTGGCCGGGCTGGTGGGGCGGGAGGGCGTGTCATGAGCCACCCCGTGCACCGCCTCTGCCTGACCAGTCGTGAGTTGACCTTCATTGCCGAGACGCACCCGGAGGCACCGCGCAGCGTCGAGGTCCTGCTGGGCCTGCTGCCCTGGGAGACCGAGCTGGTGCACGTGCGCTGGAGCGGTGAGGGCGTCTGGGTACCGCTTGGCGATCGTGACTTCGATCTGCCCTGGGAGACACCTACCCGCTATCCCGCCCCCGGCGAGGTGCTCTTCTACCCCGGCGGCTACAGCGAGACCGAGATCCTGCTGGCCTACGGACCCTGTGCCTTCGCCAGCCGGCTGGGGCCGATCGCCGGTAATCACGTGATGACGGTGGTGGAGGGGCTTGATCAGCTTCCCGAGCTGGGCCGCCGCTGTCTCTGGGAGGGCGCACAGCCGCTGACGCTGACCCGCCTTGAAACCAACGCTCATCGGGAAACCTCACTATGACCCGCATTCGTTTCGGGGTGCTCACACCCTCGTCCAATACCGCCCTGGAGCCACTCACGTCGGCGATGGTGGCTCAGCTGCCTGGCGTCAGCGCGCATTTCTCACGCTTCACCGTTACCGAGATTGCCCTGAGCGAGCAGGCACTTGGGCAGTTCGACGACCGCCACGTGCTCGCTGCGGCAAACCTGCTCGCCGACGCCCGCGTCGATGTGATCGGCTGGAGCGGGACCTCCGCGGGATGGCTGGGGTTCGACCATGACGTCGCGCTCTGTCAGCGCATCGAGGCGGAGACCGGCACGCCGGCGACCACCTCCATGCTGGCGCTCAACGAGATCCTCGAGACCCATGGGCTCAAGCAGTTTGGCCTGGTCACTCCCTACACGGAGGACGTTCAGGCGCGGATTCTGGCGAACTACCGCGCCGCCGGCTTCGAGGTCGTGGCCGAGGATCACCTCGGTATCAGCGAGAACTTCGCCTACGCCGAAGTCACGGCGGAGGCCCTCACGGCACAGGTGAGGCGGGTGGCGGCGGCCGGAGCACCGGCCATCGTGGTGGCCTGTACCAATCTCTGTTCCGCCCATCTGGTACCCCAGTGGGAGGCCGAGCTGGGAGTGCCGGTGCTGGACACCACCGCCACCGTCGTATGGAAGATGCTGCGGATGACCGGGCAAGGGGGCATTCCCGTCACCGGCTGGGGCCGCCTGATGGAAGGAGGACTGAACCCATGAGCGAATTTGACCTGGTCATACGTCACGCCCGCTGCGCCACGGCGGCCGACGTCTTCGAGGCCGATATCGGCATCCGCAACGGCATCATCGTGGCGCTGGGCAGCGGATTGGCCGCCGGGCGCGAGGAGATCGATGCCGCCGGCCGCTGGGTACTCCCCGGGGGCATCGATGGGCACTGCCATCTCGACCAGCCAACATCGGACGGCTCGCGGATGGCTGATGACTTCCTCACCGGGACCCGTTCGGCGGCCTGCGGCGGGACCACGACCGTATTTCCCTTCGCGCTGCAGATCAAGGGACAGAGCCTGCGAGCGGCCGTGGAGGATTACCACCGCCGCGCCGAGGGCAAGGCGTGCATCGACTATGCCTTTCACCTGATCGTCACGGACCCCACGCCCGAGGTGCTCGGCGAGGAACTGCCGGCACTGATACGCGAGGGCTACACCTCCTTCAAGATCTACATGACCTATGACGATCTGAAGCTCGCCGACCGGGAGATCATCGACGTGCTGGCGGTCGCTCGCGAGCACGGCGCCATGGTGATGGTGCACGCCGAGAACGCCGACTGCATCGCCTGGCTGACCGAGCGCCTGCTGGCGCAGGGCCATACCGCCCCGCGCTACCACGCGGCGGCCCGTCCCATGCTGGTCGAGCGGGAGGCCGCCCACCGGGCCATCGCCTACGCCGAGCTGGTCGATGTGCCGATCCTGATCGTGCATGTGTCCGGTCGCGAGGCGGTGGAACAGCTGCGCTGGGCCCACAGCCACGGCCTGCGGATCTATGCCGAGACCTGCCCTCAGTACCTCTTCCTGACCGCCGAGGATCTCGGCATCAGCGATGACGATCATCATGGCGCCAAGTGCATCTGCAGCCCGCCACCCAGGGATCGTGCCAATCAGCAGGTGGTCTGGGACGGCCTCGAGAGCGGTGTCTTCCAGGTCTTTTCCTCGGACCATGCCCCCTTCACCTTTGCCGGCCCCGAGGGCAAGTTTGCCGCCGGCGAAGAGGCCAGCTTCGACCGTATCCCCAACGGGATTCCCGGTCTCGAGACGCGTCTGGCGCTGCTGTTCAGCCATGGCGTGGAGACCGGCCGACTGACTATCCAGCAGTTCGTGGCCCTGACGGCGACCAACGTGGCGCGGATGTACGGGCTCTATCCCCGCAAGGGCTCGATTGCCGTGGGGGCGGATGCCGATCTGGTGATCTGGGAGACCGGGCTTGCGCGCACCATTCGCAACGCGGACCTGCACCACGCCGTCGACTACACCCCCTATGAGGGCATACCGGTCAGTGCCTGGCCGGCGTTGACCCTCTCCCGTGGTGAGGTCGTCTGGCGTGATGGCGCCTACCTGGGGGTCGCCGGTCGCGGCCACTTCCTGCCCTGCGACCTGCCGGAGCCGGCCCGACCCAAGCCGCGACCCGAGGGTGGCGTGACATGGTCGGCGTGAGCGGCAAGCCGGCGGCGCCCCTGGTCGAGGCGCTGGCCCTGGCCTGGCAGACGGGCCAGCCGATGTCGGCCGAGGAGGCCCGGCGCCTGTCCCCGACGGGGGACGATGCCGCCTATGCGGTTCAGACGGCGCTGGGCACGCGCCTGGGCTGGTGGCCATCTGGCCGCCCGCACGGATGGAAGCTGGCCATGGGCCATCCACCCAAGGCAGCGCCGATTCCCGATGGCCTCTACCAGCAAAGCCCGGCCCGGATGCGCGACCCGGTGAGCGTGGCCGGTATCGAGGTGGAGCTGGCGGTTCGCCTGTCTCGCCCGCTGCCGGCAGGCGCCGGCCGCCAGGAGGCCGAGGCCGCGGTAGGGGAAACCCTTGCCGTGATCGAGTGCTTCGATGTGCGGGCAGAGGCCTGGCGCAAGCTGCCCCCGGCCTTTCTCCTGGCCGACCTGCAGATGCACGGAGGCCTGGTGACAGGCGCCGGCGTATCGGGCTGGGTCCACCCGGCTCGGCTGTCCCTCGAGGCCACGGGGGTGGCGGAAGCTCATGACGATTGGCACCACCCCCTGGATGACCCCCTGGCCCTGCTGCCCTGGCTGGCCACCCATGCCGCCGCGCGTGGCTGGCCCCTGCAGGCCGGTGACCTCATCGCCACGGGCAGCTGGTGCGGCATGCTCGAGGTGCCACCGGGTGGAGGCGTAAAGGCCCGCTTTGACGGGGTGGGCGAGGTCGCGCTGACGCGTCCGGCCGGGGAGGTGACGAGATGACCTCCGACACGCCTCTCCTGCCGTCGCGGCTCGCGCGGACGGTCGAGACCCTGATGGGCCTGGCCGTCATGGCGGTGGGCCTGCTGTTCCTGCGGATCGTCCATGCCACGCCCCCGCCCTATGGCGATCCGGGCGACATCGGCTCGGCGGCCTTCTTTCCGGGCCTGGTGGCCCTGCTGGTCACGGGCGTCGGCCTGGTGCTGGTGCTCATGGCCTGGCGCCCGGCTGCCCCGGTGAGCATGTCCCGGGGGCGCACGTCGCGTGCCCTGGTGGCCTATGGCCTGATGGTCGCGGTGGCGGCAGGCCTGCCCTGGCTGGGCATCTGGCTGGTGACCATGCTCGCGGTGCCCTCGCTGGCGCTGCTGTTCGGTGAGCGGCGCTGGCCGCTACTGCTGGCGCTGGCGATCGTGCCGCCGACCCTGGTCATTCACCTCTTCGAAGGCGTGATGGGGATCTATTTCCCCCGGGGGGTGCTGCGGTGATCGATTTCGGCATCCTCCAGCAGGGGCTCGCCATGTTGGCCTCGCCCTGGACCTTCCTTGCGCTCTCGGCGGGTCTGGCCGGCGGCATCCTGATCGGTGCGCTGCCCGGCCTCACGGCGACCATGGCGGTGGCGGTGCTGGCGCCCTTCACCTTCTTCATGGAAGCGGCCATCGGCATCCCGTTCCTGCTGGGCATCTACAAGGGGGCCATCTACGGCGGCTCCATTCCGGCGATCCTGGTCAATACGCCGGGCACGGCGGCCGCGGCTGCGACCGCCCGGGACGGCTACGCCATGACGGTTCAGGGCAAGTCGCGCAAGGCGCTGGAACTGAGCCTCTACAGTTCGGTGGTCGCCGATTTCATGGCCACCCTGGTACTGATCCTGGTGGCGGTGCCGCTGGCGACCATCGCGATCCGGTTCGGCTCGCCGGAGTTTGCGCTCCTCTACCTGATCGCCCTGACCATGATCGCCACGGTGAGCGGCGAGAGCTTCCTCAAGGGCCTGGCGGCGGCAGGGCTGGGCCTGCTGGTGGCCTGCATCGGGCTCGACCCCATGTCGGGCTACCAGCGCTTCACCTTCGGCAATACCGACCTGCTGGCGGGGGTATCACTGATTCCGCTGCTGATCGGCATGTTTGCCCTCAGCGAGATCCTGATGCAGCTGACCCATCCGCCTTCTGCACAGGAGAGCGCCGGGCGGGTCCAGCATGGCGGCGAACGGCTGCGCTGGGCGGAGTTCTGGGCGCTGCGACCCACCCTCCTTCGCTCTACCTCCGTGGGGGCCTTCCTGGGATCGCTGCCGGGGCTGGGTGCCGAGATCGCCTGCTGGATCGCCTATGGCCTGGCACGCGGCCGCTCCCGCGAACCGGAGCGGTTCGGCAAGGGCTCCCCCGAGGGGCTGGCCGCCGCCGAGGCCGGCAACAATGCCGTGGTGCCCGCGGCACTGATTCCCATGACCGTCTTCGGGATCCCCGGTGACACCATCACGGCGGTGCTGATCGGGGCGCTGATGGCCCAGGGCATGATGCCGGGGCCGCTGCTGATCCAGCAGAATCCCGGCTTCCTGTTTGGGCTCTTCCTGGTGCTGCTGGTGACCAATGTGCTGCTGCTGGTGTTTGGCCTGGCGGCGATTCGCTGGCTCAAGCAGGTGACCCGCATCCCGCCGAGCGTGCTCTACCCCTGCGTGCTGCTGCTCTGCGTATGTGGCGCCTATGCCGTCAATTCCAGCCGCTTCGACCTGCTGATCCTGGCCTTCGGCGGCGGCCTGGGCTACCTGATGCGGCGCACCGGCTTTCCCATCGCGCCGCTGATCATCGGGCTGCTGCTGGGGCCGGGCTTCGAAACCGCCGTCCGGCAGTCCCTGGTGTTCTCCAACGGCAGCCTGGCGATCTTCTGGTCGCGCCCGGGCAGCCTCGCGCTTCTCTGTCTTCTGGCCCTGGTCATCGTCGTCATGGCGTGGCGAGGGCTGAAGCCCCAGGGGGCCGCCTCTCGGCTCCCCAGGTCCCGTCGCATGAAGTCCCACAACGCCAAAGGAGGCGACTCATGACCCGTCACGCCCTGTCCCTGACGCTGCTCTCTGCATCGCTGGCCGCCGCCAGCCTCGGCTCTGCCACTGCCGTACTGGCCGAGGAGAGCCATCTTCCCGACGAACCGATTCGCTTCGTCACCCCCTATCCGGCCGGTGGCTCCCATTCGCTGCATGCGGGCATCATCACCGCGGTCGGTGAAGAGTTCATCGGGCGTCCGCTGATCTCGGTGATCCGCGGCGGCGGCGGCGGCGCCGTGGCGGCCGCGGAGGTCGCCGGCAGCACGCCCGATGGCACCATGCTGCTGTTCGGCGACCCCACCATCAACTCGCTGCGCCCCCAGGTCGAGGACCTGCCCTACGCCATGGAGGATTTCGTGCCGGTGGCGCGCATCAACTACAGTTCGGCGATCTTCGTCACCACGCCGGATCAGCCCTTCCAGACCATCGGCGAGCTGGTCGAGCATGCCGCAGACAACCCGGGCGACCTGGTCTATAGCTCCGATAACCGCAACGGCTGGACCTACACCGTCTTCGAGATGCTCAAGTCCACTGCCGATATCGAGATGCGCGGGGTGGAGCTGGGCGGTGGTGGCCCCGCCGTGACCCAGCTGCTGGGCGGCAACACCATGGCCTATGCCGGCGACGCCAGCGTGGTGGGCGAGCACCTCGAAGCGGGGACCCTGGTGGGGCTCTGCGTGACCGACATCGAGCGCGACGAGGCCTTTCCCGATATCCCCACCTGCCAGGAGGAGGGTTATGACGTGGTCTTCCAGTTCTGGCGCGGGGTGATGGCGCCGGCCGGCACGCCCGAGGAGGTGATTGCCGAGCTCAGCGACGGCTTCGAGCGCCTGACCCAGGACGAAGGCTTCCTGCGCCTGATCGGCCAGATCGGCTCCGGTATCCAGTTCCTGGGGCATGAGGAGTTTGCCGAGGCGCTGGAAGCCGAGCAGGCCGCCCTGCGCGAGGCCTACCTGGGCGAGTGACCCACTACCTCAAGGAGAGCGCCGACGGCCGCCCATTCGCGGTCGTCGGCCCGTTTCATCATGACCCAGTTGACCCTGATGGGGCCGAGAGCCCTCACCGAGGATGGGGCCGGCGTGCTGCCCGATCCCGTGGATATCGTCATCGAAAGCGGCGAGATTCGTGCCGTGCGACCGGCCGGGTCGGCGCCACCGGTGGGCGAGGCCATCGATGCCCGGCATACCCTGGCCGTACCCGGCTTCATCAACGGCCATCACCACTCCCACGAGAATTTCCACAAGGGGCGCTACGACCGTCTGCCCCTCGAGCTGTGGATGAACTACGTCCGCCCGGCGAAGCCGCTGCCGCTCACCGCCGATGACGTCTACCTGCGAACCCTGGTGGGAGCGAGCCAGGCTCTGCTCTCAGGGACCACCTGCATCGTCGACGACTTCAATGCGTCACCGGTGCTCGACCCCGAACACGTCGAGGCGGCGCTGGCCGCCTACGAGGATATCGGCATTCGCGCGCTGCTCGGCCCGACGCTGTTCGATGTGCCGTTTCACGAAAGCGTGCCGTTCATCCGTGAGGAGTGCTGTGCCGAGACCCTGGCCGGCCTGGCGCCTGCCCATGCCACGCCGCCGGACGAGTACCTGCGGCTCGTCGAGACCCTGGCGGCCACTCGCCACCCGCGAGAGAACCGGGTTGGCGTTCTGCTGGCGCCCTCGGCACCTCAGCGCTGCAGCGATGGCTTCCTGCGCCGGGTGCGCGAGCTGGCCGATGCCACCGAACTGCCGGTGATCATCCACGTGCAGGAGACCCGGCTCCAGGCCGCCTCGGCCTGGCACGAGCGCGGCAAAACGCTGTTCCAGCATCTCGACGAGCTGGGCTTCCTGGCCCCTGGGACCTCGCTGATTCATGCCGTCTGGCTGACTCCCGACGATATCGCCCGGATCGCGGCGAGCGGTGCCAGCGTGCAGCACAACCCCAACAGCAACCTCAAGCTGGGCTCGGGGCTGATGCCGATGCGTGCGCTGCTCGACGCCGGTGTCAACGTCAGCCTGGGCACCGACGGCTGCGGCTCGCTGGAATCCACCGACATGCTCCGCGTGGTCGCCAACACGGCGCTGCTCCACAAGCTGCGTGGCGACGACTACCGGCGCTGGATCGGGGCCGAAGAGGCCCTTGAGGCCGCGACCCTGGGCGGTGCCCGCGCCCTGGGCCTGGAGGACCGCCTGGGGCGTATCGCCCCGGGGCAGCGTGCCGACCTGGTGCTCTACCGGCTCGATGCGCCGGCCTTCACGCCACTCAATGACCCCCTGCGCCAGCTGGTGTTTGGTGAAAGCGGTATCGGCATCGATTCGGTGTTCGTCGAGGGCGAGCGGGTGGTGGCCGATGGCCAGCTGACGCGGCTCGATCAGCGCGAAATCGCCCGGCGCATTGAGCAGGCGATGGAGCGACTGAGGCCGGCCATCGGGGAAGCCGAACAACGCACGGAGACACTGCGCCCCGCCTATGAGCGCATCTGGACGCGCTGCCAGGCGCTGCCACTGGCGCCCGGCACCATCGCGGCGCGGTTCGACGCTTCGTGAGCGATGCCTGGCTGTGGTCACAGGGGATCGGCGGCGTGGCGGCCCTGCTCGGCGTGCTGGCCTTCCAGTGCCGTCAGGACGTCAGAATGCTGGTGCTGCTTTCGGGCTCCTGCGTGGCCTGGAGCCTGCATTTCCTGATGCTGGCCCAGCCCACGGCGGCACTGCTCAACCTGATCACGGCGGTGCGCAATCTGGTCGGCATCCGCTACCGGGGTGCGTGGCTGGCGGGCCTGTTCATCCTGCTCTACCTGGTCTCAGGGGGCATGAGCTGGCAGAGCGCCTGGGATCTGCTGCCGATCACTGCGGTGGTATCCGGCAGCGTGGGGGTGTTCTTCCTTCAAGGCCTCTCCCGCCGCGGGGCCCTGCTTCTCGGCAGCCTGCTCTGGGTGGCGTTCAATCTGCAAGCGGGGTCGATACCCGGCGTCGTGGTGATGGGGGCGGATGCACTGTCCAACGCGCTGAGGATGTACCGGCTGCGGCGAGCAGTTCGCTCGATGGGCGACTGAGAGGTAGGCTTCAGAGGGAAGGCAGCCGGCTGAAGCCTTGGCCATATCACCGGGGCCGGGGCGCTGATCATGGCGCCCGATGCCCTGCTGATCAAGCTGGCGGCCCTGCCCGATGCCGAGATCCTGATGTGGCGCGGCTACCTGTCGGCCCTCGGCTTCCTGCTGATCGTGCTGGCCCGCCATGGCCGCGACACTCTGGCCGCCTATCGCCGCTGCGGCGGCATCGGAATCGCCGTGGCGCTGCTGTTCAGCTTGACCACCTGCGGCTTCGTGCTCGGCAACCAGTACACCAGGGCGGGCAACGTGTTGCTGATCCTGGCTACCTGCCCTCTGATCGCCGCGGCCCTCTCCTTGCTGATGACACTCATTGCCAAGGGATTCTACGAACGACGACTGGAGCAGCGCCAGGCGGCGCCGAGGCGTGGCGTGAAGACTCCCTGAGCGCCCTTGTTCGTGTGCTGGGTGAATATCAAGTATCAAGGGGCCTGGTTTTGTCGATTAGCAGCTGGGTTGCCAGGCCTGCCTGCGTGATTCATGAAACTTTCCTTTGCCTGTTGGCCAGGGCGATTTAGTGCATTCATGTGACGCCCTGCACCACTGGAGGGCGGCATGGCGCTGGATGCCTGGTCCGTGATGACGGGGGAATTTAAATTATCTATTGATTCTGTTGGTTTTTATCTCGTCGTGGCATCAATGATGCTTTGTATTTTGCATTCATTATTTTCTTTATGGCGCCCTGCCTTGGGAAGGATTGACCATGAATGCTCCAGTCTCTAGTCCGGCCAGATTCAAAGGTTCAGATGATTCGCGGTTCCTCAGTGAAGGTGTCATAAGCCTGGAGGGGGTCAGGAAGACATTCTCGAGCCCAGGTGGTGAAGATGTTGAGGTGATAAGGGACATCACCCTGGATATTCATAGTGAAGAGTTTGTCAGCATTGTGGGGCCCAGCGGTTGCGGGAAAAGCACGATGTTCAACATCATTGCCAGCCTGCTCGAGCCCAGTGATGGAAGCATCACTCTGCGCGGGAGTGACCCTGAGTGTGGTGCGCGCATCGGCTATATGCTCCAGCGTGATCTGCTGTTTCCATGGCGCACTATCATCGATAACGTCTGTCTGGGCCTCGAGATAAGAGGCATGCAAAAGGCGCGGCGCTACGAAATGGCGCGAGACCATCTGGCCCGCTACGGGCTGGCGGACTTTGCGGAACAGTATCCCAGCACACTCTCCGGCGGTATGCGCCAAAGGGTGGCGTTGATTCGTACCCTGATCACCGATCCTGACCTGATACTTCTTGATGAGCCCTTCTCGGCTCTCGATTATCAGACCCGATTGGTTCTGGAAGAAGAAATAGTCAATATCCTCAAGGAGAATCACAAGACAGTGGTGCTGATTACGCATGATATCGGTGAGGCCATTGCCATGTCGGATCGAGTTGCCGTGATGACCCAGCGCCCTACTTCGGTGAAGAAGGTCTACGACGTCGGCCTTTCCCGTGAACTGGGGTCATGCCTCAAGGCGCGCAGCGATCCCCGTTACCAGGAGCTCTTCGACAGTATCTGGAATGACCTCGATATTCAAATCACCGGGGATGAGTCATGAGTGAAGCACAGCTGTACACACATACCATTCGCGCCGGTAGCGTCAAGGATAACAACGAGAACCTGCATCGAAATACGCTGCTGACCGACAATCTCTGGCGCGGAGCTGGCCTGGCGCTGGTCATCATCATGTGGCAAGTCGGGGTCAATCAGGGCTGGATCAATCCCTTCCTGATGGGCTCGCCGGTGGGTATCGTCGGAGAGGCTTGGCGGCTGATTCAGTCGGGACAGCTGCTCAACGACACGGTCGCTACGGTCTATGCGACGGTGGTGGGCTTCCTGGCTGGTAGTATTCTGGGTTCACTGTGTGGCTTGATGCTCTGGTTCTCGCGCACCACGGCGCGCATCATCGACCCCTTCATGGTAGCGCTCAACGGCCTGCCCAAGATCGCCCTGGCACCAATGATCATCATCTGGTTCGGCTCGGGCATGTTTTCCAAAATTATGCTGGCGTTCGTCGCCACCTTCGTGGTCGCTCTGCTGTCCGCTTACCAGGGGACTCACCAGATCGATCGAAACCTGATCAACCTGATGCGTTCGCTGGGTGCGAGCCGCCGTGAAATCTTTACAAAGGTGGTGGCGCCGGCGACCCTGCCGTGGATCATTTCGGCCTTTCGCTTGAATATCGGCTTTGCGCTGATTGCCGAAATCGGCGGTGAGTTCATCTCCTCTGATCGTGGCCTTGGCCGCATGATCTTCGTCGCCGGAAACCTGTTCAATCTCAACGTGGTCTGGGTCGGTGTGATCATGTTGATGATCGTGGCAATCGTGCTCTATATCATCGTCTCTCAGGTCGAGAAGCGATTGTTGCCGTGGGCAAAAGGATAATAATAACACCAGTAATGTTGTCGGTATCGTTAACATTAAAGAAAGGCTTATCATTATCACAAGAGGTATTTAACGATGAAAATATCTTCCGCTTACAAGAAACTCGCTCTCGGCGCTGGCCTGCTGGCCATGGGGGCTTCTGCTCAAGCCCAGGACATGGACACTATCCTGATTAACGAGGCGTTCCACTCGCTTCTCTACCTGCCGGTGTATGTGGCCAAGCATGAGGGATTATTCAACAACCACAATATTGATGTGCCGGTGGTACGTTCCGCGGGCTCGGGGCCGGCGGCGTTGGCTTCGGTGCTCTCAGGAGAGTCGCAGTTCTCCGTGCATGGCCCCGAGCATGTCGGCTTCGCCCAGGAGCAGGGCGGAAGCGGCAAGGCAATCAGTGCCGTGGCCAACAGTGCGCCGGTTTGGGTGCTGGCGCACCCCGAGCTTGGCTACTCTTCGCCGGCGGATCTTGAAGGTAAAACCGTGGTAGTCGGGCTGGCGCCGGGCACCTCCAACACCCTGATCCGGCGAATGATCGAGGATGCCGGGCTCAACGGACAGGTCACCGTCACCGAGGTGCAGAACGGCTCCGAACTGGGTCCGGTGCTGTCCGGCCGGGGTGACATCGCCGTCGCCTACCAGCCTCAGGTGGAGCAAGGCATCTCACAGGGGCTCGAGATCATCCACGCCTTCACGGATGACTACCCCGAGTATGCCTTCTCGACCATCAATACCTCGCAGGCCATGATCGACAACAACCCCGACCTGGTGTTGCGCTTCGTGAGCGCGATCAACGACTCCTTGGCACTGATCCACTCCGACGCCGAGACCGCAAAGGCGGTGGCGAGGATTGAATTCGGCGACCTGCAAGGTGACGTCGTCAACGCGGCCGTGCAGAGGATGATCGACAATAACGTCTATCCTGAGAGCGTCATGATCACCGAAGACGCCTTCACCAATGCCATCGAGATGCAGCAGTTCGTCGGCAATATTCAGGGTGAGATGTACTACGACGATATCGTCGACGCCTCCTTTGCCAGCGAGGTCGTCCAGTAACCACCGTGGCAGCGTATCCTCGGGTGGGGGCCTGTCGGCCCCACCCGTCACCGACGTTGGAGCGAGACCCGGATGCTTTCAGCGCTGCTCTTTTTCTGCCTGGTGGGTGCGGTGGCCGGCGTAATTGCCGGTCTGTTCGGTATCGGGGGCGGAGTGGTGATCGTGCCGGCGCTGATCGTTGCCCTCAACCAGCAGGGGGTCGAGCCCAGCGTGGTGATTCACCTGGCCATTGGCACCTCTCTCGCGATCATCACCGTCACCGGGGCGTCCTCAGCGCTGGGCCACTGGAAGCAAGGCGCGGTAGTGACCGCTCTGCTGCGGAAGATGCTGCCCGGCCTGATGCTTGGCGCGGTGATCGGTGGAGTGATCGCCGGTCAGCTGCGAGCAGAGCTGCTGGAGCGGTACTTCGGGCTGTTCATGCTGCTGCTGGCGCTACGCATGCTGCTGGCCAGGCCGCCCGCCCAGGGTCGGCAACCGGCCGGCATGCCGGCCATGTTGGCAGCGGGTACCTTGATTGGCAGCTTCTCGGCGCTATTTGGCGTTGGCGGCGGGGTGCTCAGCGTGCCATGGCTGTCGCGCAACGGTGCCACCCTGGCGCGGGCCATCGGCACCTCGGCGGCCTGTGGTCTGCCGATCGCAGCGGTCGGGGCGGCTACCTTCCTGATCACGGGGCATGGCCAGACCAATCTCCCTGCCTACAGCACGGGTTACCTCTACTGGCCGGCACTCGCCGGCATCGCGCTGTTCAGCGTGCCCTGCGCGAGACTCGGCGTGAGGCTCGCACACCACCTGTCGCAGCGGCTACTCCGGCGCCTGTTCGCGCTGCTGATGCTGCTGGTCGGCTTCAATCTGATCGTCTGAGCGAGCCATCCGGCTGCTGGACGCAAGCGGAGACGTGACGTGAACTACGACATCACCATTGATAACTATCAGACCGCGCTGCGCGAGGGCAGCGCACAGCCGCTCGACTGGTGGCAGGCATGCCGTGAGCGTATCGAGCAGCGGGAGCCCGAGGTACAGGCGTGGGAAACGCTGACGGCAGAGCCCGCGACGCTGGATGCCCGCCTGGCCGACAAGCCGCTGTACGGCGTCCCGGTTGGCCTCAAGGACATCATCGACACCGTCGATCTGCCCACCAGTTGGGGGACCCGCGGCTACCTGCACTCCCCATCTGCGCTGATGGATGCCGCCCTGGTCACGCTGCTCAAGCAGCAGGGGGCGCTGATCATGGGCAAGACCGTCTCCACCGAGTTCGCCTACTTCACCCCCGGCCAGACCCGCAACCCCCATGATCCCACCCGAACCCCCGGCGGTTCATCGAGCGGTTCGGCGGCGGCAGTGGCCGCCGGCATGGTGCCGCTGGCCTTCGGCACCCAGACCGCCGGCAGCATGATACGTCCGGCGAGCTTTTGCGGGGTGTTCGGTTTCAAGCCGACCTTCGATACGCTCAGCGCCGCCGGCGTGAAGTCCTTCTCGCCGTCGCTGGATACCCTGGGCTGGTTCGCGCGGCATATGGAGGACATCTGCACCACCTACTCCGCATTGACCCGGGCACCGCGCATCAAGCCGCTGGAGAGTCTCGCCGGCGTGCGTGTCGGCGTAAGGAGCCTGCCTGGCGATACGCCGCTCGACGCCGACGCCGACGTCGAGCGAGCCCTGGCCCACGCCCAGGAGCGCCTGGAGCAGGCCGGCGCCATCGTGGTGCCGCTTGCGCTGGATGCGCGTTATGAGGCGCTGGTCGAGCATCAGAAAGTGGTCATGGCCTATGAGGCCGCCCAGACCCTGGCCAGCGAATATGCGCGGCTATCCGAGCATATGGGCCCCAAGCTGGTCGAGATAATCGAGGAGGGGAGAGCGCTGAGCCACTCGCGCTATCTTGAGGCACGCCGAGCTGCGGATGCCATGCAGAAGGCGCTGACCGGTGTGTTCGCCAGCGAGGTCGACGTCATTCTCGCCGCCAGCGCAGCCGGGGTGGCGCCGAAGGGTATCGATGCCACCGGCGATCCGCTCTACTGTCGGGCCTGGACGCTGCTCGGTGTGCCATGCCTCAACCTGCCGCTCAGCCACGGCGAGAACGACATGCCGGTGGGCGTTCAACTGGTGGCCGACCGCTGGCAGGATGCACGGCTGCTGCAGATCGCCCTCACCCTGATGGGGCAGGAGACGCCCGCATGAGCCCGTCACTGCCGATCAAGACCATTCACGGTCACCACTGTCATCACGGCTGGGACAACAGCATTGCCGCAGTGGAGAGAGTGGCGCCGGGCACCACGCTCCTCTTTGCTTGCCACGACGCTGCGGGAGGCCACTTCACTCGAGAATCGGGTGTCGAGGCGGTGACCACGATGCCCTTCGAACGTATCAACCCGGTGACCGGGCCAATCCATGTCGAGGGCGCGGTCCCCGGTGACATACTGAAGATCACCCTCAACGACTTCATCCCCTCCGGGTTCGGCTGGACCGCCAATATTCCCGGGTTCGGCCTGCTCGCCGACCAGTTTCCCGAGCCAGCGCTGGCGCTATGGGGCTATGAGCGTGAGACACTCACCCCGGCCGCCTTCGGCAAGCATGCGAGGGTACCGCTCAAGCCGTTTGCGGGGACCATCGGCGTGGCCCCGGCTGCCCAGGGCTGCCACTCCATCGTGCCGCCGCGCCGGGTTGGCGGCAACCTGGACATCCGCGACCTGGGGGCCGGAAGCGTACTCTACCTGCCGGTAGAAGTGGCTGGTGCGCTGTTTTCCATCGGTGATACCCATGCCGCCCAGGGTGACGGCGAGGTGTGCGGCACCGCCATCGAGAGTGCCATGGACGTCAGCATCACCCTGGAGTTGATCAAGGACACCCCGCTTGCCATGCCTCGCTTCTCGACCCCCGGCCCGGTGACGCGCCACCTGGACGGAGCCGGGTACGAGGTCTTCACCGGCATCGGTCCCGACCTGATGAGCGGGGCTCGCCAGGCGCTGGAGGGCGCCATCGAGTGGCTGGTCCAGACCCGCAACCTGCCCGCCGAGCAGGCGTACATGCTGTGCTCGGTGTGTGGCGACCTGCGCATCAGTGAGATCGTCGATGCACCGAACTGGGTGGTGAGCTTCTACTTTCCCCGCATCGTGTTTGAGTGAAGGAGCCGGTATCGAGCGCTATGTCACGCCAGTCATATGGCACCTGACCACCCCACCGCCTCATGGCGGTGGGGTTTTTTCAGTCAGGTCAGGAGATTGACAAAGAACAGCGTGAAGCCGGGCACGAAGGTGACGATCATCAGTGCCACCACTTCACAGGCGACAAAGGGGAGAACGGCTTTGGCAGCCTTGGTGAATGGAATACCTGCGATCTGCGATGCCAGATACAGCGCCAGCCCGATTGGGGGCGTGATGTGGGCCATCGACAGGTTGGTGGTCATGATGGCTCCGAAGTGCACGGTATCGACACCTACCGCCTGTACGGAAGGCAAGAGAAGCGGAACAAGAAGGTAAATCGCCGAGACCGGGTCCAGGAAGGCCCCCGCAAAAAAGAGGATGAAGTTGACCAGCAACAGCATGATGGTTGCACTGCCGCCACTTGCAGTTAATAGCCAGTCGCGCACTTGCATGGCGGTGCCATCTACCATGAGGATAAACGATAGTATGGATGCCATGGCAAGAATCAGCATGACCACGCCGGTGGTCAGGCCGGATTGAAGCATGAGATAGGGATAATCTTTCAGTCGAATCCTACGATAGACGAAGCGGTCGATGATAAATACATAGATAACGGCGACGGCGGCGGCTTCGGTAGCCGTGAAAATGCCTCCATAAATGCCGCCAAGTATGATCACCGGCGCCATCAACCCCCAGAAGGCATCCTTGAAGGCACGCCTGAATGCCGGCCAGTTTCGTTCGATATCGGCAATGGGGAAGTTGTTCTTCCTTGCCACGATGTATATGTATGAGCACAGCACAACTGCCAGTATGATCCCGGGGCCAATCCCGGCGGCAAACAGGGCCGGGATGGAAGCATTGGCAATCACACCATAGAGAATAAGGTTGATGCTGGGGGGGATGACGACACCGAAGGTGCAGCCTGCTGCAACGGTAGCACAGGAAAAGCCCAGTGGATAACCGGCTTTTTGCATGGCGGCAATCATGAAACCTAATGCTGCGATGGCGGCCACGTTGGACCCCGATAGTGCCCCCAGGAATGCCCCTGCTACTATGACCGTAATGGCAAGTCCACCCGGCACCTTGCCAAGGATGAATTGAGCCAGAAATACCAGCTTTGCCGCTATTCCTGTTTGCGCAATCATGTTTCCTGCGATAATGAAGAGCGGTATGGCCAGTAGTGTGAATGAGTCAATTGCACCTGAAAAAATCTGTGGCAATGTCGTGAAGGGTGCAATTTGCTGGTAGGCAAAAACAGCAAGACCCCCCAGGCCCAAGGCAACGGAGATGGGGAAGCTGGCGAGCAGGAATATAAAGAAAAGCAGTAGTGCGATAATTCCAGAGCTTGTTAAGATGTCCATTGAGGCGCTCGCTTAAGTTTTGTTTGATGCTTCCAGGTTGTCTTCGGATATTATGTTGTCCGACACAGGTACGGCAGGGAATCGGCTTATGCCGATCAGATCTCTCACGACGGCCTCAAGGCATCGTATCGCGCACATGCTCAAGGCTACGAAGATTCCGGCATTAATGGTCCAGACCGGTATGCCGGTAGCTGGGCTGGTTTGGCCCACTCTTATCGATTGGCTGAGAAACTTCCAGCTGTAATAGGAAAGAAAGGCAAAGAACATCGCGGTTATAGTCAGTACCAGCAGATCGGATAGTCGGCGAAGCTTGACTGGCAGCAGGTCGACCAGCAGTGGCACACCGCCATGTTTGTTGTACTTGAATGCCGCGGAAGCGCCAAACAAGGACGCCCAGAGAAACATGAAGGTGGCTATTTCGTCAGCCCCTGCGATTGGCATGCGTAATACATATCTGGCAATGACAGCCGTGAAGGTCAATATCACGATGCCGAACATACAGATGACCACTATGATTTCTTCAAAGTGGCTGAGCAGAAAGGTAAGTGGCTTCTTCAGGAGTTGCATCAAGTGCGCCTCACGCCGTCCAGGATATCAGGCGGCCTGCACTGCAGGCCGCCTGGCTAGTTACTGCTGTTGTTCCGCAACTCCCTCTTCAAATAGGCTGACGAAATCTTCGCCCAGTGAGGATTTATATTGCTCATAGACGGGCGCCAGAACCTCTTGGAATGCAGCCAGTTGTTCATCACTGAGAGTGGTCACGGTCATGCCGGCATTTTCCAGCTCTGCTACAAGATCAATATCTTCCTGCTTGACGACTTCACGCTGGAAGTCCATGGCTTCCTTGGCGGCACGACGGAACATCTCTTGGTCTTCAGCACTCAGTCCTTGCCAGAAAGGGCCGCTGCCGAGGAAGGCCAAGGCATCGTAGGAGTAGTTCCAGATCGTCACATGATCCTGGACATCATGAAATCTTGAAGACCAGATAAGGGAGAGAGGATTTTCCTGCCCATCGACTGCTCCAGTCTGCAATGCGGTGAACACCTCAGCAAAATTCATGGTGGTGGGGGAGGCACCCAATTCCTCGAAGATGGCAAGATATAGCTCGATGCCGGGTACGCGGATTCGCAGACCATCCAGGTCCGCTGGCTCGGTGATGGGCCCACGCGAGTTGGTGACTTGGCGGAACCCATTGACGCCCCAGGCGAGCCCCACCAAGTCGCGCTGTTCCAGGTCCTGGAGAAGCGCTTCGCCTGCAGGGCCGTCGAGCACGGCATTGGCGGTGTCATGGTCGGGGAACAGCCATGGTAAGCCCAGCACCTGGTATCGAGAATCCAGACCTGTCATCCAAGTAGTAGACTTGATCAAGAAGTGAATAGCGCCTGACTGCGTCATTTCCATTTCTACCCGATCGCTACCGCCGGCCAGGGCGGCATTGGGGTGCAGGCGAACCTGGAAAGCGCCATCTGAATACTCGGTTACCAGATCACGAAAGCGCTCCGCGCCTTGGTGCCAGCTTGATCCTTCGGCTACGTTATAGGAGACATTCACTGGCTGCTGAGCGTAGGCCGTTGCGACAGCCATGAGGCTCGCCAGAGACAAGGTGGTAGCGAGAAATGCTTTCTTGATTTTCATGATGAATTTCCCAAGGTGCGGTTAGGTTTCGTTGTTTGCACTTGTTGATTGGCTTCATGATGCCGGTGTAACGCTAGCTCCTCCTTTTCCAGTCAGATGAATGGTCGCTGGCATTTCTTGTTGCCTGTGTCCAGCTGCGAATCCTTCAGGCGCTCTCTCTGTCCGGCTCTGGATAGGTAACGCTCTCGCGCCTTTCTTCCCGGTCGGTGGCCTTTGATGGGCGCCGGTTCAGTGAGGGTGGTGAGGTACTTTTCGGTGCATTGTCACTCCGTTATTCATCACCTGCGTTCCATCCTGGTGCAGAAAGCTGCGCATGATCCGGCGAGCCATTTTCTAAAAGAATAATGAATTCAAAAAATTGGCCTACAGCTATGCCTCCGTTGCTGTCTGTCGGGCCTGGTCAAGAGGCTACACCGCAATATACTCAAGCATGATTCATGCCAAGTATGGTTCCTGGGGAGCGGGTCAAGTATTCAGCGGCCCGAGGTCAGCGAGCCATTCTCAGGCTCGATTCCTGCCGGGCGCGCCAGAATGACAAGGGCCTACAACGATGTTGTAGGCCCTTGTTTCTTCCGGTGATCACGCCCACCCGGCTAGCCGTCCTCGATGCGGTCCCGTCCCGCGGCCTTGGCCGCGTAGAGTGCCCGGTCGGCGCGTTCCAGCATCGCCTGTGGGCTGTCGCCGGGCCGAAAGTCGGTCAGCCCGCTGCTGACGGTGACCCTGAGACCTTCCCAGTCATGGGCCCGGATGGCCTCGAGCAGCCGCTGGAGAGCGCCGCGGGCCGCCCCCATGGGCGTGTGGGGCATCAGCAGGGCGAACTCCTCGCCGCCGACGCGAGCCGCCAGGTCGTCGCCGCGCAGCGTGGCCTCGAGCAGGGCGGCGAGGCGCGCCAGTACCCGGTCGCCGGCGGCGTGGCCATGGTGGTCGTTGATCTGCTTGAAGTGATCTACATCCAGCAGCGCCAGGCTGAAGCTGCCGTGAAGTGACAGGGACTCGCCGTGGCGGATGGCGCCCAGCAGGGCCTCGTCCAGCCGCCGCCGATTGGGCAGCCCGGTGAGCGGGTCGGTGCTGGCCTCGTGGTCCAGGCGCTGGTTGATCGCCTCGAGTTCCAGGCGCCGTGCCTCCAGGATGCGTCCGAGGGATTCCAGCTCGGCGATGGCCGCCTCGCGCTGGCTGAGGGCCCGCTCGCTGGCCTGGCGGGACGCCAGCATCTCCTTCTCGAGGGCATGCTTGCGGGAGAACTCCTGCAGCGTCAGCAGGATGAGGTGAGCCCCGTGGTAGCGGATGCGTCGCCCGCTGCACAGCACAGGCAGGGAGAGCGTCCCGGGCACGGCCAGCTCGAGGTGGACCTCCTCCGCCCGGCCGCGCTCGGCCAGGCGGTAAGCCAGCAGGCCCAGGTAGAGCACGCGGGCCGTCGAGGTGAAGAGGTCGCTGGCGGGGCTGCCGGCCAGCGCGGCGGGAGGCACCCCCATCCAGTCGGCCAGGGTGCGGTTGGCGGCCAGGAGGATGCCGTGCTCGTCGACCACGGCCTGGCCTGCCGGGGCGAGATCCCAGAAGTGGGCCAGTTCGGTGGGGCCTATGGACATGCAGCGCCTCAGTGGTCGTGAAGGGTCAGGCAGCCCCGCAGCACCCAGGCCAGGGTCTCCGGGTCGGTGAGCTGCGGATAGTGGCCGGCGCTCTGCATCACCACCAGCTCGCCCTGGGGCAGGTGGTCGGCGAGATACTCGGCGGCCTCCATCGGCACGATGGCGTCGTGGGCGGTCTGCACGACGACGCTGGGCACGCTCACCCCGGGGAGCAGATGGCGGGTATCGCCGAAGAAGATGCTGCGCGCCAGGGGGCGCAGTACCTCCGGCGGCACGGCGAGCAGCCGCTGCTGGAGGTCGTGTCGGTGGCTCGGCGTGCCGGCATCGCCCAGGGCGATGGTGGAAAGGGCGCCGGCCCAGTCCAGGTAGTTCTGCTCCATCAGCTGCATCAGTCCTTCCAGCTCCGCCTCGCTGTAGCCCCCGCGATAGTGGGGTGGCTCATCCAGGTAGCGGGCCGAGCTGCAGATCAGGCCCAGCTTGTCGAAGGTGCCGGGGCGCAGCAGCGAGGCCATCATGCCGATGGTGCCGCCGATGGAGTGCCCCACCAGCATCGCTCCCTCAAGCTGGAGCTCCTCGCACAGGGCGGCCACGTCCTCGGCATGGCCCGCGGGGGTGCCGTGGCGGTCCGGGTCGAAGGCGGCGGGGTCGGCGGCGCCGAAGCCGGGCAGGTCGAGCAGGATCAGCTGGTAGTCGGCCTCCAGGCGCGGCAGCAGGCGGCTCCATACCGTCTGGTCACAGCCGAAGCCGTGGAGCATAACCACCGGGATGGCACCGCGTCCATGCCGGGTCACATTGAGTTGCTGGGTCAGGTTGCGGGTCAGGTTGCGGGTCAGGTTGCGGGTCAGGTTGCGGGTCATGGTCGGGTCTGGTGGCGTGGCGGTCGCCTTCAGGGTAGCGCATCGGCGGCGTTGATTTCGCTCCGGGCCCGGCGCCATCCGCAGCGAGCCGAAAGAATCGCAACTTCCGGGCGGCAAGAACAGAAAGAATGGGAGGCCGAAATACCGGGTGGCCCCCTCGGTCCGCCCGGGACGCCTCTGCTATCGTCTCGCTCAGCACAACCTGCGCCCGGCCTCCTGCCGGGCGCATCGCCAGAGGAGGCAGCAGATGGCAGAGACGTCCCCCGACTCTCCCTTTTCCACCGAGATTCCCGCCACCATGTCGGCCATGCTGCTGACCGGCCACGGTGACGTCGACCGGCTGGTCTACCGTGACGATGTCCCCGTTCCCCGGCCGGGGCCGGGCGAGGTGCTGGTGCGGGTCACCGCCACCGCCAAGAACAACACCGATCGCAAGGCCCGCGAGGGGCTCTACCCGGTCAAGAAGGGGCAGGTGACCTCCTTTGCCATGGGCGGCGAGCCGACGCTGACCTTCCCGCGCATCCAGGGTGCCGATATCGCCGGGCGCGTGGCGGCGGTGGGCGAGGGGGTCGATCCGGCGCGGATCGGCGAGCGCGGTCTGCTCGACTTCAACCTCTACGCCGACGCCCGCCGCGACATCAACCTGACTCCGGACTACTACGGCCACGGCGCCGACGGCGGCTTCGCCGAGTACGTGGCGGTGCCCGCGGACCAGTTCCACCAGGTGTCTAACCCTGAGCTTGCCGACGCCGAGCTCGCCGCCCTGGGCATGTGCTCCTACCAGACCGCCTATCATATGATGACCTCGGCGCGGGTCAGTGCCGGCGAGCGGGTGCTGGTCACCGGCGCCAGCGGCGGGGTGGGCACGGCGCTGATCCAGCTCTGCCGCATCGTCGGGGCCATTCCCTATGCGGTGAGCCAGCCTGAGAAGGCCGAGGCGCTCAAGGCGCTGGGGGCCGAGGCGGTGATCGACCGCGGCGACCTGGCCACCTTCGTGCCCCGGGTGCTGGAGGCCACCGGCGGCGCGCCGGTTGACGCGGTGATGGATCTGGTTGGCGGCGAGATGACCGATCTGTTCATCGACACCATGATCCACGACATGAAGGCCCGCGCTACCTATCCGCGGCTCTCCATCGCCGGCGCCAGCGGCGGCAACATCTCGGAGATCCTCTGGACGCGCATCTACCTCTACCAGGTGCAGATCTTCGGCGTCTCCCACGGCACCCGCGAGGAGGCGGAGCAGCTGGTCGAGTGGATCCGCGGGGGCCAGCTCAAGCCGGTGCTCCACGCCGCCTTCAAGCTTTCCGAGCTGCACGCCGCCGAGCGCTACTTCGTCAGCCGCGGCAGCAACTTCCTGGGCAAGATCGTGATCGTCCCCGATAGCCAGTGGGACGAGCACGGCGCTCCCTTCGCCCTTGTCTCTTCCTCTACCAGCCAGCCCTCTGCCCGCCAGGAGCCGCGCCCATGAGCCGCCCGCTGACCTTCCAGATGATGGACACCCACGCCGGCGGCGACGTCAGCCGCATCGTGCTCGGTGGCATCGCGCCGCTGCCCGGCGACACGGTGCGCGACCAGATGCACTACCTGCGCGACGCCGCCGACGGCCTGCGCAAGCTGCTGCTCTTCGAGCCCTACGGCATCCCCGAGATGTCGGTGGACCTGATCGTGCCGGCCACCGACCCGGAGGCCGCCGCCGGCTACATCATCATGGAGGTGATGGGCTACCCCATCTACTCGGGCTCCAACACCATCTGCACCGCCACCGCGGTGCTCGAGGCCGGCATCGTACCCAAGCGGGAGGGTGTGCAGCACTTCACCCTGGAGGCCCCGGCGGGACGGGTCCACATCGAGGCCCGGGTGGAGAACGGGGTGGTGGAGGCGATCACCTGCGAGGGGCTGCCCAGCTACATCGACACCTACCGCGCGTCGATCCATGTGCCGGAGGTGGGGGATGTCACCTACTCGGTGGCCTACAGCGGCGGCTTCTACGCCCTGGTGGATGCCACCGAGCTCGGCTTCTCGCTGGTGCGGGAGGAGGAGCGGCGCCTCGCGGAGTGCGCCCACCGCATCGTCGAGGCGATCCAGGCCGAGCGGGGCTTCTCCCACTACACCCTGGGCGACGTGGGCCCGCTGCCCTTCCTGCACTTCATGGGGCCGGTGGAGCAGGTGGCCGACGACTTCTACCGCTCCCGCTCCACCACCTACGTTCACCCGGGAGTGATCTGCCGCAGCACCACCGGCACCGGCACCTCGGCGCGGCTGGCGCTGATGAACCACGAGGGGCGCATCCGCCCCGGCGACCGGCTGGAGACCGTCTCCCTGCGCGAGACCGGCTTCATCGGCACCTTCACCGGCACCCGCCAGGAGGGGCCCCACACCGTGGTGGAGAACACCATCACCGGCAAGGCCTTTGTGCTCGGCCACACCGAGGTGGTGGTCAACTGCGACGACCCTCTGGTGGCCTGCGACGGCCTCTCCTCCATCCTCTCTGCCCGCCACGGCTGAGTCTCACGCAAGCCGCCAAGCCAGGGGCGCCGGGGGCAAGCTTGCCCCGCCCCTCTTGACTCAATCAATTCGCCCGCCTGCCCCTTGAGCGCCATCGTGAAAGGGGGCAGGCTAGCGCTCATCGATCACGCTTTCGCTCCGGAGGTTCCCTTGGCCATCACCAACTTTGCCGATCTGCTCGGCGAGTCGCGCCTGCAGCCCGACGCCCAGCGCCTGCTCTTCGTCTTCACCCGGGCCGAGCTGCCCGATAACCCCACCGCCGAGCAGCGCCGCAACTTCGAGCAGGGCGTAGGCGGCGTGCTCACCCCGGTGCTCTGCGTCGACAAGGCGCCCGAGGAGCTCAGCGACATGGCCGCCCTGGTGGCGGAGTCCCGGGAGACCGGCATCGAGTGGGACATCGTCTTCGTCGGCGCCCTCTCAGGCCGCGGCGGCGAGGCGCCGAGCGCGGAGCAGGCCGAGGCCCAGCTCAACCGCATGGTGGAGTCGCTCAAGATGGGCAACGTCGAGCAGTTCCTGGCGCTGGATCGCCAGGGCGAGGCCGTCCAGATCGGCTGACATCGGGGTGTCATCACCCATAGGGTTGAATTATCACCTCGATGCCACCATTCAATTTACGCTATCGGCGGATGCGGGCTACCATGCGTCTCGTATTCCGGTCACCCCTCATACCAAAGTCGAAAGGATCATTCTCGAATGTCCCTGATCAACACCGAAGTCCAGCCGTTCAACGCCACCGCCTTCCACAACGGTGAGTTCGTCGAGATCTCCGAAGAGAACATGAAGGGCAAGTGGTCCGTCGTGATCTTCATGCCGGCCGCCTTCACCTTCAACTGCCCGACCGAGGTCGAGGACGCTGCCGACCACTACGAGGAGTTCCAGAAGGCCGGTGCCGAAGTCTACATCGTCACCACCGACACTCACTTCTCCCACAAGGTGTGGCACGAGACCTCCCCGGCAGTGGGCAAGGCCAAGTTCCCGCTGGTCGGCGACCCGACCCACCAGCTGACCCGCGCCTTCGGTGTGCACATCGAAGAAGCCGGCCTGGCCCTGCGCGGCACCTTCGTGATCGACCCGGACGGCGTGATCAAGACCCTGGAGATCCACGACAACGCCATCGCCCGCGATGTCACCGAGAGCCTGCGCAAGCTCAAGGCCGCCCAGTACGTTCGCAACAACCCGAACGAAGTCTGCCCGGCCAAGTGGAAGGAAGGCGAAAAGACCCTGGCTCCGTCCCTGGACCTGGTCGGCAAGATCTAAACGATCTGCCCCTGCCGCGAGGCCCCGCCCCGGGCCTCGCCGCTCCCCACCCGGGCAGTCCTGCCCGGGTGTTCCTACCCCCTCACAAGACCGCCCTCGCGACGCCCTGCGGCGCTCGTACGGCCCCCTTGTGACCCTGTTTCGCGAACATGAAGGAAACCGCTGTCATGTTGGACGACAATCTGAAAAGCCAGCTCAAAGCCTATCTGGAGAAGGTCACCCAGCCGTTCGAGATCGTCGCTTCCCTCGATGACGGCGCCAAGTCTCAGGAACTGCACGGTCTGCTGACCGATATCGCCGGCCTGAGCGACAAGATTTCTCTCGAGCTCGATGGTCAGGACGCCCGTCGTCCCTCCTTCGCGCTCACCCGTGGCGGGGAGGCGACGGGTGTCGTCTTCGCCGGTATCCCCATGGGCCACGAGTTCACCTCCCTGGTGCTGGCGCTGCTGCAGGTGGGCGGTCATCCGCCCAAGGTCGGAGCCGAGGTGATCGAGCAGATCAAGGGCCTCGAGGGTCCGCTTCACTTCGAGACCTATTACTCGCTCTCCTGCCAGAACTGCCCGGACGTGGTGCAGGCGCTGAACCTGATGGCGGTGCTTAACCCGGGCGTCAGCCACGTGGCCATCGACGGTGCCCTGTTCCAGGACGAGGTGGAAGAGCGCCAGGTGATGTCGGTGCCCAGCATCTACCTCAACGGCGAGCCCTTCGATCAGGGCCGCATGAGCCTGGAACAGATCCTGGCCAAGGTGGATACCGGTGCCGCCAAGCGTGAGGCCGCCAAGCTCAACGACAAGGCCGCCTTCGACGTGCTGGTGGTGGGCGGTGGCCCGGCCGGCGCCGCGGCGGCGGTCTATGCCGCTCGCAAGGGCATCCGCACCGGCGTTGCCGCCGAGCGCTTCGGCGGCCAGGTGCTCGACACCATGGCCATCGAGAACTTCATCTCCGTCTCCCACACCGAGGGCCCCAAGCTGGCCGCGGCGCTGGAGGAGCACGTCAAGGAGTATGAGGTCGACATCATGAACCTGCAGCGTGCGGTCAAGCTGGTACCGGCCGGCGAGGCCGGCGGCGAGCACGAGGTGCAGTTCGAGTCCGGGGCGAGCCTGAAGAGCAAGACCCTGATCCTGGCCACCGGCGCCCGCTGGCGCGAGATGAACGTGCCGGGCGAGGCCGAGTACCGCAACAAGGGCGTGGCCTACTGCCCCCACTGCGACGGCCCGCTGTTCAAGGGCAAGCGCGTGGCGGTGATCGGCGGCGGCAACTCCGGCGTCGAGGCGGCCATCGACCTGGCCGGCATCGTCGGCCATGTGACCCTGATCGAGTTCATGGACGAGATGCGCGCCGACGCCGTGCTGCAGAAGAAGCTGAAGAGCCTGCCCAACGTCGACATCATCCTCGGGGCCCGCACCACCGAGGTGAACGGCGACGGCACCCGCGTCAACGGCCTCACCTTTGAAGAGCGCGCCAGCGGCGAGATCAGGAAGCTCGACCTGGAAGGCATCTTCGTGCAGATCGGCCTGGTGCCCAACACCGAGTGGCTCAAGGGCTCCCCGGTGGAGCTCTCCGAGCGCGGCGAGATCATCACCGACGCCCACGGCACCACCAGCGTGCCCGGCATCTTCGCCGCCGGCGACGTGACTACCGTGCCCTACAAGCAGATCATCATCGCCATGGGCGAAGGGTCCAAGGCCGCCCTCGGCGCCTTCGACCACCTGATCCGCAGCTGACCGGCGGGGCCGGGCGCTGCTTCCCGGCCCCCGCCCGTCACAGCGACGCCCCCGCAGGCCTGGCCTGCGGGGGCGTCGTCGTTTGCATGGTTTGGCGTGTTGCCAGGCGTTGGCCGATCAGCCAGAGATCAGCCAGAGGAAGGGCAGCAGGGTGAGGGCCAGGATCCCCGCCACCGCCATGGCCACCAGCAGCATGCGGATGGGGTGGTGGCGCAGGCGCGTCCACAGGGTCGGCGCCTCGCCGCGTTCGGCCAGGTCGTCACGCTCCTGGCGAACCCGCTCGGTGAGCCCCGCCTGGTAGGCGTCGAGGGCCTCCCGGGCCGCCTCATACTGGCCCTCGTCGCGCAGCCAGATGGCCGCCACGCCGAGCCCCCAGAAGCCGGCTCGGGTCTCGTAGGTGTCGAAGCCGCGCGCCTCGAGCAGCGCCCGCACCTCCTCGGCCTCGGCGTCGGGCACGTTGCCCAGCCGGAACAGCAGTCTTGCCACGATGCTCTCCTGTCGGGCCGGCTCAGGGCAGTTCGGCGCGCTCGATCACCACGGGCTCGTGGGGCACGTCCTGGAAGGGGCCGCGGCTGCCGGTGGGCACGCGGCGGATAGCGTCGACTACCTCCATGCCCTCCACCACCTGGCCGAACACCGCATAGCCCCAGGTCTGGCCCGACTGCGGGCTGACGTGATCCAGGAAGCCGTTGTCGCCCACGTTGATGAAGAACTGGGCGGTGGCGGAGTGGGGGTCACCGGTGCGTGCCATGGCCAGGGTGCCACGGCGGTTCTTCAGGCCGTTGTCGGCCTCGTTGGTGATCGGGTCGCGGGTCGCCTTCTGGCGCATCTCCTCGTCGAAGCCGCCGCCCTGGATCATGAAGCCGTCGATCACCCGGTGGAAGATGGTGCCGTCGTAGTGGCCCTCCTGCACATAGGTGAGGAAGTTGTTGACGCTCTCCGGGGCCTCGGCCTGGAACAGCTCGATGCCGATGGCACCGTGGCTGGTGTGCAGGATGACATCGGGGGTGGCCTCCTCGGCCTGGGCCGTGTGGAAGGCGAGGCCGAGGGGCAGGGCGGCGGCAAGCAGCAGGGCGGAAATCAGCGGACGTTTCACGGGGCGGGTCACCATGGTTGTGAAAATCAGGGTTCCCAGCATAAGGCCCCGTCGAGGCCCTGTCAGCGTCCGTCTTTCACCTGCGTTGAGGCAGCGTCCGGCAATGTTTGACATGGGTCACAGCCCCGCCCGAAAAGAGGTATCGAGTATGGATCTTATGGAGGGATTCCCCGACCATTCCCTGCATGGGGGTCGGCGCCAGCCGCCGGCCCGGTGAATCCAGGCCCGGTCGGCCGGGCCTCAGCGGTGTCGGGAGGGGCAGCAGATGGTGGCAGAACTCGGTAACTTTGCGCTGATCCTGGCGCTCTGCCTGGCGCTGATCCAGAGCGTGCTGCCGCTGGTGGGCGCCCAGATCGGCAGCCTGCGGCTGATGCGCACGGGGGGCTTCCTGGCCAGCGGCCAGTTCGTGTTCCTGGCGATCGCCTATGGGGTCCTCACCTGGGCCTTCCTGGCCAGCGACTTCAGCGTGCGCTACGTGGCCAGCCACTCGGCGCTGAGCCAGCCGCTGATGTACAAGATCACCGCGGTGTGGGGCGGCCACGAGGGGTCGCTGCTGCTGTGGGTGCTGATCCTCGGCGCCTGGGGCGTGGCGGTGGCGCGCTTCAGCCGCGCGCTGCCCCGGGAGATGCTGGCCCGGGTGCTGGCGGTGATGGGCATGATCTCAGTGGCCTTCATCGCCTTCACGGTCTTCACCTCCAACCCCTTCGACCGCATCGTGCCCGGCCCCCTGGACGGCCGCGGCATGAACCCGCTGCTCCAGGATCCGGGCATGATCCTGCACCCGCCGCTACTCTACATGGGCTACGTGGGCACCGCGGTGGTCTTCGCCCTGGCCATGGCGGCGCTGATGGGCGGCCGCCTGGACGCCGCCTGGGCGCGCTGGTCGCGGCCCTGGACCACGGTGGCCTGGGTGTTCCTCACCCTGGGGATCGCCATGGGCTCCTGGTGGGCCTACTACGAGCTGGGCTGGGGCGGCTGGTGGTTCTGGGACCCGGTGGAGAACGCCTCCTTCCTGCCCTGGCTCACCGCCACTGCCCTGCTGCACTCCCTGGCGGTCACCGAGAAGCGCGGCGGCTTCAAGGTCTGGACCCTGATGCTGGCGATCATCACCTTCGCGCTGGTCGTGCTGGCGGCCTTCATCGTGCGCTCCGGGGTGATCACCTCGGTGCATGCCTTCGCCACCGACCCGGACCGCGGCGTCTTCCTGCTCGCCATGCTGGCGGCGACCCTGCTCGGCTCGCTGACCCTCTACGCCTGGCGGGCGCCCCGGGTCGGCCTGGGCGGCGGCTTCCACTGGCTCTCCCGGGAGTCGCTGCTGCTGGCCAACAACGTGCTGCTCACCGTGGCCTTCGCGGCGGTCTTCATCGGCACCCTCTACCCGCTGGTGCTCGACGCCTTCGGCCTGGGCAAGATCTCGGTGGGCCCCCCCTATTTCGATACCGTCTTCGCGCCGCTGATGCTGCCGCTGCTGCTGCTGGTGGGCCTCGGCCCCACGGTGATGTGGAAGCAGGCCAGCCCCGCCGAGGTGGTGCGCCAGCTGCGCTGGGTGCTGCTGGCAAGCGTCGTGGCCGGCGGCCTGTGGCCCCTCACCCTGGGCGCCTGGCGCCCGCTCACCGCCCTGTCGCTGATGCTGGGCAGCTGGATCATCCTCACCGCGATGCTCGATATCCGCAAGCGCCTCGCCGGCCGCCAGCCCCTGGCCACGCGCGTCCGCCGGGTGCTGCGCCCGAGCTTCCTGGGCATGCACCTGGCCCACGTGGGCCTGGCGCTGGTGGTGGTCGCCATCGCCATGGTCAACACCTACGAGGTGGAGCGCGACGTACGCATGCAGCCGGGCGAGACCACCACGGCGGCGGGCTTCGCGTTCACCCTGCTGCGCATGGAGGAGGTGCGCGGGCCCAACTATGACGCCGACCAGGCGGTGGTCTCGGTGACCCGCGACGGCCGCCCGGTGGCCACCCTGCTGCCCCAGCGCCGCTACTACGACACCCAGCCCGAGAACCCCATGCACCAGGCCTCGCTGCACCGCGCGGCAACCCGCGATGTCTATGTCTCCCTGGGCGAGCGGCTGGTGGGGGACGCCTGGAGCTTCCGGCTCTACTACAAGCCCTATATGGCCTGGATGTGGAGCGGTGCCATTCTGCTCGCCCTGGGCGGCCTGCTGGCGGCCTGTGACAAGCGCTATCGGCTGGCCCGGCGCCGCGAGCGCGAGGCGTCGGCCACGCCGGGCATCGGCCGGGAGGTGACCGCCTCATGAAGCTCAAGCTGCTGATTCCGTTGGTGTCGGTGATGGCCCTGCTCGGCCTGCTGCTGCTCGGCCTGGGGCTCAACTCCCGGGACCTGCCCTCGCCCCTGGTGGGCAAGCCGGCGCCGGCCTTCACCCTGGAGGCCCTGGAGGATCCCGAGACGATCCTGACGGAGCAGGACTTCATCGGCGAGGTGGCGCTGGTCAACGTCTGGGCCACCTGGTGCAGCACCTGCCGCGCCGAGAAGCCGCTGCTGATGGAGCTCGCCCGCGGCGGCATCCCCATCCACGCCTTCAACTACCGGGACGAGCGCGACGCCGCGCTGCGCTACCTGGAGATGACCGACAGCCCCTACCGCACCATCGCCTATGACCCCGCGGGGGATGCCGGCATCGACTGGGGGGTCTACGCCACCCCCGAGACCTATGTGCTCGATGCCGAGGGCATCATCCGCTACAAGCGCATCGGCCCGCTCAGCCGCCAGCTGCTCCTCGACGAGGTGCTGCCCCTGATTGAAAAACTGAGAGCCGAGAAGCTGAGAGCCGAACAGCGCCGGGCAGCCGAACCGGCGGGGAGGACGTCATGAACCGCTGGCTGGCGGGCCTGCTGATGCTGCTGGCGCTGGCGGTCGCGCCCGGCATCGCCCTGGCCGCGGCCATCGGCGAGCCGCTTACCTTCGACAGCGAGGCCCAGCGCCAGCAGTACGAGGCGCTGACCCGGGAGTTGCGCTGCACGGTGTGCCAGAGCGAGACGATCCACGAGTCCAACGCCGAGCTCGCCGCCGACATGCGCCGGCGGGTCTACCAGATGACCCGGGACGGCATGTCCGCCGACGCCATCGTCGACTTCATGGTGGCCCGCTACGGCGACTATGTCCGCTACCGGCCGCCGCTGCAGGCCAATACGGCGCTGCTCTGGGCCAGCCCCTTCCTGCTCTTCGGCGGCGGCCTGCTGATCTGGTGGCAGGTGATGCGCCGGCGCAGCCGCCTCGATGATGAACCCCTCTTCACCGACCAGGAGCGTGCGGCGCTGGAGCGCCTGCGCCGTGGCGACTGACCCCGGAGGTCCGACGAGATGAATGGCGTCTTCCTGCTGCTGGCCCTGGGCCTCTGCCTGCTGGCCCTGGCCTTTGTGCTGATACCGCTGCTGCGTGAACCCCGCGCGACCGGCCCCGATCGCCGCGAGGTGCTGCTGGCGGTGCACCGCGACCGCGTCGCCGAGCTCGACCAGGACCTGGCGGCCGGCACCCTGACCGCCGAGCGCCACGCCCGCGCCCTGGCCGACCTGGAGCGCGAGCTGCTCGACAGCGGCGTGCTGGAGGCCGATGCCGGCGCCGGCGGCGAGGGCCGCGGCCAGCGCCGCCTGGCCCAGGTCGCCGCCGTGGCCAGCATGGCGCTGCTGCCCTTCCTGGCCATCGGCACCTACCTCTCGGTGGGCTACAGCGAGGAGGTGTTCGCCGCCCGCGCTCCGGCCGGCCAGGCGATGCCGCCCGAGCGGGTCGAGCCCAGCGACGAGGAGATGACCCGCGAGTTCACCCGGCTGGTGGAGGGGCTGCAGGTACGCCTGGCCCAAGACCCGGCCGACCTCCAGGGCTGGGTGCTGCTGGGCCGGACGCTGACCTTCCTCGACGAGTTCGAGGCCGCCGGCCGCGCCTTCGGCGAGGCGTTGCGCCAAGGTGGCGACCGCGACCCCGAGGTGCTGGTGCGCTACGCCGATGTGCTGGCCGAGCTCCAGGGGGGGCTGGCGGGCGAGCCGGCGGTGCTGATCGAGCAGGCGCTGGCCATCGACCCCGAGCACGCCCAGGGGCTGTGGCTGGCCGGCACCCGCGCCTACCAGGACGAGGCCTTCGACGAGGCCCGCGCCTACTGGGAGCGCCTGCTGGCGGTGCTGCCCGCGGAGTCGGCTGAGGCCGAGGTGATTCGCGGCAACCTGGCGGAGCTGACGCTGCGCTAGCCCGGGAAAGGGTCAAGGAGGCCAAGATGACAGTCCGCTTCACCCGAGAGACCCTGCGCACCCTGCATCAGGTGCCGCTGTTCACCGGCCTCACCGAGGAGACCCTGGCGCTGCTGGCGCGGGGTGCCCATGAGCGCTGCTGCCCCCGCGGCACCCGGCTGTTCGCCCAGGGCGAGCCCGCCGATCGCTTCTACGTGGTGCTCGACGGCTGGGTGAAGCTCTACCGCGACAGCCCCGATGGCAGCGAGTGCATGGTGGGGCTCTTCACCCGCGGCGACTCCTTCGCCGAGGCGGCGATGTTCGACCGCCAGGGCTTCCCGGTAAACGCCGGCGTGGCCGAGGACGCTCGGCTGCTGGTCTTTCCGGCCGAGCCCTTCCTGGACACCCTGCACGAGCACCACGGCCTGACGCTCAACCTGCTGGCCAACCTGACCGGCATGCTGCGGGCGCTGGTGCTGCAGCTCGACCAGCTCACCAACCAGTCGACCCACCAGCGGCTGGCGGCCTTCCTGCTCTCGCTATGCCCCCACGATGCCCCCCGCGCCACCGTCAGCCTGCCCTGCGACAAGATGCTGATCGCCGCTCGCCTGGGCATGAAGCCGGAGAGCTTCTCCCGGGCCATGGCGCGCCTGCGGGCCTTCGGCGTACGCTGCGAGCGCAATGCCGTCCATCTGGATGACCTGCCGGCGCTGTGTGCCTTCGCCCGCGGCGGCGACTCACACCCCCTTCCCGTCTGCCCCGGCCTCAACGGCAGCCGGGGGCTGGACGCCGTTTCGTCACGACCCATGACATAAGTCAACGCTCCGGTTTGCCACTTGACCACTGTCAAGTGAGCAAAGAAGTAAAGCTGCTACTACTTATGGGCAGGTGGAGGGTGTCTCCCCGGGTTGTCGAATCGCCGACCCGGGCCACGCGAGGCTCTCTCCAGACCCTACCCCACGGGGAAACAGAGCGAGGCACGTTATGCACAAGAAAGCACTGAGCAAGGGGATCTTCGCCCTCAGCTTCCCGCTGGCCGCCATGATGGCGGGCGGCGCGCAGGCGGCGGCACCGGAGATGACCGCAGAGGAGATGGACCGCGCCAGCGATATCTACTTCCAGCGCTGTGCCGGCTGTCACGGCACCCTGCGCGCTGGCGCGACCGGCCCCGGGCTCTTGCCCGAGAGCACCATCGAGATGGGCCAGCGCCGCCTGGAGAGCATCATCACCTTCGGCACCGAAGGCGGGATGAACAACTTCGACGGCATTCTGGACGAGGAGGAGATCACCCTGATCTCCAAGTACATCCAGCAGACCCCGGAAGAGCCGCCGGAGATGTCCCTGGCCGACATCCGTGAGACCTGGACCATCGTGGTCCCCGAGGAGGAGTGGCCGGATTCGCCCCAGCACGATCGCAACTGGGAAAACTTCATGGTCACCATCCTGCGTGACCGCGGCGCCATGGGCATCATCGACGGCGACACCAAGGAGCTGGTCACCGAGGCCGAGACCGGCTACGCCGTGCACGTGGCCAAGTCGAGCTCCGACGGCCGCTTCTGGTACGTCCAGGGCCGCGACGGTCGCCTCTCCAAGATCGACCTGTGGATGGATCCGCCCCAGGTGACCGCCGAGGTGTTCATCGGCATCGACGCCCGCGACGTGGCCGTCTCCCACTACGGCGAGTGGGCCGACAAGTACGTCATCGGCGGCGGCTACTGGCCCCCCCACTTCGTGATCGCCGACGCCCACACCATGGAGCCGCTGAAGGTGGTCTCCACCCGGGGCTACGACACCGAGGGCAACTACGTCCACGAGGCCCGCGTGGCGGCGCTCTATGACACGCCCCATGCGCCCACCTTCCTGGTCAACGTCAAGGAGACCGGACAGGTCTGGCAGGTCGACTACAGCGATATCGACAACCTGCGCATCGACCACATTGCCTCCGCCGAGTACCTCCACGACGGCTTCTTCGACTCCACCGGCCGCTACTTCATGATCGCGGCCAACTTCAGCAACAAGATGGCCTTCATCGACACCGTGGAGCGCAAACTCGTCAGCCTGCTCAACACCGGGCAGATCCCGCACCCGGGGCCGGGCGCCAACTGGATCGATCCCGAGTGCGGCCCGGTGGCCGGCACCACCCACCTGGGTCAGGGTCTGATGACCTTCTGGGGCACCGATCCCGAAGGGCATCCGGATCATGCCTGGGAGATCTGCGGCACCGTCGAGACCGACGGCCCCGGCCTGTTCGTGCGCAGCCACCCGAACTCCCCGCACGTCTGGATCGATCAGGCGATGCACCCGGAGGCCGACGTCAACCAGTGGGTCATGGTCATGGACAAGGAGACCCGCGAGCTGACCCCGATCCACGTCGCCGACCGTCCCGCCGAGCATGACGCCGTGGCGGTGCACATGGAGTACGACCAGTCCGGTACCGAGGTGTGGGTTTCCATCTGGGCCCGCGGCCGCGGCCACCAGGATGACGGCGCCATCGTGATCTACGACGACAAGACCCTGGAAGAGAAGGCCCGGGTCGAGAACCTGAACACGCCGACCGGCAAGTTCAACGTCTACAACCGTCTCAAGAAGTACGAGCGCGGCTAGGCCGCCCCGCCGGAGCGCCCCCGGGCGCTCCGGCTCCTTTTCCAGCCATTCTCGCCTTCCCGGACGCAGGGCACCGGAGTGGCTGGGCAAGGGGCCGGACACCATAACGAAAGCAAGGCATCTCGAGAGCAGGCATCTGCTGTCATGACATTTTCGGGAGACTGACATGCTGAGGGAGCGACTGCGCAACTGGCGCAAGATCACGATCATGGGGGCGTCGCTGGGGGCCGTGGCGCTCTTCTTCGTCGCCGGTATCCTCTTCTGGGGTGGCTTCAACACGGCGATGGAAGCCACCAACAACATGAAGTTCTGCAGCTCCGCCTGCCACGAGATGAGCTGGGTCTACGAGGAGTACCAGGACCGCCCCCACTACCACAACAAGTCGGGCGTGGGGGCCACCTGCTCCGACTGTCACGTGCCCGACGCCTGGGGGCCCAAGATGATCCGCAAGATCGAGGCCAGCCGCGAGGTGTGGCACTGGATGCTGGGGACCGTCAACACCAAGGAGAAGTTCGACGGCAAGCGGCTGCAGCTGGCCGAGAACGTCTGGCGCTCCATGCTGCGCACCGACTCCCGCGAATGCCGCAACTGCCACGACTGGTCCGCCATGGACCTGGAGCAGCAGCCGGCCCGCGCCGCCCGTGAGCACGCCCGTGCCTTCGAGCAGGGCCAGACCTGCATCGAGTGCCATCAGGGCATCGCCCACGAGCTGCCCGAGGCCTGGGACGAGTCCGAGGTGTGGGCCGCCCGCTTCGAGCACGACGAGCCGGCGACCGATCTGGCCGAGCGCGGCGAGCCGGCGATGCCGCTGGAGGCCGAGGAGCTGGGCGACGCCGTGGCCGCCGAGGGCGATATCGCCTCCGGTCTGGCCTGGGACGAGGTGCCGGTCCTCGACGTGACCCTCTTCATGCCGGGGCAGGCCTCCATCGAGTGGATCCAGGACGGCAGCTCCCACGGCGGCGGGCGCGCCTTCAGCTTCGGCGACCGCTGCATCTGGTGCCACGCCGGCGAGGAGGCGCAGATCGGCGCCCTGGCCACCAGCGCCGAGAAGATCGAGACCTATGACCTGGGCGACAAGCGCGGCCATATCCCGATGACCGTGCAGACCGCCTTCGATGACGACTACCTCTACATGCGCTTCCAGTGGGAAGACGCCGAGCATGCGCCGCTGCCCTTCGTCGATGGCGGCATGATGGACCCGGAGAACGAGATCAAGCTGACCGTCAGCTTCGCCGATGACCGCGTCGACATGGCCGACCGCGGCGGCTGCTGGGCGAGCTGCCACCACGACTCCACCTACATGCCGGATGCCCCCGACCAGGAGGCCCTGGCGCAGAGCGAACTGGCCGAGCGCCTGGCGCTGATGGACGGCGTGACCAAGTACCTCTCCGAGAGCCGGACCGAGATCGAGGTGCGCGGCCGTCGCGGCGCCGCCCGCGGCGGCTGGGACAAGCTCAAGGAGGGCGAGGAGATCGACGAGCTGTTCGCAGGCGGGGTCTACCTGGACATGGCGCGCTTCAAGAGCGGCAGCGAGCGCACCGAGTCCGGCTATATCCTCGAGCAGCGCCACTTCGACGAGAGCGAGGCGGTGGTGTTCAGCGCCAGCAAGGAGGACGGTGTCTGGACCGCCTACATGACCCGCGCCCTGCGCACCGGTCAGCAGGGCGACAAGCCGCTCTCCCTGGACGGCAAGTACAACATCAACTTCGCGCTTCACGATGACCATGCGTCCTCCCGCTTCCACCACGTCTCCTGGCAGCACGGCCTGATGTTCGGCGCCGACGAGGTGGACGAGGAGCTGGTCGAGATCAACGCCACGCGCATCGAGCGCTGAGAGGAGGTGGAATGAGTCAAGCGACGCAACGTCGCGGCTGGATCGGCGCCCTGGCGCCGGCCCTGCTGCTGGTCGCCGGGGCGGCTCTGGCCGCTCCGACCATTACCGGTTACGGCAGCGCCGAGTTCGGCATGTCCCCCGACGAGGTGCGCGAGCGCCTGGCCGCGGACGGCGTGACCGACGTCACCGAGGAGCAGACCGCCGACGGCGACCTGCTGATCGACGGCCGCCTGGGCGGCACTCCGGCGGTGGAGACCGATCTGCGCTACGTCTTCCCCGCGGGCAGCGAGCAGCTGGCGCTGGTGGTCGCCTTCCATCCCGAGGTGGCCGACCAGGCCGCGGTGAAGGAGCGGCTGACGGCCGAGTACGGCCAGCCCTGGGAAGAGGAGATGGCCGAGTGGTGGCTGGAGCAGCTCGCCGAGGGCATGCCGGCTACCCCGCTGGGCTTCTCCGCCTGGGGCGGCGACGAGCAGCAGCGCGACCGTTTCGTGCGGCTGTGGACCTTCGAGGAGTACCTGACCGTGGAGTATCTGGACAATCGGCGGCTCTCCGGTCGCCAGTAGTGGCCCCCACCCTCCTGTTGCACCCTGGGCCGCCCTCCGGAGCGGCCCTCTGCATGAGGAGCCGCGGGTCGCGGGCTGGCCATCCTCCCGTCAGTCGTCGCCTCGGCACAGTCGCTCGGCGCGGGCCATGGCCTCGGCGGCACCCTCCAGGGAGAACACCATGAACCAGGGGTCGTCCTCGCCGCGCATCAGGCGCAGTCGCAGGGTCTCGCCGCGCCGCATCTCCTCCAGCAGCAGTGGCTGCTCCTCGAGCAGGAACTGCACGTAGAAACCGCTGTCGCCGCGCTCGGTGATGAACTCCGCCTCGCCGCCGTGGATCGTCTCGTGGTCCACCCGCAGGTCGGCGGGCACGCGGTTGACCACCCGGCTCTCCGGCTGGCGCTCGCCCAGGTCCACGCGCAGCTCAAGCCAGGGCCTGTCGCAGGCCCCCGGGGTGAGGTTGACGCTGAATAGGGAGTCGCTGTAGCTGCCGACCTCCAGGGCGCGATAGTGGCGCTCCTCGCCCAGTGTCAGGGTCAGCGACTGCCACTGGCCATGGGCCTCGGCATCGACGGTGTTGTAGATGGCGGCGCTGGCGGTGGCGGCGGTCAACAAGGTGGCCAGCAGCAGGGCGGCGGGCAGGATGGGCGTGGGCATCGGCGGGCTCCTCGGGGCGAGGCCATGATGGTAGCACCCCTGCGCGCGGTGGTTGATGCCGGCGCGGTGCCCGGCTGCCTGCGCCCCTACTCCAGGGTGGCGAAGTGGGCGGCGAGGTCGGCGATATCCTGGTCGCTCAGGTCACGGGTCATGCGCTTGAGCAGGTGGCCGCGCTCGCCGGCCTTGAGCGCCTGCATGCGGGCCGTGAACACCTCGGGCTCGAGGCCGGCGATGCTGGGAAAGCGGGAGATGTTGCTGCGGCCATCGCGGCCGTGGCAGCTGGTGCAAAGCGCTGCCAGTTCGGCGCCGCGGCTGGCAGCGCCATCCGCCGCGGCGGCCTCCGGGTCGGCGGGCTTGCCTCCGGCCAGGAGGATCGCCGGGTGGCCGGCCAGGGCGATGGCGATCAGGGCAAGGAACATGACGGCGACGCGATGGGGGGCGGGGGTCGCAGACATGGAGGGATCCTCCTGTGGTGGGGGTCAGTGCCCGTGCATGTGGCCTCCGGCCCCAGTCTCGCCATGGTGGCCGCCGGGCTGCATCACGGCGTCGCGGCGGCCCAGCTCGGTCAGCAGCTCCAGGTCGATCTCCTCGAAGGTGAGGATGCGACCGCCGTAGGTCTCCTGGAAGGCCTCGGCCAGGCGGGCCTCGGCAAAGGGCGCCAGGGTGTGGCCCATGGCGCCGCGGCGCTCGTGTTCCACCACATAGTAGGCTTCGCTTGCCAGGATAAAGGCATCATCCGACGGGGTGGTCCAGGGTGTCACGCCCACGTCATGCACCCAGGCATGGCTCAGGCGGGTCTCGTTCTCGGGCTGCAGCAGGAAGGCGAAGAGGTCGGTGGTGGAGCAGAACTTGCGGGCGGACGCATCGCGATTCAGGTAGGCCTGTCCCTTGGGGCCCGGCAGCTCCTGGATCAGCATGCCGCAGACGTGGCAGCTGTCGCCATCGGTGATGGGCTGGGGAGCCGCCAGCTCGGTATCGCCGTTGCCGCCGCAGGCGGTCAGCAGCAGCGACAGGGCCAGGGGCAGGGTGTATCCGGCGAGGCTAGCAGGTGTCATGGCATGGGTTCCGGTAAGGGGGTAAGGAGTCAGGCCGAGTGGTGGCGGAAGCGCAGGATGGCAAGTCCCAGCGGCACCAGGGTCCAGCCGACCAGCACCAGGGCCAGCCAGCCGCACTGGAAGGCGCTCTCGCTGGCGATGGCGGTCACGCCGGTGAAGGCCTGGGCGGAGTCGAAGCCGACCATGTTGATCAGGCGGAAGCCATCGGTGGGATTGAGCAGCAGCAGCCAGGGCAGCCAGTCGCCGCCGCCCTGCACGCTGACCAGCAGGGCGAGCAGGCCCAGGTCGAAGACCAGCACGAACAGGAACCAGACGCCCAAGGCCAGCCCGGCGGCTCGTGCCTTCTCGGACACCCAGACGCTGATCAGGTAGGCGAAGGCGATGAAGACCCAGCCCAGCAGCACGCTGCTGGCGATCAGCACGCCCATGCTGATGGTCAGCTGCACGAGGTCGACGCCATCGGCGAACAGCGCGATCACCACGCCGGCGACCCCGAAGCCCAGCGCGGTGGCGGCGCCCAGGATCAGGCCGTGGCCGAGGAACTTGCCGAGCAGCAGCGACGTGCGGCTCAGCGGGTAGGTCAGCAGCAGCAGCAGGGTGCCGGCCTCCTGTTCGCCGACGATGGCGTCATAGGCCAGCAGCAGGGCGATGAGCGGGATCAGGAAGACGGCGAGGGTCGAGAGGCTGACCACGGTGGTCGACAGCGTGGTGAAGCCCATGCCGCCGCTGGCGGCGGCCCCGAACCAGGCGATACCCACGGCGAGGGCGGCCAGGATCAGGGCGATGGCCAGCACCCAGCGATTGCGCAGGCCGTCGAGGAACTCCTTGTGGGCCACGGTCAGGGTCGCGTTCATCGGAGGCCTCCGGTGGCATGGGGGGGTGGGGCGGAGAAATGCGCATAGAGGTGCTCGAGGGTCGGCGGCAGCAGCTCGATGTCCTCGACCCCCGGGGCATCGGCCAGGCGCCGGAGCACCGCCATCTTGGCGCCGGGGTGGACCTGGAGCTCGAGGGCATGGCCGTTGAGGTGGCGGGGTGTCACGCGGCCCGCTTCCCAGCCTTGCGACCAGTCGGTGCCGGGCCAGCTGCCGCGGGCGCGCACCGTCAGCGGCAGTGCCGCCTCCCGACGCAGCTCGTCGAGGCTGCCCAGCGCCAGGCGCCGGCCACCGCCGAGGATCAGGGCGCGGTCGATATAGGGCTCCACGCCGGGCAGCACATGGGAAGAGAGCAGCACCGTGCAGCCACGCTCGCGCAGCTCCCGCACCGTCTCGTAGAAGTCGCGGGTGGCCGCGGGGTCGAGCCCGGTGGTGGGCTCGTCGAGCAGCAGCAGCTGCGGCTCGCCGAGCAGGGCCTGGGCCAGGCCGAGGCGCTGGCGCATGCCCTTGGAGTAGGTCTTGACCCGCCGGTCGGCCGCCTCGGCGAGGCCGACCCGCTCGAGCAGCTCGCCTACCTGGCGGGACTCGATGCGCTTGAGACGGGCGAAGTAGGCCAGCACCTCGCGGCCGGTGAGCTGTTCGTAGAAGCTGACGTTCTCCGGCAGGTAGCCCAGACGCCGGCGCAGGGTCTCTGCGTGGGGGCCGTCCGGGGCGCCACCCAGCACCGACAGGGTGCCCGCGCTGGGCGAGATCAGCCCCAGGATCAGCTTCATGGTGGTGGTCTTGCCGGCGCCGTTGTGGCCGAGCAGGGCGAGCACCTCGCCCTCCTGCACCTGCAGGTCAAGCTCGGCGAGGCGCGTGAGTGTGCCGTGGCGCTTGGTCAGGCCGTGACATTCGATCACCGGGTTCATGGCAGCAGGCCTCCTGTGTCGGGCTCGCGCATCAGCGGCGCGCTGTCGCGCACGCCCTGGGCGCGGAAGATGGGGAACTGGCGCTGGACCCAGCGCAGGGCCACCACCGCGGGGCTGCTCATCAGCAGACGGGCGTCGGGGTAGCGCCACAGCAGCCGGTCGACGGCGTCGTTGGGCTCATAGGCAGTATCGCCGATGCCGTCACCGGCGAGGTCCCAGCCCAGGTAGTCGCTCCAGTAGTTGCCTTGGCCGTCCACCGACCACTCCTGGCTGCGCGTCGAGACGTACATCACCTGCTGGCGGTTGTTGACGAAGGCGTTGTGATAGAGGCGGTTGTTCTCGGAGCCAGCGGTGAGGTGGATGCCGAGTTCGCTGTCTGCCAGGCGGTTGTGGTGGATCTCGTTGGCCTGGGAGTTGTAGATGAACAGCGCCTTGCCCTCGGCCCCGAGGGTGACGCCGTGCTCGTCACCGCCGGCGGCGCCGTGCCAGGCGGTGATGCCGCGGATGTCGTTGCCGGCCACCACGCTGTAGTTCACGTAGTTCATCAGGATGCCGTAGTTGTGGTCGTTCTCGGAGCGGTTGCCGCGCACCTCGAGGTCGCGGGACATCATCAGGGCGTAGCCGGCCCGGGTGCCGCTGGTGTGGTTGTCGATGATCCTTGCGCCATGGGTGAACATGTAGTGGATCCCGAAGCGTGAATCGCGCAGGCGGTTGCCGCGAAACTCCAGGTCTCGACTGGTATCCACGTAGATCGCATCGCGGGAGTCGCGGATGTCGTTGTCGGCAATCAGGCCGCCGTCGATGTTGTAGAGGCGAATGGCATCGCCGCGGTCCTGGGAGCGGATCTCGCTGCGGCCGCGGATACGGTTGCCGATGAGGGTCGGGGCTTCCAGGTGCCAGAGCCAGACACCGAAGGCCACGTTCTCCATTGCGGTGTCCTGGATATGAATTCGATGTGCGCCGCGTTCGCCGTGAACGCCCGCGTTCATGTCGGTCAGGTTGAAACCCGAGTTGCGCAGGGTCAGCCCCTCGATGCGCACATCGGGAGCGGTGACGCGAATCACGTCGCCTTCGCCCTCGGCGTCGAGGATGGCGCCGGCGTCACCGCGCAGGGTAAGCGGCTTGTCGATCAGGATACCGCCGCGATGGACGCCTGGGTTCAGCCACACGGTGCTCCCCGGCGCGGCGGCGTCGATCTGGGGCTGGAGCGGGGCATCGCCAGGGTCGATGCGTACCTCGCCGACGGCGAGAGACGTCATCACCAGCAGGGCGAAGCCAGCCACCCAGGCAGGAAGTATGCGCAGCAAGATGGTCACCTCTGGTGGTGGCAGAGGCCGGCCCCGAAGGGCCGGCCGTGAGTTTACGCAGGCTCCACCAGCATCCGCCCCGACATCTCCATGTGGAGGGCGTGGCAGAACCAGCTGCAGTAGTACCAGTGCACGCCGGGCCTGTCGGCGATGAAGGTGGCCGACGAGGTCTGCTGCGGGTGGATCTCGAAGTTGATGCCGTGGTTGACCATGGCGAAGCCGTGGCTTACGTCGGCGATGTTGTCGAGGTTGGTGACCACCACCGTGACCTCGTCGCCCTGCTTGACCCGGAACTCGGTGAGGCCGAAGTTGGGGGCCACCGAGGTCATGTAGACCCGCACCTTGTTGCCGTCGCGAATCACCGTGTTGGCGGTCTCCAGATCGACGCCATCGGCGCGGGCCATGGCCACGGTCTCGGCGAAGTAGGGGTCGTCTCTGGTGTAGATCTGCGACGGATTGAGCTGATCGGCGCGGATCATCAGGGCGTCGTGGGGCTCGGCATAGGTCGGACCGTCGTGGATCAGCGTCATCTGCTGGCCGGAGATGTCGATCAGCTGGTCGTTCTCGGCGTGCATCGGGCCTACCGGCAGGAAGCGGTCCTTGGAGAACTTGCTCAGCGCGGCCAGGTACTTGCCGTCGACGTCGCGGCTGCAGGCCAGCGAGGCCTTGATGTGGCCAATGTTGTAGTGCACATCGATACGGTCACGGATGTAGTTGACCTCGTCGCCGTTATAGGCGCGGATGGCATCCTCCACGTTCCACTTCACCACCTGGCTGTCGAGGAACAGCGAGGTGTAGGCGTTGCCGCGGTTGTCGAAGGTGGTGTGCAGCGGACCCAGGCCCACTTCCGGCTCGGCCACCACGGTGTCACGCGGATCGTCCAGGCTGCCATCGAACCAGGCGTCGACCCGTGACCACTCGATCACGGTGCAGGTCGGCGACAGCTTGCCGCTGACCACGCAGTACTTGCCTTCCGGAGGCATGGTGTTGACGCCGTGTGGGCTGCGCGGGGTCGGTACGTAGAGGGCGAAGGGGTTGCGGCCGCTGTGTGCCTGCTCGCGGGCATCGACCACCGGGACGGCGGAGTCGCCGACGGTGGTGGACTCGCCGTTGGCGATCGCTTGCTCGATGGCCGGCACGTTGAAGATCACCGTCCAGTCGCGCTCCGGGCCCATCATCTCCGGCAGGGTCATGCCGCGGCTGGAGTTGTAGCAGGAGGCGGCCACGTACTTCTCTGAGTAGTCGGTGTCGCAGTTGTCGAGGTTGCCGTCGACGATGGCCTGCCACTTGATCTCCATGGTGTCGGCGTCGAGACAGGTCATCATGGTCCAGTATTCGGACGGATCGTCCATGTGCTGAACGTTGTTGCCCAGCGGGATGATCATCTCGCCGGCGGCGTAGACCCGCTCGGTCCTGGGCACCCGCTGCAGGGTCAGGCCGTGGATGGACTGAACGTTGGGAATGGTGACGATCTTGTCGGCGCGCATGATGTCGAGGCGGATCCGCGCCACCCGGGTGTTCAGCTTGTCGTTGATGAAGCAGTAGCGGCCATCGTAGCGGGCGTCGGTGTAGCTCACCTTGGGGTGGTGGGTATCGCCGTTGAGCGGGGCATTCTCGCCCAGCACACGCTTGGACTCGTTGGTGATCCCCCAGCCGGTGGCGCTGTCGACGTTGAAGACCGGGATACGCAGCAGCTCCCGCATGGAGGGAATACCGAGAATACGCACCTCACCGGAATGGCCGCCGCTCCAGAAGCCGTAGTACTCATCGAGCTCACCCGGACCGACGTGGTGCTCGTTGTTGGCTGCCGCCTCGGCCGGTCGGCTGCCCATCATGGCGCCGGCGCCGAAGCCCCCGGCGAGACTGGCACCGGCCACGCCGGTGATCGCGCTGTTGCGCAGGAAGTGCCGGCGGCTGAGGTCCTTGATGTGGTCGTTCTTGTCGCTCATGGTTCACTCCTCCTGAAGAGTGGGAATGCGCTGCAATTTGGCCCCGCTGCCCTGCGCAGCATCGGCCGGGAAGATGTCGACGCCACCCGCCCTTGACGAGGCCCTGGTGGCCTTCTCGAAGCGCTTGCGGCGCTTGACCATCGGCGGACAGCGGCGGTCGTCGTGATAGGTCACCTGGCAGTCCAGGCAGTAGTGGCATTCGTTGGCATTGATGCGGCCGTCGGGGTGGATGGCGGCCACTTCACACTCGTTGGCGCAGATCTGGCAGGGGGTGCCGCAGCTGCCGCGATGGCGCTTGAGCCAGTCGAACAGGCGCAGCCGGGCGGGAATCGCCAGTCCCGCCCCCAGCGGGCAGAGATAGCGGCAGTAGGCCTTGTGGGTGAAGGCGGAGACGGCGAGCAGGCCCAGGGCATAGAGCAGGAAGGCCCACTCGCGCTGGAAGCGCATGGTGACGGCGGTCTTGAAGGGTTCCACCTCGGCATAGCGCTCGGCCTGCCCCAGGGAGTGCAGCGAGACGGCGAACAGGCCCAGCAGGACGATGTACTTGATGGCCCACAGCCGCTCGTGCAGGGCGAAGGGGACCTCGAACTGGGGCACCCTGAGCCGGCGGGCGGCCTTGTTGATCAGGTCCTGCATGGCGCCGAAGGGGCACAGCCAGCCGCAGAAGACGCCGCGTCCCCACAGCAGCAGCGTCACCGCCACGAACGACCAGAGGATGAACATCATCGGGTCGATCAGGAACGACTCCCAGCTGAAGTTACCCATCAGCGAGTGGACGAAGGTCAGGATATTGACCACCGAGAGCTGGGCCAGGGAGTACCAGCCGATGAAGGTCACGGTATAGACCAGGAAGCCGATGCGCAGCGGCTCGAGAATGCGCGGATGGCGTGCCAGCACGTCCTGGAACAGCATGATGGCGGTGAGAACGGTCAGGCCGAGGCCAAGGATCACGATCTGGAAGGTGCGGTCGCGCCACACCTGTACCCACAGTGCCTCCTCGACGGGCGGTTCGAAGCGTTCGACATAGGCTTCCGGAATGCTGTAGTGGGCATTGAAGCGAACGAACTCGGTATCCAGGGCGCCGGTCGCCCGGCGTACCAGCAGGCCCAGCTCCCAGGGCTCGCCGGGATCGAACTGGGCCTCCTCGCGAATGATGAAGATATCGCGCTCGGTCAGCGCCGGGGCGCCCTCGATGCCGAGCCGCACGATGCGGCGGTGGTCGCTGTCGTGGAAGGTGATGGCGGTATTGCCCTGGCCCGCCTCGATGCGATCGAAGATGCCGCCGCGCACATAGCCCGAGCCCTTGAAGGAGTAGTCGCCGCGGGCCATCACCCCGATGGCGTGCTCGCCCTCGTCGAGGCGCTCCATGAGCTGGTCATAGACCACGTCGCCGAGCAGGTTGCGGCCGGCCGTCGGGGCGTTCAGGTAGGTCAGGTAGAGATCGATGAAGGTGCTCTCGGGCGCCGCACTGCTGGCGTATGCCTCGGCGGGCGTGCCGGCGAAGGCCTCGTTGACCTGGCCATGGGTCAGGTGAAGCCGGCGAAGGGTGCCGTCACCCACCAGGGTCTCCCAGTCGGCCGGCTCGAACACCTCCTGGCGTACCCTGGCCGGCGGAGTGGCCAGGGGGTCGTCGATCAGGCCCTGCTCGGCGGCGACCCGGCGTGCTGCGCGCATGATCGTCTCGGTCAGCACGATCACGGTGACGGTGGCGCCCGAGATGGCGTCCAGGTTCTCGCCGACCCGCAGGCGCTCGCTGACGTGATGGGGGATGTGGGCATCGGCGTAGTCGATGAGGCGCTGCTCGGGAATCCCCACCAGCATGATCGGTTCCTCGTGACCGAGGATGGTGGCCTGGGTGAGCCGGCCCTCCAGGTCGATGCCTACCAGCATGTTGATCGGCTTGCCGGAATAGGCCGGGATCGGTGCGATATCGTCCGTCTCGAAGACGAAGCCCAGCAGGGTGTCGCCGGCATGGACCGCCCTGGCGGGATGCTCCCCCTTGACCTCGGACAGGCGGGTGGCGTCCGGGAAGCCGGGTGTGATCTGCTCGAGCTCGATGGCCTGGGCCGACAGGGAGCCCAGCAGCAGAAGCAGGCCGAGGAGCCAGCTAAGGGCGTGGGATGCAGGGGGGGAGCGCCGTTTCGACATGGGGCAGTCCTTGGAAGCCGGGAGCTCGTCCTGGGACGAGGTCATCAACAGGTATTAAAAATGCATCTTTTGGTTCTTTGAAAAGCCCGACAACAGGGATGTGGTCGGGCTGATGGGCTCATCATGGCAGCTGGCGCGGTCATGTGACTTGACGTGGGTCAGGTTCGATTCCGACCGTCGGGAAGCGGCTCAGGCGGGCCCCCATGCGAAGCGCCCCCGGCAGCCTGGCTGCCGGGGGCGCTGTGTTCTCGCTGGTCAGGGCTCTTGCCGCTGGAGAAGGGGGCTCAGAGCACCGGTTCGAGCATGAAGTCCACCGCGGCCTTCACCTCCTCGTCGCTGAGGTTGGTGAAGCCGCCGCGGGCCGGCATGGCCTGGAAGCCGTTGATGGAGTGGTCATAGAGGGTCTCCATGCCCTGCTCCAGGCGCGGGGCCCAGGCGGCCTCGTCGCCCTTGATGGGCGCGCCGGCGGCACCGGTCATGTGGCAGGCCATGCAGGCCTGGTTGTAGATCGCCTCGCCGTCGGGCTCGGCCTGGACGGCGGCCGAGAGGGCCAGGGCGGCGACGCCGGTCAGGGTGAGGGTAGCCAGTCGCTTCATTAACATGTCTCCAGAATGCATCTTAAGGCGGTGAAAAAATCGGATGGCGCCGACGCCTCCGATGTCTGGGCCCATGATGGCGCAGGGTCCCATGGGCAGCCATGACCCATGTCATGGCAGAACGCACTTTGAAGCATCGCCGACGCCGCCCGGCAGCGCAAGCCGGCGGCCGTCAGGAGGCCAGCGGCGGGGTGCTTCCGGCCTTGCTGCCGGTCAGCGGCTCGATTTTCAGCAGCTCGACCAGCTGCGGCTGCTGGGGGCCCAGCATGTCGGCCAGGGTGTACTTGTCGAGGACAGCGAGAAAGGCGCGCAGCGCCTCGGCCAGGATCGGCTTGAGCCGGCAGGCCGGGGTGATCTTGCACTCGTTGCTGTCGCCGAAGCACTCCACCAGTTCCAGGTCATTCTCGGTATCGCGCACCAGCCTGCCCAGGCGGATCTCCTCGGGGGCCTTCTTGAGCAGCAGGCCGCCGTTCTTGCCGCGAATGGCGGTGATATAGCCCTTGTGGCTCAGGTCCTGGACCACCTTCATCAGGTGGTTGCGGGAGACATCGAAGCTGGTGGCGATCTCATGGATCGTGGATCGCTCCTCCCCCTTCGCCGCCAGGTAGATCAGCACGCGAATGGAGTAGTCGGTAAAGCGGGTCAGGTGCATACGAGGGCTGCCACCTCTCTGCTTGATATTAGTCAAACTTGATAAGATAAGGCGCTTTTATTTTATCACTTTACCGCTCGCTACGGTTAAGGCGTCATCGCCTGCGGCATCGGGTCGCGTCAGCAGGAAGCTCGCCACGCCGCAGAACAGCAGCCCGGTCAGTGCCAGCATGGCTGGCGCCACGCCGCCGACCCACAGCACCAGCCAGCTGATCAGCAGCAGCACCAGCGCCAGCCGCTTGGCCCGGCGCGGCACCGCGCGCCGTTCCCGCCAGGCGTGCAGGGTGGGGCCCAGGCGCGGATGGTCGTGCAGCCATCGTGCCAGCCGCGGCGAGCCCTTGGGGGCGGCCCAGGCCGCCAGCAGCAGGAAGGGCGTGGTGGGCAGCAGCGGCACCACCAGGCCGGCGGTGCCCAGGCCGATGCAGCCATAGGCCAGCCCGCTCCAGGCGATGCGTGAGACCGGGTGTGTCATGGAACCTCTCCCGTGGCGGCGATGCTCAATAAATAGTATTTTACATGCATGTTAAAGAGTGACGCAAAGCCTTCTGCGAGTCGCCCGGGGGGAACCGCTTCCACCGTTCCGGCCTGGCGCTGGCTCTTCCCGCTGGCGGCCCTGCACGCGGCCCTGCTGGTGCCGCTTTCCCTGCTGTCACTCTATCACCTGCAGGAGGTGCCGCTGCTGGCCTCCCCTGCGGCACACGGTCGCGAGCTGCTGTTCGGCTTCGCCCTGGCGGTGATCGCCGGCTACCTGCTTGGACCACTGCCACCCCGCCGGCTCCAGGCGCTTATCGGGCTGTGGCTGCTGGCTCGCCTGGGCGGCCTGGTCTGGCCGGGCGCGCTGCCGGTGATCCTGGCCGATGCCGGCTTCGTGCTGTTCGTCGCCTGGCATCTGGTGCCGCGCTTCATTGCCGCCAAGAAGTGGCGCAACCGGGTGCTCTCGCCGCTGCTGGGCCTGCTCTGCCTGCTGGCCCTGGTCACCCTGGTCTGGCGCCACCTGGGCGCCATGCCGACCACGGCGCTGGTGATGCACCAGGGGGTGCTGTGGCTGGTGCTGCTGATGGTGTTCATGGGCGGGCGGGTGCTGGCGCCGGCGGTGAACGGCCACCTGATGGCGAACCGGCGCCAGGTCGGGGCGGGGGTCCAGCCGCGCCTAGAGGCGGCGCTGATCGTGCTGCTCGGGGTGACGCCGCTGCTGATGCTGTGGCCGCCGCTGAGGCCACTGGCAGCGGGGCTGGTGCTGGCGGCCGGGCTGCTGGTGCTGTGGCGGCTATGGCGCTGGCGGCCCTGGGCCTGCCGCGGGCGACCCGACCTGCTGGGGCTCATGGTGGGCTACGCCTGGCTGGGGGTGGGCCTCTTGCTGCTGGCCCGGGCCTGGTGGCAGCAGCCCCACGCCAGCGCCACCCTGCACGCCTTCACCATCGGGGCGCTCGGCACCCTGGCCTCCGGCATCATGCTGCGCCAGGCGATCCTGCGCGCCAAGGCGCGCCCCGAGGCGGAGGCGCTGCTGCTGCCCCTGGCGCTGCTCTTCTCCCTGGCCGCGCTGCTGCGCCTGCTGGCGCTGGATGCCGGCCAGCACTGGCTGGCCCTGCTGTGGAGCTCCGCCGCGCTCTGGAGCCTGGCCTGGGGGCTTGCCGCCTGGCGCCTGCTCCACTGGTGCCGCCGCACGGTACGTCGCAGCAACGCGCGTGCAAGGGCCGATAGCGAGGGGCGCCGGGGGCAAGCCGAAGAGGAGGTCCTGCGCCAGGGGTGAGGAGCACTGCTCCGAACGGGCTGGCCATGGATGGTCAGCACCGGTCCTGCGAGCGAAGCAGGACGTGAGAGCGAAGCAGGGCGTCGGTAGCGTACAGGGAGGTATTCACAGCGCCTCCGGAAGGCCGGCCCCGCTCGCAGGCTTGGCGACGGATCAGCCCCGAGTGAATCTCAGGTGATGGAGGCTTGATCCAGGTCAGCTACCTCGAGAAGGGTACCGACGCGTCGGGCCCTGAATGGCATACTCTGCCCCATACGGCGGCGCCGCGGTGCCGTCCCCGGTTGAAGAGGCTGTTTCCAGATGCAAGACGACCTGCTGTTCGATCGCCCCCTGGTGGAGAAGTACGACCGCCCGGGGCCGCGCTATACCTCCTACCCCACGGCGCCGCAGTTCCATGCGGCCTTCGCCGAGGACGACTACCGCGCCGCCGCCGAGCGCAGCAACCGGGCCGAGACGCCCAAGCCGCTGTCGGTCTATGTGCATATCCCGTTCTGCAAGAGCCTCTGCTACTACTGCGCCTGCAACAAGATCATCACCCACAACACCGAGCGGGCCGCCGAGTACCTCGAGTGGCTCAAGCAGGAGATCCGCGTGCAGGGCGCGCTGTTCGACGAGTCGCGGCGCATGACCCAGCTGCACCTGGGCGGTGGCACCCCGACCTACCTGAGCAACGCCCAGCTCGGCGAGCTGATGGCGGCGCTGGACGAGGCCTTCCACTTCGCCCCGCCCGCCGAGCGCGAGTTCTCCCTGGAGGTGGACCCGCGTACCGTGACGCCCGAGCAGATCCTCGAGCTCCACGACCTGGGCTTCAACCGGCTGAGCTTCGGGGTGCAGGACTTCGATCGTGGCGTCCAGGAGGCGGTGAACCGCCTGCAGAGCGAGGAGCAGGTGGTGGAGCTGGTCCAGGCGGCCCGCGACGCCGGCTTCCAGTCGGTGAGCGTCGACCTGATCTACGGCCTGCCGCGCCAGACCGTGGCCAGCTTCGATGCCACCCTGACCAAGATCATCGCCCTGCAGCCGGACCGCATCGCCAGCTACAGCTATGCCCACCTGCCCCAGCTGTTCAAGGCCCAGCGCCTGATCCGCCCCGAGGATATGCCGCCGCCGGAGCGCAAGCTGGAGCTGCTCGAGCTGACCATCCGCCGCCTCACCGCCGCCGGCTACGTCTACATCGGCATGGACCACTTCGCCCTGCCCGACGACGAGCTCTCCCTGGCCCGCGAGAACGGCACCCTGCAGCGCAACTTCCAGGGCTACTCCACCCACGCCGACTGCGACATGATCGCCCTGGGCATCACCTCCATCGGCAAGGTGGGCGACACCTACAGCCAGAACGTCAAGGAGACCGCCCAGTATCAGCATCGCCTGGAGGAAGGGCGCCTGCCGGTGTTCCGCGGCTACCGCCTCAACGCCGATGACCGCCTGCGCCGCGACGTGATCAACGCCCTGATGTGCCACAACCGCATCGACTTCGCCACCATCGAGGCCGCCCACGGCATCGTCTTCCGCGACTACTTCGCCGACGCCCTGGCGCAGCTGCAGGAGATGGCCGACGACGGCCTGCTGGCGATCCGCGAGGGTGAGATCGAGGTGCTGCCCGCCGGACGGCTGATGATGCGCAATGCCGCCATGGCCTTCGACGCCTATCTCAAGCCCGAAGAGAACCGCTACTCGCGCACCGTCTGAGCGAGTCGGCGCAGCCGGCCGGCGCGCCGTCTCCCGCCCCTGGCCGCGCCACGCCGCGGCTCTTCCGCTGTCAAATGAAAATGGGTCATGATGTCGCCTCGCCTGCACCAGATATGGGGCTTGCCGAGGCGATATGGTCTATATATGGTAGGCGGGCCGCGGGTGATCGAGGGCTGTCCGGCGACATGATGCATGTCAGTGCAGCCCGGGGAGCAGCGGCCTAGGATGAACGGTTCGGCGGCCTCGGCCGCGTGGTTATCCTCAGGAGAGCTGTCATGTCCCTGCCGTTGTTGCCTTTACCGTTACAGGCCCTGCCGCGCCTTCCCGCACCCGCCCGCCTGATTCGCGCCGTCGATCCGCGCGTGCCGGTCGGCGTCAAGCGCCGCCTGGTGGAACCGCTGCTCAACCGCACCTTCGCCGAGCCCCTGGCCGAGGGGGAATTCGACGCCCTCGAGGGGCGCCGCATCACCCTGGCCATCGAGGATCTCGGCGTGGCGTTGACCCTGACCCTCGAGAACGAGCGCCTCAGGGTCTGTACCGAGCCCGGCGAGGCCTCTATCCGCGGCGGCTGGCGCGAGTTTCTTTGCCTGGCCACCCGCCGCGAGGACCCCGACGCCCTGTTCTTCCAGCGCCGGCTGCTGATCGAGGGCGACACCGAGCTCGGCCTGATGGTCAAGAACCTCCTCGACGGTCGCGAGGAGGGGCTGGCCCAGGGGCCTTTCGGTGAACTGCTGGTCCGCCTGGAGCGGCTGGCGAGACGCACGACCTGACCCTTTTCCGATAAACCGACTTTCTTCCGGAGCCATCCGCATGAGCACTTCCACCAAGGCCGTGAAGTCATCCAGCGAGGTCCCCCTGCAGGGGCCGTCCCGCGACATCTGGGACGCCAAGTACCGCCTCAAGGATCGCCACGGCAAGCCCGTGGACAAGGACGTGGGCGCCACCTGGGAGCGGGTGGCCCGGGCCCTGGCCGCGGTGGAGGGTGAACGTGCCGATGAGTGGCTGCCGAAGTTCCGCTGGGCGCTGGAGAACGGTGCCATCCCGGCCGGGCGGATCATGTCCAACGCCGGCGCCGAGGCCTACAAGCCGGCGGTGAGCCTGATCAACTGCACGGTGTCCCGCACCATCCGCGACTCCATGCACGACATCCTCGACTCCGTGGTGGATGCCGGCATGACCCTCAAGGCGGGCTGCGGCATCGGCTACGACTTCTCCACCCTGCGCCACAAGGGCGCCTTCGTGTTCGGTGCCGGGGCCGGCACCAACGGCCCCCTGGCGTTCATGGATATCTACGACAAGATGTGCTTCACGGTGGCCTCCGCCGGCGGGCGCCGCGGCGCCCAGATGGGCACCTTCGACGTCGGCCACCCCGATGTGCGCCAGTTCATCGAGGCCAAGCGCGAGGCGGGCCGCCTGCGCCAGTTCAACCTGAGCCTGCTGATCACCGACGAGTTCATGGAAGCGGTGAAGAACGACACCGACTGGCCGCTGGCCTTCCCGCTGCACGCCGGCGAGAAGGACGACGTCGACGAGAGCGAGCTGCTCTACCGCGACTGGCCGGTGATCGAGGAGGGCTACTCCGTCGACGCCGAGGGCCGCGTGGCCTGCCGCATCGTCGAGGTGATCAAGGCGCGCGAGCTGTGGGACACCATCATGCGTTCCACCTACGACTTCGCCGAGCCGGGCTTCATCCTGATCGACCAGGTCAACCGGATGAACAACAACTGGTTCTGCGAGGAGATCCGCGCCACCAACCCCTGCGGCGAGCAGCCGCTGCCCCCGGAGGGCGCCTGCCTGCTGGGCTCGGTCAACCTGACCCGTTTCGTCATCGACCCCTTCGGCAAGAAGCCGCGCTTCGACTGGGAGCGCTACCGCCAGGTAGTGGCGATCTTCACCCGCATGCTCGACAACGTGGTCGAGATCAGCGGCCTGCCGCTTCCCGGCCAGCGCCGCGAGATCGAGGCCAAGCGCCGCCATGGCATGGGCTTCTTGGGTCTGGGCTCCACCCTGACCATGCTCAAGATCCCCTACGGCTCGCCGGAGTCGCTGGCCTTCACCGAGGAGGTGAGCCGCAACCTGGCCGTGGAGGGCTGGAAGCAGGCGCTCGAGCTCTCCCGGGAGAAGGGCATGGCCCCGGCGCTGGCCGAGGACTACGAGATCACCCCGAAGATGATGCGCGAGCGTCCCGAGCTCAAGAAGGACGGCTACGAGGTCGGCGACAAGGTGCCGGGACGCATCCTGCACGCCCGCTACAGCCGCTACATGCAGAAGGTCGCCGAGGTGGAGCCGGAGCTGGTCGCCCAGCTCGCCGAGCACGGCGCGCGCTTCACCCACCACAGCTCCATCGCCCCGACCGGCACCATCTCGCTGTCGCTGGGCAACAACGCCTCCAACGGCATCGAGCCGTCGTTCTCGCACCGCTACTTCCGCAACGTGATCCAGTCGGGCAAGAAGACCAAGGAGCAGGTGGAGGTGGTCTCCTTCGAGCTGGCGGCCTACCGCCACTTCATCGCCGCCGACGCCGTGGAGAGCGACCTGCCCGACTACTTCATCACCGCCGATGCGGTGAGCCCGAAGCAGCACGTGGCGGTGCAGGCCGCCGCCCAGGCCTGGGTCGACTCCGCCATCTCCAAGACGGTGAACGTGCCCACCGAGTTCGCCTTCGAGGAGTTCAAGGACCTCTACCTGGACGCCTACGCCAGCAAGCTCAAGGGCTGTACCACCTTCCGCTTCAACCCGGAGGCCTTCCAGGGCGTGCTGGTGCGCGAGGACGATCTCAAGAACACCACCTACGTGTTCGAGCTGGAGAACGGCGAGACCATCGAGCTTGCCGGGGACGAGAAGATCATCTATGACGGCGAGGAGCACAACGCGGCCAACCTCTATGATGCGCTGAAGGAAGGCACCTATGGCAAATGGTAAACCGCACCGCCTGATGCCGAGCGTCAATCAACCAATTACCGGAGGAGCCTCCTGATGGCCGTCGAGATCACGTCCAAGATCGTTTCCTACAGCGTCAAGAAGGCGGTGGAAGAGCCGCCGCTGCCCGAGGAGAACCCGCTCACGGTGCGCATTCCCTCGCGCCCGGAAGGTACCCTGGAGGCCGTGTCGGAGAAGATCTCCTACGTCGGCGCCGAGGGGCGCAAGAAGGTCTACCTGCTGGTCTCCTTCATGCCCGTGGAGGGCGTGCTGGGCGGCAAGCGGGTGGTGATCGAGCGCCCGGTGGAGTTCTTCTTCCCCTCCGGCCAGCTCTCCAGCGAGCACCAGTGGATCACCGCCACCATGCGCAGCCTGTCGCTGGCCGCCCGCGGCGGCTACGTCACCCAGGCGGTGGCGGACCTGCGCAAGGTGGCCTGGGACAAGGGCCTGGTGCGCTGCGGCATGAACCGCTGGGGCAAGCCGATGTTCCACGACTCCGAGGTGGCGGCCATCGCCTGGTCGATCCAGCAGATCCTCTTCCGCCGCGGCTTCCTCGACCAGGACGGCAACCAGGTGCCGGTGGAGGAGCTGGTGGCCCGCTACGCCCAGCGCCAGGCCAGCGGCCATCTGTGGCAGCCGCCGACCCCGGAGGAGATCGAGCAGGCCGAGCGCAAGGCCGAGGAGGCCGCCCACGCCAAGGCCGACGGCCCCACCGTGGTGGGCCACTGCCCCGAGTGCAACGGCGAGCTGATCATGATGGACGGCTGCCCCACCTGCTACTCCGGCTGCGGCTGGTCCAAGTGCGGTTAACAGCAGAGCGGCTGACAGGCTGATCCCCAGGCGACGAACGCCCACCGCCCCGGGTCACGAGAGTGGCCCGGGGCGGTGGCGTTGTGGGGCGTGCTCAATCGCGCAGTTCGACGGACGCGAAGTGGCGCCTGAGCCGACGCACCAGGGTCTCCAGGGTCTCCCGTGGCGGAGCCTCGGCCAGGGGCTCGCAGTAGCCGGGGTCGAGGCAGCGCTCCCGCCGCGCCAGCTGGATGGCGTAGTGGCGAACGCCGCAGTCGGCCAGGGTCATGGCCAGCTGCTCCAGGGCCTCCAGGGTGAAGTCGCGCCAGTGCACCGTGGTGCGGCACTCGAAGGGGGTGTCGCCCTCCAGCAGCAGCGAGAGGCTGCGCGCATGGCGCTGCCAGATGCCGGGCCGGCCGCTGATGCGGTCGAAGTCGGCGCCGCGCCCCTTGGTATCCAGCGCCACCCAGTCGAGCCGTGGCAACAGCGCCTCGAGCCGCTCCGGGTAGGGGCCGGCGGTGTGCAGCCCCACCGCCAGGCCCAGGGCCCGGCAGGCGTCGGCGGCGGCCGGCAGGTCGGGGTGCAGGGTGGGCTCGCCGCCGCTGAAGACCACGGCATCGATCTCGCCTGCCCGGGCGGCCAGCAGCGCCTCGATGGCCTGCCACTCGCCTGGGGCGGCCCGGCGCGCCGGCCCCATGCTGCTGGCCGTTTCGCAGTAGCCGCACGCCAGCGGACAGCCCTGCAGATAGACCACCGCGGCCCGCCGACCCGGCAGGGCCTGATCATCCCGAGCGGTGACACCGGCGATCGGCAGGCGGATCGTCGCCGGGGCGTGCGCCAGGTGGATCGCCGCGGCCCTCATCCCAGGCTCGCCGCTCGGCTATGGTCCATGCCGGGGCGGCCGTGCCAGTAGCCGTCGCAGATCTCGGCATCGACCAGAGCGAGCGGGTCGGGACCAGAGAGCTCGCCGCGGCGGGCGGCGTCGAAGGCGGCGACCACCTCGGCCATGCCCTCGGGGCGGGGGCTCAGGCGGGCGATGCCCACGCCGATCTCGGCCATGGCGGGAAGCTCGTGGCGCAGGTCCTGACAGGCGCCGGAGAGGGTCTGGATGCCGTTGAGGGTGAAGACCTGGGCGGCCTCCTGGGTGCGCAGGGCCAGGCCCTCCGGGTGCTTCTGGCAGACGAACTGGCAGCGGTCCTTGGGCTTCTGGTAGCGGCGCGCGGTGAAGCAGCGCGACGACCAGGCGAGCGGCAGGTGGCCGTAGGCGAACACCTCGCAGGGCGCCTCGAGGCCCTCGTTGCGGCAGTCGGCCAGCAGGCGGGTGAGGTCGTCCTTCGACATCTCCACCGGGGCCTGCCAGCGCTGCATGCCGGCCCGGGCCAGCACGGAAAGGGTGGCCGGGTTGTAGAGGTTGAGCGCCGCACCGGCGACGAAGGGCAGGCCGGCCGAGGAGAGGCGCTGCAGGGCACTCTGGTCGTTGGCCTCCACCAGGAACTCGCCGTTGTCGCAGAGCTTGCGCAGGTCGCGCAGGTCGGCCTCGGACTCGATCAGCGTCTGGCTCGAGAGCACCACCTGCTTGCCGCTCTGGGCCAGCTCGCGGCCTAGCCCCAGCCAGTCGTCGAGCTTCATGTCCCGGCGCCGGGAGCAGACCGACTCGCCCAGGTGGACGATTTCGAGGGGCCAGTCGGCGGCCTCGCGGTAGAAATCGGCGTAGCGCTCGCGGGTCCAGTAGAAGAGCACCGGGCCCAGCGACAGCTGGAGCTTGGGGGTAGCGAACATGGGGCTCTCTCCTATTTCCAGCGGCGCTCGTAGGCGCCCAGGGTGGTGGTGCTGCCTTCGGACACCTCGCCGAGGCCGCTCATCCAGGCGGGCTCGGCGTGGAAGCGGCCGGGGGCTCGCTCGAGACGATCCAGGGCCTGGCGCCAGATGCCGGCCACCTTCGAGACATAGGCCGGGCTGCGCTGGCGACCCTCGATCTTCACCGCGCTGATGCCGAGCTCCGCGAGCTCCGGCAGCAGCTCCAGGGTGTTGAGGCTGGTGGGCTCCTCGATGGCATGGTAGGTCTCGCCGCCCACCTCGAAGCGCCCCTTGCACAGCGTCGGATAGCCGGCGTTCTCGCCCTCGCCGTAGCGGTCGATCAGCACGCCGTTCAAGCGCGACTCCAGGCCTTCCGGGGTCTCCTCCCAGCGCACATGGGCGGCCGGCGAGCAGACCCCGCGGGTGTTGGGGGATTCGCCGGTGAGATACGACGAGAGGTAGCAGCGCCCCTCGGCCATGATGCAGAGGCTGCCGAAGGCAAACACCTCGAGCTCCACCGGGCTCTGCCTGGCCAGGTCGCGCACCTGGGTGATCGACAGCACCCGCGGCAGCACGGCGCGCTTGATGCCGAACTGGTCGTGGTAGAAGCGCAGGGCCTCATGGCTGGTCGCCGAGCCCTGCACCGAGAGGTGGCGGGCGAGGTCCGGGTGGCGGCGGGCGGCGTAGTCGAGCAGCCCCATGTCGGCCATGATCAGGGCATCGACGCCGAGTTCCGCGGCCTGGTCCACGGCGCGGGTCCACAGCGCCCAGCCGTCGGGCTGCGGGTAGGTGTTGATGGCGCAGAACACCTTCTTGCCGCGGGCGTGGGCGTAGTCGATCCCCTCCCGGGCGCGCTTGTCGGTGAAGTTGAGCCCGGCGAACTGGCGGGCGTTGGTGGTGTTCTGGAAGCCGAAATAGACGGCATCGGCCCCTTCATCCACGGCGCGCTTCAGGGCAGGCAGGTTGCCGGCGGGGCAGACGAGCTCCATGGTGAGCCTCCTGTGGTGGGAATCCCGACCATGCTAGTCGACTATCCCCGGCGGTCTTTTGACGCGGGTCATGGCGACCCCGGGTTGGGTCTGCGGGCGCGCCAGGCTTCGGCACGTCTCCTGAACGCCAGCGGCCCCCGGTATCGGGGGCCGTGGCGGGCGGGAGCGGAGTCGCTTAGCCGGCGCGTTCGAACAGCAGGTTGTTCTCCAGGTGGATATGCTGCATCAGGTCGTCGCGGAACTCGCGCAGCCCGGTGTAGAGGGCGCGCCAGGTGGTGCAGGCGCCCTTGGGCGGCGTGATGTTGTCGGTCAGCGCCAGCACCTGCTCGAGGTTCTCGCCGTGGTCGTCATGCTCGTGGCGCATCACCGCGATGGGCCCCTGGGCCTGGGCGGCCAGGCCCCGGCGCAGCATCGGGAAGAGGATCTGCTCTTCCTTCTGCATATGGCTCTCCATCTCCTGATGGATGGTGGTGAGCAGGTCGGCCAGGCCGTTGGGGCAGCTGTCGCGCTCGCCGTGGACCTGCTCGACGCGCCGCGCCATGCGCGTAAGCTCCGGAAGCTGCTGGCGATGGACGTCGTGATAGCGGGTCAGGATATGGTCGATCAGCTCGTCGTTGCTGGCCGACTGCCAGTCGCGTTCGTCGTTCGCGCCCGCGGGCAGCGCCTCGAGCTCGGCGACCAGGGCCTCGGGCGCGAGGCCGATGCGCTCGGCGGCCTCGCGCAGGCTGATGCGTCCGCCGCAGCAGAAGTCGATGTTGTGGTCGCGGAATACCCGGGTGGCGCCGGGCAGGGTCAGGGCGGTGCGGCCGACACTCTGTTCGATCAGGCTCATGGTGAGATCCTCGTGGGGTGGTGGTCTGTGCAGGCAGGCAATGTATTAAGATGCATATTTAATACATCTTTTGTGGCGGGGCTGGCAAGCGGCGAATTGTCGCTCCCCCGGCTCGCTTCTCGCCGCGCGATGCCGCAGGGCCGCTGCCGGTGATCATCATTGGCACGACTAGCCCGAGGTCAGTGCCGTATGATGTCGGCTGGCGGCAGTCTCGCCGTCATGCTAGATAGTAATTAATTACTATCTATTGAGGCATGAGCATGTCCCAACGCCAGCATCTCCCCGCCGAGGTGCGCCGGGAGCGCACCGTGGAGGCCGTCGTCGCCCTGTGCGGCGAGGAGGATCCCGCGACCCTGACCACCGGTCGCATCGCCCAGCGCATGGGCGTCACCCAGGGGGCGCTGTTTCGCCACTTTCCCAACAAGGAGGCGATCTGGGAGACGGTGGTGGCCTGGGTGGCCGAGCGGGTCATGGCGAGAGTCGGCGCCGCCGCCGAGGGCGTCGAGGACCCTCTAGACGCACTGGAGGCGATGTTCCTGGCCCATGTGGCCTTCATCGCCGAGCATCCCGGCGTGCCTCGCCTGCTGATGGGGCAGCTGCAGCAGCCCCGCCCCACCGGGGCCAGCCGCATGGTCAAGGGCCTGCTGGCGAACTACCGACAGCGCCTGACAGGGCGGCTCGAGGAAGGGCGACGATGCGGCCAGCTACGCCCCGGGCTCGACCTGGACGCCGCAGCGGCCCAGTTCATCGGCTGCATCCAGGGGCTGGTGGTGCAGGCGCTGATCGACGGCGACGTAACCGGAGTCGTCGACCGCGCGCCGGCGGCCTTCGACCTCTTTCGGCATGGCATCCGGGCGGACCGTGGAGGCGAAGCATGAGCACACGGGTGAAGCGACTAGGGAGAGGGCTCCTGGTACTAATGGGCGTTGCCGCGGGCGTGGCGCTGCTGGTGGTCTTCGTGGCCAATCGCCAGGTCCCGGAGCGCCGCGACACGCCGCCGGCGCCTGCCGCGGTGGCGGTGATAGAGGCGCGACCGCTGGCGTTTCGCCTGGAGGCTCGCGGCCACGGCGTGGCACGCCCTGCCGAGACATGGCAGGCCGTGGCCAATGTCTCGGGCCGGGTAGTGGAGCGCCATCCGGCGCTGGAGAGCGGTACCCTGCTGCGCGAAGGCACGCTGTTGCTGGCGCTGGACCCTAGCCGCTACGAGCTGGCCATCGCCGAGGCTGAGGCGGAGCTGGCCAGCCTGGCCGGCGAGCTGGCTCAGCTTGCCGCCGAGGAGGAGAACACCGGTCGCCTGCTGGCGCTGGAACGCCAGGCCCTGGCCCTGGCCGAACAGGAGCTGTCGCGCATCGAGCACCTGGCGGCCAGCGGGTCGGTGTCGACCTCCCAGCGCGATGCCCAGCGGCGCAGCACCCTGGGGCAGCGCCAGGCGGTGGCATCGCTGGAGAATGGCCTGGCGCTGCTGCCGGCTCGGCGCGAGGTGCTCGAGGCCCAGCGTGAGCGTGCCGCGGTGCGCCTGGCCCAGGCTCGGCAGGACCTGGCGGATACCCGCCTTGAAGCGCCCTATGACCTGCGCCTGGCCGAGGTGGCGGTGGAGCGACACCAGTTTGTCAGTGTGGGCCAGCGACTGTTCGAGGCGGACAGCCTGGCCGCCGCCGAGGTGGAGGCGCGTATTCCCTTCACCGCGATGCGTCGCCTGCTGGGCAGTGTGGCGCCGGCCGAGCTTCCACCCAGCACCCTGGATCTCGGCGAGCGCATCGACCTCGATGCGATCGATGCAGAGCTGGAGCTGGTCGGAGCCCCTGGCGTGGGCTGGCAGGGCCGGGTAGTGCGCGTGGCCAGCGGACTCGAACCGGCCACCCGCGCCGTGCGGGTGGTGGTCAGGGTCGAGCACCCCTGGCGCGATGCGCGCCCCCCCGATCATCCACCGCTGCAGCGCGACATGTATACCCGGGTGAGGCTCTCGGCCGGGGGCCCCGAGGCCGCGATGGTGGTGCCGGCGTCGGCGCTTCACCAGGGTGAGCTCTATCTTGCCGATGAGCAGGGGCGCCTGGTACGACGCCCGGTCTCCGTGGCCTTCCAGCAGGGAGGGCTGGCGGTGATCGAGGAGGGCCTGGCCCCGGGGGAGCGGGTGGTGCTCGACGACCTGCAGCCGGCTATCGAGGGCATGGCGCTCGCCGTGCGCCGGGACGAGGCCGCCGAGGCGCGCCTGGCCGCCCGGGCCCGGGGTGACACCGCGGCGGGAGAGCGACCATGATCCGCTGGTTTGCCGCCCACCCCACCGCCGCCAACCTGCTGCTGACCCTGCTGCTGGCCGCCGGGCTCTTTGCCGCCCCTCATCTCAAGCGCGAGACCTTTCCCGACTACCGCCCCGTGGAGGTGTCCGTGGAGGTGGTCTACCGGGGAGCCAGCGCCGCCGACGTCGAGGATGCGATCTGCCGACGGCTGTTCGATGCCGTCAAGGGCGTGGAATTTCTCGATGAATTCGGCTGCGTGGCCCAGGACAACCTGGCCAGCGCCACGGCGACCATGGCCGCCGGCGGCGACGCCATTCGCTTCCTCAACGAGATCGACACCGAGGTGAGCGCCATCACCCAGCTGCCGGCCCGCGCCGACTCGCCTGTGGTGCGTGAACTTCACCGCAGCGACCTGGTGGCGGCGGTGGCGGTGTCCGGCGACATGCCGAGGCGCCAGCTCGAGGAGTACGCCCTGCGCCTGGAGGAGCGCATCATGACCCTGCCCGGGGTCGCTCGAGTAGCGATCCACGGCATGTCCCAGCGTCAGTGGCAGGTGGAGGTGCCCCGCGAGGTGCTGGGGCAGCACGGCCTCTCGGCGCGGGAGCTGGCGCGACGGGTGGCCGGCCAGAGCCTCGACCTGCCCCTGGGCACCCTGGAGACCGCCGACCGGGATCTCCTGCTCCGCTTCACCGACCAGCGTCGCTCGCCCGCCGAGCTGGCCGAGCTGGTGGTGGTCTCCGACGCCGGCGGCGGCGAGCTGACCCTCGGCGAGCTGGCCACCATCACCGAGAGCGGCGAGCGCGCCGAGGAGCAGGTCCGCTTCAACGGCGAGTCGGCGCTGGTGCTGGAGGTGAGCAAGGCGCTGCGTGACGATGCGCTGGCCGTCAAGGAGCGGCTCGAGTCGCTGCTCGAGGCCGAGCGACATCGCTTCGACGGCGGCATCTCGCTGACGCTGACCCAGGATGCCACCAGCATCGTCCGCGACCGCCTGCAGATGCTGGTGGGCAACGGGCTGATGGGCCTGGTGCTGGTGGTGCTGGTGATGAGCCTCTTCTTCCGCCCGCGGCTGGCCCTGTGGGCGGTGCTGGGCCTGCCGGCGGCCTTCATGGGGGCCTTCATCGTCATGGCCCTGACCGGGCTGTCGATGAACATGATCACTCTGGTGGCGCTGCTGATGGCGATCGGCATCGTCATGGATGATGCCATCGTGATCACCGACAACATCGCCGCCCACGCCGGCGAGGGTGCCACGCCCCTGGAGGCGGTGGTCGAGGGCACCCGCCAGGTGCTGCCCGGGGTGCTCTCGTCGTTCCTGACCACGGTGGCGGTGTTCGCGCCGCTCTCCTTCCTGGCCGGAGAGCTGGGAGCGGTGCTGGAGGTGCTGCCGGTGGTGCTGATCGCCGCCCTGGCGGCGAGCCTCATCGAGGCGTTCTGGATACTGCCTCATCATCTCAAGGGCAGTCTCAAGGGCAGCGCAGGCCGTCTTGCCGACGGGCAGGACTCACGCTTCCGGGTCGCCTTCGAGCGACGCTTCGACGGGGTGCGCGAGGCCGTCGGGCGCCTGGCCGACCGGGCGATCCGTTTTCGGCATGCGGTACTGGGGCTCGTGCTCGCCATCATCCTGGGCTCGGCCGGTTTCATGGCCGGGGGACATGTGGGCAGCGAGGCGATGCCGGATATCGAGGGTGACGTGCTGGAGGCGCGGATCCTGATGCCCCAGGGCACCCCCCTGGTGCGCACCGAGGCGGTGGTCGAGCGGATCGAGGCGGCGATGCGCGAGCTCGATGCCCGCCTCTCGCCGGCGCAGCCGGGAGGCGCCGCCCTGGTGGAGGCGGTCCAGGTGCGCTTCAGCCACAACCCCAGCGCCCGGGAGGCCGGCCCCCATGTGGCCACCGTCATCGTCGACCTGCTCACCGCCGAGCGTCGCCGGGTGACCCTGGAGGAGCTGACCGCCGCCTGGCGGGAGGCGATCGGCGAGATCGAGGGGCTGCAGCGGCTGATCATCCAGGAGCCCGGCTTCGGTCCCGCCGGCGTGCCGGTGGAGGTGCGCCTGACAGGAGCCGATCTCGCTGCCATGAAGGCCGCGGCGCTGGAACTGGGAGGGCATCTCGAGGGCTACGCGGCCGTCTACAACGTCATCGATGACCTGCGCCTGGGCAAGCCCCAGCTGGCCTTCTCCCTGGCCGAGGGCGCCCATGGCCTGGGGCTCACCGCCGACGAGGTGGCTGGCCAGCTGCGTGCGGCGCTGCTGGGGGAGGTCGCCGACACCCTACGCATCGGTGACCAGGAGATCGAGGTGCTGATCCGCCTGGCCGAAGCGGACAGGAGCTCCCTCGACGACCTGGCCGACTTGACCATCGCCCTGCCCGACGGGCGCCGGGTGCCCCTGGAAGTGGTGGCCAACGCCGAGGAGCGGCGCGACTGGGCGCGCATCACCCGCATCGACGGCCGACGCACCGTCACCGTGGAAGCCAACGTGGATGCGCGCCAGGCCAGCGGTCAGGCCGTCGTCGATGACCTCGCCGGCAGCGGCTGGCTGAGCGAGTTCCGCCAGCGGCATCCCGGGGTGGAGATCTCCTTCGAGGGACAGGTGGCGCGCTCCGCCGAGACCGGCAGCTCCATCGGCCGCGGGCTGCTGATCGGCCTGGTGGGGATCTTCGTTATCCTCTCCTTCCAGTTCCGCAGCTACGTGGAGCCGCTGATCGTCATGCTCTCGATTCCGCTGGCCTTCATCGGCGCCATCTGGGGACACGTGCTCATGGGCTACTACCTCTCCATGCCCTCGCTGATCGGCGCGGCCTCCCTGGCCGGTATCGTGGTCAACAACGCCATCCTGCTGATCCACTTCATCAAGACGCACCGCGAGCGCGGGCTGGAGGCGGTGGCGGCCGCCGGCCAGGCCAGCCGCGACCGGCTGCGCGCCATCCTGATCTCGTCTACTACCACCATCGCCGGGCTGCTGCCGCTGCTGGCCGAGACCAGCACCCAGGCGGCGGCCATCAAGCCGCTGGTGATCTCGGTGGTGTTCGGTCTGCTCAGCGCCACCGTGCTGGTGCTGCTGGTGATCCCGGCGCTCTACGTGCTGCTGGACGACTGGGGGTGGATCCGCCAGGACTCATCGTCCTAGGTAAGTTCCCCTTGACGATGGCCAGGCGGGATCTAGGCTTAAAGATGTATTATTTATACATCTTATGTGGCGGATCGAGGCGAGGAGGACAGCGTCATGATTCAGGTGCGGCTCTATCGCTACCACCCCGAGCGGGATGACCTGCCCAGGATGGAGACCCTGGAGGTGGAGGAGCGCTTCCGCAAGGCCATGGTGCTGGATGTGCTCGAGCACCTGAAGCAGCAGGATGCCACCCTGGCCTATCGGCGCTCCTGCCGGGAGGGCGTGTGTGGCTCGGATGGCATGAACATCAATGGCAGGAACGGCCTGGCCTGCATCACCGCGGTTGAGGAGGCGCTGGGAGGCGGCGACACCCTGACGCTGCGCCCGCTGCCGGGGATGCCAGTGATCCGCGACTTGGTGGTGGATCAGCGCCTGTTCTTCCGCCAGTTCGAGAAGATCCGTCCCTGGCTGATCAACGACGATCCGCCCATGGCCACCGAGCGGCGGCAGAGCCCTGCGGATCGCGAGAAGCTCGACGGCCTCTACGAGTGCATCCTCTGTGCCTGCTGCAGTTCGGCTTGCCCCTCCTGGTGGTGGAACCCCGACAGGTACATCGGCCCGGCCGGGCTGCTGCAGGCCTATCGCTTCCTGATCGACAGCCGCGATACCGCCACCCACGAGCGGCTGGCGGCGCTCGACGACCCCTTCAGCGTGTTCCGCTGCCGGCAGATCGCCAACTGCACCTGGGTCTGCCCCAAGGGGCTCAATCCGATGCGCGCCATCGGCCATATCAAGGCGATGCTGCTGGCGCGCGGCAGCTGACCACCCACCCCAAGCGACGGGAGGTAGGCCATGGCCTTTCGCCAGGTGAAGGATCTGCTCGAGTGGATCCATGATTTCCACAGGCAGCTGGGTGTGCAGTACGCCCGGTTAGCCGAGGCGGCACCCGATGAGCGCATGCGTATGGCACTGGTATTCCTCGCCGACCGCGAGCGGCGCCTGCAGGAGGGCATGGCGGCCTATCTCGAGGATGCCGATCAGGGGCTCCTGACCACCTGGCTGATCGACAGTCAGGAGTTCTGCCACCCCGCCGTGCTGGAGCGCATTCCCCCCTGCCTGGGTTGTCACGACGTGCAGGATATCCTGGCCAATGTGATGACGGCCCACCAGACTCTCAAGGACCTGTATCGGCTGCGCGCCGAGCTGGCCTCGATTCCCGAGGAGGTCGAACTCTTCCGGCATCTCGCCGACCAGCAGGAGGCCGAGGCGCGGCTGCAAACTCGCGACCTTGCCCGCCTCGATATGTACTGAGACCTCGATATGGACTGAGACGTTGCCGCGGCATCACCAGAGACAGCGCCCCGGCATGGCCGGGGCGCTGTGTGTTGGCGGTGGCGTCGAGCCGGTTCAGGCGGCGTCGAGGGGGCGCGAGGGGCCGAAGTGCTCGTAGTGGCGGCGCTCGGCCGGCACGCCCAGCTCGGCCAGGGCCCGGTCGATGGCGCTCATGAAGCCCTGGGGACCGACGAAGTAGCAGCGGGCGTCCTCTGGCAGCAGCCGGGCCAGCAGCGCGCGGTCGATGCGGCCGGTGTGGTCGGCCGCCTCGCCGCACTCGTGGACGCTCACCGCCTGCAGCCGTTCCGGGTGGGCCTCGGCCAGGGCCGCGACCTCGTCACGGAAGGCGTGATGCTTGGCATCCAGGGCGGCGTGCAGATAGACCACCCGGCGACCCTGGGCCAGCGCCTGGTGGGCCAGGGGCAGCATCGGCGTCTGGCCGACGCCGCCGGAGGCCAGCAGCAGCGGTTCGTCACCCTCGACCAGGGTCAGGTCGCCGGCCGGGGGCAGCAGCTCCAGGGTATCGCCGAGTGCCATGGCGTCATGCAGGTGGCGGCTGGCGCGCCCTTCCGGCTCGCGCTTGACGGAGATCCGGTAGGTGCGGCCGTTGGGCAGCGCCGAGAGGCTGTAGTGGCGATAGAGCGGCTCGCCGTCGAGGGTCAGCCTGACCCCGATGTACTGGCCCGGGGCATGCTCGGCCACCGGGTCGCCGTCCACGGGCGCCAGCACGAAGGAGCGGATCACGGCGCTCTCCTGGCGGATCTCGGCGATGCGGAAGGTGCGGGTACCGCGCCAGCCGCCGGGTCGCTGCTCGAACGTCCGATAACGGTGGGCCTCCAGCTCGATCAGCAGGCCGGCCAGCTCCTCGTAGACACCGCTCCAGGCGGCGGCGATCTCCGGTGTCACGGCGTCACCGAGCACCTCGCCGATGGCGGTCATCAGGCACTCGCCGACGATGGGGTAGTGCTCGGGGCGGATGTCCAGGGAGACGTGCTTGCTGACCACCGTGGCCAGGGTCTCGCGCACCTTCTCGCGATCATGGCGTAGCTGCACATAGGCCAGCACGGCACCGGCCAGGGCCCTCGGCTGCCCGCCGTCGGCCTGGTGGGCCTCGTTGAATAGCGGCTTCACTTCGGGGTAGCGGTCGAACATCAGCGGATAGAAGCGTTGGGTGATGGCGTCGAGATGCTCGGCGACGGTGGGGGCGGTGGCTGCGATCAGGGCTTCCTGGGCAGGGGTCAGCATGGCTGGCTCCTCTTCGGGTTCGTCGGGGGGAGTGTTTTTTAAGATGCATATAAAATACATCTTAAAAGTGGCGATCGCTACCCCCCTGCCCTGGTACAGGATGTCGCACCGGGTCAGTAGGCCCAGACGATGGCCATCAAGAGGCCCCAGGCCAGCACCCCGGCGGCCATGATGGTGTAGGTCGCCGACATGGCCACGATGTCCTCGTCCGTTCGGCGGCAGAGGGCCTGAAGGCCGTGATAGATCAGGCTGCAGGAGATGCCCAGGGCCACCAGCACCGCCAGGGCGTTGAGCAGCAGGCTGGGGATCAGCAGCACGATCGCTGAGGACCACAGCGGCAGCGGGGCCAGGGCGGCCAGCAGGTAGGCGTCGTGGTAGTCGATCGAGAGCTCGCGGGTGCCATTGACCACGGCGTGGATCAGCCAGCCCATCACGAAGAAGGTCAGCAGCTCCGCCAGGAACAGGATGGTGGTGATGAAGCGCCACTCCCGGTCGGCGAAGCCGGCGACGAAGGCGTCCCCGTAGTGGGTACCGGCGTAGTAGAGCATCAGCGGGGGCAGCAGCGACATCGGGAAGACGATGGCCCAGGCCAGCAGCGGAATGGAGGGGCGGCGCTGCTGCAGCTCCTTCCAGCCGACGCTGCGGGTGAAGGGCAGGCGGACGACGGTGATCAGGTTCATGGCGCTTTCCCCCTGTTGGTTCGGGCCGGTCCCCCGGTGTGGCGAGCCGAAGATTGCGGGGCCGCATCGAGGCGTTTAATATCATGTTATGATATGTGTGCCTTAACAGTTAGTGCTCGGCGCGTGACCTGTCAAGGCCCGTGAAGCAGGAGAAGGAGCTTTCATGACCGAGGGTGAGCGGTTGACCAAGCAGGACTTCCAGCGGCTATCGCATTTTCGCTATCAGCTGCGCTGCTTCCTGCGTCAGAGCGAGGACATCTGTCGTGAGCACGGCGTAACGCCGCTGCAGTATCAGCTGCTGCTGCATCTCAAGGGCTTCGAGCGGCGAGAGTGGGCGACGGTGGGTGAACTGGCCGAGCGCCTGCAGGCCAAGCACCACGGCACGGTGGCGCTGATCGACCGCTGCGAGGAGTCCGGCCTGGTGGTGAGGCGCCCGGGACGCGAAGACCGGCGTCGAATCGAGGTCCACCTGCTGGCGAAGGGCGCCGAGCTGGCCGAACGGATCGCCGAGAGGCACCAGCCGGAGCTTCGCCATCTTCAGGAGGAGTTTCAGCTGCCGGGGTGGCCCCGGCTGCCCTGACCGTCTGAACCGGGGGCGCTCGCCCCCGCGTGGCTGCCGCTACAGGCCGATACGGTGGGCCCGGTGGGTGAAGAAGATGCCGCTGGGCGACTGGGCCGGCAGGCGGGCCAGCTCCTCGAAGGTGCGGGTGTCGTAGACCACGACGTGGCCGCTGTCCCGGGCGGAGATCCAGATATGCTCGCCGCGGGGGGTGAACTCCTTGTGCAGGATCGACTCGCCGGGGGAGAGCGTCTCGATCACCTCAAGGGTGCGGGTATCGATCACCTGGACCCGGTCGTTGTCGGGGTGGGCGAAGGTGACCCACACCTGCTGCTCGTCGGGGCGGCTCATCACGAAGATCGGCTGGCCGTGCACCTCGATGCGCTCGCTCAGCGACCAGTCGCGGGTATCGGCCACCAGCACCTCGTTGCGGCCCACGGCGGGGAAGAAGGCCTGGTCGCCGGCCATGGCCCAGCCCTCCAAGTGGGGCATCTTGTAGACCGGCAGGCGCTCCTCGCCGCGGCCGTAGTCGGGCAGGATGCGCTGCACGCCCTTCTCCGGGTGCCACAGGTCGAGCAGCGCCATGCCGTCCTCGCCGAACAGGCCGGCGATGTAGTAGCGCCCGTTGGCGGTGATCAGGGCGTCGTAGGGCATGCTGCCCACGTCGCGATAGCGGGTCACCTCGGGCTCATCGCTGGACATGTCGAGGGTCCAGATCTCGCCTGCCTCGAACAGGCTGAAGACGAACATGTTGCCCGGCACGTCCACCACGCCCACCACCTTGGCCTGGTCGGTGGTGCCGTCGGGTTTCTCGTAGGTGGCCGGCACGTCGATGACCAGCTCCATGGTCTCGACGTCGAACACCTTCACGCCGCCCGGCTCGTAGTTGCCCACCGCCACGAAGCGGCCGTCCTGGGAGATGGCGCCGCCGATGCTGTTGCCGCCCTGGATGATGCGTCCGTCGATCTCGCCGGTGAGCAGGTCGAGCCGGGTAAGGCCGCCGTCGCGGCCGAAGACGAAGGCGTGGCGGGCGTCGCGGGTGAACTTCACCGAGGCGTGGGAGAGGTCGCCGAAGCCATCGACGTGCCTGAGCACCGTCTTGTGGGTGGTGTCGACCAGCGCCACGCTGCCGGTGGCGCGCTCGATCACCACGCCCAGGTCGCCGGTGCCGCGCAGCTCCACGGCGGGTTCGGCCAGGGCAGGGCCGGCGGCCAGCAGCGACAGGGCGCCAGCGGCGAGCAGGGTCTTGAAGGGGCGGTGCAACGGCATGGCGGTCTCCTCGGGGGATCAGTCGTCCAGGGTCTTCAGGCGGTTGTCGGTCTGCAGGTGCTCGGCGATCCAGCGCGCCTCCTCCTCGCTGAGCAGCGCCTTCCAGCCGGGCATGGCGCTACCGGGGATGCCGTGGCGGATGATGTGCGTCAGCGCCTCGGGGCTCAGGGTCTGCATGCGGTCGCGGGGCAGGGCGGGGCCGAGGCCGCCGCGCAGGGTCATGCCGTGGCAGGAGCCGCAGTCCTGGTAGAGCAGGGTCTCCAGGCGCTCGGGGTTCAGGGCGTCGGCGTCCCGGCTCTCCGCCTGGACCACCTGGGGCTGCAGCCAGGCCAGGCCGAGTAACAGCAGGGGAAGGGCTCTCTTGGGCATATCGGGGCTCGCAGGAGGTGGCTGACGGATACCCGAGTCTCGCCGTCCGGGCGGCGCTCTGCGTTGATGAATATCAAGCCGCGGCGCCGTTGCGAAGGGGATCGGGTCATAAAAGGGCATTCCGCATGCCTCTTTTGACTTGCGTCAACCACCGCGGAGTTCTCCGCTTGCGGGGTTCGGGCTGCAGGTAAGATGCTCGAGAAAGGCATCTTAAAAGCGCCACGAGGAGCGCCCCATGGTCACACTCGCCCCCCTGGACCGCCAACTGATCGACGCCTACCAGCGCGGCCTGCCGGTCTGCGAGCGGCCCTTCGCCGCCATGGCGGCGCGCCTGGGCAGCAGCGAGGCGGAGGTGCTCGAGCGCCTGGCACGCCTGGCGGATCTCGAGGTGCTCAGCCGAGTGGGGCCGGTGTTCGACCACGCCCGGGCCGGTGCCAGCCTGCTGGCCGCGGTGGCGGCGCCCGGTCCCTCGCGCGATGCCGTGGCGGAGGCGATCAACCGCGCCCCCGGCGTCAACCACAACTACCTGCGCGAGCACGACTTCAACCTCTGGTTCGTGATGACCGCGCCGGACGAGGCGGTCCTCGAGGCTCGCCTCGATGCCCTGGAGGCGGAGCTCGAGCGCGAGATCCTGCGCCTGCCGATGCTCGAGGGGTTCCATATCGACCTCGGCTTCCCGATCCCCTGGCATGAACTGGAGGCGCCATGAACGCCCGACAGCCGGTTTCCGCCTGCGCAGAGCCCCTCGCCGAGCGCCGCCTGCGCGCCCTGGTCGAGCAGGGGCTGCCGCTGGTGCCGCGCCCCTGGCAGGCGCTGGCCGAGCAGTGCGGCCTGAGCGAAGCGCAGGTGATGGCCTGCGTGTGCCGCTGGCAGGCCGAGGGGCTGGTCAAGCGCCTCGGCCTGGTGGTGCGCCACCGCGCCCTGGGCATCACCGCCAACGCCATGGTGGTGTGGGACGTGCCCGACGACGAGGTGGCCGACCTGGGCCGACGCCTGGCCGACGAGCCCGTCGTGACCCTCTGCTACCGCCGGCCGCGGCGCCTGCCCGACTGGCCCTACAACCTGTTCTGCATGATCCACGGCACGCGCCGCGAGCGCGTGCTTAGCGCCCTCGACGAGGTCGTCGAGCGCCAGGCGCTGCAGGCCATCCCCCACCGCGTGCTGTTCAGCCTCAAGGCCTACCGCCAGCACGGCGGCCGCTATACCGCCGAGGAGCGCCCATGACCGCCATGCCCGCCACCACCCCACGCTCGCCCGCCGCCGCTACACGCCAGCCCGCCGCCGCTGGGCCGGCCGCCGAGCTGGACGCCGCCGATCGGCGCCTGATCAACCGGCTGCAGGATGGCCTGCCGCTGGTGGCGGCGCCCTATGCCGTCGTGGCCGCGGAGCTCGACCTCTCCGAGGGCGAGCTGCTCTACCGCCTGGAGCGGCTGCTGGAGGCGGGGGTGCTCAGCCGCTTCGGCCCCATGTACCACGCCGAGCGCCTCGGCGGCGGCCTGACCCTGGCCGCCCTGGCGGTCCCGGAGCCGGACTTCGAGGCGGTCGTGGAGGCGGTCAACGCCTTTCCCGAGGTGGCCCACAACTACCGCCGCGAGCACGCGCTCAACATGTGGTTCGTGCTGGCCACCGAGACGCCGCAGCGCATCCAGGAAGTGATCGACGAGATCGAGGCCGCGACCGGCCTGCCCGTCTTCAACATGCCCAAGCAGGAGGAATTCCATGTCCGTCTCCACCTGCCCGTCTGAGTCGTCCTCGCTGCTCGACGCCACCGATCGCGCCATCGTGCTGGCCACCCAGGCCGGCCTGCCCCTGGTGCCCGACCCCTGGGGCGCGGTGGGCCGGCCGCTGGGGCTCGGCGCCGAAGAGGTTCGGGCTCGCCTGGCTCGCATGCAGGAGGTGGGCATCGTGCGCCGCGTCGCGGCGGTGCCCAACCATTACCGGCTCGGCTACGTGGCCAACGGCATGACGGTGTGGGACGTGGACGACGCCCACATCGACCGCCTGGGCCGCGAGGTGGCGACCCTGCCCGGGGTCAGCCACTGCTACCGCCGCCCGCGCCACCTTCCCGACTGGCCCTACAACCTCTTTGCCATGCTCCACGGCCACACCCGGGAGGAGGTCGAGCGCCAGGCTGAAGCGCTGCGCACGCTGCTCGGCGAGGCCTGCCGCGACCACCGCATCCTCTACAGCTCCCGCATTCTCAAGAAGACCGGCCTGCGACTGGCCGGCCGACCCGGTGCCGGGCGAAAGCCCGAGCCCAGGAGGTAAGCCATGTTTCGCGTCACCCGCTATATCAAGAGCCTGATGGAGCCGACCCCGATCCCGACGGCCCGCAAGCCGCCGGGGCCGGTGGTGATCTGGAACCTGATCCGCCGCTGCAACCTCACCTGCAAGCACTGCTACACCACCTCGGCCGACATCGACTTCGCCGGCGAGCTCTCCACCGCCGAGGCCCATGCGGTGCTCGACGACCTCAAGGGCTTCCGGGTGCCGGCGCTGATCCTCTCCGGCGGCGAGCCGCTGATGCGCCCGGACATCTTCGAGCTGTCGCGGCGCGCCCGGGAGCTGGGCATCTACACTGGGCTCTCCACCAACGGCACCCTGATCGACGAGTCCAACATCGACGCGATCGCCGCCATCGGCTACGACTACGTGGGCATCAGCATCGATGGCCTGGAGGCCACCCACGACGTCATCCGCCAGCGCCAGGGCGCCTTCCGCGAGTCGATGCACGCGGTGAAGCTGTGCAAGGAGCGCGGCATCAAGGTGGGGCTGCGCTTCACCCTGACCCGCGAGAACTACGAGCAGCTCGGCGACATCCTGGCACTGATCGAGGAACACGACGTCGACAAGTTCTACCTCTCGCACCTCAACTACGGCGGCCGCGGCCGGCGCCACAGCAAGCAGGACGCCTGGTACCGCATGACCCGCGATGCCATGACCCGGCTCTTCGACCACTGCCGCGACGAGCTCGAGCGCGGCGTGGAGCGCGAGTACGTCACCGGCAACAACGACGCCGACGGCCCCTTCCTGCTGATGTGGGCCCGGGAGCACTTCCCCGACCAGGCCGACGCCCTGCGCCATCGGCTGGTCAACTGGGGCGGCAACGCCTCGGGCGAGCATATCGCCAACATCGACAACCTCGGCAACGTCCACCCGGATACCTTCTGGTGGGACCACGACCTCGGCAACGTCCGGGAGCGGCCCTTCTCCGCGATCTGGCGCGACACCACAGACCCCCTGGTGGCGGGCTTCCGCCAGCGGCCGCGGCCGCTCAAGGGGCGCTGCGCCGAGTGTCGCTTCCTCGACATCTGCAACGGCAACACCCGGGTGCGGGCCTGGAAGGTGACCGGGGACCCCTGGGAAGAGGATCCCGGCTGCTACCTCACCAACGAGGAGATCGGCGCCAGTGCCGACGGCGAGCGGCGGGTGTCGGCACCCTACGAGGCCATTCAGGCCACCGAGCTCTGAACGTCGAGCGAGAATTCAGACCGTGATGCTCCGGGAGAGCGAGCCATGACAGCATTCCGACACAACCAGACCTGCCACTTCGGCCTCGACGAGGCGCCGCTGGCGCCGGGCGAGGTCGCCATCGTGGGCGCCGGCCCGGGCGATCCCGGCCTCCTGACCCTGCGCGCCCTGTCGCTGCTGCAGCAGGCCGATTGCCTGGTGTTCGACCGGCTGGTCTCCGCCGAGATCCTCGCCATGGCCAGGCCCGAGGCGCGCCGCTACTACGTGGGCAAGGCCTCGCGCTGCCACGCCCTGACCCAGGACGAGACCAACGCCCTGCTGGTGCGGCTGGCCGGCGAGGGCCAGCGGGTGCTGCGTCTCAAGGGCGGCGACCCCTATATCTTCGGCCGCGGCGGCGAGGAGGCCGAGTACCTGATCGAGCACGGCATCGGCTTCCGGGTGGTGCCGGGCATCACCTCGGCCTCGGGCTGCTCCAGCTACGCCGGCTTCCCGCTGACCCACCGCGACTACGCCCAGAGCGTCACCTTCGTCACCGGCCACTGCAAGGGCGACCGGGACCTGGCCCTCGACTGGGCGGCCCTGGCGGTGCCCCATCACACCACGGTGTTCTACATGGGGCTGGCCAACGCCGAGCTGATCCGCCGCGAGCTGCAGGCCCACGGCATGCCCGCCGAGACACCGGTGGCGCTGGTGGAGCGCGGCACCACGCCGGAGCAGCGCCACGTGCTGGCCACCCTGGGCGACCTGGTGGAGGTGATCGAGCGCGAGGCGTTCCGGCCGCCGACCCTGATCGTGGTGGGCGAGGTGGTCAGCCTGGCCGAGACCCTGGCGCCGGCCATGACCCGCCTGGCCCGGAAGCCGGAAGACGCCATCGACGCCCTGGCGCACGGGATGGGGAGGGTGGCGCTGTGAGACACGCCGTGACGACCCTGCGCACCCTGCTGCTGGGCGGCCTGCTGGCCGCCCCCGCCCTGCCGCTGATGGCCGCGGAGCCCGATGCCAACGTGCTCTACAACCATCACTGCGCGATCTGCCACGGCGTCAGCCGGCTGGGGGGTATCGGGCCGGCGCTGCTGCCCGACAACCTCTCGCGGCTCAAGGCCGACGAGGCGTTTTCGGTGATCCGGGACGGCCGCCCGGCCACCCAGATGCCGGCCTACCGCGAGCTGCTCTCGGAGGAGGAGGTGGCGGCCCTGGCCGAGTGGATCTTCACGCCGCCGGACCACGAGCCCCGCTGGGAGGAGGCCGATATCCTGGCCAGCCACGAGCTCTCCCACCCCTACGGCAGCCTGCCCGACGCCCCGGTGTTCGAGGTCGAGGATCTCAAGAACCTCTTCCTGGTGGTGGAGATCGGCGACCACCACGTCAGCCTGCTGGACGGCGACACCTTCGAGCGCATCACCCGCTTCCCCAGTCGCTATGCGCTGCACGGCGGACCCAAGTACAGCCCGGATGGCCGCTACGTCTACTTCGGCTCCCGGGACGGCTGGGTGACCAAGTACGACATCTACAACCTGGCGGTGACCGCCGAGGTGCGCGCCGGCATCAACATGCGCAATATCGCCGTCTCCGCCGACGGGCGCTACGTGCTGGCGGGCAACTACCTGCCCCACAGCCTGGTGCTGCTCGATGCCCGCGACCTCGAGCTGATCGCGGTGATCCCGGTGGAGGGTCTCGATGGCGAGTCCTCCCGGGTCAGTGCCGTCTATACCGCCCCGCCCCGCAACAGCTTTGTGGCGGCCCTGCGCGACATTCCCGAGGTGTGGGAGATCCGTTGGCCCGAAGAGCGAGCCGCGGGCGACGAGGCCATCGTCGGCGACTTCGCCCTGCACCGCATGGAGGCCCCCGACTACCTGGACGACTTCTTCTTCGACCAGGAGTACCGCTATATCGTGGGGGCGGCCCGCGGCGGCCAGGGTGGCCAGGTCTTCGACATGGACGAGGAGCGCAAGGTGGCCGACCTGCCCCTGGAGGGCATGCCGCACCTGGGCGCCGGCATCACCTGGGAGCTGGACGGCCGCCGGGTGATGGCGATCCCCCACATCGACAAGGGGCAGGTCTCGGTGTTCGACATGACCGACTGGTCGCTGATCACCCATATCGAGACCGACGGCCCCGGGTTCTTCATGCGCAGCCACGAGAACTCCCCCTACGCCTGGGTGGATGTCTTCTTCGGCCCCAACCACGACCGCATCCACGTCATCGACAAGCAGACGCTGGAGATCGTCGAGACGCTGATCCCGGAACCGGGCAAGACCGCCGCCCACGTGGAGTTCGACCGCCGCGGCGAGACCCTGCTGCTGAGCATCTGGGACGACGACGGCTACCTGCTGTGGCTTGACGGCAACACCCTGGAGGAGCTCGGCCGCATGCCCATGAAGCGCCCCTCCGGCAAGTACAACGTCTGGAACAAGACCCAGTACGAGGAGGGCACCAGCCACTGAGCCGGCCAGGATAAGAAGCATTCTTGATACCTGTCATGGCCCCGGTGCCTCAGGGCGAGGCACAATGGGTCAACTCCAAGTGCAACCCTCGGGACAGCTGCCATGACGTCACCCCAACCCGAGCCGGCCGGCATCCCCGTCACCCGGCTCGCCTTCCGCCCCCTCTTCCTGCTCGCCTCGCTGTTCAGCGTGCTGGCCATGGTGGTGTGGTTCGCCTTCTGGCACGGCGATATCCTGCTGCGCCCCCACGGCGGGCTGATGTGGTGGCACCAGCACGAGATGATCTTCGGCTTCGGCGCCGCCGTGGCGGTGGGCTTCCTGCTCACCGCGGCGCAGAACTGGACCGGCCAGCCGAGCCTGCGGGGCGCGCCGCTGCTGGGCCTGGTCGGCATCTGGCTGGCGGCCCGGCTGCTGATCGCCTTCCCCATGGGGCTGCCCGCCGGGGTACTGATGGCCATCGACCTGGCCTTCCTGCCCCTGGCCGCCCTGGCGCTGGCGCGCATGGTGGTGGCGGTGCGCCAGTGGCGCAACCTGGTCTTCGTGCCGCTGCTGCTGCTGATGGCGGTGGCCAACCTGGCCATGCACCTGGGGGTGATGCGCGGCCAGCTGCCGCCGATCCGCGAGGGCGGCTACCTGGGGGTACTGCTGATCGCTACCCTGATGGTGCTGCTGGGCGGCCGGGTCATCCCCTTCTTCACCTCCCGCAAGCTGGGGCGTGCCAAGCCGGCCGACTGGCCGATGCTCGAGCGCCTCTCGCTGTGGACCATCTACGCGGTGGTGCTGCTGCAGCTGGCGGTGGTGCTCGGTGTCGTGCTGCCGGCGGGCCTGCTGGGCTGGACGATGCTGGTGGCGGCCGCCGCCAACGGCGTGCGCCTGGCCCGCTGGGAGGGATGGCGCACCCTGCACGAGCCGCTGCTCTGGGGGCTGCACCTGAGCTATGCCTTCATCGTGGTGGGGCTGGTGATGTGGGCCCTGGCCCAGACCGGGGTGTTCCGGGTGGAGCTGGCGCTGCATGCCCTGGCCATCGGCGGCATCGCCTCCATGATGCTGGCGATGATGTCCCGGGTGGCGCTCGGCCATACCGGCCGCGAGATCCGCACCCTGCCGGGCATCGGCGTGGGGCTTGTGCTGATGTTCGCCGGCGCCTTGCTGCGCTCGCCGGTGCTGGCGATGTTTCCCCAGATCACCCACTGGACCTACAACCTCAGCATCCTGTTCTGGTGCATCGCCTACCTGATCTTCCTGTTCCACTACACGCTGCCGCTGCTGACCACCCGCGCGGATGGCAAGGACGGCTAGGCTTTCAGCGAGGTTCGAGATGATCGAGCACTACTTCCTGATCAAGCATCTGCATATCACCACCGCCACCCTGAGCCTGCTGTTCTTCGTGGTGCGGGCCTGGTGGTCGGTGCGCGAGTCGCCCTGGCTCCAGCGCCGCTGGGTCAGGGTGCTGCCCCACGTCAACGACACCCTGCTGCTGACCCTTGGCGTGCTGCTGATGGTGATGCTCAGGATGTGGCCCCAGCACCACCCCTGGCTTGCCGCCAAGCTGATCGCCCTGCTGCTCTACATCGGCCTGGGCACCCTGGCGATCAAGCGCGGGCGCAGCCCCGCGGTGCGCGGGGGCGCGGCCCTGGCAGCGGTGGCCACCTTCGCCTACATGCTGGGGGCGGCGCTGCACAACAGCCCGCTCTCCTGGCTGGCGGCCGGCTGAGGCGCGGCATGACGCCGGGGGCCGGAGCTCACTATACTGGTGGCTATACTCCCGCTTGGGCGCCGACCTTCCCCGGCACCCACTCCAGCACACAAGGAGCGATTCGATGAGCCAAGAGCAACTTCCCGCCGGCGCCGGCAAGGTCGCCGAGCAGTACCCCGAGGTGTGGGACGCCTATGCCGAGCTGGGTAAGGCCTGCGCCGAGGCCGGGCCCCTGGATGAGCGCACCCGCCGCCTGGTCAAGCTGGCGCTGGCCGTGGGCGCGCGCTCCGAGGGGGCGGTGCACTCCCACGCCCGCCGCGGCCTGGAGGAGGGTGAGTCACCCGAGGCGCTCAAGCAGGTGGCCATGCTGGCCATCCCGACCCTGGGCCTGCCCATCGGCGTGGCGGCCCTGACCTGGATCGAGGATCTCACCGAGAAGTGATCCCCGGCCGGCAGTGCGCTGCCGGCCCTACCTATCCCGCCGGGTCTGGCAAGCCTTGCCAAGATGATTCGGCCTCCTCCCTATTGACCCTCGTCAAAGTCATGGACGCGTCCTCACTGCTACTCTTTAACATGCATGGAGAATGCATATTAAGGGGGCGGAGGCGGCCGGCACCATCGGTCGTTTTCCACAAGAAGACAGACTAGCAAGGGGGTATGGTCCATGACCGAAGGCCTGACAAAGGCAGCGGCCCGCAACATCTTCTATGGCGGGTCGCTGTTCTTCTTCCTGGTGTTTGCCGCGCTGACGGCTCACAGCCACTACTACATCGTCAACACCTCGACCCAGCCGCTCACGGACTCCGTGCGGCTGGGCAAGCACGTATGGGAGGAGCACAACTGCATCAACTGCCACACCATCCTCGGTGAAGGCTCCTACTTCGCACCGGAAGTCGGCAACGTCTGGACCCGCTACGGCGGCCACCAGAACCCCGAGGGCGCCCGCATGGCGCTGGCGGCCTGGATGCGCGCCCAGCCCACCGGAGCACCGAACCGTCGTCAGATGCCCTACTTCGAGATCAACGACGAAGAGATGGAGGCACTGATCGATTTCTTCGAGTGGACCGACTCCATCGACACCCAGGGCTGGCCGCCCCATCCGGCCGGTTGATCCGGACCCATGACACAGCCGGATTCCAGAACCAAGGAGAGCCGCACCGATGAAATATGAAACGCAGAAGGTGGCCCTGCCATTCTTCATGGTCGCGATGGCGCTGTTCGCGCTGCAGATCGTCTTCGGTCTCGCTGCCGCCGCCGCCTATGTCTGGCCTCACTTCATGTCCGAGGCCATGCCCTTCAACATCACCCGTACCAGCCATACCAACCTGCTGATCGTCTGGCTGCTGATCGGCTTCATGGGCTGCACCTACTACCTGATGCCCGAGGAGGCCGAGAACGAGATCTACAGCCCCAACCTCGCCTACCTGCAGCTGGGCCTGTTCGCCATCGCCGGCGCCGGCGCGCTGATCAGCTACCAGTTCGGCATCCACGAGGGGCGCCACTACCTCGAGCAACCGCTCTGGTCGAAGCTCCTGATCACGGTCTCGTTCTTGATGTTCCTGTTCAATACCAGCCTGACCATGCTCAAGGGGCGCAAGACGGCCATCAACATGGTGCTGATGCTGGGCCTCTGGCTGGCCGCCGTGTTCTGGCTGTTCGCCTTCTACAACCCCGACAACCTGGCGCTGGACAAGCTGTGGTGGTGGTGGATCGTCCACATCTGGGTGGAAGGCGTGTGGGAGCTGATCATGGCCTCCCTGCTCGGGTACCTGCTGATCAAGATGACCGGCGTGGACCGCGAGATCATCGAGAAGTGGCTCTACGTCATCGTCGGCCTGGCGCTCTTCTCCGGCCTGCTGGGCACCGGTCACCACTACTACTGGATCGGCACCCCCGGCTACTGGCAGCCCATCGGCAGCATCTTCTCCACGCTTGAGGTGATCCCCTTCTTCGCCATGGTGGTGTTCGCCTTCTACATGTTCTGGAAGGGCAACCGCAACCACCCCAACAAGGCCGCCATGCTGTGGACCATGGGCTGTGCCGCCGTGGCCTTCTTCGGCGCCGGCGTGTGGGGCTTCATGCACACCCTGTCGTGGATCAACTACTACACCCACGGCACGCAGGTCACCGCAGCCCACGGCCACCTGGCCTTCTACGGCGCCTACGTGATGCTGATCATGGGCATCATCACCTACGCCATGCCGCAGCTCCGTCGCGTGCAGCCCTACAACCAGGTGCTGAACATGTGGGCCTTCTGGATCATGACCTCCGCCATGTGGTTCATGACCTTCACCCTGACCTTCGCAGGTGTCGTCCAGACCCACCTGCAGCGGGTGCTCGGCATGAACTTCATGCAGGTCCAGGACCAACTGGATCTCTTCTACGTGATGCGTTTCGGTACCGGCATCTTCGTCGGCATCGCCGCGCTGATGTTCATCTACGCGGTCTTCGGGCCGGCGCGTGAGCAGGTGCCCGCCACCAGCAGGCCGCTGACCGCTACCGAGTAAGGCCCCGGCGGGCCGCGGCGGTCGCCGTGGCCCGCTTCCTTCGGCTTCTGGAGTGACTCATGACCCACATCGCACCCCTGCCCGAGCTCGACCAGGAGGCACCCTTCTACCAGCCGGTCGGCAACGAGTGTGCCCTCTTCGAGCAGGCCTACCAGCAGCGCCTGCCGCTGCTGCTCAAGGGCCCCACCGGCTGCGGCAAGACGCGCTTCGTCAGCCACATGGCGGCCAAGCTGGGTCGACCGCTCTACACCGTGTCCTGTCACGACGATCTCACTGCCGCCGACCTCACCGGTCGCTACCTGCTCCAGGGTGGCGAGACCCGTTGGGTCGACGGCCCGCTGACCCGCGCCGTGCGCGAGGGTGGCATCTGCTATCTCGACGAGGTGGTCGAGGCGCGCAAGGACGTCACCGTGGTGCTGCACCCGCTCACCGACGACCGCCGCCTGCTGCCCCTGGAGCGCACCGGGGAACTCCTCGAGGCGCCCGACGACTTCATGCTGGTGGTCTCCTACAACCCCGGCTACCAGCACATTCTCAAGTCCCTGAAGCCCAGTACCCGCCAGCGCTTCGTGGCGATGTCCTTCGACTTCCCGCCCCCCGCGGTGGAGTGCGGCATCGTGGCCCGCGAGAGCGGCCTGCCCCATGAGCGCTGCGCCGCCCTGGTCAACCTGGCCACCCGCCTGCGCGAGCTCAAGGGCCAGGACCTGGAGGAGGGGGTCTCCACCCGCCTGCTGGTCTACTGCGCCACCCTGATCCAGGCCGGCATGCCGATCCTGACCGCCGCTCGGGCCACCCTGGTGGAGCCCCTGACCGACGACCTGGACGTCCAGGAAGGGCTTATGGAAGCAATCAACGCCACTTTCGGCTGAGGAAGCACTGACACATTACTGCGCTCGATATCCTGCCCTCCGGCGGTGCTCGGAATCCTCATGTAGCAGGCTACACTCCGGTTCCTGCGCTCCGGCTGCGACCAGCCTATCTTCGCTCGTGACATGTCTCAGCGCTTCCTTGATAGGAGAAACGCCATGCTGCACTTTCTCGAGGTCGAGGAGTTCGTCGGCCGCCACTGGCACCGCTGGGCCTCCGGTGCGGCAAGCTATAAGCGCTACCCGGAGGCCGCCGTGGCCCTGGAGGAGCTGCGCCACGTGCTCGGGGTCTTCTTCCGTGCCAGCGGTGGCGAGAGCGGCCTGGAGGTCGCCGCCATCGTGGCGCGCAGCTCCGCGCATCGCCTCTCGCTGCGCCAGCGCCTCGGCTTCGATGACGAAGCCATCGACCAGGCGCGGCGCGACGAGGAGGCGCTGCTGCTGCCGCCGACCCTGGACCTCTTTCCCGAGGAGCGCCTCAACCGCGACCTCTACTTCTGGCTGACCGCCTTCCTGGCGGTCTCCCGGCATCCGGGCCTTCACGTCGACCCGCTGCAGAATGACCTGGCGCGGCTGCGCGAGGGGATGCGCGCCACCGAGGCGGCCCTCGCGCGCTTTCCGGGCCTCGCCGGGCGCTATCGCGACCTCTGCGCGGCCCTGCTGGCGGTCCGCCCGGTGCGCCGCAAGCTGCCGCCCATGGAGCAGGCCCTGGAGGCCACGCTGCGCGCCCTGCTGGGGGATGACTCCCCCCTGGAGGGCTGGGCCGCCTCCATGGCGGCGGCCGTGGCCGACCCGGAGGCATCACTCGAGGCGTTCCAGGCGCCGCGGGGCTATCGTCCCCCGCTGCCGGTCCCCCTGTGGGGCCAGGTGGTGCACCTGGGCGTGGGCCACGGCCGCGAGGAGAGCGACGAGGACCCCCATGACGGCGAGACCAACAGCGCCCAGCAGGCCAGCGAGGGCAAGCGCAAGGCGGAGCGCCGCCGCCAGGACCAGTCGGAGCGCGACGACCCACTGATCGCCAACCGCTTCGAGAAGATGCTCTCCTGGACCGAGATGGTGAACCTCAACCGCCTGGTGGAGGACAACGAGGACGAGGAGGCCAAGCGCGCCGCCGAGCAGATCGAGGAGATCGTCATCAGCCCGCACAAGCAGCGGGCGGCGACCCGGCTCAAGGTCGACCTCGACCTGCCGCCGGACGAGGCGCTGGGCGAGCGGCTGCGCGGCAAGCAGCTCTACCCCGAGTGGAACTACCGCAAGCAGTGCTATCTGCCCGACCACTGCCAGGTGATCACCGACCTGCAGAGCGAGGAGGGCGAGCAGTGGGAGCCGGACGACGCCACTCGGCGGCGCATCCGCCGGGTGCGCCGGGAGTTCGAGGCGCTGCGTCCGCGCCGCGAGATCCTGCGCGGCCAGGTCGACGGCAACGAGCTCGACATGGACGCCGTGATCCGTTCCCGCTGCGACCTGGCCGCCACCGGCGAGGCCAGCGACCGCCTCTACATGACGGCCCGCGAGCAGGCCCGCGACCTGGCGGTGGATATCCTGGTGGATGTCTCCCTCTCCACCGATGCCTGGCTGGACGATCGCCGGGTGCTCGACGTGGAGAAGGAGGCGCTGATGGTGCTGGGTCATGGCCTGGCCGGCTGCGGCGACGACTACGCCATCCACTGCTTCACCTCCCACCGTCGCCAGAAGGTGTGGGTCAACACCCTCAAGACCTTCGAGGAGGGCATGAGCGAGCGGGTGGCGCGGCGCATCTCGGCGCTGAAGCCGGGCCACTACACCCGCATGGGGCCGGCGATCCGCCACGTGACCGGGGAGCTGGCCAAGCGCCCCAACCGCCATCGCCTGCTGCTGGTGATCACCGACGGCAAGCCCAACGATACCGACTACTACGAGGGGCGCTACGGCATCGAGGACACCCGCAAGGCGGTGCTCGAGGCGCGCCAGCAGGAGGTGCGGGTGTTCGGCGTCACCGTGGACCGCGAGGCGCACCAGTATGTCTCGCACCTGTTCGGCCGCGGCAGCTACGCCATCGTCAATCGGCCCGAGCACCTGGCCCTGGCGCTGCCGGGCATCTACCGCCAGATCATCGGCCACTGAGGAGCGACCATCATGAGCAACGCCGCCGTGCCGAATCGCCGTCCCGCCATTGCCGTCGCCGTGGGCCTGCTGGTCGCCCTGGCGGTGATCACCCCGCTGGCCTGGCTGATCAACACCCGCGACTGGGGCATCCTGGTGATGTTCGTGGTGCCCTTCGCCGTCTGGGGACTGATCTGGCTGGGGCGCCGCCTGGCCGACTGGGCCGGCGTCGGCCCGCCGCCCTGAAGGCTCACCCTTACTGCCGCAGTAACGAGAAGCGCCGCCCGTGATGGGCGGCGCTTTTCGTTACAGGCTTCCGCGACAGCGAGAGGCTAGTTCAAGCCGCCTGGGCTACCAGGTAGCCGGCGCCCACCAGCAGCAGGGTGAAGAGGGTGAGGCCGGTAAAGGCGCCGCGCCAGGCCGGCGTCGAGGCGTGAAGACCCAGGTAGACCATCAGCACCCGATGGGCCTTGAAGAAGGTGGTGGCCAGCAGCAGGCCCGCCGACCACAGCGGCAGCGCCTCGAGGCGCGCCTCGCCGGCCAGCCGGGCCGAGGCCATGGTGATCAGGGTCAGGCCCATCAGCACCGCCCAGGTGATCAGCAGCCCGCGGGTGGCGCCATCGGGGGCGGCCTTCGTCGAGACATTCATCGGCTTACCTCAGCAGGTAGAGGATCGGGTAGAGCAGGATCCAGATCAGATCGACCATGTGCCAGAAGGCGGCGGCGGTCTCCACGTTGTCGTGGGAGACCTTCCAGGCCACCAGGGCGATCAGCCCCAGGCCGAAGAGCACATGGGCGAAGTGGAAGCCGGTCAGCAGGTAGTAGAAGGTGAAGAAGGTGTTGGTCTCGGGCATGAGCCCCTGGCCGAGCTTGTCGGCGTACTCCACCACCTTGACCACGCAGAACACCACCCCCAGCGCAAAGGCCCCGCCCAGCCACTGGCGGCAGCGGCGAACCTCTCCTGCGGCGATGGCCTGGCACGCCAGGGCGGCGAACAGGCCGCTGGTCAGCAGCACCAGGGTGTTGAGGCCGCCGGCCACCGGGTCGAGCAGCTGCTGGGAGGCATCGAACACCTCGCGCTCGGCGGCCCGCAGCCAGGCGAACATGCCGAAGAAGGCGGCAAACACCAGCATCTCGCTCAGGATCAGCACCCACATCAGCGGGTTGCCCGGCAGCGCCGAGAGCGGCCCCCAGCCCGGGTTGGGCAGCGGGCGCTCCCGGCCGGCGTCCTGTTCGCTCCGCTCGGCCCTTTCCATGTCAGCCCTGTCCATTTCAGCCCTATCCACGTCGGCCCTCCATGTCGGCCCTTGTCATCTCAGCCCTCGGCGGGGAGGGGCGTGCGCTCGAATTCGGCGCGCACCGCCGGGGTGGTCAGCTTCCAGCCGGCCCAGGCGAACAGTGCGGTGAGCAGGGTGGCGAAGAGGATCAGCCCGCCGAGCAGGCCGATCAGACCGGCCACCGGGTCCTCGACGTTGACCGCCTCGGTGGTGGCGGTGTCCGGCAGCAGGCTGAAGGTCAGCGGCGTCAGGGCCGCGCCGCCCAGCACGCCGACGAAGCCCGCCGCCATCAGGGCGATGAAGGCGCGCCGCGCCCAGGGCAGGCGGCGCAGCAGGGCGACGGCCAGACCCAGGGTGATCAGGGCGCCGAGCAGCAGCAGGCTGGCGACCCGGGTGCTGCGCTCGATCATCCAGGCCACGCCCCCGGTCAGCCCGCCGCTGCCGGCATCGACGCCCAGGGTCATGGCCAGGGCATCGCCCGGGGCGCGGCTCAGGATCACCAGCAGCAGGGTGGCGAGGGCAAACAGGATGAAGCCCCAGGCCAGGCCGGTCACGGCAGGGGAGCGCGGCACGGATGGCCGGTGCGATAGCGTGGTGTGCGTCATGGTGGGGCTCCGTCAGTCATCGAGGCGAACGGCGGCACCGCCGAACAGCAGGCTGCGCGGGTTGTCGACGGGGCGCGCGGCCATCAGCCGCTGGATGCCGACGCCGCAGCGCGCGATGGTCCAGATCAGGCAGGCGGTGAAGAAGCCGTAGCCCAGCACCCAGGAGGCCCAGGCGGGGGCGCCGACCCAGCCCAGCAGGTTCCAGGCCGCCAGGGCGATGGCGCCGCCCAGGGCCCCCAGCCAGAAGGTGCGGATCTGGAACAGCAGGTGGCTGTCGGCCATGGGGGGGACGCGACCGTGGCGGATATGGGCGATCAGCACCCCGATGGGGGCGGTGATCACCGCCATGATGCTGCCCAGGTAGAGCACGTAGATGGCCGCGGCCAGGCCACGGCCCCGGGTGTCGGGTGCGAGGGTGGTGTCGGTGTGGGACATGTCGCCTTGGCTCCTGTCGAGTGCTGCCTGATTTGATGCATTCTGGATACTACTATGACGCCCGAGTCCCCCGGCGTCTTTGTCGGAAATCAAGGTCGCGGCCGGTGAGGCCGGAAACGGCTGCGCCCGGCGGGGCCGGGCGCAGCGGGTCGGGTGGTGGGCGTGAGCGTCAGGCCTTGCCTTCCGCCTTCAGCTGCTCCTGCTCCTCGATCATCTTGTCCACCGAGGAGAGGTAGTACTCGTCGGCGAAGCCGCTCTCCGGCTCCTTGAGCCAGATGAAGCAGACCAGCCAGCTGAAGAAGGCGCCCGCCGCCAGGATGTAGAAGAACTGGGTCGGGGTGACGAAGGTGAAGAGGGTCAGGTAGACCACCGCCCCCACGTTGCCGTAGGCGCCGGCCATGCCGGAGATCTGACCGGTGATGCGGCGCTTGATCGAGGGGATGATGCCGAAGGTGGCGCCCTCGGAGCCCTGCACGAAGAAGGAGGTGAAGATGGTGATGGCGATGGCCAGGATCAGCGGCCAGGTCTCGTTCATCATGCCCATCAGGGTGAAGCCGATGCCGATGCCGAACATGTAGCTGAGCATCACGAAGCGCCGGTTGCCCATGCGATCGGAGACCGCGCCGCCCATGGGGCGCGCCACCAGGTTGACGAAGGCGAAGGACGAGGCGATCAGGCCGGCGGCCGCGGCGGTCAGCCCCCAGGTCTGCTCGAAGAACATCGGCAGCATGGAGATCACCGCCAGCTCCGCGCCGAAGTTGGCGAAGTAGGTGGTATTCAGCGCGGCCACGCTGTTGAAGTGGTACTTGTCGTCCTCCGGCACGCCCTTCTTCAGGATCGGCACGTTGACGCGAATGATCTGCACCACCTGATAGATGACGATGGCCAGGATCGCCAGGTAGGCGATCACCGCCGCGGTGGTGGACATGAAGCCCATGTCCTGGATCCGCCACACCAGGATGGCCAGACAGCCCACCAGCGGGATGGTCCACAGGATCAGCTTGATCATGTCGCCCCAGCTGCTGACCTCCATGGCCATCGCCTTGCGGGTCTTGCGGTGGGAGGTGGCGGAGGGGCCGTCGGTGATGGCGAACCAGTAGTAGACGCCGTAGGCGGCCATCACGAAGGCGCTCTGGGCGATGGCCCAGCGCCAGCCCTCGTCGCCGCCGTACCAGACGATGGCGATGGTGGGCAGGGTCATGGCGGCGGCGGCGGAGCCGAAGTTGCCCCAGCCGGCGTAGAAGCCCTCGGCGAAGCCGATGTGCTTGGGCTTGAACCACAGCGCGGTCATGTGGATGCCGACCACGAAGCTGGCGCCGATGGAGCTCAGCACCAGGCGCGCGACCAGCAGCTGGGTGAAGGTGTTGCCGAAGGCGAAGGCCAGGGCCGGGATCGCCATGGTCACCATCAGGATCGAGAAGACCCGGCGGGGGCCGAAGCGGTCCAGCGCCATGCCGACGATGATGCGCGCCGGGATGGTCAGCGCCACGTTGCAGATGGCAAAGAGGCGGATATGGTCCTGGGTCAGCCAGTCGACGTCGCGCAGCATGCTGGTGGCCAGCGGTGCCATGTTGAACCAGACGTAGAAGGTGATGAAGAACGCGATCCAGGTCAGGTGCAGGGCCCTGATCTCCGGGGTGCGAACCTTGAAGAGGTCGGCGACTTTCATGATGGGGTCATCCTTTAAGCGAAGGACGTGATGACACTGACAAGGGGATCCTCTCCGCCTAGGGGCTGGGGAAGATCAGCAGCGGGACCTCGGCGCGGCGGGCCAGGAAGGAGCTGACGCTGCCGAAGGTCATGTAGTCGAGCTCGTCGACGAAGTAGCTCAGCGACTGGGCGATGATGCCGCCGTCGGGCTTCTGGCTGTGGCGCGCCATCACCAGCAGGTCGGGGGCCAGCTTGCGGGTGGCCTCGAGCAGCTGCTTGCGGGCGTCTCCCTCGGCGATATGCACTTCCGTTTCACAGCCCTCGGCCTCGGCGAACGTCTTGGCCTCGGCCAGGGCGGCGGTCAGCTCCTGGACCTCCTCCTGGAAGAGGTCCTCGTTGGCGTCGGTATAGTCCCGGGGGTTCTCGGCCACGGCCACCAGCAGCAGCTTCGGCTGGGTGCAGCGGAACATCTCCACGGCCTGGGCCAGGCAGAGCTTGGCGTTCCGGGAGCCGTCATAGGCAACCATGATCTTCATGGGGTCTCTCCTGCAGGGCTCTGGCGGGGCGACCGGGAGGCCGGTCGCCGGGCGAAGGTGGCGGGTTACGGGTTCTTCACGTAGGCGTTCTTGCGCAGGTAGAACCACCAGTTGATCACCAGGCACACCGCGTAGAAGATCGCGAAGCCGTACATGGCGAGCTCAGGTGTGCCGGCGCGAATCTGGCCGCCCATCACCACCGGGGCGATGAAGGCGCCGTAGGCGGCGACCGCGGAGGTCCAGCCCAGCACAGGGCCCTTCTGCTGGGCATCGAAGATCACGCCGATGCTGCGGAAGGTGGAGCCGTTGCCGATGCCGCTGGCGGCGAACAGGATCACGAACATGATCATGAAGATCGCGAAGTAGCTGTTCGGGTCGGTGGAGTTGTAGGCCAGCATCATCACGTAGCCGGTCACCGCGGAGGCCACCACCATGACCACCGAGATGATCTGGGTGACGATGGAGCCGCCCACCTTGTCGGAGACCCAGCCGCCGATGGGGCGGATCAGGGCGCCGACGAAGGGGCCGATCCAGGCCCAGGTCAGGGCGCTGGGGCCATCGGGGTTGGCGACGCGGGTCACGCTGCCGTCGGCGGCGATCTCCATCATGTTGCCGAAGATGACGTTGATGGAGAGCGGCAGGGCGGCGGAGAAGCCGATGAAGGAGCCGAAGGTCAGGATGTAGAGGACGGTCATCGACCAGGTGTGCTTGTTCGAGAAGATCGCGAACTGCTTCTGGATATTGGGCTTGATGCTGCCCGGAATCAGGCGCAGCAGCACCACGGTCAGCACGATGGTCAGCGGCAGGGCGACCCACATGCCCAGCAGGTTGAGGGCGATCATGCCGATGATGCTGGTGACCGCGCCCACGGCGTAGAGGCCGAGGATCTTGCCGAAGGCCGACGCCGGGGAGCCCGGGTCCGGGGTGATGGTGCGCAGGTTGTTCATGCCGAACCAGCCGGCGAAGGCCAGCGGGATCAGGAAGACCAGCCAGATGAAGCCGGCGTTCTGGATCCAGGTGTCGGTGCCCGCCTCGATGCGGCCGATCAGGGTGCCGCTGGCGTTCTGCAGCTCCATGGGGCCGCCGGCGATCACGCCGAACAGGCCCACGGTCATCACCAGCGGGATCAGGATCTGCATGGAGGTGACGCCGAAGTTGCCAAGCCCGGCGTTCATGCCCAGGGCATAGCCCTGCTGCTTCTTCGGGAAGAAGGTGGAGATGTTGCTCATGGAGGCGGCGAAGTTGCCGCCGCCGATGCCGGAGAGCAGCGCCAGGGCCTGGAACACCCACAGTGGCGTCTCGGGGTTCATCAGCGCGAAGCCGGTACCGGCCGCGGGGATCATCAGCAGGGCGGTGGTCAGGAAGATGGTGTTGCGCCCGCCGGCGATGCGGATCATGAAGGAGGCCGGGATGCGCAGGGTGGCGCCGGAGAGGCCCGCCAGCGCCGTCAGGGTGAACAGCTCACTCACGGTGAACGGGAACCCGAGGTTCTGCATCTGGGTGGTGATCATTCCCCACATCATCCAGACGGCAAAGCCCATCAGTAGGCTCGGGATGGAGATCCACAGGTTGCGATTGGCAACCCGCTTGCCCTCCTTCTCCCAGAACTCCTCGTTCTCGACATCCCAGTGTTCGATGTCGGCATTCTTCCTGGTCATGGCGTATCCCCTTGAGGTCCAGCGGTGTGCTCGTGGTGCCCGATAGCGGTTGACCGGTATCAAGGGCAGGAGCTCTGGGGCAAAGATACGCCGCCGTACGGGTGCGCGAAACGTGGCCTCGGCGGCCGCCAGGCGGGGGGATACCTCCAGGGAGGTACGGGGGGATAATCTGCAGGTGACTGTTTATAAAAAGCTTTGTGGCGGGGAGGGTGGGGCGGTGGGGGGCTGGCGGTGCCCCCGGATTATTTGGAGGTATCCACACAGAACCGCCCCGGCTAGCGGTCTACCCCCTCCTGCACCGCCCACACCGCGGCCTCGACCCGGGAGCGCAGGTTGAGCTTCTTGAGCAGGTGCTTGACGTGCACCTTCACCGTGCCCTCGGTGATGTCCAGCTTGCGGGCGATCATCTTGTTGGAGAGGCCGCCGGCCAGCTCGCGCAGGATCTCGCGCTCGCGCTGGGTCAGGCTGTGGATATCCGGCGTCGCCGGCTGGCTGCGCTGGCTGCGCAGCGCCTCGGCCAGCAGGGCGGTGAGGCTCTCGCTGATCACCATGCGCCCGAGCGACGCCTGGCGCAGCTGGCGGATCATCTCGTCCGGGTCCATGTCCTTGAGCAGGTAGCCGTCGGCGCCGCCCTGCAGGGCGGCCACCACGTCCTCCTCGTGGTCGGAGACGGTGAACATCACCACGCGGCCGGCGTAGCCCTCGTCGCGCAGCCGCTTGAGGGTCTCGATGCCGTTCATGCCGGGCATGTTGAGATCCAGCAGCACCATGTCGGGGTCACGCTCCAGGGCCAGGCGGATGCCCGTCTCGGGCTCGCCGGCCTCGCCGATCAGCGCCATGTCATCCTCCAGCTCGAGCAGCTGGGAGACGCCGCGACGCAGCAGCGGGTGGTCGTCGATGATCAGGATGCTGGCGGGGGTATCGGGTGTCTTGTCGGTCATGCCTGGATTAGTCCCTGTTCCCGTGGTGGTCGGTGGCGATGGCGTCGGCCCGCGGGTCGACGAGGGTGGCGGGGATGCTGCCGGCGCCGACGTGCTGGCTGATCAGGCGCGCGGTCTGGGGGGTGAAGACCAGCTCCACCCGGGTGCCGCCCTGGGCGCGATTGCTCAGGGTCAGCTTGCCGCCGAGGGTCTCGGCGCGGTCGCGCATGATCACCAGGCCGTAGTGCATGGGCGGCGAGCTGTCGTCCGCGAGGCCCACGCCGTCATCCTCGATGATGACGTGGAGCCGGGCGGCGTGGAAGGTCACCGAAACCGCCGCCCAGTGGGCGTTGGCGTGCTTGACCACGTTGGCCAGCGACTCCCGCACCACCTGCAGCACGTGGATCTCCTCGTTGGGATTGAGCAGATGGGGCGGCAGGTCGACGGTCAGGTCGATGCGGGTCTCGAGGCGCTCGCCGAACTCGGTGACGGTCTGGCGCAGGGCGCTGGCGAGCCCCGGACCCTCGAGCTTGAGGCGGAAGGTGGTGAGCAGCTCGCGCAGCTGGCGATAGGCGCTGTCCAGGCCGGTGCGCAGCTCGTCGAACACCGGGGCCTGGGTCTCCGGCCCCACCCCCTTGGCCTGCATGCGCTCGAGCCTGGCCACCTGCATCTTGAGGTAGGAGAGCGACTGGGCCAGGGAGTCGTGGAGCTCCCGGGCGATGATGGTGCGCTCGTTCATCAGCGTCACCTGCTGCTGTTCCTCGATGCGCCGCTGCAGGTAGACCGCGGTGGCCAGCTGGTCGGCCAGGGCGTTGAGCAGGCGCTTTACGCTGTCGGTGAGCGGCACGTCTCGCGGATACCAGACCTCCAGGGTGCCGAGCATCAGGTCGCCCACGCTCACCGGCAGCAGCTGGCACTCGCCGGCCTCGGTGGCCTGCAGCGTCAGCGGCTGGGGGTCGAGCAGGCAGGCGTGGCAGTCGTGGTCGCGGCAGTACTCGGGGCGGCGCGCCGAGTGGGTGGCGAGTATCGGGATATCGCGCTCGTCGTGGGGGTCGTGGAGCGACAGCCGGATGGGGCCGATCTGGAGCAGCTGCTCCAGGCGGCGCAGCATGGGGGCGGCGCTGGCGCAGAGGTCGTTGCCACCGCCGTAGAGGGCACGGCTGCCGTCGTGCAGCACCTGCATGGCGCGGTTGCTGCGCTCGAGCTCCGCCTTCTTGCTGGAGACCCGCGTCTCCAGCTCGGCGTAGCTGGCGCCCAGTTCCTCTGCCATGGCGTCGAAGGTGCGCCCCAGCAGGGCCAGCTCGTCGTTGCCGGAGAGCCGGGTGCGGTGGTCGAAGTTGCGGTGGGCGGCCTCCCGGGCCAGCACCACCAGGTGGCGCAGCGGCATCACCAGGTTGTGGCGGATATCGTAGAGGGCGATCACCACCACCACGGCGGTGAGGGCAAGGAAGAGGATCTGCAGGGCGCTGAGCAGCTGGATCTTCGACTCGCTGTTCTGCTCGAGCAGGGTGACCAGGGCGTCGATCTCGGCGACCAGCTCGTCCAGGGTCTCGCGCAGGGCGTCGGGCGCGACGTCGCCGCCGGCGGTCGCCCGCGCCACCTGGGGGGCCAGCTCCTCGGCCCAGCGCGTCTGGAGCTGGCGGTGCTGATGCTGCAGGGCATGGTCCTGGGCCCGGGGCAGGGCGTTGTTGAGCTCGGGGCTCGCCAGGCGCTGCTCGAAGCGCTCGGCCAGCTCGGCGACCTGGGCGCGGGTCTCGGCCCCGGGCCGCTGCTCATAGCGCTGCAGGGCGCTGACGATCTGGTAGGTGTTCATGCGCAGCGAGCCGGCCATATTGATGGCGGCGGCGTCGCCGCGGCTGTCGGCCGCCACGGTCATGGTCACCACGATGCTGACCAGCGCCATGGCGCTGATGGCCAGCAGGGAGGCGGTGATCCGGGCCACCAGGGAGTGTCGGAGCAGTTTCATCGCGCCTCGAGATGGGTCGGGGGTCTTGGCCAGTCTACTACACCCTTGGGGGTAGAACGCATACCTCCGATGCCCCTTTGACCCCCGGGGGTGAGCTCCCGAGACTCTTTCGAGACTCCACACCTTCTCCGGCCCTCGATGATGCCAGCCGCACACCCGCTCGACCAGGAACCCTCCGGGGGCTATCGGCCCCTGGTCGTCGTGCTGCTCTCGCCGCTGGCCTTCGCGCTGGTGTTCGCCAGCTGGACCATCTTCGCGGTGTTGGGGGTCGAGCTCAAGGGACTGCTTGGCTTCGGCGAGGCGCGTTTCGCCGTGCTGCTGGCCATGCCCATGGCGATGGGTGCCCTGGCCGCGCTGCCCATGGCGCTGCTGGCACAACGACTAGGCGGGCGGCGGGTGATGATCGCCTGCCTGCTGCTGATCTGCCCCTTCCTGTGGGGGCTCTCCCACTCCCGGGACTACTACCACTTCCTGCTCGCCGGTGCCGGCCTGGGCCTCGGCGCCGGGTCGCTCTCGGCGGGGCTGGTCTATGTGGCGGGGCTCTGCCCACGGCGCCACGCTGGTCTGGCGTTGGGCCTCTATGGCGCCGGCATGGTGGGCGCAGGGCTCAGCTACCTGCTGCTGCCGCTGGTCAGCCAGGCCTATGGCTGGCGCAGCGCGCCGCTGCTCTACCTGCTGCCGGTGCTGGTGGTGGCCGCCCTGCTGTGGCTCTTTGCCGACGACCTCGAGGCGGAGCCGAGCGCTCGCCCCGCGCGGCCGCTGCCGCTGGCAGCACTGCTGGCCCGCCTGGCCTGCTGGCGGCTGTGGCGCCTGGCACTGGTCTACAGCTTCTTCTACGGCGCCTTCGTGGCGCTGGCACTGTGGCTGCCGGCCTATCTGAGCGCCCAGTACCACCTCGAACTCAAGCAGGCCGCCCTGACGGCGGTGCCCTTCGTCCTGGCGGTGGGTATCGGCCAGGTGATCGGCGGGGCCTGGGCCGATCGGCGCGACTTCCGTGCCCTGCGCTGGTGGGTCAGCGCCTTCGTGCTGGTCTGCCTGTTCCTGCTCTCCTACCCCCCCTTCACCATGCGGGTCGAGGGGGTGCATGCCCCCATCACCCTGCACTACGAGGCGCCGCTGTGGGGCTTCCTGCTGCTGCTCTCGCTGATGGGGGCGGCCATGGGGGTCGGCAAGGGCAGCCTGATGCGCCTGATCCACCGCGACCATCGTGACGAGATGCCCCTGGTGGGTGGCCTGGCGCTGAGCCTGGGCGGGCTCTTCGCCGCCCTGCTGCCGCTGGTCTTCGTGGTGGGCAACGAGTGGGTCGGCATCCGCACCGCCGGCTTCATGTTCCTCTACGGCTCGCTGGTCGTGTGCATGCTGGTGATGGTCTGGGACCACGCCAGCGGCCGCGCCGGGCGGGCCTGAGCCGTCGCGCTTATCCCCCTCGTTCGGCGGGCCTATCACCTTGGGGGTAGAGGGGCGGTATATGGAGGTAACCGGGCAGTAATCCGTCGATTGTTCGCCCAGAATCCTCTGCAAGGTTCCTGTCTGGCGTGCGGTTCACTGCGCCACGCTGCACGACAGGCCGGGTGGCCCAGGGCGGTCACACCCACTTTCCAAGAAGCCTGGAGATCGACCATGAGTCACTTCATTGATCGGCTGAACTTCTTCCGCAAGACCCGCGAGCCCTTCGCCAACGAGCATGGCGAGACCCGCGAGGAGTCCCGCGGCTGGGAGGACAGCTATCGTCAGCGCTGGCAGCATGACAAGGTCGTGCGTTCCACCCACGGGGTGAACTGCACCGGCTCCTGCAGCTGGAAGATCTACGTCAAGAACGGCCTGGTCACCTGGGAGACCCAGCAGACCGACTATCCGCGCACCCGCCCGGACCTGCCCAACCACGAGCCGCGCGGCTGCCCGCGGGGCGCCAGCTACTCCTGGTACCTCTACAGCGCCAACCGCCTCAAGTACCCGCTGATCAGAAAGCCGCTGCTCAAGCTGTGGCGCGACGCCCTCAAGGAGAAGAAGGACCCGGTCGACGCCTGGGCCTCCATCGTCGAGGATCCCGCCAAGACCAAGCAGTACAAGCGCGCCCGCGGCATGGGCGGCTTCGTGCGGGCCAACTGGGACGAGCTCAACGAGCTGGTCGCCGCCTCCAACGTCTACACCGCCAAGCAGTACGGCCCGGACCGCATCATCGGCTTCTCGCCGATCCCCGCCATGTCCATGGTCAGCTACGCCGCGGGCAGCCGCTACCTGTCGCTGATCGGCGGCGTCTGCATGAGCTTCTACGATTGGTACTGCGACCTGCCGCCGGCCAGCCCCCAGACCTGGGGTGAGCAGACCGACGTGCCCGAGTCCGCCGACTGGTACAACTCCGGCTACATCATCGCCTGGGGCTCCAACGTGCCCCAGACCCGTACCCCGGACGCCCACTTCTTCACCGAGGTGCGCTACAAGGGCACCAAGACCGTCTCCATCACCCCGGACTACGCCGAGGTCTCCAAGCTCACCGACGAGTGGCTGTCGGTCAAGCAGGGCACCGATGCGGCCATCGCCATGGCCATGGGCCATGTGATCCTCAAGGAGTTCCATCTCGAGAGGCCCAGCGCCTACTTCACCGAGTACGTGCGCCAGTACTCCGACATGCCCTTCCTGGTGGAGCTGGAGCAGCGCGAGGACGGCAGCTACGTGCCGGGCAAGCAGATGCGCGCCAGCGACTTCGACGGCGGCATGGGCCAGGAGAACAACCCCGAGTGGAAGACCGTGGCGTGGGACGAGACCCGCGACCAGCTGGTGGTGCCGCGCGGCTCCATCGGCTTCCGCTGGGGCGAGGAGGGCAAGTGGAACCTCGAGCCCCGCGACGCCGTCGGTGACGAGATCAAGCCGCTGCTGACCCTGGCCGACCACCACGACGACGTCGCCAAGGTCGCCTTCCCCTACTTCGGCGGGCTCAAGCACGAGCACTTCGACCACGTCGAGAGCGGCGGGGCCAGCGACGAGCTGCTCTACCACAGCCTGCCCGCCAAGCGCCTGAAGAAGGCCGACGGCAGCGAGGTGCTGGCGGTCACCGTCTTCGACCTGATGTGTGCCAACTACGGCATCGACCGCGGCTTCGGTGAGGATGACGGCGCCACCTCCCTGGACGAGGTGAAGCCCTACACCCCCGCCTGGCAGGAGAAGATCACCGGCGTGCCCGCCGAGCAGGTCGCGCGCATCGCCCGCGAGTTCGCCGAGAACGCCGACAAGACCCAGGGCCGGTCCATGATCATCGTGGGTGCCGCGATGAACCACTGGTACCACATGGACATGAACTACCGCGGCCTGATCAACATGCTGATCATGTGCGGCTGTATCGGTCAGAGCGGCGGCGGCTGGGCCCACTATGTCGGCCAGGAGAAGCTGCGCCCGCAGACCGGCTGGACCCCGCTGGCCTTCGGCCTGGACTGGAACCGTCCGCCGCGCCACATGAACTCCACCTCCTTCTTCTACAACCACTCCTCCCAGTGGCGCTACGAGAAGCTCGAGATCAAGGAGATCCTCTCCCCGCTCGCCGACCACAGCAAGTACACCGGCAGCCTGATCGACTTCAACGTGCGCTCCGAGCGCATGGGCTGGCTGCCCTCCGCGCCCCAGCTGGGGGCCAACCCGCTGCGCCTGGCCAAGGCCGCCGAGGCCGCCGGCCTGTCCACCAAGGACTATGCCGTCGAGCAGCTCAAGGCCGGCAAGCTGGCCTTCGCCGCGGAAGATCCGGACAACCCCCAGAACTTCCCGCGCAACCTCTTCATCTGGCGCTCCAACCTGCTGGGCAGCTCCGGCAAGGGCCACGAGTACATGCTCAAGTACCTGCTGGGCACCCGCCACGGTATCCAGGGCAAGGACCTGGGCGACTTCGGCGGCCAGAAGCCGGAAGAGGTGAAGTGGCACGACGAGGCGCCGGAAGGGAAGCTCGACCTGGTGGTGACCCTGGACTTCCGCATGTCCTCCACCTGCCTCTACTCGGACATCGTGCTGCCGACGGCCACCTGGTACGAGAAGAACGACCTCAACACCTCGGACATGCACCCCTTCATCCACCCGCTGACCGCGGCCACCGACCCGGCGTGGGAGTCGCGCAGCGACTGGGATATCTACAAGGGCATCGCCAAGGAGTTCTCCCGGGTCTGCGTGGGGCACCTGGGCGAGGAGACCGACCTGGTCACCCTGCCGCATCAGCATGACTCCCCCGCCGAGCTGGCCCAGCCCGAAGTACTGGACTGGAAGAAGGGCGAGTGCGAACCGATCCCCGGCAAGACCATGCCGGCGCTGATCGAGATCAAGCGCAACTACCCCGAGACCTACGAGCGCTTCACCTCCGTGGGCCCGCTGCTGGAGAGCATCGGCAACGGCGGCAAGGGCATCAGCTGGAACACCGACTCCGAGGTGGAACTGCTCGGCAAGCTCAACCATCGCAAGCTGGAGGGCTCCTCCAAGGGCCGCCCGCAGATCGAGACCGCCATCGACGCGGCCGAGATGATCCTGACCCTGGCGCCGGAGACCAACGGTCAGGTGGCGGTGAAGGCCTGGGGCGCGCTCTCCAAGATCACCGGGCGGGATCACACCCACCTGGCGATCAACAAGGAGGAGGAGAAGATCCGCTTCCGCGACATCGTCGCCCAGCCGCGCAAGATCATCTCCAGCCCGACCTGGTCCGGCCTCGAGGACGAGCACGTCTCCTACAACGCCGGCTACACCAACGTGCACGAGATGATTCCGTGGCGCACCGTGAGCGGCCGCCAGCAGTTCTATCAGGATCACGCCTGGATGCGCGCCTTCGGCGAGAGCCTCCTGATCTACCGTCCGCCGATCAACACCAAGACCCTGGTGAGCTTCGAGGCGCCGGCAGACAACGGCTACAAGAGCAAGGCGCTGAACTTCATCACGCCGCACCAGAAGTGGGGGATCCACTCCACCTACTCGGACAACCTGCTGATGCTGACGCTGAACCGCGGCGGCCCGGTGGTGTGGCTCTCCGAGACCGACGCCGCCGAGGTGGGCATCGAGGACAACGACTGGGTCGAGCTGTACAACGCCAACGGCTCCATCGCCGCGCGGGCTGTGGTCAGCCAGCGGGTCAAGGCCGGCATGGTGATGATGTACCACGCCCAGGAGCGCCAGGTGAACGTGCCGGGCTCCGAGGTCTCCGGCACCCGCGGGGGCATGCACAACTCCGTGACCCGGGTCTGCCCGAAGCCGACCCACATGATCGGCGGCTACGCGCAGCTCTCCTACAGCTTCAACTACTACGGCACCGTCGGTTCCAACCGCGATGAGTTCGTCATGGTTCGCAAGATGAAGCACATCGACTGGCTGGATGGCGAGGGCAATGACTACGTGCAGGAGGCCGTGAAATGAAGATTCGTTCCCAGGTAGGCATGGTCCTCAACCTCGACAAGTGCATCGGTTGCCACACCTGTTCGGTGACCTGCAAGAACGTCTGGACCAGCCGTGAAGGCGTCGAGTACGCCTGGTTCAACAACGTCGAGACCAAGCCCGGCATCGGCTATCCCAAGGAGTGGGAGAACCAGCAGAAGTGGAAGGGCGGCTGGCTGCGCCGCAAGGACGGCAAGATCGAGCCGAAGATCGGCGGCAAGTGGCGGGTGCTGGCGAACATCTTCGCCAACCCCGACCTGCCGGAGATCGACGACTACTACGAGCCGTTCACCTTCGACTACGAGCACCTGCACACCGCCAAGATCGGTGAGCACCAGCCGGTGGCGCGCCCGCGTTCGCTGATCTCCGGCGAGCGCATGAAGAAGATCGAGTGGGGCCCGAACTGGGAGGAGATCCTCGGCACCGAGTTTGCCAAGCGTCGCAAGGACATGAACTTCGAGAAGGTGCAGGCCGATATCTACGGCCAGTTCGAGAACACCTTCATGATGTACCTGCCGCGGCTGTGCGAGCACTGCCTCAACCCGGCGTGCGTGGCCTCGTGCCCCAGCGGCGCGATCTACAAGCGCGAGGAGGACGGCATCGTCCTGATCGACCAGGACAAGTGCCGCGGCTGGCGGATGTGCATCTCCGGCTGCCCCTATAAGAAGATCTACTACAACTGGAAGACCGGGAAGTCGGAGAAGTGCATCTTCTGCTACCCGCGCATCGAGTCCGGTCAGCCGACCATCTGCTCCGAGACCTGCGTGGGCCGTATCCGCTACCTCGGCGTGCTGCTGTATGACGCCGACCGCATCGAGGAAGTGGCCAGCTCCCCGGACGAGCGCGACCTCTACCATCGCCAGTGCGAGATCTTCCTGGATCCCAACGATCCGGCGGTGATCGCCCAGGCGAAGAAGGACGGCATCACCGACAACGTGATCAAGGCCGCCCAGGAGAGCCCGGTCTACAAGATGGCCATGGAGTGGGGCCTGGCGCTGCCGCTGCATCCGGAGTACCGCACCCTGCCCATGGTCTGGTACGTGCCGCCGCTCTCGCCGATCCAGTCCGCCGCCGAGGCCGGCAAGATCGAGTTCGACGGCGTGATGCCGAAGATCGAGTCGCTGCGCATCCCGGTGCGCTACCTGGCCAACATGCTCACCGCCGGTGAAGAGGCCCCCGTGGTGCTGGCGCTCAAGCGTCTGATGGCCATGCGCCTCTACATGCGCGGCAAGCACGTGGACGGCCAGCCCAACACCGCGGTGCTGGAGGACGTCGAGCTGACCGAGGCGCAGGTGGAGGAGATGTACCGCTACCTGGCCATCGCCAACTACGAGGATCGCTTCGTGATCCCCACCAGCCACCGCGAGATGGCCACCGAGGCCTTCCCGGAGCGCGGCGGCTGCGGCTTCACCTTCGGCGACGGTTGCCATGGCGAGAGCAAGCCGAGCCTGTTCAACGGCCGCTCCCAGACCACTACCCTGGTCAAGCCGGTGGAATCCTTCGACCCGAAAGCCGAGGAGGCCCGTCATGGCTGATGCTGCCCTGAAGATGGCCGCGCCGGCGGTTGGCATGCGCAGCCTGCGCGTGCTGGCCCGCCTGCTCGACTATCCCACCGAGGAGCTCCAGGCCGCGGCCGGCGAGCTCATCGAGATCATCGACCAGGAGCGCCGCCTGCCGGCGGCGCTGCGCACCGCCCTGATGGACTGGTGCCAGCGCATTGCCGACGGCGACCTGCTCGAGCTGCAGTCCGAGTACGTGGCCCGCTTCGACAAGGGACGCGCCACCTCGCTGCTGCTCTTCGAGCATGTCCACGGCGAGTCCCGCGACCGCGGCCAGGCCATGGTCGACCTGATGGCGGAGTACCAGGCCGCCGGCTTCGAGCTGGATGCCCGGGAGCTGCCCGACTACCTGCCGATCTTCCTGGAGTACCTCTCCACCCGGGAGGAGGCCGAGATCGGCCGCTGGCTGGGCGAGATTCGCCACATCCTCGGCCTGATCACCGCGCGCCTCGAGGAGCGCGGTGCCGATCATGCCCTGGTGCCGCGCGCGCTGCTGGCGCTGATCGGCGCCGAGGCCGAGGCCGACGCCCATCGCGAGGAGGTCCAGGGCGAGTCGCGCGATGACACCCCCGAGGCGCTGGATGCGGTCTGGGAAGAGGAGGCGGTGCGCTTCTCCGCCGAGTCCGACCAGGACTGCGCCCTGCAGTCCGCCGAGGGCCGACGCCTGGCCGAGCGCAAGCAGGGCGTGCAGAGCGAGGCCGTTCGCATTCTCTCACCCGAGGCGATGCCTCCGGTGACGGGTCGTTAACAGGAGAATCACCATGTCCGCATTCGGCACCTATCTCGACCACCTGATCTACGGCTACTACCCGTACCTGGTGGGCACCGTGTTCCTGGTCGGCAGCCTGCTGCGCTACGACCACGGGCAGTTCACCTGGAAGACCGGCTCCAGCCAGATGCTCTCGTCGAAGAACATGCGTCTGGCCAGCAACCTCTTCCACATCGGCATCATCGTGATCTTCTTCGGCCACCTGTTCGGCATGCTGACGCCGCACTGGGTCTACTCGCCCTTCCTGCACGCCGGCACCAAGCAGCTGCTGGCCATCGTGGTGGGCGGTATCGCCGGGGCCATGTGCCTGGTGGGTGGCGCCATGCTGCTGCATCGCCGCATCACCAACCCGCGGGTGCGCGCCTCCTCCAGCACCATGGACACCGCCATCCTCGGGCTGATCGTCTTCCAGGCCTTCCTGGGCATGATCACCATCATCTTCTCGCTGGGCCACATGGACGGCGAGATGATGCTGACCCTCTCCAGCTGGGCCCAGGCCATCGTCTTCTTCGGCGGCGGCGCGGCGGCCTACATGGAGAACGTCTCCTGGATCTACAAGCTGCACATCTTCCTGGGGCTGACCATCATCCTGCTCTTCCCCTTCTCGCGCCTGGTGCACGTGTGGAGCATTCCGCTCGGCTATATCACTCGTCGCTACCAGCTCGTGCGCAAGCGGGGCTGATCGGTCGAGCCAAAGCGTTTCGGTAGGGGCGCCGGGGGCAGGCCGAAGAGGAGGTCCTATGCCAGGGATGGCATCGGTAGCGCCCAGGGATGGGTTCACAGCGCCTCCTCGTCGGTCCGGCGCTCCGGGGCCTGCCGCCGGATCAGCCCCTCTCGCCGGCGCTGGGGACATGAATTGAGCTGTAAGGATTTATCACCATGCAGAAGATCGATATCGAGATGATCCCGGGGGGCGCGAGCCCCCCTCCCATCAAGGTCGGCGCGGTCACCATCGAGGAGGCCGATATTGCCCAGGAGATGCAGTACCACCCGGCGGATTCCGCCGGCACCGCCCAGCTCAAGGCAGCCCGGGCGCTGGTGGTGCGCGAACTGCTGCGCCAGCGCGCCGCCGAGCTTGGCCTGGCCGAGGCCGCCGGCAGCGAGCTGGAGGAGGGCGATGCCGCCATCGCCGCCCTGCTGGAGCAGGAGCTGGACGTGCCGGAGCCCTCCGAGGAGGACTGCCGCCGCTTCCATGCCGCCCACGCCGAGCGCTTCAGCGAGCCCACCCTCCTGAGGGTGCGCCATATCCTGCTGGCCGCGGCACCGGACGACGCCGAGGCCCGGGATGCCGGCTACCGTCAGGGCGAGAAGCTGCTCAAGGAGCTCTCGGCCATTCCCGAGCGCTTCACCGAGTTCGCCATGCGCCACTCCGCCTGCCCCTCCAAGGAGCAGGGCGGCGAGCTGGGCTGGCTGGCGCCGGGGCAGACCGTCGCCGAGCTGGACCGCGCCCTGCAGCACCTGCCCGTCGGGCTGCACGACCGCCCGCTGGCCTCCCGCTACGGCTGGCACCTGGTCAGCATCGACGAGCGTCGCGAGGGCCGCGAGCTGCCCTATGAGCAGGTGGCCGAGCGTGTGCGCCATAGCCTGCGCGAGCAGTCCACCCGCCGTGCTCTGCGCCACTACCTGCTGGTGCTGGAGTCGGAGATCGGCGTCGAGGGGGTGGCCCTGGATGACGACAGCGCCAACTCCCTGATGCAGTAAGCCGAGGGCCGCCCGGCCCTCCCGTTTCGCGATTCCCCTTTGCTTGCCGCCGCCCGTCCTGCGGGCGGTCAGGAGGACCCCATGGCCCATGTCCACGCCAACACCCCCTTCGCCCCGCTGGGTATCGCTGTGCTGACCGTCTCCGACACCCGCGGGTTCGACGAGGATGGCAGCGGCGACCTGCTCAGCGAGCGCGTCACCGAGGCGGGGCACGCCCTGGTGGAGCGGCGCATCGTGCCCGACGACATCTATCGCATCCGCGCGGTGGTCTCGAAGTGGGTGGTGCGTGACGACATCCAGGTGGTGCTGGTCACCGGTGGCACCGGCTTTACCCCGCGCGACAGGACCCCCGAGGCGCTTTCGCCGCTGTTCGACAAGGCCATCGACGGCTATGGCGAGCTGTTCCGCCACCTGTCGCTTGCGAGCATCGGCACCTCCACCATCCAGTCCCGCGCGGTGGGCGGGCTGATCGACCGCACCCTGGTGTTCGCCATGCCCGGCTCGCCCAAAGCCTGCGCCACCGCCTGGGATGGCATCCTGGCCGCCCAGCTCGATGCCCGCACCCGGCCCTGCAACTTCGTGGCCATGGTGCTGCCGCAGGCCGAGCGCTGCGCCAGCCGGCAGGCGCCCAGGCCGGCGGCCGAGGGCGAGGCGGCCCGCCAGGCGGTGGAGTCATGAGCGGCTGCGGCTGCGCCGAGGTCATCACCCCGGGCCTGCTCGATCTCTTCGACGCCCGAGCGCGGATGATCAAGGCGGCCCGCCCCGTCGACGGCACCGAGCGGGTATCCCTCGCCGAGGCCGCCCGCCGGGTGCTGGCCGAGGATGTCCTCGCGACCCTGGACATGCCGGGGGTCGATAACAGCGCCATGGACGGCTATGCGCTGCGCCTGGCCGAGCGCTCCCCCGAGGGCCTGCCGGTGACGCTGCGCGTGCCCGCCGGGGCCGGCGTGATGCACCTGCCGGCGGGTGGCTGCGCGCGGATCTTCACCGGTGCGCCGGTGCCACTGGGCGCCGATGCCGTGGTGCCTCAGGAGCGCGTGACCCTGGATGCCGAGGGGCGCATGCACGTCGAGGGCGAGCTCGGCGAGGGGGCCAATATCCGCCGCCGCGGCGAGGAGACCCGTGCGGGCGAGCTGCTGCTGCCGGCCGGTGCCCGGCTCGACGCGGCGGCCATCGCCCTGCTGGCCAGCCATGGCGTCGGCGAGGTGGCGGTGGTGCGCCGGCTCAAGGTCGCGCTGCTCTCCACCGGCGACGAGCTGATCGAGCCCGGTGCCCTTCGGGTGCCCGGCCAGGTCTACGACAGCAACCGCGCCATGCTGGCGGCCCTGCTGGCCCAGGCCGGCTGTGAACTGCTTGATTTCGGCGTCATTCCGGACGCTCCCCTTGACCTGCATCACGCCTTTGCCGAGGCCCGTGATACGGCCGATCTGGTAATGTGTACCGGTGGTGTGTCGGTGGGAGAAGAGGACCATGTGCGACCGGTCATCGAGCAGCTGGGCGGGATCGCCTTTCACGGCGTGGCCATGAAGCCCGGCAAGCCCTTCGCCCTCGGCTACCTGGGCGAGTCGCTCCAGGCCGGCACGCCGCTGATTGCCCTGCCGGGCAATCCGGTGGCCTCGCTGGTGGGCTGGCAGCTGCTGGCACTGCCCTTCGTGCAGGTCCGCCAGGGCCGTGAGGCGGCGCCACTGCAGCGCTTCCCGGTGACTGCCGGCTTCTCCCGGCGCGGCCCCAGGGGGCGTCGTGAGCTGCTGCGCGTGGTGCTCGACTGGGCGGCGGGGACGCCGGTGGCGCGCCTGGCCGGCGGCCAGGGGTCGCACATGCTCAGCGCGGCAAGCCAGGCCCATGGCTACCTGGTGATCGACGCCAACAACAACGTGGAGAACGGCCATGCCTACGAATACTGTCCCGCCGCCCAGTTCCTCGACTGAGCTGCTGTTCAACCCGCGCCAGCTGCGCGAGCTGGTGCTGGGGGTGCCCTGGCTCGCCGGCCTGGAGGAGGCCGAGCTCGAGGCGCTGCTCGAGGCATCCGAGCTGCGCACCCTCAAGCCCCGCGAGTGGCTGTTCCGCCAGGAGACCCCGGCCCAGTGGCTGCACGTGGTGATCAGCGGCACCGTGCGCCTGGTGCGTGCCGCCGGTGACGGCCGCATGGCCACCATCCGCTGCGTGGAGCGCGGCGGCACCCTCGGCGAGCTGAGCATGGTCTCCAGCGCCGGCGTCTATCTCTACTCCTCCGAGGCGCTGCGGCGGACCAACGTGTTGTCGATCCCGGCGGCGCTCTGCCGCGAGATCCTGGATCGTCAGCCGGCCTGCCGGGCCGAGTTCATGAGCCGCCTGGCCCTGGAGCTCACCGACCGCCTCGAGGATCTGGCGCTGCTGACCCAGGGCGATGCCATGTCGCGGCTGGTCAGCTACGTGCTGCGCCAGCTGCCCTCGGGACGCTCGAGAACGCCCCGGGTGATCAGGCTGACCATCCCCAAGCGCTGGCTGGCGGCCCAGCTCGCCATGACGCCCGAGACCCTGTCGCGGCTGCTGGCCAAGCTGCGCGACAGCGGCGCCATCAATATCGACCGTCAGCGGCTCACCGTACTGGATGAGCAGAAGCTGCGCGACTTCATGATGACCGACGACTGAGCCTGCCCCTGGCAGGGCCGTCGTTCCGTCCCCCGGAGGCCGACATGTCCCGACCCGCGAGCAAGCCCCGCACCCTGGTCTATTCCTGCTCCGGCTGCTCCGACGTGGCCCAGCTCGCCAACGACGTGGCGCTGCGCCTCGACCACGGCGGCGTGGCCGAGATGTCCTGCATCGCCGGCGTCGGCGGCGGGGTGCCTGGCCTGGTCCGTACCGCCCGCTCCGGGCGCCCTATCGTGGCCATCGACGGCTGCCAGATGCACTGCGCCAGCCACTGCCTGGCCAGGGCCGGCGTCACCCCCACCGAACACGTTCGGCTCTACGAGCGCGGCCTGCGCAAGCGCCGCGGGCACTTCTATGACGAGGCCACCGTCGCCGAGGTGGCAAGCGACGTGGGCGAGCTGATCGCCCGGCTGCCCATGGACGCCGAGTCCCGAGTGGCGGAGCAGACGACATGAGCGCCCTCGTCGACGGCTTCGGCCGCACCGTCCGCTACCTGCGCCTCTCGGTCACCGACCGCTGCGACTTCCGCTGCGTCTACTGCATGGCCGAGGAGATGACCTTCCTGCCCCGCGCCCAGGTGCTCACCCTGGAGGAGATGGCCACCCTCTGCCGCGCCTTCGTGGAGCTGGGCGTGGAGAAGATCCGCCTCACCGGTGGCGAGCCGCTGGTCAAGCGCGGCATCGAGACCCTGGTCGGTGAGGTCGGCGCCCTGCCGGGGCTGCGCGATTTCGCCATGACCACCAACGGCGCCGGCCTGGTCAAGCATGCCCGGGCCCTGCGCGAGGGCGGCCTCAAGCGTCTCAACGTCAGCCTCGACACCCTGGACCCGGCACGCTTCCGCGCCCTGACCCGCACCGGCGACCTCGCCAGGGTGATCGACGGCATCCGCGCCGCCCGGGAGGCCGGTTTCGCGCGCATCAAGCTCAACGCGGTGATCCTCAAGGGGCGCAACGACGACGAGGTGCTCGACCTGGTCGAGTTTGCCCGCCGGGAGCGGGTGGACATCAGCTTTATCGAGGAGATGCCACTGGGCCAGGCGATCGGCCACGACCGCGCCACCACCTTCTGCTCGAGTGACGAGGTGCGCGGGATCATCGAGTCCCGCCACGCCCTGGTGCCCACCACCGAGACGACGCTTGGGCCGTCGCGCTACTACCGCATGGCGGACTCCGAGAGTCGGATCGGCTTCATCTCGCCCCACAGCCACAACTTCTGCGACGCCTGCAACCGGGTGCGCGTCACCGCCGAGGGGCGCCTGCTGCTGTGTCTGGGCAACGAGCACTCGGTGGACCTGCGCGCCGTGCTGCGCCGCCATCCCGGCGACACCGAGCGCCTCAAGGCCGCCATCGTCGCCGCCATGGCGAGAAAGCCCGAACGCCACCACTTCACCACCGACGGCGATGTCCAGGTGGTGCGCTTCATGAACATGACTGGCGGCTAAGCGGTCTCACGGGCCCGACGCCTTCGTCGGGCCCCGTTACGCCTCTCTACTCTACTCTTCTCTTCTCCTCTCTCCACACTCCTCCTCTCTCCCCGATTGCGCTTCCGGCATGCCGGGGGGGCGGTCTGGCTTGCGTCACCACCCTGAAAGGCATCGCGTAAGTAAGGCCAACGCATTGTTCAGGCTCGGTATTTCGTCCATCAATGCGGCCATTTGCACTTGTCATTGGTCGCGCGGAGAGCGCCTGGCCATAGTCGTTATCACCAGCAGGACTCTGCGGGAGATGACAAGCGAAGGGCACCGCGGCCGACGTCAAGGAGCCGGATACGCCCGGGCTGGTCAAGGCGATACCCATTGAACAATGAGGAGACAACAAGATGAAACTGCCGTCACTGATCGAGATCCCCAATGGCGACAAGGTGGTGCCGACCTTCTCGGATGCCGAGATGCAGGGGCGCCTCTCGCGCCTGCGCCAGACCATGGCCGCCCATGACGTCGATGCCGTGGTGCTGACCTCCTACCACAACATCAACTACTTCAGCGATTTCGTTTACTGCAAGTTCGGGCGCGACTATGGCCTGGTGGTCACCCAGGACCGCTTCACCACGGTGACGGCAAACATCGACGGCGGCCAGCCCTATCGCCGCAATCGCCTCGGCGACAACATCGTCTACACCGACTGGCAGAAGGACAACTTCTTCAAGGCCGTGAAGCAGCTCTGCGAAGGCAAGCGTCGAGTGGGCGTCGAGTTCGACCACCTGACCCTGCAGAACCAGCAGAAGCTCATGGCCGCCCTGGGTGACGTGGAGCTGGTGGATATCGGCGCGCCCACCATGAAGCTGCGCATGGTCAAGTCTGCCGAGGAGATCGCGCTGATTCGCCAGGGTGCGCGCATCGCCGACGTCGGCGGCGTGGCCGTGCGCGATGCCATTCATGCCGGGGTGCCGGAGTATGAGGTGTCACTGGCCGGTCAGGCGGCGATGGTGCGTGAGATCGCCAAGACCTACCCCAACAGCGAGCTGATGGACACCTGGGTCTGGTTCCAGTCCGGCATCAACACCGACGGCGCCCACAACCCGGTGACCAGCCGCCGCGTGCAGCCCGGTGACATCCTCAGCCTGAATACCTTCCCGATGATCTCGGGCTACTACACCGCCCTGGAGCGCACCCTCTTCCTCGGCCACGCCTCCGACGAGCACCTGCGCCTGTGGGAAGTGAACTGCGAGGTTCACCGCCGCGGACAGGAGCTGATCAAGCCCGGCGTGCGCTGCTGCGACATCGCCCACGAGCTCAATGAGATCTTCGCCAAGCACGATCTGCTGCAGTACCGCACCTTCGGCTATGGCCACTCCTTCGGCACCCTGAGCCACTACTACGGCCGCGAGGCAGGCCTCGAGCTGCGCGAGGACATCGAGACGGTGCTCGAACCCAACATGGTCGTCTCCATGGAGCCGATGATCATGGTCCCGGAAGGGCGGCCGGGAGCCGGTGGCTACCGCGAGCACGATATCCTGGTGGTCAACGAGCACGGCGCCGAGAACATCACCGGCTTCCCGTACGGTCCGGAGCATAATATCATCAAGTAATTTCCATCCAGGGGGGAGCTCATGCTCCCCCCTTTTTGGTGTACCGGACCTCGCGTCTTGCTGCCATGTTTCATGATTTATTTATGCACTTATGTTCTATGGTGGCGGGAAGATATCGAGATTGGCTAAGGCAGTACGGCGGTGGCAGGAGTCGAAATGAAGAACGTAAAGATCGAAAATCTGGACTGGATAACCTACAAGGAACTGACCGCGAGCGGAAAAAGCAGGATCATTCTTCCGATTGGAGCCATCGAACAGCATGGCCCGCATATGTCGCTGAACCCCGACGTGCTGATTCCCAGCCATATCAGTGAACAGGTAGCGGCGCGCGGCGACAACATGCTGGTGGCACCTCCGATCAGCTACGGCTACAAGTCGCAGGTCAAGTCCGGTGGCGGCAACTTCTTCCCGGGAACGACCTGTGTTTCCGCCAGCTCCCTGGAAAACTATGTCTTCGATGTTCTCCAGGCCTATGTGAATCATGGCAATCGGGAATTCATCCTGATCAATGGGCACTTCGAGAACTCCATGTGCCTGTGCGAGGCGGCCGACAAGCTGGTGAACAAGTGCAAATCGGAGGGAATCAGCGTCAAGGTCTACCTGCTCTCCTACTGGGATTTCATCAGCGAAGCGACGATTGAGAAGGTCTTCCCCGATGGCTTTACCGGCTGGGCGGTCGAGCATGGCGGGGTGCTGGAAACCTCGATCATGCTGAAGCTTCATCCGGAGTTGGTCGACATGTCCAAGGCCGTCGATGTGGAGCCGGCGACCTTCCCTCCCTACGATGTCTTCCCGCCCGACCCCTCCTGGGTGGCGCCCTCCGGCACCCTGTCATCACCGCTGAAAGCCACGGCGGAAAAGGGCGAGCTGATCCTGGAGGAGTGCATATCGGGAATCCTGTCGCACTTGAACTGATTCACTGGCCATGCGCCTCGAGCACTCCTCGAGGCCTGTGATATCAGGGACGATGCCCAATACAAGAATAGTGAGGTATCAAGATGTCCAAGAAAGAACCGGTAACGATCCCACGATTCACGGGACGCGACCTGCCGCCCATCGGCAGGCTGTTCATTCAATTCACTCCTCCTATCGCCATCATCGCGCTCATCGTGATGGTGCTGAGCAAGCCGGACGGCGTCGCCTCGGTCATCTTCGACATGCGAACCTACGTCACCGGCGGCTTCACCTGGCTGTTCATCCTCTATTCGCTCTTTGCCGTGGCGGTATGTGCCTGGCTGGCGTTCAGCAAGCTGGGACGGCAGGTCAGGCTGGGCGGCCCCGGTGCGAAGCCGGAATACAGCAACTTCGCCTGGTACTCCATGCTCTTCGCGTGCGGGCAGGGCATCGGCCTGATCTTCTGGTCCGTGGCCCAGCCGATCATGTTGCGTGATGACAGCCCGGTCATTCAGCTGGCCGAAGGCAACGCGGCGGATGGCGGCCTGGTCTGGGCCTACTTCCACTGGGGCTTCACCGCCTGGGCGATGTACTGCGTCGTGGCGGTGTGCCTGGCCTATTCCCACCACAACCTGGGCAAGACCCTGACGTTCCGCGAGGCGACCGTCGACCTCCTGCCACGCTGGGCGCGGGGCGGTGCCGGCGTGGTCGTCGAACTGCTGGCGATCATGGCCACCATCCTCGGCCTCTCCACCTCCTTCGCCTTCGCGGCGATGCAGTTCACCGCCGGCCTCACCTCCTTTACCGGGCTGGCTTCGAGCCCCGCCATCTGGCTGTTCGTCATCGTAGGGCTGGGCACGGCGGCGGCCATCTCGGCCTTCTTCGGCATCAGCCGCGGGATGCGCCTGATCAGTGAAACGAACTCGATCCTCAGTGTCGTGCTGGTGGTCGCGGCCTTCATCTTCGGGCCGACGCTGTTCATCATCTCCAACATCACCCAGACCTTCGGCGCCTATGTCACCAACTTCGTGCCGATGAGCTTCTGGACCGATGCTCCGAGCACTACCGAGCCGCTGACCTCCTGGCAGCAGAGCTGGAACGGCTGGTGGACCGTGTTCATCTGGTGCTGGGTGATCGCCTTCTCGCCCTTCGTTGCCGGCTTCATCGCACGGATCTCGCGGGGGCGCACGCTGCGTGAATTCGTGATCGGCGTGACCGTCATTCCGTCCCTCATCGTCATGGTGTGGATCGGCGTGCTGGGATCGGCCGCCATCTACTACGATGATCGCTCTGGGCGCGGCATATCGGCGGCGGTGAACGACAACGTCGCCAGTGGACTGTTCGCCATGCTGGAGTCGATCCCGGTTGTCGGCAGCCTGCTGCTGGTGATCGCGACGGTGCTGGTGGCGACCTACTACGTGACCTCCCTGGATGCCGGCACCTACGCGCTCGCCGACTTCGTCTCGGCGCCGAAGCGGGCCGGCGCCTGGTTCCGGGTCGTCCTGGTGCTCAGCATCGGCGCGGTGGCTACGATCCTGCTGACCCTGGGCGGCAGCGGCGTCGTCGACACGGTGCAGACCGGCACTATCATCGGCGCCTTCCCCTTCTCGATCGTGATCCTGCTGATGATCATCAACACGATCAGGCGGCTGCTCAACCGGGATCGCTCGATCAAGGAGCTGGAGAAGGCGGTGAACAACCCTGACCCCAACCTCGTGCTGAAGGTCGATGACGAAGGCGAGATGCAGACCGTGAGCGACGGCGGCCTGCAGCCGAGTGGGGCCGGCTTGCGATAGCGCTTCGGCCTGATGGATAGCGGCGTCGCGCGAGAAGGAGGCGGCGCCTCCTGAAGAGGGGCCCGGCAGCCGACAAGGCTGCCGGGCCCCTTGCGTGATGGCGCCTGGGGGCTCAGCGAGCCGGTGCGGCCGGGCTAGATATTGGCCAGCCCCGAACGCAGGAAGTCGAGCACATGGCGAGAGGCGACGTTGAGCTCGCGCTCCTTGTAGTAGAGGCCGATGCAGACCCGCTCGAGTTCCGGCAGGTCCCGGGTGCTGCTGGCGTGCTTCAGGTTCTCGGGAATCACCGACCGGGCCATCGCCGTGATCCCCAGGCCCTCCTCGACGGCGGAGAAGATCCCCAGCAGGCTGGTACTCGTGTACATGAAGCGGAAGGGGTGCTTCTGCCCCTGCAGGGCCTCCTCCATGATGGAGCGATAGACGCACCCCTGCGGGTAGGCGATCAGCGGGATGGGGTCATCATCGCCATTGACGAGCCGGCTGTCCTTGTAGACCCACTCCAGGCTTTCCAGCCGATAGTCGCGAGCATCCCGGTCCTCATTCGGCTTGGCGCGCTCCATTGCCAGGGCGATATCGTAGTGCCCCTTCTGGTAGCGCTGCAGTATCACCTTGCTGATCTCGCAGTCGACCTCGATGATGATATTGGGGTAGACCCGCGACAGGTTTCTCAGCGCCTTGGGCAGGAAAGCCAGCTCGAAATCGTTGGGAATACCGAGCCTGACTTTCCCCGAAACATGATCGCCACGGACCTTGGCGATGATCTGGTCATTGATCTCCAGGATCTGGCGAGCGGCCTCGTAGAGATACTCCCCATCCTCGGTGAGCTCCAGGCTGGATCCCCGCAGGAATATCTTGGTATTGAGAATCTCTTCGAGCTTCTTGATCTGCAGGCTGATGGCCGGCTGTGAGCGGCCGAGCAGCTCGCCCGCGCTGGTGAAGCCGCCCAGATCCTTGATGGTGACGAAGGTTCTCAGCAGGTCAGTGGGGATATTTGTCATGGTTATGCCATTTTGATCTTTTATGAGGCCATTGAGCATACAAATTGGCGGGTCATCAGGGCGTAAAATACCTTGATGATGCCGCAAGCGGCAACCCACTAGCCCCGCATCGAGGGCCGGACCAAGAACAAGAGGGTGTGCAGATGAATTCCTGGGTGTTGAGCACTTTTCTGGTGCTTACCTGCTACATGTTGATCCATGCTGGTGCCGCCTACCTTCGCAGGGAGCTGAAGCGTAAATCCGCTGAAAGCTCATTGAGGAGGTGATCATGGATGCCTACAAGCTGTTCAACTGGGGGCTGTTGATTCTCACCTTCGGCCTGCTGATCTATCTTGGCTTCCTCTCGTCGAAATACATGAACAAGAGTGACGAGGGTGGCTTCCTGGTGGCCGGACGATCGCTGGGGGCCTTCGTGGCGGCCGGCACCATCGTGGCCACCGGCTTCAGCGGCTGGGGCTTCATGGGCTCCCCCGGCGTTACCTACCAGTTCGGCGCCATCGAGGTGCTGGGCAACTTCTTCTTCGCCCCCGCCATGATGATCGCGGTGCTCTACTTCGCGCGCTTCCTGCAGCGACGCGCTCTGGAGATGGGCAGCAACACCATTCCCGAGTATATCGCCCAGAGCCACGGCGGCGGTGCCATGGGGCGGGTGCTCCAGGGCGTGGCCGGCTTCATCACCATCCTGCTGCTGATGGTGTTCCTGACCAGCCAGATCAAGGCCGTGGGCCTGCTGGGTGCCAGCTGGCTGGGGATCGAGCTCAACCAGAGCGCCTTCCTGATGGTCTCGGTCATCATCGTCTACACCATGCTCGGTGGCCTGGCCGCCGTCGCCTGGACCGATACGGTCATGGTCTGCGGCATGGCCCTGGCGGCGGTCATCATCCTGGTGCAGATCCTCACCTCGGTGGACCTGGGCACCTGGGAGGCGTCGCTCAACGCCATCGACCCGGAGCTGCTCAACCCCACCACCGGGGCACACTACGGCGACTCCATCGGCACCGTCTTCCTGGTGCTGCCCTATGCCTTCCTGTTCGCGGCCGTGCTGCCCTACATGGCCATCCGCTTCCTGGCCATGAGGCCGGACGTCAAGCTGCACAAGGTGGGCGTCTATGTGGCCATCCTGGGGGCCCTGCTGAGCCTGATCCCCATCGTGGGGCTCTACGTGCGCATGCATGTGCCCGACCTGGCCGACCCCGACATGGCGATGCCGGTCTACCTGGAGCAGTTCATGCATCCGGCGATCCAGGGGGTGATCACGCTGTTCATCATCTTCGCCATGAAGTCCACCGCCAACTCGCTGCTGCATACGGTGGCCTCGGCGACCTCCCATGACCTGCGCCTGTCGCTGTTCGGAGCGGTCTCCAGCGAGCGTCTGGCGCTGACGATCAACCGTTCGGCGGTGGTGGTGCTGGGCATCGTGGCCCTGCTGATGATGCTCTATGCCCCGCCCTTCATGCTCTCCTGGCTGGGGATCCTCGGCTCCGGCACCCTGCTGGCCAGCATGATCGGCCCGGTGTTCATCTCCACCTTCTGGCAGGGCAGCGCCTGGGGGGCACTCAGTGCCATGCTGGTGGGCTTCTTCACCAGCGGCTACATGATGCTCTTCGCCGACGTGGGCTGGCTGATCGGTCCGCTGACCGGCTGTGCCGTCTCCTCGGCCTGCTATGTGGGCATCTCCCTGCTGACCCGGCGACCCGGCTATCGTCGGCAAGTCGCATGAGTTAGCTGCCGGATTGATCGGAAACAAGGCCACGCCCGCACACCGTTGCGGGCGTGGTCTTGTTGCGTCTTCTGCAGGGCTCCCCTCGGCCTGGTTAGGGCAGGATCTCCCCCCTTATCCCGGCATTTGCCCTTCAAATTGGTTCTTGGACGCCTTGGAAAATAGATTGCTGGCATGGGGCATGTACCGTGATCCAACAATTAAAGGAGTCCTCCATGAACCACGCCACGCTTTCCGCCTTCGATTCCCAGGTCGCCGCCGCCATCGCCGATGAGGTGGTGCGCCAGGAGGCGCACGTCGAGCTGATCGCTTCCGAGAACTACGCCAGCCGGGCGGTGATGGAGGCCCAGGGCACCCAGCTGACCAACAAGTACGCCGAGGGCTACCCGGGCAAGCGCTACTACGGCGGCTGCGAGCACGTCGACGTGGTCGAGCAGCTGGCCATCGACCGCGCCTGCGACCTGTTCGGCGCCGACTACGCCAACGTCCAGCCGCACTCCGGTGCCCAGGCCAACGCCGCGGCCTTCATGGCCCTGGTCAAGCCGGGCGACACCGTGCTGGGCATGAGCCTGGCCCACGGCGGCCACCTGACCCACGGGGCGGCGCCGAACTTCTCCGGCAAGCACTACCACGCCGTGCAGTACGGCCTGAACCCGGAGACCGGCGAGATCGACTACGAGGAGGTCGAGCGTCTGGCGCGCAGCCACAAGCCCAAGCTGATCATCGCCGGCTTCTCCGCCTACGCCCGCGTCGTCGACTGGCGCCGCTTCCGCGCCATCGCCGACGAGGTGGGCGCCTGGTTCATGGTCGACATGGCCCACGTGGCAGGCCTCATCGCCGCCGGCCTCTACCCGAGCCCGCTGCCCCACGCCCACGTGGTCACCACCACCACCCACAAGACCCTGCGCGGCCCCCGCGGCGGCCTGATTCTCTCCGCCCACGGCGATGCGGACCTCTACAAGAAGCTCAACGGCGCGGTCTTCCCGGGCCAGCAGGGCGGTCCGCTGATGCACGTCATCGCCGCCAAGGCGGTGGCCTTCAAGGAGGCCATGAGCCAGGCGTTCGTCCAGTACCAGCAGCGGGTGATCGACAACGCCCGCGCCATGGCCGGCGTGTTCATCGAGCGCGGCTATGACGTGGTCTCCGGCGGCACCGACGACCACCTCTTCCTGGTCTCGCTGATCAAGCAGGGCGTGACCGGCAAGGACGCCGATGCGGCGCTGGGCCGCGCCCATATCACCGTCAACAAGAACGCCGTGCCCAACGACCCCCAGAGCCCCTTCGTCACCTCCGGCCTGCGCATCGGCACCCCGGCGGTGACCACCCGCGGCTTCGATGCGGCCGAGTGCACCGAGCTGGCCGGCTGGATCTGCGACATCCTCGATGTGCTGGCCGAGCAGCGCAACAGCGATGCCGTGGAGGCCGAGGTGCGCGAGAAGGTCGCCGCGCTCTGCGAGCGCCATCCGGTCTACGCCACCGCCTCCAGCGAAGCCCCGGCACGCGAAACCGCCACCGCCTGAACCCCGTGGAACCGGCCCCGTTCGGCGGGGCCGGTCGAGGAGAGACGAGATGCAACGCTATTCAGGATTCGGGCTGGCCAAGCACGCGCTCAGCCACCATGAGAACTGGGAGCGCCAGTGGCGCAATCCCACGCCGAAGAAGCAGTACGACGTGATCATCGTCGGCGGCGGCGGCCACGGCCTGGCCACCGCCTACTACCTGGCCAAGGAGCACGGCATCACCAACGTGGCGGTGGTCGAGAAGGGCTGGCTGGGCGGCGGCAACACCGCCCGCAACACCACCATCGTGCGCTCGAACTACCTGTGGGACGAGGCGGCGGCGCTCTACGAGCACGCCATGAAGCTGTGGGAGGGGCTCTCCCAGGACCTCAACTACAACGTGATGTTCTCCCAGCGCGGCGTGATGAACCTGGGCCACACCCTGCAGGACATGCGTGACATCCAGCGCCGGGTCAACGCCAATCGCCTGAACGGCATCGACGGCGAGGTGCTCACGCCCAAGCAGATCCAGGAGATCGTGCCGATCATGGACTGCTCGAAGAACGCCCGCTACCCGATCCTCGGCGCCTCCTGGCAGCCGCGGGCCGGCGTGGCGCGCCACGACGCCGTGGCCTGGGGCTATGCCCGGGCCGCCGACGCACTCGGCGTCGACCTGCTGCAGAACACCGAGGTGACCGGCTTCAAGATCCGCGACGGCCGCGTCTACGGGGTGCACACCAACCGTGGCGACATCGAGGCGAAGACCGTGGGCTGCGTGGCGGCGGGCAACTCCGGCGTGCTCGCCGGGATGGCCGGCTTCAAGCTGCCGCTGGAGTCCCACCCGCTGCAGGCGCTGGTCTCCGAACCGCTCAAGCCGATTCTCGACACGGTGGTGATGTCCAACCATGTGCACGGCTACATCAGCCAGACCGACAAGGGCGACCTGGTGATCGGCGCCGGCATCGACGGCTACAACGGCTACGGCCAGCGCGGCAGCTACCCCACCGTGGAGCACACCCTGCAGGCCATCGTCGAGATGTTCCCGATCTTCTCCCGGGTGCGCATGAACCGCCAGTGGGGCGGCATCGTCGACACCTGCCCGGACGCCTGCCCGATCCTCTCCGCCACGCCGGTGAAGGGGCTCTTCTTCAACTGCGGCTGGGGCACCGGCGGCTTCAAGGCCACCCCCGGCTCCGGCCACGTGTTCGCCTGGACCCTGGCCAAGAACCAGGCCCACCCCCTCGCGGCCCCGTTCTCCATCGACCGTTTCCACACCGGTGCTCTCGTCGACGAGCACGGTGCGGCCGGCGTGGCTCACTAAGGAGGCAATCCCATGTTTCTTATCTACTGCCCCCACTGCGAGGAGCACCGCGAGGAAGAGGAGTTCCGTCCCAAGGGCCAGGCGCACATCGCGCGCCCCGCGGAGCCCGAGGCCTGCTCCGACAAGGAGTGGGGTGACTACCTCTTCTTCCGTGACAATCCGCGCGGCATTCACCACGAGCTGTGGGTGCACGCCGTCGGCTGTCGCAAGTTCTTCAACGTCACGCGTAATACCGTGAGCTACGAGATCCTCGAGAGCTACAAGGTCGGCGAGCGGCCACGCTTCACCGCCGAGTATCCCGATGGCCGGCCGGCCGAGGCCGCCGAGAGCGTCGCCCCCAGGGCGGAAGTGGTCGAGCGCAAGGAAGGAGTCAAGGCATGAGCCAGTCGTCCAATCAGCCGAATCGCCTCAACGAGGGCGGGCGCATCGATCGCTCCCGCCGGCTTACCTTCACCTTCAACGGCAAGCGCTATCAGGGCTATGCCGGTGACACCCTGGCCTCGGCGCTGCTTGCCAACGGGGTAGATATCGTCAACCGCAGCTTCAAGTATTCGCGCGCCCGGGGCATCGTCGCCGCCGGCGCCGAGGAGCCCAATGCGCTGGTCCAGCTGGGCAGCAGCGAGGCGGCCCAGGTGCCCAACGTGCGCGCCACCCAGCAGGCGCTGTTCGACGGCCTGGTGGCGCGCAGCACCAACGGCTGGCCCAACGTCCAGCGCGACGCCATGAGCCTGGTGGGCAAGCTGGGCGGTCGCTTCATGCCGCCGGGCTTCTACTACAAGACCTTCATGGCCCCGGCCTCCATGTGGATGACCTATGAGAAGTTCATCCGCAAGGGCGCGGGCCTGGGCCGCAGCCCCATGGAGTCCGACCCGGATACCTATGACCACCTCAACCAGCACTGCGACCTGCTGGTGATCGGCGCCGGCCCCGCCGGCCTTGCCGCGGCGCTGACCGCCGCGCGCGGCGGCGCCCGGGTGATCCTGTGTGACGAGCAGGAGGAGCTGGGCGGCTCGCTGCTGGACAGCCGCGAGCTGCTCGACCATCAGCCCGCCGCCCAGTGGGTGCAGCGTGTGGTAGAGGAGCTTGCCGGGCTCGACAACGTCACCCTGCTGCCGCGCACCACCGCCAACGGCTACCACGACCATCATTTCGTGACCCTTCACGAGCGGCGCACCGAGCACCTCGGCGAGACCGCGCCGCTGGTCGACGGCGTCCGGCCCTCCCGGTCGCGGATGCATCGCGTGCGCGCCGGCCAGGTGCTGCTGGCCACCGGTGCCCACGAGCGGCCGCTGGTCTACGCCGGCAACGACGTGCCGGGCAACCTGCTGGCCGGCGCCGTCTCCACCTATATCCGCCGCTTTGGGGTGGTGCCGGGCAACCGACTGGTGCTCTCCACCAGCAACGACCACGCCTATCGCGCCGCCCTGGACTGGGATGACGCCGGCCGCGAGGTGGTGGCCATCGTCGATGCGCGCCAGGCGCCGGACGGCGAGCTGGTGGAGCAGGCCCGCGCCCGCGGCATTCGCATCATCGAAGGTGCCGCGGTGATCGAGGCCAAGGGCGGCAGCCGTGTCAGCGGCGCCCGCGTGGCCACCATCGATGCCCAGGCCTTCAAGGTGACCGGCCAGGCCGAGACCCTGGCCTGCGACACCATCGCCAGCTCCGGCGGCTACAGCCCGGTGATCCACCTGGCCTCCCACACCGGTGCCCGGCCGACCTGGAACGACGAGATCCTCGGCTTCGTACCCAGCCTGGTGAAGGGCGTGCACGCCGCCGGCAGCGCCCGGGGGATCCACGACCTGGCCGAGGGGCTGGCCGACGGCGTGGCCAGGGCGTGCGAGGCACTGGCCGCGCTGGGCCTCACGGCCCAGGCCATCGCGCTGCCCCAGGTCGACGCCCGCCGCGAGGGCAAGGCCTGTGCGCTCTACCAGGTGCCCCACGAGAAGCCCACCCTGCGTGCGCCCAAGCAGTTCGTCGACCTGCAGAACGACGTCACCGCGGCGGCCATCGAACTGGCCACCCGCGAGGGCTTCGAGTCCATCGAGCACGTCAAGCGCTACACCGCCATGGGCTTCGGCACCGACCAGGGCAAGCTCGGCAACATCAACGGCATGGCCATCGCTGCGCGCTGCCTGAACAGGTCGATCCCCGAGGTGGGCACCACGGTGTTCCGGCCCAACTACACCCCGGTGACCTTCGGCGCCATCGCCGGCCGCCACTGCCGTGACCTCTTCGACCCCGAGCGCTACACCGCCCTGCACCAGTGGCACGTGGAGAACGGCGCCGAGTTCGAGGACGTGGGCCAGTGGAAGCGCCCCTGGTACTTCCCGAAGAGCGTGAACGGCAAGCAGGAGACCATGCATGAGGCGGTAGCCCGCGAGTGCCTGGCGGTACGCGAGAAGGTCGGCATCCTCGACGCCTCGACGCTTGGCAAGATCGACATCCAGGGGCCGGACGCCCGCGAGTTCCTGGGCCGCATCTATACCAACAAGTGGGAGAAGCTGGCCGTCGGCAAGTGCCGCTACGGGCTGATGTGTCGCGACGACGGCATGCTGATGGACGACGGCACCACCAGCTGCCTGGGCGAGAACCACTTCCTGATGACCACCACCACCGGCGGCGCCGCGGGCGTGATGGAGTGGCTGGAGCTGTGGCACCAGACCGAGTGGCCCGAGCTCGACGTCACCTTCACCTCGGTGACCGACCACTGGGCGACCATGACGGTGACCGGGCCCGAGGCGCGCAAGCTCCTTGCCGAGATCACCGACATCGATCTCGATCGCGACAGCTTCAAGTTCATGGACTGGCGCGAGGGCAGGGTGGCCGACGTGCCGGCGCGGGTCTTCCGCATCTCCTTCACCGGCGAGCTCGCCTACGAGATCAACGTTCAGGCCAACTACGCCCTGCACGTCTGGAAGACGCTGTTCAAGCACGGCGAGAAGTACGGCCTGACCCCCTATGGCACCGAGACCATGCATGTCCTGCGCGCCGAAAAGGGCTTCATCATCGCCGGCCAGGAGAGCGACGGCTCGGTGACCCCGGAGGATCTCGGCATGCAGTGGGCCGTCGGCTACGACAAGCCCTATTCCTGGGTGGGCAAGCGGGCGCTGTCGCGCTCGGATACCCGGCGAGCCGACCGCAAGCAGCTGGTGGGCCTCAGGCCGAAGGACCCGGCGGTGGTGCTGGAGGAGGGCGCCCAGATCGTCTTCGACCCGGATCACGCCATCCCCATGCCCATGGTGGGCCACGTGACCTCGAGCTACTACAGCCCGACCCTGAAGAGCGGCTTTGCACTGGCCGTGGTCAAGGGCGGCCACTCGCGGATGGGCGAGACCGTCTACCTGCCCATGGCCGACGGCAAGACCCACGCCGCCGAAATCGTCAGCCCGATCTTTGTCGATCCCAAGGGAGAGCGCCAGCATGTCTGAGCAAACTGCCACCTGGTTCAACCTCTACGACGCGCGCCCCGAGACCGAGGTGCCCGCCGAGTCCCCGCTGGCCTGGTCCTACCACAGGACCGGCCGCCCGGCGGTCAGCCAGAAGAGCCGCGTGGTGCTGCGCGAGCGCGCCATGCTGGGTCACCTGATCCTGCGCGGCGGGGCCATCGTCATCGACGAGGCCGTCCGCCAGGTGCTCGGCTTCGGCCTGCCGGGGCGCCCCAATACCCTGGCCCATGACGACGGCGGCGAGCGCTCGATCCAGTGGCTCTCCCCCGACGAGTGGCTCCTGATCGTGCCCGGCGGCGAGGAGTTCGCCCTGGAGGGAAGGCTGCGCGAGGCCCTGGGCGGCGCCCGCGATACCTCTGTCAAAAACTACGCCATCGTCAACGTCAGCGGCGGTCAGACCCTGATCGAGCTCGAGGGCGAGATGGCCCGGGAGCTTCTGATGAAGTCGACGCCCTACGACGTGCACCCGGACGCCTTTCCGGTGGGCAAGGGCGTCACCACGGTGTTCGCCAAGGCCAACCTGATCTTGCGCCGCCCCAGCGAGGAGCGCTGGGAGCTGGTGCTGCGCCGCAGCTTCGCCGACTACTGCTACCGCTGGATTCTGGATGCGGGAAGCGAATACGCCATCGGCGTTGAACGTTGAGAAGAGGAAGGATGATGACCAACAAGATCAAGCTGTTGCGTGACGCCCAGCCGGACGTGCTGCTGGACGCCAGCTCCTGGGAAAAGCTCTCCGGCGACCCCCACACCGTCAACCTCAATGCCTATGCGTCCGAGGACGGCACCAAGACGATGGGCACCTGGATCTGCACGCCGGGTAGGTGGGCGGTCAACTATACCAAGTGGGAGTACTGCGACTTTCGCGAGGGGTACTGCGTGCTCACGCCGGAGGGTGGCGAGCCGATTCACCTGAAGGCCGGTGACATCTTCATCGTCGAGCCCGGCTTCAAGGGCACCTGGGAAGTCGTCGAGACCGTTCGCAAGTATTTCGTGTTCGCCTGAGCCAGTGTCGCGCCGAGCCAGACGCTCGGCGCGACAAACAGAGGAGAGAGGATGATGGGGCCCAAGGAAAGCAACTGGATTCTGGTGGCTCAATGTCCGAGCCGACTCGGCACCGTGGACGTGGTGACCCGCTTCCTCAAGGAGCGCCGCTGCTACATCACCGAGCAGCACTCCTTCGATGACCGCCTGAGCGGCGGCTTCTTCATCCGCACCGAGTTCCGTCCCGAGGCGGAAGGGTTCGATCAGGCGGCCTTCGAGGCCGGCTTCGCCGAGCGCGCCGCCGAGTTCGAGATGCACTTCGAGCTGACCGCCCCGGGCACACGAATGCCGGTGGTGATCATGGTCTCCAGGGCCGATCACTGCCTGAACGACCTGCTCTATCGCTACCGCATCGGCCAGCTGCCGATCGATATTCGCGCCATCGTCTCCAACCACCCGGACCTGGCTCCCCTGGCGGAGTGGCACGGCCTTGCCTACCACCACTTCCCGATCACCGCCGAGACCAAGGCCGAGCAGGAGGCGAAGGTGTGGGCAGTGGTCGAGGAGACCGGCGCCGAGCTGGTGATCCTCGCCCGCTACATGCAGGTCCTGTCGAGCGAGATGTGCGAGAGGCTCAGCGGCCGCGCGATCAATATCCACCACTCGCTGCTGCCGGGCTTCAAGGGCGCCAAGCCCTACCACCAGGCCTACGACAAGGGCGTGAAGCTGGTCGGCGCCACCGCCCACTACATCAACGACGACCTCGACGAGGGGCCGATCATCACCCAGGGGGTCGAGCCGGTCAGCCACACCGACTACCCGGAGGACCTGGTGGCCAAGGGGCGCGACATCGAGTGCCTCACCCTGGCCCGGGCGGTGGCCCTGCACGTGGAGCGGCGGGTCTTCCTGCACGCCGGTCGCACCGTGGTCTTCGACCGCTGATCCTGACAACAACAACCGTTTTCGAGAGTGACAAGCCATGCCAATCAGCGTCTTCGATCTGTTCAAGATCGGTGTCGGGCCGTCGAGCTCGCATACCGTGGGGCCCATGCGGGCGGCCCATGATTTCGTCGGCGAACTCAGGGAGCGTGAGCTGCTCGAGCGCGTCTGTCGCCTCGAGGTCCAGCTGTTCGGCTCGCTCTCCGCCACCGGCATCGGCCACGCCACCGACCGGGCGGTGATCATGGGGCTGATGGGCGAGCGGCCCGACCGCATCGACCCCGCCATCATCGCCCCCTGCATCGATGAGCTGCAGGAGTGTGGCGCCCTGCGACTGGACGGGCGCCACAGCGTGCCCTTCCTGTGGGCCCGCGACATGCAGCTGCACGCCGACAGCCTGCCGCATCACCCCAACGCCATGCGCCTGATCGCCCACGGCCACGCCGGCGAGCTCTATCAGAACACCTACTACTCGGTGGGCGGCGGCTTCGTCATCGACGAGGCCCAGGCCGAGCGGGGCGAGCTCGACAGCGACGCCACGGCGCTGCCCTACAACTTCCAGACCGCCGACGACCTGATGCGCATGTGCCGGGAGAGTGGCCTGCGCATCAGCGAGCTGATGCTGGAGAACGAGAAGGTTTGGCGCAGCGAGGCCGAGGTGCGCGCCGAGCTGTGCCGGATCTGGCAGGCCATGAAGGCCTGCGTGGCCAGGGGGCTGGAGGCCGAGGGGGTGCTGCCCGGCGGCCTCAACGTGCGCCGGCGCGCCCGTTCGCTGCACCAGCGGCTGCTGGCGGCCGAGGAGAGCCCCTCGCTGATCGCCTCGACCATGTCGGCCATGGACTGGGTCAACCTCTATGCCCTGGCGGTCAACGAGGAGAACGCCGCCGGCGGGCGCATGGTCACCGCCCCCACCAACGGCGCGGCGGGCATCATCCCGGCGGTGCTGCACTATTACATGCAGTTCCAGCCGGATGCCTGTGAGCGCGACGTGGTGGACTTCCTGCTCGCCGCCGGCGCCGTGGGGATCCTGTGCAAGAAGAACGCCTCGATCTCCGGCGCTGAGGTGGGCTGCCAGGGTGAGGTGGGCTCCGCCTGCGCCATGGCCGCCGCCGGCCTCGCCGAGGTGATGGGGGGCAGCGTGGGCCAGGTGGAGAACGCCGCCGAGATCGGCCTGGAGCACAACCTGGGGCTGACCTGTGACCCGGTGGGTGGGCTCGTCCAGGTACCCTGCATCGAACGTAACGCCATCGCCTCGGTGAAGGCGATCAACGCCGCCCAGATGGCGCTGCGCGGCGACGGCGAGCACTTCATCTCCCTGGACAAGGTGATCCGCACCATGCGCGACACCGGGGCCGACATGCAGGCGAAGTACAAGGAGACCTCGATGGGAGGGCTGGCGGTCAACGCCATCGAGTGCTGAGGGCGGGGTGGCGCTGAAAGCGTTGACGGCCACTGCCTTCCTTTCTCGTCTACGTTATGGGAGAAACCCTGTCAGGGCCTGTGCCCATCAAACGCTTGAACGAGGAACAACAAGATGTTCAGGAAGACACTGCTCGTTTCCGCTATGGCGGCCGCCATGGTCGCCTCCGCCGCCCATGCCGAGACCCTGCGCTGGACCCGCTCCGCCGACGGCCTGACCCTGGATCCGCACTCCCAGAACGAGGGACCGACCCACGCGCTGAACCACCAGATCTTCGACGTGCTGATCTATCAGGACATGGACGTGGAGTACCAGCCGGGCCTGGCCACCGAGTGGCATGTCCATGAGGACGACCCCCACGTCTGGGTGTTCAAGATCCGCGAGGGGGTGACCTTCCACGAGGGCCAGGCGCTGACCGCCCATGACGTGGTCTTCTCGCTGAACCGGGCGCGTCACGAGAATGCCGACATGCGCGGCCTGCTCACCTCCATCAAGGAGGTGCGCGCCGCGGACGACTTCACGGTGCACGTGGAGACCCACGACCCCAACCCGCTGCTGCCCAACAACCTCACCAACCTCTTCATCATGAGCCGCGAGTGGGCCGAGGCGCACGGCGTCGAGGAGCCGCAGAACTACGCCGCGGGCGAGGAGACCCATGCGGTGCGCAACGCCAACGGCACCGGCCCCTTCCGGGTGCAGAGCCGCGAGCCCGACGTGCGCACCGTGCTGGTCCGCAACGACGACTACTGGGGCATCGACCACTACCCCATGGAGATCTCCGAGCTGATCTTCACCCCCATCGAGTCGGCGGCCACCCGAGTGGCGGCGCTGCTCTCCGGCGAGGTAGACCTGCTCCAGGAGACCCCGGTGCAGGACATCGAGCGCCTCGCCAACGCCCCGGGCCTGAAGAACGAGCAGGGGGCGGAGAACCGCACCATCTTCCTGGGCATGGATATCGGCTCCGCCGAGCTGCGTACCGCCGACACCGACGACAACCCCTTCGCCGATCGCCGCGTGCGCGAGGCGATCGATCTCGCCGTGGACCAGACCACCATCCAGCGGGCGGTGATGCGCGGCAACTCCCAGCCCGCCGGCATGATCGCGCCGCCCTTCGTCAACGGCTATTCGGAGGCACTCGACGAGGTGTTGCCCGCCGATATCGACCGCGCCAACGAGCTGATGGCGGAGGCGGGCTACGGCGATGGCTTCCGGGTCACCCTGCACTGCCCCAACGACCGCTACGTCAACGACGAGCAGATCTGCCAGGCGGTGGTCAGCATGCTGGCGCGCATCGGCATCACCGTGGACCTGGTCGCCCAGACCCGCTCGCTGCACTTCGCCGAGCTGGCCCGCGAGGAGTACGACTTCTACATGCTGGGCTGGGGCGTGCCGACCATGGACTCCGAGTACGTCTTCAACTACCTCTACCACACCAAGGAGGGCGACCGCGGCAGCTGGAACTTCACCGGCTACTCCGACGAGCGGGTCGACGAGCTGACCGTGGCCATGGGCCAGGAGACCGACGAGGAGGCGCGCAACGCCATGATCGAGGAGGCGTGGCAGCTCGTGCACGACGAGATCGTCTACGTGCCCATCCACCATCAGATGCTCACCTGGTCGATGCGTGACGATATCGACTTCAAGGTGCAGAGCGAGAATACCCCGCACTTCAAGTACCTGAAGTTCAACCGCTGATCGTGACTGTGCCCGCTCCCCGGCTGCCATCCGCGGCCGGGGGGCGGTGACGTGGAGACCCCATGCTAGCCTTCCTGATCCAGCGCGTGCTGCAGGCCATCTTCGTGATGTTCGTGGTCGCGCTCATCTCCTTCTCGCTGTTCCACTACGTCGGCGACCCGGTACTCAACATGCTCGGCCAGGAGGCCACCGAGGCGGACCGCGCCGCGCTGCGAGCACAGCTCGGGCTCGACCAGCCGGTGGTGGTGCAGTTCTGGCAGTTCATCGTCAATGCCGCCCAGTTCGAGTTCGGCATCTCCTATCGTTCGGCGCGGCCGGTCACCGACCTGATCATGGAGCGCCTGCCGGCGACCCTGGAGCTCGCCATCATCTCGGCGATCTTCGCCGTGGTGATGGGCATCGTGCTCGGCATCTACACCGCCATCCAGCGCGGCAACTGGCTGTCGAAGTTCATCATGACCGCCTCGCTGATCGGGGTGTCGCTGCCCACCTTCCTGATCGGCATCCTGCTGATCTACGTCTTCGCCGTGGAGCTGGGCTGGCTGCCCGCCTTCGGCCGCGGTCAGACGGTACGCCTCGGCGACTGGTGGACCACCGGCCTGCTCACGACCAGCGGACTGCGCTCGCTGATCCTGCCGGCCATCACCCTCGGGCTCTTCCAGCTGACGCTGATCATGCGCCTGGTGCGCGCCGAGATGCTCGAGGTGCTGCGCACCGACTACATCAAGTTCGCCCGGGCCCGGGGGCTGTCGAAGCGGGTGGTCAACCTGCGCCATGCGCTGAAGAATACCCTGATCCCGGTGATCACCATCATCGGCCTGCAGCTCGGCACCATCATCGCCTTCGCCATCATCACCGAGACGGTGTTCCAGTGGCCCGGCGTGGGGGCGCTGTTCATCACCGCGGTGCGGTTCGTGGACATCCCGGTGATGGCCGCCTACCTGATGATGATTGCCCTGGTGTTCGTGGTCATCAACCTGGTCGTCGACCTGCTCTACTACGCCGTCGACCCGCGCCTGCGCGTGCAGGGAGGTGCCAAATGAGCCAGCAGCTCAAGACCCGCGAGAGCGCGCACGTCGCGGCGCCCATCGCCCCGAAGAAACCGAGCCGGCTCAGGACCTTCCTGGAAAGCGATATCGTCTACTCCTGGCAGCGCCAGCCGGTGGTGATTCTTGCCACCCTGGTCACCCTGGTGATGTTCGCCGGGGCCCTGTTCGCCCCCTGGATCGCCCCCCAGAACCCCTTCGACCCGCGCCAGCTGGAGCTGATCGACGCCTTCACGCCGCCGCTGACCACCTCGGACTTCACCGGCAACTTCTACCTGCTGGGCAGCGACAGCCAGGGGCGTGACGTCTTCTCGGCGATCCTCTACGGCTCGCGCATCTCGCTGCTGGTGGGCTTCGCTGCGGTGCTCTTCGCCCTGGCGCTGGGCACCGCGCTGGGCCTGCTGGCCGGCTTCCGCGGCGGCTGGCGCGACGCCCTGATCATGCGCATCGCCGACGTCCAGCTCACCTTCCCGTCGATCCTGATGGCGCTGCTGATCTTCGGGGTGATCCGCGGCTTCCTGCCGCGCTCCATGCACGCGGAGGTGGCGATCATCGTGCTGATCATCGCCATCGGCCTCTCCGACTGGGTGCAGTACGCCCGGGCGGTGCGCGGGGCGACCATGGTGGAGAAGGGCAAGGAGTACGTGCAGGCGGCGCGGGTGATCGGCCTGCCGGATCGCCGCATCCTCTTCCAGCACATCCTGCCCAACGTGCTTCGCCCGGTGCTGGTGATCGGCACCATTGGCCTGGCGCTCGCCATCATCGCCGAGGCGACGCTCTCCTTCCTGGGGGTCGGCATGCCGGCCACCCAGCCAAGCCTGGGGACCCTGATCCGGGTCGGCCAGGACTACATGTTCTCGGGAGAGTGGTGGATCCTGCTCTTCCCCGGGGTGGCGCTGCTGCTGCTGGCGCTCTCCGTCAACCTGCTGGGAGACTGGTTGCGTGATGTCCTCAACCCCAAGCTCCGTTGAGCCAAGCACCGTCGAGCCAAGCGCCGCCGAGCAAGTGCCGGGCGACCGCAACGCCGCCGCGATGGGCCGCAAGCCCGACGGCGAGCGGGAGCCGGTGCTCTCCGTGCGCCACCTGCGGGTGGAGTTCCCCACCCGCCACGCCACCCTGGTGGCCCTGGACGACGTCTCCTTCGATATCGCCCCGGGCGAGGTGCTCGGCGTGGTGGGCGAGTCCGGCGCCGGCAAGTCGATGACCGGCAACGCCGTCATCCAGCTGCTCGAGCCGCCGGGCCATATCGCCGGCGGCGAGATCCACCTGGCGGGGCGACGCATCGACGACCTTCCAGAGGAGGATTTCGTGCCCCTGCGCGGGCGTCATATCGGGATGGTCTTCCAGGACCCGCTCACCAGCCTGAACCCGCTCTTCTCCATCGGCGACCAGCTGGTGGAGACCATCCGCGCCCACCTGCCCATGAACGAGAGGCAGGCCCGGGAGCGGGCCCTGGCGCTGCTGCGCGAGGTGGGCATTCCCGCCCCGGAGACGCGCCTGGACAGCTACCCCCACCAGTTCTCCGGCGGCATGCGCCAGCGGGTGGTGATCGCCCTGGCGCTGGCCGCGGAGCCGGAGCTGATCATCGCCGACGAGCCCACCACGGCACTGGACGTCTCGGTGCAGGCGCAGATCCTCGCGCTGCTCAAGCGGGTCTGCGCCGAGCGCGGTGCGGCGGTGATGCTGGTGACCCACGACATGGGGGTGATCGCCGAGACCGCCGACCGCGTCGCCGTGATGTACGCCGGGCGGCTGATCGAGATCGGCCCGGTGAAGGAGGTGATCCGCCGGCCGCAGCACCCCTACAGCGAGGGGCTGATGGCTTCCATCCCGGGCCTGGCCGAGCGCCGCGAGCGGCTCTACCAGATCGAGGGGGCCATGCCGCGCCTGGCGGCGATCCCCACGGGCTGCGCCTTCAATCCGCGCTGCCCCCACGCCGTCGAGCGCTGCCGCACCGAGCGCCCGGAGCTGCTGCCCGCCGGCGCCGGCCAGGCGGCCTGCTGGCTGCACGACCCGGACAACCCCGTGGCGCGCCGTGACGCGCCGCGTGATACTCCGGAGGTGGCCCGATGAGCCAGACGCAACCCGCTCAGGCCGGGTCTCGCCAGACCGGGGCGCTTCAGGCCGGCTCCCCCCGGACCGCCGGGGGCGGCGAGGTGCTGCTGGAAGCCACCGACCTGGCGCGCCACTTCGATGTCTCCAGGCCCTGGCTCAACCGGGTGCTGGAGCGCGCCGACAAGCTGACGCTCAAGGCCGTGGACGGGGTGAGCTTCACCATCCGCCGCGGCGAGACCCTCGCCCTGGTGGGGGAGTCCGGCTGCGGCAAGTCCACGGTGGCGCGGCTGATCGTCGGGCTCTATGGCCTGACCCGCGGTCGGCTGGTCTTCGACGGCCAGGAGATCAGTGACCTGGCCCGGCGCTCCGGCCGCCAGTCGGCGGCGATCCGCCAGCGCTTCCAGATGATCTTCCAGGACCCCTACGCCAGCCTCAATCCGCTGTGGCGGGTGGGCACCATCATCGGTGAGCCGCTGCGCTTCTTCCGCCCCGAGATGAGCAGCGTCGACCGCCGCCGCCGGGTGGGCGAGCTGCTCGAGCAGGTGGGCATGTCGGCGGCGGACGCCAACCGTTACCCCCACGAGTTCTCCGGCGGCCAGCGCCAGCGAATCTCCATCGCCCGTGCCTTGGCCAACGAGCCGGAGTTCATGGTCTGCGACGAGCCCACCTCGGCGCTGGATGTATCGGTGCAGGCGCAGATCCTCAACCTGATGAAGGACCTGCAGGCGCAGTATGGGCTCACCTACCTCTTCATCAGCCACGACATGGCGGTGGTCAAGCACATGGCCGACCGCATCGCGGTGATGTACCTGGGGCGCATCGCCGAGATCGCCCCGTCGGATCAGCTGTTCGCCACCCCGCACCATCCCTACTCGCGGATGCTGCTGGCGGCGGTGCCCTCGCTGGAGGGAGAGGGGCGCGAGCGCACCGTGATTGAGGGGGAGGTGCCCAACCCCGTGCATCCGCCCTCGGGCTGCGCCTTCCACCCGCGCTGCCCTCACGCCGAGGCGCGCTGCAAGGCCGAGGTGCCGACATTGATCGCCCGCAGCGACGGCAGTGAGGTGGCCTGCCACGCGGTGGAGGAGGGGCGCATCGACTGAACTCGGGGCAGGAGAAATGTGAAAGCGCGAAATGGCGGCGTTTTTCCTGCCCTGGCGCCCTGTACAGCCGAGCATTCCCGTTCATAATGCTTGATGAGGCAGTGCCGTTTTTGACGGCACGCAGGGAACCCAGAGGGAATGCAGATGGTGACCGCAACCATAACCAGAATCCGGCGCCATGGCATCGCCGTGATCGCGCTGCTGGCGTGTCTGGCCATATCCATCACCGCCACGGCCCAGGCCAATCCGCGCTACGCCGCCATCGTGGTGGACGTCGAGAGCGGGGAGGTGCTGCACGCGGCGAATGCCGATGCCACGCGCTATCCGGCCTCGCTGACCAAGATGATGACGCTCTACCTGCTCTTCGAGGAGCTGGAGAAGGGCACCATGCGGCTCAACCAGCCGCTGCCGGTCTCGGCCCAGGCCGAGGCGATGCCGGCCTCCAAGCTGTGGCTCAAGCGGGGCTCCACCATCACCGTGGAGGAGGCGATCCTGGCGCTGATCGTGCGCTCGGCCAATGACGTGGCCGTGGTGGTGGCCGAGGCGCTGGGCGGCAGCGAGCGCCAGTTCGGCCAGATGATGACCGCCAGGGCGCGGGAGCTCGGGATGCCCAACACCGTGTTTCGCAACGCCTCGGGCCTGCCCGACAACGGCCAGACCACCACCGCCCGGGACATGGCGACCCTCTCCATCCGCCTGATGCAGGACTTCCCGCAGTACTACCACTATTTCTCGCGGCAGAGCTTCACCTACCGTGGCGCCACCCACAACAGCCACAACCGCCTGGTGCGCAACTACGCGGGGGCCGACGGCCTGAAGACCGGCTTCATCCGCGCCTCCGGCTTCAACGTGGCCACCTCGGCGGTGCGCGACAACCGCCGCCTGGTCTCGGTGGTGATGGGCGGCTTCACCGCCGCCTCCCGGGATACCCATATGGCCGACCTGCTCGATCGCGGCTTCGTGCGTGCCTCGCTCTTCGGGCGCGGCGACTGGGTGGCCCAGGCGGACTTCTCCGGCGACCGGATGAGCGGCGATGGCCTGCCGGCGGCCGCCCCGGTGATGCCGGCCGGCCCCTCGCCGGAGCTCGAGCGCCAGCTGGCCAGCCTGCAGGCGCCGGAGCCGCTGCCCACGGTCCAGCCCTCGCTGCCGCAGACCGCCCAGGGCTCGGCCAACGACCCCATTCGCGACCTGATCGCCCGCAGCGAGGCGCCCGAGGCGCCGCGCGCCGAGACCCTGCACCGGCTCGAGCCGGTGGGCGCAAGCGCCAGCTGGGGGGTACAGGTCGGGGCCTTCTCCAATCCCGACAACGCCCGCCAGCACGCCAGCCGCGCCGCCGACCGCCTGAGCCAGGAGCTCTTCAATGCCCGGGTGGATATCGACGAGGTGAGCGGCTCCCAGGCCATCTTCCGTGCCCGGCTGGTCAACCTCGACGAGAACCAGGCCTATCGCGCCTGCCGCAACCTGGCGCGCGAGGGCATCGACTGCATGGTGATCAACGCCGGCCTCTGACCCGACCCCGCACGGCCTTGCCGCCTGCCGGCAGAGTCGCTAGCCTCACGGGACCACCACCCCGCCGCCCACTGGTCGGCGGGGTGGTCGCTTTGGGTCCGCGGTTGCGTCGTGCAGGGAGGGAGCATGTCATCGTCATTCAAGGGAATCGGCTTCATGTGCCTGGGCGTGCTCTGCCTGGCCATCGGTGACGCCATCGCCAAGTGGCTCGGCGAGGTGCACTCGCCGCTGCAGATCATCTTCTTTCGTACCCTGGTCTCGCTGCCCCTGATCGCGCTGCTGGCCCACTTCGGTGGCGGCCTGATCAAGCTGCGCACGCGCCGCCCCAGGGTGCACCTGCTGCGCGGGCTGATCTACACCGGCACCATGGTCTGCTTCGTGCTGGGGCTGACCCTGCTGCCGCTGGCCGAGGCCACCGCCATCGCCTTCGTGGCGCCGCTCTTCGTCACCCTGCTCTCGGTGCCGCTGCTCGGCGAGCGCATCGAGGGGCCGGTGCTGGTCGCCTCCCTGGTGGGCTTCGTGGGGGTGTTGATCGTGGTGCGCCCGGGGGGCGGAGCCTTCCATCCCGGCTCCCTGGTGCTGATCGGCGCGGCGCTCTTCTATGCGCTGATGATGATCACCGCGCGCCGCTGGGGCGGGCGCGAGCACCTCTGGGCCATGGTCTTCTACATGACCCTGGTGCCCTTCGTGATCACCGCCCTGGCGCTGCCCTGGGTGTGGCAGACCCCCCATCCCTGGCACTGGCTCGCCTTCCTGGGGTCGGGGCTGTTCGGGGTGGGGGCCACCACCTTCATCACCCTGGCCTTCCGCCATGCGCCGGCGGCCATCGCCGCCCCCTTCGACTACAGCGCCATGCTCTGGGCGGTGCTGCTGGGGTGGTGGTTCTGGGGCGAGATGCCGGACCTCTGGGTCTTCGTCGGCAGCGCCCTGATCATCGGCAGCGGCCTGGCCATCGCCTACCGCGAAGGCCGCACGACGCTCAAGCGCCGCCCGACCTCCTGACCGGCATCAGCCGAAGAAACCGCGCGCCGCGAGCTCCGGGTCGGGGCGTCCGCAGATCGCCGAGATCACCGCCAGGCCCTGGGCGCCGGCCTGGCGGACCGCCGCTACGTGCTCGGCCTTGAGCCCGCCGATGGCCACCGCCGGCAGGGGGCTCGCCGCCACCAGCGAGGCGAGGCCCGCAAAGCCCAGCGGCTCGGCGTGGTCTTGCTTGCTGGGGGTGGCGAACACCGGCCCCAGCCCCAGGTAGTCGAGGCGCTCGGCATCGAGGCGCGCCATCTGCTCCAGCGTCTGCACCGAGAGGCCGAGCAGCGCCCGCTCGCCCAGCGCCGCGCGGGCGGCCGCCACCTCACCGTCGTCCTGGCCGATATGCAGGCCGTCGGCGCCGCTCTCCACGGCCACCGCCAGTCGGTCGTTGATGATCAGCGGCACGCCGCTGCCGGCCAGGGCCGCCTTCAACCGGCGCGCCTGGTCGATCATCGCGCCGTCGCCGGCGTGCTTGTCACGCAGCTGGACCACGGTCACCCCGCCGCGCACCGCGGCCACCACGGTCTCCACCAGGCCGCGCTCGGCGCACAGGCCGGGGTCGGTAACGAGGTACAGGGATAGATCAAGTCTCATCGGTCATCTCCAGTCGCAGTCGGTCCCTCAGGGTCTCGCCATCCAGGGCGTGCAGGGCGTCGAGGAAGGCCACGGCGAAGCTGCCCGGCCCCCGGGCACTCTCGCCGGCGAGCTCCCCGGCCGCGGCGTAGCAGGCCAGCGCCGCCACGCTGGCCTCGAAGGGATCCTCGGCCCCGACCAGGAAGGCGGCCACCACCCCGGTGAGCGAGCAGCCAAGGGTGGTGACCCTCGGCATCAGCGGGTGGCCGCCGCGCACCCGGGCCAGGCGGCGGCCGTCGGTGACGAGATCCACCTCGCCGGTCACCGCCACCACGCAGCCGATGCGCCGGGCCAGTCGCACGGCGGCCTGCTCGGCGGCCGCGGCCGGGTCGCTGCTGTCCACGCCGCGCCCGCCGGCCCCGCGGGCCTCCAGGGCGATGATCTCCGAGGCGTTGCCGCGGATCACCGTGGGAAGGCGCTCCAGCAGGCGCGCGCCTGTCTCGCGCCGGTAGGCGGTGGCACCCACCGCCACCGGGTCCAGCACCCAGGGCCTGCCGGTCAGGCGGGCCGCTTCGGCGGCCTCGTCCATGGCGTCCACCCAGTGGGGCGAGAGGGTGCCGATATTGACCGTCAGGGCGTCGGCGAGGGCGGTGAACTCCGCGGCCTCCTCCCGGGCGTGAACCATGGCCGGCGAGGCGCCGATGGCCAGCAGGACGTTGGCCATGGTGTTCATGGCCACCAGGTTGGTGATGTTGTGGATCAGCGGGGCGCGCTCGCGCACCCGGGCCAGGTGGGCGGCGACATCCAGCGAGGGGGAAAGGGGGGTGAGCATGGGGCCTCCCGGGCGCGGGAGGTGCAGGCAGGCGAGCGCCGGGGCTGCACGACTCCCTACGCCGGCATGATCCGGTTCAGGTTCCAAGGGTGCCTCTCAGCCGCCCAGCTGCTGCTGCGCGGCGCCCCTGTCGTCAGGACCCACTATCCACGCCTGCGGCAGGGCTGTAAAGGCGGGGGGTCAGGCCATCACCTGAAACCCCACCAGGGTGATCAGGCTGGCCAGCACCAGGCAGTTGGTGGCCTCCAGTGCCTCCTTGCCCCGCCACGGTTCGGGGCCCAGCAGGACGGCCGTCGCGGCCCCCAGGGCGACCAGCCCCATGGGCAGCTCCACGGGATCCCAGCCGGCGGCCAGCACGCCAAGCGCCAGCAGCGCCAGGCCCATGATCAGCAGCGGCAGGAGGGCGCGGTTCTCGGTGATGGGGGTGGCATCGAGCAACATCGTTGCGCTCCGGGTCATGGCGTCGCCTCGCGTGAGTGATCCGTCATCACATCCGACTGTGGCGCCCCTTTCTTAAGGATGGCTTACGGCGGCATGACCGGGGTGTGACACCGCCGTTGCGGACTGAGCGGCTCGGGACCGTCGATGCGCGCCACGACGCGAGGATGAACGCCCCATGAACGGGGCGTTAAGGTTCCTGTCAGCCGCACTGGCGTAGAACGGTCATCATCCATCGAACGAGGAGGGTGACGACATGAACTGGCTGGATTCCGCACAACGTTACGGCGCCGTCTCTCGGGCGCTTCACTGGGGCATGGCCACGCTGCTGATCCTGATGCTCGGCACCGAGTGGCTGGCGGAGCTCGTCGGGATGAGCGAGCGGGAGGCGATGACGCTGCACAAGAGCGTCGGGCTGCTGCTGCTGGGTCTGCTGGTGTTCCGGCTGCTGTGGCGCGGGGTAAACCACGGCAGGCTCGAGTCTCATGCGCACTGGCAGTGGGCGGCCCGGCTGGGGCACCTGGCGCTCTATGCGGCGATGCTGCTGATCCCCGTGAGCGGCCTGCTCGCCGCCCTGGGCAGCGGCCACGGCGTGGAATTCTTCGGCACGGCGCTGATCGCTCCGGGCCCCGAGATCGAGTGGCTGGAGGAGGCCGCCGAGGAGAGCCATGAGGTGCTGGCCAACCTGCTGTGGCTGCTGATCGGCGTGCACGTGCTGGCCAGCCTGGCCCACCAGTTCTGGCTGCGCGACCACACCCTGAAGCGCATGGTGTGAGTCAGGCAGCGGCGCCGCCCGGCCGTGAGCCTCGCCGGGTGGCGCCGTTGGCTGTCGCGCAACGGGACGTGCGGGGGTGTCGCCGCCTTAAGCCTGCCTTAAGAGAGCTCTGGAAACCTGGAGACGAGAGGTGCCGTTGGCACCCCACTGTCCTGCCGAGGAGGCCCTTCCATGAATACCCTGAATCTTTCCCACCAGCCGCTTCGCCAGCTCGCGGCCCCGCTGCTGCTGGTCAACCCGCACCGCCCGCCGCTGAGCGCATCGAGTTCCGCCCTCGAGGTGCTCACCGACTTCTCGGTGCTTACGCCACGCACCATTGCTGCCGATGTTGGTGTGGACGAGGCGCACCTGATGATGCGTCACGGTGGCATTCGCCTGCTGCTGGTCATCGATGACCGGGGGCACTGCCTCGGGGTGTTGACCGCCCGGGAGGTGATCGGCGACCGGCGCATCACCCTCGCCATGCAGGAGCGCGACCTGTCGCGTGACGAGGTCACCGTGGGCATGATCATGACCCCCTGGCACAAGCTGTCGGCCATGCCGCTGGAGCAGCTGGCCTCGCTGACCATCGAGGACCTGCTGCTGTCGCTGGAGGCGATGACCGACCAGCACCTGCTGGTGACCGAGCATGGCCACCAGGGGCGCGAGTGGATTCGCGGCCTGGTCTCGGCGGCGGACATTCGTCGCGCGGTGGGCTCGAACGGCGGAAAGCTGAGCGGTGTCCCGGTGGCGCAAAGCTTCGCCGATATCTGCCGAGTAGTGACGGGCCACGACCTCTGAGGCTCCGGACCGGGTCGCGCCTGCCTCGCTACCCAGCCCTCGATCCCCTGGTCTGCGGGGCGCGGCAGCTGGAAAGGCCATGCCGCCATGCTGGTCGGTGTGTCTTAGGCTCTGTCCGAAAACTGGCTGCGCTCGACCATACGGCGTTAACAATCAGCTCGTGCGCGAGTCCGATCAAAGTACTCATTTACACCCCGTAAACCCCGTTTTTTCGCTGTTTCTTGCCTTGCCTGTCCTTCGCTCGCCGACTTTTCAGACAAAGCCTAACGAAGCCTTGTCAGCCGCCTGGCGCGACGGCTCAGGTGCCCCGCGGCAGCGTCGCCACGGCGCGCAGCCCGCCCCCGGGCGCCTCCTCCAGGCCTAGCGTGCCGCCATGGCGGGCCAGCAGGCGCTCGACGATGGAGAGCCCCAGGCCGGCGCCGGCGCCGGCACCCGCGCGATGGAAGCGCTCGGTGACGCGCTCGCGCTGCGCGGCGGGAATCCCCGGCCCCTGGTCGTCCACCTGCAGCGTCAGGCGGTTCGCGTCGGCCGCCAGGGCCACCGTCACCCGGCCGCCGTCCGGGGTATGGCGCAGGGCGTTGCCGACCAGGTTCTGCACCAGGGTGGCGATGGCGCCCGGCTCGGTCGCCAGCCGCCAGTCGCTGCCCTCGTCGGCGGCGAGATCCAGCGACTGGCCGCGCTCCACCGCCAGTGGCGAGAGCTCGGCGAGGGCCTCGCGTACCTCGGCCAGAAGGTCGCTATCGACCCGGGCGCTCGCCCCCTGCTCTTCCTCCTCGGGCTCCAGGCGCGCCAGGGTCAGCAGCTGGGTGACCAGCCGGGTGGCCCGGGCCACGCCGCTGCGCAGCTCCTCCAGCGCCTCGCGCCGGTCGGCGGGGTCCTCGGCGGCTAGGGCGTTCTGGGCATGCAGGTCGAGCACCGCCAGGGGGGTGCGCAGCTCATGGGCGGCGTCGGCGATGAAGCGCTTCTCGCGCACCCGCAGGTGGCGGATGCGCTCCAGCAGCCGGTTGAGGGCGCCGACGATGGTGTCCAGCTCCCGGGGCAGGGGGCGCATCACCAGCGGCTGCAGGTTATGCGGGTCGCGCTGGCGGATCGCCGCCGCCAGCCGCGACAGCGGGCGCAGGCCATGGCCGGTGGCCCACCACAGCAGCAGCGCCAGCAGCGGCAGGCCGACCAGGTCCGGCAGCAGGGTGCGCAGGGCCACGGCGCGAGTCAGCTCGCCGCGGACATCGTCGCGCTCGGCGACCATGATGCGCCGCGACGACGCGGCCACGTCCAGCACATAGACCCGCCAGTCGTGGTCCACCACCCGGCTGCTGGCATAGCCGGGTGGCGCCTCGGTGAAGGGCTCCACCGGGGCGCTGGCCGAGCGCAGCAGCAGCCGCTCCCCCTCCCACAGCTGGAAGGCCAGCTTGCTCTCGTAGCGGTGGCCGGGCAGGTCCTTATCCGACTGGTCGGCGCGCGCCAGGGCACTCTCCAGGCTGGCCAGCAGCGCCTCGCGCTGCGCCTCCGGCAGCGGCGCCTGGACCAGCCCCTCCAGCAGACGGGCGTTCTGGGCCAGGCTGGCGTCGTAGAGCTCCTCGATCTCGTGGGCGGCGTAGCGGTAGCTGACCAGGCCGATGGCCAGCATGCTGACCCCGAACACCAGCAGCACCAGCCCCAGGGTGCGGCGGCGGATGGAGGTCACGCCTCGGCCTCCCGGGGGGCGTGGTCCAGCACGTAGCCGATGCCGCGCACCGTGCGGATCAGCCCCGGGAAGAGCTTGCGGCGCAGGTGGTGGACATGCACCTCGATGGCGTTGCTCTCCACGTCCTCCTCCCAGCCGTAGACCAGCCGGGTCAGGGTGTCGCGGGTGAAGACCCGCCCCGGGTGGCCCATGAACTCCTGGAGGAGGGTGAACTCGCGGCGCGACAGGGGGATCGCCTCGCCGCGGTAGCACACCTCCCGGCTGGCGGGGTCGAGGCGGATGCCGCGGCACTCCAGCAGCGGGCTGGCCTGGCCCTGGCTACGACGCAGCAGGGCGCGCAGTCGCGCCTTGAGCTCGGCCACCTCGAAGGGCTTGACCAGGTAGTCGTCGGCGCCGGCGTCGAGGCCCTTGATGCGGTCGTCCACGGCGTCCCGGGCGGTCAGCACCAGCACCGGTACCCGATTGCCGCCGTGCCGGGTACGTTCCAGCACCCGCATGCCGTCGAGCCCGGGCAGGCCCAGGTCGAGGATCACCGCGTCGAAGGGCTCGCCGCCCTGCAGGGCGGCCAGCGCCATGGCGCCGTCGGCGAGGTGGTCCACGGTGTAGTGCTCGGGCTTGAGGGCCAGGCGGATGCCCGAGGCCAGGCTCGGGTCATCTTCGACCAGCAGGATGCGCATCGGGTCGTCATTGCTCCAGTCGTGACAGCAGGTGGCGGACCTCCTCGCGGCGGCCGGCATCGGCCAGCTCGTGGCCGGGCCGGGGCGGCGCCTGGAGGGCCCGCTCCAGGGCCTGGCGGGCCTCGCCGTCGCGGCCCTGCTCATGCAGATAGTCGCCCCAGAAGTAGAGGCTGTCGAGCCCGTCGGGGTCGATGGCCAGCGCCCGCCTGAGATGCCACTCGGCCTTGTCGTCGTCGCCGAAGCCGATCGGCCAGCCCGGCACCTGGTAGTAGAGCGCCCCGAGGCTCGTATAGGCGGAGCCGTTGAGCGCCAGCGGGTCCTGCGCCAGGGCGGCCTCCAGGTGGCGGTGCGCCTGCTTGACCAGGCCCAGCGCCCCCAGCCTGCCCTCGGCGCCGGCCTGGCTTGCGCGGACGATGCCGGCCCAGATCAGCCGCTCGGCGGAGTCGGGCCGCTCGGCCAGCAGGCGCTCCGCCTCGTCCCCCAGCTCGGCCAGGGCCTTGGCCTGCTGCTTCTCGGGCAGCTGGTAGCGGATCTCGGCCCAGCGCGCCTGGAGACGGGCCACTGCCGGGTCCGTGGCGGCTCCGTCGCCCGCGGCCAGGGATGCGATGGCGAACAGGCCGCCGAGGGCGGCGACCAGCAGGGTGATCAGGAGCCGTGGAAGGGCGAGGCAAGGGAGTCGTCGAGCGTTCATGGCGTGGTCTCCGGAGCGTCGATAAATCGGCGGATGACGGGAAGCTGGCGCGCGAGGGCGCGGTCCACCACCCCCGGCAGCAGGGCGTTGAGGCGCACGAAGAGGCGTTCGGGTCGTCCCAGCTGGGCCTCCTGGCGGCCACGCTCCACGGCGTGGCGCACCGCCTGGGCGACCCGCACCGGGCTGTCCATGGCGTTGCCCAGGGCCGCGTTCATGGCTTCCACCTCGGGGGCGTTCATGGCAGTGCGGGTGGCCCGGGGCGAGACATGCAGCACCCGCACCCGGGTGTCAGCGAGCTCCCGGCGCAGGGCCTGGCTGAAGCCGCGCAGGGCGAACTTGGTGGCGCAGTAGCCGACCTGGCCGGGGTAGCCCAGGGTGCCGAAGGTGGAGCCCAGGGTGATCACCCAGCCCTGGCGCGCCGCTATCAGCCCGGGGAGCAGGGCGCGGGTCAGCTGGAGGGTGGCGGTGAGGTTGAGGGTGATGAGCCGTTCGAGGTCTGCATCCGAGCCCTCGGTGAACAGCGCCACGCGGTTCACCCCGGCGGCGTTGATCAGCATGGTGATGCCTGCCCTGTCCGCGGCGGCTACCAGCCGGGCGCGCGCCTCGGCGCGGGTCAGGTCGGCGGGGAGTGCGGTGATGCGGTCGGGGTGGCGGGCCGCCGTGGCTTCCAGGGCCTCGGCGCGGCGGCCGGTGATCAGCAGCTGCGCCCCGGCGGCGGCCAGCTCGTCCACCAGCGCCTGGCCGATGCCGCCGCTGGCTCCGGTGATCAGCACCCGCTGGGCTGGCCAGCCCCCTTCCGGCAGCCGCGGGCGCCGGGCGCGGCGATCAGGCCAGCGCATCGCAGAGCTCCCGGGCGGCACTGTCGCCGGCACAGCGCGCCTCGACGCCCCGGAACATGGCGCCGTAGAGGCGGTAGACCAGCCTCGCGGTGTCGACTACCGCCGCCAGGTCGTCGGCTTCCAGGCGGTTCACCAGCCCCTCGAAGAAGGCCAGGTGGCCGATGTCCAGGCTGCCGTGGGAGGTCAGGTAGCGCACCGCCTCGTCGGGCAGCGCCAGGCTCACCTGCAGCCGCTCGGCGGCCTGGGTGGCCAGCGCCGTGCTGGTGCCCTCCAGCACCTGGACCATGCCGAAGAAGCCCACCGGGTTGCCGTGCTCGATGGGGTCGCGCACGGCGGCCACCATCAGCCGGGTGGCGGGATCCGCCGGGCGCGCGGCCGCCGCCTCGGCGTCGCCGCCGGCGGCGCAGATGTCGTCGAGGATCCACCGCTCGTGGCCGTGCTCCTCCTCGATGTACTCCACCAGGGCGTCGCGCAGCCAGCCCAGGCGGTCGGGCAGGCGGGCGCCGCAGGCCATCATCAGCGGCACCGTGAAGCGCACATGGTGGTAGGCCTGGCCGAGGAAGGCGAGGTACTCGTCGCGGCTGACGCGGCCTTCCAGGGCGCGGGTCAGCAGCGGGGTGGCGAGCAGCCAGTCGCGCTCGTCGCGGGTGGCCTGCTGCAGTTGCTGGTAGGGGGTCATGGGGCACTCCTTCTTGAGGGTCGAGCTCGGTTCGAGCCGTGGGCAGGACGAGGTAGCGGGCAGCCAGTCGCCATGGGCGGCGAGGATAGCGTCGCGGCGCAGGCGGCCGTTGGCCGTCAGCTGGTGGTTATCGGGGGTGAAGGGGGCGCAGCGGCGCCATTCGTGGATGCGGGCGTAGTCGGGCAGGCCGGCGTTGGCCTCGGCCACCGCGGCGGCCAGCATGGCGTCATCGACCTCGGCCGAGGCGGGCACCAGCAGGGCCCGGTTGGCGGGCAGCGACTCGCCGTGGACCAGGGCCTGGGCGATGGCGGGGCGGGCGCAGAGCTCGCCCTCCACCCACTGGGGGTCGACGTTGCGGCCGTAGGCGGTGATGAAGACCTCGCGGCGCCGCCCCTCCAGAACCAGGGCGTTGCCCTCCCAGCGCCCCAGGTCGCCGGTGGCGTGCCAGGCCGAGGCGGGCGGGGGCTCACCGAGATAGCCGAGCATGCTGGCCCCCTGGACCTGCACCTCGCCGTCGTCGGCCAGGCGCACCTCGGCATGGGGCAGTGGCCGGCCCACGCCGCGGGCGGGCTCCCCGGGGCGGTTGAGGCAGACCACCGAGGCGCACTCCGAGAGCCCGTAGCCCTCGAACACCGGCCAGCCGCCGCGCCGGGCGCTGGCCAGCAGGGTGTCGGCGACCCGCGCCCCGCCCACCGCCACGAAACGCAGGCTCTCGGGGGCCTTCGGGCGTGCCGCCACCAGCGCCTGGAGCAGCTGGGGCACCAGGATCAGGCTGTGGGGCCGGCAGGCGTCGAGGGTGGCCAGCGCCCGACGTGGATCGAAGCCGCTGGCGCCCCTCCAGCCCAGCTCGGCGACCCCGGGCAGGCAGGCGGTGGCGCCCAGCCACAGCGGCACGTAGAGGCCGCCGATGTTCTCCAGCAGGGTGGTGAGCGGCAGCATCGCCAGGTGGCGCTCGATGCCGAGCGGTTCGACCACCGCGGCGATGCTCGTGGCCACGCTCAGCGTTGCGGCGGCGTCCAGGCAGACCCCCTTGGGGCTGCCGCTGGTGCCGGAGGTAAAGGTAATGCGGGTGGTGCCGGCAGGCAGGGCTGGGGGCGAGGCGACCCGCCGGGTGGCGATGGCCGGGTCCCGGGTGGCGGCGAAGCCGTGGGCCCCGCCGCCGGGGCCGATCCAGGCGTCGAGCCCGGCGGCATCCACCAGGTGGCGGCGCTGGGCATCGCTGAAGAAGGCGGGCACCGGCACCGCCACGCGGCCCTCCCGGAGCAGCGCCAGGTCCCACAGCGTCCAGTCGATGCCGTTGTCCAGGGCCAGGGCGACCCGCTTGGCACCGCAATCATTCAGGCGCCGCCGGCGCGCCTCGACCTCGCCCGACAGCCCGGCGAAGGTGACGCGGCGCTCGCCGTCGTCCAGCGCGATGCGGGTTGGTTGCGCCCCGGCGTGGCGTGCCAGCCGCGCGAGGAAGGCCTCAGGCGAGGTGCGCATGGGCCACCTCGCTCGCGCGGGCCCGGGTCGAGGGCAGCAGCCCCCGTTCGGCGAGCTCCCGATGGGCGCGGGCGAGGTCCCCGGCCATCACCCAGGGACGGCGCTGGTAGTAGTGGCCCCAGCGGGCCTGCTCGGCGCCGAGGCGTGCCGGGTCGGCGGCCATCACCGGCTCCAGGGTGAGGCCCAGTCGGCGTATGCCGTTGGCCACCTCGGGGGTGGCGGTGAATAGCAGCCAGCCGATGCCCTCGCGGCCGAGCTGCTCCACCAGGTGCAGGAAGAGCGGGGGCTGCAGGCCGGGCCGGCGGCTGGCCAGGTTGCCGATCTCAGCGACCTGGTGGCGCGCCACGGGGCGGGCGAAGCGCTCGGCCAGCAGGCGCTCGGCGGGGACGTCCAGGTAGCGCTCCTGGAACAGCGGGCCGCTCGCCGCCGAGCGTACCCCCACCGCGGCCTCGGCCTGCTCTCCCTGCCACAGGCCGAACAGCCGCGGCAGCAGGTGGGTGATGACGGCGCCATGCTCCTCGGCGAAGCGGCGTCGGATCAGGTGTTCCAGGCGGCGCCGCCCGGTCCAGTGCCGGGCCTCCTGCCAGTGCAGCGGCGAGGGGGTGGCCGCGGCCGGCAGGCAGGGCAGACATTTAGGTTCAGGCATCGGGTCGTCTCCATGACGTGTCACCGATACCCTGGCCCCGGCAGCTTAACGAAGGCTTAAGCGATTCGAGGGCTTCCGTGCCTACGGACGCAAGCGGCCCGGGGCGCTGGTGGCACCCCGGGCCGCGTCTTCCGATGGTCGGCCGTTGCTCAGTCGCGCTCGACCTTCACTGCCGTCTCCTCGTTGCGGCGGGTGGTCACCTCGAGCTCGCGGCCGCCTTCATCGCGCCCCTCGATCTCGATCAGGTCGTCACGCTTGATCTCGATCTCCTCGAACTCGGCCATGCCCTCGGCGACCGCGACCTCCATGGCCAGCCGCACCTCGGCCTCGCTCATGCCCCAGGGGCCGTTCTCCCTGCGCTTGCGCTCCTCCTTGTAGAGCTCGCCGCTCTCCAGGGCGAGCCGCACCTCGGCCTGCCACTCGTCGCCGAGCCAGCCCTCGATCTCCACCTGGCTACGCTCCTTGGCCTCGATCTCCAGGTAGTGGGTGAAGCCGTAGGCGGCACCCCGTTCCAGCACGGCGTCGAGGCTGCCCACGGGCAGGGCGTCATCGGCGTGGGCGGCGGTAGCGCCCAGTGCCAGGGCGGCGAGGGAACCGGCAATCAGCATCTTGATGGTCATGGGGTGAACTCCTCTCTGTTGGGTACGACACCCTTGTATCACCCGCGACCTTGCCCGAAGCTGACGGCCTCGTTCATGCTGCATTCATGTTACGGCTGGCAAGCTGCCCCCATGAACCCTTCACTCCCCTTTCCTGCCTCTCTCCGCCCGGGCCTCGCCGTCGCCCTGATGCTGCTGCTCGCCTTGGCCGGCCCGCTTCCGGCGTCTGCCGACGACGACTGGCAGGAGCTCCACGGACGCGTGAATCGCGGCGAGCTGGTGCCCATGACCGCCATTCTCGACTGGCTGGAGGCCCGCTACGAGGGCCAGGTGCTGGAGGTGGCGCTGGAGAATGAAGAGGGCCGGCTGGTGTACGAGGTGGAGATGCTCGGCCCCCGGGGCCAGCGGGTGGAGTTCGAGTTCGATGCCGCCAGCGGCGAGCTCATCGGCATCGAGGGGGTCGGCATCGCCGGCATGAGGCGCCACCCATGAAGGTGCTGCTGGTGGAGGATGACCCCGCCCTGGCCGAGGCGCTGGGCGAGGCCCTGGCCGGGGGCGGGGTGCTGGTGGAGCGGGCGGCCAGCGGTGGCGAGGCCGACTTCCTGGTGCGCACCGAGACCTACGATGCGGTGATCCTCGACCTGGGGCTGCCCGATGGCGATGGCACCCGCTGGCTGGGCCAGTGGCGCGAGGACGGCATCGAGCTGCCGGTGCTGGTGCTCACCGCCCGCACCCGCTGGGCCGACAAGGCGGCGGGCTTTTCCGCGGGCGCCGACGACTACGTCACCAAGCCCTTCGAGACCGCCGAGGTGCTGTTCCGGCTGCGTGCCCTGGTGCGGCGCAGCCACGGCCATGCCCACCCGGTGCTGCGCATCGGCGACCTGGCCTTCGACACCCACACCGGCAGCGTGACCCGCGCCGGCTGCCCGGTGAGCCTCACCGCCCAGGAGGCGCGGCTGCTCGCCTACCTGGCCCATGCCGCCCCGCGGGTGGTCAGCCGCAGCGAGCTGGCCGAACATGTCTACGACCGCGACCACGAGCCCGACTCCAACGTCATCGATGTCCAGGTCAGTCGGCTGCGACGCAAGCTGGGGGCCGCGCACATCGAGACCCTGCGCGGGCAGGGCTACCGGCTGACGGGCGGCGAGGAGGCCGGATGAGTCGCCTGCCCTCGCTGGCGCACGCCTCCCTGGCGACCCGCCTGCTGGTGGCCGCCCTGGTGGTGATCCTGGTCTCGCTGCCCCTGGCGGGCCTCGGCCTCGCCCATCACTTCCGGGCCTCCGCCACCGCCGCCTTCGACGAGCGCCTCGCGGCCCTGCTCAACGTGGTCATCGTCGAGGTGCGCTACGACGCGCGGGAGCAGCGGCTCCAGTACGAGCGCTCGCTGGGCGATCCTCGTTTCGAGCAGGTCTTCTCCGGCTGGTACTGGCAGGTCAGCGACGGCGGCGAGCGGGTGCTGGCGTCGCGTTCGCTGTGGGACCAGCGGCTGCCGGTGGTGTCGGCCTCGGGCCCCGAGGTGCGTGACGTCCTGGGGCCAAGGGGCGTGCCGCTGCGCCTGATCGAGCGCGATATCCGCCTCGCCCCGCTCGAGGCGCCGCTGCACGTCGGGGTGGCGATCAGCCGGGAAGCGCTGGACGCGGAGCTCGCCGGCTTCACCCGCCTGCTGGTGCTCTCCCTGCTGGGGCTGGCGCTGCTGCTGCTGGCCGCGCTAGCGGCCCAGGTGCACTGGGCCCTGGCGCCGCTGCGGCGGCTGCAGGCCAGCCTGCATGAGGTCGAGAACGGCGAGGCCGAGGGCCTGGATACCCGGCTGCCCGCCGAGCTGTCGCGGCTGGCCGGCGCCATCAACGGGGTGCTGGCGCGGGACCGGCGGCTGATGGAGCGCGCTCGCCACGCCGCCGGCAACCTGGCCCATGCCCTGAAGACCCCGGTGAGCGTCCTCTATACCCAGGCGGATGGCCTCGAGGAGCCCCGGCGGTGGCAGATGAGGGCCGAGCTCAAGCGCATCGACGAGGCCGTGCGCCACCACCTGGCCCGGGCTTCCGCCGCCGGCGACGCCGGGCTGCATCGGCCGAGCCGCTGCCTCGAGGTGCTGGCGCCGGTGCTGGAGGGGCTGGGCCGGCTGGCCGAGCGGCGCGGCATCCGCCTGAGCTACTCGCTGCCGGAGACGATGACGCTGCGCATGGACCCCCAGGACCTCCAGGAGCTGGTCGGCAACCTGCTGGAGAATGCCCTGCGCTGGGCGGCCACCAGGGTGGTGGTGAGCGGCGGCGATGAGGGGGGCGAGTGCTGGATCGAAGTGGCGGACGATGGCCCCGGCATGAGCGAGGCGCAGCGGCGCCAGGCCATGGCGCGAGGGGTGCGGCTCGACGAGCAGGAGCCCGGCAGCGGCCTGGGACTCGCCATCGTGGGCGATCTGGTCACCCTGTATGGGGGGCGATTCACGCTCGGGGGCTCGGCGCTCGGCGGATTGTCGGCCCGGGTCTGGCTGCCGGCCGGGCCGCTGTCGAAGGCTCAGGGCGCCACGGCCGCGGCGCCCAGGAAGCGCTCCTGCCAGTAGGCGATCTCCACCGGCGCCGTCTCCACCCGGCGGCCTCGGCCCGGGGCGTGGATCATCTGGCCGTCGCCGCGGTAGATCCCCACGTGGCTCGCCTTGCCGCGTCCGGCGATATCGAAGAAGAGCAGGTCGCCGGGGCGGGCCCTGGGGGCGGCGGGCAGGGCGCGGAACTGGTCGTCGGCGGTGCGCGGCACCGGGATGCCGGCGGCGCGGTAGGCCAGCTCCACCAGCCCCGAGCAGTCGAGCCCCGCGGGGGAGTTGCCGCCGAAGCGATAGGGGGTGCCCAAGGCGTTCTGGGCGGCGGCCAGGATCAGCGCCCGCTCGATGGAGAGCCCCTCTGCGGGAGCCGGGTCATGCACGGCCAGCTCCCGGCCGGCGCAGCCGGCCAGCAGTAGGAGCAGCGCAAGGGTCGCGGAGAGTCGCCAGGCGGCCGGACGGGGCAGGGTGGGCATGCGGGGAGCTCCGCAGAGACAGACATGCCTCTACATTAGCGCCTGCCGCCCGGCTCGGAAAGCCTCAGCGAAAGGCGATGCGGGTCCCGTTGGCGAGCATCTCGTCCGGCGTCATGGCATGGCCCGGCACGCCGATCATCTCGTCGCCGCACTGGTCGGACCAGGTCAGCACCCCGTGGGTCAGGCCGAGCTCGCCGAGCTTGTCGCGAATCTCGCCGGTGCCCAGGAAGGTCAGGGTGCGTCCCTCGGCATCCGAGAGCTCCGAGACGCCGGTCCCATGGTGGAGGCGTACCGTGTAGATGCCGTCCAGGGACTCCACCTCGACGATGGGTGAGAAGCCCTGGGAGAGGGCGCGGGCCAGCTCCTTGAGGGTGATATGGTCACTCAGCTGGTAGGCATGGGCAGACATGGGGATCTCCGGGGGTGGCGGATTGTCGGTCTTGTATAATCAATGTAGAGCTATTTGGGCGCTGTTGCCGTGATTGTTTCGCCATCGTGGCTTCGTGATTTAGTAATGAAAGGTGTTGTACAGGTTTGACGCCGCCGGAACTGGAAAACTCCCGCCGCTGTCCCCATCTACACGAGACAGTATTCCCATGGCAGACAGGAGTAGCCCATGAGCTTCAAGGGAGAGCAGCACCCCGGCGTTCAGCCCCCCACCGCCGACAGCACCGGCTTTCGCCTCAACCACACCATGCTGCGGGTGAAGGACCCCGAGAAGGCGCTGGCCTTCTATACCCGGGTGTTCGGCATGCGGGTGCTGCGCCGCCTCGACTTCGAGGAGATGCAGTTCTCGCTCTATTTCCTGGCCCGAGTGGAGGAGGGGGAGGAGGTCCCCGAGGCGACCGGCGAGCGCACCGTCTGGACCTTCAGCCAGAAGGGGCTGCTGGAGCTGACCCACAACTGGGGCACCGAGAATCAGGCCGACTTTTCCTACCACGACGGCAACGCCGAGCCCCAGGGCTTCGGGCACATCTGCTTCAGCGTGCCGGATCTCGAGGCCGCCGAGGCCTGGTTCGACGCCAACGCCGTGGAGTTCGTCAAGCGCGCAGACCAGGGCAAGATGAAGAACGTGGTGTTCGTGAAGGACGTCGACGGCTACTGGATCGAGGTGGTGCAGGCCGACCGGCTGGCCGCCCTGGGCGACTGACCCGGGCACGGCCTGATGCGAAGGCGCCGCCCCCTCAGGGGCGGCGCCTTCGTGCGTTTCAGGGCCGGCGCTTGCCTCAGCCGAAGGCGTAGACGTCCATGGCCAGCACGCCGTGCTCGACGCTGTGGTGCAGGCGCTCGGCCTGGCCCCCGGCGCCCATGGCCACCAGCAGGGGCTGGAAGTGCTCCGGCGTGGGGTGGTTCTCGCGGGCCTTCGGAGCGGACTCCCAGGCCAGCAGGGCCTCGCGATCGTCCTCGGCGAGCCGCGCCTCGACCCAGTCGGCGAACTCGCCCACCCAGGCCGGCATGGCGGCGTCGCGGGCCTGCATCTCGTAGAGGTTGTGGGTCAGGCTGCCGGAGCCGATCACCAGGATGTTCTCGTCCCGCAGCGCGGCGAGCCGCTCGCCCAGAGCCGCCAGCTCGGCGTTGGACCACTGCACCGGCAGCGACAGCGACACCACCGGCACCTCCGCCTGCGGGAACATCAGCGACAGCGGCACCCAGGCGCCGTGGTCCAGGCCGCGCTCGGTGGGGACGGCGTTGAGCTCGCGGGCCAGGCGCAGCGCCAGCTCGGGCTCGCCGGGGGCGGGGTACTGGCACTCGAAGAGCTCCCGGGGGAAGCCGCCGAAGTCGTGGATCGTCTCGGGGTGGGCGCTGGTGCTCACCAGCAGCTGGCGGCTGGCCCAGTGGGCCGAGACCACCACCACCGCCTTCGGCTGCAGCCGCTGGCCGAGCCCGCGCAGGAAGTCATGGGCTGGCGTCCGGGTCAGGGCCAGCATGGGGGAGCCGTGGGAGATGAAGAGGCTGGGCAGCATGGGGCGCTCCAGGAGAGGGATGCCTTCAGGATAGCGGCTCGGGTCGGAAGTATCGATAGCAGGCTTATGAAAGAATCGCCTGTCAATAGCCCGTCATCTCAATAGCCCGTCATCTCGAGGTAGCCGAGGCCGAGAGGCGCCCCCGTGGCATGGTCGCGGGCGACCACCTCCCCCTCCCAGTAGGGCACCGTGGTGGCCATCCAGCGCTCGGCATGGGGCGCCTCGACGATCAGGTCGAGCCCCGCCGCGGGCACCTCGAGTCGCCAGCGGGTGGGTACCTCGCGGCCGGCCACCGACGAGGTGGCCAGCGGCGTGAGGACGAGTTCGTCCGGCGCCAGCGCCCGGGGCTCCCCTGCCGGGGTGATCCAGGTGCCGGAGCGGTAGTCGCCGCCGGCCTCGCCGCCGCCGCGCAGCTGGAAGGCCATCAGCCGGTGGCCGTCCTCCAGGTGCAGCGAGAACCAGTCCCAGCCCGCCTGCTCGGGGCCCAGCAGCTGGCTGCTCCACTCCCGGTCGAGCCAGCCCTGGCCGCTCACCGCATGGGTCTCTCCTTCCAGCACCACCTCGCCTTCCACGCGCCAGAAGGGCTGGCTGACGTACATCGAGCCCTGGCCGTCGGCGGACTTCTGGCTGAAGCCGGCGTCGCCGTGCAGCACCAGCGGACCCTCGGCGGTGAGCTCGAGGCGGTAGCCGACGCGTTCCTGCCCCTCGCCGTCGAAGGCGGTCAGGGTGAGGTGCTCGAAGGTATCGGCGTCCGGGTCCTCCACCCGGGTGGCCAGCGTCCAGTCGTCGAGCCAGGCGCGGAAGGGCTGGGCCACGGCGCCGGCCTGGCCGGCGCGGCCCTCGCTCGGGTCGGCGGAGTGGCTGCGGGCGAAGCGCTCGGCCACGGCGTGCCGCTCGCCCCGGGAGACCGCCAGGTGCGCCATCCACAGCTGGTCGGCCACCCAGTCGTCCGGCGCCGGGCGCGCCTCCGGCGGTGCCTCCTCAGGAGGGGAGAGCGCCTGGCGGAACAGGGTCCACTGCACCCCCAGGGGGTCGCCGGCCTCGTCCTCGAGGTTGGCGGTGAGGTACCACCACTCGATGCGGTAATCCGGGTGGGCGCCGTGATCCTCGGGGAAGCGCAGCGGCGTGCCCGGGCGTGCCTGGGTATAGCCCTCCGCGCTCTCGCCCAGGCCCGCGAATCCCGCGCTGCGGGGTTCGGGGGGTGGCTCCTTGCAGCCGGCCAGGGCTAGCGTGGGGACCAGCAGCAGGGCGGCGAGGCGCGGGCGCAGGAAATGGGGCATCAGGCCTCCTCCTCGGCCAGCAGGTCGCGCGGCGGCGTTCGCCACAGGCGCAGCACCGGCAGGACCGCGGCGAGGAGCGCCACCCCCACCGCGGTGGCCAGGGTCAGCAGGATCTCGCCGGGAAAGAGGTGCAGCGGCAGGCGCCAGCCGAAGGCCGCCACGTTGATCACCGCCACCAGCCCCCAGGCGATGGCGATGCCCAGCGGAATCGCCATGAGACCGGTGGTCAGCGCCGCGCCGCCCAACTGGGCGAGCTGGACCCGGGCGAGCTCGGCCCGGGGCACGCCCAGGGCCCACAGCGGTGCCAGCCGGCGGCGGCGCTCCGCAGCCTGGGCGAGCAGGCTGGCCAGCAGCGCCAGGGCCGCCACCCCCAGGGTCAGGGCGTTGAGCGCCCGGGTGATGGTGAAGGTGCGCTCGAAGATGCCGGTGGCGATGCGCTTCACCTCGCGCTGGTCCTGAATGCCGTCGCGGCCCAGGCCGAACTCCCCGGCCAGCGCCTCGGCCAGGGCCGCGCCGTCGGCGCCATCGCCGAGCACGATGCCCAGCGAGCCCGGCGGTGCGCCGAAGCGCTCGGCCAGGTGGGGAACCGCCAGCAGCACCTCGCCGCGGGGGTTGCCGTAGTCCGGGTAGATCGCCGCCACCTCGAGCCGGGTCTCGCCGCCCGGGGCCTCCAGGCGCAGCCGGTCCCCCGGGGCGATGCCCTCGGCCACCGCCAGCTGCTCGTTGACGAAGGCCGCGCCGTCGCGAAATGCCCCCCAGGCCGCCTCGCGGCCGTCCTGGGTGGCGACCAGCGGCCAGCTCGGGGTCAGGGTCTCGCCGGGGGTGATGGCGTAGAGCCCCACCGGCAGGTGGCGCTCCCGGGCCGGGCGCGAGGCCTCGTTGCCGGGCTCGATGGCCAGCAGGCGCGACTCGCTGCGCCGGGTGGCCAGGCGCTCGGCCACCTCCGGGCGTTCGGCCAGCCAGGCGTCGATCGCCGCGAACTGCTCCGCCGGTGGGCGCAGGTAGAGGTCGGCCACCAGGCGCTGGTCCAGCCACTCCAGGAAGGTGAGGCGAAAGCCCCCCACCATGCTGCTCACCCCCAGGTTGGCGGAGAGCGCGACCAGCAGCGCCATCATGGCAAGCGACAGCCGCGGCAGCTGCAGCTGCAGGTCGGCCAGGGCCCACTGGGCCAGGGGGCGACGTCTCGCCAGGTGGGTGAGGCCGGCCAGGGCGGCGCCCAGCAGCGGGGGCAGCCACAGGGCGCAGGCCAGTAGCAGGGCGCCCACCAGGCCGAAGCCGGCCACCAGCCCCTCGCCCGGGGGCAGGCGCCAGAGCCAGGCCGCCAGCGCCAGGCCGACGAGGGCCGCCACCGCGCCTGCGGCGCCCATCAGCGCCAGCTGGCGGCGGAACCCCGAGCGCCAGGCCTGGGCCTGCCCCAGCCCCAGCACGCTGAGCCGCGCCGCCCGCCACAGCACCCCGCTGCCGGCCAGCAGCAGGCCGCCCAGGGTGACCGCCACGCCGCCGACCCAGTAGTGCCAGGGCAGGCGCAGCTCGGCGCCCACGCCGGCGCCGTAGAGGCTGCCCAGGGTGGCGGCCACGTCGGGCAGCAGCGCCCGGGCCAGCCACACCCCGCCGGCGATGCCGGCCAGGGCGCCGATCAGGCCCAGCAGCACAAGCTCCAGCGCCAGCGCCGCCACCAGGGCGCGGCTGGAGACCCCCAGGGCGCGCAGGGTGCGCAGCATCCCCAGGCGCTGCTCCAGGGCCAGGCCCAGCGCCGCCTGGACGATGAAGAGCCCCACCACCAGCGCCAGCAGGGCCAGGGCGGTGAGGTTGAGGTGGAAGCTCTCGGTGAGCTGGCCCGGCGAGACCAGCACATCGGCCCGGGTCAGGGCCAGCCCCGGCGGCGCCTCGCCGAGCGCCCCCGGTGCGGCCACCAGCCGGGTGATCCGCGCGCCGCTCTCCAGCAGGGCCGCGGCGGCGGCGATATCCATCACCAGGGTATCCGGCGGCAGCGAGGGGGCCAGGGTCAGCGGCGGCAGCGGGCGGCCGTCGGCCAGCCGCGGGGTGGCGCCCTCGGCATCGGCCCGGGCCAGACCGAAGGCGACCAGGAGATCCGGCGCCAGCCGGGTCTGCCAGGGAGGCGAGAGGAAACCGGTGAGCTCGCCCGGGTGTGAAGCGGAATGGCTGCCGGCGGTGGCGAACTCGCTGTCGCCGGGCAGGGTGAGCGGGTCGATACCGATCACCGTCAGGCGGGTGCCGTCCGGCGCCGCCAGGGTGCCCTCCAGCAGCGGCGAGACCGGCAGCCCCGCCAGCCGCAGGGCCAGGTAGTCCTCCCGGGTCAGCGCTTCGCCGTCGCGGCGCTCCAGGCGGTCCAGGCCGGTGGAGAAGAGCGCCTCGGCCCGGGCGTAGCTGTCCCGGGCCGAGGCGTTGATCGCCTGGACGCCGCTCCATAGGGCGCTGGCCACCCACAGGCCCAGCAGCAGCATCACCAGCTGGCCGGGGTGGCGCCTATAGTGCGAGAGCAGGGTGACCAGCACCACGGCCATCAGGCGTCTGCCTCGGCGGCCTCGCGGGGGGCGAGCCGGCCCCGGGAGAGCACCAGGCAGCGGTCCAGGGGGGCGGCCACCTGGGGGCTGTGGGTCACCATCAGCAGGGTGCAGCCGGCCTGGCGCACCAGGCCCAGCAGCAGCTCGAGCACCTCGCCGGCGCTGGCCTCGTCGAGGTTGCCGGTGGGCTCGTCGGCCAGCAGCAGCGCGGGCCGCGGGGCCAGGGCGCGGCCGATGGCCAGGCGCTGCTGCTGGCCGCCGGAGAGCTGCTCGGGGTAGCGCCGCTCCAGGCCCGAAAGGCCCAGGCGACGGATCAGCTCCGCCGACCAGTCCGGGTCCTCCACGCCGGCCAGCCGCGCCTGCAGGCGCAGGTTGTCGTGCACCGAGAGGCTCGGCACCAGGTGGAACTGCTGGAACACCAGGCCCACTGCCTCGCGGCGCAGCCGGGCCCGCTCGGGCTCGCTGAGCGACGAGATCATCCGGCCGCCCAGGCGAACATCGCCGGCATCGGGCAGGTCGAGCCCCGCAGCCAGGTGCAGCAGGGTCGACTTGCCGCTGCCCGACTCGCCCATCAGCGCCAGGCTCTCGCCGGGGGCCAGCGTCAGGTCGACCCCGGCGAGCACCTCGAGCGGCCCCTGGGGCGTGGCGTAGGCGCGGTAGACCTGGCGAAATTCCAGCATGGCGAGTTCCCGGTGGCGTTCCCTCCGGCATGGTGGCACAGAACGCCCCGCCGCCACAGACGACTCACGGAGCAATGAAGCCCGCGCGGCGATCGGGTATAACCGGACACCTGGATGGGCGGCCCCATGGCCGGGGGAGGAGAGGGCGTGACGGTTACCGTCTCGAGACACTTTGTCAGCGAGCTGTTCCTGGGCGTCCCGGCGCTCGCGGCCGAGCGTGCCGCCCTGCTGCGCCGTGCCGGCATCTCGCCGCGGCTGCTGGAGTCACCCCACGGGCGTGTCACCGTCGACCAGTTCGCCACCCTCTATCGCCTGCTGGTCAACGAGTGCGACGACGAGACGCCGGGCTTCTTCGCCCGCCCCCTGCGTGGCGGCACCCTCAAGCTGCTCTGCCTGAGCCTGCTGGAGGCGCCGACCCTCAAGGTGGCGCTGCATCGCTACCAGCTCTTCTTCCGCATCCTGCTGGACGACTTCGGCTACGCGGTCAGCCACGGCGACACCCTGGTGCGTATCGGCCTGGTGGAGAGCCGGCCCCCCGCCGGCAACCGCATCCTGGTCCATGAGCTGATGCTCAAGCTGCTGCACGGCATCGCGTCGTGGATGATCGCCCGCAAGATCCCGCCGATCATGATGGAGTGCGCCTATCCCCAGCCGGAGCACAGCGCCGATTACCGCTACTTCTATCCCGGGCAGCTGGCCTTCGATCGGCCGCAGACCGCGATCTACTTCGACCGGGCGATTCTCGATGAGCCGATCCGCCAGACCAAGCGACACCTGGGGGCCTTCCTGCAGCGGGCCCCGGCGGACTGGTTCTACGTCTCCTTCGAGGAGCGGCTGCTCTCCCATCGGGTGCGCGAGCACCTGAGCCGCCAGCACGCCTACTCGGCCAGCGTGGCGGAGGTCGCCGAGGCGCTGCACATGTCGGTCCGCAGCCTGTCGCGCCGCCTGGCGGCGGAGGGCACCCGCTTCCAGGCGGTCAAGGACGAGTGCCGGCGCGACTTCGCCGTCCAGGCCCTGACCCGCAGCGACCAGCCGCTGCCGGGCATCGCCGAGTCCCTCGGCTTCCAGGACCTGGCCTGCTTCAGCCGCGCCTTCCGCGCCTGGACCGGCGATACGCCCGCCGCCTATCGGCGGGCGCTGGCCACGCCCCGCTAGCGCCCGGGCCTGCGCCCTCACGCCTCCTGGCGGATGCGTTTCTTGTCGAGCTTGCCGACGCTGGTCTTGGGGATCTCGTCGACGCAGCGAACGGTGGAGGGGAGCGCCCAGCGGTTGATCTGCCCCTCGCTGACGAAGCGCTTGAGGAAGGCCAGGATCTCGTCGCTTGTCGGCGGCGCATTGAGGTCCGTGGGCACCACCAGGGCGGCGGGGCGCTCGCCCCACTGCTCGTCGGGCACGCCGATCACCGCCACCTCGGCCACGCCGGGGCACTGGGCGATCAGGTTCTCCAGCTCCAGGGAGGAGACCCACTCGCCGCCGGTCTTGATCACGTCCTTGATGCGGTCGCGGATCTGCAGGAAGCCGCGCTCGTCCAGGGTGGCCACGTCGCCGGTATGCAGCCAGCCGTCGCGCCACAGCTCCTCGCTGCGGGTGGTCTCCTTGTAGTAGGCCTGGGTGAGCCAGGGGGCGCGGACCCGCACCTCGCCGACGCTCTCGCCGTCCTGGGGCAGCGGGGTGCCGCTCTCATCCACCACCTGCAGGTGCACCAGCGGCACCGCCACGCCCGCCTTGCAGCGCCACGGCAGTTGGGTCTCGAAGTCCGCCTCGACGATGTCCCGGGGCAGGATATCGGCGGTGAGCAGCGGGCAGGTCTCGGACATGCCGTAGGCGCTGCGGGTATCGATGCCGAGCTCCCAGGCCCTGCGCGACAGCGCCTCGGTCAGCGGGCTGCCGCCCACCAGCACCTTCCAGCCGGAGAGGTCGACCCGACCCGAGGCGATCGCCTCGGCGCCCACCACCATGCCGAGCAGGGTGGGCACGCAGTGGGAGAAGTCCACCTTCTCGCTGACCAGCAGCTTGACCAGCATCTCCGGCTCGTAGCGCCCCGGGTAGACCTGGGTGGCGCCGAGCAGGGTGGCGGTGTAGGGCACGCCCCAGGCATGCACGTGGAACATCGGCGTGATCGGCATGTAGACCTTGTCGCGGTTGAGCAGCTCGAACCCCGGCGCCTGGAAGGTGCTGGCCTCGCCCAGGGTGTGCAGCACCAGCTGGCGATGGGTGAAGAAGACCCCCTTGGGGTTGCCGGTGGTGCCGGTGGTGTAGAAGAGCGTGGCCACCGCGTTCTCGTCGAAGGTGGGGAAGTCGTAGTGGCCGGGCTGTTCGGCCAGCAGCGCCTCGTACTCGCCCACCAGCGGCAGGGGAGTGTCGACCTCGCCGGGCTCGTCCTGGCACAGCAGGTAGCCGTGGATGCGCGGCAGCCGCTCATGCAGCGAGGCGAGCAGCGGCACGAAGTCCTGGTGGACCAGCACGAAGGCGTCCTCGGCGTGCTCCATGGTGTAGTGGATCTGCTCCGGGGAGAGGCGCACGTTCACGGTGTGCAGGATGGCCCCCAGCATGGGCACGGCGAAGAAGGCCTCCAGGTAGCGGTGGCTGTCCCAGTCGAGCACCGCCACCACATCGCCGGCGCGCACGCCCCGGGCGGTGAGCAGGTGGGCGAGCTGGTGCACCCGCTCGCGGAAGCGGCGGTAGCTGTGGCGGCTCAGGTCGCGGTAGACGATGGGATTGTCGCCGGCCATGCGCACGCCGCTCTCCAGCAGCTCGCCGATCAGCAGCGGCGGGTTGGTGGCCGAGGGCGTGGGCGGCAGGATCTTCGGGTGGACGGTGGTCATGGTGCTCTCTCCTGGCGTCTTGTCACAGGCGCTCGATCAGCAGGGCGATGCCCTGGCCGCCGCCGATGCAGAGGGTGATCAGGCCGTAGCGGCCGCCGGTGCGCTCCAGCTCCGCCAGCGCCTTGATGGTCAGGATGGCACCGGTGGCGCCGACCGGATGGCCCAGCCCCACGGCGCCGCCGTTGGGGTTGAGCTTCTCGGCCGGGAAGCCCAGCTCGTCGGCCACCGCCATGGCCTGGGCGGCGAAGGCCTCATTGGACTCGATGACGTCGATATCGGCCATGGTGAGCTTGGCCTGCTCCAGGCAGCGGCGCACGGCGGGAATCGGGCCGAGCCCCATCAGACGGGGCTCGACCCCGGCGGTGGTGCCTACCAGGAAGCGTGCGCGGGGCGAGAGGCCGCGCCGCTCGGCTTCGTCGGCGTGGGCCAGCACCAGGCTGGCCGCGCCGTCATTGAGGCCCGAGGCGTTACCGGCGGTGACGATGCCCTCCTTCTGAAAGGCGGGTCGGAGTCGGCCCAGGTCCTCCAGGGTGACGCCGTCGCGCACGTGCTCGTCCTGGGCGAAGACGCGCTCCGCCTTCCCGTCGCGCACGGTGACCGGCACGATCTGCTCCTCGAAGCGGCCCTCGGCGATGGCCCTTGCCGCCTTCCGGTGGCTCTCCAGGGCGAAGCGGTCCACCGCCTCGCGGGTCAGGCCGTGGCGGCTGGCGATGTTCTCGGCGGTGCAGCCCATGTGGCCGCTGCCGAAGGGGTCGCTGAGAATCCCGAGGGTCAGGTCGGTGACCGCTGCGTGCCCCATGCGCAGGCCGCTGCGCGTCTGGGGCGGCAGCAGGTAGGCGCCGCGGCTCATGGACTCGGCGCCGCCGGCCAGTGCCAGGCGGCTGTCGCCCAGGGTGATCTGCTGGGCGGCGGAGAGCAGCGCCTGCACCCCGGAGCCGCACAGGCGATTGACGTTGAAGGCGCCGGCCTCGTCGGGTACGCCGGCCTCTCTGGCGATATGGCGCGCCAGGTAGGCGTCCTCGGGGCCGGTGGTGATGATATGGCCGTAGACGGCGTGGTCGATGGCCGCCGCCTCGACGCCCGAGCGTGCCAGCGCCTCCCGGGCGGTGACGGTGCCGAGCTCGTGGGGGGCGAGGCCGGCCAGGCTGCCGCCGAAGCCGCCGATGGCGGTGCGGGCACCGCCCAGAATGACAACGGAATCCAGTTGCATGGGGTCTCTCCCGGTTCAGGCCTTGCCCAGCAGCGAGCGGGCAACGACTTCCTTCATGATTTCCGAGGTGCCGGCGTAGATGGTCTGTACCCGGGCATCCAGATAGAAGCGCGAGATGGGGTACTCGCGGGTGTAGCCGTAGCCGCCGAAGAGCTGCAGGCAGGTGTCGGCGGTGGCGCACTGCATCTCGGTGAGGCGCAGCTTGAGAATGGCGGCCTCGGTGGGGCCCATGGCGCCCTGGCGATACTGCGCCATGCACTTCTCGAGGTAGGCGCGGCCGAGCTCGATGTCGGCCTGCACCTCGGCCAGGGTGAAGCGGGTGTTCTGGAAGTCGCCCACCCGCTGGCCGAAGGCGCGGCGCTCCTGGACATACGCGAGGGTCAGCGCCAGGGCCCCCTCCATGGCGCCCAGGGCCTGGGCGCCGACGCCGAGCCGCTCCCGGGGCAGCTCCTGCATCAGGTAGGCAAAGCCCTGGCCCTCCTCGCCGAGCAGGGCGTCGGCGGGGAGCTCCATGCCGTCGAAGAAGAGCTCGGCGGTATCGCTGGCGTGCTGGCCGATCTTCTTGATCGGCTGGCCCCGGGAGAAGCCGGGCAGGGTGGTGTCGACGAGAAAGAGCGAGACCCCCCTGGCGCCCGCCTCCGGGTCGCTCTTGGCGCAGACGATCACCAGGTCGGCCACCTGGCCGTTGGTGATGAAGAGCTTGCTGCCGTCCAGTCGCCAGCCGCCCTCGGTGCGCTGGGCGCGGGTCTTCATGGCGGCCAGGTCGCTGCCGGCGCCGGGCTCGGTCATGGCGATGGCGCCGATTACCTCGCCGCGGGCCATGGCCGGCAGCCAGCGCTGCTGCTGGGCCGGGGTGGCGATATGCAGCAGGTAGGGCATCACGATATTGGCGTGGATGTTGTAGGCGCTGGCCAGGCCGCCGAAGCCCTGCCGGGAGATCTCCTCGATGACCAGCTGGGTGATGGTGAAGTCGACCCCGGCGCCGCCCAGGGGCTCCGGCATGTCGATGCCCAGCAGCCCCACCTCGCCCATCTGCCTCCAGAGCTCGCGGGGCAGCTCGCCGGCCGCCTCCCAGGCCTCGTAGTGGGGCGCCACCTCCTGCTCCAGGAAGCGGCAGATCATGTCGTGGAAGAGCGGGGTCAGCTCGTCCTGGGGGATGGCCTCGGTCACGCGTTCAGCTCCTTGCGCAGGTGTCGCTTGAGAATCTTGCCGGCGGTGCTCTTGGGCAGGGCGTCGGCGAAGAGCACCCGCTTGGGCACCTTGTAGGGCGCCATGACGCCCTTCGCATGGGCGATCAGCGCCTCCTCGCTCACCTCCTCGCCCTCCTTGAGCACCACCACGGCGGTGATCGCCTCGATCCACTTCTCGTCGGGCAGGCCAATTACTGCCACCTCGGAGACGGCGGGGTGCTGGAAGAGCCCCTCCTCCACCTCGCGGCTGGCCACCACCACGCCGCCGGTATTGATGACGTCCTTGATGCGATCGACGATGTAGAGGTAGCCCGCCTCGTCGAAGTAGCCCACGTCGCCGGAGTGGAACCAACCGCCGAGGAAGGCCTCCTCGGTCATCTCCGGCTTGTCCCAGTAGCCGGTGAGCAGCTGGGGCGAGCGGTGGACGATCTCGCCGTGCTCCCCGGGGGCGACGTCGTTCATCTCGGCGTCGACGATGCGGGTCTCCACGGTGAGGATCGGGCGGCCCGCCGAGGCTGGCCGCGCGTCGTGCTCCTCCGGGCGCAGCACCGTGGCCAGGGGGGCGATCTCGCTCTGGCCGTAGCAGTTGTAGAGCCCCACGCCGGGGATGCGCTGGCGCAGCTCCTCCAGCACCGGCACCGGCATGATGGAGGCGCCGTAGTAGGCCTTCTTCAGGCGGCTCAGGTCGGAGCGTGCGAAGTCGGGGTGGCGCAGCAGGCTGATCCACACCGTGGGCGGGGCGAAGAAGGAGGCGATGCCCTGGCGGCTGATCTGGGCCAGGCAGTCGTCCGGCAGCGGCGCCTCGCGCAGGTGCACCGGCGCCCCCAGCAGCAGCGCCGGCATCAGGAAGACGTGCATCTGGGCGGAGTGGTAGAGCGGCAGGGCGGCCAGCATCGGCTCGTCGCCTCTGAGGTCCAGCTCCACCATGCAGGCCAGGTACTCGGCGAGCAGCGCCTGGTGGGTCATCATCGCCGCCTTGGGGGCGGCGGTGGTGCCGGAGGTGTAGAGCAGCTGGGCAAGGCTTGCGCCCTCCACGGCTACCTCCGGCTCGGCGGCGCTGCCCTCGCCGGTGGCCGTGGCCAGCACATCGAAGCCGCTATCGCCCCCGGCATGCAGGGTGCCGGTGAGAGGCAGCGTCATACCCTCCGTGGCGGCGGCGACGTTCTCGGCCAAGCTCAGGTCGCTGAGCAGGCCGGCGGCGCCGGACTGCTCGAGGATGTAGCCGAGCTCGTCGGCGGTGAGGGCGTAGTTCACCGGCACGTGCACCAGGCCGGCGCGGGTCGCTGCCAGCCAGGCGATCACGTAGGCATCGGAGTTCTTGCCGTAGACCGCCAGGCGGTCGCCGGGGGCGAGGCCGGCGCCGAGCAGGGCGTTGGCCACCCGGTTCACGGCCCGGTTCAGGTCGGCATAGCGCCACTCGCGGTCGTGGAAGGCCAGGGCCAGCCGGTCGGCGTGCTTGCGGGCGCTGCGGTTGAGGGCGGCGCCGATGGTGTTCTGCTGGATCTTCGGGTTGAGGCTCATGTCGTTCCCCCCTCAGGCGCCGTTGTTGACCAGGTGGCACTGGCTGTCGGACAGCGGGCGGAAGGCCTCCTCGGCGGGGATAGTGCGCACCAGCCGGAAGAGGTCGTCCTCGTCGACCGCCTCCTCCGGCGACTTCACCTCCACCAGGTACATGTCGTGCACCATGCGGCCGTCCTCGCGGATGTAGCCGCCGGTGGCGAAGATGTCGTTGATCGGCGTGGCGGCCATCTGCTCGCGTACCGCCTGGGCCTCGTCGGTGCCGATGGCGTCGACTGCCTGCAGATAGTGCAGGGTGCTGGAGTAGAGGCCGGCGTGGACCATGGTCGGCATGCTGCCGGTGCGCTCGCGGAAGCGCTCGGCCCAGGCGCGGGACTCCTCGTCGCGGTCGTAGAACCAGGCCTTGGTGAACTGCAGGCCCTGGGCATCCTCGAGGCCGATGCTGCGGATATCGGTGCTGAACAGCACCATGCCGGCCAGGATCTGGCCCGCCTGGGTGATGCCGAACTCGCTGGCGGTGGCAATGGCGTTGATGGTGTCACCACCGGCGTTGTTGAGGGCGATGACGTCGGCGCCCGAGGCCTGGGCCTGGAGCATGAAGGAGGAGAAGTCGGTGCTCGGGAAGGGGTGGCGCGCCTTGCCCACGATGTTGCCGCCGTTCTCGAGGACCACCCGCTCCACGTCGCTCTCCAGGGCGTGGCCGAAGGAGTAGTCGGCGCTGAGCAGGTACCAGTTGGGGTTGCCCTCCTGGGTGATGGCGCGGGCGGTGCCGTTGGACATCGCCCAGGTGTCGTAGACCCAGTGGATATGGTTGGGCGAGCAGCTCTCGTTGGTCACCCCGGAGGAGACGGCGCCGTTGACCAGCCCCAGGCGGTTCTCCTCCTCCAGCAGGCGCACGGCGGCCAGGGTGACCGATGAGGCCACCAGGCCGGTGACCATGTCGACGTTGCGCTCGTCGATCCACTCGCGCACGACGCTGGAGCCCACGTCGGCGCTGTTGCGGTCGTCGGCGCTGAACACCACGATGTCGGCGCCGGCCACGCTGCCGCCGACGTCCTCGATGGCCATCTGGATGGCATCGAGACCCAGCGGGCCGATGGGGTCGCGGTAGACGCCGGACATGTCGGCCAGGTAGCCGATGCGGATCTCGTTGTCGGTGATCTCGGTGGCACCCGCCTGGGAGGCGAGCAGGACGGAGGCGGCGAGGGTGCCCAGGGCGAACTGACGGGTCTTGATCATGGAGAGGCCTTTGCGTGGTCGCGTTGTTGTTGTGCGTCTCTTCCGGTGCGCCGAGGCCGGCGCCCGACACCCATGGTAGGGGCAAAGGCCGGGCCGGAATTGACCTATCGAGCCAGAGTTTTTGCATTTCGTGCCAATCTGGCGGGCGCTTTTATCAAGCAGGCAAACGAAAGGGGCCGGATGCCGACATAACCGGCCAGGCGGGAGAAGGGGTGCCGTAAACGTCAAGGGGCGCCCGAAGGCGCCCCTGTGCATCACTGCCGAGCCGTTCGCTCAGTGGCGATGGCCGTGGCCATGATCGTCGTGGTCGTGGTCGTGGTCCTCGTGGCCATCGTGGCCATGGTCGTCATGGCCGGGCTGGGCCAGGGCGTCATGCAGGGTCTGGGCGTTGTGGCGCATCATGCCCAGGTAGGTGCTGGCCTCGCCTTCCGCGGCCAGGGCGTCGGCGTAGAGGGTGCCGGCGATGGCCAGGCCGGTCTCCTCGGCGAGCTGGTTGATGATCGCCGGGCTGGTCATGTTCTCGTGGAACAGCGCCTGGACGTTCTGCTCGCGGATCACGTCGATCAGCCGCGCCATGTTGGCCGCGCTCGGCTCCGCCTCGGTGGAGAGACCCACCGGCGAGAGGAAGCGCAGGCCGTAGGCGTTGGCGAAGTAGCCGAAGGAGTCGTGGCCGGTGATCACGCTGGTGGAGGCGGGAATCTCGCCGAGCAGGCGACGCATCTCCTCGTCCATGGCCTGGATCTCGGCAATGTAGCGTTCCGCGTTCTCGCGATAGGCGGCCGCGTTGTCCGGGTCAGCCTCGATCAGGCCGTCGCGGATATTGGCCACGTAGATCTTGCCCATGGCCAGGTCCTGCCAGCCGTGGGGGTCCTGGTCGCCATGGTCATGGTCATCATGGCCGTCGTGGTCGTCGTGACCGTGGTCGTCGTGGCCGTGGTCGTCGTGGCCGTGGTCGTCATGCCCGTGGTCGTCGTGGCCGTGGTCGTCATGGCCGTGGTCGTCGTGGCCGTGATCGTCATGCCCGTGGTCGTCGTGGCCGTGGTCGTCGTGGCTGTGGTCGTCGTGGCCGTGATCGTCATGCCCGTGGGCATGGCCATGGTCGTGGCCGTGATACGCCAGCTTGCGGATGCCCTCGGTGGTGGTCACCAGGGGGCCGGCGTAGTCGCTGGCGTCGATCAGGCGCTCCATCCAGCCCTCGAACTGCAGGCCGTTGAAGACCACCAGGTCGGCCTCGGCCAGGGACCGGGCGTCGGTGGGGCGCGGCGAGTAGACGTGGGCGTCGCTGTCGGGGCCGACCAGGGAGGTCACCTCGACGTGCTCGCCGCCGACGTTCTCGATCATGTCGGCGAGGATGCTGAAGCTGGTGACCACCTGCACGCGTTCGGCGGCGAAGGCGGCGGGCAGGGCCAGCAGGGCGGAGACGCCGAGCAGGGCGGCGGAGGCGTTCACGATGCGCATGGGGCAGGGTTCCTCGAGTGTCGTGTCGTTGGGGTCAGTGGGATTCGGGGGCGCCCAGGGGCGAGGCGCGGCGCTGCAGGCGCTCGCGCAGGCTGTGGTGGCGGCCCAGCAGCGCCGAGAGCAGGTAGGCCGCGCCGGCCAGCAGGATGATCGCGGGGCCGGACGGTAGGCTCAGGTGGTAGGAGAGCAGCAGCCCGCCGGTGCTGGCGACCAGGGCGATGGCCACGGCGATGCCGATCAGCCCCTCCAGACGCTTGCTCCAGAAGCGCGCCGTGGTGGCCGGCAGCATCATCAGGCCCACCGCCATCAGGGTGCCCAGGGTCTGGAAGCCGGCGGTGAGGTTGAGCACCACCAGGCCCAGGAAGACGCCCTGGATCAGCCCGCTGTGCAGCCCCTGGCCGCGCAGGAAGAGCGGGTCCAGGCACTCCACCACCAGGGCGCGGAAGATCACCGCCAGGGTCACCACGATCAGGCTGCTGATGGCGGCGATCAGCACCAGGGCGGTGGTGTTCACGGCCAGGATCGAGCCGAATAGCACGTGGGTGAGGTCCACGCTGCTGCCGCCCAGCGATACCAGCATCACCCCGGCGGCCAGGGAGATCAGGAAGAAGCTGGCCATGGCGGAGTCCTCGCGGTGGCCGGTCATCTGGGAGACGCTGCCGGCCAGCACCGCCACCAGCAGGCCCGAGAGCACGCCGCCCAGGCTCATGATAGGTAGCGAGAAGCCGGCGAACAGGAAGCCCAGCGCCACGCCGGGCAGGATGGCGTGGGCCATGGCATCGCCGATCAGGCTCATGCCGCGCAGCATCAGGAAGACCCCCAGCGGCGGGGCGGCCAGCGACAGGGCCAGGCCCGCCACCAGGGCGCGCCTCATGAAGCCGTAGTCGAAGGGGGCGAGCAGCCAGGCGTCAAGCAGTTCCAGCATGCAGGGTATCCGGGAAGGTGAGGGGCAGGCGCGGCGCGCGGGGCGGCTGGCCGGCATAGCGTTCGAGCAGTGATTCGGGGCTGGCCCAGCGGCCGTGGCCACCGGCCAGCAGCAGCACGTCGTCGGCCAGGCGCGAGAGCTGCTCCATGTCGTGGAGCACCACGATGATGGTGGCGCCCTCCCGGGCCATGTCGCGCAGCACCTCCATCAGCACGTCGACGGTCTCGATGTCGACGTTGGCGAAGGGCTCGTCGAGCAGCAGCAGCTCGGCCTCCTGCATCAGGGTGCGGCCGAGCAGGGCGCGCTGGCGCTGGCCGCCGGAGAGCTCGCCGAGCTGGCGGTGGGCCAGGTGGGAGATGCCCAGGCGGGCCATGATCTCGCGGCCGCGGCGGTAGTGGGCCGCACAGTAGCCCTTCAGTGCGCCGTGGCTGGGCCAAGTGCCGGTCATGATCAGCTCTTCCACGCTCATCGGGAAGGTGAGGTCCAGGGCCAGCTGCTGGGGCAGCCAGGCGCAGCGCTCCTTGGGCACCTGGCAGGCCACGCGGCCGGCCACCGGGCGCAGCATGCCCATGATGGCGCTGATCAGGGTGCTCTTGCCGGCGCCGTTGGCGCCGATCAGGGCGGTGATGGCGCCATCCTGGAAGCGGCCGTCCAGGTGCTCCAGCACGGTGCGTCCGCCCCGGGCGAGCTGCAGGTCCTCGAGCTGCAGGCGCGACATCAGGACCACCACCCGGCAGCCCAGGAGACCGCCAGCCACAGGCCGGCCAGGGGCAGTGCCGCCGCCAGCAGCAGCCGGCGGGTGGCGGAGAGCGACATCAGCGAGAAGTGGCAGGGCCCTTCCGGGCGGTGCCGGTGTGCACGGTGTGCCATGGGGAAACCTCCGTCGGAATGGCGGAGGTTATAACATAACAATAGCGATCCTGGCCACCGTCACGGGAATACGCCGGCGAGGGGCGTGGCAGGCGTCAGTAGCGCAGCGCCACGCCCAGTTGGTTCGGCCCCACCAGCAGGGCGTACTCGCCCTCGAGATGCAGGTCGCCGAGGCTCACCCGGGCCGGCTGGAAGCGGTTCACCGCCGCCGTGGCCTGGCGCGGCTGGGTCTGCAGCTGCAGCTCGTTGATCAGCATGCCGGTGGCGAAGTTGATGGCGCCGTCGCGCTCGCGGCCGTCGCCCACGGCGATCAGGAGCCCCGCCGCGGTGTTGACGGCAAGCGACCCCAGGCGTGCCTCCCAGCTGCGGCGCCGCTGCTCCTCGGCGGCGACGGACTCCAGCAGCGCTCGAGCGCCCTCGATATCGCCCGGCTCGCCTGCCGCAAGCTCCCGGGCGGCGGCGGGGTGAGGCTGGCGATCGAGGAACATGCCGCCCAGCGCCAGGGCCGACTTCACCACGCCGACGCGGGCATCAAAGCGGTCGTCGCGGTCGCTCGCCTCGCTGGCCTGCCAGGCGTTGAGCGCCAGGCTGCCGGCGTAGATCGTCGTCCAGCCCACCTGCCAGGTGTTGGCGTGGCGGGCGCCGTCATTCAGGGCGGCCTCATAGCCCTGCCATTCGCCGTCCGGCGCCTGGGCCAGGGCGGGCAGGGGCAGCAGCAGGGCGAGCAGGCAGCCGAGGCGGGTGAATCGAGTGAAGCGGGCGAGACGGGGCATGGCGATCTCCAGCGAATCGGGACGCATCGGGACCCGGCAGGGGAAGCCTAGCACCGCCGGCCGGGGGGAGCCCACCGTCGCCCATCGGCAACGCTGCGCAGCGGCTGACGGCGGTGAAGTGCTACGCTTCAGGCATTCTCCCCGTCATGGACGACCCCGGCATGCCCTCCCGTGCTTTTATCTCCTTCCGCCCCCGCCTGCCGGGTCTCCTTTTTTCGGGCCTGGGCCTGCTGGCCGCGCTGGGGCTCTCCGGCTGCGACGCCTTCGATGGCGGCCAGGTCTCCTCGCCCTATTCCGACCCCTACGCCACCGGCCAGGAGTTTTCCGGCAAGGAGTTCGCCGGCGAGGCCATGGTACGCCAGGCCGATCTGGCCGGCGGTGCCCGGGCCCCGGAAGCGGGCGCCGAGGCGGACGCCTCGCGCATCGAGGAGCGGCGCCACTACCAGCTGCAGTTCGATGCCGCCGACGCTCTGGTGGTCGCCTACCACGAGGTCCATGAGGCCTGCCTGGGCATGGGCGGCTGCCAGGTGGAGCAGGGGCGGCTCAACACCCCGCGCCAGGGGCTGGCCGGCGGCACCCTGGTGATGCGCATCGACCGCGACCGCATCGACGAGGCCGAGCCGGTGCAGCGCCTCGGCGATTCCCCGGCGCTGAGCGGCGCGGAGATCACCCGCGAGGACCGTACCCAGCAGATGATCGACCTGGAGGCGCGCCTGGCCCAGCAGGTGGTGCTGCGCGAACGGCTCGCCGAGCTGGCCCAGGAGGGGCGCGGCTTCAGCGAGCGGCGCATCCAGGACCTCTTGCAGGTGGAACGGGAGCTGGCCCGGGTGCAGGGCGAGATCGAGTCGATGCAGGGCCGCCAGCGCCATCTCTCCCGGGTCACCGAGAGCGTCTCGGTGACCGCCAGCTTCCAGCAGCAGCGCTGGGTGGAGCCCCACCAGCACGGCCCCCTGGCCCCACTGTGGCGCGCCCTGGACCGCAGCGTCAGCCTCTTCTTCGAGTCGGTGGGCCAGGTGATCCTGGTGGTGGTCTTCCTCACTCCCTGGCTGGTGCTGGGCATTCCCGCGCTGTGGCTGCTCACCCGGCTATGGCGCCCGGTGCGCCGCGGGATCTCCCGCCTGGGCCAGCGCCGCCGCGTGCGGCGGACAGCATCGCGTGACGACTCCTGACGATGTAAGGTGCGGGTGTCATCAAAGTGTCACATAGTGGCGCTACGTTGCGCCCACTGACACGGAATCGTCACGTAACCGTCACGAAGGGACCGTTCACCTACACGGCAGACCGCTAATGTCGAATCCAGGACCTTCCACCGATCGTCCCGCTCTCGCCCGCCAGGCCACTCACGAGGTGCCTGCCTGGCTGAGGGGCATCTACGCCGGCCTGTGCCTCTACCTGTTCCTGGCCGCCCTCAACGTGCTGGGCGCCGGGCTCGGCACCTTCGGCAGCGACAGCGATATGCTGACCCGCGCCTTCGCCTATGGCGAGAACCCCTTCATCGCCCTGATGGCGGGTGTGCTGGTCACCATGATCGTGCAGAGCTCGTCGTTCACCTCGGCGCTGATCGTCACCCTGGTGGCCAGCGGCGAGATGACGCTGGGCACCGCCGTGTTCGCCATCATGGGCGCCAACATCGGCACCGCGGTGACCGGGGTGATCGTGGCGCTGGCCAACGTGCGCATCAAGCGCAACTTCCGCCGCTCCTTCACCGCGGCGATGATGCACGACTTCTTCAATATCCTGACCGTGCTGATCGTCTTCCCGATCGAGTGGTTCACCGGCATGTTCCACGAGGGCGGCCGCGGCATCTTCACCCGGCTGGCCGCCTGGCTGGCGGAGCTGATCGGCCTGGAGGAGGTCGCGCGCCCAAATAGCCCGATCAAGGTGATCACCGCGCCTATCGTGGACAGCGCCAACTGGATCGGTGCCACCCTGATGCCGAGCCCGGCGGCGGCCGGTCTGCTGACGGCCGGCATCGGCCTGCTGCTGATGTTCGCCGCCCTGGTGTTCATGGTGCAGAACCTGCGCGGTGCCCTGCTGCGCCACATGGACGGCCTGTTTCGCACCTACTTCTTCCGCACCGACACCCGTGCCTACGGGGTCGGGGTGGTTTCCACCGTGCTGGTGCAGTCCAGCTCCATCACCAGCAGCCTGATGGTGCCGCTGGCCGGGGCCGGGGTGGTGCGCCTGCGCCGGGTGCTGCCCTTCATGATGGGCGCCAACCTGGGCACCACGGTGACCAGCGTGCTGGCCGCCACCGCCAATCCCATCGCCGCGGCGATGACGGTGGCGCTGTTCCATGTCATCTTCAACCTGACGGGTACCGCCATCTGGTGGCCGCTGCGGGTCATCCCGCTGCGCATCGCCACCTGGTACGGCCGCCTGGCCGGCAAGCAGATCCGCTACGCCTTCCTGTTCCTGATCGGCGTATTTCTGGTGGTGCCGCTGGTCGGCATCACCCTCACCGAACTGTTCATGAGCCTGCGCTGAGCGCGGCCAACCGGGAGGTTCCCCATGTTTCGACAGCTCTATAGCGCCCTCACCTCCGAGAACAGCATCGACCAGGCCTACGCGGACCTGACCGGGATGCTCGAGCACGGCGCCTGGATGTTCGCCCGCGCCAACGAGGTGCTCTACAGCACCGTGCCCGCCGAGGAGGTGCGCCAGCCGCTCTACCAGCGCGATGGCGCCGTCAACGAGCTCGAGCGCTCCATCCGCCGCAAGGTGCTGCGCCATCTCACCGTCAACCCCGGCCACGACGTGGCCATCTGCCTGGCGCTGATGAGCGTGGCCAAGGACGCCGAGCGCATCGGCGACTACTGCAAGAACGTCTTCGAGGTCGGCGTCTTCTACAGCGAAGGCTTCCACGTGCCGAGCTACCAGAAGCCGCTGGACGAGATGGCCGAGCGCTTGAACGGCCTGTTCCAGGAGTTGATCGCCGCCACCCGCGACTCCGACGAGGCCAAGGCCCACCGGGTCATCACCGCCACCCGCGAGATCCGCAGCCGCTGCGACAAGCTGATCGAGGCGCTGCTGCGCGAGGAGGAGGCGGTCGAGTTCCACGAGGCGGTGGCCTACTCGCTGCTGGCCCGCCACTACAAGCGGGTGGCCTCGCACCTGGCCAACATCGCCACCGCGGTGACCGGCCGCCTGGAGGACCTGGACTTCCCCAGCGAGGACGACGACCGCGCCCTGGATTGAGGCCGGCGCCCCGGCGGCCTGCCTCTGATAGCGAGAACCCCGCCCAGGCTCACGCCTGCGCGGGGTTCATTTGTGCTGCCCAGGTGAGCCTCAGGCGTGCGCGAACTCCTCGGTATCCACCTCGGCCTGCTGCGCCTCGGCGTAGCGTCCGCCGGCCACCCGCTCCGGGGCCAGCAGCGCATCGAGCCGCGCCACGGTGGTGGCCTCCAGGCGCAGCTCACCGGCGGCCAGGTTCTCGCCCATGTGCGCGATGGAGCGGGTGCCGGGGATCGGCAGGATATCGTCGCCCTGGGCGCGCAGCCAGGCCAGGGCGAGCTGGCCGGTGGTCACCTCGAGCCGCTCTGCCACGGCCTCAAGCTCGGCCAGCAGCGCCAGGTTGTGCGGCAGGTGCTCGGCGCTGAAGCGCGGCATGGTGCGGCGCATGTCGCCCTCCGCCAGCGGGGTGTCGGCCTGGATCGCCCCGGCCAGGAAGCCGCGGCCCAGAGGGCTGAAGGCCACCAGGGCCGCGCCCACCTCGCGGCACGCCTCGATCACCGCGATCTCCGGGTTGCGGGTCCACAGCGAGTACTCCGACTGCACCGCGGCGATGGGATGCTCGGCCTGGGCCCGGCGCAGGGTGGCCGCCGAGACCTCGGAGAGCCCCACGGCGCCGATCTTGCCCTCTGCCACCAGGCGGCCCAGCTCCCCCACGCTCTCCTCGATGGGCACCTGGCGGTCCCAGCGGTGCAGGTAGTAGAGGTCGATATGGTCGGTGCCCAGGCGCTCGAGGCTCTCCTCGCACTGGCGGCGCAGGGTGGCCGGGCGGCCGTCGATCACCTTCCTGCCCTGTTCGGGGTCCATGGCCATGCCGCACTTGCTGGCCAGCAGGATCTCGCCGCGCTTGGCGGAGAGGGCCTTGCCGACCAGCCGCTCGTTGGCGGTGGCGCCGTAGAGGGTGGCGGTATCGAAGTGGCGATAGCCCATGTCGAAGGCGGCATCCAGGGCGCGCAGCGCCTCCGCCTCGGGCACCGGTTGGCCGTAGCCGTGGGAGAGGTTCATGCAGCCCAGGCCGATGGCGGGGGAGCCGACGTCCTGAAGGCGGGAGAAAAGCGTCATCACGGGGTTCCTCGTTCTCAGCGCTTGCGGGCGATGAACTGCACCACGGCGCCCAGGCCGGTATGGCCGCGCCCCTCCAGCACCTCGCGCTCGCACTCCCGGCTGAGCTGGATCTCCAGCTCGGCGAAGGCGGCATCGAGCTCGGCGGCCGTGAGGGTGCGGTCCGGGGTGCCGGGGCCGCCGGTATTGCGGGTCGCCTGCTGGGGCGTATAGGCCTCGAGGATCAGCACGCCGCCGGGCTTGAGGGCGCGGATCACCTGGCGGTGCAGGTGGGGGCGCCCCGCGGTGGGCAGGTGGCAGAAGATCGAGACCACGGCGTCGTAGGACTCGGGGGCGAACTCGTGGGCGGTGAGGTCGGCGTTGAGGGTGGTCAGCGCCACGCCCTTCTCCTCGGCCAGCTGGGCGGCCTTGCGCAGGCCCACCGAGGAGGCGTCCACCGAGGTGACCCAGTGGCCGAGCCCCGCCAGGTAGACTCCGTTGCGCCCCTCGCCGTCGGCCAGGCAGAGCACACGCTTCGGCGCCTCGCCGATCAGGCCGGCCTGCTCGCGCAGGAAGTCGTTGGGTTCGGTGCCGTAGACATAGTCATCCGTGCTGTAGCGGTCGTCCCACATGGGGCACTCTCCTGTTGGGGGTGGTCTGAGCCCGAGAGTAGCAAGTTATGCCGACAATGTGGCAGCGATATGTCGGTATTCGGCGACGTCATGCGGCGGGGCGCTTCCTTGGCTTTCGTCGGGGGGGTGGTGTGGGGCGAGTCGGGGTAAGGTAGAACCCTTAGCGTCATAACGACACAACGACAACACGGACCTCAGGAGCGCCAGGCATGGCCACGCCTTCGTCATCCTCCCTCGGGGTGCCTTCCCCGGGATTTCTCTCCCCGCGCTATCGGGTGCTGCTGGCCGGGGTGTTCAGCCAGCTGCTCTGCATCGGCGTGGCACGCTTCGCCTATACGCCGCTGCTGCCGGTGATGCAGCAGCAGGCCTGGCTCTCCGACGCCCAGGGCGGCTGGCTGGCCGCGCTCAATTACGCCGGCTACATGCTGGGGGCGCTCACCGCGGCCTCCATCCACAGCATCCGGCTCAAGGACACCCTCTACCGCCTCACCCTGGTGCTGGCGGTGCTCTCCACCGCCGGCATGGCCCTCGCGGACAGCTTCTGGCTGTGGGCGGCCATGCGCTTCGTGGCCGGTTTCTCAAGCAGCGGTGCCATGCTGCTGGCCTCGGGGCTGATCCTGCACTGGCTGATCAGCCACCGGCAGCGCGGCGAGCTGGGCATCCACTTCGCCGGGGTGGGGCTCGGCATGCTGGTGGCTGCCCTGGCGGTGGAGCTGATGCTGCGCCTTTCCTTCGACTGGCAGGCCCAGTGGTGGGGCTTCACCGCCTTGGCCGCGGCGCTGCTGGTGCCTGCCTGGCGCTGGCTGCCGCGACCGACGAAGCCTGTAGAAGGCGCCGCCGCGAGTGCCGCGCCCGCGGCCATACCGCGCAGCCGCACCTTTATGCGGCTGATGCTGGCCGCCTACTTCTGCGCCGGCTACGGCTACGTGATCAGCGCCACCTTCATCGTGGCCATCGTGGAGCGCGAGCCGCTGCTGGCCGGCGCCGGCAACTGGACCTTCGCCCTGGTGGGCCTGGCCGCCGCCCCCGCGGTGATGGTGTGGGACCTGATCGCCCGGCGCTTCGGTTACCTGGGCGCGCTGATCGCGGCCATGGCCCTGCAGGTGGTGGGCATCGTGCTGCCGGCGCTCACCTCTAGCCTGGCCGGCGTGCTGATCAGCGCCGTGCTCTACGGCGGCACCTTCCTCGGCTGTGTGAGCCTGGTGCTGACCATGGCCGGCCGGCTCTACCCCCAGAGCCCGGCGCGGATGATGGGGCGCATGACGCTGGCCTACGGCGTGGCGCAGATCGTCGCCCCGGCGCTCACCGGCATGCTCGCCGAGGCCACCGGCCACTACTACACCGGCCTGTGGCTGGCCGGCGGCTTCGTGGCCCTGGGGGCGCTGCTGCTGATCTGGCTGCGTGCGGTGGACCAGACCGCCCAGCGGCTGGATGCCGAGGCGAGGGGAACCGCGGCCTGACACCTGATGAATCAACCTGTTACCAAGGGTTACCGGAAAATGTTGAACGCGAGTGGGTGAGTGTCGTCACAGGGGGCACATGCACGTAACGCCCCCCTGGGGTGATTCTCTGGAGGTATCAATGAAACGGATGACAGCCCTTTTTTCCGCCGCCCTGCTCAGCGCCGGCCTGATGTCGGCCACCGCCCACGCCCAGCAGGATCCGGCCGCCGCTCCCGAGCAGCCCCAGGCCGCGGCCCCGGCGACGGACTTCACCGATGAGCAGCTCGAGCAGTTTGCGGAGGTCTCCCAGGAGATCGTCGTGATCTCCCAGGAGTACACCGAGCGCCTGCAGGCCGCCGAGGACGAAGCCGCCCAGCAGGAAGTGCAGATGGAGGCCAACGACAAGATGGTCGAAGCGGTCGAGGAGGGTGGTCTCGACGTGGATACCTTCAACGCCATCGGCATGGCGGTTCAGCAGGACCCCGAGCTGATGCAGCGCGTTCAGGAGAAGGTCGAGTCGTAAGGCTCGCGGACCGGGCCCAGGCCCGGTCCCGATGTATGGTGTTCCCCGACGCGGCCGGCCCAGGTTCCCCCGTCCCCTCGGCATGTCCGGCCGGACCGCGTCCTTCGCCCCCGCACCTTGTGGGGGTTTTTTGTGGGTGGTGGGCAGGTTTTGCAGGGGTGTTATAGTAATTACCAACACGGCCCCGATCGGCGGATCCGCTCTGCGGTGATGCTGCTGAGGGGTTTTTTGATTCCGGGCTGCCAGGGACCGCGCCATGATCGATCGTGAGGGAGTCGAGCAAGGACCAGATCAGGTCATCGATATTGCGAGCTGGGACATCCATCAGGAATACGAGGTCTTCCCGGTTGGCGCTCGGGACAAGTCGCTGCTGGTCTGCCCGAATCCGGCTCCGTTCGACTTCTGTTTGCCGGGCCATAACTACCTGTTCAAGGAAGCCATCAAGAGTGCCAACGACCCTGGCAAGCCACGTCACCCCGATCAGTACTGGGCCGAGCTGATCGCCTTTCGCATCGGACGCCTGATGGGGCTGACCCTGCCGCCGGTGTTCGTGGCGATCGATTCGGAGCGTAATGAACCCGGCACCCTGAACGAGTGGTTCATGGGCTACCCCGGCAGTGGAGATGAGCGCTATTTCCCCGGAGGCGACTACATGCAGCGCCGTATTCCGGGCTATGACCGTGAAAAGGGGAAGCAGCACAACCTGGCTACCATCATCGAGATCAGCCGCATTCTTGAGCGTGGCAAGTGGCTGACCCATGACTGGCGGCGCTACTGGGGGCTGTGTCTCTGTTTCGATGCGCTGATCGGTAACACCGACCGCCATCAGGAAAACTGGGGGCTGATCTGGAGCGAGGAAGGGCCTTTGGCACGGTTCGCGCCCTACTTCGACAACGGCACCAGCCTGGGGCATGAGTTGTTACCGGAGAAGATGCAGCGCATGATGCGCGACCCGAACGAGCTCGCGGGATACCTGCGAAGGGGCCAGCATCAGATGCGCTGGGCCAGGGACGACAGTCGGCGCCTACCATTGATCGAAGGAGTCGTCGCGTACTGTCGGCACTTTCCCCATATCCGACCGATACTGATAGAACGGCTGCAAAGATGGTGCGAAGATGACTTGGAGGCCATGCTGTACCGCCTCACACAGTTCGACCTTCCGCACCCGCATACAGCTCAACGTGCTGAATTTATTGCCTTCCTGACGCTGACAAGGAGAGCGCGCCTGCTGGAGGCGCTGGAGAACTGACATGACCCGCTTTATCGAACATCTGGTGGAACCACAGCGGCTGCTGCTCTTCTGGCAGGCCCGCGAGAGCAAGAAACGCTCTCGCTATCGCGTGGGCCAGCTGGTGATGAAGGGCGGTCAGGTAGTGCTTCAATATGACCACGGCCCCGAGATGACAGAGGCGAAGCAAATGGGCTTCGAAGGCTATCCCGCCTTCCCGCTGAAGCAGGTGGAGCACAGCCACCAGGTGATGGAGGCCTTCAAGCGGCGCCTGCCGCCGCGAAGCCGAGGCGATTTCAGTCGCTATCTGGAGCTGCGTGCCATCCCTGCCGATGCCGAGATCAGCGACTTCGCCCTGCTGGGGTACAGCGGTGCCAAGCTACCCAACGATGGCTTCGAGCTGGTTCATCCCTTCGATGATCCGCCTGAAGCCTTCGAGGTGCTGGTGGAGGTGGCTGGGTTCCGCCATGAAGCAGAACTCGACGCCTCAGACCTGAGCAAGGGCGAACCCGTGCAGTTCGTGCCGGAACCTGAAAACCAGGTTGATGCACACGCTATCAGGATGGAGAGCGCCGGACGAAAGCTCGGTTATGTTCCGCGGGGGCACCTGGACATGCTTCACCGCATGCTGGACCGGGGTGCTGCCCTCGACGGCGAGGTATTTCGCATCAATGGCAGCCCAGAGCGCCCCCTGGTCTATGTACTGACCCGGATCCGACTGGATGACCGACCGGCAATGCCGGCCAATGTGTTCCGGATGCAGGCTTGAGCCTGATGCGCTGAGCGCCGTACACATGCGTCAACACGGCCCCCGCCTCTTGGCTCTCACGAGCTTACGCGGGGGTTCTTACTTGCTCTGTCCTCCCGGGATGGCTCAGGTGGTCTAAGCCATCAGTTCACCGCCTGTTCCACCACTGCCTCGGCGAGGTGAGTGCGGGTCGCGCCGGCCTCGCCCAGGCGGGCCTTGAGCTGGTCGCAGAGGGCCATCAGCTCGTCGACTTTGTCGACGATGCGGTGTTGTTCATCTTTCGGGGGGAGTGGAAAGACGACTTTTCCAATCTGGCCCGTAGATATGTGCGGTACTCCGTTGCTTCGTCCGGGATCAATTGAGCTTGTGAACATAGCAGAGTTGAGCCAGTATTCTAAGTAGCGAGTGATAACTGTGTCCGAATACGGCTGGAAACGAGCGACACGCTGAAGCAAAAGACATGGAAGGTCTTTTTCTTTAACGACTGAGTATTTTAATCCAGTGCTGATTAGAGGGCGGTCGAGTGAGATCACCAAGTCTCCACTGCGCAGGGAGAATCTTTGATATTCACTCGCCATGCTTTCCGGCAGTAGGGCGCATTCACTCCAATCAATTACACCATGTGAAATGTTTATATTTCGCAGAAGCTTAATGCCAGAATGGCTAAACCATCCGCTTTTGAATGCGTATCCGTTTTGAAGATCGTATAGCTCTGTCATCCTTGTAAAAGCCCAGTTATGAGGTGCCTCAAACGACTTCTCTTCCTCCGCAACCTCCAGCAATTTCTTCGGCTTCTTGATCTTCCCTTCCTTGACCAGCCTGGCCTTCTCCTCGGCGATACGCTGCAGCAGCACGCTGGCGGGTTCATCATTGGGATCCTGCTCCACCAGTCGCCCCATCACCGCCAGCTGAAGGATGGTCTGCTTCAACTTGTCGATGCTGGCTTCGGTGGTGAAGAGGGTATCGAAATGCTCGGCGATGCGGGCCCAGCTCGCGGTCACTTCCGCGGCATCGGCGGAGCGGGTGAGGGCGTCGAGCAGGGTATCGACCAACACCTCATGCGCTTCCAGCTGGTCGCCGACCTGCTGCTCAAGCCGGTCACATAGGGCCATTAGCTCGTCGACTTTTTCGACGATGCGGTGTTGCTCCAGAGCCGGTGGGATTGGTACTAAGCCCGAGAAAAATTGCTTGTCATTGATGGCTGGGTAAGCAATGCCTGACTGAACTGACTCCACGTAGCGAACGAAGGCAGGGCTTCTCAGGTAGTGAAGCAAAAATCTAGCTGGAATTCCGCCTAAAGGGTTGATGACGGCGAAAGCAGTGCTGGCGATAGGTTCAGGGTCAAACTGATCTTCTAATACGGCAATGTTTTGAAGATAGGGGCGAACGGTCGAGTATATGAGTGTGCCAGGCATAACCTTCTTTCTAGCACGCGAAGGGGCATCATCCGCGCTAATGACTTCAGGCCTTCTTATTTCCCCCTTGATGTTGTCAATTGCAGAAACATCAATATATGTAAGTTGCTGGTCTGGCTGCTTTTGCCCCCAGTCGTGCCCAACATCCTCAAGCTGACCCCAGCTCCACCCATTAGGAAGGTCAAAAGGTTTTTCCATTCCTGCAAGTTTGGGCAGCTGTCGCGGTTTCTTGATCTTCCCTTCCTTGACCAGCCTGGCCTTCTCCTCGGCGATGCGCTCCAGCAATACGCTGGCGGGCTCGTCGCTGGGGTCCTGCTCCACCAGCTTGCCGCGCACGGCGAGCTCCAGAATTAGCTCGCGCAGCTTCTTGATGCCGGTCAGCTCGATCTTTCCATTGTTGCCGCGGCCACCGCTGCGCTTCTGGGTCACGGCTCCGGTCCAGAGGTCGAGGTGGTCGGTAATCAGCTCGCGCGCGCTCATGCCTGTTCGCCCTCCCTGGAAGTCGCATGACTCAGCGCATCGCCAAGGATCTCCTTGAGCTGGTCGCGCAGCTCCTGGATCTCCGCCTGCTGCTGGGCGTACTTGGCCAGCAGCTCCTCTGGGTCGTGGCTGATCTGCTCACCCTGGTGGGGGTTCTTGATATCCAGGTTGTAGTTGCGCGCCTTGATCTCCTCGATGCCGACCTTCCAGGCCTGCTCGGTCTCCTCCCGGGCGGCGAAGCCGTCGCTCTCCTCACCCCACCAGTCGATCTCGGTGGCGAACTCCGCAAAGCGCATCGGCCGAGTCTTGCTGTAGCTCTTGGCCCCCTCGGGGTAGGGGTGCTCGTAGTACCAGATCTGCTCGGTGGGCCGGCCCTTGGTGAAGAAGAGCAGATTGGTCTTGATGCCGGTGTAGGGGTTGAACACCCCGTTGGGCAGGCGAACGATGGTGTGCAGGTTGCACTCGGAAAGCAGCTTCTCCTTGAGGCGGGTCTTCATGCCCTCGCCGAACAGGAAGCCGTCCGGCAGCACCACGGCGGCGCGGCCGCCCTCCTTCAAGAGCTGGATGAAGAGCGTCATGAAGAGGTCCGCGGTCTCGCGGGTGCGGAAAGCCTGGGGGAAGTTGGTCTCGATGCCGTCCTCCTCCATGCCGCCGAAGGGCGGGTTGGCGATGATCACATCCACCCGCTCCTTGGGCCCCCAGCTGATCAGCGGGCGGGCCAGGGCGTTGTCGTGGCGGATCTGCTCCGGCACCTCGATGCCGTGGAGGATCAGGTTGGTGGTGGCCAGCAGGTGGGGCAGGGGCTTCTTCTCGATGCCGCGGATGCTGGCCTGCAGGGTCTGCTCGTCCTCCGGGGTCTGCACGTAGCGGCTGCGCTTGTGCTCGATGGTGCAGGTGAGAAAGCCGCCGGTGCCGCAGGCCGGGTCCATCACGATCTCGTCGAGCTTGGGGTCCACCCGGTTGACCATGAACTCGGTCACCGCCCGCGGGGTGTAGAACTCGCCGGCGTTGCCTGCACTCTGCAGGTCCTTGAGGATCTGCTCGTACATGTCGCCGAGCTGGTGGCGGTCGGCCTGGGTGTTGAAGTCGATGCCGTCCTGCAGCCGGTTGATCACCTGGCGCATCAGCTGGCCGGACTTCATGTAGTTGTAGGCGTCCTCGAAGACGTTGCGGATCACCACGGCGCGGGTGTCGTCGCCGCGGGGCTGCAGCTGCTGCAGGCCGGGGAAGAGCATGGTGTCGACGAACTCCTTGAGCTCGTCGCCGGTCATGCCCTCGGGGTCGGCGGCCCAGCGGCGCCAGCGCAGCGGCTCGGGGATCGGCGAGCGGTAGGCGTCGTCAAACATCTCCCACTCCTGCTCCCGATCATCGAAGATCTTCAGGAACAGCATCCAGACGAGCTGGCCGATGCGCTGGGCGTCGCCATCGACGCCGACGTCCTTGCGCATGATGTCCTGGATGGACTTGATGGTGGTGCTGATGCTCATGGGGGTGTCGATTCCTTGCGATGCTGGGCAGATGCCGGTTCATCCACAGGCGGGAGGAGCGGCATCGGGGTGTGGATAACGCCGGGTGGCGCGATGGCGAATGGCGACAGGATACCGGTCAGCCGCTGGAGTGGTAGAGGGCATCTTCCAGCTCGTGGACGGCGCGAGTGTAGCCGGCCTTGCCGCCGAAGGCGTTGACCAGCTCCATGGGGGCGCCGATGGCGCTGAAGGGGGCCAGGGTGAGCACCTTGGGGTCCTCGATGGGCGTGATGCCGGCGTCGGCGTACTTCTCCACCAGCGACTCCAGCACCTTTCGCGCCTGGCCCTCGTAGCGGCCGAAGAGGTCGCGCTTCTTCACCTGCTCGGCGCGCTCACGGCGGGTCAGCGGCGGGCGATCGAAGGCGATATGGCAGATCACGTCGAAGGGGTCGGGCTCGTCGCCGAGCTTCTTGCCGAGCTCGGCGATCAGCTCCTCCCAGAAGATGCCCTGTTCGGCCAGCTCGTCGAGGATCGCCTGCTTGCGCTCGGCGTCGTGCCAGCGGCGCAGGAAGTCGTCGAGGGAGGCGAACTGCTCCTTCACCTTCTGACGGGTGTAATCGCGCAGGCTCTCGGTGATCAGCTTGCCGTCCGGGCCCAGGTACTGCACTCGCTCGGCCACCACGCTGACGGTGATGTCATCGACCACATACTTCACCCGCTTGCCCTGGCCTTCATCGTCACCGAAGGCGGTCACCGGCGCGGCCGTGGCGTCGTCGTTCTGCCAGGTGGCGCCATCCTCCAGCTCGTAGCCGGCGAGCTCTTCCTCGACGCCTTCCACTGCTGTCTCGCTCGCTTCCTGCTCATCATCCGGCGTGACGGGGTCGCCGGCGCCGGGCTGGTAGACCTTTACCGGGTCGCCGTCGAAGTCTGGGTCGGCGAACAGCTCGGTGGCCTTCTTGAAGTCGAGGATGGTGAACCAGTGCTTGTGGTAGTCGTCGTTGATGCGGGTACCGCGGCCGATGATCTGCTTGAACTCGGTCATCGACTGGATGCGTTGGTCGAGCACGATCAGCTTGCAGGTCTGGGCATCGACGCCGGTGGTCATCAGCTTGCTGGTGGTGGCGATGACTGGATAGCGCTCTTCGGGGTTGATGAAGTTGTCGAGCTCCGCCTTGCCCTCGGCCTCGTCGCCGGTGATGCGCATCACGTACTTGCGGTTCTCCGCCACCCGTTTGGGGTTGAGGTTGACCAGCGCCTGGCGCATGCGCTCGGCGTGGTCGATGTCCTCGCAGAAGACGATGGTCTTCTGGTAGGGGTCGCTGCCCTCCAGGAACTCGGTGATCTTGCGCGCCACCAGTTCGGTGCGTGGCTCCAGCACCAGCTGGCGGTCGAAGTCCTTCTGGTTGTAGATGCGGTCCTCGATCTCCTGGCCGAGCTTGTCGCGCTGCCCCTTGCTGGGCCGCCAGCCCTGCAGGTCGCGGTCGATATCCACGCGGATGACCTTGTAGGGGGCGAGGAAGCCATCCTCGATGCCCTGCTTGAGCGAGTAGGTGTAGAGCGGCTCGCCGAAGTAGTCGATGTTGGAGACCTCTTTCGTCTCCTTGGGCGTGGCGGTCAGGCCGATATGGGTAGCGGACGCGAAGTAGTCGAGCACCCGGCGCCAGGCGGAATCCACCGCGGCGCTGCCCCGGTGGCATTCGTCGATGACGATCAGGTCGAAGAAGTCCGGCGAGAACTGGCGGTAGATGTTCTGCTCCTCCTCGCTGCCGGTCACCGCCTGGTAGAGCGACAGGTAGATCTCATACGACTTGTCCACCGTGCGGTTGGTGACCTTGGTCATCGCCTGGCCGAAGGGCTTGAAGTCGTTGTTCTTGGTCTGGTCGACCAGGATGTTGCGGTCGGCGAGGAAGAGGATGCGTTTCTTCTGTTTGGCCTTCCACAGCCGCCAGATGATCTGGAAGGCGGTGAAGGTCTTGCCGGTGCCGGTGGCCATCACCAGCAGGATGCGATCCTGGCCGCGGGCCACCGCCTCCACGGTGCGGTTGATGGCGATGCGCTGGTAGTAGCGCGGGCTGCGGCCGCTGCCGTCGTCATAGTAGGGCTGCTCCACCACCGGGCGCTCGGCGGGCCCCAGGCCCCGGTAGCGGCAGTAGCGTTCCCAGAGCATCTCCGGGGAGGGGAAGTCGTCGAGGCCGAGCACGGTCTCGGTCTGGCTGCCGAGGCCGGTGCGGTCGTGGAACAGGAAGCCGTCACCGTTGCTGGTGAACACGAAGGGCACGTCCAGGGCGTCGCTGTAGTCGAGCGCCTGCTGCATGCCGTCGCCGAGGCCGTGCTTGTTGTCCTTGGCTTCGATCACCGCGATGGGCTGGTTCTTGTGGTAGCTGAGCAGGTAGTCGGCGCGGCGGCGCTTGCCGCGAATATGCATCCGCCCGCGCACGATGATGCGCCCGGCGGTGAAGGAGACCTCCTCGCGCACCTGGGTCTGAATGTCCCAGCCGGCGCGCGCCAGCGCCGGGGTGATGAACTTGGTGCAGATGTCCCGTTCGCTGAGGGCCTTCTTGTCCATGGCAGCATCCTGCTTGTCGATGGCGGGGCGGGCATTGGTTACCCAAGCTTACGCTAGGCGAGCAGGCTAAGCATCCTGTGCCCGGCATGGGTGGCATGAGCTGACGGCAGCCAACACCGCCGGGGCGCCTGCGGCGCCATTCGTCGAAGCGTCGAACCGCGGGCAGAGCCGATCTCCCACCAGTCGCCTTAAGCTTCGTGGCAATCAGGCGGCAATCAGAAACGTCCTACTGCTTCCCTGCCCCTATTCCTCGGGGGGCATCACCACCCACTCCGGCTCCTCGAATTCGCCGATCAGGCGGATCTCGCAGCAGGGGGCGGCGCTCTTGATGATCGCCTTCACCGTCGGGTCGCGCCTGGCCTCCATGGCGTCGCGGCTGGCCTTGCTGTCCCAGTGGGCGATGGCGATCAGGGTGGTGGGGTCGTCGATCTTGCGGTGCAGCTCGGTGCCTCGCGCCCCCGGCGCCCGCTGGATGATCTCGCTGGCGCGCACCCAGGCCTCGGCGTACTCCTCGGCCCGGTAGCCGTCGCGGATATGCACCTCGAAGATGTATTTCATGGCGCCTCTCCCGGTCGGTTCTCCGCTCAGTGTATCTCCCCGGTGGCGTGGCTTCGCCCCGCTGCGGGCGTCCGCTGATATGCTGGGTGGCAGTGGGCCCTTCATCGATCACAAGGAGTGAGCATGTCCGATACCCCCTATGCGAAGACCCTGGCCGCCCTGGATGCGCTGCACGCGCAGGACCCGCGCCATGTGGAGGTGGAGGGGGCGCCGGCGCCCGTGCCCCGGGAGCTGTGGCACGCCGGGCGCATGAGCGCCTGGCTGGAGCGGCTGCATGAGCACCCCGACGAGCTGATGCGCCTGGCGGTGCGCGGCCAGCACCTGCAGCGCTGGCAGGTGCCGCGCAGCGACTACCCGGAGGGGCGGGTGGGCTACCTGACCTGGCGGCGCGACCAGGGCCAGCGTGCCGGCGAGACCACCGCCGCGCTGATGCGCGAGGCGGGCTTCGATGACGAGTCGGCCGAGGCGGTGCAGCGCATGATCCGCAAGCAGGGCCTGGGGCGCGACCCGGGCGCCCAGGCGGTGGAGGACTGCGCCTGCCTGGTGTTCCTGGAGAACTACTTCGCGGACTTCGCCAGGCAGATCGACCACGACCATCTGATCCGCATCGTGCAGATGACCTGGAAGAAGATGTCGCCCAAGGCCCATGAGCTGGCGCTGGGCCTGCCCATGAGCCCCGCGGCGCGGGCCCTGGTGGAGGAGGCGCTGGCGGACTAGGCTCTGTCCGAAAACTGCCTACGCCTGCCCCAGCAGGCGGGCGCTGTACCAGGCGATCATGCGCTCCTCGTCGGTGGGGATCACCCAGGCGCCCACGCGGCTCTCGGCACGGCTGATGCGGCTGGCGTCGCGGCGGTTGGCGTCGGGGTCGAGGGCCAGGCCCAGCCATTCACAGCCCCGGCAGATGGCCTCGCGCACCGGGGCGGCGCGCTCGCCGATACCGGCGGTGAAGACCAGTTGGTCGAGCCCGCCCAGGGCGGCCGCCAGGCTGCCGATCTCGCGCACGGCGCGGTAGGCGTAGAGCGCCACCGCTTCGCGGGCCTCCGCCGCGGGGCTTGCGAGCAGCTCGCGCATGTCGCTGCTGATGCCGGACACGCCGAGCAGGCCGGAGCGCTTGTAGAGCAGCTCGGTGACCTCGTCGGCGCTCATCCCCTCCTGCTGGATCAGGTGCAGCACCAGCCCCGGGTCGAGGCTGCCGCTGCGGGTGCCCATGGGCATTCCCTCGATGGCGGTGAAGCCCATGGTGGAGGCCACGCTCTGGCCGTTGCGGATGGCGCAGAGGCTGGCGCCGTTGCCCAGGTGGGCGACGATCACCCGCTCGCGGGGGGCATCGCCCAGGCAGGCCGGCAGCACCTGGTTGATGTAGTCGTAGGAGAGCCCGTGGAAGCCGTAGCGGATCAGTCCGCGCTCGGTCATCTCCCGGGGCAGGGCGAACCAGCGGGCGACCTCGGGCTGGTCGGCATGGAAGGCGGTGTCGAAGCAGGCCACCTGGGGCAGCTCGGGGTAGCGCTCGGCCAGCGCCGCCACCGGGGCCAGGCAGAAGGGCTGGTGCAGGGGTGCCAGCGACTCGAAGGCCTTGAGCGCGTCGGTGATCTCGGGGGTGAGGCGCACCGGACGATGGTAGGCGCGGCCGCCGTGGACCACGCGGTGCCCCACCGCGGCGAGCGCCAGGTCGGGGTGCGCCTCCAGCCAGCTCAGCAGGCGTGCGGTGGCGCCCGGCAGGTCGAGGCGCGGGGGCAGCTCGCCCATCTCCGCCGCCACCGGGCGGCCCTCGCCATCCGCCAGCGTGAAGCCGGGGGCGCCGCCGTTGAGCCCGGTGAACTTGCCGCGATAGCGGGGCGTCAGGGCGTCGAGGGAAGCGGCGCCCGCCAGCGGGTAGAGGGCAAATTTCAGGCTGGAGGAGCCGCTGTTGAGGGTCAGGATATGACGCATCTCAGGCTCCCGGCTCGGGCAGCCCCTGGCGCCGCTGGTGGTCGGCCACCAGCAGGGCCAGGGCGCAGGAGGCCATGCGGGTGATGGCCTCGTCGGCGCGGCTGGTGAGGATGATCGGGACCCGGGCGCCCAGTACCAGGCCGGCGCCGGTGGCATCGGCCAGGTAGGTCAGCTGCTTCATCAGCATGTTGGCGGACTCCAGGTCCGGGGCCACCAGGATATCGGCGCGCCCGGCCACCGGGGAGTCGATGCCCTTGGTGCGCGCGGCGCTCTCCGAGATGGCGTTGTCGAAGGCCAGCGGGCCGTCCAGGGTGCCGCCGCAGATCTGGCCGCGGTCGGCCATCTTGCACAGGGCGGCGGCGTCCAGGGTGGAGGGGATCCGGGGGTTGACCGTCTCCACCGCGGAGAGGATGGCCACCCTGGGGGCCTGGTTGCCCAGGGCGTGGGCCAGCTCGATGGCGTTGCAGATGATGTCGCGCTTCTGGTCGAGGCTCGGCGAGATATTGATGGCGGCGTCGGTGATGAACAGCGGGCGCGGGTAGGTCGGCACGTCGAAGGCCATCACGTGGCTGATGCAGCGCTCGGTGCGCAGGCCGCCGTCGCGCTTGAGCACCTCGTGCATCAGCTCGTCGGTGTGCAGGGCCCCCTTCATCAGGGCCTCGGCGCGTCCCTCCCGCACCAGCGCCACGGCGCGCTCCGCGGCGGCGTGGCTGTGGGGCACGTCGATCAGCTCGAACTCGCTGATATCGAGCCGGGCGGCATCCGCCGCGGCGCGGATCTTCGCCTCCGGGCCCACCAGCAGGGGGATGATCAGGCCCTGGTGGGCGGCGGCCACGGCGCCGGTCAGCGAGACATCGTCCACCGGGTGCACCACCGCCACGGGGATGGCGGGGGGGTGGTCGGCGGCGGAGAGGATCTCGTGCAGGCGGCCGCGTTCGGCCAGGCGCACCGTGGGCAGCACGGCACGGGGCCGGCGGATCTTCTCCGTGGGGGCGAGCACGCGGGCCTCGCCCTCGATCACCACCTTGCCCCGCTGGTTCTCGCAGCGGCAGTCGAGGGTCAGCTGCGAGCGGGCATCGTCCTTGGCGCTGACGCGCACGCTGACCCTGAGCACGTCGCCGAGGGCGACCGGTGCCCGGAAGCTCAGCGTCTGGCCCAGGTAGAGGGTGCCGGGGCCGGGCAGCTGGGTGCCTAGCACCGTGGAGATCAGCGCGCCGCCCCACATGCCGTGGGCGATGACCTCCTGGAAGCGCGAGCTGCGCGCGAAGTCGTCGTCCACATGGGAGGGGTTGATGTCGCCGGACATGATGGCGAACAGCTTGATGTCATCCAGGGTCAGGCGCTTCTCGAGGTGCGCCTCGTCGCCTACCTGGATCTCGTCGAAGGTGCGGTTCTCGATGTAGCGGTTGTCGTGGGGGGCATCCATGGGGCGGCTCCGGAGGTGGGTTACTGCGATGCAGCAAATTCAGCCCCCATCATAGCCTGTCCCGGCCGCCCTTGCGTTGACCCGCGGGACGTCGCGTCCCCCGGGCCGCTGTGCCGGGGGCACGCCTCACAGCCTCACCACCAGCGCCTCCTCGGACTCGCAGGGCTTGCCGTGGCGCACGGCGAGGCGCCGCTCGGTGAGGTTCATCACCACCCCGAACAGCGTCTCCATGCGCTCCTCCGGGGGCTGGGCGGGGTTGAAGTGGCGGCAGATCGAGAGCGGTTCGCCGTCGTGGTCGGCGAGGATCTCGAACAGGGCGCGCTCGTCCACAGGGGCGCTCGGCGCCGGTTCCCGGCGCAGCAGGGCATCCAGGCGGGCCAGGCGCGGGCGCGAGTCGGCACGGGGGAAGTCCGCCACCTGGGCGGTGGCGTCCGGGGCGTAGAGGTGGTTGGTGTGGGTGACCACGCCGCCCTCGGCCGGCAGCCGGCCGGGCTCGCCGGGGTGCACCTCGAGCCCCACCGCCTCGCCCTCGGCGCTGGCCACCAGGAAGTGGGCCGGGGAGCAGACCCGGTCGCGGCTGGCCACCGCCAGGGCGCTTTCCATGTCGGGGCTCTCGAGGATCTTGCGCAGCGCCACGTGGATCGGCAGCCCCTCGCCGCAGGTCTGCGAACGGATGGCGTTGAGGCAGACGCCGATGCCGTGGGCGTTGAACCCGATCTTGGCCACCATGCCCGCCTCGCCGACGCTCACCAGCGGGGCGCTGGTCTCGCCCTGGATCTTCAGCACCACCACGTTGTGCAGCTGGTCGGTGCGCCAGTCCCAGTTCTGGGCCAGCCACTGGGTGCCGGCGCGCTGCAGGGCGAAGGCGGAGCAGCCGCCGCTGGCGCGGGTCAGCGAGATCTCGCTGCGGCAGTTGAGGGTGAGGATGTCGATGGGCTCGACCCCGGCCCCCTCGGCGATGGCGTCCATCTCCTCGAGGATCTCGGGAAAGCCGCGTTCGATCATGCGCCCGAAGCGTGCCGCCTCGACCCGGGCCCGCACCCAGCGTATGCCCACGAAGTCGTGGAAGAGCCGGTCGTAGACCTCCAGGCTGCGCTGGATCAGCCGGGCGTGGGTGCGGCCGTGGGCCAGGCCGATCTCGCGGCGGCTGCCGCCGAGCTCGGTGACGGTGAGCAGCTGCTGCAGCATGGTCAGAGTGCCTCGTCGAGCAGGATCAGGAAGGCGCTCCAGGCGCGGGCATCGGCGTGCGCCCGGTAGGCGTCGCTGCCGAACACGGTGAAGGCGTGGGGCGCGCCGGAGTAGACCTGGATCTCGTAGGTCGCCTCGGCGGCCTCCAGCTCCTCGGCCAGGGTGGCGACCTCGCTCATGGGAATGGCGCTGTCGGCGCCGCCGTGGGCGATCAGGATCGGCCCGGCGCCCTGTGGCCAGCTCTGCCCCTCGGGGGTGGCCAGGCCGCCGTGGAAGCTGGCGAAGCCGTGCACCGCCTCGGCCTCGCCGGAGCGGGCCAGCTCGAGGGCCACGGCGCCGCCGAAGCAGTAGCCCATGATCACGCTGGGCTCGGCGGCGCCCTGGGCGCGGGCCTCGGCCAGGCCGGCCAGGGTCAGGGTGCGCATGCGCTCGCGGTCCTCGTAGAGGCGGGCGGTCTCGGTGCGCTTGTTCTCGATCTCCTGGGGCCGGTTGCCCTGGCCGTAGAGGTCCACGGCGAAGGCGTCATACCCCTGCGCGGCGAGCATGTCGGCGCGCTGGCGCTCGTAGTCGTCCAGGCCGTCCCAGTCGTGGATGATCAGTACGCTGCCGCGGGCCTCCCCCTCGGCGGTGGCGAGATAGCCCTCGAAGGCCTCGCCGTTCACCTCGTAGACGAGATCGGTGCCGGCGGGGGTGTAGGCGTGGGCGCCGCCGGCGGCAAGCACCAGGGTGGCGGTCAGAGGCAGGACGAGGGACAGGGGGCGCATGGCGTGCTCCAGGCAACGGACGGGGTCGGGGCCTTTCAGTATAGGCAGGCTGGCGTGCCCTGCTGGCGGCGCAGGGAGTTGACCGATGGGGCAGCCAGCGTTGGCAGCGACGGCTTGTGTTTTTCCTCGAGGCCTTCCAGATTGGAATCGGGAAACCCTCAAAGACTCCTGAACATCGCAACCTGCACGGGAACACAATATGAAGAAGAGCATCCTGTCGATGGCCATCGCGGCCTCCGCACTGAGTCTGGCCGGCGCGGCCCAGGCCGAGGTCAAGGTCGGCTTCCTGGGCGGCTTCACCGGCCCCATCGAGAGCCTGACGCCACCGATCTACGAGGGTGCCCGCCTGGCGGTGCAGCAGGTCAACGAGCAGGGCGGCATCCTGGGCGGCCAGACCCTGGTGATGCCCAGCGCCGACACCACCTGCGCCGACGCCTCCGCGGCCTCCAACGCGGCGGACCGCATGGTCAACACCGAGAACGTCACCGCCATCGTCGGCGCGCTCTGCACCGGGGCGACCATCGCCGCGGCCAACAACGCGGCGATCCCCGGCGGGGTGGTGATGGTCTCGCCGGCCTCCACGGCGCCGGCGGTGAGCGAGCTCGACGACAACGACCTGGTGTTCCGTACCGTGCCCTCGGACGCCTTCCAGGGCGAGATGCTGGCCAAGCTGGTGCTCGACAAGGGCATCGACTATGTGGCCGTGACCTATGTGAACAACGACTATGGCCGCGGCCTGTCGGACGCCTTCACCGAGGCCTTCGTGGCGGGTGGCGGCGAGGTGGCCGAGAACCTGGCCCACGAGGATGGCCGCGCCGACTACCGCTCCGAGCTGGGCTCGCTGTCGGCCACCGGTGCCGACACCCTGGTGGTGCTGGCCTACGCCGACTCCTCCGGCCAGACGGTGCTGCGCCAGGCCTATGAGGCGGGCACCTTCACCCAGTACGTGGGCGCCGACGGCATGGTGGGCGACAGCCTGGTCGAGGCGGTGGGCGCCGATGTGCTGGAGGGCATGATCGCCACCCGCCCGGGCAGCCCCGACCTGCCGGGCACCGAGATCTTCAACGAGGCCGCCGAGGCCGCCGGCATCGACCCCAGCGCGGTGTTCGCCGCCCAGGCCTACGATGCCGCCTTCCTGGTGGCGCTGGCCATCGAGCAGAACGGCAGCGCCGAGCGCGAGGGGCTCTCCGCGGCGCTGCGCAGCGTCTCCAGTGCCCCGGGCGAGATCATCCTGCCCGGCGAGTGGGAGAAGGCCGTGGAGCTGATTGCCGCCGGCACCGAGATCAACTACGAGGGCGCCTCCGGCAGCCACGAGTTCGACGAGGATGGCGACGTGCCGGGCGTGGTGGTGGAGATGGTGGTCGAGGACGGCCGCTTCGTCAGCAAGGGCTTCGTCGAGCCCTGAGCCTCCCGCGCTGAGCTGATCCGAGCTCTCTGACCAGAAAGGCCCCGGCGGTTTCCCGCCGGGGCCTTTCACGTTGATAAGGCTTTTTTCGAAAAGTCGTCGAGCGAAGGCCAGACAAGGCAAAAATCAGCGAAAGGACGGAGTTTACAGCTGTAAATGAGTACCTTGAGCTGATTTTTAACGCCGTATGGCCGAGCGTAGACAGTTTTCGATAAAGCCTACCCGTGGTGCCTGACCTTTTCAGGTAAGAGTCCTTGAGGCGCGAAGCGCAGCACCAGGGTGATCAGCAGGCCGATCACGAAGACCCGGGCCTGCAGGGCGCGGCTCTCGATGTTGCGCGGCGGCTCCCAGGCGAACCACAGGTCGCCGAGGTGCACCGCCAGGTTCATCACCGCCAGCGCCAGCGGCTCCGACATGATCCAGATGATGTAGACCGCCACGGCGCCGAAGATGGTGCCCAGGTTGTTGCCCGGCCCGCCCAGGATCACCATCACCAGCACCAGGAAGGTGTGGTTGAGCGGCAGGTAGCCCTGGGGGTCGAAGAGGCTGTTGAAGGTGGCCAGCACCCCGCCGCCCAGCCCCATCAGGACGCAGCCCAGCACGAAGATCTCCAGGCGGCGCTGGTTGATGTCCTTGCCCATGGCGGAGGCGGCCACCTCGTTGTCGCGGATGGCGCGGATCATCCGCCCCCAGGGGGCGTTATAGGCGCGGTGCAGCAGGAAGAAGATCACCGCGATCATCACCGCCGTCACCGAGAGGTAGAGCGCCCGAGCCAGGGTGAAGCCCAGCTCCGCCGGCCCCGGGGTGGGCCAGGGCAGCGGCGAGACGGTGGCGGTGCCGCGGGTCAGCCAGTCGGAGTTCTTGAGGAAGGCCTTGATGATCTCGGCGATGCCCAGGGTGGCGATGGCCAGGTAGTCGCTGCGCAGCCCCAGGCAGATATGGCCGATGAAGTAGCCCACCGCCCCGGCCAGCGCCCCGCCGACGATCCAGCCGGTCCAGGCCGGCAGGCCCAGGCCGCCGACGAAGCCCGCCCGTGACTGGATCTCGCCGGTGACTCCGCGCAGCAGGCTGATCACCACCAGGTAGAGCACCACCGCCAGCACGATGGCGATCAGGGTGCGCAGCCGCTTGGGCACGCCGATGCGGTCGAGCCTAGTGGCGCCAAACACCAGCATGGCGGCGGCCGCCGCGTAGAGCAGCACCCGGGCCAGCTCGCCGGGCAGCTCGCTCTCCCAGAAGGCGGGGTTGACCGGGACGCTGAAGGCCATGGCGCAGTAGCCGCCGAGGGCCACGAAGCCCATCACCCCGGCATTGAACTGGCCGGCGTAGCCCCACTGGATGGTCAGGCCGAGGGCCAGGATGGCGTAGCAGGCGGCCTCCACCAGCATGCGGGTGCTGTAGGCCGCCCCCATCGCCATGTAGACCCCGAGGATGGCCGCCAGCAGGGCGGCAAACAGCACCACCTCGCGGAGGGGGAAGCGCGAGGGGGCGGCGACCAGGTCCTCGCGGCGCTTGTCGGTCGTGTTCATCAGATCACCTTGCCCTTGAAGATGCCGGTCGGACGCCATACCAGGATGGCCACCAGGATGAAGAAGGGAACCACGATCTTGTACTCGGTGCTCACGAAGGCCAGGTTGCGCGGCAGCTCCAGCCACTCCGGGAAGTGGTGGGCGATGGGCCGCAGCAGCACCGACCAGTTGAACACCGCCAGGGTCTCGGCGAAGCCCACCACGAAGCCGCCGGCGATGGCGCCGTAGGGGTGGCCCACGCCGCCGACGATGGCCGCGGCGAAGATCGGCAGCAGCAGGAAGAAGCTGAGGTCCGGCTTGAAGGTGACGTCCAGCGACAGCAGGGTGCCGGCGATGGCGGCGAGCCCCCCGGCGATCACCCAGGTCACCGCCACGATGGCGTTGGTGTTGATCCCCGAGGCGCGGGCCAGGTCGGGGTTGTCCGACATGGCGCGCATCGCCTTGCCCAGCCGCGAGCGGTTGAGGAAGAGGTGCAGGCCTACCACGCAGGCGATGGTCAGCACGAAGAGGATGATCTGCGGCTCGGTGATCACGATGGGCGCGCGCACCCCCTCGAAGGGCAGGGCGAGGCGGTAGATCTCCTTGCGCTCGCCGGCCATGTAGAGGTTCTGGGCGCTGGTGCCGGCGAACAGCCGGATCAGCCCCTGCAGCATCAGGGTGACCCCGAGCGAGCCGATCACGATGACGATGGGCTTCACCCCGTGGGCGCGCAGCGGCTTGTAGAAGGCCTTGTCGATGCCCACGGCGAGCAGGGCGGTGAGCACCATGGCCGCCGGCAGCATGACCACCGGGGTGGGCAGCCCCACGACGGCCCCCACGCCCGGGAAGGCCGCGGTGAGCAGCAGCACCATGAAGGCGCCGAAGGTCATCATGTCGGCGTGGGCGAAATGGGCGAAGCGCATGATGCTGAAGATCAGCGTCACGCCGATGGCGCCGATGGCGTAGATCGAGCCGGTGACGCTGCCGGCGATGATCACGTTGTTGATGAAGAAGACGAGTTCGTTCACGACGGTTGTTCTCCTGTCCCTGGCTCAGCCGCCCAGGAAGCTCCTGGCCACTTCCGGGTCCGCCAGCAGGGCGGCACCGGTATCGGTGAAGCGGTTCTGGCCGGCGGCCAGCACGAAGCCCTTGTCGGCGATGGCCAGCGCCTGCTTGGCGTTCTGCTCCACCATCAGGATGCCCACGCCGGCGGCGTTGATCTGCTTCACCTGCTCGAAGATCTCGTTCATGTAGAGCGGCGAGAGGCCCGCGGTGGGCTCGTCGAGCAGCAGCAGGCTGGGCTCGGCCATCAGCGCCCGGCCCATGGCCACCATCTGGCGCTGGCCGCCGGAGAGCTCGCCGGCGGGCTGGTGGCGCTTGTCATAGAGCGGTGGGAAGAAGTCGTAGATCCGCTTGAGCATGCGCTTGACGTTCTGGGGCTTGAGGAAGGCACCCATCTCCAGGTTCTCCTTCACCGTGAGGCTCGGAAAGACGTTCTTCTCCTGGGGAACGAAGCCCATGCCCTGCTGCACCAGCTTGTTGGGGGGCAGGTTGTGGATCGGCTCGCCGCGCAGCAGGATCTCGCCCTGGGTCACGGTCAGCAGGCCGAACACGGCCTTGAGCATGGTGGACTTGCCGGCGCCGTTGGGGCCGACGATGACGCCGATCTCGTCGGCCTCGATGGCCATGTTCACCCCGTTGAGGATGTTCATGCCGCCGTAGCCGCCATGGACGTCGCGCGCATCTAGGAGTGGCATCGTGGGGGAGTCCCTGGGTGTGTTGTTCTTTGGAGTTCGTTGTGGATGTCGCTGCAGCGTGCGTCAGGCGGAGCCGAAATAGGCTTCGATGACCTCCGGGTTGCTCTGGATCTCCTGGATCGTACCCTCCACCATCACGCTGCCCTGGGCCAGCACGATCACCGGGTCGCAGAGCCTCGCGATCATGTCCATGTCGTGCTCGATGACCAGGAAGGTGTAGCCCAGCTCGCGGTTGAGGCGCTCGATGTTCTCCACCAGGTCGCCCAGCAGGGTGCGGTTGACCCCGGCGGCGATCTCGTCGAGCAGCACCACCCGGGCGTCGGTCATCATGGTGCGGCCGAGCTCGAGCAGCTTCTTCTGGCCGCCGGAGAGGTTGCCGGCCAGCTCGTTGCGCACGTGGTAGAGCCCGATGAAGTCGATCACCTCCAAGGCCTTGCGGCGCACCCCCTCCTCCTGGGCCCGCACCAGCCCCGGCTTGAGCCAGGCGTTGAAGAGCCCCTCGCCGGCCTGGGCGGGGGGCACCATCATCAGGTTCTCCAGGGCGGTCATCTGGGAGAACTCGTGGGCGATCTGGAAGGTGCGCAAGAGCCCCTTGTGGAAGAGCTCGTTGGCGGGGCGGTTGGTGATCTCCTCGCCGTCGAGCAGCACCTGGCCGCTGTCCAGCGGCAGGGCGCCGGCGATGATGTTGAACAGCGTCGACTTGCCCGCTCCATTGGGGCCGATCAGCCCGGTGATGGAGCCCTTCGCCACCGAGAGCGAGCAGTCGTTGATGACCCTGAGGCCACCGAAGGCCTTGTGGACGTGCCGCACGTCGATCATGGGTGTCATGGATGCTTCCATTGTTCTTGTTGCATGGTTCCAGGTGCATTGTGCTTGCCGAATTCGCTGCCGCTCGCGCGGTCGAGGCGCCGCCGCCCGGGGCGGCGGCGCGACCGTCACTGCTCCTGGCTGTCTTCCACCAGGAAGGTGCGCCCGGCGGCGAAGGCACCGACGATCACCAGGGCGCCGACGGTGGGGATCAGGTAGCCCTCCACCTGGGGGATGGCGCGCAGGAAGACGAAGGCCACCGCCGCCGGGGCCACGAAGCGCACCAGGAAGCGCCAGATGGCGAACCAGGTCTCGTTGGTGCGCATCTCCTTCATCACCTCGCTGTGGGTCAGCGCCCAGCCGGCGAAGAGCGCGATCAGAAGGCCGCCCAGCGGCATGAAGATGTTGGTGAGCAGCTCGATGAAGTCGAAGGCGCTGCGCCCGAACAGGGCGTGGAAGAGGGTGCCCTCGGCGTAGACGTTGAAGCTGACCACGGTGAGCAGGCCCAGCGCCCAGCTGGCCACCACCATGGCGAACACCGCCTGGGGGCGGGTCATGTCGAAGCGCTCCACCAGGAAGGCGGCCACCGGCTCGATCAGCGAGATGGAGGAGCTGATGGCCGCCCCCAGCACCAGGATGAAGAAGACCCCGCCGATCAGCGCGCCGAAGGGCATCTCGGCGAAGGCCAGCGGCAGGGTGACGAACATCAGCCCCGGGCCCTGGCCGGCGTCGAGGCCGGCGCCGAACACCAGCGAGAAGATCGCCAGGCCCGCGACCATGGCCACGGCGGTGTCGACGATGGTGACGGCGGTGCGGGTCAGCGAGAGGTCGCTGGACATGTAGGCGCCGTAGGCCATGATCGCGCCCATGCCGAGGCTCAGGGTGAAGAACGACTGCCCCATGGCGGCCAGCCAGCCCTCCAGGCTCAGGTCGGCGAGGTTGAAGGTGAAGAGGAAACTGGCCGCGGCGCCGAAGTCGCCGTTGGCCACGCCGTAGGCGAGCACCACCAGCAGGATGACGAACAGCGCCGGCATGATGATGCGCAGCCCGCTCTCGATGCCCTTGTGGATGCCCATGCCGACGATCAGCCCCGAGGCGATGATGAACAGGGTGTGGTAGAGGGTCAGCAGGGCCGGCGAGGCGAGCAGGGCCTCGAAGCCGGCGCCGATGGTGGCGGCATCGGCGCCGGCCAGCGAGCCGGTGAGCATCTGCCAGGTGTAGTGGATCGCCCAGCCGGCGATCACCGAGTAGAAGCTGAGGATCAGGAAGGCCGAGGCGGCCCCCAGCCAGCCGATGGACTCCCAGGCCCGCGAGGTGTTGTGGGTGCGGGTCAGGAAGCGCATGCCCATGATCGGGCTTCGGCGGCTGCTGCGGCCGAGCATTGTCTCGGCGATCAGGATCGGGATGCCCACCGCGAAGATGGTCAGGGCGTAGACCAGAATGAAGGCACCGCCGCCGTTCTCCCCGGTCAGGTAGGGAAAGCGCCAGAGGTTGCCGAGACCCACCGCCGAGCCGACGGCGGCCAGCAGGAAGGTGCCCTTGTGGGTCCAGACGTTATGCTTGCTCATGGTGGCTCCAGAACGCGAATCGATGGCCTTGTGGGCCCGTGTCGCAACTTTGCGGCAAAACGCGGTCAGGAGCCAGCCACCAAGCGTTTATCGGCCGTTAAGTTCGGCGATGGTGTCGCTATCGACTAGCGCTGTTCGTCGTCATCCTCGTCGTCGTCCCGGGCCTCGCCGACGCGGGGCTCCAGGGCGCGGGAGTCGTCCGGCAGGCGCACGGTGTCGCCCAGGGCGAGCTTGCCGTGGGACTTCAGCCGCCGGCCGTTGTTGACGGCGATGATCGCCGCCACCTCGCCGATGCTGGTGCCCTCCACGTAGGCCTCCACCTTCACCCGAACCACGGCGCCCTGGTAGCGCGCCGAGAGGATGTCGCCGGGGCCGGGGGCCGAGTGGCCCATGGGGTCCTTCTCGAAGTGGCGCATCACGCTGTCGGCGCCGGGGTCGTCCCACTCCACGTGCTTGTGCATGCCGGTTCTCCTCTGTGGATGGCGGATCGAGTTGGCAGGCTACCAGCATAGAAGATGCCGGGGCCGAGAACGACGACGCCCGCCGCGGGGAGCTCCCCGGGCGGGCGTCGTGGCGCGATCGCCTCGCCTTACTTCTTGCTGGCGCGCTTGCGCTCGTTTTCCTTGAGGAACTTCTTGCGCAGGCGGATGTGGTTCGGGGTGATCTCCACCAGCTCGTCGTCGTCGAGGAACTCGATGGCCTGCTCCAGCGAGAACTTCACCGGCGGGGTCAGCACGATGTTCTCGTCGTTGCCCGAGGCGCGCATGTTGTCGAGCTTCTTGCCCTTGGTGGGGTTGACCACCAGGTCGTTGGCGCGGCTGTGGATGCCCACCAGCATGCCCTCGTAGACCTCGGTGCCGTGGTCGATGATCAGCTTGCCGCGATCCTGCAGGGCGTAGAGCGCATAGGCCAGCGCCTTGCCGTCGACCATGGAGACCATCACGCCGTTGCGACGCTCGATGGCGGCGTCGGGCTTGAGCGGGCCGTAGTGGTCGAAGCGGCTGGTGAGGATGCCGGTGCCGGAGGTCAGGGTCATGAACTGGCCGCGGAAGCCGATCAGGCCGCGGGCGGGGATCATGAAGTCCAGGCGTACCCGGCCCTTGCCGTCGGGGTTCATGTTGGAGAGCTCGCCCTTGCGGTAGCCGAGCTCCTCCATGATGGCGCCCTGGTGCTGCTCCTCGCAGTCGATGATCACCTCTTCGTACGGCTCCTGCTTGACGCCGTCGATCTCGCGGATGATCACCTCGGGGCGGCCCACGGCCAGCTCGAAGCCCTCGCGACGCATGGTCTCGATCAGCACCGAAAGGTGCAGCTCGCCGCGGCCGGAGACCTTGAACTTCTCGGGGGTCTCGCCCTGCTCGACGCGCAGCGCCACGTTGTGGATCAGCTCCTGCTCGAGGCGATCCTTGATGTTGCGGCTGGTGACGAACTTGCCGTCGCGGCCGGCCATCGGCGAGTCGTTGACCTGGAAGGTCATGGAGACGGTGGGCTGGTCGACGGAGAGCGGCGGCAGCGCCTCGACGGCGGACGGATCGCACAGGGTGTCGGAGATGGAGAGCGGGTCGATGCCGGTGATGCAGACGATGTCGCCGGCGGTGGCCACGTCGGTCTGCACGCGCTCCAGGCCCATGTGGGTCATCACCTGGCCGACCTTGCCCTTGCGGGTGGCGCCGTCGGTGCCGATCACGGTGACCTGCTGGTTGGGCTTCACCGAGCCACGCTTGATGCGCCCGAGGCCGATGACGCCCACGTAGCTGTTGTAGTCCAGCGCGGAGATCTGCATCTGGAAGGGACCATCCAGCTCGACCTTGGGCGGCTCGACGATGTCGACGATGGCCTGGAACATGGGCGTCATGTCCTCGGCCAGCTGGTCCGGCTCGGGGCCGGCGATGCCGTTGAGCGCCGAGCAGTAGATGATCGGGAAGTCGAGCTGCTCGTCGGTGGCGCCGAGGTTGTCGAACAGGTCGAAGATCTGGTCGATGACCCAGTCGGGACGCGCGCCGGGGCGGTCGATCTTGTTGACCACCACGATGGGCCTGAGGCCCTGGGCGAAGGCCTTCTGGGTGACGAAGCGGGTCTGCGGCATGGGGCCGTCGACCGAGTCCACCAGCAGCAGTACCGAGTCCACCATGGACATGACGCGCTCGACCTCGCCGCCGAAGTCGGCGTGTCCGGGGGTGTCCACGATGTTGATGCGGTAGTCCTGGCCATCCGGAGACTGCCAGCGGATGGCGGTGTTCTTGGCCAGGATGGTGATGCCGCGCTCTTTCTCCTGGTCATTGGAATCCATCACGCGCTCCTGCCCCTCGGCCTTGCGATCCAGGGTGCCGGACTGGCTGAGGAGCTTGTCGACCAGGGTGGTCTTGCCGTGGTCGACGTGGGCGATGATGGCAATGTTGCGCAGGTTGCTGACGTCGGTATGACTGGATGTCGTGCTCATGAGGTGTGTCTCACTGATATGTACGCACCTATGTACACGTTTTGTTAAGTACCCTAGGCGCGGGGCAGGGAATGTAGGGCGCGCATTGTACAGGCTCCCCCGGCCAGGTAATAGCGGATTCGCGCTTTCGATGGGCTGTCAACGCGAGACGGGCGCCCCGGGGCGCCCGTCATCGGGTCTCACCGGGCCCGGCGAGGCCGGGCCGGTGCGGCTCACTCCTGGCCGGGCAGGCCGCCGAGCTCCTCGATCAGCGCCTTGTAGCCCTCGATCTGGTCGCTGAGCAGCTGGGTCACCTCCTCCTCGGGCATCCAGGTCACCGGCATCAGGATGCGCTCCTCGGTGATCTCGATGAAGCGCGCGTCCTCGGTGGCCGCCTTGAGGGCCTCGGCCAGGCGCTCGACGTGGGCGTCCGGAGTGTTCTGCGGCACCATCGCCACGCGGATCTCGGCGGCGTTGATGTCGTAGCCGGCCTCCTGCAGGGTCGGGGCGTCGGGGAAGGCCACCAGGCGATCCTCGGCCAGGCTCAGCAGCACCGGCATCTCGCCGGTCTCGGCGTAGCCGGAGTGGGTGCCGCCGCTGTAGGCGAAGTCGACGTCGCCGGAGAGGATCAGCGGGGCCATGCCGGCGCCGCCGGAGGTGGGCACGATGCGCAGGTCGAGGCCCTCCTGCTGGGCGATGTACTCGATGATCATGCGGTCGAGCGCGGTCTGGGTGGCGTAGCTGGTACCCGGGTTCTCCTGGGCGTAGGCCACCAGGTCTTCCCAGCTGTCACCGAAGGGGCGGTTCTCGCCGGTGACGATGGCCGACTGGCCGAGGGTCACGCCGGCCACGTAGCGGAAGTCGTCGAGGTCGTAGGTGGTCTCGGAGGAGAGCGGGCCGAAGGTGATGGTCATGGAGGTGCCGAACACGAAGGTGTAGCCCTCGTCGCGGCTGTTGGCCAGGCGGGCCAGGGCCACGCCGCCGCCGGCGCCGGGCTGGTTGACCACGTTGACCGGCTGACCGAGCTCCTCGCTCATGATGTCGGCCAGCACCCGGGCCTGGATGTCGGTGCTGCCGCCGGCGCCCCAGCCGACCACCAGGGTCAGCGGCTTGCTCGGGAAGTCGTCGGCCTGGGCCAGGCCGGTGCCGGCGAGGGCCACGGCGGAGGCGAGAAGGGCGGAGCCCAGCAGTTTCACTTTCATGATCAGAACCTCACGGTTGCGTTGTTATGGAGCGTTATGGGGCGTCGTCGCTCGCGGTGGAGCGTTGCGATCGAAGTCGATCGCGGGGCGCCGGCACGGCCGGCGATCGGTCATGCCTTGGGCGCCTTGAGCCGCTTGCGCAGCCACTGGCGGTAGCTGCTCCAGCCCAGGTGCAGCGCCATCAGCACGGTGAAGATGACGAAGGCCAGGGCGATGGGCCGGTCGAGCAGGATGGCGATGTCGCCGCCGGAGAGGATCACCGACTGGCGCAGGTTCATCTCCAGCATCGGGGTCACGATGAAGGCCACCAGGAAGGTCACGAAGGAGTAGTCGAACTTCTTCAGGAAGTAGCCGAAGATCGCGAAGGCGAACACCGTGACCAGCCCGAAGGTGCCGTAGCCCTGGACCTGGATGCCGGCCAGGCACAGGAAGATCACCACCGGGATCACGATGTGGGCCGGCACGCTGGTGACCTTGGCGAAGAGGCGCAGGCCGTACCAGCCCACCGCCAGCATCAAGAGGCTTGCCACGATCATTCCCGAGAACAGGGTGAAGAGCATCTGAGGGTGGTCGCGCAGCATCAGCGGCCCCACCTGGATGCCATGGATCATGAAGGCCCCCACCAGCAGCGCCGCCGAGACGCTGCCGGGGATGCCCAGGCCGAACAGCGGGATATAGCTGGCCGGGATCACCGCGTTGTCCGAGGCCTCGGCGGCGGCGATGCCCTTGGGGTTGCCCTTGCCGAAGCTCTCCGGGTCCTTGTCGGTGCGCTTGGCCAGGCCATAGGCCATGAAGGCCCCCACCGACGGCCCCAGGCCCGGCAGCGCCCCCACGAAGGCCCCCACGCCGGTGCTCCTGAAGATGGTCGGCAGGGTGCCCTTGAACTCCGGCCAGGAGAGGTCGTCATCGGCCTCCTGGCCCAGCTTGATCACGCGGCCGCCCCTGTTGCGGCGGTACTCGTCGAGCTGCACGAACATCTCGGCCAGCGCCAGGGTCCCGATCACCAGCGGCAGGATCGGCACCCCCTCCATCAGCTCCGCATGGCCGAAGGTCAGGCGCATGGCGCCGGTCTCCGGGTCCAGTCCCACGGTGCCGAGGATCACCCCCATGCCGCCCGCGGCCAGGCCCTTGAGAAAGGAGCCCCCCGCCATGCCGGCGATGAACACCAGCGCGAAGAGCAGGATCGCGGCCAGCTCGTAGGGACCGAACTTCAGCGCGATCGACGCGAAGGGAATGGCCACCGCGATCAGCAGCAGGGTGGCCAGCAGGTCGCCGATCACCGAGGCCAGCAGGCCCACCTTGAGGGCCTTGCGCGGCTTGCCCGAGCTCGCCATGGGGTAGCCGTCCAGGCAGGTGGCCGCCGAGGAGGGCTCCCCCGGGGTGTTGAGCAGGATCGCCGAGACCGCACTGCCCGCCGCGGTGCCCTTGGAGAGCCCGATCAGGAAGGCGATGGCCGCATAGGCCGACATGTAGAAGGTCAGCGGAATGGCGATGGCGATGGCCACCGCCCGGTTGAGACCCGGGATCACCCCCACGATATAGCCGAGCAGCACACCGCCGAGGATGACCGCGATGGACTCGTAGTGCAGGGCGGCCGCGAAGGAGCCGAGGATGGCATCGAATCCCATCTCACACCACTCCTATGCGCATCAGGTGGACGGTCAGCACATAGAGGCCGCCGGTGGGAATGGCCGCGGTGAGGGCCAGCACATGCCAGCGCCGCTCGCCGAGGATCAGCAGCAGGCCGGCGATCATCGCCGGGGCCACCCAGGTCAGCGGCAGGCGGTCGATGGCCACGATGAAGGCCAGCACATAGAGAAAGGGCCAAGTCTGGTGCCAGAGGCCCAGCAGGTCGGGCCGGGCCACGAAGGGCTCGCGGGTGCGCAGCAGGGCGATGGCGCTGAGCAGGCTGAGGGCGAGGGCACAGACCAGCATGATCCAGGCGCCGAGGGTGGCCAGGGTGCGGGGGTGCATGCCGACGGCGAAGCCACGGCCGCCCCAGGTGGGAATGACCCAGGTGAGCAGGAGCACCGCGACGGCGGCAACGCCCAGGCCGGACCAGAAATTCTTGCGCTGGATGGAGGGGTTGGCGGTCATTTTTTGTCGTGTACGGCCGGTTGATCAGTAAAGTCCGTACCCTATCGGCGCCGGATGGCAGGCTCAATGCGTGCCTACGACGGGCAGTCAACGTATGCAGGATAGTCGATCGACGGTCGGTCGGGTCCGGCGGCCAGTGTCAGGCGTCGGTGGGCCTTGTCCGGGCACCGCAGGCGCGCAGGCGTTCCAGCAGCTCGTCCAGGGCGCCATCGTCCAGCTCGGGGTCGCAGCCGCCGATGCGATCGAACCAGGCGCGGGACAGGCACAGGCCTTCGCCACGGGGCAGGCGACTGATCCTGAGCCAGACCAGCAGGCGCCGCTGCGGGCCGCGCTGCAGGGAGGGGAGGAGGGCGACATCGGCCCGGCCTGCTGACACCTCGGCGGCCAGCCGGGAGAGCGTCTCGGCGCTGGAGACGCTGCCGATGCCGGGAAAGATCAGCAGCGGGCCAGGGCTGCGGGCGATGGCGTCGTTGAGGCGCTGCCCCAGGGGGGCGGGAATGACGCTGAGCAGGCGTGCACCGTAGCGGTGCGCCATGGGGGGCAGTCGGGCATCGCCGGTGTCGTCGATGATGGCCAGCGAGAAGGTCTCGGCACGCGCGAGCGGCGCCACGACCGCCAGCTGCCGAGGCAGGCGGGAGCCGGCGCTGCGGGCGTCGATCAGAATGCAGCCGGTGACGTCAGCCATGCGAACTCCGCTCCAGTAGGCCGCACCCTTGGGTCGTGGGTCGGCTGCCAGGAGTTCGCTGCCGGTACCTCGAGGGGTGGTGTAATGAAGTGTAGCCGTTAGTGACTCTAGGTATCAAAGGGGTTCGGTGGGAAATCTCTGGACGCTCCAGGATGGCGGTCCCCTCCGGGAGGGGCGCGGGACCTGCGATGCCTCGAGCGCCCTTCAGCGGTGCATTGGTGAATCATTTCGCACTTTCATGGTGCAAAGGATGGGGCTGGACGATGTTCCCGAGGGGCGCCCGGCGGGGCGTGATTCAGGCTGGTGCGCCGAGGTGTTTCGTTTTCATTTTTTAAATCAGCATGTTGCCCTTATTTTGCCGCATCGGGGTGCAGTGTTGGCATGAGGCGTGCATTGTATTGGGCAGCGTCGGAGAGAATGCCGGCTGCCGTGGGCAGGGTGTCCACGGCGTGCTACAACTTCGCAGTACCCCGAATTCGACGTATCCCGATCTCGCATCACCAAGGCTTCGAGCCAAGTTCAACCCTGGAGGACACCATGTCTGCCAAGACTCTCGCCCTGATTGAAGAACATGACGTGAAGTGGGTCGACCTGCGCTTCACCGATACCCGTGGCAAGGAGCAGCACGTCACCATCCCGGCCCGCGATGTGGACGAGGAGTTTTTCGAGAACGGCCAGATGTTCGATGGCTCTTCCATCTCCGGCTGGAAGGGCATCAACGAGTCCGACATGATCCTGCGTCCGGAAGACGGCACCGCCTTCCTCGACCCCTTCACCGAAGACGCCACCCTGGTGCTGCGCTGCGATATCATCGAGCCGGCCACCATGCAGGGTTACGAGCGTGACCCGCGCTCCATCGCCAAGCGCGCCGAGGCCTACCTGCAGTCCACCGGCCTGGGCGACACCGCCTTCTTCGGCCCCGAGCCCGAGTTCTTCATCTTCGACGAGGTGCACTGGAAGTCCGATATCGAGGGCTCCATGTACAAGATCACCTCCGAAGAGGGCGCCTGGGCCACCGACCGTTCCATCGAGGGCGGCAACCTGGCCCACCGCCCGCGGGTCAAGGGCGGCTACTTCCCGGTGCCCCCGGTCGATAGCTTCCACGATATCCGTGGCGCCATGTGCAACACCCTGGAGGCCATCGGCCAGACCGTCGAGGTGCACCACCACGAGGTGGCCAACGCCGGCCAGAACGAGATCGGCGTCAAGTTCAACACCCTGGTCAAGAAGGCCGACGAGGTCCAGGAACTCAAGTACGTGATCCACAACGTGGCCCATGCCTACGGCAAGACCGCCACCTTCATGCCCAAGCCGCTGGTCGGTGACAACGGCTCCGGCATGCACGTCCACCAGTCCTTCTGGAAGGATGGCAACAACCAGTTTGCGGGCGACGAGTACGCGGGTCTCTCCGAGATGGCCCTCTACTACATCGGCGGCATCATCAAGCACGCCCGTGCCCTGAACGCCTTCGCCAACGCCTCCACCAACTCATACAAGCGTCTGGTGCCGGGCTTCGAGGCGCCGGTGATGCTGGCCTACTCGGCCCGCAACCGCTCCGCTTCCATCCGCATCCCCTACACCGCCAGCCCCAAGGGCAAGCGCGTCGAGCTCCGCTTCCCGGACCCGACCGCCAACCCCTACCTGTGCTTCGCGGCGATGCTGATGGCCGGCATCGACGGCATCAAGAACAAGATCCACCCCGGCGACGCCATGGACAAGAACCTCTATGACCTGCCGCCGGAAGAGGGCAAGAAGGTGCCGACCGTGGCCCACAGCCTCGACCAGGCCCTGGATGCCCTGGACAAGGATCGCGCCTTCCTGACCGAGGGTGGCGTCTTCACCGATGACATGATCGATGCCTACATCGAGCTGAAGATGGAGGACGTGGAGCGCATTCGCATGACCACCCACCCCATCGAGTTCGACATGTACTACAGCTGCTGATGACGGCAGCGGCCAGGCGCGACGCGACCTGGCCCGGCATCGACGCCCCGGCGTTGATCGAAAAGGGGTTCCGCCATGGCGGAACCCCTTTATCTTGTTCACTATCCAAGCAGGGGTAAGGCAACACCATCCACAGACCGCCAGGAAGGCGGCACGCAGGGGGTATCCATGAACAAGGCCTTGATGGCCCTGGCGGTGGGGCTGTCGTTCAGCCTGGCGGCCCAGGCCCAGACGATCTATCGCACCACCGATGCCCAGGGCAACGTGGTCTTTACCGACAACCCGGACCGGGGCGGTGAGCAGGTGGAGCTGGCGCCGCTGACCGTGGTGCCCTCCAGCGGCGAGGTGCGCCGCGGCGAGCCGGCGCCACAGCTCGAGGCCAGCGGTGCCGCCGCGGCGACGGGCTCACCCGGCCAGCCCTTCATGCCCTACGACAGCTTCCGCATCCTCTCCCCCAGCCATGAGCAGGCCTTCCCGGTGGGGGCGGCGGGTAACGTGCCGGTGGAGCTGGGCATCCAGCCCGAGCTGCGCGAGGACCATCGCGTTCGCCTGCTGGTGGACGGCCAGGTGAGCCAGACGGCGATGCATACCACCGCCTTCATGGTGGCCAACATGAACCCCGGCGAACACGTGCTGCAGGCGGAGCTGCTCGATGGCAGCGGCGCCGTTCGCCATCGCAGCTCGCCGGTGACCATCTATGTGCACCGGGCCAGCGTCAACCGCCCCGCCGATTAGCTGCCCCCTCGCTGGGCGCCCTGGCCGTGGTGCCCGGACGGCAGCCCGAGGCCCTGTCGCCCCCCGCATGGCGACCGCTGGCCGCCCCATGGCGGCGGGCCGATCCACTCGCCCGTGAAGCCGCCGCCCCCGCCTGCCGAGGCGCCGTCGCCGCTACGTCGCGGTGCGGAATCGCTGCGACGGCTGCCCGACGATGACCCGCCGCTGCGCCGTCATGAGGAGCGCGGCACCTCCCGCTGAGCCCTTGCGGGGCACTCGGTGCACCGGCATCGTCCGTCGCGCCGTGCAGTCGTTCCTTTTCTGCACTATTTTGGTGCGACAAGGTGGCGATCCGCCGCCGCGGAGCCCCTGGCGGTGGGCCTTGCGAGTCTGGCGCGCTTCTTGCAATCGCTTGGTGTCTACCCTGGATTCGATATGGCCCCTTCGATGTATCAACGCTTGATGGAGCACCTCACCACCGCCGTGGTCCTGCTGGACGGCGAGCTGAGGCTGCGATGGATGAACCCTGCCGCCGAGGCGCTGCTGGCGAACAGCCTCAGCCGGGTGCAGGGTGTGGCGCTGTGCGCCCTGATGGAGAGCGACGATGGGCTCGGCGCGGTACTGGGCAAGGCCCGGGACGAATTTCACCCCTTCACCCAGCGCGAGGCGCGCCTGACCATGCTGGGCGGCGAGGCGCTGACGGTGGACTACACGGTCACGCCGCTTTCCCGGGAGGAGCTGCTGCTGGAGATCGAGCCCCGCGACCGGCTGATGCGCATCTCCCGGGAGGAGGCGCTGCTGACCCGCCAGGAGACCATCAAGGTGCTGACCCGAGGCCTGGCCCACGAGGTGAAGAACCCCCTGGGCGGCATCCGCGGGGCGGCCCAGCTGCTGGAGCGCGACCTCGACGACCCGGACCTGAAGGAGTTCACCCGGATCATCGTCGAGGAGGTCGATCGGCTGCGCGATCTGGTGGACTCCATGCTGGGCCCCAACCGGGTGACCCGCCACGAGCCGCTCAATATCCACAAGGTGCTGGAGCGGGTGCGCTCGCTGCTGAGCGTCGAGCACCCTCAGGTGCGGGTCGAGCGCGACTACGACCCCAGCTTGCCCGACCTGGCCGGCGACGAGGCCCAGATGATCCAGGCGGTGCTCAACGTGGCCCGCAATGCCGTGGAGGCGATGACCGAGTCGGGGACGCCCGAGCCGCGGCTGGTGCTGCGCACCCGGGCGCGCCGCCAGTTCACCCTCGGCGCCGAGCGCCACCGCCTGGTGTGCGAGGTGGCGATCATCGACAACGGTCCCGGCGTTCCCGAGGCGCTGCGCGAGACGCTCTTCTATCCCATGGTCTCCGGCCGCGCCGAGGGCAGCGGCCTGGGGCTCTCCATCGCCCAGGCGATCCTGCACCAGCACCAGGGCCTGATCGAATGTGATTCCGAGCCAGGCCAGACCGAATTCCGACTGCTGATTCCCCTGGAGAAGCGCCATGACTGACGCCGCTCGCGTGGTGGTCGTCGATGACGACCGCGCCATCCGCTGGGTGCTCGAACGCGCCCTCGCCCAACCCGACCTCGACGTTGAGTGCATCGAGCGCGCGGACACCGCCCTGCAGCGCCTGCTCGACAATCCGCCCGACGTGCTGGTCACCGACATCCGCATGCCCGGCATCGATGGCCTGGACCTGATGGCCCGGGTGCGCGAGGCCCACCCGGACCTGCCGGTGATCGTGATGACCGCCCACTCCGACCTGGACAGCGCGGTGGCCTCCTATCAGGGCGGGGCCTTCGAGTACCTGCCCAAGCCCTTCGATGTCGATGAGGCGCTGGCCCTGGTGCGCCGTGCCGTGGCCCACGCCCGGGAGCGCCAGCGCCCGGTCATCGTGCCCGAGGGGCTGGATGCCGAGATCATCGGCGAGGCGCCGGCCATGCAGGAGGTATTCCGCGCCATCGGCCGGCTGTCACACTCGCACATCACCGTGCTGATCAACGGCGAGTCGGGGACCGGCAAGGAGCGGGTGGCCCGGGCGCTGCACCAGCACAGCCCGCGGGCCGGCAAGCCCTTCATCGCCCTGAACATGGCGGCAATCCCCAAGGACCTGATCGAGTCCGAGCTGTTCGGCCACGAGAAGGGCGCCTTCACCGGCGCGGCCGCCCAGCGCCAGGGCCGCTTCGAGCAGGCCGACGGCGGCACCCTCTTCCTGGACGAGATCGGCGATATGCCCGCCGAGACCCAGACCCGCCTGCTGCGGGTGCTGGCCGACGGCGAGTTCTACCGGGTCGGCGGCCACACGCCGGTGAAGGTGGACGTGCGCATCATCGCCGCCACCCACCAGAACCTCGAAAGCCTGGTGGAGGATGGGCGCTTCCGCGAGGACCTCTTCCACCGCCTCAACGTGATCCGCGTGCACCTGCCGAAGCTGGCCGAGCGTCGCGAGGATATCCCGCGGCTGGCCCGTCACTTCCTGGCCGAGGCCGCCAAGGAGCTCTCCACCGACGTCAAGGTGCTCACCCCCGAGGCCGAGAGCCACCTGACCCGTCTGCCCTGGCCGGGCAACGTGCGCCAGCTGGAGAACACCTGCCGCTGGCTGACGGTGATGGCCTCCGGGCGCGAGATCCTGGTGGAGGACCTGCCCCCGGAGCTGCGCCACGAGGACGGTAGCAGCGTCCCCAGCGGCGACTGGCGCACCGCCTTCCGGGACTGGGCCGACCGGGCCCTGGCGGCGGGGCATACCCACCTGCTGGAAGAGGCGGTGCCGGACTTCGAGAAGATCCTGATCGAGACCGCCCTGCGCCACACCGGCGGGCGCAAGGGGGAGGCCGCGGAGCTGCTGGGCTGGGGGCGCAACACCCTGACCCGAAAATTGAAGGTATTGCTGCCGGCGCTGGCCGACGGGGAGTAGGGGCTGGGCGGCGGCGGCCGGGGCTGCCAGAATGGGGTTCTCAAGGAGAGAACGCCCATGACGCAGATGAGCTGGGAGCGGCTGCTGGACCCGAGCCGCCTGCACGATGCGCGCGCCGGCGGCGCCCGCGACGAGATCGGCCGCAGCCCCTTCCACAAGGACCATGACCGCATCGTCTTCGCCGGCTCCTTCCGGCGCCTGGGGCGCAAGACCCAGGTGCACCCCCTCACCGACAACGACCATATCCACACCCGCCTGACCCACTCCCTGGAGGTGGGCTGCGTGGGGCGCTCGCTGGGGATGATCGCCGGCGAGCGGCTCAGCGGCCGGCTGCCGGCCTGGATCACCCCGGCGGACCTCGGCGTGATCGTCCAGGCCGCCTGCCTGGGCCACGACATCGGCAACCCCCCCTTCGGTCACGCCGGCGAGTACGCCATCCGCGACTGGTTCAAGCGCGCCGAGAGCGACGGCAGCGGCCTGCTGGAGGGGCTCTCGCCCCTGGAGCGCCAGGACCTGCTCACCTACGAGGGCAACGCCCAGGGCTTTCGCATCGTCACCCAGGTCGAGTACAACCAGTTCCGCGGCGGCATGCGGCTGACCACGGCGACGCTCGGCACCATGCTCAAGTACCCCTGGACGGTGGAACACGGCGGGGCGGCCGGCAAGTTCGGCTGCTACCAGAGCGAGCGGGAGCTGCTGGTCGAGGTGACCGAGCGGCTGGGCCTGCTGCCCCAGGGAGCGGGGCGCTGGTGTCGCCATCCACTGGCCTGGCTGGTGGAGGCCGCCGACGACATCTGCTATGCGCTGCTCGACCTGGAGGATGGCCTGGAGATGGGCATCCTGCGCTATGAGGAGGTGGCGGAAATCCTGATCCAGATCGCCGGCGGCGCCCCCGACGACTACGCCGCCATGCAGCGCCTCGGGGTCTCCCAGCGCCGGCGCATCGCCGCCCTGCGCGGGGCGGCCATGGAGCGCGCGGTGAACGACGTGGGAGCGGTCTTCGTGCAGCACGAGGGGGAGTTGCTGGGCGGGCGCCTGCGCCAGGACCTGCTGGAGCTCTGCCACCCGGACCTGGGTTGGGGCGTGGCCTCGGCCAAGCAGCTGGCCCGGGAGCGCATCTTCCAGAACGAGCGCAAGGCCAAGCTGGAGATCGGTGCCTACACGACCCTGGGCATCCTGCTGGAAGCCTTCATCGGCGCGGCCCATGAGCTGCACCATACCGGCCACTCCACCTTCAAGCACCAGCGGGTGCTGGCGCTGATCGGCGAGAATACCCCGCGCCCCTCCTGGTCGCTCTACGACAGCTATCGGCGCATGCTCGATTTCATCGGCGGCATGACCGATCACTATGCAGTGGATCTGGCACAGGAGATGGGCGGCCGGCTCAGGGGCGACTGAGCCCCGGGGCGGCTCAGCCTCGCTCGGGCAGGCGCTCGAGGCGAGCGGCGCGCTCCAGCAGCACGCCGATCACCGCGTCATGGGTCTCGGTATCGAAGTCGCCGGGGCAGAGCTCACCGAGCTGATCGGCGAGGCGCTCGCCGCTGACCACCAGCAGGTCCTCGGGGCCCTGGCGGGCGTCCACCTCCCAGCCGGGCAGGGTCAGCACGCCCATCACCGGGACCGTGCGGCCGGTGAGCTCGGAGAGCCAGTGGCCGAGCCACAGGGTCAGCTCCCGGGTCTTCTCCAGCGGGGCATGCTCGCTCCAGCCGGGGAAGCGCAGACGCTGCGGCTCCACCGTGACCAGATTGATCTCCTTGCCGGAGGGGGTGAAGGGGCGGGTGCGGGCCCGGGTCTCCACCACGAAGACGCCGCAGGGCGTGACCACCACATGGTCGATGCGGGTGCCCTTGGCCGGCACGTCGTGGAACACATAGTAGGGGTGGGCCTCGGGGCGGATCAGCCGCTCGAGCTCCTGGCCCACCGCCAGCTCGCAGGCCAGGCCCAGCTTGAGACGCCGGATGCGCTGGAAGTCGCGCATCAGCAGGAAGCAGAAGAGCAGCACCAGCAGGGTGCTGAGCACCCCGTAGAGGGACCACTCGACCCAGTCCTGCTCGCTGGCGAAGAGCATGCGGCCCATGCCGTAGACCAGCGGTGCCAGGGTGGCGATCGGGCCCAGGGCGCCGTTGAGGAAGAGACCGGCGAAGGCGCGGTCCAGGCGGTCGCGCAGGCCCTGGCCGGGCTCGCGCAGCGGGTGGGCGTCGAAGGGGGAGCGTACCCGGGCGTCGTGGAGGTTGCGCAGCGCCACCACGATCACCGCCAGCGCGGCAAGGGGGAACAGGAAGATCAGGGGAAGCAGGTATTCCAGCCAGGCCATCGGGGTTCCTTGCCCATCAGTCAGGGAGAGGCGGAGTGTCGGGCCCATTCTAGACAACCTCTGCCCTTCGGGGCCATGCTCTTTCGGCACTCGGCATCAACGACACCCCGGGGAGAGCGCGGTATGACGACAGCCATCCAGGGCATGACGCTCGGCAGCGAGGCCCAGCGGGCACTCGGCGACTTTGTCCTGCGCCATCCGCGCCTGGCGGTGCTGACCGGTGCCGGCGTCAGCACCGCCAGCGGAATTCCCGACTATCGGGATGCCGCCGGCGCCTGGAAGCGCTCACCGCCCATGCAGCATCAGCAGTTCATGGGCAGCCATGCGGCGCGCCAGCGCTACTGGGCGCGGGCCCTGGCTGGCTTTCGGGTGCTCGGCACGGCGCGCCCCAATCCGGCCCATCGGCGGCTGGCCGAGCTGGAGGCCATGGGGCGGGTCAGCGGGGTGATCACCCAGAACGTCGACGGCCTGCACCAGCGTGCCGGCTCCCGGCGGGTCATCGATCTGCACGGCCGCGCCGACCGGGTGCGCTGCATGGGCTGCGGCGCCAACCGCATGCGCCACGACCTGCACGCCGAGCTGGCGCGGCTCAATCCTGGCTGGGCCGAGGTGGCGGCCCGGGCGGCACCCGATGGGGACGCCGACCTGGAGGCGGACTTCTCCGACTTCCGGGTGCCCGGCTGCTCCCGCTGCGGGCGCGGCATCTGGAAGCCCGACGTGGTGTTCTTCGGCGACAGCGTGCCCCGGGAGAGCGTGGAGCGGGCCTTCGCCCTGCTGGCGGAGAGCGATGCCCTGCTGGTGGTGGGCAGCTCGCTGATGGTTTTCTCCGGCTTCCGCTTCGCCCGCGCGGCGGCCCGGGAGGGCAAGCCGATCGCCTGCTTCAACCTCGGCCGCACCCGCGCCGATGACCTCTACGCCCTCAAGCTGGAGGCGCCGGTGGAGGCGTCCCTGGCGGCGCTGTGCGGCCTCTGCGGAGGCGGCGCCTGACGCCGCTCAGCCGCCGGCCAGCTTGACGGTATAGCCGCGCGCCTGAAGCTCCACCTTGAGGCGCTCGCGGTGATCGCCCTGGATCTCGATCACCCCCTCCTTCACGGCGCCGCCGGTGCCGCACACCTTCTTGAGCTGCTTGGCCAGGGCCTTGAGCTCCGCCTCGGGCAGCGGCACGCCGGCGATCGTGGTGACCCCCTTGCCCTTGCGGCCGCTGGTCTCGCGACGGATGCGCACGATGCCGTCGAGTTCGGCCAGGCGGGCCTGCTCGGCGAGTTCGGCGCAGCGGCACTCGGCCACCGGCTGGCGGCAGTCGGGGCAGAGCTCGCCATGTTCGGTGGAGTAGACGAGGCCGCGCAGCTGGTCCTGGAGTGAGGGCATGACAAGGCTCCCTGGCGGGTGGGTGGCGGTGGCTGGGCATGTGCAGGGCGATGATAGCGCCCGCGGGCGCTGCCTGCATGTGGGACGCTCGGTGGGGAGCGGCCTCAGCGGCTGGCGCTGCGGCGCGAGGCGGCGGCCTCCAGGGCAAGCCTGGCCACCACGGTGGGCAGCTGGAACATGCTGGTGATCATGATGGCGCCCTCCGGGGTCTCTTCCACATCCGGGTAGCGGTTGAGGTGAACCACGATCATGCCCGCCTCCAGGGCGGCACGCACGCCCACTACCGAGTCCTCGATGGCCAGGCACTGCCCCGGGACATAGCCCATCTGGCTGGCCGCGTGGCGGTAGAGGCCGGGGTCTGGCTTCCAGCAGTTGGCCTCGTAGGCACTGAACAGCCGTTCGCCGAACAGGTCGGCAAGGCCGGTGGCCTGCAGGGAGGTACGGATCTTGTTCACCGGCCCGTTGGAGACCACGCCCATGGGGTAGGCGTGGAGGGCGGCCAGGGCGTCGGGGGCGCCATCGATGGGGGTAAGCTCGGTGGCCAGCCGCTGGTTGAGGTTGGCCCGCATGGTGGCCTCCAGGGGCTCCAGCACCGCGGGGTCGACGCTGCCGTGGCGGTACTCCAGGGCGGCGACGATGCGGCGGAAGCGGGCCCCGCGGAATTCGCCGATGTAGTCGTTGGGCTGGAAGGGCAGGCCCACGGCGTTGAGCGCGGTGGCCATCTCGTCGGCGAGCAGCGGCTCGCTGTCGACCAGGGTGCCGTCGCAATCGAAGAGCAGACAGAGGGGGCCGGCCATCACCTAACCTCGCGGAGCGTACAGGGCGTGATCACCCTTATATTAAAGCCCAGTTTCACGACTTTGTGAACAGTGTTTCCGTTGGCGGCCTCCGGGGCCTCCCGAAAGGTGTCGCCCGGCTGTGTCGGCGGGCCCCATGTGCCAGATTTCACCATGCCCGGCGAGGGGCGTGGCACTCAGTCGGCACGCTGAAATTTTTCTCAATCTATTGATATTTAATGTATTTTTCGAGAGTTGGCCGAGTGTTGGCCTGCCGCCTGCACCGTTCAGGGTGAGCAGGAAACGACGGCGCCACGCACCATCCGGCCCGTCGACATGGAGGCCACAGGCTTCCCCAAGGATGGAGGCCACAGGCTTCCTCAAAGGAAAACTCAAGTTCAGACCCCATAGGAGGCGCGAACATGATGTCCAAGGAATTCCTCAAGAAACTCGGTATCGTCGGTATCACCTTCGGCCTGGCCGCCAGCCCGCTGGCCTTCGCCGACTTCCACGACGAGGAGCCGCAGGATCCGGTGCCGCACGAGGAGCCGGCTCCCGATGAGAACTACGGCAGCGCCGGTGCCGACGACACCTTCGAGAGCACCGACTTCGAGGCCTCCGAGTACGACACCGAGTACGAGGAGGAGGAAGAGGAGTGGACCTTCGACGAAGAGGAAGAAGAGGAGGAGCAGGAGTGGGAGACCCCTGACGAGGACGACGAGGAGTCCACCTGGTAATCGCCTTGCCACCCACCTCCGAGGAAGCTGCTTCCTCGCTGCCGCCCCCGGCCCTGGCCGGGGGCGGCGTCGTTGGTGGGTACGGAGACGGCAAGGGGCGGCCCCTGGGCCGCCCCTGCTGTCGCCTGCCTGACGGGCAGGCGTCGGTGCCCTACTTCACCTTGGGCGCCAGCTCGCCGCTCTCGTAGCGGGCGACCATGGCCTCGAGGCTGATCGGCTTGATCTTCGAGGCGTGGCCGGCGGTGCCGAAGGCCTCGTAGCGGGCGATGCAGATGTCGCGCATGGCGGAGACGGTCTCCTTGAGGAACTTGCGCGGGTCGAACTCGCTGGGGTGCTCGGCCAGGAAGCGGCGCACCGCCCCGGTGGAGGCCAGGCGCAGGTCGGTGTCGATGTTGACCTTGCGCACGCCGTGCCGGATGCCCTCGACGATCTCCTCGACCGGCACGCCGTAGGTCTCGGGGATCTCGCCGCCGAAGCGGTTGATCACCTCGAGCCACTCCTGGGGCACCGAGGAGGAGCCGTGCATCACCAGGTGGGTGTCGGGGATGCGGGCGTGGATCTCCTTGATGCGCTGGATGGAGAGGGTGTCGCCGGTGGGCGGCTTGGTGAACTTGTAGGCGCCGTGGCTGGTGCCGATGGCGATGGCCAGGGCGTCCACGCCGGTGGCCTTGACGAAGTCGGCGGCCTCCTCCGGGTCGGTGAGCAGCTGCTCCATCTCCAGCTTGCCCTCGGCGCCGATGCCGTCTTCCTCGCCGGCCATGCCGGTTTCCAGAGAGCCCAGGCAGCCCAGCTCGCCCTCCACGGAGACGCCACAGGCGTGGGCCATCTCCACGGTGCGGCGGGTGACGTCGACGTTGTAGTCATAGTCCATCGGGGTCTTGCCGTCCTCGCCCAGCGAGCCGTCCATCATCACCGAGGAGAAGCCGAGCTGGATGGAGCGCTGGCACACCGCGGGGCTGGTGCCGTGGTCCTGGTGCATGCACACCGGGATATGCGGGAACTCCTCCACCGCGGCCAGGATCAGGTGGCGCAGGAAGGGGGCGCCGGCGTACTTGCGGGCACCGGCGGAGGCCTGGACGATCACCGGCGAGTCGGTGCGGTCGGCCGCTTCCATGATGGCGCGCATCTGCTCGAGGTTGTTGACGTTGAAGGCCGGAACGCCGTAGCCGTACTCGGCGGCGTGGTCCAGCATCTGGCGCATGCTGATCAGTGCCATGGGGTCACCTTTTGCGTGGTCGCGGCGCCTGGCGGCGCCGCGAGTCGGTCGTGGGGGAGATGGGGGTAATGAGTGCCTGGAGTCTATCAGGCCCGCTCGGCGGCTGCCTCGAGGGCGGCCACCGCCGGCAGGGTCTTGCCCTCCACGTACTCGAGGAAGGCGCCGCCGCCGGTGGAGATGTAGGAGACCCGCTCGGCGATGCCGTACTTGTCGATGGCGGCCAGGGTGTCGCCGCCGCCGGCGATGGAGAAGGCCGGGCTCTCGGCGATGGCCCGCGAGATCACCTCGGTGCCGCGGCCGAACTGGTCGATCTCGAACACGCCCACCGGGCCGTTCCAGAGGATGGTGCCGGCGTCCTTGAGCATGGCGGCCAGGCGTGCGGCGGTCTCGGGGCCGATGTCGAGGATCATCTCGTCATCCGCGACCTGGTCCACCGGCTTGACGGTGGCGGTGGCGGACTCGGAGAACTCGGTGGCTACCACCACGTCGGTGGGCAGCGGAATCTCGACCTTCGCCATCAGGGCCTTCGCCTGGTCGATCAGGTCGGCCTCATGCAGCGACTTGCCGACGTTGTGGCCCGCCGCGGCGATGAAGGTGTTGGCGATGCCGCCGCCGACGATCAGCTGGTCGCACTTCTCGGAGAGGGCGTTGAGCACGTCGAGCTTGGTGGAGACCTTGGAGCCGCCGACGATGGCGGTCATGGGGCGCGCCGGGGTGGCCAGCGCCTTCTGCAGGGCGTCGAGCTCGGCGGCCAACAGCGGGCCCGCGCAGGCCAGCGGGGCGAAGCGCGCCACCCCGTGGGTGGAGGCCTGGGCGCGGTGGGCGGTGCCGAAGGCGTCCATCACGAAGATGTCGCACAGGGCGGCATACTGCTGGGCGAGGGTCTCGTCGTCCTTCTTCTCGCCACTGTTGAAGCGCACGTTCTCGAGCAGCACCACCTCGCCATCGGCCAGGTCCAGGGCGGCGTCCAGATAGTCGCTGATCAGGGTGACCGGGCGGCCCAGCAGCTCGCCCAGGTGCTCGGCCACCGGCGCCAGGGAGAACTCCTCGGCGGGCTCGCCCTCGGTGGGGCGGCCCAGGTGGCTCATCAGCATCACCTTGGCGCCGGCATCCCGGGCGGTCTGGATGGTGGGCAGGGCGGCGCGCAGGCGGGCATCGCTGGTCACCTTGCCGTGCTTGACGGGCACGTTCAGGTCCTCGCGGATCAGCACGCGCTGGCCACTGAGGTCGAGGTCGGTCATCTTGCGCACGTTCATCGGGGCGTGGTCCTCATCTGGAAACCGGAAGGGGTCAGGGGGTCTCGAGGGGCATCGCGGCCAGGCGCCGGCCGACGTCGAGCATGCGATTGGCGAAGCCCCACTCGTTGTCGAACCAGCACAGCAGCTTGATCAGGCGGCCGCCGGCCACCCGGGTCTGGGTGGCGTCCACGATACCGGAGCGCGGATCGTGGTTGAAGTCGACCGAGGCCACCGGCTCCTCGGTGTAGCCGAGCAGCCCGGCCAGGCGCCCGCGGCTCGCCTCGGCGAGCAGGGCGTTGACCTCGGCGGCGCTGGTGTCGCGGTTCACCGTGATGGCGAGATCCATGGCGGAGACGTTGATGGTCGGCACCCGCACATGGAGGCACTCGAAGCGCCCGGCCAGGTGGGGCATCAGGCGGTTGATGCCCAGCGCCAGGCCGGTGTCCACCGGCACGATGGAGTGCATCGCCGAGCGGGTCAGGCGCAGGTCGGTCTGGTGGTAGGCGTCGATCACCGGCTGGTCGTTCATCGCCGAATGAATGGTGGTGGTGACGCCATGGGCGATGCCCAGCGCCTCGTCGAGCACCGTGAGCACCGGTACCAGGCAGTTGGTGGTGCAGGAGGCCGCGGAGACGATGCGCTGCCCGGGGGCGAGCTCATGGTCGTTGATGCCGGTGACGATGGTGGCATCCACGTCGCTCTCCGCCGGCTGCGAGAAGAGCAGGCGGCCGGCGCCGGCGGCCAGGTGGCGTTCGGCGGTGGCGCGGTCCTTGAAGCTGCCGGAGCACTCCAGCACCAGGTCGATGCCGAGCTCCCGCCAGGGCAGGCGGTCGGGGTCGGGCTCGCTGAGCACCCGGATCGCGCGCCCGTCGATGACCAGCCCCGCGTCACCCTGCGCCACCGCCGCGGGGAAGCGGCCGTGGGTGGTGTCGTAGCGGGTCAGGTAGGCGATGGTGGCGAGGTCGGAGAGCTCGTTGATGGCGACGATCTCCAGCGCCGGCCGGCCCCCCTGCGGCTCGGCTCTCTGTTGCTCAATCAGAGCGCGCAGCACGCACTGGCCGATGCGGCCGTAACCGTTGATGGCGATGCGGTGGGCCATGGCGGTGGCAGGGGCTCCTGGTCGCGAGGGTGGCGAAGGAAATCAAGGCCGCGATTCTAGCGCACTTCAGCCGACGAGTCCCGGCAGCCGCCAGGCCAGCGGCAGCAGCAGGGCGGTGAGGATGCCGGTGAGGCTCATGCCCAGGGAGGCGAAGGCGCCGGCGGTGGATCCGATCTCGAAGGCGCGCACCGTGCCCAGCGCATGGCCGTTGATGCCCAGGGCGAGCCCGAGCAGGCGCTCGTCGCGGATGCCCAGCCAGCGCGAGAGCAGCTCCACCCCGGCGATGGCCACCACGCCGGTGAGCAGCAGGCCGCCCATCATCAGCGCCACCGAGCCGCCGAGCTGCTCGGTGATCCCGATGGCGATGGGCGCGGTGACCGACTTCGGCGCCAGCGAGGCGAGCACCTCCGGCGAGGCCCCCAGCAGCCAGGCGATGGCCACCGCGTAGAGCGCGGCCATGCCGGCGGCCACCGGCAGGCAGACCAGCAGCGGGCGCCACAGGTCGCGGATATGGCCCATCTGCTGATAGAGGGGCAGCCCCAGCGCCACGGTGGCCGGGCCCAGCAGCAGCATCAGCCAGCCGGCGCCCTCCCGGTAGTCGGCGTAGTCGATGCCGGCCAGCGCCAGCACGCCGGCCAGCAGCAGGGCGGCCACCAGGATCGGCGGGCACCAGCTCGGCGCGCCGACCAGGCGGAACAGCCGGTCGCCGGCGAAGTAGGCGGCAAGGGTCAGGGCGATGGCCAGCAGCGGGGTGGCCAGCAGGTGGTCGAGGAGCTCACTCATGGTCGAGGCCCTCCCTGCCCATCAGCCGGCGCATCAGCCACAGGGTGGTGAAGACGCTGAGCAGGGTGCCCCCCACCAGGGCGCCGAGGATCGCCGCCCACTGCCCGCCGAGGGTGTCGAGGATGAAGAAGACGCCGACGACCCCGGGCATGATCAGCATGGCCAGCACGCCGATCAGCGGCCGGGCGGCGGCGGCGATATCGCTCGATACCGTGCCGCGCAGCATCAGCCAGGCGGTGAGCAGCAGCATGCCGGCCACCCCTGCGGAGACCGGCAGGCCGGCGAGGGTGACCAGCACATCGCCGAGCAGCAGGAAGCCCAGCAGCCAGAGAAAACCGCGCATAACGGCCATCGATGATCCTCGAGTGTGGCAACGGCAGAGGTCGGGCATGTTAGCACGCTAGCGGTGTGCCGGCCGCGCCCCGCCGTCGCGCCTGCGGCCGAGGCGCCGGCGGGGAGCGGTCGCTAACCGCGGGGCCCTTGTCCTCTGCTGGCGACAGGTTGCAAGGCCCGACCCACGGTGGGTACGGTCATCCACTACGCTGGGAAGAGCGACGTCAACCCGACCAAGGAGAGGAACGCCATGACCGATATCGCCAACTGGCTCGGCGACGAGGCCGAGTCCCTGCTGACCCACCAGTGCCGGGGCATCCCCCGGGAGAGCCTCTATCTGCCGGGGCCCGACTTCGTCGGCCGGGTGGTGGCCGACAGCGACCGCGGCCCCGCGGTGATGCGCAACCTGCAGGCGCTGTTCGACCACGGCCGCCTGGCGGGCACCGGCTACCTCAGCCTGCTGCCGGTGGACCAGGGCATCGAGCACTCCGCCGGGGCCTCCTTTGCGCCCAACCCCGCCTACTTCGATCCGGCCAATATCGTCGAGCTGGCCATCGAGGGGGGCTGCAACGGCGTGGCCTCGACGCTGGGCGTGCTGGCCTCGGTGGCGCGGCGCTACGCCCACCGCATCCCGATGATGCTCAAGCTCAACCACAACGAGACCCTGAGCCATCCGGCGATCTTTGATCAGACGCTGTTCGCCCAGGTCGAGCAGGCCTTCGACATGGGCTGCGTGGCGGTGGGGGCGACCATCTACTTCGGCTCCCACGAGAGCCGCCGCCAGATCATGGAGATCAGCGAGGCCTTCGCCCGGGCTCATGAGCTGGGCATGGTCACGGTGCTGTGGGCCTACCTGCGCAATCCGGCCTTCAAGCTCGAGGGCACCGACTACCACGTGGCGGCGGACCTCACCGGCCAGGCCAACCACCTGGCGGCCACCCTCAAGGCCGACATCGTCAAGCAGAAGCTGCCCGAGACCAACGGCGGCTACCGGGCCGTCGGCTTCGGCCACACCCACGACCGGGTCTACGACGCCCTGACCACGGATCACCCCATCGACCTGGCCCGCTACCAGGTGGCCAACTGCTACATGGGGCGCGCCGGGCTGATCAACTCCGGCGGCGGCTCCAAGGGGGCCTCCGACCTGGCCGAGGCGGTGCGCACCGCGGTGATCAACAAGCGCGCCGGTGGCATGGGGCTGATCTCCGGGCGCAAGGCCTTCCAGAAGCCCATGGGCGAGGGCGTGGCCCTGCTGCACGCCATCCAGGACGTCTACCTGGATCCGACCGTCACCGTCGCCTGAGCGCCGTCTCGACCCCACGGGCATGAAAAAGGGCACGGCCTCTCGGCCGTGCCCTTGATGTTGCGTACCTCGCGACGCTCAGCCCTCGAGCAGCTCGCTCGCCTGCTTGACCACGTTCTCGACGGTGAAGCCGAAGTGCTTGAAGAGATCGCCGGCCGGGGCGGATTCGCCGTAGGTGCTCATGCCGATGATGCGCCCCTCCAGGCCCACGTACTTGTGCCAGTAGTCGCGGTGGCCCGCCTCGATGGCGAGGCGCTTGGTCACCGCCCTGGGCAGCACGCTCTCGCGGTACTCGGCCTCCTGGCCGTTGAAGCGGTAGGTGGAGGGCATGGAGACCACGCGCACGGCGCGGCCCTGGGCCGCCAGCTCGGCGGCGGCGTCCATGGCCAGGCCGACCTCAGAGCCGGTGGCGATCAGGATCAGCTCCGGGGTGCCCTCGCAGTCCTTGAGGACGTAGCCGCCGCGCTGGATGTTGGCCAGCTGCTGCTTGGTGCGCGCCTGGTGGGGCAGGTTCTGGCGCGACAGCACCAGGGCGGTGGGGCCGGAGTTGCGCTTGAGGGCGGCATCCCAGGCCGCGGCGGTCTCGGCGGCGTCGCAGGGGCGCCAGGTCGAGAGGTTCGGCGTGGAGCGCAGGCTGGTCAGCTGCTCGATGGGCTGGTGGGTCGGGCCGTCCTCGCCGAGGCCGATGGAGTCGTGGGTGAAGACGTAGATGGCGCGCTTGCCCATCAGTGCGGCCATGCGCACGGCGTTGCGCATGTACTCCATGAAGATCAGGAAGGTGGCGCCGTAGGGGATGAAGCCGCCGTGCAGCACGATGCCGTTCATGATGGCGCCCATGCCGAACTCGCGCACCCCGTAGTGCAGGTAGTTGCCGTCCGGGGTCTCCGGGGTGATCGCCTTCGCACCGTCCCAGAAGGTCAGGTTGGAGGGGGCCAGGTCGGCGCTGCCGCCGAGCAGCTCGGGCAGTTGCGGGCCCAGCTCGTTGAGGCAGTTGAAGGAGGCCTTGCGGCTGGCGATGGTCTCGCCCTTCTGCTGGGCCTGCTCGATCAGCGCCTCGCTCTTGAGCTCGGCGGGCAGCTTGCACTGCATGCGGCGCAGGAACTCCCGGGCCAGCTCAGGATGCTCGGCGCGGTAGCGCTCGAAGCGCGCCTGCCACTCGCTCTGGGCGGCGCGGCCCGGCTCGCGAGCGTCCCACCCCTGGTAGATCGACTCGGGGATATGGAAGGGGGCGTGGGGCCAGTCGAGCTGCTTGCGGGCCAGGGCCACCTCCTCCTCGCCCAGCGGGGCGCCGTGGCACTCCTCCTTGCCCTGCTTGTTGGGGGAGCCGAAGCCGATGATGGTCTTGCAGATGATCAGGCTCGGCCGGTCGTCGTGGCTCTTCGCCAGCTCGATGGCGGCCTTGATCTCCTCGGGCTTGTGGCCGTCGACGTTGGGCACCACGTGCCAGCCGTAGGCCTCGAAGCGCTTGGCGGTGTCGTCGGTGAACCAGCCCTCGACCTCGCCGTCGATGGAGATGCCGTTGTCGTCATAGAAGGCGATCAGCTTGCCGAGCTTCTGGGTGCCGGCCAGGGAGCACACCTCGTGGGAGATCCCCTCCATCAGGCAGCCGTCGCCGAGGAAGCACCAGGTGGTATGGTCGACGATGGTGTGGCCCGGGCGGTTGAACTGGGCGGCCAGGGTCTTCTCGGCGATGGCCATGCCCACGGCGTTGGCCAGGCCCTGGCCCAGGGGGCCGGTGGTGGTCTCGACGCCTGGCGCATAGCCGAACTCCGGGTGGCCGGCGGTCTTGGCGTGAAGCTGGCGGAAGCTCTGCAGCTCCTCGAGGCTCAGCTCGTAGCCGGTCAGGTGCAGCAGCGAGTAGAGCAGCATGGAGCCGTGGCCGTTGGAGAGCACGAAGCGGTCACGATCGGCCCACTTGGGGTCTTCCGGGTTGTGCTTGAGGTAGTCGTTCCACAGCACCTCGGCGATGTCGGCCATGCCCATGGGCGCGCCGGGGTGGCCGGACTTGGCCTTCTGGACGGCATCCATGGAGAGAGCGCGAATGGCGTTGGCCAGTTCGAATCGTGACGGCATTGGAGAGCTCCTCGCCTGCGGCAGAATAAGGGTAGTGGCCACCGCCGGCGGACAGCGGGGCATGCAGTCTGGCTGGGTGAGTCGCCGCGGGACGCGTGCGGCGCGATGGAATTCGGTGTCATATTGTCGCCGACTTGACGCCCGGCATCAAATCGTGGATGCCCCGCCAGGCCCCAGCGTGTAGACTCTTGCCCCCTAAAGACTGCTTCACACTCGGTCGAGGACGCCATGAGCGAATACTCCCTGTTTACCTCCGAATCCGTCTCCGAGGGTCATCCCGACAAGATCGCGGACCAGATCTCCGACGCGGTGCTCGACGCCATCATCGCCCGCGACAAGCAGGCTCGGGTGGCCTGCGAGACGCTGGTCAAGACCGGCGTGGCCATCGTCGCCGGCGAGATCAGCACCTCGGCCTGGGTCGACCTCGAGGCGATCGTGCGCGAGGTGATCACCGGCATCGGCTACACCTCCTCGGACGTGGGGTTCGACGGCGAGACCTGCGGCGTGCTCAACCTGATCGGCAAGCAGAGCCTGGACATCGCCCAGGGGGTCGACCGCAGCAAGCCCGAGGATCAGGGCGCCGGCGACCAGGGGCTGATGTTCGGCTACGCCACCAACGAGACCGACTCCTTCATGCCGGCGCCGATCCACTACGCTCATCGCCTGGTGGAGCGCCAGGCCGAGCTGCGCAAGCACGGCCTGCTGCCCTGGCTGCGCCCCGACGCCAAGAGCCAGGTCACCTTCCGCTATGACGACCAGGGCAAGCCCTGCGCCGTGGACGCCGTGGTGCTCTCCACCCAGCACGATCCGGGCATCGACCAGGAGGAGCTGCGCAAGATGGTCAAGCGCGAGATCATCGAGCAGGTGATCCCCGCCGAGTGGCTCTCCGAGCACACCCGCTACCACATCAACCCCACCGGCAAGTTCGTGATCGGCGGCCCCGTGGGCGACTGCGGCCTGACCGGGCGCAAGATCATCGTCGACACCTATGGCGGCATGGCGCGCCACGGCGGCGGTGCCTTCTCCGGCAAGGATCCCTCCAAGGTGGACCGCAGCGCCGCCTATGCCGGCCGCTACGTGGCCAAGAACATCGTCGCCGCGGGCCTGGCCGACAAGTGCGAGATCCAGGTCTCCTACGCCATCGGCGTGGCCGAGCCCACCTCGGTCTCGGTCAACACCTTCGGCACCGGCAAGGTGGATGACGAGCGGATCATCGAGCTGGTGCGCGAGCACTTCGACCTGCGCCCCCATGCCATCACCCGCATGCTCGACCTGCTGCATCCCATGTACCAGCTCACCGCGGCCTACGGCCACTTCGGTCGCGAGCCCTTCGAGACCTCCTACACCTGGACCGACCCCCAGGGCCAGGAGCACACCGAGACCTTCACCGCCTTCCCCTGGGAGAAGACCGACCGCGCCAGCGCCCTGCGGCAGGCCGCCGGCCTCTGAGCCCGGCGACGCGCTTCGCCCCCCTCTGACGCCCGGCCTGCGCCGGGCGTCGTCGTTATGGCTATAGTGAAGATCACCCCATTCCCTGCGAAGAGGTGATCCATGAACCAGCCTGCCTTGACCACGCCCGCCCGCCAGGACTTCAGGGTGGCCGACCTCGCCCTGGCCGCATGGGGGCGTCGCGAAATCCGCATCGCCGAGACCGAGATGCCGGCGCTGATGGCGATCCGCGTCAAGTATCGCGATGCCCAGCCGCTGGCGGGGGCGCGCATCGCCGGCTGCATCCACATGACCATCCAGACCGCGGTGCTGATCGAGACCCTCATCGATCTGGGGGCCAGCGTGCGCTGGTCGTCGTGCAACATCTTCTCCACCCAGGACCACGCCGCCGCGGCCATCGCCGCCGCCGGCATCCCGGTGTTTGCCTGGAAGGGGGAGACGGAGACGGAGTTCTGGTGGTGCATCGAGCAGACCGTGGCGGGTCCCGACGGCTGGACCCCCAACCTGGTGCTGGATGACGGCGGCGACCTCACCGCCCTGCTCCACGACAAGTATCCCGAGCGGCTCGACGCCATCCACGGCATCAGCGAGGAGACCACCACCGGGGTGCATCGGCTCGAGGAGATGCTGCGCGACGGCCTGCTGCGGGTGCCGGCCATCAACGTCAACGACGCCGTCACCAAGTCGAAGAACGACAACAAGTACGGCTGTCGCCACTCGCTCAGTGACGCCATCAAGCGCGGCACCGACCACCTGCTGGCCGGCAAGCAGGCGCTGGTGGTGGGCTACGGCGACGTGGGCAAGGGCTCGGCGGCCTCGCTGCGTCAGGAGGGAATGATCGTCAAGGTGGCGGAGGTCGACCCCATCTGCGCCATGCAGGCCTGCATGGACGGCTTCGAGGTGGTCTCGCCCTACCGGGAGGGCATCAACCGCGGTCGCGAGAGCATCGACCGGGCGCTGCTCGGCCGCATCGACCTGGTGGTCACCGCTACCGGCAACATCGACGCCTGCGATGCCGCCATGCTCGAGGCGCTCAAGCCGGGAGCGGTGGTGTGCAACATCGGCCACTTCGACAGCGAGATCGATACCGCCTTCATGCGCCGCCAGTGGCACTGGGAGGAGGTCAAGCCCCAGGTGCACAAGGTCTACCGCGACAGCACGCCGGGGGATTTCGATCCCGAGAGCCGCGACTACCTGATCCTGCTCGCCGAGGGGCGGCTGGTGAACCTGGGCAACGCCACCGGCCACCCGTCTCGGGTAATGGATGGCTCCTTCGCCAACCAGGTGCTGGCGCAGATGCACCTCTACCAGGGACGCTTCGCCGACCTGCCCGAGGAGGAGAAGCCCGAGGCGCTGGCGGTCACGGTGCTGCCGCGCCACCTGGACGAGGAGGTGGCCCGCTACATGGTGGAGGGCTTCGGCGGGGTGATCACCCGCCTGACCCCGGCCCAGGAGACCTACAGCGGCGTGCCGGCCGAGGGCCCCTACAAGCCCGACAGTTATCGCTACTGATGCCTGGGTCTATCACGCCATGATCCATCGTTCGAGGCTTATCCAGCGACAAGCCTGCGAGCGGGGCCGGCCTTCCGGAGGCGCTGTGAATACCTCCCTGTACGCTACCGATGCCATCCCTGGCGGAGGACCTCCTCTTCGGCTTGTCCCTGGCGCCTCTTCCGGTGTCTGGCTGAGGGTGACGTAATCACAGCCCGGTCAGGCGCATCATCAGCGTCAGGTAGAGCGGTATCAGCAGCGGCGCGGCCAGGGTGGTGGCCAGCACGGCCAGCGCCCCCTTGGCCGGGGCGATGCCGAGCTCCATGGCCACCACCACCACGTTGGCGGCCATGGGCACCACCCCCAGCAGCAAAAGCGCCATGGCCATCTCCCGGGAGAGCGGCACCAGGGCCTGCAGCCCCAGCACCGCGGCCAGCGCCAGCAGCGGCCAGGCCACGCAGCGCACCGCCACGCAGGCCCCGATAAAGCGCCCGTCCACCTCCCGCAGGCTCACCCGCCCCAGCGTCATGCCGATGATCATCATCCCCAGCAGGGTGTAGGTGGCCGGGAAGACCGCCAGCCCCTCCATGGCCGCCGCCGGTACCGCAAGGCCGAGGCCGCTGACCAGCAGTGCCGCCAGGAAGGCGTAGACCAGCGGCAGCCGCAGGATCTTGGCCAGGCTCTCCGCCACCGAGAACTGCCCCCGCGCGGAGAGATAGAAGCCCACGGTGAACTCGTAGAGGGTGATGCCCAGCACGCAGAAGAGGTAGAGGGTCACCCCCTCGGGGGGCAGCAGCACCATGGCCACCGGCAGGCCGAAGTAGCCGGTGTTGCCGGTGCCGGCCGAGAAGGCCAGCAGGGCGCTCTCCTGGGGGGCGAAGGCGCGGCGCGTCAGGCGGTGCACGACCACCGCCAGCAGGCTGGCGGTGGCGAAGGCGGCCAGGGTCAGCAGCAGGTAACCGGGCGTGGGGCCGCCCAGCACCAGGCCGCGGAAGAAGGTCAGCGGCGCCACCAGGTAGATGAGCAGGGTCGCGATGGGGCGCGGGTCCACGGAGAGGCGGCGGGCGGCCAGCCAGCCCAGCAGGATGTAGGCCAGCAGGGTCCAGAGCGGGCCCATCAGCGTGGTGGGGTCGAGGGCGGTCATCGGGTCTCCCTGTCGGTCATCGGCTCCCTGTCAGAGCGCATCATGCCTGCCGATGACGTCGCTGTCAGCGGCCCAACATGAATGAAATTGATACAGGCACACCGGAACTTTCATTGGTCGCCGGCGCCGGCCCTCGTCAGAATGGTGGCCAATCACGACCGACAACACAGAGGTGCCACCATGAGCGCGCAGGAACATCCGCTGGGTATCAGCTTCGAGTTCTTTCCCCCCAACACCGAGGCGGGGCGCGAGAAGCTGGTTGGCGTGCGCGACGCCCTGGCCGCCCGCGGGCCGCGCTTCTTCTCGGTCACCTACGGCGCCGGTGGCTCCACCCAGGACCGTACCCTGACGACCGTCCGCCAGGTGCGCGAGAGCGGCATCTCCACCGCGCCGCACCTCTCCTGCATCGGCAGCGAGAAGCAGCCGCTGCGCGAGCTTTTGGCCCGCTACCGCGAGGAGGGCATCGACAGCCTGGTGGCCCTGCGTGGCGACCTTCCCTCGGGCATGGGGGGCATCGGCGAGCTGCGCTATGCCAACGAGCTGGTGGAGTTCATCCGCGAGGAGACCGGCGACCACTTCGAGATCGCCGTGGCCGCCTACCCGGAGTCTCATCCCCAGGCGCCGAGCCTGGAGCGGGACCTGGCGAACTTTGCCCGCAAGATGCAGGCCGGCGCGAACCTCGCCATCACCCAGTACTTCTTCAATGCCGACGCCTATTTCCACTTCGTCGAGCGGGCCCGCGCGCTGGGGGTCGAGGCCCCCATCGTGCCGGGCATCATGCCGATCACCAACTACGCCAAGCTGGCGCGCTTCTCCGACGCCTGCGGCGCCGAGATCCCGCGCTGGATCCGCAAGCAGCTCGAGGCCTACGGCGACGACAGCGCCTCCATCGCGGCCTTCGGCGAGGAGGTGATCTCGCGCCTCTGCCAGCGCCTGCTCGACGGCGGTGCGCCTGGCCTGCATTTCTACACGCTGAACCAGGCCGAGCCGAGCCTGAAGATCCTCGACAATATCGTCGGCTGAGCCTCGGCTCGTCGGCTGCCAACGCAACGGGGCCCCGCCATGGCGGGGCCCCGTTGCGTTTCCGGCTGGGTTGGCGGAAGGCCGCCCCGCAGGGCGGCAGCAGGGTCAGCCGCTTTCGGCCGCCTGCGGTGCGCCACTGCCATGCAGCTTGCGCTGCATCACGAACAGCGCGGCGCCGATGGCGAGGCCGGCCACATCCGTGTAGATGCCGCCATAGATCATGAACATGGCGCCCACGAACATCACCAGGCGCTGCCACAGCTTCACCGGCCCGAAGAACCAGGCCTGTACCACGCCCGCCAGCAGCACGATGCCCAGGGTGGCGGTGATGCCGACCCGCAGGATCTGCGGCCAGGTGCCTTCCATCAGCATCGCCGGGCTGTAGAAGAACATGAAGGGCACGATGAAGGCGGCCAGGCCGATCTTGAAGGAGGCCACCGAGGTGCCCATGGCGTTGTCGCCGGAGATGCCGGCCGCGGCGTAGGAGGCCAGCGCCACCGGCGGGGTGATCGCCGAGACCACCGCGAAGTAGAACACGAAGAAGTGCGCCACCAGCGGCTGGATGCCGATGTTGATCAGGCCCGGGGCGACCACCGAGGCGGCCACCGCATAGGCCGCCGTGGTCGGCATGCCCATGCCCAGCAGGATCGAGATCAGCATGGCGAAGATCAGCGCCAGCAGCTGGCTGACCCCGGCCAGGCCCAGCAGCAGCGAGGAGAAACGCGCGCCGACGCCGGTCAGCGAGATCACGCCGACGATGATGCCCGCACAGGCGCACACGGCGATGATCTGGATCGACATGGTGCCGGCCAGCTGCAGCGCCTTGAGGATCTCGCGGATGCCCATCTTGTTGGGGGAGATCCAGCTCACCACGGCGGCCGCGGCGGTGGCCAGGGTGCCGGCGCGGATCACCGAGTAGCCCATGAAGAGGGCGGCGATCAGGATGATGATCGGCGCGAACAGGTAGACCTGCTTGACCAGCTTCGAGAACAGCGGGATCTCGTCCTTGCGCATGCCGCGCATGCCCTTGCGGGCCGCCTCGAAGTCCACCATGCAGTAGACCGAGAGGAAGTAGAGGATGGCGGGGATCAGTGCCGCGACGGCGATCTCGGTGTAGGGGATGCCGGTGATCTCGGCCATGATGAAGGCACCCGCGCCCATGATCGGCGGCATGATCTGCCCGCCGGTGGAGGCGGCGGCCTCGATGGCGCCGGCGCTGCGGCCCGGATAGCCCACCTTCTTCATCAGCGGGATGGTCAGCGAGCCGGTGGAGACCACGTTGCCGGCGCTGGTGCCGTTGATCATGCCCATCAGGCCGGAGGCGAAGATGGAGACCTTGGCGGGGCCGCCCCGGGCGCGGCCGGCCGCGGCGAAGGCGAAGTTGACGAAGTAGTCACCCACCTTGGAGGCCTGCAGGAAGGCCGCGAAGATGATGAAGAGGATGATGTAGGTCGAGGAGACCGCGGTGGTCGGCCCCAGGATACCGGTGTCGGTGTAGAGCTGGCTGAAAAAGCGGTTGAACGACAGCCCCGGGTAGCCCAGGAAGCCCGGCAGGTAGGGACCGGCCCACACATAGGCCAGGAACAGCGCGGAGATCACCACCAGTGCCATGCCGGCCACGCGGCGGGTCAGCTCGAGGATCAGCAGCGAGCCGGCCAGGGCCGCATAGGAGATGCCGATGGGGGCGAAGGAGGTGCCGGTGGAGGCACGCAGCGGCGTGCCGAAGATCAGGATCAGGTAGCCCGCGACGCCCATGGCGCAGAGCATCAGCACCAGGTCAGGGGGCGAGAGGCGCTCGCGCACCTGGCGGTAGGTCCAGGAGAGCAGGATGGCGGCGCTGGTGGCGAAGATCAGCGGATAGCCGTAGTGCCAGGCCTCGAGCGCCGGGTCGATGCGCATGGCGCCGCCCGCGATCATCTGGTTCATGCGCCAGACCTGGAAGAGCGCATAGCCGGCGGGTATCAGCAGCGCGTAGCTGATCCAGCCGAGCCAGACCGGCGACTGCTTGACGCTGCCCTCGCCGGCGAAGCGGGTGCCGGTGTAGAGCGCGAAGCCGAGGATCAGCGCACCGGCGATGTGCACGATGCGGAACGACCAGGTCTCCATCGGGTAGACGTTGAGGGAGACCAGGTGGAAGGTGGCGTAGATGATGGCCAGGGCGCCGAACAGCAGCCACTGCCAGCCGACGTAGAGGCGCCGGTTGGACTCGACGATCTCCTCGTCGATGCCCTCGGCGATCGTCTCGGGCGCGTGAGCGGCGGGGTCCTCGTCGCCGTGGCGCGGGTCGGGAGTATGGTTCATGGGACGTTTACCCTTGGATGGGGACGGCTTGGGGACGACAAGCCCCGCGCCGGCACTGCCGGGGCGGGGCGGGATGTGCCAGTGGGCGGGCTTAGTGGATCAGCGACTCGTCGATCTCGTAGCCGTTCTCCTGGTACCAGCGCGCCGCACCCGGATGGAAGGGCAGCACGGTGTTGTGCACGACGTTCTCCGGGATGGAGGTCTCGGCGGAGCGGTGCACGTTACGCATCTTGTCGTTGTTCTCCATGGTCACCTTGGTGACTTCATAGATGAAGTCCTCCGGCAGATCGCAGCGGGAGATGGCGAAGTTCCACATGGAGACGGCGCGGGCATCCTCCTCCAGGGTGCTGTAGGTGCTGGCGGGAATCCAGAACTCGGAGACCGGGAAGTTCTCCAGCACGGTGTCCATCTCCTCCTCGGTGAACTCGATGATGTTCACGTTGGTCTGCACCTCGAGCTGGCTGACGGCCGGGATCGGGATGCCGGCGGCGAAGGCGATCACGTCCAGCAGACCGTCCTGGAGCTGGCCGCCCAGGTCGGACCAGCCGCCGTTGCGGCGCTGGAAGTCGACGCCCAGGGTCTCGAGGATGGCCGGGAAGTAGGTGTCGGAGGTGGAGGCCGAGGGGCCGAAGCCGATGCGGGCGCCATCCGGGATGTCGGAGATGCTGGTGATGCCGGTGCTGGACAGCGCGGTGATGGAGAACGGGGTCTCGTACATCGGGAAGAGCGCGCAGACGTTGTCCATGGGCACGCCGGGGGCCAGCGGGCTCTCGCCCTTCACCGCGTCGGAGGCGGGGCCCATGGTGGTCAGGCCGAAGGAGATGTCGCCGGTATGCACCAGTGCCAGGTTCTGGGTCGGGCCGCCGGTCACCTCGCCGCCGCCGGAGATGCCGAGCTCGTCGGCGACCAGGTTGGCCCAGCCGGAACCGTAGACGTAGTAGGTGCCGCCCTGGCTGGCGGTGCCCACGGTGAAGTTGGAGGGCCAGTCGCTGCGGTCGGCCTGGGCGGCCGCGGCGGCGACCAGCAGAGAGCCGGCGACGGTACCGGCGAGAAGCTTGGTGGAGAGGTGACGCATGGCGTGACTCCGTTGCATGTTGTCGTTGGTAAACCGGGCCCCGGGGCTGAACTGCACCCCGAAAGTTGGACATCCAATCCAACCTTCGGGGTGTTTTTATGAGCAATCGCGATTGCTCATAAAAACACCCCGAAGGTTGGATTGGATGTCCAACTTTCGGGGTGCAGTTCAACTCAGGTCCGGGGCGCTGTCGTTGCATGGGGCAGGCGGACGCGGCCCGTCAGCGCCCGAAGATGCTGTGCAGGTCCGGCGCCTCCTCGGTCTCCTCGATGATGGAGAGCGACGCCTCGATGGCCTTGAGGTGGCGGCTCATGAAGGCCGCGGCGCGCTCGCCGTTGCCCGCCTCCAGGTAGCCGATCAGGTCGTCGTGGTCGTGGGACTCGCAGCCCAGGTGCCCGGCATTGCCGTAGACGGCGAGGATCAGCGAGGAGCGCGAACAGAGCCGGCCGACGAATTCGGCCAGGGTGGCATTGCCGGAGAGCTGGGCCAGTCGCTCGTGGAAGGCCGCCGAGAGCTTGATGGCGGTGCTCTGCTCGCCGGCCCTGAGCGCCTCGCGCTCGCGGCGCGCCATGTCCCTCAGCTCGCTCGCCTCCTCGGTGGTGATGCGCCGGGCCACCTCGGGCATCAGGCCGCACTCCACCATCTGGCGGGCATCGAAGACATCCTTGGCCTCGTCGGCGGTGGGGCGCGTGACGCTGGCCCCGCGGCGGGGCGTCAGGGTGACCAGCTGCTCCAGCGCCAGGCGCTGCAGGATCTTGCGGATACCGGTGCGGCTGACGCCGAACACCTCGGAGAGCGCATCCTCGCGCAGGCGGGCACCGGGCTTGAGACGATGCTCGATGATCGCATCGCTGATCGACCGGTAGATGACCTCGTGGCGCTCGGCACCGTCACCGTCCTTGCCGCGGCGCGGGGAAGACGGCCGGTGTTCGGGCTCGGGCTGGCGCTGATTCATGCTGGCATACCTCCCCTGCCTTCACTGATGGCATGCATTGTATACGCCGGATGCCCCCTTATACGACTGCCCGATACGCCTTGACCCGCCGGGAGGGCGGGTCAAGGCGTGGCGCAGGGTGAAGAACGAGCGGAGGGGCAAGGCGACCGGCGCCGCCGCCGTCACTGTGACCAGGCGGCGATGGCCTCGCGCTCCTCGTCGGTCATGCCGGTCATGTTGCCCAGCGGCATGTAGCCGCTCGCCACCACCTGCTGGATCTGGGCACGCTGGGCGGCGGTCTGCTCGGGAGAATCGTAGGCGACCCCGGCCGGCGGCGCGTTGAAGCCGGGCTGGGTGGGCCGGCTGGCGTGACAGGCCACGCAGCGGGTCTCCATGATGGCGTGGACCTCCTCGAGGCTCACCGCGGCACGGTCCGGATCGGCGGCGGGTGACGGCGCGGGGGCGGCGATCCAGAACGCCAGGGCGATCAGCGCCACGCCGGCCGCCGGATAGGCCGGCTTGATGCTGCCGGCATGCATCAGCACGAAGAACTGACGAATCAGGGCCCCGGCGAAGATGAACAGCGACATGATCACCCAGGCCTGCTCGTGGGAGTAGGCGAAGGAGTAGTGGTTGCTGATCATCAGCAGCACCACCGGCAGGGTGAAGTAGGTGTTATGCACCGAACGCTGCTTGCCGCGCTTGCCGTCCAGGGGGTTGGGGGCCTCGCCCGCCTTCATGGCGGCGACCATGCGGCGCTGGCCGGGGATGATCCAGAAGAAGACGTTGGCGGACATCGCCGTGGCCATCACCGCGCCGGTGATCAGGAAGGCGGCGCGGCCGGCGAAGAGCTGGGTGCTGAGCCAGGCCACCACGACCATCATCACGGCCACCGCGATGCTCAGCAGGCCGTCCCGGGTCATGTCGGGGCTGATGCGCTTGCACAGCTCGTTGTAGACCACCCAGCCGCCGACCAGGAAGAGCAGCGCCAGCACGTTGGCCTGCCAGCCGCTCATGGTGGCGGCCCACTCCCAGCTGGCATTGGGGTTGACCAGATAGAAGCTCGGGTTGGCCATGTAGAGCAGCACGAAGAGCGCGAAGCCCGACAGCCAGGTGGTGTAGGACTTCCAGAACGACCAGTGCAGGTCATCGGGCAGCTTGGCCGGCGCCGTGGCGTACTTCTGGTTGTGGTAGAAGCCGCCGCCGTGCACCGCCCACATCTCGCCGAAGACCCCCTTGTCGCGGTCCTCGGCGGCCTTGGGTTTCTTGAGGCTGTTGTCCAGCATCACGAAGTAGATCGATTCGCCGATCCAGGCGATGGCCGCGATGACGTGCAGCCAGCGCAGCATGAAGTTGGCAAAGTCCAGCAGATAGGCTTGCATCAGGGGAGCCTCGACTCATGGCATTGTTGTTGGTGACCGAAGGTCAGCCTTGGTCTTGAAAACTGGCGAGTGCCGCCAACGCTCGGGATGAGGCTAGCTGCCGCGGTAGGTGGAGTAGCCATACGGCGAGAGCAGCAGCGGCACGTGATAGTGCGCCTCGACATCGGCCACCCCGAAGCGCAGCGGGATCACGTCCAGGAAACGCGGTTCCTCGGCCTCGACGCCCTGCCGGCGCAGGTAGTCGCCGGCGTGGAAGACCAGCTCGTACTCGCCGCGGCAGAGCTCGTCGCCTTCGAGGATCGGCGCATCGCAGCGCCCGTCGTCGTTGGTGACGACCTCCTTCAGGCGGGTACGGCCGCTGGCGTCCAGGCGATAGACCTCGATGCGAATGCCCTCGCCGGGCAGGCCCCGGGCGGTATCCAGTACATGGGTGGTCAGGCGTCCCATTGTCTCGACTCCCTTAGGTGTGGGTTGATTGGCGGGTTGGATAGACGGCGGAGGATTTTCCTGACAACATTTTTAGACCTTAATGGAGTACATTTCAAAACATTTTTTGTATACATTTATCCAACACCCCCAACCGGAGCTTCTCCATGACCCACAACAACACGCTGACCCCGCGCCCCAGCGAGCTGGACAGGGCCGCCTTCGTCGCCGGCTACGGCGAGATCTACGAGCACTCCCCCTGGGTCGCCGAGCTGGCCTGGGAGCGAGGCCTCACCGAGGCCCATGATCGCCCCGAGGCCCTGGCCGCCCTGATGGGCGAGATGCTGGAGGGCGCCTCCCCCGAGCGCCAGCTGGAGGTGATCCGCGCCCACCCGGACCTGGCCGGCAAGGCGGCACTGGCCGGCACCCTCACCGACGACTCCACTCGCGAGCAGGCCGGCGCCGGCCTCGACCAGTGCTCGCCGGAGGAGCTGGCCCGTTTCGAGCGGCTCAACGAGGCCTACAAGGCGAAGTTCGGCTTTCCCTTCGTGATGGCGGTGAAGGGCAGCGACCGCTTCGCCATCCTCGACGCCTTCGAGGTGCGCCTGGAAAACACCCCGGCCGAGGAGCGCCGCACCGCGGTGGAGCAGATCAATCGCATCGCCCTGTTCCGCCTGCAGGCCCGCGCGGAGGGCTAGGGCTCTCCTTCACCCCACGCTTCGCTCGGCGCCCCTGATGCCAGCCCCGCGGCTTCCTCCGCGGGGCTTTTGTCGTTCTGGCTTGCCCCCTGCACTCGATCACGACATGACCAAACGGTCAATAGATGGCGGATAACCCGCTGATCAGCAAGGGATCCGGAAAATGAGTTCCGGGAAATCATCCAGATGTCTTTCAAACGGAGTCATATTGTGTACATTTAACGACATGGATTGGCCTCAATCACGATAACAACCGGCCAGCCTCACGACCCGCACGCCAGCACCGACAACAACCCAAGCTGCGAGCCCGACCATGACCAGACCCCGTTCCGCGCCCCATCCCGAGACGAACCCCACTCGCACCATCAACCGCGACCCGGACGCGATGCCGCCGCTCTCCAAGGCGATTCCCCTGGGGCTGCAGCACATCATGGCGATGTTCGCCGGCAACGTGACTCCGCCCATCATCATCGCCGGCGTGATCGGCGCCGCCACCGGCGAGACGATCTTCCTGATCCAGGTGGCCCTCTTCGTGGCCGGGGTCTCGACCCTGATCCAGACCATTGGCGTGGGCCCCATCGGCGCCCGCCTACCCATCGTCCAGGGCACCAGCTTCGGCTTCCTGCCGGTGGCGCTGCCCCTGGCCAACGCCTTCGGGCTGGCCGCCGTGCTCGGCGCCTCCTTGATCGCCGGCCTGCTGCAGGTGGTGCTGGGGGCCTTCCTCAGGAAGATCCGCCACTGGTTCTCACCGGTGGTCACGGGCATCGTGGTGCTGCTGATCGGCATCACGCTGATGCCGGTCGGCCTCAACTACGCCGCCGGTGGCGTGGGATCCGACGACTTCGCCTCGCCCACCAACCTGCTGCTGGCGCTCTTCGTGCTGGTGGTGTGCATCGCCGTTCACCAGCTGGGCCGCGGTTTCGTCAAGGCCTCCTCGATCCTCTTCGGGCTGCTGGCCGGCTACCTGGTGGCCATCGCACTGGGCATGGTGGACTTCACCAACCTGCGCGAGGCGGCCTGGTTCGCCGTGCCGCGCCCGCTGCAGTACGGGATGGAGTTCCACCTCACCGCCATCGTCGGCATGGTGCTGATCATGTTCGTGGTGGGGCTGGAGACCATCGGCAACATCTCGGCCATCACCACCGGCGGCGCGGGCCGCCCGGCCAAGGACCGCGAGCTCTCGGGCGGCGTGATGGCCGACGGCGTGGCCACCTCCTTCGCCGCGCTCTTCAATACCCTGCCCAACACCGCCTACGCCCAGAACGTGGGCCTGATCACCCTGACCGGCGTGGTCAGCCGCCATGTGGTGACCATCGGTGGCATCCTGCTGATCTGCATGGGGCTGTTTCCCAAGCTGGGCGGCCTGGTGGCGGCCATGCCCCACGCGGTGCTGGGCGGTGCCGGCGTGGTGATGTTCGGCATGATCGCCTCGGCGGGCCTCAAGATCATCCAGGAGTGCGAGCTCGACCAGCGCGCCATGCTGATCATCGCGGTTTCCCTGAGCCTCGGCATCGGCCTGCCCGCCGTGGAGGCGATCTCCGAGACCATGCCCGGCCAGGTGGGGCTGCTGCTGAAGTCGGGCCTGGTCCCGGCGGCGCTGGCCGCCCTGCTGCTCGACGCCATCCTGCCCGGCAAGCCGAAGCGCCAGCGCGGCGGCGAGGACGCCAAGGCCGAGGCCGGCAAGGCCGAGTCCAACGCCTGACGCCCGACTTCGCCTCTCCTGTCCACCACCCCTTTCGCCACCCAGGCGCCGCCGGAGACCCCGGCGGCGCGCGCGTCTTCGCCTGCTCGCCCGGGCCACCTCGGCTAGACTTCTCTCGAACGCATTGCGGAGGGATAGCCATGTACCGCGACCGACTGGAGGCGGCCAGGCACCTGGCCGAGGCCCTGGGCCACCTGAAGGGGGAGCGCCCTCTGGTGCTGGCCATTCCCCGCGGCGGCGTGCCCATGGGCCGGGTGATCGCTGACGCGCTGGAGGGCGAGCTGGACGTGGTGCTGGTGCGCAAGATCGGCGCGCCCGGCAATCCCGAGTACGCCATCGGGGCGGTCAGCGAGGACGGCAGCGTCCACCTGGAGCAGCAGGCCAGGCAGTGCCGCCAGGAGTGGCTGACCGGGGCGATCGAGGAGCAGCGCAACCTGATCGACGAACGCCGCCGACGCTACACGCCGGTGCGCTCGCCCATCGACCCGGCCGGGCGGACGGTGGTGGTGGTGGACGACGGCAGCGCCACCGGGGCCACCATGGCCGCGGCACTCGCCACCTTGCGCCAGCGAGCGCCAGCCCGGCTCATCGCCGCCCTCGGCGTGGCTCCGCCGGATACCCTGGCACGGCTCGAGGCCCTGGCCGACGAGGTGGTCTGCCTCGAGGCCCCCGCCCGCTTCGGCGCGGTGGGGCAGTTCTTCGCCGACTTCGGCCAGGTGGAGGATGGCGAGGTCATCCGCCTGCTGGGTCAGACGACGCCCTGAGCCGCCCGCCTCGGCGACCACCTACGTCACGGGTCACCTACGTCACGGGTCACCAACACACGGGCCGCCCCGAGATGGGGCGGCCCGTTCGATGTCGCGGCCGGCGTGGCGCCGGCGCCTGCCTTACTTGGCGGCGGCGGTCGCGGACTTCAGGCTTTCCTCGACCAGCTTCTGGCTCTTCTGCAGGAAGTCCTGGCCGAGGGCATTGACCTTCTCGGCATCGGCCTTCATCCGCTCGCCCAGGTCCTGGGCCGCCTTCTGCTGACCTTCCACGACCTTCTTGAGGCCATCGGCATCACGCACGTCGATCCAGGCGCGCGCCTGGGCCAGGCCGAGGTCGGTGTAGGTCCGGGCCGCTTCCATCTGGGCGGCCATCAGCTTCTCGTAGTACTCGAGCGTCAGGGAGCCATAGGCGCGTGCCGGCTCGACGAACAGGCCCTCGAACTGCTCGGTGGCCTTTTGGGTGGTTGCCTTGGTCATGGAACACCTCCGTCTACCTTGGGAAGACAGGGCACTTCGCCCTGCGCTGCATTGCAACATAGCAGGCGATTTTGTGCGATGCAACATGGCGAAGGCCCATTCTGCTCATGCCTCCTGCCGCTCCCTGACCTTCAGCGGTAGGCCCCCTCGATATCGGTGATGCGCATGGCGCGGCGCCCCAGGCCGCCGTGCTGGTCGAGCATGCGCTCGAGCCAGGCGTAGACCGGGTCGGCGTTGGAGACCAGGTCGGCGCTCGACACGCAGCGCGCCCACATGAAGCTGCCGAACACCAGGTAGTCGCCGGCCGCGGGCGCCTCGCCGTCGATGTAGTCCGCCTCCTTCAGTCGGCCGCGCAGCGGCTCGAGCGCCGCATCCAGCTGCGAGAGCCCCTTCGCCGGCGAGTGGAACTCCTCCAGGGTGCGACCGAGGCGCTTCTCGCGGGTGTTGCGAAAGTAGTCGCGATCGTCGGGGTGAATGGCGTTGAGCAGGTCCATGATGATGGTGCGCAGCATGGCCGGCTGCAGGGAGCGCTCCGCGTAGTGCTTGAGGAAGCTCGCTCGCCCCTCGGCCAGGGCGTCACCGAACAGCGGGGACTCGGGGTAGGCGCGATCCAGGTAGCGCAGGATGGCGTAGCTGTCGGTGACCGTCTCGTCACCGTCGACCAGCACCGGCACCTTGTCGTGATCGGCAAAGGCCAGCGCCGCCCTGTCATTGAAGCGCCAGGGGCGGGTCTCGGCCTCCAGCCCCTTGTGGGCAAGCGCATAGCGCACCCGCCAGCAGTAGGGCGAGAAGCGCAGCCCCTCATCGATGCCGCAGAGATCAAAGAGCACCCGTGTCATGACGTTCCCCCGTTGCGATTGGCGTGTCCCCGGCAGTGTGCCAGCCTTTTCCCGCCCCCGCCACGCGGCATGCCAAGGCCCATCCGGCCCCGCCCTCCCTGTCCTTTAGTCTATAGTCAGGAGACGCCGTTTTGCGGCAGACCTCGAGCGCTACCGAACAACCCATTGTTGAAAAAGGCATTTCCTTATTTCAGACATTGCGAAAACAAGAATTCGATTGGTAATACCAATTCTCCACCGCTGGCGAGTCAACGCTCCCAGGGCGTATCTTTCGCGCATCCGCCGTGCCCCCGGCAGGCGGAGTCGCGCCACCTCATTGCAGACAACATCATCACAACAGTCGAGGGGAAACCTGCCTCATGAATGACACCCTACTTGCGCTGCTGGCCTTTACGCCTCTGGTGCTGGCCGGTGTACTGCTGATCGGCTTCCGGATGCCGGCCAAGACCGCAATGCCGGCCGTCTACGTGGTCACCGCCCTTATCGCCCTGCTCGCCTGGGACATGAGCTTCAACCGGGTACTGGCTTCGACCCTTCAGGGTCTGATCCTCACCGTGTCGATCCTGTGGATCATCTTCGGGGCCATCCTGCTGCTCAACACCCTGAAGCACTCCGGCGGCATCACCGCGATCCGCAACGGCTTCTCCGGCATCAGCCCCGACCGCCGTGTCCAGGCCATCATCGTCGCCTGGCTGTTCGGCTGCTTCATCGAGGGCGCTTCCGGCTTCGGCACCCCGGCCGCCGTGGCCGCGCCGCTGATGGTGGCACTCGGCTTCCCGGCACTGGCCGCCGTGGTGGTGGGCATGATGATCCAGTCAACCCCGGTCTCCTTCGGCGCCGTGGGCACCCCGATCGTGGTGGGCGTCACCGGCGGCATCAACCGCGATGGCATCGCCGAGGCGCTGGAAGCCGGCGGCTACACCTGGATGGAGTACTTCCGCCTGATCGCCGCCGAGGTGGCCGTGATCCACGGCATCGTCGGCATCCTGATGCCGCTGATCATGGTGGTGATCATGGTCAAGTTCTTCGGTGCCAGCAAATCCTGGAAGGAGGGCCTCTCCATTGCCCCCTTCGCGATCTTCGCCGGCGTCGCCTTCGTGGTGCCCTACATGCTGGCCGGCGTGCTGCTCGGCCCGGAATTCCCGTCGATGATCGGCGCCATGGTCGGCCTGGCCGTCGTCGTGCCCGCGGCCCGTCGCGGCTTCCTGATTCCCAAGGATGTCTGGGACTTCCCCGAGCGCAAGTCCTGGCCGGACGAGTGGATCGGCAAGCTGGAAATCAAGCTGGACGACATCGCCGGCAAGGCGCCGATCTCCACCCTGATGGGCTGGGTACCCTACGTGCTGCTGGCCGTCTTCCTGGTCGCTTCTCGTACCATCGACCCGCTGCGTGAGGCGCTCAACGCCTGGACCTTCGGCTGGAGCAATATCCTCGGCGAGGCCGGCGTTTCCGGGAGCATTGCCCCCCTCTACCTGCCGGGCGGCATCCTGCTGATGGTGGTGCTGGTCACCGCCCTGCTGCACCGCATGCGCATCAGTGAGCTCGGAGCCGCCTTCGGCGAATCCTCCAAGACCATTCTCGGCGCCGGCTTCGTGCTGATCTTCACCATCCCCATGGTGCGGATCCTGATCAACTCCGGTGTCAACGCGGCGGACCTGGTCTCCATGCCGGTGGCCATGGCGCAGTTCGTGGCCGACGGTGTGGGTGGGGTCTATCCCTTCTTCGCCCCGGCCGTGGGTGCCCTGGGCGCCTTCATCGCCGGCTCCAACACCGTGTCCAACTTGATGCTGGCCGAGTTCCAGTTCAACGTGGCACAGCAGCTCGGCATCTCCACCGCCATGATGGTGGCCCTGCAGGCCGTGGGCGCCGCGGCGGGCAACATGATCGCCATCCACAACGTGGTCGCGGCGTCTGCCACCGTGGGCCTGCTGGGCCGCGAGGGCATCACCATCCGCAAGACCATCCTGCCGACCATCTACTACCTGGTCTTCACCGGCATCATCGCGATGGTGGCCTTCTATGTGATGGGCATCTCCGATCCGCTGATGCGGGTGGGTTGATGGTACGAGCATGACGCTCACCGGGCCTCGCCGACTCTCGGCGGGGCCCGGTCATTTTCCGCCCATCTCCCCTCTGAACGGAGCCAACTCCTCTTCTATATGGAACAATTTTCCATGGATTAATGGAAAATATTTTCATACAATTGACATCTACACTGAAGAGATACCTCCCTCTCCTCCGGAGTCATCATGAACACCCTCTTCGATGAACGACTCGATGGCGAAGTGGCCCGGCGCGATCCCGCCGAGGTACTCGCCGACCTGCGCCAGGCACTCCCCGGCATGACCCTGCTGCACCGCGAGGAGGACCTGCGGCCCTTCGAGTGCGACGGCCTCTCCGCCTACCGCGCCCTGCCGATGCTGGTGGCGCTGCCCGAGACCCTCGAGCAGGTCGAGACCCTGCTCAAGCGCTGCCGCGCCCTGGGCGTCCCGGTGGTGACTCGCGGCGCCGGCACCGGCCTCTCCGGCGGCGCCCTGCCGCTGGAGCACGGCGTGCTGCTGGTGCTGTCGCGTTTCAACCGCATCCTCGAGATCGACCCCGACGCGCGCACCGCCCGAGTCCAGCCCGGGGTGCGCAACCTGGCGATCTCCGAGGCGGCGGCGCCCTACGGGCTCTACTACGCCCCGGACCCCTCCTCCCAGATCGCCTGCTCCATCGGCGGCAACGTGGCGGAGAACGCCGGTGGCGTACACTGCCTGAAGTACGGGCTGACCGTGCACAACGTGATCCGGGTCGAGGTGCTGACCATCGAGGGCGAGCGCATGACGCTCGGCTCCGACGCCCTGGACGCGCCGGGCTTCGACCTGCTCGCCCTGTTCACCGGCTCCGAGGGCATGCTCGGCGTGGTCACCGAGGTGACCGTCAAGCTGCTGCCCAAGCCGGAGAGCGCCAAGGTGCTGATGGCGAGCTTCGACGACATCGAGAAGGCCGGCAACGCCGTGGGCGCCATCATCGCCGCGGGCATCATCCCCGGGGGCCTGGAGATGATGGACAACCTGGCGATCCGCGCCGCCGAGGACTTCATCGGCGCCGGCTACCCGGTGGAGGCCGAGGCGATCCTGCTTTGCGAGCTGGATGGCGTCGAGGCCGACGTCGACGACGACTGCCAGACCGTGCGCCGCGTGCTGGAACAGGCCGGTGCCACCGGCATCCAGCAGGCCCGCGACGAGGCCGAGCGCGCGCTGTTCTGGGCCGGGCGCAAGAATGCCTTCCCGGCGGTAGGCCGCATGTCCCCGGACTACTACTGCATGGACGGCACCATTCCCCGCCGCGAGCTGGCCCGGGTGCTCAAGGGCATCGGTGCGCTGGGCGAGGAGTACGGCCTGCGCGTGGCCAACGTCTTCCACGCCGGTGACGGCAACATGCACCCGCTGATCCTCTTCGATGCCAACCAGCCCGGCGAATTCGAGCGCGCCGAGGAGCTGGGCGGGCGCATTCTCGAGCTGTGCGTCGAGGTGGGCGGCACCATCACCGGCGAGCACGGGGTGGGTCGCGAGAAGATCCACCAGATGTGCGTGCAGTTCAGCCCCGGAGAGCTCGCCACCTTCCGGGCCGCCAAGCGCGCCTTCGACCCCGACGAGCTGCTCAACCCGGGCAAGAACATTCCCACCCCGGCGCGCTGCTCCGAGTTCCGCCTGACCAAGAGCGCCGGCGACGCCCCCGCCCCGACCCAGGCCCCAGAGAGCCAAGGCTGAGAGACTTCGACGACATGGTGACGACTCACGATATCCCGAGCCAGGACGCCAGCGAGGCGCTGGCCGACCGCATCCGCCGTGCCGAGGCCGAGGGTACCCCCCTGCGCATCGTCGGCGGCGACACCAAGGCCTTCTATGGGCGCAAGGTCGAGGGCGAGGCGCTCTCGACCCGGGAGCACCGCGGCATCACCGAGTACGACCCGGTGGAGCTGATCGTCTCGGTGCGTACCGGCACGCCGCTTCGCGAACTGGAGGCCGCCCTGGCCGCCAACGGCCAGATGCTGCCCTGCGAGCCGCCCCACTTCGGCGAGGACGCCACCGTGGGCGGCATGATCGCCACCGGCCTCTCCGGCCCGCGCCGCCCCTGGGCCGGCAGCGTGCGCGACTTCGTGCTGGGCACGCGGGTCATCACCCGCCAGGGCAGCGAGCAGCGCTTCGGCGGCCAGGTGATGAAGAACGTCGCCGGCTACGACCTCTCGCGGCTGATGGTGGGCGCCCAGGGCACCCTGGGGCTGCTGACCGAGGTCTCCATGAAGGTGCTGCCGCTGCCCGGCGCCAGCCGCAGCCTGCACCTGGACATGCCGCTGGCCCAGGCCCTCGTGAAACTCTCCGAGTGGGGCCGTCAGCCGCTGCCCATCACCGCCGCGGCCTGGCTCGACGGCGCCCTGCACCTGCGTCTGGAGGGCGGACCGAGCTCGGTGGCCGCCACCGCCGAGCGGCTGGGCGGCGACGAGCTCAAGCCCGACTTCTGGGCCGCCCTGAACGAGCAGCGCCTGGCCTTCTTCGCCAGGGATGACGGCCGCGCCCTGTGGCGCCTCTCGCTGCCCCACCACACCCCGGTGCTCGAGCTTCCCGGCGTCAATGATGCCGACGTGCTCTACGACTGGGCCGGTGCCCAGCGCTGGCTGAGAAGTGACCTCGACGCCGCGACCCTGCGCGAGGTGGTCGCCCGGGCCGGCGGCCACGCCACCTGCTGGCGCGGCGCCAACGGCCAGCCGGTGGACGAGCCCTTCACCCCGCTCGCCCCGCTGCTGGCCAAGTACCACCAGAACCTCAAGACCGAGCTGGACCCCAAGGGGATCTTCAATCCGGGCCGGCTCTACGCGGCATTCTGAGACAGAGGGGATAACGCCGAGATGCAGACGCATTTTTCCGAGGAAGATCTCAAGAAGCCGCATATCCGCGAGGCCGACCGGGTGTTGCGCAGCTGCGTGCACTGCGGCTTCTGCAACGCCACCTGCCCCACCTACCAGCTGCTCGGCGACGAGCGCGACGGCCCCCGCGGGCGCATCTACCTGATGAAGGAGATGCTCGAGGCCCCCGAGGGCGCCGACAAGGTGACCGAGGAGACCCGCCTGCACCTGGACCGCTGCCTGACCTGCCGCAACTGCGAGACCACCTGCCCCTCCGGCGTGGAGTACCACAAGCTGCTCGACATCGGCCGCGCCGAGATCGAGCGGCGGGTGCCCCGCAAGCCGGCCGAGCGCGCCCAGCGCTATGCGCTGCGCAAGATGCTGGTGGAGCCGAAGCGCTTCCAGGCGCTGCTCAAGCTCGGCCAGACCTTCCGGCCGCTGGTGCCCGGCGCCCTGCGCGACAAGCTGCCGCCCGCCCCCGTGGATGCCGGCAAGCGCCCCGAGGGCAGCCGCCACGCCCGCCAGATGCTGATCCTGGAGGGCTGCGTGCAGCCGGGCCTTTCGCCCAACACCAACGCCGCCACCGCCCGGGTGCTGGACCGCCTCGGCATCGGCCTGACGCCGGTGGCGGAGGCCGGCTGCTGCGGCGCCATCGACTTCCACCTGAACGCCCACGACGACGGTCGCGCCCGGGCGCGGGCCAACATCGACGCCTGGTGGCCGCACGTCGAGGCCGGCGCGGAGGCCATCGTGCAGACCGCCAGCGGCTGCGGCGCCTTCGTCAAGGAGTACGTCGACATCCTCAAGGACGACCCGGCCTACGCCGAGAAGGCGGCCCGGGTGAGCGCGCTGGCCAGGGACCTGGTGGAGGTGCTGCGCGACGAGGCGCTAGACGCCCTCGAGGTGAAGCAGAGCCGCAAGCTCGCCTTCCACTGCCCCTGCACCCTGCAGCACGCCCAGAAGCTCGGCGGCGCCGTGGAGTCGGTGCTAACCCGGCTTGGCTTCTCGCTGACGCCGGTGGCCGATGCCCACCTCTGCTGCGGCTCGGCGGGCACCTACTCCATCACCCAGCCCGAGCTCTCGACGCAGCTGCGCGACAACAAGCTCGACAATCTCGAGGCCGGCAAGCCCGAGGTGATCGTGACGGCCAATATCGGCTGCCAGACGCACCTCAACGGCGCCAACCGCACCCCCGTCAGGCACTGGATCGAGATCGTCGATGAAGCCTTGAGCTAGGCGACTTAGTCAGATGAGCGCCGGGGATAAGGCGGAGCGAGGGTCTTTTGCCAGGGAAGGCAAAAGTAGCGCCCAGGGAGGGGTTCACAGCGCCCTCGCGAAGGCTTGTCGCCGGTAAAGCTCATCGCCGGCCAGATTCTGCAGTCCCACCCAAGGAGTTCCCCATGAAGACCAAGCCCGTACTGACCCTGACCGACGTCAACGCCATCCTCGATGCCGCCCAGAAGGAGGCCGAGGCCAACGGCTGGGGCGTGACCATCGCCGTCGCCGACGACGGCGGCCACCTGCTCGGCCTGCGCCGCATGGACAGCGCCCCGCCCTTCAGCGCCGACGTGGCCACCCAGAAGGCCCGCAACGCCTCCCTGGGCCGCCGCGAGACCCAGGCCTTCGAGGAGATGATCAACGGCGGCCGTACCGCCTTCGTCACCGCCCCCATGCAGTCGCTGCTCTCCGGCGGCGTGCCGGTGATCGTCGACGGCGAGGTGGCCGGAAGCGTCGGCATCTCCGGGGTCAAGCCCGACCAGGACGTTCAGGTGGCCAAGGCCGGCGTCGCCGCCATCGGCTGAGGCCAGATCGGTCCCGCAACGCACAGGGCCCCGCTCCGGTTGGAGCGGGGCCCTGTACGTCTGGGGCGTCGAGCCGCCGCGGGCTCGGCCGGCCGGTCAGTCGAGGCGCTTGAGCTGGCTCGCGTGGAGCCGGCCGCGCTCCACGTAGCCCGCCGCGTTCTTCTTGAGCCCCTCGATCGCCTCCGCGGAGAGTTCGCGCACCACCCTGGCCGGGGCGCCGACGATCAGCGAACCCGCCGGGAACTCCGCCCCCTCCTTGACCACGGCGCCGGCCGCCACCAGGCAGTTCTCGCCGATCACCGCGCCGTTGAGGATCACCGCCTGGATGCCCACCAGGCTGCCGTCGCCGATGGTGCAGCCGTGCAGCATCGCCTGGTGGCCCACGGTCACCCCCCGCCCCACCCGGAGCGGGAAGCCGGGGTCGGCATGGAGCACCGCCCCGTCCTGGATGTTGCTCTCCTCGCCCACCTCCAGGTGGTCGGTATCGCCGCGCAGCACCGCCTGGTACCAGACGCTGGCGCCGGCCTTGAGGGTGACCTGGCCGATCACGTCGGCGGTCTCGGCCACGTAGACATCGTCCTGAATCTCGGGGCGATGCTCCCCGTACTGATAGATCGCCATATTACGGTTCTCCTTGTGGCGTGGGCGGGGGGTCAGCTTGCCGCGGCCGCCAGGTCGCTGCCGGCCCGGGTGACGTAGTCGCCCACCGCCGCCACCACCCGCTCGATGTCCTCACGGCTCACGTCGAGGTGGGTCACCCAGCGGGTCACCGGCCCCACCGCGGCGAGGATCCCCCGGGCTTCCAGGTGTGCCTGGAGCGGCCCGCAGTGGGCCGCGGGGACGGCGGTAAACACCATGTTGGTGTCGCAGGCGCGCAGCTCGACGCCGGGGATCGCCCCGAGCCCCTCGGCCAGGCGCCGGGCGTTGTCGTGGTCGTCGGCCAGGCGCGCCACGTGATGGTCGAAGGCGTGGTGGCAGGCCGCAGCCAACAGCCCCGCCTGGCGCATGCCGCCGCCGAGGGTCTTGCGCCAGCGCCGCGCCCGGGCGATGAAGTCGGCCTCGCCCAGCAGCAGCGAGCCCACCGGCGCGCCGAGCCCCTTGGAGAAGCAGAGCGACACCGAATCGAAGCCCTCGCAGAGCTCGGCAAGCGACAGCCCCGTGGCCACCGAGGCGTTGAAGAGCCGTGCCCCGTCCAGGTGGGTGGCCAGGCCCTGGGCGTGAGCCTGGGCCGTGGCGGCCAGGGCGTAGTCCCGGGGCAGCACCTTGCCGCGGAAGGTGTTCTCCAGCGCCAGCAGGCGACTGCGGCAGTGGTGGATGTCGTCGCCCTTCACCGCGGCGCGCAGGCTCTCCAGCGCCAGGCTGCCGTCGGCCTCGTGGGGCAGCGGCTGCACGCTGATGCTGCCGAGCGCCGCCGCCCCGCCCCCCTCTTCGCGATAGATATGGGAGTACTGGCCGGCGATCACCTCCTCGCCCCGCTGGCAGTGGGTCAGCAGGGCGCAGAGGTTGCTCTGGGTCCCCGAGGGGAACAGCAGCGCGGCGGCCTTGCCGGCGCGCTCCGCCACGGCCTGTTCGAAGGCGTTGATGCTGGGGTCGTCGCCCCAGACGTCGTCGCCCACCTCGGCGCGGGCCATCGCCTCGCGCATGGCCGCGGTGGGCCGGGTCACGGTATCACTGCGCAGATCGATCATCGAAGCTCCTCGCCTCCTCTGTCGCCGGGCTGGCACTGCCGCCATGATGGGGGCTCGCGGCCGCGCATGCCAGCGGCACGCTAGGTCATGCCAGCGCCCGCTCCAGCAGCCGCGCCACGTGGATCGCCTCGCGCCCGCTGCCGTCGCGGATCTGGTGGCGGCAGCTGGTGCCATCGGCCACCAGCACGGCGTCATCGTCCGCCGCGCGGATCGCCGGCAGCAGCGAGAGCTCGGCCATCTTGAGCGAGGCCTCGTAGTGCTCCGCCTCGTAGCCGAAGCTGCCCGCCATGCCGCAGCAGGAGGACTCGATGGTCGCAACCGAAAGCTCCGGGATCCAGCCCAGCACCTGCTCCACCGGGCGCAGGGCGTCGAAGGCCTTCTGGTGGCAGTGGCCATGCAGCAGGGCGCGCCCCGGCAGCGGCTTGAGTTCGAGGGCCAGCGCCCCCGCCTGATGCGCCCGCACCAGGAACTCCTCGAAGAGGAAGGCCGACTCGGACAGCGCCCGGGCCTGGTCGCCGAAGCCGTACTGCAGGAACTCGTCACGCAGGGAGAGCAGGCAGGAGGGCTCGAGGCCGACGATGGCCACGCCGCGCTCGACGAAGGGCATCAGCGCCTCCAGGGAGCGCTTCGCCTCGGCCTTGGCCTTGTCGAACTGCCCCGAGGAGAGGTAGGTGCGTCCGCAGCAGAGCGGCCGCTCCCCCGGCTTCACGTTGAGATGCACCCGGTAGCCGGCCGCCTCCAGCACCCGCTTGGCGGCCCGGGCGTTGTCGCTCTCCATGTAGTTGTTGAAGGTATCGACGAAGAGCACCACCTCTCGGGTCGCCTGGTCCGAGGAGGCCGGAGGCGCCGAGGCGTGGGACTCCTTGAGAAAATCACCGGTGAAGGCCGGGAAGCGGCGCTCGGGGGCCAGGCCCAGCGCCCTCTTGAGCGGCCGCGCCACGGCATCGACGCGCTCCACGGCGCCCAGCAGCCCGGCAAACCGCTTCGCCCAGGGCGCATAGCGCGGCATCTCGCCGACCAGGCGGTCGCGCAGGGCGAGCCCCTTGACTCTGGCGCGGGCGGCGCGGGCCTCGATCTTGAACTTGGCCATGTCCACCCCGGTGGGGCAGTCGCGCTTGCACCCCTTGCAGGAGACGCAGAGATCCAGCGCCTCCTTGACCTCGTCACCGGCCAGGCCCGCCTCGCCCAGCTGGCCCGAGAGCACCAGGCGCAGGGTGTTGGCCCGCCCGCGGGTGAGGTGCTGCTCGTCCTTGGTGATGCGGTAGCTGGGGCACATGGTGCCGGCGTCGAACTTGCGGCAGTGGCCGTTGTTGTTGCACATCTCCACCGCCATGGCCAGGCCATGGGTGGCGTCGCCGGCGCTGCCGGGCCCGCCCTGCTCGCCGGTCAGCGGGTCGCGGGTGACGTTCCAGGCCGACCAGTCGAACAGCGGCGTGAGCGGGATGCGCTGGTAGCTGGTGGGAAAGCGGAAGTAGGCCTCGTCGTCCATCTTCGGGGTGTCGACGATCTTGCCGGGGTTGAGCAGGTTCTCCGGGTCGAAGGCCCCCTTCACCGCCCGGAAGGCGTCGTTCAGGGTCTCGCCGAACTGCCAGGCCACCCACTCGCCGCGGCACAGGCCGTCGCCGTGCTCGCCGGAGTAGGCCCCCTTGTACTCGCGCACCAGCGCGGAGGCCTGCTCGGCAATCTCGCGCATCTTGCGGGCGCCGTCGCGGCGCATGTCGAGGATCGGCCGCACGTGCAGGGTGCCGACGCTGGCGTGGGCGTACCAGGTGCCCTCGGTGCCGTAGCGGTGGAACACCTCGGTGAGCTTGTCGGTGTACTCGGCGAGGTGCTCCAGGGGCACCGCGCAATCCTCGATGAAGGAGACCGGCTTCCCGTCCCCCTTCATGCTCATCATGATGTTGAGCCCCGCCTTGCGCACGTTCCACAGCGCCGCCTGCTCGGCGGCCTCGGGCATCTCCACCACGCTGCCGGGCAGGCCGAGGTCGGCCATCAGCTCGGTGAGGCGCTTGAGCGAGGCGAGCTGGGCCTCGCGCTCCTCGCCGGCGAACTCCACCAGCAGCACCGCCTGGGGCTGGCCGATCAGCGCCTTCTCGATCACCGGGCGGAAGGCCGGGTTCTCGAGCGACAGGTCGATCATGGTGCGGTCGACCAGCTCCACCGCCGTGGGGTCGAGTTTGACGATGTGCTGGGTGACGTCCATCGCCTGGTAGAAGGTGGGGAAGTTCACCACCCCCAGCACCTTGTGCACGGGCAGCGGCGAGAGCCTGAGCGTGATGCGCCGGCTCACCCCCAGGGTGCCCTCCGAGCCCACCAGCAGGTGAGCCAGGTTGACCCGCTCCCGCGCATCGTAGGGCTTGGGGTTCTGGCAGTCGAAGAGGTCCAGGTTGTAGCCGCCGACCCGGCGCAGCACCTTGGGGAAGTGCTCGCGGATCTCCGGGGCGACCCCGTCGGCGATGGCCTTGACCTTGTCCGCCAGTGCCCGCACCGGCCCGCTCTCGGGCAGCTCGTCGAGGAAGCCGAAGTGCCCCTCGCTGCCGTCGGCGAGCCAGGCGTCGACCCCCAGCACGTTGTGGACCATGTTGCCGTAGCGGATCGAGCGCGAGCCGCAGGAGTTGTTGCCGGTCATGCCGCCGAGGGTGCACTGGGCGCTGGTGGAGACATCCACCGGGTACCAGAGCCCATGGGGCTTGAGCCAGGCGTTGAGGTGGTCGAGCACGATGCCGGGTTCCACCACCACGGTGCGCGCCTCGGCGTCGAACTCGATGACCTCGTTGAGCCAGCGGGTGGTGTCGATCACCAGCGCCTCGCCCACCGTCTGGCCGCACTGGCTGGTACCCGCACCGCGGGCCAGGATCGGCACCCGGGCATCGCGGGCGATCTGCAGCGCCGCGGTCAGATCCTGCTGGTGGCGGGGGATCACCACCCCCACCGGGGTCACCTGGTAGATCGAGGCGTCGGTGGAGTAGCGGCCTCGGGAGGCCTGGTCGAACAGCACCTCGCCTTCCAGCTCCCGGGAGAGGCGCGCCGCCAGCTCGGTCACCGGCTTGACCCGGGCATCCGGGGCCGTGGTCTTGTCCGTCAGAGACGTCATCGTGCCATCCTCATGCCGTGACGGGGGTTAGCGGGCATCCAGAGGATGCTGGGCGAAGTAGTCCAGCGCCGCGGTCACGCCGCTGCCGGCCAGCGGCACGCCGGCGAGCCTCATGCCGGCCTCGCAGCCGCCCAGGGTAGCGATCAGGGTGAGGTCGTTGCAGTCGCCCAGGTGGCCGATGCGGAACATCTTGCCCTTGGCCTTGCCGAGGCCCATGCCCAGCGAGAGGTCGAAGCGCTCGTAGATGATCTTGCGCACGGCATCGGCGTCGACCCCCTCCGGCATCACCACCCCGGTGAGCACCGGCGAGTAGACGGCCGGATCCAGGCACTGCACCTCGAGGCCCCAGGCCTCCACCGCGGTGCGCACCCCGGCGGCCCAGCGCTGGTGGCGGGCGAAGACATGGTCGAGCCCTTCATCCAGCAGCATGTCCAGCGCCTCGTTGAGGCCATAGAGCAGGTTGGTGCTGGGGGTATAGGGCCAGTAGCCGTTCCGGTTGGCCTCGAGGATCTCGTCCCAGGCCCAGAAGCTCTTGGGCATGCGGTTGTGGCGGCTTGCCTCGATGGCCTTCTCGGAGAGGGCGTTGAAGCTGATGCCCGGGGGCAGCATCAGCCCCTTCTGGGAACCGGAGATGGTGACGTCCACCCCCCACTCGTCGTGGCGGTAGTCGGCGCTGCAGAGCCCGGAGATGGTGTCCACCAGCAGCAGCGCCGGGTGGCCGGCGGCATCGATAGCGCGACGCACCGCAGCGATGTCGCTGGTGACCCCGGTGGAGGTCTCGTTGTGCACCACGCAGACCGCCTGGATCGCGTGGGCGCTGTCTTCGCGCAGGCGCGCCTCGATCATCTCGGCCTGCACGCCCTGGCGCCAGCCCTCGTAGCCCGGCAGGCCCAGGAACTCGGGCTCGAGCTGCAGGCGGCGCGCCATCTTCTGCCACAGGGTGGCAAAGTGGCCGGTCTCGAACATCAGCACCTTGTCGCCGGGCGAGAGGGTGTTGGAGAGCGCCGCCTCCCAGGCGCCGGTGCCGGAGGCGGGATAGACGATCACCGGCCCCTCGGTCTTGAACACCTTCCCGAGCTTGTCGAGCAGCTCGAGGCCCAGCGCGCCGAACTCGGGGCCGCGGTGGTCGATGGTGGGCAGGCTCATGGCGCGCAGGATGCGATCCGGCACCGGCGAGGGGCCGGGGATCTGCAGGAAGTGGCGGCCGGAGGGGTGGAAGTCGAGCTTCAGCATGGGTCTCTTCCTCGTGTTCGCTGTTGTTCTGATCGCTGTGGTTCTGATCGTTGTTGTTCTGATCGTTGCCCAATCAGGTGCCGGCCTCGGGCCAGGCGCTACTTGATGCAGCCGGCTTCACGCAGTTCGGCGAGCTCCTCGGCATCGAGCCCGAGCCCTCCCAGCACCTCGTCGGTGTGCTGGCCAAACAGCGGCGCCGGGGCGCGGATGCTCGAGGGGGTGGCCGAGAACTTGCTCGGGAAGCCGATGGTCTTCATGCGCCCCATCACCGGATGCTCTACCTCCCGCACCATCTCCCGGGCCAGGTAGTGCTCATCGCTCATCGCCTGGGCGAAGTCGTTGATGGGGCCGGCCGGGACGCCGGCGGTGTCGCAGCGCGCGAGCCAGTCGTCCACGTCGCGCTCGGCCATGATCGTTTCCAGCAGGGCCTCGAGCGCCTCGACGTGCTGGCCGCGGTCGAAGTTGGTGAGAAAGCGCGGGTCCTCCATCAGCTCGGGGCGCTCGAGCACGTCGCCGCAGAAGCGCTCCCAGGTGCGCTGGTTGGCGCAGCCCAGCATCAGATAGCCGTTGCGGGCCTTGATCGCCTGGTAGGGGGCCGAGACGCGATGGCGCCAGCCGGTGGGCTCCGGCACCTTCCCCTCGGCGAAGTAGGCGGCGGCCTCCCAGGTGAACCAGGGAAGGCCGCACTCGGTGATGGCGATGTCGATGTGCTGGCCCTCGCCGGTGTTCATCTTGTGGATGTAGGCGGCCAGGATGGAATAGACGGCGGTGATGCCGCCGCCGATGTCGTAGACGGCGATGCCGGTCTTGAGGGGGCGGCGCCCCGGCTCGCCGGTCATCGACATCAGCCCGGACATGCCCTGGGCCACCAGGTCGAAGCCGCCGCGATGGCTGTAGGGGCCGGTCTGGCCGTAGCCGGAGATCGAGCAGTAGATGATGCCGGGGTTGATCGCCTTGACGGTGTCGTAGTCGATCTTGAGCGAGGTGGTCACGCCGGGGCGGTAGTTCTCGACGATGACGTCCGCCTCCCGGGCCAGCCGATAGAAGACCTCGCGGGCCCGCTCCTCCTTGAGGTTGAGCGAGATGCTCTTCTTGTTGCGGTTGATCTGCGCGAAGCAGGTCGACTCGTCGTTGACATAGGGGCCCATCTGGCGACTGTCGTCGCCGCCGTTGATCTTCTCCACCTTGATCACCTCGGCCCCCATGTCGCCCAGCACCATGGTGCAGTAGGGGCCCGCCATGATCTGCGAGATATCCAGGACCTTCACTCTTTCCAGGGGAAGCATGGCTTCACCTCACTTGTCGTTGTTGTGTCGTCGCCATGGTGTCATCCCGGCTCAGCGGCCGGTCCACTCGAAGGGGGTCTTGTGGAGGAACTTGTTCACCGCCGCCTTGAAATCGTCGCTCATGTAGCAGGCGGTGACCCAGTCGTCGCTCTGGTCGCGGGCCAGGCGGCGATGGGCCAGCACCCGCCCCACCAGCGCCTTGCTGGCCTGGAGGGTGAGCGGCGCCCGCCGGCCCAGCTCCGCGGCCACGGCGGCCACCTCGGCGTGAATCGCCTCCGGCGGGAAGACAGCGTTGACCAGCCCCGCCGCGCTGGCCTGGTCGGCATCGAAGAGGGTGCCGAGCATCAGCGCCTCCTTGGTCCGCGCCACCCCCAGCATGTCGATCATCCGCGAGACATTGGTGATCGAGAGGGTGTTGCCCAGGGTGCGGGCGATCGGCACGCCGAACTTCAGGCTCGGCGTGGCGTAGCGGAAGTCGCACACCAGGGCCAGCGCCGCCCCGCCGCCCACGCAGGCCCCCTCCAGCAGGGCGATGGTGGGCTTCTCCAGCGCCTCCAGCTTGCCGACCACCGCATCGATGCGCTGCTCGTAGCCGATGGCGTCCTCGGGTTCGCTGAAATGCTCGAACTGGCCGATATCGGTGCCGGCCACGAAGGCCTCGCCGCCGACCCCGTGCAGCACCACGGCGTGGATGGCGTCATCCTCACGGATGCGGTCGCAGTGCGCCGAGAGCGCGTCGTACATCTCCCAGGTCATGGCGTTGCGGCTCTCGGGGCGGTTGAAGCCCAGCCAGGCCACGCCGTCGCGCGCCTCATACAGCAGGGTATTGCCTGTCATCTCGCCTCCCCCCTGTCCTTGTGCCGGTCACGGACCTCGCGATGAATAATGAATTCACTTGTTCCGATGATCATCTGTCCCTCCCGTGTCGAGCGGCCCGGCGGAGCGCCTCCGCCGGGCCCGCCGCTAGCGGTAGAAGAGCTCCACCAGGGCCATGGGAATGGCGGGGATATAGGTCACCAGCAGCAGGACGAAGAGCAGCACGGTGATGAAGCCGATATTGGATCGGGTCACCGACCAGACGTCGGCCTTGGCGATCGAGCAGGCCGTGATCAGCACGCTCGCCACCGGCGGGGTCTGCTGGCCGATGGCCAGGTTGAGGCACACGATCAGGCCGAAGTGGACCGGGTCGATGCCGGCCGCGCCGACCAGCGGCATGACGATGGGCACCACCAGGATGATCGCCGCCGCCGAGTGCAGGAAGAGCCCGATCAGCAGGAAGAAGACGTTCAGGATCATCAGGATGACGTACTTGTTCTCGGTCAGGCTGAGCACCGCCTGGGCCAGCTGCTGGGGGGTACGCATCTCGGTCAGGAAGACCCCGATCAGGGCCGAGGCCGCCACCAGCAGCATCACCACCGCGGTCTGCTGGCCGCCGTCGATGATCGCCTTGTAGAGGGTGCGCATGTCCAGCTCGCGGTAGATCACCGCGCTGATGAAGATCGCCGCCGCTACCGCCAGGCCCGCCCCTTCGGTGGCGGTCACGAAGCCGCCGAAGATGGAACCGAGGATGATGATCGGCAGGGTCAGCGCCCAGCCGGCCTCCCTGGCGGTCTGCTTGACCCGCTTGAACTGGAACACCTCCTCCACCGGCCAGTTGTACTTGCGGGCATAGTAGTAGCTGAGCCCGGCGAGGCCGGCGGCCCCGAGCAGGCCCGGCACGATGCCGGCCACGAAGAGCTGGACGATGGAGGCGCCCGACATCACCCCGTAGAGGATCATCGGGATGGAGGGCGGAATGATGATCGCCAGTGACGCCGAGGAGGAGGTCACCGCCGCGGCGAAGGAGCTCGGATAGCCGCGCTTCTTCATGGCCGGGATCAGCACCGAGCCGGTGGCGGCCACGTCGGCCACGGCGGAGCCGGAGATCTCGGCGAAGAACAGCGACACCCCGATGTTGATCATCGCCAGGCCGCCGCGGATGAAGCCGAACAGCGCCGAGGCGAAGGCGATCAGGCGCTTGGAGATCCCGCCGGTGTTCATGATGGCCCCGGCCAGCACGAACATGGGGATCGCCAGCAGCGGGAAGCTGCTCGCCCCCTCGAACATGGTGAGGCCGACGTTGGGCAGCATGTCGATGCCCTGGTAGATCACGATGGCCGCCGTGGCGACGATCGCCAGTGCCACCGCAATGGGCAGCCCCATCAGGATCAGCCCCAGCAGGCCCCCGATCATGTAGAGCAGTGTCATGGCTGGTCCCTCCTGGTGGTCAGGGCTTCCGCGGTGAAGCCGGCCCGGGCGTTGTCACGTTCGGCCTCGGCGATGGCGTGGGCGATCTCCTCCTCCTCCTGGGTGAGGCCAGAGCGCACCTTGGCCAGGTGGGCCGGCATGCTGAGCAGCTGGGCGATGATGAAGAGTCCGGCGCCGATGGGGATGACCGACTGGGTGAAGGTGAGCGGCACCCAGCGCAGGGTGATCAGCGACATGCCCTGCATGACGTTGAGGACCACCAGGCCGGCCCAGCCGAGCACCAGGAAGAAGCCGATGAAGAGCGCCTCGGAGAGGTAGGCGATCGGCATGCGGACATTGACCGGCATGGCGGCCAGCACGCCGTCGACCCCGATATGGCCGCGCTTGAGCGCCGCCAGGGCCCCGGCGTAGTAGGTCAGCCAGACCAGCATGATGGCGGCCACCTCGTCATACCAGGAGGGGGTGCGCCAGGCATAGCGGGTCACCACCGCATAGAGCACCACCAGGGTCAGCGAGACCATCAAGACCACCGTGATGACCTCGAGCAGGCGCTCCATGATGCGGGAGAGTTGATTCACGGTACCCATGGTGTTCGACTCGTTCAGGGAAGGGGACAGGGTCCCCACGCCAGCGAGTAGCGTGGGGTGCTGCAGGCGCTGCGGGTCACGCAGGCGGCGTCAGGAGTCGTTGCCGAGCTCCAGCACCCTGTCGATCAGCTCCTGGGAGCCGGGTACCTCGCGGGCGAAGGCCTCGTAGATCGGGCCGGAGGCCTCGATGAAGACCGAGGTATCGACCTCGTTCACCTCGGTGTTGGCCTGGCGGATCACGTCGATGAGATCCTCGTCGAGCTGGGCTGCGTGCTCGTAGACGAAGTCCTGGGTCTCGCGGGCCGCCTCGATGATGATCTCCTGAATCTCCTCGGGCAGGTTGTTGAAGCGGCGGCCGGCGGTGAGGTAGGCCGGGGTATAGACGTGACCGGTCAGGGAGAGGTAGTTCTGCACCTCCTGGAAGCGCTGGCCGGCGATCTGGGCCAGCGGGTTCTCCTGGCCGTCCATGACGCCGGTCTGCAGGGCCATGAAGACCTCGGAGAGGGACATCGGCGAAGGCTCGGCGCCATACTCCTCGAACATCCGCACCCGCCAGACGCCCTGGGGGACACGCAGCTTGATGCCGCGCAGGTCCTCCGGCGTATTGATCGCACGCCGGTTGTTGGTGATATGGCGGAAGCCGTTCTCCCAGACGGCCAGGATGCGGTAGCCGTTCTGCTCGGCCAGCGGCGCCAGGTGCGGCCAGAAGATCTCCTCCTCGACCCGCTTCATGTGCTCGCGGTCCTGGATCAGGTAGGGTAGCTCGAAGAGGCCGAACTCGTCGGCCACCGACGACATGATGGTGGAGGGCAGCGCCAGGTCGACAGTGCCCAGGCGCATGCGCTGGAGTAGCTCGGAGTCGGTGCCCAGCTGGCTGGAGCCGAAGACCACCACCTGGTAGGGCTCCGGGAGGCGCTCGTTGACGAGTTCGGCGAAGTGGTCGGCGGAGTCGGCGAACAGCGAATCCGGGCCACCGACGTGGCCGAAGGTGATCTCGCGGGCCTGGAGCGGGGCCGACACCAGGGCAACGGCGGCGGCGACCGCCGTGAGACGGAGCAGATGCATGGCGCTTTTCCTCTTGTTGTAGTAATCGCTCGAGCGGGGATGCCGCCCGGATTCCGCTGGAGTTATCGTTATGTGAATCAGCGAAGCCGGATAGACGCCGCACAAATTGAATTCTTTATGCGAAATGCGTCTTCCCCTCAAGCTAGTCCCGGTCCCGAAGGGGTGTCAAGCGGTTCGTTTCAGCACAGTGTTCGCTCCCCGGCCATGGCGGGGATCACTCGGGCTCCAGACCCCAGGCGAGGCCGGCCGCCTCGATCCCGGCGATGGCGGCCCGCTCGTCCTCTGCCGAGGAGGCTCCGCTGACGCCTACCGCCCCGATCACGCACTGGTCGTCATCCAGGATCAGCACGCCGCCGGCCACCGGGATCGAGCGCCCGCCCGAGGCCGCCGCGACGCTGGCCAGGAAGGCCGGCCGCTCGGCATTGCGCTCCCCGATGACGCCGCTGGCCGCCCCGTTGCCCAGGGCCGCGAAGGCCTTGCCGCTGGCCACCGGGAAGCGCAGCGGGGCACAGCCATCCTCCCGCTCGGCGGCCACCACATGGCCGCCGCCGTCCAGCACCACCACCGTGAGCGGCTCCATCTCCTGCGCCCGCGCCAGCGCGAAGGCGCCATCCAGGATGCCTCGCGCCTCGCTGCGCCCCAGCAGTACCCGGCTGCGATAGACCTTGCCTGCCATACGCTCTCTCCTCTTGCTGTACCGAATGGAATTTTGAATTCATAATAACTTTGCACACTCTCATTGCCCGCGCCACCATGAGAAAGAGGGCCGGGGTAGAATGCCCAGGCGCACAGGGCCGTCGGCACCGGACAACGGCGCTGACAGCGCCAGCCGGCAACAGGCACAAGGAAGCGAGCATGAGCAAGATTCAGCACCGAAACCTCTACCGGGAGGTCGCCGACCGCATTCTCGACCTCATCGAGCTGGGTGACCTGGCCTCCGGTGACCGCATTCCCGAACGGGAGCTCTGCGAGCGCTTCGGCGTCTCGCGCACGCCGCTGCGCGAGGCCCTCAAGGTGCTGGCCTCCGAGGGGGCAGTGGAGCTTTTGCCCAACCGCGGCGCACGGGTCAGGCAGCTGACGCTCAAGATGGTCAAGGACACCTACGACCTGATGGGGGCCCTGGAGGGCCTGGCGGGGGAGCTGGCCTGCCAGCACATCAGCGACGAGGAGATCGCCGAGATACGCGAGCTGCATGGAAGGATGCTCGGCCACTACCGGAATCGGGAGCTGGCCGACTACTTCCGGGTCAACCGGGAGATCCACGAGGGGATCCTCGCCGCCTCGCATAACGAGGCGCTGCAGGAGATGTACAGCAATCTCAGCCAGCGGGTGAAGCGGGTGCGCTACTCCAAGCAGATGACCGACGCCTTCTGGCGCCAGGCGGTGGAAGACCACGAGGCGATGCTCGAGGCCCTGGAGCAGCGCGACGGCCGCTGGCTGGGGCAGATCCTGCGCGACCACCTCAGCAACAAGCTGGAGGTGGCCGCCATGGATGAGATCATCGACGACCGCCAGCGCGCCTGACCCACCCGCACAGCCGCGGCCGTCGCCTGACAGCCGCGCCTGAAGTAAGCTGAGGAGCCCCGCCGCCGCGGGGCTCTTCCGTGATGGCCAACGAGGATGCCATGCCCCTGCTCTATTTCCTGCCGCCGCTCGGCGCCGTGCTGATCTGGTCGGGCAACATGACCATCAACCAGCTCACCGTGGGCGCCATCGCACCCTCCAGCATCGCCTTCTTGCGCTGGGTGCTGGCGCTCGCCGTGCTCACCCCCTTCCTGGCCCCGGCGGCCTGGAAGCACCGGGCGACGATCCGCCGCGAGTGGCCGAAGCTCGCCGTGCTGGGGCTGCTCGGCATGGGGCTGTGGCAGGGGCTCGCCTACGTGGCCGCCGAGACCACCAGCGCCACCAACATGGGCATCCTGGCCGCCATGGTGCCGCTGCTCACCGTGCTGCTCAGCGCCCTGATCCTGCGCGAGCCGCCGAGCCTCGGTGGCGTGGCCGGCGGCGCCCTGGCGCTGTTCGGGGTGACCATCCTGCTGGGGCGCGGCAACCCGCTGTCGCTGCTGGAGCTGACCGTGGCCAGGGGCGACGCCCTGATGCTGGTGGCCGCCACCTGCTACGCCCTCTACGGGGTGATGCTCAAGCGCTGGCCGATCGGCCTGCCCCCCTGGGTGCTGCTCTACGCCCAGGTGATCTTCGCGGTGCTCTTCCTGCTGCCGCCCTACCTGATGGGCCCCATGACCCCGGTGGACGCGAGCAACATCGGCCTGATCCTCTATGCCGGAATCCCGGCCTCGATCATCACCACCTTCCTGTGGATGCTGGCGATCCGCCAGATCGGCGCCAGCCAGGCGAGCATCTTCATCAACCTGATGCCGCTGTTCAGCGCGCTGATCGCCATGGCGGCCCTCGGCGAGCGCATCGCGCTGTTCCACCTGCTGGGCGGCGTGCTGATCCTGGCCGGGGTGATCATGGCCCAGACCCTCACCCGGCCGCTGCTGCGCGCGCGACCCGCACCGAGCGATGCAGACCGCCCGTGCTAGACTCGGACTTCGCCCCCTGAACGACAGATAAGGATGCGCCATGTCCCTCGACGACCTGCACCTGACGCTTCGCAACCTGACGCCGGAGGACTATCCGCAGCTCGAGACGCTGATGGACGCGGTCTATCACGACATCGGCGGCGCCTGGTCGAAGCACACCATCGAGACGCTGATCGCCTCCTTCCCGGACGGCCAGATCGCCATCGAGGACGACGGCCGCCTGGTGGGCATGGCGCTGACCGCACGGGTCGACTATGACGAGTTCACCAACCCTCACAGGTACGACGACCTGATCGGCAAGCGCGAGGTGATCCTCGACGACCCGGACGGCGATGCCATGTACGGCCTCGACGTGCTGATCCATCCGGCGTACCGCGGCTATAGGCTGGGCCGGCGCCTCTACGACGCCCGCAAGGAGCTGTGCCGCTCGCTCAACCTGCGGGCGATCCTGGCCGGCGGGCGCATCCCCCAGTATCACCAGCATGCCGAGGAACTCTCCCCCACCCAGTACATCGACCGGGTGGCCCGCAAGGAGATCCACGACCCCATCCTCTCCTTCCAGCTGGCCAACGACTTCCAGGTCAAGCGCCTCTTGCGTGACTACCTCCCCGAGGACGAGAAGTCCCAAGGCTATGCCACCCTGCTGGAGTGGAACAACTTCCTCTATGAGCCCGCCGAGCTGGTGCTCGACACCCGCAAGACCCAGGTGCGGGTCGGCGCGGTGCAGTGGCAGATGCGCGAGTTCGACTCGGTGGAGGCGGTGCTGCAGCAGGTGGAGTACTTCGTCGATGCGCTCTCCGGCTACAAGAGCGACTTCGCGGTCTTCCCGGAGCTCTTCAATGCCCCGCTGATGGGGCTGCAGGACCGCGCCACCCAGCGCGACCAGATGGCCGCCGTGCGCTTCCTGGCCAGCTTCACCGAGCAGTTCAAGGCCGAGCTGTCGCGCATGGCGGTCTCCTACAACATCAACATCGTGGCCGGCTCCATGATCGAGGTGGGCGAGGACGACCGCCTCTACAACGTCAGCTACCTCTGCCACCGCGACGGCGAGATCGAAAGCCAGGCCAAGCTGCATATCACGCCCCAGGAGCGCCGCGACTGGGTGATCGAGGGGGGCGACGACCTCCAGGTGTTCGACACCGACGCCGGCCGGGTCGGCATCCTGATCTGCTACGACGTGGAGTTCCCGGAGCTGCCGCGGCTCTTGGCCGAGCAGGACATGGACATCCTCTTCGTGCCCTTCTGGACCGACACCAAGAACGGCTACCTGCGGGTGCGTCACTGCGCCCAGGCCCGGGCCATCGAGAACGAGTGCTACGTGGTGCTGTGCGGCAGCGTGGGCAACGTGCCCTCCATCGAGAACCTCGACATCCAGTACGCCCAGTCGGCGGTCTTCTCGCCCTCGGACTTCGCCTTCCCCCACGATGCCGTGCTCAACGAGACCACCCCCAACACCGAGATGATCCTCTTCTCGGATCTCGACCTGACCCGGCTGACCATGGTGCGCAACGAGGGCTCGGTGACCAACCTCAAGGACCGCCGCAAGGACCTCTTCGACCTGCGCTGGCGCGACTGGTCCTGGAAGTCAGGGGCCGACCTGGAAGAGAGCTGAGCCGATGCTGGGGCGCCTGAAACGCTGGCGGGCCGAGCGCTTCGCCGCCCGCCACCCCCTCCCCGAGGAGGCCTGGGCCGAGGCCCGGGCGCGCCTGCCGCTGCTTGCCGCCCTGCCCGAGGAGCAGGCCGCTTCGCTTGGGCATCGCGCCTGGCAGTTCCTCCACGCCAAGCGCCTGAGCCTGCATCCGGAACTGGCCGAGTCCACCCCCTTCGACCTGCCCGCCCAGCTGGCCCTGGCCGCCCAGGCCTGCCTGCTGACCCTGGGCTGGAGCGACGAGGAGCACCGGGAGGCCTTCGCCAACGTCCATGAGGTACTGATCCTGCCCGATGCCTTCCAGCGCCAGGTGGAGGAGATGGACGAGTTCGGCGTGATGCACGAGTACGTGGACGAGCGCGCCGGCGAGACCTCCCATCAGGGGCCGGTGGTGGTGGCCTTCCCCGACCTGATGGAGAGCGGCGACTTCTCGGGCTTCAACGTGCTGATCCACGAGTTCGCCCACAAGCTCGACATGGGCAACTCCCTGGACGTGGACGGCTTCCCGCCGCTGCCCACCGACATCGATCCGCGAGAGTGGCATCGGGTCTTCATGGGCGTCTGGGAAGACCTCCAGGCGCATCTCGAGCGCGGCGACCCCACGCCCATCGACGACTATGCCGCCACCCACCCCGGCGAGTGCTTCGCGGTCTGCTGCGAGGCCTTCTTCACCGCCCCGGACCTGCTGGAGGTGGCCTATCCGGCGCTCTATGCGCTGCTCGGCCGCTACTTCGGCCAGGACCCCCTGGCCCGGCTGCCGGCGCGTGCCGAGGAGCGCCCGGCCCCAACCCACCACGAGCGGCACTGAGCACCCCCGCTAATCGGGCAGCGCGGCGACGCGACGCGGCAGCTCCCGCTGCAGCAGCTCGACGAAGGCGCGCAGGCGCGCAGGCACATGGCGGCGCTGGGGATAGACGGCATGGAAGTCGGCGCGCACCCCTCGCCAGCCGGGCAGCAGCTCGACCAGCTCGCCCCGGGCCAGCCACTCATGCACGTCCCACCAGGAGCGCAGCATGACGCCGTGGCCGTCCAGCGCCAGGCCCACGATCACCTCGCCGTCGTTGCTGGCCAGGGGCCCCGCCACCTTCACGGCCTGCTCGGCCCCGCTATCGCGACGGCGAAAGCGCCACACCGCATAGTCGCTGTCGTTCTCGCGCAGCACCAGGCAGGGGTGGGCCGAGAGGTCCGCCGGGGTCTTGAGGGGCGGCATGCTAGCCACATAGCGGGGCGAGGCACACAGCACCCGGCGGTTGGCCAGGACATGCCGGGCCACCAGCCGCGAGTCGGGCGGCTCCCCCACCCGGATGCCGATATCCACCCCCTGCTCGCCCGGGGTCAGCGGGAAGTTGGAGAGCTCAAGCGACGCCTCCACCCCCGGGTGGCGGGCGCAGAAGTGCGACAGCAACGGGGCCACGTGGCGGCGCCCGAAGCCGAAGGTGGCATTGATCTTGAGGGGGCCCGAGAGCTCGGCCCGCTGCGCCCCCAGCGCCTCCTCCAGCTCGACCAGCTCCTCGAGGATCGCCGCCCCGCGCACCAGATAGCGCTCCCCTTCCGGGGTCAGGGTCAGGCGGCGGGTGGTGCGGCTGGCCAGGGTCACTCCCAGGCGCGCCTCCAGCTGCTTGAGCCGCTTGCTCACCGCCGAGAGCGACAGGCCAAGCTCCCGGGCCGTGGCCGTGAGGCTGCCGGCCTGGGCCAGGCGCTGGAAGAAGGCCAGATCATCGAGCTGGGCCACCTAACTCTCCACTTTTTCTCAACAATGGCTTGCATTCTAGCCCGATTATCGACAGCCATGGGAGGGCTAGACTGGGGGGGTTCGTTCCTCCCCCCGGAAATCGATGGAGCCCGACATGACCCACAGAATCGCCGTGATCCCCGGTGACGGCATCGGCAAGGAAGTGATGCCCGAGGGGCTGCGCGCCCTCGAGGCCGCCGCCAGCCGCTTCGGCATCGCCCTGGAGCTTGCGCACTTCGACTTCGCCAGCTGCGACTACTACGCCGAGCACGGCAAGATGCTGCCAGACGACTGGTTCGAGACCCTCAAGGACTTCGATGCCATCTTCTATGGCGCGGTGGGCTGGCCGGCCACCGTACCGGACCATGTCTCGCTGTGGGGCTCGCTGCTGCAGTTCCGCCGCCGCTTCGACCAGTACATCAACCTGCGTCCCTGCCGGCTGCTGCCCGGCATCCGGAGCCCGCTCGCCGACCGCAAGCCCGGCGACATCGACTTCTACGTGGTGCGCGAGAACACCGAGGGGGAGTACTCCAGCGTCGGTGGCAAGATGTTCGAGGGCACCGAGCGCGAGGTGGTGATCCAGGAGACGGTGATGACCCGCCACGGCACCGACCGGGTGCTGAAGTTCGCCTATGAGCTCGCCCAATCGCGCCCGCGCAAGAAGCTCACCTCGGCCACCAAGTCCAACGGCATCGCCATCACCATGCCCTGGTGGGACGAGCGGGTGGCCGAGATGGGCAAGCGCTATCCGGACGTGGCCGTGGACCAGTTCCATATCGACATCCTCACCGCCAACTTCGTGATGCACCCCGACTGGTTCGACGTGGTGGTGGCCAGCAACCTGTTCGGCGACATCCTCTCCGACCTGGGCCCGGCCTGCACCGGCACCATCGGCGTGGCCCCCTCGGCCAACATCAACCCCGAGGGCACCTTCCCGAGCCTCTTCGAGCCGGTCCACGGCAGCGCGCCGGATATCGCGGGCAAGGGCATCGCCAATCCCATCGGCCAGATCTGGTCCGGCGCCATGATGCTCGAGCACCTGGGGCACAGGGAGGCCTCGGATGCCATCGTCAGCGCCTTCGAGGCGGTGCTGGCCGAGGGCGACAGGAGCGTGCTCACTCCCGACGTGGGCGGCAGCGGCACCACCGAGAGCCTGGGCCGGGCCATCGCGGCACGCCTCGCGGGCTGAGGCGCCCTCCCGGACACTCGCCCGAAGGCCCCACCGGAAACAGTGCGGCCCCCGCCATGGCGGGGGCCGTTCGCGTTGGTGCGGCCGATCACTCGGGGCCTTTCCTCGACGGAAAGGACGGAAAACCCTGACTTGCGTCAAGCTGCCGCATACCAAGGGAGGCGATGCAGAAAGGTTAAGGCTACGTTATAAGGTGCATAGTTATAAGGATATAACAACCACAGCCTGACCCGTTACGCAGGAGTCATGTCATGACACGCCCCCTCGCCCCCCTGCGCCTGGACCGCCGCCAGCTCCTCAAGCTGGGACTCGGCGCCGGCGCGGCCGGCCTGCTGCCGCTCGGCAGCCTGCAGGCCAGCACCCTCTCCACACGCGCCCATGTGGTCATTCTCGGCGGCGGCGCCGCCGGCATGGCCATGGCCAACCGGCTCTCTCGTCGCCTGGAGGGCGCCCGCATCTCGCTCGTCGAGCCGCGGGAGATCCATCACTACCAGCCCGGCTGGACCCTGGTGGCCTCCGGCGTCTGGAATCCCGACAAGACCATGCGCCCCAACGCCAACTTCGTGCCCGACGGCGTGACCTGGGTGCGCCAGCCCGCGGTGGGCATCGATGCCGAGCAGCGCCGGATCTCGCTCGCCGATGCCAGCGTGCTGGAGTACGACTACCTGGTGGTGGCCACCGGCCTGCAGCTCAACTACCACCTGATCGACGGCATGTCGCCGGACCTGGTGGGCAGCCACGGTATCGGCAGCGTCTATGCCAGCCTCGAGGGCGCCACCCGCACCCGCGACGCCATCGACGCCTGGATCGCCAGGGGCGGCGGCAAGGGGCTGTTCACCGCCGCTCCCACCCCGGTGAAGTGCGCCGGCGCCCCGTTGAAGATGACCTTCACCACGCTCTCGCGCCTGGAGGCGACCGGCCGCCGCGACGATTTCCAGGTCGAGTTCCTGGCCCCCGGCGCGGCGCTGTTCAGCCAGCCGTGGATCAACGACTTCGTCAAGCAGCGCTTCGACGACCAGGGGGTCACCCGCCGCCACCACTATCGGCTCTCCGCCATCGATCCCGGCGCCCGCCAGGCCGAGTTCACCTTCGTCGGCCCGGAGAGCGAATTCACCTCCCACCACGAGCTGCGCGAGGCGGAGTTCTCCCGGGAGGGGGAGCGCACGGTGATCGCCGACTACGACTTCATCCACGTGGTGCCGCCCATGAGCGCGCCGGACTTCGTGCGCGAGAGCGACCTGATTGCCCGCGAGGGCCCCTTCCGCGGCGAGTGGCTGGATGTGGACATCCACACCCTGCAGCACAACCGCTATCCGGAGGTGTTCGGCATCGGCGACGTGATCGGCGCGCCGATCAACAAGACCGCCGCCAGCGTCAAGGCCCAGGCCCCGGTGGTGGAGGCCAACCTGCTGGCCCAGATGCAGGAGCAGCCGCTGACGGCCCGCCACAACGGCTACACCTCCTGCCCGATGATCACCGGCATCGGCAAGGCGATGCTGGTGGAGTTCGGCTACGACAACAACCTGGACTTCCTGCCCTCCTTCCCCTTCATCGACCCGCGGGACGAGTCGTGGGCGGCCTGGGTGATGAAGGATCGCATGCTGCAGCCGGCCTACTACGCCGTGCTCGAAGGCCAGGCCTGAGGAGAGACGATCATGACGATTCAAGGTGCTCTCACCATCCTGATGTACGCCCTGGCCCCGTTCCTGTGGCTGATCGTGGCCGGCGTGGGGCTGCTGGTCATTGTCCAGCTGATCGCCCGCCTGCGCGGCTACGCGGCGCTGCGCTACCGCTGCCTGGGCGCCAACCTGGCCTCGCTGGCGGTGGGCCTCTCGGGGCTGTGGTGGATTCCCGCCTTCACCAACTCGAGGCTCGCCTACGTGGCCACGATCTTCGACTGGGTGGCGTTGATCGGCGCCGTGGTCGGCCTGGCGGTCGCCGCCTGGCTGGTGCTGCACCCGCTCAGCTACCTGGTGCGCGGCCAGCGTCAGGCTCGGGCAGGCCGAGCGCTCCCTCGAGGCTGATCCGTCGCTACGCCCGGGAGGGGGCCCAGGCCCCCTCGAGGATACGCACCCTGCCGGCGGCCAGGTTGTCGCGCAGGTTGCGTCCCATCTCGGCGAACTCCTCGCCGAAGATCAGCGCCGGTCCCGGAAGGCGCGGGGCCGGCGCCTCCCCCGCCTCGCGGCGGCCGTGCTTCTGGCGCCAGGCCAGGGCTTCGTCGGTCACATCCCGCACGCAGAGCGGCTCGAAGCCCGCCGCGGCAAGGCTCGCCTCGAGGGCCTCGCGGCGCTGCAGGTGGCTGGTCGCCGCCGTGCGCGCCCAGGGCACCGGCAGCGCCAGCGGTTCGGGATTGTCGCCGGCCACCACCTCATGCAGCAGCACCCGGCCGCCGGGCGCCAGCAGGCGACGCCACTCGGCCAGCACCCCGGGCACGTCCGGCATGTTCATCAGCGCATGCTGGCACCAGATGACATCGAAGGCGCCATCCGGCAGCGGGGTGCGAAGGGCATCGGCGCACAGGAAGCGGGTACAGCCCGACAGCCCCGTGGCCGCGCTGAGCCATTCGGCCACCGCGATGAAGGCGGCGGTGATATCGACGCCGACCACCTCGCAGCCGAACTCGTCGGCGAGCAGGCGGCTGGCCCCGCCGGTGCCGCAGCCCACGTCCAGCACCCGCTGTCCGGCGCAGAGCTCGCCCAGCGCCGCCAGGGAACGGCTGGCGGCCCGCCCGCCCAGGTGCAGCTGGTCGATCCCGGCGATCGCGTCCAGGGTCAGGGCGTCCGGGTCGCACCCCGCGGTGCGGAAGGCCGCCTGAAGACGCACCAGCAGGCTTTCCTCGCCCCCGGCGGCGAGGGCATCATAGTGTTCATTGAGCACATGGGCATCGTGATCACGGGCGTGGTCGGGCATGGCGGCCTCCTGGCGCTGGGCGGGCGGCCAGTCTAGCCTGGCAGCACGCTCTGCCCCATCCTGCCAAGGTCACAGCCGACCGCCGCCGGCACCACGACAAGGAGTCACCCCATGCCATTCCCCTCTCTCCCGGCCCTCCTCGGCGCCAGCGCCCTGCTGCTGGCCGGCTGCACCGGCATCCCCAGGGGCACCGAGCCGGTCACCGGCTTCGAGCTCGACCGCTACCTCGGCCAGTGGTACGAGATCGCGCGGCTCGACCACTCCTTCGAGCGCGGGCTGGACTGCGTCACCGCCGACTACTCGCTGCGCGACGACGGCGGGGTGCGGGTGCTCAACCGCGGCGTGAAGCTCGTCGAAGGCGAGGTCAGCGAGGCGGAGGGGCGCGCCTACTTCATCGGCGACGAGGACGTGGGCCGGCTCAAGGTGAGCTTCTTCGGCCCCTTCTACGGCGGCTACAACGTGCTGGCCCTGGACGACGACTACCGGTGGTCGCTGGTGGCCGGCCCGGACCGCGACTACCTGTGGATACTCGCCCGCACCCCGACCCTCCCGGAGGCCACCTACCGCGACCTGGTGGAGCGCGCCGAGCACCTGGCCTTTCCGGTGGAGGAGCTGATCGAGGTGGAGCAGGGCGAGGCCTGCGATCCCTGGCGCGAGCCGCGCTGAGCCAGCCCCCGGAGGGGCGCGCCCGGCCGCCCGGACAGGGGAAGGACTTTCAGGATGGCACCCCCGCTTTCATCGACCCGACACGCCCCCTTGTCCTCGGCCGGCCGGCTGGCGATGGTGCCTCTATCCCAGCCAACGGACAGCCCCCGACTCTCATGGACATCAACCGCTTCTTCGCCCGCCTGTGGGACGACTACACCGCGATGACGCCCCAGGCCCGCCAGATCCACGACGCCTTCGTGGCCGAGGGCGAGACCATCGTCAACGACCACGTGGCCTTCCGCACCTTCGATCGCGGCCCCGCCAGTCTCGAGGCCCTGGAGCCGCACCTCCTGGCGCTGGGCTACACCCGCTTCGCCCCCTATGACTTTCGCGAGAAGAAGCTGCGCGCCTACGGCTACCTGCCGCCCGCCGATGACCTGCCGCGGGTCTTCCTCTCCGAACTGAAGTGCAGCGAGCTCTCCGCCGAGGCCCAGGCGATCATCGATGGCCTGGTGGCCCAGATCGACCCGGCACGGGTCGCGAGCCCCGAGGTGCTGTGGGCCGGCCGCCTGTGGGCCTCGCCCAGCGTCGCCCAGTACCAGGCCCTGATGAACGAGAGCGAGTATGCCGCCTGGCTCGCCATCATCGGCCTGCGCGCCAACCACTTCACCATCAGCGTCAACCACTTCCGCCGTTTCGACAGCGTCGAGAAGGTGCTCGCCAAGGTGGAGTCCCTGGGGCTTGCCATCAATGCCTCCGGCGGGCGCGTCAAGGGGTCCACCGAGGTGCTGCTGGAACAGGGCGCCACCCGCGCCGACCGCCAGCCCTTCACCTTCGCCGGGGGCCAGGTGATGGAGATACCCACCTGCTACTACGAATTCGCCCGGCGCTACCCGGATGCTGACGGCCACCTCTACCAGGGCTTCGTGGCGGCCAGCGCGGACAAGATCTTCGAATCGACCCACGTGCAGCGATGAAGCAGCCGATGCTCGACGACTGGATTCGCGCGACCCTGGCGGGCCACCCGGGAGCCGAGGCGGGCCCGCTGCCCGGCGGCCGCTTTCGCCGGCACGGCGAGGGTATCCTCGAGCTCTGCCCCGAGCATGCGGCCCCCGAGGCACGCGCCTGCGTGCTCTCGGTGGGCATCCACGGCAACGAGACCGCCCCCATGGAGCTGCTCGAGGGGCTGCTCGCCCGCCTGGCCGCCGGCGAACTCGTACTCGGCGCGCCCACCCTGCTGCTGCTCGGCAACCCCGAGGCGGCCCGCCAGGGGGAGCGCTATGTGGGCACCAACCTCAACCGCCTCTTCCGCCGGGAGCTCGACGAGCAGGGCATGGAGCCCGACCGGGCGCGGACGCTGATGGCCGCGGTGGACGCCTTCTTCGCCCGGCACGAGACGCTGCCGCGGCTGCACTATGACCTGCACACCGCCATCCGCGACAGCCGCTACCCGCGCTTCGTGGTCAGCCCCTATACCGAGCGCACGCCAGTGGAGGGGGCGCAGTGGCACTGGCTCGCCGCCGCCGACATCCAGGCGGTGCTCCACCAGCACCGCCACAGCTGGACCTTCTCCCACTACAGCAAGCACTATCATGGCGCCCAGGCCTTCACCCTGGAGCTGGGCCGCGCCCTGCCCTTCGGGCACAATGACCTGGCACCGCTGGCGCCCATGGGCGTGCTGCTGGCGGCGCTGCTCGAGGGGCGCGAGCCCCCCGCGACAGCGCCAGAGCGCATGGCCTTCTTCCGGGTCGCGCATGAGCTGATGCGGGAGTCCGTGGCGTTTCGCCTGGCCTTCCCCGACGATACGCCCAACTTCACGGCCTTCCCGCCGGGCACCCTCCTCGCCGAGGATGGCCAGGCCGGCGAGACCCGGGTCGGCGAGGCACCGCTGGCCGTGGTCTTTCCCAACGCCGGAGTGGAGATCGGCGCCCGCGCCGCCCTGCTGGTGCACCCCGAGCCACCGCCGTCGGGCTGAGGCCGGCGGTCCGCCGAGACCCCGGGAAGCATCGGCAGCAGAAAAACCCTTATAACAACCACAACGGGAGGGTAAAATCTTGCCCCTTTGCCGATCAGCACTGGACCCGCGCCGCATCCCATCTCGTCCTCCCGCACCGACCGGAGGGCGGATGCGCCGCTGGCATCGCCCCTGCCAAGCGCCGCTTACCCACGGCGTGTCGCCGCGGCGACCCTGACCCGGAGCCCATACCATGGCCGAAACCCCGATTCCGCTGGAAGTCCGCAACATCAAGAAGCGCTTCGGCGATACCGAAGTGCTCAAGGGGCTCTCGCTCTCTGCCCACAAGGGAGACGTGATCACCCTGATCGGAGCCTCCGGCTCCGGCAAGAGCACCTTCCTGCGCTGCATGAACCTGCTCGAGCAGCCCGACGAGGGCGACCTGATCGTCCACGGCGAGGAGATCCGCTTCAGGCAGACCCGCCACGGCCGCGAGCCCGCCGACTGGAAGCAGGTGGTGCGCATGCGCGCCAAGCTCTCCATGGTCTTCCAGGGCTTCAACCTCTGGGCCCACATGACCCTGCTCGAGAACATCATCGAGGCGCCGGTGCACGTGCTCGGCAAGCCGAAGAAGGAGGCCATCGAGCAGGCCCGCGCGCTGCTCGAGCGGGTGGGCCTGACCGCCCGCGCCGACGCCTACCCGGCCCAGATGTCCGGCGGCCAGCAGCAGCGCGGCGCCATCGCCCGGGCCCTGGCCATGGACCCGGAGGTGATGCTGTTCGACGAGCCCACCTCGGCGCTGGACCCGGAGCTGGTCGGCGATGTGCTCAAGGTGATGCGCGAACTCGCCGACGAGGGGCGCACCATGATCGTGGTGACCCACGAGATGGGCTTCGCCCGGGACGTCTCCAGCCAGGTGATCTATCTGCATCAGGGGCTGGTCGAGGAGGCGGGCCCGCCGGACCAGGTGCTGGGCAACCCGCAATCACCGCGCCTGAAGCAGTTCCTGGCCCCCAAGTACTGAGCGGGAGAGCACTATGCTGGATCTTCATGGCTACGGCCCACGGCTGCTGGAAGGCGCCGGCGTCACCCTCCAGCTGGCGGTGCTGTCGCTGGCCCTGGCCATCCTGCTGGGCCTGGCGACCGCCAGCGCCAGGATGTCTCGCAGCTGGCTGCTGAACCGCCTCGCCACCCTCTACACCACGGTGATCCGCGGCGTGCCGGACCTGGTGCTGATGCTGCTGCTCTTCTTCGGCGGCCAGATGGCACTCAACGTGGTCACCGATGCCCTCTACGACCGCACCGGGCTGGACTGGTACGTCAACCTCAACGCCTTCGCCGCCGGGGTGATCACCATCGGCTTCATCTTCGGCGCCTACATGGGCGAGACCTTCCGCGGCGCCTTCATGGCGGTGGACCACGGCCAGATCGAGGCGGGCAAGGCCTACGGCATGACGCCCTGGCTGGTGTTCCGGCGCATCCGCTTCCCGCAGATGATGCGCCACGCCCTGCCGGGGATCTCCAACAACTGGATGGTGCTGCTCAAGACCACCGCGCTGGTCTCGGTGATCGGGCTCTCCGACATGGTGCGGGTGGCCGCCGAGGCGTCCCGGGCCACCCACGAGCCCTTCACCTTCCTGATCCCGGTGGCGGCCGCCTACCTGCTGATCGCCAGCGTCTCGGAGTGGCTCTTCGCCAGGCTCCAGAAGCGCTACAACGTCGGCTTCGGAGGCCACTGAGATGGATGCCCTCACGACCTGGTTCCACGACCTGCTGGCCGGCAACGTCATCTTCACGCCCCAGACCCTCGGCTACTACTGGGACGGCCTGGTGACCACTACCCAGCTGGTGTTCCTGTCGCTGGTGGTCGGCCTGGTGCTGGCGGTGCCCCTGGCCATCGGCAGAAGCTCGCACCGGCGCTGGATCAGCCTGCCGATCTACGCCTACACCTACGTGTTTCGCGGCACGCCGCTGCTGATCCAGCTCTACATCATCTACTACGGAGTGGTCTTCTTCGACGGCATCCAGGAGACCTTCCTGTGGCCGCTGCTGCGCGAGGCCTTCTATCCCGCGCTGATCGCCTTCACCCTGAATACCGCCGCCTACACCACCGAGATCTTCCGCGGCGCCATCAAGGCGACCTCCCGGGGCGAGATCGAGGCGGCGCGGGCCTACGGCATGTCAGACGCCTTGATGATGCGACGCATCATCCTGCCCAGCGCCTTCCGCCGCGCCCTGCCCGCCTACGGCAACGAGGTGATCTTCATGCTCCACGCCAGCGCCATCGCCAGCGTGGTCACCCTGATGGACCTCACCGGGGCGGCGCGCTTCGTCTACGCGCGCTTCTATGCCCCCTTCGAGGCCTTCCTGTTCGTGGCGGCGATCTATCTCTGCCTGACCTTCGCCATCCTCTACTTCTTCCGCTGGCTGGAGAAGCGGCTGCTGGCCCACCTGAGGCCCCAGAGCTGACCACCTCCTCCGCCGCAGGCGGCATCGGACAGCGGCCGCGGTGCCAGCGTCAAACGCCCGTTGGCAATTCCGCCGCCCGGGGCTTTCGGCCCCGCGGCGGCTGGGCTAGAGTCTGCCCGGTAGGCACCCGCAGGGTGCCATCTCTCATCATCAGGAGCTCCTCCATGAAGAAACTGCTGACCGTCTCGATCCTCGGCGTGGCCATGGCCGCCGGCACTGCTCAGGCCCGCGACTATGACCACGTGCGCTTCGGCGTCGACGTGCCCTACGAGCCCATGGAGTATCGCGGCGCCGATGGCGAGCTGACCGGCTTCGACATCGACCTGGGCAACGCCCTGTGCGCCGAGATCGGCGTGACCTGCGAGTGGATCGAGCAGGAGTGGGACGGCATCATCCCGGGCCTGCTGGCGCGCAACTACGACGCCATCATGTCCTCCATGTCGATCAACGACGAGCGCCGCCAGACCGTGCTCTTCTCCGACTCCTACATCACCATCCCGGGCGCCTGGTTCGCCCCCGAGGGCAGCGCGATCGAGGAGATCAGCGAGGAGACCCTCGCCGGCAAGAGCATCGGCGTGCAGCGCGGCACCACCTACGACAACTACGCCACCGACAACTACGGCCGCATCGCCACCATCAACCGCTACTCCACCGCCGATGACATGGTGCTGGACCTGCAGGCCCAGCGCCTGGACATCGTCTTCCTGGAGTACGTGGTCGGCCAGGCCACCCTGCTGCAGAGCGAGGAGGGCGACTACCACGTGGTCGGCGAGATGGTCACCGGGCCCGAGGAGTACTTCGGCGAAGGGTTCGGCATCGCCTTCCGCCAGCGCGACACCGCGCTCGCCGAGCGCTTCAACGAGGCCCTGGCCACCCTGAAGGAAGACGGCACCTACGACGAGATCTTCGAGCGCTACTTCGGCGACGAGTGATCCTCGGCACGCCATGAGCGGCAAGCGGCCTCGCCAACGCGAGGCCGCCTGCGTTCCGGGGCCGGCCACCGCGGCGGGCCTTGCGGAACTCTCGAGGACCAGGCCTGTCTTCCCGGTGTGGACAGCCACCGAGAGGACAGGATGACCTCACCGACGACCCGCCATACCGACACCCCCTGCAACACCGCACCCGCCAGCAACGCCCCCGGCACCCGCGCCGTGGCAACCCGCCCCTCCTCCACCTGGACCGGCTGGGGCCAGTGGCTGGCGCTGGCCACCATGACCCTCGACCACCTGACCCGCTACGTGCTGCCCGAGGCGTGGAACCTCGACTGGGCCGGCTCGTCGCTGGGCCGCATCGCCTTCCCGCTGTTTGCCGCCATGGTGGCCTGGCACGGGCTCTTCAATACCCGTAACCCGCTGCGCTACGCGCAGCGCATCCTGGTGATCGGCCTGGTCGCCCAGCTTCCCTTCATGCTGATGCCCCGCGCCTCGGATGCCCTGCTGCTCAACGTCTGCTTCACCCTGGCGGCGGGGTTGGCCTGGGGTGCCGGGCTGCGCGAGCTGCTCGCCCGCTATCGCAGCGGCGCGCTCGAAAGCCGCTGGCTGGCCCTCGGGGGGCTGGCCTCCCTGACGGTCTGGGCCCTGCTCGGCCACCGGGTCGAGTATGGCCACGAGGGACTGCTGCTGGTGCCGCTCCTGATGCTCGCCATGTACCACCTGCACCGCGCCGGGGAGCTCCTCGCCGAGCGCCTGGCGGCGGCCGCCCTGGCCCTGCCAGTGCTGGTGGTGGCCGGGCAGATGAACGCCACCGACCTGGCCAAGTCCTTCACCGTGGCCACCTGCGTGGCGGCCCTGTGGCTAGCGGCTGGCGCCCATCGCCTGGCGCCGACGGTGCCCCGGGCGATGCCGCGCCGGCTGTGGCTGGCCTGGTACCCGGGCCACTTCGCGCTGATCGCACTGTGGCTGTGGCTAGCCGGCGGGCTCGGCTGACCCGGTCTCAGGGCCAGCTGTAGACGCCGCGATTCAAGGCGTCGCGGAAGGCGGAGTGGACCTTGTTGCCGCGCAGGGTGGCGCCGCTGTAGCCGTCGATGTCCTCGGCCAGCCGTTCGGGCTCGTAGAGGGCGAAGATGGCGGTCAGCGGCTGGCCCTCGAGGGCCTCGGCGAGCTGCTGGTGCTGCTCCCATACCGGGTAGAGGTCATCGTCCTCGTCCAGCCGGCGGTAGTCGACGCCGCGATAGGCCAGGTGGCGATAGCCGATGTTGGAGAGCCGGCCATCGCGCAGGTCAAACTGGACGTTGACCTGCATCTCGCCGCCGTCGCCGAACACGCCACGGTAGCGCCCATCCAGCGGCAGCCCCAGCAGGGCCCGGTGCAGCCGCTCGTCCTCGGCGGGGGAGAGTCGCGCCTGGTCGCTGTCGGCTTCACCTGCCGCCGCCTCGCCCTCCTGGGCCTGGCCCGCCGCCTCGGGTTCGACCGGCTCGCCCGCCTCGTCCACCAGGCGCCCGATCAGGTACGCCTCGAGCATCGCCTCGGCCCGCGGGCTATGGGGTACGCCGGGGCGCTTGTTGTCCCACCCCTCGGTGGACTCACGTCCGCACCACTCGAGAATCACCGCCTCGTCGGTCGGGTGGTCGGGCACGTAGTCGGTGATGTCGTAGACCCGGCCGTGGATGGCCTTCCAGCAGCTCTCGGCGCCGTCGTGCTCGGCGAGCTCCTCAAGGGTGATGGAGTCCAGGGCGTCGTCGTCGGACACATCGCGCTCGCTGCTCGAGAGCGCCTGGATCGAGACCAGGGTGGCCAGGCTCGCCACGAAGGCGATGAAGGCGGAGTAGGCAATCTTGTTCATGCTCATAGGAAGTCGAAGACCTCGCTGTGGATACGTGAGGCGGGCACCCCCTGCCCGGCCAGCAGCCGCTGCAGGTGGGCGTTCATGGCCGGCGGGCCGCAGAGGTAGATCTCCCGCTCGGTGAAGTCCGGACAGTGCTCGCGCAGGAAGGCTTCTGTCATGCGCCCGTGCTCCCGGAAGTAGTGTCGGGTGAAGGTGAACCCCTCGACCCGCTCGGCAATCGCCTCGAGTTCCTCCCGGTAGTAGGCCCGGGTCGCGTCATTGGCCAGATAGATCAGCTGGGCCCGCCCCGCCACCTCGGCACCGGAGGCCAGGTCACGAGCGCCGCCCACGAAGGGGGTGATGCCGATGCCGCCCCCCAGCCAGAGCATGTCGCGCTCGGGGAAGCGCCGCCCGAAGAACTCCCCGTAGGGGCCCTCGATCAGCACCCGGGTCTCGGGCGTCACCGTCTGCAGGGCATGGGTGGCGTCGCCCAGGTCCTTGATGCCGATACGCAGGCGCGCATCCGCGGGCGCCGAGGCGATGGTGTAGGGGTGCTCCTCGCCACGCCCGGCGACCAGCGCCTCGTCCAGCGGCGAGAGGTAGACGAACTGCCCCGCCTCGTGGCGAATCCCGCGGCCCTCGGGGCGCAGCACCAGTTCCACCACGCCCCGGGCCAGGGGCACCACCTCCTCGACGCGATAGGGGTGGCGACGAGCCGGCGCCGCGCCCTTGCGCCAGGCGATGGCGCCGAGCCCGGCGATGCCGAGCAGCCACCAGGGCCAGGCCTCGCCGGCCAGCAGCAGGGCGTGCCAGAGACCCAGCAGCAGCGCCGCCGCGGAGACCAGATGCAGGCGCTTCCAGCGCTGGTAGTGGGGCTGGCCGAAGAAGTCGAAGGTGGGCGCCAGGAACACCACCAGCGCCGCCCAGGCCAGCCAGCCGAGCCAGATGGCCCCATGAGAGAGTGGCGGAAAGAGGGTCGCCACGGCGGCATCCAGGGAGGCCGGCACCGCGGCGAACCCCAGCGCCAGGGCGTGAACCATCACCAGGATAAAGGCGGCAAAGCCCAGCCAGTGATGCAGGTGCCAGAGCCGCACCAGCCCCCCGAAGGGACGATCGAAGCCCGGCACCCGGCAGCTCACCGCCCCGGCCAGCAGCATCATGGCGAGCCCCAGGATGCCGGTCACCTTCCCCACCCAGGTGAGCCACAGCTCGGGCGGGCCGGCGAGCCCACCCAGCCGCGGCAGCGCCACCGCAAGCGGCAGCAGCAGTGCCGCGATCAGCACGATATCGCCCGTTTTCAGCCGTCGTCGCATGCTCCCTCCCCTTTCACCGACTGCCTGTCAGTGTCGTCGATCGGCGTCAACCTTCAAGCATCATCGTGCCTCGCCGCTAAAGGCTTGATCCATGTCAGGGCAGTATTCCCCTCAGGGTCCACGCTGAACGAACAATAGCAATACGATTCCCTGAACCAGGAGTTCATATGGCAAGTCACAACAAGGGCGCAGGTCCCTGGATGGTCCTCGGGCTGCCGATTGCCCTCGGGCTGGCCTGGGTCACCCAGGGCACCGGGGTGGTCGAGAACGATCCCGACCGCAACATCTCGATTCCCGCGGAACTGACCATGCCACTGCAGGTGCAGGCCGCCTACAGCGAGAACGAGGTCTTCTTCCGCTATCGCTGGCCGGCCGAACGCCCCGGCATCCATCACGACGTGCTGGTGCGCCAGGGCGACCAGTGGGTCCGCAAGGGCCGGGCCGTGCCGGGTTCCGAACCCGACGGCCTCCACGAGGACCGCGTCACGATGCTGATGGACGACGGCAGCGTGCCGCAGTTCGGCCGCTACGGCGGCTACCTCACCGTGGGCGCCGGTGCCGCCGGCTTCACCGACGAGGCACCCGAGGAGGTCACCAAGTCGCTGCCGGCGACCCGCATGGACCTCGGCGACTGGGCTAGCCGCCAGGACCCGGCGGTGATCAACGCCCAGCGCGAGGCCGGCTACTTCCTCGACCTCTGGCACTGGCGCGCTCAACGCTCCAACCCGCTGGATGTTTCCGACGACCAGTGGGTCGGCCAGGCACGCAGCAGCGACGCCGGCCAGAGCCCCTACTCCACCAACTGGGATAGCGATGCCGGCGAGCCCCTGTGGATGTTCTCGCCGCAGCTCACCGACCAGGTCGCCATGCGCTGGGAGGACATCGAGTCCGGGGCCCTGGACTTCGACAGCCTCTACTACCTGGCCGATACCTTTGCGGTGCCCTTCGACCCTGAGCATGACTGGCAGGAGGGCGATACCATCCCCTACCGCCTGCTGCAGCAGCCGACCGGCTCCCGGGGTGACATCCGGGTCCACGGCGAGGGGCGCTGGGCCGACGGCTACTGGGACGTGACCCTGGCCCGGGCGCTGGACACCGGCAGCCCGCTCGACGACAAGATCCTGCGCGACCAGGGGCTCTACTCGGTGGCCTTCGCGGTGCATCGCGACGCCACCGGCGGGCGCTGGCACAAGGTCTCCCACCCCTACTCCCTGGGCCTGGGACGCGATGACGCCGACCTGACCGCCACCCGCCTTCAGGGCAGCACCCCCGAGTGGTCCGACGACTGGAAGGAGGTGACGCTCTTCTACCCTGGACAGGTCAACTGGCCGCTGCTGGTCAGCCGCGCTCACGCCGGCGCCGAGCAGATCGCCGAAGGCAAGCCGGTGCGGCCCCGCCACAGCGAGAAGCAGCTCGCCCTCTACGGGGTGGAGATGGAGTTCAACGACGCCATCATCCGCCAGTGGCGCCTGACCCTCCTTGCCGGGCTGCTGGCCATGCTCGGCGTCACCCTCGGCCTGCTGCCGAGCTTCACCCGCATCCGCCAGGGAGGTCGCTGAGATGGCCGCCACACACCATATGCTTATCCACTTCCCGCTGGCCTTCTGGGCACTCGCCACTCTGATGATCCTCTACGGGGCCGTGATGACCGGCCGGCTGGCCGAGCTGTGCCGCGCCGCCCTGCTGCCGGTACTGGTGCTCAGCCTGCTGGGGGCCCTGGCCGGCATCGTCAGCGGCTTCCTGATCTGGCCGCTGGAGGCCAACCTGGCAAGCCCGCTGGCGCGCAACCATATCCTGATGGCGTTCTGGTCACTGGGCATCTTCGCCATGCTCACCGCCCTGGTGTGGAAGGCCGGCGAGGCCGCCTTCGACGGTGCGCGCCGCTGGGCGCTGGTGATCCTGGCGCTGATCGGTGGCCTCTTCTTTGCCACGGCCGGCACCCTCGGCGGCCACCTGCTGGGCTCCTCCACCGCCTTCTCGCTGCTGATCGACCTGCTCGGCTGGGAGATCTACACCACCTTCTACAGCCCGCTGTGGGTCGTTGCCGTGATGGTGATCATCGGCCTCGCGGCCGCGATGCTCGGCCTCCTGGGCCAGCGCAGCCGCCGCTGACAGCAGCCTCACCTTCCCCCACCGGCAGGGCCCCGCTTCGGCGGGGCCCTCGCCGTTTGTGCCCCTGTCACCGAAGTGACTTCATCCATACACGCTGATGTAACCCCGCCAGCGCAAGCTCTTCCACCGAGATACCCAACCTCATCCGTGGAGAGCCCCCATGACCCAGCACCAGCACCCCGGCCACGTCGACCCCGTTCTCGCCGCCGGCGACGAGCCCATGAGTAACCCCTCGGCCAACGGCTACTTCGGCGATATCCTCGAGGCGCGCCTCAGCCGCCGCGCCATGCTGCGCGGCAGCCTCGCCGCCGCCGTGGCCGGCGCCATGGCCACCCAGCTTCCCTTCGGCAGCGCCTTCGCCGCCACCGGCGGCAGCGCCCCGGCGCCGAGCCTCGGCTTCAAGGCCATTCCGGTCAGCGCCGCCGACAGCGTGGTGGTCCCGGAGGGCTACCGGGTCAGCGCCATCCTGCCCTGGGGCACCCCGATCAGCGGCGACATGCCGGCCTTCTCGCTTGACGCCAGCGGCGAAGCCCAGGGCCACCAGGTGGGCAGCCACCACGACGGCGTGCACTTCTTCCCGCTGGAGGGGAGCTCCAGGGACGGCCTGCTGGTGATGAACCACGAGTACGTGGAGCCGCGCTTCCTGCACGCCGCCGCCGCGGGCCTGGCGCTGGACCGCAACGGCTTCCCCCAGAACGCCGACGGCAGCCGCGACGACGATCAGGTGCTCAAGGAGCTCAACGCCCACGGCGTCAGCGTGGTGCGCATCCGCGAAGGCAGCGACGGCCAGTGGCAGGTGGTCGAGGACGCCCGCAACCGCCGCATCACCGGCCTGACCCCGATGCGCCTCGCCGGCCCCGTGGCCGGCACCGAGCATCTGGTGACGAAGTACAGCCCGGACGGCACCATGACCCGCGGCACCCTCAACAACTGCGCCCACGGCGTCACCCCCTGGAACACCTACCTGGCCGCCGAGGAGAACTGGGCCGGCTACTTCGCCAACGCAGACGCCGAGATCGATCGCCGCCAGGCCCGCTACGGCATCCAGACCCGCGACACCGGCCGCTACCAGTGGCACCGGGCCGCGAGCGGCGCCGACGAGTACGTGCGCTTCGACGCCAGCCGCCGCGGCGCCTCCCCCGCCGAGGACTACCGCAACGAGCCCCACGCCTTCGGCTGGATGGTGGAGATCGACCCCATGGACCCGGCGGCAACCCCTGTCAAGCGCACCCACCTGGGCCGCTTCGCCCACGAGGGGGTGATCTTCGCCCCGGCGGTGGAGGGCCAGCCGGTGGTGGCCTACTCCGGCGACGACGCCCGCTTCGAGTACATCTACAAGTTCGTCTCCGCCCGCCCCTACCACGCCGCCACTGCCGACGGCTCCCTGCTCGACGAGGGCACCCTCTACGTGGCCAGGTTCCATGAGGACGGCCGCGGCGAGTGGCTGGCCCTGGCCCCCGGCGAGAACGGCCTCACCCCGGAGAACGGCTTCGCGGACCTGGCCGATATCCTGGTCAACACCCGCGCCGCCGCCGACCAGGCCGGCGCCACCAAGATGGATCGCCCCGAGTGGGGCGCGGTGGACCCGGCCACCGGCCAGGTCTACTTCACCCTGACCAACAACACTCGCCGCGAGGCGGGCGACGAGGACGCCGCCAACCCCCGCGCCGAGAACCACTTCGGGCATATCATCCGCTGGCAGGAAGAGGGCAGCCACGCCGGCACCCGCTTCGCCTGGGACCTCTTCGTGCTGGCCGGGGACGGTGACAGCAGCCGCGACCTGGCCGGCGAGCCCCTGGACCAGGACGCCATCTTCGCCAGCCCCGACGGCCTCTGGATCGACGCCGACCGCCGGGTGTGGATCCAGACCGACATCAGCGAGTCGGTGATGAACACCGGCATCTTCGAGGTGTTCGGCAACAACCAGATGCTGGCCGCCAACCCCGAGACCGGCGAGATCCGGCGCTTCCTCACCGGACCCGTCGGCCAGGAGATCACCGGCGTGGTGACCACCCCGGACCAGCGCACCATGTTCGTCAACGTCCAGCACCCCGGCGCCACCACCGAAGCCGAGGCCTTCGCCGCGGGCGAGCTGGTGAGCCACTGGCCGGACGGCGGCAGCGCCATCCCGCGCTCGGCGACCCTGGTCATTACCCGGGAGGACGGCGGCATCATCGGGGCCTGACGGCCCAGTGTTCTGAAACGAGCGGCCCCGCCAGATGGCGGGGCCGCTTGCGTTACCGATGGGGAGAGCCGTTCAGTCGGCCTGCTCGAAGCTGAAGCGGGGCTCGGGGGCCTCGGGCAGCAGGGCCGCGCAGGCGCGCACCCGCGCCATCAGCGCCTCGTGGGTCGGTGCCACCAGGTTGACGTGGGCCAGCTTGCGCCCGGGGCGCTCGCTCTTGTCGTAGCGGTGCAGGTGGGCGTCCGGCAGGGCGAGGATCGCCGCCGGGTCGCCCTCGCGACCGATCACGTTGACCATGCAGGTGGGCATCCGCGCCGCGGTGTCGCCCAGCGGCAGGCCCTGGATGGCGCGCAGGTGGTTCTCGAACTGGCTGGTCACCGCACCGTCCATGGTCCAGTGGCCGGAGTTGTGCACCCGGGGGGCCATCTCGTTGGCCAGCAGGCTGCCGTCGGCGCACTGGAAGAGCTCCAGAGTCAGCACCCCCACGTAGTCGAGCTCGTCGAGCAGCGCGCGGATGTAGCCGTCGGCGGTCTGCTGGACGCTGTCGTCCAGGTCCGGTAGGGGCGCCACGGAGTAGCGCAGGATGCCGTCCACGTGCTGGTTCTCGGCCATGGGGTAGAAGACCACCTGACCGTCGCGGCCGCGCACGGCGATGATCGACACCTCGCGCACGAACTCCACGAAGGCCTCCACGATCAGCCTGGGATGACCGATGGCGCGCCAGGCTTCCGCCGCCTCGGCGGGGTCGCGGATCACCGCCTGGCCCTTGCCGTCGTAGCCCTCGGTGACCGACTTGGCCACCACCGGGCAGCCGAGCTCCCGGGCCGCGGCCTCGAGCTCGTCGGCGTGCGCCACCAGGCGGTAGGTGGGAGTGGGAATGCCCAGGCGGTCGAACAGCGCCTTCTCCTCGGCGCGGTTCTGGCAGACGCGAATCGCCTCGCTGGAGGGATAGACCGGCTTCACCTCCTCGATGGCCTGGACCAGGGAGACCGGCAGGTGCTCGAACTCGTAGGTGACGAGGTCCACCTTCGCCAGGAAGTCATCGAGCAGATGGTGCTGGTCGGTATGGATCAGGACCTCCCCGATCCCGGCGCTGGGGTGGCCGGTGGTATCGAGGAAGGTGAAGCGGTTGGCCAGCGGGTAGCCGGCCAGGGCCAGCATGCGGCCGAGCTGGCCGGCACCCAGGACGCCGATATTCATGGCTTTTTCCACGACCTTCTCCTCACTCGTCTCTCTATCAGGGCTGGGCTATCAGGGCTGGGCGATCAGGCTGGGCGATCAGGGCTCGGGACGGGGATCGGGGTTGTCGAGCACCGTCTGCGTCTGCTCGGCGCGGAACGCCTCCACCGCACCGCGCACCGCCGCATCCTGCAGGCCGACGATCTGGGCCGCCAGCAGGCCGGCATTGGTGGCGCCGGCCTTGCCGATGGCCAGGGTGCCCACGGCGATGCCGCCCGGCATCTGCACGATGGAGAGCAGTGAATCCAGGCCCTGGAGCGCCTTGGACTCCACCGGCACGCCGAGCACCGGCAGCGCGGTCTGGGAGGCCACCATGCCCGGCAGATGGGCCGCGCCGCCGGCGCCGGCCACGATCACCTGAAGCCCCCGCTCGGCGGCGGACTTGGCGTAGTCAAACAGCAGGTCCGGGGTGCGGTGGGCGGAAACGACGCGGGTCTCGAAGGGCACGCCCAGGCGCTCGAGCATCGCCACGGCGTGTTCCATCACCGGCCAGTCGGACTTCGACCCCATGATCACGCCAACCTTCGGCGACTGTTCGGACTGCATGGATGCTCCTCGGCAACGGCCTCTGTGCGGAAAAGAGTGCGGAAAGGAAAGCCGCACATTCTAGCCGCGCGGCCCTCCCCCGTCACCTTGACTATCCGGACAGCTCGGCCTCGCGCCGGCTGGCCAGCCAGTTGCCGCCGATGGCCACGATCATCACCGCCACCCCGATGGCCTCCACCAGGAAGTTCGGCCAGAACACCGCCACGATGGCGCCGCCGATGGCGATTCGCGGCAGCCATGACATCCGCGTGAAGAGATACCCCTCCAGCGCCGCGGCGAAGGCCCCGAGGGCGAGTATCGCGATCAGGCCGTTCCAGGCCACCACCGCCCAGGGGCCGCCCATGATGATCTCCGGGTTGAAGACCATGAACATCGGGATCAGGTAGAGCCCCTTGGCGAACTTCCATGCCTGGAAGCCGGTTTCCATGGGCTTGGAGCCGGCGATGGCCGCCCCGGCGAAGCCGGCCAGGGCGATGGGGGGCGTCACGTTGGAGTCCTGGGAGTACCAGAACACCACCAGGTGGGCGATCAGCAGCGGGATGCCGAACTCGGCGGTCAGCGCCGGGCCCACCAGCACGATCAGCACGATGTAGCTGGCGGTGACCGGCAGGCCCATGCCCAGCACCAGGCTGGCCAGCAGCACCAGGATCAGCGCCAGCACGATGTTGCCGCCGGAGAAGGCCAGCATCATGGCGGAGAACTTCAGGCCGAGCCCGGTCAGGCCGACGATGCCGACGATGATGCCCGCCACCGCACAGGCCATGGAGACCGCCACGGCGTTGCGGGCGCCGAGCTCGAGGCCCTGCACCAGCTTCACCCAGCCGGCCCAGACCACGGACCCGACCCGGGCCAGGGTCACCTTCTCGCCCTGGCGCGGGGCGACGAACAGGAACCAGATGGCGTAGCGCAGCACGGCCACGGCCAGCATGGTGACCACCGCGTAGAAGCCCACCCGCATGGGCGACATGTGCATCACCAGCAGCCACACCAGCACGCCCAGCGGCAGCAGGAAGTGCCAGCCCTCCTTCATCACCTCGCGCACCTGGGGCAGCTCGCTCTTGGCCATGCCCTGCATGCCCTGCTTGAGGGCGATGATGTGCACGAAGAGGTAGACGGTGGCGAAGTACATGATCGCCGGAAGCACGCTGACCTTGACCACCTCCAGATAGGAGACCCCGGTGTACTCGGCGATCAGGAAGGCGCCGGCGCCCATCAGCGGCGGCATGATCTGCCCGCCGGTGGAGGCCGCCGCCTCGATGCCGCCGGCCTGCTTGGGCTTGTAGCCCAGGCGCTTCATCAGCGGGATGGTGAAGGCGCCGGTGGTCACCACGTTGGCGATGGCGCTGCCGGAGATGGAGCCCATGCCGGCGGAGGCGATGACCGCCGCCTTGGCGGGCCCCCCGCGCTGGCGCCCGGTGGCGGCGTAGGCCAGGTCGATGAAGAACTTGCCGGCGCCGGTGATCTCGAGGAAGGCGCCGAACAGCACGAAGATGAAGATGTAGGTGGCGGCCACACCCAACGGCAGGCCGAAGATGCCCTCCTGCCCCAGGTAGAGCTGGCCTACCACGCGGTCGATGTTGTAGCCGCGATGCTCCAGGATGCCGGGCAGCCACTGCCCGAGCCACGGCAGCTCGCCCCGGGGGCCGGCGAAGGCGTAGAGGATGGCCACGGCCCCGATGATGGTCATGCCCAGGCCCACCGCGCGGCGGCTGGCCTCCAGCACGGTCAGGGTGGCGATGCAGCCGACGATGATGTCGGTCTGGCTCCAGAACCCGGCGCGGCGGAAGATCTCGTCCAGGTAGATCACCAGGTAGCCGCCGGTCAGCAGGGCCCCCGCCAGGAACAGGCAGTCGAGGGTCCAGCCCAGCACGCCGCGCTTGCGGTGGGGGCCGAAGACCGGAAAGATCAGGAAGGCCAGCACCATGATCAGCATCAGGTGGATGCTGCGCTGGTAGAAGAGCCCCAGCGGCTGGATGCCGGCGGAGTAGAGCTGGAACAGGGAGAGCCCCACGGCCACCAGGGTGATCAGCCAGAGAATGGGACGCGCCTGGATGGCGTTGCCACCGGGCACGGTGACGTCGGGCGCGGTGACAGTGGGCTTGGCGGATTCGCTCATGGGCGTCTCGTCAGGAGGTGGATGCCGAGGTGCGCAGGTGGATCGTCACCCGCTCGCCGGCGGCCTGGTCGCTCAGGCTGAGCCGGCGGCCCTCGTGCAGCAGTCGATGGTTGACCTCCGGGGATCCGACCCGGAGGTGATAGCGGTTGCCGGGCACCGGCTCGTCGATCTCCTCGATCCAGTAGCCGCCCTCGCCGTCGGAGACCTGCCTCCCCCGGCCGAGCACATGGCCGAGCCCGGCGGCGAAGTCGGGCTGGTGGCTGCGCTCCAGCACCATCAGGCCCTCGCGGTGGCGATAGCAGTCCTGCACGCGGATCCCGGTGACCGAGTGGTTCCACTCCAGGCACCAGGCCTCGCCCTCGGGCATCGGCAGCGAGGCGATCCGCCGGCCGTTGTCGGCGGTGACCTCGAGCCAGCCCTCGTCGCTGGCCTCGCTCGGCAGGGCGAGCATCAGGCAGAGCGCAAAGGCCGCCGGCCCGAGGGCGCGGCGGCTGACGTCATGGATCGAAGAAGGCATCGAAGTGCCCGGTTCGGGACGTGTTACGGGCGCTGGTGGTCCTGGACCTCGACGCCGATCTCTTCATAGTAGCGCAGGGCGCCGGCATGGAAGGGGATCGGGGTGGAGTCGATGCTGAACTCCACGGTGGTGTCATTGGCCGCCGGATGCACCGCGATCAGCTCGTCGGTGTTCTCGAAGATCAGCTTGGTGATCTGGTAGGCCAGCTCCTCGTCCATCTCGCTGCTCACCGCCAGCACGTTGGGAATGCTGATGGTGTGCACCGCCTCGTCCATGCCGTCGTACATGCCGGCGCGCAGGTCGTAGGGCGCGAACACCGGCTCCACCTCGCGGGCGTTGGCCACTTCTTCCTCGGAGAGCCCCACCAGGCGGATATCGCGGGTGGTGGCCAGGTTGAGGATCGAGCTGGTGGGCGGCCCCACGCTCCAGAAGCCGGCATCGATGTCGCCGTCGCGGATGGCGTCGGCGGTCTCGTTGAAGTTCAGGCGCTGGGGGGTGAAGTCGTCGTAGGTGATGCCGTTGGCTTCCAGCAGGGCGCGGGCGTTGAGCTCGGTGCCGCTGCCCGGGGCCCCCACGGAGACGCGCTTGCCGCGCAGGTCCTCGAGGGTATGGACGTCGGAGTCGGCCAGGGTCACCAGCTGCACGGCGTTGGGGTAGACCGAGGCCAGGGCGCGAATGTTGTCGAGCTGGCGGCCCTCGAAGTCGCCGGTGCCGTTGTAGGCCTGGTAGACGGTGTCCGCCAGCGCCAGCGCCAGGTCGGAATCCCCGCGCCACACCAGTCCCATGTTCTCCACCGAGGCCCCGGTGACCTCGGCCACGGCGCTGGCCCCCTCGATATGCTTGTTGATCATCTCGGCCAGGCCGCCGCCCAGCGGGTAGTAGACCCCACCGGTGCCGCCGGTGGCGATGGAGAGCTGCTGGGCAGCGGCCAGCGGGGCCGTGGCGAGCAGCGAAGCGGCGATGGCGTACTTCATGGCGTTCATGGCAATCCTCCGGGCTGGAACCCGATTCTCTTGTGGGGTTGTTATCGGCGCTGAGGTCGTCGCGCCTGCACGAAACCTAGCATGGCCCCTGCGTGGGAGGCCAACGGCCATATTTCTACGTTTCTGGATTCTTTCGGCAATTCCACCAAGGTCGCCCGCTCAGCCCTCCACCAGCGCCTTCACCTGCTCGACGATATGGGCACCGATGGGAATCGCCGAGGTCGCCGCGGGCGACGGCGCGTTGCCCACGTTGAGGGTGCGCCGGGTGTTCACGAACAGGAAGTCGTCCACCAGCCTGCCGTCCCGGGAGACCGCCTGGGCGCGCACCCCGGCCGGATAGGGCTCGAGGTCCTCGAGGGTCAGGCTCGGGCAGTACTTGCGCACCAGCTCCAGGTAGCCCCGCTTGTAGAGGGAGTTCTTCATCTCCACGAGACCCGGGCGCAGGTTCCTGCCCAGCACCTTGAGGATGCCGGGGTTGGTGAACATCCGCGCCATGTCGGTGAGCGAGATATCGCGCTTGTGGTAGCCCTCGCGCTTGAGCGCCAGCACCGCGTTGGGGCCCACGGTGACGCTGCCGTCGATCATCCGCGTCAGGTGCACGCCCAGGAAGGGCATGGAGGGGTCGGGAATCGGATAGATCAGGTGGTTGACGATCGCATTGTGCTTCGCCGGCAGCCGGTAGTACTCGCCGCGGAAGGGGCAGATGGTGAAGCCCGGATCCTGGCCCAGCAGGCGGATCACCCGGTCGGCCATCAGCCCCGAGCAGGTCACCAGATAGTGCCCCGTGAACTCGCCTCCACTGCTGCTTACCACCACCTCGCGGCTTCGCTCCTCGAGGCCCGTCACCTCGCAGCCGTAGCGGATCTCGCCGCCCATCCGCTCGAACTCGGCGGCCATGGCGCGGGTCACCGCGGCGTAGTCGACGATGCCGCTGGAGGGCACGAAGATGCCGCCGACCCCGGTGATATTGGGCTCGCGCTCGGCCAGCGCCTCGGCGGAGAGCCACTCGCGCTCGAGGCCGTTGGCCGCGGTGCGCTCCCAGAGCGCCTTCATGCGCTCCATCTCGAGGTCGTTGGTGGCCACCAGCAGCTTGCCGCAGGTGTCGTAGGGAATGCCGTGGGCCTCGCAGAACTCGACGGTGGCCCGGTTGCCGGCCAGGCAGAAGCGCGCCTTGAGGCTGCCCGGGGTGTAGTAGACCCCGGCATGGATCACACCGCTGTTGTGGCCGGTCTGGTGCATGGCCGGCGCGGCCTCCTTCTCGAGCAGCAGCATGCGCCGCTCCGGGTAGGCCTGCTTGAGCTGCATGGCGGTGGACATCCCCAGGATGCCGCCGCCGACAATGATGAAATCGTGCATCTTCTCTCTCTGCTGAAGGGTGCTGGCTGAACCACGCGGGTAGGCACGCGCATGCCACGCCGCGGGGCGTGGCATGGCATGGCATGGCATGGCATGGCTCACATCATGACAACCGCTCGAGCTGCCGTCACTTCCCGGCGCCTTACACCTGGCGCGGGTCGCGCAGGGTCTTGGCGTGGGTGAAATAGCCGCGCTGGCGCATCAGCTCGCGGCGCAGGTCCGGGTGCGGGGTGAAGCGGTCGCGACCGTGCAGCCAGAAGTGGTTGTTGATCAGCAGGAAGCTGCCGACCGGGTTGGGCAGGGAGACGATGGCCGGGCTGGTCTCCAGCGACTCGGAGAGGTCGGTCAGCCAGTTGCCCTCCTCGTAGTCCTTGGGCTGCACGAACTGGTCGATGTAGGCCATGATCGGGCGCCCCTCGCGGTCCACGTCGAAGACCGGGTGGAAGACGTCGCGGGCCACGTTCTTGCTGGGCGGCGCGGTCCAGCGCATCGGGCGATGGGCCAGCGGGTGGGCGAAGAAGCGCGCGAGGTCGGCCCAGTCGTCCAGGTGCAGCAGCAGGGAGTTGCCGCCCGCCATGTTCTGCTCGTCGATCTTCATCATCAGCACGTAGTCGGTGTCCTGCTCGACGAAGGTGCCGTCGTTGTGCAGCTCCATGACCCGATGCGGCTGGCGCAGGTAGGAGTCGGAGTTGTCGACGTTCTTCACCACGAAGCGCGCGTAGTACTGGCCGCTCATGGCGTCGTAGTTGGAGCGCCCCATCAGATGGGCCACGGCGGTGGAGAGCTTGACCATCTCCTCGGCCTGCTCCACGGAGTCGAGCCCCTCCATCACCACCTGGAAGCCACCGGTGGCGCGATCTACCAGGGTGTTGACCAGCACCGGCTGCAGGGTGTTGTCGCACAGGTCGTCCAGGATCTTCGCCACGCGGAAGCGCAGCATCGACTTGTACTCCAGCGCCTGCACGGGCCACTCGGCCACGGCCGCCACGAAGGCCTCGACCACCTCGCGGGAGATCGTCAGCTGGATCAGGCGCGGCGAGGCGGCGGAGGGGGCCAGGGTGAAGCCGCGGATATCGGCGGGCAGCGGCATGGCGACGGCGGGAAGCTGGGTCAGGATCGACATGTCAGGGTCTCCAGAGGGTGAGAGGATGACTGCCCTCTAAAAATATCTACATTTTTTATTTATGTCAAAATAAATATTTAATGGCGACAGAAATTCGCCACCTGCCCGCCCACTCCTGCCCCCTGCAAAACGACACCGCCGAGGCCAGGGGCCTCGGCGGTGAACGCCGCGTGAGCGGAGGGGACGGGGCGGGCGTGCCCGGCCCGCCTCAGGCGGTGATCGCCTCGAGGGAGCGCTCGATGATGGCGAGCCCCTCCTCCAGCACCGCGGAGGGGGCGGTGATCGGCACCAGCACGCGGATGGTGTTGCCGTAGAAGCCGCAGGAGAGCAGGATCAGCCCCTGCTCGCGGGCCTTGGCGCACAGCGCCTGGGTCAGGGCCGGGTCCGGCCGGCCCTCGGCGTCGAGCAGCTCGAAGGCCGCCATGGCGCCCAGGTTGCGCGCATGGCCCACCGGGGCGAAGCGCTCCTGCCAGACGGCGAAGCGCTCGGCCAGCATGCGGCCCATCTGCTCGCTGCGCTCGAGGATGTTCTCCTCCTCGATGGCGTCGAACACCGCCAGCGCGGCCGCGCAGGAGAGCGGGTTGCCGCTGTAGGTGCCGCCCAGGGAGCCCGGCCCGGAGGAATCCATCACCTCGGCGGTGCCCACCACCGCCGAGAGCGGCATGCCGTTGGCCAGGGACTTGGCGGTGGTCAGCATGTCGGCCTCGATGCCGCTGTGCTCCAGCGCGAAGAGCTTGCCGGTACGCGCGAAGCCCGACTGCACCTCGTCGACGATCAGCAGGATGCCGTGGCGGTCGCAGAGCGCGCGCAGCGCCTTGAGGTACTCCGGCGAGGCGATATAGAAGCCGCCCTCCCCCTGCACCGGCTCGATGACGATGGCCGCCACCCGATGAGCCGGGATGTCGGTCTTGAAGAGCTTCTCGATGCCCGCCAGGGCCATCTCGTCGCTGATGCCGTGCAGCGGGTTGGGGTACGGCGCGCGATAGACGTCGCCCGGCATCGGGCCGAAGTCATTCTTGTAGGGCAGCACCTTGCCGGTCATGGCCAGGGTCATCATGGTGCGGCCGTGGAAGGCGCCGTCGAAGGTGATGACGCCGGAGCGGCCGGTGGCGGCGCGGGCGATCTTGACCGCGTTCTCCAGCGCCTCGGCGCCGGTGTTGACCAGCATCGCCTTGCGCTCCGGGCCCTTGACCGGGGCCTTCTCGCAGAGCCGCTGGCAGAGCTGGATATAGGGGGCGTAGGAGATCACCGCCGAGCAGGTGTGCATGACGCGCTCGAGCTGGTCCTGCACGGCCTTGACGATGCGCGGGTGGCGGTGGCCCAGGTTAAGCACGCCGATGCCGCCGGCGAAGTCGATCCAGCGCTGGCCGTCCTCGTCCCACAGCTCGGCGTTCTCGGCGCGGGCCACGAACTGGGCGGTGGGGGTCGCGGCGCCGTTGGCCACGAAGCGCTTCTTGAGCTCGTTGAGCTCGGCGTTGGTGAAGGTCTGGGTCATGGTGAGATCCTGGCAGAGAGTGGGTGACGCGGCGGGCTCAGAGCCCGCCCACGCAGACGTACTTGAGCTCGGTGAACTCCTCGAGGCCATGGCGCGAGCCCTCGCGGCCGAGGCCCGACTCCTTGACGCCGCCGAAGGGAGCAAGCTCGGTGGAGATGATCCCCTCGTTGACGCCGACCATGCCGTACTCGAGCCCCTCCATGACGCGCCAGATGCGGCGGTAGTCGCGGGCGTAGAAGTAGGCGGCAAGGCCAAAGGGGGTGTCGTTGGCCATGGCGATCGCCTCCTCCTCGTCGCGGAAGCGGAACACCGGCGCCAGCGGGCCGAAGGTCTCCTCGCTGGCCACGGCCATCTCGGGGGTGGCATCGGCGATCACGGTGGGGGCGTAGAAGCTCTGGCCCAGCGCATGGGGGGTGCCGCCGCACAGCAGGCGCCCGCCCTTGGCCACGGCGTCGTCCACGTGGCGCTGCACCTTGTCGACGGCGGCCTGGTTGATCAGCGGGCCGATCATCACGCCCGGCTCGCGGCCGTCACCCACCGGCATCGCCGCGACCTTCGCGGCCAGGGCCTCGACGAAGGCGTCGTAGATTCCCTCCTGGACCAGGAAGCGGTTGGTGCAGACGCAGGTCTGGCCGGCGTTGCGGTACTTGGAGGCGATGGCTCCGGCCACGGCGGCGTCGAGGTCCGCGTCGTCGAAGACGATGAAGGGGGCGTTGCCGCCGAGCTCCATGGAGGCCTTCTTCACGGTGCCGGCGCACTGGGCCAGCAGCTTCTTGCCCACCGGGGTGGAGCCGGTGAAGGAGACCTTGCGCACGCGGGGGTCGGTGGTCAGCACCTCGCCCACCGACGCGGGGCTCGCTGCGGTGACCACGTTGATCACCCCGGCCGGGATGCCGGCCTCGCGGGCCAGGCGCGCCAGGGCCAGGGCGGTGAGCGGGGTCGCCTCGGCGGGCTTGATCACCACGGTGCAGCCGGCGGCGATGGCCGGGGCGCACTTGCGGGTGATCATCGCCATGGGGAAGTTCCAGGGCGTGATGGCCGCCACCACGCCAATCGGCTCGCGCAGCACCAGCAGGCGCTTGTCGGCGGCATGGGTCGGCAGGGTCTCGCCGGCCATGCGCTTAGCCTCCTCGGCGAAGTACTCGATGAAGCTGGCGCCGTAGGTGACCTCGCCACGGGATTCCGCCAGCGGCTTGCCCTGTTCCAGGGTCATCAGCTCGGCCAGCCCCTCGGCCTCTTCCTGGATGCGCAGGAACCAGGCGCGCAGCAGGGCGGCGCGCTCCTTGGCCGTGGTCTTCTTCCAGGCGGCGCCAGCCGCCTCGGCGGCTGCCACCGCCTGGCGGGTCTCGTCGGCACCCAGGTCGGCCACCTGGGCCAGCCGTTCACCGGTGGCGGGGTTGGTCACGGGGAAGCTTGCGCTGCCGGTCAGCCACGTTTCGCCCACCAGGGCGGCGGCCGTGCCGTCGATCAACAGCGAGTCGATCAGCGTCATGGGGGTCTCCTCTTGTCGGTATGGGGAAGCACGCTAGCAGCAAGGCGCCCCGCCACCTATGGACCACTTCCCCAGCCAGGTGGACCAATCCTCACCCGCAGGGGATAATCGCCACACCCCGCGCCACCCGTTGCCACCGCCATGCCGCCCCAGGTCTCCCTCGCCCCGCTTCTCGCCCGCGTCAGCCAGCAGCCCGAACGCCTGGGCAAGGGCGTACGCATCGAGCAGGCCCTGCGCCTGACGATCCTGCACGACTGGCCCGACGGCAGCCGGATGCCCTCCCACCGGCTGCTCTGCCAGGAGCTCAGGGTCGCCCGCGACACCCTGGCCCAGGCCATGCGGCGACTGGGGGAGGAGGGGCTCATCTTCACCGGGCAGGGCCAGGGCACCTGGACTCGCCGCCCGGTCACGCCGGACCCGACGCCGGCCGACGCCGCCCCGCGCCTCTCGGCCCGGGCCGCCGCCATCCTGGACGCCCCCAGCGCCAGCGCCATCCAGAGCGGCGCCTTCATGCCCGGCATCCCGGACATCACCCAGTTCCCCATGGCCAAGTGGCGCGAGCTCTATGCCAGCGTCACCGTGCCGCGCAACGCCCTGCTGCTCTCCTACTCAGGCGGCGGCTACGGCCCGCTCAAGCGCGCCATCCGCGACTTCCTGTGGCGCTGGCGCCGCCTGGAGTGCGAGACCGACCAGATCATCATCACCGAGGGCACCCACAACGGCATCGAGCTCTGCGCCCTGGCGCTGACCGACGTGGGCGACCGGGTGCTGATGGAGTCCCCCTGCTACTGGGGCGCGCGCAACGTCTTCACCGCCGTGGGCGCCAGGGTCGACCAGCTCGCCTGGTCCCCGGAGGCGGGCCACGCCCCCGGGGAGGCGAAGGCCCCGGTGCGGCTGGCCTACTTCACCGGCTCGCACCACTACCCGCTCAGCGTGCCCACCTCCCGGGCGCACCGGCAGGCGCTCTGCGCGCGCCTCGCGCCCGATTTCGTGCTGGAGGATGACTACGAGTTCACCGGCGAGGATGGCGCCAACTTGATGTTCGACGGCCGCTCGCCCCGTCACCTGCTGGTGGGTTCCTTCTCCAAGCTGATGTTCCCCGGCCTGCGCCTGGGCTACCTGGTGGCCCCCCGGGCGCTGGTGGCGCCGCTCAACCAGCTGCGCAGCGAGGTGTTCCGCGAGGGGCGCCTGCTGGACCAGGCCGCCCTGGCCCAGTTCATCGCCGAGGGGGAGCTGGACGCCTGGTACCGCCGCATCCAGCGCGACTACCTGGCCCGCCAGCAGGTGATGCACGACCAGCTGGTGCAGGTGCCCGGGGTGCTCCACGTCTCCCCGCCCAGCCACTCCATCAGCCTCTGCGTGCAGTTCGCGCCGGAGGTGGATGACCGGCGCGTCGCCAGCCGACTGCTGCAGTCCCACCTCATCACCCGCCCGCTGAGCCCGGCCTGCGCGCCCGACGACCCGCGCAGCGGCCTGATCCTCGGCATCGGCATGCTCTCCGGCAACACCCTGGCCAGCGAAGCGGTGCGCCTTCGCCACGTGCTGACGCGCTGCCTGGGGGGCTGACGCCCTGCCGCCCCTCTGCCACGCCAGTGCCCCCTTCTGCCCCACCCCCGCGGCTCGACCAAAGTTCCATGGCCGTCCTCCATTCCCCTCAACACCCCGCCAGGCGTCCGTCAAGGCACCACGGGCAGCCGCCGTGGCCCGATTGGTCCATTTCGACGCGGCATTGGTCCATAGGCCGGCCTTGTCGATGCTGCTAGCGTGCCTTCCGTGCCTGAGGTGAACGGAAGCCGCTGCGACAAGGCCGCGGCGCCCTTCCGAAGAGTGTTAGCAGGGTAAAAATACCGACGCTAAATATAGAAATAATGAGAAAATTTCTATGGTCTGTATTTTTATCTTATGCTTAACTCGAATCACCGATGCACAATCGGCATCAAGGCTCGGACTCGCCGCCCGACAGCGAACAAGCAGACAACGAACAATCCGAAGAACCGACCACCAAGAGGCCTCCATGAAGCTCTCCACCCTGATCAAAGGCACCCTGACCACCTCGATCGCGGCATCCCTGATCGCCAGCCAGCTGGCCTACGCCGACAACATCCGTCTGCGCATGCACACCTTCTACGGCACCGAGGTGGACTCTATCGCCGCCGACCTGCGCGACCGGCTGCAGGAGGCCAGCGACGGCTCCATCCGCCTGCAGTTCTTCCGCGGCGGCGAGCTGGTCGACAGCGACCAGTTCGTGGATGCCGTGGCCCGCGGCACCATCGACATCGCCCACGGCGTCGGCAGCTACTGGCCGGGCCGCGTGGGCATCGGCACCATCGAGGGCGGCCTGCCGGGCGCCTGGGTCTCCGCCGACGAGGCCCGCGACATCTTCGCCAACCAGGGGCTGGACGAGCTGATCGCCGAGGCCTACGAGGAGCAGGGGGTCAAGCTGATCGGCCGCGGCTTCGGCAGCGACTATGGCCTGCTCACCCGCGAACCGGTCACCAGCCTCGATGACCTGCGCTCCATGCGCATCCGCGCCACCAGCTCCATCGCCACCGTGCTGGAACAGTTCGATGTCCCCACCGTCTTCCTGCCCGGCCAGGAGCTCTACGTGGCGCTCTCCACCGGCGTGATCGACGGCGCCGTCTATGGCGGCCCGGTGGAGTACGAGCAGCTCAAGCTGCACGAGGTGGCCAAGCACTACACCGACATCAACCTGCTCAACCCGGGCTGGACCGAGAACGCGCTGATCAACCCGCGCACCTGGGAGCGCATGAGCGAGGAGCAGCAGACGATCCTGACCGAGGCGCTCGACCAGTACCTGCTCGACGTTCATCAGTGGCTGGAAGAGGGCAACCGCGCCGTGATCGAGGCGGGCGAGCTCTTCGAGGTCGCCGAGCTGCCGGAAGAGGATTCCCGCCGCCTGGCCGAGGCCGCCCTGCCCATCTGGGAAGCCGAGGCGGAGAAGTCCGAGCGCAACGCCCGCGCCGTGGAGATCCTGATCAACAACGCCATCGAACAGGGACGGATCAGTGAGTAATGTCACCCGCTATCTGAGGGTGCAGGATGGCCTTTCCGACTGGGTCGGGAGGGTCGTCTCCTGGCTGACGCTGGGGATCATCGGCGTGCTGCTGTTCGAGGTGGTGGCACGCTACCTGCTCAACGCCCCCACCGTGTGGGGGCACGAGCTCTCCACCATGTTCTTCGGCGCGCTGAGCATCCTCGCCGGCAGCTACACCCTCCGCCACCAGGGCCACGTCCGCAGCGATGTCGTCTACCGGCTGCTGCCGCCCCGGGGCCAGGCCTTCTGCGACGTGGTGATCTTCGTGCTCGCGCTGGTGGTGCTGGCCGTGGTCTTCCGCATGGCGGTGGACTTCGCCTGGCACGCCTGGCGCATCGGCGAGTTCTCCAACCGCAGCGTCTGGCGCCCGCCGCTCTGGCCGATCAAGGCCACCATCCCGCTCGCCGTGGGGCTGCTGATGCTGCAGTGCCTGGCCGAGCTGGTACGCGGCGTGCTGCGCCTGGCCGGCGTCACCTACGACGACCCCCGCGACGACCTCGACGACAGCAACCCCTGACCCTGCGCCCGGGGCGGCTGCGTGCTCGGCCCCGAGGACACTTCATGACAAGAGCGTTCCTATGGCTGAACTCGAGCCCCTGACAATTACCGCCATCATGTTCTTCTCCATGCTGGTGCTCATGGCGATGGGGGCCCCCCTGGCTCTGGCGCTGATGATCTCCGGCATGGGCAGCGCCTACCTCATGTTCGGTCCCGGCGGCCTGGACCTGCTGCTGGCCTCCGCCTACAGCGCCATGGACAACTTCCTGCTGGTCTCCCTGCCGCTGTTCATCTTCATGGGCCTGGTGCTCGAGAGGTCGGGCATCACCGACGACCTCTTCGAGATGATCCACAAGTGGATGGGCGGCATCCCCGGCGGCCTCGGCGTGGGCACGGTGCTGATCTGCGCGCTGATCGCCGCCATGGCCGGCGTCTCCGGCGCCGCCACGGTGAGCCTCGGCATCATCGCCCTGCCCGCCATGCTCAAGCGCGGCTACCACAAGCGCCTGGTCACCGGCACCATCATGGCCGGCGGCGCCCTGGGCTTCCTGATTCCGCCCAGCGTGCTGATGATCGTCTACGCCTTCCTGGCCCGGGAGTCGGTGGGCAAGCTGTTCGCCGCGGGCCTGATGCCCGGGCTGATGCTGGCCGGCATCTACATGGCCTACGTGCTCATCCGCTGCCGGCTCAACCCGGCGCTGGGCCCCGCCACGCCCCCCGAGGAGCGCTTCACGACACGAGAAAAGCTGCAGTCCCTGCGCCACGTCGTGGCCCCCGGGCTGCTGGTGGTCACGGTGCTCGGCTGCATCATCGGTGGGGTGACCTCCCCCTCCGAGGCCTCCGCCGTCGGCGCCGCCGGTGCCCTGGTGCTCACCGCCCTGCGCGGCCGGCTCGACTGGAAGCTGCTGCGCTACGTGATGCTCAGCACCACCAGGATCACCGGCATGCTGATCTGGATCGCCATCGCCGCGGTCTTCTTCAGCCGCATCTACATGGGCCTGGGCGCCGGTATGGTGATCAGCGACCTGATCTACGACTTCTCGCTGTCGCCCTACACCGTGATCCTCTTCATGCTGCTCAGCTTCTTCCTGCTGGGCATGTTCCTGGACGACTTCGCGATCCTCTTCATCACCGTGCCGCTCTATGTCCCCATCGTGCGCGAGCTCGGCTTCGACACCACCTGGTTCGCGGTGCTGTTCATCCTCAGCATGCAGTCCGCCTACCTGACGCCCCCCTTCGGCTACAACCTCTTCTACATGCGGTCGGTGGCGCCGAAGTCGATCACCATCGTCGACATCTACCGCTCCGCCCTCCCCTTCGTGGGCCTGCAGATCCTCGGCCTGGCGCTGATCGTGGCCTTCCCGGGCATCGCCCTGTGGCTGCCCAACCTGCTCTTCTAGCGCCACCTCCGGCACCATCGCGGGGGCCTGCCCGGTCCCCGCCCTTTGCCTCACGCGGCGTCTTCGTCCTGCCACCAAAGCATCATCGAATCGACACTGGCAAAATCGCCGAAGAGACCCCATAGTGTGCTTGTCGCAATCGCCCACTGGAGCATCATGAGTACTGCACGTCACACCCAAGCCGCGGACCAACTCGACCCCCCGCGAAGTAGCCCTGACCTCGACGTCAGGGACCTGGAAAAACGTACACGCCTCATGCGCATCGTGACTCGGCTGATCGCCGTCTCCGACCTCGGCTGCCGAGAGATCGCCCGCCGTGCCGGCCTGCCGGCCCAGAAGGTCAGCGATCTGCTCTCCGGCCGTCTGGAGCATCTCTCCGTCGAGGAGCTGCAGATTCTCTACCGCACCATCGACCCGGAGCCGACGGCCCACTGACGCCGCCGCACCCCCATCTCCTATCACGCCCTGCCGGGTCACCGGCGGGGCGTGATGCGTTGCGAGCCTCAGGAACACTTTCTGCTCTTTTTCCGCCTCGCTTTTTCTTCCCTGCTTTCCCTTGCCTGCCAGCCACTTGCGCCAACATTACGCCAGCATTAAGAGCATGCTAATGATCTCTTGATGCATATCAAGCCCCTCGACCTTGGTCGCAGGTAGGCTTTCCGGTGTCACCCTCTTATCCCGCCGCGGGGCGATCCCCCGCGGCACCCAGGCCACCGGAGGCGCCATGGACCACCTTCGCCGCTCCCTTCTCGGCCAGCTCGCTCGCCTCAGCGCGGGTGCCGCCCTGATACCGCTCTCGAGCGTTGCCAGCGCCGGCATCAACAGCCAGCCGCCCCGCCGAGAAGGCGACCCCACCAAGCGTTACGGCATGCTCATCGACCTGCGCCAGTGCATCGGCTGCCAGGCCTGCACCGTGTCGTGCCATATCGAGAATGACGCCCCCCTGGGCAAGTTCCGCACCACCGTCTCCCAGTACGAGGTGGAGCATCAGGAGAGCGGCGAGCTTGCCACCTTCATGCTGCCGCGCCTGTGCAACCACTGCGAGAACCCGCCCTGCGTGCCGGTCTGCCCGGTCCAGGCGACCTACCAGCAGCAGGACGGCATCGTGGTGGTGGACAGCGACCGCTGCGTGGGCTGCGCCTACTGCGTCAACGCCTGCCCCTACGACGCCCGCTTCATCAACGACCGGACCCAGACCGCCGACAAGTGCACCTTCTGCGCCCACCGCCTGGAAGCCGGCCTGCTGCCGGCCTGCGTGGAGAGCTGTGTGGGCGGCGCACGGATCATCGGCGACATGCGCGACCCGGAAAGCAAGATCAGCCGCATGATCAATGATCACCGCGACGCGCTGATGGTGCTGCAGCCTGAAAAGAACACCCTGCCCCAGGTCTTCTACCTCGGCATGGACGAGCGCTTCATCACGCGCCCGCTCGCCGAGCCGGTGGCCCTGGAAGTCCTCGACCCCCACGGCAAGGAGATGGGTTATGAATTCCATGGCCATTGAGCTGCTCGCGCCCCGCTACGCCATCGCCTGGTACCCCTGGGCGGTGCAGTACTTCTTTTTGATCGCGCTCTCCTACGCCACCCTGTGGCTGGCGGCCCCGGCGCTGGTGTTCGGCAAGCAGCGCTGGCTACCCACCGCGCGCCTGGCCATGCTGGCCTGCCTGACCACCACCCTGGTGGCCCCGGTGGCGCTGCTCGCCGACCTGCACCAGCCGCTGCGCTTCTGGCACTTCTACGCCTACGCCACCTCGAGCTCCTGGATGTCCATCGGCAGCCTGCTGCTGCCGCTCTACGTGGTGGGCGTGCTGCTGCTCGCCTGGCTGGCCTGGCGCCCGGCGCTGCAGGCCAACCGCCAGGCGCCCGGCCTGGCCGGCCTCGCCGCCCGCCTGCTGGCGTTCGGTGCCGCCCCTACCCCGCGCGCGGCGCTGGTGCTGGTGGGCCTGGGCACCCTGGCCCTCTCCACCGGCATCATGCTCTATACCGGCGCCGAGCTTGCCGTGGTCAAGGCGCGCCCGCTGTGGAACACCGTCTGGCTGCCGCCGATGCTGGTCGCCACCGGCTTTATCGCCGCCGCCGGCCTGACCCTGGTGCTCAACCGGGTCAGCGGCCTGCGTGACCAGGCCACCATCGGCCAGATGCTCAGGGTGCTGCTGGGCGCCTGTCTGGTGGCGGGCCTGGTCGCCGGCAGCTGGTTCCTGGACGGCATCAACGCCAACGTCGGCTCGGTGGCCGCGGCGCTCGACTCGGTGCGCGCAAGCCCCTCCTGGCGCAGCACTGCCCTCTGGGGTGGCCTGACCGGGGTGGCCCTGTTCGGCGCCGTGCTCACCCTGCTCACCCGCCCCGCCGCCCGCCGCCCGGCCCTCTTCGCCTGGGCCTGGGTGCTGGGCCTGGTGGCCATCCACATGGGCTGGATGTTCCGCTGGGTAGTGCTGATGGACGTGCAGCACGTGGCCCGCAACAGCGCCGGCTTCCACCACTACGGCATCCCCGCCGGCTCCTCCGGCATCCTCGGCATCGTCGGCACCTTCGGCCTGTGGCTTGCCGCGGCTCTGGTGATCGACCTGCTGATCCCCTGGCGCCAGGCGCGCCAGGGCGGCAGCGCCGCCGACGTCTCGCTCTCGGACAGCTCAGACAGCAACGCACAGTCCGACGCCCAACGCGCTGCTCATAACATGGAAGGAGCCCCCCGCCATGGCTAAGTCCCCCGTCGACACCTCACGCCGCCGCTTCATGAAGGGTGCCGTCGCCGCCGGCGGTGCCGCCACCTTCGTTGCCGGCTACTCCGACCCCCTGGCCAAGATGGCCAAGGGCGTGACCGGCAGCGCCGGCGAGACGCCGAAGCACCCGATCCACGGCAACTCCCTGGCGCCGGAGTACCGGGTCGACCTCGACAGCGGCGAGCTCACCCTCAACCCGGACCAGCGCACCGCCTTCACCATCTGCTACGGCTGCACCACCCAGTGCGGCGTGAGGGTACGCGTCGACAACGAGAGCGACCGGGTGCTGCGCGTCTCCGGCAACCCCTACCACCCGCTCTCCGCCGACGACCACCTGCCCATGCGCACCCCGGTGGCCGAGGCGCTGCGCCACGTCAGCGCCTACGGCGGCCAGGGCCAGGTCAACCGCTCCACCGCCTGCGCCCGCGGCAACGCCATGATGAGCCAGCTGGAGAGCCCCTTCCGCATCGACCACTGCCTCAAGCGGGTGGGCGAGCGCGGCGAGCGCCAGTGGCAGAAGATCTCCTTCGAGCAGCTGATCGAGGAGATCTGCGAGGGCGGCGACCTGTTCGGCGAGGGCCACGTGGACGGCCTGCGCGCCATCCACGACCACGACACCCTGATCGACCCGGAGAACCCGGAGTACGGCCCGAAGGCCAATCAGCTGATGGTGATGGAGGCCACCGACTACGGCCGCTCCGAGCTGCTCAAGCGCTTCACGCTGAACGGCTTCGCCACCCGCAACTACGGCCACCACGGCTCCTACTGCGGCCTGGCCTTCCGCATGGGCTCCGGGGCGGTGATGAACGACCTGGGCGCCAACGCCCACGTCAAGCCGGACATCCAGAACGCCAGTTTCATCATGTACATCGGCACCGCGCCGAGCCAGGCGGGCAACCCCTTCAAGCGCCAGGGCCGGCTGATCGCCAAGGCGCGCGCCGAGGGCACCCTGGAGTACGTGGTGGTGGACCCGGCGCTGAACGCCGCCGCCTCCCACGCCGCCGACCACAACCGCTGGGTGCCGATCCGCCCCGGCACCGACAGCGCCTTCGCCATGGCCATCATCCAGTGGCTGCTGGACAACGAGGGCTATGCCCGGGCGTTCCTCGAGCTGCCCGGCAAGGCTGCCGCGGACGCCGCCGGCGAGGCCACCCACTCCAACGCCACCCACCTGGTGATCGACACCCAGGACCACCCCCGCCGCGGCCACTTCCTGATGGCCAGCGACCTGGGCCTGGCCGAGGCCGGAAGCGACGCCGATGCCCCCCTGGTGGTGGTCGACGGCGAGCTCATTCACGGCGAGGAGGCGATGGCCGCCGAGCTCTTCGTGGACCGCGAGGTAGACCTCGCCGACGGGAGCGCCGTGCGCGTGAAGAGCAGCATCACCCTGCTGCGCGAATCGGCCAACGAGTTTGAGCTGGCCACCTACGCCGAGCACTGCGGCATCCCCGAGGCCACCATCGTCGACCTGGCCAGCCGATACGCCAGCCACGGCCGCCGCGCTGTGGTCAACTGCCACGGCGGCATGATGTCCGGCAACGGCTTCTACGCCGCCTTCGCCGTGCAGATGCTCAACCTGCTGGCCGGCAACTACAACATGAAGGGCGGCAGCGCCGTGGGCGGCGGCCAGTTCAACGGCTTCAGCCAGGGCCCCCGCTACGACCTGGTGGACTTCCCCGGCAAGCGCGGTCCCCAGGGGGTCTTCCTCTCCCGTTCGCGCTTCCCCTACGAGCGCTCCTCGGAGTACCGCCGCAAGGTCGAGGCCGGCGAGAACCCCTACCCGGCCAAGGCGCCGTGGCGCTCCTTCGCCCCGCCCACCCTCACCGAGCACCTGCCCTCGGCGCTGGACGGCTACCCCTACCCGATCAAGGCGCTGATCGGCTGCATGGCCAACCCCATCTACGGCCAGGCCGGGCTCGAGGCGATGATCGCCGACAAGCTCAAGGACCCGAAGCGCCTGGGGCTCTTCGTGGCCGTGGACGGCTTCATCAACGAGACCAACCGCTACGCCGACTACATCGTGCCCGACTCGGTGATGTACGAGGTGTGGGGCTTCACCGGCGCCTGGAAGGGGGCGCTGGGCCGCCTGACCACCGCCTGCTGGCCGGTGGTGGAACCGCGTCAGCAGAAGACCGCCGAGGGCGAGCCGGTGTGCCAGGACAGCTTCTTCATCGCCGTGGCCAAGCGCCTGGGCCTCGCCGGCTTCGGCGACGAGGCGATCCCGGATGCCGACGGCCACCTCCACCCGCTCAACCGCGCCGAGGACTACTACCTGCGCGCCGCGGCCAACATCGCCTACATGGACGAGCCGCTGCCCGAGGCCGACGAGAGCGACATCGCCCACGCCGGGCTGGCCCCGCTGCTGCCGCGCCTCGAGCGCACCCTCAAGGAAGAGGAGCGCGGTCGGGTGGCCTACCTCTACGCCCGCGGCGGACGCTTCCAGGACGCCAGCGACCACTTCCGGGGCGAGCGGCTGACCAACGCCTGGCGTCGGACCCTGTGCGTCTACAACGAGGTGGTGGGCACCAGCATCGACACCATGAGCGGCAAGCCCAACCGCGGCGTGCCCGGCCACAGCCTGCCGCGCTGCTCGCCTTCTCGTTCAAGTCCAACCTGATGAACTCCTACGCCATCGGCAACGAGCGGCTGCGCATGATCAAGCCCTACAACCCGGTGCAGATGCATCGCCAGGATGCCGAGCGCTACGGCATTTCCCACGGCGACACCATCCGCATCGAGAGCCCCGGCGGCAGCGTGGTGGGCCTGGCGCTGGTCAGCGAGAGCGTGATGCCGGGGTCGCTGGGCATCGAGCACGGCTACGGCCACCGCGATCTCGGCGCCACGCCGCATGTGATCGACGGCGAGTCCCAGCCGGACATGCCCTGGCTGCGCGCCGGCATCAACATCAACGACCTGGGCTTCCGGGACCCGACCCGCAACGTGGACGGCACCTGGCTCGAGCCCATCAGCGGCGCCAGCGTGCGCCAGGGCCTGCCGGTAAGGGTCCGCCGCGCCTGAGCCAGTCGCGCCTGGATCCACCACTGCAAGGCAGAGCGCCCCCGCCGGGAAACCGGCGGGGGCGCTGTCGTTTCACCGCCTGTCTAACCCGAAAGTCCTAGCTTGTCCCACCGGTAGCCGAACTGACGGGGTGTCAGGCCGAGCAACTGGGCGGCTCGGGTCTTGTTGCCTCCCGCCCGCTGCAGGGCACGGTGGAGCTCCTGGGGGCTATGGGAGGCCGCTGGCACATAAGGGCGCACATCGGCCACAGCCGACACGGAGGGCTCTGGGGTTGTCGGGGTACCGGAGATCGATGGCTCCTCACGGGAAGAGTCCGGCAGGAAGCGCTCGACTTCCGCCGCGTCCACCGCCGGATGCTCACAGAGCAGCACCATGCGCTCGATCACGTTACCCAGCTCCCGGATATTGCCTGGCCAGGGATAACGCTGGAGCCGCTCGATGGCGCCGGCCGTAAGGTGAACATTGCGCTGGTTGGCCTGGTTGACCTGGTTGAGGTGATGCAGCGCCAGCGCCGGAATGTCGCCGCTTCGCTCGGCCAGGGAGGGCAGCCGGATAGGAATCACATTGAGCCGGTAATAGAGATCCTGGCGGAAGGCCCCCCGGGCTATCTCCGCCTCGAGATTGCGGTTAGTAGCGGCCACCAGCCGCACATCGATACGTACCTCGCACTTGCCCCCCAGTCGCGAGATGCACCCCTCCTGCAGGGCGCGCAGCAGCTTGGTTTGCATGGCGAGCGGGAGCTCGCCGATCTCGTCCAGGAAGAGGGTTCCCCCATCGGCCTGCTCGAAGGAGCCTTGGCGCAGCGACTGGGCACCGGTGAAGGCCCCCTTCTCGTAGCCGAACAGCTCCGACTCGAACAGGGTCTCGGGAATTGCCGCGCAGTTAACCTTGACGAAGGGGGCCTCCCGACGAGGGCTGGCCAGGTGCAGCGCCCGGGCGAAGAGTTCCTTACCAGTGCCCGACTCACCGAGCAGCAGTACGCTGGCGGTGGAGTCCGAGACCTGCTCGAGCTCGGCCACCGCCTGCACCAATCGAGGTGAGTTGCCCACGATGCCATAGCGGCTGGCGCTGGCGTCCAGTGCCCGCGACAGCAGGCGGTTCTGCTGCTGGAGGGACTCGGTGCGCTCGCGCATCTGGGCATGCAGCTGCAGCAGCTGGCCGGCATGGGCCGCCAGCAGCTTGAGGATCTGGAGATCATCGGCAAGTGGTCGCGGCCGGTGACGAATGCGATGACAGGCCAGCACCCCCAGGGTGCGCTGGGCCACACGGATGGGCTGGGCGATGAATGAAACTGGCCCCTCCGGCAGCCGCCTGCGCTCGACCATGCGCCCCAGGAAATGAGGATCATTGTCGATATTCTGGGAGATCACCAGCTGGCCGCTGGCCAGCACCCGTCCGGTTATCCCCTCGTTCAGAGCATAGCGCCCACGCGCCATCTCCTCGGCGGTCAGCCCGTAGGCGTAGCGGATCTGTCCGCTCTTAGCTGTCTCGTCAAGCAGCACGATCCTCCCCCGATTGAGGCCCAGCAGCTCCGACAGGAGATGCAACATCTCCTGCAGCGCCGGGCCGGGGTCGAGCTCACGCCCCGCCAGCGCCATTACCTGCTGCAACAGCAGCATCTCCTGGGTCCGCCAGTAGGAGGTGGCATGCTCTGCGCCCGCCTCAGACGCCGAGCCCCCCTCCCGTCGTGATACGGTACTCTCCATCGGCCACCTCCCGAAACGACACAGCCCCCCGGCCGAAGGGGCCGGAGGGGACGTCCTATTATGGCGGCAGTGTCAGTAGCTCTTGTAGGGCAGGAACTTTCCCGAGAGCACCACGTTGACCCGATCGCCGCTGGGGTTCTCCTCACGCTGGATATCCATGGAGAAGTCGATGGCGCTCATGATGCCGTCACCGAATTCCTCGTGGATCAACTCCTTGATGGTGGTCCCATAGACGCTGACCACCTCATACCAGCGGTAAATCAGTGGGTCGCTAGGCACCTCGGAGGGCAGCGAGCCCTTGTAGGGCACCACCTGCAGCCAGGCCACCGCCTCGTCAGAGAGGCAGAAGATCTCCCCCAGTACCTCAGCCTGCTGTTTGTTGAAGGTCATCTGGCCAAGGCAGCCGGCGGTGGTCCACTCCTTGCTGAGGCCGATAGCCTGGGCCACGTCGCACCACTTCAGGCCCTTGCTAACCTTGGCGGACAAGATCATCTCGGTCACTTGCTTGCGGTCGGTAATCATCGTTAGCTGCTCCTGCTCTTGCGGATAAAGGGGGATGCCGGGGATGGTTCAGGCTGGCCGCGGTGCGGCCCGTGGGTTCGGGGCGGTCGCGTCACGCGAGGCCACCACCTTCAGGGAATCAAGGCCGGGACGCACCACCGCGGGCTCGCCATAGGCCGCCTTGAGGTCGCGGTCCTGTTGCAGTTGCTTGGAGCGGTGCACCAGGAAGTCCACAAGATGGTTGCGCAGCCGATAGAACTGGGGGTCGTGATGCATCGTCTCCCGATCCCGGTCCCGCGGCAGGGTATTGATGACGATCTCGGCGATATGGGCGCGGGGACCGTTGCTCATCAGCAGGATCTTGTCGGCCAGCAGAATCGCCTCGTCGACGTCATGGGTGATCATGAAGACCGTCTGCCGGGTGACCGAACAGATCTTCAGCAGCTCATCCTGGATCACCCCGCGGGTCAGGGCATCAAGGGCGCCGAAGGGCTCGTCCATCAAGAGCATCTTGGGCTCCACCGCAAAGGCCCGGGCGATGCCGACTCGCTGCTTCATGCCCCCGGAGAGTTCGGAAGGTTTCTTCTTCTCGGCCCCCTTGAGGCCCACCATTTTCAGGAAGCGGGCACCATGCTCAGCAACTTGGTTGCGCGACCAGCGCGGATGGCGGGAGATCACCGCGAAGGCGATGTTCTCCTCCACGCTCAGCCAGGGCAGCAGCGCATGGCTCTGGAAAACCACGCCGCGATCCAGGCTCGGGCCATCCACCTCCTTACCGGCCATCACGATCCCCCCGCGGGTCGCCTGCTCCAACCCCGCCAGGGCGTTGAGGATAGTGCTCTTGCCGCAGCCGGAGTGGCCGATGATGCAGATGAACTCGCCCTTGTGGATGGAGAAGCTGACATTCTCGAATACCGGCGGCTGATCAGGGCGGTACTGCTTGGCCAGCCCCTCGACCTTGACGAAGGGCGCCTCGGTAGCACGGGTATCATTCGACATAGGTCACCTTTTTCTGCAGTTGGGCAAACATCAGGTCCAGCAGCATGCCGATGAGGCCGATCATCAGTACCGCGAAGATCACGTTGTTCAGCGACAAGTTGTTCCACTCGTTCCACACGAAGTAGCCGACCCCGGTACCCCCCACCAGCATCTCGGCGGCCACGATGACCAGCCAGGCGATGCCCATAGAGATCCGCATGCCGGTGATGATGGTGGGCGCCGCGGCGGGCAGCACCACGCGGAAGGCCTTTCGCAGCGGCTTGACCTCCAGGGTTCGGGCCACGTCGAGCCAGTCCTTGCGCACCGCTGCCACCCCGAAGGCGGTGTTGACCAGCATCGGCCAGATGGAGCAGATGAAGATCACGAAGATCGCCGAGATGGTGGAGTCCTTGATGGTGTAAAGCGCGATGGGCATCCAGGCCAGTGGCGATATCGGCTTGAGCACCTGGATGAAGGGATTGAGGGTCTGGTAGAGCAGCGGCGACATGCCGATCAGAAAGCCCAGCGGGAGAGCCACCACCATGGCCAGCAGGAAGCCTACCCCCACCCGCCATAGGGAGTGCATCAGCTGGATTCCGATCCCCTTGTCGTTGGGGCCGTTGTCATAGAAGGGACTGGCAAGGTGGCCCAGGGCGCTGGCGCCGAACTCGGCAGGGGTGGGAAACCCGCCACTTTTCTGGCTATCGGCGGAGAGCCCCATCAGCATCGCGTACTCGGGGTCCAGCGTCTCGCCGCCGGTGGCGGTAGTCTGGGTGGCCACGTGCCAGACGCCGACCAGTGCCAGCAACAGCAGACAGGAGAGCAGGGCCGCGCGCAGTTTGAGTGTCTTGTCCATGGTCATGGCTCCTCTGTTCAGCCGCGATAAAGCGGTAGGCTCTCGAGATAATCCTCGGCCCGGTGCGGATCGAAGGTGCGCCCCATCACATCGAAACTCGGATAGCCGTCCAGCGGTTCCTGCTCCGCATCGGCCATGCCGAGCTCCGCCATCTGGCGACGCGCGTCAGTCATCAGGAACACCTCCTCTGCCAGCTCCTTGAAGTCGACCTCCTGCTGCAGATAGCCCCAGCGCTTCATCTGGGTGAGCATCCAGGTGGCCATGCCGTACCATGGCATGGGCTCGAAGCCGGAGCGCTCAGGTTCGTCCAGTATCCCGCCCAGGCCGTCGGCGTAGCGACCTGTGAGCGCCTGGCGAATAACGATTTCCGGCTGGTTGAGGTAGTTGGGTGTGGAGATCGCCTCGGAAATGGCTGTGAGATTTGCCGGGTCCCGGGCCATGGCGGCAGCGTTAAGCACCGCCCGATAGAGCGCAGCAAAGGTGTTGGGATTCTCCTGGATGAACGCTTCGGACATGCCGAAGGAGCAGCAGGGGTGTCCGTTCCAGATGTCCTTGGTGAGGATATGCAGGAAGCCGATCTGGTCGTAGACGGCGCGCTGGTTGAAGGGGTCCGGCCCCAGGAAGCCGTCGATGTTGCCGGCTCGCAGATTGGCGACCATCTCGGCCGGCGGCGTGACCCGCAGCTGCACATCATTGTCCGGGTCGAGTCCATGCTCGGCCAGGTAGTAGCGCAGCAGGAAGTTGTGCATGGAGTATTCAAAGGGAATCGCGAAGCGGAACCCCTTCCAGTTGCGCGGATCGCGATTTTCCTTGTGCTTCATCGCCAGGGTGATGGCCTGCCCGTTGGTGTTCTGGATAGTGGCCACGCGCATCGGCTGGCGCGAGGAGCCCAGTCCCAGGGAGATGGCCAGCGGCATCGGCGCTAGAAAGTGCGAGGCGTCCAGCTCGCCATTGAGCATCTGGTCGCGCACCAGGGCCCAGCCGGAGCTCTTGATCAGCGAGACGTTCAGCCCCTGCTCGGCATAGAAGCCCAGCGGGCCCGACATGATCAACGGCGTGGCGCAGTTGATCGGGATGAAGCCAACCCGCAGATCCTTCTTCTCCAGCGGGCCCTGGCGATCCTCGGCCATGGCCTGAAGGCTCTCCATGGGCAGCACACTGGCGATGGCCGCCATGGCGGTGCCCGCCCCTACCGCCTTGAGGAAACGGCGCCGGGTGGCATCATGAGGAAACAGCGCCTTGACTGCCGCCGCCTCGACGAAGTCACGGGAGAGATGGTCGGGGTCGCTGGCGTGGGCCTGACGAGCCTCGGCGTCATGCTGCACCTGGCTGTCATGGCGGCCGCAGCTGCAGCCTCCCAGCAGTGAATCGCTCGAGTAGGGGCGGTAGATATTGTTGTCGCTCATGGGCTTGTCCTCGTGATGATGCGAACGTCCGTAACGCCGCGGTCGGAGCAGAAACTCATGGTCAGGCCGCGCCACTGGCGGCACCGACCCGCAGAGTGGCAACCACTTCCCCGTCGCGGCGCTGCTCCATGTACAGAGCCCGCAAGTCGTCACTCAGGGTGATCCATTCGCCCTCGGCAGTGGGCCGTCCGTGCAGGGTGATCGGCAGGCCCCGGGTCTTGAGCCGCACCACTGGCACGGCATGGACATAGCCGGGATGGGCACGCTCCAGCAGCGCATGGGCAATGGTTTCGGCCTGGCGCGCCAGCGGCTCGATGAAGCGGCACGGTGAACCATCGATGGTGATGCAGTCGCCGAGCGCGTAGACGTCTGGTGCGCTGGTCTTCAGGGTTTTGGGATCGACGCGGATGCCGCTCTCAAAGTCGAGGCCGGCTTGACGGGCCAGACGCGGTTCGGTGACAAGCCCGGTCGCTGCCACCACCTGATCTACCACCAGGCGCTCGCCATCCTCCAGCACCAGCACCCGCTCGCCGCTGGACAGCGCCTCGATGGCAGCGACCCGGGCCTCAGCACGAAAGGCGATGCCCAGCGCCCGCTGGCTCTCAAGCAGCCGACGGCCGGCGGTCACAGGCAGCAGCGATGCCAGCGGATAGCGATGACGATCCAGAAGGCTGACCGCATGACCAGCCCGTGCCAGATCCTCGGCCAGCTCGCAGCCCACCATGCCGGCCCCCACTACCGCGACCCGCGCGGGGCCGTCCGCCAGCCGGCGCTGCAGCCCGCCCCAGCCGGCCAGGTCGTTGACCCGCCAGCAGTGCTGCGGCGCCAGCGCTTCGGGCAGGGCCGGGGTCGCCCCCAGAGCCAGCACCAGGCCGGTGTAGCCCAGGGTGCCGCGGGTCGTCCGCAGGCGGCGCTGGTCCGGCGACAGGCCGGTGACGAAGGTCCGGGCCAGCAGCTGCACTCCCAGACGACGGGCTGCCTCGGCGCCGGACTCCCGGACCAGCTCGGTGGCATCCAGCCCGCGGCTGAGCGCCACCGACAACTCCGGCTTGTGGTAGCGGTCGCCGTCACAAGCGGTGACCAGGGTGATCAGCAGCTCGCGATCCAGGGCGCGCAGTGCCTCCACTGCGGCCCAGCCGGCCAGGCCGGCGCCGACCACTACCACGCCGGTGCGGCAAGGACCAGTCTCGATAGCCACGGCCTCCACCGGCTCGCGTCTCTCGAAGGGCTCGAAGTCCGCCTTGGTCACGCCGCACAGCGGGCACTCCCAGTCGTCGGGGATATCCTCGAAGCGGGTACCCGGGGCCAGGCCACTGTCCGGATCGCCCTCCTCCTCGTCATAGATCAGCCCGCAGGCACGGCAGATGTACTGCTTCCAGGCGCGTTCGTCGCTCATGCCGGCATCTCCTCACGCATCAGGCGCGCCATCTCCCAGCGCAGGTGCTTGATGGCAGGGGTGACGATGGCCACGAAGTGCGCCTCCCGGATGCGTCGCTGGGGTGCGGCACTCATCAGATAGCCCCGCGCGCCCTGGTGCAAAAGAGCCGACTGAGAGGCCCGCAGCGCCAGCTCAGACCCCTGGACCCGGGCATCCAGTACCTCCAGCAGGTAGTCGCGCCCGGTCTCGAAGGGCGTGCGCGCCAGCATGAGGGCGCGTTCGCGCAGATCATCCAACTCCGCCTGCAGCGCATAGGGACGCTCGTCCAGATGCTGGTTGACATGCCCCAGCGCCGGCTCCACCTCGCGGATGGAGTCGATGCTGCCCTGGCTTACGCCCAGCGCCATGCCGGCCTGCAGCAGGATGAAGGCGGCCTTGATGCGGGCGATGAAGGGGCGCGCCGGATCGGCGATCAAATCATCCTCACCGACGAAGTAGTCCTTGAGGACGATGCTCCAGGTGCTCGAGCCTTCCATGCCGGAGAACACCGGACACTGACGCAGCTGCACCTCGTCATGGCAGTGCAGCACGAACATGATCTCGTGGGAGAGGCGGCCGTCGGCGCCCTCAACTCCGGCGATGGCGCCGCAGTACTGACCGTGTGCGATATGGCTAACCCACGGCAAGGTGCCGTTGACCCGATAGCCGCCGGGCACGCGACGCGCCCGCAGCGCCAGGCTCTCGATGCCCGACAGCGCCTTCATGGGATTGGAGAGCGCCGTGCCGCCGAAGCTCTCGCCGCTGGCATGGCGCTCGAGGAAGCTACCGGTGAGCGCCGGATTGCCCGACTGCTCCAGGTAGAGGCCGAAGACATCGTGGGCCCACACCAGGAAGCCGGTGGTACCACAGCGCCGACTGACGGCCTCCATTGCGCCGATAGTCTGGTCGAAGCGCTGGCCGTTCCGGGCCAGATGCGCCCCCAGGCCCCCAGCACGCCCCAGTGCCGCCATGATCTCGAGCGGATAGTGGCCCTGGTCGATGCGTCCGGCCATCTCGGCCAGCGGGCCGGCGGCAATCTGCTCGACCTGGCCCAGGAGTCCGCCCGAGGTATCAGACATCGGCGACGATGACATCACTGAGCGAGAAGGGGTGACGATTGCTGCGTCGATCATGATCATGACTCCGTGAAAGCGATCGTGGGCCGCGGCGCCCGTGACGCCGCGGGGCGCGACTTACTCGGGGTCCGCCAGGCCTATGCTGAAGGCGATCGGGTTTCGCATGGTGTTGGCTACCGGCGAGTAGAAATTGGCGTGCTGGACGATCTCGTCGAGCTCCTCGCGGCTGGCATCGCCCTCCACCATGACCTTGACGCGAATCTCCTGGAACCCCATCTCGGGCGGCTGCTTCTCGGCGCCGCCGGCCCCCCAGGCCGCGGGGTTGCCGATATCGCCCTCGAGGAAGATCTCCAGACGGCTCAGCCTCACCTGCTTCCAGGTGGCCACGGCGGTAATCCCTACGGCCAGGCAGCCGCCCAGGCCCGAGAGCACGATCTCGCCAGGGGCCGGCGCGGTGTCCTCGCCAAACAGGTGCAGGGGTTCATCCACCACAACCTGGTGGCCGCTGACGTGGCTGATGGTGCGGTACTGCCCTTCAGTCACGGTGTGCACCTTGTTGGTACCGCGGATGGCGGGGTTGTTGCGGCCCTTCTCGGCAAAAGCCAGCAGGCCGTCACGATCAATGGGACGCAGGTGGCTTTTCACGGTGGCTGGGGCGTCGGCAAGGGTGGTCATGGTCTTCTCCTGGCATTCGGTCGATAGCGTGTCGGCTTGGCGCGCTGTGCGCTCTTGATATGCATCAAGCCTTTGCAACCGTGAGGCCATGCCTGCCAATAGAAGTAAAAAATGTTCATTTTCATAAAGTTGAAATCATCATCACGCTGAAACAGCGGAGGGTGAGGGCCTCACAAAGTCAGACAAAATGGCAACAATGTTGACAATTGGTGCGGCGCATCAAGATCACGCGAGCAGGTCGGTGCAGCTGAAAAGGTCGCCGGCACCTCGAGCATCAGAGCCCGGGGTGTTCTTCCAGAGCAGGTAGGTAGAAAGCAGAGCGCCCCCGCCGGGAAACCGGCGGGGGCGCTGTCGTTGGCGACCCTGTCAGCCGCGGGGCAGGCTCAGTCGAAGGCGTCGGTGACCGCCCCGGTGGAGGCGGAGCTGACGGTCCTCGCGTACTTCGCCAGCACCCCGCGGGTGTAGCGCGGCGCCGGCTGCTGCCAGGCGGCGCGGCGGCGCATCAGCTCCTCGTCGGAGAGGTCGACGTCGATGGTGTCGGCCTCGGCGTCGATGGTGATCGTGTCGCCATCCTCCACCAGCGCCAGGGGGCCGCCGTCGAAGGCCTCAGGCGTGACGTGGCCCACCACGAAGCCGTGACTGCCGCCGGAGAAGCGCCCGTCGGTGATCAGCGCCACCGAGTCCCCCAGCCCCCGGCCCATGATCGCCGAGGTGGGCGTGAGCATCTCGCGCATGCCGGGCCCACCACGCGGCCCTTCGTAGCGGATCACCACCACGTCGCCGGCCACCACGGTGCCGTCGTTGATGCGCGCCTGGGCCTCCTCCTCGGAGCCGAACACCCGGGCGGTGCCGGAGAAGCGGGTGCCCTCCTTGCCGGTGATCTTGGCCACCGCCCCCTCGGGGGCCAGGTTGCCGAAGAGGATGCGCAGGTGGCTCTCCGCCTTGAGGGGCGCATCCAGCGCCGCGATGATCTGCTGGTCGTCGGGATAGGGGGCGACATTGGCCAGGTTCTCGGCGAGTGTCCTGCCGGTCACCGTCAGGCAGTCGCCGTGGAGCAGGCCGGCATCGAGCAGCGTCTTCATCAGCGGCTGGATGCCGCCGATGGCGACAAGCTCGCTCATCATGTAGTGGCCGCTGGGGCGCAGGTCGGCCACCACCGGCACGCGCCGCCCGATGTGGGTGAAGTCCTCGAGGGTCAGCTCCACCCCGATAGTGCGGGCCATGCCGATCAGGTGCAGCACCGCGTTGGTGGATCCGCCGAGTGCGATCACCACGGTGATGGCGTTCTCGAAGGCCTTGCGGGTCATGATGTCCGAGGGCTTGAGGTCGCGCTCGAGCAGCTCGAGCACGGCGGCGCCTGCCGCCTCGCAGTCCGCGCGCTTGTCCCTGGAGACGGCGTTCTGCGCCGAGCTGCCCGGCAGGCTCATGCCCAGCGCCTCGATGGCCGAGGCCATGGTGTTGGCGGTGTACATGCCGCCGCAGGAGCCGGGGCCGGGGATCGCCGTCTCCTCGATCTGCTTGAGCTCGATCAGGTCGATGTCGCCGCGGCTGTGGGCGCCCATGGCCTCGAACACCGAGACGATATCGGTGTGGCCCTTGCCGGGGAGGATCGTGCCGCCGTAGACGAAGACGCTCGGGCGGTTCAGCCGCGCCAGGCCCATCAGGCAGCCCGGCATGTTCTTGTCGCAGCCGCCGATGGCCACCAGGCCGTCGAAGCCCTCGCAGCCGGCCACCGTCTCGATGGAGTCGGCGATCACCTCCCGCGACACCAGCGAATACTTCATGCCCTCAGTGCCGTTGGCAATGCCGTCGGAGATGGTGATGGTGTTGAAGATCACCCCCTTGCCGCCGGCGGCGTCGGCGCCGTCCCGGGCATGCTCGGCCAGCTCGTTGATGTGGCTGTTGCAGGGCGTGACCATGCTCCAGGTGGAGGCGATGCCCACCTGGGGCTTGATGAAATCCTCATCGGTGAAGCCCACCGCGCGCAGCATGGCGCGGCCGGCCGCCTTGCCGGGGCCGTCTACCACGGAAGCGGAGTGACGGCGGCGGGGATCCTTCGGGGTATCGCTCATGGCAGGGCTCCTCTGACGATGGCATGACCCTCAGAGGGTGGACCTCATTCCCGGGCCTGACAACCGCCCAGGCCCTAGCCCGCTTTCTGCCAATGCGGCAGTCCGCTCAGCGCGGCATCACCGCATCGTGGAAAGCGCGCTCCCTGGCCACGGTCTCGCGGAAGCATTCGGCCATGCGGGTGAAGGCGGCGTCATCGAGCGTCTCGGCCTCCTCGTCCAGGCGGCGGCGCAGCCAGGCGACGAAGTCCTGGAAGGCGGGGTTGTCGTGCAGGTCGATCCACTCCCCCACCAGCGGGTGCAGCCCCTCGGCGCGGGTGATCCGCAGCGCCCACTCCAGGTAGATCCACTCGGTGACCACCAGCGCCGCGAGGATCTCGGCGTAGCCGCCGGCGCGGCCGGTCTCGCGCAGCAGCACCTGGAAGGCGCGGGTCTCGGGCAGGTAGTCCGGCGCCTCGCGCTGGTCGGCGGGCACCTCGAAGGCCTCGAAGGTGCGCTGGAAGGTGCTGTTCTCGTCGCTGGTCAGCATGCCCATGAACTGCCCCAGCACCACCCGGTCGGCCATGCTCGGCGCCCGGCCGATGGCGAAGCCGATCAGCGCGGTGAAGGGGTCCACGAAGCCATAGTCCTGCACCATGTAGGCGGCGAAGTCGGCGCCGGCGAGGCGCCCCTCGGCCATGGCGTCGAAGAGCGGGTGGTTCACGGTGGCGGACCAGTCGGGCTCGCTGATCTCGCGCAGCCAGTCGGTGAGGCGCGGCGCGTCCTGCTGCGCCGCCCAGGCGGTCCAGTCGGCTCGTGTGGTCATCGGGCATCTCCTTGGAGTGTCGGTTGGAATCTCGCCCCCGGGCGAAGCCAGGCGATCAGCAGGCTCACCAGCGTGGAGGCGAGCAGCGCCCCCAGGAAGGGCGGCAGCGTCGGAATGCTGTCCGGGAAGGTGGCGGCCATGAAGCCGGCGGAGAGGCTCCCCAGGGTGATCCAGCCCGGCACGATCGCGCCGAGCAGCCCCGCCACGCCGCCGGCCACGGCGGCCAGGGGCGACATGCGCCGCCACAGGCCCAGCAGCACCGGCAGCAGGATGGCGGCGCACAGGAGATCGGCGATCAGGAAGAGGCGCAGCACCGAGAAGCCCTGCAGGGCCACCCACACCACCGGCAGCATCAGCGCCACCGTGACCAGGCGCGCCGCCCGCACCGAGAGCCCGCGCCGGCCAACGCTTGCCACCGCCATGGAGGCGATGGCGTTCTGCAGGGTATCGACGCTGGAGGCCACCAGGGTCACCGCCAGCACCAGGGCCGGCAAGCCCAGCCAGGCCGGCGCGGCGGAGAGCAGCGCGAAGAAGGGAATCGGCGGCTCGCCCAGGGGTAGCGCATGCATGGCCGCCACGATGCCGAGCCCGCCGATGCCCATCACCACCAGCAGGCTGCTGGCCCCGCCCAGCAGCGCCCCGCGGGCCAGGGCGCGGTCATCCTCGGCGGCCCATACCCGCTGCCAGTAGCCCTGATGGAAGAGGTTGGCCGCGGTGACGGCGATCACCAGGGTGAGCGCCACGGAGAGCGCACTGCTCGTGGGAATGGAGGGCATCACGGCCTCGGCCGGCATGGGCGGCAGCCACCACCAGGCCACGCCACCCACCAGCACCAGCAGGGCCAGCAGCAGCCAGGCCTGCCAGCGGTCGGTGGCGAGGCTCGCCCGCAGCCCGCCCAGGGTGGTGTAGACCAGGGTGACCACCGCCACCCCGAGGACCACCAGCGCCGGCGGCACGTCGGAGAGCAGCGCGGCGATGGCGCCGATGGCGGTGAGCTCGGCGGCCAGGAAGATCGCCATGTAGGCCACCGAGACGAAGGAGACCCAGCGCCGCACCCCGGTGCCGTAGCAGGACTCCGCGAACTCGCCGATGCTGCGCCCCTGGGGCAGGTGGCGACGGATCGCCGGGCCGTAGAGCCCCAGCACGATGAAGGGCAGCGAGGAGCCGATGGCGTAGCCGGCCAGCGCCACCGGCCCCACGAAGGCGCCGATCTCCGGCGGCGCGAAGAGGATCCAGGCGCCCATGCTGGAGGCCAGGAACGACAGGCCGATGGCCTGGGCGCCCTGGGAGTTGCGGGCGGTGACGTAGTCATCGAGCAGGCCGTCGGCCCGGCGGGCCCGCAGGCCCAGAAAGGCAAAGCACAGCAGCGCCGCGCCGAGCACGGCAGACGTCAGGTAGGGCATGTCGCGCTTCCTCCGCCGGTATGAACCGGATCAGGTTCCAGGGTCGGCGCTTGGCCCTCTCAGCCCCCGCGGATGCGGCGGGACTCCCCTGGCGACAAGTGGATGAAGTAAGTTCTTGAGCCCTTAGTCGAAGGCCACTTGGCCGATATGACTTAGAGCCCCGTGAAATGATATAACAGCTACAAAGTCAGAACGACCACCCTCGCAGGGAACATCAATAATGCCATTCACCAAAATCAAGGCACACGCCCTAGGGCGACTGCATACGATCTTAGGCGCCCTCTACTCCGAAACCTCCGAGCGTCTGCTCCAACGGAGCGGGGGCTCTACAGGCTCTGATTAACGAGCTCATGGGGAGCGTTCATCTAGCACTCCGGATGATCCAAGGCCGACAGAGCCGCGGCTTCGAGTCCGCCGTTGAGGTGCACATGGGTCACCACACCTCCTCACTAGACGCACTAACCCCCTCCAGTGGGTGGCGAGCGTAGCTCTCACCCCAAGATACGTCCCGACAGAAAGGCCTCGGAGCATGGAAGAGCCGGTGAATCGCCTGAACCCCTTTCTCCGCGTGGCGGTGATCGCCGGCGTTGAGACAGCGGTCAAGCTACACATCCAACGAGGTGACAACCTCGACGCACGCGACAAAAATGGGGCTACACCCTTGATGCTCGCCGCAGCCCGAAAGAAAAAGGGGACTTTGCGCATCCTTTTGGCTGCTGGAGCAAATCCGACACTGCTAGACCTTGGTGGAAAAAGCGCCTTGGCTCATGCAGAGAAGGGTGGGTGTCCCGACTGCATCTCGCTGATGCGCAGTGCGTCCGAGGCTTTCCGCGAGACGAATAGTAGCGAGTCAGCCGCCCAAGGCCCAATGATTAATAAAGCTGACGAATCAACCCCGAAAGAGGCCTTGCCTAGCGGAATAGAGTCAAGGCTCAACGAATTGAAGATACCGGAGGGTGTCTCCGAGCCGAGTCCGGTGGGTTTAGCACTCGGAGTCGAGAAACAGAACGCCCACACCACACTTACCACTCCCTCGGAAAATCAGGGTGGGGGCGCGAAAGGTACACTACAAGACGACCGCCCCGAGCATTTTATGGAGGCGGACCAGTCCTCGGATGCCCTTTATCCAATTGACAAACCGTTCGATCTTAAACTCGAGGATATCTGGGAGGCGGAGCCTGAGACAGTAGCTCCCGATCGCAACGAATATATAGCCGATGAAGCCTGTGCACTTGTGGCTTCTCCCGGCGATAGTGAGCCAGGAATCGACAAGCAAGCGGAGTCGACAGCGACCCTCAAACCGAGCCCTTTCAGTTTGGCAATCAAAATCAAGGAACAGGGTGTCTCCACCGACACTACCACTCACGGAGAAGATAAGGTACACACCAATACTTCTGACTCGATCACAAGCCCGAAGGAAGTCTCCGAAGTAAGCGAGGCCTCAGCCCCCTTCGATCTAGATGTTAATCCGCTCGACCTAGAATTTGAGGAGGGCTGGGATGTAGAGCCCGAGGCAGTCCTACCCGAGGGAAACAAGGCCGTAGCCAAAGAGGTGCGTGCCCTGAACAAGGAGATCGGCAGGCACAAGGCGATAGACAGTGACGAACAATGGGATGATATTGACTTGTTTCTGCCCGACAGGGCCATTCCATTTAGCAACAATGACGAAGCCAACACAGCTCTTCGCGATCTATTATTCCGAGCCTTGCGCGAGGGCTCAATATCCGAGGAGGCCCTGACAAAAACCTGTCTGAAGGAGGATGATTCGCGTGACGAGGTAGCAGAGAGAATTCTGGCCTTCGTCATAGGTGACCTCGGAGCGTTAATCGACAACAAGTTAGAGACAGGAGAACCCCCGTTCCTCGGTGACCCAACTATCGCCGAAGAGCACGAAATGGTGGAGGCCTCCGAATTCGTGAAGGATCTTGCCTCAGGCCGGAATGACCCCTTGCGATTCTACGTCAAGAGTCTCAAGGGAAATCTACTCGATGCCCAAGAAGAGATCTCATTGGCGCGCGCAATGGAAGAGGCCAACACCGATGCACTGAATGCTCTTTCGACCTGGCCACTGGGCTTGAAAACAGTATTCGATGCCGCAGACAGAGTGGCCAGCGGAGTTGCCGACGTGGACATCTTTAGTTCTGGGCCCGAACCCTCCGCAGAGGAGCAGACGCACTCGATTGATGTGTGGATGGATGACGAAGGCGAAAATATCGATCTAGACCCGGCTGCGGCGAACTTCGTTTCCGCCATCTCTAAAGCAAAGTCCGCGAGTGGTGATTTGGAAAAAATCCGCTCGTCCCTAGCAACTGCCGCTCTTTCCCAAGACTTCTTGATCGAGCTTGCGGAAAAGGCTGAAGAAGATATAGCCGGCACCGACTTTGCCTTTGCGCTTAAACGCCAGTCTGCCGCCCGGCAGCGGATGATCCTCTCAAACCTGCGCCTAGCCTTCTCAATTGCCAAGAAATATAGATGGTCAAAATTGCCGTTCGACGATCTTGTTCAAGAAGGCAATATTGGATTGATGAAGGCGGTCGAGCGCTTTGACTGGCGCAGGGGCTTCCGCTTCTCTACATATGCAACCTGGTGGATTCGCCAACAGGTCACACGTGCGGTCGCCGATAAGGAGCGGGTCGTCCGTGTACCCGTGCATATGCATGCTGACGCTCGAAAAATTCTACACGATCGCAAGGAGTTTGAAGGTAGGGTTGGACGTCCGGAGACTGAGCAGGAAACATCCCAAAGAGCAGGAATTCCGCTCGATAAGGTAAAGCTTATCCTGAGTGCCTTTTTGGATATAATCTCCTTGGACGATCCAAACCATGATCCAGAGCTCCCGACTCTTGAGACCCTGCCCAATTCCAAGGCTTCAGACCCGGCTCTTGCCGTTGAAGAGTCATCCCTGAGGATGACTCTACTAAGCATGCTCAGCGAGCTCGATGAGCGTTCCGCAAAGGTCATCACCCTTCGCTTCGGGCTTGGAGGGGAAGAAGCTATGACTTTGGAGGAGGTCGGACGTAGATTCGATGTCACCCGTGAGCGAATTCGACAAATAGAATCGAAAGCGCTGAAAAAACTATCCAGTCCAGCAAGGAAAGAGAAATTGGCCGCATACATGGGCGATCAGTTTGAATTACCCTCTCCTGCTACACACGCCCTATTCGAAGCCCCATCACCACTAGGCTCGAAAAAAAAATCTCGGGAAATTGAGCCGCCCGCTCCACTCTCCAGCTCGCTCGAGGCCATCCCGAAGTTGCCCAAGAAACCAGCCTCACTACGCCCCTCAACCAAGATTATTACCACCATTGAAAATAGTGGGATGCTAGTAGAACTCATTGAAGATGCTCGGGCGCTAGGCCTTTATGTGGAAGACACCCGTTCCGAAGATGGGCAAGTCCTCATTTCATTGCCGGCACAGCCAGATGCCCAAATTCGCAAAATCGCCCGTAGGTTGAGGGCCGCTGGTTTCACACTTCTTTTCGGAACTACCTACGTAAAATGAACGAGAGAACCCGACACGCACCACCACGAGCCAGTGCGATGCTGGAGGCCCTCCGTGGCCTCGGGTACTCGACTGCAGCAGCCTTAGCGGACGTGATCGATAATAGTGTTTCCGCCGGGGCTTCCGAAGTTAGAATCAGGTTCGACTGGTGCGGCGTGAATAGTCGAATCACAATCTTGGACGATGGCCGAGGAATGGATGACACAGAACTCGAGATGGCAATGACACTTGGAGCAAAGAGCCCTCTCGAAGAACGTGAGCTAACCGACCTTGGTCGCTTTGGGATGGGTTTGAAGACTGCTTCCTTCTCTCAGTGCCGCTGCCTTACTGTTGCATCCAAAAGAAAGGACGGCCCCATTGCTTGCCTGCGCTGGGACCTAGACGCTATCGCCGCCTCACCAGGCGACGGCTGGACGATGTTCGAGGGGCCGGCTCGTGGGTCGGAGAACTTCGTCGAGCCGATCAACGAACTCGACTCCGGAACTCTGGTTCTCTGGGAAAATCTCGACCGAATCGTCACACCCGGCTATGAGCTGGACCATTTCGCCGATCTTGTGGACGATGTCGAGCAAAGGCTAGCGATGGTCTTCCACCGTCTGCTTGAAGGTCCTGCCCCGGCCTTCTCTCTCTTCATCAACAACAAGCCGGTGAGTCCTTGGGATCCTTTCATGATGGATCACCCTGCCAAGCCATGGCAGTCACCTGTTGCCCGTACTATTACATCCTTCGGGGAAGTAGAGGCTCAGTGCCATGTCTTACCACACAAAGACCGGCTGTCCGACAACGACTTCCGCAGGGCAGGAGGCCCCGAGGGCTGGACATCCCAGCAAGGGTTCTACGTTTATCGGAACCATCGCTTGCTGCTCGCCGGCGGATGGCTCGGCCTGGGACAAGGGCGCGCGTGGAACCGGGAAGAGACCCACAAGCTCGCACGGATCCGGCTAGACCTTCCTAATACTGCCGATGCTGACTGGAAGATCGATGTAAAGAAGTCGACTGCTCGGCCTCCGGTAATGGTACGTCAGTGGCTCACGAAGCTTGCTGAGGACACAAGGGAAAGAGCCAGAAAGGTTTTCGCCTTCCGTGGTGCTCCGATGCCAAGTCTTGGCGGAGTCCAAGTTGAACAGGCCTGGCGTGTCGAGAGGCTAAGGGGGGGCGTGCGTTACCGCATCGATGATGGGCATCCGGCCGTAGCCGCGGTTCTCGATGCGCTTGGCAAGCGTGCCAACCTCGCCCGGGCGATGCTTAGAGTCATCGAGGAGACAGTCCCAGTCCAACGGATATGGCTGGACACTGCTGAGAACAAGGAAACGCCGCTAACCAGTTTTGAAGGCGAACCCAACGATACCGTGATCGAAGTTGCAAAGGTGCTTTTCAATGACTTGGTCGAGCGCCAGGGACTAAGCCTCGAAGAGGCTCGGAAAGCAATGCTACGGACCGAGCCATTCCAAAAATATCCAGCGCTGATCGCCAAATTAGGAGAGAACCAATGACAGTAGCAGAAGAGGCTGCCGCACAAGCGGAACTGCTAGAAAACGTTATTGCTACCGCGCAGCGACTGGTAAAGGCCGAGAAGGACAAATCAAAGATCACACCAGCCTTTATCACCGAAAAGGTCCATCTTGCTGCGGCTGTATTCGCTGGCGAGTCGACTCACCCTGTGGATCATGATAAGGCAGTAACCGTATTGATCCAACGTTTTAGCCACTGGATTGGCAAGTCCACAACCCTCAAAGACGATACGGACCATTTCGATTGGCTCACTGCAGCTCGCAAGCGTGATTGGCACTACTGGCGGCGTTACCGAGACTATTTGGAATCCAAACTATCGGACACGGTGATCGAAGGTCTCGACGAAACTACCGAAGACATCCTCGGTCTTCTGGAGGATCCTGAACGATCCGACCCTTGGGATCGGCGAGGCCTTGTCGTGGGCCACGTCCAATCCGGCAAGACTAGCAACTACTCCGGACTTATCTGTAAAGCAGCCGACGCCGGCTACAAGATTATCATTGTATTAGCAGGCATGCACAACAACCTTCGCTCACAGACCCAAATGCGACTCGAGGAAAGCTTCTTGGGCTACGAGACGACCGTTGACCGCGACCCGGGAATGCCCATCGGCGTAGCCGAATTCGGCGAGGACCTAAAGACCAACTCTGCGACCACGCGTGCGGATAATGGTGACTTCAATAAGGCTATTGCCAAGCACTTTCACGGCATTTCCCCCGAGGAGCGGCCATGGCTTTTTGTCGTCAAGAAACAGAAGACAGTTCTAACAGCCCTACTGCATTGGATACAAAACCGTGTAGCCGATAGTACTGACGCGAGCGATGGGCGAAAGCTCGTGACAAAGCTCCCACTTCTAATGATCGACGACGAGGCGGACAACGCCTCAGTCGATACGGGTGAGCAGATGTTCAACGATGATGGTACGCCAGACGTCGAGCATCAGCCCAAAACTATTAACAGCCTAATCCGACAAGTGCTACATGCCTTCACGCGCAAGGCCTACGTAGGATATACAGCAACACCTTTCGCCAACATCTTCATCCACCATAAGGGAGCCACCTCAAAGGAAGGTCCCGACCTTTTTCCTCGATCCTTTATCATTAACTTAGCCGCGCCATCCAACTATGTGGGGCCCACACGCGTATTCGGCAGACAGACCAAGGAGGGACGAGAAGGGGCGTTGCCGCTTTCTAGGATCATAACAGACCATTACGATCCAGATTTGGATTCGGGCTGGATGCCGGCCAAGCATAAGAAGACACATGCCCCCACTCATGATGGACAGGAAACCATTCCACCATCACTGCGAGAAGCCATCTACGCCTTCATTCTCGCATGCGCAGCTCGAGAGTTGCGTGGCCAAGGCGACCAGCACAGCTCAATGCTGATCCATGTTACCCGCTACGTTGATGTGCAGAAACATGTACGCGAGCAGGTCGAAGAAGCCATACGCCGCATGTGCCAAAGGATCACGCGTGGCATCGGTGCAGAGGAGCTGTTGGTTCAGTTGCGCAGTCTCTGGGAAAAAGATTTCCTCCCCACTCATCATCAAGTCGCGGAACTCTCACCGGTTGAGGAGCGTCCTACAGCGATGCAGAGCTGGAACGAGATCCTCGCCATTCTGCCCGATATTCTGACTGACATTGAGGTTCGCTCAATCAATGGTACGGCCAAAGACGCGCTCGACTACGCAACGCCAGGTGCGGCTCTCAAAGTAATAGCAATCGGCGGTGACAAGCTTGCACGAGGACTAACTCTGGAAGGCCTATGCGTGAGTTACTTCGTGCGGACCACCAAGATGTATGACACGCTCATGCAGATGGGCCGCTGGTTCGGCTATCGTCCGGGATACCTAGACCTGTGCCGTCTCTACACTTCTCCGGACTTGGTGAAGTGGTTCAGCCATATCGCTGACGCTTCTGAGGAACTGCGAGAGGAATTCGATTTCATGGCCGAGGCCAAGTTGACACCGGAGCAATACGGCCTCAAGGTGATGTCCCATGAGATCCTCACCGTCACGTCGCCCTTGAAGATGCGAAATTCCCAGACTCTGTCGTTGAGTTACAGTGGTACACGTCCGCAAACCATCCTCTTCCATCGCGATGCACGAATTCAGCAACAGAATCTCGATGCGACAGATTCCTTGATTGCGTCTCTTGGCGGCTCATGGGAGGAATCACCAAAATACACTCGCGATGGCGAGCCAGACTCATGGCCAAGTGCCCGGCTTTGGAGAAATGTGGATGTCCATAACGTAATTACATTCCTTGACTCATATGTGACCCATCCAAACGCCACAAGTGCCAAAGCAGCCCTGCTTTCTGAGTACATTTCCAAGATGCTCGACACCGGACAGTTGACGAAATGGAGTATCGCATTGCTTGGCGGTGGCAACGGTGAGGGAGACGAACATACCTTTCCCGGCGGCATTCCTTCGACTAAATACTCTATCCGTAAGACCGAGGATCCTGTTGACCGTGAAAAGCTAGATGCGAAGAATTTTGCCATCGGCGTACTGACCGACCCCAAGGACGAGAGTATCGATCTTGGCGATGACGCTTGGCGTGAAGCCTTGGCTCTTACCCGCGCGGCTTGGAAGCGCGATCCTGCGCGTGGACGCATTGAGCCGCCAACCTCCCCTAGCGGCAAGGGCATCCGCGAAGCCCGAAGAAGGATGGGTGGAGACGCGAACAGTGGATTATTACTGCTCTACCCCCTCACGCCTTACTACTACAAAGATAAGGACAAGGCTCCTGAACGGCTCATCGTTCCTGGATGGAGCAAGCCAATCATGGCATTCGCCATCGCGTTCCCCGCAAGCCACAAGTCGATAAGCGTGGAATATGAAGTCAACCTTCTCTACTGGATGCAGGAATATGGCCCGTCCGAGTGAAGAGTTCTTGATTGCATGGTCGTCACTGACAGGCCATGATCCCGCACCAGGCTGGCAGGCTATCTCTTTGCCATCTGCAGGCCCCGTCAAGGTGAAGGCAGGACGGCGTACGCCCACCAACTTAGAGACGGTTCTGCTCTTTTTTCCATCTGCTAAGATTCCTCGTTCCGAGAAATTACCAGAGGGTAAAGGTTTCTTGGTCGAGAGAATAGAGTCGATAAATGCTACGGGTCTCTGGCTCGCACTAACACGTAAAGCAGCCGGAAGCCCAGAACTTTTCGCTGCTATGGCATGTGATGCAGTCGGTGCTATTGATAATGCCGCTGCTACTGGCGTTGCCGAAAGCAAATTGCCACAGGCTTTCATTAGGCGTGTCATTGCATGGCAGCAGTTCATGTCTCGTGGTGCGACCCCGCTCGGTGCCGAGGCTGAGCTGGGTCTAGTTGGCGAGCTGACATTTATTGTCTACCTGCTCCAAGCTGGTGTCCCAACGGAAACCGTTCTTGAGGGCTGGGTCGGTCCAGAAGATGCTCCGCAAGATTTTGTTATAGGGCTTGGATCAATCGAGGTGAAGACAACTCTCTCAACGGCTGGTTTTGTAGCAAAAATCAGCTCTCTCGAACAATTGGATGATTCTACGTACTCGCCACTCTTCCTAGCAGCCCTCCGCTTCTCCCGTGAGGAGACAGGCCTATCCCTCCCAGAGCTCGTCTCTGATCTAGAGCATAGACTAGCCGAAGTACCCGGCGCAGTTTCATTCTTTCATGAGAAGCTCCTTACCGCAGGCTATGTTAAAACACATGAAACAGCCTATACACGTCGTTTCCAGATGAGGGAACTCCTTTTCCACAGAATCATTGATGGCTTTCCAAGACTTACGCGCAGCATGATGCCAGATGGTGTGTTCCGTGCTGTTTATGAGATAGAGCTACACAGCGCGGGCGAATATATTTTTCCTTTTGACGCTGCACTTAAATCTTTGGGAGTATTGAAATGACCCTTGAAGAGTTTTTTGAAGAGACACGAGCAGAAGTGGCCGCCCAAATGAGTGAAGGGTCCACTTTTTCCGAACTTGTATTCTCTGATGTAGTAATGGAGCACTTGGCTGAAGCAGGCATGACTTTCGAGCCGAATAGCTGCCATTTCGAAGGGCGGTTGGGTAGAGCTAACTTTCGACTGAGTGGCTACGCCATGTCGGAGGATGCCGATCAAATCGATCTTTTTGTCAGCCTTTACGAGGGCTTTGACAGCCTAACACCAATTCCCGACCAAGCAGCCAAGACGGCTGCCGCTCAGTGCGTTCGCTTCCTAGAACTTTGTGCAACGGGGCGACTCGCGGATAAACTTGATCCATCGACCGACGTGTATTCTCTTGCACTAACCATCCGAGAAATTTACGACGACCTAGAACAGATTCGTATTTACGTGCTTACCGACGGAGTCGTAAAGTCTAAAAGCTTCAAATCACGCAATGTAGGCAATAAGTCTGTAAGACTTGAGGTAATGGACATTGAACGCCTATTTCGCCATCGATCCGAAGGAAAGCCTCGCGATGAATTGATAGTTAACTTCGAGGAGCTGTCAGGCTCCGCCTTACCCTGCGTCTTTGTTCCTGGAGAGACTGGCGACTATGACTACGCTCTGACTGCAATTCCAGGTGAAGCCCTGAGATTCGTCTATGAAAAGTTTGGCCCCCGCCTACTAGAAGCCAACGTCCGCTCCTTCTTGAGTGTAAGAGCAAAGGGTGTGAATGCAGGAATTCAGAATACTCTCAAAACTGCCCCAGAGAGGTTCATGGCCTATAATAATGGGATAGTGGTCGTGGCCGACGAGATGAGACTTGACCGTGCTGCTGACGGTTCTCCGGGAATTATTTGGCTACGAGGCATGCAGGTGGTAAACGGCGGACAAACAACCGCGTCCATCTACTTTACGAAAAAGAAATATAGCACAACTGATCTGAGCAAGGTCCGCGTACCAGCTAAAATCATCGTTATGCGGGAGGAGGACCCGACAAAGGAAGAGGCTTTGGTCTCGGATATCTCACGCTACGCGAACAGTCAGAATGCGGTCCGACAATCCGACCTTTCGGCGAACAAACCCTTCCATATTGATATCGAGCGTCTGTCCCTGACAGTTTACTGTCCCGACGGAATGGGCCGCTGGTTCTACGAGCGCGCTGCTGGCAGCTATAATACTCTTCTCGCCCGGGAGGGCACGACTCCGGCGAAGCGGCGGGCGTTAAAATCGTCAGTACCCCCCTCACGAAAGATCACAAAGACTGATCTAGCAAAATATCTCATGGCTTGGGATGGCCATCCTGATATTGTTAGCCTTGGGGCACAGAAGTGCTTCAGCCGCTTTATGGCAGGAGTGGCAGAAGCCGAAAAAGTCGGCTCATCCGCGCCTGCATCTCCGACCTTCTTCAAGCTTTTAGTGGCCAAAGCTATAGTGTACAAGGCTGTACATAAGACGGTCCGCCCGCTAGTCTCGGCGTTCCTCGCTAACGTCACTGCCTACACTGTCGCGGTAATTTCCGATTCTTATGGAGAGTCTTTCAACTTGGAAAGAGTCTGGACACAACAAGGTGTTTCCCCACAGTTCCTCAAGCAAGTAGAGATTTGGGCTTATGAGGTCAATGACCGGCTGCACGAGACTGCAAACGGCAGGATGATCTCGGAGTGGGCCAAGCGCCCTGAGTGCAAGACCATGATGTTCGCTCGCCCATTCTCCCCACCCTCAGTTGATATTCTCGAAACCCGCAGGGGCACGGCTTAACTTACGAGATGTCAGCGCCCAAGAGCCAGATACTACCAAGATTCTGACCAACGGCCCTGCGGTGGAAAACCCCGTCTCCAAGACACTCTTCGAGACGGGTTGCCGGTGACACGGCCAGGACTTCCAAGGCCCCCAGTGCAAATGAAACCATCACTTTCTCACACTCAGCAACCCTAAAGACAGCGCGCGCTTCGCTTAACGCTTGAATTCAGGCCTATCAATTCAGCGCTTTATATCGGCTGACTGAGAGAGCTCAAGCTCTCTTCGATTTTTCCTCATAAATACTACCGAGCCTATTTAAAAGACTGCCGACCTTATCGGCTATCTTTGCTGCCAAGAGTGGAGGAACTGCATTTCCAACCTGAACATATTGCTCAGTTCTATTTCCCTCGAAATAATAGTCATCAGGAAATGTCTGTATCCTTGCCGCCTCCCTAACAGTCAAGCTACGGCACTGATAGGGGTCGGGGTGTATATAGTAATGCCCATCCTTGGAGATATGACTGGTTATTGTTTTTGATGGTGCGCCATCAAGCACAACCTTAAATCGGTCTGCAAACTTACCAGACTTCCAATTTGCATGCATAGGCGCAAGCGAGTCCAAATATATATCTTTGATGCCAATTGGAGATCTTTGGACAACCTCCGCAAAAACTGAACAGTAAAGATACCTGGCTAAATCTTCCTCCATGTGCCCCTTGGTTTCATGGTTCAACCAGTGCCTAACAATACCTTTCTGCTCTCCCGCATACCACTCCTCTAGCTCCGTACTAGGCTTTATAGTTACATACGCAGAGTCATACCTCCCACCTCTCTTCAAACCTTTCTTGGGATTTCTAGAAATCAACATTAGCTTGTGGGCAATTTCTCTCCGCTCCTCATCAGTGATACTTTCACTTTTTGTAGCAATCAATTCGTTTGCAACTTTCGCCGACAGTCTTTTAATGGCTTCATACCATGCCTCATCACTATCATTCCTGCTGAGACCGCTTCTCAACTGAGGAATGCCAAATAAAGCCGAGCCGGAACTTACTCCATCTTCTTTTTCAAGGCACAATGATCTTGCGAGGTTGCTTATTCTTTGCCCATCAACAATATCGTTTCTAACACCCACCAATATCACTCGGTGCCTAGCTTGGGGAATACCATGCTGCTCGGACTTTACCACAAACCCTGAGAGCTCTTCATCGCTTAACTCTTCAATAATTCTCCCGCCTGCTTGCTTAGTATAATAAACACATGGCTCACTCAGCGAAAAAATGGTATATTTCTGATTTTCTCCAACCCCTTTACCTTTCATGTTAGTCGCGGCTGTAGGGTCCTCGAGATCCTCAAGGATCTTTCTGAATATTCTTTCTTTCCCAACCTTAGACGTAAGAATGCCCTTGACATTTTCCATAATAAAGACACTGGGGCGATATCGCGCAATCACATCAAGATATTCACGATAAAGAAAGTGTCTTTTGTCCTCCTCAGGAACATAATCCTTGTTACCCCGATTCCGTACACGACCGACGACAGAGTAGGCTTGGCAGGGAGGCCCACCAATCAGCACCCAGTCACTTCTTATATCAAGATGTCTGTCTAGTCTTTTATCTAGCTCTTTGTGCCCTGCTTCACCACCCAGCTCTAGCCGAAGCGCTTCCTTCACCGCCTCTTCCCATAGCTGTTTCAATTCACTGACTTCCGAGGGGTGCTCTCCGCCCCTCAAGTATTCGAAGTATGGCTCCATTCCAAAGTTACTATCCTGAAGCAACCGATAGAACGCCCTGAGCGTTAAGGTTCTATGAGCAGACGCCTCTTTTTCTACCGAAACAAGAGTCTTAAAGACACGCCTGCCCTTGGTATCTCTGAGAGAATTAAACCCTTCACCAAGACCACCAGGTCCGGCGAAAAGGTCGACTATCTGTATCGGCTTGCTCATTTTTTGAATAACCTGACTATACTGAAAGAGTAAAAAATAGAGGCCAAAGAAAAATGCCAGATATTTTTGACAGGCCTACGCGTTCCCGAATGATGGGCAGTATCAGAGCTAAGAACACGAAGCCCGAGTTGATGTTGCGCCGCCACCTTCACGCTCAGGGTTTTCGCTTCCGCCTTCATAGGAGTGACCTCCCTGGCTCCCCTGACTTGGTCCTGCCGCGCTACCGACTGGCTATTTTCGTTCATGGATGCTTCTGGCACCGTCACAACGGCTGTTTCTACGCGACTACACCACAAACACGACCAGAATTCTGGAGTGCCAAGTTCGACGCCAACATCAGGAGGGATGCAAGCAACCGAAAGGAGCTGACCAAACTGGGATGGCGCATCCTGATCGTATGGGAATGCGGTTTCAAGCACTGTACCTATCGGCTATCCGACGTACCTGTCTTGATCACGGCCGTCAATCAATATCAGGAGTGGCCTCACAAACCACCTAGGGACCGCCTTGCTTGATACCGGCTGTATAACTGCAATTGCAGTTAACTTGACCTGCATCTCGAATGAGGCATGCCCCCATGCCATGTTGGCATCATACCAGGTTGTCAGGGGCATTCCAGGTTTCCCTGAGCCTCTAGGTGGCTGCTTTACGCCTTACTTCTCCCGCGGCACCCGTCCCATCAGGTAGAACTCCTCGTTGGGCGGGGTGCCGGCGAGGGTGACCAAGCGGTTGGACATGCCGAAGAAGGCGGCGATGGCGCCGATGTCCCAGATGTCGTCCTGGGTGAAGCCGACCTCCAACAGGCGGGTCTGCCACTCGTCGGTGAGCTCGCCGACCTCCAGGCCGCTGTGCATGGCGAAGTCGAGCATCACCCGGTGGCGCTCGCTGAGGCCAGCGACGCGGTGGTTGATGGCGACCTGGTCGGCCAGCAGCGGATCCTTGCTGTAGATCCGCACCAGGGCACCGTGGGCGACTACGCAATAGAGGCACTGGTTGCGGGCGCTGGTGGCCACCACGATCATCTCCTTCTCCGCCTTGGTGAGGGTGTCGGATTCTCGCTCCATCAGGGCGTCGTGATAGGCAAAGAAGGCGCGGAACTCGGCCGGGCGGTGGGCCAGCATCAGGAAGACGTTGGGGATGAACCCAGCCTTCTCCTGCACCGCCAGCATGGCGTCGCGGATGTCCTCGGGGAGGTCCTGGATCGACTCGGGGATGGGAAAGCGGCTGATGGGCACGGTCATGGTGGCTCCTGGCGTTGTGGTTGTTATGGAGACCCTCCAGTTAACGTTAACGTCAGGGTGCTGTCCATACGATCTCGGTCGCAGGTGAGTCATCAAAGCAAACGGCCCCGCCTCTCTCGAGGCAGGGCCCTGTCGTTACCGAGCGGAGGTGATCAGCTCAGGGAGATGGTGCTGTTGATGCCGCTGGAGACGTTCTCCGGCTCGTACCAGCGGGCGGTGACGGTCTTGGTCTGGGTCCAGAAGGCGATCGCCTGCTTGCCGTTGGGGCCCAGGTCACCCAGCTTGGAGGCCCGGGAGCCGGTGAAGCTGAAGTAGGCGACAGGCACCGGGATCGGCACGTTGATGCCGATCTGGCCCACGTCGATGTCGGTCTCGAAGCGGCGCGCCACCCAGCCGGAGTTGGTGAAGATGGAGGTGCCGTTGCCGTTGGGATTGGCGTTGATGAACGCGATCGCCTCGTCCAGGGTGTCGACGGTCACCACGCAGAGCACCGGGCCGAAGATCTCCTCGCGGTAGATGCTCATCTCCGGGGTCACGTCGGCGAACAGGGTCGGGCCGACGAAGTTGCCGTTCGGGTAGCCCTCGACCCGGTAGCCGCGGCCGTCCACCAGCAGCTTGGCGCCCTCCTTCTCGCCGGCGGTGATCAGCCGCTCGACGCGCTCCTTCGCCTGGGGAGAGACCAGCGGGCCGAGGTCGGCGTCGGTCTGGGTGCCGGGGCCCACCTTCATGCTCTTGGTGCCCTCGACGATGTCCGCCAGCCACTCGCGGGCCTCGCCCACCAGCACCACCACGGAGTTGGCCATGCAGCGCTGGCCGGCGGCGCCATAGGCGGAGCCGAGCAGATTGTTGATGGCCTGGCTGCGGTTGGCATCGGGCATGATGACGCAGTGGTTCTTGGCGCCCATCATCGACTGCATGCGCTTGCCGGCGGCGGCGGCGCGGTTGTAGAGCAGCGAGCCCACGTGGGTGGAGCCGATGAAGGAGAGCGCCTTGATGTCGGCATGGTCGGCGATCTGGTTGGCCACGTCCGGGCCGCCGTGGACCACGTTGAGCACGCCGGCTGGGATGCCTGCCTCGTGGGCCAGCTCGACCAGGCGCATGGTGGAGCTCGGGTCCTGCTCGGAGGGCTTGAGCACGAAGGTGTTACCGGTGGCGATGGCCAGCGGGAACATGAAGCAGGGCAGCATGATCGGGAAGTTGAAGGCGGTGATGCCGGCGCCCACGCCCAGCGGCTGGTGCATGGTGTAGACGTCCACCTCGCTTGCCGCGTTCTCGGCCAGCTCGCCCAGCTGCAGGCTGGTGATCGAGCAGGCGTGCTCCACCACTTCCAGGCCGCGGCCCACCTCACCCACGGCGTCGGGCAGGGTCTTGCCGTGCTCCTCGGTGATCAGCGCGGCCAGCTCGTCGGTGTGCTCGCGGATCAGCGCCTGCAGCTTGAGCATGATGCGCATGCGCTTGCCCAGCGGCACCTTGCGCCACTCCTTGAAGGCCTCCTTGGCGCTGGCCACGGCGCGCTCCACCTCCTCCGCGGTGCAGAACGGCACCCGGGCGACCACCTCCTGGGTGGCCGGGTTGACCACGTCGCGCCACTCCTGGCTCTGGGACTGGACGGGCTGGCCGTCGATGATCATGGGGATTTCGCGGACTGACATGGGCGTGCTCCTCTCTGCGCTGTCGCTGCCCGGGGGATCGGCTTGTTGTTGACGTTGCCGTGGATCGCCCTGGCATTAGACTTTGTGTGTATAAAAACACGGAAGGTGATGGAAACGAGTCTATCCAGAGGTCGGATGGTGTGACAACGGGCACTCGGGCACATTGTTTGTGCATCCATGCACAAACAAGCCCGACTCCCACTATCGGAAAGGCCCCCATGCTCGACTGGCAGGATATCCAGATCTTTCTCGAGGTGGCCCGCAGCCAGCGGCTCACCGATGCGGCCCGCCGCCTGGGGCTGGACCACTCTACCCTGTCGCGGCGCACCCGGCGCTTCGAGCAGAAGCTCAACACCCAGCTCTTCGAGCGCAGCACCCACGGCTACCACCTCACCGAGGCGGGCCAGCAGCTGCTCGCCCACGCCGAGGAGATGGCTCGCCACGCCTTCGAGGCCGGCGAGAGCCTCACCGACAAGAACCACCAGATCAGCGGCCAGATCCGCCTGGGGGTGACCGAGGGCTTCGGCACCTGGGTGATCGCCCCGCTGCTCTCGGCCTTCTGCAGCCGCCACCCCGGGGTGACCCTGGACCTGCTCGCCCTGCCCCGGGTGGTCAACCTGAGCCGCCACGAGGCGGACCTGGCCATCACCGTGGAGCGCCCGGTGAGCCCGGGGCTGGTGATCTCGCGGCTGTGCGACTACCGGCTGCGGCTCTACGCCAGCGAGGGCTACCTCGAGCGCCACGGCCGGCCCGGGCGCCTCGCCGAGCTGGGGGAACACCGGCTGGTCGGCTACGTGGACGACCTGATCTTCAGCGAGCAGCTCAGCTACCTGGAGCCGCTGCTCGACCCCGCGGTGGTCGGCCACCCCGGGCCGCACTTCGCCATGCGCAGCACCAGCGTGACCACCCAGCACGCCGCCTGCCTGCACGGGGCGGGGCTCGCCGTGCTGCCCTGCTTCATGGCGGAAAGCAGCGGGCCACTGGTCCGGGTACTGACAGACGAGGTGGCGATCGACCGCCAGTTCTGGATCACCGCCCGCCAGGAGCAGCGCCGCCTGGCCCGGGTACACCTGCTGTGGGACTTCCTGCGCGAGGCGCTGGAGGCCAACCGCGACTTCCTGATGGGCGAGACCCGAGAACTGCACCTTCCCGAGGCCTGACGGGCCGCGTCAGGCGTAGCAGTTCCGCCGCCGCCTGCCGATTGAGATTGCCTATCGCCGCGGTGGACAATGCCGCATTGTGCTAATGGATCTCGGGGGAGTAGGTTAGGGGTGATGCGGACAGGAGCAGCGGCCGTCATGCCAGCGAGGTTGGCGATGGTTGATATGGCTCATTGTCCCCCCGGGAAGCCATCGTCTATACAAGGATGGCTATTCCCGAAACACAGCCAAGCTCAAAGCAGCCAAGATGGAGTGCGACATGGGTGATCAGCAGAACACAGGCAAGTGCCCGGTGATGCACGGGTCCAACACGCAGGAGAAGGCGGATGTTGTCGCCTGGTGGCCGGAATCCCTGAACCTGGACATCCTCCACCAGCATGATCGCAAGACCAATCCGATGGGCGAGGACTTCGACTACCGCGAGGCGGTGAAGACCCTCGACTTCGAGGCGCTGAAGCAGGACATGCATGCGCTGATGACCGACAGCCAGGAGTGGTGGCCGGCCGACTGGGGCCACTACGGCGGCCTGATGATCCGCATGGCCTGGCACGCGGCGGGCACCTATCGCCTGGCCGACGGCCGCGGCGGCGGCGGCACCGGCAACCAGCGTTTCGCTCCGCTCAACTCCTGGCCCGACAACGGCAACCTGGACAAGGCACGCCGCCTGCTCTGGCCGATCAAGAAGAAGTACGGCAACAAGATCAGCTGGGCCGACCTCTTCATCCTGGCCGGCAACGTGGCCTACGAGTCAATGGGCTTCAAGACCTTCGGCTTCTCCTACGGCCGCGAGGACATCTGGCACCCCGAGAAGGACATCTACTGGGGCGCCGAGAAGGAGTGGCTGGCACCTTCGGATAGCCGCTACGAGAACGTCGACAAGCCCGACACCATGGAGAACCCGCTGGCCGCGGTGCAGATGGGCCTGATCTACGTGAACCCGGAAGGGGTGAACGGCCAGCCCGACCCGCTCAAGACCGCCGAGCAGGTGCGCGTCACCTTCGCCCGCATGGCGATGAACGACGAGGAGACCGCGGCGCTGACCGCCGGCGGCCACACCGTCGGCAAGGCCCACGGCAACGGCGATGCCGATGCCCTGGGCCCGGAGCCGGAAGGCGCCGATGTGGAGAACCAGGGCTTCGGCTGGATGAACCCGCACATGGACGGCAAGGCGGCCAATGCCGTCACCTCCGGCATCGAGGGGGCCTGGACCACCAACCCGACCGTGTTCGACATGGGCTACTTCGAGCTGCTGTTCGGCTACGAGTGGCAGCTGACGAAGAGCCCTGCGGGTGCCAACCAGTGGGAGCCGATCGACATCAAGGAGGAGCACATGCCGGTGGATCCCACCGACCCCTCCAAGCGCCACAAGCCGATGATGACCGACGCCGACATGGCGATGAAGATGGATCCGAAGTACCGGGCCATCTGCGAGAAGTTCATGGCAGATCCCGAGTACTTCAAGGACTGCTTCGCCCGCGCCTGGTTCAAGCTGACCCACCGCGACATGGGGCCGAAGTCCCGCTACATCGGTCCGGAAGTCCCGGCCGAGGACCTGATCTGGCAGGACCCGGTGCCCCAGGGCGAGACCAACTACATCGAGGAGGTGGTCAAGGAGAAGATCGCCCAGGCCGGCCTCTCCCTCGACGAGCTGGTCTGCACCGCCTGGGACAGCGCCCGCACCTTCCGCGGCTCCGACATGCGCGGCGGCGCCAACGGTGCCCGTATCCGCCTGGCGCCCCAGAAGGACTGGGAAGGCAACGAGCCTGCGCGCCTGGCCAAGGTGCTGAAGGTCTACGAGCAGATCTCCGCCGAGACCGGCGCCAGCATCGCCGACGTGATCGTGCTGGGCGGCAACCTGGGCATCGAGCAGGCCGCCAGGGCCGCGGGCCATGACGTCCACGTGCCCTTCCTGAAGGGCCGCGGCGATGCCACCGACGAGATGACCGACGCCGAGTCCTTCGAGCCCCTGGAGCCGCTCTCCGACGGCTTCCGCAACTGGCAGAAGAAGGACTATGTGGTCAAGCCGGAGGAGATGCTGCTCGACCGCGCCCAGCTGATGGGCCTGACCGCACCGGAGATGACCGTGCTGCTGGGCGGCATGCGGGTGCTGGGCACCAACCACGGCGGCACCAAGCACGGGGTCTTCACCGACCGCGTGGGCCAGCTGACCAATGACTTCTTCGTCAACCTGACCGATATGGCGAACCGCTGGGAGCCCACCGGCAAGAACTCGTACAACATCGTGGATCGCAAGAGCGGCAGCACCAAGTTCACCGCGACCCGCGTCGACCTGGTGTTCGGCTCCAACTCCATCCTGCGCGCCTACGCCGAGCTCTACGCCCAGGATGACAACCAGGAGAAGTTCGTGAAGGACTTCGTTGCCGCCTGGACCAAGGTGATGAACGCCGACCGCTTCGACGTAGCGTAACGCCCTCGCGCTGGCCGGGGAGACCCGGCCACGCCGTCACCCACAGAGACGCCCGGGAAAACCCGGGCGTCTTTTTGGGTTCGCGGTTTTCCGCGTCGGCTCAGGTACCGCAGAAGGTGCGGAAGACCCGCTCGGTAGCCGGCGCAGGCTGGGCGTACTCTTCCCGCCCCGGCTGCTCGGTGAAGGGCTCGGCCAGCACCTCGCGCAGGGCCTCGAAGGGGCCGAAGTCATCCTGCTCGGCGGCGGCCGCGATCATCCGCTCCACCAGGTGGTTGCGGGGAATATAGAGCGGATTGACGGCGTTCAGGCGCGCGGCGATCTCCCCACTGCCGGCGCCTTCCCGAGCCAGACGCTCGCGCCAGCGCGGCAGCCACTCCCGCAGCGCCGCGTCGTTCTCGAACAGCGCCAGCAGCGCCGAGGCATCGTCTTCAACCGCTTCACTCAGGCGACGGAAGGCCAGAGTGAAGTCGGCCCGGCCGGCCTGCAGCGCCTCGAGGAAGGTCTCGGCCAGCTCGCGGTCACCCGCCTCTTCCTGAACAAGCCCGAGCTTCTCGCGAAAGACCGCCAGCCACTCGGCCGCGTAGCGCGGCTCGAAACCCTCGACCAGCGCCGTGGCGCGCTCGATGGCGCGCTGCTGGTCCGCATCGATCAGCGGCAGCAGGGTCTCGGCCAGCCGCGCCAGGTTCCACTGGGCGAGCCAGGGCTGGTTGCGATAGGCGTAGCGCCCCTGCTCGTCGATGGAGCTGAACACCGTCGCCGGATCATAGGCCTCCATGAAAGCGCAGGGGCCGTAGTCGATGGTCTCGCCGGAGATCGCGCAGTTGTCGGTGTTCATCACCCCGTGGATGAAGCCGAGCCCCATCCACCTCGCCACCAGGGCCGCCTGACGCCCCACCGCCGCCTCCAGCAGCGCCGCGTAGCGCTCCCCCTCCTCCAGGCTCTTAAGCTGGGGATAGTGTCGCTCGATGGCGAGATCGGCCAGGGTGCGCACCGCCTCATGCTCGCCCCGGGCGGCGAAGTACTGGAAGGTACCCACCCGCAGGTGGCTCGACGCCACCCGGGTCAGCACCGCACCGGGCTCCGGCACTCGGCGGAAGACCCGCTCGCCGGTGGTCACCGCGGCCAGCGCCCGGGTGGTGGGCACGCCCAGCCGATGCATCGCCTCGCTCACCAGGTACTCGCGCAGCACCGGCCCGAGGGGTGCGCGACCGTCGGCGCCGCGGGAAAAGGGGGTCATCCCGGCGCCCTTGAGCTGGATATCGCGCAGGCGCCCGTCGCGGTCGGTCACCTCGCCAAGCAGCACCGCCCGGCCGTCGCCGAGGCGCGGGTTGAAGTGGCCGAACTGGTGGCCGGCGTAGGCCTGGGCGATGGGCTCGGCGCCGGGTGGCACGGCGTTGCCGGAGAACCACTCGGCGGCGCGCGCCTCATCGAAGGCACCGAGATCGAAGCCGAGTTCCTCGGCCAGCGGCCGGTTGAAGGCCACCAGCCGCGGCGCGGGCACCGGCACCGGGTGGAAGCGGAGATAGAAGTGTTCCGGCAGGCGAACGTAACGCAGGGTGAAGGCGGGAAACATGGCGGCTCCGGGCGGGCGAAGAACGAGGTCAATACCCGAGTATAACGCTCGGGATTGTGGCTTTCGAGCTATCGCCGCCATAGCGGGCTAGCCTGCGGCCATCGGCACCCGAGCCTCGCAGGCCAGGCCGGATCGACTGATTCGGCGAAAGTACGCTCAGTTCCCGTCGCTTTCGGTGGAGATTGGACATTCTTGATTCGGATGGGTAGGGTTGTGTCCCCCGGATCAGGTCAACGTATACAAGAACCGATCCCTGACGAGCCGCGGCCTCTGCGCCCCGGCCGCCCTGGTCTTGCCTTACCGCAGACTGGATCGCCGTACCCTTCGACTGACCGTCGACGACGCCATCGAGAGAGAAGGAATCCATGTCGCGCCACTATGCCGATGAGGGCCGGTGCATGCCGCGCCGCCCGCCGCCCGACCTCCCCTTCGCGGGGTAATGCCTCCACGGCAGCCTCTGCCGTGCCCGGTCGCGAGTTCCTGACCCCGCGCCAATGCGCCGGCGGCAGGCCGCTGCCTGCCCGTTCGCGGGACGACCGTTTGCGGCCCGACGGATCGCACTTCGACCAGGCGGCCCACGCCGTCACGGCCCGAGGCCCCCACCATTATCGCCGCGTTCGGCATCCTGGCCCACCCGGGATGCCCGGAACGCCTCCGTTTCACCTACCGAGGGAACGTTCTTGAACAACGAGCTCTATCAATTCTCGACCCTGACCGTCATCCTGCTGCTGCTCGCCTTCTACGGCGGCACCTACCTGATGACGCTCGGCATCCGCAGGAAGAACGAGGACGCCGACGCCTTCATGGTCTCCAACCACCGCGTGGGCTTCGGCATCGGCGCGGCCAGCATGACCGCCACCTGGATCTGGGCGGCCTCCTTCTACGCCGCGGCCACCTCCGGCTACACCTACGGCGTCTCGGGCCCCATCCACTACGGACTGTGGGGCGCGCTGATGATCCTCTTCATCTACCCCTTCGGTCGACGCTTCCGCAGGCTGGCTCCCAACGCCCACACCCTGGGCGAGCTGATCCACGCCCGCCACGGCTCCTCCAGCCAGCTGATCCTCGCCCTCTCCAACGTGCTCGGCAGCGTGATCAGCCTGATGGTGAACTTCACTGCCGCCGGTGCGCTGGTCTCGGTGCTCTCGCCGCTCTCCTTCCAGGCCGGGGTGATCATCGCCGGCTTCGGGGTACTGCTTTATACGCTATGGTCCGGCTTCCGCGCCTCCATTCTGACCGACTTCGCCCAACTGGTGGCGCTCATGGCCATTGCCATCGTGATCATTCCCGCGGTGTTCTTCGCCATGGGCGGCCCGACCGAGCTGGTGGCCGGCCTCGGCAACCTGACGCCGGAGCAGGCCAACTTCTTCTCCATGGATGCCATCCTCCACCAGGGCGCCCCCTTCTTCGTGGCCGTGCTGGCCTACGCCATCGGCAACCAGACGATCTCCCAGCGCCTCTTCGCGGTGAACGAGGACCACATCAAGCCGACCTTCCTCACCGCCACCCTGGGCTACGGCGCCATCGTCATCGGCCTCGGCATGATCGGCCTGATGGCCCTGACCATCGGCATGGAGCCGCTCAACGGTGACATGAACAACCTGATCCCGCAGATGGTCTCCGGCTACCTGCCGCCGCTGTTCATCGCGCTCTTCTTCATCCTGGTGATCGGTTCGCTCTCCTCCACCGCCGATTCCGACCTCTCGGCGCTGTCGGCGATCATGATGGCCGACGTCTACGGCAAGAACCTCGCCCGCGGCAAGGCCGATCCCAGGCGCATGCTGCTGGTGGGCCGCCTGACCATGGTCATCGCCACCATGGTGGGGGTCCTCTTCGCCAGCTTCGCCCTCGATATCCTGGTGATGCTGGTCTTCGTGGGGGCTCTGTGGGGCGCCATCGTCTTCCCGGTGATCGCCAGCTGCTTCTGGAACCGGGTCACCAACCAGGCCTTCACCACCTCGGTGCTGGTGGCCATGGTGCTCTTCTGCGTGGCGCGTTTCGAACTGGTGCCCCTCTCCGGCGGCAGCGGCCTCTTCTTCGAGCTGCTGGCAAGCGTCGGCGGGGGCGTGATCATCGGCCTGATGGTGTTCGGCTTCCTGGGCTGGCCCGCGGGGTTCGTCGCCGGCGTGCTGGCGCTGGTGGCCATGCTGGTCTTCGCCACCGGCTTCCTGCACGACTACACCGTGCTGCTCGCCTCGCTGACCGCCTACGGCGCCAGCACCGTGGTGTGCGTGGTGATGAGCCTGCTGAGCCGTCAGCCGGACTTCGACTTCGCCACCATCCGCGAGCGGGTGGGCGACTACGACACGCCCCGTGACGCGCCGGCCGCCGAGGCGGGCGAGGCGCTTCCGGCCTCCGCCCGGCTCGCCGGCCAGCGCTGATTCCAGGACAACAGGGAGAACGACGATGACCGCACTCTACGCCGTCTATGTGCTGATCTGGCCCGCCCTCACCCTGGGCGTGCTGGCGCTGATCATCCGCGCCGTGCTGCGCGACCGCCGCCGGGCCCGCGAGGAGAATCGCGAGCTGGTATAACCGCCGGCGCACGCCAGACAGAACGGGCCCCGAGGGGGCCCGTTCGCGTTTCGGACAGGCTTATCCGCGCCCGATCAGCGCCGTGGTCAGCCAGGGCTGCCAGGCCAGCAGCACCAGGGTGGCGAGGCTCGCCAGCAGGAAGGGGAGCAGCGAGCGGAAGATGCGCATTGGCGAGGCCCCGGTCATGGAGGAGGCGATATAGAGCCCCGCCCCCACCGGCGGGGTGAGCAGGCCCAGCACCAGGGTCAGGCAGACCACCACGCCGAACTGGTAGGGGCTGATGCCGAACTGCTGGGTGGCGATGGGCAGCAGGATCGGCACCACCAGGATCAGCGCGGCGATGCCGTCGATGATCATCCCCACCAGCAGCAGCACGCCGATCAGCAGCAGCAGGAACAGGAAGGGGTCGGTGGTCAGCGCGGCGATCCAGGCCGCGGCCATCTGCGGCAGCCGCTCGTAGACGATCACCCAGCCGAACACCCCGGCGGCGGCGATCAGCATGATCACGAGCCCCGCATTCACGGCCGTGCGCCGGAGCACCGTCGGCAGCATGGCGACCTTCAGATCGCGATAGAGGAAGCGCCCCAGCAGCAGCGCCGCCAGCGACGCCAGCGCCGCGGACTCCGTGGGCGTGGCCAGCCCGAGCAGGATGCCGCCGATGATGATCAGCGGGATGGAGAGCGCCGGCAGGCCCATGAGCAGCGCCCGCTTCGCCTCGGCGCGGCTCGGCCACGCCCCCTTGGGGTACTGCTGTACCAGCCCCACCACGGCGATGGTCAGGAAGAAGCTGAAGCCCAGCAGCAGGCCCGGCAGGATGCCGGCGATGAACATCTCGGCGATGGGCACCTGGGCCATGACACCGAACAGCACGAAGAGCATGGAGGGGGGAATGATCGGCGAGAGCAGGCCCCCGGCGGCGGTGATCGCCGCGCCGTAGGAGCGGCTGTAGCCCTCCCGTTCCATGGCCGGCACCATGGCCCGCGACATGATGGCGATCTGCGAGGCGGCCGAGCCGACGATGGCCGCCATCATCATGTTGGCCACCAGGTTGATGTAGGCGAGCCCGCCGCGGAAGCCGCCCACCAGCAGCCGCGCCAGGTCGATCAGCCGGCGGGTCACCCCGCCCTCGTTCATCAGCTCCCCGGCCAGCATGAAGAGCGGGATCGCCAGCAGCCCGTAGCTCTCGATAGCGCCGAAGAGCTGCTGGGGGTAGGAGTCGAAGAGCACGCTGTTGCCCGAGACCTGGATGTAGAACATCGCGGTCAGCGCCAGCACGAGCGCGATGGGCACCGCCCCCAGCAGCAGCAGCGCAAAGATCGCGACCGTCATGGCGTCGCCTCCGGGGGCGCCTGCCCCGGGTCACGCAGCCCGCGCAGGGCGCCGCCCAGGTTGACCAGGCCGTGAAAGGTCAGCGACAGCGCGAACCAGGGCACGATCAGCCACACCCAGAACTTCCTGATGCCCAGCGTCGAGGTGTTCTCGGCATAGATGAAGTTGAAGGTCTCGCCCTGGAAGGCGCGGAAGTCGAAGCCCGCCTGGGCCAGCGCCAGCGGCTGGTACCAGCGCCAGCAGAGCCACAGCAGCAGCACCGCGAAGAGCAGCACGGCGAGATCGACCGCGGCCATCAGCAGCCGATGGCCGAAGCCAGGCACCAGGTCGCTGAGCAGGGTGACCGAGATGCTCTGGCGGCGCTTGAGCACCGCACTGGCGATCAGGAAGGTCATCCAGATCATGGCGTAGATGGCCAGCTCGCTGATCCAGTAGAGGGGGCTGCCCGCGGCGCGGAAGGCCACGTTGACGAGGATCAGCAGGGTGACCGCCGCCGCGAGGGCGGCGGCGGCGATCTCCTCCAGGTAGGCCAGGCGGTCGGAGAGGCGTGACAGCATCGGCTCGCCTTCCGCTTACTGGCGCAGGCGCTCGGCTTCCTCGCGCAGCGCCTCGAGCATCGGCGCCTTCTCGGCCCAGGTGGCCTCCCACTCGGCGATGGCCTCGCTGAAGAACTCGGCGTCGGCCTCGACGATGTTGAGGTCCAGGCCGCGGATCTCGGCCTCCTGGTCGGCGTCCATCTGCTGGAAGCCGGCCAGCACGTTCTCCAGGTGCTCGGCCATGGTGGTCTCGATCAGCTCGCGATCCTCCGCGGAGAGCTCGCGCCACACCCGGCCCGAGACCACGCCCACCATGGGGAACATCATATGGTTGGAGATCAGCAGGTTGCGTGCCTGCTCATGGAATTTGAGGATCAGGATCGAATCGAAGTCCATGTCGATGGCGTCCACCTGGCCGTTGGCCAGGGCGTCATAGACCTCGAGCAGCGGCAGCGGCGCCGGGGCCGCGCCGGTGGCGGTGTAGAAGTCGCGGATCGGCTCGAAGGGGGTGATGCGCAGACGCTGGCCGCGCATGTCGCCCATGCTCTCGATGGGGCTGCGAGAGAGCACCTGGCGCATGCCCACCATGCCGTAGCCGAGCCCGACGAGGCCCACCTCGGCCGGCATCAGCTCGAGCAGCTCGGCGGCGGTGTCGGAGCGCAGCAGGCGCGCGGCGTGGTCCACGTCGTCCACCAGGTAGGGCGCGTAGAGGGCACCGAAGTCGGGGATGCGGTTGGAGATCTCGGCGATGGTCAGGAAGGCCATGTCGAGTGCGCCGGTCTGCAGCTGCTGGACCATCTGCGCCTCGTTGCCGAGCTGCTGAGCCGGGAAGACGCTGACGCTGTGCTCGCCGCCGGAGCGCTCGTGCAGGCTCTCGGCGAAGGCCTCGGCCTCGGTGCTCCACAGGTGCTGCGGCGGGGTGATCAGTCCCAGGCGGAAATCCCGCGCCTGGGCGGTCAGGGAAGCGGTGGCCAGCGCAGCGGCGGCCACGGCCAGGGTCAACGTCTTGAGTCGATTCATGGGAGCCTCGTGTCGGTCCAGCGTGGTCCGGCCGTGCGTGCGGCCGTGCCTTGTGATCATCAGGCTGACGAGATTACCGCAGACGAGGCGTTGATGGCAGCCATCGCGGCCGGGCGACTTACCCCGTGCCGCTGAGCGGGCTCTCGAAGCGACGCACGCTGGCCACGAAATCGCTGAACCGCTCGCCCTGGATCAGCACGTGATCCCGCAGCAGCGCCTCGGCACGCTCCGCCTCCCCGGCGGCAATGGCATCGACGATGGCCTGGTGCTCGTCCAGGGAAGTATTGACCCGGTGACGCACCTGCAGCTGCAGGCGCCGGTAGGGCTTCAGGCGCTGCTTGAGCTGGCGCGCCTCGCTGGCCAGGAAGCCGTTGTGGCTGGCCGCATAGATACAGGCGTGGAAGGCCTCGTTCTCGTAGTAGTACTCGTCCGGGTCTCCCGCCCGGGCGGCGGCCTCGCAGCGGGCATGCGCCTCCTTCAGGGCGTCGAGCTCCGCCTCGCTGATGCGCCGCGCGGCCAACCGCCCGCACATCCCCTCCAGCTCGGCCATCACCTCGAACATCTCGATCAGCGCCTCGATCCCCACCCTGGCCACGAAGGTGCCCTTCTTGGGGGAGACCGTCACCAGGCCGCTGGCCACCAGCTGCTGGATCGCCTCCCGCACCGGCGTGCGCGAGACGTTGAACTCCTGCCCCAGGGCCTCGGGGTCGAGACGCTCTCCCGGCGCCCGCCGGCCGTTGATGATGTCATCTTCCAGCGCATCCCTGAGTCGTTGTGCGCTGGAGCGCTTGGCACCGGTCATGCGACACCTCCCTTGGTCACGCCGCCTGGCGCATCTGAGCACGATATGCCGGACCGCAATATGTGTCACTCACTTGACAGTAGCACATAACAGAACTAGTGATGTATACATCAGCGCAGCTGATAAACATTACATTCCAAGCTAAGCACATAACGCCAAGCACATAACGCCAAGCACACAAGAACAACCTTGGAGACGCCCCATGAAGCGCTATACCCTGCCCGCCGTTGCCGCCCTGGGTCTGGCCATCGCCGCCAGTTCCGCCTCAGCCGAGACCGTCCTGCGCGCCTCGCACCAGTTCCCCGGGGGCCAGGGCGACATCCGCGACGAGATGGTCCAGCTGATGGCTCGCCACGTGGAGGAGGCCGACGTGGGCCTCAAGATCCAGGTCTACCCCGGCCAGTCGCTGTTTCGCGCCGGCGAACAGTGGGGCGCCCTGGTTCGCGGCCGCCTCGACATGACGCTGCTTCCCCTGGACTACGCCAGCGGCCGCCATCCGGAATTTTCCGCCACCCTGATGCCCGGCCTGGTGCGCAACCACGAGCACGCCGCTCGCCTCAACGACTCCGAGTACATGGGCATGATCAAGGAGGTGATCATGGACAACGGAGCGCGGGTACTGGCCGACAGCTGGCTGGCCGGCGGCTTCGCCTCCAGCGAGCAGTGCATCACCTCGCCCGACACCGTGCGCGGCCAGAACATCCGCGCCGCCGGCCCGGCCTTCGAGCAGATGCTGCAGGCCGCCGGGGCCTCCATCGCCTCCATGCCCTCCTCCGAGGTCTACACCGCGATGCAGACCGGCGTGCTGGAGGCCGCCAACACCTCCTCCATGTCGTTCATCTCCTTCCGTCTCTACGAGCAGGTGGAGTGCCTGACCGAGCCGGGCGACTTCGCCCTGTGGTTCATGTACGAGCCGGTGCTGATCTCCGAGCAGGTGTGGCAGCGGCTGAACGAGGAGCAGCAGGCGGCGCTGCTGGAGGCGGGCAAGGCCGCCGAGGAGTACTTCGCCGCCGAGGCAGCCGCCATCGACCAGAAGATGGTGGAGGTCTACGAGGAGAACGGCATCGAGGTGGTACGCATGAGCGAGGAGGACTACAACGCCTGGCTCGCTATCGCCCGCGAGACCTCCTACAAGAACTTCGCCGACAACGTCCCCAACGGCCAGGCGATCATCGACGCCGCCCTCGCGGTCGAGTGACGCCTCCCCCTTCCCATCGTGAACCGGGCCACCCGCCAGGGGTGGCCCCCATTTCGCCCAACGGGAGGAGTCAACGGCCATGGCCAATTCCCAATCCCTTGCTCAACGCTCCGGGGTCATCGGCAGCTACATACGGTTGATGGACGAGCTGTCCCGCGCGAGCGCGTACCTGGCAGCGGTGATGTTCATCGCCGGCGTGCTGGTGATCTGCCAGATGGTCTTTATCCGCTATGCGCTCGGCATGAGCACCAGCTGGCAGACCGAATTCACCGTCTTCTCGGTGACCGGGGCCATGCTGATGGGCAGCCCCTACGTGCTGATGACCGGCGGCCACGTCGCCATCACCATCCTGCCCGACGCCCTGGGCGGCATGGCGCAGAAGGCCATGCGCCTGACGGCCTCGCTGATCGGGCTGGCCTTCTGCGCGGCCCTCGCCTTCGCCTCCTGGGTCTATGTCGTGGAGGCCTACGAATTCAACTGGCGCACCGGCACCGTGTGGAACCCGCTGCTGTGGCCGGGCCTGCTGCCCATGGCCGTGGGCACCACCCTGCTGACGCTGCAGTACATCGCCGAAATCCTGCGCGGGGAGGCCTAGACATGGATCCGATTACGCTGGGCATCATCGTCGCCGTCGTCCTGATCGTGCTGATGGCCATCGGCACCCCCATCGCCTTCGCCCTGGGCGGCGTCTCCCTGCTCGCCCTGATGTACGACCGCGGCCTGCCGGAGCTCGTCTATTTCGGCGAGACCTTCTTCGACCGCATCGCCGAGTTCGGCTTCGTGGCCATTCCGATGTTCATCCTGATGGGTGCGGCCGTGGCCTCATCGCCCACCGGGCGTGATCTCTACCGTTCCCTGGACCTGTGGATGGGCCGGTTGCCGGGCGGGCTGGCCGTCTCCAACATCGGCGCCTGCACCATCTTCTCCGCCCTCTCCGGCTCCTCGCCCGCCACCTGTGCCGCGATCGGCAAGATGGGCATCCCCGAGATGCGCACACGGGGCTACCCCGATGGCGTGGCCGCGGGCTGCATCGCCGCCGGCGGCACCCTGGGCATCCTGATCCCGCCCTCGGTGACCATGATCATCTACGGCATCTCCACCGAGACCTCCATCGGCCGCCTGTTCATGGCCGGGGTGATGCCCGGGCTGATGCTGGCCGGCCTGTTCATGGTCTGGACCATGATCGCCTGCCGCCTGGAGGGGGGCTACAACAACCCCATGGCGCAGACCGCAGAGCGCATGAAGGAGAACATCAAGGCCAACGTCGACACCAACCTCAAGGCGCTGGTGCGGGTGGTGCCCTTCCTGCTGGTGATCGCCGGCATCCTGTTCGCCCTCTACGGCGGGGTGGCCACCCCCTCCGAGGCGGCCGGCGTAGGGGCCTTCCTGTGCGTGGCGCTGGCGGTGCTGATCTACCGCATGTGGCGAGTCAAGCCGGTCAAGCTGATCATGCGCGACTCGCTGCGCGAGAGCGTGATGATCATGCTGGTGATTGCCACCGCGGAGGTGTTCGCCTACGCCCTCTCCTCCATGTTCATCACCCAGACCGTAGCCGCCGCGATCAGCGACCTCGACGTCAACCGCTGGGTGCTGATGGGCATCATCAACGTCTTCCTGCTGGTCGCGGGCTTTTTCCTGCCGCCGGTGGCGGTGATCGTGATGACCGCCCCGATCCTGCTGCCGATCATCCTGGCCGCCGACTTCGATCCCTACTGGTTCGCAGTGATCCTGACCATCAACCTGGAGATCGGCCTGATCACACCACCCGTGGGCCTCAACCTGTTCATCATCAAGGGGATCGCACCGGACATCTCGCTGCGCAACATCCTGATGGGCAGCCTGCCCTATGCGCTATGCATGGTGCTGGGCATCCTGCTGCTGTGCTTCTTCCCGGGCATCGCCCTGTGGCTGCCCAACCTGATCATGGGCTAACGGAGTCGAGATCATGAACATGAGCTTCCTGCAGGAGCTGTTCAACAGCATCACACGCCGGGACGCCCTCTCGCAGCGGTACCGCGCCAACGCCCCTCCCCCCGACCACGGCCAGGTGGTCGAGGCCTGCCAGGCGCTGCTGGCAAGCGACGGCGAGGCCTCGAGCATCGCCCTGGCGAGCCGCGCCCTGGCGCTCTACCGGGGCCTCTCGCCGGAGGAGAAGGTGGCCTTCTTCGAGCGCCTGGCGGCGGACTTCGCCGCCGAGCCCGAGGCGATCGATGGCGCCTATGCCGACTACCGGGAGAGGCGGGACAACGACAGCCTGCAGGCGCTCTTCACCGCCTGCGAGCCGCGGCGCCAGGAGCTGTTCCGCCGGCTCAACCTGGCCAGCGACGGCACCCATGCGCTGGTCGGGATGCGCGAGGACCTGCTCGGCCGGCTGCGCGAGAGACCCGACCTCGCCGGCATCGACCAGGACTTCGCCCACCTGTTCGGCTCCTGGTTCAACCGGGGCTTCCTGGTGCTTCGGCGCATCGACTGGAACACCCCGGCCTCGATCCTGGAGAAGATCATCCGCTACGAGGCGGTCCACGAGATCAAGGACTGGGACGACCTGCGCCGCCGCCTGGACGCCCGCAATCGCCGCTGCTTCGCCTTCTTCCATCCGGCCATCGGCGACGAGCCGCTGATCTTCGTGGAGGTGGCCCTGCACCAGGGCCTGCCGAGCCGCATCCAGCCGATCCTGGCCGGCGAGGACGGCGGCGTGGAGGACCCCGAGGACGCCGACACCGCCGCCTTCTTCGGGATCAGCAACTGCCAGACCGGCCTGCGTGGCATCTCCTTCGGCAACTTCCTGATCAAGCAGGTGGTTCAGGAGCTCAGCCAGGAGCTCCCACAGCTCAGGCACTTCGTGACCCTCTCGCCGGTGCCCGGCTTCGCCCAGTGGCTGGCCGAACAGCGCCAGAACGACGGCCTGCCCAGCGAGCTGCGCGAGGCCCTGGCCAGGCTCGAGGCGCCGGACTGGCACGAGGACGCGGCGCAGGCCGAGCGGCTGGGCGGGGTGGTGCGTCCGCTGGCCGCCCGCTACCTGACCGAGGAGAAGAACCGTCACGGCCTGCCCCTCAATGCCGTGGCCCGCTTCCACCTGGGCAACGGCGCCGAGCTGCACCGCATCAACTGGCTGGGCGATGTCTCCCCCAAGGGGCTGCAGCAGGCCGCCGGCCTGATGGTCAATTACCTCTATGTGCTCGACGACATCGAGCGCAATCATGAAAACTATACCGCGAACGCGACGGTGGCCTGTTCGAGCGAGGTCCGCGACCTCGCCCGCAAGGCCCGCAAGCTGGCCAAGGGAGAGACCACGAGATGAGCCACAACCTGTTCGAGACCTTTGCCGCGCGCATGCGCGAACGCGGCGATGCGGACTTCATCACCACCCGCGAGGGACGCCGCTACTCCTACGCCGACGCCCTCGGCGAGAGCGGCCGGCTGGCCGGGGCGCTCACCGCGCTCGGCGTGCAGCAGGGGGATCGGGTCGCCGTCCAGGTCGACAAGAGCCCGGAGGCGATCCTGCTCTACCTGGCCTGCCTGCGCATCGGCGCGGTCTACCTGCCGCTCAACACCGGCTACACGGGGGAGGAGATCCGCTACTTCCTCACCGACGCGGAGCCGGCGCTGTTCGTCTGCCGGGCGGCCGTGCTCGACGAGGCGCGGCGGCTGGCCGCCGAGACCGGCTGCCCCGCCGTGGAGACCCTCGGCACCGCCGCCGACGGCAGCCTGATGGAGAAGGCCGCCGCGGCCACGCCCCGCGATGAGATCGTCGCGCTCGGCGAGCGCGACCTGGCCGCCATCCTCTACACCTCCGGCACCACCGGGCGCTCCAAGGGCGCCATGCTGACCCACCGCAACCTGGGCTCCAACGCCGAGACCCTGGTCGGAGCCTGGCGCTTCAGCGCCGAGGACCGGCTGATCCACGCCCTGCCGATCTTCCACACCCACGGCCTCTTCGTGGCCTGCAACGTCACCCTGATGGCAGGCGCCAGCATGTGCTTCCTGCCGAAGTTCGACGCCGACGTGATCTTCGAGGAGATGGCCCTTGGCACGGTGCTGATGGGCGTGCCCACCTTCTATACGCGGCTGGCGGCCGACGAGCGCCTGACGCCCGAGGCGACCGCCCGCATGCGGCTGTTCGTCTCCGGCTCGGCACCGCTCACCGCCGAGACCCACGAGGCCTTCGAGGCGAAGAGCGGCCACGCCATCCTCGAGCGCTACGGCATGACCGAGACCAACATGAACATCTCCAACCCCTACGACGGCGCGCGGCGTGCCGGCACCGTGGGCATGCCGCTGCCCGGGGTGGAGATGCGCATCACCGACCGCGAGACCGGCGCCGAGGTGCCCGAAGGCGAGATCGGCATGCTGCAGATCCGCGGCCCCAACGTCTTCATCGGCTACTGGCGGATGCCCGAGAAGACCCGCGAGGAGCTGCTGGAGGACGGTTTCTTCATCACCGGCGACCTGGCCATGGTGGATGACCAGGGCTATGTGCACATCGTCGGCCGCGACAAGGACCTGGTGATCTCGGGGGGCTACAACGTCTATCCGAAGGAGGTCGAGCAGCTGATCGACGAGCTCGACGAGGTGCTGGAGTCCGCGGTGATCGGCCTGCCCCACCCCGACTTCGGCGAGGGGGTCACCGCCGTGGTGGTGCGCCAGCCCGGGGCCACCATCGACGAGGCCGGGGTGCTCGCCCACCTGGAGGGTCGGCTGGCCAGGTACAAGCAACCGAAGCGGGTATTCTTCGTCGAGGTCCTGCCCCGCAATACCATGGGCAAGGTGCAGAAGAACGAGCTGCGCCGGCAGTACGACGCCACCTATCGCTGAGGAGAAGAGGAACGCCCATGGCCCGTCAGATCACCTACTACTACAGCCTGGTCTCCCCCTGGAGCTACCTGGGCCATGCGCGGCTCGGCGAGATCGCCGCCCGCCACGGCGCCACGGTCGACTACGTGCCGATCTCCCTGGGCGCGATCTTTCCGCGCACCGGTGGCCTACCGCTCGCCAAGCGCGCCCCGGCCCGCCAGGCCTATCGGCTCGCGGAGCTGAGGCGCTGGCCCCAGCGGCTGGGGTTGCCGCTCAACGTGGAGCCGAAGCACTTTCCCACCGATGACCGCCCGGCGGCTCGGCTGGCACTGGCCGCCAAGGCCCGCGGACACGACATCGCCGAGCTCTCGTATGCGCTGATGCGGGCCTGCTGGGTCGAGGAGCGGGACATCGCCGAGGCAAGCACCCTGCGCGAGATCGCCGACGCCGCCGGTCTCGACGGTCAGGCCCTGCTCCGCGAAGCGGAAGGCCCGGACGCCCAGGCCCGCCTCGACGAGGCCTGCCGGGCCGCCCTGGTGGACGGCTGCTTCGGTGCTCCCTGGTACAGCGTCGACGGCGAGCCCTTCTGGGGGCAGGACCGCCTCGATCTGGTCGAGGCGCTCCTGCAACGCGACTGACTGGTCTCAGCGGGCCGCCGCGGCCTCTTCCTGGCGCGCCCGCAGCTGGTTGATTACCCCGCCCAGGGCGATCAGCTCCCGCTGGCGGGCGGTGAGGCCGTGGTGCAGGCGGAAGGCACCCTTGCCCACCACCTCGGCGGTCAGCTCCGGCCCGGCGGCCAGCTGGGCGTGCAGGTCGCGGATCACCAGGCTGTCGCCCTGCTCGAGCCGGAGCGCATCCTTCTCCTCCACGAAGGTCAGCGGCAGCGCCCCGAAGCAGACCAGGTTCTGCCAGTGGATGCGCGCGAAGCTCCTGGCCACCACCACCTGCAGGCCGAGGTAGCGCGGCACCAGGGCGGCGTTCTCGCGGCTGGAGCCCTGGCCATAGTTGTGGCCGCCGACGATGGCGTGGCCGCCCAGTTCGCGGGTCGCCTCGGCGCGGCGGGCATAGTCCGGGTCCACCGCCTCGAAGGTGAAGGGCGCCGAGGCGTAGATGCTGCTCCAGTAGGGCATCACCCGCTGCCCCGCCGGCATGATGTCGTCGGTGGAGATGTTGTCGCCGGTGACCAGCAGCACTGGCACCTCGATGAGATCGGGGAGCGGGGCGAGCTCCGGCAGTGCCGGGGTGTTGTCGGTCTTCTGCAGGGGCTTCAAGCGCGCTTCGGCCAGCGGCAGCGGCGCGGTGAACAGCTCCCGATTGACCACCATCCGAGCGGGCTCGTCTATCCGCGGATAGGCCATGCCGAGGGTGCGCGGATCGGTGATCACGCCGGTCAGCGCCGAGGCGGCGGCGGTCTCGGGGCTGCACAGGAAGACGCTGTCCTCACGGGTGCCGGAGCGCCCCGGGAAGTTGCGCGGCACGGTGCGCAGGCTGTTGAGGCCCACCGCCGGCGCCTGGCCCATGCCGATGCAGCCGTTGCAGCCGGTCTGGTGCAACCGCGCCCCGCTGGCCACGAGATCCCCCAGGTACCCCTCGCGGATCAGGGTGGTCAGCACCTGGCGCGACGAGGGGTTGATATCCAGCGAGACGCCGTCGGCGACGGTGCGCCCGCGGACCATCTCCGCGACCACCGCGAAGTCGCGATAGCCCGGGTTGCCCGAGGAGCCCACATAGGCCTGGTGCAGCGGCTCGCCGGCCACCTCCCGCACCGGCACGACCTTGTCGGGGCTCGACGGCAGCGCGATCATCGGCTCCAGGCTCGAGAGGTCGAGGACCTCCTCCCGGTCATAGGTGCAGCCCGGCTCCGCGGCCAGCGGCTGCCAGTCCGCCTCGCGGCCGCGGGCGGCCATGAAGCGGCGCGTCTCCTCGTCGCTGGGGAACACCGTGGCGGTGGCGCCCATCTCGGTGCCCATGTTGGCCAGCACGTGGCGGTCCATGGCGGAGAGGCTGGCGAGACCCGGCCCGTGATACTCGATGATGGTGTTCTTGCCACCCGCCACGCCGTGCCGGCGCAGCAGCTCGAGTACCGCGTCCTTGGCCGAGACCCAGTCCGGCAGGCGGCCCTCCAGGCGGATGCCCCAGATCTCCGGCATGGTCAGATAGAGCGGTTCGCCGGCCATGGCCATGGCCACCTCGATGCCACCGGCGCCGATGGCCAGCATGCCGAGCGACCCGGCAGAGGTGGTGTGGCTGTCGCAGCCGACGATGGACTGGCCCGGCACGCCGAAGTGCTCCATGTGTACCGGATGGCTGATGCCGTTGCCGGGGCCGGAGTACCAGACCCCGAAGCGCTCGCAGGCGCTCTTCAGGAACAGGTAGGTCTCGGCGTTGAGGTTGTCGGCCTGCACCAGGCCGTGGTCGATGTACTGCACGCTGGGCTCGGTGTGGACCCGGTCGAGCCCCATGGCCTCCAGCTCCAGCATCACCAGGGTGCCCAGCACGTCCTGCAGCAGGGCCTGGTCGATGCGCAGGGCGATCTCGCTGCCGGGGGTCATCTCGCCCTCGACCAGGTGATCGCGGATCAGTTGCCGGGCGAGGTTAAGGGGAGTGGGTGAGGTCGTCATTGTTGTTGGTCTCATGGTCAAGAGGTTGATGGGGCAGGCGTCAGCGGGCCGGCATTGGATAGCGCCTGTCGGCCTTGCCCGCCTTCACCACCTGGCCCGGGGTGTCGTGGCCCACCAGTTCGGGCAGCATGGCCGAGGCCGCCAGCAGGGCATCGAGATCGACGCCGGTGGGCACGCCCATCTGCTCGAACATGTGCACCAGGTCCTCGGTGCAGACGTTGCCGGTGGCGCCGGGGGCGTAGGGGCAGCCGCCGAGGCCCCCCAGGGAGGCGTCGAAGCGGGTGATGCCCGTCTGCCAGGCGGCCAGCGCATTGGCCAGCCCCATGCCGCGGGTGTTGTGGAAGTGCAGGGTGAAGGGCACATCGGGGAAGCGTGCCTGGGCCACCTCGCAGAGCCGCGCCACCTGGGCCGGGTTGGCCATGCCGGTGGTGTCGCAGAGGGTCACCCCCTGCACGCCCAGCGCCAGCTGGCGCTCCACCAGGTCGAGCACGCGGGCCTCGGGCACCTCGCCCTCGAAGGGGCAGCCGAAGCTGGTGGAGAGCGAGGCGTTGATGAAGACCTCGCCTCCGGCTGGGTGCGCCCGCACCGCCTCGACGATGGCGGCGAACTGTTCGAGCGACCGCTCCGGCGTCATGCGCAGGTTGGCCAGGCCGTGGGAGTCGCTCGCCGACATCACCAGGTTGACCTCGTCCACCCCGCAGGCCAGCGCCCGCTCGGCGCCCTTCACGTTGGGCACCAGCACGGTGATGGCCACCCCCGGGCGGCGCTGGATGCCGGTGACCACCTCGGCGGCATCGCGCAGGTGGGGGATCGCCCTGTGCGACACGAAGGAGGTGGCCTCGATGCGCGCCAGGCCCGTGGCGGAGAGGGCATCGATCAGGCGGACCTTCTCCGCGGTGGGAATGAAGGTGGCCTCGATCTGGAAGCCGTCGCGAGGCGCCACCTCGTTGATCTCAAGCGGTTTCATCATGGGTGTCCTGAGTCGCTCGGTGGGTCAGATGATGCCGGCATCGCGTAGCTTGGCGCGGGTCTCGGCGTCGATGCCGAGCTCGTCGAGCACCTCATCGGTGTGCTGGCCCAGCGCTGGGCCGCCCTCCCCCAGCCGTCCCGGCGTGGCGCTCAGGTGCGGCAGCACGCCGGGCACGCGGAGCGGCTTGCCGTCGGGGCGGGTGATGGTCTGGATCATCTCCCGGGCCAGGTAGTGGGGGTCATTGGCGATATCGGCGGCGGTGTAGGGGTAGCCGGCGGGCACCCGGGCGTCATCCAGGGCGGCGAGGATGGCATCGCGGTCGCGCTCCAGCGTCCATGCCTCGATGGCGGCATCGATGCGCTCGGCCTGGCGGCTGCGGCCGTCGTTGTGGGCGAGGTCTGGATCCTCCGCCAGGTCCGCGCGGCCGATCACACCCATCAGGCGCTTGAAGATGCTGTCGCCGTTGCCAGCGATCAGCACGTAGTCGCCATTGCGGGTGCGGTAGGCATTCGACGGCGTGATGCCCGGCAGGGCGCTACCGCTGGGCTCGCGCACCTGACCGGCGGCGTCATACTCGGGCAGCAGGCTCTCCATCATGGCGAACACGGATTCATACAGCGCCACGTCGATCTGCTGCCCCAGGCCGCTGCGGCTTCGCTCCTGCAGCGCCAGCAGGGTGCCGATCACCGCGTAGAGGGCGGAGAGGGAGTCGCCGATGCTGACCCCGACCCGCACCGAGGGCTCGCCGGGCTGGCCGGTGAGGTAGCGCAGCCCGCCCATGGCCTCGCCGATCACCCCGAAGCCGGGCTTGTCGCGGTAGGGACCGGTCTGGCCGAAGCCGGAGACCCGCACCATGATCAGGCCCGGGTTGTGCTCCGCCAGCGCCTCGTAGCCCAGCCCCCAGCCCTCCAGGGTGCCGGGGCGGAAGTTTTCCACCAGCACGTCGGCCTCGGCGGCCAGCCGCCGGACCATCGCCTGCCCCTCCTCGCTGCGCAGGTCCAGGGTCATGGAGCGCTTGGTGCGGCTCTGCACGTGCCACCAGAGTGAGGTGCCGTCCTCGATGATTCGCCACTTGCGAAGGGGATCGCCGGTGCCGGGGGGCTCGACCTTGATCACGTCGGCGCCGAACTCGCCCAGCAGCTTGGTGGCAAAGGGCCCGGCGATCAGCTGGCCCAGCTCGAGGACCTTCAGGCCGGCCAGCGGCAGCTGGCGTGAATCGGGGGAGGTCATGGGGATCTCCTGAGTGTGAGCGTGGCATGATTGCCCTTGAGGATGTGCCACCCCGACCGCCGATCACAATCAGGCAATCGGGAACCCAGGCTTCGCTGCCGACGAAGTCTTGGGCTAGCATGGATCGATCGACCGCCCCCGCCCTGGAGCCCGGATGCCATGCGCCGCTTCGACTTCGTGACCCTGAAGCTCTTCGTCACCATCGCCGATGAGGGGCGCCTGACCGCCGCCGCGGAGCGCGAGCACCTGGCCCTCGCCGCCGTCAGCAAGCGGGTCAGCGACCTGGAATCGCTGATCGGCACAGAGCTGCTCTACCGCCGCTCCCGCGGGGTCGAGCTGACCCCCGCCGGCCAGGCCTTCCTGCACCACGCCCGGCGCATCCTCGAGGATGTCGCCCGCCTCGAGGCGGAGCTCAGCGAGTACGGCGAGGGGGTGCGCGGCCATGTGCGCATCCACTCCAACACCTCGGCGATCATCGCCTTCCTCCCCGAGGACCTCAGCGTCTTCTCCCGGGAGTACCCGCAGATCAAGCTCGACCTCCAGGAACGCACCAGCGCCGAGGCCATCGCCGCGGTGCGCGACGGCGTGGCCGATGTGGGCATCTTCGCCGGCCACGTCGCCGCCGAGGGCCTGGAGGTGGTGCCCTACCGCCGCGACCAGCTAGTGCTGGTGACGCCCGCGGACCACCCCCTCTCGGGCCGCGAGCGGCTCTGCCTGCACGAGGCCACCGAGTACGACTTCGTGGGCCTGCAGCAGGATGCCTCGCTGCAATCGCTGCTCCACGAGCAGGCGAGCCTCGCCGGGCGCGCCCTGCGCATGCGCATCCAGGTGCGCAGCTTCGATGCCATCTGCCGCATGATCCACCACGGCATGGGGATCGGCGTGCTGCCCCAGCGCACCCTCTACCGCGATCTGCGCGACCTCAACCTGCGGCTGATACCGCTGGCCGATGACTGGGCGAGCCGGGAGATCGTCATCGGCATGCGCCACTACGAGACCCTGCCGGTGGTGGCTCGCCACCTGGTCGATCACCTGCTGGCCACCCGCGACGAACCGGCCTGACCCTCAGGCTCGCCGCTGCTCGCGCACCGGTCGGATCTGCGCCGCCCGCGCGGCCAGGATATGGGCGCGCATCACCGACGCCCCCCACTCGCCGTCCCCCGCCTCGAGGGCGCGGATCAGCTCGCGGTGGTGGCGCATGCTCGCCTCCATCTCCTCGGCGGTGTAGTGGTGGAAGCTGCGTCGCGACACCGGCACCTGCACGATGGTCTCCAGCAGCCGCTGCAGCCGCGGGCTGTCGGCCGCGGCCACCAGCTCGGCATGGAAGCGGTTGTTGAGCACGGCGATCTCGTCCACCGCCTCCTCCCCGCCGCTGGCGCAGAACGATTCCATCTGCTCCGCCAGGGCCTCCAGCGCAGCCAGCCGCTCCGGCGTGATCCGAGTGGCGGCACGGCGTACCACCTGGGGCTCCAGCAGCACCCGCAGCTCGAACACCTCCTCCACGTCGCGGGAGGTCCAGGCCACGACCCGAGCCCCGTGGTGGGGAATCGCCTCCACCCAGCCGTCCGAGACCAGGCGCCGCAGCGCCTCGCGGATCGGCGTGCGGCTCAATGCCAGCTCCTGGCCGATGGCAGCCTCGCGCACGTAGCTCCCGGCGGGGTAGTGCCCATCGAGGATACGGTGCTTGATGATCCCGTAGACGCGGTCGGCGGCGGTCATGAAGCGCTCCTTGCCTCCTGGCGCATGCGGCCATGGTCGAACGCCAAGTTGTGTACGATTGATTGATTATCGAGCAACTATAGGCCTACATTTGGCTTCGTTCGACCGATATTGCATACAACTTTACTGTCAGGCGCTCGCCGGTCGAGTCAGAAGCGTCTGAGCCTGTTCCAGCAACACATGCCAACAACAACAGAGGCCCCCTCGATGACCCAGCGCCCCTACCGCATCGGCCAGATCGTGCCCAGCTCCAACACCACCATGGAAACCGAGATTCCGGCCATGCTGCAGGCCCGGGAGACCATCGCGCCGGAGCGCTTCACCTTCCACTCCAGCCGCATGCGCATGAAGAAGGTCACCAAGGAGGAGCTCGCCGCCATGGACGTGGAGTCCGACCGCTGCGCGCTGGAGCTCTCGGATGCCCACGTGGACGTGATGGGCTACGCCTGCCTTGTTGCCATCATGAGCCAGGGCCAGGGCTACCACCGCGAGTCACAGCGCCGCCTGCACCAGGTCACCGTGGACAACGGCTACCCCACCCCGGTCGTCTCAAGCGCCGGCGCCCTGGCCGAGGGCCTCGCGGTGCTGGGCGCCCGGCGGGTCTCCATCATCACGCCCTACATGCGTCCCCTCACCGACCTGGTGGTGGACTACATCGAGTCCGAGGGCATCACCGTCAAGCACAGCATCGCGCTGGAGATCCCCGACAACCTCGAGGTCGGCGCCCGCGATCCCCTGGCCCTGGTCGAGATCGTCAAGGACCTGGACATAGAAGGAGTGGACGCCGTGGTGCTCTCCGCCTGCGTGCAGATGCCCTCCCTGGCCGCTATCCAGGTGGTGGAGGATGCCATCGGCCTGCCGGTGGTATCCGCCGCCACCTGCACCACCTACCGCATGCTCAAGGAGCTGGGCCTTGCGCCCATCGTGCCCAACGCCGGTCGACTGCTCTCCGGAGAGTTCGCATGACGGTAGGCCCCGCTGATCTGACCGAGGTGAAGGCGCTGACCTTCGATGTCTTCGGCACCGTGGTCGACTGGCGCAGCAGCGTGATTCGCGAGGGCGAGGCCCTCGGTCGTGCCCGCGGCCTCGACGTCGACTGGGCCGCCTTCGCCGACGCCTGGCGCGGCGGCTATGCGCCGGCCATGAACCGGGTGCGTCAGGGCGAGCTGCCCTGGACGCGCCTCGACGACCTGCACCGCATGACCCTGGATCGCCTGATCGACGAGTTCGGCCTCGGCGAGGCCCTGGACGAGGCGGACCGCGCGCACCTCAACCGCGCCTGGCACCGCCTCGACCCCTGGCCGGACAGCGTCACGGGCCTGCGCCGCCTCAAGTCGCGGTTCATCCTCGCCACTCTCTCCAACGGCAACGTCTCGCTGCTGGTCAACATGGCAAGGCACGCCGGCCTGCCCTGGGACTGCGTGCTCTCGGCGGAGCTCGCCGGGCACTACAAGCGCGACCCGGAGGTCTACCACAAGGCCTGCGAGCTGCTCGATCTCGCGCCCCACCAGGTGATGATGGTGGCGGCCCACTAGGACGACCTCCAGGCGGCCCACCGCGAGGGGCTGCGCACCGCCTTCGTCAAGCGCCCCCTGGAGCACGGGCCGGATGCCATCCCCGACCTCACGGTGGACCCGGTTTTCGACCTGGTGGCCGACGACTTCCACGACCTGGCCGACCAGCTACTCGACCCCTGACCCGGGAGGGCCGCATGAGACTCGACCCCACCTCGCTTCGGCTCTTCGTGCGCGTGGCGGAGATGGGCACCATCACCGGCGCCGCCGAGGCGGAGTTCATTGCCACCTCGGCGGTCAGCAAGCGGCTGAGCGAGCTGGAAGCCCACTTCAACAGCCCGCTGCTCAAGCGCAACAACCGCGGGGTAGAACTCACCCCGGCCGGCAATGCCCTGCTCAACCTGTCGCGTGGAGTACTGCACAACCTGGAGGATCTCGAGCTCCAGATGCGCGAATACTCCAGCGGCAACCGGGGGATCGTCAGGGTCTTTGCCAACATGTCGGCCATCACCCAGTACCTGCCCACCGAGACCCAGCTCTTCTTCGAAAGACACCCCGATATCGGCGTTCATCTCGAGGAGAAGGTCAGCCCGATCATCACCCGGGAGGTGGTGAGCAACAATGCCGATATCGGCGTCTGTGCTCGCCTCCCCCACGGCTACGACCTGGTGGAATTTCCCTACCACGTCGACGATCTGGTGCTGGTCACTCCCCTGGAGCATCCGCTGGCCGAGCGCGAGGCGGTCGAGTTCCGCGAATGCCTCGATTTCCCCCACGTCGGGCTGCACACCTCCAGCGCCATCAACCTCGAGCTGCTGCGCGCTGCCAGCCTCGCCAACCGCCCCCTCAGGCTGCGCATCCAGGTCACCAGCTACGATGCTCTATGCATGATGGTGCAGGCCGGGCTCGGGGTCGGAGTGGTGCCACGCGGGGCGATTCGCCAGTACGTCGGGGGGCTGAATGTCAGGGTTCTGTCCATTCGAGACGACTGGGCCAGGCGAAAGTTGAGCATCTACGTCCATGACCTCGACAGGCTCTCCATGGCCGCAAGAATGTTCGTCGATCATCTGGTGGAGTCTGCCGCCACAAGCAGCTGAGGCCGGCCGCCACTCCCCTGTTCAGATGGTCTTTTATCGCTGCAATGCGGCATAAAAAGGGTCGCTTTCCAGCCTTCTTGTTTGGAGAAGGCAGCTTCATCAATCACCAATGTACACCCTGACATCCTGGAGGTATCAATAGAGCGTGGCTCGCTGTCTCCCGTCCCGTGAGCAACGGCCAGCCGTCGGGCGAGTGCGGCTACCGACGCCGCCAGCGGCCCGAGCAATAACCGCATCCTGCGATATAACAACAGCCATCGGTTTCCCGAAAACCAGGAGAACACCACAATGAAAACGCTTTCCCGCAAGGCACGCCTGCTGCTCCCCGCCTCTATCATCGCCATCGGCAGCCTCGGCGCCATGACCGCCCAGGCCAGCACCTCGCTCAACATCGGCGCCGTGCCCACCGGCACCGGCTGGTTCTTCGGCATCTCCGAGGGTGCCCGGGTGATCAGCGCCAACACCGACTACGAGATCACCGTGCGCGAGACCGGCGGCACCCGCGAGAACGCCATCCGCCTCGGTCGCGGCGAGCTCGACCTGGCCTTCACCGAGGCGCTGGTGGGCTACGAGATGTACAACGGCATCGGCCGCTTCGAGGATACCCCCAACCCCGACGCCCGCCTGATCTACTGGATCGCCCCCTCCACCATGCACTGGGCGGTGCGTGAGGACTCCGGCATCGAGGACTTCGAAGGGCTCAACGGGGCGCGCTTCAACCCCAGCAGCATCGGGGGCGGCGGCGAGTACATCACCGAGCTGGTCTTCGGCATCCTGGGGGTGGAGCCCGACTTCCAGCGCATGCGCATCGATGATGCCGCCGAAGGCGTGATCGACGGCCGCCTGGTGGGCTTCAGCTACAACGGCGTGCCGCCCATTCCGGCCTTCACCGAGGTGCACTCCTCCCGCACCCTGCGCCTGCTGTCGCTGACCGACGACCAGGTCGAGGCAGTCACCGAGGAGCTGCCCTTCCTGGCCGGCACCGTGATCCCCGCGGACACCTACCGCGGCATGCCCGACACCACCTCGCTCGGCATCTACATGGGCGTGGCCGCCAACGCCGACCTCAGCGACGACACCGTCTACGCGATCACCAAGGCCTACTGGGAAAACCACGAGCAGGTGGCCAACTCCTTCCAGCCGGCCCAGGGCGTGACCCCGCAGACCGTGATCGACAACGCCACCTTCCCGCTGCACGCCGGCGCCCTGCGCTACTACCGCGACGACCTCGAGCTCGAAATCCCCGAGGAGCTGATTCCCCCGGAAGCGCAGTAACCCCCTCTCCCCGCGGGCCAGCCGCCCGCGGGGGTTCCCGATGCCCCTAGCCTGACGCACCGCCTCTGTACTGACGCCGCGGTGCGGGAGTCACCCGATGGACACCCCTGAAAATTCCAAAGTCGTCGAGAAATACTCGGAGGACTCGGGCAAGCGCCAGCTGGCCGGCTTCTGGTTCGCGGTGACGCGCCTGGCCGCCGTGGCCATGGCGCTGTTCCACCTCTACACCGCCGTCACCGGCCCGGTGAACACCCAGAACGCCGTCCACCTGCTGTTCGCCCTGCCGCTGATCTTCCTGGCCTACAGCTGCCGGATGCGCGATGCCAACCGCATTCCCTGGTATGATCTCGTGCCCATCGCCCTGGGCGTGGCGGTCAGCGCCTACTATGTGATGCACTTCGACCGCATCATCTACCAGCTGGGCTACCTGATGCCCACCACCCTGGACCTGTTCTTCGGCGTGGCCGCCATCCTGCTGCTGCTGGAGGCTTGCCGCCGCGCCATCGGCCTGGCCTTCCCGATCCTGGTGCTGATCGCCCTGGCCTATGCCGCCTTCGGCCACCACCTGCCGGGCGTCTGGGGCCACGGCGGCTACCGCTGGGACGACCTGGCGGCCACCTTCTACATGAGCCCCACCGGCATCTACGGCAGCCTGATGCGCACCTCGTCCACGGTGATCGTCATCTTCATCATGTTCGGCGCCCTGCTGGTGACCACCGGCGGCGGCGACAGCTTCATGCGCCTGGCCAACGCCGCCACCGGCCGCCTCTCCGGCGGCCCGGCCAAGGCCGCCACCCTGTGCAGCGCCATGTTCGGCAGCATCAGTGGCAGTACCGCCGCCAACGTCGCCACCACCGGGGTCTTCACCATCCCGATGATGAAGAAGAACGGCTACAGCCCGCGCTTCGCCGCCGCCACCGAGGCCTCCGCCTCTACCGGCGGCCAGATCCTGCCGCCGATCATGGGCGCGGCCGCCTTCGTCATGGCCGACGTCATCTCGACGAGCTATCTCGCCATCATCAGCGCCGCGCTGATCCCGGCCCTGCTCTTCTACCTCGCCATCTGGATGAGCGTGCACTTCGAGGCCAAGCGCCTGGGCCTGGCGCCGATTCCCAAGTCCCAGCGCCCCAGCCTGCGCGAGGGCCTCTTCAACATCGAGACCCTGGTGATCCCGCTGATCGTGCTGATCACCCTGCTGGTCATGCGCTACACCCCCACCACCGCCGCGGTAGCCGCCTACTTCACCGCCATGGGGCTCTACCTGTTCTCCTGGCGCAGCCCGGGCACCTTCGTGGAGCGGCTCAAGTCGCTGCCCGCGGCGCTGGAGGCCGGCGCCATGACCGCCGCCATGATCGCGGTGATCATCGGCAGCGTGGCGATCATCGCCTCGGTGATCAGCCTCACCGGCCTCGGCCTCAAGGTCTCCTCGGTGATCCTGGTGGTCAGCGGCGGCGACGTGCTGGTGACCCTGGTGCTGGCCATGGTGGTGGCGATCATCCTCGGCATGGGCCTCCCCACGGTGGCCGCCTACATGCTGGCCGCCTCGGTGGTGGCAGGCGCCTTCATCGAGGCCGGCCTGCCGAGCCTCTCGGCGCACCTCTTCATCCTCTACTTCGCCATCCTCTCCGGGGTCACCCCGCCGGTGGCGCTGGCGGCCTACATCGGCGGGGCCATCGCCGGTTCCCACTGGTTCCGCACCGCGCTGACGGCGACCAAGATCTCGCTGGGCGGCTTCCTGATCCCCTACATGTTCATCTACCACCCGCCGCTGCTGGGCGACGGCACCGCACTGCAGATCGCCCTGGCGGTGGGCTCCGGGGTGCTCGGTATCACGGCGCTGGCGGCCTCCACCATCGGCTACTTCCTGCGCCCCTGCTCCTGGCTGGAGCGTGGCCTGCTGCTCGCCGCGGCGCTGATGCTGATCAGCGGCCAGCTGATCACCGATGTCGGCGGCATCGCCCTGATCGGCGCCCTGTTCGCCTGGCAGTACCTGAAGAACCGCCAGGCGGGTCCTGTCCATGACCTCCCCCCGGTCCACGAGAAGAAGGAGCCTGCATGATGAAGATCGTGATTCCCGACGACTACCAGGACTGCGTCCGCCACCTGGACGCCTTCGCCAGGCTGGAGGGCCACGACGTCACGGTCTACCACGACACCGTCACCGATCTGGACACCCTGGTGGAACGCTTCCGCGACGCCGAGGCGCTGGTGCTGATCCGCGAGCGTACCCCGATCACCTCCGAGCTCCTGGAGCGGCTGCCCAACCTCAGGGCGATCAGCCAGACCGGCGGCGGGGCCGCCCACGTGGACATGGGCGCCTGCAAGGCGCGGGGGATCACGGTGATGGCCGGTACCGGCTCGCCCTACGCCGCCGCCGAACTCACCTGGGGGCTGGTGCTCGCCGCCATGCGCCATATTCCCGAGGAGGCCGCCAACCTCAAGGCCGGCCGCTGGCAGCGCACCCTGGGCACCGGCCTCAAGGGGCGCACCCTGGGCATCTTCGGCTACGGCAAGATCGGCCAGCTGATGGCCCGCTACGCCCTGGCCTTCGAGATGGAGGTGCTGGTGTGGGGCCGCGAGGGCACGCGCCAGCGGGCCATCGAGGCGGGCCTTGCGGTGGCCGCCAGCCAGGCGGAGTTCTTCGCGCGCAGCGACGTGCTGAGCCTGCACCTGCGGCTGAACGAGGAGACCCGCGGCATCGTCACCGCCGAGGACCTGGCCCGCATGAAGCCCACCGCGCTGCTGGTGAACACCGCCCGCTCCCAGCTGATCGCCCCCGGCGCCCTGGAGGCCGCCCTGCGGGAGGGCCGCCCGGGCATGGCCGCCGCGGACGTCTATGATGAAGAGCCGGTGGTCAGCCATCCGCTGCTGGAGCTGCCCAACTTCCTCGGCGTGCCCCACCTGGGCTACGTGGAGAAGGACAGCTACGAGCTCTACTTCGGCGACGCCTTCGACAACCTGCTGGCCTTCGCCGCCGGCGAACCCGTCAGGAACCTGGCCGAGTAACTTGCCGAGTGAAAAGCCATGATGTGAGGAGCCAAGAGATGAGCGACCGACAGGACGAGCTGGACCCCAACGGCCTCGCCACCCGCCGCGAGGTGCTGGGCGATGCCTACGTGGACGCCGCCCTCTCCCAGGTGGATGAGTTCAGCTGGCCGATGCAGGAGCTGGTGACCCGCAACTGCTGGAACGACATCTGGAACCGCCCGGGGCTCTCGCGCCCCACCCGCAGCCTGATCAACATCGGCATGCTGGTGGCGCTCAACCGCCCCCACGAGCTCAAGGTGCACCTGCGCGGTGCCCTGAACAACGGCTGCAGCGAGGAGGAGATCCGCGAGGTGCTGCTGCAGTGCGTGCCCTACTGCGGCTTCCCGGCGGCCATCGACGGGCTGCGCACCGCCCGCGAGGTGCTGGCCGCCTGGCGGGAGGAGCAGGGCGGCCGCTGAGGCCGCGTACCGACCCGGGTGATCACCGGGCGAGCGACAACAACAACCGTGCAAGGAGAACTGCCATGACGCTATCCCCTAAACGCCTGCTCACCCCGCTGGCCGCCGCGGTGCTGACCGCCGGGCTCGGCGCCGGAGCAGCCACCCAGGCCGCGGCCAACGAGGCCATCGGCATCGGCGTGGCGCCGGCCGCCTCGGGCTGGTACTTCGGCTTCTCGGAGCTGTCGCGGCTGGTGAGCGGCGACTCGCCGCTGGAGGTCTCGGTGCGCGAGACCGGCGGCTCCCGCGAGAACGCCATCCGCCTGGGGCGCGGCGAGATCGACCTGGGGCTGATCGACGCCCCCGGCGCCTACGAGGCCTATAACGGAGAGGGGCGCTACGAGAACGACGCCATCGAGCAGATGCGCATGGTGCTCTGGGTCGCCCCCTCCACCATGCACTGGGCGGTACGCCAGGACAGCGGCATCGAGACCTTCGAGGATCTGGAGGGCGCGCGCTTCAACCCCAGCAGCATCGGCGGCGGTGGCGAGTACATCACCGAGCTGGTGTTCGATGCCCTGGGCATCGCGCCGGACTTCCAGCGCATGAGCATGTCGGACGCGGCAGACGCCGTGGTGGACGGGCGCATCGTCGGCTTCAGCTACAACGGCATCCCACCGATCCCGGCTTTCACCGAGGTGCACTCCTCGCGGCCGCTGCGGGTGCTCTCGATGACCGAGGAGCAGGTGGCCACCGCCACCGAGGCGCTGCCCTTCCTCTCGCCCACCGAGATCCCGGCGGGCACCTACCGCGACATGCCGGCGGCCACCACGCTCGGCACCTACATCGGCATCGCCGCCACCAGCGACCTCTCCGAGGAGGCCGGCTACGAGTTCACCCGCGCCTACTGGGAGAACATCGAGCGCCTGGGTGAGACCTTCGCCCCCGCCCGCGGCATGACGCCGGAGATCTCGGTGGAGAACACCACCACCCCACTGCACGCCGGCTCGCTGCGCTACTACCGCGAGATCGGCATTGAGGTGCCGGAAGCACTGGTGCCGCCGGAAGCCGAATAAGCCAAAAACGCCCCGACGGGTCCGAGGCTATTGCAGATAGCTTCCGCCGCTCGGGGCTGGTCTGGCGGCAAGCCTGCGAGGAGGCGCTGTGAATACCTCCCTGTACGCTACCGATGCCATCCCTGGCATAGGACCTCCTCTTCGGCTTGCCCCCAGCGCCCCTCGCTTCATCCCCTTCACCAAGCCCTATCGGCCGCCGCGCTGCTGTGCGCTCATGGCGCTGCCCGAGGCCGGGCGCTCCACCTCGAAGAGGTCGGTGCAGCGGGCGTAGTCGTTGCCCGCCATGCGCCCGATGGGCCTGAGCCCTTCGGCATCCACGTGGCGGCCGTCCCACAGGGCGTCATCAATGTGGATCGACACCACCTCGGCCAGCACCAGGTTGCCGGCCAGGGGCTGGTCGCCGAAGCGGATGATCTCGCGCAGCCGGCAGCCGAAGGCCACCGGCGCCCCCGCCACCCGCGGCACCGAGACGCCGGCCATGGCCACCTTCTCGAGCCCCGCGTGGATGAACTCGTCGTCGCCGTGCTCGAGCCCCGCGCTGGTGGCGTTCATCTCCGTCACCAGCCCCTCGCCGCTGATATGCACCACGCACTCGCCCACCTCGCCGAGGTTGCGGATGGTGTCCTTGGGGTTGGCGTCACCGTCGAGCAGCGGCGAGAAGCCCAGCACCGGCGGGTTGACGCTGACCACGTTGAAGAAGGAAAAGGGCGCCAGGTTGGCGTTGCCGGCACCGTCCAGGGTCGACACCCAGGCGATGGGCCGCGGGCAGATGCTGCCCGAGAGCAGGCGATAGATCTTGCCCGGGCTCAGGGCGTGTTCTTCCAGCAGGTAGTCGCTCATGGTGGGGTCTCCTCGGTTGGGCATCAGCGTCATGGTACGTCGAAGCACGCCGGGGCCGAAGCCCCGGCGCGCGAGTGACGACCATGCTCGACGAAACGGGCGGCCGCTCGCAGGAGCGGCCGCCCTCTCGTCTGCCCGGCTGGCCGGCCATCCCGACCCTCAGAACAGCAGGGGCCTCGGCAGGGTGATCCCGATCATGTACTGGAACAGCAGCCACACCGCGAAGCCCATCACCGGCGGCACGATCATCACCCCCTTGAGGCTCGCATTGGGCGCCAGCAGCGCGATCAGCGCCCCGTTGAAGAGGATCGTCGAGACCACCAGGCCAAGGTTGAGCACCAGCCAGAAGTAGACCAGTCCGCCGCCCAGCATCACGGCGATGGAGACCATCACGGCCACGAGGTCCTGGGCCTCGCTGCCGGGGCGCTCCAGGGCCGAGAGCCTGCCTCGCAGGGCGAAGAAGGCCATCACGGCCAGCAGCCAGGCCGCCGCCCCGATCAGGAAGTAGTAGGCCGTCTGGGGCATGATGTAGGAGGGCACCAGCGGTGCCGGGCGCCAGGCGCCGTACTGGATGTGCAGCAGCCCGGCGATGCCCAGCCCCAGCATGGCCGTCGCCGAGAGCAGCTCTCGTGTCACCGTGCGGTTCATGTGCGGGTCCTCAAGGCAAAGGTGAACAGCAGGATCAGCGCGAAGGCGGCCACATAGAAGCCGATCGCGATGGGGCTGGTCACCAGCACCGACCAGTCACCGCGCCCCATGATCATCGACTGACGCAGGGCCCGCTCGGCCCCCGGCCCGATGATGAAGCCCAGCACCAGCGGCGCCAGCGGGAAGCGCATGAGGCGCAGCGTCACGCCCAGCGCCCCGGCGAAGAGCAGCACCCAGACATCCACCACCGAGTTGTTGGCGGCGAAGGTGCCCACAATGGCCAGGATGAACACCGCCGGGATCATGTAGCCCGGCTGGATCATGGCAATCCGCGAGTAGTAGGGCAGCAGCACCTTGCCCAGCACCAGGTTGACCAGGTTAGCGAAGATCAGCGTCAGGAACAGCGCGTAGATGATCGCGGTGTTGTCGCTCAGCAGGCTCGGCCCCGGCGTCATGCCCATCAGGATGAAGGCCGCGCCGAACAGGGCCGCCGTGGCGCTGCCGGGAATCCCGAAGGCGAACAGCGGGATGAAGGTGGAGCCGCAGGTGGCGCTGTTGCCGGATTCGGCGCTGGCGATCCCCTCGAGCGAGCCCTTGCCGAACTCCTCCGGCTTGCGCGAGAAGCGCTGGGCCAGGCCGTAGCTCATGAAGGCCGCCAGCGACTGCCCCGCCCCCGGCAGGGCGCCGATGAAGGTACCCACCGCCGCACCGATGTAGGTCGCCTTGAGGGTCGACTTGAATTCGGGCCAGGTCAGCTTGTCCTTGCGGATGTCATAGCCCTGCAGCAGGCTCGCCTGCTCGGCCACGCTGTCCATCAGGTTGTCGACCTTGCGCCGCCACAGCTTGGCCCCCTGGATCACCACCTCGGAGATGGCGAACACCCCGATCAGCACCGGAATCAGGCTGAGCCCGCCGGAGAGCCCCGGCATGCCGAAGGTGAGGCGCGAGGCGCCGGTGATCGGGTCGCGCCCGATCATCGCCAACAGGATACCGATGGCCGCCACCGCCAGCCCCTTGGCCACCATGCCCTGGCTGAGCGCGGCGATCAGGATCAGCGAGAAGGCGTAGAGGGCAAAGAACTCGATCGGCCCGAAGGTCAGCGCCACCGCCGCCAGCGGCACGGCAATGAAGATCAGTACCAGGTCGCTGGTGGTGTCGCCGATCACCGAGGAATAGAGGGCAGTGTGGAGCGCCTTGCTGGGCTGGCCCTTCAGCTTGGCCTGATAGCCGTCGATGCTGGTGGCCGCCGCCCCTGGCGTGCCGGGCACGCCGAAGGAGATCGCCGCGATGGAGCCGCCGAACAGCCCCCCCTTGTAGATCCCCACCAGCAGGCCCATGGCCAGGGCGGGCTCCAGGAAGAAGACGAAGGGCAGCAGCAGGGCAATCGCCATGTCCCCGGAGAGGCCGGGGATCGCCCCCAGGGTGATGCCCAACAGCACCCCGAGGCACACGTACATCAAGACATAGGGATGGAAGGCCAGCGCACTGGCCTCGATAAGAAGGTCTGCCATCAGCGCTCTCCCGCGAGGCTGCCACGTTCACCACCACACGCAGCGGCACCGCTGCGCGGGGGACGTCGTCTCAGTCCAGGTCGAGCGAGGCGATCACGTCGCGGACCCGCTCGGTGGTCTGGGCATAGACCTCGCGGGCGCTGTCGCGGCCCTGGACGTTCTCCAGCCCGGCGGAGGCCTGCTGGCCCATGGCCTGGGCGGTGTCGCTCTCGAGCCCGGTCATGATGCACTCGGCGAGCTGCTCCTGGATCTCCTCGGGCACGGTGCCGAAGGTGTAGACCAGCAGCGGGGCCTCGAAGGAGACGTCATAGCCGGCCTCCTGGAAGGTGGGCACGTCCGGCAGCACGTCGGAGCGCTCGTCGGCGAAGACGCCGATGGCGGTGACCTCGCCGTTGTTGACGTTGGCGACGATGGAGGGCGGCAGGGTCATCCCCAGGTCGATGTGGCCGCCGAGGATCATGGTGCGGGTCTCGCCGCCGCCGGTGGTGGGCAGGTGGACGTTCTCGATGCCGGTCTCCTGCTCGAGCAGCACCAGCGGCAGGTGTACCAGGCTCAGCGGGTCGGCGTGGCCGAAGACCAGGCTGCCGGGGTTGGCCTCGGCCATCTCGATCCAGTCATCGATGCTCTGGATGTCATGGTCGGCCTTGACGTAGACGGTCGGCTTCCAGTCGGTGAGGTGGACGATGGGCGCCCAGTCCTCGACCTCCCAGGGGGTGTCCTCGGTCAGGGTCTGGGTGATGGTGGCGGAGTAGTCCGCCATCAGGATGGTGTGGCCGTTGGGTTCGGCATCGGCGACGAACTGCAGCCCTTCCATGCCGCCTGCGCCCGGCATGCTGACCACGTCGATCCGCGTGCCGCAGTGCTCGGCGGCATTGGCGGCGATGATCCGTGCGGTGATGTCGGTGCTGCCACCGGCGCCGTAGGGCATGACGATGCGGATCGGATCGCTGCCCAGGCCCTGGCCATTGGAGGCCAGCGCCGCACCGGCGGTCAGGGTCAGCATGGCGCCACCGACGGCAATGGCGGTCTTCGAGAGGGGAAAGGTCATGGGAGACTCCAGGGTTGTTGTTACTGTTGTGTCGTCGGAAAAGCTGTCCGCCAATGGCGACAGCCGTTCCGTCTATTAACCCTAGGGGCTCAAGCGGCGCGCCACTTGTGGATTCCGCGGATTATCGTGCCAATTGCGCGCCAACCTTACTTAGTCATCGAGTGCCGGCGCTGCCGTTCGGTGGCCGGCCAGTGCTTGAACCCTGCCGACAATGGGGCATGATGGCCGTCACACCACCCCCGCCACACCAGGGCCAGCGAAGGAGCCGCGCGATGCCACTCACTCTTCAGGGCCCCGAACTCGACCCCGGTTTCATGGTGATCCACGGCAACCGCCTTGAGGCCCTGCGCGGGCTGGCGGTGGAGTGGATGCGCCGCCATCCGCTGGGGCCGCTGGAGAACGAGACGATCCTGGTGCAGAGCAACGGCATCAGCCAGTGGCTGAAGCTCGCCCTGGCCGCCGACGAATCCCGGGGCGGCGCCGGCATCGCCGCGGCGCTCGACGTCACCCTGCCGGCGCGCTTCCTGTGGCAGGCCTACCGCAGCGTGCTGGGAGAGGAGCAGGTGCCGCCGGTCTCGCCCTTCGACAAGCCGCGCCTGGTGTGGCGGCTGATGCGCCTGCTGCCTGCCCTGCTGGACGCCCCCGTCTTCGCCCCCCTGGCACGCTTCCTGGAGGGTGACGACGACCTGCGCAAGCGCCACCAGCTGGCCGAGCGCCTGGCCGACCTCTTCGACCAGTACCAGGTCTACCGCGCCGACTGGCTCACCGCCTGGGCCGCGGACGAGGATGTGCTGATCACCGCCCGCGGCGAGGCGCGCCCGCTCGCCGAGGAGCAGCGCTGGCAGGCCGAGCTGTGGCGCGCCCTGCGCGACGACATCACCCGGGCCCATGGCGAGGCGGGGCTGGCCTCCAGCCGCGCGGCGGTACACGAGCGCTTCCTCGAAGCCTGCCGGGAGCTGGGCGAGCGCCCGCCAGGCCTGCCCCGCCGGGTGATCGTCTTCGGCATCTCCTCGCTGCCCGCCCAGACCCTGGAGGCGCTGGCCGCCGTGGCGCGGGTCAGCCAGGTGTTGCTCTGCGTGCACAACCCCTGCCGCCACTACTGGGCGGACATCATCGAGCACAAGGAGCTGCTCCGCGCCGAAAGGAAGCGCCAGCGGCACCGCCCCGGCATGCCGGCGGACCTCGCCGAGACCGAGCTGCACCTCCACGCCCAGCCGCTGCTGGCCGCCTGGGGCAAGCAAGGCCGCGACTACCTGCGCCTGCTGGACGAGTTCGACGAGCAGCAGGCCTACCGCGGCCTCTTCGAGGGGGAGGCGCTGCGCATCGACCTCTTCGACTCGCCGCTGGGAGATGAGGAGGACCCCGAACCCAGCCTGCTGCGCCAGCTGCAGGACGATATCCTCGAGCTGCGCCCGCTGGCCGAGAGCCGCGCCACCTGGCCCGCCGTGGACCCGGCCCGCGACCGCTCGCTGCGCTTCCAGGTGGCCCACAGCGCCCTGCGCGAGGTGGAGATCCTCCACGACCAGCTGCTCGCCGCCTTCAGCGAGGACCCGACCCTCCGGCCCCGCGACATCCTGGTGATGGTGCCCGACGTGGACCAGTACGCCGCCGCGGTGCAGGCGGTGTTCGGCCGCCTCGACCCCGACGACCCGCGCCATATCCCCTTCACCCTCTCCGACCAGGCCAGTCGCCACCGCCTGCCGCTGCTGATCGCGCTGGAGTCGCTGCTGCGCCTGCCGGAACTGCGCCTCTCGGTGAGCGACCTGCTCGACCTGCTGGAGGTGCCGGCGGTGCGCGCCCGCTTCGCCGTCCCCGAGAGCGGCCTGCCCACCCTGCGCCGCTGGATCGAGGGCGCCGGCATCCGCTGGGGGCTCGACGCCCGCCAGCGCCAGAGCCTCGACCTGCCGGGCGGCATGGCCGCCAACACCTGGGCCTTCGGTCTGCGCCGGCTGCTGCTGGGCTATGCGGTGGGTGATGCCGCCGACGGCCCCTGGCAGGGGGTGGAGCCCTATGACGACATCGGCGGGCTGGAGGCGGCGCTGGCCGGCCCCCTGGTCAGCCTGATCGACACCCTGGAGGCCCAGTGGCAGACCCTCGCCGAGCCCTGCGACGTGGCCACCTGGGGCGAGCGCCTGCGCGAGCTGCTGGCGGCCTGCTTCCTGGCCGACTCCGACCAGGACCTGATGGCGCTGACCCGGCTGGAGCAGGCGCTGGACGCCTGGCAGGAGAGCGCCGAGGAGGCCGGGCTCAGCGAGCCCCTGCCGCTCTCGGTGGTGCGCGAGCACTGGCTCGCCCAGGTGGACGAGGCGAGCCTCTCCCAGCGCTTCCTGGCCGGGGCAGTGAACATCGCCACCCTGATGCCGATGCGCGCCATCCCCTTCCGCCATGTCTGCCTGCTGGGCATGAACGACGCCGACTACCCGCGGGTCCAGCGCCCGCTGGACATCGACCTGATGGCTCAGGACTACCGCCCCGGCGACCGCTCCCGCCGCGAGGACGACCGCTACCTCTTCCTGGAGGCGCTGCTCTCGGCCCGGGACCGGCTGAGCATCAGCTGGGTGGGCCGCAGCATCGTCGACAACACCGAGCAGCCCCCCTCGGTGCTGCTGGGCCAGCTGCGCGACCACCTGGCCCGGGGCTGGACCCTCTCCGATGAAGGGCGGGCCGGACACGCTGCCGACGACGCCGGCAAGGCGCTGCTCGCTGCCCTGACCACCGATCACCCGCTGCAGCCCTTCAGCATCGAGTACTTCCGCGAAGGTTCTTCATTGACCACCTACGCTCACGAGTGGCGCGAGTTGCACCTGCCCGGCGACGAGGGCGCACCGCCGGAACCCGCGCCCCTGGCCCCCTTCCACCAGGAGGCCCCGCTGACCCTGGCCCAGCTGGGCGCCTTCCTCAAGGCGCCGGTGCAGGCCTTCACCACGAACCGGCTCAAGGTCTTCCTGGAGCTCGAGGCCACGGAGCGCCTCGACCACGAGCCCTTCACCCTCGGCGGTCTCGACCACTGGCAGCTGCAGCATGCGCTGATCGAGGCGAGCCGCGCCGCGGTGGAGGCCGGCGAGCCCCATGAGCCCGCCATGCTGGCCACCCTCGAGCGTCTCGAGCGCCAGGGGCGCCTGGCCATGGGCGGCTTCGCCGAACGCATGCGCGACTCCCTCGTCGAGCCCATGGAGAGCCTCTTCGCCGACTACCGCCAGGTGCTCGACGAGTGGCCCCACGCCGTGGAGGAGCCCCTCACCGTCTCGCTGGACCTTCGCGAAGCGCTGGGCGAAGGGTGGGATGAGAGTCCGGGCGATGGCATGGCCCTGGAGGACTGGCTGGGCGAGCTGCGCGAAAGCGACGCCGGCGAGCGCTGCCGGGTGCTGCTCACCACCAGCAGCCTGGTCAACAAGGGCAAGTACCACTGGAAGCACTGGCTCGGCCCCTGGGTGGCCCACCTGGCCGGCCAGCTGGAGGGCCCCATGACCACCCGGCTGCTCTCCCGCGCCGGCGGCGGCACCCTGGCCCCGCTGCCCGCCGAGGAGGCCCGCGCGCGGCTGGCCGATATCGCCGCGGCCTGGCAGCACGGCATGGCCACCCCCCTGCCCCTGCCCCGGGACACCGCCTTCGCCTGGCTGGAGAAGGGCGGAAGCCCGGCGGCCATGGCCCGCTGCCTCGCCGGCACGCCCAGCGAAGAGGACGACAAGGCCTGGAAGGCCGCCAGCACCGTCTTCTACGGCAGCGGCTTCAACAACGACCACGGCGAGCGCGGCCGCGACCCCTACCTGTTGCGCCAGTGGCCGGAGCTGGAGGAGATGGTCCGCTCGGCGGAGGGCGGCGGCTTCGCCGAGCTGGCCGAGCGGCTCTACGCCCCGCTATTGCACGCGGTACGCAAGCCCAAGGAGAAGAAGGGCAACGGCGGCAAGGGCAAGGGAGGCAAGGCATGAGCACGCAGGACCAGACGACGCCCCCCACCCTGGACCCGATCCGGCTGCCGCTCACCGGCAGCCGGCTGATCGAGGCCAGCGCCGGCACCGGCAAGACCTTCACCATCGCCCTGCTCTACGTTCGCCTGGTGCTGGGCCCCCGTGACGAGGCCGACGCCGAGAGCTTCCCCCGCGCCCTCACCCCGCCGGAGATCCTGGTGGTGACCTTCACCAACGCCGCCACCCGGGAGCTGCGCGACCGCATCCGCGCCCGCCTGGTGGAGGCCGCCGAGGCGTTCCAAAGTCCCCTTGGGGGTCAGACCCCAAAATCCGCTGAGGGGTCTGACCCCCTGCTGGCCCTGCGCGACAGCTACCCCGAGGCGCGCTGGCCCGCCTGCGCCCGCCGCCTGCAGCTCGCCGCCGAGTGGATGGACGAGGCCGCGGTCTCCACCATCCACTCCTGGTGCCACCGCATGCTGCGCGAGCACGCCTTCGAGAGCGGCAGCCTCTTCTCGCTCGAGATGAACCTCGACCAGTCGGAGCTCGAGCTGGAGGTGGCCCGGGACTACTGGCGCAGCTTCTACTACGCCCTGGACGCCGAGGCCCTGGCGGTGGTCACCCGCTACTGGGAGACCCCCGACGCCCTGGCCGAGGACGTGCGCCGGCTGCAGGGCGACGCCGAGCTGCTGCCCGACGCCCCGCCCCCCGCCGGTGCCCTGGCCACCATGCAGGCCGAGCGCACGCGGGTGCTCGCCGAGCTCAAGGCGCCCTGGCTCGCCTGGCTAGAGGAGCTCTCGGACGCCCTGGAGAGCGCCGCCGCCGCCAAGGCCTATGACCAGCGCAGCCTCAACAGCCGCAGCCGTGCGAGCTGGCTGGGCGCCCTGCGCGACTGGGCCCAGGACCCGGAGCTCGCCACCCCCGCGCTCACCGACGCCGCCTGGAAGCGCCTGACGCCCGAGGGGATGGCCGAGATCTGGAAGCAGGGCGAGCCCCTCGACCACCCCGCCCTGCACGCCCTGGTCGCGCTGCCCGAACAACTCGAGGCCCTGCCCAGCGCCCACGCCGACCTGCTGGCCCACGCCGTGCGCTGGATGAGCGAGCGGCGCAGCCGGGTGCAGCAGCGTCGCGCCGAGCTCGGCCCCGACGACCTGCTCGAGCGCCTCGACCGCGCCTTCGCCGGCCCCGCCGGCGGGGCGCTGGCCGAGCACGTGCGCCGCCAGTTCCCGGTGGCCCTGGTGGACGAGTTCCAGGACACCGACCCGGTGCAGTACCGGCTCTTCGACCACGTCTACCGCCTGGCCGAGGCCCACTACCCCGACAACCCCGGCGCCGTCCTGCTGATCGGCGACCCCAAGCAGGCGATCTACGCCTTCCGCGGCGCGGATATCCACACCTACCTGCAGGCGCGCCGCGACACCGCCGGGCGCCACGTGACGCTCGGCACCAACTTCCGCTCCTCCACCGCCATGGTGGAGGCGGTCAACCGGGTGTTCCGCTTCGCCGAGACCCATCCCGCCGGCCGCGGCGCCTTCCTGTTCCGCTCCCCCGAGGGGGACAACCCTGTGCCTTTTTTACCGGTGGCAGCTAAAGGCAGGAACGATGCCCTGACCCGCGACGGCGAGCCGCTGCCGGCCATGACGCTTTGGCATTTGACGGGCGGGCATCTGACGAGCGACGACGAGGGCATGAGCAAGGGCGCCTACTTCAAGGAGATGGCCGCGCGCTGCGCCACCCGGATGGCCGAGCTCCTACGCGAGGGCCAGGCCGGGCGCACCGGCTTCGGCGCGCCCGGCGAGCCCTTCCGGCCTCTGAAGCCGTCGGATCTCGCCGTGCTGGTCAACAACGGCAACGAGGCGAAGGCAATCCGCGGTGCGCTGCTCGAACGCGGCATCAAGAGCGTCTACCTCTCCGACAAGGAGGGGGTCTTCGAGACCCCGGCCGCCCTGGAGCTCGAGGTGTGGCTGGCCGCCTGCGCCGAGCCCGACAGCGAGCGGCGCCTGCACGCCGCCCTGGCCATGCCTAGCCTGGGCATGGGCAATCACGACCTCGATGCCCTGCAGCACGACGAGCTGGCCTGGGAAGTGCGCGTGCTGCAGTTCCGGGGCTACCACCGGCAGTGGCAGCGCCAGGGCGTGCTGCCCATGCTGCACCGGCTGCTGGCCGACTTCGCCGTGCCCACCCGGCTGCTCAGGAGCCCGAGTGGCGAGCGGCATCTCACCGATCTGCTGCATCTCGGCGAGCTGCTCCAGCAGGCCAGCGCCGAGCTCGACGGCGAGCACGCCCTGCTGCGCCACTTGAGCGAGGCCCGCGCCCATCCACCCCAGCAGGCCGATACCCACCGCCTGCGCCTGGAGAGCGATGCCGACCTGGTACAGGTGATCACCATCCACAAGTCCAAGGGGCTGGAGTACCCGCTGGTCTTCCTGCCCTTCATCTGCGCCTTCCGCGAGAAGAAGGCCACCGACCTGCCGCTCACCTGGCACGACGCGGCGGGCCGACGCCACCTCTCGCTGGAACCCGACGAGACCGTGCTAGCCCGCGCCGACGACGAGCGCCTGGGGGAGGACCTGCGCAAGCTCTACGTGGCCCTGACCCGCGCCCGCCACGCCACCTGGCTGGGCATCGCACCGCTCGAGGGGTTCGAGCGCAGCGCCATCGGCCAGGTGCTCACCGCCGGAGCACCGCTCTCGTCCCCCTCGGCGGACGGCCTGCTCGAGGCCCTCTTCCCCCTCGCCCAGGGGGCGGCGGAGACGGAGCTCAGGGTGGAACCGGCGCCGGCGCCGAATGACCAGGTGGTGCCCAGCGAGGCGAACGACGAGGCGCTGCGCGAGGCGCTCACCCCGGCCCGCCGCGCCCGGGAGCACTGGTGGATCGCCAGCTACTCGGCGCTGCGCCTGGGCGGCGAGAGAATTGGTGGTGAGGAAGCGCCCACCCTTCTGGAAGAACCTGAGACCGCTCTGGAAGCCACCGCCCGGGAGATGCGCGACGAGCCCAGCGACCCGCCCAGCGCGCCGCTGCCGGTGAGTGATGCCTCGCTTCACCGCTTCCCCCGCGGCCCGGCGGCGGGCACCTTCCTGCACGGCCTGCTGGAGTGGGCCGGCGCCGAGGGCTTCGCCCGGCTGGTCGCGGAGCCCGAGCGGCTGAACGACACCCTGGCGCGGCGCGCCAACCTGCGCGGCTGGCGCGAGCGCATCCCGGCGCTGCAGGCCTGGCTGCGGGGGCTGCTGGCCTGCGAGCTGCCAGTGCCGAACGCCCCCGAGGGGCCGGTGTCGCCGCTGCGGCTGGACCGGTTGGAGAGCGCTCACTATCAGGTGGAGCTGGAGTTCTGGTTCGCTGCCCACCGGGTCGACACCACCCGCCTGGACGCCCTCGTAAGCGCTCACACACTGGGTGGCGCCGAGCGCCCGGCGCTGGAGCGCGACCGGCTCAACGGCATGCTCAAGGGCTTCATCGACCTGGTGGTGGAGCACGAGGGGCGCTTCTACGTGCTGGACTGGAAGTCCAACCACCTGGGCCGTGACGACGAGGCCTACTCAGAGGCGGCCATGGCGGAGGCGGTACGCGAGAAGCGCTACGACCTGCAGTACTGCCTCTACCTGCTGGCCCTGCACCGCCTGCTGAAGGCGCGGTTGCCCGGCTACGACATCGACCGCCACCTGGGCGGCGCGCTCTACGTCTTCCTGCGTGGCCAGCACGCCCCCTCCCGCGGCGTGCACCGCGAGCGCCCGCCCCGGGCGCTGATCGAGGCGCTCGACGCCCTGTTCCGCGATGCCGATGCCACACCGGAGGAGCAGCCATGAGCGCTGGAGACAAAGCCATGAGTGACCACTCACCCACCGCCGAGACCACCCCCAACGAGGCCGCCAGCGCCGAGGCCCTGCGGTATACCCAGGCGCTCTTCGTGCTGCTCGACCGCTGGGTGGCCCGCGGCTGGCTGCGCGCCCTGGATCGCGCCTTCGCCGCCTTCCTGGCCCGCGAGGTGCCCGACGCCCCTGCCCCGCTGCTGCTGGCCGCGGCACTGGCCAGCCACCAGCTCGGCCGCGGCCACGTCTGCCTGGACCTGGAGCGCACCCTCGCCGAGCCGGACCTCGCCCTCTCGCTGCCTCCGGAGGGCGACAGCCTGGAGGACCCGCCGCCGCTGCCCAGCGCATTGCTCGGTGAGCTCACCCTCGCCGACTGGCAGGAAGCGCTCACTCACCCGCTGATCGTCGGGCACGGGCCCGGCAGCACCCCGCTGGTGCTCGACGCCCCCCGGCTCTACCTGCGCCGCTACTGGCACCATGAGCGCTCGATCCGGCAGCATATCGCCGCCCGCCTTGGCGAGAGCACCGGGAGCCCTACGGAAACGGGTGGGAGCTCGGCTCTGCCGGGCGAAGAGGATGGCGCCAGCAGAGGCTACTCAAACGGGAGCCCTGCGGAGTCTGGTGGGAGCTCGGGTTCCCCGGCGGTTCGACGCATCGACGAAGGCGCCGACAGGCGCCCGGCAGACCCCACTACCCTCGGCCAGGCCCTCAACGCCCTCTTCCCCGCAAGCCCCACTCTGGACTGGCAGAAGGCCGCCTGCGCCCTGGCCGCCCGCTCGCCCTTCGCGGTGATCACCGGCGGCCCCGGCACCGGCAAGACCACCACGGTGGTCAAGCTGCTCGCCCTGCTGCAGACTCTGGCACTGGGCGAAGGCCGCCGAGCGCTGCGCATCCGCCTGGCCGCCCCCACCGGCAAGGCCGCCGCGCGCCTCAACGAATCCATCGCCGGGCAGGTCTCGGGGCTCGACCTGACGGCGCTTGCTCCACTACTCGAGAGTGGCGACGGCGATACCGAGCGACTCCGCCAAGCTATCCCCACCGAGGTCACCACCCTCCACCGCCTGCTGGGCTCGCGCCCCGACACCCGCCACTTCCGCCATAACGCCCGACACCCGCTGCCGCTGGACGTGCTGGTGGTGGACGAGGCCTCCATGGTCGACGTGGAGATGATGGCCGCGCTGCTCGACGCCCTGCCGCGCCGCGCCCGCCTGGTGCTGCTGGGCGACAAGGACCAGCTCACCTCCGTGGAGGCGGGCTCGGTACTCGGCGACCTCTGCGCCCGGGCCGAGGGCGGCCACTACACGCCCGAAACCGCCGACTGGCTCGCCGAGGCCACCGGCCAGGCGCTGCCCGCCGAGATGATCGACCCCGCGGGCGCCCCGCTGGACCAGGCCATCGCCATGCTGCGGGTAAGCCACCGCTTCGACGCGGCCAGCGGCATCGGCCGGCTGGCCGAGGCGGTGAACCGCGACGCGGCGGGCCGCGAGAAGCGCGCCGCCATCCGCGAGGTGCTTGGTCATGGCTACGCCGACCTCTCACACCTCAAGCTGGAAACGGACAGGGATCGCGGCCTGGAGCGGCTGGTGGTCTCGGGCCACGCCGCGGGCTTTTCTGATCGAGGAAAGAGCGCCGGCGAGGACCGCGTGGTAAACGGCAAGGTCCTGCCGCCCCCGGTGGGCTATCGCCACTATCTGGAAGTGATGCGAAGCGCGGCGCCGGAGCCAGGCCCGGACGGCGAGATCGCCCGCGAGGCGCTGGACGACTGGGCCCGACAGGTGCTGGCCGCCCACGGCCAGTTCCAGCTGCTCTGCGCCCTGCGCCGCGGTCCCTGGGGCGTGGAAGGGCTGAACGAGCGCATCCGCGCCGCGCTGGAGAAGGAGGGGCTTATCGACAGCGGCGACGGCCGCCGGCTCTGGTACCCCGGCCGCCCGGTGCTGGTCACCCGCAACGACTACGGCCTGGGGCTGATGAACGGCGATATCGGCATCACCCTGGCGCTGCCCCAGCCCTCGGGCGAGGGGCGCGGCCCGGCGCTGCGCGTCACCTTCCCGGCAGGCGACGGCAGCGGGCGCATCAAGTGGGTGCTCCCCAGCCGCCTGCAGGCGGTGGAGACGGTGTTTGCCATGACGGTGCACAAGTCCCAAGGCTCGGAGTTCACCCACACCGCCCTGCTGCTCCCCGACGCCCCCAACCCGATCCTCACCCGGGAGCTGGTCTACACCGGCATCACTCGCGCCAGACACTGGCTCACCCTGGTCGAGACCGGGCGCGGCCAGCTGCTGGATGCGGTGGAGCGTCGGGTGATGCGGGTGAGTGGATTGGGAGCCGGATGAAACGTGGAATCCGCCTGTGTTACCGCCATCTTGATACCGCATAAGGCAGGCAGCAGAACGGTAAGTGCTGCCTCCGGCCCCAGGATGTGATCGGGCGCTTCGGCGGCGAGGAGTTCATCGTCGCACTGCCGGACACTCACCCGAAGGACGCCCGGATGGTGGCCGAACGGCTGCAGCAGAAGGTCAGCGAACTTGCGGTGATGGCGCCCGGGTAGAAGGGTGAGAGGATGGCCACCAGGATGCCCAGCGCGGCGAACATGGCGAAGGCATCGGCATAGCCGAAGCCGTCCACCAGTGCACCGACCACCGGCGAGCCGGCCGCCTGGCCGAGCGATACCGCCATGAAGGGCAGCACCGGCCCCACGCCAAGGCGGCCGGGCAGCAGGCGGATGCCGGTCATCAGGTAGAGCCCCGTCAGGCTCATGTAGGCCAGGCCGAAGACCAGCGCGGAGAAGGCGGTGAGCAGCGGCTGGTCGGGGCTGGCCGCCAGCAGGGCGAGGCTCGCCGAGAGCATCATCAGCATCAGGGCCTGGGTGATGGGCGGGTTGTTGCGATCGGCCAGGTCGGCCACCACGGCGCCGCCGAGGCCGGCAACCCCCACCGCGAGCCACAGCCAGGCCGTGGCGCTCGATGGCAGGCCGCCGAGGGTCACCACCAGGTCGGGCGCGAAGATCCAGTAGGCGGCGGAGACGAAGCCCATCAGGAAGGCGAAGAGCGTGAGCCGGACCAGGCGCGACCAGGGCAGCTCGTTGAGGGGCGGCGGGTCCGCCGCGTTTGCCGGCACGATCCGCGAGACCGAGGGCAGCAGGAGCCAGGCGGCGATCACCCCGAGGCCGGCGAGGATAGCGAAGGATAGATAGGCGTGGCGCCAGGCGCCGGCCAGGAACAGCACCGTGGGCACGGCCACGATCACGCCGATGCTGGTGCCGGCGTTCATCACCGAGCTGACGCGCCCGTGCAGCGAGCGCTTGACGACGGCCTGCATGGCCGCCGTCAGCGCGGGCATCATCAGTCCGGTGCAGATCCCGCAGGCGAACACCCCCGCACCCAGCATCAGCGGGTCGGCGGCCCGGCTGATCAGCGAAAGCCCGGCGACGCCGAAGCCCCCGGAGAGCACCGCCGTATAGCGGGAACCGAGGCGACGGGTGACGAGGGGGGCAACCGCGGTGGCCAGCAGGAAGCTGATCAGCGGCAGTGCGCCGATGATGCCGATCACGGAGGAGCCGAGGCCCAGCTCCTCGCGGATCGGGGGGACGAAGAGCCCGAAGGCGAAACGGGCGAGGCCGAAGCTGATGGCAATCAGCGCGGCCCCCAGGACCGCAAACCCCGTGCTCGAAAGTCTCATGATCCTGCCTCCGCCGGTCCCGCTCGGTGGTCGAGGTCGTCAGCGCTGCCGGACGCCCGATGGCCACCAGTGGGGGGCCATCGCGTGTCGGCACCTCGGCCCAGCGTGAAGCAGCCGGGCGGCCTCGGCAACCGTCAGAGGGTGGCGTCAGCGGGCGAATTCGGGAAACTTCGGCAGATCGTCGGCGAGCTCGAACCACTCGGCCCGGGAGGAGACCCAGGCGTGGACGCGCCTGCCGGGCGCGATCGGCGTGTCCAGAGTGCCCAGCCGCAGCCGCTTGGCTTCGGGCAGGTCGTCGCGGGCGCTGTAGAGGGGGCTTCCACACTCGGCGCAGAACACCCGCACCTTGCCCGGCGTGGCGCGGTACTCCTTCAGGTGCGCCTCGCCCCGGGTGAGTTGAAAGTCCGCCGAGCGGATCGGCGCCACGGCAACGAAGGCCGTGCCCTGGGCCTTCTGGCACTGCTTGCAGTGGCACATGGAGATCGCGTCGATCTCGCCGTGGTACTCGTACCCCACCTTCCCGCACAGACAGCTTCCGGTATGCATCGGCGTTCCTCCCCGCTGGTTTTCCGCCATCTTGGCCGTATCGAGCCAGAGGCACACTGCTCCCTTCGGCGCAGTACACTGGGCCCAGGCATTCCACATGAGGCATACCCACCCCATGACACCTTCCCCCTCTTCCCCCCGCCCACACGACGGCAACCTGCCCCAGCCGGTGCGGCTGGGCGGCCACGACGTGCTCTTCGTGATGGCCGCCGAGGCCGAGTACGGCCCGCACCTGCGGCAGCGCTTCACCCCGCTGATGACCGGCGTCGGCCCGGTGGAGGCGGCGGTGGAGCTCACCGCGGCCCTGGCCGCCCTCGCCGGTCAGGGCCGCCTGCCGGCGCTGGTGGTGTCGCTGGGCTCCGCCGGCAGCCGGATGCTCGAGCAGACCGAGGTCTATCAGGCGAGCTCCGTCGCCTATCGCGACATGGACGCCACCGCGCTGGGCTTCGACCAGGGCGTCACCCCCTTCCTCGACCTGCCGGCAACCCTGCCGCTGCCGCTGCGGATTCCCGGCATTCGCGAGGCCACGCTCTCCACCGGCGCCAATATCGTCTCCGGCGCGGCCTATGACGCCATCGCCGCCGAGATGGTCGACATGGAGAGCTACGCCTGCCTGCGCGCCTGCACACGCTTTCAGGTGCCGCTGGTGGCGCTGCGCGGCATCTCGGACGGCAAGGCGGAGCTGCACCACGTTAACGACTGGACGGAGTACCTGCACGTCATCGACGAGAAGCTGGCCGCCGCCGTCGACCGCCTCGGCGAGGCGCTCGCCGCGGGCCTGCTGACGCCCTGAGGCCATCGAGGAGCGGGCACCACGCGCCGCGTGCCGGTGGCATGCGCCCTTGCGGCCGCCCGCCGGGCTTGCCACCCTGAAGGGGAGGCCCTGCCGCCAGGCGGCGGGTCTTCGAGGTTTCACCCCCATCAGGAAAGGAGCGTCCATATGAGCAACAGGGAAGCCTACGAGCAGAAGCTGCGCGCGAAGCTGGACGAGTGGCAGGCCGAGATCGACAAGCTGCGGGCCAAGGCCAGGGGCGCCGAGGCCGATGCACGCATCGAGCGGGAGAAGGAGGCCGAACGCCTCGAGGCCAAGCGCGAGGAGATGCGCCACAAGCTCAAGGAGCTGCGCGAGGCCGGCGACGACGCCTGGGACGACCTGCGGGACGGCGCCGAGCGCGCCTGGAAATCCTTCAGCGACTCCTTCGAGAAGGCCCGCGACCGCTTCAAGTAGCCAGCGGTTGCCTTGCCCTCCCCTTCCTGCGGGCGCCCATGGCGGGCGCCCGTTCGTCATGCCGCTTGACCACCCCTCCGCCCGGTAGTGTCATGGCCCCTGGCGCCGTGGGCGCCGCCGTGCGTTTCGTGATCCGTGCCAGCTGATCCGTGCCAGCTGATCCGTGCCAGTCAATCCGTGCCAACCCATCCAAGCCAGCCAGAGGCCTCCATGCGAAAGATCCTGCTCGTCGACAACGGCTCCCTGCGGGCCCAGGCCACCCTCAACCTGCGCCGCCTGGCCCGGGCCCTCGGCGAGGCCACCGGCCAGGAGATCGAGGCCGCCTCCCTGCTGCACTCCTACAAGATCCCGGCCGAGGAGCTCGACGGTGAGAAGGCGGTGTCGCTGGGGCCGCGGGCCGAGCAGCTGGCGGAGCAGGGCGTAACCGAGCTTGTGATCCTGCCCTTCTTCTTCGGGCCCAGCCAGGCGCTGACCCGGTACCTGCCGGAGCGCCTGGCCGAGGTGCAGGCGCGCCATCCGCGGCTCTCCGTGAAGGTGGCGCTGCCGCTGGTGGAGAGCCAGGCTCCGCTGGACCTGCGCCTGGCGCGGCTGCTGGCCGACAACGTGCGCGAGCAGATGAACGGCACGTCGCGGCCCAGGGTGGTGCTGGTCGACCACGGCAGCCCGATCCCCGAGGTCACGGCGGTGCGCAACTACCTGGCCGGCCAGCTCAGCGTGCTGCTCAGCGAGGAGGCCGAGTGCGTCACCTTCGCCTCCATGGAGCGGCGCGACGGCGACGCCTATCGCTTCAACGAGCCGCTGCTGGAGGACCTGCTGGCCTCCGAGGCGATGGCCGGCAGCGAGGTGATCCTGGCCATGCTGTTCCTCTCCCCGGGGCGCCACGCCGGCGAGGGCGGCGACATCGCGGAGATCTGCGAACAGGCCATGGCGCACTCCCCGGGGCTGCGCGTCACCCCCACCCGGCTGGCGGGGGAACATGACGGCATCCTGGAGATTCTCGCCTCCCGCCTGGCGCAGGGCCTGGCCGGCACGCCGCTGCTGCTGTCACTGCCGGCCGGTCACTGAACCAGCCGCTGAGGGGGCGGCTGAAGGGGTGACCCGGGGGCTCGGGGTGATCCGAGGGGGCGGTGGCTCGCGGGCCCAGCGTCTAGGCTGGGAGGGGAGATAGCGGCACAGTGCTCAAGGAGGTGCCATGCCTGCCACCCGCGAACGACCCCTCAGCCCCGCCCTGGAGCGGTTCCACCTGGTATGGGACCTGCTGATCATCCTGCTGGTGATCGCCAACCTGACCCTGCTGCTGTTCGACAGCCTCTTCCTGCTCGCGCCGCTGAACGCCGCCTTCGAGGCCGCCGCGCCCGGGCTGCACGCCGCCTACGACCAGCATGTCCACGCCCGCTTCATCGCCATTGATCTGGCCTTCGTGGCGGTGTTCGTGCTCGACGTGCTGCTGGGCTGGGCGGTGGCCATCGCCGAGCGGCGCTATCACCGCTGGTTCTTCTACCCCTTCGTGCATTGGTACGACGTGCTCGGCTGCATCCCGGTGGGCGGCTTCCGGCTGCTGCGCATCCTGCGCGTCGTCTCGCTCGTGCATCGGCTGCACCGGCTGGGGCTGATCGACGTGCGTCGCTGGTATCTCTACGGGGTGGTCGCCAAGTACTACGACATCCTGCTGGAGGAGCTCACCGACCGCATCGCCATCCGCATGCTCGACAACGTCCAGGCCCAGCTGCGCTCCGGCGATTCGCTCTCCACCCGGGTGGTGGAACGGGTGGTGCGGCCCCGCCAGAAGGCGCTGATCCACGAGATCAGCCAGCGGCTGGAGGTCATGGCCGGCAGCGCCTACGCCCACAACCGCGACGACACCCTGCGCTACGTGCGCGGCCTGGTCGGCCGCACCCTGGCGGAGAGCCCGGAACTGCAGCGGCTGGCGCGGCTGCCGCTGGGCAGCCAGCTGAGCCGGGGGCTCGAGGCCTCGCTCTCCGACCTGGCCTGCCGCCTGGTCAACGAGGCCCTGGAGGGGCTGCAGTCGGCGGAGTTCTCCGCCCTGGTGGAGCACCTGGCCGAAAGCGGCTTCGATGCCTGGCTGCGTACCGACCCCCACACCGAACAGGTCACCGAGCAGGTGCTGGTGGACATGCTGGAGCTGCTCAAGGAGCAGATCGCGGTCAAGGGCTGGCAGCAGCGCTACCAGTGATGTCGCCGGCAGCGGAGTCAGGATGGGCCGGGGGCCGTCACCCTACCCTGCCGTTCGGGGGCGCAATGCCATGACCCGCGCCAGCTCCTGGCGATAGGCCGACTCGTGGTGGGCCGGCTCGGCGGGAAAGCGCCCGAGGGCCACCGCCAGTTCGAAGAATCCCGGCCGGGGCAGGTCGCCCCGGCGGCTGACCACCAGGGCGGCGATCAGCGGGCGGCCGGCGGCGACGTCCTCACGCATCAGCGTCTCCAGCGCCAGGGCGACGCGCTGGATGGTGCGCGGCGGGGTGAGGCCCAGCGCCTCGGCGGCCTGCTGGTAGGTGATGGGCACGGCGTTATCGGGCAGCTGCTCGAGCAGCGTGCGCAGCCGCGGGACCAGGTCAGTAGCAACCGAATTCACCATTCTCTCTTTCTCCCGTCAGTTGAACCCCAGGTCGTCGGTCATCCTCCCGCACTCGGCCAGGCGATACTATGCCGAGCCATCGCCGTGGCCTATTCTCGAGCCAGTGCCGCAACCGGCTGCCCAGACAGGAGACCCGCCATGCTGACCGGCCTCAGCGCCTTTCCGCTGACCCCCATGAACGAGAGCGCCATCGACGAGGCAGCCTTCGTCCGGCTGGTCGAGCGGCTGGTCGCCGCGGGCGTCGACTCCATCGGCGCCCTCGGCTCGACGGGCAACTACGCCTACCTGAGCCTGGAGGAGCGCGCTCGCGTCGCCCGGCTGGCCGTGGCCCACGCCGGCGACGTGCCGGTGATCGTCGGCATCAGCGCCCTGCGCACCCGCGATGTGCTCACCCTGGCCGAGGACGCCCAGGCCGCGGGGACCAGCGCGGTGCTGCTCGCCCCCATGTCCTACCAGCCGCTCGCCGACGAGGAGGTCTTCGGCCTCTTTGAGGCGGTCAGCGCCCGGCTCTCGGTGCCGCTGTGCGTCTACGACAACCCCGGCACCACTCGCTTCCAGTTCAGCGACGAGCTGCATGGGCGCATCGCGGCGCTGCCCGGCGTGGCCTCCATCAAGATCCCCGGGGTGCCCGCCGAGCCGGCGGCCGCCCGGGAGCGTGTCGCGCGGCTGCGCGCCCTGATCCCGCCAAAGGTGACGATCGGGGTCAGCGGCGATGCCTTCGCCGCCACGGGGCTCAATGCCGGCTGCGACGTCTGGTACTCGGTTATCGGCGGCCTCTTCCCCGAGGCCGCCCTGGCCATTACCCGCGCGGCCCAGACCGGGCGGGAGGACGAGGCCACGCGCCTCGGCCAGCGGCTCGAGCCCCTGTGGGCGCTGTTCCGCCAACACGGGGGCAGCCTGCGCGTGGTGGCCACCGCGGCGGAGCTGCTGGGGCTTACCGAGCCGCCCTGCCTGCCGCTGCCCCTGAGGACTCTGGAGGGAGAGGAGCGCCAGGCGCTTGCCGCCGTGCTGGAGACGCTGGCGCTACGCTGACCCCTGGGGCCGGAGCGAGGTCACGGCCGCTGGGTGGCACTCAGCCCCTTCCAGTCCTCGAGGTCGAGCTCGGGGTTGCCGGCGCGGAAGCGGGCGTAGAGCTGGATGCCGCGGGGGTCCTCGAGGATCTCCACCTGTACGCCCTTCTCCTGCAGCAGGGCCTCGGTGCCCGAGGCGTTGGTGACATCGCCCACCACCACCCGCGAGACGCCGCGCATGTAGAGCAGCGTGGCGCAGACCTGGCAGGGGCTCAGCGAGGTGAAGAGCGTCGTCCGGCCGAAGTCGAGGCGGCCGGCATCGCGCATCGCCGAGGTCTCGCCGTGGTTATAGGGGTGATTCTCCTGCACCAGGGTGTTGTGCCCCTTGCCGACGATGCGCCGGGTGGCGTTGTCGATGATCACCGCCCCGATCGGGCAGCCGCCCTCGTCATGGCTCTTCTGCGCCAGCAGCACCGCGATGCGCATCAGGTCGGCATCGGAGAGCCGCCGGGCGAAATCGTCATCCATCAGCACCGGCAGGCTGGCGGTGGGCATATGGGCGATGGCGGCCAGTGCCGCCGCGGTCACCTCCGAACCGGCATTCAACAGCGTTTCCATATCTCCTCCTCACCGAAAGTCGAGTGGCGCAGGCCACCATTAGGCTGTAATTTGACGCCCGCTGGAAGCCGCTTCATCCGCCCTTTTTCTCTCCAACCTGGCGGCATTCCTTCCCCTCCTCGTAGTCTCGTTACCTTCCTCGAGCTCCCTGGCTCTCCGTGTAGTCATACTACAACCCTCTGTGCGGCTAATGGCGCGTTGTGGGAGTGGTTGCCCTGACCCATAGTGGAGTCATGGATCAGGACAGAGGGTCGCTACCCCGATTCACTGACCTGATCCCGGCTACAACCTGAGCGCCAAGTAATTTCTGATCCAGGCGCCAGAAGCAAAGGTCTTGGAAAGCTTGCAGACCTGTCGCGGTTGCAGCATGGGGCACTTACCCGGCCCGGCATGAGTAGCCAAGGCACCAGAACGCCATCGGAGATGGCAACCCCAAGATGGGATTTCCCCTGGGGTAATGATGACCTTGATGAGGATTGAAAAATGAACTGCATCCAACTTAGCCAGCAAGCCGACCTTATCGCCAACACCTTCAGCAAGCTCGATCTTGCCAAGCTGGTGGTCGCCCTCAAGGGCAGTGGTGAGTCCCTGCAGAACGCGGTTGAGGTTATCGACACGGTCGATGCCCGCCAGGGTTACACCCTCGAACAGGCCTGGGACGAAGTTCGCACCGGCGAGAACCGCCCCCTGGCCGCCAACGACGACTGATTATCCCCTGCAAACCGCTTGTGTAACGACCCCCCTCCCCTCCGGGAGGGGGTTTTCTTTGGGCGCCATTCGAGTTCATGGCCGAGGCGTCATCACTTCATCTCGAACCCACGCTTGACCAGGAAATCGCGCATATGGGGGCGCAGCTTGGTGTCGAACAGCGGGGTGAGGTTCTGCGACCAGTTGCTCTGCTTGTTGCCGCCCTTCCGCGACTGGTAGTAGGCGTGCATGGTCTCGTCGAAGGCCGCCACCAGCTCGCGGTCGTCGCCGTAGGTGTCCTCCTTGAGGATCGCCTCCACCGGCAGGCGCGGCTTGATGTCCGGCTGGTGGGCCGGGTAGCCGAGGCACATGCCGAATACCGGGTAGACGTGGTCGGGCAGGCCCAGCAGGTCGCTGATTTCCTGGGGATTGTTGCGCACCCCGCCGATATAGCAGATGCCGAGCCCCTCGGATTCCGCGGCGATGGCCACGTTCTGGGCCATCAGGGCGGTGTCCACGCTGGCCACCAGCAGCTGCTCGGTCATGCCGCGGATCACCCGGGCGCCGGTGCGCTCGGCGGCGTCGGTGGGCCGTTTCATGTCGGCGCAGAAGACCAGGAAGGCGCCGCAGCTGGCCACGTAGGACTGGCCGCCGGCCAGCTCGGCGATCAGCTCGCGGTTCTTGGGGTTCTTCACGTGGATGACCGTGTAGGCCTGCACGTGGCTGGAGGTGGCCGCCCCCTGGCCGGCACGGATCAGCTCTTCCAGCAGCTCCCGGGAGACCGGCTGGTCGGTGAACTTGCGAATGGAGCGATGGGACTTCAGCAGTTCGATGGTGGGGTTCATGGGTCTCGTTCGCTAGTCGGCTAAGGATGTTGCCCAGCATAACCCAGCTGGCGCGAGGTGGCGCAACCGGGGCCGGTGACGCCGAGACTCGCTCGAGGGGACGCCAGCCGTCGGCTCAGGCCTCGGCCTGCCCGCCGCCGGGCGCGACACCGATGAAGATCCGCATGGGGTACTCTCCCTCGGCGATCATGAAGGGCTCGTAGATGCCCTCCAGGTCCTGCTGGTGCAGGTCGAGCTCCTGCTCGCGGAAGGCGTGCTCCCAGGTCGCCTGGGTAAAGAGCCCCAGCCGGTGGTGGTCCACCTGGACGTCGAGCTCGCCACCCTGGCGAATCAGGTAGACCAGGGTGGCCTCGTACTGCTCGTCGCCCGGGGGGCGCACGTAGTTGTTCTCCAGCACCGTGATATGAATGCCGTCGCGCTCGCCGGTATAGGCGAAGTTATTGTCATGGAAGAGCTCTCTGGGCTTGGCCACCACCAGCAGCGCGCCGCCGGGGAGGAGGTGCTCCCGGGCGGTGGTGAAGGCGAGGGCGAGCTCCTCGCGGCTGGCCATGTAGTCGATGCTGTCGGGAATCACCACGGCATCGAACTGGCGCCCCAGCCGCACGCTGCGCATGTCGCCCTGGTGGTACTCCACCTCGGGGTTGGTGCGCCGGGCCAGCCGCAGCATGGCGTCGTTGAGATCCACCCCGGTCATCCGAAAGTGGCGCTTCAGGGCGCGGTCGTGGGCACCGGCGCCGCAGCCCAGGTGCAGCACCTCGCGCACCGGGCGGCGGGCGTGCTCCTCGAGCAGACGGCGGTAGGTGGCGACCTCCTCCTCGACGCCCCTGGGATCCTCGAGCCATGCCTCGGTCCAGGCCAGTTCGTCATAGGCTTTCCACATGATCGCTCCCCCATCGTTTGCCGGCACTCTCCGCCCTTGCCCTAAAGCTGGTCCAATCCCGTCACGGGCGCCAGCGGCGTTTCCACGATGGCAATCTATCCCTGTCGGTTGAATCGCATCACTTTTATCGCTCGCCGGATAAATCGCCACCTATTAACAGGCGTCGGTTCTTGAAAATAAAAGGTGAAAGGCTTTGACCCGTACCGGGATACATGACACTGTGGCGTCAGTTGGTCGGCAAGCAGCATGGTTTCAGCAGCATTCGAATTCTTTCGGCAGCCTGATATTGTCTCCCTTGTTCTACCCGCTACTTCATCTGGGTAACACCAGGAATATCGCAAGGCGCTAAGCGCGAAAGGATTTTTATTATGACTACCGGCACAGTCAAGTGGTTCAACGATTCCAAGGGTTTTGGCTTTATCTCTCCGTCCGACGGCAGCGATGATGTCTTTGCTCATTTCTCCGAAATTCAGTCCGATGGTTTCAAGTCCCTGCAGGAAGGTCAGAGCGTCTCCTTTGACGTGACCCAGGGCAAGAAAGGCCTTCAGGCGTCGAACATCAAAGCCATCGCCTGATCTTCACGGTCATGTGATGCCTCGAACCCTCCGCGGTTCGACAGCAGGGCCCGCCTAGGCGGGCCCTGCTGCGTTGCGTGCCGACCCTGGCGGAACGGGCCGAATCCCCCTAGAGTGTTGCGCCAGAGCCGTCGGGTCACAGGACGACGGCGAAAGAGAGGCATGGAGGTAGGCGAATGAGACCCGAGGACCTGAAGACGCTGGTCACCCTGCGCATGCCCTACGGCAAGTACGCTGGCCGGGTGATCGCCGACCTGCCAGGGCCCTACCTGGCCTGGTTCGCCCGGGAAGGCTTCCCGCCTGGCCGGCTCGGCGCCCTGCTGGCGCTGATGCACGAGATCGACCACAACGGGCTGGGCGAGCTGCTCGAGCCGCTGCGCCCGCCGCGCTGACCCGCCCCACCCCTCGCCGATTGCCAACACCAGCAGGAGCCCCATGCTGCGCATCTCCAACTCCGTGGAACTGGCCGACTGGGAGATCGAGCTCAACGCGATCCGCGCCCAGGGTGCCGGTGGCCAGAACGTCAACAAGGTGGCCTCCGCCATCCACCTGCGCTTCGACATCCATCGCTCCAGCCTGCCGCCCTTCTACAAGGAGCGGCTGCTGGCGCTGGGCGATCAGCGCATCACCCAGGAGGGCGTGGTGGTGATCAAGGCCCAGCGTTTCCGCACCCAGGAGCAGAACCGCGAAGATGCCCTCGAGCGCCTGCGCGAGCTGATCCGCGAGGCGGAGAAGCAGCGCCGGGTGCGCAAGCCCACCAAGCCGACCCGCGCCGCCAAGCGCAAGCGGGTCGACGCCAAGACCCGCAAGGGCAGGACCAAGGCGCTGCGCGGGAAGGTGAGCGAATGAGCGCGCGCGAAGCAGGGCTCCCGACACGCCCCGAGTCCCCGTGCATCAAGGTCTGTCGGCCGGTGGGCGACCTCTGCCTGGGCTGCCACCGCACCCTGGACGAGATCGCCCGCTGGTCGAGAATGGATGCGGCCCAGCGCGAGGCCGTCTGGCAGCGGCTGGATGCCCAGGCCCGGCGGGCCGCCGACGCGGAGGAGGCCGAACGACAGGCCGAGGCTCAGCGCGGCTGAGGGGGAGCGGAGATGACGGCACCTGCCGCCGAGGGCGCACGCCGAACCAGCTACAGCTACTTTGCGGCCTTCGTGGCCATCGGCATGAGCGGCGGCCTGCTGGGGCCGGCGCTGCCCCATCTGGCCGAGATGACCGGCGCCACCATGGGCCAGATCGCCATCCTGTTCACGGCCCGGGCCCTGGGCAACATGCTCGGCTCGGTGGTCTCGGGCGCCCTGGTGGACCGCTTCCCCGGTCATCGCGTGCTCATCGTCATGCTCGGGCTGATGGCGCTGGGCCTGGTCGCCGTGCCGTTCAGCCAGGCGCTGGCGCCGCTCACGGCGGTGGTCTTCCTGCTCGGTTTCAGCGAGGTCTCGATCAACGCCGGGGCCAACACCCTGCTGCTGTGGAGCCATGGCCCGGCCTCGCCGCCCTGGATCAGCGCCCTGCACTTCTGCTTCGCGCTAGGCAACATGCTGGTGCCGCTGCTGCTGGTGGCGGCGCTGGCCGTGACCGGCCTCTTCCATCTGGCCTTCTGGGCGGTAGGGCTCTATGCCCTGCTGCTGATCGCCCCACTGGCCAGGCAGCAAAGCCCCGCGGCACCGGCGCCACGGCCCGGCACGGGTGCCCACCGGCCCGCACCGGACCCCTGGCGGCTCGCCCTCTTCCTGCTGCTGTTCGCGCTCTATGTGGGCATGGAGGTGACCTTCGCCGGCTGGATCACCTCCTATGCCACCCTGGTTGGGACGCCCCCCGGCCGCGCGGCGCTGCTGGTGACGCTGTTCTGGGTCACCCTCTCTGCCGGGCGCCTGCTGGCCATCCCGCTGTTACGCCGCACCACCCCGTGGCGGGTCCTGTGGTTCTGCCTGGGGCTCGCGCTGCTGGCCGGCCTGGCCCTGCAGTTCGGCTGGCTGCCGCTGTCGGGCGTGGCGCTGCTCTTCGGGCTCGCCAGTTCGGCCATCTTCCCGACCCTGTTCGGACTGGCCAACCAGCTGATGACCATGAGCGGGCGCACCACCGGGCTGGTCTTCCTGGCGGCCGGCAGCGGGGCCATGGCGGTGCCGTCGCTGACCGGCCCGCTGCTGGAACGGGCCGGCACCGGCGCCTTCGCTCCGCTGCTGGTGGGCCTGGTGTGCCTGCAGGCCGCGGGGCTGGTGCTGCTGCACCGCCGGATACGGCACACCCCCCGGGACGACCAGGATCGTGGGGCCGGGTGAGGCACCTCAGTGCTGCTTGACGCGCCAGATGCGCCACGCCAGCACCGCCAGGATGCCAAGGCCCAGCGGGCCGATGATGGCGGCGGCCACCGCCGGCACGATGGCCACGCCCAGGGCGCCGAGGCTCTGCAGGCCCAGCTTGAAAAGGCTGAACAAGTAGTAGCTGATCACGATGATCGACAGCCCCTCCACCGCCTTCTGGATCTTGAGCTGGCTGCTGGTGCGCTCGTTGAGGCTCTTGAGCATCTCGGCGTTCTGCTCCTCGATCTCCACCTGGGCGCGGGTCCGCAGCAGGTCGTTGAGGCGCGCCACGCTCTCGGCCAGAGCCTCCTGGCGGGCGTGGATTGCCGCGCAGAAGCGCACCAGGGGGCGGAAGCGGCGCTGGATGAAGATGCCCAGGCGAGGGTGCTCGCCCACCTTCCTCTCGCGCAGCTCCTCGATGCGGGCATCGACGATGCGCGCATAGGCCTCGGTGGCACTGAAGCGCAGCCGTGAGCGGGCGCTGGTGTGTTCCAGGCGGGCGGAGAGCTCGGAGATGGCCGCGAGCAGCGGTCGCGAGCTCTCGCTCTGCCGTTCGGCGTTGCGCACCGAGAGCGTATCCAGTTCGCGCTCGTTGGCATCCAGCTCCAGGCGCATCTCGCGGGCCAGGGGGAGCGCCAGGGACGCCATCATGCGGTAGGTCTCGATCTCCAGCAGGCGGCGGGCCATGCGCCCCAGGCGGAAGCCGTCGAGGGCCTGGTTGACCAGCAACAGGCGATTGACCCCGTCCGGCGTGAGGCGAAAGTCGCTCCACACCGTGGCCTCGCCGTCGGCGACCCGGGAACCGGCCGGATCCCGGAAGCCGTAGGCCTCGGGGCTGCCGGACCAGCGGTGGGCGGCCTCCACCAGGATCAGGGTGGCGCTGATCACCTGCTCGCGGTGGGGCGCCAGCAGCGCCTCCAGCTGCGGCGGCGGCTCCGGCCACAGCGCCTGGTCGGGCTGCCGCGGCACCATCAGCGTGAGGGTGAAGAACTCGGTATGGCGCTCCCACTTGAGGGTCATGCCGTCGATCTCGAGGATCTCCTGCACCGCCTCCGGGTCGCGCTCACGGTGAGTAAGTGAATCGATCCGGGCCAGCAGCGCCTCGGCCTGGCCCGCCTGGTCGAGCATGGCGTAGTGGTGCAGGTGTGCCGGTCCGGCGAAATGGATCGAGGGTCGGGCGTGCAGCTCGTCGTGCAGCGCTTCGCGAAGTGGGTGCATGGTCGGGGCTCGAAAGGGGGAACCCCCGAGACTAGAGCCTCACGCCGCGGGAGCCAAGCGCCTGCGGCAAGGCGCCTCGCCCCCAGGATGTCGAAGGCGGCTAGAACCATCCCTTGCGGCGGAACAGCCACACCAGCCCCACGCCGATGCTCATCATCAGGCCCAGCACCATGAAATAGCCATAGGGGTGCTCGAGCTCGGGCATGTGCACGAAGTTCATGCCATAGATGCCGGCGATGAAGGTCAGCGGCACGAAGACGGCGGTGATCACCGTGAGAATGCGCATGGTGATGTTGAGCTGATGCGAGGAGAGCGAGATATGGCCATCCACCAGGTCGCCGCAGATGTCGTAGTACATCTGGGTCAGGGAGAGCAGCCGCTCGAAGCGCTCGTGGACGTCGTTGATGGCATGCAGCGTCTCGCTGACGTTGCGGGGCAGGTGGGAGTAGTCGTAGGCGGTCAGCTCCTGGGTGATGCCCAGGTGGTAGTTGAACACCCGCCGCATCTTCACCAGCCGCGAGCGGTAGCCGATCACCTGGCGCATCAGGGCGTCGCTGCCGTTGAGCGTCAGCGCGTCTTCCAGGTCGCTGAGCGCATTCTCGAACTCCAGCAGGCTGTCCAGGTAGTAGCCGGCGGAGTGGTACATGATCTTGAGCGCCACGTGCTCCGGGGAGCGCTGCAGCAGGACGGCTCCCTCCTGGTCGAAGAGGCGGTCGATGCTCTGCGCCCGGCCGGGATGCAGGGTGAGCAGGAAGCGCTCGCCGAGAAACAGCGCCATCTGCTGAGGCACGTAGTTGAGGTCGGCATCGAAGGAGGAGATGCCGCGGTAGAGGATCAGGGTATGGCCCTCGAACTCCTCGATCTTGGGCGGGTGGCGCTCACGGTGGGCATCGTCGATGGCCATGGGGTGGCAGTCGAAGGCCTCGAGCATCTCCCGCTCCCGGGCCACCGGCTCGCCCTGCATGTCGATCCACAGGCGAGCATCGGGGGAGTCGCGCCAGCGGGCGATCAGCTCCTCGCCCCCGGCCATGGCCCGGCCCTCGGCGTCCACCATCAGCGTGCGTATCATGGCGTGTCATCCCTGGCAGCGACGGGCGAGGCGCCCAGATGCTCCCCACTCTAGCATTACGCCGGCGCGTCAGCGCGCCGCCTCGCCAGACAGCGGTGGCTGCAGGTAGCGGGACATGAAGGCCAGCGCCGGCCCGATGCTGGCCCGCCACACGCGCCAGGTATGGCCGCCGGCGAGCACTTCCAGCGGCACCTGGCCCGGCTGGTGGACCTCCAGCGCCGCCTGCAGGCGGCGGGCGTGGCCCACGGCATCGAAGACATCGCGGTTGCCGGCGCTCAGGTAGAGCGGTACCACGTAGTCCTGGGCCAGGTAGCTATCCAGGTGGGCGGGATAGTTGAGCCGCTGCCAGAGGTCGGCATCGAAGCGGTTGTCCGGGGTCAGGAAGGCGGCATGCTCCCGAGCCGTGGAATTGGCCGGCGGCAGCGGATAGTAGCTGGCCGGGCTCAGGGCCGCGGCGGCAACGAACAGCTCGGGCCGCTCCAGGACGAAGTTGATGGTGCCGTAGCCCCCCGCGGAGAGCCCGGCGATGCCGCGCCATTCACGCTTCGGCACCACCCGCCAGACCTCCTCCACGTGGGGCAGCAGGTCCTCCAGGAAGGCGGTACGCGCCGGCTCGTTGTGGCCGTCGACCCACCAGCTCTGGCTGCCGGGCATCACAATCACCGCCGGTGGGATGCGCCCCTGGCGGATCATGCGATCGGCGATCTCCTTGAGGGCGCCGCGGGTCACCCAGTCGCGGTCGCTGCCGAAGGAGCCGTGCAGCAGGTAGATCACCGGGTAGTCGAGACCGGAGTCGTGGTAGCCGTCGGGCAGGTAGAGGGTGTAGGGGTAGTCGCGCCCCAGCGCCTCGGAGTGGAAGCGGTGGTGAGTCACCTGGCTGGCCAGCGCCTGGCCGGCCAGCAGCAGGAACATCAGGATGGTGAATACGCAGCGTCTGGCTGCAGTCATGTCAGGCCTCCCTTTCCTCGGGTTGCATGCGAATTCCCGGATGGAAGGGAATTCATGGTGCCTGTCGCGGTCCGACAGCAGGTGCACCAACAGCGTTCAACCCATTCGAGGACCACAGGAAACCGGGACATGCAACGGATCGAGGAAATCTACTGGCTGCGTGCCTATGGCTGCCTGGCGGTCTTCAGCTTCCACCTCCTCGATCACCTGAACCAGCGCGTCGACACCCTGGCCACCGACCTTGCCCGCATTCCCACGGTGCTCGGCACCCCGATCTTCATCTTCATCTCGATCTTCCTCTTCTCGATGCGCTACGGGCGCGATATTCCCCGGGGCTTCCTGGGCAGTCGCATCAAGTACGTGATGGTGCCCTACCTGATCTACGGCCTGGCCTACTCGCTGGCGGAGTTCCTGCGCCTGCGGGCCAACGGGGTCGAGACGGGCCTCGTCGAGACGCTGCGCGAGTACCTGGTCTATGCCGGCTGGCACGGCTACTTCCTGATCATCGCCGCCCAGTTCTACGCCTTCTACTGGCTGCATGGGCGCCTCGACCTCGCCCGCTGGCTGCCCGCCACGCCGTGGCTGCTGATCGGCAGCCTGATCAGCATGGCCTGGTGGGGCTACTGGCAGTGGCGCAGCACCCTGCCGCCGGGCTACCTGCACTGGATCGCCCCGCTGGGGTGGCTCTACCTCTTCTTCCTGGCGCTGGTGCTGGTGCGCCACTATCACGACGCCCCCGAGTCGCGCCCCGCCTGGCTGGTGGCGCTGGCCCGCCCGCGCTGGCTGGTCGCCCTGATCGGCCTGGTGGTGCTGCTCTCGCTGCCCGGCTGGCTCGAGTACTCCTCCAAGGAGACCTGGGTGGTGCCGCTGTTCCTGCTCTTCACCCTGTGGATCATGGGGCGGCTGCGCGGTCGCCCGGCCCCCCCGCTGGTGCGGCGCCTCAACGAGTTCTCCTTCGGCATCTACCTGGCCCACCCGATGTTCTTCAACCTGGTGGACGTGCTGGACCCCGGCCAGCGACTGCCGCTTGCGCTCTACGTGCTGGCCCTGGCGGTGATCGGCATGGCCGGCTCCATCGCCTGGAACCTGACCGCCAACCGCGTGCAGTGGGGCGGGCTGCTGTTCGGCAAGCGGCTGCGGGTGGCCTGAGGGCAGGGGCGACGGCGGCCACCGGAGGCTGCTAATCTAGTCCCAGCCCCGCCCCTCGCCTCAGGGGGCGACGACAGTCATCAAGGGAGAGTGTGTCGATGAGTGAGCAGGTCTCTCGGATCATCGTCCCGGTGGACGGTTCACCCACGGCCGCCGCGGCGGCCCGCCATGCCAGCCTGCTGGCCCGGCTGCTGGACGCCCCGCTGCAGCTGCTGCATGTGATGCCCCTCAACCCGGCGGAGCTGTGCGATATCCCCGCCAACCGCCAGGCCGAGGCCGACCATGACCGGGCGGTACGCCTCGAGATCGCCGAGGAGGCCTTCGCCAAGGCCCGCGCGGCCATCGAACCCGACCTGACACCGGCGCCGGAGGAGGTGGTGCTGGAGGACAGCACCTTCATCCGCCACCCGGACCGGGCCATCGTGGCCCATGCGCGCAGCCAGCCCGACTGCCTGCTGGTGCTGGGGGCGCGCCACCTGAGCGAGGTGGGCAAGTTCGTGCAGGGCAGCGTCAGCAACGAGGTGGTGCACCGCGCCCGCTGCCCGGTGACCATCGTCCACGACGACGCCAGCATGCAGGAGGCCTCGGGTATCGGCCGGGTGCTGCTGCCGGTGGATGGCTCGCGCCATGCCAACCAGGCGGCGGGACTGGCCGGCGACCTGGCGCGCAGCGCCGAGGTGCCGGTGGAGCTGGTGTTCTGCCAGCCCGGCGGCCAGGTCGGGGGGCTCGAGGAGGACGAGGAGAGCCAGGCCGGGCGTGTCTTTCGCCTGGCGCGGGAGGCGCTGGGGGAGATCCCCGGAGGCATCGAGGAGGTGCTGCTCCACGAGGAGCGCTTCGCCGAGGCGATCGTCTCCCGGGCACGCCACCACCTGGCGGAGCGGCCGATGATCGTGATGGGCCGGCGCGGGCTGGGCAAGTGGCGCGAGTCGCTGCTCGGCAGCGTGAGCCATCGGGTCATCGACCTGGCGCCCTGCCCGGTCACCGTGGTGGTCTGATTCCGCCTATTGCCCGGCCACGCCTCAGGCGAGGCCGGTGATGTTGCCTTCGGCGTCCAGGCCGATGCCCAGGGCCGCCGGCTCCCGGGGCAGGCCCGGCAGGGTCATCAGCCTGCCGCACACCGCCACCACGAAGCCGGCGCCGGCCGAGAGCCTGAGCTCGCGGACCCGCAGCCGGTGCCCCTTGACCAGGCCGCCATCGGCCGGGTCATCCGAGAAGCTGTACTGGGTACGGGCGATGCACACCGGCAGCTGCCCGTAGCCGGCCCCTTCCAGGCGCCGCAGCGTCGCCCGGGCCTCGGGCGAGAGTTCGACCCCGCTGGCCCCGTAGAGCCGGGTGGCCACGACCTGCAGGGCCGTCTCCACGGGCGTGCCGTCGGCATACAGCGCTGCCGCCTCGCCGCCGCCCTCCTCCAGCCGTTCCAGCACCCGCCGCGCCAGGGCCAGGGCGCCTTCTCCGCCCCGGGCCCAGTGGTCGCAGTGCGCCAGGGCCACACCGAGCTCGACGCAGCAGGTCGCCAGCCTCTCCCGCTCGGCCTCGCTGTCGTCCGGGAAGGCGTTGAGGGCCACCACCGGCTCCAGGCCGAAGGCGCGGGCCACGGCCACCTGGCGGACCAGGTTGTCGAGGCCGGCGGTGAGCGCCGCGAGGTCGGGACGATGCATCGCCTCGCGGCTCGCTCCGCCATGGAAGCGCAAGGCACGCAGGGTCACCACGATCACCGCAGCATCGGGGAAGAGGCCGGACTGGCGCGACTTGATGTCGATGAACTTCTCCAGCCCCTGGTCGGCACCGAAGCCTGCCTCGGTGACCACCACCTCACCCAGCGCCAGGGCCGCCCGGGTGGCCGCCAGCGAGCTGCAGCCGTGGGCGATGTTGGCGAAGGGGCCGCCGTGGATCAGCACCGGGGTGTGCTCCAGGGTCTGCACCAGGTTGGGGGCCAGGGCATCGCGCAGCAGTGCGGCCAGGGCACCGACCGCGCCCAGGTCCGCCGCGGTCACCGGGGTGTCGTCGTGCCGCCAGGCCACCACGATGCGCCCCAGACGGCGCTCGAGATCGACAAGGTCTTCGGCCAGGCAGAGGATCGCCATGATCTCGGAGGCGGCGGTGATCTCGAAGGAGCTCTCGCGCTCCACCTCGCCCAGGCCGATGCGCACCCGGCGCAGACTGCGATCGTTGAGATCGAGCACCCGGGACCACACCACCCGAGCCGGGTCGATGCCCAGGGCATTGCCCCAGTAGAGGTGATTGTCGAGCAGCGCGGCCAGCAGGTTGTGGGCCGCGGTCACGGCGTGGAAGTCGCCGTTGAAGTGCAGGTTGATGGCTTCCATGGGCACCACCTGGGCACGCCCGCCGCCGGCGGCACCGCCCTTCATGCCGAACACCGGCCCGAGGGACGGCTCGCGCAGGCAGGCCAGGGCCGAGATTCCGAGGCGTGAGAGGGCGTCCACCAGCCCGACGCAGGCGGTGGTCTTGCCCTCGCCGGTGGGAGTCGGGGTGATGGCGGAGACCAGCACCAGGTGCCCGCGGGGGCGGTCCTTCAGACGCTGCAGCAGCGCGAGGGAGAGCTTGGCGCGATGGTGGCCGAAGGGCACCAGGTCCTCGGCGGCGAGGCCCAGGCGGGCCTCGGCCAGCGGCAGGATCGGTTCGAGCCGCGCCCGGCGGGCGATGACCAGATCGCTTTCGGGCGCATGCCCGGAAATGCCCTCGCCGTCATCCAGCTGTCGAGCCATGGGGACTCCTCCGGGCCGGCGCAGCCGGCAGCGCTCGCGGGTGCGTCAGGCCTCGTAGGCGGCCTTGAGGCGATAGAACTCGGTGACGATCTCGTCCATGGAGGTCGGGTCGTAGTCGCACAGGCCGCTGACCACCAGCTTCTTGGAACCGGTGCCGATGGAGACACCGCCGGACTGGATGTGGAACTCCAGCAGGCAGTCGCCGCGCTTGCCGTTGACCTCCAGGGACGAACGGTCCAGCGCCAGCTCCGGTGCCAGGGCGTCGAGGCGCTCGAGGGAGAAGCCCATGCTGTCGTAGATCACCAGCGGCCGGCGCGGGTTGAACATCACCCCCTTCTCCTCCATCAGCGGCTTGAGGTAGTGGGGGAAGTTCTTGCCGGAGAAGGCCACGTAGCAGCGGGTGAAGGCCTCCACCACCGCCTCGTCGCAGGTCGTCTCGCCGCTGCGCGTCACCTCGAGGTAACACTTGCCGTTCTCGTCGCAGACGCGGATCAGGCCATCCTCACCCTCCTGGAAACAGAGCGGGGTGCCATCACCCACCATGTTCAGGAAGCGAAAATCCATCCGCTGGGAGAGCCCGAAGCGGGCCAGCACCAGGGCGAACAGCAGGTCACCCGGCACGCAGAAACGGCGAGCATCCGGGTTGTGGATGGGGTTGTAGTCGCCGGCGACTCCCTTGGCGAAACGACTGGCCTGCTCGGCGGAGATGCAGACGCGCTCTCCTGCCGGCGAATGAAATTCATCGAGAAACATGCGTGCTGTGCCTGCCCTGCGTCGTTGGCGATCCAGATCCTGCCGGCGGCTGCCGGAGCGCAGATGATGCCATAAAACCCTCGCCAACGAAGCCTCGTTAGGCGCTACCATGGGCCAATGGGCAGACCAGGCGACGACAAGAGACAGCAGGAGCGACCCCCGCGGAGCGGCCCTTGGCGGTGGCTGGGCGGGTCGGCCGTGGTCGTCGCGCTGGCCCTGGCTGCCGTACTCCAGGCCCTGCCCGCTCTGCTGGACAGCGCCTGGCTGCAGGCCAGGCTCTCCGGCCAGGAGGGGCTGTCGATCCGCTGGGAGGACTCGCGCCCCGGCTGGGGGCATCTCACCGTGGAGCTGCTCGTGATCGAACGCGATGACGAGGCGCTCCCGCTGGCGCTGGAAGTCGATGCCGCCCGCCTTGAGCTCGCCCTGCCGGCCATGCTGGCATCCCTGGTGACCCGACGCCTGGCGGTTCACGAGCTGGCGGCCAGCGGCCTGCGCCGCCTGGAGGTCGACGGTCACCGGTTGAGCGGCGAGGGCCGGCTCGCGCTGACAGACCTGGCACTGGCCCGGGACGAGCTGGGCGTGGGGCGACTCACCCTGGCGCTCAAGCAGGCCACCCTGGCCCGGGGCGGGATGCCCCTGGCCGAGGAGATTGCCCTGGCCGCCGACCTGAGCGCAACGTCCTTCGATCCCGCGGCCCATCCCGGCCAGGCCGCGCTGCGCTTCCTCTCCGGCGACCTCACCCTGGCGGCCCGCGCCGACGCCTGGGACCTCTTCAATCCCTACCTGGCGGAGCTGGGCTGGCTGGGCCTGGCCGGACGCGGCAGTCTCGAGGGCGCGCTCTCCCTGGAGCAGGGCGTGCTCGCCCCCGGCAGCCGCCTGGTGCTCGACGCCGCCGAACTCGGCGTCAGCCTGGACGAGACCGCCCTGCTGGCGGGCCGCCGCCAGGATGACGCCGCCCCGGCCTGGGTGGTCCCCGGCGAGGCCTATCGCCTGAGCGGGGCCGGCCGCGTGACGGCCAGCGTCGGCGAGGAGGCCACGGCTTCGGGGGATGCACCGGCCGGCCGGCTGGCGGTGACCCTGGAGCAGCTGGCGATGCACCAGGGGGAGGAGCCGGCGCCGCTGCTGACGGGCCAGCACTTCGCGCTCGAGGCGTCGCTGCCCACGGACCTGGCCGCCTCGCCGGCACCGCCCGACGAGGCGCGGCTGAGCTGGCAGGCGGCTACGGTGCCCGATGTTCGCGCCCTGGCGCGCTTCCTGCCGGCGCATGCTCCGGTGGCCCTGCAGAGCGGGCGCGCCGCCCTCGACGGCCGGCTGGACTACCGGGCGGGGGAGCTCTCCGGCGCCTTCACCCTGGCCGGCGAACGGGTCGCCCTGACCCTTCAGGGGCAGCCGCTGCGCGGCGACCTGCGCCTCGACCTGGCGCTGCCAGGCATCGACCCGGAGGCACGACGACTGGACCTCTCCGGCACCCGCCTGCGGCTCGACGTCGCCGGCGACGAGCGCGCCGACGCCCTGGGCCTGGACCTGACCCTGGAGACCGCCCGGCTCTCCTCCCGGGTGCCGCTGGATACCCTGCGCGACCAGCCGCGGCCGCCGCTGGACGGCGAGCTGGCCCTGTCCGGTCGCCTGGACCGGCTGGGGTTTCTCGACCCCTTCCTGGCGGGGCTGTTCGACGGCCGCGGCATCGCCCTGAGCGGGGGCGGCGAGCTGCGCGCCAGGACGCGGCTGGTGGATGGCCGGATCGATGCCGGCAGCCGGCTGGAGGTGGCCAGCGAGGCGCTCGGGGTGAGCCTGCCCCACGCCCGCGTCGAGGGCAGCGGCCGCCTCGTCGCCGAGTGGCGCGACGCCGACACCCTGCCGCTGCGCCTGGACCTGCGCCTGGAGGAGGCCGGGATGACCCGCCACGCTGATGGCGCGCGCCTGCTGGAAGGCGCCCGCCTGACCCTGGCGGCCGTGGGCCACCCGCCGGTGGCAGGCAGCCCGCCGCTGCCCGAGCGGGCCACGTTCGCCTGGGAGGGCGCCCGCCTGGCGGACGTGGCCGTGCTCTCGCCCTATCTGCCCGAAGGCGCCCCCTTCGCGCTCAGCGGCGGCCGGGCCGACAGCCGGGGCCGCCTGACGCTCGAGGAGGAGCGCCTCCGCGGCGAGGCATGGCTCGGCGGTCGCCGGATCAGCGGCCGGCTGCTCGGCGAGGCATTCTCCGGGGAGATGGCCCTCGAGCTGGCCCTGGGCCAGGCCAGCCTGGACGGCAGCGAGCTCGACCTCTCCGGCAGCCGTCTGACGCTCTCCGCCGCGGCCGCCAATGCCGACGAGCAACAGCGACTGGGCAGCGTGCTGGTGGCCCGGGAGGCACGCTTCACCCGGCTGGATGAGCCCAGCGCGCGGCACGGGCGGCTGGTGCTGGAGGGCATGGTCGACCGCCTGGGGTTCCTGGACGCCTTCCTGCCCCGGGAGCACGGTCTCACCCTGCGCGGCAGCGGCCGGCTGGCGGCCGACCTGCGCCTGGCAGGCGAGCAGCTGCTGGCACCGAGCCAGCTGAGGGTGGATGCCGATGACCTGGCAGTGGGTTTCCTCGACTATCAAGCGGTGGGGCGCGGCGAGCTCGACGCCCGCCTGGAGGGCGAGGCAGAAAGCCCCGGCGCCCGGCTGACGCTCTCGCTGCCGCGCTTCGCCCTGCGCCGCGAGGCCGAGCAGGAGCACACCTGGCTGGCCGGGCGCCACCTGACCCTGGAGACCGCCACACCCCGCTTCTCCACGGACCCCGAGCGGCTCGATATCGGCGCCTTCACCACCCGGGTGGCACTGCCCATCGTCGAGGTGCCGGATATCGCCCTCTACAACGTCTACCTGCCGGAGGAAGCCGGCGTCGAGCTGCTGGGCGGGCGCGCCAGCCTGGAGGCGACGCTTGCGATGGAGGGACTGGGCGCCCGCGGCGACCTGGTGCTGCAGGCCTTCGACACCGAGCTGCGCCTGGCCAGCCAGCGGTTGACGGGCGACCTGCGCCTCGAGGCACGCCTGCGCGAGGGCAACCTGGCCGAGCGGCGGTTCGATGCCTCGGGCTCCCTGCTGCGCCTGGACAACGTCACCCGCCGGGATGCCGACGGCCAGGGCGAGGCCGGCTGGTGGACCCGGCTCTCCCTCGAGGAGGGTCGTCTCACCTGGGCGGAACCGCTGGAGGTCAACGCCCGGCTGGGCCTCGCCATGCGCGACAGCGGCCTGCTGGCGCGGCTGTTCCTGGCGGGCGCCCGGGAGCGCGACTGGCTGGGGCGCCTGCTGACCGTGCGCGATATCCAGGGCGAGGCGCGGCTGACCATGGCCGCCGACGGCCTCTATCTGGATGGGGCACGGCTGGAGGGCGGGCCGCTGGCCCTGCTGGCCGCGCTCGCCTTTCGCGACGAGCGCCTGGACGGCCAGCTCTACGCCAGGCTGGGACGACTCGCCGTTGGCGTTGCCCTGCAGGAGGGCGAGCGAACGCTGCGCTTCTGGCAGCCACGCCGCTGGTTCGGGGAGCAGGGTAGAGAGGCGCTGGAGGAGACCTCCCCTGAGGCGTTCCGGGAGGCCCTGACGCCGCGCTGATGCGACGGTCTTCTCGCGCCGTCACGGGCTGCATGAACAAAGGTCCCGATGAAGGTCGTTAGCATGCAAAAAAAGCATGCGAAACGCCTCTGTGGCGGGGCCTTCCGCCGTATTGCACCGCATCATCACATGCTAGAATCGGCGCGCTTATTACCCCCTCCCCGCAACCCCTTCCTCGGGACACTGCAACCATGCACACAATCGATGGCATCGCCTCACGGCCCCGGCGCCCCGCCTGGTGGTCGAGCCTTCTCGTATTCGCTTGTTTCGCCCTGCTGTTCAGCCCCGCCGCCCATGCTGTGACCGGCGAGCTGGACATGACCGGCTCCCTGGTCGGCGTGCTGGCCGTGAGTATCTTCGTCCTCGCCTATGCCCTCGTTATGGGCGAGGAGAAGCTGCACATGCGCAAGTCCAAGCCGGTACTGGTCGCCGCCGGCCTCATCTGGTCGCTGATCGGCTGGGTCTATGTCCAGTCGGGCATGCCGGCCGAGGCCGAGCACGCCTTCCGCGAGACCCTGCTCGAGTTCACCGAGCTGATGCTCTTCCTGCTGGTGGCGATGACCTATATCAACGCCATGGAGGAGCGCCGTGTCTTCGATGCGCTTCGCTCCTGGATGGTGCGCAAGGGCTTCAGCTATCGCCAGCTGTTCTGGATCACCGGCTGCCTGGCCTTCCTGATCTCCCCCATCGCCGACAACCTGACCACGGCGCTGCTGATGTGCGCCGTGGTGACCAAGGTCGCCGAGGGCGACAAGCGCTTCATCAACCTCTGCTGCGTCAACATCGTGGTGGCGGCCAACGCCGGCGGCGCCTTCAGCCCCTTCGGCGACATCACTACCCTGATGGTGTGGCAGGCCGGCATGGTGAAATTCTACGAGTTCTTCGAGCTGCTGGTGCCGTCGCTGGTCAACTACCTGATCCCGGCAGTGGTGATGAGCGCCTTCATCAAGAATCGCAAGCCCGACAGCGTCCAGGAGGATGTCTGGCTGAAGCGCGGTGCGCGGCGCATCATCGCGCTGTTCCTGCTCACCGTGGCCACTGCCGTGGCCTGCCATACCCTGCTGCACCTGCCGCCGGTGCTGGGCATGATGACGGGGCTTGGCTACCTGCAGTTCTTCGGCTACTACCTGCGCCGTACCCTGCCGCGCTCGCTGGAGAAGAAGCGCACCCGGTACACCCAGCGCGGCGATGACAAGAAGCTGGCCCAGCTCGGCAGCGTGGTGCCCTTCGATGTCTTCAACCGCGTGGCCCGCGCCGAGTGGGACACCCTGCTGTTCTTCTACGGCGTGGTGATGTGCGTCGGCGGGCTCGGCTTCATGGGCTACCTGGGACTGCTCTCCGAAGCGCTCTACACCGGCCTGGGCGCCACCTGGGCCAATATCTCCCTGGGCGTGATCTCGGCGGTGGTGGACAACATCCCGGTAATGTTCGCGGTGCTGACCATGCAGCCCGAGATGTCTCACGGCCACTGGCTGCTGATCACCCTGACCGCCGGCGTCGGCGGCAGCCTGCTCTCCATTGGCTCCGCCGCCGGCGTGGCCCTGATGGGTCAGGCCCGAGGCAACTACACCTTCATGGGCCACCTGCGCTGGGCACCGGTCATCGCCGTCGGCTACGCCGCCAGCGTGGCCACCCACCTCTGGCTCAACGCCCACAGCTTTACCGTTTTCAACTGATCGACTCCCTGTAATTTCACCCATTCTCCGGCGGCGATTGCCGCCGGAATTCGTTACGCGTTGAGATCCTCGCTTTACATTGCCTTCCAATGATGTAGCGTATCCAGAGATGGCCGTATCGGCACAGTCGCCAGGACAAGGGGCGGCGGCTGCCGACACCATAACCAGATGGCCACATCGTATGCAGGAGAGAAGGTCCTCGCCCGGAGCGACGCGCAAGACGAAGCCCGCGGCTGCAGCGAATCATTCACGGGGAACCGATACGCAGATGCTTACCTCCATCCTGTCACCTCCAGCGGTGGCGTCAGAGCCCCTGTCCAGCCGTCTCGGGGACTCCCGGTGGCGTGGCTGAGGCATGCCCTGCTGGCGGCCCTGCTCGCGCTGTGCTGGCCCTCACTGGCGGCTGCCGAAGAGAGCCCGGTCCTGGTGGCCCACCCGGATGTGCGGACCGTCCACCTGACCCGCGATACCACCCGCGCCATCTTCGCCATGCGGCAACGCACCTGGCCGGATGGCCAGGCGGTGAGGGTCCATGTGCTCAGCAACGATGATCCGGTGCATGGGCGCTTCGTGAAGGAGCGCCTGGCCGTCTATCCGCACCAGCTTCAGCTGGCCTGGGACCGCATGGTGTTCTCCGGCACCGGGCAGGCCCCCACGCGAGTCTTCTCCCAGGCCGAGATGCTCGAACGCATCGCCAACACCCCCGGCGCCCTGGGCTATCTGGAAAGGGAGTATCTGGATGATCGTGTCCAAGTCATTTCGGTGGAGTGAACGCCGTGCCCGACTGGCGCTGGCCGCCCTGCTGCTGGGCGGCACCGCTCCGGCCGCGGCAGACAGCAGCATGCTGGATACCCTGCAGCTGCACGGTTTCCTCAGCCAGGCGCTGGTGATCACCGATCGCAATGACTTCTTCGGCCCGAGCAGCAGCGGAGGCGGCAGCCTGAAGTACACCGAGATCGGCGCCAACGCCTCGATCCGCCCCCACCAGGACGTGCTGATCGCCGCCCAGGTGCTCAGCCGACGCGCCGGCGGGGATGGCAGCGACGCCAAGCCGGTGCTGGACTATGGCGTCGTCGACTACCAGATGGTCTCCAACCAGCGGCGCACCCTGGGCGCTCAAGTCGGCCGTTTCAAGAACCCCTTCGGGTTCTACAACCAGACCCGGGATGTGGCCTTTACCCGTCCCAGCATACTGCTGCCTCAATCAATCTATTTTGACAGGACAAGATCTCTAGGCTTGTCAGGGGATGGGATCTCTATCTATCACGAGGAAAGATTCAGCCAGGGGGCCCTTCGAACCCAGATTGGAATCGGCAAGGCACAGGCTGGTGATGACCTTCGACGCACAATGCGCCTAGAGAATGCTCCTGGCTCCTTGGAGCCGCGTGATTCCGCGATTGCCCAGATAAAGTATGAGCACGATGGAGGGAGATGGGTCGCAGCACTTAGCACTGCGAGTGCTAAAGCCAGATTCGAGTCACACAGCCCGGAAATGAGCAACGGTGACTTTCACTTCCAGCCGTGGGTGTTATCGCTGCAATATAATGCCGAGTATTGGAGCCTTACCAGTGAATACGCTATTCGCAACTCGACTCTCGAGGGGTTTGCCAATCCATTCCTTAACTTCGACGTGACCGGTGAAAGCTGGTACGTCCAGTACACCCGGCGCTTCCACGAGAACTGGCAGTGGCTGGTCCGCTACGACAGCCTGATCAGCAACCGCGACGATCGCTCAGGCTCTGCCTATGAGGCCAGCGGCGCCGGCCCCGCCCACAGCCAGTTCGCGGAGGACTACACCCTGGGCCTTCAGTGGACCGTCAATCCGCGCGTCCTGCTCGCTGCCGAGTACCACCATATCGATGGCACCGGCTGGCTGCCCGTGCAGGATAATCCGAACCCGGCCGAGACCAGCCGTCGCTGGAACATGCTGCTGTTCCAGCTCTCGCTGCGCTTCTGACCGGCCCGAGGCCTCCCATGCCCTCCATCGACCGCCGGCCCTGCCGCCTCAGCCTCACCTGGCGAGTGATCGCCCTGAGCAGCCTGCTTCTGGTGCTGCTGGTGGCGCTGTTCGCCTGGCTGGTGCATACCAACCTGACTCGCCAGTTCGAGACCAGCCGCGCCGAGCATGGCGAGCGCCAGGTCCGCGAGATCCGCCTGGCCCTGGAGCGCTCCGAGGAAGGGTTGCGCCAGCTGGCCTCGCTGGTGGCCTCGGGCCAGGGGCTGGGTGAGGCGCTCCAGGCCGGCCAGCCGGCACTGCTGATCGACTCGCTGGAGACTCAGTGGCCCACGCTACAGCTGGAGGCAGGTATCGACGAGATCCTCGTCTTCGACATCGACGCGAACCAGCAGGCCGCCTGGGGCGAGGGTCAGTTGCACAACGAGCGCCCCGTCCAGGAGTGGGTGCGCCGCGTGCTGCGCGACGAGATGCCCCACTCCGCCCTGCGCTGCGCCAGCGACTGCCGACAGTATGCGGCGGTACCGGTGCTGGTCGAGGGAGAGAGCGCCGGCGCCGTGATCCTCGCTCGCTCCCTGGCCGACGTCACTCGCCAGGCCCAGCAGGTCTCCGAGAGCGATGTGGCCCTGCTGGTGGTGGGAAGCCCGGCCGACCCGGAACTGCCCGAGGAGCGGGCGATTCCCGCCTGGCGCGGGCAGCTCATCGCCCTGACGCGCCAGGAGGCCTACCTGCCGATCCTGCGCAGTGCCGCGTCCCGGGTCTCGGTGCGCGGGCTGGAGCGCCAGCCGCTGCGCCTGGAGCACTCGGGCCAGACCATCGAGCTCAGCGCGGTGCGCATGGACGAGGACGAGGACCGCCGCAGTGTCGGCTACTTCCTGCTCGCCTCGGACATCACCCCCCAGATCAAGGCCATCGCCCATGACACCCGGGTGCTGGTCGCCGTGGGCCTTGCCGGCTGGCTGGTGGCGGAGCTGCTGCTGCTCGCCATCCTGCTCAGCCCCATGGCCCGGCTGCGGCGGATCGCCAGCGTGCTGCCTACCCTGGCCCGCGGGGGCTTCGCCGAGGCCAGGGCCGCCATTCCTCGCCCCAGGCGCCTCCTGGCCGACGAGATCGACGTGCTGCAAGGCACCACCCTGGCACTGGCCGACCAGCTCGAGACCCTGGAACGGGAGGTCTCGGCCCGAGGCGAGCAGCTCGCCGAGCGGGTCGAGGAGCTGGCCCGTGAGCGCGACTTCATCGGCAGCCTGCTGGATACCGCCCGGGTCTTCATCGTGACCCAGGATGCCAGCGGGCGCATCGGCCTGGTCAACGACTATGCGCTGACGGTCATGGGCAGCGAGGAAGAGAGACTGCTGAATCGACTGTTCGAGGATGTCTTCGCGCCGGGCCAGCCGCCCGCCGGTCCGCCCCTTGCCGCCCCGCACCTGGAGGAGCGCCCGCTGGTCACCGCGGATGGCCAGCAGCATACCATCGCCTGGTACCACGCCCCGCTCCCCGGGAGTAACGGGGCCGCGCCCGGGAGGATCTCGGTCGGCCTGGATATCACCGAGCGCAAGGCCGCCGAGGCACGCCTGACCTGGCTGGCCGAGCGCGACCCCCTGACCGGCCTCTACAACCGCCGTTACTTCCAGGAGGCAATCGGCGCAGCGCTCAAGCATGGCATGAGCGGGGCCATGCTGCTGATGGACCTGGACCAGTTCAAGGATGTCAACGAGCTCTGCGGCCATCAGGCCGGCGACCAGCTGCTGCGCAAGGTGGCTCGGGTGCTCACCGAGGAGCTAGGCCACCGGGGCGTCATCGCCCGGCTGGGGGGTGACGAGTTCGCCCTGCTGCTCAGGGAAGCGGATGCCGATCTCGCCTTGCGGGTCGCCCAGCAGATCAGTCAGATCCTCGAGGGCACCGGGTTCGCCGTCGCAGAGAGGCGCCATCGTGTCTCGGCCAGCACCGGTATCGCGCTCTTCCCGGAACATGCCGACAACCCCATCGACCTGATGGCCAGCGCCGACATGGCCATGTACAAGGCCAAGGCCTCCAGTACCCAGCGCTGGCACCTGCTGGCCACGGCGCAGGGGGCGCGGGAGGAACTTCAGGAGAGGGTCTACTGGGAGGAGCGCGTCCATCGTGCTCTTGAGGAAGATGCCTTCGAGCTGATGGTGCAGCCCATCGTGCGTCTGGAGGATCGTGACGTTCGCCACTACGAGGTGCTGCTGCGCATGCGCGACGACCAGGGTGGCCTGATCTCGCCGGCGGCCTTTATCCCGGTGGCCGAGCGCAGCGGGCAGATCATCACCCTGGACCGCTGGGTGCTGCGTCACAGCCTTCGCGCCCTGAGCCGGTTACAGGAGCAGGGGGTAAGCCTGGCGGTAAACCTCTCCGGGCAGTCCCTGCATGACGACGGGCTTAACCAGTACCTGGCGGACGAGATTGCCGCCAGCGGCGCCGATCCCGAGTACCTGATCCTGGAGGTCACTGAGACCGCCGCCGTGACCGACTTCTCCACGGCCCGAGGGGTACTGCAGGCCATCCGGGACCTCGGCTGCCGCACGGCCCTGGATGACTTCGGCGTGGGCTTCAGCAGCTTCCACTACCTGGGCCAGCTTCCGGTGGACTACATCAAGATCGATGGCAGCTTTATCCGCAACTTGACGGTCAGTGCCGAAAGCCGCGTGATCGTCAAGGCCATCGCCGATATCGCGACAGGGTTCGGCAAGCAAGCGATTGCCGAGTTTGTTGATCAAGAGTCACTAATTCCAATCTTAAAATCGTACGGAATCTCCTACGCACAAGGATTTTTTCTGGGAAAACCAACTCCAATAGGAGACGCTCTTCCAATACCAGGCTAAATCGCCACGCCAACTTTAATTTATTAAAGTCTCCCGGAGCACAAGGAAGCCTTAGAAAATGAAGAACCCAGAAGCGCTCAGGTTGCCAAACAAAAGGGAGAACACGTCCCTTGAAAGATTCAGCAAGCACTTTTCCTTCAAGGTGGCCAACACGACTGAAGAAAAAGCAAGGGTCTTCAAGCTCAGGCATGAGGTCTACTGCCAAGAAATTGGTTATGAGCCTCCTGAGGGAACAAGCACCAATATTGAACTTGACTCTCATGACGCTCACTCTATCCACTGTTTGATCGAGCATAAAAGCTCGGGGCTCGCAGCTGGATGTTTAAGACTGGTACTCCCCAACCCAGCAGCAAAAAGCGAAAACGAGCGACTCCCCCTCCAGGAATATGGCGGAACTAGCCTTACCCACCCAATATTGAATCCAGCAAGGCTTCCCGTATCTCAAATATGTGAAATATCAAGATTCGCCATTGCACGGCCATTTCGACACAAAGCCATAAACAACGAGACTTTAACGAACGAAAAAAGCTCCAACCTTTTCACTGAAGAAGAGAGAAAGACGTTCCCTGCCATCATAGTCGCGCTCTTTCTTTCAACATATTCCTTAGTGGGATTAAGCAACAAACGTCATGTCTTTGCAATGATGGAGCCGAGGCTGCCACGACTGCTCTCCATGTCAGGTTTTAACTTCACAAAAATAGGCGAGCCCATCGAAATGCATGGAAAAAGAAATGCCTTCTACATTGACCACAGAAAAGCCGAAGAAGAGATACACGAAAACCTAATACCCCTTTATTTACACATAAAGAAAGAACTTGGATCACAATTTGATCACCAAGCTGAAAGAACCAAACAGAAAATGGCCGCTTCATGAGCTATCTACGGAAAGGCAAGGCCCAGGAGTCAGCGTTCCCGTCCAGCGCAGCACCATGATGGCCAGTACATTGCGGTGCTCCCCGCGGGCCAGGTCGGTGCTCCCCTCGGCCGACGGGATGATGCCGGCATCCGGGTCCACCGCCTCGACCAGAGCATCGCGAATCCGCGACACCAGCGGATGGTCTTCCTGCCGGGCCAGCAGGAAGCCAAGCGCCACTTCCGCCAGGATATCCTCGGTGGCCACGCCCAGGATTCTCTCCTGCTCCTCCTCGAAGGCAGCCAGCACCCAGGCAAACTCCTCGGCACTCACCTCCTGCTGGTAATAGCGACTGGCGGCGATCACGAAGTGGGTAAGGCCGTAGAGCCAGTTGTGGAACTCGGCCCTGCCGAGCGAGGCGGCGATGCCCGGCGGATAGCGCTGGTGAAAGGCCGCGACGACCCGATCCCTCAGGTCGACCACCCCCAGCTGGTGGAGGAAGTGAACCTGGTTGGCCACCTGGGCCGCATAGATCCCCAGCACGTCCGGATCGGTGAGAAAGGGCTCCCACTCGATGCCTGCCAGGTAGGCCAGGGCCCGCTCGCGCCCCTCCAGGTCGGATAGCAGGCCGTGATACTCCGCCTGCACCAGCTGGAACAGCAGCCGCCGGGCGAAGGCGATATCGCCCCACTCGGCCAGCATCCGCTGGCGAGCTCGCTGCTTGCTGGTGCCGCGGGGATAGGCGGCAATGATCTCCCGGCTGCGCCTCTCGGCAAAGCCCGGCGTTGCCAGGCCGGCAATGTTGCCCTCGAGCCGGCCGAGCAGGCGCTGGCCATAGGCCTGGTTGAGAGGCAGGTAGCGGGGGTCCCCGGTCAACCGATAGAGGCGCTGGGCATAATGTCGCTGCTTGTCGGCGGGCAGCGTCGGCAGGGCGTCTTCATAGACCGCCTGAATGGCCAGGCCCGCACGTTCATGCCGCTGCTCGGCACTCTCCGTTGCCAGGGCAGCACAGCCCGTCAGCAGGACCAGCAGGAATAGCCAGCTCCAGCGAAGGTGTGCTGCCCGCCTCATGGCTTGTTCAGCCGCCGCCTCGACTGCTCCGGCCGGATCATCCTGACCCGCACCTTGGGGCGCGGCGCGGCGGGTGGCGCCGCGCCTTCACCGGCCGCCTCGCCGGAAGGCGGCGGAGGCGTGATGGTCACCCAGGCGAAGGTGGGCAGCGCCAGCTGCCAGTAGATGGCGGCGAGGCGCAGCCCCAGGGTCACCAGCAGCGCCAGGGCAATGGTCAGGGTGCCCGGTGCGGAGAGGGCATCCAGCACCACGTAGGTGATGCCGCCGGCGATGGCCGCCGTGGCGTAGACCTCCTGACGCAGCACCATGGGCACCCGCCGTGCCAGCACATCCCGCACCATGCCGCCTGCCACCCCGGTCAGCATTCCCATCAGCACCGCGACCACCCCCGGCGCCTCGAGCAGCAGCGCCTTGTGGGTGCCGATGACCGTGAACAACGCCAGCCCGAAGGCATCGGCCACCGGCAGGAAGCCCCGGTTGAGCCGGTGGATATAGTGGAAGCAGAGGATCGAGAGCCCCACGGTGGCCATGATGACCCACAGGTAGGTAGGGTCGGTGACCCAGAAGACCGGCCGCACGCCCAGCACCAGGTCGCGCAGGGTGCCACCGCCGATGCCCGTCACCGCCGCCAGCACCAGCATGCCGAAGGGGTCCATGCGGGAGCGACAGGCCAGGATCACGCCCGACAGCGCAAAGACGATCACTCCCGCCATGTCCAGCCAGTAGATCAGACCGCTCACCGTTGCTTGCCTCCCGCCGGTTCAATGGGAAATTGGGCGCACAGCATAGCCCAAATTCGGCCCCGTGAGAGCGACGTTTCAGTCGGTTCCCGCCCCCTGGCGGACAATGCCCCGCAGCAGCCGCCCAAGCACATCGGAGCCGGTCAGGATGCGCGGCGCCTCGTTCCACAGCAGGATGACGTCCTCGTCGAGCACATCGTCCCCGCAGTGCGCCGGGCGTACCCGGAAGCGGCCGATCACCTCGCCGAGCGGGGTGCGCGGGTCGCGCACCAGGATCGGCCGATGGCAGTAGGCCAGCGGGAAGAACTCGCCGCTGTCGAACAGGGCGGCGCGCAGGAAGGCGTTGACGTCCACCACCAGCCTGGGCGTGCCGGCCTCATCCAGCAGCACGGCGCGGCTGGTGCCGGCGCGCTGAAGCCGGCGCAGGAAGGGGTCGTGGCGATCGCGCGATATCGCCGGGAAGCGTGGCCGCGCGCCGTCGAAGGGCAGCGTCAGCAGGCTCTCCGGCGCCAGCGGCTCGCCCTCGCGGCCGAGCGGCACATCGTCGAGCGAGAGGAAGTTCATGGCGCCGCGCCCCTCGACCCGGTCGATCTCGGTCTCGGTGGACTCCATGTGCAGCCGGATCAGCTGATGCAGGTCGCGCTCGCGCAGGAAGGGAATCGCCTCCGGCCCGAGCCAGCGGTCCAGCACCCAGGCGGTGGGCCTGGCCACCGGCCAAAGCAGCAGCTGGTAGGCGCGGATCACCGGCGCCATCAGCGATGCCATGCGCAGGGCATGCCGCGAGAAGAAGGCCTGGGGCAGGATCTCGGCGAGCAGGGTGATCACCACGGTGGAGAACAGGAAGGCCGCGACGGCCCCCATCACCGAGCCCGAGAGCAGCGCCAGCAGCACGTTGACGGCCACGTTGCCCCACAGGATGGTAACCAGCAGGAAGTTGGCATCGCCACGCAGCGCCCGGACCCGGCAAGCCCGAGGGTTGCCGCGGCGCGCCTCGATCTCCAGTTCCAGCTTGTTGAGGGAGAAGAAGGCCAGGTTGAGCCCCGAGAACATCGCCGACTGGCTGAGGCAAAGCAGGATGCCGATCCAGGTCAGCAGGGTCATCGAGGCCTCCTTGTCGATTGCCGAGTGCCGAGGGTCAACGCGAGCAGGCGGCCCTTAGGCCGCCTGCGAAGCGTAGCATCAGCCGCCGAGGGAGGTCAGTCGACGCTGTGGCCCTGCGACTCGAGCCAATCGCGCAGGAAGGCGATCTCCTCCTCCTGGGCGGCGATGATCTCCTCGGCCAGCTGGCGGATCTCCTCATTATCGCCGTGTTCCAGCACAATGTTGGCCATGTCGATGGCCCCTTGGTGGTGGGGGATCATGCCGCGGGCGAAGTCCACATCGGCATCGCCGGTGAAGCCGACCATCATGCCCTCGTGCATGCGGTCATTGGCCTCCCGGTAGGCCTGCACCGCCGGGTTGTCGGCATGCTCCTCGGCCTGCCCTTCGCCGTGGTGGGCATCGCCGTTAGCGTGATCACCATGGGCATGGGCGTCGCCGTGGCTGCCGGCAGTGGCCGGCTGGGCCAGCAGCACGGCACCGGCCAGGGCGGCAGCACCCAGCGCTGCGGCCCACCAGCCGAGTCCGGCCTGGGGGCGGCCGGCGGCAATGGCGTGGATCTCCTCCTTGCGGTTCGGCTGGCGCGTCTGTCGATGGGTCATGGATGGCTCCTCTTGCCTGGGTCTGGATACCTGCATTCCTGCATTCTGCCCTCTGTGGACTACCCGACGGTCAACCGGTTCCCCCTTATCATGAAGTCGCCAGGCGTAGCCGGTGGCCCGCTAACCGCGTACCCTCGAGGTGATCCTCATCCACGAGCTCTGCCTGATTGCTGCCGATCCTCCCTGCCCCGAACCCTATTCTGCCCCGAGCCAACGGAACGCCCCATGGACTGGAACCCCGCCGTCATCTGGCTGATCGTCGCCCTGCTGCTGGGCCTAGCCGAGCTCACCACCGGAGGCCTGGTGCTGCTGGCGCTCGGCATCGCCGCCGTCCTGACCGCCGCCCTGGCCGGCCTGGGGCTGTCGCTTCCCTGGCAGCTGCTGGGCATGGGCCTCTTCTCCGGGGTGCTGGTGCCGCTGGCGGTGTGGGTGATCCGTCCCCGCTTCTCGCCCCGCGGCGTGGCCTACGGCACCACCGGTACCGGGGTGGAGAAGGGCCACACCTATACCACCCTCAGGCGCGACTTCGACGGTGCCAGCGGCATCAAGATCAACGGCGACTTCTATCGCCTGCGGGTCGCCGCTGACGCCGACGAGGAGAGCGGCGAGACCGACCTGCCTCCCGGCACTCGGGTCATCTTCCAGGCCTTCGATGGCACCACCGCCATCGTGACGCTGGCCTCTCCAGCGCCGGTCTCCGGCGCCACCCACGACAAGGAGTAATACCCAATGGATCTTCCCGTCAGCCCGGGGCTGATCATCGCCCTGATCGTCGTCGTCATCGGCATCCTGATCATCGCCAAGGGGCTGGTGATCGTGCGCCAGTCGGAGGTGATGGTGATCGAGCGCCTGGGGTCGTTCAACCGGGTGCTGGAGAGCGGCATCAACATCATCGTGCCCTTCATCGACCAGCCCCGCGCCATCACCATGATCCGCTATCGCAAGATGGGCGAGGAGTACCACGCCGTCACCAGCAACGAGGCGCGCATCGACCGCCGCGAGACGGTGATGGACTTCCCCGGCCAGCCGGTGGTGACCACCGACAACGTCACGGTGAATATCAACGGCGCCCTCTACTACCAGATCATCGACCCCAAGCGCGCCGTCTACGAGGTGGAGAACATGAGCCAGGCGGTGGAGGTGCTGGCCAAGACCACCCTGCGCTCGGTGGTCGGCAAGATGGAGCTCGACAAGCTGTTCGAGTCCCGCGCCGAGGTCAACAACGAGATCCAGGCCGCCATGGAGGAGGCCGCCTCCAAGTGGGGGGTGAAGATCTCCCGGGTCGAGGTGCAGGACATCGCCATGCCCGAGGAGGTGGAGTCCGCCATGCGCCTGCAGATGGCCGCCGAGCGCAAGCGCCGGGCCACTGTCACCGAGGCGGAAGGCGAGAAGGCGGCCGCCATCGCCATGGCCCAGGGCCAGCGCGAGTCGGCGATCCTCAACGCCCAGGGCGACAAGGAGTCCGCCATCCTGCGTGCCCAGGGCGAGCAGGAGTCGATCAAGCTGGTGCTGGGCGCGATCGGCGACAGCGAGGAGAACAAGCGCACCGTGGTGGGCTATCTGCTCGGCCAGAGCTACATCAAGGCGCTGCCGACCATGGCCAAGGAGGGTGAGCGCGTCTTCGTGCCCTACGAGTCCTCGGCGCTGCTCGGCTCCATGGGCATGTTCCGCGAGATGGCCGGCTCCCCGGAGGACGCCGTGGCCAGCCACCTTCAGGCCAGCGGCAACCGCAGCGGCCTGCGCGGCGGCGTGGTGGGCGGAGTGGCCAGCGGCGGCTGAGTCGCGGCGCCCGCCGCCGAGGCGTGCCTCGCGGCGGGCGCAGGGTCATTCCCCCGCCAGGCGGCGCTCCATGATGATCACCCTGTCGCCGCGGTAGGGCACCCAGGCCTGCTCCTGCCAGCCGAGGCGCGCATAGAGCGCCTGCTGGTCAGAGGTAAACAGCCACAGTCGTTCGATGCCGGCCGCGCGGGCCTCGTCCTCTACCCGCCTCACCAGCCGCGAGGCGATCCCCTGCCCTCGCCACTCGGGCAGCACATAGACCGAGGCCAGCCAGGGGCCGAGGTCGTCGCGGCCACTCATGTCATCGGCCACCAGGCTCGCCGTGCCCACCGACCGCTCGCCCTGCAGCGCCACGAAGACCGAAGGCACCCCCGATGGCCCGCACTCTGCCGCCAGTGACGCCCGCCGGGTGGCCAGGGTCTCCCCGGGGGAGAGCTGCCCCCACTGATCGTGCTGCCAGCCGGCCACCCGGGCCAGGTGGGGCGAGTCGGGCAGCAGCCGCTCGATCCGCACCGCCGCATCATCGCTCATGCTCATGCCCTCACCCCAGCTGGAAGGGGTAGACGCTGCCGATCTCGAGGATCCCGCTCAGCTCGTCCAGGGCGACGAGGGTCTCCCGGGCCAGGGCCGGGTCGGCGAGGTCCTCGGGGGCGAGACGATCGCGGTAGTGGCGCTCGACCCAGGCGGTAAGCTCGCCGTGCAGGGCGTCGTCGAGCAGCACCCGGCCGGCCAGCGCCCCGCGCTCCTCGGCGCCGAGCACCACCCGCAGGCGCAGGCAGGCGGGCCCGCCGCCGTTGCGCATGCTCTGCTTGACGTCCTTCACCACCACCTCGCCGATGGGGTTGGCCCCGGCCAGCAGGTGGTCCTGGACCGTCCGCCACACGCTCGCGTTCTCCTGGCACTCCCCGGGCACCACCAGGGTCATGGAGCCGTCGGGGTTGGAGAGCAGCTGGGAGTTGAAGAGATACGACCCGACGGCATCCTCGAGGCTCACCGCCTCGAGGGGGATGCGCACCGGGATCAGTGGCGTGCGCATGCGCTCGCGCAGCGCCTCGAGGGTGCCCGCCTCGTCGAGGAAGGCCATCTCGTGATAGAGCAGCACCGGGCCGTTGCCCACCGCGATGACGTCATTGTGGAACACCCCGGCGTCGATGGCCTCGGGATGCTGCTGGGCGAAGACCGCCTGTGACTCGGCCAGGCCGTGCTGGCGGGCCACCGCCTGGCTCGCCTCCAGGGTCTGGCGCGCCGGGAAGCGCTTCGGGGCCGGCAGGGTCTCGCTGCCCCAGCCAAAGGCCTCGCGGCCGTAGACGAAGAGGTGCACGCCGGCGTCACCGTGGCCACCGGCCAGGCGCGTATGGTTCGCCGCTCCCTCGTCGGAGAAGGCCGGCGTCGCCGGCAGTGCCGGGTGGTGGGCGAAGCGGGCCTCGTCGCGGAAGATCGCCGCCAGCACCCGGCCGGTGGTGGCCGGCTCCAGGAAGCGATGGAAGCTCGACTGCAGGTTGGCCGGGGTGAAGTGCACCCGGCCATCCGGCGCGTCCGGGCTGGGCGTCACCGTGGCGGCATTGGCGGTCCACATGCTCGAGGCGGAGCAGACCGCCCGCAGAATCTGCGGGGCGTCGCCGGCGGCCCGGGCCAGCACCCGCTCGTCGCTGCCGGAGAAGCCCAGCGCCCGCAAGGCGCCGAGGTCGGGGCGCTGCTGGGGCGGCAGCACTCCCTGGAGATAGCCGGCGTCCATCAGCGCCTTCATCTTGGCCAGCCCCTGGAGGGCGGCCTCCCGGGGGTTGGCCACCAGGCCGCCGTGGCTCATCGAGGCGACATTGCCCAGCGCCAGGCCCGCGTAGTTGTGGGTCGGCCCCACCAGGCCGTCGAAGTTGACCTCGCGGTAGTCGCGATCCGGTCTCTGCTGGTCGCTCACAGGCTCACCCCCGGCGGCAGCTGATCGGGCAGGTGCAGGTCCTCGCTCTCCATGGAGGCCACCGGATAGGCGCAGTAGTCGGCCGCATAGAAGGCGCTGGGGCGATGGTTGCCGCTATCGCCTACCCCGCCGAAGGGCGCATCGCCGGAGGCGCCGGTGGTCTGGCGGTTCCAGTTGACGATGCCGGCGCGGATGCGCAGCAGGAAGTCGTCCCAGTCGGCGCGCTCGCCTCCGATCAGGCCGGCGGCCAGGCCGTAGCGAGTGGCGTTGGCCAGGGCAATCGCCTCGTCCCAGTCGCGGTAGCGCTGCACCTTGAGCAGCGGGCCGAAGTGCTCCTCATCGGGCACCTCGAGGCCGGTCACGTCGATCAGCCCCGGCGAGAGCAGGCTGGTGTCCTCCTCCAGGCGCTCCATGCGCGCCAGCACCGTGCCGCCGAGCTCCTCCAGCGACGCCTGGGCCGCGAGCAGCCCATCGGCCGCCGCCACGCTGACGAGGCCCCCGTAGAAGGGGGCGGGCTCGCTGAACGGGCCGGCCACCCGCAGCCGCGAGACGGCGTCGCTGAGCGCGTCGAGCAGGTGGTCACCCACCGGCCCCTCGGGCACGATCAGCCGCCGAGCACAGGTGCAGCGCTGGCCGCCGGAGAGGTAGGCCGACTGCAGGATGGTGAGCACCGCGGCGTCCTGGTCGGGCACGTCCTTCACCACCAGCGGGTTGTTGCCGCCCAGCTCCAGGGCGAGGATCTTGTCCAGCTGGCCGGCGAACTGACGGTGCAGCATGCCGCCTACCCCGGCGCTGCCGGTGAACAGCAGGCCATCGATGCCCGGATCGGCGGCAAGCGCCTGCCCGGTCTCCACGGCACCCTGCACCAAGTTGATCACGCCGGCGGGCAGCCCCGCCTCCAGCCAGCACTGGAGGGTGAGGTCGGCGGTCAGCGGGGCCTGCTCGCTGGGCTTGAAGACCACGCAGTTGCCGGCCAGCAGCGCCGGCACCATATGGCCGTTGGGCAGGTGGCCGGGGAAGTTGTAGGGGCCGAACACCGCCATCACCCCGTGGGGACGATGGCGCAGCACCGCCCGGGCATCGCCCAGGTCGCGCTCCCGCTCGCCGGTGCGCTCCTGGTAGGCGCGCAGGGAGAGCGCCACCTTGCCGATCATGGCGCCCACCTCGGTGCGCGACTCCCACAGCGGCTTGCCGGTCTCGTGGGCGATGGCCGCGGCCAGGTCCTCGCGATGGCGCTCCAGCACCTCCCGGAAGCGTTCCACCAGTGCCTGGCGCTCGGCGAAGGGCGTGCGCGCCCAGCCGGGGAAGGCCGCCACGGCGGCCGCCACGGCGGCCGCCACCTGGGCCGGGCTGGCGGCACGCCCCTCCCAGAGTCGCTCCCGGGAGACCGGGTCGTGCTTGGTGAAGATCCGGCCCTCCCCGGCCTGCCAGATACCGCCCACCAGCAGCTCTCGTCTCGCCTTCATCAGCCTTCCTCCTCGCTATCCAGAATCCGCAGGGTGGCGCCGGCGTCCACCTCGAGCCGCGCCGCCTCGCCGGGCGCGAGCCTGAGCACGCCCGCCGCGTCGGGGCCGCGCCCCACCCAGGCGGCGCGGAAGTCGGCCATGCCGGTGGTGGCGGCCAGCCAGCGCGGCCGCGCGCCCTCATCGCTCAGCGTCGGGTCGATCTCGGCCCGACAGTGCCGGGAGAGGCGCACACCGCGCACATCGTCGATATAGGCCTCGACGGTGGGGCCGCCGTCGAAGATGTCGATATAGCCCTCCCAGCGCAGCCCCTCCTTCTTGAGCATGGCCAGGGCCGGGCGGGTCTGCTCGTGGACCCGACCGATGCAGGCCCGCGCCTCCTCGGAGAGGAAGGGGGTATAGATCGGGTACTTGGGCATCAGCTCGCCGATGAAGCTCTTCTGTCCCAGCCCGGTGAGCCGGTCGGCCTCGTCGAAGTCCAGCGGGAAGAAGTGGCTGCCCAGGCAGTGCCAGAAGGGGCTCCTGCCCCGCTCGTCGAAGACCCCGCGCATCTCCGCCAGCACCTTGGCGGGAAAGCGGTCGCGGAACTCCGCCATGAACAGCCAGCGCACCATGGAGAGCAGCGCGCCGTTGCGCTGGTGGCGGCGGTCGCCGCCGCGGTACTCGGGGCGCAGGAAGAGCGAGGCCACCTCGGCATCGCCGGTGTGGTCGGAGCACAGGAAGAGGCTGTCGATGGTGCGATGCAGGTCGAGCTGCACCGAGGAGTGGGCCAGGGTGCCCACCCGGTAGTGGTAGAAGGGCACCTCGCGCCCCACCTCGCCCTCGATGGCGCAGCAGCCGGCCAGGTGGCCGGTGGCCTCGTCCTCCAGCACGAAGAAGTAGTTGCGCTGGTCCGGCGGTACACGCTCCTCGAAGGCGCTGATCGTGGCGGCGATCTTGGCGGCCAGGAACTCGCGGTTGTCGGGCAGCGAGGTGAAGCCCACGCCGGTCTCCCGGGAGAGCGCCTGCAGCTCGTCCAGGTCACTCTCGGCGATCGGTCGAATACGCATCACAGCTCTCCCTCGTCGTAGCCCGGGTCGCGCTCCTCGACGCCGTCGTCGCCCATGCCGGGCAGCGCGAGCGGCGCAGCCAGCACCGCGCGCCCCTCCTCCACGCCGAGGCGCTCGGCGTGCTCCGGCGAGAGCATCAGCTGGCCGGTGGGCGACAGGGCATAGCGCGCCACCACGCAGCAGAAGTCATCGAGACGCTGGTTGGCCACCATGGCCGGCTCCGCATCCGGCAGGGCATGGGCCGGGCGGATGCGCACCGGATGCCAGGCGGCGCGGCGGAAGGTCTGCAGCCGCTCGCGCTCGGCCTTGATCACCGGCCCGGCATCGAAGATGTCCACGTGACGCGAGCGCAGGAAGCCCTCGGCCAGCATCTCGGCCAGCGCCCCCTCGTGGTCGGGATGCTCGCGGCCGATGGCGGCCCGCGCCTGGGGGGTGAGCAGCGGCAGGTAGAGCGGGAACTGCGGCATCACCTCGGCGATGAAGCTCTTGGAGCGGATGCCGGCCAGGGTGTTGATCTCGTGGTAGTCGCGCATGAAGAAGTGGCGCCCCACGCTGTTCCAGAACGGCGACTCGCCGGCGCCGTCCAGGAAGCCGGGGAAGGCCATGGCCAGCAGGCCGGCGAAGCGCTCCGGGTACTGGGCGATGAACATCAGCCGCGCGCGGCGCAGCAGGCTCTCGGCGCTGGTGCCCCGGTAGCGGGGCTCCAGCGAGTAGGCACAGAGCAGGCTCGCCTCGGAGACCTCGTGGGAGAGCGCCAGGGTCTGCACCTCCCGGCGCACGTTGAGCTGCTGGGAGGCGTGGATCAGGGTCTCCTGCCGGTAGGTGTAGTAGGCGTCCCGGGCGCCGGCCTGAGCGCGGATGGTAGCGGTGCCCACCGCCTCGCCGCGCTCCCGGTCCTCGAGCACGAAGGTGTAGTGCTCATCGCCGGGGAAGGCCACCTCGGCGGTGAAGGCCTGGCGGGAGCGGGCGATGCGCTCCTCCAGGCGATCGCGATGGGCCGGCAGGTTGGTCAGCTGCGGCACGGCCATGCCGGCCAGCCGCTCCAGGGCGGGCAGGTCGGCGGGCACAACGGGGCGAACGACCAGCATGGCGGGGTCTCCCTCGGATGACAGGGGGCCGGCAGGCCGGCTCACTGACCGGCCACGAGCCGTGCGATGGCTCGCTCCAGGCGCGCCATGCCCTCGGCGATGTCCGCCTCGGGGATCACCAGCGAGGGCGCCATGCGCAGCACGTTGGGCCCGGCGACCAGGGCCATCAGCCCCTCCTCCACCGCCAGCGGCAGGATCTCGGCGGCGCGCCCCTCGTAGTCGGCGGACATCACCGCGCCGATCAGCAGGCCCATGCCGCGGATCTCGCCGAACACCCCGTGCCTGTCGTTGATCGCCTCGAGGTGCTCGCGGAACAGCGCATGGCGGCGCTTCACGCCCTCCAGCACCTCGGGGGTGTCGATGAACTCCACCGCTGCCAGGGCCACCGCCGAGGCCAGCGGGTTGCCGCCGTAGGTGGAGCCGTGGGTGCCGAAGGCGAAGGCCGACGCCACCCGGTCGCTGGCGAGCATGGCGCCCACCGGGAAGCCGCCGCCGAGCGACTTGGCGCTGGTCAGGATATCCGGGGTCACGCCGAGCTGCTGGTAGGCGTAGAGGGTGCCGCTGCGGCCCACGCCGGTCTGCACCTCGTCGAAGATCAGCAGGGCATCGTGGGCGTCGCACAGCGCCCGCAGGCCGGCCAGGAACTCGGGATCGCCCGGCAGCACGCCTCCCTCGCCCTGCATCGGCTCCACCATCACCGCGCAGGTGTCGTCGTCGATCAGGTCGCGCACGCTGTCGAGATTGTTGTACTCGCCGTGGACGATCCCCCCCGGCACCGGGCCGAAGCCCTGGGCATACTTGGGCTGGCCGCCCACGCTGACGGTGAAGAAGGTGCGGCCGTGGAACGACTGGGTGAAGGAGACGATGCGGTTCTTGTGCTCGCCGAAGTGGTCATGGGCCCAGCGGCGGGCCAGCTTGAGGGCCGCCTCGTTGGCCTCGGCGCCCGAGGAGCAGAGGAACACCTTGTCGGCGAAGGTGCGCTCCACCAGGCTGCGGGCCAGCTTGAGTGCCGGCTCGTTGGTGTAGACGTTGGAGACATGCCAGAGCTTGCCGGCCTGCTCGGTGAGCGCCTTCACCAGCACCGGATGGCAGTGGCCCAGGCCGTTGACCGCGATGCCGCCGGCGAAATCGATGTACTCGCGCCCGGCCTGGTCCCACAGGCGGCTGCCCTCGCCGCGTACCGGGATCGCCTGCTGGGGGGCGTAGTTGGGCACCATGTAGCGGTCGAAGTCGGCACGGGTCGGGGTCTGGGTCATGTCGCTTGTCCTTTACGAAGTGCTTTGCGGAATGCTTTGCAGAAAGGGGGATTCGTGGCAGATACCCCACCGAGTATAGGGAGTCGCCCTACCGGATGCTTTCATCGATGGGACAGGGAGTTGTGAAAAAGGCTAGGCTGAGGTCGATGCCTCGAAGGATCTGCCCATGTTCAATACCACCGCCTGGAACCGCCTGCGCTACAGCCTCTACGCGCCGCTCTATGACGCCGTGGCCGAACGCGCCTTTCGCCGGGCGCGGCACCGGTCGCTCGACCAGGTGACCTGGCAGCCGGGGATGCGGGTGCTGCTGGTGGGCGCCGGCACCGGGCTCGACCTGCCCTGGCTGCCGCGGGATGTGGAGATTCACGCCACCGACCTCAGCCCGGCCATGGTGCGGCGCATCGACCGTCGCGCCGAGGCGCTGGGCATGGACGTCCAGGCCGCGGAGATGGACGGCGAGGCGCTCGCCTTCCCCGACGAGCACTTCGACGTGGTGGTGATGCACCTGATCGTGGCGGTGATGCCGGACCCGGCGCGGGGACTGGCCGAGGCTCGCCGGGTGCTCCGGGGCGACGGCCAGCTCTGCGTGATGGACAAGTTCCAGGCCGATGACCGCCCCGCGAGCGCCGCCCGGCGCGCCCTCAACGCCCTGACCAGCGCCCTCGCCACCGACATCACCCGCCAGGCCCGGCCGCTGCTGGAAGGGGCCGGCTTCACCATCGAGCAGGACACCCCGGTGATGATGGGCACGCTGTTCCGGGCCCTGCTGGCACGCCCGACCAGGCCACGCTGAGGCTCAGCCCAGCCGCTCCTCCCTCGGGGTCAGGCCGAAGTGGTTGCGGTAGGCGGTGGAGAAGTGCGCCGCCGAGGAGAAGCCGGTCAGCATCGCCACCTCCCCCGCCGGGTGCTCGCTCTCGCGCAGCAGCCGCCGCGCCCGCTGCAGGCGCAGGTCCAGGTAGTAGCGGCTCGGCACCGCCTGCAGGTGCTTCTTGAACAGCCGCTCCAGCTGGCGCCGCGAGATCCCCAGGTGCTCGGCCAGCTCGGCGGTGGTCAGCGGCTCCTCCACGTTGGCCTCCATCAGCGCCAGCGCCTCCGCCAGGCTCTCGGGGACGCCGCCCGAGGGCGGGCCGGACGGCTCCTCGCCCATGCGTACCCGCTCCAGCACGAAGTGGGCCGAAACCCGCTCGGCGAGCTGGCTGCCATGCTGGCGCCCGATGAGGGTCATCATCATGTCCAGGGCTGCGGTGCCGCCGCCGCAGGTCAGCCGTTCGCGGTCGATCTCGAACGGCTGCCGGGAGAGCCGGATGCGCGGATGGGCGCGACGCACCGCCTCGAGGTGCTGCCAGGGCACCGTGGCCCGGTAGCCGTCCAGCAGCCCGGCGCGGGCCAGCAGCTCCGCCCCTCCGCCGATCCCCGCGACCAGCCGTCCCGGTATCGCCAGCTCGACCAGCCGCCGCCGCAGGGCCTCGTCGGCCGCCTGGGCACCGGGAGCGCACACCAGCAGCATGTCCAGGTCGGCGGCGGCCGGGGCCAGTCCAGGCTCAGCATGACCGGGCTGAGCCAGACTCAGCTCGGCCAGACTCAGCTCGGCCAGCAGCCGCTGGCCGGAGGCGCTGGCGACCGACTGTACCGCCGGCCCCAGGGTGACGAGGCGATAGAGGGGCGCGCCGGCGAGCTGGCCGGCCACCGTCAGCGGTTCGGTGGCGCAGGCCTGGGCCAGCAGCGAGAAGCCGGGTAGCACCAGCACGCCGACTCGCCGGGAGGGCGACGACGCAGGCGGGGGTGGCGGAGGCTCATGCATGGGCGGGGCCGGCAGGGAACGGGGCCCTCATCTTACCCAAGCAGAAGGCCGGGCGCTAAGGCCCGGCCGGCAGGGAGTCTCGAGACCAGGAGCGGCTACTGGGCGCTGCCGCTGTAGATCAGCATGGCCGCCACCAGCAGGCCCAGCACCACGATGATGATGGGCAGCAGGCGCTGCATCGTCCTGGGCGGCGGTTGCTTGGCCTCGGGCTGCTTGGCATCCGGCTCGGGGTCGTCGAAGTCCTCGGGTTCCAGCACCTCCTTGAGATGCTCGAGCTCCTCTTCCGGTGTCTTGCTCTCTCTGGTGTCCATGAGATCCTCCAGGGTCGGTAAGCCACCACGCCGCGAGACCGTCAAGCTGCCCGGACTCGCGCGTCCTTACAGAGTCACGACATCGAATTCCACGTCCGGGTTCACATCGGCCTCGTAGTCGACGTCATCGCGCTCGAAACCGAACAGCTTCAGGAACTCGTGCTTGTAACCAGCATAGTCGGTGATCGCGAAGAGGTTCTCGGTGGTCACCTGGGGCCAGAGGTCCTTGCAGGCCTGCTGCACGTCGTCGCGCAGCTCCCAGTCGTCCAGGCGCAGGCGGCCGGCGTCGTCGGTGGCCATCTCGCCACTGTCGGCGCCATACAGCCGCTCGCCGAACAGGCGGTTGAGCTGCTCGATGGTGCCCTCGTGCAGGCCCTTCTCCTTCATCACCTTGTAGACCATGGCGATGTAGAGCGGCATCACCGGGATGGCCGCGCTGGCCTGGGTCACCACCGACTTGAGCACCGCCACGTTGGCGCCGCCGCCGGTGGCCGCCAGGCGCTTGTCGATCTCGCCGGCGGCGCGGTCCAGGTCCTCCTTGGCCTTGCCCAGGGCGCCATGCCAGTAGATGGGCCAGGTGATCTCGGTGCCGATGTAGCTGAAGGCGACGCTGCGCGCGCCCGGTGCCAGCACGCCGGCGCGGTCCAGGGCGTCGATCCACAGCTCCCAGTCCTCGCCGCCCATCACCGCCCTGGTGTCCTCGATCTCCTGCTCGGTGGCGGGCTCCACCTCGGCCTCGATGATGGTGTCCTTGTTGGTGTCGATGGCGGTGGCACGGTAGGTCTCGCCGATCGGCTTGAGGCTCGAGCGCTTGAGCTCGCCGGAGTCCGGCAGCTTGCGCACCGGCGAGGCCAGCGAGTAGACCACCAGGTCGACCTGGCCCAGGTCCTGCTTGATCAGCTCGATGGCGGTCTCGCGGGCCTCGTGGGAGAAGGCATCGCCGTTGATCGACTTGCTGTAGAGCCCCTCGGCCTTGGCGAACTTGTCGAAGGCGGCGCTGTTGTACCAGCCGGCGGTGCCCGGCTTCTTCTCGCTGCCGGGCTTCTCGAAGAACACGCCCAGGGTGTCGGCACCGTAGCCGAAGGCGGCGGTGATGCGGGCCGCCAGGCCGTAGCCGCTGGAGGCCCCGATCACCAGCACCTTCTTCGGGCCGCGGGCCTTGTCCAGGCCGCGAGCGCGGGTCGCCTCGATCTGCTCGAGCACGTTCTTCTCGCAGCCGACGGGGTGGGTGGTGGTGCAGATGAAACCGCGAACCTTGGGCTTGATGATCACGTCAGACCTCGCTGTTGGTCGTTGTCGGGCCGGCATACCGCCGTCCCGCTGTCATGGAGTGGCAATCGCCCTATTCTAGCGGCCACGCCGGGCGCTGTCCGCCCTTGAGCCCGCCACGCGCCTGGGGCAGGATGCACCTCCGGGCGCAATGCCACGAGGAGGATCCCGATGAATGCACAGGCCCTGGTCGATGAACGCGGCGAGCTGTGGCTGGCGCTGGCCCCGCTGTGGCTGGAGCGCGAGCCAGGCGAGCGCGACTATGCGCACATGATCGAGGTCATCGAGCGCCACGATCTGACGCTGAAGGAGCTGGAGTGGATCTTCCGCCTGGAGCTCGCCCCGGTGCTGGGGCGCCAGCAGATGTCGATGGTGGGCGAGTGGCGCCGCTTCGACGACTACAAGCTGATGAAGCAGCTGGTGGCCCACAACCTCCGGCTCACCGGCTGGCGCCGCACCAGCTGGATGCTGTTCTCGGGGCTGACCACCATGATGACGCGGCATCGCTGGAACGAGCTGATCGCACGCTTGATGGTGGAAAGGGGCGAGACACCCCCATGATGACTCGGCTCTCCACACACCCTGCTGGAACGAGCTGATCGCACGCTTGATGGTGGAAAGGGGCGAGCCCCCCATGATGACTCGGCTCGCCACACACCCTGCTGGAACGAGCTGACCGCCAGGCCCTACCCTTCGTCGAGGGCCAGCTCCAGCGCCTCGCGGAGCACCGCTTCGCCGTCGCGCGGTGCGAAGCGGCGGATCACCCGGCCATCCCGGCCCACCAGGAACTTGGTGAAGTTCCACTTGATCGCCGTGGTGCCCAGCACGCCGGGGGCGGCCTTCCTGAGCTCCACGAACAGCGGATGGGCCCCGGCGCCGTTGACCTTCACCTTCTCCATCAGCGGGAAGCTGACCTGATACTCCCGGGCGCTCAGGGTACAGAAATCCAGCGCCGACTCCGGCGACTGGCGACCGAACTGGTTGCAGGGAAAGCCGATCACCGTGAAGCCCCGCTCGCGATAGCGGCGGTAGAGACGCTCCAGCTCGCGCAGCTGGGGGGTGTAGCCACAGCGGCTGGCGACGTTGACGATGAGCAGCACCTGGCCGCGCAGCGCGGCGAAATTGAAGGGCTCGCCCTGGGCGGTACGGCACTGGTAATCGTGGAGGGACATGCGCGCGCCTTCATGGTCGATGACCTTCACGATGCCACGCCCCTCGCCTGCGCGCCACCCCTCCGGCGGCGCGGCAGGCGCCGCAGCCGGCGGCGCACCTCCCGCTCCCGCCGGGCAAGCTGGCGGCGGCGTTCGCGACGCTCGGCCCGCCCCAGGGGGGCGTAGCGCAGCCGCTCCAGGTGGTGGGCGCAGTCGCGCAGCGCGGGCCCCGCATCGCCCGCCGCCTCGGCCACCCGCCGCAGATGGGCCGAGGGCGACTCCCCGGGCCGAGCGCCCAGGCCGCAGCGACCGAGCCAGGCCTGGAGGCGAGCGATGCGCAGCGCCTCGTCGTGCGCCTCCCGCTGGCGTCGCCAGGCCAGACGCAGCAGCGCGGCGAGCCCGGCGGCGGCGGCCGCCGCCATCAGCAGCCCCAGCAGCCCCCCCAGCCAGCCGCGGCCGGGGGCCAGCGCCACCAGGCGGTCCCAGAGGGCGTGCAGCCGCACGGTCACCCGGGCCATCAGGGCATTGCGCGCCTCGCGCTGGTAGCCGATCACGCCTCGCTGCCAGCGGTATTCCAGGCGCTCCCAGTCCAGGCGCAGCCGATTGACCCAGCCCACCTCGCGCATGCGCAGCGGCGAGAAGGCGGCATCGGCCAGGAAGGCCTCGCGGCCGTCGTCGACGGCCTGGGGCCCCTCCTCGATGCGTTCCGGCGCGATCGCCGCGGTGGGGTCGAGGCGCTGCCAGGCGCCATCGAGCCACACCTCGACCCAGGCGTGGGCGTCGTAGTCGCGGATGGTGAAGTGGCCGTCGGGATGACGCTCGCCGCCCAGGAAGCCCGCCACCACCCTGGCCGGCAGGCCCACCGAGCGAGCCAGCACCGCCATGGCCGAGGCGTAGTGGGTGCAGTAGCCGGCGCGGCTCTCGAACAGGAACTCGTCGACCCGGTCGGCGGAGGTCAGCCGCGGCGGCGACAGGGTGTAGCGAAACGGCGCCTCGCCGAAGCGCGCCATGATGGCGGCCAGGAAGGCCCGTGGCTCGGCGCCGCTCTCCCGCCACAGCCGCTCGGCCAGCTCGCGGGTGCGGGGGTTGCCCTCGGCCGGCAGCATGGCGTGCCAGGCGGGCCCCGCGGGGTCGGGATTGGCCGGCGCCTGACCGGTGCTGCTCATGCGCAGCAGGCTGCGGGAGGCGAGCGGCGAGGTGCCCTCCAGGGTGCCATCGGCCAGGAAGCGCACCGGCTCCTCGGCGGCCAGCGGCGCGCCCAGCGACGGCCGCCAGGGGCGGCTGTCCGGCTCCAGCAGCAGTTCCACCTCGAAGCGCGGCGCCCCGTCGAGCCAGGGCGAGCGGCGCCCCTCGGCAACGAAGTCGTCCAGGGGGCGGCCCAGGGTGGCGGCCAGGCGCTCGGGGGTGGTCCGCCGCCAGCGCTCGCCATCGAAGTCGGAAAGCGTGTAGACCCGCCAGTAGCGCTCGGCGGGGGTGGGCTCGGCGCCCTCGAAGCGCGCCCGGAAGGCGCGGGCGTCGCTGCGCGAGAGCTGGGCGATGTCGCCGGGGGCGATCTCGTCGGTGAGCCCGGTGGAGGCGCGATCGGCCTGGGGCAGGTTCCACAGCGGCCCCAGGCGCGGAAAGGCCGCGAACAGCAGCACCATCAGCGGCGCCGAGAGCAGCAGCAGCCAGGCGCTCTCGCGCCAGGCACGGCGGGCATCGCCCCCGGAGAGCCACACCAGCGAGTGCACCAGCCAGGCCAGCACCAGCAGCCCGCCGGCGGCCATGGGGATGCCCTGGTCGTGCAGGAAGGCCACGGTGGTGGCCACGAAGCCGATGGCCACCACCACCCGGCCATCGCGCCGGTCATGGGTCTCGAGCAGCTTGAGCAGGTAGACCCCGAGCAGCAGGCCGATCATCGCCTCCATCTGCCCGAGGGTGCCGTAGTGTAGCCACAGGCCGCCGGTGAGCGCGCCGACGCCGGCCAGGCGCAGCACGATGCCGGCGCGGGGCAGGCGGCGGCGCAGCTGAAGATGGCGATAGCCGGCCACCAGGGCGGCAAGGGCCGCGAGCCAGGCCGGCATCCAGGCCAGGTGCAGGGCCAGCACCAGGCACTGGCCGAGGAAGAGCTGGCGCAGCATGGCACCGCTCAGCGCCTGGCCATCGGCCAGCACCGCCTCGCCGCCGCGGCCGGCCATGCCGGGCCTCATGACTCCGCCCCCCGGTCGCCAGAGGGGGAGAAGCGCGCCAGCGCCTCCAGGGCCACACGGCGCTGGTGGGGCCCCTCCCCCTGGGGCAGGGTCACCCCGGGCAGGCGCAGGCCGTAGCGATCGCCGGCCCGGTGGTGGGCCAGCACCCGGGCGCAGAGCAGGGAGAGCCGCCGTTCGGGGTCGCCGCGGCAGGCGTCATAGTCGAGCCACAGCTGCTGGCGGGGCGGCAGGCTGAAGGCCTTGGCGGCCAGCACCCCGGTGCGGCTCCACTGCTTCCAGGCCAGCCGGGCCGGGCTGTCGCCGGGCTCGGCGCGGCGCAGCCCGGCGAAGTCAGTGGCCTCCAGCCCCGCGCCGGCGTGACGGTGCTCGGGCTCGTCCTCCTCCAGCGGGCGGGGATAGACCAGCAGCCGCTCGTCGCTCTGCAGCCAGGCCAGGGCGCGCACCAGCCCCAGCGGCCAGCGGGTCTCCAGGCGCAGCCGCGGCAGCGGCTGCTCGCCGCGCCGGGGAGCCGGCAGGGCCAGGACGGCCTCGCCCTGTCCCTCCGGCAGGTCGAGGCGTGCCGAGACGCCCCCGCCATGCAGCTCCAGCGCCGTGCGCGGGCGCCCCCCGGCGAGCACCACGCCGAGACGCGCCTCGCCGCCGGCGAACACCTCCTGGGGCAGACGCAGGGTGGGGGTGACGCCCAGCAGGTTGCGCCAAGCGCGCAGCAGGGCCACCACCCCCAGGCCGAACAGCCAGAAGGCCAGCACGTAGGCGAGGGTGTTCTGGTAGTTGATGCCGAACAGCAGCAGCAGCAGGACCAGCACTGCCCAACCCAGCCCGAAGCGGGTCGGCAGCAGGAAGAGCCGGCGCTGGGGCAGCGGCGTGCCCGGCGCCATCGCCAGGCGCCGCCACCAGCGCTCGCCCAGCGTCAGCCGCGCCATGCTCAGCCCGCCACCGGCACGCGCGCCAGCAGATGGCGCGCCAGGGCCTCGCCCTCCTCGCGCCGGCCGCTGCTGAGGCGGTGGCCCGCCACCGGCCCCCATACCGCCTGGACGTCCTCGGGCAGCACGTGGTCGCGCCCCTCGAGCAGCGCCCAGCCGCGGGCCGCCTGCAGCAGCGCCAGGGCGCCACGGGTGGAGAGCCCCCAGGCCAGCTCTGGGTGGTCACGGCTGGCGGCCACCAGCGCCTGGACATAGTCGAGCAGCGCATCCGCGACGTGGATGTCGTCCAGGCGCGCCTGCCAGGCGCGCAGGCGCTCGGCGTCCAGCAGCACCGGCAGGCGGTCGAGGCGCACGCGCCCGGCGCGGCCGCGCAGGATCTCGCGCTCGGCGCCGCGGTCCGGATAGCCCAGGGAGAGGCGCATCAGGAAGCGGTCGAGCTGGGATTCCGGCAGGGCGAAGGTGCCCGCCTGCTCCTGGGGGTTCTGGGTGGCGATCACGAAGAAGGGATCGGGCAGCGCCCGGGTCTCCCCCTCCACGGTCACCCGCCCCTCCTCCATGGCCTCGAGCAGGGCGCTCTGGGTCTTGGGGGTGGCGCGGTTGATCTCGTCGGCCAGCACCAGGCCGTGGAAGATCGGCCCGGGGTGGAAGGTGAAGCGCGCCTCACGGGGGTCAAACACCGAGACCCCCAGCACGTCGGCAGGCAGCAGATCGCTGGTGAACTGCAGGCGCTGCATGTCGAGCCCGGTGACCCGCGCCAGGGACTGGGCCAGGGTGGTCTTGCCGAGCCCCGGCAGGTCCTCGATCAGCAGGTGGCCGCGGCACAGCAGGCAGCACAGCGCCAGGCGCACCTCCCGGGACTTGCCGAGCACCACCCCTTCCAGGGCCGCTACCACGGCCTCCAGCTCGCCCAGCCGGGCCGGGCGGTTCATGGTGCGGCCTCCAGCAGGCCGGTCTCGATCAGCACCTGCAGCGCCTGGCGGGTGTCCGGGGTGACCCCGGGCAGCGCGAGGGCCTCGGCGGGCGGCCGCCAGAAGACCTCGGCCACCTCCTCCGCCTGCAGCGCCAGGGGGCCGTCGTGGTCGACCAGGAACAGGCTGCCGAAGATATGGTGGCCTCCCTCGGCGTGGATGAAGCCGCCGGCCGGGCGCAGCGGCACGCCGCGGATGCCCAGCTCCTCGGCCAGCTCACGGCGTGCCGCCAGGTGCTCGGCCTCGCCGGCGCCCACCACGCCGCCGGCGGCCAGATCGAGTCCACCGGGGAAGACCTCCTTGGTGAGAGTCCGGCGCTGCACGCAGATCTCGCCGCGGGCGTTGCGCACCACGATGTAGGTGGCCCGGTGCCAGAAGCGGAAGCGCCGCATCTGGGCGCGCCAGGCGCTGCCGCAGGGGCGATTGCGGGCATCCACCAGCTGGATGCGCTCGCGGGCGACGTGCGGCGTCGGCAGCGGCTCGTCGCGAAGGGCGTCGGTCATGGGCATCTCCCGGGGAAATGCCCCAAGCCTACCCAGTCGGCGCCGCGGCGTCACGTTGACCGGACCCCGCGGGCCCACCATGCTCAGGACACCCCTGCGATGCTGGAGGTGTGCCATGTCCGACCACGCTCCCCGCACCCGGCTGGCCACCCATCGGGTGACCAACCAGCCCGCGCCAGGCGGCGACCACGACCTGCTGGGCGACGACCCGCCGCTGCGCGAGGCCCTGGCCCGGGAGGCGCCGGACTGGGTCGCCCGCCGGCTGGCCCCGCTGGGCCGTGAGGCCGGCAGCGAGCGCATCCAGGCGCTCGGCGAGGCCGCCGACCGACACCCGCCGACGCTGCGGCTCTTCGACCGCCACGGGAGGCGCCTCGACGAGGTCAGCTACCACCCCGCCTACCACGAGCTGATGCACCTGGCCATCGACCGCGGCTGGCACGCCGTGGCCTGGCAGGAGGAGGGCCGCGGCGGCCACCAGGCCCACGTGGCGGCCCTCTACCTGCTGACCCAGGCCGAGCCGGGGTTCTGCTGCCCGGTGACCATGACCCACGCGGCCATGCCGGTGCTGCGCCACTCCCGCCGGGCGCAGGCGCGCTGGGCGCCGGGGCTGCTGGCCTGGGACTACGACCCGCGCGCCCTGCCCGCCACCGAGAAGAGCGGGCTCACCTTCGGCATGGCGATGACCGAGAAGCAGGGCGGCAGCGATCTGCGCGCCACATCCACGCGAGCCGCCCCCCTCGCGGCCACGCGAGCCGAATCCCTCGCCGCCACGCACGCCGAGCCCAGCAACGACGGCTGGCGGCTCACCGGCCACAAGTGGTTCTGCAGCGCGCCGATGTCCGACGCCTTCCTGACCCTGGCCCGGACCGACGACGGGCTCGGCTGCTTCCTGGTGCCGCGCTTCACCCCCGACGGGGAGCGCAATGCCATCGAGCTGCAGCGGCTCAAGGAGAAGTGCGGCAACCGCGCCAACGCCTCGGCGGAGATCGAGTACCGCGGCGCCTGGGCCGAGCCCATCGGCGCGCCGGGGCGCGGCATTGCCACCCTCCTCGAGATGGTCCAGCAGACCCGCCTCGACGCCGCCACCGCGCCGGTCGGCATGATGCGCCAGGCGCTGCGGGTGGCCTGGCACCACGTGCGTGAGCGCCACGCCTTCGGCCGGGCGCTGGCCGAGCAGCCGCTGATGCAGGCGGTGGTTGCCGACCTGGCCCTGGAGGTGGAGGCGGGCCTCGCCCTGGTGATGCGTGCCGCCCGGGCCTTCGACGGCGCCGCCCGCGGCGACGAGAACGAACGCGCCCTGGCCCGGCTGCTGCCGGCACTGGCCAAGTACTGGCACAACAAGCGCGGCCCCGGCTTCATGGCCGAGGCCATGGAGTGCCTGGGCGGCATCGGCTACGTGGAGGAGTCGCCGCTGGCGCGGCTCTACCGCGAGGCGCCTGTCAACTCGATCTGGGAGGGCTCGGGGAACGTGATCTGCCTGGACGTGCTGCGGGTGCTGGGCCGCCACCCCGAGGCGCTGGCCGCCTGCTGGCAGGCGATGGCGCCCGCCCGGGGCGAGGATCGCCGACTGGACGCCGCCCTGACCGAGCTGGAGCGACTGCTGGCCGGGCCCGCCGAGGGGCTGGAACCCCGCGCCCGCTGGCTCACCCAGCGCCTGGCTCAGTGCCTGCAGGCAGCGCTGCTGGTGCAGCACGCGCCGAGCGAGGTGGCCGATACCTTCTGCGCCACCCGACTGGGCGACGAGGCCAGTCCCGCCTACGGCGTGCTGCCCAGCGGCTCGCCCTGCAAGGCGCTGCTGGCACGCATCGAGTCCTGAGTCGACCCCACCTCGAGGATTGCCTCGGCCGGCATCGGCCGAGCCAGCCCGTAGCCCTGCACGTGGGTGCAGCCGAAGCGGTCGAGGAGCGTCAGGCTGGCCGGATCCTCGACCCCCTCGGCCACCACCCGGATGCCCAGGCGTCGACCCAGCAGGGCCACCGCCTCGACGATGGCCGCGTCCTGGGACTCCTCCTGGAGATGCTGCACGAAGCTGCGATCCACCTTGAGCTCACTGATCGGCAGCATCTGCAGCCGCGCCAGTGACGAGAAGCCGATGCCGAAGTCATCCACCGACACCTCGAGCCCCCCCAGGCAGAGCCGCGCCGCCACCTCGCTGCCCAGCAGCTCATCCTGCATGGCGGCGGTCTCGGTGATCTCCAGTACCAGGGGCGGGTCCTCGGGGGAGCGCAGGCAGGCCAGTTCCAACAGGTCCGGGCACATCAGGTCATCGGCGGTCACGTTGACCGAGACCGATGCCGAGACCCCCTCGCGCAGCCAGGCGGACGCATCGGCCTGGGCCCGCGCCAGCACGTGGCGCGTCAGGCGCTTGCCCTGGTCCAGGGAGAGCAGGGGCAGGAAGCTGGCCGGGCCGATCAGGCCAAGGGCGGGATGGGCCCAGCGCACCAGCGCCTCGACCCCGCTGAGCCGGCCGGTGGCGAGCTCGAACTGGGGCTGGTAGTGAAGGGTGAGCTCGTCCCGGATGAAGGCCTGCTCGAGATCGTCGGCGCTGAACAGCGGCTCGCCTCGCGCCTCAAGCGGCGCCCGGCAGCCCACCCTCAGGTTGTCCAGGCAGCGGCGCAGCTCGGAGAGCCGCATCGGCTTGTCGAGGCAGCCCAGCATCTGCAGGCCGAGGGTATGTCCCACCCGCTCGGCGATCCGCGCGATCTTGCGCTCGACCCCGGAGAGCAGCAGCACCCAGTCGCGGTAGCCGGTCGCCGCCAGGTGGCGCAGCAGGGCGAAACCGTCCTCGCTGCCGAACTCCAGCCCCAGCACCACCAGGCGCGGCGGCCGCGCGGCCACCGCCGCAAGCAGCGCGGTCGACTGCTGGAAGTAGCGGGTCTCCAGACCCAGTACCTCGAACTGCAGAGAAAGCACGGCGGCGACGTCCGGGTCGGCCTCCAGGACCAGCGCGAGTGGTGCAGGCGAGGAGTCGTACATCGGCGGGATTCCGGTCAACAAGTAACCAGAGCGTAACACCGCCTGATGAAAGTCACACGACAGGTATGATGACCGGCATCAACGTTGCCTACGCCAGCGGCCCGGCCACCACGCGCAGCGCCAGGGCCAACAGCAGCACCCCGGTGATGCGATTGACCCAGTGGGAGCGCGCCTGCAGCCAGGGCAGCACCCGCGAGTGGGAGAGCCCCACCGCCACCATCACGTACCAGGCGCCGTCGATGATCATCGCGGTGAGCACGATCACTGCCTTGGCGGCCAGGCTCATGTCCGGGGTGACGAACTGGCTGAGCAGGGCGATGAAGAAGAGGATCAGCTTGGGATTGCCGAGCGCGACCAGCATGCCCTCCCGGGCCGCCTGGCGCCGGGTGGTGGGCACCGCCCCGGCTTCCAGCGGGCCGGTGCGGCCGGCACGCAGGGCCTTGAGGCCGAGCCAGGCCAGGTAGGCCGCGCCGGCCCAGGTGATCGCCTGGAACAGCGTCGGCTGACGCACGATCAGCGCGCCGAGGCCCCACACCGTCAGCAGTGCATAGAGGCCCACGCCCAGCGCATGGGAGAGCCCGGCCACCACCCCCGGGGCGCGACCGCCGCCCAGCGTATGGCGCAGCACCAGAGCCAGGCTGGGGCCCGGCGACATGGCGCCCATGGCACACACCGCCGCCAGGGAGAGCCACAGGGAAAACGGCATGGTGGAAGGCGGCCTCTCAGCGGTGGAACTGCTTCTCGCGCTCCGGCTGCCAGAAGATGGCATCGACGCGCAGCTGTACCTCGTGACCATCCGGCAGCGGCCAGTCGATCACATCGCCGATGCGCAGCCCGATCAGCCCGGCACCCACCGGCGCCATGACCGAGATGCCATCCTCGGTGGTGGCCAGGGCGTGCGGGTAGACCAGGGTGCGGATCATCTGGCGGTTGCGGGTCAGGTCGGTGAACTGGATCCGACTGTTCATGCTGACCACGTCCTCGGGGATCTCCTCGGGATCGACGACCTCACCGCGCTCGAGCTCCTCCTCGAGGGCCTCGGCAACGAACAGATCCTTGTCGCTGGCCTCGTCGATCAGGCGCTGCAGGCGCTCGGCATCGAGGCGATTGATGATGATGGGGGGGCGGGGTGACATACGACCTCCTGATAACCCGTCAACGCAGAGAGAAAGCCTTGGGCCATCCAATAAAAACAGCCCTCCACCCCCGAAGGGGGGAAGGACTGTCGACTCGGACCATCATAAGCCCAATGAGGCGGCTTGTCAGGTCCCCTCGCCCGGGCCGCGACGCCCGGTGGCCAGCACCACCGCCCCCACCACGGCCAGGGCCAGCCCCACGAAGGCGACCGGGTTCCAGGCCCGCCAGCCGTATAGCCCCAGCACCACGCCCAGCGCGATCAAGCCCCCGGCAAATCCCTTCACACCCATGACACGCTCCCTGACTGGCCCGACTGCCATCCCCCCAGCATGGGCCCAGCGCGCGAGCCCTGCAACCGCCTCCCACCCCGGCGTCTCCGGACAGCAGCGCCACTCGACGACGCCGGCCTCTCGGCAAGGATTGACAGCGCCGGCCATTCGGCACTATGGATATGATCAAAGGCATTCGCCTTTCCCCGGCCCCCCCGGGTCTACCGTGCTCTCAGGATGCTGTCCATGGACGCCATACCCTGTCCCCCGTCACTGTCCTCCGAACTGATCGACCAGCCGCTCGCCGACCCCGAGGTTCCCGACGCCTGCCTGGTCTTCGATACCGCCCTCGCCCGCCGCCTGGCCCAGGCCAAGGCGCTGCTCGACCGCCTGGAGCGCGACAGCGACTCCCGCGACCTCAGCGCGCTGGGCGCGGCACGCATCGAGTTTGCCCAGGCCTCCCGCGCCGTGGCCGACGACCTGCTGAGCCGCGGCCTCGGGTAGCCCTCTCTCTCACCGTCAGGCCGCCGGAAACCCCTGGCCCAGGGCGAGCCGCAGGGCGATGGCGGCCATCATCAGGCCGATGGCCCCATCGATCAGCCGCCAGGCCAGCGGCCGCGACAGCCAGGTCGACAGCGCCGCCCCACCCCAGGCCAGCAGGCTGAACCACAGCACCGATGCCGTACCCGCCCCGGCCAGGAAGGTGGCCGCACTGGACTGCTGCGCCCCCACCGCCGGAATCAGCAGCAGCGTGTCGAGATAGACCTGGGGGTTGAGCAGGGTCACCGCCAGGGTCACCAGCACCACCTGACGCAGGCCGCGCACCTCGCCGCCGGCCAGGCCCAGCCCCTGGCGCCCGGTCAGCGCCCGGCGCAGCGCATGGAACGCCAGCCAGCCCAGGAAGGCCACCCCCGCCCAGCGCATCGTCTCCAGCGTGGCCGGCATGGCCAGCAGCAGCGCCCCCACCCCGAACACGCCCAGCGTCAGCAGGGCCAGGTCGGCGGCCATGCACAGCCCTGCCGACCACCAGTGGTAGTGGCGCCGCGTGGCCAGTCCCAGCACATAGGCATTCTGCGCCCCGATCGCCATGATGATCCCGCCACAGACCAGCAGGCCCGTCAGGTAGCTCTCCAGCATCGTCTCTCCTCCGCCATCGGTGTCGAATGGCGGCCAGACTATCCCGCGCCCGAGATACGCAAAAATCATCCTGTTAATGGCTCATCAGTTCTGCTTATGATGAGGACACCCCCCTTCGAGGCCCGAGCCACCATGCTGGACTACAAGCTGCTCGAGGCGCTGGCGGCGGTGGTGGAGTGCGGCGGCTTCGAGCGCGCCGGCATCGCCCTCGGGCTCTCGCAGTCGGCCGTCTCCCAGCGCATCAAGGCGCTGGAGGTGCGCCTGGGCCAGCCGGTGCTGGTCCGCGCCCCCGCCCTGGCCCCGACCCCGGCCGGCCGGCGGCTGCTCAACCACTTCCAGCAGGTGCAGCTGCTGGAGCGCGACCTGCGCCGGGCGCTGCCCACCCTGGAGAGCGCCTCGCCACGGCTGCGCATCGCGGTGAATGCCGACAGCCTGGCCACCTGGTGGGCCGAGGCGGTGGGGCCGCTCTGCTGGGAGGAGGGCCTGCTGATCGACCTGGTGGTGGAGGACCAGGACGTGGGGCTGAAGCGCCTGCGCGACGGCGACGTGGCCGCCTGCCTGTGCGCCAGCCCCCAGCCGATCGCCGGGGCCCGCTGCGTGGCGCTGGGCACCATGACCTACCACCCGCTGGCCACGCCCGCCTACCGCGAGCAGTACCTGCCGGCGGGGCCCACGCCCGAGGCGTTTCGCCACGCGCCGGCCATCGTCTATGGCCCCCACGACCGGCTGCAGCACCGCTTCCTGGCCCAATGCGGCTACCGCGGCGCCTTCCCCTTCCACCTCTGCCCCTCCTCGGAGGGCTTCGTGCGCCTGGCCCGTGCCGGCATGGGCTACGGCATGATGCCGCTGATGCAGGCCGAGGAGTGGGTGGCCCGGGGCGAACTGGTCAGCATCGCCCCCGGCCGGGTGCTGGAGGTGCCGCTCTACTGGCACTTCTGGCGCCACAGCGGCGAGCTGATCGAGCGCCTGACCGCGGCCCTCGACAAGGTACGGCTGCATTGAGGCCGAGCCATCGGGTGGCCCCTCGAGATTGACCCGGGCACCTCCCCCTGGCCTAGACTGGCCCACTCCCCGTCACGCAAAGGAAGGGCACCATGCAGTCACGCTACTTCACCATCAACGACTTCCCCCAGGGCACGCCGGGGCGCGAGCTGTTCGAGCTGCGCGAGACCGAGCTGCCCGCCCTGGCCGAGGGCGAGGTGCGGATTCGCAACACCTGGCTGTCGGTGGACCCCTACATGCGCGGCCGCATGAGCGGCGTGACGACCTATATCGACCCCTTCGTACTCGGCGAGCCGCTGGAGGGCGCCGCGGTGGGTGAGGTGATCGAATCCCGGGATGCACGCCTGAACGTGGGCGACCGGGTCCGCCACATGGCCGGCTGGCGGGACATCGCCCAGCTGCCGGGCGACCAGGCGGAGCCGCTGCCGGGCATCGGTGTGCCCGAGCAGGCCTACCTCGGCGTGCTGGGCATGCCCGGCATGACCGCCTGGACGGGTCTGAACCGAATCGCCGAGATGCAGGCGGGCGACAACGTGCTGGTCAGCGCCGCCAGCGGCGCGGTGGGCTCGCTGGCCGTGCAGCTGGCCAAGGCCCGCGGTGGCACCGTGGTCGGCATCGCCGGCTCACCCGAGAAGCTCGCCTGGCTGGAATCCCACGGCATCAAGGCGGTGAGCTACCGCGGCCGCGACGCGGGGCAGCTCACCGAGGCGCTCCAGGCGGCCTGCCCCGAGGGCTTCGATATCTACTACGAGAACGTGGGGGGCATCTGCCTGGAAGCGGCGCTCAACACCCTGCGCACCGGCGGGCGTATCGCCGTGTGCGGGATGATCACCCGCTACAACGCCGAGGGGCCGACGCCGGGGCCGAGCAACCTGGCCATGGTGCTGATCCGGCGCCTGCGCATGCAGGGCTTCATCGTCTTCGACCACTGGGCCGACTACCCGCGCTTCCTCGAGGAGGTCGGCCCGCGGGTCGCCAGTGGCGAGATCGACTACGCCGAGACCATCGAGGAGGGCCTCGAGCGCACGCCGGAGGCGTTCCTGGCGCTGTTCGAGGGGGCCAACACCGGCAAGATGCTGGTGCGGCTCTGACCCGCGTCCCACGGCGGCAACCAAGGAGCGACGCCATGAACGCCATCAACCCCGAGAAGCTGCACCACAGCAAGTGGACCGCGGCGAAGCCCCGGAACAAGGAGAAGCACTTCCTGGTGACGGCGCTGGAGCGCGACGAGGAGGATAACGTGGTCGCGGTGGTCCTCGAGGCCGTCTACACCCGTCGCGAGACCACCCTGCCCTGGCAGGCGCTCAAGGATGACGACACCTGGCGGATGGGCTGGCGCTGATCGCCCACCCCAGGCTTCAAAGCCTAGTCCTGCTTGCCCACCAGCCAGTGGGTCACCCCCAGCGCCAGCACCACGGCGGCGATCGCCAGCATCTCCATGGCGGTGACGGTGGCGATATCCAGGATGATCACTTTCCGGGCGATCGCCATCAGCGCCGTGGCCACCACCAGGCGAATCGGCAGGATATTGGTGCCCAGGTAAAGGCGGATATTGACGAAGATCTCGACGGCGATCAGCACCACCATGAAGGCGCCGAAGATCACGAAGATGTCGCTGACCTCGAACAGCAGCACCGGCGGGGAGATGAACTTGGTGTAGAGCACGTAGATGACATCCAGGACGCCCCAGATGATCACCAGCACCATCAGCACCGCCAGCAGCTTGATGGCGTAGCGGATGATTACGTGGAGCCGCCGGATCAGCGGGTCCTCGTGCTCCTCGGGCAGCTCGTCGTGCAGCAGCTGAGGGCCGCGGTGCCTGTCGTGGTCATGCTGTTCCATCGCCGCCTCTCCCGGTAGCTCCCCAGCGGGGTCGGCTCCATTGATGCCCGACCGCGCGGCGCTGTCAATCCATGCCGCGCATCAGCCTGGCGGCAAGCTCAGCCGAGCCGGGTATTGCCCTCGGCATCGATGGGAAACCCGGGATTGAAGGCCACCTCCCAGAGGTGGCCGTCGGGGTCGGCGAAGTAGCCGGAGTAGCCGCCCCACTCCGCCCGGTGGGCTGGCTTGACCACTCGCCCGCCGACGCGCTGCGCCTCGCTCAGCAGGGCGTCCACCTCCTCCTCCGAGCGCACGTTGTGGGCCAGGGTGATGCCGGCGAAGCCGCTTCCTGACTCCGCCACGCCGGCATCCTGCGCCAGGGCAGCGCGGGAATAGAGCGACAGGATCAGGCCATTGAGCTGGAAGAAGGCCACCTCACCCTCCACCGCCAGGCCCACCCGCCAGCCGAGGCCCTCCTCGTAGAAGCGCCGCGCCCGTGCCAGGTCGCCGACGCCCAGGGTGATCAGACTCATGCGCTGTTCCATCGCCGACTCCTCTCTCGTGTTCACGGCCCCAAACTCACCATAGCAGGCGGCCGGGCGGTGCTTGGCGGGATCGAAGATGGTCGGCGCGGGGGCTCTCAGGCACTCATGGGGTAGGTAAACAGCAGCAGGTGAGTGAGGTTAAGTCCCCAGTGCACCAGCACCGCCCACACCAACCGCCCCGTCCAGAGGTAGACAAGCCCGTAGAGCAGCCCGGCACCAAAGGCCACCAGCACGAAGGCGGCACCGCCTGCCAGGTGAGCGATGCCGAACAGGGCGCTGGCCACCAGGAGGGCCAGGGCGGCGCCCCAACGGGCCGCGAGCCAGCGCTGCAGCACGCCGCGGAACAACAGCTCCTCGGCCACGCAGGTGTTGAGCAGGTTGGCGACAGCGAACACCCAGAAGCCGGTGGGCAGGCCCGGCCGCCAGTCGACAAGCCCCAGCAGGCTGGCAAGCCCCATCAAGAGCCCCACCCCACCCGCTACCATGAGCGACAGCACCCAGGGCACCTGCCCGTGCGGTACCAGGCTGCACCCAAACAGCGGCACCCAGCCAAGCAGCGCCCATGCCACCAGCACCTTGTCGTGGTTGAAGTAGAAGCCGGTGGGCAGGCTGCCCTCCTTCCACACCATCGCCTCGTCCAGCATCAGTCCGGAATAGCCGGGGAAGGCGTGGAGCACCAGGGTCGTGCTGGCCACCAGCCAGACGGCGAGCCTTGCCGCCTGCGGCCAGGGCGGCAACCGCTGCGTCTGCATCCAGGCGGTCAGTGCCACATAGCCCAGCGCCAGCCATACGAAGAGCCAGCTGGCATACCCGACCAGCCCCGCCATCAGCAGCACGGCCACCGCCCCGCCGACACGCCAGCGCGCCTCGGCGCACAGGCCGAAGAGTATCAGAAGGAGGGAATAGGTGATGCCGAAGGCGAGCAAAAGGCGACCTCTCACTACTTAAATCGTGAAAATCAACTCTTCGGCCGCTTGGCTATCAGCGCTTCCACACGATCTAGTGCGTCTTGAACTTGATTGATAGAGACCTCCCCGAGTGACAAGGCAGAATGAACCTCACCACCAAGCTCAGGGTCACGCAGTGGAACCGGATAAGTGACTTTCCAATTAGTGACTGGCAACAGCTTGACCGCTGGGCTTTTTACCTTAATTTTCAGCAGCGTTCTAGCTGGGTATTTAATTGCACCACATGGCATCTCGATACCTTCAACAGGATCTCTTGGCGACATTTCCATCAGCCCTGGCTCAACCTCAGAGACCGGATCAACTTTATGGAAAGATGCATTCCTAGCTTGTATAAGATATCGAGTTTCCGGCTGACGCCTACTGCGTAGCAAATTGATTGGCTGGCGAACACGACTTCCCTTTTCATAACCAGGGTATCGAGAATATTATCAGCAGAGTTACACGCTGTATTGATACAGGTTCTGAAAGCTTGCCACCATTTTCTAAACTCTGAATGACTCTTGATATTGCGAACGCTCTCCAGATGCTCTCTCGCAAACTGGAGCTGTTCTCTGGCTTCCTCGAGTTTCATCTTATGGCTCATTCAGCTTAGGACTAGTCTAGATACACGAAGGGCCCGCCGATGGCGGGCCCTTCATAGCCTACCGGTTCGCGGGCGCGATCACTCCCACTCGATGGTGGCGGGCGGCTTGCTCGAGACGTCGTAGGTGACGCGGGAGACGCCGCTGATCTCGTTGATGATGCGGTTGGAGACCGTTTCCAGCAGCTCGTAGGGCAGGTGGGCCCAGCGGGCGGTCATGAAGTCGATGGTCTCCACGGCGCGCAGGGCGATGACCCACTCGTAGCGGCGGGCGTCGCCCACCACGCCGACGGACTTCACCGGCAGGAAGACGGCGAAGGCCTGGCTGGTCTTGTGGTACCAGTCCGCCTTGTGCAGCTCCTCGATGAAGATGGCATCGGCCTCGCGCAGGATGTCGGCGTACTCCTTCTTGACCTCGCCGAGGATGCGCACGCCCAGGCCCGGCCCCGGGAAGGGGTGGCGGTAGACCATGTCGTAGGGCAGGCCGAGCTCGAGGCCCATCTTGCGCACCTCGTCCTTGAACAGCTCGCGCAGCGGCTCCACCAGCTTGAGCTTCATGGTCTCCGGCAGGCCGCCCACGTTGTGGTGCGACTTGATCACGTGCGCCTTGCCGGTCTTGGCGGCGGCGGACTCGATCACGTCCGGATAGATGGTGCCCTGGGCCAGGAAGTCCACACCCTCGATCTTCGCCGCCTCGGCGTCGAAGACGTCGATGAAGGTGTTGCCGATGATCTTGCGCTTGGCCTCGGGGTCGGCCACGCCCTCGAGCCGCGAGAGGAACTGCTCCTCGGCGTCGACGCGGATCACCTTCACGCCCATGTGGCGGGCGAAGGTCTCCATCACCTGGTCGCCCTCGGCCTTGCGCAAGAGGCCGTTGTCGACGAAGACGCAGGTGAGCTGGTCGCCGATCGCCTTGTGCAGCAGGGCCGCCACCACCGAGGAATCGACGCCGCCGGAGAGGCCGAGCAGCACGTGGCGGTCGCCCACCTGGGCGCGCACGCGCTCGATCTGGTCCTCGATGATCTGGGCCGGGGTCCAGTTGCACTCGGCCTGGCAGATCTCGACCACGAAGTGCTCGAGGATGCGCTGGCCCTGCAGGGTGTGGGTCACCTCGGGGTGGAACTGCACGCCATAGAAGCGCTTCGCCTCCCAGGCCATGGCGGCGATGGGGCAGCTCGGCGTGGAGGCGGTCACGGTGAACTCGGCCGGCACCCGGGCCACCTTGTCGCCGTGGCTCATCCAGACGTCGAGCAGGCTCTTGCCGGTGTCGTGGTCGATGTGGTCGGCGATGTCGCGGAACAGCGCGGTGGGCTCGTCGATGCGGATCTGGGCGTAGCCGAACTCGCGGATATTGGAACCTTCCACGGCGCCGCCGAGCTGCTCGGCCATGGTCTGCATGCCGTAGCAGATGCCCAGCACCGGCAGGCCCATCTCGAACACGCACTGGGGAGCGCGGGGCGAGCCCAGCTCGGTGACCGACTCCGGGCCGCCGGCGAGGATGATGCCGTTGGGGTTATACTCGCGGATCTCGGCCTCGGTGATGTCGAAGGCGCGGATCTCGGAGTAGACGCCGATCTCGCGCACCCGGCGGGCGATCAGCTGGGTGTACTGGGAGCCGAAGTCGAGGATCAGGATCTTGTAGGCGTGAATGTCGGTCATTGAGAGGGTCTCTGTGGCCGCCACAGGCAGCGAGCGAATCCAAAAACACGAGCGGCGGGGGTCAGCCCCGCCGCGATTTTAGCTGGCCAGCACCTAGCCCGCGCGGTAGTTGGGGGCTTCCTTGGTGATCTGCACATCGTGCACGTGGGATTCGGCGAAGCCGGCCCCGGTGATCTGCACGAACTGCGGCTTGGTGCGCATCTCCTGGATGTCGCGGCAGCCGGTGTAGCCCATGGAGGCGCGCAGGCCGCCCATCATCTGGTGGACGATGGCGCTCATCATGCCCTTGTAGGGCACCCGGCCCTCGATGCCCTCCGGCACCAGCTTCTCGGCGCCGGCGTCCTTGTCCTGGAAGTAGCGGTCGGCGCTGCCCTGGCTCTGGGCCATGGCGCCCATGGAGCCCATGCCGCGGTAGGCCTTGTAGGTACGGCCCTGGAACAGCTCGACCTCGCCCGGGGCCTCCTCGGTGCCGGCCAGCAGGCCGCCCACCATTACCGCGCTGGCGCCGGCGGCGATCGCCTTGGCCAGGTCGCCGGAGAAGCGCACGCCGCCATCGGCGATCAGCGGAATATCGTAGGGCGCGAGCGCCTCGGCCACGTTGGCCACCGCGGTGATCTGCGGCACGCCCACACCGGCGACCACGCGAGTGGTGCAGATGGAGCCGGGGCCGATGCCCACCTTGACGGCGTCGGCACCCGCTTCGGCCAGGTCCTTCGCCGCCTCGGCGGTGGCGATGTTGCCGCCCACCACCTGGATCTGCGGGAAGTGCTCCTTCACCCAGCGCACCCGGTCGATCACCCCCTTGGAGTGGCCGTGGGCGGTATCGACGATGATCACGTCGACGCCGGCCTCGGCCAGGGCGGCGACGCGATCCGGCGTCTCGGGGCCGGTACCCACCGCGGCACCGACCAGCAGGCGGCCATCGGCGTCCTTGGCGGCGAGGGGGAAGGTGCGCGCCTTCTCGATGTCCTTGAAGGTGACCAGGCCGCGCAGGTGGAAGCGGTCATCCACCACCAGCATCTTCTCGACGCGGTGCTCCTGCATCTTGGCCTTGATGATGTCGAGGCCGGTGCCCTCGGGCACGGTGACCAGGCGCTCGCGGGGGGTCATGATGTCGGAGACGCTGTCGCCGTGGTTGGGCTGGAAGCGCATGTCGCGCTCGGTGACCAGGCCCACCAGGCTCTCGCCCTCCACCACCGGGAAGCCGGAGAAGCCGTGCTCCTTGGCCATGGCCAGCAGGTCGGCCAGCTTGGCCTTGGGCCCCACGGTCACCGGGTCCTTGACGATCACGCTCTCGTGCTTCTTGACCTTGCGCACCTCGGCGGCCTGGTGGGGGATCGTCATGTTCTTGTGGATGATGCCGATGCCGCCTTCCTGGGCCATGGCGATGGCCAGGCGGGCCTCGGTCACGGTGTCCATGGCCGCGGAGACCAGGGGAATGTTGAGGAAGAGATCGCGGGTCAGGCGGGTCCGCAGGCTGACGTCCTTGGGCAGGACCTCGGAATAGCCGGGAACGAGCAAGACGTCATCGAACGTAAGAGCTTCTTGGGCCATACGTAACATAATCGGCAACACCCAGTGAGCTGGTGGGAAGGGGGTCGTGAAGTTAATCAACCATTATAACGCCCCGAGGCGGGCAACGTCACGGGGGGTGGGGCCCTGTCGAGAGGGTCACATAACACTAGAAAACCATTCATTACCCATGATTACGGTGGCTGCGCTAGGGTGAGAGTCATCCCCTGCGGGGGCGTAACGCCATGAATCGGGAATCGATCAAAGGAAATGGCACGATCAAGGAGCGAACCATGAGCATGAAGAAGTCCACCCTGACCCTCGCCATCGCCGCCCTGGCCGGCGGCCTCACCCTGGGCGCCCAGGCCCAGCCGGCCTACGAGCCCCAGGGCCTCTACTCCGCCGAGGACATCCTCGACGCCGATGTCTACCTGACCAGCGACCCCGACGAGCGCGTCGGCGAGGTCGAGGACATCCTCTTCGACGAGGCGATGCAGGTAACCGCCCTGGTAATCGAGAGCGGCAGCGTTCTGGGACTCGGCGGGCGCGACTTCATCGTCGAGTCGGGCCAGTTCACCCTGATCACCCATTACGATGACGACGGCGAGACCGAGCACCGCGTGATGCTCGAGGCCAGCGCCGAGGCGATCGAGGGCTACCCGGTCTACAGCGACGACTGGTGGGACAGGGCCCGGGAGCGCTCCCGTGAGGCCTGGCTGCAGACCCAGGATGGCGCCGAGAGCGCCTGGCAAACCACCCAGGAGGGCGCCGAGCGCGCCTGGGACACCACCCGCGAGAATGCTCAGCGGGCCTGGGAAGCCGCCCGTGATGCGGTGGGCGCCGACGACTGAGGCGCGCCGACGACTGAGGCGCCCCCTCCCCTCAACCCGCCGCGGCGCTCGCCGCCGCCAGGTTTGCCGCCGGGCCCCGTGCCCGGCGGCGCCGTCTCCGGGAGGGGCTCGCGCCACCGGCGGCGTGGTAGGCTGATGACGCCGCCCCAGGAGCCCAATCCATGTCCGCCACTCCCGACGCCCCCGATGCCCTCTCCGTCAGCGAGGTGAACCGCCGCGCCCGCCAGACCCTGGAGCGGGACCTCGGCGAGCTGTGGGTCGAGGGGGAGCTCTCCGGGGTGTCGCGGCCGAGCTCCGGCCACCTCTACTTCACCCTCAAGGACGACCAGGCCCAGCTGCGCTGTGCGCTGTTCCGCACCCGCGCCCGCTTCGTGGCCGCGCCCATGCGCGACGGTGATCGCGTGCGGGTGCGCGGCCGGCTGTCGATCTTCGAGCCCCGCGGCGACTACCAGCTGATCGCCGAGGCCGTGCAGGCGGCCGGGGTCGGCGAGCTGCTGGCCGCCTTCGAGGCGCTCAAGGCCAGGCTCGCCGCCGAAGGGGTGTTCGCCAACGCCCGACCGCTGCCCTGCCCGCCCCGCCACCTGCTGGTGCTCACCTCCCCCACCGGGGCGGCGATCCGCGACGTGCTGGCGGTGCTGGCGGCGCGCTGGCCCCTGGCCCAGATCACCCTGATTCCGGTGCCGGTCCAGGGGCGCGAGGCGGCCCCGGCGATGATCGCGGCGCTGGGGCTGCTCAATCGCCAGGCGGCGCTGGACCCGGCCAGGGACGCGATCCTGATCACCCGCGGCGGCGGCAGCCTGGAGGACCTGTGGGCCTTCAACGACGAGCACCTGGCCCGGGCGATCTTCCACTCGCGACTGCCGGTGATGTCGGCGGTGGGCCACGAGGTGGATGTGACCCTGGCCGACTTCGCCGCCGATGCCCGGGCGCCGACCCCCTCCGCCGCCGCCGAGCAGCTGGTGCCGGACCGGCGCGAGCTGGCCCGCCGACTGGACGCGCTGTCGACTCGCCTGGCCCGGGCCACCGAGGGGCGCCTGGAGCGCGAGGGGCAGCGGCTCGACCACCTGCGTGCCCGTCTGCGCCACCCCGGCGAGGTGCTGAGCGGCCGCCGCGAGGCCCTGACGCGGCTGCAGGGTCGGCTGGCCCGCGCCCTGGCCGGACGCCTCGAGGCCGAGCGTCGTCACCAGCAGCAGCTGGCGACCCGCCTGGCCGCCCATGCGCCGGCACGGCGCCTGACGGAGGCCAGGGAGCGCCTCGCGCGGGCCCAGGCGCGACTGCACGCCGCCATGCCCCGACAGCTGGCAAGCCACCGCCAGCAGCTGGGGGCGGTGGCTCGCGAGCTGCAGGCGGTGAGCCCCCTGGCCGTGCTGGGGCGCGGCTATGCGATTCTCGAGGATGAGCGGGGTTTGGTGGTGCGCCGCGCCGCCGACACCGCGCCGGGTCAGTCGCTCACCGCGAGGCTCGGCGAGGGGATCCTCGACCTCAGGGTGGTCCGCACCGACGCCTGCGACACCACACCGCAGGAGAGGACTCGATCGGGTTGATAGATTTTGGAATATAGATATTCATTAAAATAATATCCAAGATGACATTCGACGCCTGAGACGAGACGCCGGTCTCCACCGCCAGGCACCCGAGTTCCGCCGTGTGCCCCCTGGTCACACGATTCGCTCAGTAGAGAGGAGTCACACCATGTCACTGCGCATCAACGACGTTGTCCCGGATTTCGAAGCCGATACCAGCCAGGGACCGATCCGTTTCCACGAGTGGATCGGCGACAGCTGGGCCATCCTGTTCTCTCACCCCAAGGACTTCACCCCTGTCTGCACCACCGAGTTCGGCGCGGTCGCTCGCCTCAATGAGGAGTGGCAGAAGCGCGGCACCAAGGTGATCGGCATCTCCGTCGACGGCGTGGAGGAGCACAAGCAGTGGATCGGCGACATCGCCAGCTACGCCGGCTGCGACGTGGGCTTCCCGATCATCGCCGACGAGGACCTCAAGGTCGCCAAGCTGTTCGACATGCTGCCCGCCGACGCCTACCTGCCGGACGGCCGCACCCCCGATGACAGCGCCACCGTGCGCGCCGTCTTCATCATCGGCCCGGACAAGAAGCTCAAGCTCGCCATGATCTACCCGATGAACGTGGGCCGTAACTTCGCCGAGGTCGTGCGCGCCCTCGACGCCCTGCAGACCGCCAACGGCCAGGGTGTCGCCACCCCCGCCGACTGGACCATCGGCCAGGACGTGATCGTGCCGCTGTCGCTCTCCGACGAGGCGGCCGAGGCGAAGTTCGGCAAGATCGAGAAGGTCTTCCCCTACCTGCGCAAGGCCAAGCTGCCCGGCTGATTCTGCCCCTCCCCGCAACGCAAGACCCCCGCCGAGGCGGGGGTCTTGCGTTGGGAGCTCAGCGATCCGGCTTGAAGGCCCCGGGCTCCAGCTCATGACGCCCCAGCAGCTTGTAGAAGTCGGTCCGGTTGCGCCCGGCGATGCGGGCCGCCTGGGTCACGTTGCCTTCGGTGATCTTGAGCACCTTGATCAGGTAGCTGCGCTCGAAGGCGGCCCGGGCGTCGTTGAAGGTAGGCAGGGCGCTGTCCTCGGCGATCAGCGCCTGGGAGACCAGGGCCTCCGGGATGATCGCCGTGCTGGTCAGCGCCACGCACTGCTCCACCACGTTGACCAGCTGACGCACGTTGCCCGGCCAGGCACTGGCGGCCAGCAGGTTGAGCGCCTCCGGCGAGAAGCCCTTGACGAAGGGCTTGTGGCGCTCGGCCGCCTTGGCCACCAGATGCTTGGCCAGCAGCGGTACGTCCTCGGCGCGCTCCTTGAGGGCCGGCAGGCGCAGGTTGACCACGTTGAGGCGGTAGTAGAGATCCTCGCGGAACTCCCCCTCGCGCATGGCACGATCCAGATCGCGGTGGGTGGCGGAGATGATGCGCACGTCGATGGGGATCGACTGGGTCGAGCCCAGCGGGCGGATCTGGCGCTCCTGGAGGGCGCGCAGCAGCTTCACCTGCAGCGGCAGCGGCATGTCGCCGATCTCGTCGAGGAACAGGGTGCCCCCGTCGGCGGCCTGGAACAGGCCGTTGTGCTCGCTGACCGCCCCGGTGAAGGCCCCCTTGGCGTGACCGAACAGCTCGCTCTCCAGCAGCTGCTCCGGCAGGGCCCCGCAGTTGATCGCCACGAAGGGCTTGCCGGCGCGGCGGCTCACCCGATGGATGGCATTGGCCAGCAGCTCCTTGCCCGAGCCGGAGGGGCCGGTGATCAGCACGCTGACGTCGGAGCCGGCCACCATCCGGGCCTGCTCGAGGATGCGCTCCATCACCGGGCTTCGGGTGATGATCTCGGCCCGCCAGGCGTCGTCACCCTCGAGGGCAGGGCCGGGCGCCTGGGCCAGGGCCTGGTCGATGGCCGCGAACAGCTCGTCGCGGTCCACCGGCTTGGTGAGGAAGCTGAAGACCCCCTGGCGGGTGGCGCTGACCGCATCGGGAATCGAGCCGTGGGCGGTGAGCAGGATCACCGGCAGCCCGGGTGCCTGGCGCTGCACCTCCTGGAACAGCGCCAGGCCGTCCATCTCGTCCATGCGCAGGTCGGTGAGGACCAGCTCCGGGCGATCGAGCTCCAGCACCTTGAGCGCCTCGCGGCCGCTCTCGGCGGTGGTGACCCGGAAGCCGCGGCTCTCCAGGCGCATGCCCAGCAGCTTGAGCAGGCTCACATCGTCATCGACCAGCAGGATATGCGGGCCGGTGGAACCGCGCGGGCCCGGCGCCACGCCGCCCGCCATCCGGACGCCCTGGGTGTGGGCCTGCTGGTGCAGGGAGGTCGCGTGTTTCACGGTCGTTCTCCTGTCATTCGGTCTGCTGTCGCAGGTTGATGCTCTGCTCGATGGCAGTGAGCGCCTCGAGCTTCTCGGCCAGGTCGGCGTTCTCCTCCTCCAGCGCCGCGCGGCGCTTTTCGGCATCGGCCAGCTCGCCCCGCGTACGCTCCAGGCGGCCGACCATGGCGCGGCGCCCCTCCAGCTCGTTCAGCCAGTAGCGCAGCAGCGGCTGCAGCTCCACCGGTGCCGCGGCGAGGTCGGCCTTGAAGAGCTCGGCGGCCTGGTCCCACTCGCGCTCGTTGCCCCAGGCAAGCGCCACGGCGCGGGCCAGGCGGCGCTCGTTGGCGCTCCCCTGGAGCCGGGTGAGCATGCCGTCGCGCCAGGCACGGTCGCCACGCTGGGAGACCAGCCCGAAGGCCACCCAGTCATGCAGCAGGCACGCCTTGTCGTCGAAGCCGGGCACCTCGGCATGGCAGCCGCTGACCGCCGACGCCGCCGCGCTGAGCGCGGGCCGGGACGGCTGGGCAAAGGGCGATTCCGGAAGCAGTTCGCAGCCGGCAAGCCAGAGCACACTCGCACAGGCCAGCAGGGGGCGTAGTCGCATGAGGGTCAGTTCCTTGCATGGTGGCCCGCCTCCAGGGCGGGCATCCGGGAATGGGGTAGCGCCTCGATCGGTATCCCGAGCGGCAGGGTCAACCGGAAGCAGACCGCCAGGCGGTCATCCTCGACCAGCTCGAGCCGGCCGTGCTGGAGCCGGGCGCAGTCGGCGGCCACGGAGAGGCCGATGCCGGACCCCTTGAGCGGCCCCTTGCGTCGGGCGCGGCCCTGATAGAAGGCCTCGAACAGCCGGTGGCGGTCCTCCTCGGCGATGGCGTCACCGCTGTTGGCCACATCCACCTCCAGCCGGTCGCGCAGGCGCTTGGCGCGAATCTCCAGCTCGCCGCCATCCGCTCCGTAGGCGATGGCGTTGGAGATCAGGTTGTCGAGGATGCGGGCGGTAATGGTGCGATCCAGCGACCACTCCAGGGGGGCGTCGAAGCAGGTCACCCGCATGCCCTTGCTGGAGAGGGCCAGGCGATGCTTGGCCAGCACCTCCCGGATCACCACGGTGATGTCCAGTCGCTCCGGGGCAATCTGGCGGTTGTGCTGGAGCAGGTTGTAGTCGAGCAGCTGCTCGATCAGCCGCTGCAGTTCGGCACCGCTGGCGTCGATCAGCCCGAGCACCTCGAGCTGGCGCGGGGTCAGCTCGCCGGCCACGCCATCGGCGAGCAGCGCCGTTCCCTCGCGCACGCTGGCCAGCGGCGTCTTGAGCTCGTGGGACATGTGGCGCAGGAACTGCTGCTTCTCGGCCTCGAGCTCGTCCAGCCGCGAGGCGAGCCAGTCGAGGCGCTCGTCGAGCTGGACCAGCTCGGCCGGCCCCTGCACGGGCCTGGCCACATCCCGCGGCACCCCGCTGCCGATGCCCAGGATGCGCCGCTCGAGCTGGCGCACCGGGCGGATGATCAGCCAGGTGAAGAGCAGCATCAGCACCAGGCTGGCCGAGACCAGCGCCGCGGTCTGCAGCCACAGCCGGGTCTGCACCCCCTCGGCGCGCTCGCGGATGCTCTCGATGCGGATGTCGATATGGCGGTTGGTGGCGCGCCGAATCGCCTCGGTGCGTTCGGCGAAGGGGGGAAACAGCACCAGCTGCTCGCGAAACGCCTCCAGGGGCAGCTCGGGCAGGCGCTCCAGCACCTCCAGCTGGCGCTCCAGCACCGCCACATCGGGCTCCTCGCCGAGCAGCAGGCGCTGGTGGGCGAGAATCGCCCGATACTCCTCGAGGCGCTCGGCATAGATCTCGAGCAGGCTCTCCTGCTCCACCACCGCATACTGGCGGGCGCTGCGTTCCATCTCCAGCGCCAGGGCTCCCAGGGTGCGCGCACGACGGGTCTCCTCCACCGCCTGGCGGGCACTGACATCGGCCAGGCGCGACAGCTCCGAGAGTGCCTGGCCGGCCTGGAACATCAGCACGCCAAGCGGCAGCATCACCACGAGAAAGGCGAGCAGCACGAGCTGAAACAGTGAACGGGGGCGCCAGCGACGCGTCACACGAGTAGTCATGTCCAGCGTTCTTTGCAGGATGAATCGGGGCAGAAAAGCAGGAGATACCGCCATCTTCTTGACCTGTAGGATACCAGAGTTCTGCCAGCCGACGCGGCACCAAACTTCCTGCTCGCATCCCGCCAGCTGCCGATTCGGCGAGCACGAGGCGGAAAAAAAAGGGCCGGCGGAGCCGGCCCAAGTACGCAGGGAACTGAAGGGTCTGGAAAGTGGGCCAAAGGACCGCCTGACCGGTACAGTCGACACGCTTTCCGTGGGCCCTGAGGCCCCGAAGCCATGTGGACCCCTTCGCCGCCAGGGGCTGGTTCCACATGCGGGTGGCGTACCATGGAATGGCCCACCGCCCTGCTTCGTTCCTGGCACCACCGCCTCGGCCGGACCGATGGCGATGCTGCGCGATTCGATCCCCCCGAAGGGGGAGAGGCATCCATGCCAGGGCATCCTTGCCCAAAGTGGTACACGTCCTTGACTACGTCGGTACCCGTCTCATCGCAACCTTGAGTCACACATCGCTAGGAGCAGACGCTGATCGCCCTGGGGGCCGGGCGCACAGGGCAGTGATTGCCCGAACTCCCTGGCGATCGAAAGCGGTTCGAGCCGTAGTGAACCGCTTCCGTTGCTCACCTAGACTATTGCGATCCACGTGCCAAAAATGGCAACAACTATTAAAAATCAGCTAGTTAAAAACAGCACGACCGAGGGAAAGCGGCCAGGAGAGGGAAACAGGGCCCTCAGGGGGCCCTGGAGGGCGCTTTTCTGTTGCCAGTTGGCGACGGCTTTATTCGCGAAGAAAAATACCCCTTTATAATCAAGTGCTTTTGATGTCACCCTCTGGCGACATCGAAACCCGGGGCGACGCAGAAAGGCGACGCCCCGGGTTTCGGGCAGCGGTTTGGCAGGGGGAGATGGCGTCTCAGCCGCGCCCGGGGGGGAGCGGCTTGACCAGGATCTTGGACTTGCGCGCGTGGTTGTAGGTGTCGCGCTTGAGCGGCGGCAGCGCGTCGATATCGGCCAGGCGGAAGCCGTGCTCGAAGAACCAGTGGGTGGTGTGGGTGGTGAGCGCGAACAGCGAGGCCAGGCCGAGGCGCCGGGCACGCCGCTCGACCTCGGCGAGCAGCAGCTCGCCGCGGCTGCCGCCACGATAGTCGCCATGCACCGCCACGCAGGCCAGCTCGCCCATGTCGGCGGCGTCGAAGGTGTGCAGGGCGGCACAGGCGATGATCATGCCGTCGCGCTCGATCACCAGGTAGTCGTCGATCTCGTGCTCGAGGCGCTCCCGGGAGCGCGGCACCAGCATGCCGCGGTGCTCGAGGGGCTCGAGCAGCTCGAGCAGGCCGCCGATGTCGGCCAGCTCCGCCGGGCGCAGCTGCTCGTAGCGATGCTGGGTGATCATGGTGCCCACCCCGTCGCGGGTGAACAGCTCACCGAGCAGGGCGTCATGGTCGTGCCAGGAGAGCAGATGGGTGCGCGCCACCCCGTGGCGGGCGGCCTGGCAGGCCGCCTCCAGGTGGCGGGCCAGCTCGCTGCCGGCCAGCGCCTGCCCGAGCAGCGGCTCGGCCTCGCCCGGGGTGAGCTGACGCTGCATCTGGCCGCTCTGGTCGAACAGGCCGCTGGCCTCGCCGAGCAGGATCAGCTTGTCGGCGCCGAGCGCCATGGCGGCGTGCTGGGCCACGTCGGAGGCGTTCAAGTCGAACACCTCGCCGGTGCTGGAGAAGCCCAGCGGCGGCAGCACCACCAGCGAGCCCCGCTCCAGCAGCCCCTGAATGGCCGCGGCGCGCACCCGGCGCACCTCGCCGCTGCGGTCGAAGTCGACCCCCTCGCGCACCCCCAGCGGCTTGGCCATCACTAGGTTGCCGGAGACCGCGGTGAGCTCGACGCCGTGCATGGGGGTGTTGGGCAGCCCCAGCGACAGCCGCGCCTCGAGCCACAGGCGCTGCTCGGCGGCGACCCGCTCGATGCAGGCCATCACCGCCTCGTCGGCGATCCAGCGTCCCTGATGCAGGCCGGGCGAGATGCCGGCCTCGTCCAGGGCCTGCTGCACCTGGGGGCGGATGCCGAACACCACCACCAGGCGCACGCCCAGGGTGTGCAGCAGCGCCAGGTCCTGGATCAGCTGCTCCCCTCGCCCGCGCGCCATGGCCTCGCCCTCGATCAGGATGACGAAGGTGCGCCCGCGGTGGGCGTTGATGTAGGGCGACGAGTTGCGGAACCAGTCGACGAAGGGGAAGCGTGTGTCCAAGAACCTCTCTCCGGGGCGATGAATGCGGGGAAGCGAGAATCGAGAATAGCAGAGCCGCGAAAGCCGCGGCACCAGCGACGAGACACCGCCGAATGCTGGATCTGGTACTGAAGGAATTCGGATTTGCGTCTCGAGCGATGACAGGCTGGCCGCCGCCGGCGCGCAGACGCCGGAGTGTAGCTCGCTACATGAGGACGGCGAGCACCGCCGGCGACCAGGATGTCGAGCGCAGTAGCAAATCAGTTTTCTTCAGCCGAAGATCCCCTTGAAGGTGAAAAAGAACAGGATCGACAGGCCCGCGCCGGCCGGCAGGGTGATCAGCCAGGACATCACGATGGTGCCGATCACGCCCAGGTTGAGCGCCGCCATGCCGCGGGCCAGGCCCACCCCCAGCACCGCCCCCACCAGGGTATGGGTCGTGGAGATCGGCAGGCCGGTGCCCGAGGCCAGCACCACGGTGGTGGCGGCGGCCAGGGTAGCAGCGAAGCCGCGGCTGGGGGTCAGCTCGGTGATGCCGGTGCCCACGGTGGCGATCACCTTGTGGCCATAGGTGACCAGGCCGAAGACGATGCCGCCACCGCCCAGCACCAGCACCCACCAGGGCACCAGGGCCGCGCTGTCGATCACGCCGTCGCTGCGCACCACGCTGATCACCGCGGCCAGCGGACCGACGGCGTTGGCCACGTCGTTGGAGCCGTGGGCGAAGGCCATGGCACAGGCGGTGAAGATCATCAGCACGCCGAACACCCGCTCCACGTTGCTGAAGCCGAAGTGGTCATCGGCGCGCCGCTCGTACTTGATGCGCCGCTGCAGGGAGATGCCGATCCCCATGATGACGGCACCGATCAGCAACGAGAAGAGGAAGCTCTGGCCGAAGCTGAGGTCGAGGCCGACATGGGTCAGGCCCTTGGTCAGGGTCACCATGGCGACGATGAAGCCGACCAGGAAGGTGTAGACCGGCACATAGCGCTTGGCGGCGGCGAAGGGGTCGTGGGACTCGAAGATCAGGTGCTGTACCGACTTGAAGAGCACGAAGGCGATGGTGCCGGCCAGCAGCGGCGAGACCACCCAGCTGGAGGCGATGGTGCCTACCCGGTTCCAGGCGACCGCCTCCATGCCGAGCCCCACGGCGCCGAAGCCGACGATGGCGCCGACGATGGAGTGGGTGGTGGAGACCGGCCAGCCCTTGGCGGAGGCCACCAGCAGCCAGATGGCGGCGGCCAGCAGCGCGGAGAGCATGCCGTAGACCAGCAGCTGTGGGTTGGCCTCCAGCAGCGCCGGGTCGACGATGCCGCCGCGGATGGTGGCCGTCACCTCGCCGCCGGCCAGCCAGGCGCCGAGGAACTCGAAGATCACGGCGATGATGATCGCCTGCTTGATGGTGATGGCCTTGGAGCCCACCGAGGTGCCCATGGCATTGGCCACGTCGTTGGCACCGACACCCCAGGCCATGAAGAAGCCGAAGAGGCAGGCCAGGATGATGAAGATTTCGCCGTGCTGCGCGATGATCGACATAGGGAGTGGTTTCCTATGTGGCTTGTCGTGAGTGGCGTGGGTGGCAGGCCCGGGATCGGCGGGCCGGGGGGGTAGGAGGGCTCAGCGGGCCGTCAGGATCTGCAGGCGGCTGCCCACGCGCTCGGCGCGGTCGGAGAGTTCGCCGACCCAGTCGATGATCTTGTAGAGGAAGATCACGTCCACCGGCGGCAGCTCGCTCTCCAGCTCGAAGAGCTGGCGGCGAATGGCCACCTGCTGGCCGTCGGCCTGCTGCTCGAGCACGTGCAGCTGGCGGATCAGGCGCTGCATCACGTCGGAGACATTGCGACCGAAGCCGGACTCCAGCAGCGCCTCGAGCTCCTCCATGGCCTCCCGGGCCTGGGCCACGCAGGCCACCGCGGTGCGCATGTAGTCGCGCATGGCGCCGGCCAGGGGCTCGGGGATCTGCATGGTGCGGCCGAGCATGATGCCGGTGATGTCGCGCACCTTGTTGGCCATCTTGTCCTGGACGCTGATCAGCTCCAGCAGGTCGGTGCGTGAGACCGGCAGAAAGAGGGTGTTGGGCAGGTTGAGGCGCAGCTCGGTCTTGAGCTCGTCGGCCTCGTGCTCCAGGCGCGTGATGGTCTCGCGGACCCTCGCGGCCTCTTCCCAGTCACCGGCCAGGGAGGCCTCGAAGAAGGGCAGCAGCTGGTCGGCACACTCCTGCGCCTTGACGATATGCGCCAGCAACGGCTGGAATGGCGAACGACCGAACATGGCCGAGAAGGGGTTGGGGGTAACCATAGGATTCTGTCGGCTTGGCAAATGGCGGCGACAGTATAGAGGGCACCCCTCCCAGCGTCATGGAAAAATCATCCAGAATTCATCGACACGAGGTGGCACCGCCATGAGTCATGAGATAGAGCTGAAGCTCGCCCTGGGCCAGGAGGGCCCCGCGGCGCTGCGCCGCCACCCCCTGCTGGCGGGCCTCGCCTGCGAGGTGCAGCACCTCGGCAACACCTACTTCGACACCCCCCAGGGCGACTTGGAAGGGGCGCGCATGGCACTGCGCCTGCGGCGTCTGAACGGTCGGGTGCTGCAGACGGTGAAGACCCGCGGCGCGGGCGGCGGCGGGCTGTCGCGCCGCGGCGAGTGGGAGTGGGAGGTCCCCGGGCCGGGGCTCGACCTGGCGGGCCTGGCCGGGCTGCCGCCGGCCCCGCTGGGCGACGAGGTACTCGCCCGGCTCGAGCCTCGCTTCACCACCGACTTCCGCCGCGAGACCCGCCTCATCGATCACGCCGGGGCGCGCATCGAGGTGGCCCTGGACGAGGGGGAGATCGCGGCCGCCGGCCGGCGGGTGGCCATCCGCGAACTGGAACTCGAGCTCAAGGAGGGCGAACCCGAGGCCCTCTGGTCGCTGGCCGAGGCGCTGGCCGGCGCGGTGCCACTGCGCCCCGCGGACACCAGCAAGGCCGCCCGGGGTGGCGCCCTGCTGGCCGGCGCCTGGCGGCTGCCCGAGGGGGGCACGCCCAGTGCCTGGCTGCATCGCGCCGTGGTGGCCCTGGATGCCCTGGCCGACAGCGACGATGACACCTGGCGCCAGGCGGCCAGGGAGGCCCTCGCGCGGCTGGCCGAGGCGAGCAGCGACCGCGGTGACGCGGCGCGAGGGCTGGCCGAGGCGCTTGGCGATCCGGCCTGGCTGACCCCGGCGTTCGGCCTGGCCATGGTGCGCCTGGCCCGGCGCCTGCCCACCGACAACGCCCTCGCCTGACCCTGTCCCTTCGCGAACCGGCTCAAGGAAAAGCGCCATGAATCTCGAGTTCAAGCCCGGCGGGGAAGGCCTGCGCACCCGCGCCTTCCAGATCATCTTCGAGTCGGACACCCCGGCGGCCAAGGGCTTCGATATCGCCCTGATCGTGGTGATACTCGCCAGCGTGCTGGTGGTGATGCTCGACAGCGTCGAGGCCTATGCGGCGCGCTGGGGGGAGCTCTTCTTCTGGCTGGAGTGGGGCTTCACCCTCGCCTTCACCATCGAGCTGGCGGTGCGGCTCTACTGCCTGGATCGGCCGATGCAGTACCTGAGGAGCTTCTACGGGGTGGTCGACGTCATCGCCGTGCTGCCCACCTGGCTGGCGCTGATCATCCCGGGCGCCCAGGCCCTGCTGATCGTGAGGGTCCTGCGGGTGCTGCGCATCTTCCGCATCCTGCGGCTGATGCAGTTCGTCGGCGAGGGGCGGCTGCTGGTGGCGTCGCTGCGCCGCGCCCTGCACCCCATCTTCCTGTTCCTGCTCACCGTGCTCTTCCTGGTGACCATCTTCGCCTCGCTGATCTACCTGATCGAGCCCGCCGAGGCCGGCTTCACCAGCATCCCCCAGGCCATCTACTGGTCGATCGTGACCCTCACCACCGTGGGCTACGGCGATATCGTGCCGGTCACCCCGCTGGGCCAGGGGCTCTCGGTGATGGTCATGCTCACCGGCTACTCGATCATCGTGGTGCCCACCGGGGTCTTCTCGGCCGAGGTGATCCGCTCGATCCGCCAGGAGCGCTACTCCGACGAGGCGTGCCCAGGCTGCGGCCATGACCAGCACGAGCGCAGGGCAAGGTACTGCATGAAATGCGGCACCTGGCTCGACGAACAGACGCCGGACCCGCACCTCTCCGAGGAGGAGCAGGCGGCCTGGTGGGAGGCTCGGGGAGACGACGAGGAAGCGAAGGGCGAGACGCCGCCGGGCTGACCCGGCGGCGGCCGCCATTACTCGCGGAAGGGGGCGACGTCGCCGCGTCCCTCGCGCAGGATCGTCGGCGGCAGGTCGCGCAGGTCCACCACGCTGGTGGGCTCCAGGTGGCAGGCGCCGCCGTCGATGATCAGGTCGAGCTGGGTGCCGAAGCGGTCGCGGATCTCCTCGGCATCGGTCATCGGCAGCTCATCGCCCGGCGGGATCAGCGTCACGCTCATCAGCGGCTCGCCCAGCGCCTCGAGCAGGGCATGGGTGATGGCGTGGTCCGGCACCCGCACCCCGATGGAGCGCCGCTTGGGGTGCAGCAGCAGTCGCGGCACCTCGGTGGTGGCATGCAGGATGAAGGTGTAGGCCCCCGGCGTGTGGGCCTTGAGCAGCCGGAAGACGGCGTTGTCCACCTTGGCGTAGGTGCCGATCTCCGAGAGATCCGAGCAGACCAGGGTGAAGTTGTGCTTGTCATCCAGGGAGCGCAGCCGCTTGATCTTCTCGACGGCCTTCTTGTCGCCGAGGTGGCAGCCCAGGGCGTAGCCCGAGTCGGTGGGATAGGCCACCACCCCGCCGGCGCGGATGATCTGGATGGCCTGGTCGATCAGGCGCTTCTGGGGATTCTGGGGGTGAAGCTGGAAGAACTGGCTCATGGTGTCGCTCCCTGTGCAAAGGCCATGCGGATGATGGTGTGACTATAGCGCGCCGACGCAGGCGACGAGCCTGGGGTGGGTCCACACCGGCGGCGTGGCCGTGCGCGGCACCGGGCTCATGCTGCCCGGCGCCAGGTGACCGCCGGGAAAGTGGAAGTCGCTGCCCAGCGAGGCGTAGAGCTCGCGCTCCTGGAGCTGGCGGGCCAGGTCGCGGGTGGCATCGGGGTTCTGGAAGCCGCTGACCAGCTCGGCAGCCTGCCCGCCCGCCTCGCGAAAGGCATCCAGCAGCAGGCCGCGCTTGCGCCGGGTCAGGCCGTGGCGCAGCGGATGGGCCAGCACCGCCACGCCGCCCGCGGCGACGATCCAGGCCACCGCCTCGCTGAGCCCCGGCCAGTGGGACTTGACGTCTCCGGCCTTGCCATCGCCCAGGTGCTTCCTGAAGGCGGTGGCGACGTCGGGCACCAGGCCCGCCGCCACCAGTGCCCGGGCGAAGTCGGGCCTGCCCAGGGGGCGCTCGCTGCCGGCCTGCTCCCGGGCCCTGGCCAGGGCATTCTCGAGGCCGAGCTTCTCCAGACGCTCGGCGATCTTGAGCGCCCGCCGCTCGCGCGCCTCGGCCTGGGCCGCCAGCCCCTCGGCCAGGGGGCCGCGTACGCCCTCGGGCAGCAGCCCCACCACGTGGATATTGTGGCCGCGCCACTGGGTGGAGAGCTCGGTGCCGGGGATCAGGGTGAGCCCCTCCCGCGCCGCCGCCGCCGCCGCCTCGGGCACCCCGGCCAGGGTGTCGTGGTCGGTCAGCGCGACGTGGGTGAGCCCCCGCGCCTTGCACAGCGCCAGCAGCGCCTCGGGCGAGAGGGCGCCATCCGAGGCGGTGGAGTGCATGTGCAGGTCGATGGTGAGCGGTTCGGGGTCGCCCTCGAAACGGGCGGGAAGTGGGGACATTGGCATGACGCCGGCTGGGGACTTTGTCAGAATGGCTTTCCATGGTGCGCGCCAGGCCCTGCGCGGTCAATCGCAGGCGCATCCTGCGGCGCCCGCCGTCCAACCCGAGGAAACCACTGCCATGCTCTATGCCATCATCAGTGAAGACGTGAACAACAGCCTGGAACGGCGCCTGGCCGCCCGCCCGGATCACCTGGCGCGCCTCGAGCTCCTGCGTGACGAGGGCCGCCTGGTGCTGGTCGGCCCCCACCCGGCCATCGACAGCGAGGACCCGGGCGAGGCGGGCTTCACCGGCAGCCTGGTGGTCGCCGAGTTCGAGAGCCTCAAGGAGGCCCAGGCCTGGGCCGACGCCGACCCCTACATGATCGCCGGGGTCTACGCCAGGGTCACCGTGAAGCCGTTCAAGAAGGTGATGCCCTGACCCCCTGCCCCTCACGGCACCTTGTCCACAGCCGAGTTTTGCACAGAGGCTGTGGATAAGACTGTTGAAACGCCGCGGACGCTTTTCCCCAGCCGGCATGGGGCGCCGCCGCGGCGCCATTGATCAGATAGTGACCAGCCCTCTCCCCTGAGACCATCCCGCCATGGAGCTCCCGTGACCGCCGCCCCCGATGGCCTGCCCCCGCTCGCCGCCCTGGAGACCGCTCGCCTCGACTGGCAGCGCGATGACACCGGCGAGGAGGCTCCCCGCTCCGCCGCCTTCGACGACGTCTACTTCTCGCGCCACGACGGCCGCGCCGAGACCGAGCACGTCTTCCTTGGCGGCAACCGGCTGCCGCAGCGCTTCGCCGACTGGCCGGCGCGCCGCCCCTTCGTGATCGGCGAGACCGGCTTCGGCACCGGGCTCAACATGCTGGTCGCCTGGGCCTGCTTCGACGCCCATGCCCCGGCGCAGGCACGGCTGCACCTGGTCTCCACCGAGAAGTTTCCGCTCACCCGCGAGGACCTGGCCCGGGCGCTGGCCAATTGGCCCGACCTGGCCCAACGCGCCGAGGCGCTGCTGGCCCAGTGGCCCGAGCCGGTGGCGGGCGTCCACCGGCTGTGGCTCGACCCGCGGGTCACCCTGGACCTGCACTTCGGCGATGCCGCCGAGCGCCTCGCCCTGCTCGATGGCCGGGTCGACGCCTGGTTCCTGGACGGCTTCGCGCCCGCGAAGAATCCCCAGATGTGGCAGCCCGAGCTGTTCGCGGCCATGGCCGACCGCTCGCGCCCCGGCGCCACCTTCGCCACCTTCACCTGCGCCGGGGTGGTCAAGCGTGGCCTGGCGGCGGCCGGCTTCGCCTGGCGCAAGGTGCCGGGGTTCGGCCGCAAGCGCGAGATGCTGGCCGGCGAGATCGCAAGTCCCCCCGAGGATACCCGCCGCGCCCGCGCCCCCTGGTTCACGCCGCCTGCGGCACGGCCGCCGCGCCATGTGGCGGTGATCGGCGCCGGCATCGCCGGCGCCAGCGTGGCCGCCGCCCTGTCGCGGCGCGGTATCGAGGTCACCCTCATCGACCGCTTCGACCGGGCGGCCCTGGGCGAGACCCACCTGCAGGGGGCGCTCTACGTCAAGCTGGCCGTGGAGACCAACCTCCAGAGCCGGGTCTACCTGGCCGGGCTGCTCCACAGCCGCCGCTGGCTGGCGTGGCTCGACCCGGACCAGCGCCTGTGGCGCCCCAGCGGCGTGCTGCAGCTGGCGCTGAGCGAGAAGGAGCAGGCGCGCCAGGCGCGCTTCCTGACGGGACACCCCCTGCCGGAGAGCGTGGTGCGCGGCCTCGACGTCGAGGCGGCCAGCGTCGTCGCCGGCGTCAGGGTCACCGCCCCCGCGCTGGACTACCCGAATGCTGCCTGGGTCCGCCCCCTGGAGCTCTGCGTTCGCCTCGCGGCAAGCCCGGGGGTGCACTTCCGCCAGGGCGAGGTCAGGGCCCTGCAGGCGGAGGAGGACGGCTGGGCGCTGACCCTGGCCGACGGCGAGCGCCTCGCGGCCGACCAGGTGGTGGTCGCCGGGGCGAGCGAGGCCGCCGCCTTCGCCCAGACCGCCGGCCTGCCGCTGCAGCCGGTACGCGGGCAGGTCAGCCAGCTCGCCCTTCCCGAGGGTGCTCCTGCCCTGGGGCGGGTGGTGTGCGCCGGTGGCTATGTGCCGCCCGCGGCGGACGGGGTGCTCAATTTCGGCGCCACCTTCGGCCCCGGCGAGACCGACATGGCCGAGCGCCAGGCTGACCATGCGGCCAACCTGGCCGAGCTCGCCCGCGGCCTGCCCGATTTCGTGGCGGGCCTGCGCGCCGCCGGCGCCGACCTCGCGCCCGAGCGCCTCACCGGCCGGGTGGGCGTGCGGGCGGCGAGCCCGGACAAGTCACCCTACGCCGGCCCGGTGCCCGACGCCGAGGCGTGGCGAGAGGACTACGCCGTGCTGGCCAAGGACGCCACTCGCGTCCCCGATGTCCACGGGCGCCACCATGCCGGCCTGTGGATCAGCAGCGCCCACGGCTCCCGCGGCCTGGCCAGCGCCCCGCTCTGCGCGGAGCTCATCGCCTCGCGGATCTGCGACGAGCCGCTGCCCCTGGAGCAGCCGCTCGCCGACCACCTGCACCCCGGCCGGCGACTGATCCGCGACATCATCCAAGGGAAGTAAGCGAGAGGCGTCGGGAACGGCTCGTGGAGGGGGGCCTACCCCTCCTCCTCGTCGTCGGCCAGGTCTCTCCCGAAGGCCCGCCACTGGGCCAGGGTCATCACCTCGGTGGTCTCGGTCTGCAGGTCGTGGGCGATGATCAGCTCGTCGCGCTCGAGCTGGCGCCGGAGCTCCCCCACCCAGCCGCGCATGCCCTCGCCGGTATCGCTGGTGTCATAGCCCTGGCGGGTGACGAAGACTTCCAGCAGCGCCTCCAGGGTCTCGGCGGGCAGCATGCGATAAGGCACCTCGATAAAGCGTCCGCTCATGCTTCGTCCTCCCCGTCGGCGCCCTCGCCCGACTCCCAGGCGGCCAGTCGCTCGAGGAAGGCCGCCTCGTCGAGCACCGGCACGCCGAGCTGCATGGCCTTCTCCAGCTTGCTGCCGGCGGCCTCCCCGGCCACCAGGCCCGCGGTCTTCTTCGAGACGCTGCCGGCCACCTTGGCGCCCAGCGCCTGCAGCCGCGCCTTGCCCTCGTCGCGGGTCATGCTCGCCAGGGTGCCGGTCAGCACCCAGGTCTGGCCGGCCAGCGGCTGCGGCCGTTCGCCTACCGCCTCCTCCTCCCAGCGCAGGCCGCAGGCGATCAGGTCGTCGACGGTCTCGCGGTTGTGGGGCTGACGGAAGAAGGTGTGCACGTGGGCGGCGACGATGGGGCCCACGTCCTCCACCGCCTCGAGATCGGCCTGCTGGGCGCTCATCAGCGCCTCCAGGGTGCCGAAGTGGCGCGCCAGGTTGGCGGCCGTCGCCTCGCCCACCTCGCGGATCCCCAGGGCATAGATGAAACGCGCCAGGGTGGTGGCGCGGGCCTTGTCCAGGGCCGCCACCAGGTTCTCGGAGGACTTCGTCCCCATGCGCGGCAGCTCCGCCAGGCGCTCGGCCTCCAGGCGGAAGAGATCCGCCGGGGTGGTGACCCAGTCGCGTTCGACCAGCGCCTCGATCAGCTTCTCCCCGAGCCCGTCGATATCCAGCGCCCGGCGCGAGGCGAAATGCTTGAGCGCCTCCTTGCGCTGGGCGGCACAGTAGAGCCCGCCGGAGCAGCGTGCCACCACCTCGCCCTCGAGGCGCTCGATCTCGGCATCGCACACCGGGCAGCGCTCGGGGAAGACGATCTCCCGGGCATCGGCGGGCCGCAGCTCCTTCATCACCCGCACCACCTGGGGAATCACGTCGCCGGCGCGGCGAATGGCCACGGTGTCGCCGATCATGACGCCGAGCCGCGCAATCTCGTCGGCATTGTGCAGGGTGGCGTTGGAGACGGTGACCCCGGCCACCGAGACCGGCTCGAGACGAGCCACCGGGGTGATGGCGCCGGTGCGTCCGACCTGGAACTCCACGTCGTTGAGCCGGGTGGTCTGCTCCTGGGCGGGAAACTTGAAGGCGATGGCCCAGCGCGGCGCCCGGGCTACGAAGCCCAGTTCGCGCTGCAGGCGCAGGTCGTCGACCTTGATCACCACGCCGTCGATGTCGTAGCCCAGCCCGTCGCGCTTCTCGCCGAGGCGCCGACAGTAGTCGATGATCCCGCCCGCGCCCCTGACCACCTCAAGCTCCCGGCTGGTGCGAAAGCCGAAGTCGCCGAGGTGGGCCATCAGCGCGCTATGGGTGGCATCCCCCTGGGGCGGCTCGATGCGTGCCACCTGGTAGGCGCTGAAGGTCAGCGGGCGGGTGGCGGTGACCCTGGGGTCGAGCTGGCGCAGGCTGCCGGCGGCGGCGTTGCGGGGGTTGGCAAAGACCTTGGCCTCCTCGGCCCGAGCCCGGGCATTCATCGCCTCGAAGCTGGCGTGATCGATGGTCACCTCGCCGCGCACCTCGAGCAGGGCCGGGGGAGAGTCGCCGCGCAGCCGCAGCGGTACCGAACGCAGGGTGCGCAGGTTGGAGGTGATGCCCTCGCCGGTGCGGCCATCGCCGCGGGTGGCCCCGGTGATCAGCACGCCCTCCTCGTAGACCAGGGAGACGGCGGCACCGTCGAGCTTCGGCTCGCAGCAGAAGGCGATCTCGTCGCCCTCCACCTCCAGCCGCTCCGCCACCCGGGCGACGAAGGCGGCCAGCTCCTCCTCGCTGAAGGCGTTGTCCAGCGACAGCATCGGCACCGCGTGCTCGATCTCGGGAAACCCCGCGTCCGGCGGCGCTCCGACCCGCTGGGTGGGCGAGTCCGGGGTCACCAGCGCCGGATGAGCCGCCTCGATCTCCTGCAGGCGCCGCAGCCGGCGGTCATAGTCGGCGTCGGTGAGGCTCGGGTCATCGAGCACGTAGTAGCGATGGTTGGCGTCATCGAGTTCGGCGCGCAGGCGCGCCACCTCGTCGAGAAGCGACTGATCGGCGTTGGTCATGGAAAGCGGTGTCTCGATGGTTGGCAGGGCGTCGAGGCGGATGGCCCGCAGCGGGAAGCGATCAAGGCCTGCAAGCTTACCAAAGCAACACCCCCCGGTGGGATGCCGGGGGGTGTCGATGGGGCCTGGCCGGTGCCGCTGGTCAGTTCACCTGATAGCGGTGCAGGCGATGGCGGCGCACGAACTCCTGAACGCGTTGGCGGGAGAAGCCGATGGTCTGGGCGGTCATCACGCTGTGATTCTCGTCCTTCAGCTCGCCGCCCAGATGGCGCACGATCACCATGGCAGTCTCCACCATGGCCTCGAAGGCAGCCGAGGGATCGTCGGCACCGGGCAGCGGCATCAGCAGGGTGATGCCCGGGGTGCGAAACTCGTCCATGGCCTTGATGGGGAAGCTGCCCGGCTTGACCACATTGACCATGGAGAACTGCAGGCGGCTCTCCGGGTCCTCGGTCTCGAAGCGGTGGAAGACCCCCATGTCGCGATCGTAGCGCAGGCCACAGGCCAGCATCAGATCCAGCAGGGCGGCGCCGGAGAAGCCCTCCTCATCACGCGACATCACGCTGATGACGATCAGCTCGCTGGCGGCGCTCAGGGTCTCCCGGGCATGCTCGGCGCTGACATCGTGGCGCAGCGCCTTCTCCAGCACCGGGTGCACGCGCACCTTGTCGCTGTTGAGCGCAGGCGCCAGGTCGGGCTCGGGGTCACGGAGGTCATCCGCCCGGGCAGTATCGTACTCGTACTCGACGTCGGCGGGCTCGCTGCGGCGGGCGCGGGGCGGCGCGAAGAGCGGGTCGTTGTCGTCGGCCGCGGCGATGGCCTGGGCCTCGAGACGACGGCGCTCGGCCTCCCGGGCCGCACTCTCCGCCTCGGCCTGCTCCCGGGCCAGGCGCTGACGCTCGGCGTCGAGGGCGGCCTTCTCGGCCTTCTCCTTCTCGCGACGCGCCTTCTCCAGGCGCTTCTGCTCCCGGCGCTCGGCCAGGGTCTTCTGCAGGGAGGCCCCGAAGCGCTGGACGGATGCCCCCACGCGTCTGGAGCCGCTCTTCAGGGAGTCCCCCATGCCTTCCAGGTCCACCAGCCGGTAGCGTTCGTCATCCTGCGGATGGCCGTCATGATCGTCGGGATCGGCGGCCAGGGGCTCGTCGGTGTCGACCGCCAGGACGGCGTCATCGTCCAGGGCAGAGAGGCCCGGCTCGCGGCGCTCGGCCTGAACGGGCTCTGCTTCAACGGACTCGGCCTGAGCGGGCTCTGCCTTGACGGTCTCAGCCTGAGCGGGCTCGGCCTGAACGGATTCGGCCTTGGCGGGCTCGGGCTGAACGGCATCCGGCGGTGCGGATTCGGCCTGAACGGGTTCAACCGGTGCCGCCGCGGCTGGCTCGGCCGATGCGACCGAGGCCGCGGCCCCGGAAACCGGCTCGTCCTTCCTGGCCTTGGTGACCTTGACCTTGGCGGCCTTGGCATCGGCAGGCGTGCCGGCAACCCCTTCGCCGACGCCGAGCCCGGGCTCGCGCTTCGCGACCGGCGCCTCGCCATCGCTACGGAAGGCCTCGGCCTTGCGGCGGAAACTGGCCAGCACGCGGGAGGGGCCAGGATGTTCCTGGCGCTCCAGCTTGGGCTTGGGCTGCACCTGGCTGTAGTCCGCGGGCCTGACGACTCGCGCCCCTCCATTGGGCAATTCCCAGTTGATCTCGGCCTCGCGGGCCTGCTCGTCGGGGTCGGTGCCGCGAGTCTCTTCCGCTACCTCATCGAGGCGGGGAACTCGCCGCTGGCGCTGAAGGCGACGCACCCCATCCACCACGATGAGGGTCACCAGCGCCAACCCCAGGATGATCAGCCACTCTCTAAGTTCCATGGGTCGTCAGCCTTTCGCTTAGGCGCCATGCCTGATGGTTGTCCGTCCATAGCATAGCGCGATCGCCAAAAAAGGGGCCACTTTTTTTATTTGTCAACCCTCCGGGTTTTCCTGCCCTGAGTCGACGATGCCCCACGCAATCGCCCTTCGATGATCCCCTCGCATCCATGCAATGCAGCATTACCACTCTCCTTGTTACCCCTTTTATTACTCGGCATCAAGCCCGTCAGGCTTCGGCCAGGGCGGCGGCTTCCTCGACATCCACCGATACCAGCCGCGATACCCCCGGTTCCTGCATGGTGACACCCATCAGTCGATCGCCGGCTTCCATGGCGATCTTGTTGTGGGTGATATAGATGAACTGGACGCTCTCCGACATCTCCTTCACCAGCTTCGCGTAGCGACCCACGTTGGCGTCATCCAGCGGCGCATCCACTTCGTCCAGCATGCAGAAGGGGGCCGGGTTGAGCTGGAAGATGGCGAAGACCAGCGACAGGGCGGTCAGCGCCTTTTCGCCACCGGAGAGCAGGTGAATGGTGCTGTTCTTCTTGCCAGGCGGGCGCGCCATGATGGCGACCCCGGTCTCCAGCAAATCCTCCCCGGTCAGGGTCAACCATGCGGTTCCGCCGCCGAAGACCCGGGGGAAAAGCGACTGCAGGCCGGCGTTGACCCGCTCGAAGGTGTCGCGGAAACGGGCCCGGGTTTCCTGGTCGATGCGCCGGATCGCCCGGTCGAGGGTCTCCAGCGCCTCGCTGAGCTCGGCATGCTGGGCCTCCAGGTAGTCGCGGCGTTCGGCCTGCTGGTCATACTCCTCGATGGCCGCGAGGTTGATGGCGCCGAGGCGGCGGATGCGCTCGCCGAGCTCCTCCAGGCGGGTCTGCCAGGCGGACTCGGTGGCGTTGGGGTCGAGCCCCTCGGCCAGCTCGCGCTCCTCGAGGCCCAGTTCGCGCAGCTGCTCATCCTGGGTCTCGGCCTTGAGCTGCAGGGCCTGAACCTGCATCCGCGCCTCCTGGAGGCGTTCGCGAATGCCCTCCAGGCGGCGCTCATGGCCCTGGCGCGCCTGCTCGTCCTCGCGCAGGCGCTCCACCAGCTCGGCGGAGCGGGCACGCACCGCGTTGAGGGCCCGCTCCTCGCGCTCGCGGCGGTCGAGCAGCTCGTCGAGGCGTTCGCGGCGCTCCTCCTCCGGCTCGCGCAGCAGCTCGCGCTCCTCCTCGAGCTCCTCCCGTCGCCCCTGCAGGCGTTCACGGGCCTCGGCGGCGCGCCCCTGCTGTTCGGCGAGGCCGGTGCGCTCGGCGGCCAGGCGCTCCTGCTCGAGGGCCAGGCGCTGCAGCTGTTCGGCCAGGGGGCGCTGGCGGGCGCGAAGCGAGGCGAGCCGCTCTCGGGCGGCCTGCCGCTCGCGCTCGAGCCGCTCGCGGCGCTCCGCGCCCTCCTCGAGCCGCGTCATGGCCTGCTGCCAGCGATCGCGGGCCTCCTCGATGGCGAGCCGCGCCTCTTCGCGCGCCTCGCCGAGGCCGGCCAGCTCCTCGGCCAGTTCGGCGGCGCGGCCCTCCAGGTGCTCCAGGCGGCTGGCCAGCCCGCTCTGCTGCACCGCCAGCTGCTGGCGCTGCTGATCCAGGTCGCGCTCCTCGAGGCGGCACGCCTCCAGGTCCCGCTCGGCCTGCTCGGCACGCTCCAGCTGCTCGGCCAGCCGCAGCTCCTGCTCCTCCAGGCGAGACTCGACGGCCGCGAAAGCGGCCTCGGCCTCGGCCTGGCGGCGACGGCTCACCAGCAGGGCATCGGGGCCATCGCCCAGCCCGCGATGGCGCATCCAGTCTGCGCCCAGCCAGAGGCCGTCGGGGGTGATCAGGCTCTCGCCGGGGGCGAGGGTCTCGCGCTCGGCCCAGGCGGCCTCTCGGCTCTCGACGCAGCGGATGGTCGCCAGCCAGCGGGCGGCGGCGCCCGCGCCCCGGACGCGGCTCGCCAGGGTGCCGGCGGGCGCCTCGCTCTCGCGCGCCTCGATCAGCCCCAGCTCCGCCGGAGGCGCCGCCAGGGCGGAGGGGTCCAGGGAGGCCAGTCGGGCCCGCAGCCAGGGCGCCAGCACCCAGGACACCGCGGCCTCCCAGCCGTCATCGACCGAGAGGCACTCGCCGAGGCGCGGGGCCTCGGCGAGGCCCAGCCCGGCCAGGTAGGCATCCAGCGCCTCGTCGTGATCGGCCAGCCCGGCCTGGATCAGCGCCTCCAGGGAGGCGAGCTCCCCCTGCAGTTCGCTGCGTCGCTGACGCTGCTCCTCGCGGGCGGCCTCGCTGTCGCGGGCCGCCTCCCGGGCCGCGTCGCGGGCCTGCTGCAGGCTCTCGCGGCGCGCCTCCAGAGACTCGCGCCTGAGCTCCAGCTCGGCCAGCCGCTCGGCGAGCTCGGCCCGCTGTTCGGTCAGCGCCGCGATGTCGGGCAGCTCCGCCAGCTGCTGGCGGCGGCGCTGTTCATCGGCGCCGAGGCGCTCCAGGCGTGACTCCTGCTCGCGCAGGCGATCCTGGCCGCGTTCGGCCTCGCGACTCGCCTCGCGCCACTGCTCGCTGAAGGCCTCCCAGGCGGCGTCGGCCTCCTCCGCCTCGGGCTCGGCCTCCTCGAGAGCCGCCTCCAGCTCCTCGAGCTGCTCGGCCAGGGCCTCCCGCTCCGGCGTGAGGGTCTCCAGGCGCTCCTCCAGCCGCGCCAGCCGCTCGCCGTCGTCCTCGCCCAGGCGCGCCAGTTCCTGGAGGTCGCGGTGGGCGGCCTCCAGGTCGCGGGCCAGCTGGGCGTCGCGGGCGCGGGCATGCTCGAGATCCTGCTCCAGCCTGGCGATGGCGGTGGTGGTCTCGAAGAAGCGTGACTGCTCGGCGTCGAGCTCGGCGGCCAGGCGGTCGTGGTCGACCCGGGCCTCCTCGAGGCGGGTCTCGCACTGCCGCAGCCCCAGCACCTCGCGCTCCACCGCGGTCTCGAGCTCACCGACGCGGCTCTCCTCCTCGCCCTGGCGGACGCGCAGGGCCCGGGCGCGCAGCAGTGCCAGCTCGCCCTTGACCCGGTGCTCCTCGTTCTTGAGCTGCTGGTAGCGGCGCGCGGCCTCGGCCTGGCGCCGGAGGCGCTCGAGCTGCTTGTCGAGCTCCTCGCGGATATCCTCCAGGCGATCCAGGTTCTCCTGGGTGCGGCGCATGCGGCTCTCGGTCTCGCGGCGGCGCTCCTTGTACTTGGAGATGCCGGCGGCCTCCTCCAGGGTGGCGCGCAGCTCCTCGGGACGTGCCTCGATCAGGCGCGAGATCATGCCCTGGCCGATGATGGCGTAGGAGCGCGGGCCGAGGCCGGTACCCAGGAAGAGGTCGGCGATGTCGCGGCGGCGACACTTCTGGCCGTTGAAGAAGTAGGCGGACTGGGCGTCGCGGGTCACCACCCGCTTGACGGCGATCTCGGCGTACTGGGCGTAGATACCGCCCATGGCGCCGTCACGGTTGTCGAAGAGCAGCTCGATGGCAGCCTGCCCCACCGGCTTGCGGCCGGTGGAGCCGTTGAAGATGACGTCGGTCATCGACTCGCCGCGCAGGGTCTTGGCGGAGGACTCCCCCATGACCCAGCGCACCGCGTCGATGATGTTGGACTTGCCACAGCCGTTGGGCCCGACGATGGCGGTCATGTTGCCGTCGAAGGGCACCGTGACCGGGTCGACGAAGGACTTGAAGCCTACCAGGCGGATCGACTTGAGGCGCATCGGCGACTATCCGCCGAGGCTAGTCGAAGACACGGTCGACCACCACCTCGACGGGCTCGCCGTCGGTGGCGCCCACCGGCACCCCCTCGCGATCGCCGAACAGGTCGCCGGCCTGGGGGGCCGCGTCGCCGCTGGCCGAGACGCGCACCATCAGCCGCGCCTCGCGCACCTGGGCGAGGCTCGCCTCCGGGGACATGGCATGGCGCTCGTCGAGGACCACCTCGGTGGGCAGCTCGCCGACCGGGAAGCGGGCCACGGCCAGGGGGGGCAGCTCGCCCTCCATGTCGCGCGCCACCACGAATACCGTGGCCTCCTCGCCCAGGCGACCATTGAGCGCCTGATCCAGGCTCACCCGGACGCGGATGCCGTTCCCCTGGGCCTCGCCCATGGTCGGCTCCCGGGCCTCAGGCTCGACGCCCAGCCGCTCCTGGGCGACGCGGATGCCTTCCCGCAGCGCCTGGCCGGAGGAGGCATCCGACATGCCCGCGATGGCGCGCCGCCAGTAGTCGATGGCGCCCTCATAGTCGCTGCGGTCGAAGGCCTCGATGCCCAGCACCCCGAGCACCGTGGGCTGGCTGGAGTCGCGCTCCAGGGTCTCGTCCACCAGCGCCTGCACCCGGGGGGTCAGCTGGCGGTCGGCGACGAAGAACTCGACCTGGGCCAGCTGGCCAAGCAGCGAGGGGTGGCGCCCCTCGAGCTCGATCAGCCGCTCCAGGGCGTGGATCGCCTCGCGGCCCTGGCCCATGTCCCGATAGAGCGGGAACAGCGAGGACCAGACGTTGGGATTGCCGGGCTGGCGCACGGCCTGCTCCTCGAGGCGCTCGATCAGCATCTCGATGGAGCCATCGGGGTGGTTCTGCACCTCCTCCTGCAGCGCGAGCAGGGTGAGGTCGCCCTCGGCCCCCTCGCGCTGGTACCAGAGCACGCTGGCCGCCACCACCAGCACCATCACGATCGGCACGGCCAGGCGGCCGGAGGCGGAGGCCTTGAGCGGCGCCCGCTTGAGGCCCTCGGTGTCCTCGAGCAGGCCGCGCTCGAGCTCCAGGCGATCCTCCTCGAAGCGGGCCTGGTCGATATCGCCACGCTCGAGGGCTGCCTCCAGCGACGCCAGGCGCCGCTGGAAGATCGCCACGTTCTGCTCCGCGGTGCGGTCGTTGATCTCGTGGTCGCGCTGAGCGTCATGCACGGCACGCGCCCGGCGCAGCGGGGCGACCAGCAACCAGAGTGCCGGCAGCAGCAGGACGGCGAAGGCAATCCATAACAGGGTCATTCGGTTCTCTCGCGGTTGATCAGGGCTTGCAGACGGGCGCGCTCCTCGGCAGAGAGCGCCTTGGCGGAGGCGTTCTGGCGGGACCGCACGATCAGCACCACCAGCAGGGCAGCGAGCAGCACCAGGCCGGCCGGCAGCCCCCACAGCAGGAAGGTGCGGCCCTCCAGGCGGGGGTTGTAGAGCACGTAGTCGCCGAAGCGCTGCACCATGTGGTCGCGGATTTCGATGTCGGAAATGCCCTCGTGCAGCAGCAGGTAGACGCGGTCACGCATGTCGCCGGAGACCGGCGCATCGGAGTCGTTGATCGCCTGGTTCTCGCAGGTGGGGCAGCGCAGCGAGGCCGTCAGGCTTCGGTAGCGCTGCTCCAGCACCGGGTCGTCGAACTCGCGCACCTCGATGGCCGCGGCCTGGGCCAGGCCGCTCACCAGCAGCAGGGCGAGCGTCGTGATCAGGTTTCGCATCAGCGCCATCTTTCCACCTCCGGCAGGATCTTTTCGCGCACCTCGCCCGGCGAGATGTAGCCCACGTGGTGATAGCGGATCACCCCGTCGGCATCCACCAGGAAGGACTCGGGCGCGCCGAACACGCCCAGCTCGAAGCCCAGCTCGTTGTCCGGGTCGAAGATATTGATCTCGAAGGGATTGCCGAACTCCTCGAGGAAGCCGAGGCCCTTCTCGCGGGTATCCTTCCAACTGATGCCGACCATGCGGACATCGTGGCGATGGGAGAGGTCGAGCAGCTGCGGCATCTCGCGCTTGCACTCCGGACACCACTCCCCCCAGACGTTGACCAGGGTGAGCTCGCCGGTGGTCAGCAGCGAGCGGTCCACCCGGCGTTCGGGATCCTCCAGGGTGGAGAGGTCGAACTCCGGGAAGTCCCGGGCCATCAGCGCCGACTCCCGGTGGAAAGGGTTCAGCGAGAGCCCCTGGTAGAGGAACAGCGACAGCGCCAGGAAGCCGGCCAGCGGCAGCAGCAGCAGCAGGCGACGGTTCATGCGGCCGCCTCCTTGCCGGGAGCTCCCGAGGCGGCCTTGAGCGCGGCCTCCTCGGGATCCGGCGCGGTGGCCAGGCGGCGGTAGCGCTTGTCGGCCACGGCCAGCACGCCGCCGATGGACATCAGCAGGCCGCCCAGCCACAGCCAGCGCACGAAGGGCTTGTACTGCACCCGCATGGCCCAGCTGCCGTCGCCCAGGTCCTCGCCCATGGCGACGTAGAGGTCGCGGAACAGGCCGGGGCGCAGTGCCACCTGGGTCATCGGCATGCCGGTGGCGATGTAGAGGCGCTTCTCGGGGTTCATGGTGAAGCTGCGCTCACGGTCGCCACGCTGCACCTCGATCACCGCGCGGTCGGCCAGGAAGTTGGGGCCGCGGCGATCGGTGAGCTCGGTCATGGTGAAGGTGTAGCCGGCGACCTGGACGCTATCGCCCGGCCCCATGCGCACATTGCGCTCGATGTTGTAGTTGGAGACGATCGCCACGCCGACGATGGTCACCGCCACGCCCAGGTGGCCGAGCTGCATGCCCCAGTAGGCCAGCGACAGCTTCTTGAGTCCCGCGCCGAGGGAGCTGGCGTGACGGGTCTTGTCATAGAGGTCGCGAAGCATGGGCAGCACGATCCAAAGCGCGGCGATCAGGCCGATGGCCACCGGCGCGCTCCAGCGCTCGGCGAAGATCAGCGGCAGCGCCGCGCCCAGCACCACGGCCACCGCGGCGGAGAGCCACAGCCGCTGGATCAGCAGGCTCGGCGCGGTGTCCTTCCAGCGGGCGATCGGTCCGAGCCCCATGAACACGCACATGATCAGGGTCAGCGGCACGAACAGCGCATTGAAGTAGGGAGGCCCCACGCTGATCTTGCCCAGGTCCAGGGCATCCAGGATCAGCGGATAGACGGTGCCCATCAGCACGGTGACCGTCATGATCACCAGCATCAGGTTGTTGATCAGCAGCAGGGCATCCCGGGAGAGCCAGCCGAAGCCCACCTTGTGGCTGACCCGCGGGGCGCGCAGGGCGAAGATCAGCAGCGACAGGCCCACGGTGATCCCCAGCAGCATCAGGATGAAGAAGCCGCGGGAGGGATCGTTGGCGAAGGCGTGCACCGAGGTGAGCACCCCGGAGCGCACCAGGAAGGTGCCCAGCAGCGACAGCGAGAAGGTGGAGATCGCCAGCAGCAGGGTCCAGCTCTTGAAGGCGCCGCGCTTCTCGGTGACCGCCAGGGAGTGCATCAGGGCGGTGCCGGTCAGCCAGGGCAGCAGGGAGGCGTTCTCCACCGGATCCCAGAACCACCAGCCGCCCCAGCCCAGCTCGTAGTAGGCCCACCAGCTGCCCAGCGCGATGCCCACGGTGAGGAAGGCCCAGGCCAGGTTGGTCCAGGGGCGCGCCCAGCGCGCCCAGGCGGCATCCAGGCGCCCGCCCAGCAGGGCGGCGATGGCGAAGGCGAAGACCACCGAGAAGCCCACGTAGCCCATGTAGAGCATCGGCGGGTGCAGGATCAGGCCGATGTCCTGGAGCAGCGGGTTGAGGTCCGCTCCGTCCGCCGGCATGTGCGGCAGGATCCGCTCGAAGGGGTTGGAGGTGACCAGGATGAAGAGCAGGAAGCCCACGCAGACCAGGCCCATCACGCCCATCACCCGGGCGACCATGTCGCGGGGCAGCTCCCGGGAGAAGCGCGCCGCGAAGTAGCCCCAGCCGGCCAGCATCAGGCTCCACAGCAGCACCGACCCCTCGTGGTTGCCCCATACCGCGCTGAACTTGTAGTACCAGGGCAGCATGGAGTTGGAGTTGTTGGCCACGTTCATCACGCTGAAGTCGTCCAGCATGTAGCTCGCGGTCAGGCAGGCATAGGCGATGGCCACGAACAGGAATTGACCGGCCGCCATGGGCCGGGCATAGGCCATCCACAGCGGGCGACGGGTCGCCGCACCGGCCAGGGGCATCACCGCCTGCACCGTCGCCAGCAGCAGGGCGATGACCAGGGCGTAGTGGCCGATCTCGGGAATCATCTTGGTCAGCATGGGCACTCCTGATCAGTACGAGCTGCTGGTGGCGCCGTCGCCGTTGGCTTCCTCGGCCTCCAGGCGCTTGGCCACCTTGGCGGCCTTCTGCTGGAAGTCCTCGGGCTTGTAGCCGGCGTCCTCCAGGGCCTGGGCCACCTCGGGCGGCATGTAGTTCTCGTCGTGGCGGGCCAGCACCTGGTCCGCCTTGAGGTAGCCGTCATGCTGCAGCTGGCCGACCACCACCACGCCCTGCCCCTCGCGGAACAGGTCGGGCAGGATGCCGCTGTAGTGGACGCGCAGGTCGTCCACGTAGTCGGTCACGGTGAACTCCACGTCGAGGCTGTCGGGGTTGCGCACCACGGTGCCCTCCCGGACCATGCCGCCGGCACGGATCTGGCGCTCGAAGGGCGCCTCGCCGGCGGCGATCTGCACCGGGCTGAAGAAGAGGTTGATGTTGGCGCGCAGGGCATAGAGGGTCAGGCCCACGGCCACGGCCGCCAGCGCGATCAGCCCCAGGATGACGTAGAGCTTCTGCTTGCGCTTCGGTGTCAGGCTAAGTGTCATGACGATTACCACCCGTTTGATGTGAAACTCCAGCCATCTCGCTCTGGTTGGCGCCCAGGCGCTCCTCGCGCCGCACCCGACGCTGCAGGTTGCGCAGCAGCTGGCGACGCTCGGCGCGGGCGTGCAGGACGATCGCCACCAGCAGTGCGCCGGTCACTCCCCAGGCGGCCCAGACGTAGGGGGCATGGCCCCCCATGGCAATGAATTCGTTGAAGGACTCGAAGGCCATCAGCGCTCCTCCCCGGCCAGGTCACGCACCCAGCGCTTGTTGGACTCGCGGCGCAGGATCTCGCTGCGGGTGCGCATCAGGGTCAGGGCAATGAAGAAGCTGTAGAAGCCCAGCACCATGATCAGCAGCGGCGCCCACATCTCCATGGGCATGCCGACGCGCCCGGTGATGGTGAAGGTGGCCGGCTGGTGCAGGGTGTACCACCAGTCCACCGAGTACTTGATGATCGGGATGTTGATCACCCCCACCATGGCCAGCACCGAGGCGGCCCGGGAGGCGCTGTCGCGGCTCGTGAAGGCGCCGCGCAGGGCGATCACCCCCAGGTAGAGGAAGAGCAGGATCAGCATCGAGGTCAGGCGGGCGTCCCACATCCACCAGGTGCCCCAGGTGGGCACGCCCCACACCGCACCGGAGAAGAGCGACACGAAGGTCATGGCCGCGCCCAGCGGTGCCATCATGGCGGCGGCCATGTCGGCCACCTTGATCTTCCAGACCATGTAGACCAGGCCACACACCGCCATGCTGACGAAGATCGACTGGGCCAGGAAGGCCGAGGGCACATGGACGTAGATGATGCGGAAGCTGTTGCCCTGCTGGTAGTCGGCGGGGGCAAAGGCCAGGCCCCAGACGGTGCCGGTAAGGATCAGCGCGGCCGCGGCGAGCCAGAAGAACGGCTGCAGCCTGGCCCCGATGGCGTAGAACCACTTGGGGGAACGCAACTTGTTAATAAAGGCCCACATGCTTCTTCCACCTCTCAACCGTTGATGCTGATACGCAGTGACGCTGCGATGGCCCAGGGGGCCAGCATCAGCGCCAGGGCCAGCAGGGCGCCCAGGATAGCCAGATGGGCGACGGCTCCGTCGCCGAGGATTGCCGCCTGCACCGCACCAGCGCCGAAGATCAGCACCGGAATATAGAGCGGCAGCACCAGCAGCGACAGCAGCACGCCGCCGCGGGAGAGTCCCACGGTCAGCGCCGCGCCGATGGCGCCGATCAGGCTCAGGCTGGCCGTGCCCAGCGCCAGCGAGAACGCCAGCGTCAGGTAGCTGCCGGCCGGCAGCGACAGCATGATCCCCAGCACCGGTGCCATCAGCGCCAGGGGCAGCCCGGTCAGCAGCCAGTGCACCGCCACCTTGGCCAGCGCCAGCATCGGCAGCGGCTGCGGCGTCAGCAGCAGCTGTTCGAGAGAACCGTCGTCGTAGTCACCGCGGAACAGGCTGTCCAGGGAGAGCAGCGCCGCCAGCAGCGCCGCCACCCACAGCAGGCCCGGGGCGATGGTGGCCAGCAGCTGCGGATCCGGCGAGATGCCGATCGGAAACAGGGTGATCACCAGCGCGAAGAACACCAGCGGGTTGAGCACCTCGCTGCGCCGGCGCATCAGCAGGACCAGGTCGCGCCGGAGGGTCGCCCAGAGTGCGACCCCCAGGCCGCCGCCAGGTTCCCCATGCCGTGACTCGCGGCTCTCGGCGGCCGCCAGCCGGGTCTCAGAGCCCACCATGCGGCTGCCCTCCTCTACCCAGGTGCACGCGGCGCAGCTCGGCGGTCTGCCTGAGCTCATGGTGGGTGGTGACCAGCACGCAGCCGCCGGCGCGGGCATGCACGATCAGCCGCTCCTCCAGCGCCGCCACGCCGTCGCGGTCGATGGCGGTGAAGGGCTCGTCCAGTACCCACAGCGGGCGCGGCGTCAGCTCCAGGCGCGCCAGCGCCACCCGACGCTGCTGCCCGGCGGAAAGCTGCCCGGCGGGGACGTCCTCGAAGCCCACCAGCCCCACCGACTCCAGGGCGGCCAGGCGCGCCGCCTCGTTGCCGCGCTCGCCGGCCAGGGCCTGGTACCAGGTCAGGTTCTCCAGCGGCGTCAGGGCCGCCTTTACCCCCGGGGCATGGCCCAGGTAGAGCAGGCTCTCGAGGAAGGCCTGGCGCGATTCACGCATCGGCGCGCCGTTCCAGAACAGCTCGCCCTGATAGTCGGCGAGCTGGCCGGAGAGGATCTTGAGCAGCGTGGTCTTGCCGCTGCCGTTGGGGCCTTCGATGCGAACGATCTCGCCCGCGTGGATATCCAGATCGAGATCCTCGAAGAGCCAGCGATCATCCCGCTCACAGGCCAGCTTTCGGGCTTGCAGGCTCAGGGTCAAGGCACACTCCGGGATGGGTAATTTGGCTCGAGACTCTACACGGAAAGCGGTTTTGCTGCCAGATTCCCGGCTGCGTCAGCCGGTCGCGGTTGACCGGGGTCAAGCCTCCTGCCGATGCTCTCCCCTTGCGTGATCGGGCGGCCCTGCTATGCTTGCCAGATACTGTATATGCCAACAGTATCCGGCCGACAAGGCTGACGACAGGAGACCCACGCCATGCCCGAGGTCAACGCCCAGTTCCTTCTTCGCCGCCCCAACCTGCCCCTGGCCGAGGCCTGGGCCCTGCTCGACGGTACGGACGCCGCCGACGAACACCTGGTCGAGGTGCCGCTGCTCGGCAATGTCTCGGCGGGTCTGCCCATCGAGGCCTGCCTGGACAGCGCCAGCATCCGGGTCCCCCGACGCATGGTGCGACGTAACACCTATGCGCTGCGGGTGCGCGGCGACTCCATGATCGATTGCAACATCTTCGACGGGGATGTGATCATCATCGAGCGCCAGGAGAGCGCCGAGAACGGCGAGACCGCCGTCGTGATGATCAACAACCAGGAGGTCACCCTGAAGAAGCTCTATATCGACCGCGCCGGCGTGCGCCTGCAGCCGGCCAACGAGCGCATGGCGCCGATCTTCCTGAAGAACAGCGACATCCAGGTGCTGGGGCTGGTGATGGGCGTCGTGCGCCAGGAGGAACTGGCCGCCTGATGCGCTACCCCGTCCCCGACCTGTCCGCCGGCACCTGGCAGGAGAGCGAGCTCGAGGTGGAGAGGAGCCGCTTCATCACCTGGCTGTGCCACGCCCCCGACGCTGCCGCCTTCGAGGCGCTGCTGGCCGAGGCCCGGCGGCGCCACCCCGCGGCGAGCCACCACTGCAGCGCCTTCATCGCCGGCCAGCCCGGCGAGCAGGCCGCCATCGGCTTCTCCGACGACGGCGAACCCGGCGGCACCGCCGGACGCCCCATGTATCAGGTACTGCAGGGCTCGGGGCTCGGGCAGGTGGGCTGCGTGGTGACCCGCTACTTCGGGGGCACCAAGCTGGGCACCGGCGGCCTGGCCCGCGCCTATGCCCAGGCCGTGGCCCAGGGCCTGGAGAGTCTGCCTCACCGCCAGGTGGTGGAGCGCACGCCACGCCGGCTGCAGGTGGCCTTCGCCGGCGAGGCCGAGGCCCGCGGCTGGCTGGCCAGCCGGGAGATCCCCGTGGAAGCCGCCGACTACGCCGCCGACGGCGTGGTGCTGACCGTGGGCTGGCCCAGCGACACCCCCATCGACCTCAGCGAGCTCGAATCGAGGCTGCGCGGGCGGCTGGCGCTGCTCGAGAGGTGACGCCCCGCCCCTCCTCCTGTGCCCACCACGCAAACGGCGCCCCGAGGGGCGCCGCTTGCGTGACGGTACCGGCGAGCCTCAGCCCAGGTACTTGATCATCACCCCCGCGGCCACCGCCGAGCCGATCACCCCGGCCACGCTGCGAATAGAGCCCTCAGCGAGCCCTGCAGAACAAGTGGTGCGCATTCTAGCGAATCCGCGATGAGTGTCAAGCGAGAAGATTTTCGAAACTTTCAAAAATCCCAAGCAGAACAACCACTTCTACCACTTTTTACCGCCTGCAACCTTGCTGGTCACCGGCAGCGGATGCGTACTTTACGGTTTTCCCCCGAGGGGTGCAACCCCTTCCGCTAGAAAAATGTAGCTCAACGACACGCAAAGGGCCATGACCCATATCAAGATATCGCTCGGCGAGGCCAGGGACCCGGAGCTCAACGAGGTTCCGGGCCCCTGGCACCCACAGGCAGATCGATCAGAAGCTGTCGCCGGGAATGCGTACGAAGCCCTCCATCAGCACCCGGGCGCTGCGGCTCATCACCGCCTCGTCGATCACCCAGCGACCATCCACCAGGCTTGCCTCGGCGCCCACCCGCAGGGTGCCGGAGGGGTGGCCGAAGGTGACGGCGTTGCGCTTGCCGCCGCCAGCGGCCAGGTTGACCAGGGTGCCCTCGATGGCCGCGGCGGAGGCGATCGCCACCGCGGCGGTCCCCATCATGGCGTGATGCAGCTTGCCCATGGAGAGCGCCCGCACCAGGAGATCGATCTCCGCGGCTTCGACCGCCTTGCCGCTGGAGGCGCTATAGCTCGCCGGAGGCGCCACGAAGGCGACCTTGGGGGTGTGCTGGCGAGAGGCCGCCTCGGCCACGTCCTGGATCAGCCCCATCTTCACCGCCCCGTGGGCGCGAATGGTCTCGAAGCGCGCCAGCGCCTCGGCGTCGCCGTTGATCGCCTCCTGCAGCTCGGTACCGGTATAGCCGAGTTCGGCGGCATTGATGAAGACGGTGGGAATGCCGGCGTTGATCAGGGTCGCCTTGAGCGTACCCACCCCCGGCACCTCGAGATCATCGACCAGATTGCCGGTGGGGAAGATCGCCCCCTCGCCGTCGGCGGGGTCCTTGAAGGCCACCGGCACCTCGGCCGCCGGGAAGGTCACGCCGTCCAGCTCGAAGTCGCCGGTCTCCTGCACCTCGCCGTCGGTGATGGGCACCTGGCAGACGATGGTCTTGCCGATATTGGCCTGCCAGATGCGCACCTCCACCACGCCGTTCTCCGGAATGCGCGCCGGGTCCACCAGGCCGTTGGCCACCGCGAAGGGGCCCACGGCGGCGGAGAGGTTGCCGCAGTTGCCGCTCCAGTCGACGAAGGCCTTGTCGATGGCGACCTGGCCGAAGAGGTAGTCCACGTCGTGGTCGGGGCTCTCGCTCTTCGAGAGGATCACCGTCTTGCTGGTGCTGGAGGTGGCCCCGCCCATGCCGTCGATCTGCTTCTGGTAGGGGTCGGGGCTGCCGATCACCCGCATCAGCAGGCGGTCGCGGGCCTCACCGGGCTGGCGCGCCGCCTCGGGCAGGTCGTCGAGCCGGAAGAAGACGCCCTTGCTGGTGCCGCCGCGCATGTAGGTGGCGGGAATACGAATCTGGTGAACGTGTGCCATGAAAGAAGCTCCGGAGGGAAGGCTGCCGCGCCCGAGGACGCGGCAGGAAAACGATGAAGCCGCCTAAAGCGAGAAGCGCCGGGGAAGCTTCGAGCTGCCGACAAGACGGCGAGGCCCATGACCCCGCCGCCTGGCTTCAGCTTGTCGCCTCGGCCGTGGACTCCAGGAAGTCCTTGGCGAAGCGCTGCAGCACGCCACCGGCGGAGTAGACGGTGACCTCTTCCGCGGTATCCAGGCGGCAGGTCACCGGCACCCGGTCGACTTCGCCGGTCTTGCGATGGATAACCAGTTCCAGGGTCGCGCCCGGCGCCGCCTTGCCTTCTACGTCGTAGGTCTCGGTGCCGTCGAGCTGCAGGGTGTGGCGAGTGGTGCCCTCCTGGAACTGCAGTGGCATCACGCCCATGCCGATCAGGTTGGTGCGGTGGATGCGCTCGAAGCCCTCGGCCACGATCGCCTCGACCCCGGCCAGCGCCACGCCCTTGGCCGCCCAGTCACGGGACGAGCCCTGACCGTAGTCGGCGCCGGCGATGATGATCAGCGGCTGCTTGCGGTTCATGTAGGTCTCGATGGCCTCCCACATGCGCATCACCTGGCCTTCCGGCTCGACCCGCGCCAGCGACCCCTGCACCACCTCGCCTGCGTCGTCCCGCACCATCTCGTTGAAGAGCTTGGGGTTGGCTAGCGTCGCCCGCTGGGCGGTGAGATGGTCGCCGCGGTGGGTGGCGTAGGAGTTGAAGTCCTCCTCCGGCAGGCCCATCTTGTGCAGGTACTCGCCCGCCGCGCTGTCCATCATGATGGCATTCGACGGCGACAGATGGTCGGTGGTGATGTTGTCCGGCAGGATCGCCAGGGGCCGCATGCCCTTGAGCTCGCGCTCGGCCGCCATGGTGCCTTCCCAGTAGGGCGGGCGGCGGATGTAGGTGCTCTGCGGGCGCCAGTCGTAGAGCGGGCTCTCGGCCTTCTCGAAGGCGTCCAGGTCGAACATCGGGATGTAGACCTGCTTGAACTGCTCCGGCTTGACGAACTCGCCGACGATAGCGTCGATCTCCTCGTCGGAGGGCCACAGGTCCTTGAGGGTGACCGGGTTGCCGTCCTTGTCGGTGCCCAGCACGTCCTTCTCGATGTCGAAGCGCACGGTCCCGGCGATGGCGTAGGCCACCACCAGCGCCGGCGAGGCCAGGAAGGCCTGCTTGGCGTAGGGGTGGATGCGGCCGTCGAAGTTGCGGTTGCCGGAGAGCACGGCGGTGGCGTAGAGATCGCGGTCGATGATCTCCTGCTGGATCTTGGGATCCAGCGCCCCGGACATGCCGTTACAGGTGGTGCAGGCGTAGGCGACGATGCCGAAGCCGAGCTTCTCCAGCTCCGGCAGCAGGCCTGACTCCTCGAGATAGAGCCGCGCGACCTTGGACCCCGGGGCAAAGGACGACTTCACCCAGGGCTTGCGAATCAGGCCGAGCTCGTTGGCCTTCTTGGCGAGCAGGCCCGCTCCCACCACGTTGCGCGGGTTCGAGGTATTGGTGCAGCTGGTGATGGCGGCGATGATCACCGCGCCATCGGGCATCCGGCCTTCCTTCTCCTCCGCCTGGGCCTTGTCGTAGTCCACGGCGATGCCGCGCTCGTGCAGCGCACTGGTGGGCAGGCGGCGGTGCGGGTTGGAGGGGCCGGCCAGGTTGCGCTCGACGCTGGAAAGGTCGAAGGTCAGCACCCGCTCGTACTGGGCGTTGGCCAGGCTGTCGGCCCACAGGCCGGTCTGCTTGGCGTACTTTTCCACCAGCTCGACCTGCTCCGACTCGCGGCCGGTGAGCGTCAGGTAGTCGATGGTCTGCTCGTCGATGTAGAACATCGCCGCGGTCGCACCGTACTCCGGGGTCATGTTGGAGATGGTGGCGCGGTCGCCGATGGTGAGGCTCTTGGCCCCCTCGCCGTAGAACTCGAGATAGGCGCCGACCACGCGCTCCTTGCGCAGGAACTCGGTGATCGCCAGCACGATATCGGTGGCGGTGATGCCGGGCTTGGGCCTGCCGGTCAGCTCCACGCCGACAATGTCGGGCAGCCGCATCATGGAGGGACGGCCCAGCATCACGGTCTCGGCTTCGAGGCCACCGACGCCGATGGCGATGACGCCCAGGCAGTCGATGTGCGGCGTGTGGCTGTCGGTGCCCACGCAGGTGTCGGGATAGGCCACGCGCTTTCCATTCTCATCCGGGCGCGCCTGGACCACCGGCGACATCTTCTCCAGGTTGATCTGGTGCATGATGCCGTTGCCGGCGGGGATCACGTCGACGTTCTCGAAGGCGGTCTTGGTCCACTCGATGAAGTGGAAACGGTCCTCGTTGCGACGATCCTCGATGGCGCGGTTCTTCTCGAAGGCGTCCGGCTCGAAGCCGGCGTGCTCCACAGCGAGCGAGTGGTCGACGATCAGCTGGGTCGGCACCACCGGGTTGACCTTGGCGGGGTCACCGCCCTGCTCGGCGATGGCGTCGCGCAGGCCGGCCAGGTCGACAAGCGCCGTCTGGCCGAGGATGTCGTGGCACACCACCCGGGCCGGGTACCAGGGGAAGTCCAGGTCACGGCGGCGCTCGATCAGCTGCTTGAGGGCATCGTTGAGCAATTCCGGCTCGCAGCGACGCACCAGCTGCTCGGCGAGCACCCGGGAGGTGTAGGGAAGGGTGTCATAGGCACCGGGCTGGATCTCCTCGACGGCCGCACGCACGTCGAAGTAGTCCAGCTCGGTGCCGGGAAGCGGTTTACGATATTCGGTATTCATGGCGTCGAAGTCTTCGCGTGGTCGTTGAAGGGCGGGATGAGGAGGTGCTTGGGCAAGCGGGGCGGAGGCGGCCCTAGGCCACCTCCGCGGCGTGGCGACTCAGTCGCGCTGCTCGATGGGCACCCACTCGCTCTTCTCCGGGCCGACGTAATCGGCGCTCGGGCGAATGATACGGTTGTTGGCGCGCTGCTCGAAGACATGAGCCGCCCAGCCGGTAACGCGCGAGCAGACGAAGATCGGCGTGAACAGCTTGGTGGGGATGTCCATGAAGTGGTAGGCACTGGCATGGAAGAAGTCGGCGTTGCAGAACAGCTTCTTCTCGCGCCACATCACCGCCTCGACGCGCTCGGAGACTGGATAGAGAACGGTGTCGCCCACGTCCTCGGCCAGCTTCTTGGACCACTCCTTGATGATGGCGTTGCGCGGGTCGGACTCGCGATAGATCGCATGGCCGAAGCCCATGATCTTCTCCTTGCGCTCGAGCATGCCCATGATCTCGCGCTCGGCCTCGTCGGCGGAGGCCCAGTTCTCGATCATGTCCATGGCCGCCTCGTTGGCGCCGCCGTGGAGCGGACCGCGCAGCGAGCCGATGGCGCCGGTCACGCAGGAGTGCATGTCGGAGAGAGTCGAGGCGCAGACGCGCGCGGTGAAGGTCGAGGCGTTGAACTCGTGCTCGGCGTAGAGGATCAGCGAGACGTTCATGACGCGAGCATGCAGCTCGGAGGGGGCCTCGCCGCGCAGCAGGTGCAGGAAGTGGGCACCCACGGAGTCATCGTCGGTCTCGGTCTCGATGCGCACGCCGTCGTGGCTGAAGCGGTACCAGTAGCAGATGATCGAGGGCAGCACGGCCAGCAGGCGGTCGGAGACATCCTGCTGCTCGTCGAAGCTCTGCTCGGTCTCCAGGTTGCCCAGCATGGAGGCGCCGGTGCGCATCACGTCCATGGGGTGGGCGTCCTTGGGGATCTGCTCCAGCACGGTCTTGAGCGGCTGCGGCAGGCCACGCAGGCCCTTGAGCTTGGAAATGTAGGCGTCGAGCTCGGCCTGGTTGGGCAGCTTGCCCTTGAGCAGCAGGTAGGCCACTTCCTCGAACTTCGCCTTTTCCGCCAGCTCCTTGATGTCGAAGCCGCGATAGGTCAGGCCGGAACCGGTCTTGCCCACGGTACACAGGGCGGTGGTACCTGCACTCTGGCCACGCAGGCCGGCGCCGCCGATGGGTTTATCAACCATGATCTCTCTCCTCTTGTAGGTATCCGAAGTGACTGGCGGGCGCGACTCAGGCGTCGCTGCCCTTCTCGGCAAAGAGCGCATCGAGCTTCTGCTCGAAGCTGTGGTAGTTCAGGAAGTCGTAGAGCTCGTCGCGAGTCTGCATCAGCTCCACCACGTCGCGCTGGTGGCCGTTGGCATGGATGCTCTGATAGACCTTGAGCGCCGCGGCGTTCATGGCGCGGAAGGCGGACAGCGGATAGAGCACCATGCGGCAGCCCACCTCGCCCAGTTCCTGCTGGGAGAACAGCGGCGTGGCGCCGAACTCGGTGATGTTGGCCAGGATCGGCGCGTCGACGCGCTCGCAGAAGGCCTTGTAGTCGTCCAGGGTGTGCACCGCCTCGGCGAAGATGGCGTCGGCGCCGGCCTCGATGCAGGCCTGGGCACGTTCGATGGCGGCATCCAGCCCATCCTTCTGGAAGGCGTCGGTGCGGGCGATCAGGTAGAAGTCCGGGTCGATGCGCGCATCGGCGGCGGCCTTGACGCGGTCGACCATCTCCTGCTGGGAGACGATGGCCTTGTTGGGGCGGTGGCCGCAGCGCTTCTGGGCGACCTGGTCCTCGATGTGCACGGCGGCAACGCCCGCGCGCTGCATCTCCTTGACGGTGCGGGCGATGTTGAAGGCGCCGCCCCAGCCGGTATCGATATCCACCAGCAGCGGCAGGTCGGTGGCGCCGCAGATGCGGTGGGCATCCTCGACCACGTCGTTCATGGTGGTCATGCCGAGATCCGGCAGGCCGAAGGAGGCATTGGCCACGCCGCCGCCGGAGAGATAGATGGCCTGGTGGCCGACGCGCTTGGCCATCATGGCGGTGTAGGCGTTGATGGTACCGACGATGGGCAGCGGGCGATTGGCCTCGAGGGCGGCACGGAAGCGGGCGCCGGGGGTCTGCTGGGTCATGGTCTCTCTCCTGTAGGGGGCTGGCCTGGAAGGTCCGGGCCGCGGGGGTTCGGTTCGAATCAGGATGTGGTCTCGGCCGCCTGACGCAGGGTGGCCGCATAGCGGTCGACCACATTGGCCCGTGAGGCGCTGACGTGACGCCGCATCAGCAGTTCGGCAAGCTCGGTATCGCCGGCCTCGATGGCATCGACGATGCGATGGTGCTCGACGAAGGCGCGCTGAGGCCGCGAGCCGCTGGCGCTGAACTGGGTGCGATAGAGCCGCACCAGGTAGTAGAGGTCGTCGCACAGCAGGGTCACCAGCATGCGATTGTGGCTGCCCTGGACGATCCGGTAGTGGAAGTCCAGATCGCCCTCGCGCTGGAAGTAGGCCTCGCCCTTCTTGAGGTCGGCCTGACGCTCATGCATCGCCAGGAGCTCGCGCAGCCCAGCGATCTCCTCGGCGGTCATGTGCTCGGCCGCCAGCCGGGCCGCCATGCTCTCCAGCGCCTCGCGCACGTCGAACAGCTCCAGCAGCTCCTTCATGGAGAGCTTCACCACCCGGGCACCCACATGAGGCACCCGCTCGATCAGGCGGTGCGCCTCGAGGCGACGCATCGCCTCGCGCAGCGGGCCGCGCGAGATGCCGTAGGCCCTGGAGAGGCCCGGCTCGGTGATCTTGCTGCCCGGCGCCAGCTCGCCGCGCACGATGGCGTCCTGGAGCTGCTGGAAGACGCGCTCCGCCAGGGTGCGCACTTCCGGGGGGGTGGTTTCGGTTTCGACTGAGGTCATGGCAATTGTCGACAATTATTCGGTGAAGAGAGAGTAGCCACTCCCCAGAATGGGGTCAATACGCAGAAACCCCGGAAAGCTTCACCTTTGGTTGTAGACAACCCCCCTGCCATCGAAGGGGCTGTCGACAATGTCAGCACAGCGCTGGCCCCCGCGGCGGGCAAGAACAGGGACAAGACCCGTCGAGACGCCTAGAATGGGCCGCCTGTTTTCGCAAGGCCCGGTCATGAACGCATCCCTTCAGATCACTCCCCTGCCCTATCAGGAGACGCCGCTCGAGCACTTCGCCCGCCTGCGCAGGCGCCCCGGCGCGGTGCTGCTCGACAGCGGGCGCCCCTCTGCCCCCGCAGGGCGCTTCGACATCCTCTCCAGCGATCCGCTGGCGACGCTTGCCGTCGATGCCCGGGGCCGCGTCAGCGGCGTTCCCGAGCTTGCCGGGCTCTCGCCCTTCGCCGCCCAGCAGGCGCTGCTGGAGCGCCTTCCGGTGCCCGACGCGGCAAGCGAGCTGCCTTTCCTGGGGGGTCTGATCGGCTACTGGAGCTATGACCTGGGGCGGCTGCTGGAGCCGGTGGGCGAGTGCGCCCGGCCGGTGGTCGACCTGCCGGCGAGCCGGGTCGGCCTCTACGACTGGGCGCTGATCCAGGACCATGAGCGGCGCGAGAGCTGGCTGGTGGCCACTGCCGAGCGCCGCCGGCAGGTGGAGGGCTGGCTGGCGGCAGCCGCCGCAGAGGCCGGCGGGTTTCGGCTCACCGCCCCCTTCACCGGGGAGCTCTCCCGCGCCGACTACCTCGCGCGCTTCGCCGCCGTGCAGCGCTATATCCGCGCCGGTGACTGCTACCAGATCAACCTGGCCCAGCGCTTCAGCGCCCCCTACGCGGGCGACCTGTGGGCAGCCTATTGCCGCCTGCGCCAGGCCACCCCGACCCCCTATGCCGGCTATATGGCATGGCCCACCGCCCACGGCGAGCAGGCGCTCCTCTCGCTCTCGCCGGAGCGCTTCCTGGAGTGCCGCGACGGTAAGGTGGAGACCCGCCCCATCAAGGGCACCCGCCCCCGGGGGGCGACGCCCGCCGACGACCGGCGGCTGGCCAACGCGCTCGCCGCCAGCCTCAAGGACCGCGCCGAGAACGTGATGATCGTCGACCTGCTGCGCAACGACCTGGGCCGCGTCTGCCGCCCCGGCAGCGTGCGGGTGCCCCAGCTGTGCGGCCTGGAGAGCTACGCCAACGTGCACCATCTGGTCAGCGTGGTCACCGGTGAGCTGGCCCCAGGGCGCACGCCCCTCGAGCTGCTGGCCGCCGCCTTCCCCGGCGGCTCCATCACCGGCGCCCCCAAGGTGCGCGCCATGCAGATCATCGAGGAGCTGGAGCCGAGCCGGCGCAGCGCCTACTGCGGCAGCCTCGGCTATGTGGACGTGCGCGGGGGCATGGACACCTCCATTGCCATTCGCACCGCCGTGGCCGACGACGGCCAACTCCACCTGTGGGGCGGCGGCGGCCTGGTGGCCGACTCCGAGGGCGAGGCGGAGTATCAGGAGACCCTCGACAAGATCGGCCACCTGATGGCCGCCCTCGCGGACAATGAATTGGCAGAAAATGCATAAGAACCTTGCCTCTTGCTCCCCAAAGGAATAGATATCCAAGAAATCGGTATTGGGGGCGGCGGGCTCGGCCTTGTTAGGGTAACGGCCATCGAGCCCAAGGAGGCCAGCATGGCAAGCTTCGACCCCAACCGTTTCGTCCTGGAGCACGACCAGGCGACCCCCAAGGAGATCCTCCGCGCCGCCTACCAGGCCTTCGGCGAGCTGACGCTCTCCTTTTCCGGCGCCGAGGACGTGGTGCTGATCGACCTGGCCCTGAAGGTCGCGCCGAAGGAGGCCGTCCATGTCTTCGCCCTGGATACCGGCCGGCTGCATCCGGAGACCTACGCCTTCATCGAGCGGGTCCGCGAGCATTACGGCATCGCCATCGACGTGCGCTTCCCCGACCCCGAGGCGGTTCAGGCACTGGTGGGCGAGAAGGGACTCTTCAGCTTCTATCGCGATGGCCATCAGGAGTGCTGCGGCATCCGCAAGGTGGCGCCGCTGCGCGCCCGCCTCGCCGGCCTGCCGATGTGGGTCACCGGCCAGCGCCGCGATCAGAGCCCCGGCACCCGCTCGAGCCTGCAGATCGCCGAGCACGACCACGGCTTCGGCAGCGAAGCGAGCCCGCTTTACAAGATCAATCCGCTGACCCACTGGTCGAGCGAGGAAGTGTGGACCTACATCCGCATGTTCGACGTCCCCTACAACCCCCTGCATGAACGCGGCTTCGTCAGCATCGGCTGCGAGCCCTGCACCCGCCCCACCCTGCCCGGCCAGCACGAGCGCGAGGGGCGCTGGTGGTGGGAGGAGCAGGGCGGCAAGGAGTGCGGCCTGCACGCCACCAACCTCCCCTCCTCCGCCCCCCGCTGAGCGGAAGCGGAGCAGGGAGCAGAGAGACGAAGGGCGCCCCGCGGGGCGCCCTTCGTCGCTCAAGGCCCCACCGCCCCTTCCGGGGGATGGGGGCCCTGCGAGGCTAGCGCACCGGCAGCGTGAGCCCCTCGAAGAGCGGCGCCTCGTGCCGTGGCCCCGCCGCCAGGGCGGCATCGACCAGGTCACGCTCCAGGTGCGGGGCGAAGCCCTGCAGGAAGTCGTACATGTAGCCGCGCATGAAGGTGCCGCGGCGGATGCCGATCTTGGTGGTGGAGCTCTCGAAGAGGTGGCCGGCATCCAGCGCCACCAGGTCGGTGTCGTGCTCCGGGTCCACCGCCATATGGGCGACGATGCCCACCCCCATACCGAGGCGCACGTAGGTCTTGATCACGTCGGCGTCGGCGGCGGTCAGCACCACGTTGGGCGTCAGCCCCCGGGCCCGGAAGGCGTCGTCCAGCTGGGAACGGCCGGTGAAGCCGAACACGTAGGTGACCAGCGGATAGCGGGCCAGGGCCTCCAGGGTGAGCTCGGGCTCGTCGGCCAGGGGGTGCCCGCGGGGGACCAGCAGACAGCGGTTCCAGCGGTAGCAGGGCAGCAGCACCAGGTCATTGAAGAGTTCCAGGGACTCGGTGGCGATGGCGAAATCCGCCTGGCCGTCGCTGACCATCTGGGCGATCTGCTTGGGGGTGCCCTGCTGCATGTGCAGGGCCACATCGGGATACTTGCGGGTGAACTCGCTGATCACCGGCGGCAGCGCGTAACGCGCCTGGGTATGGGTGGTGGCAATGGCCAGGCTGCCGCGCCGCTCGTCGCTGAACTCCTGGGCCACCTCCTTGATGTTCTCGGTCAGGCGCAGGACCTCGCCGGCCAGTTCGACGATGGCCTGCCCGGCCGGGGTCACCCGGGTCAGGTGCTTGCCGCTGCGGGCGAAGATCTCCACCCCCAGCTCGTCCTCCAGCAGGCGGATCTGCTTGGAGATCCCCGGCTGGGAGGTGAACAGGCTCTGGGCGGTGGCCGAGACGTTGAGGTTGTGGCGGGTGACTTCCCAGATATAGCGCAGCTGCTGCAGCTTCATGATGACAAACTCCCTGGCCGCCGCCCCGGTCACAGGCGCTGGCAATGCCAAATCGCGATAAGCAAAAAATCTCTAATCACTTTGAAGTATATACAAGGAGGCGGTGTCCCGCCTAGCCGTATCATGGCGCCATTTGCCAGCGCAGCGGCCGACCGCTAACATCAGCCGGCCGGGCACGCCCCAGGCGTGCCGTGAATACGCTCGATGCAGCGCAACGAAACTGGAGAACCCCATGGCCAATAACGTCGATGTCACCAATGCCAACTTCGAGCAGGAAGTCCTCAAGGCCGACACCCTGGTGCTGCTGAAGTTCTGGGCCCCCTGGTGCGGTCCTTGCAAGGTGATGTCACCGGTGGTCGACGAGGTCGCCGAGGAGCGCCAAGGCAACCTCAAGGTCGTCAGCATCAACGTGGACGATGCCCCGGAAATCGCCGCCGAGCAGGGTGTGCGCGGTGTGCCCACCGTCATGCTGTTCAAGTCCGGTGCCAAGGTCGCCTCCCTGGTGGGCGCCCAGTCCAAGTCGCAGCTGACGCAGTTCATCGACCAGAACGCCTGATCGCGGCGCTCACTTCAGCGCAAGCATGACGCCCCGGCCCTGGCCGGGGCGTTGTCGTTCAGGCCTCCTCATCCTCGGCGTCGCGCTCCGCGATCGGACGCTCGGGACTTGCCTCGGGGGCCTCCTCCCCCGGCCCCAGCAGGTGGGCGATCCAGCGGGTCTGGGGATGGCTGTCCAGGGCAATCTTCAGAGTCATGGTCAGCACCACCGAGAGCAGCATGCCCACCGTGCCGAAGATCCAGCCCCACACCACCAGCGACAGGAAGGCCACCAGGGTCGACAGTCCCAGCGCGCGCCCCATCACCCTTGGCTCGACGATGTTGCCCAGCAGGAAGTTGATCCCCAGGTAGGCCGCGGAGAGCAGCAGGGCATCGACCAGCCCGCCCTCCGGCGAGACCAGCAGCAGCAGCACCGGGGGCACCGCAGCGATGGCCGAGCCGATGTTGGGAATGTAGTTGAGCGCGAAGGCCAGCACCGCCCACAGGAAGGGAAAATCGACCCCGACCAGCAGGCAGGCCACCCACACCAGGGCGCCTGTGACCAGGCTGATCAGAGTCTTGACGGCCAGGTAGCGCTTGAGGGTCTGGCTGAACTCGCTGAAGCGCTGAAGGCTCGGCGCCGGGTTGGCCAGGGCGCGGGAGACCTTGTCGCGGAAGTGCAGCATCTCGAACAGCATGAACAGCACCAGCAGGCCCACGATGGTGCTCTGCACCAGCAGGTTGCCGATCTCGCCGAGCAGGGTGGGGATCCAGCCGCCCAGCTCCTCGACGTCCAGCAGACCGGCCAGCCGGTCCGGGTCGATGGCTAGCCCCAGGCTCGCCAGGCCATCCAGCAGCCCGACATAGTAGGCCTGCAGCTTCTCCTCGATGCCCGGCAGCGCCTCCGTGAAGGTGCCGAAGCTGTTGACCAGCAGCAGTCCCACCAGCGAGAAGAGCACCCCGATCACTACCAGGGTCAGCCACACGGCCGCCCGCAGGCCAAGCCCCAGCCGGTTGAGCCACTGGATCGGCGCGGTGCAGACCACCGCGATAAAGATGGCCAGCAGCATCGGTACCAGCAGGCTCGCACCGGCCTTCATGCCGGCCACGATCACCACCAGCGCGGCCAGGCCGAGCATGAGGTTGAGCGGAATGATGCTCGGGGCATCCGGTTCATGAGCCGACATCGTGCGTTCCTGTCCTCCCTGGCCAGCCCCCATCATGCCTTCGCGCCGGGCCAGCAACAATGATGGCCGCCGCGGGAACCTTTGCACCCGCCCCCCCTCGAAGCGGGGTGGCAGACGGCCACGCCATCATTGCAAGGAGGCCACCATGAGGCTGTTTCGTCCCGCCCGGCAGCTGCTGCTGGGCACACTGCTCGTCGCCACCCCGCTGCTGGCCGGGCAGGCGCTGGCCGAGGCCACCCCGCCCCGCCAGCTCCACGTCCAGGCCGAGGCCACCCTGGCGGTGGTGCCTGACCGCGCCACCCTCACGGCCCGCCTCTGGGAGCGCACACCGGCCGTGTCCCAGGAGGAGGACCGGGGAGGAGACCCTGACGCGCTGCGCGAGGCCCGCGAGCGGCTGGAAGGCCGTGCCGGCGAGCTGATTCGCACCCTAGAGGCCGCCGGGTTCGAGCGCGACGCCATCAGCGCCGGCTCGCTGGCCGTGCAGCCGGAACACCTCGCCGGTAGCCGTCACGAGGACGGCGAGCGTCAGACGCTGGTCCGGACCCGCCTCGAGCGCGCCTTCCGGATCCAGCTCGACGACCTGGAGCGGCTGCCGGGGCTGCTCGACGCCCTCACCGAGGCCGGCGTCAATGCCCTGGACGGCGTCAGCTATGACCTCGTCGACCGCGACGCCGCCACCGACGAGGCGCTGGTCAAGGCGCTGGAGAAGGCGCGCCACAAGGCCGAGCTGATGGCCGACACCCTGGGCATCACCCTGGGCCCGGTGGCCAGCGTCAGCGAGACCCGCTCGCCGGTCTTCCAGCCGCGCATGCTGGCCATGGCCGCCGATGCCCGGGAAGGCGCTCCCCAGGCGGAGTACCGCCCCGGCACCCTCGAGATCGAGGCCGGGGTCAGCGTCAGCTGGGAGATCGACTGAGCCGGCAGCCTTCCCGAAAGCACCGAACCCCCGGTGGCTGGCGCCAGCGGGGGTTCGCGTCAAGGGCGGGGGCCCTGGCCTGGCGGCATCAGCCCGGGAGGTTGATCACCTCGACGCCGCCCATGTAGGCGCGTAGCGCCTCGGGGACCGTGATCGAGCCGTCGGCGTTCTGATAGTTCTCCAGCACCGCCACCAGGCAGCGCCCCACCGCCAGGCCGGAGCCGTTGAGGGTGTGCAGCAGCTGCGGCTTCTTCTGCTCGGGGTGGCGGAAGCGCGCCTGCATGCGCCGCGCCTGGAACTCCTCGCAGTTGGAGACCGAGGAGATCTCGCGGTAGGCGTTCTGGCTGGGGATCCACACCTCCAGGTCATAGGTCTTGGCGGCGCCGAAGCCCATGTCGCCGGTGCAGAGGGTCACCACCCGGTAGGGCAGCTCGAGCGCCTGCAGGATCGCCTCGGCGTGGCCGCGCATCTCCTCCAGGGCCGCATAGCTGGTGGCCGGGTCCACCAGCTGCACCATCTCCACCTTGTCGAACTGGTGCTGGCGGATCATGCCGCGGGTATCACGACCGTGGGAGCCCGCCTCGCTGCGGAAACAGGGCGTATGGGCGGTGAGCTTCAGAGGCAGCGCCCTGTGCTCCAGGATCTCGTCCCGGGCGAAGTTGGTCAGCGGCACCTCGGAGGTGGGGATCAGGTGGTAGCCGCGCTCGTCGTCGAGGCGGAACAGGTCCTCGCCGAACTTGGGCAGCTGGCCGGTGCCGCGCAGGGAGGCCTCGTTGACCATGTAGGGCACGTAGCACTCCTCGTAGCCGTGCTCGAGGGTCTGCTTGTCCAGCATGAACTGGGCCAGGGCCCGGTGCAGCCGCGCGATGGGGCCTCGCATCACCGCAAAGCGCGCGCCGGTCAGCTTGGCCGCCAGCTCGAAGTCCAGCTTGCCCTGCAGGGCGCCGAGGTCGACGTGATCGCGCACCTCGAAGTCGAACGCCCGGGGGGTACCCCAGCGATGCAGCTCGACGTTGTCGGCCTCATCCTTGCCCTCGGGCACGCTCTCGTGGGGCAGGTTGGGAATGCCGCTGACCGCGTCATCCCACTCGGCCTGCACCTCGGCCAGGCGCGCCTTGGCCGCATCCAGGCGATCCCCCAGGTCCGAGACCTCGTCGAGCAGCGGCTGGATGTCCTCGCCGGACGCCTTGGCCTTGCCGATCGCCTTGGAGCGGGTGTTGCGCTCGTTCTGCAGGGACTCGGTCTCGGCCTGCAGCTCGCGACGCCGGGACTCCAGCGCCTCGAGACGGTCGGTATCGAGAGCGAAGCCTCGCTTGGCCAGTCGTTGAGCGACCAAATCGAGGTCGCTGCGCAGCAGTTTGGGATCGAGCATGGAATCCGGTCCGTTGCAGTCGGTGATGAAGAAGAAAGAAGACGGGAGTGAAACAGGCCGCCCATTGTAGGCAAAAGGCATCAGGGGCGCCACGCGCCCGCCGCCGACCCCGCCCGCGGGGTGCGCCCCACCGCCCTCTCGCGGTAAAGTAGAGGGATTCCCCGCTTCCCCATGAAAGAGTGCCATGATCGCACGACTGGACACCGCCGACGCCAGCACCATGCCGGGGCTGGCCGCCCCCTACCTGCGTTTCCTGGAGGCCCTGCGCGACGCCGGCTTCGAGGGCGAGATCGCCCCGGACTACGCCGACCGCACGGTACTGGCCACCGACAACTCGATCTACCAGCGCCTGCCCCAGGCGGCGCTCTACCCCCGCCACGGCGAGGACTTGGCGCGCATCGCCCACCTGGCCGGCCAGGTGGAGCACCGCCAGGTGGCGCTCACCCCCAGGGGCGGCGGCACCGGCACCAACGGCCAGTCCCTCACCGACGGCCTGGTGGTGGACGTCTCCCGCCATATGAACCGGATCCTCGATATCGACGTCGAGAACCGCCGGGTGCGGGTCCAGGCCGGGGTGGTCAAGGACCAGCTCAACGCCGCGCTCAGGCCCCATGGCCTCTTCTTCGCGCCGGAGCTCTCCACCTCCAACCGCGCCACCATCGGCGGCATGATTTCCACCGACGCCAGCGGCCAGGGCAGCTGCGAGTACGGCAAGACCCGCAACCACGTGCTGGAGCTCGAGGTGCTGCTGCTGGGCGGCGAGCGTCTGGTGAGCCGCCCGCTGGAGGAGGCCGAACTCGAAGCCCTCTGCGAACGCCAGGACGCCACCGGCCGCGCCTTTCGCACCGCCCGGGAGATCATCGACACCCAGGGCGAGCTGATCGCCGAGAAGTTCCCGCCCCTCAATCGCTGCCTGACCGGCTACGACCTGGCGCACCTAAGAGACGACCAGGGCCGGCTGGACATGAACAGCCTGCTGTGCGGCTCGGAGGGCTCCCTGGGCTTTCTCGACGAGGCGGTGCTCAACGTGCTGCCGATCCCCAAGCACTCCACCCTGGTCAACGTGCGCTACGCCGGCTTCATGGATGCCCTGCGCGACGCTCGGGCCCTAATGTCAAGCGGCAGCTCTTCTCAAGGTCGGCCACAGGCGTCCCCCACCTCCATCGAGACGGTGGACGACAAGGTGCTGATGCTGGCCATGGAGGACTTCGTCTGGGACAGCGTGGCGGCGTTTTTCCCCGCCGGCGACACCCCGGTGCGCGGCATCAACCTGGTGGAGTTCAACGACGACGATCCCGAGCGCCTGGCCGAGCGGGTCGCCGCCTTCTGCCGCCACCTGGAGAGCGACGCCAGCGTTCAGCGCCTGGGCTTTACCCTCGCCGAGGGCCGGCCGCAGATCCAGAAGGTCTACGCCATGCGCAAGCGCGCCGTGGGCCTGCTGGGCAACGCCCGGGTCGATGCCAAGGGCGAGAAGCGCCCCATCCCCTTTGTGGAGGACACCGCGGTGCCGCCGGAGCACCTGGCCGACTTCATCAGTGAGTTCCGCGCCGCCCTGGATGCCCGCGGCCTCGCCTACGGGATGTTCGGCCACGTGGATGCCGGGGTGCTGCACGTACGCCCTGCCATCGACATGAAGGACCCCGCGCAGGAGCGGCTGATCCGCGAGGTCTCCGACGAGGTGGCCGAGCTGACCAAGAAGTATGGCGGCCTGCTGTGGGGCGAGCACGGCAAGGGAGTGCGCTCGGAGTATGCGCCGAGCTTCTTCGGCGAGCTCTACCCCAGCCTGCAGCGGGTCAAGGCGGCCTTCGACCCCTACAACCAGCTCAACCCCGGCAAGATCGCGACGCCGCTCTCCTCTTCTACCCCACCCGCCCCCGTGGGGAGCCCGCCCGAAACCGCGGGTACTGCTTCTATCCCGCCCGACGCCGCGGGGAGCCCGCCCGAAACCGCGGGGAAGGCGCCTGACACCACGCAGGCGGAGACAGTGAAACTCGTCGACCCGGGTCTCTTGACCATCGACGGCGTGACCACCCGCGGCCAGCTCGACCGCACCATCGACGAGCGGGTCTGGCAGGCCCACGCCGCCACCGTCTACTGCAACGGCAACGGCGCCTGCTACAACTACGACCCCAATGACGCCATGTGCCCCTCCTGGAAGGCGACCCGGGATCGGGTGCACTCCCCCAAGGGGCGCGCCAGCCTGGTGCGCGAGTGGCTGCGCCTGCAGGGCGACGCCGGCGTCGACCTGGTCGAGGAGTCGCGCAGGAAGAAGGCGGAGGGCGCCTGGGGCTTCGTGAAAAGCTTCCCGAAACGCACCCTCAACACCCTGCGCCGCAAGCGCGAGGCGGACTTCTCCCACCAGGTGTATGACGCCATGGCCGGATGCCTGGCCTGCAAGTCCTGCGCCGGCCAGTGCCCGATCAAGGTCAACGTGCCCGACTCCCGCGCGCAGTTCCTGGAGGTCTACCACGGCCGCTACCTGCGCCCGCTGCGCGACTACCTGGTCGGCACCACCGAGTTCCTGCTGCCGACCCTCTCACGCATCGCGCCCGCCTACAATGCGCTGATCGGCAACCGCCTGGTGGATCGGCTGCTCTCCGGCCCCGTGGGCCTGGTGGACAGCCCGCAACTCTCCCGGGCCAGCCTGAGGAAGACCCTGGCTGCCTGGGGCGTGGCGGAAGCCACGCCCACGTCGCTCGGCCGACTCACCGAGGCTCAGAAGGCCAAGAGCGTGGTGATCGTGCAGGACGCCTTCACCAGCCACTTCGAGGCCAATCTGGTGCTGGATATCGTCGAGCTGCTCGGCCGGCTGGATGTCCGGGTCTTCGTGGCGCCCTTCTCCCCCAACGGCAAGCCGCTGCACGTGCAGGGCTTTCTGGGTGCCTTCGCGCGCACCGCCGAGAAGCAGGCCAGGCGCCTGCGCACCCTGGCGGAGTTCGGCGTGCCGCTGGTCGGCATCGACCCGGCCATGACCCTCACCTACCGCCAGGAGTACGTGAAGGCGCTGGGGCCGGAGGCCGTACCCGAGGTGCTGATGCTGCAGGAGTGGCTGGTGACCCGCGCAAGCAGTCTGGTGCCCGGCGGCCTGACCCTGGAGGGCGCCGGCATCAAGGACCCAGGCTACCGGCTACTCTCCCACTGCACCGAGAAAACCAACGCCCCGGGCAGCCCCAAGGCGTGGCAGCAGCTGTTCGCCGCCTTCGGCCTCGAGCTCGAGCTGGTGGCCACCGGCTGCTGCGGCATGTCCGGCACCTACGGCCACGAGGCGCGCAACCGCGAGACCTCAAGGACCATCTACGCCCAGTCCTGGCAGCCGGTGGTGGAGGAAAACGCCCACCAGGGCCGCCTGCTGGCCACCGGTTACTCCTGCCGCAGCCAGGTCAAGCGCTTCTCCGATGCCGCCCTGCCCCACCCGCTGCAGGCCCTTCTCGAGGTGCTGCGCCGGGCCAGCTAAGCCCCCTCGGGGCCAGGCCTCCAGCGCACGGCGCCCGCCGGGATATCCCCGGCGGGCGCCGTCGTATTCAGCGATGGGCCGGCGCCTCCCAGCGCCGTCGGCGCCTCCTCGCCAACCAGGACAATAGCGAAAATCTATCGATGGGGCTTCCGACAAGCTCCTAGGCTGGTACCTGGCATCCCACTATAACAAGATCACGAAAAGGATCCCTGCCATGCCCCCTGCATCCCTCACACGCCTCACCCTCGCCGTTACCACCGCCAGCCTGATCGCCGGTGGCTGTTTGACATCGGCCCTCGCCGATGACCACCAGCCGGCCTGGGCCCAGGGCCGCTCGGCCGAGATGGCCGACTCCCCGCTGGCCCCGCACGCCACACCACTGACCGTCACCGCCCCCGAGGACATCCCCCTTGACGATCTGCGCCTGCCCGACGGGTTCAGCGCCGAGCTCTGGGCCCATGGCATGCCCGGCGCCAGGATGATGGCCCGCGGCGACGAGGGCACCCTCTTCCTCGGCACACGCGGCATCGGCCGCGTCTATGCGGTGCTCGACAACGGTAGCGACGAACGCGAACACCGGATCATCGCCGAGGGCCTGACCCAGCCCAACGGCGTTGCCTTCAAGGACGGCAGCCTCTACGTGGCGGCGATCAACCGCATCTTCCGCTATGACGACATCGAGGCGCACCTGGCCAACGGCGACGTGCCGGAGCCCGAGGAGCTGACCGAGGCCTTCGGCCTGCCCGACGACCAGCACCACGGCTGGAAATTCCTGGCTTTCGGCCCGGACGGGCGGCTCTACATCCCGGTCGGCGCCCCCTGCAACGGCTGCGAGGTGGACGAGGACACCCACGCCACCATCCACAGCTTCGAACCGGATGGCTCCGACATGCGCATCGAAGCCCGCGGCGTGCGCAACAGCGTCGGCTTCGACTTCCACCCCGAGACCGGCGAGCTGTGGTTCACCGACAATGGCCAAGACTGGCTGGGGGAGCATGGCCCGCAGGATGAACTGAACCGCCTCTCCGAGAGCGGCGAGCACTTCGGCTTTCCCTACTGCCATGCCCACGGCCTGATTGACCCCGACCTCGGCGCCGAAGGCAGCTGTGACGGCATTACCCTGCCGGCGGCCCTGATGGGTGGCCATTCTGCAGCCCTCGGCATGCGCTTCTACACCGGCGACATGTTCCCCGAGGAGTATCACCATGCCATCTTCATCGCTCGCCGCGGCTCCTGGAACCGGACCCTGAGCCTCGGCTATGACGTTCAGGTGGCCCACCTCTCCGACGACGGTACCCGTGCCGCCATCTCGCCCTTCATGGTGGGCCTGCATGATCCTCACGAGAACAGCTTCCGGGGCCGTCCCGTGGACGTGCTGCAGATGCCCGATGGCTCGCTGCTGGTCGCCGACGAGCAGAACGGGGCCGTCTACCGCATCACCTACGAGACCCCGAGCTACATGGAGTGATCCCGATGCCAGTCATCCCGTGCGCGCCGCTGCGGCGCGCCCTGCTGGCATCGGGTTGCATCGCCGCCCTGTGGATGTCGCCGGTGCAGGCCGATGTCTCGCCGGCGGCCGGCCTGCCTCTCGAGGAGCAGGTGCTGATCTGCGGCGCCTGCCATGGCGACGACGGCAACTCGACCCTGCCCGGTATCCCGTCCCTGGCGGGCCAGCCCGCCCTCACCATCACCAACCAGATGATCTACTTCCGGGAACGTCTGCGCCAGGCGGAGGAGATGACGCCCCAGGCACGCGGCCTCTCCGACGCCGAGATCCAGGCGCTGGCGACCTACTATGCCGATCAGCCGGTCGCCGAACCGGAAGGAGAGCGAGACGAGGCGCTGTCCGAGAAGGGGCGTGAACTCTCCCGGCAGCAGCGCTGCGCCAGCTGCCACGGCTCGGAGTATCGCGGCCGGGATCAGATGCCACGGCTGGCAGGACAGCGCGAGGACTACCTCGTTCACGCCATGCAGGCCTACCGCGATCGCACCCGGGGCGGCCCGGACACGACGATGATCGACACCATGCGAGGCATCGACGATGAGCAGATCGAGGCGCTGGCCCACTATCTGACCCATTTCGCTCGCTGACCGCTCGACGTCGATCTGCGGACCCTTCGTCGTCGGGCAACCCTGAGCGACCCCGACAACCAACGCGGGCAGCCCCGGGGCTGCCCGCTTCGTTTCCCTTGCAGACCGACGGCCAGCCACCCTCCGCACCTCGCCTGGTCCTGGTTGCAATACCGACAAGGGGTTGCACTGATCCGCCTGCTCCTTCTCAATGTCGTGCAGTCCACGCTGGACTGATGGGACGCAAAGGCTCCCTTGCCGTGACTTCACCGACAGGAGACGCAACATGACATTCAGGACGTTGATTACCGCAACGGCACTCGGCCTTGGCCTCGGCGCCGCCGGCCTGGCCAACGCCACCGAAGTGACCCACATGGGCGGCGACATCACCGAGGAGCAGGTGCTGGAGGCCCAGCAGGCCTGGGGCGAGGCGCTGGTCGCCATCTCCCAGACCTACGAGGAAGAGGGCATCGACGCCGCCAGCGCCCTGGCCGAGGAGATCATCGCCGGCGCCTATGGCCACGACATGGGCGCGGTGCTCTTCAAGCCGACCCTGGCCGAGGCACCGCAGACCTTCCGCACCACCCCCGAGGGGGCCCTGGCCTACTTCGTCGGCCACAGCGACGAGTACAGCGCGGACAGCGGCTTCGCCTTGAAGGGCTGGCAGGAGGTCACCATCGACAACGCCGCCATCTTCATCAGCGGCGACATGGCGCTGACCATGGGCAACGTCTCGATCCTGGATGCCGACGGCAACACCACCGTGGTGGACAAGAGCTGGGGCTACCATCTGGACGACGACGGCGACCTGCGCATCGTGCTGCACCACTCATCGCTTCCCTTCACCGGGGACGAGTAAACGGCAAGGACGTCTAAAGCCAGGACGTAAAAAAGCCGGCGGTTTTCCCGCCGGCCTTTTTACGTCCGGTACTCGCGTCTTTCTGGTGTGACGGCCTGCCCCTGGCGGCGCCGGCCGGTCGGCATCAGAAGAACAGCCGCCGCAGCGCCTCGCCGGGATCGGACTCGCGCATGAAGGCCTCCCCCACCAGGAAGGCGTTGACGTCGTGCTCGCGCATGCGCAGCACGTCGTCGCGGGTGTGGATGCCGGACTCGGTGACCACGGTGACGCCTTCCGGAATCCGCGACAGCAGGTTCAGGGTGGTGTCCAGGGTAGTGTCGAAGGTGTGCAGGTCGCGGTTGTTGATGCCCACCAGGGAGAGGTCGAGGGCGAGCGCGCGCTCGAGCTCATGGGCGTCGTGGACCTCCACCAGCACGTCCATGCCGAGCTCGATGGCCTGGCGGTTGAGGTCCGCCATCTGGGCGTCCTCCAGGGCGGCGACGATCAGGAGGATGCAGTCGGCGCCGATGGCCCGGGCCTCGCTCACCTGGTAGCCGTGGGTGATGAAGTCCTTGCGGATCACCGGAAGCTCACAGGCGTCACGGGCCTCGATCAGGTAGTCCTCGTGGCCCTGGAAGAAGTCGGCATCGGTGAGCACCGAGAGGCAGGCGGCTCCCCCCTTGGCGTAGCTCGCGGCGATCTCGGCGGGGTGAAAGTCCTCGCGGATCACCCCCCTGGAGGGGGAGGCCTTCTTGACCTCGGCGATCACCGCCGGGTCGCCGGCGGCGATCATGCGCTGCATGGCCGCCACGAAGCCGCGCGGTGCGCTCTGCTCGGCGGCCAGGCGCAGCAGCTCGGCCTCGGGGACGGCGCGGGAGCGCTCGGCCACCTCCTCGTCCTTGCGCGCCAGGATGCGGGTCAGGATGGTGGGGGTCGCCCCCGGGGATGCGCTCATGATGTGACTCCTTGTAGGCGGTGCGCTGAGACAGGGGGTGCGCCAAGAGAACGGGGCGCGCTCACTGCAGGAACACGCGGGTGAAGTTGGCCAGCTCCCGGAGCTTCTCCAGGGGCAGTTTGGAGGCCTGGGCGTCCTGGGCCAGGGCCACGCCCTCCTTGAGGCTGTCGGCGATGCCCGAGGCGTAGAGCGCCGCGCCGGCGTTGAGGGCGACGATATCGGCTGCCGGGCCATCCCCCACCAGCGCCTGCTCCACCAGCCGCAGGCTGTCCTCGGCGGACTGCACCCGCAGCGGGTCCAGGGACTGACGCGGGATGCCGAGCTCCTCGGGGGTGATCACGTACTCGGTGATCTCGCCTTCCTTCAGCTCGGCCACCCGGGTTGGCGCAGCCAGGGAGATCTCATCCAGACCGTCTTCTGCATGCACCACCAGCACGTGGCGGCTGCCCAGGCGGCGCAGCACCTCGGCCATCAGCGGCACCAGCTCCGGGGAGTAGACACCCAGCACCTGGTTGGGGGCGCCGGCGGGGTTGGTCAGGGGGCCGAGGATATTGAACAGGGTGCGCACGCCCATCTCCCGGCGCGGCCCCACCGCATGGCGCATGGCCGGGTGGTGGTTGGGGGCGAACATGAAGCCCACGCCCACCTCGGCGATGCAGCGCGCCACCTGCTCGGCGTCGATGTCCAGGTGGATGCCGGCCACGGCGAAGAGGTCGGCGCTCCCCGACGAGGAGGAGACGCCGCGGTTGCCGTGCTTGGCCACGTGGCCGCCGGCGGCGGCCACCACGAAGCTGGCCGCGGTGGAGACGTTGAAGAGGTTGGCGCCGTCGCCGCCGGTGCCGACGATGTCCACCACGTTCTCGAGCGCGGCCGGCAGCCGCACCGGCTTCATCAGCTCGCGCATCACCTGGGCGGCGGCGCTGATCTCCTCGGCGGTCTCGCCCTTCATGGCCATGCCCATCAGGAAGGCGGCGATCTGAGCGTCGCCGGCCTCACCGGTCATGATCTGGCGCATCACCTCATGGGTCTCGTCGAAGGTGAGGTTGTCGCGGCGCATCAGGGCGCCGAGGGCATCTCGCATCTGCATCATGGCTCTCCTCGACTCAGGCACGGCCCAGCGGCGCTTGAGGACGACGTTGTAGGAAGTTGGCCAGCAGCTCATGGCCCTGGCGGGTGAGGATCGACTCGGGGTGGAACTGCACCCCTTCGACGTCGAGCTCGCGGTGGCGAAGCCCCATGATCAGCCCCGGGGTGACGTCATCGTCAGCGGTCCAGGCGGTGATCTCCAGGCAGTCGGGCAGCGAGGCGCGCTCCACCACCAGCGAGTGGTAGCGGGTCACCTCCAGGGGGTCATCGAGGCCTGCGAAGACCCCCAGGCCCGAGTGGCGAATGGCCGAGGTCTTGCCGTGCATCACCTGGGGGGCGCGCACCACCTGGCCGCCGTAGACCTGCCCGATGGCCTGGTGGCCCAGGCAGATGCCGAGGATCGGCAGCCGGCCGGCGAAGTGGCGGATGGCCGCCAGGGAGATGCCCGCCTCGTTGGGCGTGCAGGGCCCCGGCGAGATCACCAGATGGGTGGGGGCCATGGCCTCGATCTGCTCGAGGGTGATGGCGTCGTTGCGGTGGGTCGCCACCTCGGCGCCCAGCTCCCCCAGGTACTGCACCACGTTGAAGGTGAAGCTGTCGTAATTGTCGATCATGCAGACTTTCATGGGTCTCTCCGGCGCCTTATTCGAGGTTGTCCAGGCCGCGCTCGGCCATGGCCACGGCGCGGAACAGGGCGCGCCCCTTGTTGAGGGTCTCCTGCCACTCCATCTCGGGCACGGAGTCGGCGACGATGCCGGCACCCGCCTGGACATGCAGCTGGCCATCCTTGATCACCGCGGTGCGGATGGCGATGGCGGTGTCCATGTTGCCGTGCCAGGAGAGATAGCCCACCGCCCCGGAGTAGATGCCGCGCTTGACCGGCTCCAGCTCGTCGATGATCTCCAGCGCCCGGATCTTGGGGGCGCCGGAGACGGTGCCCGCCGGGAAGGTGGCGCGCAGGGCGTCCATGGCGGTCAGCCCCGGTTTCAGCTTGCCGGTGACGTTGGAGACGATATGCATGACGTGGGAGTAGCGCTCCACCACCATCTCCTCGGTGACCTTCACCGAGCCGGTCTCGCTGATGCGCCCCACATCGTTGCGGCCGAGATCGATCAGCATCAGGTGCTCGGCGCGCTCCTTGGGATCGGCCAGCAGCTCCGCCTCCAGCGCCTGGTCCTCCTCCTCGCTGCGGCCGCGCTTGCGGGTCCCGGCGATGGGGCGCACCGTCACCTCGCCCTCCTCCAGGCGGGTCAGAATTTCCGGCGAGGAGCCGGCCACCTGATGATCGCCGAGGTCGAGGAAGAACATGTAGGGCGAGGGGTTGAGGCTGCGCAGTGCCCGGTAAAGGTCGAGCGGCGCGGCGCGGTAGGGAATCGACATGCGCTGGGAGGGCACGCACTGCATGACGTCACCGGCCAGCACGTACTCCTTGATGGTCTCCACCGCGGCCTTGAAGCCCGCCTCGGTGAAGCCGGAGGTGAAGTCGCCCTCCTCCACCGCGGCGCCGCCGGTGCCAGGGCTGATGGTGTTGAGGGTGGCACTGCGCAGGCGGATCTCCAGCTCTTCCAGGCGCTGCACCGCGCGGGGGTAGGCCTTTGGCTCGGCGGGGTCGGCATGGGTCCAGAGCGCCAGGCGCCCGGAGAGGTTGTCGAAGACCACCAGCTCGTCGCACACCATCAGCAGGATATCGGGCACGCCCAGCGGGTCGGGCTTGGCGGCGGCGGCCTCACTGCGAAGCCGCGGCTCGATATAGCGGATGGTGTCGTAGCCGAAGTAGCCCACCAGGCCACCGTCGAAGCGCGGCTGGTCGTCCAGGCGCGGCACCCTGAAGCGGGCCTGGAACTGCTCGATCCACGCCAGCGGGTCCTCCACCTCGGCCACACCCTGCTGCTCGCCGTCGACGATATGGCTCACCGCGAAGCCGCGCACCTCGACGCGCTCGCGGCTGGGCAGGCCGATGATGGAGTAGCGCCCCCACTTCTCGCCGCCCTGTACGGACTCCAGCAGGAAGGACCAGGGGGCATTGGCCAGCTTGAGATAGGTGGAGAGCGGGGTGTCGAGATCGGCCAGCACCTCGCGGGTGACCGGAATACGGTTGTAGCCGGCGTCGGCCAGCTCGCGGAAGCGTTCGGGAGTCATCATGCCCGGGAATCCTCGGTGTAACGGGTTGGCGATGGGGCGCAGGGCGGCGCGACCTGAAGGTAGCCAGCGCCGCGGCTCAACATGGAAGGAGCGTCACCATCGCCAGCCGCCGCGGAGCGGCGAGCGGCGCAGGCGGGGCTCGGCGGCCGGGGAGCCACCGAAGGCAGGGCAGGTGTCCGACAGGGTGCGGCTGTTCATCGAGAGGCTTCCGCTTCTTATAGCAATAACATATTGATTAGGCCGCGCTTATAGCATTAGCCGAATTCACGTTAAACGAGTTCCACCAGCGATTCAACCACGCCATCCGGGCCGCTCTCGCGCACCGGCTCGCCGTGGTTGTAGCCGTAGGGCACCGCCAGGGTACGAAAGCCGGCGGCCTGACCGGCGGCGATATCGTGACGGGAGTCCCCCACCATCAGGCAGGCCCGTGGGGCCAGGCCGAAGTGGCTGGCCACGTGCAGCAGCGGCGCCGGATGAGGCTTCTTCTCGGGCAGGCTGTCGCCACCCAGGCAGAGGGCGAAGTGCTCGGCAAGCGCCAGCCCCTCCAGCAGCGGGGCAATAAAGGCATAGGGCTTGTTGGTCACCAGCGCCAGCGGCAGGCCGCGCTCACGCAGGGCATCCAGGCACTCGCGCACGCCGGGGTAGAGCCGAGTATGGGCGCCGGGGTCACGACCGTAGTGCGTAAGGAATGCCGCATGGGCGCGCTCCAGAAGGGGCTTGTCGACCTCAGCAGCAGTGGCAAGCGAGGCTTTCCCGGCGACTGATCTACGAGGGGGCGCTGTGAACCCCTCCCTGGGCGCTACCGATGCCCTGCTTCGCTCTCGCGTCCCGCTTCGCTCGCAGGTCCGGTGCTGGCCATCCATGGCCAGCCCGTTCGGAGCTCGCTCGCAGGTCCGGTGCTGGCCATCCATGGCCAGCCCGTTCGGAGCAGTGCTCCTCACCCCTGGCATAGGACCCCCTCTACGATCAGTCCCCGGCGCCTCGCTGGCAGACGTTGCGAACCGCAGCGCGCGCTCCATCAACACTAGCGAGCCGTTGCCGACCCAGTCGCGCACCCTCGCCTCGCCGGCGGCGGGCAGGCCGAGGTCTGCCAGGGCCGCGTCCACGGCCAGCGCCAGATCGGGCACCGAGTCGATCAGGGTGCCGTCCAGGTCGAAGGCCACCAGCTCGATGCCGTCGAGAATGGGGTGCATGCTTGCTCCTCTGCGTTGCTGATCGTCCTGCACTGGCTGGCGTGCCGCCAGCCAGGCGCGCTTGCGGGTCGCCGAGAGCCGCTTGATCTCGGCCTCGAGGCGCAGCGCCTCGCCGTGGCTGCCCACCGGCTCGCGGTGACGCAGGGTCAGGGGGCCGCGGCCGCGCAGTGCCTTGGCGCCGCGGCCGGCGGCATGCTCCGCCAGGCGCCGGTCGACGTCGGTGGTGATGCCGGTATAGAGCGCCCCGCCCGCCGTCTCCAGCAGGTAGAGGTGCCAGACCGGCGCCTCGGCGGCGGGGGGCTGCTCGCTCACGGCCTCAGCGCGCGCCGGCCAGCTGCTCTCGGAAGTCGCGCAGCACGGAGTCGTAGCGGTGCGGGTCGGCCTCGTTTCTGGCCTTGAACACCGCCGAGCCCGCCACGAAGGTGTCGGCGCCGGCCCGGGCGATCTCGGCAATGTTCTCCACCTTCACCCCACCGTCGATCTCGAGGCGAATATCGCGGCCGGAGGCGTCGATGCGGCTCCGCGCCTCGCGCAGCTTGTCCAGGGTGCCGGGGATGAAGGCCTGGCCGCCGAAGCCGGGGTTGACGCTCATCAGCAGCACCATGTCCACCTTGTCCATCACGTAGTCGAGATAGGAGAGCGGCGTGGCCGGATTGAACACCAGGCCCGCCTGGCAGCCGCCGTCGCGGATCAGCTGCAGCGAGCGGTCGATGTGGTCCGAGGCCTCGGGGTGGAAGGTGATGATGCTGGCGCCGGCGTCGATGAAGTCGCCGATCAGCCGATCCACCGGGCGCACCATCAGATGCACGTCGATGGGCGCGGTGACACCGTGCTTGCGGAGCGCCTCGCAGACCATGGGCCCGATGGTCAGGTTGGGCACATAGTGGTTGTCCATCACGTCGAAGTGGACGATATCCGCGCCGGAGGCCAGCACGTCATCCACCTCCTCACCCAGGCGGGCGAAATTGGCGGAGAGGATCGAGGGGGCGATCAGGAAGTCGCGGGGCGCATCGGTCATGACGGTGTCCAGGGGTCGCTTGCGAGAGGGCATATTCTACCAGAGGCTCAGGCGGCCCGGCAGCGCAGGGGCGAGACGCTCCCCGCAGGGATATATTCTTTAATCGAATAAAAAAAACCATTGTAATTACCATTGTCGAGATTTACCCTTCCGGCAATCTCACCCAGTTCCGGAGTGCCTTCCATGACCCTGCGCCCCCTCTTTCAGCGCTCGCTGCTTGCCATCGCCCTCGGCGTAGGCCTCGCCGGCCCGGCCGCGGCGGCAGAGCGCGAGCTGCTCAACTCCTCCTACGACATCGCCCGCGAGCTCTTCTCGGCCATCAACCCCGACTTCGTGGCCCACTGGCAGGAGACCCAGGGCGAGACGGTGGCGGTCAGCCAGTCCCACGGCGGCTCCTCCGCCCAGGCCCGCGCCATCCTGCAGGGGCTGCGCGCCGACGTGGTGACCTACAACCAGGTCACCGACGTCCAGGCCCTGGCCGACGGCGGCCTGGTGGACGAGGCGTGGCAGGAGGCCCTGCCCAACAACGCCTCGCCCTACTACTCCACCACCGCCTTCCTGGTGCGCAAGGACAACCCCAAGGGCATCGAGAGCTGGGATGACCTGGTACGCGACGATGTCCGCATGGTCTTCCCCAATCCCAAGACCTCCGGCAACGGCCGCTACACCTACCTGGCCGCCTGGGGCTTCGCCGACCAGCACTTCGACGGCGACGAGGAACAGATCCACGACTTCATGCGCACCTTCCTGCGCAACGTGGCGGTGTTCGACACCGGCGGCCGCGGCGCCACCACCAGCTTCATCGAGCGGGGCCTTGGCGACGTGCTGATCAGCTTCGAGTCCGAGGTCAACAACATCCGCGGCGAGTACGGCGAGGATGACTATGAAGTGATCGTGCCGCCGGTGAGCATCCTGGCGGAGTTCCCGGTAGCGGTGGTCGCCCCCAACGCCGAGCGCAACGGCACCACCGACCTGGCCCAGGCCTACGTGGAGTACCTCTACGGCGAGGAGGCCCAGCGCACCCTGGCCGGCTTCAACTACCGCGTGCATCACGAGGCGGTGGTCGAGGAGTTCGCCGACCAGTTCCCGGAGACCGAGCTTCTGCGCGTCGAGGAGATCTTCGGCAGCTGGGATCAGGCCATGGAAGAGCACTTCGCCGGCGGCGCCCTGCTCGACCAGCTGCAGCGCCGCTGAGCCACCCGCGCCTTCGGAGACGAGCCACGCCCATGAGCACCCGCGCCCTTCCCTTCGCCATCGGCCGCGCCCCCAAGCGGGTGCTGCCGGGGTTCGGCCTGTCGCTGGGCGTGAGCCTGCTGTTCGTGTCGCTGGTGCTGCTGCTGCCGATGACCGGCCTGTTCGGCCAGCTGGCCGGACTGAGCCTCGCCGAGTACTGGGCGATCATCAGCGACGGCCGGGTGGTGGCCAGCTACACGGTCACCATCGGCGCCGCCTTCGTGGCGGCGCTGGTGAACGCCGCCTTCGGCCTGCTGCTGGCCTGGGTGCTGGTGCGCTACGAGTTTCCCGGCAAGCGCCTGCTCGACGCCCTGATGGACCTCCCCTTCGCCCTGCCCACGGCGGTGGCCGGCATCACCCTGGCCACCCTCTACTCGAGCAACGGCTGGATGGGCCGACTGCTCGAGCCGCTGGGGCTGCAGGTGGCCTACACCTGGGTGGGCATCGCGCTCGCCATGGCCTTCACCAGCATCCCCTTCGTGGTGCGTACCGTGCAGCCGGTGCTGGAGGACCTGCCCCATGAAGTGGACGAGGCGGCGCTGACGCTGGGCGCCAGTGACGCCACGGCGTTTCGGCGGGTGATCCTGCCTCACCTGTGGCCGGCACTGGTCACCGGCACGGGACTGGCCTTCGTGCGCTCGCTGGGCGAGTTCGGCGCCATCATCTTCATCGCCGGCAACATGCCCTACGAGACCGAGATCACCGCGCTGATGATCTTCGTGCGCCTTCAGGAGTACGACTACGCCGGCGCCTCGGCCATCGCCTCGGTGGTGCTCTTCGTGTCGCTGGCGCTGCTGCTGGCCATCAACATCTGGCAGGGGCGCTTCATCAAGCGCCTGCATGGAGGACGCGGCTGATGCAACGGATCGGTGATGCCCCGGCGGTGCGCCGCACCCTGGTTGCCGCAGCCCTGCTGCTGGCCGCGCTCTTCCTGCTGCTGCCGCTGGTGGCGATCTTCGCCCAGGCCTTCGCCCAGGGCGTGGGCGTGTTCTGGGCCAACGTCAGCAACCACTACACCCTGCGCGCCATCGGCCTGACGCTGTTCATCACACTGCTGACCATTCCGGTCTGCCTGGTGTTCGGCGTGGCCCTGGCCTGGCTGGTGACCCGCTTCAGCTTCCCGGGGCGACGCCTGCTGCAGACCCTGATCGATATCCCCTTCGCGGTCTCGCCGGTGGTGGCGGGCCTGGTCTACCTGCTGCTCTACGGGCGCAACGGCTGGCTGGGCGGCTGGCTCGACGGCCACGACATCCAGCTGATGTTCGCCTGGCCGGGCATCCTGATGGTGACCATCTTCGTCACCTGCCCCTTCGTGGCCCGGGAGCTGATCCCGCTGATGCAGGCCCAGGGCTCTCGCGAGGAGGAGGCCGCCGTGACCCTCGGCGCGCCGGGCTGGACGATCTTTCGCCGGGTCACCCTGCCCAATATCCGCTGGGCGCTGCTCTACGGGGTGATCCTCACCAACGCCCGGGCGGTGGGCGAGTTCGGTGCCGTCTCGGTGGTCTCCGGGGCCATCCGCGGCCAGACCATGACCCTGCCGCTCCACCTGGAGCAGCTCTATCAGGACTACAACACGGTCGGCGCCTTCGCCAGCGCCTCGCTGCTGGCGCTGATCGCCCTGCTCACCCTGGCCGCCAAGGCCACGCTGGAATGGCGCGCCGCGCGCCAGGAGGCCCTCGCATGAGCATTCGTCTGCAGAACATCGGCAAGCACTTCGGCAGCGGCCGCCAGCGCACCCAGGCGCTGGAGCCGGTGAACCTCGACATCCATGACGGCGAGCTGATCGGCCTGCTCGGCCCCTCGGGCTCGGGCAAGACCACCCTGCTGCGCATCATCGCCGGTCTCGAACACGCCGACCGGGACAGCGGCGCCCGTATCCTCTTTGGCGACCGCGACGTCACCCAGGTGCACGTGCGCGATCGGCGCATCGGCTTCGTCTTCCAGCACTACGCGCTGTTTCGCCACATGACGGTATTCGACAACGTCGCCTTCGGCCTCACGGTGATGCCGCGCAGGAACCGCCCCACCGCGGGCGAGATCCGCGCCCGGGTTCACCGCCTGCTGGAGATGGTGCAGCTCGAACAGCTGGCCCACCGCTATCCGGCCCAGCTCTCCGGCGGCCAGCAGCAGCGGGTCTCCCTGGCCCGGGCGCTGGCCCTGCGCCCCGACGTGCTGCTGCTCGACGAGCCCTTCGGGGCGCTGGACGCCAAGGTGCGCCAGGACCTGCGCCGCTGGCTGCGCCACCTGCACGACGAGCTGGGCTTCACCAGCATCTTCGTGACCCACGACCAGGAGGAGGCCCTGGAGCTCTCCGACCGCGTCGCGGTGATGAGCAACGGCCGCATCGAGCAGATCGACACCCCGGACGCGGTCTACAAGGCACCGGCCAACCGCTTCGTCTTCGAGTTCCTGGGCGACGTGAACCACCTGGAGGGCGAGGTGCGCGACGGGGTGCTCACCTGCGGTGAAGCACGCCTCTCGGTGTCGCTGCCCGACGGCCCCGAGGAGCTGCTGCTGCGCCCCCACGAGGTGCAACTGGCGTCGTCGCCGACACCCGAGGCCAGACTTCCGGTCACGGTCACCGCCATCTCCCCGGTGGGGGCCGAGGTGCGCGTGGAGCTGGCCGCGGACTGGCTCGGTGAGCCGTGGCTTGCCACCGTACGTCACGCCGACTACGAGCGACTCGACCTGGCCCGCGGCCAGCGGCTCTATGCCATCCCGAGGCGCTGGCACCGATTTCCCGACGCCACCCGAGCCCGGGCGTTGAGCCCCCTGGCCAGCGCCGCCTGAGGCCTTCGCACAGAACCTTCCATCTCTCCCCAGGTCTCTCTTAGGGTTAGCGGCGCCCCAGGCGCCGCCTCCCGGGCCTGGCGGCCCCCTTCCCGCCACGGCCTTGTGACCGATACCCGAGACGATCCGTCACCTGCCGCGATGCAGCGCCTGCACGCTCCCGGCCGCGACGCCGTCGTCCTGGCCACAGAGGAGAGAGGTGCTGCATGCTGATCAAGACGGTCAAGCCAGGTGATCTACGCGAGTCGGCGGTGACGCCGGAGTCTGTCTACCTCTCCCGCCGACGTTTCATGGGTGGCATGGCGGGACTCGGCGCCGGCCTTGCCCTGCTCGGCCCCGGGCTTGCCAGCGCCGACGGCAGCGGCGAGACAATCGGCGACGACGCGCCCGAATGGCTGGCCGACAAGCTGCGCGAAGCCCGGCTCGGCGTCGTCACGCCCGACGACCCGGCACAGGACCGCCTCACCCCCTTCCGGGATGCCAGCACCTACAACAACTTCTACGAGTTCGGTCCCGACAAGTCCGACCCCGCCCGCCTGGCCCACCGGCTGCAGACCGCCCCCTGGAGCGTGGTGATCGACGGCGAGGTGAACAACGGCGGGCGCCTGGATCTGGAGGAGATCGCCCGCCCCTCGCAGTTCGAGGAGCGCATCTATCGCCTGCGCTGCGTGGAGGGGTGGTCGATGGTCATTCCCTGGCTGGGTATTCCGCTGGCCGAGGTGATCAGGCGCGCCGACCCCACCAGCCGGGCGCGCTACGTACGCTTCGAGACCCTGGTGGACCCCGAGCAGATGCCGGGGCAGCGCTCCGTCTTCTCGGCGATCGACTGGCCCTACGTCGAGGGGCTGCGCCTGGATGAGGCCATGCACCCGCTGACGCTGCTGGCCATGGGCATGTACGGTCGCGAGCTGCCCAACCAGAACGGCGCCCCCCTGCGGCTGGTGGTGCCCTGGAAGTACGGCTTCAAGAGCATCAAGTCGATCGTGCGCATCTCGCTGGTCGAGGAGCAGCCGATGAACACCTGGCAGCAGATCGCCCCCGTCGAGTACGGCTTCTACGCCAACGTGAACCCCGAGGTGGACCACCCCCGCTGGAGCCAGGCCACCGAGCGTCGGCTGCCCAACACCCTCTTCCGGCCCAACATCATCGAGACTCAGCTGTTCAACGGCTATGCCGACGAGGTGGCGAGCCTCTATGCCGGGCTGGACCTGAGGACCCATTACTGATGACGGCCAGCCATGGCTGGTGGCTGTGGCGCGGCGGAGTCTTCCTGGCGGCGCTGGCGCCGCTGGGAATCTGGGCGTGGCAGGTGGCCACCCACGCCGCCGGCCCCGAGCCGGGGCGCTTTCTGCTGCTCAATACCGGCCTCGGCGCGCTCTGGATGCTGCTGCTCACCCTGAGCCTCACGCCGCTGACCCGCCTGACCCGCTGGAAGGGGTTCACCCTGATCCGCAGGCAGCTCGGGCTCTGGACCCTCGCCTACGCCTGCCTGCACGTGCTCAGCTATGCGCTGTTCATTCTCGGGCTCGACTGGGCGCTGCTCGGCAGCGAGCTGGTCAAGCGGCCCTACATCATCGTCGGCATGCTGGCGCTGCTGGGCCTCATGGCGCTGGGCGCCACCTCCAGCCACTGGGCCATGCGCCGCCTGGGGAAGCGCTGGAAGCCGCTGCACCGGCTCGCCTACCCCATTCTCGGCCTGGTCCTGCTGCACTTCTTCTGGGTCGTGCGCGCCGACCTGAAGGAGTGGGTGATGTATGCCGTCGCCGCGGCGCTGATCATGGCGACTCGCCTGCCCCCGGTCGCCCGCGCCCTGCCCAGGGTGCGCCGGGCGTTCAGCCGCGCCTGAACGCGGTCGGCCAGGCTATCTCTCAGCGCTGCCAGGCCATCAGGGTCTCGGGCTCGCCGGTGAGCGGCTCGATACGCTCCTCGACCACCTGGAAGCCCAGGCGACGATAGAAGGAGACCGCGCGCACGTTGCGCGAGAAGACGCACAGCGACAGCCGGGCGTGGTGGGCCATGGCATGCGCCATCAGCCGCGAACCGTGGCCGTAGCTCTGCACCTCGGGGTCGATGAAGAGGGCCTCGAGGCGCTCGCCGTTGAGCGCGGCAAAGCCGATCACCCGCCCCTCCACCTCGAGCACCAGCAGCTCCTCGGCGCCGGGCAGGTGGTCACTGGCCATGGCGTCGCGATGGGACCCCCAGAACGCCGCCGGGATGAAGTCGTGGGCGCGCAGGGAGGCCCTGAGCCAGATATCGGCCAGCCGCGGAATCTCGTGCGGGACGGCAGGACGAATCATTGCGCTTCTCCAGTGGGCGATACCGACGGGCAACGTCTCCGGGGCGCCTGCCTGAAGCGCCCTGACTGAAGTGTACCGTTGAGGCAGGCCCCCTGCCCGAGGAATTCCGGGGCCCGGGGCGAGGCGATATACTGGCGGCCCCAACCCTTATCCCCCGTCGCCCCAGGGAGTTACCCCATGCTGCAGCGTCGCCGTCTTCGTACCCGTCTGTTTCGCCTGTCTGCCGGCCTGCTGGCGGCTGGCCTGCTCAGCGCCTGCGCCAGCCCCCACTACCTGCAGCTCAACCCCCAGCGCAGCGCCGAGGTGCCGGTCACCGGCAGCGGTCAGTCAGTGACGGTGATCGCCGTGGACGGCCGCGACAGCGAAGTGATCGGCACCCGCACCGGCAGCGCCATGTCCACCGCCACCATCACCGCCAACGCCCACGAGCTGGTGCCGCGCCTGCAGCGCGAGGCCGAGCGCGCGGTGCGCGACATGGGCTTCAGCCCCACCACCGAAAGCGCCCCGAACCGCCCCAGCCTGACCCTGACCCTGGACCACCTGGGCTACGAGCGCGGCCAGAGCCGGCCGGTGATCGACGAGGCACGCCTGGAGGCGGTGTTCATCGCCGAGGCGCGCAACGGCGGCAACACCTACACCGGCACCTACACCTCGCGCCGCACCCAGAGCTACGCCGTGCGCCCGGATCGCGACACCAACACCCGCATGGTCAACGACCTGCTCTCCGACGGCCTGAACCGGGCCTTCCGGGACCCGGAGCTGGGGCAGCTGCTGGCGCGATAAGCGATCGGATACGCCAACTCAGCGAGGGCGCCCACCGGGCGCCCTCGCTGCGTTCGGGTGTCCGCGGCTACTCCAGCGGCCCGCGGCGCACCAGCGCCCAGACGCTCTCGCGGAAGCCGCTGCCGGCCTCCGGCTCGCCCTGCGCCAGCAGGGTGACCCGGAAGTTGGGCGCGAACAGCTCGCGCACCTCATCGGGGGGCACACTGAACGGCGGGCCGCCTTCATCGCCCGGCTCTCGCTCGAGGCTGATCAGCAGGCCGCGGCTGCCCGGCGGGACCAGCTGGGCCAGGTGGAAGGCATAGCGCTGGCGCGTGGCCGGCGGCAGCGCGATCAGCGAGGCACGGTCGTAGAAGGCCCCGATCTCCGCCGCCTGCTCGATGTGAAAGTGGAAGAAGTCGCCCTGCCACAGCTCCACGTTAGCCTGGCGGCAGATCTGGAACCCCGCCTGATGATAGCGGGTGACCACCCCCTGCCCCTCGGCCACGAACTGCTCGATCGCCTCCGGCGCCAGCTCGATGCCCAGCACCGGATGGTCATGGCCGGCCAGCCAGCGCATGTCCAGGCTCTTGCCGCATAGCGGCACCAGCACCTTGGTTCCCGGCCTGACCTCCAGGCCGGGCCAGTGGGCCACCAGCATGGGGTGGGGACGCTCGAGGTGGAACCCGATGCGCCCTTCACGCCAGCGGTCGAGCCATTCGTTCGCCATGGCGCCCTCCTCAGAACCAGCGGTCGCGCTTGCGCTTGCGACGCGGCAGGTGGGGCACGATCAGGCCGACCAGCAGGCCGGCCCCGGCCACGCCGCCACCGTACATGAAGTAGCGCATCAGCAGGTCCTCCTCCTGGGTGTCCAGGCGCGCCTGCAGCTGGCGGATGGTCTGGCGGGACTGCTCGGTCTCGGCGTCCAGCGCCTCGTTGCGCGCCTCGAGGTCGGCGATCCGCGCCTCGCGGGTCTCCAGGGCCTCGCGCTGGTTGGCGGTGCGGCTCTCCCACTCCTCGTTGATGCCGTCGAGCTCGGCAGAGAGCTCGGCCACCTGCTGCTCCAGCGCCGGCACGCGGACCTGGGCGCTGGGGGTCTCCTGCAGCTCGCTGGTGAGAATCCAGACGCTGTTGCCGTCGGCATTCTGCACCCGGGTGTAGTTGCCGCTGGTCTCGAGCTGCGTCACCGGCTCGCCGGCGGTGAGGGTACCGATGATGCGATAGCCGTCGGTGGGACCGCTGCGCACGTAGGTGGTCAGGGAATCGCTGACCCAGTGGGTCGCGTCGTTCTGCTGGGCCTGCAGGGGCAGGGCCAGAAACCCCAGGGCAAGGCCCAGGCTGAGTCGTGTGATGTCGTGTCGTGTCATGCCACTGTCCTGGCTAAAGCTGGCGGATTTCCACTCTGGCGCGACCTGTGTCCGACGCCGGCTTCCTGCCGACGCCGCTGCGATGAGATCTCCGGCCACTCGGGCCGTTTTCCGCAGGAGCTTTTCCACAGCTCCTGTGGACAAGGTTCGGGACAACCGCTGGAAAGGGGTCGCCCGGCGGCGTGGCGCCTGCCCTGCGCCCATTCTGATCACTTCGTGACCAACCGCCCTCAGCGCTTCGGGGGAGAGGGCGGCGAGAAGGGCCGCGGAAACTCGGCGACCCGCCCGTCGCTCTTCACCGCCCGAGGCGGCCCCTCCCGCTCCACCTCGTCGATGCGCACGATGGCATTGAGCGGAAGATAGCTGCGGATGACCCCCTCGAAGGTGAGCCGCAGCTTGTCCGCGGAGGGGTCCACCACCAGCCGGGAGGCATCCTCGAAGACGAACTCCTCGACCTCGATGAAGCCCCACAGGTCACTCTGGAAGATCTCGCGCGCGTAGAGCTCCCACACTTCTCCCTGCTGGTGAAAAACCACCCGATAGATAGGCTTCGCCGCCATGGTGCTGAGTGTCCCTCGAACCGTGTTCCGACAAGAGGCGCAAGCGTAGCACACTCCCGCGGTCGACGGCCCATGCTGGCCCCGTTGCCGGGCCATGCGTATAATGCCGGGTTACTTTTCGACCCGACCGGTCAGGCCCGCCGCGGCCGCACGTTCACGACACTCCCCCTTCATCCACTGGTGACAGACGTCGGGCGCCTGGCGCCACGACCCAATTCTTATGGCGAAGAAACTCTTCATCAAGACGCACGGCTGCCAGATGAACGAGTACGACTCCGCACGCATGGCGGATCTGCTCGGCGAATCCCACCGGCTCGAGCTCACCGACGACGAGCGCGAGGCCGACGTCATCCTGCTCAATACCTGCTCGATCCGCGAGAAGGCCCAGGAGAAGGTGTTCCACCAGCTGGGGCGCTGGAAGAAGCTCAAGGAGGCCAACCCCGATCTCGTGATCGGCGTCGGCGGCTGCGTGGCCAGCCAGGAGGGCGAGGCGCTGCGCAAGCGCGCGCCCCACGTCGACATGGTGTTCGGCCCCCAGACCCTGCACCGGGTGCCCGCGATGCTCGACGCCCGTCAGCAGGACCAGATCTCGGTGGTGGACGTCACCTTCCCCGAGATCGAGAAGTTCGACCACCTGCCCAAGCCGAGCTCCGATGGCGCCACCGCCTTCGTCTCGGTGATGGAGGGGTGCTCGAAGTACTGCACCTTCTGCGTGGTGCCCTATACCCGCGGCGAGGAGGTCTCGCGCCCCTTCGAGGCGGTGATGGACGAGGTGATCCACCTGGCCGACCAGGGCGTGCGCGAGATCAACCTGCTGGGCCAGAACGTCAACGCCTACCGCGGACTCAACCAACTGGGCGACGAGATCGACCTGGCCGAGCTGATCAGCTGCGTGGCGGCCGTCGAGGGGATCGACCGCATCCGCTTCACCACCTCCCACCCGGTGGAGTTCTCCGACAGCCTGATCGAGGCCTTCGGCGAGATCCCGGAGCTGGTCAGCCACCTGCACCTGCCGGTGCAGTCCGGCTCCGACCGGATACTGGCCGCCATGAAGCGCGGCCATACCGCGGCGGAGTACATCGAGAAGATGGAGCGCATCCGCGCGCTGCGCCCGGACATCAGCTTCTCGTCGGACTTCATCGTCGGCTTCCCCGGCGAGAGCGACGAGGACTTCGCGGCCACCATGGACCTGATCCATCGCATCGGCTTCGACCACTCCTTCAGCTTCGTCTACTCGGCGCGCCCCGGCACCCCGGCGGCCGCCCTCGAGGACGACACCCCGGAGGCCACCAAGAAGCAGCGCCTGGCGATCCTCCAGGAGCGCATCAACCAGCAGGCGATGCAGATCAGCCGGCGCATGGTGGGCACCACCCAGCGCATCCTGGTCACCGGCTTCGCGCCCCGCGACCCGGGCCAGCTCTCCGGGCGCACCGAGAACAACCGGGTGGTCAACTTCCGTGCCGCCAACCCCATGGAGCTGATCGGCTTCTTCGTCGACGTGGAGATCACCGAGGCGCTGCCCAACTCGCTGCGTGGCGAACTCGCCTCGCCCGAGATCTACTGACGCCCCGCCCCTTTATTGCCCCGGCATGCGCCGGGGCAGTAAGCTGCCCTAAATCCAACTTCCACGGGATCCGCCAGTCTTGAGCCAGCCATCCTCCCCGGCCAATCGCATCATCACCCTCAATCTCGAGCCCAATGACCCCCGCCGCCTGGCCAACCTGTGCGGCCAGCGCGACGAGCACCTCAAGCTGGTGGAGGCGCGCCTCGGCATCACCCTGCGCAACCGCGGCAACATCTTCCAGCTGGCGGGCCCAATCCACCGGGTCAAGGCCGCCGCCAACCTGCTCGAACACCTCTACCGCGAGACCGAGGCCAGCGACCTGGAGCCCGACACCGTGCATCTCTTCCTGCAGGAGTCCGGCCTCGAGGCGCTGGAGGAGGAGGAAGGTGGCGCGGCCGACGGCGAGGTGCTGCTGCGCACCCCGCGCACCCTGATCAAGCCGCGAGGCCTCAACCAGCAGGCCTACGTGCAGAGCATTCGCGCCCACGACATCAACTTCGGCATCGGGCCGGCCGGCACCGGCAAGACCTACCTGGCCGTGGCCGCCGCGGTGGAGGCGCTCAACCAGCAGGAGGTACGTCGCATCCTGCTGGTGCGCCCGGCGGTGGAGGCCGGCGAGAAGCTCGGCTTCCTGCCCGGCGATCTGGCCCAGAAGATCGATCCCTACCTGCGCCCCCTCTACGACGCCCTCTACGAGATGATCGGCTTCGAGCAGGTGGCCAAGCTGATCGAGCGCCAGGTGATCGAGATCGCGCCGCTGGCCTACATGCGCGGGCGCACCCTCAACAACGCCTTCATCATCCTCGACGAGAGCCAGAACACCACCCGCGAGCAGATGAAGATGTTCCTGACCCGCATCGGCTTCGGCTCCACCGCGGTGATCACCGGCGACGTGACCCAGGTCGACCTGCCCCGCGGCCAGACCTCGGGGCTGATCCAGGTGCTGGAGGTGCTCAAGGGCACGCCGGGGATCGGCACCACCCACTTCGCCGCCAAGGACGTGGTGCGCCACCCCCTGGTGCAGCGCATCATCGAGGCCTACGACCACTACGAGGCCGAGCAGGAGGTCGCCGAGCGCGCCCGCAAGCAGGCCCGGGAGCAGGAGCGCGAGGCGCTGCGTCTCGAGCGACAGGAGCGCCTCGACCGCGAGCGTGGCGAGCCATGAGCCTGCGGGTCGACCGCCAGCAGGCCGTCGCGGCCGAGGGGCTCCCCGGCCAGGCCGAGCTCGAGGCCTGGGTGGCGGCGGTGCTCGCTCGCCATGAGGTCGACGCCGACAGCGAGCTGACGTTGCGCCTGGTGGACGCCGAGGAGAGCCGCGCGCTCAACCGCGACTACCGCGGGAAGGATCGCCCCACCAACGTGCTCTCCTTCCCCTTCGAGTGCCCGCCGGGCGTGGCGCTGCCGCTGCTGGGCGACCTGGTGATCTGCCACCCGGTGGTGGCCGCCGAGGCCAGCGAGCAGGACAAGGCCCTGCGCGATCACTACGCTCATATGGTGGTGCATGGCACCCTCCATCTGCTCGGCTATGACCACCTCGAGGATGACGAGGCCGAAGCGATGGAGCAGCTCGAGCGCGAGATCCTCGCCGAGCTGGGCATCGACGACCCCTACCGAGACGCGGGCGGTAGCGCCCGCGACGACGCAGCGACCGAGGACGAGAGACCCGACCCATGAGCGAAGACCGAACGAGCGGCCAGGGCAGCCGATCCTGGCTGGAAAAGCTCTTCAGCGCGCTTTCCAGCGACAGCGACGAGCCCAGTTCCCGTGACGAGTTGCTCGCCTTCCTGCGCCAGGCCGCCAGCCGCCTGAAGCTCGAGCAGGACGCCATGATGATCATCGAGGGCGCCCTGAAGATCAGCGACCAGCAGGTGCGCGAGGTGCTGATCCCCCGCTCCCAGGTAACCGCCATCGGCCTCGACCAGCCCCTGGAGGAGTACCTGCCGATCATCCTCGAGGCCGGCCACTCCCGCTACCCGGTGATCGGCGAGAACCTCGACGAGGTCAAGGGCATCCTGCTGGCCAAGGACCTGCTCCCGCTGCTCCAGGGCGGCCAGCAGAATGGCCGCCCCTTCCGGCTCGAGGAGGTGGTGCGCACGGCGCTCTTCGTGCCGGAGTCCAAGCGCCTCAACAGCCTGCTCAAGGAGTTCCAGGACACCCACAACCACATGGCCATCGTGGTGGACGAGTACGGCGGCACCGCGGGCATCGTCACCATCGAGGATATCCTCGAGGAGATCGTCGGCGAGATCGAGGACGAGCACGACGCCGACGAGGAGGAGGATATCCGCGCACTGGGAGAGGGGCGCTACGCCATCCGCGCCCTGACCCCCATCGAGGACTTCAACGAGCGCTTCGCCACCCGCTTCTCCGACGAGGAGTTCGACACCCTCGGGGGGCTCGTGATGCAGCGCTTCGGCCACCTGCCCGGGCGCGGCGAGCACACCGAGATCGGCGGCTGGCGCTTCACCGTGCTCAACGCCGACAACCGCCGCATCCGCCTGCTGGAGGCGGAGCCCTGCAGCGGGCAGGACGACGCCTGAGGCCCCGCTGCCCGTCACCCCCTTGATTCAGCCCCCAACACGGACGGTCACCATGTCTGAGCTTCGCCTCTCTCCGCTTCTCGGCTGCCTGCTGGCACTGGCCGCCGGGGTCCTCACCACCCTCACCGCCTCGCCCTTCGAGCTGTGGTGGCTCGGCCCGGTCGCGGTGGGCCTGGTCTACCTGGGCATCCAGGCGCTCACCCCCGGCCAAGCCGCCCTGCGCGGCTGGTGCTATGGCCTCGGCCTGTTCGGCTCCGGCGCCTCCTGGGTCTATGTCTCGATCCACGACTACGGCTACACCGGCGTGCCCCTGGCGGTGTTTCTCACCGCGCTGTTCGTGGCCAGCATGGCGCTGTTCCTGGCGGTGACCCTGTGGCTCTACCGGCGCCTCACCGGGCCGCGGCTGGCCTTCCTGGCGTTTGCCGGCGCCTGGGTGCTGGGCGAGTGGCTCAGGACATGGCTCTTCACCGGCTTTCCCTGGCTGCTGCTGGGCTCCGCCCACGTGGACTCGCCGCTGGCCCCCTGGGCGCCCGTCGGCGGCGTCTACCTGCTGTCGCTGATCACCGCCCTCACCGGCACCCTGCTGGTGGAGTTCCTGGCGCGGCGCTGGTGGGCCGCGGCCCCGGTGGCCGCCCTGTGGCTCATCCCCCTGGCGCTGCCGACCCAGTGGACCCAGCCCGCCGGCGAGCCGCTGCGGGTCGCCCTGCTGCAGGGCAACCTGGACCAGCTGATCAAGTGGACACCGGAGGGCCAGCGCGAGGCGGCCAACATCTACGCCGAGCTGACCCGCACCCAGCCCGACGACCTCGACCTGATCGTCTGGCCTGAGGCGGCGCTGCCGATGTTCGAGGACCAGGCGCGGCCGATTCTCGAGCGGGTACAGTCCAACCTCTCCCCCGACACCGCCCTGCTCACCGGCATCCTGCAGCGCGACGCCGAAGGGCGCTACTTCAACAGCGTGATCGGCCTCGGCAACGCCGAGGGAGAGTACCGCAAGGAGCATCTGGTGCCCTTCGGCGAGTACCTCCCCCTGGAGAGCCTGCTGCGTGGCACCATCGCCTTCTTCGACCTGCCGATGCCCGCCATGACCCCTGGACCCTCGGGCCAGGCGCCGATGGTCGCCGCCGGCACCACCATCGGCAACGCCATCTGCTACGAGATCATCTATGCCGACCTGGTGGCCGAGCGCGCCCGGGACAGCGCCCTGCTGATGACGGTCTCCAACGACACCTGGTTCGGCGAGTCCATCGGCCCCCTGCAGCACCTGCAGATGGCGCGCCTGCGCGCCCTGGAGAACGGCCGCTACCTGGTGCGCGCCACCAGCAACGGGGTGACCGTGATCGTCGACCCGATGGGCCGCATCACCGCCCGCGCGCCCCAGTTCGAGGTGGCGAGCATCAGCGGCGAGGTGCGGCCCATGGCGGGCCTCACCCCCTTCACCCGCAGCGGCAGCTGGCCCACCTGGCTGCTGGCCGCGCTGCTGGTGCTGCCGAGCCTGAGGCTGCGCCGCCGCTCCACTCCGTAGGAGCTCGATTCATTGGGCGATGGAGATTGGGCGATGCCCCAACGAGAAGCGCCCGGCCGATGACTCGGCCGGGCGCTTCTTCTTTACCACTTATTTACCGCTTGTCGCCCAGGGCGTGACGCTCAGGATGTCTGCGCCGCCGGGACTTCGCCGAGCACCTCGGGGATGGTCATCTTGACGTAGCGGCCGGGGGCCGGCTCGAGGATATCGAGCTCGCCGTCGCCCGGCTGACGGGCCGGCACCATCTTCTCGGCATCGGCATAGCCGTTCTCGGTCATCCACGCCTGCCAGTGGGGCCACCAGGAGCCTTCATGCTGCTCGGCGCCGGCCAGCCACTCCTCGTGGGTCTCGGGCAGGGCATCGTTGGTCCAGTAGCCATACTTGTTCTTGTGGGGCGGATTGACCACCCCCGCGATATGGCCGGAGCCCCCCAGCACGAACTTGACCGGCCCCTTGGGCAGCAGCGCGCCGTAGTAGGTGCTGTTCCACTTGGCGATATGATCCTCCCGGGTGGAGAGGAAGTAGCTGGGCGTGGAGATCTTGCGCAGGTCGATCTTGACGCCGTCCAGCTCGATGCCCCCCGGCTGCACCAGGCGATTCTCCAGGTAGAAGTGTCGCAGGTACCAGCCATGGGTACCGGCCGGCAGGTTGGTGCCATCGGTGTTCCAGTAGAGCAGGTCGAAGGGCGCCGGCACGTCCCCCTTCAGGTAGTTGCTGATGTAGAACGACCAGAACAGGTCGTTCTCGCGCAGCAGGTTGAAGCTGAAGGCCATGACGCGGCCGTCCAGGTAGCCGTTCTGCGCCATCTTGGCCTCGATGCCCTGGAGCACCGGCTCGGAGAGGAAGACGCCGATCTCGCCCGGGTCGCGGAAGTCCTGGAGGGTGGTCATGTAGGTGACCGACTTCACCTTGCGGCCGCGACGGGTGCTGGTCAGGTAGGCCACCGTGGAGGCGGCCAGGGTGCCGCCCACGCAGTAGCTCAGCAGGTTGACCGACTTCTCCCCGGTGGCCTGCTCGATCGCCTCCATGGAGGCGATGGGGCCGAGCTGCATGTAGTCGGCCCAGGTCAGGTCGCGCTGCTCGGGGCCCGGGTTGCGCCAGGAGATCAGGAACACGGTGTGGCCCTGCCCCACCAGCCACTTGACCAGGGAGTTGTCCTCGCGCAGGTCGAGGATGTAGTACTTGTTGATCCACGGCGGCATGACCAGCAGCGGGGTCTTGAAGACCTGCTCGGTGGTCGGCGCGTACTGGATCAGCTGGATCAGCTCATTCTCGTAGACCACTGAGCCTGGGGTCACGGCGATGTTCCTGCCGACCTCGAAGGCGCTGCGGTCGGTCATGGTGACGTTGAGCCCTTCGGCGGAGTTGGCCAGGTCCTGGCGCAGCCGCGCCAGCCCATCCACCAGGTTCTGGCCGCGGCTTTCCATGGTGCGGCGCATCACCTCGGGGTTGGTGGTGACGAAGTTGGTGGGCGCCATGGCATTGACCAGCTGGCGCGCATAGAAGCCCAGGCGCTGCTTCTGGTCGGCCGGCAGCTCCAGGCCGTCGATCAGCTCCTCGACCATGCGCGAGAAGAGCAGGTACTGCTGCATGAGCGCCAGGTAGTAGGGGTCGCTGGTCCAGGCCTCGTCAGTGAAGCGACGATCGCCCTTGTGCGGCGTCACCAGCGGCTCGACCGGCTCGCCGGCCATGGCGCGCAGGCCGTTCTGCCAGAGCTGGAACTGGTCCTGCATCAGCCGGGCCTGGGTCTGCCACAGCTGGGGCGGGTTGCCCATCAGCGACTCGGCCGCCGCCTGGAAGCTCTCCCGCATGTCGCCGTAGACGGAGTCGGCGGCATCGCTTGGCACCATGCGCTCCAGCAGATCGCCCATCAGGGCGCGATACTCCTCGCCGATCTCCTTCAGCTGGACGTTCCACGCCTCGAGCTCGGCCTGTGTCGGTGCTTCAACCCCTGGCTGCATTGACCCCTCCTGACGCGCCGGCCACCGCCGCGGTGCCGGCTGCAAATAGCTCAATCCGCCACCCGTCATGGACGGGTGGCGGGTTGTTCAGCGGCGCGTCTGGGCGCGCCATGAGTTCCCTGCCCGGCAACGGTGTCTCAGCTCTTGCTGGCACCGCGGGTGGAGGCGGCCTTGGCCGGCTCGGCCTTCGCCTTCTCGCCGGCCGCGGCCTTGGTGGCCACCTGCTCGGCCAGCTTGGCCTGCTCGGCGAAGAGCTTCTCGAGCTCGGCCTTGAACTCCAGGCTCATCTCGGAGAGCGCCTTGGCGTCCTCGAGCATCTGCTGGGAGAGCTGGTTCATCACCTCGGCCTGGCGGGCGCTGAAGGCCTGCATGGAGTCGGCGTCGCTGACCTCGCTGGCGTCACGCAGGCGCTCGGTGCCGAGCTGGCTGTAGCGCTTCATGGACTCCATCTGGTACTGGGTCAGCTTCTCCATGTTGTCCAGCATCAGGGAGTTGAGCTTGCGCATCGGCTCGAAGAACTGGCGGGTCTGCTCGTTGAAGGCGTCGATCATCTTATTGTCCTGCATGAGGTGGTCTCCCGAAACGGTGACGGATGGCGGGCGAGGCGCCCGGCATGTTGCACTGCACAAAGCCTAGTCTGCCACGCCCCAGGTTGCAAGACGATGAAAGGCGAATGCCGGCCGTGCTCAGCTATCGCGCTTGGCCCGCGAACGGGCGCTGGCGGCCCCCTTCTTCGCCGTGCCACGGCTGCCGGTGGCCTTGCTCGTCGAGCCGGCAGCGGCGTCGGCCGAGGCGCTACCCGCCGCTGATTCCCTGGCCTCGGGCTTGCCCTGGGCGGCGCTCTGGCCGGCCTGCTTTAGTATGTCGAGCATCATCTGCTGGTAGGTGCCGAAGCTCGAGAGGCCCTGGGAGAGCCCCTGGGAGAGGCCCTGGGTCAGCCCCTGCCCCATGCCCGACTGCTGCAGGAAGGGCTGCATCAGGCTCATCGGGTCATAGCCCTCCACCCCGGACTCCATCTGCTTCTGGATCTGCTCCATCAGCTGCTGCTGGAAGACCGCCACGTCGGGCAGGCCCAGCGACTGGCGAAACTCCTCGGGGGTCAGGTCGAACTCGACATTGATCTTCATGGCATTGCCCTTGCGGTGGTGATGCCTGGCAGTGTAGCAGTCCACACCCGGCCAGGCGGAGCCCCCCTCAACGCAGCACCGGGGTCGCTACCCGCACCTCGGCGTTCTGGGCGCGATGGCGCAGCAGGTGGTCCATCAGGGTCAGCGCCATCATCGCCTCGGCGATGGGGGTGGCGCGGATGCCGACGCAGGGGTCGTGGCGCCCCTTGGTGACCACCTCCACGGGGTTGCCGTGAACGTCGATGCTGCGGCCGGGCGTGGTGATGCTGGAGGTCGGTTTGAGCGCCAGGTGGGCGACGATGGCCTGGCCGCTGGAGATGCCGCCGAGCACCCCGCCGGCGTGGTTGGAGAGAAAGCCCTCCGGGGTCATCTCGTCGCGGTGCTCGCTGCCCCGCTGGCTCACCGAGGCGAAGCCGTCGCCGATCTCCACCCCCTTCACCGCGTTGATGCTCATCAGCCCATGGGCGAGCTCGGCGTCGAGGCGATCGAAGACCGGCTCGCCGAGCCCGGGGGGCACGCCCTCGGCCACCACGGTGATCCTGGCCCCCACCGAGTCCTGATCGCGGCGCAGCTGGTCCATGTAGGCCTCGAGCTCGGGCACCCGTGCCGGGTCGGGGCAGAAGAAGGGGTTGTCGTCCACCGCCTCCCAGCCCTTGAAGTCGATGGCGATGGGGCCAAGCTGGCTCATGTAGCCGCGAACGGTAATGCCTCGACTGGCAAGGTACTTCTTGGCGATGGCCCCGGCGGCGACCCGCATGGCGGTCTCCCGGGCGCTGGAGCGCCCGCCGCCGCGGTAGTCACGCAGGCCGTACTTGTGGTGATAGCTGTAGTCGGCGTGGGCCGGCCGGAACTGGTCCTTGATGTTGCCATAGTCCTTGGAGCGCTGGTCGGTGTTCTCGATCAGCAGGCCGATCGAGGTGCCGGTGGTGACCCCCTCGAAGACCCCGGAGAGGATCTTCACCCGGTCGGGCTCGCGACGCTGGGTGGTGTGGCGCGAGGTGCCGGGGCGGCGGCGGTCCAGGTCGCGCTGCAGGTCCTCCTCGGTGAGCGGCAGCCCCGGGGGGCAGCCATCGACGATGGCGCCGAGCGCGGGTCCATGGCTCTCGCCGAAGGTGGTGACGGTGAACAGCTTGCCGAAGGTGTTGCCGGACATGGGCGCTCCTCCTCGAAGGGATCGGGAATCAGGCGAAGGACGCCGCATGGGCGTCGAGTTCATCGGCGGTCAGGGCGAAGACCCCCAGGCCGCCGCGCTCGAATTCGAGCCACAGGAAGGGCACCTCGGGGAAGGCGGCCTCCAGATGGTGGTCGGAGTTGCCGACCTCGACGATCAGCACGCCGCGCTCGGTGAGGTGCTCGCGGGCCTCGCGCAGGATACGCCGCACGATCTCCAGGCCGTCGGCCCCGGCCCCCAGGGCCAGAGCCGGCTCGTGGCGGAACTCGGCGGGCATGGTGGCCAGGTCGCGCGCATCCACGTAGGGCGGGTTGGAGACGATCAGGTCGTAGCGGCCCGGCAGCGCCGCGAAGAGGTCGGAGTGCACCGCACGCACCCGCTCGCCCACGTCATGGCGGGTGATGTTCTGGCGGGCCACCGCCAGGGCCTCCTCGCTGATGTCGCCGAGGTCCACCTCGCAGGTGGGCAGGTGCAGGGCGGCGGCGATGCCGATGCAGCCGGAGCCGGTGCAGAGATCCAGCACCCGGGCCGGCGGCTCGTCGGGGAACCAGGCGGCGAAGCCGTGCTCGATCAGCTCGGCGATGGGCGAGCGAGGGATCAGCACCCGCTCGTCCACGTCGAAGGGGTAGCCGGCGAAGAAGGCCTCGCCCAGCAGGTAGGGCAGCGGACGGCGCGTGGTGATGCGGCTACGCACCAGGGCCACGATGCGCGCGCGCTCCATGGGCAGCAGGCGGGCGTCGAGCACCGCCGGGTCGACGCTCCAGGGCAGGTGCAGGGCGCCCAGGGTCAGCGCCACCGCCTCGTCCCAGGGGGAGTCGGTGCCGTGGCCGTAGAAGAGCCCGGCCAGGTGGAACTCGCTGGCCGCCCAGCGCAGGCAGTCACGCAGGGTGATCAGGCCGTCGCGCAGCTCGGTGTCGGGAAGCGTCAGGGTCGAGGTGGAGTCGTTACGGGCGGCCACGGGGCATCCTGTCGTTGTCGGGCGAATCGGGCAAGGAGGCCGATTGTAACCGCCGGGGCGGTTCACAGCCACGCCACGCTGGTTATACTGGGTCCCCTTCACTTCCCCGACTGGCCCCCACCGCCATGAGCCGAGACCGCCACCGCCCGGACGACGACGAGATCAGCGCCTTCCGCCAGGCGCTGCGCGAGGCCGGGGTACGCCGCCTGCGCACCAACCGTGCCGACCTCGGTCGGGCGCGGCGCGAGGATCCCGCGGCTGCCGAGCGCCGCGCCGCCGCCCAGGCCGCGAGCGAAGCCGGCGGCAGCGGACGCACCTCCGACGGACGGGTCGAGGCCGTGCGCCCCTCGGAGTACCTGGAGTTCGCCCTGCCCGACCTGCCCTGGCGCACCCGCCAGCGGCTCAAGCGCGGCCAGCTGGCCTGGGAGGCGGGGCTCGACCTGCACGGCTACACCCTGGAGGAGGCCCGTGCCGAGCTCGAAGCGTTCCTGCGCGAGGCCAGCGTCGAGCGACGCCGCTGCGTGCTGGTGGTGCACGGCAAGGCCTGGGGAACCACCAGCGACTACCCGGTGATCAAGAGCCATGTGAATGCCTGGCTGCGCGAATGGCCCGCCGTGCTGGCCTTCTGCTCCGCCGTCGAGGCCGATGGCGGCACCGGCGCCGTCTACGTGCTGCTGCGCCGCCGCGGCGAGGCCTGACTCATTCGCGCCCGTCCGGTTCGGGCGCGCCCGGGGGCTCCGGGGAGATGAGACCGGGCTGGACCGGGTCCACCACGATGCCACCTTCCCCGAAGCCCGGATGGCAGTGCCCCTCGTAGCGATCCAGCGCCTCCACCGCCAGGTGGCGCCCCAGCATGATCAGCGCCTCGGCGCGGTGGAACTCGTAGGCGCCGCACACCGTCTTGGGCACCTCGATCAGCACGTCCGGCGGATAGCCTGCCACCTTGTACTTGGCCAGCGCCGCCTGGGTGATATCGAAGGAGGCCAGTACCATGTCCAGCCGGCTCCACTGGCGGCGGCGCAGCCCCGCCTCGCTCTGGTCGCCCTCCTCCCCGTCGGCACTGCCGCCGCCCGCCCCCAGGCCATCGAACCAGCGGCCGGCGGCGCTGCGCACCTCGTCGACCCAGCCGCCGAAGTCGATGCCGCCGGCATCCCGGGCCTCTTCCCGGGCCTTCTCCCTGGCCGCCTGGTCCGGCGGCAGCAGCTCTTCGAGGGTCACCGGGCGCGGGCTGTGGGCGGTGACGTTGACCGCCATCACGAAGTCGGCGTGGGCCGAGACGATGGGGATGATCGGCAACGGATTGAGCAGGCCGCCATCCACCAGCACCTGATCGCCGCGGTGCACCGGCGTGATCACCCCGGGCACGGCGATGGAGGCGCGGATCGCCTCCAGCAGCGGCCCGCTCTGGAACCACACCTCGCGCTGGCGGGTGAGGTCGGTGGCCACGGTGGTGACGGGAATCGGCAGCTCCTCGATCCGCACGTCGCCGACCAGGGACTCCAGCTTCTCCATCACCTTGCTGGCGCGCATCGCCCCCATGGGACTCCAGGTGACATCGACCAGCTTGAGCACGTCGAAGTAGGCGAGCCGGCACACCCAGTCGCGGTAGCCCTTGAGCTGCCCGGCCGCATAGATGCCCCCCACCAGCGCTCCCATGGAGCAGCCGGAGATGGCCACCACCCGGTAGCCCCGGGCCTCGAGTTCCTCGATCACGCCGATATGGGCATAGCCCCGGGCCCCACCGCTGCCCAGCACCAGGGCCACCCGCTTGCCCTTACGCTCCGGATCACTCATCTCTGGCGCTCCTCTGCAGGGGGCATGGCCGTCATGCGAGCCACGCCGCGATCGACTCGGCCACCTCCCCCACGGCGGCGGGCTCCAGGTGGAGGTGGTGGCCGCCGGGCAACACCCGGCGCGCAAGCCCCGGCAGGGCGGAGCGCGCCACGCAGGCGCGCTCGCTCTCGCCGAGGATCCCCGTCTCCCCTTCGACCAGCAGCGTCGGGCAGCGGATGGCGGCCAGGCAGGCCATCACCTGTTCCGGGCAGAAGCGCACCGGCGACGGCCGGACCAGGCGGCTGTCGGTGCGCAGCCCGACCCGCCCTCCCGGGAGCGCCATCAGGTTCCTGGCCACCAGGGGGGCGGCGGTCTCGGCATCGATGGGCGTGGCGCCTCCCGCGACCCGCGCCGCCACCGCGGTCTTTTCATCAGGATAGTGCGGCGCGGGCGAGGGTGCGCGACGGTGGGCCAGCAGGCCTCGGCGCAGCTGGTCGGGGGCACGCTCGGCCTCGGTGGTCACCGCCCCCAGGCCATCGATCAGCACCAGGCGTTCGAGCCGCTCCGGCAGGGCCGCCGCGGTCAGGCAGGCCACGCCGGCTCCCATGGAGTGGGCCAGCAGGCTGAGTTGCGAAAGGCCCAGTTCGTCGGCGGCGTCGAGCACGTCGTGGCAGTAGTCCCACAGGGCGTAGTCGCCCGGCGAGTGGGTCGAGTGGCCGTGACCGGTGAAGTCCAGCGCCACCACCCGGATGCCGAGGCGCGCCACCAGCTCGGGCGCCAGCCGCGAGAAGCTGGCGGCGTTGTCGAGCCAGCCGTGCAGGGCCAGCCAGGTCGGCGCGTGTTCCTCGCCCCAGGCCAGGGCCGCCAGGCGGCCCTCGGCCAGCCGCAGCTCACGGGGAGCGGTCATGGCCGTGCCTCCAGCAGCGCGTCCAGGGTCTCGAGCAGGATCCGGCGGGCCTCCTCGGGATGCTCCATGGGGAACATGTGGGTCCCCGGCACCAGGGTCACCGGCACCCCATGGTGCGCGAGGCGGCGCCGGCGGCGCGGCGTCAGCAGGTCGGAGTCCTCGCCGGCGAGCAGGGCAAAGGGCACCCGCAGGCGCCTCGGCAGGTCGCCGAGATGGTCCGGCAGGTGGCAGAAGATCTCCACCTCCACCTGGGGGTCATAGACCAGCACCGCCCGGCCATCGTCGAGCAGGCGGGTACCGCCCTCCACGTAGTCGTCGAGGGCCTCCGAGGTGAAGCGACGAAACAGTCGGCGACGGCGCAGCGCATGGCGCATGGCCTCGCGGTCGGGCCACAGGGTGCGCCGCCCGCGGCTGTAGCGCGCCGGGGTCACCCGCTCCACGAAGCCCAGGCGCTTGGCGACCTTCATCGCCCAGGCATCCAGCCCCAGCATCAGCGGCGGGTCGAGCATCACCACGCAGCGGAAGCGCTCGGGGGCGGCCTCGGCCGCCATGGCCATCAGCACCCCGCCCATGGAGTGGCCCACCCCGATCACCGGACCCTCGAGCGTCTCGAGGGTATGCAGCAGCTCGTCGCGCAGCGCCAGCCAGTTGTGGCCTACCGGGAAGTCGGGATGGTGGCCGAGGCGGTCGAGGGGGTGCACATCGAAGCGCTCGGCCAGGGGGCCGAGGAAGCTGCGATAGCTCGAGCCGGGAAAGCCGTTGGCGTGGGCGAAGAGCAGGCGTGGACGATCGGTCGATGGGGTCATGGCGGCATCCGTGGTCGGGCGGGCGATGCCCGTCTGGCCGTAGCAGGCTAACGGGATTACCATGATTCGCCAAGTCACCTACCGGCCTGCCCTTTTTCTGGAGCCCCTGTGAACGCGACCCCCAAGCCCCCTCGTGACACCCGCACCCGCAACCGGATCTTCTTCACCGCCGTGATCGCCGCGATCCTCGTCGGCCTCTGGCTGGCCCGCTAGGGCGCCGCCAGCATGGAGCTCTCCGCCCTCTTCCTCCAGACCCTCGAGGTCACCCTGCCGGTGTTCGCCATGGTCTTCATCGGCCTGGGCCTCAAGCGCGCCGGCTGGATCGATGCCGCCTTCGTCTCCACCGCCTCCCAGCTGGTGTTCCGCGGCACCATGCCCGCCCTGATCTTCCTGAGCATCATCAAGGCCGACCTGGACGCGACCCTCAACCCGGCACTGCTGGGGTTCTTCGCCCTGGCCACCCTGGGCAGCTTCCTGTTCTGCTGGGGCTGGGCCCGGCTGCGGGTGCCCTATGCGGAGCGCGGGGTCTACATCCAGGGCGCCTTCCGCGGCAACTGCGGCATCGTGGGGCTGGCGCTGGCCGCCGGCATGTACGGCGACTACGGCCTCTCCGCCGGTGGCCTGCTGCTCGGGGTGGTGATCCTGACCTACAACGCCTTCTCGGTGGTGGCGCTGGCCACCTACCAGGAAGGCCAGAGCGCGGACTGGCGCAGCATCCTGTCGCACATCGCGCGCAACCCGCTGATCCTGGCCGTGGTGGCGGCCATCCCGGTGGCCGCCCTGGAGCTGCACCTGCCGGGCTGGCTGATGACCTCCGGGGAGTACTTCGCCTCCCTGACCCTGCCGCTGGCGCTGATCTGCATCGGCGCCACCCTGTCGCTGGGCGCCATCCTTGAGTCGGGCCGCCTGGCCACCAGCGCCAGCCTGCTCAAGATGGTGACGGTACCGGTGCTGGCCACCACCGCGGCCTGGCTGGCCGGCTTCGAGGGGCGCGAGCTGGGGGTGATGTTCCTCTTCTTCGCCAGCCCCACGGCGGCCGCGGCCTTCGTGATGGCCAAGGCGATGGGGGGCAACGCCGTGCTCAGCGCCAACATCATCGCCCTGACCACCCTGATGGCCAGCCTGACGATCACCGTCGGGGCCTTCGCGCTCAAGGTAGCGGGGTTGATCTAGCTCAGGTCAGAGGGCGTGGTGAAGCCCACCAGGCGGGCGCAGCCCGCGGCCCAGACGTCGGCCTCGAGCTCGGCGACGGCCGCGGTGGGAAAGCCGAGCCCGCGATCGGCGCGGCCCTCCACCAGCAGCCCGGTGAGCGCGCCCACCAGCGGCATATGGCTGACCAGCAGCCGCGGCCGCTCCGCGGGCCGGGCCAGCAGCCAGTCGGCCACCGCCGCGGGGTCGTCGTCGGGGGTGATGATCGGCAGCGTCTCCACCGCGGCGCCAAGCGCCTCGCCGATGATGGCGGCGGTCTGCCGGGCGCGGAGGAAGGGGCTCGCCAGCAGGTGCAGCCCGGCGAGGTCGCAACGCTCGGCCAGCCAGGCGGCCTGGCGGGCGACCTCCCGGCGTCCATGCTCGGTCAGCGCACGCTCGGCGTCGGGCCACCCCGCCCCCGCCTCGCCGTGGCGCAGGATCAGCAGGCGTTCAGCCATGCCGGCCTCCGGTCTCCCGGTGGGCCTGCTGCACGTCCTCCCGGGAGAGAATGAACTCCACGTCGCTGCTCTGCTCGCCGAGCATCAGCATGCGCGCCATCTCCTTGGCCGGCACCCCCTTGAAGAGCACCTGATAGAGCCCCTCGGCGAGCGGCATGTAGACCCCGTCCTGGCGCGCCTTGTCGCGCACCAGCCGCACGGTGTTGACCCCCTCGGCCACCTGGCCCAGGGCCTTCACCGCCTCGTCCAGGGTCTTGCCCTCGCCGAGCGCGTAGCCGACGCGGTAGTTGCGCGACAGGGCCGAGGAGCAGGTCACGATCAGATCGCCGACCCCGGCCAGCCCCAGGAAGGTCATGGGGTTGGCGCCCCGATAGACGGCGAAGCGGCTCATCTCGGCCAGCGCCCGGGTCATCAGCATACTGCGGGTGTTCTCGCCCATGCCCAGCGCGGCGGCCATGCCGGCGGAGATGGCATAGATGTTCTTCAACGCCCCGCCCAGCTCGACGCCATGGCGATCGTTGCTGGCATAGACCCGGAAGTAGTCGCAGCCGAGTGCCGTCTGCACCCGGGTGCGGGTCTCGGGATCGTCGCTTGCGATCACCGTGGCGGTGAGCTGCTTCTGGGCGATCTCCGAGGCCAGGTTGGGCCCCGAGATCACCCCGATATGCGGGAAGCCGGTCTCCTCCTCGAGGATCTGGCTCATCAGCTTGAAGCCCTCCTCCTGGATGCCCTTGGTGGTGCTGACCAGGATCTGCGCCGGGGAAAGCCAGGGACGCGCCTGGCGCACCACTTCCCGGAAGGCCTTGGAGGGGATCGCCACCAGCACCAGGCCGGCCCCGTCGAGCACCTCGGCCATGTCCGTGGAGGCGACCACCGCGGGGTTGATGGCATAGTCCGGCAGGTAGCGGCCATTGCGATGCTCGCGGTTGATCTGCTCGGCCAGCTCGGGGTCACGCAGCCACTGGCGCACCCTGGCGCCATTGTCGGCGGCGATGCTGGCCAGGGCGGTGCCGAAGCTGCCGCCCCCCAGCACCGCCACGTTCATCTGTTCCTCTGCCATGGTCGGCCCCGCCTGTTGGATTGAAATCGGGTTGGTGGATGAAACGGGGATTGTAGCGAAAAAGGGGCCCGAATCGGCAGCCGATTCGGGCCCTGCGGGCGATCCTTGCGGCCGGCGTGGCCGCGCATCGCCCCTAGTCGATCAGCGAGAGCAGCGAATCGATGCTCTCCCGGGCATCGCCGTAGAACATCCGGGTGTTCTCCTTGTAGAAGAGCGGGTTCTCGATGCCCGAGTAGCCGGTGCCCTGGCCGCGCTTGCTGACGAAGACCACCTTGGCCTTCCACACCTCCAGCACCGGCATGCCGGCGATCGGACTGTTGGGGTCCTCCTGGGCCGCCGGGTTGACGATGTCGTTGGAGCCGATGACGATCGCCACGTCGGTGCGCGGGAAGTCATCGTTGATCTCGTCCATCTCCATCACGATATCGTAGGGCACCCGCGCCTCGGCCAGCAGCACGTTCATGTGCCCCGGCAGCCGCCCGGCGACCGGGTGAATGGCGAAACGCACCTCCTTGCCCGCCGCGCGCAGCTTGCGCACCAGCTCGCTCACTGCGTTCTGGGCCTGGGCCACCGCCATGCCGTAGCCCGGGACGATGATCACGCTGTCGGCGTTGTTGAGGGTCGCCGCCACCCCGGCGGCGTCGATGGCCACCTGCTCGCCCTCGATCTCGGCCGCCGGGCCCTTGACCCCGCCGAAGCCCCCCAGGATCACGCTGATGAAGTTGCGATTCATCGCCTTGCACATGATGTAGGAGAGGATGGCACCGCTGGAGCCCACCAGGGCCCCGGTGACGATCAGCAGGTCGTTGGAGAGGGTGAAGCCGATCGCCGCCGCCGCCCAGCCCGAGTAGCTGTTGAGCATCGACACCACCACCGGCATGTCGGCGCCGCCGATGCCCATGATCAGGTGGTAGCCGATGAAGAACGCCAGCGCCGCCAGCGCCAGCAGGGTCCAGAAGCCGGCGCCGTTGAGGTAGGCGATCGCCAGCACCAGGCAGACGACCGCCGCCCCGGCATTGAGCAGGTGCCCCCCGGGCAGCTGGCGCGCCTTGCCGTCGACCTTGCCGGCCAGCTTGCCGAAGGCGATCACCGAGCCGGTGAAGGTCACCGCCCCGATGAAGATGGCGAAGATCACCTCCAGCTGGAGGAAGGTCAGTTCGTCCGGAGCCTTGGTGGCCACCAGGGCGGCGAAGGCGGAGAACTCCTGGTGCGTGGCATCGAGCGCGCGGGCGGCCAGCACCCGGCGCCGCTCCAGGTCGGCGTTCCAGGCCACGAAGACCGCGGCCAGGCCGACGAAGCTGTGCAGGGCCGCCACCAACTGGGGCATCTCGGTCATGGCGACCCGCTTGGCCACCACCCAGCCGATCGCCGCACCGATGGCGATCAGGGGCAGCATCAGCCAGTGGGCACCGATGCCGGGGCCCAGCGCGGTGAAGAGCACCGCCACCGCCATCCCGGCGATGCCGTACCAGACCGCCCGCTTGGCCTTCTCCTGATTGCTCAGCCCCCCCAGGGAGAGGATGAAGAGCACGCTTGCCGCGATGGCCGCGGCGGACACGAATCCTTGACTCAGCATCTCGACTCTCCGGGATCAGGACTTCTGGAACATCGCCAGCATCCGGCGCGTGACCAGGAAGCCGCCGACGATATTGATGGTGGCGATCAGCACCGAGATCGCCGCCAGCAGCATGACGATGCCGCTGCCCGAACCGATCTGCAGGATGGCGCCGAGGATGATGATCCCGGAGATGGCGTTGGTGACCGCCATCAGCGGCGTGTGCAGCGAGTGGCTGACGTTCCAGATCACCTGGAAGCCGACGAAGCAGGCCAGCACGAAGACGATGAAGTGCTGCATGAAGGAGGCCGGGGCGATCTGGCCGAGCAGCAGCATCAGCGCGCCCCCCACGCCCAGCAGGGTCACCTGGCGGCGGGTCTGCTCACGGAAGGTGGCGAGCTCCGCGGCCCGCTTCTCCTCCGGCGTGGGTGCCTTCTCCCGGGGCTTGGGCTTGGCCGCGGCGATCGCCTTCACCTTGGGCGGCGGCGGCGGGAAGGTGATCTCGCCGGCGTGGGTCACCGTGGCGCCGCGGATCACGTCGTCCTCCATGTCATGGACGATGGCCCCCTCCTTCCCGGGGGTCAGGTCGGTGAGCATATGGCGAATATTGGTGGAGAAGAGCAGCGAGGCCTGGGTCGCCATCCGCGAGGGGAAGTCGGTGTAGCCGACCACCACCACGCCGTTGTCGGTCACCACGCGCTCATCGGGCCGCGTCAGGTCGCAGTTGCCCCCCTTCTCCGCGGCCAGGTCAACGATCACCGAGCCCGGCTTCATGGCCGCGACCATCTCCTCGAGCCACAGCTTGGGCGCCGGCCGGCCCGGGATCAGCGCCGTGGTGATGACGATGTCGATGTCGGGCGCCTGCTCGCGGAACAGCGCCAGCTGCTTCTCGCGAAACTCCGGGCTCGAGGGCGCCGCATAGCCGCCGGTGGCCGCGCCATCCTGGCTCTCCTCGAAGTCGAGGAACAGGAACTCGGCGCCCATGGACTCGATCTGCTCGGCCACCTCGGGCCGCACGTCGAAGGCGCGCACCACCGCTCCCAGGCTGACCGCGGTGCCGATGGCGGCAAGCCCGGCCACCCCGGCGCCGATCACCAGCACCCTGGCCGGAGGCACCTTGCCGGCGGCGGTCACCTGGCCGGTGAAGAAGCGCCCGAACTGGTTGCCCGCTTCGATCACCGCCCGGTAGCCGGCAATATTGGCCATGGAGGAGAGGGCATCCATCTTCTGGGCCCGGGAGATGCGCGGCACCATGTCCATGGCCACCACCGTGGCTCCCCGGCCGCGGCAGGCCTCCAGCAGCGCCTCGTTCTGGGCCGGCCAGAAGAAGCTGATCAGCGTCTGCCCCTCCCTCAGCCAGCCGGCCTCCTCCTCGTCCGGCTCGCGCACCTTGATCACCACCTCGGCCTCGCGCCACAGCGCCTCGGCCCCCTCGACCAGGGTGACGCCCGCCTCGCGGTAGGCGGCATCGGAGAAGCCGGCGGCCTCGCCGGCGCCGGCCTCGATCAGGCACTCGTGGCCCAGTTTGCGGATCTGGGCGGCGCTCTCCGGCGTCAGCGCCACGCGCGCCTCGCCCCTGGCCCGCTCTCGGGGTGCTCCTATCTTCACGTCGCTCTCTCCATCGCTGACCTGGCGGGGCCCTGGCCGCCGCCGACTCCCTCAGCCTAGGCCACCGCGGCCCTCTCGTCCGTTGCCACTTTCGACGCGCGGCGAGGTGTCGCACCCGAAACGACGACGCCACCCCGGAGGGTGGCGTCGAATCACGGCCTGGCCGGGTCGGTCAGGCGGTGAGCAGGGCGTTGAGGCGCTTCACGTAGGCCGCCGGGTCATCCAGGTGCCCGCCCTCGGCGATGATCGCCTGATCCAGCAGCACGTGGGCCAGGTCGGTGAAGGCGTCGCCCTCGCCCCCCTCCAGCTTCGCCACCAGGGCATGCTCGGGGTTGAGCTCGAGGATCGGCTTGACCTCCGGCAGCGCCTGGCCGGCGGCCTCCATGATGCGACGCATCTGGAAGCCCATCTCGTGCTCGGGCAGCACCACGCAGGCCGGCGAGTCGGTCAGGCGGTGGGTCACCTTGACCGCCTGGACCTGGTCGCCCAGCGCCTCCTTGACCCGCTTGACCAGCTCCTCCTTGGCCTTGGCGGTCTCCTCCTGGGCCTTCTTTTCCTCCTCACCCTCGATCTCGCCGAGGTCGAGCTCGCCCTTGGCCACGTCGACGAAGCCCTTGCCCTCGAACTCGTGGAGATGGCTCATCAGCCACTCGTCGATGCGGTCATGCAGCAGCAGCACCTCGATGCCCTTCTTGCGGAAGATCTCCAGGTGGGGGCTGGACTTGGCCGCGTTGAAGCCGTCGGCGACGATGTAATAGATCTTCTGCTGCCCCTCCGGCATGCGCGACACGTAGTCGGCCAGGGACTGGTCCTGGGTGGCGCTGTCGGTGTGGGTGGTGGAGAAGCGCAGCAGGCCGGCGATCTTCTCGCGGTTGGCGAAGTCTTCCGCCGGGCCCTCCTTGAGCACGCTGCCGAAGGTGTTCCAGAAGCGCTGATAGGCCTCGCCGTCCTTGGCCAGCTTCTTGAGCATGTCCAGGGCGCGCTTAGTCAGCGCACTCTTGATCTTCTCGACCTTGGGGTCCTGCTGCAGCAGCTCGCGCGAGACGTTCAGGGACAGGTCGCGAGTGTCCAGCACCCCCTTGATGAAGCGCAGGTAGAGGGGCAGGAACTGCTCGGCGTCGTCCATGATGAAGACGCGCTGGACGTAGAGCTTCACGCCCCGGGCGCCGTCGCGCTCATAGAGGTCGAAGGGCGCGCGGCCGGGCACGTAGAGCAGGCTCGTGTACTCCAGCTTGCCCTCCACCTTGTTGTGGCTCCAGGTGAGCGGATCGCTGAAGTCGTGGGCCACGTGCTTGTAGAAGGCCTGGTACTCCTCGTCGGAGATCTCCCCCTTGGGGCGCGACCAGAGCGCGGTGGCCTCGTTGACGGTCTCCCAGGTCACCGTCTCGCTGCCCTCGATCTCCTTGCCCTCCTCGTCCTGGGCCTTCTCGACCCTGGGCATGCGCACCGGCACCTCGATGTGGTCGGAGTACTTGCGCACCAGGCTCTGCAGGCGGAAGTCGTCGGCGAACTCCTTCGCATCGGCCTTGAGGTGCAGCACGATCTCGGTGCCATGAGCCTCGCGCTCGACGTCGGCCACGGTGAACTCGCCCTCGCCCTTCGAGCGCCACTCGACCCCCTCGGCCGTGTCGCTGCCCGCCTTGCGGGTGCGCACCGAGACCTCGTCGGCGACGATGAAGCCGGAGTAGAAGCCGACGCCGAACTGGCCGATCAGCCGCGCATCCTTCTGCTGCTCCCCGGAGAGCTGCTTGAGGAACTCGGCGGTGCCGGAGCGGGCGATGGTGCCGAGGTTCGCGATGACCTCCTCGCGGCTCATGCCGATGCCGTTGTCACGCACGGTCACCGTGCCCGCCTCGGCGTCGTGCTCGATCTCGATGCGCAGCTCGCTGTCGCCTTCATAGAGGGCGTCGTTGTCCAGCGCCGCGTAGCGAAGCTTGTCGCAGGCATCGGCGGCGTTGGAGATCAGCTCGCGCAGGAAGATCTCCCGGTTGGAGTAGAGGGAGTGGATCATCAGGTGAAGCAGCTGCTTGACCTCGGTCTGGAAGCCAAGAGTTTCTTCGTGCGTGGCAGTGGTCATGTGTCCTGGACCTCGTCGACAGGTTCTGCGGCGAGCGGTGCCGCGGGGTGAATCACTGTCGCCGATATGGGGCCCCAGGCGCGCTTTTCAAGCCTTGCCGCGACTCATGTCTCGCCGCTGGCCGGCTCCCCCAGCACGAAGTGCAGCCGCGCCGTGGCCACCGGCAGCGCTTCGTCCTCCTGCCAGGCGCTGACCCGGACGTTGGCCAGGCGGCGCCCCTCACGCAGCAGCGAGCAGCGCGCGAAGGTGGGCACCACCCGGGCGGTGCGCAGGTAGTCGATGGAGAGGTCGACGATGCGCGGCAGGCGGGGCTCCCGGGCGGCCAGCAGCAGGTCGAGGGTCGCGGCGGTCTCCATGAAGGCGGCCACCACCCCGCCATGCAGCGCCGGCAGCAGCACGTTGCCGACGTTGCCGGCAGCGGGCTCGAGCCGGAAGCGCAGCCCCTCGCCGCCGGGGTCCGGCTCGGCGCACACCCCGATGCGGCGCGCATAGGGAATCAGCGCCAGCCAGGCCGCCACATCGCCCTCGGTGCGGGTGCGCTCGAGCCACGCCACGTCATCGAACCCTTCAGGCATCGCGGCTCTCCTCGTCATGCTCGTCGGCAAACAGCGCCTCGGCGAAGCCGGGCGGCGTATTGCGCGGCCCCAGCCGCACGAAGTTGCCGATGCCCCGGGTCACCGGCTTGCCCTCCTCCTGCCACAGGGTTCCCTCGGTGAAGACCACCGAGGCGGTGACCCCGACCACCCGCGCCTCGGCATGGAGCACCAGGCCCGCCACCGCCGGGCGGAAGTGGTCCACCCGCAGGTCCAGGGTCGGACACACCTCCGGCGCCGGCAGCCCGCGCAGCACGGCGCTACCGCAGGCGGTGTCCAGCAGCATGGTCAGCACCCCGCCATGGACCAGCCCGCGGGAGGCATCGCCCAGCAGGTCGTCGCACCAGGGCAGACGCATGCGGACGGCCTCGGCGTCGGCCGTAAGCACCTCGAGGCCCAGTTCGCGGGTATGGGGAATCACCCGCACGAAGCGGGTCAGGGCCCGAAGCCAGGCCTCGGGGGATCGGTCGGCACAGGGCGTCACACCGGGGCTCCTCTTGGTGACACAAGTTGGTGGCGCAAGACATTCCAACAAGCGTTTGAAACGATCATGCCAGACTACCCGCGGGGCCGGCTGGGCACAAGGCGCCGCCCGTCAACGCAGCCCCCGCGTCGGTTACCGTTTTCCCCTACCCAGGCGGCCCGTAATGCGCCACGATAGGAGCAATCGGACGTCAACTCCCGGAGATCCTCGCCATGCGCCAACGCCCCCCCGCCCCGCAACACGGCACCCGGCGCAGCGGCATCCGGCGCCTCGGCACCCTGCTGAGCGCCCTGGCACTGTCGCTGCCGTTCTCGCTGCCGCTGGCACAGGCCGATGACCGCGCGATGCGCGACGCCCTGGAAGCGGCGCGCAGCCAGCAGTGGGAGCGCATCGACCAGCGCGCCATTGCCGACCACCCGCTGGCCGGCTACGTGGAGTACCACCGCCTGCGCACACGCCTGCCCCAGGCCGAGCCGGGGCAGGTCCTCGACTTCATCGAGCGCCACGCCGACTCTCCCCTGGGCGAGTGGCTGCGCGGCCAGGCCATCGCCCAGTACGGCTATGCCGGCCGCTACGGCAGCCTGCTGGCCGTGGCCGACGGCGAGCCGGCCGGCACCGCCCGCCAGTGCTACTACTATTCCGCCCTGCTCGGCAGTGACCCCCAGGCCGCCGCCGAAGGCGGGCTTTCCCTGTGGATGGTGGGCCGCTCCCAGCCGGACGCCTGCAACAACCTCTTCAGGGCCCTGCGCGACCGCGGCGTGATCGGCGAGCAGCAGATCTGGGAGCGCAAGATGCTGGCCTGGCAGGCCGGCGAGACGGGGCTGGCCAGCTTCCTGGGCCGCCAGCTCGGCAGCCGCTGGGAGGAGGCGCGCCAGGCCAAGGAGCGCCTCTCGGGTGACTTCGCCGCCGTGACCCGGGTGCCGACCTGCCTGGGCCCCGAGTGCCGCGGCTCCGGCCCGCTGTTCGCCGCCGCCATGCACGGCTTCACCCGCGCCGACACCGAGGCGGCTCTGGAGGCATGGCGCAAGATCGCCCCCCACCTGCCCATCGAGCGCCAGCACCATGAGGCCATCGAGCGCGACCTGATCTTCTACACCCTGGTGCGCGACATCCGCCACAATCGCGGCTGGGTCGACGGCGCGCTGGCCGGACGCAGCGACGCCGACCTGCTGGAGCTGCGCGTGCGCGCCGCCCTCTCCGACCGGGACTGGCGCGGCGTGCTCGACTGGCTGGCGCGCATGACGCCCGAGACCCGCGACGACAGCCGCTGGCACTACTGGGCGGCCCGCGCCCACGAGCGGCTCGGCGACGACGCCCGGGCCCGGGAGGCCTATGCCCTGGCCGCCGAGGGGCGCAACTTCTTCGGTTTCGCCGCCGCCGACCGCCTGGGCCAGCCCTATGCGCTCAACCTGGAGCGCAACGGCTTCGACGACAGCTACCGGCAACAGGTCTCCCGCTGGCCGGCCGTGCAGCGCACCGAGGCACTGCTGCGCATCGACGAACCCGGCCTGGCCGCCAGCGAATGGTATGCGGCCGTGGAGCGCGCCGGCGAGCGCGAGGCCCGCGCCCTGGCCGACTACGCCCAGCGCCGTGGCTGGCATGCCAAGCTGGTGCAGACCACCATCACCGGACGCATGTGGGACGCCCTGGACTGGCGCTTCCCGGAGGCCTACCGCGAGCACTTCCTGCACTGGGGCCGCATGACGGGGGTCGACCCCTACCTGCTGATGGGCATCGCCCGGCGCGAGAGCGCCTACAACCCCGAGGCGGTCTCGCCGGCCGGCGCCCGCGGGCTGATGCAGGTGATGCCCGGCACCGCCACCCAGCTGGCTCGCCAGCTCGGCATCAGCGACCCCGGCGCCTACGGGGTGCTCGACCCGGAGCTCAACATCCGCCTGGGCAGCACCTACATCCGCGACATGCTCAACCGCTACAGCGGCAACCGCCTGGCCGCCGCGGCCGCCTACAACGCCGGCCCCGGCCGGGTCGACCGCTGGCTGGCCGACGCCCCGGAGGAGTTCGACCTCTTCGTGGAGAGCATCCCCTTCCGCGAGACCCGCCTCTACGTGCAGGCGGTGCTCAGCTACCGGGCGATCTTCGAGAGCCTCGCCAACGGCGGCTCGAGCCAGGGCGTCTCCATGCTCAGCCCCACCGAGAAGACGGTGCGCTACGACCGCTCGCTGCTGGCCAGGAACTGAACCCCCGTCCCTGCGAGCCCACAACGACACCGCCCCGGCCATGGCCGGGGCGGTGTCGTTGGTGTCATGCCCGATGGCTCAGGCCGGGGGGCGCTCCAGGGCCAGCTTGATGCCGAAGGCGATCAGCACCACCCCGGTCACCCCGTTGAGGGCCCGGGAGAAGAGCCGGCTGCCCAGCAGGCGCCCGGCGCTGCCCACCATCACCGCCACGCCGATCTGCCACAGGTTGGCGATCACGAAGTGCACCCCGGCCAGGAACAGCGACTTGGCAAGCGCCGGGTCGCCGGGGGCGATGAACTGGGGCAGGAAGGCCATGTAGAAGACCACCGTCTTGGGGTTGAGCACGTTGGAGAGCAGTCCCTCGCGCAGCGGCCGCCACATCGGTACGGGCCGGCGCTCGCCGCTGACCCCCGCCACCGGCAGCCCCTGGCCGCGCCGCGCCGCCAGCAGGCCCTGCACGCCCAGCCAGACCAGATAGGCGGCCCCGGCCAGCTTGAGCAGCTGGAAGGCCCAGGCCGACTGCAGCAGGATCAGCGAGATCCCCAGCGCCGAGACCGCGGCATGCACGAAGAGCCCGCAGCAGATCGCCAGGCTGGTCAGCACGCCGTCCCGCACCCCGCCCCGGGCGGTGTTGCGGATCACCAGCAGGGTATCGACCCCGGGGCTGATGGAGAGCAGGGTAATGGCCACCAGGAAGGGCCAGAACTGGGCATCGATGAACATGGGCGCGGGGCCTTCCTTGGGTCGAGTGGCGGGCTTGCTGCCCGAGGGGATTCGATCTACAGTGGATTTGCGGCTGACGGACGGCGTGATAAACACCGGCCTGTCAGGGAGCCTCGGCACCGCACCGCAGCGTAGGTCAGCAAGAAACAAGTCGTCGGCTGTCGTTCGATCACCTCGATCCACCCAGTGCGCACTTCTTTGCTTGCCCCGTCCACGCACCTCGGGACTCGCTCCGGCGAGCCCGGTACGACCATTAAAGTATGTTAAGGAAATCGACAATGGCAACTGGCACTGTCAAGTGGTTCAACGACACCAAGGGCTACGGCTTCATCTCCCCGGACGACGGCGGCGATGACCTGTTTGCTCACTTCTCCGAGATTCAGGCTGAGGGCTTCAAGACCCTGCAGGACGGCCAGAAGGTCACCTTCGAGGTCACCCAGGGCAAGAAGGGCCTTCAGGCCTCCAACATCCGCCTCGCCGACTGATTCGGCGACGCGGCCGGCGGCGCCAAGGCGCCGCCGCTGTCACGAGAAGGCCCACCGCACGGTGGGCCTTTTTTGTGGCCGGCGCTCGGGGACGGCGGCTCAGCGCTCTTCCGACTCCGACTCCATGGGCTCGAACTCGTACTCCTCGACCTCCATCGGCTCGAATTCGGGAAGCTCCTGCTCCACCGCATCGAACTGCTCCTCGAGGCGACGCTGGGCCTCCTCGAAGCGCCGCTCCTGCTCCTCGATGATGGCGTCGATATCGGAGCGGGACGGCCCGCCGGTATCCAGCGCCTCGTCGTCCAGGCTCGAGTCGAAGTCCATTCCCGCATCGAAGCCCTCGTCGCCCTCCATGGGCTCGGGCACGGCGGCCTCCTCCTCGGCCTCCTCGAACTGCTCCTCGATGCGCCGCTGCGCCTCCTCGAAGCGCCGCTCGGTCTCCTCGAGCATGGCGTCGATCTCGTCCCGGGTGGTCTCCCCGGGCAGCGCCGCGCCCTCGTCCAGGGTGCTGGCCGGGGACTCGCCCAGGGTCTCGGCCTCGGGAATCTCTTCGGGCACCTCGTCCGGCGCCTCCTCGGCGGGCACCGGCTCCTCGGCCGCGTCATCCACCAGGCCGGCCTGCTCCTCCGGGGGCAGCTCGTCCTCGAGGGCCTCCGGCTCCTCGGCAGGCGCCGCGCTCTCTTCCTGGGCGGCGGGCTCGGCCGCGGGCTCCTCGGCGGCCGGCGGGGTCTCGTCGCCGTTGCCACAGCCGGCCAGCCCCAGCGCCAGCAGCGCCGCCAGCAGGGCGGGTTTCCAGGGTCTCTTCTGCATCTACCTGCTCCTGCATGTCTGACATCTGAGAGAAACATATTCCACCAGAGGCGGCAGGCCTACCGCAAGCCGCGCCCCGGCCCAGTTGTGTAAACCCACCTAGTCGTCGCGCAGGGGGAGCGGGCAGCCCAGGGTCCAGGCCACCGCCCGCAGCAGCTCGGCCTCCTCCGGGGCGATCCGGCCATCCTGCTCCACACAGCACACCATGGCGGCCAGCAGCGGCGCCCGTTCGGCCTGGACGAGCCGCACCAGGCGGGCCATGGCCCAGTCCAGGTCCGCCGCCGAGGGCGGTTCGCGCACCAGGTCCAGGGCCACGCCCAGCGCCCTTCCGGCCTGCTCGAGGGACTCACGCTGCTCATCCGGCGTGGCCTGGCCGGCGCGGGCCAGGGTGGAGAGCAGCAGCGACAGCGGCCCCGCGAGGTCGCGCAGATGCCGGTCGCGTCGCGCCCGGGGCTCGCCCTCGATGCCGGTCAGCACCAGCCGGTGCAGCGCCCACTGCAGGGCACCCGGCACGCTTTCGGCCGCCATCAGGCCGGTGAGGCAGGCCCGAAAGCGGGCGAACTGGGCGGCAGAGAGCTGGCGCAGCTGCGGCAGGGCCAGTTCGATCAGCGGCAGGCGATCCCCCGGGGTCAGCGCCGCCAGGGGCTCGGCCAGGAGATCGAGTTCGCGCAGCACCTCGGGCAGCGCCTGATGGGCCAGCACGCGCCGCTGGGCATCGCGGCTCGCCGGGTCGGCGCCCATCAGGATGCCGTAGACCAGCGCCCGGGCCGCGAAGGGCTCATGGGCGGCGTCGATCAGTCGTGGGTCGATGCTGGCCAGCCGGCGCCGCGCCGCGGCCAGGGCCGCCGGGTCGGGCTGACCGACGCTGGCCACCACCGCGCCGGCGATGGCGGCCCCGGCCAGGGCGCCGCCGACGCCGCCTCCCATACCTCCTCCCATGCCCCCGCCGAGCACGCCGTCCCGCGGCGCGGAGGCCGCCGCGGGCCGAGCCGGCGGGGCCTTCGGCGTCGGCGCGAAGGGCTCGGGCAGGGTGCCGTCCCAGCGCGGCAGCACCCGGCGGATGCGCGCTTCCAGGGGCGGGTGCGTGGCGGTGAATCGGCTCAGGTGGCGGACACCGCTACCGAAGTAGAGATGGCTGAACTCCGCGGCGTGGGGCGCCATCAGCCGCGAGCCCAGCCGATAGGCGGCCAGGGTCTTCAGGGCACCGCCGATGCCCTCGGGGTTGCGGGTGTACTGGACGGCACTGGCATCGGCGAGGAACTCGCGCTGGCGGCTCACCGCCGCCTTGATCATGTTGCCGCACAGGGTGCCGGCATAGCCGACCAGCATCAGCGCCGCCCCGCCGGCCATCAGCCCCACCTGGGCACCGCCGCCGCGACGCGACGAGCGCCCGCGTCCCGACATCGCCGCTCCTCGCAGCAGCAGCTGGCCGATCAGGCCGATCACCAGGATGCCGTGAAGCAGCGCCACCAGGCGCAGGTTCAGGCGCATGTCGCCGTGCAGGATATGGCTGAATTCGTGGGCGATGACGCCCTGCAGCTGGTCACGGTCGAGGTGCTCGATGGCCCCCCGGGTCACCCCGATGGCGGCATCGTGGGTCTGGTGGCCGGCGGCGAAGGCGTTGATGGCGGCGTCCTCGAGCAGGTAGACCGCCGGTACCGGCATGCCCGAGGCGATGGCCATCTCCTCCACCACGTTGAGCAGCTGACGCTCGTCGGCGTCCCGGGTCTCGGGGTTGAGCAGACGGCCCCCGAGCGCTTCCGCCACCGCCGAGCCGCCGGCGCGCAGCTGAAGGTGGCGCATCGCCGCGCCCCCCACCACCACGGCCACCACCCCCAGCGCCACCCAGGCGAAGAGCTCGGGCTCGAGGGCGCGGGCCAGCGGGTCCGGTCCGCCCAGTTGGCCATCCATCAGCACCACGGCCAGCGCCACCAGCACGCTGGCCGCCACGACCAGGCCGACCACCGCCAGCAGCAGCAGCACGACCAGGCGCCCGGTCTGGCGCCGGGCGCGGTCCTGGGCGGTAAAGAAATCCATGGGCCGCCCCCGTCAGAAGCTGACGCTTGGCGCCGCCTGGATCTCGGCGCTGTCCGCAAACTCCAGCAGCGCGGCATCCTGCTTGTGGCCGAAGGAGGCCGCCATGACCACCGGCGGGAAGCTCTGCTTGTAGGTGTTGTACTGCATCACCGCGTCGTTGAAGGCCTGGCGGGCGAAGGCCACGCGGTTCTCGGTGCTGGTCAGGGTCTCGGAGAGCTGGCGCATGTTCTCGGAGGCCTTCAGGTCCGGGTAGGCCTCCATCACCACGTTGAGCCGGCCGAGTGCCGCCCCCAGCGCCCCCTCGGCGCCGGCAAGCGCCGCCATGGCCCCCGGCTCACCGGGGTGGGCGGCGGCGTTCTGAAGTCCGGCCAGGGCGCCGTTGCGCGCCTCGGTCACCGCGGTCAGGGTCTCGCGCTCGTGGCTCATGTAGGCACGGGCGGTCTCCACCAGGTTGGGAATCAGGTCGTAGCGCCGCTTGAGCTGGACCTCGATCTGGGCGAAGGCGTTCTGGTAGCGGTTCTTCAGCGCCACCAGGCGGTTGTAGACCGCGACCGCATAGACCACCAGCAGGCCGAGGATCACCAGCGGCAGGATCATCGAGAGTGACATGGTCGACTCCTTGTCGAGATTGGGAGGGCAAGACGGCTTGACCCGTATCAAGGTCCTGACCCGCGGGCAGGTCATGTCGTGGCAGGGGCTTGATGCTATCATCGGCACACACCGGCCCGGCAGGGACAGCTTCAAGGCTAGCAGGCCGGCGCCCCGGGGTCGCCACCGGGATGATCCAAGAGACGATTCAGGGAGCCGAACTTGGCCGAGCAACTCAGGGACTTCGCCCACGCCTTTCTCCATGCCCTGCGCAACCTGATGCCGATCATCGTGGTGGTGGTGGCCTTCCAGGCGCTGCTGTTCCGCGAGTGGCCCGACGGCGGCCTGAGCATCGCCATCGGCCTGCTGATCGTGGCCATCGGGGTGGCGCTCTTCCTGCAGGGGCTCGAGCTGAGCATCTTCCCGGTGGGCAAGCGGCTCGCCAACCAGTTCGCGAGGCGCGGCTCCATGCCGCTGCTGATGGCCTTCGGCTTCGCCATCGGCTTCTCGGCGGTGGTGGCGGAACCGGCACTGATCGCCGTGGCCGAGCAGGCCTACGAGATCAGCGAGGGACGCATCGACGCCCTCACCCTGCGCCTGATCGTGGCCACCTCGGTGGGCCTGGTGATGGCGCTGGGCGTGCTGCGGGTGATCCTCGGCCACCCCATCCACTGGTACATGATCGTCGGCTACATCCTGGTGGTGGCGGTGACCTTCTTCGCGCCGGAGGAGATCGTCGGGCTCGCCTACGACTCCGGCGGCGTCACCACCAATATCGTCACCGTGCCGCTGATCGCCGCCCTGGGCATCGGCCTGGCCTCCTCCATTCGCGGGCGCAACCCCCTGATCGACGGCTTCGGCCTGGTGGCGCTGGCCGTGATGGTGCCGATGATCAGCGTGCAGCTCTACGGCATCCTGGTCTACGCCGACCCCGGCGATGTCGCCAACGGCGCCGCCCTGGTGGCCGCCGGCAGCGACGTGGAGGCGCCCTCCGGCGCGCTGGTCATGATTCTCGACCTGTTCAGCATGCTGCGCGACGTGCTGCCCATCATCCTGGTGATCCTGTTCTTCCAGTACGCCGTGCTGCGTCGTCCCCTGGCCAGCCCGGTCAAGGTCGGCGTGGGCTTCGCCCTGGTGATCATCGGCCTCTACGCCTTCGTGGTGGGCCTCAAGCTCGGGCTCTTCCCCATCGGCCAGCGCATGGCCGAGCAGCTGATCACCTTCGACACCTGGCTGTGGGTCTACCTGTTTGCCTTCGCCATCGGCTTCGCCACCACCATGGCCGAACCGGCGCTGATCGCGGTGGGCCAGCAGGCCGAGGAGGCCGCCGCGGGCAAGATCAACGGCAACGCCATCCGCCTGCTGGTCGCCGTGGGGGTGGCCATCGGCATCACCATCGGCGTCCACCGCATCATCAGCGGCGACTCCATCCACTACTACATCATCGGCGGCTACCTGCTGGTGATCGCCCTGACCGCCCTGGCGCCGCGCTACATCGTGGCACTGGCCTTCGACCTGGGCGGCGTGACCACCTCGGAGGTGACGGTCCCCCTGGTGACCGCGCTGGGCATCGGCCTGGCCAGCCAGATCGAGGGGCGCAACGTGCTGATCGACGGCTTCGGCCTGATCGCCTTCGCCTCCATCTTCCCTATCGTGACCGTGATGAGCTATGCCATCCTGATGGAACGGGTGGCCCACTGGAGAGAGAGGCAATCATGAAGTTTTCCCTGCTGGTGGCCATCGTGCCCGAGGAACTGGAGCAGGAGTGCATCGATGCGGCCACCGAGGCCGGCGCCGTGGGCATGACCCTGATGTCCGGCCGCGGCATCGGCGGCGAGCGCAAGAAGACCTTCTTCGGGCTGACCTTCGAGGGCAGCCAGAGCATCATGCTGCTGACCCTGGAGAAGGGCCTGTCGCTCAAGGTGCTCAAGGCGGTGCGCCAGGTCCTCAACCCCACGGGAGAGGACTCCAAGGGGCTGGTGATGACCCTGCCCGTGGAGCATCTCGGCGGCATCGACATGGCCCAGGTCAAGCGCTTCGAGGAACGACTCAGGCAGGATATCTGAGCGCCACCCACTGACGGAGAGAGACAATGCTGGTCAAGGACATCATGATGCGCGACGTGGTGACGGTGTCACCCTTCGCCACCCTGCGCGACGCCCTGGCGCTGATGAAGAAGCACAACCTCAAGTGCCTGGTGGTGGAGCAGCAGGACCCCCACGACGCCTGGGGCCTGATCACCTACACCAATATCCTCAAGACCATCGTGGCCGAGAACGGCGACATCGACCTGATCAACGTCTACGACGTCTGCGCCAAGCCCGCCATTGGCGTCGGCGAGTCCCTGGACGTGCGCCATGTGGCCAGGCTGATGACCGACAGCATCGTCAAGCGTGTGCTGGTGCTCGACGACAACCGCCTGCTCGGCCTGGTGACCATGGACGATATCGTGGGTACCGTTCTCGACCTGATCGAGTGATGCACGGGACCCGCTGACATGGAAGAGTTCTTTACCTGGATCGGCAGGACGCTGGGCGAGGTGATTCGCTTTGCCGTCGACCTGCTGACCGGCTTCTTCGCCAACATCGGCAATGCCGCCCGCGGCTTCCTGGATGGCCTCTCCGGGGCGCTGGGCATCTCGCCGTCGCTGATCAGCCTGGTGGTGCTGGTGCTCGGGCTCTGGCTTCTGTGGAAGGGCTTCCGGGCGCTGATGCGCCGGGCCATCATTGCCACCCTGATCTGGTGGCTGCTGGGGTTGATGGTGTTGAGCTGGCTGATTTATTAACCACCGTCTGACGCCATGTGCCGCCCCGAAGGGCGGCACTTTTCATTAGGCCTCCGGCGGATCAGGCGAGAGCCTTTTCGACGACCTCATAAACATTCGGCGAGAGCTTCTCGGCGCGGATGCGCTCGAGCTCGGCCTTCATCAGCGCCTGGCGGGTCTCGTCGAAGCGCGCCCAGCGGGTCAGCGGCGTGATCAGCCGCGCGGCGATCTCCGGGTTGAGGCGGTTGAGCTCGATCACCACGTCGGCCAGCAGCCGGTAGCCCTCACCGTCGAGGCGGTGGAAGTTGACCCGGTTCTGGCCGGCGAAGGTGCCGATCAGCGCCCGCACCTTGTTGGGGTTCTTCAGCGAGAAGGCCGGGTGGGCCATCAGGAACTTGACGCGGTCGAGCACGTCGGGCTGCGGGCGGGTCACCTGGATGCTGAACCACTGGTCCATCACCAGGGTATCGTGGGCCCACTTCTCGCCGAAGGCCTTCAGGGCCGGCTCACTGAACTCGTCGCGGCTGCTGTGGGTCAGCAGGGTCAGGGCGTGGCGCACATCGGTCATGTTGTGGTCCGCCGCGAACTGCGCCCGGGCGAGCTCGATCCCCTCCTCGTCCTCGATGGCCATCAGGTAGGAGAGCGCGACGTTCTTCAGGCTGCGCCGGGCGATCTGCTCAGGCGTCGGCGCATAGGGCTCGCCCCCCGAGTGCTCGAGGTGGTTCTCGCGGTAGACCCGCAGGAAGTCGTCACGCAGCGCCAGGGCCAGCCCCTGCTTGACGAAGGTGCGCGCCGCGTGGATGGCATCCACGTCCACCAGCGGCTGCTGCTCGGCGATATAGGCCTCGCTGGGCAGCGTCAGCATCTCGGCCAGCACGGCCTTGTCGTCGGTCTCGGCGGCGAGCAGGCTGCGGAAGGCATCCACCACCCGGGTGTCCATCACCTTCTCCACGCCGTTGCGATGGGCGGCGATCAGGTCGTCCAGCGCCAGCAGGGCGAGGCGCTGGCCGGCGTCCCAGCGGTTGAAGCCGTCGGAGTCGTTGGCCAGCAGGAAGGCGAGGTCCTCGCGGCCGTAGGGGAAGCGCAGCTTCACCGGGGCCGAGAAGCCGCGCAGAAGCGACGGCACCGGGGCCTCGGCCACGTCGGTGAAGAGGAACTCCTGCTCCGCCTCGCGCAGGTGGATCACCGCATCGGTGCCCAGCGTCTCGCCGTCGAGGGTCAGCGGCAGGTCGCGCCCGCTCTTGGTGCCAACGAGGCCCAGGCGCACGGGAATATGCAGGGGGAGCTTGTCCGGCTGCCCCGGGGTGGCCGGGGTGCGCTGGGCCAGGCGCAGGCGGTACTCGCCGCGGGCGTAGTCATACTCGCCGAAGGCGTCGATCTCCGGCGTGCCGGCCTGGTCATACCAGCGCATGAACTGGGTCAGGTCGAGCCCCGAGGCTTCGGCCATGCAGGCCACGAAGTCCTCGATGGTCACCGCCTGGCCGTCGAAGCGTTCGAAGTAGAGGTCGCTGCCGCGGCGGAAGGCCGCCTCCCCCACCAGGTTGGCCAGCATGCGTACCACCTCGGCCCCCTTCTCGTAGATGGTCAGCGTGTAGAAGTTGCCGATCTCGATGTAGTGGTCCGGGCGCACCGGGTGGGTGGTGGGGCCGGCATCCTCGGCGAACTGGGCGGTGCGGAAGAAGGAGACGTCCTCGATGCGCTTGACCGGGGCCGAGTTGATGTCGGCGGAGAAGCACTGGTCGCGGAAGACGGTGAAGCCCTCCTTGAGGGAGAGCTGGAACCAGTCGCGGCAGGTCACCCGGTTGCCCGACCAGTTGTGGAAGTACTCGTGGGCCACGATGCTCTCGACCCGCTGGAAGGCGGCGTCGGTGGCGGTGTGGGGGTGGGTCAGCACCGCCGCCGAGTTGAAGATGTTGAGCCCCTTGTTCTCCATGGCACCCATGTTGAAATCGTTCACCGCCACGATCATGAAGAGGTCGAGGTCATACTCGCGGCCATAGGCCTCCTCGTCCCATGCCATGGCGCGCTTGAGCGAGGCCATGGCGTGGTCGGTCTTGCCGAGGTTCTCCTCCTCGACCCAGATCTGCAGGGTCACCTCGCGTCCGCTCAGGGTGGTGAAGGTGTCCTCGACCTTCTTCAGGTCGCCGGCCACCAGCGCGAAGAGATAGCTCGGCTTGGGGTGCGGGTCCTCCCAGGTGGCGAAGTGGCGGCCATTCGGCAGCTGGCCGCGCTCCACCGGGTTGCCGTTGGAGAGCAGCACCGGCTCGCGCTCGGCGTCGCCGATCAGCGTGGTGGTGAAGGTCGCCATGACGTCGGGGCGGTCGGGATAGAAGGTGATGCGCCGGAAGCCTTCGGCCTCGCACTGGGTGCAGTACATGCCGTTGGACTGGTAGAGCCCCTCCAGGGCGGTATTGGCCTCCGGGGCGATCTCCACCTCAGTGTCGAGGTGGAAGCGCTCCGGTACCCGATGGACGGTCAGGCCGTTCTCGCTCAGCGCATACTCATCCGCGTCGAGCGGCTCGCCATCCAGGGCGATGGCCTTGAGGGCCAGCCCCTCGCCGTGCAGCTGCAGCGGATCACCGGCCTCGCCCTCGGGATGGCGCTCCAGATGCAGGCGCGCCTTGACCCGGGTAGCGGCGGGGTCGAGGTCGAAGGTCAGCTCGGTGCGGGTCACGCGGTAGGCCGGGGGGCGGTAGTCGCTGAGATGGGTCGCCTGGGGATCGGACATTCGGGAAGCTCCTGTCGGAAATGGCTCCCATTGTACGGCGCCCGCCCCTTCTATCTCAAAGGCCTCTCAAAGACCTCTCAATGACCCCTCAGAGACCCACTCGACTCGCCCCCGCCCGACAGGCCGAGGCGGCCCCTGCTAGCGGCCGAGTGCCGGCTCGGGGCGGGTGATGATCCACAGGCCGAGCAGGGAGAGCCCGCCGATCAGCGCCAGCTTGAGCCACAGCAGGCTGACGGTGAGGGCCAGCACCAGCATGGAGAAGGCGAGCATGCCGGCGGCCAGGCACTTGGCATGGCGGGGAATCGCCCGCTCCCCTTCCCAGGCCACCACGGTGGGGCCGAAGCGCGGGTGCGCGCGGATCCACAGGGCGAAGCGGGGCGAACCCCTCGAGGCGGCCCACACCGCCAGCAGCATGAAGCAGGTGGTGGGCATCAGCGGCACGAAGACGCCGATCACGCCCAGGCCGAAGCTGACCCAGGCGATGGCGATATAGACCAGACGTGCAAGCGTCGACATCCTGCGCTCCCTTGGCGACCTGTCTTCATTGAAGACCAACCGGGAGCGTCTGGCCAATCGCCATGGGCTATGGGGCCCTTAGTCGCGGAAGTTGTCGAACTGCAGCGGCAGGTCGGGGCCACTCTCGCCGCGCAGCAGCGCCATCACCGCCTGCAGGTCGTCGCGCTTCTTGCCGGTGACGCGCACCTTCTCACCCTGGATCTGCGCCTGGACCTTGAGCTTGGACTCCTTGATGCGCTTGACGATCTCCTTGGCCTCCTTCTGGTCGAGGCCCTGCTTGAGGGTCACCTCCTGGCGGGCCCGCACCCCGGAGAGCACCGGCTCCTGGACGTCCATGCAGCGGGCGTCGATGCCGCGGCCGATCAGTTTTCCGCGCAGCACGTCGAGCATCTGCTTGAGCTGGAAATCCACCTCGGCCTCCAGCGAGACCGTCTCGCCGTTGAGTTCGAAGCTGGCGGTGACGCCCTTGAAGTCGAAACGGGTCTGGACCTCACGATTGGCCTGGTCCACGGCGTTGCTGGCCTCATGGCCGTCGAATTCGGAGACGATATCGAAGGAGGGCATGGCGGCTCCTGACTGTGGTTGGGAAGACGCCAGGATTCTATCAGCCCGCGACGCTCTCCGCGCCTGCCGGCAGCGCCTCGAGTGCCTTGACCATCTGCCAGCCGGCACAGCCGTCCTCGTAGTACTCCGGCAGCCAGCGCTCCAGGCGAAAGCCCATGCGCCGATAGAGCCCCAGCGCTACCCGGTTGTCGGCACGCACCTCGAGCCCCAGCAGCGCACTGCCCCGTGCCCTGGCCTCGCCCTCCAGGCACTCGAGCAGCTGACGGCCGAGTCCAGTGCCGCGGGCCTCGGGATGCACGCAGAAGGAGTAGAGCCGCGCCCGGCGGCTGCCGTGGCGAAACAGCAGAATGCCGTAGCCCAGCAGGCGCGCCGGCGAGAGGTCCTCGGCCTCGCGCTCGACCACCCAGGTCGCGGCGTGGGCGCGGTTGAGCAGGTGCCAGAGCTGGCGGCGGCTGAAGCGGTCGCCGGTAAAGGCGCTCTGCTCCAGGCGATGGAGGGCGTCCAGATCCTGGGGCGTGGCCGGACGCAGTCGGGTGGTCATGGGGAGCTCCTGTGTCGATGGCGGTGATTCTGCGCAGCCCGGCCACGGCTGTCAGCGGCCAGCAACATGAAATCTTTTCACTGTGCCGGCCGATTGTCCGCCGCCGCCCCCTGCCGCATGCTGGGCGCGTTGTCTCCCCCTCTCCCTCTGTCCGGAAAGCGCCCCATGTGTCCCTTGCGAATCGTCGTCGACCGCCTCGACGACTGGCAGCCCTACTACCCCTCCGAGGACCTGATCACCGCCGCCGACTTCCTGGCCCAGGATCGCCGCCACCGGGCGAGCGAGGAGCAGGACCGCACCACCCACGTGCTCAACCTGTGCGGCGAGCTCGATTACCTCGACAGCGGCTACTATGTCTCGCTGCTGGCCCAGGCCCGCGGTCAGCGGGTGCTGCCCACGGTGGAGACCCTCAACGAGCTGTCGCGCAAGGCGCTGATCGACCTGCAGCTGGACACCCTGGCACCGCTGCTCGGCGAGCTGGCCCGTGATGGCGCCCTGCCCGGCGATGCCCTGACCCTGCGGGTGCTGTTCGGCGAGTGCCGCGAGCCGGCGCTGGCGCGGCTCGCCCGCAAGCTGTTCGAGCGCCTGCCCTGCCCGCTGCTCGAGGCCAAACTGGTGCGCCGCCACGACCTCTGGCGGCTGGCACGCCTGCGCCCGCTGCGCCTGCGCGACCTGGCTGCGGACGAGCAGGACCTCTTCGCCAGCGCCCTGAACCGCCACTCGCGCCAGGTCTGGCGCACCCCCAAGGCGCGCCGCCGCTACCGCTTCGACCTGGCCATCCTGGTCGACCCGAAGGAGGCGCTGCCGCCCAGCAACCGCAGTGCCCTCAAGGCCTTCATCCGCGCCGGGCGCAAGCAGGGTATCGACGTGTCGCTGATCACCCGCCGCGACGCCGGGCGGCTGGCCGAGTTCGACGGCCTGTTCATCCGCGAGACCACGGCGCTGGACCACCACACCTATCGCATGGCGCGGCGCGCCGAGCACGAGGGGCTGGTGGTGATCGACTCGCCCCGGGACATCCTGCGCTGCACCAACAAGGTCTACCTGCACACCCTGCTGCGGGCCCGCGGCGTGCCGGCGCCGGAGGGGGTGCTGCTGCAGCGCGGCGATCGCCGCCCCCTGGCCGAGCGGCTCGGGCGTCTCGCCTTTCCGCTGGTGCTCAAGGTGCCGGACGGTGCCTTCTCCCGCGGCGTGGTCAAGGTGACCGACCAGGCCCAGCTCGAGCGCGAGGCCGCCCGCCTGTTCCGGGACTCCGCCCTGCTGCTGCTCCAGGAGTGGCTGCCCACCGAGTACGACTGGCGCATCGGCGTGCTGGACGGCCAGGTGCTGTTTGCCAGCCGCTACTACATGGCCCGCGGCCACTGGCAGATCTACGACCACTCCGGCGCCCGGGTGAAGAGCGGCGGCTTCACCACCCATGACCCCGCCGAGGCACCGCCGGCGGTGATCAAGGCGGCGCTCAAGGCGTGCCGGCTGATCGGCGACGGCTTCTACGGCGTCGACCTCAAGCAGGCCGGCGAGCGGGTGGTGGTGATCGAGGTCAACGACAACCCCAACGTGGATGCCGGCATCGAGGATGCGGTGCTCGGCCGCACTCTCTATGAGCGCATCATGGGGGTGTTCCTGGCCCGCATGGAGGCGCGGGTGCGCCAGGGTGGCTGACGGGACCGGGCGGTTGGCGTAAGCTAGCCACCTTGGACAAACCCTGTACAGATACGGAGCCCCGATGAACGATCGCGACACCCGCCACCAGCAGGCGATGCAGAAACTCAAGGCCCATGTCGACGGCAAGGTCGCCGCCGCCACCGAGCAGCGCGGCCTGCTGCTGGTCTTCACCGGCAACGGCAAGGGCAAGACCACCGCCGCCTGGGGCACCGTGACCCGGGCCCTCGGCTACGGCTACCGGGTGGGGGTGGTGCAGTTCATCAAGGGCATGTGGGAGTGCGGCGAGCGCGAGCGGCTGGCCGAGGACCCCAACCTGGAGGTGGCCATCATGGCCACCGGCTTCACCTGGGACACCCAGAACCGCGAGGCCGACACCGCCGCCTGCCGGAAGGTGTGGGTGGAGGCCGAGCGCATGCTGGCCGACCCCGGGGTCTATCTGGTGGTGCTCGATGAGCTCACCTACATGCTCAAGTTCGGCTACCTGGATATCGAGACGGTGAAGCGCGCCATCGAGAACCGCCCACCGGAGCAGACGGTGATCATAACCGGGCGCAACGCCCACCGCGAGCTCACCGCCATGGCCGACACCGTGACCGAGATGCAGGAGGTGCGCCACGCCTTCAACTCAGGCGTACAGGCCCGCCGCGGCATCGACTACTGAACACCTGCAACACCCATAAAAATCAATAACCTGGCTAATAACCCGCCGCTCCCGTCGCCAGCCGGCAACACCGTAACCCCCTGATCATCAAGCTTTCTTCCCATCCACGCTCGTTCTGTTGCCGCCTGGCGACGGAACGCGCGTGGCCGTCCCGCGACGCCGCCGGGCCACTCCTTCCAACGCCTTGATCTGCAAGGCTCTCCCTGACCTGGCCCGATTGTTGCTGCAGGGCCTCACCGCATGCCCAAGACGACCGGGCCCCTTTCGCACCTCCCTTCGCCATCGCCTGGCGAGGGGCCGGGGCGACACGCATGGAGAGGCCCATCAGCAAGGAGCAACGACGACCATGAGGATTACCATCTTCGGTTCCGGCTATGTAGGACTGGTGACCGGCGCCTGCCTGGCGGATGTCGGCCACGATGTCATCTGCGTCGACGTGGACGCCGACAAGGTCGCCCGACTCAACGACGGCGAGGTGCCGATCTTCGAGCCCGGCCTCGAGAGCCTGATCCGCCAGAACCAGACCGCCGGTCGCCTGCGCTTCACCACCGACCCCGTCGAGGGCGTGGCCTTCGGGCTGCTGCAGTTCATCGCCGTGGGCACCCCCTCCGACGAGGACGGCAGCGCCGACCTGCGCCACGTGCTCAAGGTCGCCGAGACCATCGGCCAGCACATGACCGATTACCGGATCATCGTCAACAAGTCGACGGTGCCGGTGGGCACCGCCAGCAAGGTGGAGCGGGTGGTCGCCGCCGCGCTCGATCGTCGCGGCGAGGCGCTCGATTTCGATGTCTGCTCCAACCCGGAATTCCTCAAGGAGGGCGCGGCCATCGAGGACTTCTCGCGGGGCTCACGCATCGTGGTCGGCACCGAGTCGGAGCGGGTCAGGCAGGCCATGCGCGAGTGCTACGGCCCCTACAACCGCCAGCGCGACAAGCTGATGTTCATGGCGGTGCGCAGCGCCGAGCTGACCAAGTACGCGGCCAACGCCATGCTCGCCACCAAGATCAGTTTCATCAACGAGATCGCCAACCTCGCCGAGCGCCTGGGCGCCGATATCGAGGAGGTACGCCACGGCATCGGCTCGGACCCGCGCATCGGCTACCACTTCATCTACCCCGGCTGCGGCTACGGCGGCTCCTGCTTCCCCAAGGACGTCAAGGCGCTGGCCCACACCGCCGAGGCGGCCGGCTATCCCGCCGAGATGATCGGCGCGGTGGAGCGGGTCAACGCCCGCCAGAAGGGCCGACTGTTCGAGAAGGTGTGCGAGGCCTTCGACGGCCAGCTGGCCGGCAAGACCATCGCTCTGTGGGGACTGGCCTTCAAGCCCAACACCGACGACATGCGCGAGGCGCCGAGTCGCGCGCTGATGGAGGCACTGTGGGAGGCCGGTGCCCGGGTCCAGGCCTTCGATCCCGAGGCCGCCGAGGAGTGTCGCCGGCTCTACGGCGAGCGCGACGACCTCGCGCTCTGCGCGCGCCGCGACGAGGCCCTGGAGGGCGCCCATGCGCTGGTGATCTGCACCGAGTGGAAGGCCTTTCGCACCGTCGACTTCGCCCGCCTGCGCGAGACCCTGCGCGAGCCGGTGGTGATCGACGGCCGCAACCTCTTCTCCCCCGAGAGCGTCAAGGCCGCCGGGCTCGCCTACTACGCCATCGGCCGGGGCGACTCCGTGCGCCCCGTCCTGGCCTGAGGCAGCGTGATGTCGAGACCACCCGTCGATCGCTCCGTCGCCAGCCGGGTGACGGAGCTCACCACCCTGCTGCTGATCCTGGCCGCCCTGGTGGTGATCATCACTGAGCTCCCCGCGGAGGTCTTCAGCCCGGAGTCGAAGAGCTTCTTCTTCGCCATCGGGGCCGTGGGCGCCTGGCGCTACAGCTGGTGGCTGGTCCAGGCCGTGCGCTCGACCTGGTACAACCGGCGCATCTTTCCGCGTCTGCGCGCCGAGGCGGACGCGGCGGCCGAGCACTCCCGGCCGCCGGAGCTCTACGTGCTCTGCACCTCCTACCGCATCGAGGGCGAGGTGAACTTCCGGGTCTACGACGCCCTGCTCCGCGAGCTGGTCGACTACGGGGTGCCCACGGTGCTGTTCGCCTCGATCTCGGACCGCACCGACGTCGACGTGATCACCCACGTGCTGGACGACCACGGCTGGCCCGACCACGTCGAGGTCCGCTACATGTTCCAGAAGGGGGACGGCAAGCGCTCCGCCATGGCCGAGGTGCTGCGGGCGATCTCGCGTCGCCTGCCCGCGCCGGGTTCACTGCTGGTCTCCATGGATGGCGACATCCGCCTGGAGCCCGGCACCCTCGAGCGTTCGCTGTCGTTCTTCCAGGCCGACCCGGGGCTCGGCGCCCTGACCACCAACAACAGCGCCATCGTCACCGGCAACGATGCCACCCGCGAGTGGTACGACCTGCGCTATGCCCAGCGCCACCTGGTGATGAGCTCGCTGTCGGTCTCTCGGCGGCTGCTGGTGCTCACCGGCCGCTACAGCGCCTTCCGCGCCGACCTGGCGGTGCAGCCGGACTTCATCGACCTGGTCGAGAACGACCAGGTCGAGCACTGGCGCTTCGGCCGCTTCAAGTTCCTCTCCGGGGATGACAAGTCGACCTGGTTCTGGCTGCTCAAGAACGGCTGGCGGATGCGCTATATCCCCGACGTCTACGTCTCGGGCTACGAGGAGCTGCCCGACCGTCGGCGCTTCTTCGCCTCCACCACCGACCTGATGCGGCGCTGGTACGGCAACATGCTGCGCACCAGCAACCGTGCCATCGCCCTCGGGCCCCGCCCCATGGGGCTGTTCGCCTGGTGGAGCCTGGTCGACCAACGGCTCTCCATGTGGACCACCCTGATCGGCCCCACGGTGGTGCTCCTGGTGACGCTGTTCGTGCGCCCCTCGTTCCTGTTCGCCTACCTGCTGTGGATCCTCTTCACCCGCGGCATCGCCACCCTGATCCTGGCCTGGCAGCGGGGACGCTACAGCCTGCTGTGGATCCCGCTGATCTACTACAACCAGGTGTGGGGGGCGATCCTCAAGACCTACGTGAGCTTCCGCTTCAACCGCCAGAAGTGGTCGCGCCAGGGGATCTCCGCCGGCGAGCCCGACGACCCGGTCGCCGTCCGCCGTCAGCGCCGCATGGGCCATGTGCTGCACGGCTTCGCCTACGGCGCGCTGCTCTTCATGCTGGTGCTCACCACCGGGGTGCTCAAGCCCCCCGACCGGATGTCGCTGGCCATCGCCCGGGACCAGGGCAACGGGGCCGAGGCGCCCGCCGAGAACGCCAACCGCTGGCTCGCCCAGGTGGCCACGACCGTGCCCGAGGGTGGCAGCGTGCGGCTTCCCGAGGGTGAGCTGCGGGTCAACGAGGCCCTGCTCGATCGCCTGGCCCAGAAGCCCGTGCGCGCCGAGCGCATCGACGGCGCCGACGGCCGGCTCGCCAGCACCCTCTCCCTGACCCTCGGGGTCGCCGAGCACATCACCGGACCGAACGGCGCGCCGCCGGACGGTACCACCCACTGCACCCCCGACGCCGCCTGCACCCTGACCCTGGACCAGCAGCGACTGACCCTCGTCAACCTGCGCCTGCGGATCGAGTCCGACACGGCCCCGGACGTCGCCGCGACGGCCGGCCCCTGACAAGGAGATTCACCGGATGGACGACCACTTTTCCGACCCCCGTGACCCGGCTCGCCATGAGCCCAGCCTCGGTGCCCTCCCCGGCCGCGCCCGGGAGCACGAGCGCCAGGTCCGCGGCGACCGGCTCCATCACGAACGCCGCGACGAGCGGCGCCATATCCGCGTCACCCCGCCCTTCCGGGTGAGGCTGGCGGACGGCCGCACCCTGGACGGGGTCGATGTCTCCCTGGGCGGCTTCGCGCTGCACAGCGAGCACCCCTTCCATCCCGGCGAGCCGGTCAGGGCCTCGCTGCTGATGACCGCCGGGGCCAGCGAGCTGATCATCCCGGTGCATGCCGGCTGCCGCCGCGTCACCCCGGGTCGGGACGGCCGTGGCTACACGGCGGGCTTCGAGATCACCGACATCGAGCCGGGCCACCGCGAGCTGCTGCGCCAGGTGATCCGCAGCTGCCTGAGCGGACGCACCGCCAGCGTCGAGGCGATGATGGCCGGCGAGGACCCCCAGACGCCACGCCAGCGCCAGGCCGGGGTGAGCCAGCCGCTGCCCGCCTCACGCCCGCGGCGCGCCAGGCGCCGCTACGCGCTGCTGTTCGCCGCCATCGGCCTGCTGGGACTGGTGGTGGCCGCCACCGCCTACCGCAACTTCATGATGATCGAGCCGAGCTTCGCCGCGGTGACCGCGCCGCGCATCGACATCAGCGCCCCCGGGGCCGGCATCCTGGGGGCCCACGAGCTGCAGGCCGGCGACCGGGTCGAGCGGGACGCCCTGCTCACCCGGGTCGAGGACAGCGATCTGGAGTCGGACCTGATCCTGGCCGAGGCGGCCCAGCGCTACAACGACCGCCTGATCGAGAACCTGCGCGAGCACCTCGACTCGGGCAGCGAGGAAGTAAGCCTGGCCAACTCCTCCCAGCCGGCCAGCGGCGACACCCTCTCCTTCGAGTCGGTCTCTCCGGAGATCGCCCGGGCACGCATCGAGCAGTTCGAGACGGCCCGCGACTACGAGAGCTCGCGGATCACCGCCCTGCAGGCGCGCCAGGCCAGCAACGAGATCTACAGCCCCTGCGACTGCCTGGTGGCCTGGGCGCTCTCCAGCGCCGACGGCACCTACATCAACCAGGGCGAGCGGATCATGACGCTGATCCGCACCGGCGAGGATGACGTGCTGGTCGAGGCGCTGGTGCACATGAACGACATCGCCCGCATCGAGCCCAACCAGACCGCCTACCTCTCGCTGCCCGACGCCTCGGGGCCGATCCGCGCCCGGGTGCGCAACGTCGCCCTGGACGTGGAGCGCCAGCCGCGGGCCGGCTTCCCCAGTTGGGTCCGCCAGCAGCAGAACGTGGCCAGCGTGCTGCTGGTCCCCGAAACGGACCTGCCCGCCCAAAGCGTCGGCCAGCCGGTGGACGTGCGCTTCACCGATGCGCCGCTGCTGGGCGCCACCGCCGAGTGGGTCTGGCAGGGCGCCCGCGCGGTGATCCAGTTCGGCGACCGCATCTACCGGGCCGCCATGCAGGAAGACGACGCCTGACAGGAGACACCCCCCACCCCGCCGCCGCGGCACGGCCGCGGCGGCATCCCCGAGGAGGCAGCATGTCACAGCACCCCCGTTCCCCCTCTCCAGACGCGCAGCGCCCCGGCCCGCAGCGCATCGTCTGCCTCGCCCTGGCGGGGCTGGCGTCGGCCTTGGCCCCGGCCACCGCACTGGCCGAGGGCGAGGCCCCGCCGAGGATTCCCGCGGTCGAGGCCTGCTCGACCCGCTACGTCGAGGTCGACGCCCCGCGCCCCGGCGCCGCCGCCGGGGGCCACGAGGCGATCCGCGAGGGCTTTGCCACCCATCGCCACTGGGGCACCGAGAAGAACGTCCAGCGCCTGGGCGCCGGCCAGACCGGCCTCGGCGAGCCCGGGCTGCGGGTCCACTATCCGGCGGGCAGCTCGTCGCCCGGCGATGAGCCCCGGGGCGGCGCCGGCTTCTACACCGAGCCGGCGGCGCTGGCCGGCGCCGAACAGGCCTGCCTGAGCTACCGGGTGCGCTTCGCGGAGGGCTTCGACTTCGTCAAGGGCGGCAAGCTGCCCGGCCTCTACGGCGGCGAGGCCCCCAGCGGCGGCGAGGCGGTGGACGGCGAGAGCGGCTTCTCCATGCGCCTGATGTGGCGCGAGGAGGGCCAGGGCGAGCTCTACCCCTATGTGGTGGACCGCGAGGGCGAGTCGCTGGGCCGCGGCGCCTGGCGCTTCCCCACCGGACGCTGGGTGACCGTGGAGCAGGAGCTCGAGCTCAACGACCCCGGGAAGGCCAACGGCGTGGCCCGGGTGTGGATCGACGGCGAGCCGGTGCTGGAGCAGGACGACCTGGTCTTTCGCACCGTGCCCGAGCTGACCATCGACGGCCTGATGTTCTCGACCTTCTTCGGTGGCACCGGCGGGGAGTGGCGCACGCCCCGCGACCAGCATGTGGACTTCGCCGCCTTCCGCCTGCATGCCCCGACGCCATGATCCTTCGCCCACCCGCTTCCCGCCGGAGAGCCGCCATGCCCTTGTGCAACCCCCTGTGCAAGCCCCAGAGCCAGCCCCTGCCCCGGGACCGACGCCGCGCCCCGACCCGCCTGCCCTCCCTGGCGCTGGCGCTGCTGCTCACCGGCCTGGCAGGCGGCGCCGGGGCCGAGGAGCTGCTCGGCCGCGAGGAGCGCGAGGCGCTGGATCTCTCGGCCTATCGGGTCACCGACCCGGATGCCGGCTACTTCGATGTGGCCGAGCGCATGGCCGAGCTTGAATCCACCGACAACGCCATCCTGCTGCAGGAACTCGACGAGTTCTCCCGCGGCCCGAGCTGCCAGCAGCTGCTGGCCTACGAGCCCATCACCACCCGGGTGCGGATTCCCGGCTACTACCCCAACCCGGAGGAGTGGGAGCTCGCCTCGGAGCCGCTGTTCCGCTTCGAGGACAGCGTCTCGCTGCTGGCCGGCGCCTTCGTCGCCAGCGGCGACAGCTACTACGCCGACTGCCTGGTGCGCTACCTGGACCACTGGGCCGAGGCCGAGGCGCTCACCGACTTCCACTACGACTCCACCCAGCCCCAGGCCTGGTTCGCCACCGAGTCGATGCTGTTTGCGGCGGGGCTGGCCTACGCCACGGTGCGCCCCTTCGTGGAGGGCCTGGAGGAGGAGCGCGAGCGGCTCGAGGCGTGGCTCAACGAGCTGGCCCACCTGCACGCCGAGATTCCCGGCGAGCCCGAGAACAGCTGCTGCAACAACCATTTCTACCGTCGTGCCCTCTACGGCAGCATCATCGGCGTGCTCACCGAGGACGACGAGCTGTTCCGCTTCGGCGTCAGCGCCGTCTACTCGGCACTGCACGACATGACCGAGGAGGGCGCCCTGCCCCTCGAGGTGAACCGCGGGCGCCGCGCCACCCACTACCAGAACTATGCCCTGCTCTACCTGGTGACCAACATGCAGGTGATCGCCCGCCAGGGGTACGAGGAGATCTTCGACCTGGAGGTCGACGGCAACACCCTCCATGACGGCGTCGACTTCCTGTTTCGGATCCTCGAGGACCCGGCCGCGCTGGGCGACTTCGCCCCCCTCGAGCAGTACACCGGCTTTCTCAAGGATCCCCAGTACTTCACCTGGATGGAGATCTACCAGGACCGCTTCGACGACCCGCGGGTCGCCGACTTCGTGCGCCGGGTCCGCCCGCTCTACAACCGCAGCGCCGGCGGGCACATGACCCTCTACCTGATGCCTCCCGATGCCCAGGCGCACATCTTCCAGGACGACGAACAGCGCCAGACCGAGGCCTTCCGCGGTCTCGGCGAGTCGTGACTCCCCCTTCCGCCGACGCCGAGGACCTTCCCATGACCCGGATCCGAACACCCCTCTCCACGCCCTCGAGACTGACGGCCTCCCTGGCCCTGCTGGCCCTGCTGAGCGGCTGCGGGAGCGCCGGCCTGTCGACCGACACCGCCCAGCCACAGGCCGAGGTGCCGGCCGAGTACCGCGACTGGTTCGGCTGGCGCCCGGAGGCCGAGATCGGCGGCGATGACTGGCAGCAGATCAATCGCGCCCAGGAGTTCATCGCGGAGGGACGCCACGCCGAGGCCATCGAGCGCCTCGAGCCGCTGATGGCCAGACATATCCCCCCGGCCTACTACGAGATGGCCAAGCTCCATGACGCCGGCCAGGGGGTCGAGCGCGACCCCGCCGAAGCGGCCCGACTCTACGGCCGCGCGATCGAACGTCCCTCGACGATCCGCGGCCAGGCCTCGCTCAACCTCGCCGAGCTCTACCTGGCGGGGGATGGCGTCGAGCAGGATGAACGGCTCGCCTTCCTGCTCCTCGACCAGGCGGTCAAGGAGGGGGTAGAGCGGGCCGAGCCGCGCCTCGCCGCCCTGCTCGCCGAGGGAGGCGAGCAGATCGGCCCCGACCCGGAACGGGCCCAGCGGCTCTATGAGCGGGCCGCCGGCCGGGACGAGCCCAACGCCCTCGAGGCCCTGGCCGAGGCCCACGGCCCAGGCGGGTGGCTGGAAACCGACCCCCAGCGCGCCCGGGACTACGCGACGCGCCTGGGGCGCGTGCTCGAGACCCGGGCCGAAGGGGGCGACACCGGCGCCATGCGCCGGCTCGCCGGCCTCTACGCCCCCGACGGCCTGCTCGACGACCGCCCCGAGCTGCGCCAGGAGTGGCTGGTACGCGCCGCCGATGCCGGCGACGAGGATGCCCTGGGCCACGCCGGCACCGCGCTGCTGCGCGGCGGCGACCCCCGGCAGGGCATGCAGCTGCTCGAGGAGGCCGCCGGCCGCGGCGACGTCGACGCCATGACCCGCCTGGGCCAGGCCCTGCTCGACCCCGACCTGGGGCCGACGCGGCCGGCGGATGCGACGCGCTGGCTGGAGGCGGCGGTCGAAGCCGGGAGCGTCGACGCCATGGTGCTCCTCGGCGCGGCACTGCTCGAGGAAGCCGAGGAGCAGGCCCGCCTGATGGACGAGCCCGTACCGGCCGACCAACCGGGCGCCGCCCTGGCTGCCAATGCCCTCGCCACGCCCCCCGAGGTGGCGCGCGCCATCGAGCTCCTCGAGCAAGCCGCCGAGCAGGACGCGCCCCTGGCGCTGGCCCATCTCGGCGCGCTCTACCTGGACGATGGCCTGGTCCCCAGCCAGCCCTGGCTGGCCGTGGACTACCTCGAGCGCGGTCACGAACTCGGCCACCCCTGGGCCACCCAGCAGCTCGGCGCGGCCTACCTGGAGGGGCGCGGCGTGCCGGCCGACGGTCGCCGGGGCGAGGCGCTGCTCATCGAGGCCGCCGAACAGGGTCAGGCGAGCGCCCTGCGCCTGCTGGGCGACGCCTACCTGGAGGGCGAGGCGATCCCCTTCAACCCCGTCCGCGGCGAAGCGCTGCTGGAGCAGGCCGTCGAGGCCGGCGACAGCGCCGCCCTGACCGCGCTGGGCGAGGCCTACCTGACGGGGCCCCTCGAGGAGCAGCCGCAGCGCGGGCGCGCCCTGCTGGAGCAGGCCGCCCACGCGGGTGACGCCTACGCCATGGTGGTGCTGGGCCGCGCCTATCGCGAGGGCAGCGTGCTGCCGCGGGATCTCGACGAGGCCAGCCACTGGCTGAGCCGCGCCCGGGACGCCGGCCACGCCTCCGCCGAGGAGGCCATGGTCGGGGTCAACCGGGAGCGCGGCGCCCAGGGAGACATCAACGCGCTGATCGCTGCCGCCGAGGAGGGCCACCCGGGGGCCATGGCCGACCTGGGCCGTGCCTTCCGTGACGGCGAGGGCGTCCAGGCCAATCCCGAGGCGTCCCGCGCGTGGCTCGAGCGCGCCGCCAATGCCGGGCATACCGGGGCCCGGGCCGAGGTCGGCGAGATGCTGCTCGAGAGCGACCCCGAGCGCGGCCTGACCCTGCTGCAGGGGGCGGCCGAGGCGGGCCACGACGGGGCCCGGCTGCGGCTCGGCGAGGCGCTGCTGCGCGGCGAACACCTCGAGCAGGATGCCGAGCAGGGTGTCGCCACCCTGCGTCCCGTCGCCGAGGCCGGCAACCCCCACGCCGCGCGGCTGCTGGGCCAGGCCTACCTGGAGGGCAACGGCGTCGAGGCCGACCCGGCGCAGGCCGCGGAGTGGCTGGACCAGGCGGCCCAGAGCGGCGATCTCTCGTCGCGGGCCAACCTGGGCCGTATCCTGCTGCGCGGCGAGGAGGGCATGCCGGAGGACATCGAGCGGGGCCAAGCCCTGCTCACGGAGGCCGCGGACGAGGGCCACCCCGGCGCCCAGGCCACCCTGGGGCGCGAGTACCTGCACGGCGAGCGCCTGGAGCGGGACAGCCGCCGTGGCGCCGACTACCTGCTCCAGGCCGCCCGCCAGGGGCACTCCAGCGCACGCCTGGCGCTGGCCGAGGCCTACCTGGAGGCCAACGGGCTCGAGAGCGCCAACCGCGAGCAGGCGCTGCTGTGGCTGGAGGAAGTGATGGAGGCCGACAGCGACATGGCCCTCGAGACGCTCCACGACCTGCTCTCGGATGATCTCGCCGCAGCGCAGTGACGTCGTGACGTCGTGGCTCCTATACGCAGAAGGCCGGCACCAGGTGCCGGCCTTCTGCGGTGTCGTACAGGCCGCGCGGGCGGCCTGTAGCGGCGGGGTGTGCCTCAGCCCTCGAAGGGGTTGCGCAGCACGATGGTCTCGTTGCGATCCGGGCCGGTGGAGATGATGTCGATGCTGACGCCCACCTTCTCCTCCAGGTAGCGGATGTAGGCGCGCGCGTTGGCCGGCAGGTCCTCGACGCGCTGGGCGCCCAGGGTCGACTCGCTCCAGCCTGGCAGGTCCTCGTAGAGCGGCTCGATGGCCTCATAGCCCTCGGAGTCCACCGGGGTGTCGAGCACATCGCCATCCTTGCTGCGATAGCCCACGCAGACGCGGATGTTCTCGAGGCCGTCGAGCACGTCGAGCTTGGTCAGGCAGATGCCCGAGACCGAGTTGATCTGCACCGCATGGCGCAGGGCCACGGCGTCGAACCAGCCGCAGCGGCGCGGGCGGCCGGTGGTGGCGCCGAACTCGTGGCCACGCTCGGCCAGGTGACGGCCGTGGTCATCGAACAGCTCGGTGGGGAACGGGCCGGAGCCGACCCGGGTGGTGTAGGCCTTGGTGATGCCCAGCACGTAGTCCAGGTAGAGCGGGCCGACGCCGGAACCGGTGGCGGTACCGCCGGCGGTGGTGTTGGAGCTGGTCACGAAGGGGTAGGTGCCGTGGTCGATGTCCAGCAGCGAGCCCTGGGCGCCCTCGAAGAGGATGTTTTCGCCCGCCTTGCGGTAGTCGTGGACCAGGCCCACGGTGTCACACACCATGGGGCGCAGCTCCTCGGCCATCTCCATGGCGCTGTCCAGCACCTGCTGGAAGTCCACCGGCTGCTCGCCGTGGTAGTTGACCAGCACGAAGTTGTGGTAGTCGAGCACCTCGCCGAGCTTGGAGGCGAAGCGCTCGCGGTGCAGCATGTCGCCCAGGCGCAGGCCGCGGCGGGCCACCTTGTCCTCGTAGGCCGGGCCGATGCCGCGCCCGGTGGTGCCGATCTTGGCCACGCCGCGGGCCTTCTCACGGGCCTGGTCGAGGCGCACGTGGTAGGGCAGGATCAGCGGACAGGCCGGCGACAGACGCAGGCGCTCACGCACCGGCACGCCCTTGGCCTCCAGCTCGCGGATCTCCTTGATCAGCGCGTCAGGCGAGAGCACCACGCCGTTGCCGATCACGCAGGTCTTGTCCTTGCGCAGGATGCCGGAGGGAATCAGGTGCAGGACGGTCTTCTCGCCGTCGATCACCAGGGTGTGGCCGGCGTTGTGACCGCCCTGGAAGCGCACCACGGCGGCGGCGGATTCGGTGAGCAGGTCGACGACCTTGCCCTTGCCCTCGTCACCCCACTGGGTGCCCAGTACGACTACGTTCTTGCCCATTGCTCTCTCGTCTCTCGTTGCCGCGCGGCGGCAGGCCGTCGCGCCCAAGGTTTAACCCAGTCTACAGTGCCACGGCCTGCCAGTGGCCATCGATCAACACCAGCTCACGGTCGCAGCGATGCTCGGCCGGTCCGGTGCGCTGCCCCGGCAGGGCCTGGACCACCCGCTCGCCCTGCCCGCGCAGGGCCACCACGGTCTCGTGCAGGCCCTCGCCCTCGGCCGGCGCCCAGATGCCGTCGCACGGCGGCTCCGAGGGGCTGAGCCCCGCCAGCAGCTTGAGGTCCATGGAGAAGCCGGTGGCCGGCCGGGCGCGCCCGAAGGCGCGTCCGGTGTCGTCATAGCGGCCGCCCTTGGCCAGCGCCTGGCCGTAGCCGGGCACATAGGCGGCGAACATCATGCCGGTATGGTAGGCGTAGCCGCGCAGCTCGCCCAGGTCGAAGTAGGGCGCCACCTCCGGGTGGCTGGCCAGCACGCCCTGATGCAGGGCGCGCAGCTGCTCCAGCGCCGCGCCCACGGCGGCGGGCGCCTCGGCGAAGGCCTCGCGGGCCTCCTCGAGCACCTCGGCACCGCCGTGCAGGCGGCCCAGCGCCAGGAACATCTCGGCCAGGGCCGGATCCTCGACGCTCTCGGCGACCCGCTCGGCGATCTCGCCGGGGCTCTTCAGCTCCAGGGCCTCGAACAGGGCTCGCTCGGCGTCGCCCGCCAGGCCCGCCGCCTCCACCAGGCTGCGGTAGATGCCGATATGGCCCAGCGCCAGGTGAATCTCGCCGGCGCCGGCGGCGGTAAGGCTGGCCAGCGCCAGGTGGAGGATCTCCAGGTCCGCCTCGATGCCGGCGTGGCCGAACAGCTCCACCCCCACCTGCACCGGGCTGCGGCCGCCCTGGTGCTGGTCGGCGGTGGCCCGCAGCACGTTGGTGCAGTAGCAGAGGCGCACCGGCCCCTGGCGCTTCAGGGAGTGGGCGTCCATGCGCGCCACCTGGGGGGTGACGTCGGCACTGATGCCCATCATGCGTCCGGTGAGCTGGTCGGTGAGCTTGAAGGTCTGCAGGGCCAGGTCGGAGCCGGTGCCGGTGAGCAGGGAGTCGAGAAACTCCGCGGTGGGCGGCATCACCTGGTCGTAGCCCCAGCGGTGGTAGAGGTCGAGCAGCGCGCGGCGCAGCTCCTCCATCCGGCTTGCCTGAGGCGGCAGCACCTCGTCCATGCCGTCGGGCAGCAGCCAGCGGTCAGCGATGGTCATGTGAATCATCCTGCTAGGCAGTGAAAATGGCCGTGAAGCCGTATGACAGGCGCTCGAGCCGAGGCCTCGGCGAGCGTCTCACGTGCAACAGGGCCTGCGCGGTCTTGCGACAGGCGGCCACAAAAAAACCGGGCCACGCCCGGTTGCAGGAGTCTACCACGTTTGCGCCGGGGATGAACCCCGGCGCGTCTCGCTGTCACTCCGCGCCGGAGGGCATGGCGCTCTTCAGGTAGCGGAAGAAGTCGCTGGAGGGATCCAGCACCAGCATGTTGCCGTCACCCTGGAAGCTCTCGCGGTAGGCGTTCAGGCTGCGCCAGAAGGTGAAGAACTCCTGGTCCTGGGAGTAGGACTCCGCGAAGATCGCCGCGGCCTCGGCATCACCCTCACCGCGCAGGGTCTCGGCCCGCTCGGTGGCCTGGGCCAGCAGCACCTGGCGACGACGGTCGGCGTTGGCGCGGATGCGCTCGGACTCTTCCTGACCCTGGGCGCGCCACTCGCGGGCCTCCCGCTCACGCTCGGAGCGCATGCGCTCGAAGACCGCGGCGGAGACATCGTCGGGCAGGTCGATGCGCTTGACGCGCACGTCGACGATAGCGACACCCAGCTCCTCGCGCAGCAGGGCATCGAGGTCCTGGGTCGGGCCGATCATCAGATCGTCGCGGCGCTCGGCGATGATCTGCTGGAGGTCCAGGCGACCGAACTCGTTACGCAGGCTCTCGTCGACCCGCGGCTGGATCAGGCGCACGGCCATCATCTCGTCGCCGGCGGTGGCCTCGTAGTAGCGGGTCGGATTGACCACCTGCCACTTGACGTAGGAGTCGACGATCACCGCCTTCTGCTCCAGGGTCAGGTAGCGGCTGGTGTCGGTGTCCAGGGTCAGCACCCGGGTGTCGAACTTGCGCACCGTCTGGGTGATCGGCACCTTGAAGTGCAGGCCCGGCTGGATGTTCTCCTCGATGACCTCACCGAAGCGCAGCTTGACGGCACGTTCGGTCTCGTCGACCACGTAGAGGCTGTTGCTGGCCAGCCAGGCCACGGCGGCCAGGCCACCGACGATGAGCAGGGAACGATTGTTGATCATTTAGCGGCCCTCCCTGCGGATTCCACTGTTGCTGCTGCTCGAGGTGGTCTGGCCGGAGCGCAGACGCTCCAGGACCCGCGGGTCGAGCTCGCCCTGCTCGCCCAGGCGCTCGCCGGAGGCCGAGGTGCCGCCGCTGCCGCCGCCGTTGCCCATCTGGTCGAGGGGCAGGTACATCAGCGGGCTGTCGGAAGCCACGTCCACCAGGACCTTGGGCGTGCTGCCGAAGACATCGGCGATGGCATCCAGGTAGAGACGCTCGCGCATGATCGCCGGCGAGTTCTGGTACTGGGAGAGCAGCGCGTTGAAGCGGTTGGCCTGACCACGGGCCTCGGCCACCACCGACTCGCGGTAACCCTGACCCTGCTCGACCAGGCGCTGCGCCTGACCCTGGGCCTCGGGGATGATGGCGTTGGCGTAGGCCATGCCCTGGTTGATGGTCCGCTGGCGGTCCTCACGGGCCCGGATGACGTCGTCGAAGGCGTCGATGACCGGGGCCGGGGCCGAGGTGGACTCGATGTTGATGGTCTGCAGGCGGATGCCGGTGCCGTAGCTGTCCAGGTAGGACTGCAGACGGCTGGACACGGAGCTGCCGAGGATCTCACGACCGGAGGTCAGGATCTCGATCATGTCGGTGCCGCCGACCACGTGGCGCAGGGCGGAATCCAGCGCGTTCTCGATGGAGAGCTGCGGGTTGCGCACGTTGAGCACGAAGTCGCGCGGGTTGGCGACCTGGTACTGGGCCGAGATCTCGACCTCGACGATGTTCTCGTCGCGGGTCAGCATCGACTGGGTCTGGGTCAGCGAGCGCACGCGGGTCACGTTGACCATGCGCACGTCGTCGATCAGCGGCGGGTTCCAGTGCAGGCCGGGGCTGACCACTTCCTGGAACTTGCCGAAGCGCAGCACCACGCCCCGCTCGGACTGGTCCACCAGGTAGAAACCGGAGGCCGCCCAGATCGCCAGCGCCACCACGACCAGCAGGCCAGGCAGCGCGAAGGTGTTGCGCGGCTTGCCGCCACCGCCCTTGCCACCCTTGCCGCCGCCCTTGCCGCCGCGGCCGCCGAGCATGCCGTTGAGCTTGTCCTGAAACTTCTTCAGGGCTTCGTCGAGGTCGGGGGGCCCCTGGTTACCGCCGCGGTTGCCACCGCCGCCACCATTGCCACCGCCTCCGTTGCCGCCGCGTCGGCCACCACCACTCCAGGGGTCGTGCTGGTTGCCACCGCCACCAGGCTCATTCCAGGCCATAGGTCTTCTCCACTATGCGTTACTGCCCCGGCCGGCAAGCCGGCCGGGGCCTCGGTTGCGATCCTGTCGGCGCCCCTCCATCCGGGACGGTGGCGCCCGTCGTCCATGTCGTCGTTGTTAACAGCCGCCCGCTGCTAGTCTGCCCCCTGCTCTTCCCAGGCCTCGCGGTCGTGCAGGGCCTCGGGGAGATAATCATCGGCGCGCTCGCCGAGTCGCGACATCAACTGCAGGAAGTCGCGCCGCGGCAGGCGCACCTGCAGCCGGGTGTCGCCCTGCTCGTCGAAGGCCTCTTCACGCACCGCCCCCAGTTCGTGAAGGGCCGCACGCAGGCGGCCCTGGGCCGGCCCCAGGCTGAGGGAGAAGTCGAGGACATCGTCCGCCAGCCGCTCGGCCAGGGCCTGGGCCAGCAGGTCCAGCCCCCTGCCCTCCTGCGCCGAGAGCCACACCACCTCGGGGCGCCCCTCGCCGTCGCGCTCTATGCGCGGCGCGCTGTCGAGCAGGTCGATCTTGTTCATCACCTTGAGCATCGGCACATCGAGGGCGCCGATCTCGTCGAGCACCAGCTCGACCTGCTGCACGTTGAGCTCGCGGTCCGGGTCGGCGGCATCGATCACATGCACCAGCAGGGTCGCCTCGGCGGCCTCCTGCAGGGTGGCGCGAAACGCCTCCACCAGCTTGTGGGGCAGGTGGCGGATGAAGCCGACGGTATCGGCCAGCACCACCGGGCCCACGTCCTCGACCTCCAGGCGCCGCAGCGTCGGGTCGAGGGTAGCGAAGAGCTGGTCGGCCGCATAGACCTCGGAGGAGGTCAGGGCGTTGAAGAGCGTTGACTTGCCCGCGTTGGTGTAGCCCACCAGGGAGACGCTGGGAATCTCGGCCCGGGCCCGGGAGCGACGGTTCTGCTCGCGCTGGCCGCGCACCTTGTCGAGGCGCTTGTGGATCGACTTGATGCGGGCGCGCAGCAGGCGGCGGTCGGTCTCCAGCTGGGTCTCGCCGGGACCGCGCAGGCCGATACCGCCCTTCTGGCGCTCCAGGTGGGTCCAGCCGCGTACCAGGCGGGTCGACATGTATTCCAACTGGGCGAGCTCCACCTGCAGCTTGCCCTCGTGGGTACGCGCCCGCTGGGCGAAGATATCGAGGATCAGGCCGGTGCGGTCGAGCACCCGGCACTTGAGCTCACGCTCGAGATTGCGCTCCTGGGAGGGGCTCAGGGCGTGGTTGAAGATCACCAGCTCGGCACCGTGCACCGTCTTGGCCTCGCGGAGCTCCTCCAGCTTGCCGGAGCCCACGAAGGTACGCGGATCCGGCCGCTGACGGCTGCCGGTCAGCAGGGTGGCCGGCACGGCGCCGGCGGAGCGGACGAGCTCGAGGAACTCGCCTGCATCCTCGCGCTTCTGTTCGTCCTGGAAGTCCACATGGACGAGGACGGCCGTTTCACCGGCGTCGGGGCGTTCAAAAAACAATCACTACCTCACTGGCTGTCCTGCGGCGCGGCAGGGTCCTGGGCCGGCAGACGCACGTTGCGTGACGGCACCACGGTGGAGATGGCGTGCTTGTAGACCATCTGGCTCACGGTGTTGCGCAGCAGGATGACGAACTGGTCGAAAGATTCGATCTGGCCCTGCAGCTTGATGCCGTTGACCAGGAAAATCGATACCGGGATGCGCTCCTTGCGCAGGATGTTCAGGTACGGATCTTGAAGGGACTGCCCTTTGGACATGTTGCTCTCCCTGAAATTGTCTCTGGGGTTGATGTTATTTCGTGACGTACTGCTGTTGCCTCACTGGCATCGCCGACGCCGCGAGGGGCCCGGCTACCCGGCTCGTGAAAGGCGTATCTTACGCTAAGTGCCGAAATTGCGCACGAGTTTCAGCACTTCGCCCAGGGGGTCAGGCCCCAGGCTGTCGACCCAGGCAAGCCCCTCCCAGCTGCGCATCCAGGTCAGCTGGCGCTTGGCCAGCTGGCGGGTCGCGACGATACCGCGATGGCGCAGGGTCTCGCGATCATACTCGCCGTCGAGATAGGCCCAGACCTGGCGATAGCCGACGCTCTTCATCGATGGCAGCTCCGGGTGCAGATCGCCGCGCGCCTTGAGTGACGCCACCTCCTCGATGAAACCGCCGGCCAGCATGGCGTCGAAGCGTCGGGCGATGCGCTCGTGCAGCACGGCGCGATCCGCCGGGGCGAGCCCTATCGACAGCGTGCGCCAGGGAAAGGTTTCAGGCCGCTGCTCGGCCCACAGCTCGCTCAGCGGCCGGCCGCTGAGCCGATACACCTCCAGCGCCCGCATCAGCCGCTGGGGATCGTTGGGGTGGATGCGGGCCGCCGAGGCCGGATCGACCCGGGCGAGCGCCTGGTGCAGGGCGGCAAGGCCATGTGCCGCAGCCTCGGCCTCAAGCTCGGCGCGCACCGCCGGATCCGAGGAGGGCAGGTTGGCCACCCCGTGCAGCAGCTGCTTCAGATACATCATGGTGCCGCCGACCAGCAGCGGCACCCGGCCTGACGCCGTGATCTCGGCCATCTCGCGAAGGGCATCCTCGCGGAAATCCGCCGCCGAGTAGGGTTCGGCGGGGTCGCGGATGTCGATCAGCCGATGGGGCGCCCGGGCGAGCTCTTCCGCGGAGGGCTTGGCGCTGCCGATATCCATGCCGCGGTAGACCATGGCGGAGTCGACGCTGATCAGCTCGCAGCCGAGCCGCTCGTGGAGCGCGATGGCGAGGTCGGTCTTGCCGGCGGCGGTGGGCCCCACCAGCAGGATGGCGGGAGGACGGGTATCTGACATCGGGCCTCTCAAGCTGGGCGAAGAGAAGCTGATCCGGCGTCAGGCCGTCGAGGAGGCGCTGTGAACCCATCCCTGGGCGCTACCGATGCCATCCCTGGCATAGGACCTCCTCTTCGGCCTGCCCCCGGCGCTTCTCGCCACGCGGGTGGAAAACGTTTACCTACTGCCCCCTCATGAAGAGGCGGTCCAGGTCCTTCATGCTCATCTCGGTCCAGGTGGGGCGGCCGTGGTTGCACTGGCCGCTGCGCTCGGTGCGCTCCATGTCGCGCAGCAGGGCGTTCATCTCGGCCAGGCTCAACTGGCGATTGGCACGCACGCTGCCGTGGCAGGCCATGGTCGCCAGCAGCTCGTTGACGTGGGCCTCGATACGGTCCGAGCGGCCGTAGCGCTCGAGGTCCCCCAGCATCTCGCGGATCAGGGGCTCCACGTCGGCGTCGATCAGCAGCGCCGGCAGCTGGCGCACCAGCAGGGTCTCGGGGCCGGCCACGTCGAGCTCGACACCGAAGCGGGCAAAGGCCTCGCGCTCCGCCTCGGCGGTGGCCACCTCGGCCGGGCTGGCGGCCAGCGACACCGGCACCAGCAGCGGCTGGGCATCGAGACGCCCACCGTGCACCTGGGTCTTCATGCGCTCGTAGACGATGCGCTCGTGGGCGGCGTGCATGTCCACCAGGATCAGGCCGCGCTCGCTCTGGGCGAGGATATAGACGCCATGCAGCTGGGCGATGGCGTAGCCCAGCGGGGGCGCCCGGGTGTCGTCGGCCTCCGGCAGCACCGGGCGGTGGGCCTCCTGCAGGGTCCGGCGCTCGGCCAGGGCCACCTCGGCGGCCGCACCCCCGACCCCGGCGCCCGGAGCGGCGGGCTGCGGCGTCAGCAGCATCTCCTCGTGACCGGGATGCAGCGCCCGATAGCCCTCCATGAAGGCGCGGACGCGATCGGGCGTCACCCGCTCGCCCTCCTCCCGGCCCGGCAGCGCCATAGGCTGCTGCTGCCAGCGCCCGGCGCTCTCGCGCACCTGCCCTGCCTCAGCGGTGCGCGGCGTCTCATCCGCAGCGACAGGTTCCCGGGCCTCTTCCAGGTCATGGCCGGCCCCCGGCTGGCCGGCCCGCGCCTCCCCCAGGGCGCGATGCAGGCTGGAGAAGAGGAAGTCGTGGACCAGGCGGCCGTCGCGGAAGCGCACCTCGTGCTTGGTGGGGTGGACGTTGACGTCCACCACCGACGGCTCCACCTCCAGATAGAGCACGAAGACCGGATGGCGCCCGCTGAACAGCACGTCGCGGTAGGCCTGGCGCACGGCATGGGCCACCAGGCGGTCGCGCACCACCCGGCCGTTGACGAAGAAGTACTGCTGGTCGGCCTGGGCCCGGGAGTGGGTCGGCAGGCCCACCCAGCCCCACAGGCGCAGCCCCGAGGCCGCAAGGTCCAGGTGCAGGGCGTTCTCCAGGAAGGCACGGCCGAGCAGCGAGGCGATGCGCCGCTCGCGGGAGGCTTGGTCCTCGCCGGGACGCAGCTGGTGGAGGGTCTTCTGGTTGTGGCGCAGCGTCCAGCCGATGTCGTAGCGGGAAAGCGCCTGGCGGCGGAAGGCCTCCTCGACGTGGCCGAACTCGGTCTTCTCGGTGCGCAGGAACTTGCGCCGCGCCGGGGTATTGAAGAAGAGGTCGCGCACGGTCACCGAGGTGCCGCGGGCGTGGGGGGCCGGGCTGACCCGCGGCTCCATGTTGCGCCCCTCGGCCACCACCCGCCAGCCGGCGGTGGGGTCCTCATCGGCGTTGGAGACCAGCTCCAGGCGCGATACCGAGCTGATCGAGGCCAGCGCCTCGCCGCGAAAGCCGAGGCTCGCCACGCCCTCGAGCTCCTCCAGGGAGACGATCTTGCTGGTGGCGTGGCGCGACAGCGCCAGCGGCAGGTCGGCCTCGCCGATGCCGCTGCCGTCGTCGCGCACGCGAATCAGGCGCGTGCCGCCGGCCTCGAGCTCGACCTCGATGCGGCGGCTGCCGGCATCGATGGCGTTCTCGACCAGCTCCTTGACCACCGAGGCGGGGCGTTCCACCACCTCGCCGGCGGCGATCTGGTTGGCCAGCCTCGGGTCGAGGACCCGGATGGGGCGCGGTTCGCTCATATCACTGCCTGCCCTTCGTTTCAGGAGCGCGGGATGCGCAGTACCTGTCCCACACGGATCACGTCGCCATTGAGCTCGTTGGCCTGCTTGAGCCGATCCGTGGAGACGTTGTGCCGGGCGGCGATCTGCGAGAGCGTATCGCCGGGTTGGATGCGGTACTCGTTGCCGCCGGTGGTGCGGTTGTTGTCGCGCTGCCAGGCCAGCAGGCTGGCCGGCGGCGGGTTGCGCCGGAAGTGATCCTGCAGGCCCGCGAAGATTGCCCGGGCCAGGCCCTGCTGATGGTTCGGATCGCGCAGCCGGCGCTCCTCGTCCGGGTTGGAGATGAAGCCGGTCTCGATCAGTAGCGACGGGATATCCGGCGACTTCAGCACCATGAAGCCGGCCTGCTCCACCCGGTTGCGATGCAGGCGGTTGACCCGGCCCAGCTGGTCGAGCACCTGGCCGCCGATGGAGAGCGAGTCGTTGAGGGTGGCGGTCATGGTCAGGTCGAGCAGCACGCCGCGCAGCACCTCGTCCTTGTCCTTGAGGGAGAGGTTGCCGTCGACGCCGCCGATCAGGTCGGCGCGGTTCTCGCTGGCCGCCAGCCACTGGGCGGTCTCCGAGGTGGCGCCACGCTGGGAGAGCGCATAGACCGAGCTGCCCTGGGGGCGGGGGCTGGTGAAGGCGTCGGCGTGGATGGAGACGAAGAAGTCGGCCTTCTGGTCCCGGGCGATCTGGGTGCGCTGGCGAAGGCCGATGTAGTAGTCGCCGTCGCGGATCATCACCGCCCGGAACCCCTCCGCCTCGTCCACCAGCCGCTGCAGGCGCCGCGAGATCTGCATCACCACGTCCTTCTCACGGGTGCCGCCGGGGCCGATGGCCCCCGGATCCTCGCCGCCGTGGCCGGGATCGATGGCGATGATGATATCGCGCCGGGGATGGGGCTGGGCCTGCTGCAGGGCCACCGCCGGCTCCGGGCTCACCTGGGCCGGGGCACCGCTCGATTCGGCGCGGGCGCGGTTGGCGGCGATCTCCTGCTCGCGGATCATCGCCTCGATGGGGTCGATGGGGTCCTGCACGGCGCTCTCGCCGGGGTACTCGAGATCCACCACCAGGCGGTGGCCATACTGGTCATTGGGCGCCAAGGTGAAGTGGCGGGGCTCCACGTCGCGCTCGAGCTCCAGCACCACGCGCAGGCCGTTGCCGTCGCGCGTACCGCTGCGAATGCGGCTGATGGCGCTGCCGGCGAGGTCGATGCCGGCCAGGTCGGCGGCCATGCGGCTGTCGTCGAGGTCGATCACCAGGCGCCGCGGGTTGTCGAGCGCGAAGATATTGGCCTGGGTCGGCGAGGCGAGGTCGAACACCAGGCGGGCATGGTCCGGCGCCGCCCACAGGCGCACGTTCTCCACCTCGGCGGCCTTGAGGCCTGCCAGGGGAAGCCACAGCAGGGTAGCGGCCAGCAGGCCGCGAAGTAGCCACTTGCTCATGGTGCGGTGTCGCCTCCCCTGGCGTCATCGGGTTCCTTGCGGAGGCTGGCGGCCAGCTCCGGCATGGCCGCCAGCCTGGCCAGCAGCTGCTCGCCCCGCGCGGTGAAGGCCTCGAGCCGAGCCTCCCGGCCCACCTCGGCCAGCGACAGGGCGATGCGCAGATCGGGCTCGGGCAGCCAGCCCTCGCCGCGCCCGGGCCACTCCACGAGGCACAGGACATCCTCGCCCAAGAGGTCGCGCCCCCCGATGAACTCCAGCTCCTCGGGGTCACCCAGCCGATAGAGGTCGAAATGGTGGACCCGCACCCCGTCCAGCTCATAGGGCTCCACCAGGGTATAGGTGGGGCTCTTCACGGCGCCACGGTGGCCATAGGCCCGCAGCACGCCGCGGGCCAGGGTGGTCTTGCCGGCGCCCAGCTCCCCCTCGAGATAGACCAGGCCACGCCCCTCCAGGGCCCGCCCCAGGCACTCGCCCAGGCTCACCTGGCGCGCTTCATCATCGAGTCGCAGCAGCATCGTCACCGCCCATCGTCGGGTTGACCAGAATTCGCGCATAGGATGCCAGATCACCGGCCAGCAGACCACGCTCCCCGGCCTTCGCCGCGGCGAGATCCGCGGCCCGGGCATGCACCAGCACGCCCAGGCGGGCCGCGGCCTCCAGCGGCACCCCCTGGGCCAGCAGCGCGCCGAGCATGCCGGAGAGCGCATCGCCCATCCCGCCGCTGGCCATGCCGGGGTTGCCGAAGGGGCAGACGGCAAGCCCCGCGGGCCCCGCCACCAGGGTACCGGCCCCCTTGAGCACCACCACGCCGCCGAAGCGCTCGCGCAGCGCCAGGGCCGCGGCGGGGCGGTCCGCCTCCACCTCGGCAGCCGTGCCGCCGAGCAGGCGGGCCGCCTCGCCGGGGTGAGGGGTGAGGATCCAATCGTCGCGGGTGTGCCCTGAAAAGCGCGCCGCCAGCAGGTTGAGGCCATCGGCATCCACCACCAGCGGCCGGCCGGACGCCAGCGCCGCCTGCAGCACGCCCTGGCCCCAGCTGCCCTGCCCCAGGCCCGGGCCCACCACCAGCGCGTCGGCCTGGCGAGGCAGCTCGCCGAGATCGCCGGCCCCGCGCACCCCGTGGGCCATCACCTCGGGGCTGCGAACCAGGCTTGCCGTGACGTGCTCGGGCGCGGTGGCCAGGCTCACCTTGCCGGCCCCCAGCCGGGCGCTCGCCTCGGCGGCGAGCAGCGCCGCCCCGCCGAAGCCCGGCGCGCCGCCCAGGATCAGCACATGGCCGCAGTCGCCCTTGTGGGCGGTCCGCCGCCGCGGCGGCAGCCAGGCCCGGATCAGCGCTTCCTCCAGCCGCCATGCCGCCGGCACCAGGTCCTCCTCGGCCCCGGCATCCACGCCCAGCGCGCAAAAATGGTGTTCGCCGACGTGATCCGCCGCCGCCCCGGTGTGGAGCCCCAGCTTGTCGCCGATGAAGGTGACCGTCGCGGTGGCACGCACCGCCTCCCCCAGCACCGCGCCGGTGTCGGCATGCAGCCCGGAAGGGATATCGACGGCGTACACCGGCCGGCCCGAGGCATTGATGGCGGCGATGGCTTCCCGGAAGGCGCCGCGCACCTCCCCGGTGAGCCCGGTGCCGAGCAGCGCATCCACCACCAGCTCCCCCTCCAGCGCCATGCCGGCGCGCCACGGCTCGGCGCCCACGCCGGCCGCCGTGGCCATGTCGGCGGCGAGCCGGGCATCGCCTGCGAGCTCGTCGATGCCCTTGAGCAGGATACGCTGCACGACCAGGCCCTCGGCGGCGGCCAGGGCCGCGAGCACATGGCCATCGCCGCCGTTGTTGCCGGCACCGCACAGCACCGTGAGCCGGCGCACCCCGGGCCAGCGCTGGCGCAGCAGCTGCCAGGCGGCGGCGCTGGCCCGCTGCATCAGGGCGAAGCCGGCGATGCCGCCGGCGATGGTGCGCCGGTCGAGCTCGCGCACCTGCTCGGCGCGGTAGAGGGGGAGCAGGGTCTCGTCAGACATCCGGTGTCTCCTGGCGGGGGGTTGCTTTACCATCAGTGTGTCGTTTCCCGGCCCCGGCGCCAATCGCCAGGCCTCACTTGCCCGGTATTTTCGCGATCATGAGCCACTCCCCCCGCCCCGCCGACCTCACCGCCCTGGCCGAGCGCATCAAGGCCTGGGGCCGCGAGCTCGGCTTTCAGCAGCTCGGCATCACCGACGTGGACCTGGCCGAGGACGAGGAGCGCCTGGCGCGCTGGCTGGATGCCGGCTTCCACGGCGAGATGGGCTTCATGGCCAAGCACGGCACCAAGCGCACCCGTCCCGCGGAGCTGGAGCCGGGGACGGTCCGGGTGATCAGCGTGCGGCTGGACTACCTGCCCGCCGAGGTGGAAACAGCCAAGGTGCTGGGCCAGCCCGAGCGCGCCTATGTGTCGCGCTACGCCACCGGCCGCGACTACCACAAGCTGATGCGCAAGCGCCTGGCGACCCTGGCCCAGCGGATCGAGGCCGAGGTGGGCCCCATCGGCTACCGTGCCTTCGTGGACTCCGCCCCGGTGATGGAGCGGGCGCTGGCGCGCAAGGCGGGGCTCGGCTGGTTCGGCAAGAACGCCATGCTGCTCAACCCGAAGGCCGGCTCGCTCTTCTTCCTGGGGGAGCTCTACACCGACCTGCCGCTGCCGGTGGACCCGCCCTTCGAGGACGAGCACTGCGGCAGCTGCAGCGCCTGCCGCACCGCCTGCCCCACCGGTGCCATCGTCGCGGACCGGGTGGTGGACGCCCGGGCCTGCATCTCCTACCTCACCATCGAGCTCCACGGCGCCATCCCCGAGCATTTCCGGGAGGCCATGGGCAACCGGGTGTTCGGCTGCGACGACTGCCAACTGGTCTGCCCCTTCACCCGCTTCGCTCGGGCGACCCGGGAGCCCGACTTCGCGCCGCGCCATGACCTGGACCGCGCCAGCCTGCTGGCGCTCTTCGCCTGGGGCGAGGAGGAGTTCCTGGAGAAGACCGCCGGCAGCCCGATCCGCCGCATCGGCTACGCGCGCTGGCTGCGCAACCTCGCCGTGGGGCTCGGCAACGCCCCCTGGAGCGAGGCGGTGGAGGCCGCCCTCAGGGCGCGCCTGCCCTACCCCTCCGACCTGGTGCGCGAGCACGTGCGCTGGGCGCTGGCCCGCCAGCGCGAGAAGCGCCGGGCGCTGATCGCCCGCGGCTGACCTTGGCGCCTTGAATCGCGGCTTTTCCGGCGACGGGCCCCGGGACGCTGGACCGCCGAGGGGGCGCTGTGAATACCTCCCTGTACGCTACCGACGCCATCCCTGGCGTAGGACCCCCTCTGCGACCTGTCCCCGGCGCCGCTTACGCTGGCGGCCCGTCACTATGCCGCGACGAGTGAAGTGCCTCCTACTCCTCCTCATCGCTCCACTGGCCCGGCAGGCGCAGGAAGGTCTCGCGGTAGTGGGCAAGCTCGGCGATGGACTCCTTGATGTCATCCATGGCCAGGTGCACGTTGCGCTTCTGGAAGCCCGCCATGGCGCCGGGGTTCCAGCGCCTGGCCAGCTCCTTGAGGGTCGAGACGTCCAGGTTGCGGTAGTGGAAGAAGGCCAGCAGCTCGGGCATCTCCCGCTCCATGAAGCGACGATCCTGATGCACGCTGTTGCCGCACATGGGCGAGGTGCCGGGCGCCACGTGCTCGCGCAGGAACGCGAGGGTACGGCGCTCGGCTTCGGCGGTGTCGACGGTGCTCGCCTTGACCCGCGCGGTCAGCCCCGACTCGCCGTGGGTCCTGGTGCACCACTCGTCCATGGCCTCGAGCAGGCCGTCGGGCTGCCTGACGGCGATCACCGGCCCCTCGGCCACGACGTTGAGCTCGGCATCGGTGACCAGGGTCGCCACCTCGATGATCCGCTCCTTCTCCGGGTCGAGCCCGGTCATCTCCAGGTCGATCCATACCAGGCGGTTCTGGCGCGGATCCTTGGGTTCGCTGCGCTGGCTCATCGCTATTCCTTGGGTGAGGTCCTTGGGTGAGTTCCTTGCATGGCACCGCGGCTCGCGACAGCGGGCGCCCAGGGTGAGTACAATGATCGACATTGTAACGAGCTTCGGGCCCCCATGAGCAAACGCAAGTTGAACCGCCAGCAGCGCTGGCGCATCGAGAAGATCCAGGCCGAACGGGCCGCCCGGGCCGCCCGGCTCGACGAGAAGGACAGCGAGAAGCTGGCCGCCGGCGAGTACGGTCCCGAGCAGCCCGGCCGGGTCGTGGCCCACTTCGGGCGCACCCTGGACGTGCGCCCGGAGGGTGCCAGCGAGCCGGTGCGCTGCCACCTGCGCGCCAACCTGGAAGGCCTGGTCACCGGTGACCGGGTGATCTGGCGCGGCCGCCAGGATCCCGAGGGCGCCATCGTGGAGGGCGTGGTGGTGGCCCGTGGCGAGCGGGAAAGCGTGCTGGAGCGCCCCGACGCCCGCGGCCAGCTCAAGCCGGTGGCCGCCAACATCGACCAGATCCTGATCGTCTTCGCCGTGGAGCCCGAGCCCCACCCCAACCTGATCGACCGCTACCTGGTGGCCGCCGAGGCCACCGGCATCGCCCCCGTGCTGGTGCTCAACAAGATCGACCTGCTGCCTGAGGGCGGCGGCGAGCTGATGGCGCTGCTGCATCGCTACGAGGCGCTGGGCTACCCGGTGGTGGCCAGCACCACCGAGCGCGAGGACGGCCTCGATGCCCTGCACGCCCGGCTGTCCGGGCGCACCTCGGTGTTCGTGGGCCAGAGCGGCGTGGGCAAGTCGTCACTGATCGACCGCCTGCTGCCCGACGAGGAACTGCGCATCGGCGCGCTGTCCAAGGACAGCCGCAAGGGCACCCATACCACCACCACCGCTCGGCTCTACACGCTGCCCAGTGCCGTGGAGGCCGAGCTGATCGACTCGCCCGGGATCCGCGAGTTCGGCCTCGGCCACCTCGACGAGCAGCAGGTCGCCGAGGGCTTCATCGAGTTCCGCGAGCTGCTGGGGCACTGCCGCTTCCGCGACTGCCGCCACCGCCAGGAGCCCGGATGCGCGCTGCTCGCGGCGCTGGAGCGGGGCGACATTCATCCCGAGCGCTTCGCCAGCTACCGACGCATCCTCGACACGCTCGAATCGGGTTTCTAGACCCCGGGGTTGTAGAACAAGGAAATAGGAGAGTCGCCATGAGTTCCGAAGCCAACCTGCTGCCGCTGATCATCGAGCCCGAGCGGCTCGCCGAGCACCTGGACGAGCCGTCGCTGCTGATCATCGACGTACCGCTCAAGGCCGAGAGTTACGCCGAGGGCCACGTGCCCGGCGCCATCTTCCTCGACAAGGCGCGCCTGATGCGCGGCTCGGGCGAGGTCCCCTGCCTGGAGCCCACTGTTGCGCAGCTCTCCGCACTGTTCAGCGAACTGGGCCTGACCCGCGACACCCACGTGGTGGCCTACGACGACGAGGGCGGCGGCTGGGCCGGCAGGCTGCTATGGACCCTGGAGCTGATCGGCCACACCCGCTACTCCTATCTCAACGGCGGCATCCACGCCTGGCGTCAGGATGGCCTCCCGGTGGAGACCGCGCCCACCGCCCCCACCCCTAGCGCCTACGAGGCGGAGATCCTCCACCCCGAGGTGGCCATCGACCGCGTCGAACTCGTCGAGCGCCTCGGCGAGAAGGGCTTCGCCATCTGGGACGCCCGCTCGCCGGAGGAGTACCGCGGCGAGAAGGGCGAGAACCGGCAGCTGGGCCATATCCCCGGCGCGGTGAACATGGAGTGGACCCGCGCCATGGACCCGGAACGCGGCCTGCGCATCCGCGACTACGCCGAGCTCGTCACCGAGCTGGAGGCGCTGGGCCTGACCCCGGACATGGAGGTCGCCACCCACTGCCAGAGCCACCACAGAAGCGGCTTCACCTGGCTCGTGGGCCGTGCGCTGGGCTTCGAGAAGATCCGCGGCTACGCCGGCTCCTGGAAGGAGTGGGGCAACCGCGACGACACCCCGATCGAGAAATAACCCTCAACGCTTGCCACAGGAATGCCCTTGTCACTCTCCCGGCTCTTTGCCCTGATCCAGTACCCGCTGCCCCACCACCTGCTCTCGCGGCTGGTGGGGCGCCTCGCCGACTGCCGCACCCCCTGGCTGAAGAACGCCCTGGTGCGGCGCTTCATCCGCCAGTTCAAGGTCGACATGAGCGAGGCGGCCAACCCCGACCCGACGGCTTATGCCACCTTCAACGACTTCTTCACCCGGGAGCTGAAGGCCGACGCCCGCCCCCTCGGCGAGGGGGTACTGAGCCCCGCCGACGGCAGGCTCTCCCAGTTCGGCCCGCTCACGGCCGGCCAGCTGCTCCAGGCCAAGGGCCACCGCTTCTCGGCCATGGACCTGCTGGGCGGCGACGGCGAGGCCGCGCGCCGCTATCTGGGCGGCAGCTTCGCCACCGTCTACCTCTCCCCCAGCGACTACCACCGGGTGCACATGCCCGTGGCCGGCACCCTGACCGAGATGGTCTACGTGCCGGGGCGGCTCTTCTCGGTCAATGCCGCCACCACCGAGCACGTGCCCAACCTCTTCGCCCGCAACGAGCGGCTGGTATGCCACTTCGACACCGAGCAGGGCCCCATGGTGATGGTGCTGGTGGGGGCGATGATCGTCGCCGCCATCGAGACGGTATGGGCCGGGCAGATCACCCCGCTGCCCCGCGGCGGCGTGCAGCGCATCCGCTTCGATACCCCGGTGCACCTGGAACGCGGCGCGGAGATGGGCCGCTTCAAGCTCGGCTCCACGGTGGTGATGGCCTTCGCCGAGCCGGTGACCTTCGCCGACGGCATCGAGCCCGGCGCCAAGGTGCAGATGGGTCAATCTCTGGGGGAACTGTCGAAGTAGTCCCCCGGGCTTTCCCGGCGGAAAGTCTGCGCGGAGGCGCTGTGAACCCATCCCTGGGCGCTACCGATGCCATCCCTGGCATAGGACCTCCGCTTCGACTTCCCCCCGGCGCCCTCGCCTCAGCGGCCTAACAGCGCGGCGTGGCGAAGGCCATTACCTCCGCCACGCTCGACTTGCCCAGCGCCAGCTGGATCAGCCGGTCGATGCCCAGGGCCACCCCGCTCCCCTCGGGCATGCCGTGGGCCAGCGCCGCCACCAGGCGCCGGTCGATGTCCACCTCCGGCAGCCCTGCCGCCCGCCGGGCGGCGTTGTCCTCATAGAAGCGTGCCGCCTGCTCGGCGGCATCGGTCAGCTCGTCATAGCCGTTGGCGAGCTCCAGCCCCTCGAGATAGAGCTCGAAGCGCGAGGCCACCCACTCCCCGTCCTCCGGGTCGCGGTGGCGTCGGGCCAGCGCCGCCTGGCTGGCCGGGTAGTCCACCACCACGTCGATGCCCTCGCGGCCCAGCTGCGGCTCGATCACGAGACTCATCAGCAGGTCGAGGCAGTCGTCGCGGGGGGCGTCGTCCATGGCCAGTCCGCCCTTGTCGGCGGCCAGCCGGCGCAGCTCGGCCAGGGGCGCGGTGAAGGGATCGATGGCGAGCGCCTCGCGAAACAGCGTCCGGTAGCGGCGACGACGCGGCGGCCCTGCATCGCCCCCCGCCTCGTCCCCCGACGCTCGACCCAGCACCCGGCGCACCAGCGCGGCCGTCTCCTCGATCAGCTCGTCGAGGGTAAGGCCGGGGCGGTACCACTCCAGCATGGTGAACTCGAGGTTGTGGCGCCGCCCCACCTCGCCGTCGCGAAAGCAGCGCGCCAGCTGGAAGATCGGCCCGGCGCCCGCTGCCAGCAGCCGCTTCATGGCGAACTCCGGCGAGGTCTGCAGCCACAGCCGCTCGCGCCCCACCGGCGTGGTCGCCCGGGCCGAGAGCGAGGCCAGGTGCAGGTCGGTGCTGCCGCCGTGGCCCAGCACCGGCGTCTCCACCTCCAGCACGTCGCGCTCGGCGAAGAAGGCCCGCACCTCGGCCAGCAGCCGCGCCCGCTCGCGCAGGGTCGCGATCGTCGCCGTGGGGCGCCAGTCGTCGGTCATTTCCTGTCCTCCGGAATCGTCAAGGCCACGCCGAAGCGTGGCCTTGTCTAGAATGCTCTCGTCGGAATCGAGCATCACCGCGGCCTTCCCGGCGACAGGCCTACGAGAGGGCGCTGTGAATACTTCCCTGTACGCTACTTTTGCCATCCCTGGCAAAAGACCCTCTCTACGACCTGTCCCCGGCGCCGCTGGCTGAGGAGTCTTTCCTCAGGCGCGGGAGACGTAGTCGCCGCTGCGCGTATCCACCTTGAGGATCTCGCCCTGGTTGATGAAGAGCGGCACGCGGACCACGGCGCCGGAGGAGAGGGTCGCCGGCTTGGAACCGCCCTGGGCGGTGTCACCCTTGAGGCCCGGGTCGGTCTCGAGCACCTCGAGCTCGATGAAGTTCGGCGGGGTCACGCTGATGGCGTTGTCGTTCCACAGGGTCACGGTGTAGACCACCTGCTCCTTGAGCCACTTGATGGTGTCGCCCAGGGCCTTCTTCTCCACCGCGTACTGCTCGAAGGAGCCGTCGGTCTTCATGAAGTGCCACATCTCACCGTCGGTGTAGAGGTACTCCATGTCGAGGTCCATGACGTCGGCGCCCTCGAGGGACTCGCCGGACTTGAAGGTGCGCTCCCAGACGCGGCCGGTGATCAGGTTGCGCAGCTTGACGCGGTTGAACGCCTGCCCCTTGCCCGGCTTCACGAACTCGTTCTCGACGATCGCGCAGGGATCGCCGTCCAGCATCACCTTCAGACCGCCCTTGAATTCGTTGGTAGAATAGTTCGCCATCTTCTCTCACCCATGTTCGAGCGCGCCCCCGGAACCCGGCGGCGCGCTGGGAAACGACTTTCGACGAGGCGACGCTTCCAGGAGCCCGCCTCGCCCGCATTGACTGGTGTGCCGCATGATAACCCGAAGCCCCGCCCTTTTGCAGCGTCACGACGAGGCCGAGCCGCTGGCACCGCCGCCCGCCTGGCAGGCGCAGCTGGCGGGCGCCATTCGCGACCCCGCCGAGCTCTGCCGGCGCCTGGGGCTCGACGCAGCCTGGCGGCCCGGCGCCGAGGCGGGTCATGCCCTCTTCGAGGTGCGCGTGCCCGAGGCCTTCCTGTCGCGCATGCGCCCGGGCGACCCGCACGACCCCCTGCTGCGCCAGGTGCTGCCGCTGGGCGAGGAGACCGCGCCGGCACCCGGCTTCGTGGCCGACCCCCTCGAAGAGGCGGCCCACACCCCGGCCCGCGGGCTGATCCACAAGTACGCCGGCCGGGTGCTCCTGATCGCAAGCCCCGCCTGCGCGGTCAACTGCCGCTACTGCTTCCGCCGCCACTTTCCCTACGGCGAGAACGCGCCCTCCCGGGCTCAGTGGGAGACCAGCCTCGACCATCTGAGACACGACCCCACGATCATCGAGGCGATCCTCTCCGGCGGCGACCCCCTGGCGGCCAGCGACCGCCAGCTCGCCTGGCTGGTCGAGCGCCTGGACGCCATTCCCCACCTCAGGCGGCTACGCATTCACACCCGCCTGCCGGTGGTGATTCCCGACCGCGTCGACGCCGCCCTGCTCGACTGGCTCGGCAAGACCCGCATGCAGAAGGTGATCGTGCTGCATATCAACCACGCCCAGGAGATCGACGACGCCGTGATCGACGCCTGCGCCCGGCTCAAGACGGCAGGGGCCACCCTGCTCAACCAGAGTGTGCTGCTGCGCGGGGTCAATGACTCGGTGGACGCCCTGGCCGAGCTCTCCGAGCGGCTCTTCGAGGCCGGGGTGCTGCCCTACTACCTCCACGTGCTCGACCCGGTGGCCGGCGCGGCCCACTTCGACGTGCCAGACGACCAGGCCCGCGAACTGGTCGCGGGCCTGAGGGAGGTGCTGCCGGGGTTCCTGGTGCCGAGGCTGGTCAGGGAGATCCCCGGCGAAGGAAGCAAGACGCCACTATAGCTACAAGGAGCAAGCACCAAGACAAGCGGCGCCGGGGACAGGCCGAAGCGGGGGTCCTATGCCAGGGATGGCATCGGTAGCGCCCAGGGACGGGTTCACAGCGCCCCCGCATAGGCCTGTCGCCGGATCAGCCGCGACGCTGCTACTTGGCCACCGCCAGTGACTCGGCGGTCACGTTGGCCGCCGGGGCCTGGGTGGAGACATGGCGGTTGATGGCGCTCATCACCGCCTTCATGGAGGCGCTGGTGATGCTCTCGTCGGTGCCGACGCCGAACACCGCCTTGCCGTCGATGCGCACCTCCACATAGGCGATCGCCTCGGCGTCGGCGCCCTGGCCGCGGGAGTGCTCGTGGTAGTCGATGATCTCCACATCGTGGCCGGCAGCGTCCAGCGCCTTGATGTAGGCGGCCAGCGGGCCGTTACCCTCGCCCCTGATGGTACGCCGCTCGCCGCGCTCCTCGATGGTTGCCTCCAGGGTCACCCGGGGGCTATCCGCCTCGGAGGAGAGGCGATGGCTGACCAGGCCGAAGGGCGTGGTCTGGGCCAGGTACTCGTCAGCGAAGGCCTGGTAGATCATCTGTGAGGTGATCTCCTTGCCCGTGCGGTCGGCCACCTCCTGCACCACCTGGCTGAACTCGATGGAGAGGCGACGCGGCAGCTCGATGCCGTGCTCCTGCTCGAGCAGGTAGGAGACCCCGCCCTTGCCGGACTGGCTGTTGACGCGGATCACCGCTTCGTAGCTGCGGCCCACGTCCAGCGGGTCGATGGGCAGGTAGGGCACCTCCCAGACGGCGTCGGGATTGGCGCGGCGCTCCGCCATGCCCTTCTTGATGGCGTCCTGGTGGGAGCCGGAGAAGGCGGTGAAGACCAGGTCACCCACGTAGGGGTGGCGCGGATGCACCGGCAGCTGGTTGCAGTACTCCACCTCGCGCATGATCGGCGTGATGTTGGAGAAGTCGAGGCCCGGGTGCACGCCCTGGGTGTACATGTTCATGGCCAGGGTGACGATATCGACGTTGCCGGTGCGCTCGCCGTTGCCGAACAGGGTGCCCTCGACGCGGTCGGCGCCCGCCATCAGGGTCAGCTCGGCGGCGGCCACGCCGGTGCCGCGGTCGTTGTGCGGGTGCACGCTGACGATCAGGGCATCGCGGTTCTTCACGTGGCGACAGAACCACTCCACCTGGTCGGCGTAGTTGTTGGGCGATGCCGCCTCCACGGTGGCCGGCAGGTTGACGATCATCGGCTTCTCGACGGTGGCGCCGTAGGCCTCCATCACCGCCTCGACCACCTCCTTGGCGAAGTCCATCTCGCTGGTGGTGAAGAGCTCCGGCGAGTACTGGAAGGTCCAGTTCGTCTCCGGCGCCTCCGCCATGCGCTGCCGGATGAGGGTGGTGGCGTCCACGGCGATGCCGATGCACTCCTCCTTCGTCACGTTGAACACCACGCGGCGGAAGACCGGGTCGGTGGCGTTGTAGACGTGGACGATGGCGTTCTTGGCGCCCTTGAGGGACTCGAAGGTGCGGTCGATCAGGTGGTCGCGGGCCTGGGTCAGCACCTGGATGGTGACGTCGTCGGGAATCCGGTTGCCCTCGATCAGCGAGCGCACGAAGTCGAAGTCGGTCTGGGAGGCCGAGGGGAAGCCCACCTCGATCTCCTTGAAGCCGATCCTCACCAGCAGGTCGAAGAAGCGCTGCTTGCGCTCCTGGTCCATGGGGTCGATCAGCGACTGGTTGCCGTCGCGCAGGTCGACGCTGGTCCAGATCGGCGGCTGCTCGATGCGACGGCTGGGCCACTGGCGATCCGGCAGGTCCACGGCGACGAAGGGGCGATACTTGGAGGCGGGGTTGTCGAGCATCATGGTGGCGTTCTCCCTGGGCGACGGTGCGGCTGAATCAGTGGGCGGTGCGGAAACGATAACGCCCCGACGGGCAATGGCCAGTCGGGGCGTCGGGACTCGCTTTGCACATGATCGCACAGACGGCAGCCACTTGGCTGACGCAGGCGACACGATGGGCATGGATGGGGCAATTCATGGGGGCAGACATGGTACAACCTCGTTTTGACCGGACTCCAGACGATGCACAGGGGGCATCGCCGCTCGCTGTTCAGGCGCGGGCTAGTAGTCGTAGGTCAAGGTCGTACGCAGTCATGTTCATGCCCCTAGAGAATCAAGGTTGAGACCCGTTGTCAACTTTCCATGTACGGTGCCTGCCGGCTTAACGCCGCTGACGTTCCAGCAGCGCCTCCATCCGCGACAGCTGGGCGCGCAGTTCGCGCACGTCGTCGCGCAGGCCGTGCAGCTCCGCGGCCTCCCCCTCCCCGGTCTCCAGCTCGATGGCCAGGCTCTCCTTCTGCATCACGTCGAGCACGATGCCGATCATCATGTTCAGGAAGATGAAGGCGTTGAGGAAGATGAAGGTCAGAAAGTAGATCCAGGCGTAGGGGTAGTGCTCCATGGTCGGGTAGAGCACCGCCGTGGCCCAGCTCTCGAAGGTGGCCACCTGGAAGAGCGTCAGCATGGCCAGCGAGATGTTGCCCCACAGCTTCTCGTCGACGCTGGCGAACAGGAAGCTGCCGATGGCGCCGTAGATGTAGAAGATGATGAACATCAGCAGCGCCACGTAGCCCATGCGCGGGATCGACTTGAAAAGGGCGGCGATCAGCAGGCGCAGCTCGGGGATCATCGAGACCAGGCGCAGCACCCGGAAGATGCGCAGCAGCCGCGCCAGCAGCACCATCTCCGAGTCCTCCATGGGAATCAGGCTGGCGGTGACGATCAGGAAGTCGAAGATGTTCCAGCCCTTGCGGAAGAAGTCCCGCAGGCGCTTCTCCGCGGCCATGCGGATCAGGATCTCCACCAGGAAGAACACCGTGACGCCGACATCGAGCCACAGCATCACCTCCTGGAAGCGGCTGACCTCCTCCTCGTAGGTCTTGGCACCGATCAAGAGCGCCGAGACCACGATGATGGTGATCACCGTGAGCTCGAAGGCCTTGTTCGAGCGCAGCCGCTCGAAGCGGTCGCGCCAGGTATCGAAGGGAGCGCTCACGTCCACTACTCCTCCAGGTCCACCTGGCGATACCCAATCAGGTAGAGCACCGCATCGAGGCCCAGGGTCGAGATCGAGTGGTTTGCCTGGGCGCGGACCAGCGGCTTGGCCCGGAAGGCGATGCCGAGGCCGGCGGCGGCCAGCATCTTGAGGTCGTTGGCCCCGTCGCCCACGGCGATGGTCTGCTCCAGGGTCAGCCCCTCACGGGCGGCGATCTCGCGCAGCAGCTCCGCCTTGCGGTCGGCGTCGAGGATCGGCTCGCGCACCTCGCCAGTGACCTTGCCGTTCTCGATCAAAAGCTCGTTGGCGTGGACCTCGTCGAAGCCGAGCTTCTGCTGCAGGTGGCGGGCGAAGTAGGTGAAGCCCCCGGAGAGGATCGCCGTGCGATACCCCAGGCGCTTGAGCTGGGCCATCAGCCGCTCCACGCCGTCCATCAGCGGCAGCGTCTCGGCGATCTCGGCCAGCACCGACTCGTCGAGGCCCTTGAGCTTGGCCATGCGCTCGCGGAAGCTCTGCTGGAAGTCGAGCTCGCCGCGCATGGCGCGCTCGGTCACCTCGGCCACCTCGTCATAGACGCCGTGGCGGCGCGCCAGCTCGTCGATCACCTCGGCCTGGATCAGGGTGGAGTCCATGTCGAAGCAGACCAGGCGGCGATGCCGGCGCCAGATGGAGTCCTCCTGGATGGCGATGTCGACGCCGTGCATGGCGCCGAGCGCCAGCGCCTTCTCGCGCAGGGCGTCGAGGTCGACCTCCTCGCCGCGCAGCCAGCACTCCACGCAGGCCCCCTGGATGGCATCGCGCTCGCCGGGGACGCCGCCGTCCAGGGGCTCGCGGCCAGAGAGGCGGTGGATCAGCTCCACGGTGAGGCCGTGCTCGGCGGTGAGCGCCCCGACCTCCGCCAGGATGCCGGCGGGCAGGTGGGGCGCCAGCAGGGTCAGGATCAGCCGCGGCTGGCTGGCCTGCACGCTCCAGCGCTGGTACTCCTCGGCGCTGACCTGGATCGCCTGGACGTCGAGGCCCAGCAGATCGCCGGCGGCGGCCAGCGCCCCTTCGAGATCGGCCTCATGCTCGAGGCCCACCAGCGCCTCGAGGGAGAGCATGCCGAAGGTCACGCTCTGGTTGATGTCCAAAAGGCGCGCGCCGCTTGCGGCCAGCGCCTTGCCCAGTCCGGCCAGCTGGCCCGGCCGCGCCGCGCCGGTGGCGCGAATCAGTACTCGTCGTGTCATGGTTGCCTCAAGAGCTCTCTCGGTCCGCGGCGGGCCCGGCGCCGCGGTCTCATCGTGTCAGGTGTCGACGCTCATCGCTTCCAGCCGATCGACCTTCTGCAGGCCGCGGGGCAGCTTGCTGCCGCGCCGGCCGCGTTCGCCGCGATAATACGCGAGATCGTCGGGCTTGAGGGTGAGGTGACGCTTGCCGGCATGCACCACCAGGCTGGCGCCGGCCGCCAGCACCACCAGATCGCGCACGAACTCCTCGCGCCGCGCCGCCCGGGCCCCGGGGATATCGATCATCTTGTTGCCCTTGCCCTTGGCCATCTCGGGCAGCTGCTCGAGGGGGAAGAGCAGAAGACGCCCCTCGTTGGAGACCGCCGCCACCATAGCGCCCTCGTCCGGCGGCACCGCCACCGGCGGCAGCACGTTGCACCCCTTGGGCACCGAGAGCACCGCCTTGCCGGACTTGTTCTTGCCGACCAGCGCCTCGAGCGGCGCCACGAAGCCGTAGCCGCCGTCGGAGGCGAGCAGGAAGCGCGAGGTGGGCGGGGCCAGCATGACGCCGGCCATATGGGCGCCGGCCACCACGTTGACGCGGCTGGTGACCGGCTCGCCCTGGCCGCGGGCGCTGGGCAGGTTGTGGGCGGCCAGGGTATAGGCACGGCCGGTGTCGTCGAGCAGCACCAGCGGCTGGTTGGTCTTGCCCCGGGCGGCCAGGGCGAAGCGGTCGCCGGCCTTGTAGGAGAGCCCCGCCGGGTCGATCTCGTGGCCGCGGGCCGCGCGGATCCAGCCCTTCTCGGAGAGCACCACGGTGACGGGGTCGGCCCCCACCAGCTCCACCTCGGAGAGGGCGCGGGCCTCCTCGCGTTCGACGATGGGCGAGCGGCGCTCGTCGCCATGGGCCTCGGCGGCGGCGCGCAGCTCCTCCTCGATCAGATCGGTGAGCTTGGCCTCGTTGCCGAGCAGTTCCTGCAGGCGCTGGCGCTCCGCCTCGAGCTCCTCCTGCTCGCCGCGGATCTTCATCTCCTCGAGCTTGGCGAGGTGGCGCAGGCGCAGCTCCAGGATCGCCTCGGCCTGGCGATCGGAGAGCCCGAAGGCCTCCATCAGGGCGGGCTTGGGCTCGTCCTCCTCGCGGATGATGCGGATCACCTCGTCGATGTTGAGGTAGGCGATCAAGAGGCCCTCGAGCAGGTGCAGGCGATCCTCCACCTTGCCCAGGCGGTGCTCCAGGCGGCGACGCACGGTGGAGCGCCGGAAGCGCAGCCACTCGCCGAGCAGGTCGGGCAGCGGCATCACCCGCGGCCGGCCGTCCAGGCCGATCACGTTCATGTTGACGCGGATGTTCTTCTCGAGATCGGTGGTGGCGAAGAGGTGCGCCATCAGCGCCTCGATGTCGACGCGGTTGGAGCGCGGCTCGATCACCAGACGGGTGGGCTCCTCGTGGGTCGACTCGTCGCGCAGGTCGGCCACCATGGGCAGCTTCTTGGCCTGCATCTGGGCGGCGATCTGCTCGAGGATCTTGGCCCCGCTCACCTGGTAGGGCAGCGCGGTGACCACGATGCTGCCCTCCTCCATGACGTAGCGGGCGCGCAGCTTCACCGAACCGCGGCCGCTCTCGTAGAGCTTTCGCAGGTCGGCGCGCGGCGTGATGATCTCCGCCGCGGTGGGGAAGTCCGGGGCCGGCAGGTGCTGGAGCAGGTCCGCCGTGGTGGCCTCGGGGTGGCGCAGCAGGTGGCAGGTCGCCTCGACCACCTCGTTCACGTTGTGGGGCGGGATGTCGGTGGCCATGCCCACGGCGATGCCGGTGCCGCCGTTGAGCAGCACGTGGGGCAGGCGCGCCGGCAGCACCACCGGTTCGTTCATGGTGCCGTCGAAGTTGGGGGTCCAGTCCACGGTGCCCTGGCCCAGCTCGGCCAGCAGCACCTCCGCGAACTTCGAGAGCCGCGCCTCGGTGTAGCGCATGGCGGCAAACGACTTGGGATCGTCGGGGCTGCCCCAGTTGCCCTGGCCGTCCACCAGCGGGTAGCGGTAGCTGAAGGGCTGGGCCATCAGCACCATCGCCTCGTAGCAGGCGCTGTCGCCGTGGGGGTGGAACTTGCCGAGCACGTCGCCGACGGTCCGCGCCGACTTCTTGTACTTGGCGTTGGCATTCAGCGAAAGCTCGCGCATGGCGTAGACGATGCGCCGCTGCACCGGCTTCATGCCGTCGCCGATATGGGGCAGCGCCCGGTCGAGGATGACGTACATCGAGTAGTCGAGGTACGCCTTCTCGGTGTATTCGCGCAGCGAGAGGCGCTCGACGTCGCCCTCCGCCACCTGGATATCCATGGTCATACGGTATGCCCCTGGTCAGGGTGTCCAAAATCGTTGGCTGTCTTGCCTCGCGGCGGATCCGGCGACAGGCCTTGGCGCTTCAAGCTCGACGCTACACTTCGATATCCGCCAAGTTGCCGTAGTCCTCGAGCCAGCTCTTGCGGTCGGCGGCACGTTTCTTGGCCAGCAGCATGTCCATCATCTCCATGGTGCCGTCGCCCACTTCGCGGGTGAGCTGCACCAGGCGGCGGGTCTCCACCGCCATGGTGGTCTCGCGCAGCTGCAGCGGGCTCATCTCGCCCAGGCCCTTGAAGCGCTGCACGTTCACGGTGCCGCGCTTGCCCTCGAGCTTGCGCAGGATCGCCGCCTTCTCGCTCTCGTCCAGGGCGTAGAAGACCTCCTTGCCGAGATCGATGCGGTAGAGCGGCGGCATCGCCACATAGACGTGGCCGGCATCCACCAGCGCCGGGAAGTGGCGCACGAAGAGCGCACACAGCAGGGTGGCGATATGCAGGCCGTCGGAGTCGGCGTCGGCGAGGATGCAGATCTTGTGGTAGCGCAGCTTGGAGAGGTCGTCGCTTGCCGGGTCCATGCCGATGGCCACGGCGATGTCGTGGACCTCCTGGGAACCGTAGATGTCATGGGACTCCACCTCCCAGGTGTTCAATATCTTGCCGCGCAGGGGCAGGATCGCCTGGCTCTCGCGGTTGCGCGCCTGCTTGGCGCTGCCGCCGGCGGAGTCCCCCTCCACCAGGAAGAGCTCGCTCATGGCCGGGTCCTGGCCGGAGCAGTCGGCCAGCTTGCCGGGCAGCGCGGGGCCGGAGGTGACCTTCTTGCGCGCCACCTTCTTGGCGCTCTTCTGGCGACGCTGGGCGGCGCTGATGACGAGCTCGGCCAGCGCCTCGGCCTGGTCCACGTGGTGGTTGAGCCACAGCGAGAAGGCATCCTTGACCACGCCGGAGACGAAGCCCGCCACGGTGCGCGAGGAGAGCCGCTCCTTGGTCTGGCCGGCGAACTGGGGATCGAGCATCTTCACCGAGAGCACGTAGGCGACCCGCTCCCAGAGGTCCTCGGCGGTGAGCTTGACGCCGCGGGGCAGGAGGCTTCTGTACTCGCAGAACTCGCGCAGCGCCTCGAGCAGGCCGGCGCGCAGGCCGTTGACGTGGGTGCCGCCCTGGGGCGTGGGGATCAGGTTGACGTAGCTCTCCAGCAGCGGCTCGCCCCCCTCGGGGAGCCACTGGATCGCCCAGTCCACCGCCTGCTCGTCGTCGGCGAAGTGGCCGACGAAGGGCGACTGGGGCAGCACCTCATAGCCATCGGTGGCCTGGGCCAGGTAGTCGCGCAGGCCATCCTCGTACTGCCACTCGCTCTGGGTGCCGTCCGCCTCCATCAGGGTGACCTTCAGCCCCGGGCAGAGCACCGCCTTGGCCCGCAGCAGGTGCTTGAGCCGCCCCACCGCCAGGCGCGGGCTGTCGAAGTAGCTCGCCTCGGGCCAGAAGCGCAGCACCGTGCCGGTGTTGCGCTTGCCGACGCTGCCGATCACCGAGAGGTGCGAGGCGGGCTCGCCGTGCTCGAAGGCGATGGCGTGGCGGCCGCCGTCGCGCAGCACCTCCACCTCGAGGCGCCGCGAGAGGGCATTGACCACCGAGACGCCGACGCCGTGCAGGCCGCCGGAGAACTTGTAGCTGGCGTTGGAGAACTTGCCGCCGGCGTGGAGCCGGGTGAGGATCAGCTCCACCCCGGAGACGCCATGCTCCGGGTGGATGTCGATGGGCATGCCGCGACCGTCGTCGGCCACCTCGATGCCGCCATCCTCGAAGAGCCGCACGGTGATCGTCGAGGCGTGGCCCGCCAGCGCCTCGTCGACGCTGTTGTCGACCACCTCCTGGACGAGGTGATTGGGGCGACTGGTGTCGGTGTACATGCCCGGGCGCTTGCGCACCGGCTCCAGGCCGGAAAGCACCTCGATCGAGCTGGCACTGTATTGCGTCATGGGTCGTCCGGTTCCTTGTGTGATCGTGGCTGCCAAGCGGGCGACAGGGCGTGGCCGCCGTGGGCCAGCAGCGCCGGCAGATGCCGGGCCAGCACCGCGAAGCCGTGGTCGGCCCCCGGGTGCAGCAGGGTTCGCGCATCGCGATAGAGGGCGAAGGCGTCCGCCGGCTCGAGCACCTCGTCGGCGGTGCCCAGCAGCAGCAGGTAGCGCTCCGGAGCCGTGATCCGCTCCGGCGTCAGCGCGGCCAGCTCCGCCAGGTGCACCTCCCCTACGGTGAAGCGCTCACCGCTGTAGTCGTTGACGAAGACCTCGTCGACCCAGTCGGCCACCAGCCGGGCCGGCGCCACCGCCGGATTGATCAGCGCGGCGCGCAGGCCGTGGCGCTCGGCCAGGCAGGTGGCCAGGAAGCCCCCCATGGAGCTGCCCGCCACCAGCGGCGCGGGGCCGAGCTCGGCGAGCCGGGCCTCGGCCAGCGCCAGTGCCTCGACGGGCCGATGCGGCAACTGTGGCGTCACGCAGGGCAGGCCCAGGTGGGCGCACGCCTCGCGCACCCACACCGCCTTGGGCGAACCAGTGCCGCTGTTGAAGCCGTGCAGGTAGAGCACCCCGCTGGCCGGCGCCGGCTGGCAGGGGTCGCTCAGCATAGCGCAACTGCTGTACGAACAGCCAGTATCACGTGGCGACCTTGCCGTTGCTGTCGGCCGCCCAGGCCGCCTCGATCAGCGCGCGCGTGGAGGCATCCATCGCCTCGGCCCCCTGGCGCTCCTCGAGGATGCGCTGGGTCTCGCCGGCGATCTGCTTGCCCAGCTCCACCCCCCACTGGTCGAAGGGGTTGATGCCCCAGATCGTCGCCTGGACGTAGACCTTGTGCTCGTAGAGGGCGATCAGGGCGCCCAGGGTGGCCGGGGTCAGCTCGTCGAGCAGCAGCGTCGTGGAGGGCTGGTTGCCGCGATAGCGCTTGTGCCCGGGGCGCTCTCCCGGCTCGTCGATGGCATCGTCGCCCAGCGCCAGCAGCCGCGACTGGGCGAAGCAGTTGGCCAGGGTCAGGCGGTGCTGGCCCTTGAGGTGCCGGCGGGTGGCGTCGTCGGTCACCTCGTCGTAGCGCCGCAGCGGCGCGATGAAGTCGCACTCCACCGCCTGGGTGCCCTGGTGCAGCAGCTGGTAGAAGGCGTGCTGGGCGTTGGGCCCGAGCTGGCCCCACAGCACCGGGCAGGTGGAGTAGTCCACCTCGCGCCCCTCGGCGGTCACCGACTTGCCGTTGGACTCCATCTCGAGCTGCTCGAGGTAGGCGGCGAAGTACTCCAGGCGTCCGTCGTAGGGCAGGATGGAGTGGGCGCGGATATCCAGGAAGTTGACGTTCCAGATCCCCGCCAGGGCCAGCAGCACCGGCAGGTTGTCGGAAGGTGCCGCGGTGCGGAAGTGCTCGTCCAGGGCGTGGGCCCCGGCCAGCAGCTCGCGGAAGCGCGGCATGCCCACCACCAGGGCGATGGGCAGGCCGATGCCGCCCCACAGCGAGTAGCGCCCGCCGACCCACTCCCAGAACTCGAGCTGGTGCGCGGGGGCGATGCCCCACTCGGCCATCTTCTCGGGACTCGCCGAGACGCCGATGAAGTGCTGGCGCATCACCAGCTCGGCGTCGACGCCCTCCTCCCCTTCCAGGCGGGACATCAGCCAGTCCCGGGCGGTGCGGGCATTGGAGAGGGTATCGATGGTGGTGAAGGACTTCGAGGAGAGCACGAAGAGGGTGGTCTCGGGGTCGAGGCGCGCCAGGCAGTCGGCGAGCTGGGAGCCGTCCATGGTGGAGGCGAAATGCACCCCCACCCGGTGCACGTCGCGCAGCCGGTAGTCGGAGAGCGCGTGGGTCACCATCAGCGGGCCCAGGTCCGAGCCACCGACGCCGAGGTTGACCACGTCGCGGATGGCCCTGCCGGTGGCGCCACGCCACTGGCCGGTATGGAAGCGCTCCACCATGGTCTCCATGCGGTCGAGGGTGCGGTGCACCCCGGGCACCAGGTCCTCGCCCTCCACCACCAGCGAGGCGTCCTGTGGCAGGCGCAGAGCGGTGTGCAGGGCCGGGCGGTCCTCGCTGAGGTTGACCCGCTCGCCCCCCAGCAGCCGCTGGATCGCCCCGGGGACATCCGCCTGCTCGGCCAGGGCCAGCAGGCGTGTCAGGGTCTCCGCGGACCAGCGCTGCTTGGAGAGGTCCAGGGTGAGGCCGGCGGCACTGCGGGTGAAGCGCAGGTGGCGGCTCGGCTCGGCCTCGAACAGGTCACGCAGGTGGCGCTCTCGCATCGTCCCGGCGTGGCTCGCCAGGTCGCGCCAGGCGCTGCGCTGATCGATCGGCTGGGTGGGCATGATTTCCTCCTTGACGTCCTGTCGTGCAGACGGGGCGGCCGAGGCGTAGAATGTCGGCCTTTCCCGCATGATTCCGGCTTGGCCCATGAGTGACGCATCTTACCGTGACGCGATCTTTTCGACACCCCTGGACCGGGTCGCGCGCTTCTCCTTCGATGAACGGGTGGTCGCCTGTTTTCCGGACATGATCCGCCGCTCGGTGCCGGGCTACGGACAGATCCTGGGGATGCTGGGGCTGATCGCCCGCCGCCACCTGCGCCATGGCGCCCGGGTCTATGACCTGGGCTGCTCGCTGGGCGCCGGCGGCCTGGCCCTGGCCGGTCAGCTCGCCCCGGAGGCCTTCCGCTACACGGGCGTGGACCTCTCCCCGGCCATGGTCGCCCGCGCCCGGGAGACCCTGGCCGCCGAGTGCCCCGACCACGCCATAGAGGTGATCGAGGGCGACATCCGCACCCTCGACTACGCCCCCGCCGGCATGATCGTGCTCAACTTCACGCTGCAGTTCCTGCCCCCGGCGGATCGCGAGGCGGTGATGGCACGGCTCTTCGAGGCCCTCGAGCCCGGTGGCGTGCTGGTGCTCTCGGAGAAGATCCGCGCCGAGGACGAGCAGGAGAACGCCTGGCTGGTGGAGCGCTACCACGACTTCAAGCGCGCCAACGGCTACAGCGATCTGGAGATCAGCCAGAAGCGCACCGCGCTCGAGAACGTGCTGGTGCCGGACACCCTGGACGCCCACCACGCCCGCCTGGCCGACGCCGGCTTCGCCCGCAGCCACACCTGGTTCCAGCTCCTCAACTTCGCTTCGCTGGTCGCTTTCAAGGACGCCGACGCCCCGGCGCCCCGGGAGGGCTGAGCGTGCCGATCCCCCCCGAACACCGCGACCTCTACCGGGTCTTCCTCGACCAGGGCCTCGACACCTGGCTGGCCCGGCTGCCCGAGCAGCTCGCCGCCGGGCTCGATCGGAAGCGCTACGGCGACCTGCCCGCCTGGGAGAAGGCGGTGGCCAAGCTGCCGGCGCTGCCCGAGGCTCGCGACGTCCGGTTGGACGTCGATACCGTAACGGTGGATTGCCCCCTCGACGACAGCCGGCGGCGCCAGTGCGAGAACCTGCTGCGCAAGCTCGCGCCGTGGCGCAAGGGCCCCTACCGGCTCGCCGACATTCACATCGACACCGAGTGGCGCTCCGACTGGAAGTGGCAGCGAGTCTCCCCCCACCTGGCTCCGCTGACCGGCAGGCGGGTGCTCGACGTGGGCGGCGGCAGCGGCTACCACGCCTGGCGCATGGCCGGCGCCGGTGCCGCCTTCGTGCTGGTGATCGACCCCTCGCCGCGCTTCTATTACCAGTTCCAGGCGCTGCGTCACTTCGTCGGCGATGCCGACGGCGGCCGCACCCTCTTCCTGCCGGTGGGCATCGAGGACGTGCCCGAACGGCTCGAGTTCTTCGACACGGTGTTCTCCATGGGCGTGCTCTACCACCGCCCTTCCCCGCTGGAGCATCTGCTGCAGCTGAAGGACGCCCTGCGCCCCGGCGGTGAGCTGGTGCTGGAGACACTGGTGGTGGAAGGCGACGCCACCACGGTGCTGCTGCCGGGCGAGCGCTACGCCGCCATGCCCAACGTCTACTTCCTGCCGTCATCCGCCGCGCTCTGCCAGTGGCTCGAGCGCTGCGGCTTTACCGACGTGCGGGTGGTGGACGAGGCGGTGACGACCACGGACGAGCAGCGCGCCACCGAGTGGATGACCTTCCAGTCGCTCGCCGATTTCCTCGACCCCGAGGACCCGGCGAAGACTCGGGAGGGCTACCCCGCCCCGCGCCGCGCCGTGGTCATGGCCAACCGGCCCCGCTAGCGCCTAAGGATCACCAGCCAGCGCCCCAGGTTGAGGATGCTGGCCAACGAGGCCGCCACGTAGGTGAAGGCGCAGGCGGTGAGCACGTGGCGGGCACCGGGCATGTCGTAGGGGGGGATGTACTCCTTGAGCAGCGGCAGGGCCCGCTGGAAGCTGGCGTCGAACTCCACCGGCAGGGTCACCAGATGCACCATCGCCGCGGTGCCGAAGCTGATCACCGCCGCGGCCACCACGATGGCAAGGCCCCCCGGCAGGCGCGTCAGCAGGAACAGCAGCGGGGCCGCCATCATCAGCACCGCACCGAGCTTCTCGGCCTTCTGGGCCACCGCCACCAGCCGCGAACGGGCCAGCAGCGGCGCATAGCCCTGATGGTGCTGGATGGCATGACCCACCTCGTGGGCCGCCACCGTCACCGCGGTAAGCGAGCGCCCGCCATAGACCTCCGGCGAGAGCCGCACCCGGCGCGCCTCGGGGTCGTAGTGGTCGCCCTGCTCGGTGAGCTCCACCTTGACCCCCTCTATGCCCAGCCGGCGCAGCAGGTGGTCGGCCAGCTCCGCCCCGGTGCCGGGATAGTCGTCGCGGCCACGGGCGTGACGCTTGATGACCCACTGGGCCCAGAGGTTGGGCAGCAGGAAGATGGCCAGCAGCAGGGCAATGGCGAGAACGATCATCGAGGAGTGGCTCCGGGTCGCTATGCTGGATATCGCAGCTTGCTCGGGGCTGTTCCGTCGACAAGCCTGCGAGGAGGCGCCATGAACCCCTCCCTGGGGGCTACCTAGACCATCCCTGGTCCACGGACCTCCTCTTCGGCTTGTCCCCGGCGCCCCTCGTCAACGAACGCTGCAAGAGCATGGGGTTAGCTGTGATGCTTTGGACACAACCTACCACCGTGGGTTTCCGACTGCCGAAATGCCACGGGCCCGACCGCCATGGCGATCGGGCCCGTATGCAGGACGTTACCCGCCCTCAGCGCTTCAACAGCTCGCGAATATCCTTCGCTTCCCAGTGGGGGAAGTACTTGCGTACCAGGGCGTTGAGCTCCAGCTCGAAGCCGGCCCAGTCCACCTCGGTGGCGCTCGGCGAGTCCCCTTCACTGGCCACCACGGCACGGATCATGCCCGCCCCCAGGGTCACGTTGGTCAGCCGGTCGATGACGATGAAGCTGCCGGTGCCGGGGCTCCTCGCGTAGTCGTCCAGCGCCACCTCGGCGGTGAGGCTCACCCGGCAGCGGGCGATGGCGTTGAGCTCGAGGCGCTCGGCGGCGTGGTGCGACAGGGTGTTGACGTCCACCTGGTGGAGGATTTCCTTCACCTGCCCCGCCACCGAGCGCCCGGCCAGGCGGATGTCGACCTGCCGGCCCGGTTCGAGGGGCTGCTCGTGCATCCACACGATGTCCGCCTCGAAGGCGTGGGAGCTGGTCACCTCGGCGTCCGCCGCCACGATCCAGTCGCCCCGGGAGATATCGAGCTCGTCCGCCAGGGTCACGGTGATCGCCTGGCCCGGCCAGGCCACCTCCAGGTCGCCGTCCCAGGTCACGATGCGCTCGATGGTGGAGCGCTTGCCCGAGGGCAGCACCTTGATCGCCTGGCCCGGGCGCAGCACGCCCGCCTCCAGGGTGCCGGCGTAGCCGCGGAAGTCGAGGTTGGGGCGGTTGACGTACTGCACCGGCAGACGCAGGTCGGTCAGGTTGCGGTCGCGGCTGATCTCGACGCTCTCCAGCAGCTCCAGCAGGGTCGGCCCGGGACTTCCATCGACACGGTACCAGGAGAGCGACTCGCTCCGGTTGACCACGTTGTCGCCCTTCAGCGCCGAGAGCGGCACGAAGCGGATGTCGCGGGCCTGGAGCCTGTCGGCGATGGCCCGGTACTCCTCGACGATCTCCTCGAAGCGCGCCTGGGAGTAGTCGATGAGGTCCATCTTGTTGACCGCCACCACCAGGTGCTGGATGCCCAGCAGGTCGGCGATGAAGCTGTGCCGACGGGTCTGGGTCTGCACGCCGTGGCGCGCATCGACCAGGATGATCGCCAGGCTCGCCGTGGAGGCCCCGGTGGCCATGTTGCGGGTGTACTGCTCGTGCCCCGGGGTGTCGGCGATGATGAACTTGCGCCGGTCGGTGGAGAAGAAGCGGTAGGCCACATCGATGGTGATGCCCTGCTCCCGCTCGGACTGCAGGCCATCCACCAGCAGGGCGAGGTCGACCTCCTCGCCGGTGGTACCCACCGTCTTCGAGTCACGGGTGATCGCGGCGAGCTGGTCGTCGAAGATCATCTTGGAGTCGTGCAGCAGCCGGCCGATCAGGGTCGACTTGCCGTCGTCGACGCTGCCGCAGGTGATGAAGCGCAGCAGGTCCTTGTTCTCGTGCTCGTGCAGGTACTGCTCGATATTGTCGGCAATCAGGTCAGACTGGTGGGCCATCAGAAGTACCCCTCACGTTTCTTCTTCTCCATGGAGCCGGCCTGGTCGTGGTCGATGGCGCGGCCGCTGCGCTCGGAGGTCCTGGTCAGCAGCATCTCCTGGATGATCTCGGGCAGGGTGGCGGCGGTGGACTCCACCGCGCCGGTCAGCGGGTAGCAGCCCAGGGTGCGGAAGCGCACCGAACGCTCCTCGGGCACCTCGCCCTCGGCCAGCGGCAGGCGCTCGTCGTCGACCATCACCAGCATGCCGTCGCGCTCCACCACCGGGCGCGGGGCGCTGAAGTAGAGGGGCACGATGGGAATGGATTCCAGGTAGATGTACTGCCAGATATCCAGCTCGGTCCAGTTGGAGAGCGGGAAGGCGCGGATCGACTCGCCCTTGTTGACCCGGGCGTTGTAGAGGTTCCAGAGCTCCGGGCGCTGGTTCTTGGGGTCCCAGCGGTGGAAGCGGTCGCGGAAGGAGAAGACGCGCTCCTTGGCGCGGCTCGCCTCCTCATCCCGGCGCGCCCCGCCGAAGGCGGCATCGAAGCCGTGCTTGTCCAGGGCCTGCTTGAGGGCCTGGGTCTTCATCACGTCGGTGTAGCCGCTGGAGCCGTGGTCGAAGGGGTTGATGCCGGCGGCACGCCCCTCCTCGTTGGTGTGCACCAGCAGCTCCATGCCCGCCTCGGCGGCCATGCGGTCGCGGAAGGCGATCATCTCGCGAAACTTCCAGGTGGTGTCCACGTGGAGCAGCGGGAAGGGCGGCGGGCCGGGATAGAAGGCCTTGCGCGCCAGGTGCAGCATCACCGAGGAGTCCTTGCCGATGGAGTAGAGCATCACCGGGTTGCGGAATTCGGCCGCCACCTCGCGCAGGATGTGGATCGACTCGGCCTCGAGCTGCTGCAGGTGGGTCAACCGCTGGGGCGACAGCGTCGGGGGGGCGCTGCTCGCCTGGGCAGGAGACGCTTGGGTCGCGGCGTGAAGAGTGGTCATGGCCCGGCTACCTCGCATGACGGTGGGCATGGGAATCATGCCATCGAGGGTAACGCCGGACCATTATTACTCAAAAGAATTAATGGCGATCTTTTTATAGCCAATAATCAAAGATCGACCCGTTCTACCCAGGTCGCGAAGCCCTCCTCGCCCAGGTCCACCACCCGATAGCCGGGGCGCGAGGCCTCGTCGATGGCGAAGGTCTCGGCACCGGCCAGGAACTGGTCGGTGGTGGAGGGGCAGCCGAAGACCGCCACCTCGCCATCTTCCAGGCGCTGGTGGCTGGCGAAGGCCTGATGGATATGGCCGCAGAGGATGGCGCGCACCTGGCGGTAGGCGGAGAGGGTCTGCCAGAAGGCTTCGCGATCCTTGAGCCCGAGCGCGTCGATCCATGCCGATCCCACCGGCAGCGGCGGATGATGCATGGCCAGCAGGGTCGGCCGGTCGTCCTCCTCCAGTCGCGCGGCCAGCTCGGCCAGGCGCTCCGGCCCCAGCTCACCGTGAGCCTGGCCGCTGACCCGGGTGTCCAGCATCAGGATGCGCCAGGCGCCGATATCGAGCTCGTCGAGCAGCTCGCGGGTCTCGGCCATCAGCGCCGGGTCATCGTGGTTGCCGGCCAGCCAGAACCAGGGGGCGGCGAGCCGGCCCAGGATGCGTGCGGCCAGCTGGTAGGAGGCGGCAGTCTCATCGTTGCTGATATCGCCGGTCACCAGCACCATATCGGGGCGCTCGCGGTTGACCTCGGCCACCACGGCCTCCAGCTGGCGCAGCGGGAAGCCCGCCCGGGCGCGGGCGGCGGGGTCGGCGTGCAGGTGGCAGTCGCTGATCTGGACCAGTCGCATCATCGAAGGGGCTCTCGTCGGGCGCCGGTGAGCGCAGCGGGTTCAGGGAAGTGGCGTCAGGAGAGTTCGGGCAGGTCGCGCGAGTGGCCATGGGCCAGCCCATGCTCCAGCCACTCGCCGAGAAAGCGGTTGAGCTGCAGCTTCTCGTCGGGCTGATGCATGCGCGAGTTGGGGTAGCGGTAGCGGCCATCGAAGTGGCGCTGGCGCTGGAAGTCGGTGACCTCCGCCATGCGCACGTCGTGGTAGAGATGAACGCGCATGCGCGGGGCCTCGATCAGAGAATCGAGCACGCCGCGCTGGGTCACCCGCACGATGCTGGTGTAGGGGGCACGCTCCAGCAGCGTGAGGCTGAGCACGCCCAGCCAGCGCCCGTCGCTGGCCAGCTCGATCTCGCGGGTCTCGCCGACCTCGAGATCCCCCAGTAGGCGCACCAGGCGCAGGAAGTTGATGCTGCACTCCCCCTGCAGGCTCCTGAGATCGGTCACATAGGCACTTCGCCGCACAGCATCTCTCCGCACACTCTCTCCCCGGTCTATCGTGTCGCTCGCAGTGAGGCCCGTTCGACTGCCAGCCACTGCAGGGCGATCAGGCACATGGCATTGTCGAGTCGCCCGGCCTGCAGGAGTTCCCAGGCCCTGGCAAACGGTAGCACATGCACGCGGATATCCTCGTGCTCCTCGTCGAGGCCATGCACGCCGCCCAGGCCCTCGCTGTCGACCAGGCCGCAGAAGAGGGTGACCCGCTCGTCGCAGGCGCCGGGGCTCGGGTAATAGGCATAGAGCTCGATCAGCTCGCCCACCCGGGCGCCCGCCTCCTCCACTGCCTCGCGCCGAGCCACCTCGGCGGGCGACTCGCCCTCCTCCACCAGGCCGGCCACCACCTCGAGCTTCCAGGGCGAGGCGGGATCCTCCAGGGCACCGGCGCGGAACTGCTCCACCAGCACCACGGCGTCGCGCGCCACGTCGTAGAGCAGCACGCCCACGGCGTCGTGGCGGCGATGCACCTCGCGGGTCATGGCGCCGCTCCAGCCCCCTTCGAAGAGGCGATGGCGCAGCTGAAGTGCCTCCAGGCGAAAGAAGCCCTGATGCAGGCAGCGGCGCTCCAGCAGTTCCACGTCGGCGCGAGTAAAGGGCGCCTCCGCGGCCAGGTCCGGGGTCCGTTGGGCGTCACTCATGGCGCTCTCCGCATGCACAAAGTGGCCATTATCGTGACCGGGGGCACCGATGCCAAGCTGCCCCCGCTCCTCGCGACGACTCAAAGCCGCTCGAAGAGCTCCCGGGCTTCCTCGCGCAGCGCCTCGTCGGAGGCAGTGCGGTCGGGGCGGGCTTCACCTTCCACGGCGCGGCGGGCGTGCTCCCGGGCCTCCTCAATGCGCCCCTCGTCCTCCAGGAAGGCGGCGTAGTAGAAGTTGACGTCGATGCCGTCGGGGCGAATGGAGAGCGCGCGCTGGAACATCCGCTCGGCGGTCTCGCTGTTGCCGAAGCCCACCGGGCGGCCCGGCGCACGGTCGTAGAGGGCACCCAGGGTGACGTAGGCCGAGCCCGCGGCACCATCGGGGTCGAGCTCGACGGCGCGTTCCAGGGCATCCCGGGCGCTGCGCGCGCTGGAGAGCGCCCCCAGGCCGCTGCGCTCCCGGGCATAGGAGGCCTCGATGATGCCCTGCCACACCAGCGGCATGGCCTCGTCCGGGTGGTCGGCCACCAGGCGCTCGGCCTGGCCGGCCAGCGACCTCAGGCCGCTGCTGCGCTGGCCCTCCGCCTGTTCGGTGATCAAGCGCTCCCAGTGGCTCTTCATGCCCTCCACCCGGGCCTCCCAGGCATGAGCCGCGGCCAGCGGCAGGGCGGCGAGGCCCAGGCTCAGACTCAAGCCCATGGCGGTATTCAGCAGGCGACGTCGAAACATGGCGAAACTCCTTTGCGGGGTGTTGTGGTTGTTGGGGGTCGCCCTGGCAATGTAACGAACGTTTGAATGATTCGCCAGCCGCCGCGTCTCCGCTTCTCCCTTGCCCTCCCCCCTTGGCCACCCCGGGCGCATGGCGTATGGTCCCGCCAGACGCAAGCGTGCGAGGAAGAGCATGAAAGGCCGCAACATGACCCGCTGGCGCGACCCGGCCAAGGACCCGCGCCAGGAACCCAAGAGCCACCTGATCACCGCCGAGGGCGCCGAGCGGCTGCGCGGCATCCTCGACCACCTCTCCCGCGTCAAGCGCCCGGCGCTCTCCGCCAAGGTGGGCGAGGCCGCCGCCCTCGGCGACCGTTCGGAAAACGCCGACTACACCTACAACAAGAAGGAGCTCAACCGGGTGATCGCCCGGATCCGCTACCTGACCAAGCGGCTCGACGAGCTGCAGGTGGTGGATCGCCTGCCGGCGGATACCGGCAAGGTCTATTTCGGCGCCTTCGTGACCCTGGAGGACGAGGACGAGGACGGTGAGGAGATGGCGATCCGCATCGTCGGCCACGACGAGATCGACCCGGCCAAGCGCTGGATCAGCGTCGACTCCCCGCTGGCCAAGGCCCTGCTCGGCAAGCCGCTGGACGAGGAGGTTACGGTGGCCGCACCCGGCGGGGAGACCACCTACGTGATCACCGAGATCGCCTATCGCGACCCGGGGAAATAGCCCGGTAGACCCGGAAGCGGCGGTCGTCGGCGAGGATCTCGAAGCCGCCGAAGGCGCGTTCGAGCAGGTCCGGGTAAGGCAGGAAGGCGTTGGCCACCAGGAGCAGTTGTCCGCCGGGCTTGAGGTGCGCCAGCGCCTCAAGGATCAGCTGCGCTGCGGGACCGTAGTCGATGGCGCGCTCCTGGTGGAAGGGCGGGTTGCTGACGATGGCGTCGAAGGTGCGCCCCGCCAGCGCCGAGTAGACGTCGCTCTCCAGCGTCTCGCCAACCAGACCATTGGTTGCCAAGGTGCGCCGGGTCGCCTCCACCGCGAAGGCGTTGACGTCCACCGCCGTGACCGCCGCCCCGCGGCGGGCCAGCCAGGCGGCCAGGATGCCGTCGCCGCAGCCCATGTCTAAGACATCGCCCAAGACATCGCCCAGGACATCGCCCGGCCCATCGCCCATCGGCAGCACGGCAGGCAGCGTCTCCAGCAGCAGCCGGGTGCCGTCGTCCAGCTTGCCGTGGCCGAAGACCCCGGGGTGGCTGGCCAGGAGCAGGCGCTCGGCGTCCGGCTCGACCTCGAAGGCGGTCCAGGCGGCATCCGGGTCGATCGCCACCCGGCCGAGGCGAGTCTCGAACAGCGAACAGCGCCGGGCGCTGTCGAGTTTGCGGCAGCCGAGCCCCAGCGCGGCCAGCACCTTGAGCACCCGCTTGATGCCTCCCTGATTCTCCCCCACCAGCTGCAGCGGCGTGCCCTCGGGTAGGGTGGCGCAGAGCCACAGCAGCCACCACTCCCCCAGGGCATGGCTCTTGGGCCAGAACAGCACCGCGCCCTGCACCTCCCTCTGCCCCTCCCCCTGCGGCGCTTCCTCGGCGCTGCCCGGCAGAGAATCAAACGGAGAGTACGCAGGACGCCCGGCGGCCTGCCACGCCTGGCGCACCACCAGATCGGCGCTGATCGCCAGGCCCTGCACTCCTTCCAGCCAGGGGTCCCGAGGCGGGGCCACCCACCACCAGCCGCGATAGTCCGCCTCCTGGCGGGCCAGCAGCTGGCAGGTGGGGGTCAGGGCTTGGGGGGTATCGGCATTCATGTCCCGGGCTCCTCGGCGGGCGGGGTTGGGGAATCGGGGCGCACCAGGGTGTAGAGCAGATAGCGCCCTAGGCGCCAGTGGGGGTCGACCCGGCAGTAGCGACGCTCCAGCGCCAGAAGCGCCTCACGGTCGGCGTCGTTCTGCGGCGGGTGGCGCAGGTAGTCGTTGAAGATGCGGATGCCGGCCACGCCGCGGATCTCAAGCCCGCACTCGGCGCTCCAGGCCTCGACCTGGGCGTGGGTGAGCGGCGAGATCGGCGTCAGGCGCAGGCGCTCACCCTTGCCTTCCAGGCGATCGGCCAGGGCCTTCTCCAGGTTGCCCTTCACCACATTGGAGAAGCGCAGGGCATCGCGGTTGAAGACCATCAGCGAGAGCTGCCCGCCCGGTGCCAGCAGGCCCGCCAGGGTCGCCAGGGCGGCGCGCGGGTCGGCCAGCCACTCCAGCACCGCGTGGCAGGCGATCAGCGACCAGGGGCCGGGGGCCACCTCGGGCAGCGTCTGCAGCGGCGCCTGGATGAAGGTCACCGGCTGGCCAGACAGGGATTCCCGGGCCCGGGCCAGCATCTCGGCGGCGGGCTCGGCCAGGGTCACGTCATGCCCGCGCTCGGCGAACCAGCCGGCCAGCTGCCCCAGGCCACCGCCCACGTCGAGCATCGGCTGGTCGTGCAGCGCCAGCATCTCCGGCAGCAGCTGGTCTAGCAGGGCCAGGCGCAGCTCACCCCGCACGCCGCCGTAGAGGCTGGCGGCGAACTTCTCGGCCAGGCCGTCGAAGTGGCGATCGCCCTGGGCGGAGAGCGGCGAGCCGGCGGGGCCAGATGGCCTGGTGTGAGAGGGCTGGGACATGCAGAAGGCTCCGGCGGTGTCGCCGGGCATTCTACCTGAACTTAGCCGCCTGGCGGTCGCGGCAGGTGGCGGGCCCAGGCCACCTCCGCCTCCAGCTGGGCGGCCAGCGCCAGCAGGCACTTCTCGTCGCCCATGGGGCCGATCACCTGGACGCCCACCGGCAGCCCCTCGGGGGTGATGTGCAGCGGCAGCGACATGGCCGGCTGCCCGGTCAGGTTGGCCAGCTGGGTATAGGGGGTCATGCGCAGCGAGTCGGCGGCCAGGCGCTTGAGCATGCCGGCCTTCATCGCCAGCCGGGAGGCCCCGGGAATGGCCAGCAGCGCCATCAGCCGCTCCCGAGCGGGCGTCGGGTAGAGCGCGCCGCGGTGCGGGGCCGGGGTGGCGGCTACCGGCATCAAGAGCACATCGAAGCGGCGATGGAAGGCGGCCATGTCGCGGGCCACCCGGTTCCAGTAGCGCTTGGCCGCCTCGTAGTCCCGGGCCGGCAGGCAGCGCCCCAGGCGCCCGATGGCCCGGGTGGCGGGCTCGATGGCCAGGCGCGACACCGCCACCTCGGTCTGCTCGCTGATCCAGGCAAGATCCGCCGCCAGGTGGCCCAGGTAGAGGGTGAGGTAGCTGTCGGCCAGGGCCTCCCCGTCCAGGTCCGGCTCGGCCCACTCCACCTGGTGGCCGAGCCCCTCCAGGCGCGACGCCGCCCGCTCCACGGCCAGGCGCACCTCCGGGTCGAGACGGGCGCCCAGTGGCGCCCCCAGGGGCTCGCCCAGCGACACCGCTACCCGCAGCGGCCCGGGCGGGCGTGAGAGCGCATCGAGAAAGCCCTCCTCTCGGGGCAGCGGCCAGGGGCTGCCCTCGTCCATGCCGTTGATGGCGTCGAGCAGCGCGGCGCTGTCGCGCACGCTGCGGGTCAGGGCGTGCTCCACCACCGCGCCCTGCCACACCTCGCCGAACATGGGGCCCAGCGGCACCCGCCCGCGGGAGGGCTTGAGGCCGAACAGGCCACAGTGGCTGGCCGGGATGCGGATCGAGCCGCCGCCGTCGCCGGCCAGGGCCAGGGGCACCAGGCCGCCGGCCACCGCCGCGGCCGCCCCGCCGCTGGAGCCCCCCGGCGAGTGTGCCGGCGCCCAGGGGTTGACCGGATGGGGGAAGGCGCGGGGCTCGGTGATACCCATCAGCCCCAGCTCCGGGGTGGCGGTCTGGCCGAGGATCGAGAAGCCGGCCTGGCGCAGCCGCGTCACCAGGCTCGAGTCCTCGGGGGCGCGCCACTCGGCCATGGCGGCGCTGCCGAAGGCGAGCGGCTCGCCACCGATGGCCATCAGCAGGTCCTTGGTGAGGGTGGGCACCCCGGCGAAGGGCGCGGAGGGATCGACGCGCAGGCCCTCCTCGCGGGCCTGCTCGAAGCGGGTGCGCACGACCGCCCCGAGGGCGGGGTTGCCTGCCTCGATGGCCGCGCAGGCCGCGGCAAACACCTCGCCGGCGCTCACCTCGCCGGCGCGGATCAGCGCCGCCAGCCCCAGGGCGTCATGGGCCTGATAGTCGCGAACGTCCATGATCTGCCTCCCTCTGAGTGACCAGAGCCTCAGACTACTCAACATTGGCAATGATGGAAGCCACATCTCGAGGCTGACCCGGCGACAGGCCTTAGAGGGGGCGCTATGAATACGTCCTTGTACGCTACTTCGGCCATCCCTGGTCCTCAGACCCCCTCTTCGACCTGCCTCCGGCGCCTCTCACCCTGGCAGCTTCGACAACCCTGCTCCTGATGCTACACCGCAGATTCCAAGGCTCGCCGCCGGGCCAGGCGCTCGCGGCCGTGCTCCAGCCAGGAGAGCAGCGCCGGGGTGACCAGCAGCACCAGAAACGTGGAGCCACCGAGGCCGAAGGCGATGGAGGTGGCCATGGGGATCAGGAACTGCGCCTGCAGCGAGGTCTCGAAGAGCAGCGGCAGCAGGCCACCGATGGTGGTCAGGGAGGTGAGCAGCACCGCCCGCACCCGCTGCACCACCGCCTCGTTGAGGGCCTCGTCGATGGCGAGCCCGCGCTCGCGCTGCTCGCGGTAGAAGCTCACCAGGATGATGGCGTTGTTGACCACGATCCCGGAGAGCCCGAACAGGCCGAACAGCGAGAGGATGGTCAGGTCGATGCCCAGCGCCCAGTGGCCCAGCAGCGCCCCCACCAGGGAGAAGGGGATGATGGCCATCACGATCAGCGGCAGGCTCCAGGAGGCAAACACCCAGGTCAGCACCCCGTACATCAGGCCGAGGCCCACCAGCAGGCCCATGCGCATGTCGGCCAGGGTCTCGCGCTGGTCGGCGGCGCGCCCCTCGAAGCTGTAGTGCAGGTGGTGCTCCCGGGCCAGGGCCGGCAGGAGCTGTGCCGAGAGGCTCTCCAGCACCTGCTCCGCGGAAGTCACGGAGGTATCGAGCTCGGCGCTCACCTCCACCGCCAGCTGGCCGTCGGCGTGGCGCAGCGCCTCGAAGCCCTGGCGATGGTCGAGCTCCATCACCTGGGTCAGCGGCACCTGGCGGCCGTCCGGCAGGCTCACCGCCAGCCCGGCGAGGGTGGCGAGCCGCTCGCGCTGCTCGCGGGGCAGCTGGACGCGCACCTCGATCTCGTCGGCGCCGGCCTGGTGGATCTGCACCACCCGGCCATCGAAGGCGGTGCGCAGCTGGCGCCCCAGTTCGGCGGTGGTCAGCCCCAGCGCCTCGCCGAAGGCGTTGACCCGGTAGATCAGCTGCTCGCGGCCCCAGGGCATGTCGTCCTCGGTATCAAGCACCCCGGAGAGCCCCGCCATGGCCTGGGCCAGGGTATCGGCGGCCAGGCGCAGCGCGAGGGCATCCTCGCCGGTCAGGCGCACGTTGACATCGCGCCCCGGCGGGCCGGCGGCGCGCTCGTTGATGTTCAGGGCATCGAGGCCGGCGGGCTCGCGGATGCGCTCTCGCCAGGCGCGGATGAAGGCGGCGTTGCGCACCTCGCGGTGGTCCGGCGAGACCAGCTCGATCATCAGCGAGCCCACCTCGTCGGCGCTGCGCCCGGGGGAGCCCCCCTCCAGGGTGGTGCCATAGCGCGACACCGCCACCCGGACCAGGCCGCCGCCCAGGGCCTTATCGGTCTCCTCCAGGGTTGCCTGGAGGTGGTCGACGAACGCCGCCACCCGGGCGCGGTCGGTGCCGGCCACGAAGCTGGCATTGGCATAGACCACGCTGGACTCCGGGGCCGGGAAGAAGTTGAAGCCGAGCCGTCCGCCGGCCAGCAGCCCCGCGGTGACCAGGGTCACCGCCAGGGCGCCGGCCACCGTGGCGCCGCGATGGCGCAGGGTCAACGCCGAGAAGCGCCGGAAGGGGCCCTGGCGAAAGGCGTCGAAGCGCCCCTCGAAGCGCTCGCGCAGCCGGGTGATCCCCCAGGGGCGCGCCTGGCGCTTGACCGGCACGAAGGCGTTGCGCAGGTGGGCCGGCAGCACCACGAAGCACTCCAGCAGCGAGGCGATCAGCACGCAGATCATGATCACCGGGATATCGCCGAGGATGTTGCCGATCACCCCGCCCACCATCAGCAGCGGCATGAAGGCCGCCACCGTGGTCAGCGACGAGGCCACCACCGGCCACAGCATGCGCCGGGCCGCCCCCGCCGAGGCGTGCCTCGGCGCCTCCCCGGCACGGTGGTGGGCGTCGGCGTCCTCGCCCACCACGATGGCGTCGTCGACGATCACCCCCAGCGCCATGATCAGCGCGAAGAGCGACATCATGTTGATGGAGCCGCCGATGCCCCAGAACACCCCCAGGGCCGCCATGAAGGCGGTGGGAATGCCGATGGCCACCCACAGCGCGACCCGCGCCGGCAGGAAGAAGTAGAGCAGGATCACCACCAGCAACAGGCCGCTGGCGCCGTTGAGCAGCAGCAGCGAGATGCGGTCGTCGATCAGCTGCCAGGATTCGTCATAGACCTCGAGCTCGACGCTCGGCGGCAGGGTCGGCCGGGTCTCCTCCACCCAGCCCGCCAGCACCCGGGCGGCGGCCAGGGAGTTGCCCGACTCGGCGCGCTGCAGCACCAGCTCCGCCGCCGGGCGCCCGCGGTAGGCGAGCTCCACCTGCCCCTCCCTTGGCTCCTGGCGAATGGTGGCGATATCGCCCAGGCGCAGCTGCACCCGATCGCCGCTGAGGATCGGCAGATCCTCGAAGCCAAGGGCGTCGCGACGCTGCTGCAGCGAACGCAGCTCCCGGGCACTATCGCGCTGGCCCAGCAGCCCCGCCGGCAGGTCCCGGGACATGCCCTCCACCCGCTCGGCGATCTCCCCCAGGGAGAGCCCGAGCCCCTGCAGGCGCTCCGCCGGCACCTCGATGCTGATCTGCTGGGCCGGTAGCCCGGTGACCTCGACCCGGTCGATGCCGGCCAGCAGCAACTCATCCTCGAAGCGCTGGGCCATCTGGCGCAGCTCGGCAGGCGCCAGGTCGCCGTGCACCAGCAGCCGAGCCACGGGCTCGTAGCGGGCCAGCCGCGACACCTCCGGCGTCTCGGCGTCCGCCGGCAGGTTGGTGAAGCTGTCCACCTGCTGGCGCACGTCGTCCAGGGCCAGCACCGGGTCGCTGCCCTCCCGGAACTCCAGGGTGATGTTGGCGATGCCCTGGGCCGAGGTGGAGGTCATGCGCTTGAGACCGTCGAGGCTGCGCAGGCGCTGCTCCAGCGGGTTGGTGATGCCCTGCTCGATATCCTCAGCGGAGGCGCCGGACCACACCACCCGCACGCTGACCACGTCCAGGGCGAAGGTGGGGAAGAACTGGATGTTCATGCGCGCGATGCCGAGCGCCCCGCCCAGCAGCATCACCAGCATCACCAGATTGGCCGCCACCCGATGGTGAACGAAGAAGCCGATCAGGCCGCCGCGCCGCCTCACGGGCCAGCCTCCTCGACGGCCGGGGCCTCGGCCACCTCGACCCTGAGCCCCTGCATGGCGTTGGGCAGGTGGGTGGCGATCACCCGGTCCCCCGCGGCCAGGCCCGGCGCATGCACCAGCAGCCAGCGCTCACCGTCGGGCCCGATCGTCTCGCCCAGGCGCTCGACCCGCTGGCGCTCGAGGCGGGTATCGTCATCGATGCGGTAGAGCAGGTCGCTGCCGTGCAGGGCGGCGAAGGGCACCGCCAGGGCGTCTGCCACCGCCGGGCGCTCCAGCAGCACCGCCACCAGCGCCCCGGGACGCAGCCCGGCGGCCGGCCCGTCCAGCGCCAGGATCGCCTCGGTGCCGGCGGGGTCGCTCTCGCCGGCCAGGCCCGACAGCACGAAGCGCTGGCCACCCTCCTCGGCGGTGGCATGCAGCGGCTCGCCGCGCGCAAGGCTAGCCGCCAGCTCGGCCTGGAAGCGGCTCGGCACCCGGGCACGCAGCTCCAGCCCCTCACCCGGGTAGAGCGAGAGCAGCGGCGCCCGGGCGGCCACCTGGTCGCCCGGGGCCACCTGCACGCCGGTCACCACGCCATCGAAGGGCGCCAGCACCCGGCCGCGCTCCCGGTCCCGCCGGGCCGTCTCGAGAGTGGCACGGGCGCGGGCCAGCCGCGCCTCCAGGCTGGCCAGGCGCGAGGGGTGCTCGGCCACGGCGCTCTCCCGGGTGGTCACGCTGAGCCGGGCCCGGGCCACCGCGTCGCGGGCGGCATCGAGGTCGGCCTGGGAGGCCAGGTTGCGCTCCACCAGCGAGCGGTTACGCTCCAGCTGGCGATTGGCGCTGGCCAGTATCTCCTGCTCCCTGGCCAGGGCCTGGCGATCATTCGCATGGCGCAGGCGCTCGTTCTCCACCTGGGCCTCCAGGTCGGCCACCTCCGCCTCGGCCTGGCGCAGCGGCGGCAGCAGGTCGGCATCGTCCAGGGCCACCAGCAGCGCTCCCGCCTCCACCCGCTGGCCATCGCGCACCGGGCGCTCGGCCACCCGAGCGGCGATGGGCGCCACCAGGCTGACCCGCTCCGGCGCCACCAGCTCGCCGAACAGCGGCAGCACCGGCACGTGCTCGGCGTGGGCCACCGTCAGCGCCTCGACGCGCCAGCTGCGCTCCTGGGGGACGGCAGGCGGCGGCTCGGGCCGGGTCAGGCGCAGGGCCATGAAACCGGCGATGCCGAGGGCGAGGATCAGCAGGGGAAGCAGACGCTTGAGCATGGGGAGGTCCGAGCCGGTGATTAGCGGGGTCTACTATACGCCGCCCGCGGCGGGCAACGAACGACCGAGGCCAACGCTGCGGCAAGGTAACGCAGCCGCCCCTGGCCAACCCGGGCGGTTTCACTCGCCGCCGACTTTCCCTATAATGCGCAGCGCTTCGCCCCCATAGCTCAGCTGGATAGAGCGTCCCCCTCCTAAGGGGAAGGTCTCAGGTTCGAATCCTGATGGGGGCGCCAGCGATTACCCTCGATTTCCAGCGCCATCTTCGCCTGGCCCCGCGAGGCCCACTAGGGCGAGACGCCCGTCCCAGCGGCTGACCTCCTTTCAGGACCACCGACGCACTGAAGCCTCGCTCCCCCGACAGGGTGGACGAGCGACTGCTGCCCTCCACGCCGCCCCAGGCTCACACTGCCCTACCACCATGGGCCGACCGGCACCCGGCCGACTTAACCCCATGAGAAACGGGGCAATGTTAACAATAATGACAGCACCCTTGTCGCTCCCTTGGGAGTGCTAGCTTTGTTGATAACCGGCGGTGATTCGCTGACGCATCAGAGGCGTTATCAACATGGGCGTAACCCTGAACACTCTCCTGTCTCTCCCCCCTGGTCTCCCCCATCCCCTGCCCGCGAGCTCGGCGACGCTGGCCAAACCCTTGCCTTCTCTGCAGGAGATCACGCCGGCCTCGTCACCGGAAGGGCGCCATGAACCGAGCGATTGGGCCAAGCTGATCATCATCTGGTCTCTGCTGCAGTCGATGAACCATGACCCGAAGCTGGAAGGTGCCAAGCCCTTGGCACCACCCGACGGAGCCGGCCTGGTTTACGGGCCGCAGGGTCGGATAGTGTTTGGCCCAACCCCCGCCGGCCAGGCCCTCACGGGCACTGCCCAAGATGTCACCGCGCCGGGGATGAGCCACCTCGGCATCGGCAGCGGTGCACTGCCGACGACGGGGGTCGGCGGAGGGATGGCAGGTGCCTTCGTCAGTGTCGCGGTCTGAGGCGCCGCCGGTGCCGTGGCCGAGTCTGGAGAAAGGAAGCGCTAAAGTTGCACCTGAAGACGCCGATAACTGCTAATCAAGCATTGACGGTCGTTCGACTCCCTTCCCCTGCACCAGACGTTGGAACCCAGCGGATGCCCTATACCGAAGCCAAGGAACATGCGCCAGGCAAGCTGCACGGGATCTTCGTCGATCCCTACAGCGCCTTCGACAACATGACCACGGAGCGCCTGCTGCACCTCAGGGTCGCCATGCAGGCGCTCATCGGCCGCCCGCTCACCGGGGGAGAGCTGATCCTGCGCGTGATTCATGGCTGGGAGAACGGTGGCTGTGACCCGGTGGAGCTGCGCCACAGCGACTACCCCATCGCTACCCTGGAGGAGCTGCGCGACATCGAAACGCGCTACCGGCACGCCCTGGAGCAGCTGACCCCCTGGCCCGGCACGGCGGGGGATCTGCTGGCCACCCCCCTGGTCGAGGCCATTCGGGTTGCCGAGGCGGAGGGCCTGACGCTTGATCAGGAGACTCGCCAGACACCGTCGCGCTGGCCGGCCTTCCGCCATGGCCTGTGGCTCTACACGGTGTTCAAGGTGTACCACCGCCTGACCTACGGCGAGGATGACCCCTATCGGGCGAGCCGTGTCCGCCTGCCGGCAGGCGAGCGGGAGGTGCATGAGTTTCACCTCGAGGAGGGCGAGTTCGCGGTGATCGCCCCGGCGGATGGCGCTCCCGGCGAGCACCTGCTGGTGCTCCACCCCAGCCAGCTGGGGCCGGTGCTCGCCCTCCTCGAGGAAGCCCTGGCGGCCGTGAAGTAGCCAGGCAGGCCAACCTTCAGGGCTGGACCTTCCTCAGATGGCCTGCTGAAGCTCCTGCAGCCGCGGGCCGAGATCCTCACCCAGCGAGGCCACCGCCGGCCGGGCATAGAAGAACCCCTGCTGGCGCAGGATCCCCGATCTCGCCAGCCACAGCGCCTCTTCGCGGGTCTCCACCCCCTCGGCGATCAGCTCGAGCTTCATCTCCGTGGCCAGGCCCCGCACCGCCCTCAAGAGCGCCTGACGACGCCGGTCCTGATCGCAGCCCATCACCAGCTCGCGATCGATCTTCAGCTTGTCCGGTTCCAACAGGGTGAGCAGGTCGAGATTGGCGTAGCCGTTGCCGAAGTCGTCGAGCGCCGTGGTGAAGCCCATGCTGCGATAGCTGTCGATGATGCGCTTGAGGTGCGCCTGGTCGGTCACCCGCTCCGTCTCGGTGAATTCGAAGACCAGCTTGTTCGTGGGCCAGCCCACCCGCTGGGAGACCTCCAGGGTCGCCTGGATGCAGGCCTCCGGTTCGTAGACCGCATTGGGCAGGAAGTTGATGGAGAGCCGCTCCTGCATGCCGAGCGCGCTGGCCATCTCGATCGCCCTGACCCGACACGCCTGGTCGAAGCGGTATATCAGCGAGTCGGTCACCTGGGAGAGCACGCTCCAGGCCGACTCCCCGTTCGATCCGCGCACCAGCGCCTCGAAGGTCGTGGTTCGCGCACTGGCGAGGTCGACGATCGGCTGGAAGGCCATGGTGAAGTCGAAAGGCAGCTCGACATCGCAGCGGCCACAGTCTCCCGCCACGCGGGCACAATGATTCATGTTTCCCCCTGCTCGGCCCTCAGTGCCGTCTGTCTTTCGTTATGTTGATACCGTCATGTCAGCGTGGCTGCTGGTGAAGCAGCAGCTCCACTCGGCGGTTGGCCGCGCGCCCCTCGGCGGTCGCATTGCTCTCCAGGGGCCGGGTCTCCGCGTAGCCGATCGCGCGCAGTCGCGCCTCCTCGACGCCCGCCCCGGCCAGATAGCGCAGCACCGAGATGGCCCTTGCGGTGGCCAGCTCCCAGTTGGAGGGGAAGCGCGCCGTGGCGATGGGAATGCTGTCGGTGTGCCCCTCCACCGAGACATCGCCATCGAACTCCTGGATCAGCTCCACCAGGCGCAGCAGCACCCGGTCCGCGCCGGCGATCAGTTCGGCCTGGCCGCTGGCGAAGAGCAGGTTGTCATCGATGCGCAGGGTGATGCCCTGGGCGCTCTGATCGACGCTGACCCCCTCGATCTCCAGCCCCTGAAAGCGCGGCTGCAGCCCATCATGGCGCGGCTGGATACCGGTTGCCAGGGGACCCAGCCCACCCGCCACGGCAATCGCGGCCGACTGCGCCACCGGCGAGATCTGCCGGGTGGACTCGCCACCGTGCTCGCTGCCGGTCACCGCCAGGCCATTGCCCGCCAGGGAGAGCAGCAGCACGAACAGCGTGATCAGCAGCGTCAGCACGTCGAGGTAGCTGACCAGCCAGGCCTCACCGTCGCCCTCCCCCACGCTGCCGGGCGCCAGCACCTCCCTGACATTGCGATCAAGCATTCTGGCCCGCCTCACCGCCGCGCGGCCGCGGCTTGCCGGGCTCGCGGATCTCATCGTGGTAGTTGGCCACGAAGGAGTTGAGGGTCTCCTCGATGAAGGAGGGCAGGCGGCGCTTGGTGATCAGGGAGATCCCCTCGAGCACCATGTTCATGGCGATGAGGCGCTCCTCGGTGCGCCGCTCGAGCTTCACCGCGATGGGCTTGAACACCAGGTTGGCCAGCAGGATGCCGTAGAAGGTGGTCAGCAGGGCCACCGCCATGCGCGGGCCGATCACATGCAGGTCGCCGGCCTCCATGACCTCCAGCATGTTCACCAGCCCGACCAGGGTCCCGATCATGCCGAAGGCGGGGGCATAGGTCGCCATGGTACGGAAGATCTGCGCCTCGGCCTGCTCGCGCGCCCGCAGGCGGGCAATGCGCCAGCTCAGCAGGTCGTAGATCTCATCGGGCTTGGTGTTGGCGATGACCAGTTGGATACCCGTGCGCAGGAAGGGATTGCGGGTATGCTCCAGGGCCGCCTCCACGGCGCGCACGTCCCCCTTGAACCAGAGCCGGGACATGTCCACCAGCTCCTTGATGTCGTCGCGGGTATAGGTGTTCTCGCGCCGAAAGACGATCCCCACCAGCCGCACCACCCGCACCACCTCCTTGAGGGGATAGCTGATGAAGGTGGCCGCCATGGTGCCGGCCAGCACGATGGCCAGCCCCGGCAGGTTCAGGAAGCTCTGCGGCGACTCCGCCGTGAACAACAGGACGCTGGCCAGCAGCACGCAGCTGGCGAAGATACCGATAAGCGTCGAGGGATTCATGCACGGCTCCTTGCCGGGTGAGAAAAGGTCACAGTGACGGGAAGGGACACTGGAGGTCTTATCGGCCGCCGCCGCTCTTTCTTTAGTGGGCTTTAGCGGGCTTTAGCGGGGCAACGCGGTAAACGCAGTGATATTCTGGCAGCGAGCGGCCGCCCCGGGCCTGGAGGCCCCGGGAGAATGGCCAGCCACCAACGCAGGGAACGACAGGGAGAGCCCGATGACACAGCAGCCCGACAGCCACGCCTTCAGCGTGGCCCTCCAGCCGATTCATGACGCCGAAGGCCGGCACGTGGCCGACCGACTGCTCTATCGCCACTGGTCAGACGACGGTGATGCCCCCGAGGTGGCCATCGCCAGGGCCCTGGCCACGACCATCTACGAGCTGGATGAGCGCAGCCGGCTGGGCAAGCGTGACCTGGTCATCGACCTGCCCGTGGAGTGGCTGGAGCGCCCTGACCTGCTGCCCTCCCCGGCCAACCAGATCATCATCGGCCTGCCGCAGCTGCTGGAGGTCAACGCCTCCCTGCTCGAGCGCCTCGCCCAGGTGCGGGAGCGCGGCTACCGGCTGCTGATCCACGGCTCGAGCCTGCGCGGCCAGATCCCCACCCTGGCGCCGCTGGCCAACCTGGTGAGACTGAGCCACCCGGACGAGCTGGACGAGGAGGTACTCCGCGCCCTGCGCCTGCGGGGTGCACGCCTGCTCGCCGACAACATCACCGATGCCGAGGGCCTTGCGCACTACCAGCGGCTCGACTGCCACTACTTCGACGGCGGCTATCTGGCGGCGCCGGCGTTCTATGTGGCACGGCCCCGAGGGCGCCATGGCAACCGCGCGGCCCAGCTGCGGCTGGTCAATGAGCTGTACCGGGAGGAGGTGGAGCTCCAGCGCCTTTACGAGCTGATCCTGCAGATGCCGCACCTGCATGTCGCCGTGCTGCGCCGGGCGAACTCCGTTCACTTTTCTCATGCCGGCGGCCAGGCGACGGACCTCAAGCGCGCCATCCCGCTGCTGGGCCTGAACGAGCTGCGACGACTGGTGATGACGCTATCGCTGGCCGGCGAGCTGCCCTCCTCCAAGCTGAAGATCCGCATGGCGCTGATCCGCGCCTACACCTGCCGCAATCTCGCCGCGCCCTTCCAGGGCATCGATCCCGAGGACGCCTTCACCGCCGGGCTGTTTTCGCTGATGGGGCCACTGCTGGAAGAGTCCCAGGAGGAGCTGCTGGATGAGCTGCCCCTGAACACCCAGCTGAGCGCGGCCCTGAAGTCACGCGAGGGCATCCTGGGCGCACTGCTGACGCTGGCCGAGGAGCAGGAGGGACTCATGGCTGAGCCGACCGAAGGCGTCAGTGGCGATCAGCTGCAGCGCTGCTATCTGGACGCCATGGCGCAGGCCGACACCCTGATGAGCCACCTCTAAATGGGCGGCCCGGGCGTGTCAGTCCTGATCGCGCAGCCGGGCCCGCAGGCGACTCACCGCCTGGCTGTGCAGCTGGCACACCCGTGACTCGGTCACCCCCAGCACCGCCCCGATCTCCTTGAGGTTCAGCTCCTCCTGGTAGTAGAGCGCCATCAGCAGCTGCTCGCGCTCCGGCAGCGCGGCGATGGCCTCCACCAGGCGCTCGCGCTGCTCGTGCTCGACCAGTTCGGCGAAGGGGGTGCTGCGCTGGGGACTGTCGAACCCCTGCTCGTGCCCCTCGGCCACCAGCTCCTCGAAGGGCAACAGCTGGCCGCAGTTGGTATCGCTCAACAGCTGCCGATAGTCGCCGAGCTCCATCTCGAGCTCGGCGGCGATCTCATGCTCCTCCGCGGGCCTGGCGAAGCGCTGCTCCAGGCGCCTGACGGCCTCGTCCACCGCCCGGGCATTGCGCCTCACACTGCGTGGCAGCCAGTCACGGCTGCGCAGCTCGTCGAGCATCGCGCCCCGGATACGCTGGCTGGCGAAGGTGGCAAAGCTCGCCCCCTGCCCCGCATCGAAGCGGCCCAGCGCCTCCAGCAGCCCTACCATACCGGCCTGGATCAGGTCATCGAGCTCGATGCTGGCCGGCAGCCGCACCTGCAGCGCCAGCGCCTGGCGCCTGACCAGCGGCAGGTACTCGGTCAGCAGCTCGTTCTGTTGGATCTTTCCCTTGGCGGTATACATCTCGTTCGCCTGCCCTACCGATAGTTGACGATGACCTGAAGGTCGCTGACCCGAACCGCCGCCCGCTGGCCCGGTGCCAGGGCGAACCGGAAGTGCAGGGGAGTCGTCGCGGGCAACCCTGCCAGCGCCCGGCTGCTGCCGGCGCTCGAGGCAAGCTCCGCACAGCCGCCCGGATGGCAGAGCCAGCCCGTCACGACCTGGCCGGCCGGCACCCCGTAGCGCCAGCGCACCTCCTCGATGACGCCTGCCGTCACGGCCGGCGGTGGTGGCATCGTGGCGCTTGCCATGCTGCGCTCTGCCAGCACCGCCCTGACCGGCCCGGCCTGGCCGACCCAGCTGCCTGCCGCCGACACCGGCGAGGCCAGCGTCAGCATGGCCAGCGCCAGCCAGCATCCTCGCTGCCGGCTCATGCCAGCACCACCAGCTCGACGCCCAGGTAGTGGGCAGAGGCCTGCTGCAGGTTGTCGAGCAGGCCGGGGCGACGGAGGCCCGGCGGATGCAGCAGCAGCAGCCTGCCCGGGCCACCGGCCTCGGCCAGGGCCAGCAGAAGCCGCCAGGCCCGCCGAAAGCTCTCGGCGTCGGCCTCCACCCAGAGCGCCCAGCGCGGCTGCTGGGCCGCCAGCAGCGGCAGGTGGGGGCTGTCTGGCGCCACGGGCACCAGCTGCCAGCGCTGGGGGTCGCCGACCCAGCGGCGCCCCTGGCCGTGCCAGTGGGCCAGCGGCTCGCGGGCGCGCTCCAGCTGGCGCGCCGGCAGGCCGACGATCAGCAGGGTGGCCGTCGACGCCGCAAGCTGTGCGGCCGGCGGCGGCCGGCGAGCCGCTGCCACCCGGCTCGACGCGGGCACTTGCCCGGCCAGGGCGATCAACGCTTCGGCCACATGGGTCGGGCAGCCGCCCCCTTCCCTCTCCTGCCGTGATGCCCAGTGCCGAAGTCCCGAGGCTTGATCCATCGTCATATCAGTGCAGACCCTCAAGCCCGACGGTTCCCAGTTCGCGCAGCGCCTCGCGGGCGAGGCAGAGCTGCAGCAGCGCCTCGAGCAGCGTCTCGGCGCTGCAGCGTTTCCTGCCGGCCAGCAGCGCCAGGAGCTCACCCCGCAGGGAGAGCGCCCAGGCCTCGTCGCTCGCCTCGAGCCGGGTGGCGACGCTCGCCAGGCCGGCGGCCAGGGTGAGGCGCAGCGCCGGCGCCATGGCCGGGTCCGCCTCGACGAGCCGGCGATTGGCGCGCCGCGTCAGGGCCGGCAGCACCTCGGCGAGGAGCTGGGTCACCAGCAGGGGGACGGCACGCCCGCGCAGGGTCGCCGGCGACAGCCAGTAGCCGCGCTTCAGCACGCGACCGCTGTAGGCATCCACCAGCTCGCCCGCCCAGGCGCGCAGCGGCTCTGTCTCCCCTCGCCCCAGGCCCACCGTACAGGACGCCAGCGCCAGCTGCGCCTCGCGCCCCCGCCAGCGCAGCGCACGCGGCTGCCGCGGCGCCATCACGGGGGCCAGGGCAGCCAACGACTGACGCTCGCCGTCGACCACGACCCGCTGGGTGCCGCGCACCTGGGCGATCCAGTCCCGCTGCTGCTCGGCCAGCCAGGCACGGGCGTCGAGGCCAGGCAGCCCGGCCAGCAGGTGGGCGCCGAGCGTGCCGGCCTCCTCGGCCGCCACCAGTCGCTCCAGCTCCCCGGCGGGCGCCAGGTGTTGGGGATGCGGCAGGGCCGACCACTGCCCCGCGGCATCCAGGGTCAGATCGGGCTGCGACCAGGCCTCGTCGCGCACGCGGCCACGCGGCATCCAGACCCGGCTGCCACCGGACGGCCTGGCCTCCCCCAGCAGCGACGCGAGTCGCTCGGACTGCAGCGCTGGCGGCACCCCGGCCAGCTGCCAGGCCCGCGTCAGGTCGGCAAAGCCCGGTACCCGTTCGCGCAGGGTCGACAGCAGCGTGGCGACGCGACGCCCCTGGCCCAGCAGCAGCGCGGCGGCGGCCGGCGGCTCCGGGCGAAGCGACGTGCTGCGCACTTCCAGCGCCTGCCTGACCAGGGTGGGGGCGTCCATGACCACCAGGTCCTCGGGGACGCGCTGGCCCTGGGCAACCAGCAGCAGGCGCAGCCCATGGCGCATCAGGGCGTCGAGCAGCGGCCCCAGGCGCCCCGCCTCATCGTGCTTGCTGATCAGACAGTCATCCAGCGGCAGGCCCGCGGCGCGTGCCGCCTGCCGGTAGTTGATGATGACCTCCTCCAGCGCCTCCGGCTGGCTGACGGCATTGAGCACCAGCAGCGGGCGCACCGGCGCGCCCCCCTGGAGCCTCGCCAGCTGGTCGATGACCCGCCGGTCGCGCTGGCTCATGCCCACGGTGTCGACGATCACGAAGCGCCTGTCCGCCAGCGCCGAGCGCAGGGTCTCCAGGGGTTGGTCCAGCTCGAGGCCATGCATGGGAACGCCCAGCAGCTCGGCGTAGATCCGCAGCTGCTCATGGGCGCCGATACGAAACCCGTCGGTGGAAACCAGCGCCACGGCGTCCGGGCCATGGCGCATCACGAAGCGGGCGGCGAGCTTGGCCGCGGTGGTGGTCTTGCCGACCCCGGTGGGGCCCACCAGGGCCACGATGCCGCCGCGATCCAGCAGCGCCAGCTCGTCCTCCTCGACCGGCAGGCGCGCGGCCAGTCGCGTCACCAGCCAGGCCGCCTCGTCGTCGGGCGACAGGCTCTCCGGCAGTCCCTCCAGCACCTCCTCGCCGACCGAACGCGAGAAGCCCGCCTCGAGCAGCCACTGCATGAGCCGCTGCCGGGGTGAGAGCGACGCCTCGGTGCGCTGGACCGCCAGCAGGCTGCGCATCTCCTGCATCTCCGCCAGCAGACGCGCGCTCATCGCCTGGAAGGCCTCCTCCTCCCTCACCCTGGGCGCCTCCGGGGCGACCGGCGTGGGCGTCGGCGCCAGGGGCGGCGCCTTGACAGGACGCGGCGCGGCCGCGGTCGGCTCGGGGGCCCCCGCCTCGGCCATGGCGAGGATCTCGACGCCCTGCTCGGTGTGCCGATTGGCCAGGATCAGCGCCTCGTCGCCCAGGGCGGCCCGTACCTGGCGCATCGCCTCGCGGCTGGTGGTGCCGGTGAATCGCATCACGCTCATGCTGTCAGCTGCCTCTCATCTCAGCGTCCTCCCACCAGCTGCGTCACGCGCAGGGTGCGGTCGTCGGGGATCTCTGCCTGGGAGAGCACCGCCAGGTGGCGCAGCCGGCGGCGCAGGAAACGGGCCAGCACCGGGCGCAGGCTGTGCTGCACCACCAGCACCGGCGGCTCGCCGCTGGTCTCCTGACGCCCCAGCGCCTGCTCCGTCTGGGCCATCAGGGTGTCGGCGAGGCCGGGCTCCAGGGCGCCGTTGCCGCTCATCGCCTGCATCAGCACCTGCTCGAGCTGCGCCTCCAGCCCGATGACGCGGATCTCGGGCTCGGCCCCGAACCACTGCTGGACGATGCTGCGGCCAAGCCCGATGCGGACCCGCGCGGTCAGCTCCCCGACATCGGCCTGCTGGCCGGCGTGCTCGGCGAGGGTATCCAGAATGGTGCGCAGGTCGCGAATCGAGACCTCCTCCTCCAGGAGGTTCTGCAGGAGGCGCTGGAACATGGTCAGCGACACCAGCTTGGGCACCACCTCCTCGACCAGCGACTTCTGCTCCTCGCCCAGGCGGTCGAGCAGCTTCTGCACCTCGCCGCGGCCCAGCATCTCGCCGGCGTGGCGGTGCATCAGGTGGTTGAGGTGGGTGGCCACCACGGTGCTGGCATCCACCACGGTGTAGCCGTAGACCTGGGCGTGCTCGCGCTGGGAGGCCTCGATCCATACTGCCGGCAGCCCGAAGGCCGGGTCGGTGGTCGGGGTGCCGGCGAGCTCGCCGGAGACCTGGCCGGGGTCGATGGCCAGCCACTTGCCGGGGAAGGCCTCGGCGCGACCGATCTCCGCCCCCTTCAGGGTGATCACATAGGTGGAGGGCCCGAGCTCCAGGTTGTCGCGGATATGGACCACCGGCGGCAGGAACCCCACCTCCTGGGCAAACTTCTTGCGCACCCCCTTGATGCGGCTGAGCAACTCCCCCTCCTGGCGCTGGTCCACCAGCGGGATCAGACGATGGCCCACCTCGAGCCCCAGGGTGTCGACCAGCTGGACATCGTCCCAGCTCGCCTCGGGGGCCTCGGGGGCCGGGGGCAGCTCGCTCTCGGCAAGCGCCTCCTTGACCTCCTGCCGCTTCGCATTGCGGATCAGCGCCCAGGCCAGGCCGCCGAGCAGCCCGGTGAAGAGCAGGAAGACGAAGTTGGGCATGCCGGGCACCATGCCCAGAAGCCCCATCACCACCGCCGCCAGGATCATCACCTGGGGGTTGGTGAAGAGCTGGCCGAGCATCTGCTGGCCGACGTCCTCGCCCTGGTCGGTGCTGACCCGGGAGACCGTCACGCCCGCCGCGGTGGAGATCACCAGCGCCGGGATCTGAGCCACCAGGCCGTCGCCGATGGTCATCAGGGTATAGGTGCGCGCGGCATCGCCGAAGCCCATGCCGTGCTGCAGCATGCCGATCAAGAGGCCGCCGATGACGTTGACCACCATGATCACCAGGCCCGCCATGGCGTCGCCGCGCACGAACTTGCTGGCGCCGTCCATGGAGCCGTAGAAGTCGGCCTCCTGGGCCACCTCGGCGCGGCGCTTGCGGGCGTCCTCCTCGCCGATCAGGCCGGCGTTGAGGTCGGCGTCGATGGCCATCTGCTTACCGGGCATGGCATCGAGCATGAAGCGCGCGCCCACCTCGGCGATCCGCCCCGCCCCCTTGGTGATGACCATGAAGTTGATGACGATCAGGATCAGGAACACCACCAGGCCCACGGCGAAGTTGCCCCCTACCAGGAACTGGCCGAAGGCCTCGATCACCTTGCCGGCGGAGTCACCCCCCTGGTGCCCCTCCATCAGGATCACCCGGGTGGAGGCGACGTTCAGCGACAGCCGCAGCAGGGTGGTGAAGAGCAGCACCGCCGGGAAGGCGGCGAAGTCCAGCGGCTTCTGGGTGAACATGCTGACCAGCAGCACCATCACCGCCAGCGCGATATTGAAGGTGAAGAAGAGATCCAGCGCGATGGGCGGCAGCGGCAGGATCAGCATCGCCATCACGAAGAGGATCAGCAGCGGACCGGCCAGCAGCTTCATCTGGGAACCGCTGGCCCACTGTCCGCCGAGGTATTCGCTCACGGCCTTCATGCGTCAGCTCCTGCAGCGCCTGGCGGCACATCCAGCGCCTCCGGGACGGGCAGCGCCTCGGGGTGCGGCGGGGCCTCGCCCCCCTCCTCCGCGACCCGCCTGATGCGGAAGGCCCAGGCCATCACCTCCGCCACGGCGGTATAGAGCGCCTCGGGAATCTCGGCCTCGAGGTCCACGTGGTGGTAGAGGGCGCGCGCCAGGGGCGGCGCCTCCAGGCGCGGCACGCCGTGCTCGTCGCCCAGCTCGCGGATGCGGCCGGCCACGAGCTCGGTGCCCTTGGCGATGACCCGAGGCGCGGCCATGCCGGTCTCGTCGTAGCGCAGGGCCACGGCATAGTGGGTCGGGTTGGTGATGATCACGTCGGCCTCCGGCACCTTGCTCATCATGCGGCCGCGAGCCATGGCCTGCTGCTGCTGACGAATACGCGCCTTGATATGGGGGTCACCCTCGGACTCCTTGTGCTCACGTTTGACCTCCTCCTTGCTCATGCGCATCTTCTTGGCATGGCTCCACAGCTGATAGGGCACGTCGATCAGGATCACCACCAGCAGGGCCAGCACGATCAGGCCGCAGGCCAGTGCCGCCAGCTGCAGCGCATGGGCCAGGGCCAACTGCACCGGCTGATCCATCAGGCTCATGTAGGTGCCGCGGTTGGCCCACAGGAAGGCGATGGCCACGCTGCCGACCAGCAGCGACTTGGCGATCGCCTTGGCCAGCTCCACCAGCGCCTGGACCCCGAACATCCGCTTGAGGCCCTTGAAGGGGTTGAGCTTGGAGAGCTGGGGCTTGAGCGACTTGGCCGAGATCAGCCAGCCGCCCAGCAGCGCCGGCGCCACCAGGGCCACCACGGCGAGCAGCAGGAAAAGCGGCAGCATCGCCATCAGGGTGCGCCGCCCCAGCTCCAGGGCGTGACTGAGCATCGGGGCGGTCTCCAGCGCATGGCGGCGCTCGAAGAGGAAGGCCTGCTCCATCACCAGGCCCAGCTGGTCATAGAGCAGCGAGCCCATGCTCCACAGCCCCACGACGCCGCCCAGCAGCAGCATGAAGGTGGTCAGCTCCCGGGAACGGGCGACCTGCCCCTCTTCGCGGGCCTTCTCCAGCCGCCGTGGCGTTGCCGGTTCGGTCTTTTCCTGATCGCTGCTCTGCTCGGCCATGGCCACTCATCGGGGACAGTCTTGCGGACCCTGGCCATTGTGGAGAGTCGAGGAAAGGGGTGATACGCGAATAAGGGCCGATAATCGCGAGCTATTCGTTCGCGACCATCGGCCCTCGGGGGCTTGCGTTCGGCGTTCGGCTCTCAGCCCTCAGAAGCCAAGCTGCTCCAGCAGGTCATCGACCTGGTCCTGGTTGCTGACCACATCATCGCCCACGGCATTGACCTGGGGGCCATTGAGCAGGCCGGTATCGCGCCGCGACTCGTCGGCACGGCGCTGCATGTCGTCGCGGCGCTCGCCCTCGGGCACGCTGTCGATCAACACCTGGACGAGCTGGCTCTCGATCTCGCGGATCACGTCCATCATCTTCTTGATCACCTGGCCGGTCAGGTCCTGGAAGTCCTGGGCCATCATGATCTCGAGCAGCTCCTTGTTGGTCGCGCCGGTCTGCTCGGGCACCTCGGCCAGGTAGGCGCGGGTGTCGGTGACCAGCTCGCGGGCCTCGTCCAGCCCCTTGGGCTCGGCGAACCACTCGGCCCAGCGACTATCCAGCGCCTCGGCCTTCTCGCCCAGGGCGTCCTGAATCGGCTGGGCGCGATCGATGGCGTTGAGCGCCCGCTCCGCCGCCTGTTCGGTCATGGTGGCCACATAGCTCAGGCGATCACGGGCGTCGGGGATCGCCTCGGCGGCCTTCTCGATCTCCTTGTCCAGGCCGAGCTCCCGCATGCTTTCGCGCAGCATGCGAGTGAGCTGGCCGATGCGCTGTACCAGATCATCGCCGCTGGCGGAGGCTGCCGCCTGGCTCGGGTCTTGGGTGCTCATGCTCTACTCTCCTCGCGTCGGCCGCAGGGCCTGGTGATCACATGCCCAGCTTCTCGAAGATCTTGTTGAGCTTCTCTTCGAGGGTCGCCGCGGTGAAGGGCTTGACCACGTAGCCGCTGGCACCGGCCTGGGCGGCCGCGATGATGTTCTCCTTCTTGGCCTCGGCGGTCACCATCAGTACCGGCAGCTCCTTGAGCGCGGCATCGGCGCGGATCTGCTTGAGCATCTCCAGCCCGTCCAGGTTGGGCATGTTCCAGTCCGAAACCACGAACTGGAAGCCGCCGGCACGCAGCTTGTTGAGCGCATCCTGGCCGTCCTCGGCCTCCTCCACGTTGGTGAAGCCGAGCTCCTTGAGCAGGCTGCGCACGATCCGGCGCATGGTGGGAAAGTCGTCCACCACCAGGATGCTCATGTTCTTGTCTGCCATTGCACTACCTCGATTCGCGATGTTCTCGTTGAAGGTATGGCCCGGCGAGATGGCCGGCCGGGCCGAGCCTGCCGCCCGGCGGGCGGCAGCCGAATCAGAACTCCTGCCACTCTTCCTCGGCGGATTCGGCTCGCTGCGCGCTGCGCCGGCGGCTCGGTGCCGGCACACCCGCCGGTGTCTCAGGCGCGGGCAGGGTGAGTGCCTCCGGGGCCGGTTCGCTCGCTATCCGCGCGGCCTCGCCGGCCAGGCGGAAGCGCGCCACGGCCTGCTCGAGGCGCTCCGCCTGCTCCTCCAGGGAGGAGGCGGCCGCCGAGGCCTGCTGCACCAGGGCGGCGTTCTGCTGGGTCACCTGGTCCATCTGGCCGACCGCCTGACTCACCTGCTCGATGCCGTCGCTCTGCTCCTGGGAGGCCGCCGAGATCTCATCCATGATATCGGTGACCCGGCGGACCGCCTGGACCACCTCGTCCATGGTGTCCCCGGCGTTCTCGGCCAGGCTCGAACCCGCCTGCACCTGAGCCACCGAGCTCTCGATGAGCGTCTTGATCTCCTTGGCCGCCTCGGCACTGCGGCTGGCCAGGTTGCGCACCTCGCCGGCCACCACCGCGAAGCCGCGGCCCTGCTCCCCCGCCCGTGCCGCCTCCACCGAGGCGTTGAGCGCCAGGATATTGGTCTGGAAGGCGATGGAATCGATGACACCGGTGATATCGGCGATCTTGCGTGAACTGTCCGAGATCCCGTGCATGGTCTTCACCACGCGATCGACCACCTCGCCGCCGCGCTCGGCGGTGGTGGAAGCCTCAAGGGCCAGACCGCTGGCCTGACGGGCGTTGTCGGCGTTCTGCTTCACCGTGGCGGTCAACTGCTCCATGCTGGCCGCGGTCTCCTCCAGCGAGGCCGCCTGCTGCTCGGTGCGCGAGGAGAGATCCGTGTTACCGGAGGCGATCTCCCGGGTGCCGAGGTGGATCGAGCCGCTGCCCTGGCGCACTTCACCCACTACCCGTGCCAGCCCCTGCTGCATCTCGCGCATGGCGGCGAACAGTCGGCCCACCTCGTTGCGCCCCTTCACCTCGATGGTGGCCGAGAGGTCCGCCTGGGCGATGCGCTCGAGATGATGCACGGCCGCGCCCAGCGGGCGAATGACAACCGAGCGCAGGCCCGCATAGATCGCCGCCACCAGCAGGCCGATCAGCACCAGCAGGCCCAAACCGACCCACTCGAACTGCCGGGCCTGGTCACGAAAATCCGCCACCATCCCGTCGGCACGGGCAAAGCCGTAGGCCACGAAATCGGTCATGGCAACGCCGAGCGCCTCGGCCGGCGCCTCGAGCTCCTCGCGCAGGCGATTGAAGGTGGTGGTGTCGAGCTGGTCGAGTGCGGTGTGCTGCTGTCGCAGCAGGTCGAGCACCGCCGTGAACTGTTCCTCGACCCGCGCTGCCAAGGGGGCACCCTCGTTCGTCTTGGGGGTCGCCACGAACGCCTGGAACCGTTGTTCGGCGCGACCGAGGCGATCCAGGGCGCTCTCGAGGTGGCCGTTGGCCTCCCCCATCCGGCCGATCATGATCAGGTTGGAGGCAATCTCGAGGTGGTTGCGTCCCACGTTCAGCAGCGCATCGCCGCGGTTGATCTCGTTGAGCTGCTCGGCACTGATCCGATTGAGCAGCTGCAGGGTGGCGCCGGCATTGCGCTCGGCCATCACCCCCATGCCGGCGATCACCCCGATGAAGGCCACGAAGCAGGCCAGCACGGCCACCATGGCCGCATGGATGCTGATATTACGAATGAAACGAACCATCTCGATGCTTCCTTCTGTGGACGTCATGATTGTCGAGGGTCATGCATCTTGCGGGTGTCGCTGTCGTGGTGATGGAGCTAGACGCGCTGGGCCCGGCCGGAAGAGGCCACCAGCGCCAGTAGGCGCGGGGCGATCTCCTCGAGGGGGAGCACCTCCGAGGCACCACCCAGGGCGATCGCCTCCCGCGGCATGCCGAAGACCACGCAGCTCGCCTCATCCTGGGCGATGGTGGGCGCGCCGGCCTGGCGCATCTCGACGAGGCCCGCCGCCCCGTCCTTGCCCATGCCGGTAAGCAGCACCCCGACCGCATTGCGGCCGGCCTGCTCCGCCGCCGAGCGAAACAGCACGTCGACCGAGGGGCGATGGCGGTTCACGGGAGGCCCCTGATCGAGCCTGGCCACATAGTTGGCCCCGCTGCGTGCCAGCTTGAGGTGGGCGTCTCCCGGGGCGATATAGGCGTGTCCGGGCAGCACCCGCTCGCCGTCCTCGGCCTCCTTGACGCTGATCTGGCAGAGCCGGTCTAAGCGCTCGGCGAAGGAGCGAGTGAAGCCGCCGGGCATGTGCTGGGCAATCATGATGGCCGGGCTGTTGGCGGGCAGCGGCTCCAGCACGCGGCGGATCGCCTCGGTGCCCCCGGTGGAGGCGCCGATGATCAAGAGCTTCTCGCTCGACATCAGCGGCGCCGTCAGGCGCTGGGGCGGTGCCTCGTTGCGCGCCGCGGCGCGCCGCGGCCGCGAGCGTGCCGCGGCGCGGATCTTCTCGGCGATCTCCTCGGCGTACTCGAGCATGCCGCTGCGGATGCCGAGCGACGGCTTGGCGACGAAATCCAGCGCGCCAAGCTCGAGCGCCCGAAGGGTGACCTCGGAGCCGGACTGGGTCAGCGACGAGACCATCAGCACCGGCATCGGCCGCAGGCGCATCAGCCGCTCCAGGAAGTCGATGCCATCCATTCGCGGCATCTCGACGTCGAGGGTCAGCACGTCGGGGTTGTGGCGCTTGATCAGATCCCTGGCCACCAACGGGTCCGGCGCCACCGCCACCACCTCCATGTCGGGCTGGCTGTTGATGATCTCGCTGAGCAGGTCGCGGATCAGCGCTGAGTCGTCAACGCAAAGCACCTTGATCGTGGCGGCACTCAAGAGGGCTCTCCTGTAGCAGGTGGCTCGCCGCCCGGGTCAGGCAGCAAGAGGTCCTTGAATGGGGTATCGGCCGGTGGCCGGCGGACTTTAGCGGTCAGGCGTCGGCCTGCCGCCCGCGGCGGCCGGGGCCAGGGTGTAGACGGTCTGGCCGCGCAGCCGCAGGGTGCGGGTAATGTAGGAGAAGTTCTCGGAGTGGCCGGCAAACAGCAGGCCGTCCGGCTTCAGCAGCGGCGCGAAGCGCTCCAGTATCCTGGCCTGGGTCGCCTTGTCGAAGTAGATCATCACGTTACGACAGAAGATCGCATCGAAGGGGCCGCTGACCGGCCAGCTCGGCGCCAGCAGGTTGAGCGGCGAGAACTCGACCATGGCGCGCAGCTCCGGCCTGACCCGCGCCAGGCCCGCCTGCCGGCCGGTGCCCCGCTGGAAGAAGCGGCGCATGCGCTCGGCCTCCAGCTTGTGCACCTGCTCCAGGGGGTAGATCGCCGCCTCGGCCCGGGCCAGCGCCTCGGTGTCGATGTCCGTCGCCACCACCCTGGCGTCGCCCGCGCGGCTGCCCAGCGCCTCGCTCAGGGTCATGGCGATGGAGTAGGGCTCCTCGCCGGTGGAGGCCGCGGCACTCCACACCCGGATCGGCCCGGGGCGAGCACGGACATGCTCGGCGAGCAGCGGGAAGTGGTGCGACTCGCGGAAGAAGGCGGTGAGGTTGGTGGTCAGGGCATTGGTGAAGGCCTCCCACTCTCGGGCATCCGGCTGGCGCTCCAGGCGCGCCAGATAGTCGCTGAAGCGCGTCAGGCCATGATGACGCAGCCGCTTGGCGAGGCGGCTGTAGACCATCTCGCGCTTGTGCTCGGCCAGCACGATCCCCGCCCGCTGGTAGATCAGCTGACGGATACGCGCGAAGTCCTCGGCGGTGAGCACCAGGTCACGCTCGAGGGGGCTTCCACTGCCCCAGTTGCCGGCGGAGAACGATGCCGGCTCCCTTGACTCGCTCAAAATGCTTCCCACTCCTCGATATCGGACGGGCGATTGTTGCCAACGGCGGGCGGCAGTGCCTTCTGCTGTGCGGGTGCGCGCTCACTCGGTGCCGCCAGCCCGCGCCGCTCGGCCAGGCTCGGGGCGCGCTCCTTGCCGGCGCCGCGCGCGCGGAAGGCGGTCACGGCGATGACCAGCTGCTCGGCCTGATGCTCCAGATCCAGGGCCGCCCGGGCCATGGTCTGCACCCGCTCGGCATTCTGCTGGGTGACGTGGTCCATCTCGGCCACCGCCTGGTTGATCTGGCCGATGCCGCCGCTCTGCTCCTGGGAGGCGGCCGAGATCTCGCCCATGATGTCGTTGACGCGGGTAGTCGCGGCTACCACCCCCTCGATGGCGCCCTCGGCGCGCTGCACCACCGCGGCACCGGCCTGGATCTCCTTGCCGGCCCCGTCGATCAGGGTCCGGATCTCCTTCGCGGCAGCGGCGGAACGCCCGGCCAGGTTGCGCACCTCATTGGCCACGACCGCAAAGCCACGCCCCTGCTCGCCGGCGCGAGCGGCCTCCACCGAGGCGTTGAGGGCCAGGATATTGGTCTGGAAGGCGATGGAGTCGATCACATCGATGATCTCGGCCATCTTGCGGGAGCTCTCGGTGATGCGCCCCATGGTCTCCACCACCTGGTGCATCAGCTCGCCGGTCTCACGGACCCGCTCGGCATTCTCGGTCGCCAGGCCGCTGGCCTGGCGGGCGTTGTCGGTGTTCTGCTGCACCGTGGCGGTCATCTCCTCCATGCTGGAGGCGGTCTGCTGCAGCGACGCCGCCTGCTGCTCGGTGCGGGTGGAGAGGTCGTCGTTGCCCACGGCGATATCCCGTGCGGCCGGCGTCACCACCTGAATACCCGCATGCACGTCGCCCACGATGCTGCCGAGGCTCTTGCGCATCACGTCCAGGGCGCCCAGCAGGCGGCCCACCTCATCGCGGCCGCGCTGAGGCACACTGGCCGCCAGGTTGCCCGAGGCGATCTGCAGGGTGAAGCCGATGGCCCGATCCAGCGGGCGCGTCACGGCGCGCAGGGTCATCATGCCCAGCGCCAGCAGCAGCAGCAGGGCCGCGCCGAGCACGCCGCCCTGGGCGAGCAGCATGGTGCGCTGGCCGGCCTCGGCGGCGGCCGCCATCGTCGCCGCACCGCGGCGTTCGCGCTCGATCAGCTGGTTGACGCTGGCGGTCAGCGCCACCGCTTGCTCCTGGAGCGGGGTGACCTGATTGTTCAGCGCCATCATGGCGTCGAAGGCCTCGCCGGTCAGGGCGTTGGCCAGGGGCAGCAGCCCCTCCTGCAGGTAGGCGTTCAGGTCGGCGCCGAAGTCTCGGGTCTCGGGGGCCTGGTTGATCTCGCGGGCCATGAAATCGGTCCAGATTCCCTCGACGCGCGCAACGGTCGCCTCGATCTGCTCGGCCAGCTCGTGGCGCTGGCCAAGCAGCGCCATGCGCTCCTGGCTGGCCATGCGCTGCGGCGGCTCGTTGACCAGCTGCCCGACCTGCTGCAGGCGCACCACGTCCTCGAGTCCGTCCCGGTTGAGCTCGGCGAGCCTCTCCCCCGAAGCCTGCAGGCCATAGAGCCCGAGCCCGCCGCTGACCAGCAGCATCAATGACGCCACGGCGACCATCAGGCTGATGCGGGCGCGCACGGTGCTGAGGTTCAGGCGCCGCAGCGCGCCGAGTACGCCGCGCCGGCGCAGCCGCCCCCTGTGCAGATAGAGGTGGCGCCCCTTGCCTTCACGAATCCTGGCGTAGGCGAGCTCCGCCCGGTCGATCTGCTCGCGGTCGGCCTTCACCCGCATCGAGGCGTAGCCCATCACCTCGCCATCCTCGATGACCGGGGTCACGCTGGCATCCACCCAGTAGTGGTCGCCGTTCTTGCGCCGGTTCTTGACCAGGCCGCGCCAGCTCTCCCCCGCCGCCAGGGTCTCCCACAGGTTGGCGAAGGCCTCGGGCGGCATGTCGGGGTGGCGCACCAGGTTGTGGGGCGAGCCGATCAGCTCCTCGTGGCGATATCCACTGACCTCGGTGAAGGCCGGGTTGGCGTAGGTGATGCGCCCCTTGAGGTCGGTCCGCGAGATCAGGAAGTGCTCGTCCTTCAGCTCGTACTCTTTTCCGGTTACTGGCTGGTTGTCGCGCATGCGGTGTTCTCCGAGGCGGTTAGCGGTGTGCAGCTACCGCTCTTCTGGTTATCGGTACAGATGGTTGGGCGGTGCGATCAGGGTCAGAAGGATTCCCACTCCTGATCGCTGCCGGCGCGTCCGCGCGCCTTCGTCTGGGGGTCGCGCCCGGCCGGGGACGGCATCAGCGCCGGCATCCAGCGGGCCAGGGCGGGATCATGGCTGGCGCCGCCTGCGTATTCCGCCCCGTCGGCAGCGTCCGCGACGGGGGCGGCCATTCCGGCGACCTTCCCGTCCAGCCGAAAGCCGGCCACGGCCTGGCTCAGGCGCTCCGCCTGGGTCTCCACCTGGTGCGCGACGGCGGCCGCCTGCTGCACCAGGGCGGCGTTCTGCTGGGTGACCTCATCCATCTGCGCCACCGCCAGGTTGACCTGATCGATGCCGCTGCTCTGCTCGGCAGAGGCCGCGGCGATCTCGTCCATGATGTCGCTGACCTTCTGAACCGCCGCCACGATGTCGCCCATGGTGCTGCCGGCGCGGTCGGCGCGCTCGCTGCCGGCCTCCACCCTGGCCACCGAGATCTCGATCAATTCACGAATCTGGCGAGAGGCATCGGCGGATCGCTGGGCCAGGTTGCGCACCTCGCCGGCCACCACCGCAAAGCCGCGCCCCTGCTCGCCGGCCCGGGCGGCCTCCACCGAGGCGTTCAGCGCCAGGATGTTGGTCTGGAAGGCGATGGAGTCGATCACCTTGATGATGTCGCTGACCCGGTGGGAGCTCTCGCGGATCTCGTGCATGGTGGCGACCACCTCGTCGACCACCCGCCCACCGTCGCCGGCGGTGCGCGAGGCATCCTCGGCCAGCTGGCTGGCGTGGCGCGCATTGTCGGCGTTCTGCTTCACCGTCGAGGCGAGCTGCTCCATGCTGGCGGCGGTCTCCTGCAGGGCGGCCGCCTGCTCCTCGGTGCGCGCCGACAGGTCCTGGTTGCCGCTGGCGATGTGTCGGGAGCCCTCGTGGATCGCCTCGCTGCCATGGCGCACGGTCCCCACCGTTCTGCCCAGGCTGGTCTGCAGCGCCTCCAGGGCGCCGTAGAGACGCCCGATCTCGTTGTTGCCCAGGTGCTCGATGGGCGCCGAGAGATCCCCCTTGGCCATGGTGTCGAAATGCGTCACCACCCGCGACAGCGGTCGCAGCACGTTGACCGTGACGCCCCAGACCACCGCCAGGGTGGTCAACACTGCGACGGCCAGCACGCCGAGGATGGCCAGGCGCAGGGTGTCGGAAAGCGCGGCGAAGGTCTGCAGGTGATGGGCACCGGCGTCGCCGGCCTGGGCCGCCAGGTCGGTCATGGCCGCGCTGGATACCGCCAGCAGGTAGAGCCCCAGGCCGCTGAGCACCAGGATCAGGGCGAAGAAGGTGCCCAGCACCAGGAACCAGCTCAGGCGCACCGTCATGTTGTCGAAGATTCGCTTTATCACTCGCTTCACACTGCCACCTTCTCTCTGCTGCGGCCGGGGCACGACGGCCCCGTGCGGTTCCGGGAGGGACGGCAGCTGTCGGCCGGCTCTCCGCCCCTGGCGCCCGGGGGCGTCGGGATGTCGTCGTCTCAGCTCTCGGCCAGCGCCAGCGGGCGAGGGCGAGCGGGCGCCTCCACCAGCGGCGCGGGCTCTTCCAACACCGCTCGGTGGCGCTCGGCACCGGTGCGGAAGCGCAGCACGTGCTCGCGCAGGCGGTGGCTCTGGGTCGCCAGGCGCTGGGAGGCCAGGGTGTGCTCCTCGACCAGGCCCGAGTTCTGCTGGGTCATGCGATCCATCTGGGAGACCGCCTCGTTGACCTGCTCGATGCCGAAGCTCTGCTCCCGGGAGGCCGCGGAGATGTCGCCGACCAGGGTGCTGAGCTCTGCGATCTCGCGGGCAATACCGGCGATGATGCTTCCGGCCTCCTCCACCCGCCGGCTGCCCTCTGCCACCTGGGTACCGGAGGTCTCGATGAGCCCCTTGATCTCCCGGGCGGCCTCGGCGCTGCGGCTGGCGAGCTTGCGCACCTCCTCGGCCACCACGGCGAATCCGCGGCCGTGCTCGCCGGCGCGGGCCGCCTCCACGGAGGCATTCAGCGCCAGGATATTGGTCTGGAAGGCGATGGCATCGATGGTGTCGACGATGGTGATCATCTGGCTGGCGCTCTCGTTGATCGCCGCCATGGAGGCCTCCACGCTGCTCATCGCCGCCCGGCCCCGCTCGGCGCTGCTGGCCGAGCTGCCGGCGAGCTCGCGAGCCTGGTCGCTGTGCTCGGCGTTCTGCCGCACCGTGGCGGTGAGCTGCTCCATGCTCGAGGCGGTCTCGGCCAGGGAGGCCGCCTGCTGCTCGGTGCGGGTGGCCAGTTCGTCGTTGCCGGCACTGAGCTCGTCCACCGCCTGCCCCAGCTCGTCGGCGCTGCGATGGATGTCACCGATGGTGGCCGCCAGGTTGGCCCGCATCCGATCGATGTCGTGCAGCAGGCTCTCACCCTCGGCGCGGGTGAGCCGGACGTCGCGGGTCAGGTCGCCGTCGGCGATATGGCGCACCACCTCGGCCGCATAGCGGGGATCGCCGCCCAGGCGCCGGGAGATATCACGGATCACCAGGCCCATCAGCAGTGTCAGCGGCAGGCCCACCGCCAGCAGCGACAGCAGATTGCCGATCAGGGAGCCCAGGAAGGCCGCGTCGATGTCGTCGATATAGACCCCGGTGCCGATCACCCAGCCCCAGGGGGCGTAGTAGCCGTGGAAGGAGGACTTCTCTGCCAGGCCGCCCTGCTCTTCGTGGGCCCACAGATAGTCGACGAAGCCGTCGTCCTGGTGCACCGACTCCACGAACTCGCGGAACAGGTAGCGCCCCTCCTCGTTCTGGAAGTCGCCGACGAAGGTCCCCACCGGCAGGCGCGGATGCGCCAGCAGTTCATAGTCCTCGTTGAAGACATAGACATAGCCGCGACCCTGGTCGTAGGTCATGTCGCGCACCATGGCGGCCGCCAGGGCCCTGGCCTCGGCCTCATCGAGCTCGCCGGCGGCGAGGCGCTCGGCCTGGCCGGCCACGGCGTTCATGGCCATGTCGACATAGTCGCCCAGGGCCCCCTTGCGCTCGGCCAGCATGGTCTGGCGGGTCTCCCAGGCTCCCCAGCCGGCCAGCAGCAGCATGGCCAGCCAGATCACCCCCAGCAGTGCCCAGAGCTTTCTTGTCGTCGACAGTCCCTGCATGTTGCCCTCGATCGTGCTTGTTATGGGTGTTCTCGGCGCGCCGGCCCGGGTCTCAGTCGGCGGCCTTCTCCACCAGCGCCATCTCCTCGCTGGTCAGCAGCTTGTCGATGTCCACCAGCACCAGCATGCGGTCATCCAGGCTGCCCAGGCCGCTCAGGAAATCGGAGGAGAGGGTGACCCCGAACTCCGGCGCCGGCTTGATCTGCTCCGGGGTGAGGGTCATGACATCGGAGACGCCATCCACCACGATGCCGACGACACGGTCGGCGACATTGACCACGATCACCACGGTCTGGCCGCCGTACTCCACCCGCTCGAGGTGGAACTTGATGCGCAGGTCGACGATCGGCACGATCACGCCGCGCAGGTTGGTCACCCCCTTGATGAACTCCGGCGCATTGGCGATGCGGGTCACGTTCTCGTAGCCGCGGATCTCCTGCACCTTGAGGATATCGACGGCGTACTCCTCCTCCCCCAGGGAGAACACCAGAAATTCCTGATTGCTGGCCTCGGCGGACAGGGCCGCCTGATGGGTCGCGCTGTTCATTGGACGTCAACCTCCTTGAGAGAAAGCGGAGTAGCGGAGAGCGTGGCGCGGCTGGCATGTCGCGCCTGCTTCCTGGACCGGCTGAGCTGATGCAGGCCGGCAATGTCGAGAATCAGCGCCACGCTGCCGTCACCGAGGATGGTGGCGGCCGAGACGCCTGGCACCTTGCGATAGTTGGTCTCGAGGTTCTTCACCACCACCTGCTGCTGGCCGATCAGGTCATCCACCAGCAGCGCATAGCGGCGCCCCTCGCCCTGCACGATCACGGCAATAGTCTCGGTGAGCTCGGTGCGGGCGCCGGCCACGTCGAAGGCCTCGTGCACCGCCACCACCGGCAGGTACTCGTCGCGGACCTTGAGCACCACGTCGTCGCCGGCCATGGCGTAGAGATCCTCGCGAGCCGGCTGCAGGGACTCCAGCACCGCGGTGAGCGGCAGGATGAAGACCTCCTCTCCGACCCGGATCGACATGCCGTCGAGGATCGCCAGGGTCAGCGGCAGCAGGATGCGAATGGTGGTGCCTTCGCCCGCCCGGGACATGATCTGCACATGCCCCCCCATGCCCTGGATGTTGCGCTTGACCACGTCCATGCCCACGCCGCGGCCGGAGACGTCGGTCACCTCCTTGGCGGTGGAGAAGCCGGGGGCGAAGATCAGCTGCCACACCTCGTCGTCGGGCATGGTGTCGGAAACGGCCAGACCGCTCTCCCGCGCCTTGGCCAGCAGCCGGTCGCGATTGAGGCCGGCGCCATCGTCGATCACCTCGATGATGATGTTGCCGCCCTGATGGCGGGCCGAGAGCGTCAGCCTGCCGCTGCGCGGCTTGCCCGCCGCCTCGCGCACCTCGGGGGGCTCGATGCCGTGGTCGAGGCTGTTGCGCACCAGGTGGGTCAGGGGATCGATGATCCGTTCGGTAAGGCTCTTGTCGAGCTCGGTGGACTCCCCCTCGGTGATCAGCTCGATCTCCTTGCCGAGCTTGGCGGAGGTCTCGCGCACTACGCGGGGGAAGCGGCTGAAGACGAAGTCCATGGGAATCATGCGGATCGACATCACCGCTTCCTGAAGGTCCCGGGCGTTGCGCTGCAAGAGGCTCATGCCATTGAGCAGCGCGCCATTGCCGACCCCGTCGAGCTGGCTCACGGTCTGGTCGAGCATGGACTGGGTGATGATCAGCTCGCCCACCAGATTGATGATCTGGTCGACCTTCTCCACCGAGACGCGGATCGACGACGTCTCGCTGGCCTTGGGCTTCGGCTTGGCCTTGGCGGCTGCCTCGGCCACGGCCTGCTGCTGGGGGGGAGCGGGCGCCGGCGAGGGAGAGGGTGCCGGTGGCTCGGCCGGGGCCGGCGCGACGGCATCACCGGCCGGTACTTCGGCGACCGCCTCCTCGGCCGAAGCGACGGCCGGCGTGACCTCGATCTCGTCGGGCTCGATGATGAAGCACATCACCGCCTCGATGTCGTCCGGGCTCGCCGTGGTCGCCAGCAGCACCTCGTAGCGCGCCTGACCGCCGCCCTGGGCCTTCACCTCACCCAGCTGGCCGAGCTCCTCGATGAGCAGCGCACGGTTCTCGTCGCTCACCCCCAGCAGGGCCACCACCAGACAGCCGCTTGAATCGGCGCTTGAATCGGGGACACCCCCCCATGCCGGCGCCTCCGCTTCGGCCGCGGGCTCCACGGCGGGTGCCGGGCTGGCGGGCGCACCGCCCGCCAGGCCCTGGTCGATCTCCTCTCGCGCCAGCTGCTGCAGAATGGCGCAGATGCGCTCGAAAGCGGCCTGGTCGGGGTCTTCACCGTTGCGGTAGGCGCCGAGCTGGTCGTTGAGCATGTCCTTGGTTTCCAGGAAGGTATCGACGATGTCCCGGCGCAGGCGCAGCTCGCCCTTGCGGGTGTGGTCGAGGAGGTTCTCGAACAGATGGGTCGTCTTCTGCAGCACCTCGAAGCCGAAGGTCCCCGCGCCGCCCTTGATGGAGTGGGCCGCCCGGAAGATGGCGTTGAGCTGCTCGGCGTCCGGCGCTTCCACGTCGAGCTCCAGCAGGTGGCGCTCCATGTCCGCCAGCAGCTCTTCGGCCTCCTCGAAGAAGGTGTCATAGAAATCGGTGATATCCATCGCGTGTCCTTCTCCTCGTTATGGCGTCGCGCCGGGGCCGGCCTCACCGCCCAGGGCCTGACGCAGGCTCTGCTGGAAGGCCTCCACCGGCGCCAGGTCGACCTCGCCGCCCAGGCGGGCGGCCGGTGACGGCATCCCGGGTCCGTTGATCAGGGAGGGAGAGCGAATCTGTTCGCTCACATCCGGGAACAGCAGCAGCAGCTCGATGCGCCGATTGGCGGGGTCCTGCGGCTCGAGGTCCGGCAGCGGCACCCGGTCGGCGAAGCCCGAGACGCGCAGCAGCTTGCCGGAGTCGAAGCCCCCGGCCACCAGCTCACGGCGCGAGGCGTTGGCGCGATCGTTGGAGAGCTCCCAGTTGCTGTAGCCGCGATAGCCCCCGGCGAACGGCGTGCTGTCCGTATGGCCGCCGATGCTCAGGTCGTTGTCCAGCTCGTTGAGCAGCGGCGCCATGGTGCGCAGCAGGTTGCGCATGTAGGGGGCGACCCGGTCGCTGCCCACGTCGAACATCGGGCGCTGGTCGGTATCCAGCAGCTGGATGCGCAGCCCCTCGCGGGTCATGTCGAAGCGCATCTGGCTGCGCAGATGGCGCAGCTCGGGATCCTCCTGGAGCGCCGACTCGATGCGCCGCTGCAGGTCGGTGAAGAAGTTGCGCTGCACATCGCTGGGGCGGGTCTGGGCCCGCATGTCGAGGCGCGCCCGCTCGCCCTCCGAGTGGACCGGGTCGGGCCCGCCGCCCGGAATCACGTTGCTGGTCTGGGCCGAGCCGCTGCCGCCGGTGATGGCGGTGACCAGCGGGGTGCGGAAATACTCGGCGACGCCCTCGCGCTGCTCCGGGCTTGCCACCGACAGGATCCACATCACCAGGAACAGCGCCATCAGCGCCGTCATGAAGTCGGCCAGGGCGATCTTCCAGCTGCCGCCATGGTGGCGGTACACCACCTTCTTGCGGCGGATGACGATCGGGCGGCGCGCCTCTCCCGTGCTCATGCCCCGGCGGACTCCGACTTGGCGCTACGCACGTGATCCTCCAGCTCCCGGAAGCTCGGCCGCTCGGCGGTATGCAGCGCCTTGCGGCCGAACTCCACGGCCATCTGGGGGGCGTAGCCGTGGAGACTGGCCAGCAGCGTCACCCGCATGCACTGCAGCACCTTCTCCGCCTCCTTGGCCTGGCGCTCGATGCGGCTCGCCACCGGGTTGATGAAGCCGTAGCCCAGCAGGATGCCGAGGAAGGTGCCCACCAGGGCGTGGGCGATCATCTGCCCCATCTCGTCGGGGCCGGCATCGGCGTAGGTGAGCGCCTTTACCACGCCCAGCACCGCCGCCACGATGCCGAAGGCCGGCATGGCATCCCCCACCTTGGCGATGGCATCCGCCGGAATATGCACCTCGGCCTCGAAGGCCTCGATCTCATGGAGCATCAGCTCATCGAGCTCCATGGGCTCCATGCTGCCGCTCACCATGATGCGCAGGTAGTCGGTGAGGAAGTTCATCACCATGGGGTCGGAAAGCAGCCGCGGGTAGTCGTTGAAGAGCGCGCTCTCCTGGGGAGCGTCGATATCGCGCTCGATGCCCAGCATGCCCTCGCGGCGAATCTTGGCGAGGATCTTGTACTGCAGCCCCATCAGCTCCATGTAGAAGGCCTTGTCATAGCGGTTGGCGCGCTTGAGCTTGGAGAAGACCCGGAAGGTCGCCTTGATCGCCTTGCCGTTGTTGGCGGCGATGAAGGCCCCCACCCCCGCGCCGCCGATCATCAGCAGCTCGAGGGGCTGAAAGATGGGCCCGAGGCTGCCGCCGGCCAGCACGAAGCCGCCGAACACGCAGACAATGACAACGATATATCCAAGAGGTATCAGCACTGCCCACTTCCTTCGCTCAGCCCGTCGTACGCCCCGGCTCGGCCCTGCCACCAGCGGCGAAGCAACCGAGACGTCATACTCGCCTTATCGGCCACCCTGCGCGGGACTTGAGCGATACCCAGAAAAAACCGCGCAGCTCGGTGTGAGCGCGCGGTCGAGCGTAGGGAGGGGGGGGGCCAGGCGGGCGCCGGCGCCTCAGGAGACGCGACGAACCTGTTTCGATGCCTCGGCGCTGGCGGCCTGGCGCTTGCGGGTCTTGCCCGCCCGTGAGGGCGGCTGGCAGATGCCGCACACATAGTCATGGGTGGGGCTGTGGGCATGGGCCACGAAGTGGCCGGAGCAGCGCGTGCACTCGGAGAGCTGCAGCAGGTCGCTCTCGAAGAAGCGCAGCAGCGTCCAGGCCCGGGTCAGGCCCAGCACCGTCTCCGCGCCATCGAGCTTCACCTGCTCCTGATAGAGCCGGAAGGCCGTGACGAAGGCCTCCATCCGCTCGCAGCCCTGATCTTCCCGCAGCCGCAGGTAGATGTTGTAGAACAGCGAGGAGTGAATGTTGGGCAGCCAGGTGATGAACCAGTCGGCGGAGAACGGCAGCATCCCCTTGGGGGGCGACATGCCGCGCACCTCCTTGTAGAGGCGAATCAGCTTGGCACGGCTGATCTCGGTCTCGGTCTCCAGCACCTGCAGGCGAGCGCCGAGCTCGATCAGCTCGATGGCCAGCTGCACCTGCTGCATCTCATCGACAAGACTCTTCTGGGACATGGCTCAGGCCCCCTCGCCAGCGGCCAGCGACAGCCGCGTACGCGAGGCCATCAGCAGGGAGGCGTGGAAGCGGTCCTGCCCCTGGTCGCGGGGGTTGCCGACGATCTGGCGAAGCTGGTCCGCGCTGCCGTGGCCGAAATGGCAGAGCAGCTGATTGGTTCGCGCCAGCCGCGCCAGCTGCCGGGAGCTCAGCGCCAGCAGCAGGTCCGCCATCTCATCGTCGATCTTGAGACGGAACATGGCCGAGACACGGTCGGCAAGCAGCATCCGCTGCGCCAGCAGCAGGTAGGCGAGATTGATCTCCTCGATCTCGTCCAGCAGGTCGGTATGTTGCATGGTTCCCTACGCCAAGTTGTTGCCGCGCCAGGGGATTGCCGCGGCTTTTCTTCTTGTCACCCACCTCTCGCACTCAAGATGCTTCTCGAGGACCGGCAGGCTTGACGGTTTGGAGTGCCCGGCTGAGCGGGCAAGGCTCCTCTTCAGTTCAACGTTGATTCTGGGGAAATACGGCGGGGATGCAATAGGTCAGCAAATTACTAAATAGCGATGGAAAATTGACGCAGATCAATACAGAAAAAAAGGTGATGAAAATCATCCTTCTGGAATGGCAAATCTCATACTGTGTCAGTTCAACAACAAGGTTTACTTTGGCATTTTACTTTAAATCGACAATTTTTTACAAATATTAACTTATGTTCTGGCTTCCTCAGCCAGCTCTCCGACCCATGTCAGCAGCTCGGCGATCACCTGGTAGAGCGCAGGGGGAATCCGCTCATCCAGGTCGAGCCCCATCAGCAGCCCGACCAGCTCCGGCGCGTCATGCACGTGAATGCCCTGCCGTCGCGCCTCCGCCATGATCCGCTCGGCGAGCTCGCCATAGCCCTTGGCGATCACCCGCGGCGCGTCATCGCCCTCCCGGTAGGCCAGGGCCACGGCCCGGCGTCGTGGCAGTCCCTCGCGCTCAACCATGCGGCACCTCCTCGAGCAGCCGCACCCTCACCTCCGCAAGCCCCAGCGCCGACAGCCTGCCTTCGAGCCGGTCGAGTCCTCGCGCCAGCGTCTGGCGAACGTCCGGTTCAGGGGCCGAGAGGCCAAGGTCGAGGCGGGTGCCCGTCAGCCACAGCGATACCTGCACCTCGCCGAAGCCCGCCACCTGCAGCGTCATCGCGCTGCGCCACGCCTCCTGCTCCTCGCGCTCCCGGTCTCCCTTTTCCTCGGAGGGCGCCTCCCGCTCGGCCACGGGTACCTGCAGCACCAGCGCCATGAAGAGCCCCGTCCAGACGTCGCCCTCCCAGCGCAGCACCGGCGTCACCAGCATCTCCAGCTGCTGGCGCACGATCCCCTGCAGGCTCTCCTGCACCGGCTCACGAACGGCCGGCAGGGGGGCGTCGCGCCCGGAGGCGACCTGGCGTTCCGGCGGCTCCGGGCTGCGGGCCGGGGTCAGCGGCGACATCAGGTCACGACGCAGCGATGGCGCCGCCGGCTCGAAGGTCTGGAGGCGCAGGCTTGGCGGCTCTGCCCTCGCCGCCTGGCCCTGCGGGGAGACGCCGGCACGCCCCGGAGCGGGCGCCGCCGGCACGAAGCCCGGCGGACGCAGCAGGTTCTGGGGCTCGCGCAGCAGCTGCTCCCGGGGCATCTCGCCCCGATACCAGCGGTTGAGGTGCGATTCATAGAAGAGCCCGCTGTCGCGCACGCTGAGCTGCAGCCGCTCGGCCGTGAGCGCCGGGGTCGCCGGCTCCGAGGTCGCCACCAGCGGAGCCGCTGGCCGGAGCGCCGATGGCGGCGCCGGGAAGCGCAGCAGCACATCGGCAATGGAGCGCGCCGCGGGGGTGAAGTGGGTCTGGGTAGAGGACGGTGGCGATGGCTCGCCACCTGGCCGCGCGGCGGGAGGGGGGGCCGCCCCTTCGCGACCGGGGCGCTGAGGTTCCACGACCAGCGCAGAGCGCGACCTGGCATCCAGGCGCGAATCGCTGTGCAGGGCGCGGGGGGCCTCGGAGGGAGAGATCGGCCGCACCGGCTCGTTGAGGTCACGCGGTGGCGCGGTGTCGATCCGCTTGCCCAGCACCTGGTGCAGAACGGTATCGATCAGCGAGTTGATGCCGCTCACGGCTCCGGCGGACCGAACCGGTGTGCCGCGTCAATGGGCATGCCCCCCTGCAGAGGGCCATAGGCGCGTGACAGGGCCTGCTGCCGCCGAGAACTGCCGATCAGGCGACCGAGCTCCTCGCGCCGCTCGACGAGCCGCCGGCGAATCTCCAGGTCCTGCTCGAGGATCTGTTCGAGCAGCGCCGCCTTGCGGGAGGCTGCCCCATCATCCAGCGGCTGCTGCGCATCCATGCGCTTGATGCGCTCGACCCTGACCAGGTAGTCGGCCTCCTGCTCGATCAGCGCCTCCCAGTCGCCGGCCTCGGCCGAGAGCAGTATGCGCCGCGAGGCGTGCATCAGCGACTCGTAGGCCGCCAGCAGCAGCGCCTGGCGATCGACAGGCGCTCTAGCATCGCCGGCATCGCCCCGCAGGTGAGCACTCATTCGCGCCCCGCCTGGCCGCCGATGTCGCGCCAGGCGGAGGCCACGTTCTCGAGCAGGGACTCGGCCTGGGTCAGGCTCTGCGCGTCGTTGTGCAAGTTGGCGGCCAGCAGCAGGCGGGCGATGTAGTCGTAGAGCGACCCCAGCCGCTCGGCCACCTCACCGCCCTTCTCGGTGTCCAGGGCGGCCGCCAGGCCGTTGTTGACGATGTCCAGCGCCTTGGAGATGGACTGCCCCTTCTCCGCGGTATTGCCGGCTTCCATATGAATGCGCGCCGCACGCATCGCCGCCAGGGCCCCGTCGAAGAGCATCAGGATCAGCTGATGGGGGCTTGCCGACATCACGCCGCTCTCCACGCCGACCCGGGCATAGGCGCTGGCACCTCGGCCGTAGGCGGCGGCTCCACGTATGGCACTCATCGTTTTCTCCTCTGATCCGCATGCGATGGCCGATCTTGCACCGCATCATGACACTCAGTGTGACACCCTTGGCACCCGCCGAGGCCATGAATAGCCCGCGATCAGGTGGATATATTCCTCTATCGGCCCGGGGTAAGGAGACTTTAGCGTGCGCCGGCGGAGAGGGCGAAGCGAGGTGGCGTCAGCAGGAGACCGCCAGCACCTCGGCGACCTCGCCCAGCCGCTCGAGACGCTCGCCACGCAGCACCTCGCCCAGCGCCTCTCCGGGCGCTTCGGCCCGCTCGGTCAGCTGGATCTGAGCCAGGCGCCCCATGCCATCCAGGCGCTGCACCCAGCCCAGCTCGCCCCCGGGGAAGCGCACCAGGGTACCGATCGGCATGACACCGAAGTGCTTGAGGTAGCGCTTCACCCAGCGGGCATCGAACTGGCCGGGGTGGCTGAGCAGGTGGCGATAGATATCGCTGATCGCCCAGGCCGGCCGGTCGGGGCGGTCACGCCGCATGGCCTCCACCACATCCACCACGCTGGCCAGCCGCGTCAGCTCGCCGAGCTGCTCCCCGGAGAGCCCTTCCGGGTAGCCGCTGCCATCCAGGCGCTCGTTGATTCGCATCACCACCGCCTGCACCACCCCCGAAGCGAGCCAGTGGCAGGCCCCCAGGCGCTCACGTATCACCTCGACGTGGGCGGCGAGCGCCTCGCGTTGGGGCGCGCCCCAGTCCCTTGCCTCCAGAAGCTCGGCCGGGAGCAGCGCCTTGCCGAGGTCGTGCACCATGGCGCAGGCGACCAGCGCCTTGCGCACATCGCGCGGCAGCGGCCCGGTAGAGGCGAGATCGAGCAGGTGCACGGCCACCCCCAGGCCGTGGCGCACCAGCAGCGGCTCGTTGTAGAGGCAGCAGGTGGCAAACAGCAGCGCCTCGCGATCTTCGGCATGCAGCCCCAGCAGGCGGTCGGCAAAGCTCGAGAGCTGGACGGAATCGAGGCGGCCGCCCTGCTTGATCTCGAGCAGCTGGGCATCCAGGTAGCCGGCGATGCGTGCCAGCCGCCTGGCCATGGGGGTGGCATAGGGGGAGACGTTGCGCCGGCTCACCGGGGCAGGGGCGGTCAGATCGGTCTGGAACAGCAGCGACGGCAGCAGCGAGCTCTCGCTGCCCTCCCCCTGGCGGGTAGACTCCCGCTCGATCTCGCGCACGAAGTGCCAGAGCTGACGCTCCTGGTCACCGCTCGGCGCCACGAACTGCATGCCGACGCGCAGCGCCTGGCGCTCGGGGTCCGCCTGGCGGTGGCGGGGCTTGGCAGGAATCACAAAGCGCGTGCCGTTGAGGAAGCAGAGCTCGATCTCCACCAGGTCGGCATCGGCCAGGAAACCGGCCCCCGACAGCGGCAGCTCCAGCTGACACCCCTCCAGGGAGAGATCCTTCAGATCCCCCTGCAGCGATGTCTCGCTGTCGTCGCCACGCACGATGGCCCCCACCTCCATGCCGAGGCGCAGGCGGGCGCGGAAGGAGGCGCGCCGCTGCAGCACCTCGAGGCTGGTGGGGTAAGGGCAGCGGCACAGCAGGCGGCCCCCCTGCTCCTGGCACTCGCTCATCGCCAATGGCGGCGTGCGCAGCATCTGGTCACGGCTCTGCCCCAGCAGGCGGAACGCCGTGCCGCGCTTGAGCTCCGGGGCAACCTCACGAATGGCACTGATATCGAGCCACAGGTGCTCGCCCGGCACCTGCTCCACCACCAGCACCGGAAACGGGTGACTCGCCTCGGCATCGAGTTGCAGCGAGGCCCCCCCCGGCTGGCTGAGCCGTAACAGCATCTCTTCCATCTCGGCGGGCATCGTCACCCGCACGTAGCCGTCGTCTGCTCCCGTCATCCCTGTCCCTGCCTGCTCTCGTCACACCATGGCCCGTGCCCGATGGCTCCCTCGGTGCTATCGGCCATCAGGCCGGAAACTTGAGCCTGCCGCAAACAACGGCGACGAATACTTGTACAGGAGTTATATTCATCGACAGGCCGGCTAAAGGTTTCCCGATATCGGCCGATAGCAGGAAGGAGGCCAGCCATGACGCCCAGGCCTCCCCCTCTCACAGAAGGATGCTCCGGATGCCCCGCACCGACGCCACTGCCAACGCCTACCCCGAGACCGCCGAGGCCTCTCGGCACGCTTCGGAGCACTACCGGCGCATCGACCGCCTGATGTGGATGCCCGCCCTGCTGCTGCTGGTGCTGTGCCTGACGCTGGGCTTCACCAACGGCACATGGCCGCTGGCCCTGGGGGTCGCGGTAGTCATACTCCCTCCCATTGCCCTGCTGCAGTGGCGGCTGCCGGGACACCCGGCCAACGGTTTCGCCAAGGCCTTCCTCTACATGGCGCTCGCCGCTCTGCTGATCGAGCAGAGCGGCGGCCTGATCGAGGCCCACTTCAGCATCTTCATCATGCTCTCCGCCCTTATCCTCTACAGCGACTGGCGGGTGATTGCCGTCGGCGCCGGGGTCATCGCGCTCCACCATGCGCTCTTCACCTGGCTGCAGGCCCTTGGCCTGGCAAGCCTCTATGCGGGGCTCGGCGAGCATGAGGAGCATGCCGGCGCGGCCCTGCTGGTCTGTCTGCTCCAGCACGGGGGCGCGGTGGTGGCCCAGGCGCTGATCCTGGGCTACCTCTCTCTCGTCCTGCGCGGCCAGCTCCAGGATGGCCTGCGCGTCGCCGCCTTTGCCGCCCGCGCCGGCCAGGGTCGCCTGGACGATGTCTTCACCCGGCGCGACCTCGGCCGGCCGACGCTTGCCGCCATCGAGACCATGCAGCAGCGGGTCGCGAGCACCCTCCATCAGGTGCGGGCGACGGCCAGCGAGGTCGGCGACCTGGGCGATGCCCTGGCCAGCAGCCAGGCCGAACTCGGCGAGCAGGCCGAGCGCAATGCCGGCCAGGTGGCCCGGGTCTCGGCCAGCGCCACTCAGCTCAGCGCCACCACGCGCGAGAGCGCCAGCGAAGCCGCCCGGGTACGCGAGCTCGCCGAAGCGGCCGCGCGCCATGCCCGGCATGGCCAGCAGGAAGTGGAAGCGCTGGGCAGCGCCATGACCCGGCTGGAGGGCGACGCCGCCGGCATCGCCTCCCTGCTCGGCGACATCGACCAGATCACCTTCCAGACCAACCTGCTGGCGCTCAACGCCTCGGTGGAAGCGGCCCGGGCCGGCGATCAGGGGCGCGGCTTCGCGGTGGTCGCCGGCGAGGTCCGCCAGCTCTCCCAGCACACCAGCGAGATCGCCGAGAGCATTCGCCGGCGCATCCACGAGACCGGCGAGAGCGTCCAGGCGGGGGCGCAGCGCACCCGCACCGCCAGCGACGCCATGGCCGAGGTGCTCGGCGCCTTCGACCAGGTGGCGGCACGGCTGGTGGAGATCGACGGCGCCAGCCGCGAGCAGCATCTGGGGATCGAGGAGCTGGAGGGCAGCGTGCTGGAGATGCAGGCCGCCCTGCAGGCCTCGCGCCAGGCCCTCCATGCCTCCCAGGCCAATGCCGAACGGCTGGCGCAAACGGCCAGCAGCCTGCTGGCCGCGGTGGGCACCTTCCGGCTGGCCAGGCCGACATCGGCCGCACGGCTGGCACAGACCGGCTGATAATCGACCGGCCGACGCTCGGCCGGTTCGCAGGGCGCCGCTGAACGGGAGTGCCTCTCCTCAGGCGGGAGAGGAGACGTCGCTGCCGAGCCGCCAGCCATCGCGGCCGTTTGCCTTGACGTGATAGAGAGCCTGGTCGGCCGCGGCATAGGCGCCCGAGAAGCCGTCACGGCTGGCAGTGAAGTGGACCGCCCCCAGGCTGAGCGTCACCCAGTCACCGGCTGGGTGGCCCGGATGGGGCAGCGCCGCCCGGTGAACCGCGTCGATCAGGTCCTGGCAGGCGCGCTCCAGGATGGCCTCGCCCTCACCGGGCAGCAGGGCGGCGAACTCGTCGCCGCCCATGCGATAGAGCCTGGCCCGCCGGCCCAGGGCCGCGTCGATCAGCTCCACCAGCTCGCGCAGCAGGCGGTCTCCATCCGGGTGGCCGAGGGTGTCGTTGTACTGCTTGAAGTAGTCGATATCGATCAGGACAAGCCCCAGGGCGCGGCCCTGGTCGGCCATCACGTCATCGTGCAGGGCGCTGCGGTTGCCGATACCGGTGAGCGGGTCACGCAGCGCCTGGGCCATCCAGCGCAGGCTATCGCGGCTGGCCCGCTCGGCCTGGCGACGCCGGCGCTCATGCATCCACCAGAAGACCAGCCCCAGCAGGTAGATCAGCAGGCTGCCCACCAGCACCTGGGTCTGGTGGCGACGGGTCTGCTCCACGAACTCGTTGGTCACCTTGCCGCGGCGGTCGAGCTGATCCATCTCGATCTCGGTCAGGCAGCGGATCGGCCCCAGCAGGTGCTCGCTCAAAGACGACGGCGGCAGGGCCTCACCGCGCGTCAGTCGGCGCTGCAGCTCGTCCAGCCGCGCCAGGCTCGGCAGCGTGCAGGCATACTCGTTTCGATAGAGGCCGATATCGAAGAGGCTGTAGCCCAGGTCGACCTGGAAGCCGGCTCGTTCGCGGGCGGCGGCGCTGTCGCCCTCCTCCAGCAGCAGGCCGAGGCTCTCCTCCAGGTAGCGGCGGGAGCGCGTGGCGAGCTGCTGACCGGTGAGGTTGCCGGACTGGCTGAAGTAGGCGTTGATGTCGGGGTGCACCCAGCGCGTCTCGTAGGTGATCAGCAGCATCAGGGCGGTGAAGCTCATCACGCTGAGCCACAGCCACCCCAGATGGCGACGCCAGCGCAGAGGCCGACTCATGGCAGCGCTTCGACCTCGCGAATCATCCAGATCCAGTCGTTGAAGTTGCGCAGGTTGCCGGGATCGCGGCTGCCGTAGTCGCGCTCCACCAGACGCAACGGACCGCGCTGGCGAAGGGTGAGCGGCTCACCGTCGTGATGGGTCACCAGGATCCAGTTCGGATCGTCCCAGCCTCCCAGGGTGACGTCGTAGTCATCCCAGGCGGTGAAGCGCAGCTGCGCCGGCACCTCGCCGAACGCTTCCTTGAGCAGGTCGCGAAACACCAGGCCGGTGATCTCCACCTCGTCCGCCAGGTAAGGGTCGTAGAACGAGAAGCGCAGGTCGGCACGCTGACGCAGCTCCTCCACGGAGAGGCGGCTCTCCTGCTGGCCCTGCTTGAGGATGACGAACTCCGGCGACGCCGAGGCGGCCGTTCCGGCAAGACACAGCAGCGCGACCGATAACACGACAAGCAAGCGACGCAGCAAGGTTCCAGGCACCATGGGTGAGCTCCTGACACGGATGTTGTAAGGCTATTGTTACCGGCATGTTATCACGTCAGCGGAGATCCGCCTGCCGCGTGATCTCCAGCAGCTTGCCCTGATCCGAGACCCTCAGGCGATAGATGCCATGCACGCCTTCCCGGGTCACCACTCGGCGCAGCGCCACGGCCGGAAAGGCCACCCGTCGCCCGTCGGTGCTCCAGGCGCGAACCTGCTCGGCACGCGCCTCGTAGTAGGCCCGGCACGCCGCTGGCGAGAGCGACAGCACCACATCCAGCGTCATCATCCTCCCCGGCCCTCTTCGGCATCATCCCGCGAGCATACCGGCTCGTGGCCATCTCGGAAACGAGGGCATCGAGCGGGCCCTGGGGTATAAGGCCTGGCGCGGGTCAGCCCAGAATGCGCTCGTAGGTCTGCTCGGTGGCCGGCTGACGGTCGGCATCGAGCACCTCGCCGCCGAGTGCCTCGAGCTCCCTGGCAAGCTCGATAAAGACGTGCATCTGCTGGTTGCGGCTGCGCCGCAGCGGCGGCTTCACCAGCAGGCTCAGGCCGCGAAGCTCAAAGCCATCGCCACCCTCCTCTCCAAGGAGATCCGGCAGGGTGCCGGGCGGGAAGGCATTGGCGACCTTGATCGGGTTGGCGGGCTGCTGGCCGGGCACGCTGTAGACCTCGAGCACGCTGTCGTAGCGCGCCTCGATCCGGCGCAGCCATGTGACGATGGCCTGTCGGGTCTCGCTATCTGGCGTGGGGAAGATCACGAAGAGTGAGTGCGCGGTCACCGCCTGGCCACTCGCCGGTGTGCGAGGGAGAGCATCGGCATCGGCTTCGGCGGGCTTATCGGCCTGTTCAGGCTGGGGTGTCGCCTCGTTCACGGCCGGCGATACGCGCGCGCGATGCCTGGCAAACAGGAAGTAGGCCAGCGCCATGGCCAGCAGGCTGCTGATCAGCGCAAAGGCAGAAAGCAGCAGGGCCGGCGTGGATTCGAAGACCAGTTCGTGCAACGCAAGCTCTCCGCATCAGGGTCAGAAGACACGCTATCATAAGCGCCTCGAATCAAAGGCTTGATATGGCACAAGCCCTTGCCTCTATCCTGCGCTTGGCAATGCCAATGAGACGAACGGGCCGCTACGCCTGATCGAGCATCGCCATCACCTGCCCGCGCTGCTGCGTCACGGCATCGTCCAGAATCACGAGCAGCTTTTCGTAGTCCTCCGGCATCTGCTCATCCATGCCGGTGGCTTCGAATCGCTCCATGGTAGATCGAGTATCGTCCAGCACAGCCTGAAGCTCGTCGATCACACGCTGGTGTTCGTCAACAGTCATGCTGCCCCCAGAAAGTAAGAAACCGGCCCCTCGAAAGGAGCCGGTCCGATGGCAGTGCCAAAGGGAAGAAACCTATTCCCTATTAGCTCAACCTTAGCCCAGCAGAGACAGCACGTTCTGCGGGATCTGGTTGGCCTGTGCCAGTACGGAAGTGCCGGCCTGCTGCAGAATCTGCGCGCGGGTCATGTTGGCGACTTCTACCGCGTAGTCGGCATCTTCGATGCGCGAACGAGCAGCAGCAAGGTTGGTTTCGTTGGTGTTCAGGTTGGTGATGGCGTCCTCGAAACGATTCTGGACGGCACCCAGCTCGGAGCGCAGGCTATCCACCTGATTCAGAGCGCTGTCCAGTGCCTTAAGCGGATCAACAGTCTTAGAAGTGGTTGACAGCTCAGCTCCTGCAGTTACTTTTCCATCTGTACCGATAGAGGCTGAGAAGTATTTTACATTCGAACCGGTACCTTCCATCAGAACATACTGTCCGTCTGTAGTTTGCTGCAGATCATCATACTTAGTATTCCATGAAGCATCGTCAACTTCTACGAAAGCTTCTACAGTAGAGCCATTAGCAACAACAGTTGCACCACCTGCGGGGGCATACGCATCACCTGAACCGCCGGTGCCGGTACCAGTGAGAGATGCCACAGGATCAGTACCCGCAGAAACCTTACCAGTCACCGGATCAATAACGGCTTCTACATAAGAAAATACTTCACCACCATCCCCAGTTTCGCCAGCAACACCAGTCTGGATAGCATAGCGAGTCGTGCCAGCATCATCATAGCTCACAAGTGTTTGACTTCCAGTCAGGTCACTAGTGTCAGCCTTAACTGAGAAGGATACCTCACTTACCGCGCCGTCCAGAGTCGCCGGGTCGAAGCCTTTTGCAACACTGAAGGAACCAAGCCCGAGAGTACTGGCATTAATCTGCTTGAGGTTTACAGAAATCGTTTGACCGTCATTAGCACCTACTTGAATGCTAAGCTTCTGATTTTCCGCGAGAACATCAACACTGTTGAAGCTGGTCTCTTTAGAGATACGATCAATCTCTTCAAGACGCTGATCAATTTCGTCTTGAATTGAACGCAGATCATCAGAGGAGTTGGTATCGTTCTGTGCCTGAACAGTCAACTCACGAATGCGTTGCAGGTTATCGTTGACCTGATTCAGCGCGCCTTCAGCAGTCTGGGCCACGGAGATACCGTCGTTGGCGTTACGCTGCGCCTGAGCCAGACCATTGATCTGAGCAGACATGCGGTTGGCGATGGCCTGACCGGCCGCATCATCCTTGGCGCTGTTGATGCGCAGACCGGAGGAGAGACGCTCCATGGAGGTCTGCAGGGCGTTCTGGGACTTGTTCAGATTGGACTGGCCAATCATGGAAGTGATGTTGGTATTGATCACGGACATGTGATGTTCCTTCCTAACGTGGGGGGCTCCATTGGCGGGCCCGCTGCGATTGGTCTTTCAAGGCCCAGCGGGCCTGCCACAACGGCGCCGTTGGCCGTTACTCTCTATAACGGCGGCCCGGAGAAAACCTTTAGGCCCGGCGCAAAATAATTTGTGTCCTTTGCCTTGACAGCACGTAACGGAAGGTAAATTTGACCTATAGGTGACCCGAAAAGACCAACGCCCGGCGGAGCCGGGCGCTGTGGGGAATGGTGGGCTTGCGAGCAAAGAAGCGGGCAGGACCGAAGCGCGCCCCGCGCCGCTACCGCTTCCTGGGGTTGCCCAGGTCCGCCAGCATATCGAACTGCTGGGTGAGGTAGGCACTGGTCTGGTTCATCTGGGCGATCATCGAATCGAGCTGGCCGAACTGCACCCGGTAGCGGTCGATGGTGCGCTCGATGGAGACCTCCATGCGCGCATAGCGCTCGCCGATGCTCTTGACCCGGCTCTCCGCCCCGCTGATGGAGCGCTTGACGATGCCGTTGCCGTCCAGCAGCTGGCCCAGGGCGGTGTTGAGCTGCCCCGCCATGCCGCCCTTGCTGTCGGCACCGGCGAAGAACTCGCCCAGGGCGGCCATGTTGCCGCTGGTGAGCTCGTTGAGCTTGGCGTCGTCGAGCTTCAGGGTGCCATCGCGCTGCAGGGTGATGCCCACCTGGTTCAGGGTGCGCAGCTCACCTTCACCGGTTCCACCGGAGAGCACGCTGCGCAGGCGCGCCTCGATGGTGCGCACGGCGCTGTCGCCGTTGAGCTCGCCGGCCTGACCGGTCTCGGCATTGAAGGAGGTGAGCTTGCCGATGGTGCCCTTGAGCTCGTTGAACGCCTTTGCAAAGCCCTGAACCGCCTCCCGGGCCTTGAGGGTGTCCTGCTCCACCCGCAGGGTGATGGGCTGCCCCGCCTCGGTGGTCTGCTCCAGGTTGAGGGTCACGCCCTGGATGGCGCCCTCCACCTGATTGGTGGCGCTGGTGATGCTGATGCCGTTGACGTTGATGCTGGCGTCGCGGCCTGCGCGCAGGGTATCGGCGTCCGCCTGAAGGGTGGCACTGCCGAACGCGAGGCCAGTCAGCGAGGCATCGGCGCCGGTCTCCTTGCTCGCCAACGCCAGGCGGTAGCCATTGCCGTCGTTGACGATCGACGCTGACACGCCTGCCTTCTCGTCGGCGTTGATGGCGTCGCGCAGGTCCTCGAGGGACCAGCCCGCCTCGATCTGGATCTCCACGCTGCGCAGCGGCGCGGCGGAATCATCCAGCTCGCCGTCGGCATCGAAGGTGGCGCCGAAGTTCAGCGTCAGGGTATCGGCCGCGGTGAACAGCTCGCCATCCCGCGTGGTGGCCGCCGTGGTGGCCAGGGTGCCGGCGGTGGCCAGCTGAGCCACCTCTACGTTGTAGCTACCGGGCTGGGCCGTCTTGCTGGTGGTGGCGGTAAAGGCCTCGCCGCGCACGTTGGCGGAGAGGCTCTGGAACAGCGAGGCGTCGTTGAGCTTGGCCACGCTGTCCTGAAACTTGGTGAGCGACGACTGCAGCTGGCCGAAGGCGGAGATCTTCGCCTGCTGCTGCTCCTTCTGTGCCTGCAGGGGGGCGAGCTTGCCGCGCTCCGCGTCGCGCAGCTGATCGAGCAGACCGGAAAGGTCCAGGCCAGAGCCAACGCCGAGGGCCGTGATGGTTGACATGGAAGTTCCTCAGTAGGCGCGCGAAGCGCGGGTGCCGATAACGGTTCTGAAAGAGACTATCGGCAGCAGGAGGAGGAACTTTAGCATGTCGCCGATCAATCGCGGCCCAGCTGGGCATCCATGGCGGCGAACTGCTGGGTGAGGTAATCGCTGGTCTGGTTCATCTGGGCGATCATGCCGTCGAGCTGGCCAAACTGCACCCGGTAGCGCTCGATGGTCTGGGCGATACCCTGCTCCATGCGCACGTAGCGCTGATTGAGGCTCTCGATGCGATTCTCGGCGCCGCCGATGGCATTGGTGAGCGCGCCGTTACTGCCCAGCAGCTGGCTGCTGGTCTCGGCCAGGCGCCCAGCCATGCCTGGGGCATCCTCGCCGCCGGCGAAGAAGCGCTCCACCGCGCCCATGTCGTTGGCGATGGCAATGTCGAGCTCGGCGGGGTCCAGGCTCAGGGTGCCGTCCAGGGAGAGCGAGATGCCAAGCTCGCTGAGCATGGCCAGCTCGCCCTGGGCGGGGTCGCCCACCATGCTGCTGAGATCGTTGCGCAGCCGCGATTCAATGGTACGCACGGCGCTGTCGCCCAGCAGCTCGCCGGCCCGGCCGGAGTCGGCATCGAAGGCGGTCAGCTCGCCGATGGTGCCCTTGAGGGCGTTGTAGGCTTCCACGAAGCCGCTCACCGCCTCGCGCACCGCCAGGGTGTCCTGCTCCACGCCGAGCGTGGCGCTGCCCGGCTGCTGCAGGTCCAGGGTGACGCTCTGAATGGCGCCCTCCACCTGGTTGGTCGGGCTTACGATAGCGATGCCGTTGACGCTGAAGGCGGCGTCGCGGCCTGCCTGAACCACCACGCCTTCGTCGGCGTCTTCGGCATCGCTGACGATCACCCCATCGGCAAAGAAGCCCTCCTCGAAGGTCATGCCGGTGACGGAGGCCGCCTCGCCGGTGGCGTTCGACATCAGCGCCAGGCGGTTGCCCTCGCCGTCGTTGACCACGCTTGCCGAGACGTTGGCGCCCTCGTGGGCGTTGATGGCATCGCGCACCTCCTCGAGGGTGCTGCCGGCCGCCACGCTGATGTCGATGGCATCGGGCTCTCCCTCCGGGGCGTTGCCAAACGCCAGGGTCAGGGTCGCCTCGCGGTCGGTCAGGGCCTCGTCGAGCTCAACGTCGATCCGCTGGCTGGCCAGGCTGCCGGCGCTGGCCAGCTGCTCCACCTCCAACTGGTACTGGCCTGGGGCGGCATCCGCATCGGCGGCGGCCTGCAGGGCGTCGCCGGTCACATTGGCGGAGAGGCTCTGGAACAGTTCGGGGCCTGCAAGCCGGCCCACCGCGCCCTCGAAGGCGGCCAGCGCCCCCTGCAGCTCGCCGTAGGCGGAGATCCTCACCTGCTGGGATTCGATCTGGCGCTCCACGGGTTCGAGCTTGCCGCGCTCCGCCTCGTTGAGCTGATCCAGAAGCCCATTGAGGTCGAGCCCGGAACCGATGCCGAGGGCTGAAATACTCGCCATAACACACTGCCTTATTGCCGGTGAATTTGCCTCCTGTGGTGGAGGGATCGGCGGGGGAAGTCACAACTTGAGAAAAAATCCGTGGTTATTGCGAAATCGGCTGTCTCATCGATCGGTCTGCCCGGTCCACGCCGTCGTCGATCGCCTAACCGTCACGCACTGCCGCCACGAAGCTGAACTGGCGAGTACTGGCGCCAACTGCGCCCGCCCGGTGCTCTAGCCCTGCTGCAGGTAGCACTCGGCAAAGGTCTCGGCGTCTACCGGCCTGCCGGTGAGATACCCCTGAATCAGCGTGACCGGGTAGCGGGAAAGAGCCTCGAGCTGCGCTTCGGTTTCCACCCCCTCGGCCACCACGCGCAGGCCCAGCTCCTGAGCCAGGCCGGTCACCGCGGCGACGATGGCGGCGCTGCCGCGGCGCTCCCCCTCGTCGCCGGTGAGGCGCTGCACGAAGCGCCGGTCCACCTTGAGGGTGGTCAGCGGCAGGTCCTGCAGGTAGCTCAGCGACGAATAGCCGGTGCCGAAGTCGTCGATGGCGAGTCGGCAGCCCAGCTCGCGCAGGGCCTCGAGCACGGCCACGGCCTCCTGCTGGCGGTCGAGCAGCACGCTCTCGGTGAGTTCGAAGCCGATCTGCCCGGGCGGCAGCGCGAAGCGCGCGAAGAGCCGGCGGATCTGCTCGACCAGGTCGCGCTGCCAGAACTGGCTGGCGGAGAGGTTGATGGCGACCCGAGGCGGATTGAGCCCGGCCTGGCGCCACTGGCGCAGCTGTCCCGCCACCTCCTCCATCACCCAGCGCCCCAGGGGAATGATCAAGCCGGAGCGCTCGGCCATGGGCACGAACACCCCAGGCGAGACGTCGCCGAATGCGGGGTGGTGCCAGCGCACCAGCGCCTCGGCGCCCTCGACCTCGCCGCTGTCGCGGTTGACCAGCGGCTGATAGTGCACGGCCAGCCCCTCGCCGCTCTCCACGGTGTCGCGCAGGGCGCTCTCCAGCGCCAGCAGACGGCTATCGTGGTCGTTCATCTCGGCGCGGAACAGCCGGTAGGTGTTGCGCCCCTCGCGCTTGGCACGGTACATGGCGGTGTCGGCGCTGCGCACCAGGGCGTCGGCGCTGGTGCCATCCGCCGGGTAGAGGCTGATGCCGAGGCTGCAGCCCACCCGGAAGCTGTGATCGCCCACCGCGAAGGGCTGGCCGATCGCCTCGATCAGGCGCCGCGCCACCCGGGTCACCTCCTCCACGTCGTGCAGCTCCGGCAGCAGGGCCAGGAACTCGTCACCGCCCAGGCGCGCCAGGGTGTCGTCCTCGCGCAGCCGCTCCTGCAGCCGCTCGGCGACCTGCAGCAGCAGCTCGTCGCCCACGGCGTGGCCCAGGGTATCGTTGACCTGCTTGAAGTGGTCGAGGTCGATGAAGATCACCGCCAGCCCCTGCTGCTGGCGGTGGGCATGGCGAATGGCCAGCGCCAGGCGGTCCTCCAGCAGGCGGCGGTTGGGCAGCCGCGTCAGCGGGTCATAGTAGGCCAGCCGGCGCACCCGCTCCTCGTTCTCGCGAATGAGGGTGATGTCGGTGAAGAGCGCTGCATAGTGGGTGACCTTGCCGTCATCGTCGCCGATGGCGGTGATGGTCAGCCGCTCCAGGTAGAGGGCCCCGCCCTTGCGCCGGTTCCAGATCTCGCCGCGCCAGTAGCCGTGGGTATCGAGCTCGTGCCACATCTGCCGGTAGAAGACGGCGTCGTGACGCCCGGAGGAGAGCAGCGCCGGCGTACGGCCGATGGCCTCCTCGGCGCTGTAGCCGGTGACCTGGCAGAAGGCCGGGTTGACGTACTCGATCACCCCGCTGGGGTCGGTGATGATGATCCCCTCCTGCGAGGCGTCGATCACCCGCTCGGCCATCTGCAGGTTCTGGCGCGAGAGCGCCAGCGCCTGGTCGCGCTGTTCCAGCGCCCGGCGCAGGTCCTCCACGGAGAGCCGCTCGGCGCCGGTAAGCATCTCATGCTCGTTGCGGGTGCCTCGCTCGATGGGCTGGTCCTGGTTCATGGGATCTCGCGGGTCAATGGCGAAGGGAACGGACGAAGGGCGGCGCAGTATAGGGCACCCCGCCACGCACAGACGATACCCCGAAAAGGCTACCTCGCCGCGACGCGACGGCCGGCCCCCAGCGTCTGCAGGGTGAGCGCGCGCCACTCGTGGCGATGCGGCCACTCCGCCAGCCAGTCCGGCAGGGCCTCGGCGGGCATGGGGCGGGCGATCCCATAGCCCTGGGCGAGGCAACACCCCAGATTCACCAGGGCGCGGGCGTGTTCCAGGGTCTCGACCCCCTCGGCCAGCATGGGGCGCTTGAAGCGATTGGCCATGAAGATGACGCTCTCGACGATGGCGAGGTCGTCGGGGTCGCTGAGCATGTCGCGCACGAAGCTCTGGTCGATCTTGATCAGGTCCACCGGAAGCTGGCGCAGGTGGGTCAGCGAGGAGAAGCCGGTGCCGAAGTCGTCGATGGCGAAGTCGATGCCCATGGCCTGGCAGCGGCGCATGGTGGCCAGCGCCTGCTGGACATCATGGATGGCGGTGCTCTCGAGGATCTCCAGCTTGAGCCGGCTTGGCGATACATTGGGGTAGCGCGCCAGCAGCGCCTCCAGGCCAGTCACGAAGGTGTCGCTCAGCAGGTGGGCGGGGCTGATGTTCACGTGCACGGGCAGATCGATGCCGGCGCCCTGCCACTCGGCGGTCTGCCTAAGGGCCGCCTCGAGCACCCATTCGCCGAGCCGCTGCTCCAGATGGGAGCCCGTGACCACCGAGAGGAAGGCGCCCGGCATCAGCAGCCCCTCCTCGGGGTGCTGCCAGCGAACCAGCGCCTCGACGCCCACCACGCTGCCATCGAACAGGTCGACCTGGGGCTGGAAGTGGAGGCGCAGCTCGTCCCGCGCCAGCCCTTGCGCCAGGCGGGTGCGTCGCTCCTGGCGCACCTGCAGCTCGCGGTCCTGGTTGGGGTCGAAGCGGTGAAAGGTGTTGCGGCCGCGCTGCTTGGCCCGGTACATGGCCTGGGTGGCATGGCGCAGCAGGACGTCACCCTCGCCGCAGTCATCGGGAAAGCAGGTGACGCCGAGGCTGGCGGTCAGCCGCACGCTGTGGCCCTGCAGCTCCAGGGGCTGTTCGATCGCCTCCAGCAGCCGTTGATAGAGCGAGTCGTCCTCGACGCCGTGGAGCAGCAGCACGAATTCGTCGCCGCCCACCCGGGCGACCACGTCATCGCCGCCCAGCAGGTGGTTGATGCGCTGGGCAAAGGTGGCCAGCAGCAGGTCGCCGACCTGGCGGCCCAGCTGGTCGTTGTGATACTTGAAGTGGTCGATATCCAGGGCGCACACCGCCAGCTGGCCGGCGTGGCGCCGGGCGTGGCGAATCGACTCCTCGATCAGCTGGGTGGTCAGCTGCTGATTGGGCAGCCCGGTCAGGCTGTCGAAATAGACTTCGCGACTCATCACCGCTGCCGCGTCCGGCACCGCCAGGCAGGTCAGGTCCGTCAGTACCAGCACCTGATGGGGGGCGCGTGGCGGCTCCTGCACCCGCCGCGCGGAGAGCAGGCCGGGACGCTCGCGGCCATGGGCATCGCGCCAGCGCACCTCGGCACGGGCCCGGCCGCCGTTCTCGAGCTCCGCCACAAAGCGCGGCCCGTCGACATGCCAACGCCCTCCCAGCCCGGCAGCCTCGAGCGTCGCGCCGACCAGCGCGTTCAGCGGCTTGCCGGTCAGTTCCACGAAGCGCGGGTTGGCCGCCACGATGCGGTGGTGCTGGTCGGTGACCAGGATCGCCTCGTCGGCATGCTGAAAGCCGGTTTCGGCCAGGCGGGCGGGGAAGGCCACGGTGCAGGCGGATGAGATCGCCTTCACGACGTCACCTCGTTGCCGGCCTCGGTCACTGCCAGCGGCGCCGGCTCCCCATGCACCGCCCTACCCTCCACCACCACGCTGTTGCGCCCGGCACTCTTGGCGCGGTAGAGGGCGCCGTCCACCCGGCGCAGCAGCGCCTCGGGCCCTTCACCGGACCGCCATTCACCGAGGCCGACACTCACCGTGATCGCGAGCCCCTGTAGCGGGTGTTCGGAGACCTGGACCCGCAGCCGATCGGCGAAGGCCGCCGCTCCCTGCAAAGGGGTGCCCGGCAGCAGGATGGCGAACTCCTCACCGCCCCAGCGCGCCAGCAGGTCGGTGGCACGCAGTCCCCGCGAGAGCCGTTCGACAAGGCGACAGAGCACCTCGTCGCCCCTGGCGTGGCCGTGCCGGTCGTTGACCGCCTTGAAGTGGTCGATATCGAGCAGCAGCAGCGCCAGGGGCTCGCCCATTCGCTCCGCACGCTGGATCTCCCGGCGCAGCGCCGCATCGAAGGCGCGTCGATTGAAGGCGCCCGTCAGGTGGTCGCGGGAGGCCTGGCGCTCACGCTCCTGCTCCAGGCGCTTGCGCTCGCTGATGTCGTGGAACATCGCCACGTAGTTGCGCACCTGCCCCTGGTCGTCATGGACCGCGGTGATCGACTGCCAGAGGGGATAGACCTCACCGCGACGATTGCGATTCCAGATCTCGCCCTGCCAGTGGCCGGTGGTCTCGAGCGACTCCCAGAGGCGAGCATAGAAGGCCTTGTCATGGCGACCGGACTTGAACAGACGGGGCGTCTGGCCGACGACCTCCTCGGCCTGGTAGCCGGTGATCTCCATGAACGCTCGGTTGACCTTCTGGATACGCATTTCGGCGTCGGTGATCAGGGTCGCCTGGCCGGTCTCGAACACGATGGCCAGCAGGCGCAGTTCGTGCTGCTGGCGTTGCCAGTCATACTCGGTAGCTTCCCGACACGACGGTGTTGAAGGATGTCCGCCGTCATGGGTGCGGCACCGAGCACCGGCCGGGGCGGAGTGCGGGTGGCTCATGGTGAGTTTCCTTGTTCTTGTTGCGCAGGATAGTAGCAGCGTATCGCAGCGCAGCACGAGCGACGAAGGTAGCACTCAAGTCTCGGAAAAATCGGCCGAAAGGGGTCGTGGGCTCGCCAGGCAACGGCGTGCCCCTGTCCTGAAACTGCTATGCAAGGGAAACGATTCAATGAAGAAATGGATGGCCGCCGGCCTCACCGCCGGCGCCATGCTCCCGGACATGGAAGCCAACGTGCGCGGCCGCGCCAACGGCAATCAGACCATCGACGTTGGCGGCCAGCCCTTCGACAGCGACGCAGTCGGCGAGATTCGCGGCAAGCTGACCATCGCCGACGGGGTGAGCCCCTATGCCGGCATTGGCTGGCGCAGCTCCCACCGAAGCGGCCTTGGCGCCTTCTCCGCGCTGGGCGTGATGGCCACCTACGTGGACGCCTCGCTCATCTCCGCCGAGAATTTCGAGGGAACTAACGATGATTTCCGACAGGCCCTGCGCCGTGAGGAGCGAGACCTGAAGAACGACGCCGAGAAGCTCGAAGTCTACCCGGTGGCCATCATCGGCATCAGCTACACCTTCTGACAGGCCTTCGCCATCGGAAGAAGAAGGCCCGGCATAGCCGGGCCTTCTGGCTTGCGGCCGGGAGCCCGAGCGGCCTCAGAACGGGTTGAGCTCGGTGATCCGCAGCGTCGCGGCACGCAGCTCGCTGCTGCCGTGCACGCCGACCCAGATGTTGTAGTAGCCGCTCAGCGGGTTCTGGAAGATCAGCGCGGGATCCAGGCCGCTGAAGTCGTCGTTGCAGTACCAGCGCCCATCAGGCCCATTGACCACCAGGGTGGTATCGCTGTCGGAGACAACGTGGATATAGAGCGGAGAGTTGGCGGCCTGGTAGTTGAGATCCACATCCGGCGCGCTGGCGTTGATGTAGCCTGTGCAGCCGGGGCCGAGCTCGTGGCCAACCTCATCACCGCCGCCCGCCTGCAGCTGCCGCTCCCACGGGTCCGGCACGAAGCCGGCGGCAAGCGTGACCGTGTCATAGAGCGGCGCCGCTCGCCAGTCCGGCTGGCCACTTCCCTTGGCCCAGGCAGCAGCACTCAGCGAAAACGCCAGCGCGGCGCAGACGGCCGCTGCATTCACCGTTCTTTGTCTCGTCATTATCGGAGTTCCTTGCGTAGCCGGATCGATCCGTCCGGTTGCCGCAAGATACGACATTACCGAGAGCGAATGAATAGACGCACGGACCGCCCTCCGCCGGCTCAGGCGTGGCGAGTAGGGCGGCGCATTTTTGACCTGGGTCATCGTCGATATCGGTAGCTACCTGTACGCCTAAAGCCCAAAGGCACACTGCCGATACCGCTTTCAGACAGGCTGCCTGCCACCCTCTGGAGAAACCTTGATGACCCACCTTCTTCACCGCATCCCCATGGGCAGGAAGTTCCTGCTTACCCTGCTGCTGCCGCTGCTGGCCCTGGCCTGGTTCGCGGGCAGCGGCATCCTAGAGCGCCAGCGCCTGGCCGCCAACATGGCCGAGCTGGAGGGGCTGGCCATACTCGCCCATCGCGCCGGCGACCTGGTGCATCAGATGCAGCGCGAGCGCGGCATGACCTCGGGCTACCTGGGCAGCCAGGGCGGCGAGTTCGGCAACCGCCTGGCGGCTCAGCGCGCGCAGACCGATGCCCAGATCGCGGTCCTGCGTGATGACATCGGCAGCATGGAGAACCGCCTGGACGAGCGGATGCAGGGCCGGCTCGACCGGGTGCAGCAGCTGCTGGCGAGCCATGAGGGCATTCGCCAGCGGGTCGACGGCCTGGCGATCGGCGCCGAGGAGGCGATCGGCCACTACACCGCCATCAACGGCGAGCTGATGACCCTGGTCGGACGCATGACCCAGCGCACCGAGGCCGCCAGCATCACCCGCGGGCTCTCCACCTACTACGCCCTGCTGAAAGCCAAGGACCTGGCGGGCATCGAGCGCGCCCTGCTCACCAACGCCTTCGGGGCCAACGTGATGCGCGCCCCCGCCCACCAGCGCCTGCTCTCGCTGGTCGGCGAGGAGGCGGCCTTCCTGGAGACCTTCGACAGCCTGGCGAGCGCCAGCCTTCGCGAGCGGCTGGCCGAGGCGCTGAGCGGTCCGGAGATCGAACGTCTGCTGCCGCTGCGCCAGGTGGCCGTGGAGCGTGGTGTAATGGGTGGCTTCGAGGTCGATGCCGAGCAGTGGTTCGACTGGCAGACGGTCAAGATCGAGCGCCTGCGCGAGGTGGAGAACGCGGCGATCGGTGAGGTCGAGACGGCCGCAGCGGCCCTGCGCCAAGAGGCGCGCCAGGACCTGATCGCCTACGCCGTGGTGACGCTTGTCGCCGCGGGCCTGGCCATCCTCTTTGCCTTCCTGGTGGTGCGCAGCATCACGCGCTCCCTGCGCCTCGCCCTCGAGGATATCGAAAGCCGCGGCGGTGATCTGACCCGGCGCCTGCCGGTGCTCGGCACCGACGAGCTCAGCCGCCTCTACCGGGCGTTCAACGACTCCACCGACGCCACCGAGCAGCTGGTGGCCAACATCCGCCGCGGGGCTCTCTCGGTGGAGGTCGCCAGCGGCGAGATCGCCCAGGGCAACCAGGACCTGGCCCAGCGCACCGAGGAGCAGTCCGCCTCCCTGGTGGAGACCGCCTCGAGCATGGAGCAGATCACCGCCACCGTGCGCCAGACCGCCGACAACGCCCACGCCGCTCGCACCATGACCGGCGAGACCGCCGAACACGCCCGAGCCGCCAACGAGGTGGCCCTGCAGGCCAGCGCGGCGATGGAGCAGATCCATACCGCCAACCAGGAGGTGACCTCCATCGTCGCGGCGATCGACAACATCGCCTTCCAGACCAACCTGCTGGCGCTCAACGCCTCGGTGGAGGCGGCCCGCGCCGGCGAGCACGGGCGCGGCTTCGCGGTGGTCGCCCAGGAGGTGCGCAAGCTGGCCAGCCGCAGCGCCGAGGAGGCCGAACAGATCCGCCACCTGATCAGCACCAACGTGGCGCGCATCGACGAGGGCGAGCGGCTGGTGCGCACCACCGGCGAAACCCTGGCCGAGATCACCCGGCAGGTAGAGAAGGTCGCCGAACTGGTGGCCGAGATGGCAGCGGCCACCGGCGAGCAGTCGGCTGGCATCGAGCAGATCAACCAGGCGGTCTCCCAGCTCGAGGAGGTGACCCAGCAGAACGCCGCCCTGGTGGAGCAGGTGTCGGCCGCCAGCCGCTCGCTGGACGACCAGGCCAGCGACATGGCCCGGCTGATCGGCCAGTTCAAGGTAAGCGAGAGCGCTTCGCTGCCCACCGCCTGGGCGCCCACCGCCTCCAGCCAGCACGAACCCGCCTTCTCGTAGGCCTTCAGGCTGACGTCAAGGCACCCGGGGGCGGCCGAGCTAAAGCTCTGCCGCCCCCGTGCCGATAGATAAGGAGAAGCGATTGATTCAGAGGGTGCCGCGGCAGCATGCCGGGGTATCTCGCCTAGAACAACGTCCGCCAAGGAACCGTGCCATGAGCTCACCTCTCTATGATGCCTCCAGCGTCACCGCCGTCAGTCCCGCCCTGCAGGGGCTGACGCCCCGCCAGCAGATGGAACGCGTGCTGGAGACCGCCCTGCCCGCCGCCGGCGGCGTCCTCGCCCAGGCGGAAAGCGGCCAGGTGCCGCCCAGCCGCGGTGAGCTGGTCGAGCCGATCCAGCGCATCAACGAGGTGATGCGCCACTACGGGGTGCAGTTCGAGCTGGGAGAGGTGGAGTCGCGAGTGGTGACGCGCATCGTCGACCGCGAGAGCGGCGATGTGATCCGCCAGATCCCCTCGGAGGAGGTGCTGCGGGTGGCGGAGCGCCTCGGCGAGGTGCAGGGGCGGCTGCTCAGCCTGGAAGCCTAGCGGGTGTTTGCTCAATGAGGATCTTGAGCACCGCCGGCTGACTGGATATCGAGCGCAGCAGGCAGTATCACACCTGCATGTTCATCACGTCCTTGTAGGCCGTCACCAGGCGATTGCGCACCTGGGTGCCCATCTGGAAGGCCACGCTGGCCTTCTGCATGTCCACCATCAGATCATTGAGCTCCACGCCGGGGTCACCGGCCTGGAAGGCCTGCGCCTTGGCCGCGGAGACCTGCTGCAGGCGGTTGATGCGCTGGATCGACGCCTGCAGCTCCCCGGCAAAGCCCCCCGCCCCCACCTGAGTGGAGACCTGCTGTCCCTTGGCCGACTGGCCGGCGGCCTGGGTCGCCAGGCTCTGCATCTGGGTCAGGGCGGACTGAATGGCCGGTGAACTCATGAATACGCCTCGCCTGCTGCTGTTCTGATTGACGGTAGTCGATGGCTGACAAGGCTAGCACCGGGTGGCTCGCCGCCATCGGGGCAAATGCCGATGAAAAGGGGGGCTTATTCCGGATTAGGGGTCGACGGCGACAAGGATAATGGCGTCCATCACAGTTCCGACTGCCGCCAGGGCAGCCAATCGCGAGCCATGGACGCCGATAATGCCTTTTTCTTCCATGACAGTGGCCTTCGTCATTGCTCATGCCGACCCTCGGGGTGGCGTGAATGAGTAATGGCGCCCAGGCCACCGGCACCCAGGACAGTTCCTCTCGCCAGGGGGCCAAGCCCTCCGGCGGCGTCGAGCGCATGCTGCAGCAGCTGCGCGGCAATCCGCTGATCCTGCTGATGGTCGCCGGCGCCGCCTGCGTGGCCATCATCGTGGCGCTGCTGATGTGGGCGCGTGCGCCCGACTATCGCGTGCTCTACAGCAATCTCTCCGACGCCGATGGCGGCCGCATCGTCAGCGAGCTGGAGAGCCGCGGCGTGCCCTACCGCTTCAGCCAGGGCGGCCAGGCCCTGCTGGTACCGACCGACCAGGTGTTCGGCCTGCGCCTGCAGCTGGCCGAACAGGGCCTGCCGCGCGGCGGCAACGTCGGCTTCGAGCTGCTCGATGACCAGGCCTTCGGCATCAGCCAGTTCGCCGAGCAGGTCAACTTCCAGCGCGGCCTGGAGGGCGAACTGGCGCGCTCCATGGAGTCGCTGGGCCCGGTGGAGCGGGCCCGCGTGCACCTGGCGCTGGCGCGCCAGTCGGTCTTCGTGCGCGACCGCGAGCCGGCCAAGGCCTCGGTCATCCTCACCCTGCACCCCGGCCGCCTGCTCAGCGATGGCCAGGTGAGCGCCATCGTGCACATGGTGGCCAGCAGCGTGCCGGAGCTCTCCGCCGAAGACGTCACCGTGGTGGACCAGAGCGGGCGCCTGCTCTCGACCCAGGTCGCCGGCCGCCACGACCTGGATGGCTCCCAGCTCGACTATATCGACGAGGTGGAGCGCTCCTTCCAGCGCCGCATCGAGAACATCCTGGTGCCGCTGCTGGGCCAGGGCAACGTGCGTGCCCAGGTGGCGGCCCAGATCGACTTCTCGCGCCGCGAGGAGACCGCCGAGCGTTACGGCCCCAACCAGCCGCCCAACGAGGCGGCGGTGCGCAGCCGTCAGGGCAGCGTCTCCTACAACGGCGACGAGGGTCTCGCCCAGGGCATCCCCGGAGCGCTGAGCAACACACCGCCGGGCACCGCGCCCTCCCCCATCGAGCTTGCCGAGGGCGAGGAGGGGGAGGACGCCGAGGCCCAGCAGGCCGCCCTTCAGGCCATCAACACCCTGCGCCAGGATGAGGTCGTCAACTACGAGGTCGATCGCAGCGTTTCCCACGTCCAGCACCGCCTGGGGCAGGTGGAGCGCCTGACGGCGGCGGTGGTGGTCAACTACCGCGATGACATCGATGAGGAGGGGGCGCGGGTACGCGTGCCACTCACCGAGCTCGAGATGGCACAGATCGAGCGCCTGGTGCGCCAGGCCATGGGCTTCTCGGTGGCCCGCGGCGACGAGATCGAGGTGGTCAACAGCCGCTTCTCGCTCGCTACCGAAGAGCAGCACCAGCTGGAGTGGTGGCAGTCCCCCGAGATCCAGGCGCTGGCGCTCTCCATCGGCCGCTACCTGCTGGTGGCCCTGGCCGCCCTGCTGCTCTACCTGCTGATCCTGCGCCCGCTGATCAAGCGTTACACGCAGCCCCCGGTGGCCGTCGCGGCCCCCGGCGCCACCCTGCAGGTTCAGGTCGGCGATGACGAAGAGAAGTCGACCAAGGCCGCCGCCGCGGATGCCGACGACACCTACGAGCCGCCGCGCAAGCGCCGCCGCAAGGGCTCGGAGTACGAGCAGAACCTCAGCGACCTGCGCGAGATGGCCCAGGAGGATCCCCGCATGGTGGCGATGATCGTGCGCAGCTGGATGAACAAGGAATGAACAAGCCACTGAACATAAGCGGCGCTCGGCGCAGCGCCATCCTGCTGCTGGCCCTCGACGAGGACAGCGCGGCCGAGGTGTTCAAGTACCTCTCGGCCAAGGAGATCCAGCTGATCAGCGCCGAGATGGCGCGCCTCGACCAGGTCTCCCATGACGAGATGCGCCAGGTGCTGGCTGACTTCCACGCCGAGACCGAGGAGTTCATCGCGCTGAACCTGAACTCCAGCGAGCATATCCGCTCGGTGCTGACCAAGGCGCTGGGCAGCGAGCGCGCCTCCAGCCTGATCGAGGACGTGCTGGAGAGCTCCGGCGCCAGCTCGGGCATCGACGCCCTGAACCTCATGGAGGCCTCCATGGTGGCCGAGCTGATCCGCGACGAGCATCCGCAGATCATCGCCACGGTGCTGATCCACCTGGAGCGCCACCAGGCCGCCGACGTGCTGGAGCTGTTCGACGACAAGCTGCGCAACGACGTGGTGCTGCGTATCGCCACCTTCAGCGGCGTGCAGCCGGCCGCCCTGCAGGAGCTCACCGAGGTGCTCTCCGGCATGCTCGACGGCCAGAACCTCAAGCGCAGCAAGATGGGCGGCGTGAGAACCGCCGCCGAGATCCTCAACCTGATGAACTCCAGCCAGGAGGAGGCCGTCATCGAGACGGTGCGCGCCCACAGCGAGGACCTGGCCCAGAAGATCATCGACGAGATGTTCCTGTTCGAGAACCTCATGGATCTCGACGACCGCAGCATCCAGCTGGTGCTCAAGGAGATCGACACCAACTCCCTGGTGGTGGCCCTCAAGGGCGCCCCCGAGGCGCTCATGGACCGCTTCCTGCGCAACATGTCCCAGCGTGCCGCCGACCTGGTGCGCGAGGACATGGAGGCCCGCGGCCCGATCCGCATCTCCCAGGTGGAGGCCGAGCAGAAGGCGATCCTTCAGATCGTCCGCCGCCTGGCCGACAGCGGGGAGATCGTGCTGACCGGCGGGGACGACACCTATGTCTAAAAGGCTCGGTCCGGAGTCTGGGCCGCGCCCGGGGCATCCGCTGCCGGGGCGCGAGGGCGAGGTGCCCTGGCAGCGCTGGGAGATGGGCGAGCTGCCCCAGGCACGCCGCGCCGCCGGCAGCGCCCCGCCCTCCCCCGAGGAGACCGCCCGGCGCAAGGCGGCCTTCCAGCGCCAGGCCGAGCTGCGCGCGCTGCAGGAAAGCGCCAGGGAAGAGGCCCGCCAGGTGGGACACCGAGAAGGCTACCAGGCCGGAGAGGCCGAGGGGTTCCAGGCGGGTCTCGCCGAGGGCCTCGAGCAGGGGCGCGCCCAGGCCCGGGAGGAGCTCGAACGGCAGCTTCGCGAGACCCTGACGCCGCTGCTGCCCCTGGCGGAGTCCTTCGGAGAGGCCCTGCAGGAGCTCGACGAGGTGCTGGCCGAGGAACTGGTGGAGCTGGCCCTGGCCACAGGCCGCCAGCTGGCCGGCGAGGCGCTCAAGGCGCGCCCCAAGCAGGTGCTGGAGATCGTGCGCGGCCTGCTGCACACCGAGCCGGGCATGAGCGGCAAGCCGCGCCTGTGGCTGCATCCCCGCGATCACGCCCTGGTCGAGGAGTACCTCGGCCAGGAGCTCGCCGCCGCCGGCTGGGTCCTGCAGCCCGACGACCAGGTCACCCGCGGCGGCTGCCGGGTGACCAGTGCCAGCGGCGAGCTCGATGCCACCTGGGAGAGCCGCTGGGCCGCGGTGAAGCGGCAGGTGCGCCGGCGCGCCGCCCCCCCGCCCCGCGAGGAAGGCGCACCATGAGCACGACCGACCTGCCGAACCCCTACCACCAGCATTGGCAGCAGTCGCTGCGCAAGGTGCGAGCGCGCATCGAGAAGGTGCCGCCCTTCCGCGCCAGCGGGCGGGTGGTGCGCGCCACCGGCATGGTGATCGAGGCAGTGGGCATGCAGGCCCCCTTGGGCAGCGCCTGTCGTATCGAGCTGCCGGCTCCCTACAGCCATGAGCCGCCGAGCTTCGCCGAGGCCCAGGTGGTGGGCTTCGCCGGCGAGAAGCTGTTCCTGATGCCGCTGACCGAGGTCACCGGGCTGCTGCCCGGCGCACGCGTGTTCCCGCTCGGCAGCGGCGGCAACGGCGCGCGGCGCTTCCCGCTCGGCGAATCGCTGCTGGGGCGGGTCATCGACGGCAACGGCGAGCCCCTGGATGGCCTCGGCCCCCTGGATGACGCCCGGCAGGCGACCCTGCAGACCCCGCCGCTCAACCCGCTCGCCCGAGCGCCCATCGACACCCAGATCGACGTCGGCATCCGTGCCATCAATGCCCTGCTCAGCGTGGGCCGTGGCCAGCGCATGGGGCTCTTCGCCGGCTCCGGGGTGGGCAAGTCGGTGCTGCTCGGCATGATGGCGCGCTTCACCCAGGCCGACGTCATCGTGGTGGGGCTGATCGGCGAGCGGGGCCGCGAGGTGCAGGACTTCATCGACAACATCCTCGGCCCCGAGGGCCGGCGCCGTGCCGTGGTGGTGGCGGCCCCCGCCGACACCTCGCCCCTGCAGCGGCTGCAGGGGGCCTCCTACGCGACCCGCCTGGCGGAAGGCTTCCGCGACGAGGGGCGCGACGTGCTGCTGATCATGGACTCGCTGACGCGCTACGCCATGGCCCAGCGCGAGATCGCCCTCGCCATCGGCGAGCCGCCGGCCACCAAGGGCTATCCGCCCTCGGTGTTTGCCAAGCTGCCGGGGCTGGTGGAGCGCGCCGGCAACGCCGAGCGCGGTGGCGGTTCCATCACCGCCTTCTACACTGTGCTGACGGAAGGCGATGACCAGCAGGACCCCATCGCCGACTCCGCCCGGGCGATCCTGGACGGCCATGTGGTGCTGTCGCGGGCCCTGGCCGAGGCGGGCCACTACCCCGCCATCGACATCGAGGCCTCCATCAGCCGGGCCATGACCCAGATCATCGGGCCGGAGCAGGCGCAGATGGCGCAAGCGTTCAAACGCCTGTTTTCCCGCTATCAGCGCAACCGCGACCTGATCAGCGTCGGGGCCTACAGCCCGGGACATGACCCCCAGCTGGACGAAGCGGTACAGCGCTACCCCGCCCTGGAGGCATTTCTCCAGCAGCATATCGATGAGCAGGCCCCGGCCGACGCCTCCCTCGAGGGGCTGGCCCGGGCCGTCGGCGCCGCGTGAGCCATCCGGCAAGGAACGATGCGAGGAACACCGCCATGAGCAACTCTGCCTCACCGCTGAACACCCTGATCGAGCTGGCCCGCGGCTCGCGTGACCAGGCCGGCCAGGCGCTGGCCAGCGAGCGCCAGAACGAGCACCAGGTCGCCGGCCAACTGGATTCCCTCACCCAGTATCGCCTGGAGTACGCCCAGCGCCTGCAGCAGGCGATGTGGGACGGCATCGACCCCGCCACCATGCGCAACTACCAGCAGTTTCTCGATTCCCTGGATGCCGCCCTGGCGCGCGCCCGGGAGGCCCTGGCGGCCCAGCAGCAGCGCGTCGGCCAGCGCCAGGTCCAGTGGCAGCAGGAGCAGCGCAAGCTCTCCTCCTACGACACCCTGGCCTCGCGCCGCGAAGGCCATCAGCGCCGCCAGGAGGCACGCCAGGAGCAGCGCACCAGCGATGAACTGGTCAATGGCCGCCTGGCCCGCACTCGCCACGCCGGCGACACCTGATTCTCGGAGGCACCATGGATATCACGCTGCTGCTCAATTCGATCGCCGGGCCCGGACGCCCCGCCGCCCAGGCCGACAGCGCCTCCGGCCAGGCAGGTAACGGCTTCGCCCAGACGCTTGCGAGCCTCGAGGCGGCGCCTCAGGGCCTCGCCCTGCCTGCCTCTGCGCAAAGCGGTGCACAATCTGGCGGCCCGAGGGCCGCCCAGGCGAGCCTGGCCGCCATGATGCAGGCGCTGGGAGACGACACCGAGTTCCAGGGGGATGACGCTCTTGCCGAGATCGCCGAGCGCCTGGCGCTGATTGCCTCGGCCGGCGCACCCGCGGGCGACGCCGAGCCTGGAGACCTCGCACGTGAGGCGGCACGGGTCGCCCGGGAGCAGGCGGAGGGCATCGCCCTCGCCGACGGCCAGCCGCCGGCACTGGCCGAGGCGGCGGTCGCGCCGCGCCTCCCGGGTGACGCCAATGGTCGAGCAGCGGGCACCACGGCGGGTGAGCCGTGGCTCGCGGCCTCCGCCCATGCCCTGCAGAACAATACCCTGCAGAACAATGCCCTGCCGAGAGAGGCTCGCCCGGCGGCCGATGGCCTCGCTGCCGCCGCTGCCGCCAACCCCGCCGGCCGCGAGCTGCCCGACCAGGCGAGCCGCGCCCAGGGCCTTGCCGAGGCCATGGCGCGTGCCGCCGAGGCGCCCCAGGCGCCTGGCGCCTCCGAGCCGCGCCCTGCCCCCCCCGCCGAGTGGCGCAGCGAGGGCCTCGCCGGTGTGTCTGCCCCCCTCGCCGGCGCCAACGCCCCGGGCGCGGCTACTGTGCCTGGCGCAGCCGCTGCGGGCATGAGCCCGCCAGCCGCACTCACGGCACCGCTCGCCAGTGCCGCCTGGCCGGGTCAGCTCGGCCAGCAGCTGGTGATGATGGGCCAGCGCGGCGGTGAGCAGCGGGTCGAACTGCACCTGAACCCCGCCGAGCTCGGTCCGCTGACCATCTCGCTCAAGCTCAGCGAGCAGGGGGCCCAGGCCCAGTTCCTCTCCGCCCATGCGCCGGTGCGCCAGGCCGTTGAACAGGCGATTCCCCAGCTGCGGGAGGCGCTGGCCGAGCAGGGCATCAGCCTGGGCGAGACCTCGGTGGGCGAGCAGCGACACCAGGGACAAGACGAACGCCAGGCGCTGGCGGGTGGGCCGGCTACAGGCGGTAATGCCAGCGGCTCCGAGGAGCTCGACCCGAACGCCGGCGCCATGGCCGCCTCAGCCGTCCCGCTGGCCGAGGGGCGCGTCGACCTCTACGCCTGACCCCCCTGCCGAACGGCCCAAAAAGCCGAGAAGGGCCCGTAACGCGGGCCTGTTTTCATCATGGGCATGGCCAGGGCGCAGGCATACTGCCCAGCATGGCATTCGACTCTTTTGCGCACCGCGCCCAGAGGTAGCAAGGTAATGGCAAACACCGGTGGTGGCTCACGCAAGCTGCTGTGGCTGATGGCAGTTCTGGTCATTCTCTCCGTTTCTGCGGCGGGGGCGGCACTCTATATGGTGATGGGCCAGGGCGAGCCCCGCGCCGCCCAGGCCCAGACGATGCCGGAGCGCCGTGCGCCGATCTTCGTCAAGATCGATCCCTTTACGGTCAACCTGGCCGACGATGTCTATGGCAGCCGGCTGCTCTATACCGGCATCTCCCTCAAGGTTGGCGATCAACAGACCCGGGACATCCTTCAGGAGCACATGCCCCAGGTGAGGAGCCGCCTGCTGATGCTCTTTTCCGGCCAGGAGGCGCGGGAGCTGACCCAGCCTGACGGCAAGGTACGGCTGGCGGAAAAGGTCATGGCCACGCTGCATGCGCCGATGACCGACTACCAGCCCGACCTGCTGATCGAAGACGTGCTGTTTACCGAATTCATCGTCCAATAAGCGGATCGAGCCCCATGTCACAAGACGATCTGCTCTCGCAGGAAGAGATCGACGCCCTGCTCAAGGGCGTCAGCGGCGAGGAGGAGTCCAGCGGCGGCAACGGCGCCGAGGACGCCCGCATTCGGCCCTACAATCCGGCTACCCAGCATCGCGTCATCCGCGAGCGACTGCATGCGCTGGACATCATCAACGAGCGCTTCGCCCGTCACTTTCGCATGGGGCTGTTCAACCTGCTCAGGCGCAGTGCCGACATCACCGTGGAGTCGGTGCGCTACCTGAGCTACAGCGAGTTCTCTCGCAACGTGCCGGTGCCCACCAATATCAACATGATCGCCATGAAGCCGCTGCGCGGCTCGGCGCTGATCGTCTTTCCACCGGCGCTGGTGTTCATGGTGGTGGACAACCTGTTCGGCGGCGACGGGCGCTTTCTCACCCGCTCCGAAGGGCGCGAATTCACCAACACCGAGCAGCGCATCATCATGCGCCTGCTGCACCTGGCCATCGACGCCTACGCCGAATCCTGGAAGTCGGTCTACCCGCTTGAGATCAGCTTTCTGCGCTCGGAGATGCAGTCCAAGTTCGCCAACATCACCAACTCGCCCAACGAGATCGTGGTGAATACCTCGTTCAACATCGACGTTGGCAACCTGTCGAGCAAGTTCCAGATCTGCATGCCCTACGCCATGATCGAGCCGCTGCGCGACCTGCTCTCCAACCCGCTCAACGACAGCCAGCATGACGATGGCACCTGGAAGCGCCGCATGGCCGGCGAGATCCGCCAGTCCGAGGTGGAGCTGGTCGCCGACTTCGCCAGCATTCCCACCCGCATCGCTCATGTCATGGCGCTCAAGGAGGGGGACATCCTGCCGCTGGACCTCCCCGAGACGGTCACCGCTCGCGTGGATGGCGTCCCTGTCATGGAGTGCGAATACGGTAGTCAACATGAACAGCGCGCGCTGCGGGTCTTGAGGATGATCGACCACGCCCCGAGCACCGCTTCGCCCGACACCTTCGTCAAGGGGTCGGCGCCGCCATCCAAGGAATCGAAGAATGACTGATCCCAAGAAACCCGATCAGCCCATCGGCGACGACGACTGGGCCAAGGCCATGTCCGAGCAGGAGGGGGCAGACGAGACCCAGAGCGCCGAAGACCTGTGGGCCGACGCCATGGCCGAGCAGGAGGGAGGCAGCGCCCCCTCCGCTGCCGATGACGACCCCTGGGCCGAGGCGATGGCCGAGCAGGCCGCCGCCGAGCACGACAGCGGCCCGGCCGAACCGCCCTCCTCGCCGGCCACGGCCAGGGCCGTCGGTGACAGCGTGTTCCGGCCGCTGGAGCAGGCCAGTAGCACCCGGGGAGCTCGCGACCTGGAAATGATCATGGATATCCCGGTCAAGCTCGCCGTGGAGCTGGGCCGGACCCGGATCACCATCAAGCAGCTCCTGGAGCTCGCCCAAGGCTCGGTGATCGAACTCGATGGCCTCGCCGGCGAGCCCATGGACATCCTGATCAACGGCTACCTGATCGCCCAGGGCGAGGTGGTGGTGGTGGAGGACAAGTACGGCATCCGTATCACCGAGATCATCACCCCCTCCGAGCGCGTGCAGAAACTGAACAAATGAGCGACACCCCCGCCCGCGACACCGCCACCGGCGGCCTCGAGGCCGTGAGCGTCGGCACCGACGCCCTGGTCGGCATGGCCACCCTGGGCAAGACCGCCGCCGCCCTGGCGCTGGTGCTGGTGATCATCTTCGCCGCCAGCGCCCTGCTCAAGCGGCTGCAGCTTCATCGCCAGCCCGCGGGCGGGCGCCTGCGGGTGATCAGCGCCGCGGCCGTGGGGCCCCGCGAGCGGGTGGTGATCGTCCAGGTGGAAGAGCGCTGGCTGGTGCTTGGCGTGGGCGGCGGCCAGGTCAACAAGCTGCATGATCTGGCGGCTCCTCCCCAGGAGGCTGCCGCCTCGTCGGGCGCCGGCTTCGAGGCGGGCGATAGTTTCGCGACCCGCTTCGCCAAGGCGCTCCGGCACAACGCGGGCCTCAAGGAGCGGGCCGGGACGGGGCGAAGCAAATCGTGAATCGAGCGCTCTTCCTGCTGATCGGTGCCGCCCTGCTGCTCCTGCCGGTAGCGGCCTCGGCCCAGCAGCTCCCTGGTATCATCAGCCAGCCCCTGGAGGATGGCGGCCAGCAGTGGTCGATCCAGCTGCAGACGCTGCTGCTGCTCAGCGCCATGGCCTTCCTGCCCGCCATGCTGCTGATGATGACCGGCTTCACGCGCATCATCATCGTGCTCGGCCTGCTGCGCACCGCCATGGGCACCCAGGCCACGCCCCCCAATCAGGTGCTGCTGGGGCTGGCGCTGTTCCTGACCTTCTTCGTGATGGCCCCGGTCTTTCAGCTGGTCTACGACACCGCCTGGGTGCCGCTCTCCGCCGAGGAGATCAACTTCGAGGAGTTCCTGGTCCTCGCCCAGCAGCCCTTCCGCGAGTTCATGCTGGCCCAGACCCGCGAGCCGGACCTGATGCTCTTCGCGCGGCTGGCCGAGGTGGGCCCGATGCAGGGGCCGGAGGACGTGCCGCTGCGCATTCTGGTGCCCGCCTTCGTCACCAGCGAGCTCAAGACCGCCTTCCAGATCGGCTTCATGGTGTTCATTCCCTTCCTGATCATCGACCTGGTGGTGGCCAGCACGCTGATGTCGCTGGGCATGATGATGGTGCCGCCGATCACCATCTCGCTGCCCTTCAAGCTGATGCTGTTCGTGCTGGTGGACGGCTGGCAGCTGATCGTGGGCTCCCTGGCCCAGAGCTTCTATATCTAGCGCCGCTGTATCAAGCGCACGCCTATCTGGCGCCCACCGGGGTGCGAGGAGAGAATAATGACACCGGAAATGGTGATGGGCCTGGCCTACCAGGGCATGAAGGTGACCCTCTTCCTGGCCGGGCCGCTCTTGATCACCGCCCTGCTCACCGGCCTCACGGTGAGCCTCTTCCAGGCCGCCACCCAGATCAACGAGATGACGCTGTCGTTCATCCCCAAGATCCTCGGGGTCTTCCTGGTGCTGATCCTGGCCGGCCCCTGGCTGCTCAAGCTGATCACCGACTTCACCCGGGAGCTGTTCCTCAATATCCCGATGATGGTGTCGTGACGGGGCGGCCATGGTCGAGGTGACCTTCGCCCAGCTGCAGGGCTGGATCATGGCCTTCCTGTGGCCCTTCGCGCGCATCACCGCCTTCCTGGCGGCCTCGCCGCTGTGGGGCCACTCCAGCGTGCCCAACCAGGCCAAGGTGGGGCTCGCCGCCCTGGTGGCCATGGTGATCGCCCCGCTGGTGACGCTCCCCGAGGTGCCGCTGGTCTCCTGGGCGGGCTTCGGCATCATGGTCGAGCAGATGCTGATCGGCATCGCCATGGGCCTGGTGATGCACGTCACCTTCGCCGTGGTGCAGGCCACCGGCGAGTTCATCGGCCTGCAGATGGGCCTGGCCTTCGCCACCTTCTTCGACCCGAGCAGCGGCACCAACATGGTGGTGCTGTCGCGCTACCTCTACATGGTCACCCTGCTGATGTTCCTGGCCTTCAACGGCCACCTGATCGTGCTGGAGATCCTGGCCACCAGCTTCGTGACCCTGCCCATCGGCCTGGGCGGCTTCAATGCCGGCGCCTTCGAGATGCTGGCCCGCTACGGGGGCACCATCTTCATGTCGGGGATGCTGCTGGCCCTGCCCCTGGTGGGGTCACTGCTGATCATCAACCTGTCGCTGGGCATCCTCAACCGCTCCGCCCCCCAGCTCACGGTCTTCAACATCGGCTTTCCCACCTCGCTGACCGTGGGGCTCGCGCTGATGATGGTGCTGATGACCGATATCGGTCGCTTCCTGCAGGGGCTCTTCGCCAGCGCCCTGATATTCATGCGTGAGCTGCTCGACGCCCTGGCACCGCTGGCATAAAAAAGCCCGGGCGATGGTACGCCAGGGCAAGGGACACCGGGTGCCGAGAGTGGCAGCACCCGGATCAGGGAAAGTTCGACGTCGACGCGGGGAGGAATCAGCGCAGGTAGTCGAAGAGCGACATGCTCTTGATATCCACAAAGGCCTTCTGGGCCGCCTGCAACCCGACCTGGCGCAGGCTGTACTCGGAGATCGCCTGGGCATAGTCGAGATCGATAAGGTCCGACAGGGTCTGCTCGTAGTTGAGCATGCGGTTGCCGGCCACCGAATCGACCACATCCAGCTCATTGAGGCGCGCGCCTACGGAGGCACGCACGGTCAGCACGTTGTCCAGGTTGTTGTCGAGCTCACGCATCACGGTATTGATGGTGTTGCGAAACAGGGCGCGGTTCTCGGCGGTGCCCTCCTGGTCCATCTCCAGCACATCGATGGCCTCGCGTAGCGAGCGGAACAGGTCCTGGTTGGCCTCCGGGGCATTGGCCGGGCGCACCTGGATGGCATCCCCATCGGCAGGCGTGCCCTGAAGGGTAATGCTGACGCCGGCCACCGTCAGGCTCTGCCCGGAGGTGAAGGGACCCTCGACAAGCAGCTCGCTGCCGTCAGCGGCAGTGGCACGCACCGAAGGCTCCCCGGAATCCTCGTCGACCGTGAACGCCAGCGTAAAGGGCTGGCCAAAACCATCGGCAGAGGGGTCGACGCGGCTGGGGCCAGAAGTAAAGGTCAGCGAGCCCTCATTGCGGGCCCCATCATCGCGCTCGGCCCGGGCCACGAAGCCGGCGCCGCTCGGCACGCTCTGAAAGATATTGAGCCCGTTCTCGGTCACCGACATCTCGCGGGAGGCATCGATACGCTGGGCGCGGCTGTTCTCGTCGCCCTGGTAGTTGATCACCGCTGCGCGGCCATCGCCAGACTCGGTGCGGGCGAAGGGCGGGGCGTCGTCGCGGTAGCCGCCGAAGAGGTAGCGACCGTTGCCATCGGTGGCGTTGGCCTGGCCGATCAGCGTCTCGTAGACGCCGCGCAGCTCCGAAGCCACCGATTGACGGTCGGCATCGCTGAGGGTGTCGCTCGCGGCCTGCACCAGCAGCGTCTTGGCGCTGGTGATGGCGTCCCCCACGCTGTTGAGCACGCTCTCGGTCTGCGCCAGCGTGTTGCGCGCGCTGATGCGCGAGTCGGCGTACTGCTGGGTCACCGCCTTGGCCTGGCTGACCGCCACGGCCCGGGACGCCGCCTGGGGGTCGTCGGAGGGGTTGACCACCCGACGTCCGGTGGCGATCTGCTGGCCGACCTTCAGGAAATCGCCCTGCTGGCGGTTCAGGGAGTTGATGCTCTGCTCGTACATGGTGACGGTGCTGATACGCATCGCTTGAGTCTCCCTGATCAGCTACGCAGGCCGAGGATGGTGTCGAAGATGGTGGAGGCGGTGTCGATGACCCGCGCGTTGGCCGCGTAGAACTGCTGATAGCGCAGCAGGTTGGCGGCCTCCTCGTCCAGGTTCACACCGGACTCCGACTGCTGCACGGCGCGCAGCTGATCGGTCAGCCCCTGGCGGGCCTCCAGGTTGACCTGAACCACGTTGGTCTTGTTGCCCACATCGCTGACCATGCTGGCGTAGGCCTGGTTGACGGTGGCGCGACCGCCCACCAGCAGCTTGTCCTGCAGGCTCTGGAGAGCCAGCGCATTGCGATTGTCGCCGGTGCCGGTGAAATCCCAGTCCTCAGGGGCAGCCTCGGGGTTGCTCGGCTGTGCCGCGGCGATCCTGTCCAGGTCGGTGATCGCGGTCGTGATGTCGGCGGCCACGCGACGTACCGGCTGCACCTCGAAGCGATCGCCGGCCACGGGCAGCGAAGCGAAGGTCAGGGTAATGCCACCGAAGCTCAGTTCCCCATCCACAAGATCGACCGAGAAGCGCTCGCCGCCCTGTTTCGGCGTGATTTCGGCGCTGCCATCCTCCTGGAAGCGAATGCTGTAGTCGGTGGCGCGAAGGGCGTCGATGTTGTCGGCATCGAAGCTGGCCACCACGGCAATATCGGAGCTGTTGCGGTCGTTGCCGAAGATCCGCGGCGACCCGATCTCGAAGAAGTCAGCCCCCGGCTCCCCGGCCAGGTCCATGCCCTTGGCATGCTGATCGTTGAAGCCCATGGCCAGCGACACCGCCAGCTGCCCGATCTGGTTATGGGTCTTGTCCAGGGTCTCGGTGCGGAACTCCATCAGGCCACCGAGGGTGCCGCCCTTGACGGTATTCTCGGGCAGGGCCACCAGACTGCCGCCGGAGTCGCGATAGCCCAGCACGATGCGCTGGGGGTCATTCGGCGAATCCATCGCCTCCAGCTTGTAGTGGTTGGTGCCCGAGACCAGCGGCTGGCCGTTGGGCAGGCTGATGTTGTAGCTCTTGCCGTCCTGAATCACCAGGCGCACGTCCATGCGCTCGCTGAGCTCGGCCACCAGCTGGTCACGCTGGTTGAGCAGGCCGTTGGGCGCCTCGCCGCTACGGGCGCGAGCCAGCGCGATCTCCCGGTTGAGCATCGCCAGCTGCTCGGTGGTGTTGTTGATCTGGATGACCTCGTCGCGGATCTGGCCGTTGATGCCCTCCTGCATGTCCTGCAGGTAGCTGTCGAAGGCGCGGAACTGGGCGGTAAGCGTCTGGGCGGTGCCGAGCACCCCCTGACGGGCCGCCGGGTCGGAAGGGGCCCCGGCCAGGTCCTCCAGCGAGGAGAAGAAGCTCTGCATCAGCGGCGCGAGGCCCGCGTCGCGGTCGGCCAGCAGGTTGTCGATCTGGCTGATCTGGTTCTGGTAGGCGGAGAGCGCCTTGGAGCTGCTGGTGGCCGAGTTGAGCTGGTTGGCCACGTACTGGTTGAACTGGCGCTGGATATCGTTGACCCGCACCCCGCCATCGCCGCGCCCCTCCCCCAGGATCGTCACCTCGCGGTTGTAGCCCGGCGTGTAGACGTTGCTGATGTTGTTGCTGGTGGTGTTCAGGGCATTCTGGGCGGCGTTCAGACCGCTCAGGCCGATGGAGAAGATACTCATGGTCAAAAGATCCTTGGGCCGTTGCCTTGACTATCGGCCGCGGCAGATTTTTCTTTAGGAGCCGGCGCCCCTTGCAAGGCGCCCGCTCAGTAACGCAGGAACACCAGCGAATCCGACGCGGGCGCGTCGCGGCTGGCCAGCATGCTGGCGCCTGCCCCGTTCAGGGTACCCATCACCGCGATCAGCTTGTCGGCGTAGGCCGGGTCGGTGGCATAGCCCCCCGCCTGCAGCGCCCTGGCGGCCTGCTCGGCGCTGCCCGCGCTGACCACTCCGGCATAGCGGGGGTTGTCGCTGATCAGCCGCGCGTAGTCGGTAAACGATTCCTCGAAGGAGCCATAGACCCGGAAGGTGTCAGTCATCCGGGTGCGCTGGCCGTTGAGGTACTCGTGGGTCACCACCTCGGTGGTGGGCCCCTGCCAGCGGCTGCCCGCCTTGATGCCGAAGAGGTTGTGGCTGTTGCGGCCCTCGGCGGTGGCGATCTCATGGCGCCCCCAGCCGGTCTCCAGCGCCGCCTGGGCGAGTATCAGCTCCGCCGGCACGCCGGTCTGACGACTGGCGGCGCGGGCCGGCCCCTCCAGCTTGTCCACGAAGGCCTGCACATGGGCCGGCACCTGGCCACTGTCGGTGCGGGAGGGTGCATGCTCTGCCCGAGCCCCCGGCAGTGCACCCGGGGTCCTTTCGCCATCGGCGACTCGGGATTGAACATCGCGGGCCTGCGAATCGCGAGAGGACGGCGCCGCCGCCAGCGGCTGGGCAGCCAGCTCGCCCATGAAGCCGGCAGGCGAGGCCTCGAGGGCCTCCATAAAGCTGGCGGGGGCCGTCTCGGCGGCCTTCGCACCTTGCGAGTCGGGCTCACCTGGCGCTCCCGGAGCCGCAGTCGGCTGCGTCTCGCTTTCATCCTCTTCGCCCAGCAGCGCATCCTGCAGTGGCCGCGGCGCCCCGCGAGGAATGCCGGCGATCAGCTCATCCACTGCGCTGCCGCGTTGCTCCTGCCCGGGCACCATCCCGCCGCGCTCCAGTTGAGCCACCAGCTTGTCGGCAAGGCCGATGCCGCGAGAGGCCATCACCTGGGACCACTGCTGGTCGAGCATCGACTGGTAGAGGTCGGTGGCCTGGCTCTCCATCAGCCCGCTCTCGGGGATGGTGTCGCGCATGCTCTTGAGCATCATCTGGATAAAGAGCGCCTCGAACTGCTCGGCGGCGCCGCGCACGCCCTGGCTCGGATCCTGGCGGGCGGTGTGCTTCAAGCGGTTCAGTCCCTGCATGTCGAGGGCGAACTGGCTGCCGGTGTCCTGCACGCTCATCAGAGGATCTCCAGGTCGGCGCGCAGGGAGCCCGCGGCCTTCAGCGCTTCGAGGATTGCCATCAGGTCCTGGGGCGTTGCGCCCAGCGCGTTGAGCGCATTGACCACATCGACCAGATCGGCCCCTTCCACCACCTGCAGATAGGCATCCTGCTGCTCGATCGCGATCTCGGTGTCGGGGACCACCACGGTCTCGCCTGGACTGAAGGGGGGTGGCTGGCTCACCCCGAAGCGGGTGTCGATCACGATGGAGAGGTTGCCGTGGGCCACCGCCGCCCGGCGCAGGGTCACCGCGCTGTTCATCACCACCGAGCCGGTGCGCGAGTTGAGCACCACCTTCGCCGGTGCCTCGGTGGGGGTCACGCGGATGTTCTCCACCTGGGCCATGAAGTTGACCCGGGAGTTGTCCGTCATCGGGCCATCCAGGGCGATCACCCGACCGTTGCGGGCCGAGGCCACCGGGCGGCCGAACTCCTGGTTGATGGCGTTGACCACGCGCTGGGCGGTGCCGAAGTCGGCCTGCTTTAGCTCGAGCTCCAGCAGCCCACCGTTGGCGGCGAGATCCAACGGCACCTCACGCTCCACCATGGCACCGCCGGCGATGCGGCCGCCGGCCAGCTGGTTCACCTGCACCGAGCTGCCGCCGCCCTCTGCACCGGCGCCGACCACCAGCAGGTTGCCCTGGGCGATGGCGTAGGTCTCGCCGTCGGCGCCCTTGAGAGGCGTCATCAGCAGGGTGCCGCCGCGCAGGCTGCGCGCGTTACCCACCGAGGAGACGTTGATGTCGATGCGCTGGCCGGGCCTCGCAAACGGGGGGAGATCGGCGGTGATCATCACCGCCGCCACGTTGCGCAGCTGCATGTTGGTGCCGGGGGGCACGGTGATGCCCAGCTGGGAGAGCATGTTGGTCAGGCTCTGGCCGGTGAAGGGCGCCTGCATGGTCTGGTCGCCGGTGCCATCCAGCCCGACGACCAGGCCATAGCCCACCAGCACGTTGTCGCGCACGCCGGCAAAGCTTGCCAGCTCGCGAATGCGCTCGGCCTGGGCAGGCAGGGCCACGAGGCAGGCCAGCGACACCAGCAGCAGCCTGACGAACCAGCGCGAAGGCCGGCGTGAAGACGAGGTTGTGGCAACGGCCTGCATGCTGCCCCCTAGAACGGCGAGATGTTGAGGAAGAAGCGCTGCAGCCAGCCCATGTGCTGCGCCTCGCTGATGTAGCCGTTACCCACGTACTCTATTCGCGCATCGGCGACGGAGGTGGAGGGCACGGTATTCTGGCCGCTGATGGTGCGCGGGTTGATGACCCCGGAGAAGCGGATGAACTCGACCCCCTGGTTGATGCCGATCTGCTTCTCGCCGCGCACCCGCAGGTTGCCGTTATGCATCACCTCCAGCACCGAGACGGTGATGGTGCCGGTCATGCTGTTGCTGGCCTGGGAGCCGCCGCCGCCATTGAAGCTGCTGTTGCCGGACAGATCACCGGACAGGTCGATGCCCTGCGCGGCCAGGCGCTCCAGCACATCGGGCAGCGCCGACAGATCGAGCCCCGCCGAGCCGTTGCGCGTCATGTTGGACTGGGCGTTCTTGCTGGCGCTGACCTGCTCATCCAGCACGATGGTGAGGATGTCACCCACCATGCGCGGCCGGCGATCCTCGAACAGCGGCTGGGAGCCCCGGTGTGCCTGGTAGATGGAACCGTTGGCCAGGGGCGGGGGCGGCGGCGTGATATTGATCTGCTCCTGCTCCCCCACCACCGAGGCCCGCGGCACCTGGGCGCAGCCCGCCATCGTCAGCAGAGCCAGTGCCACCATCAGCATCGCCCCACGGCGCACGCTCGAAGCCATCTTCATCATCTCGTTCACCCGTTCACGGCCACGCGGCCGGTTACAGCTGGCTCAGGCGGGCCAGCATCTCGTCGCTGGTCTGCACCGCCTTGCTGTTGATCTCGTAGGCGCGCTGGGTCTGGATCATGTTCACCATCTCCTCCACCACGTTGACGTTGGAGGTCTCCACATAGCCCTGGAAGAGACGCCCGGCGCCGTTCATGCCCGGCATGGTCTCGTTGCGCGGGCCGGAGGAGGTGGTCTCCAGGTAGAGGTTGCCGCCGATGCTCTCGAGGCCCGTGGCGTTGACGAAGGTGGAGATGCTGATCTGGCCCACCTCCAGGGACTGGGTCACCCCGGGCTGGCGCACCGAGACGATGCCGTCCTCGCCGATGGAGATCGACAGGGCGTTGTCGGGGATGATGATGGCCGGCTCCAACGGATAGCCGTTGGCGGTGACCATCTGGCCGTTCTCGTCGAGCTGGAAGCTGCCGTCGCGGGTGTAGGCGGTGCTGCCGTCGGGCATCAGCACCTGGAAGAAGCCGTTGCCGTTGATCGCGAGATCCCGGGAGTTGCTGGTGTTCTCGAGCCCACCCTGAGTGTGCAGGCGTTCGGTGGCCACCGGGCGTACCCCCGTGCCCACCTGCATGCCGGAGGGCAGACGGTTCTGCACGTCGTTCTGGGCGCCGGGCTGGCGCAGGTTCTGGTAGAGCAGGTCCTCGAACACCGCGCGGCTGCGCTTGAAGCCGTTGGTGCTGACGTTGGCCAGGTTGTTGGAGATGACGTCCAGCTTCACCTGCTGGGATTCCAGGCCGGTCTTGGCGGTCCAGAGTGACTTGATCATGATCGATTTCCTTGAGCCTTAAGCCCTGAAGAGAGCCATCAGCCCTGTAAAGAAAGCAGGCCATTGGCCCGCTGTGCGTTCTCGTCGGCGGTGCTGATGACCTTCATCTGCATCTCGTAGTGGCGGGCAACGTTGATCATCGACACCATGGCGTCGATGGCGCTGACGTTGCTGCCCTCCAGCACGCCGCTCACCACGTGCACGTCCTCATCCTGGGGCAGCGCGGCGATCTCGCCCTCGGCGTTGGGGCCAGGGCGGAAGAGCCCATCCTCGCCGCGCACGAGGCCAGTCGCGCCCGCGGTGACGAGCTTGATTCTGCCGACGTCGACCAGGGCCTCGGGGCCCTGCCCCTCGCCGATGGCGCTCAGGGTGCCGTCGGCGCCCATGGAGACCTGGGCGCCCAGCGGCACGATGATGGGGCCGCCCTCGCCGATCACCGGACGCCCGGTCACCATCAGCACGCCGTCGCCGTCGATCTGCAGGTCGCCGCGGCGGGTGTAGGCCTCGCCGCCGTCCGGCGCCTGCACGGCGATCCAGCCCTGGCCCTGCACCGCCACGTCCAGCTCACGGCCGGTGGTGGCCATCGGGCCCGGGCTGAAGTCGCTGCCCGGCGTGCTGGCCGCCACCGAGGTGCGGGTGGCATGAGCGGCCTCCCCCTGTACCGGCACCGCCCGCATGGCGTGGAGCTGGCTGCGGAAGCCGGCGGTATCGACGTTGGCCAGGTTGTGGCTGACCACGGCCTGGCGGTCCATGGTCTGCTTGGCGCCGCTCATGGCGGTGTAGAGGATGCGATCCATCGGTCAGACTCCGGCGGCGCTTAGCGCAGGTTGATGGCGGTCTGCAGGAGCTCGTCCTGGGTCTTGATGGTCTGGGAGTTGGCCTGATAGGCGCGCTGGGCGACGATCATGTCCACCAGCTCGCGGGCCATGTCCACGTTGGAGGTCTCGATGGCGCCGGAGACGATCAGTCCCAGCTGGCCGGTGCCCGGGGCGCCCACCAGCTCCTGGCCGGAGGCCTGGGTCGCGGCCCAGACGTTGTCACCCACGGGGCGCAGCCCTTCCGGGTTGCGGAAGTTGGCCAGCGAGATCTGACCGGACGGGCGCGACTGCTCGTTGGAGTAGTTGCGCATGATGGTGCCATCGTCCTCGATGGTGATGCCCACCAGGGTGCCGGAGGTGAAACCGTTCTGGGTCAGGGAGTTGGTGGTGGAGGTGTTGCCGAACTGGGTCGAGCCCGCCAGGTTGAAATCGAAGACGAGATCTTCGGCCTCACCGTTCAGAAAAGCATCAGCCGAGAAGGAGACGTTTTCGATCACACCCTGGTCGTTGACGTCAGTTCCACCTTCACGCACCAGCTGACCGTTCGTATTGAAGGCCAAGGTAAATTCTTCAGGTTCACCACCATCCATCAATAGCTGGCCATCCATCGCCATCTTGACGGTCCACTGGTTTGGGTCGGTCTTTTCGTAGTAGACCGTCACGTTGCGCGGATTGCCCAGGGAGTCATAGACGGTAAAGTTGTTGGAAAAGTGGTAGTTCACTGCCTCGGTGTCATCGCCTGCACCAACCCGAAGGTCCACCGTGGAGCGTCCCTCATTCACGACCGCGCGAGCATCCAGATTCACGGTGGTGGCCACATTGGTGGTCATGCCCGCCGGCATATCTTCGGCGTCCACCCGCAGCACCTGGGGCTGACCGCCGACCTGCACCTGACCCTGGGCATTCAGGCCATAGCCCATCAGGTTGGCGCCCTGGGCATTCTGCAGCAAGCCATCGGTGGTCAGGGAGAGCTGGCCATTGCGGGAATAGACCACCTCGCCGCCCTGCTCGAAGCGATAGAAGCCGCTGCCACTGATCGCCAGGTCGAGGTTGCGGTTGGTGGACTCGATGTTGCCCTCGCTGAAGTTCTGCAGCACCGCCGAGACGCGAGTACCGAGGCCGACTTGGGAGTTGGCGAAGACATCGGCGAACTGCACGCCGGAGCTCTTGAAGCCCACGGTCTGGGAGTTGGCGATGTTGTTGCCGAGCACGCCCAGTTTCTGCTGCTGGGCGTTGAGGCCGGAGAGTGCTTGAGAGAAGCTCATGTCGTGTTCCTTTGCCTAGTGGCGTTCATGGCCTGGCCGCCAAGCGGCCCGCGCAAATCAATAGAGAGTCAGAGAATCTGGCGGACCTGATCCAGGGTCACCTGGCCGTAGACGGCCCCCAGGTCGAGGCGCACCCCGCCCTTGTCATCGGGCGGCGTTACCCCTCCCACCAAGGCGTAATTGAGCGCCTCCACGGCGACAGGCTTGTCGTTGCTGGACGCCTCGATGCGCACACGATAGGAACCCGGCACGGCGGTCTCGCCCTGGCTGGTCTTGCCGTCCCAGGTGAAGGAGTCGACCCCAGCGCCTATCGCCCCCAGGTCGTAGCGATTGATCACCTGGCCATCGCCACCCACGATGGTGACCTTGACGCTCTCGGCGGAGCGCGCCAGATCGAAGCCGAAGGGGGTGGTGTGCACATTGCCCTCGGCATCGCGATCCAGCAGCACCCGATCCCCCGGCACCAGCACCCCCTGGCCGATCAGGGCGGCGGCCTGCATGGTCTGCCCCGCGGTGATCTGGGAGGTGATTCCCTCCATGGTCTTGTTGAGCTGCTCGATGCCGCTGACGGTGTTGATCTGCGCCAGCTGGGAGGTCAGCTCGTTATTCTCCAGCGGGTTGAGCGGGTCCTGATTCTGAAGCTGCGTAATCAGCAGCGTCATGAAGTTGTTGCGCAGCTCATCGGACTGGCGGCTGTCCATGCCGGGCGCACCGCCGGCGTTGACGCTGCTCAGCACATTGCTACCGATCGGGCTCGTCATCGGATCAGCCCTCCCCCAGCGTCAGGGTCTTGAGCATCATCTGCTTGCTGGTGTTCATCACCTCGATGTTGGCCTGGTAGGAGCGCGAGGCGGAGATCATGTTGACCATCTCATGCACCGGCTCGACGTTGGGCATGGTCACGTAGCCCTCCTCGTTGGCCAGCGGGTGGTCCGGGCGGTACTCCAGGCGCATGGGCGAGGGGTCTTCCACCACCTGGCGCACGCCGACGCCGCCGATGCCATGAGCCTGGCTGGCCCGGCTCTCGAAGAGCACCTGCTTGGCGCGGTAGGCCTCGCCATCCGGGCCCGCGACGCTGTCGGCGTTGGCCAGGTTGCTGGCCGTCACGTTCATGCGCTGGGACTGGGCGCTCATGGCCGAGCCGGCTATATCGAACACGGAAAACATCGACATCGAGGTGCTCCTTTTTAGTCAGGCCGCCCTTACTCGGGCTGCATCGCGTTCTTGAGGCCCTGGATGCGGCTGTTGAGGATGGTCAGGCCCGCCTGATAGCGCACCGAGTTATCGGCAAAGGCGGTGCGCTCGCGATCCATGTCCACGGTATTGCCGTCCAGGCTCGGCTGGTCCGGCACCCGGTAGAGCAGTCCGGACTGGGCGCTCGACGCCCCCTGGCCGGCAATGTGCCGCTCCGAGGTGCGCGCTAGGCTGAGCCCCTGGCCGCTGGCCCCGCCCTTGCCGACGGCCTTCTTCAGCTCGCTGGCAAAGTCCAGGTCCCGCGCCTTGTAGCCGGGCGTATCGGCGTTGGCGATATTGCTGGCCAGCACCTTGTGGCGCTGCTGGCGCAGGCCCAGCGCCTGCTGGTGGTAGTGAAAGGCGGCCTCGAGCTGGTCGATCATCCCGGCGCATCCTCGGCTAGGGGGAATTGGTTGACGATGGAGAATAGCCAGCCTGCCGTCACCCCAAAGCCCCAAACAGCCCTCTCTTCCATACCCATTTCCGCGAATGCCCGCAGCGCGCGGGTCCTAGAATGGCGATAGCCCCTTACCCGCCTCAGAGAGTCACCATGCCCCACCCCCGTGTCGTGCCGCTCCTGCTGCTGAGCACCTGGCTGCTGGCGGCCCCCACCATGGCCGCCAGCGATCCGCACGATGCGCTGATCCATCGGGTACAGGCGTTTCTGTATGAGCAGGCCGAGGCCGACGAGGTAATGATCGAGGTGAATCCGCCATCGGCACACCTGCCGCCCTGCGAGTCGCCCGAGCCGTTTCTGGCCCGGCCCGATGCGCCGGTGGCGGGGAGAATCTCGGTGGGAGTTCGCTGCGGCGAGGACGGCCGCCAGGTGCGCTACCTGCAGGCTGAGGTCGGCGTGATCTCCAGCTACCCGGTGGCCGCAGTCGATATCGCGCCGGGTACGGTGCTGACCCAGGACCACCTCGAGCAGCGCCACGGCAACCTGGCCGAGCTGCCTCGACAGACCGTGCGTGACGCCTCTTCACTGCTGGGACACCAGGCCCGTCGCAGCATCCGTGCGGGCTCGCCCCTGCAAGCCCAGTTTTTCCAGGCAAGAGCCCTGGTGGAACGGGGCCAGACGGTGGCGGTCGAAGCCGGCGGCGCCAGCTTCCGGGCGGTGCGTGAGGGGGAAGCCATGGAGCCCGGCGCCCTGGGAGCGACCATTCGGGTGCGCTTCGGCCAGCGGGAGATCATCCAGGCCCGCGTCATCGGCGAGGGCAGACTTGCCGTGGACTTGTAGCGACCCCTCGGTTAGTCTGCCAGCTACCTTTATCGCCGCAATCGCGGCAATTTCTGTTCATGCCTAAAGTCTTTCGACGACCTGCCGATAACAGGGACAAGCACCCCTGAACGGCATACGGTCAAGAGGCAACCATCTTGAAAATTGACAACCATAACCCGCTGATCCGCACCGGCCAGACGCCTGGGCGAGACGAGGCTCAGAAGGTCAAAGGCGCCAGCCAGCAGCCTGCGACCCATGACGCCGAACCGGCGGCCAGGACGCACCTCAGCCACGGCGCCGCCGATGCCAGCCAGGATATCGACACCGCCCGCGTCGCCGAGATTCGCGAGGCCATCCGGGAAGGCCGGCTCGAGATCCACGCCGAGCGCATCGCCGATGGCCTGATCGCCAACGTGCGTGAGCTGCTGGGGCACGACAAGGCATGAGCCTGGCGCGCCTGCTCTCCGACCAGCGGGGCCGCTTGAACACGCTGACGCAGCTTCTCGAACGAGAACTTGAGCAGCTCACGTCAAGCCAGGTCGATGGCGATGCGCTGGCACAGCTCGCCCGGCGCAAGCAGGAGCTGCTGGCCGAGATGGAGCGCATGGAGACGCTGCGTCGCCAGGTACAGGCACGCCTGGGCTACGCAGAAGGACCGGCGGGTGCCCGCACCGCCGCCGAAGAGGCCGGCTGCCTGGAGGAATGGGAAGCCTGCCTGGGGGCCACCGAGCGCACGGCTCGCCTGAATGACCTGGCAGGCGAGCTGCTGCAGATGCGCGCCTCGCACAACCAGAAGATGCTGGATTTCATCCACCAGATCGCCGACAAGACGCTCTACGAGCCCAGCGGCCGCACCAGCCGCCAGCCGGCAAGACTGAACACCTCGGCCTGAGGCCTGCCGGCTTGCCCGCATGACCACCCGCGCAGACGTCAGGGCTGATCCTGCCCCCACCTGGCCGCCAGCTCATCGGCGGTGAGTGGCGGACACAGGTAATGCCCCTGGACTCCCGCCACCCCCAGCCGCTTGACCCGCTCGAACTGCTCGGACGTCTCTACGCCCACCGCCACCGTGGCAAGCCCCAGCTCATGCAGTCCCGCGATCAGCCCTCGCGCCCCCTGGCGAACCAGCCGGCTCTGGTCCATTTCGGCCATCATGGCAGGTGCCAGCTTGGCACCACTGACCCCAAGGGCTGGCAGGGCAACCAGCGAGACCGGCGCCGTCCCCAGGCCATCCGCCACCAGGGTGACGCCCATTCGCTGCAGCCGCTTCAGCAGGTGCCGGCGATTCTCGCCAAGCCCATCGAGTACCGCGGCAGGGAGCTCCAGGCAGAGCCCGGTCAGCGGCTGGGGATAGCGCTTGAGGAAGTGGTCCAGCGGGCAGCCATCGAAGACCTCCTGTTCCAGGGTCTCCGCCATCAGGTTCACGCTCAGCGGCAGCGAAGCCAGCCCCACTCCTGATGCCTGCCAGGCGGCCCTGAGTGCGATCACCTGCCCCAGCACCCAGCGATCCAGGCGCACCTGCTCGCCCAGCTCCGTTACCGCGGGCAGCAACTCGCCGGGGTAGATCATGCCATGCCGCGGCCGCGGCCAGCGCACCAGGGCCTCGAGCCCCACCCAGCGACCGGTCTCGGCGTCACACTGAGGCTGAAACACCAGCTGAAAATGGCCCGTGGGTGACAGCAGCGCCTCCTGGAGCTGCCCCAGAAGCGTCTCTCGCGCCTCGATGTGCTTGCGAAGGCCACGGTCTCGAAAGGCGTGGGCGCCCGGCCCAAGGCGACGCGACTGTCCCAGCGCCAGCGCGGCCTCCTCCATCAGCGCCGCACTGTCCGCGGCATCCTCCGGAAAGCGAGCGATCCCGATGGAGAGCGTCATCAGGGCGCTGCCACCTTCCTGGTCGAAGGGAGCATCCATGGCCTCTTCAAGTCGCAGCGCCACGGCATGCAGGCTCTGGGGCGTCACTGGGTGCTCGATGATCACCCCCCAGCGTCCCTCGCCCAGCCGCGCCAGGCTGTCTTCCTCGCGCAGCACTCGACTGAGCCGGCGGGTCACCTGCTCCAGCAGCTGCCAGCGCTGCCAGCGCATCAGCCCGGCACGCCGAGGAGGGCGGTCCAGCTCCACCAGCAGGACGGCCAGGGGGCGCTCATGGCGCTCGGCGCGGGCAATGGCGTGATCCAGCCGGTCATTGAAGAGGCTGGGCGAGCCCAGCCCGGTCAGCGCATCCCGAGCGGGCATGCTGCCGGTGAGCAGCCCTCGAGGAACCAGCGTCAGCAGTCGGCCGACATCGCCATCCAGGGCCGTCACCGAGAGCAGAAGCTCCCCCTCGTTCCCTTCGGCATCGGATAGGTAGACCTCGTGCCACCCCCCCTGCCCCGGGCGCGACGGCGTGAGTGCAAGAGAGAGTGCCGAGCCGATCGGCATCAGCCGGCCAATGTCCATGTCAGTCAGGGCCTGATCCGACGGAATACCCGCCAGGTCGCGGAAGAAGGAGTTGACGGCCAGCAGCCGCCCCCCTTGATCGATGATGGCCAGCCCCGTTTCGGCATTCTCGAAGGCAAGGGTGGCAAGCGCCGCAGGATGGTGCACCAGGGCCGGCTCGGCATGGCGCCCTCCGGGGGGAGATCCGTTATCGTGGATAGCCATGGGGCGCTCTCATGTCAGCCGCGGAAGGCGAGGATGTGCCAAAGTTTGATTAAGAGTATCACAGACTCCTCTTAAAGCACATATCGGCCTGCCCTCGAGAACCTTGAGCCCGCGGCCAGTCCGCCTCCCGCCCACGAACCTGGCACTGGAGACCAAGGCTTCTGGTCCGCCGCCGCTCAGGTGGTCTCGATAAAGGTCGCCGTACCGTCCCGGCCCTCCCGCTTGACCCGGTACATGCTCTGGTCGGCGGCATCGATCAGTTCGCGCGCGCTGCGAAACTCGGCATCGTCCAGACAGGCGATGCCGATGGAGACCGAGACATGCAACGGCACGCCGTCGGCATGTGCCATGGGCCGCGAGGAGAGCTGCTGGGTCAGCCTCTCGGCCATCGCCATGGCACCCTCCACCCGCTCATCCGGCAGGATGACCAGAAACTCCTCCCCCCCATAGCGGCCGGCGAGATCTCCCTCGCGCACCGACTCCTGAAGCGTTGCCGCAAAGTTCTCCAGCACCCGGTCTCCGAGCACGTGGCCATAGCGATCGTTGAGCTTCTTGAAGTGGTCGAGGTCGATGAACACGACCGACAGGGTGCGTCCCTGTTCCTGGCAGAGGCGAAAGCGCTCCTTGAGTTGCGTCTCGAGCCAGGCGCGGTTGGCAAGCCCGGTCAGGTCGTCACGCCGACTGCGCTGTTCGAGCTCGGTCTGGCGCTGGCGAAGCGCCTCCAGCTCGGCCTCCTGGGTGTCCAGGCGCGCGCTCAGGGCCAGTGCCTGCCGGAACAGGTGCTGCTGCGCCTCCTCGAGCAGGGAATGATTGTCATATGTCGGTGGCGCCGTGATATCGAGTAGTTTCGCCATATCCGGGAGGTTCTCCTGAACCTCTTCAAGGAGGCTTGCCAACGACACCGGGAGGGCATCGCCGAGCGTCTCGAAGCGGTGCAGCAGCCGGAACAGGGCACGCGCCGGTGACCTGGAGAGCCAGGCGTCGGCGATGGGACCCGACAAGCGCAGGCAAAGGGCTTCAGGGGAGGTGCCGTCGAGATCGCCATGACTCGACGCGATGCCCCTGGCCAGGTGGACCGGGAGCCCCCAGCTATCGGCAAGCCAGCCACCGATGCTCGCATGGTCACAGCCGTAGAGCGCGTGCTCCGCCGCCACCAGGCTGTCATGCCCCTCCGAGGAGACGATGAGCTGACGGTAGTCCTGCTCATCGAGCGCGATAGCGGCCAGCACGCCGATATCCTGCAGCAGGGAAACGGTGAAGAGCACGCCAGCCTGCTGGGGGCAAAGCCTGGCCGCCAGATGCCGGGCCGCCAGCGCGGCGATGATGGCCCTCTGCCAGAGATGGTCGAGGCCGAGGGCCGAGGTGCTGACCCGGGTCAGCGCAAAGCTCATCACGGTCGCAAGCGTCGTATCCAGGCCCAGCCGGGATACCGCCTCACGGCAGGTGTGCGACTCGACGCCGCCGCGGGAGTAGTAACTGCTGTTCGCCAGGGACAGCAGCCGCAGGGTCAGGGCCGGGTCCTTCTCGATCGCCTCGGCATAGTCGATGAACTGGTCTAATTGGAGCGGACACCCCGGTAAGCCTCATACTGGAGACATTGGAGGTGTTCCTAGCAGTCTGTCGGTTTAGAGGGCATGAAGCGTAGAAGCAACGTCCCCTCTCTGGTTTCTTCGCAGGGTAGTCGGTCATGTCGCGGGAGAGTCGCTGTTGGCCCTCCCTGCCTCGCCTTGCACCGCTCCTGACCCCGGTGACGCGCTACCCGGTGAGGGATCTCCCCTCATCCGGCAGCCAGGCGGTGCATCCGCTTGATGTTCCAGGCCAGGGTGGCCAAGCACCATTCACCACTGACGTTGTCGAGACCACGCAGCGAGAACTGCCGGAACCCCATCACGTGCTTGATGATGCCGAAGACCGGTTCCACCGTATGCTTGCGCAGCGCATATAGCGCGCGTCCCGCCCGGGTCTTCAGGCGGTGCGCCATCTGCTCGACGGGATCCTCACTCGCCGGGGCGGGCGGATCCGCCGCGAAGCGCTCGAACACGGGGAGATGATGGACATCGCGCTTCATGGCCAGCAGCGGTTCGATGCCATGGGCATGGCAGGCATCGACATTGGCCGCACTGAAGTAGCCCGTGTCGGCCAGCAGGCAACTGGGGCGCCCCAGCGCCTCGGGGTAGCCCTGCCAGGTCGTCAGTAAGGGCATGACCTGCTGCTTGTCGTTGGTCGCCTGGGTGACATGCACGTGGGTGACCAGCAGGGTGTCGGTATCGACGGCCGCCTGGGCGTTGTAGCACTGATCGAAGGCCTTGCCGGTGACCGGCATGATGCGTGATTGCGGGTCGGTGAGGTTGACCTGATCCTTGTCGCGGGGGCCGCCCGTCGGTGGCTCGGGATCCCGCCCACGAGGCGTCTTGCCGGCCTTCCGCTGCGCCTCACGGCGCGCCACCTTTTCCTGGTAGGCGGCTTGTTCGACGGCGTCTCGCTCCTCGGCCCGCGCCTCGATCTTGGCCTTGGCCTCGGCGATCGCCGCCAGGCGCTGTTCGCGACGGGCAATCTCCGCCGGGATGTCCATGCCATCGGCGGCGTCATCCCGATCCGCGGACTCGGCCCGTTGGGTCAGCGCCTTCACCTCGGCCTTGAACTGAGCCTCCAGCTTCTTGGCATGGCCGTACGACAGCGCCCTATGCTTGCTGGCGTTGGCCTTGAGCTTGGTGCCATCCAGCGCGATGGTGCCGAGCTTGAGCAGCTTCATCTCGCGGGCCAGCAAGAGCACCTGGACGAACAGTTGCTCCAGTTCGGGCAGGAAGCGCCGCCGGAAGGTGGCCAGGGTGTCGTGGTCGGGATGGGTGTTGGCGGCCAGGTAGCGGAACGCCACCGAGTCATAGGTGGCCCGCTCGATCTTGCGGCTGGAATACACCCCGGTGGCATAGCCATAGACCAGCAGACTCAGCAGCACCGCCGGGTGATGGGCCTTATGCCCCCGGCCGGCGTACCGCCGCGTCAACGCCGAGAGGTCCAGCTGCTCGACAACATCCACCACGAAGCGCGCCAGGTGGTCATCGGGCAACCACTCGTCCACGGAAGGCGGCAGAAGATAATCGGTCTGGCGGTCAACGGGGATGAAGCGGCTCATGGCGACGTTCCGGTGGTGGCGGCTGGAAGCGAGTATCTCACGACGTTATCGAAAACCCGACAGACTGCTAGGGCCACGCGCCTGGTCATGGAGCGGCTGAATTCACTGGGCGTGCAGTTCTCGCTGGACGACTTCGGCACCGGCTATTCATCGCTCGGCTATCTGAAAGGGCTGCCGCTGGATGAACTGAAGATCGACCAGAGCTTCGTGCGCGACCTGCTGGAGAGCCCTGCCGATGCGGCGATCGTCATGACCATCATCGCCCTGGCAGAAAAGCTCAACCTGAGCGTGATCGCCGAAGGCGTGGAGACGGTCGAGCAGCGCGACTGGCTGATGGCGCATGGCTGCCAGCGCTTCCAGGGCTACCTGTTCGCGCGCCCCCAACCGATCGAGTCGGCGCTGATAACAGAGCGACACGCATAAACGGCACCTCAAACGCCAGGCCGTCCCTCCTCGCCAGGAGGGTGGCCAACAGGGAGTTGCAAGATGCTGGAAGGAGACGAGGCCCCGAGACTCATCGATGCCGTGACAGAGCAGGCCTACAACGCCGTGCTGATCACCGACGGTGACCTGACCAATGGAGGGCCCTTCATCGTCTACTGCAATCCCGCCTTCTGCCGGATGACCGGGTACGAGCGCAGCGAACTGCTGGGGCGCTCCCCTCGCCTGCTGCAGGGCCCCGACACGGACCGGGCGGTCATCGAGTCGCTGCGCAGAGGGCTGGACGAGCAGGTGTTCTGGGAAGGCAGCACCATCAACTATCGCAAGGATGGGAGACCCTATGTCGTCAACTGGAGCATCTCTCCGGTCTTCGGCGATGACGGGCGCGTGACCCACTTCGTGTCGATGCAGCAGGACATCACCTCCCGGATCCAGGCGGAGGCGGAGCGCGACATGCTGATTCAGGCCCTGAACCAGGCCCACGATCCGATCCTCGTGACCGACCGGGACGCCCGCATCGTCTTTGCCAACGCGGCCTTCGAGGCGCTGACCGGCTACCGCGCCGAGGAGGTCAAGGGCCACACCCCCGCCCTGCTGAGCTCCGGCGAGCAGAGTCCCGACTTCTATCGCAAGATGTGGCAGACCCTGGAGAACAACCGCCCCTTCCAGGCGCGCTTCATCAACCAGCGCAAGGATGGCAGCCGCTATTTCGTCGAGCAGAGCATCGCCCCGGTGCTCGACGACATCGGCAGGCGCACCCACTTCATCAGCACCTCATGGCATGTGGATGAGCTGGTAGAGCGGGAGCGGGCCCTGCACTCCATGGCCACCGAGGACAAGCTCACCGGCCTGCTGACCCGGCGGGCGGGCGACGACGCGCTGCACAGTGCCCACCATGGCCACCTCATCGGCGGTGACCCCCTGAGCGTGGTGATCTGCGATATCGACCACTTCAAGACCGTCAACGACCGCTTCGGCCACCTCGCCGGCGACCGCATCATCCAGCAGGTCGCCAGGGTCATCCATCAGCAGGTGCGCGCAAGCGACCCGGCCATCCGCTGGGGAGGCGAAGAGTTCCTGATCGTGGTGCGGGCCAACAGCGCCGTGGCCATGGGGCTCGCAGAACGCCTGCGCAAGGCCGTAGAACAGCTCCAGGATGCCGAGGCAGGGAAAGTGACGCTGTCGCTCGGCGTCGCCGAGATGCTGCCCGGCGAGTCCATCGAACAGCTGCTGGGCCGGGCGGATGGCGCCCTCTACCGCGCCAAGCGCAGCGGCCGCAACTGCGCCATCTCCGGCGCGGGGAACTGAGCCGACTCGAACCGTTGGCTCGCGCATGGCGCCAAGTTCACACCCTGGTGGCGGCGCCAGCCGTTTATCCCCCCTTCTGGTGCTCCCACTCTCCCCTGCCTATGCTTGGCGTGTCGCGAAACGCGGATGTCATCTGGCTGTCATCCGCCATCCCTAGGCTTGCACAACAAGAATCGCACCGACCGGAGCCCTCTCATGCCGAAGACTCGCTTCCTGACCGCTCTCGCCGCCGGCCTGGCCGTCGCCACTGCCGGCCTCGCCGGCACCGCCCAGGCCGCCGACTACTACGACGGCAAGAACATCCGCATGATCATCCCCTTCTCGCCGGGCGGCGGCACCGACACCTTCGGCCGGCTGATCAGCCAGTACCTGGGCAAGCACATCCCCGGCGAGCCGACGGTGGTGGCCGAGAACGTCACCGGCGCCGGCGGACTTCTCGGCAGCAACGAGTTCGCCGAGAGGGTCGACCGCGACGGCACCACCCTGATGACCGCCTCCGGCCACCTCAACCTGCGCGCCTTCCTCGGCCTCAAGGGCCTGCGCCTGGACCTCGACGAGCTCGAGCCGGTGGTCGCCGCTCCCATGGGCCATGTCACCGCCATCTCGACCCAGGCCGGCATCGACGACCCTAGCGAGCTGATCGAGGCCCGCGGCCGCCTGACCAAGGGCATCACCGACCCGGTGGGCCTGCTCGAGTCGCTGGTGGCGCTGGAGATGTTCGACCTCAACTACCGTGCGGTGCCGGGCTACGGCGGCCGCGGCGACACCCGCATCGCCTTCGAGCGCGGCGAGCTAATGATCAACACCCAGTCGACCCCCGCCTACCTCAATAGCGTGGTGCCGCTGGTGGACGAGGGCCGCGCCATGCCGCTCTACGCCATCGGCTTCATCGACGCCGACGGCAACCCGGTGCGCGACCCCGCCGTGCCCGACATGATCACCGCCCCCGAGCTCTACGAGCAGATCCACGGCGAGATGCCTTCCGGCACCATCTGGGAGGCCTTCAAGGTCACCGTGCCGCTGGTGCAGAACACCCGCGGCACCGTCTGGGCCCACGGCGACATCCCCGAGGAGGCCATGGAAGCGCTGCGGGTCGGCGTCGAGGGCATGGTCAACGACCCCGACTTCCAGGCCGCCGCGGCCAACATCCTCGAGGGCTACGACATCATGTGGGGCGACGACCTCGGCCAGATCAAGGCCAGCATGGAGGCCGCCTCGCCGGAGGTCCTCGACTTCCTGCGAGACATGCTCCACGAGCGCTTCGGCACCGAGTTCGACTGACCCTCGCCCCTGCCGTCCGGCCGCCCGACACCCTCGGGCGGCCGTTTGCGTTCCTGTAAGCCGAAGAGTCCGACCGCATGCTCGACGCCCTGATCAACGCCCTGTGGATCCTGCTCGACCCCTTTCGCCTGATGATGCTCTTTGCCGGCGTGGCCATCGGCATCGCGGTGGGCATCCTGCCCGGCCTCGGCGGCCTGATGGGCATGGCCCTGGTGCTGCCCTTCCTGTTCGGCATGGACGCCTACGCCGGCGTGGCCCTGCTGATCGGCATCGCCGCCGCGGTGCCGAGCGCCGACACCTTCCCCTCGGTGCTGATGGGCATTCCCGGCTCCTCGGGCTCCCAGGCCACCATCATGGACGGCTACCCCATGGCGCGGCGCGGCGAGGCCGCCCGGGCGCTGGGTGCGGCCTTCACCGCCTCGCTGATCGGCGGGCTGATCGGCGCGCTGGCCCTCTCCGCCGTGGTGCCCTTCGCCCGCCCGCTGATCCTGGCCTTCGGTTCGCCGGAGCTCTTCATGCTCACCCTGCTCGGGCTCTCGATGATCGGGGTGCTCTCCGGCAACCGCCCGCTCAAGGGGATGCTGGCCGCGGTGGCGGGCCTGGCGCTCGGCACCATCGGCGGCGCCCCGGTGGCCGCCGAGTACCGCTTCGCCGGCGACTTCCTCTACCTCTACGACGGCCTCTCGCTGGTGATCGTGGCGCTGGGCCTGTTCGCCCTGCCGGAGATCATCGACCTGCTGGCCCGGGGCGGCGCCATCGCCGAGCGCTCCCGGGGCCTCGGCCACGGCTGGGTGCAGGGGGCGAAGGATACCCTCCACCACAAGTGGCTGGTGATTCGCCACAGCATCATCGGCGTGGCGATCGGGGCGATCCCCGGCATGGGCTCGTCGATCATCGACTGGGTCAACTACGGCATCGCCGCCCAGACCAGCAAGGACCGCAGCCAGTTCGGCAAGGGAGACGTGCGCGGGGTGATCGCCCCCGAGAGCGCCAACAACGCCAAGGAGGGGGGCGTGCTGATGCCCACTCTGCTGTTCGGGGTGCCCGGCTCCTCGGCCATGGCGATGCTGCTCGCCGCGCTGATGATCTTCGGCGTGCAGCCCGGCCCCCAGATGCTCACCCGGGATCTGGACCTGGTGTTCGTGATCATCTGGTCGCTGGCGCTGGCCAACGTCTTCGGCACCCTGATCTGCCTGCTGCTCTCCAGACCGATCTCGCGGCTCACCTTCATCCCCTTCCAGTACATCGCCCCGGTGATCATCGTCATCGTGGTGGTGGGCGCCTGGCAGGAGACCCGCCACTGGGCGGATCTCGCCTTCCTGCTCGGCTTCGGGGTGCTCGGCTGGATCATGAAACGCGCCGGCATGCCGCGACCGCCGCTGCTGATCGGCTTCATTCTCTCGGGGCTCGCCGAGCGCTACCTGTGGATGTCCTACAACCTCTACGACTGGGAGTGGCTGGTACGCCCCGGGGTGCTCACCATCGGGGCCCTGGCGGTCTTCCTGGTGGCGGGCAGCGTGATGCTCAAGCGCTCCACCGAGCGCAGCGCCGAGGCCCTGCAGCATGCAGGCAAAGACAATGGTGAGGGGCAGAACGCCGCGGAGGATAAATCATGAAGGCACGCCTGATCGCCGCGCTGACCCACCACCTGCAGACCCCCTTCGTGCTGCTGATCCTCGCCTGCCTGGTGGCGATCCTCTGGATCAGCCAGGGCTTCTCGCTGGGCGCCCGGCTCTTCCCCACCGCGGTGGCCGGCCTCGGCATCCTGCTCGCCCTGCTGGAACTGGGCCGCCAGGCGATCCGCCGCGGCGCGAAGGAGGAGAGCGATTTCAGTGATCTCGCCGAGGAGGAGGAGACGCCGGCCTTCTTCGCCCGGGGCCTTTTGTTCTTCGCCTGGATGGCAGCCTTCATCGGCCTGTTCTTCCTGATCGGCGCCTTGCCCGCCGCCGGGCTCTACGTGCTCGGTTTCCTCAGGCTGCAGTATCGCAGCCCCTGGCCGGCGAGCCTGGCGCTCTCCGGTGGCCTGGTGGCCCTGCTGTGGGGGCTCGGCGTGGCGCTGCAGCTGCGCTGGCCGAACCCGCTGCTGTTCTGAGCGCGACGCGCCAGCGCTCAGTTGCCATCCAGCGGCAGATAGGTATCCGCCATCACCACTCGGTTGCGCCCGCCCTGCTTGGCCCGGTAGCTGGCCTGATCGGCGCGCTCCATCAGGCTCGCGTCGTCGTCCTCCTCGGTGAAGAGGGCCACCCCCAGGCTGCCGCTGACCCCGAAGCGGCGCCCGCCGTGACGGAAGTCGATCTCCGCCAGCCGCTGGCGAACGCGCTCGGCCACCTCCCGCGCCACCTCGGGGGAGGCCCCGGCGAGCAGGATGGCGAACTCGTCACCGCCCAGGCGCGCCACGGCGTCTTCGTCGCGTACGGTGTCATGCAGCACCTCGGCCACATGCTGCAGCAGGGTGTCGCCCACCGTGTGGCCGGCGCTGTCGTTGACCTCCTTGAAGTAGTCCAGGTCGAGCATCACCAGCGCCAGGGCGTGGTCTGACTTGCGCCGCGACAGTTCGCAGGCCGCCGCCAGCCGGCGGGCGAAACCGCGCCGGTTGAGGCAGCCGGTGAGGGGGTCGTGCTCCGCCTCCCAGCGCTGGCGCTGCTCGCGCTCGTGGCGGTCGGTGATGTCCTGCACCAGGCCCACATAGCCCAGCACGCGGCCACCACCGCTGACCCGGTTGGCGTGCACCTCCAGCCATCGCCACTCACCCTCGCCGCTGCGAAAGCGATAGAGTTGGGTCAGGGTGCCGCCCGGCAGCAGCGCCTGGCGCCAGCCCGCCAGGAAGGCGCTGCGGTCCTCGGGATGCACGCGGCGCAGCCAGGCCTGGGGCCGATAGTCGTCAAGCGCGATGCCGGAGAGCGCCGTCAGCGCCGGGTTGAGGTAGTTCACCTGGCCGCGGGGATCGGTGAGAAACATACCCACCGGCGACGAAGCCAGTACCGCCTGCAGGAAGGCCTCGCGGGCCTCCAGCGACTCCATGGCATCACGGCGACCCGCCTCCACATGATTGAAGGCCTCGGCGACCTGCTGCAGCTCGACCATGCCGGTGTCGAGCTCCAGGCGCTCTGCCTCGCCCTGCCCCACCCGGCCGATCTGGCGCTCCAGGCGGTGCAGCGGGCGCAGCCCTAGCCCGAGCAGCCACCACAGCAGCGGCAGCATCAGCGCCACGCTGCCGATGCCCACCCAGCGCAGCTCCCTGGCGTAGCGGCGCAACGGCGCCTGCAGCTGATCCATCGGCAGGTAGACCCCCACCACCCAGTCCGCCGGCCATACCTGGCGGAAGGCAACCAGCGCCGGCTTACCGTCCAGGGTCAACCCCTCGCCGCTGCCCTGCCAGCCCAGCAGCGCCTGGTCGACCAGCGGGTGAGTCTCCGGCCCCGGCAGCGGCTGCATCAGCCACGCCTCGTTGGGGTGGCTGATCACTTGGCCATCGGCGGTGGCCAGCAGGATATGGCCCGCCTCGCCCAGCCGCCTGCCGCGCAGGTTCAGGTAGGCCTCGCCGTCCCGCAGGCTGGTGTTGCCGCCGAGGATGCCGAGGAACTCCCCCCGCTCGCCCAGCAGCGGATGCATCACCATCACCTGGTCGATGCCGGTCTCGCCGCCGCGGTAGGGCTCGCTGACATGGGGGCGACGAAAGGCCTTCACGTGCGTGAAGTAGGGGCGCCGGCCGATCTCGGGACCGCCCGCGGGGAATGGCGGCCAGTCCGCCACCGGACGGCCCTCGGCATCGAACACCATCAGCCGGTCGAAGAGCGCCAGCAGCGGCTGCTGGGCGCGCAGCCGCGACTCGAGCCCGGGGTCGGCGATATCGATGGCGTCGGCCAGCCTCGCCAGCACCCGCTTGCGCTCGGCAAGCTCCCGGGAGAGCTGGTCCGCCACCAGCTGGGCCTCGTACTCCAGGTGGACAAGGTTCTCGTGGCGCGTGAGGCTCTCACCGCTCAGGCGGCTGTAGCCCAGCAGCGCCACCACCAGCACCAGCCAGCCGAGGCCGATGCCGAGCAGCAGGCGCAGGCGAAGGGAGAGATTCAGCCAGCCGGCCAAGGAGTCTCCGGCGCAGGCAGGGCAGCAGGGCGAGTCATCATCAGCGGTAGGAAGATCGTATGAGGAAGGGTAAACCAATGTTATCAGGCGATGCCCTCAGCGTCGCCGAAAGAGGACATCGGGAGGATCACGCGGCTTCAACCCTTAGGGGCACGGGGAGTGTATGGGTCAGGGCTCATCGCCCAAGGCCTCGAGCCCTTCCAGGGAGCGGATGGTCAGCTCGCGCCCCGACACTTTCACCAGCCCCTGGCGCTGGAAGCGCCCCATCACCCGGCTCACCGTCTCGAGGGCCAGCCCCAGGTGGCTGCCGATGTCGGCGCGGGACATGGTGAGCTGGAAGCGATAGCGGGAGTAGCCGCGGACGTGGAAGCGCTGGGAGAGGCCCAGCAGGAAAGCCGCCAGGCGCTGCTCGGCGGTACGCCCGGAGAGCAGGCAGACCTGGCGCTGGTCACCGCGAAGTTCGCGACTCATGCAGCGCAACAGCTCGGCGCGCAGGGCGTCGTGGCGCACGGCCAGGGACTCGAGCTGTTCGAAGGGCAGCTCGCAGACGAAGGTGGTCTCCAGGGCCACCACCGAGGCGGGGCATCTCGCCTCGCCGATCGCCTCGAGCCCCACCGCTTCACTGGGCAGGTAGAAGTGGATCACCTGCTCGTCCTGGCGCCCGGGCAGGCGCATCACCTGCTTGAGGCTGCCGGTGCGCACCAGGTAGAGGCTGCGGAAGGGCTGCCCCTGGCGCACCAGCTCCTGGCCGCGCTTGAGCGGCTGGGGCTGCACGATGATCTCGTCGAAGGCGTCCAGGGCGGCCTGGGTGAGCCCCCGGGTCAGGCAGGCCGAGTGCAGCGAGCAACCCTCGCAGTGCCGCTCGCCCTGGCGTCGCTGTGTCTGGCTGGCAGTGGTCATGCGCGCATCCTTGGCATCTTGTCCGTAGCTCATTGACCTAGGTCAGCTTAGACCATGCCGCTCGGGAGGGGGCAAGTCACGCCTGCTCGTCGCCATACGAGCATCGCCGCCTACCGCCGCAACGGCGGCATGCCCCCTCCCGCCAGCGCTCTGGAAAGTTCCGGTGATGACCTTATTCTTTTGTCTAAGAACGCTGCCGTACCATTGTCATCAACGTTTTCGATGGATAATTTCGTACCGTCACGCATCAAGTCACCTACATCCTTGGTGGGATGAAGTTGACGTAAGCGTAAGACAAACACCTATAAAGAGCGCCCGCCTGCGAGGGGCGCCACTACGCATAATAAGGAACAGCAAGTGACAATTAAAAAGACCGCATCGATCTTCACCGCCTCCGCCCTGGCGCTGGCCGTTGCCGGCGCCGCCCAGGCCTATACCATCGAGGCAGGCGACACCACCGCCAATATCTACGGCTACGCCAAGCTCGACATGATCTATGACGTCGACGACGATCTGGGCAACGCCGTCAGCCGCGCCGCGATCAGCCTGGATGGCGAGCCCAGCTCCACCGGCCACACCACCATGCACGCCTTCCAGAGCCGCCTGGGCTTCACCACCGCCACCCCGGCTGGCGGCAGCGAGCTGAAGACCATGATCGAGGGCGACTTCTACGGCGGCGGCGGCGGCACCTTCCGCCTGCGCCACGCCTACGGCGAGTGGAATGGCCTGCTGGCCGGCCAGACCTGGACCAACTTCGGCGGCTTCCTGGGCATGAACCCGACCATCGACTTCACCCCGCAGCCGGGTATCGGCAACGCCGCCCGCCAGGCCCAGCTGCGCTATACCGTCGACGGCTTCTCCATCGCCTTGGAAGACCCGGATAGCCTCGGCGGCAAAGTTGCCTCCGGCTTTGATGGCACCCCCACCGCTGCGGCCTCACACAAGACCCGCCTGCCCGACCTGACCGCACGCTATCAGGGCGCCGCCGGCGACTTCAACTATGCCGCCTCCGCCATGCTCCGCCAGGTCCGCTATGACGACGTGGGTGTCAGCAGCGATTCCGCCACCGGCTGGGGCCTGGCCCTGGAAGCCAATGCCAAGGTGGCCCAGGGCGTGACCCTGCGAGGCGCCATCACCCACGGTGACGGCATCGGCGGCTATCTGGAAGGCAATCCGACGGCACCGGCCTATATCGACCCGATCACCGGCTCCCTGGAGACCATCGAGGCCACCGGCGGCGCCGTGGGCATCAGCGTGGCCGCCGGCGATGGCAATATCAACCTGGGCTACGGTATCGCCCGCGCCGATCTCGATGATGCCGTTGCTGCAGGTGCTGCCGATGATGACACCAACAAGCAGTTCGAGGCCGTGCATCTGAACTATATCTGGTCGCCGATCCGCAACGTCACCTACGGTGTGGAAGTGGGCTACCACACCCGCGAAGTGCAGGACGGCCGCGACGGCGATGCCGTGCGCGTCCAGGGCATGGTGCAATACAACTTCTAAACTTGCCCCCGGCGGCGCGGGAAGCGCCGCCACTGTTTCAAGCGGTTCCCAGTACAAGCAGAAATTCGATCCCTTCGCCCCGGCCCAGCGCCGGGGCTTTTCGTTGGCGCTGAGCAGATTGGTGCGACACTGCCCAGCGGGGAACTCTGCATTAACGCTGCAGCCGCACTCTCGCTTCAGCCGCACGAGGCTGAGGGCGGCTGGCGGGAGACCTTTTGTGGGAGCCAAGCGCTGTGGGCAGCTCGACCCATCAGCCAAAGAAGGCCGATGGCCTCCATGGCGGCTGTCTGCAGCATACAACACCGTCAGGGGCTTCTGCGGCGCCATTCGCTCGGCAGAACCGGTCTCCCACCAGTCATCGCAAGCTCGGCGTGTGGCGGAAGTGCAGCAGAGAACCCCTGCGGGCAATATCACCCCAATCTGCTAAGCGCCCACAAGAAAGCCGGCCCCGAAGGGCCGGCTTCTGTGTACCGTTAGATCAGATCGCTCTTTCTAATGCCGAAAAGGCGATTAGAAGTGGTAGCGAGCGCCGACCAACCAGTAGACGTTGTCACGCACGTCGCGCAGGTTGTCGCCCACATCGCCAAGAGAGGTGTCACCATCAATGATGGTGTCCTGATCGGCCTCGTAGACTTCGGCGAAGAGGTCGAAGTTGCTGGAGACCGCGTAGTAAGCGCCGGCGGCCCAGGCGTTGCGGCTAGTGCTGTCGCCACGCTCTTGCTGAGCGGCCTTCAGGTCGCCCTGGGACTCGATGCGGTAGTAGTCCAGGTTGAAGGACCACTCGTTGATGGCGTAGGTCATGCCGACACCGATCTTGTCTTCACGATCGTCCTGGTACTCGTAGGCCAGACGACCGGAGAAGCCAGGCATGAACTCGTAGGAGGCAGAGCCGCCGTAGACATTCTCACCGGAGGCTTCATCGGTGGTGCCGGTACGATCCTGGGAGTAGCCGAGGGCCAGGCGCAGGGCGTCGACTTCGTAGACGGCACCACCGGCGGTGTTGATCTTGGAGGAGTTGCTGCCCTCGGAGCCCACCTCTGCACCGTTACCGGAGTAGTGCTTGGCCATCAGGTAGACCTGGAAGCCTTCCAGGTTCGGGGAGATATAGCCCAGGGAATCGCCGCGACCCTGGAAGCCGCCACCTTTCAGCTCGAGGCCTTGATCGATGTAGACATCGAAGGGCGCGGCAACGGTATTCAGGTAGAAGTTGTCGAAGTTACCGGCCTGAACGGTACCGAAGGTGTTGCTGCGCAGGCCCAGGTAGCTGTTACGCACGGTGGGACTGTCGTCGTTGACTTCGTCCAGCTGCGGGCGCAGCTCGAAGTTACCGAAGGCGGTCAGGTCGGAGCTCAGCTGCTGGCTGCCGCGCAGGCCGAAGCGGGACAGCACATCGACGAACTCGGAGCCGCTGGTCTTGCGCTGGCCAACTTGCACGCCATCGACAACGATAGCTTCGTCTTGACCACCACCCTGAACGCCCAGCGCGATGCGGCCGTAGAGGTCCAGACGGGTGCCGTCCTGGTCGTAGACGGTGGCGGCCTGGGCAGCAGCGGAGACGCCCAGGGCGCCGGCGATAGCAGTCGCTAACAGTGTCTTTTTCATCATAGGTTCCTTTGACTAGCAGTCTGTTTCGATCGTTTTCCTGCGGACCGCGGGGCGGTCGCTGCAGCCGGCTTGCCGGGTTTGCTCTTCTCGTGCTGGCCGGTTCCCTTCCCGGGAAGCGGCTGGCTGGCGGCATGCCTCGGCGAAGCCTTGTTGTAGTCCAATGCTCGCAAGAGGAACTCTATACCGGGAGAAATGGGAACGCAACTAGAAAAAACAGTGTTTCCCTTCGGGGTTCACCCTCCCACAGGAACTTTCGATGCCACCTGCGGTCTTGCGCCGCAGGCGTCACGCGGTTCAGGAGTGGCGGTGCTTGGCCACCAGGGCGGCCAGCTTCTCCTCCATGGTGACGGGGCGGGTCTCGGTCGCGGGCTGGGGCTTGGCCGCCTTGAGCGCCGACGGCCTGGCGGCGTCGCCCCCGGCCGCAGGCGCCTCCCGGGAGGGGCCGGCCTTGAACCTGGCCTTTCTATCCTCCTGTCTATCCTCCTGTCTATCCCCCTGTCCATCCCCCGACTTGCTCAACGGCTTGTCTGCCGATTTGCTCCCCGGCCGAGGGCGCCCAGGGCCTGCCTGCTGGCGGCGGGCAGCGCCGGACGGCACCTTGCCGCGGCGCTCGGCCTGCAGGCGGTCGAGCTTCTTGCGCGCGTGCTCGGCGGCCTGGGCGTCCACGCCACCGGCGGGCTGGCCGGCGAGATCGATGCGTTCGGCGCCCTCGCGCACCGCCTTGAGGTAGCGCGGCAGGTTCACGTAGCAGGCAAGCGCCCTACGCACCAGCTTCTCGGGCCAGGGCTCGCGCTCGGCCAGCTCCTCATGGATGCCCACCTTGAGCGGGCGGGTGTGGCCCTTGAAGAAGGCAGCGGGGTAGCGCTGGTACCACTCGGCCAGCAGCGTGTGGGGCGAAGGGGCCTCGCCGATGGCGAGGCTGTCCTGCTGGCCGGCGACGGTCGGTGCCGGTGAACCCTCCTCTTCCTGTGAGGCGACCGATGCCGCCCCGCTGACACCGCCTTTCGCCCGGTCGACCTCCTGGCTGATCTCCTCGCTGAGCCCCTCTCCCGCGGGGAGCTCCTCGGGCGTCGCGGGGGCCTGGGCCGAATCGGCGGTCGGCACGGTGCGGCGCCCGATCAGCGCCGAGAGCCCCTGGGAGCGGCGGGCGGGACGAGGAAAACCGGTGACCTGCCCTTCCCGCTGCTCGCTCAGGCGCTCGTGAAGGTGGCGGTTGTGCTCCTCCAGCTCGCGGTTCTGCTCGTCGAGCTCGCGGTTTTCTTCTACAAGCTCCAGGCGGCTGGCCTCAAGCTCACGAAGCTCTTCCAGCAGCTGATGGTTCTTCTCCACCAGCTGATGGCTCTTCTCGGTGAGCGCCAGATGTGCGGCCTCCAGCTCGTCCAGGCGCTGCTGCAGGGCCTGGCGCGACTCGCGCTCCTGCCGCCACAGCCTGAGCAGGGTGTCGGCGCGCCCCTCCAGGGCGTCCAGCAGGGGAATTGGGCGTTCCTCGATCAAACCGTTGTCCTCCACGCGTGAGCCAGAGAGCGAGGCCGTGCCGGCCAGTCTGTGCCAGATGCCGCCCCATGACAAATGTCGTCAGGCACCGACAGCTCCGCGGCGGCGATACTCCACGAAATCATAGGCGGGCTGGCCCTCGGCGGGGCTGCCGGGCACGCGCTGCAGCTCTTCCCACTCGGCGGGGTCGAGCTCGGGGAAGCGGGCGTCGCCCTCCACCTCGATGGCCACCTCGGTCAGGTAGAGGCGCGAGGCGTGCGGCAGCGCCTGGGCGTAGATCTCGGCGCCCCCCATCACCATGATCTCCTCCACGCCGTCGATGGTGGCCTGCTGGTCGGCCAGGGCCAGGGCAGAGGCCAGGTCGTGGCAGACGCGCACCCCGTCATGGTGGAAGTCGGGATCGCGGGTCACCACGATATTGAGCCGCCCGGGCAGCGGCCGGCCGATGGACTGGAAGGTCTTGCGGCCCATCACCAGCGGCTTGGCCTGGGTCATGCGCTTGAAGAACTTGAGGTCCTCGGGCAGGTACCAGGGCAGCTGGTTGTCCACGCCGATCACCCGGTTGCGGTCCATGGCGGCGATCATCGCCACGGGAATCAGGGTCTCGCTCATTGGGCCTCTCTCTTCTTGTACGGTCACGCCTACACCGCCACGGCGGCCTTGATATGGGGATGAGGATCGTAGCCCTCGATGGCAATGTGCTCGAAGCGGAAGTCGAACAGGTCCGTGACGCTCGGGTCGAGCACCAGGCGCGGCGCGGGGCGCGGGGCTCGGGTGAGCTGCAGCTCGGCCTGCTCCAGGTGGTTCAGGTAGAGGTGGGCGTCGCCCAGGGTGTGAATGAACTCCCCCGGCGCAAGGCCCGCCACCTGGGCGATCATCTGGGTCAGCAGCGCGTAGCTGGCGATATTGAAGGGCACGCCCAGGAAGATGTCGGCGCTGCGCTGGTAGAGCTGGCAGGAGAGGCGCCCCTCGGCCACGTAGAACTGGAACAGGCAGTGGCACGGCGGCAGGGCCATCTCGTCCACCAGCGCCGGGTTCCAGGCGGAGACGATCAGCCGGCGCGACTGGGGGCTTGCGCGCAGCTGCTCCAGCAACCCGGCGATCTGGTCGACGTGGCCGCCGCGGGGGTCGGGCCAGCTGCGCCATTGATAGCCGTAGACGGGACCGAGATCGCCCTTCTCGTCGGCCCACTCGTCCCAGATGCTCACCCCGTTCTCCTTGAGGTAGGCGATATTGGTGTCGCCGGCCAGGAACCAGAGCAGCTCGTGGAAGATCGAGCGGGTGTGCAGCTTCTTGGTGGTCAACAGCGGGAAGCCGCGGGCCAGGTCGAAGCGCATCTGGTGACCGAAGATCGAACGGGTGCCCACCCCGGTGCGGTCGCCGCGCTCCACGCCGTGGTCGAGCACCTGGCGCATCAGGTCGAGGTAGGGCTGTTCGAGGGCGGGTAGCGTCTGGTCAGTCACGGCATCGCCTGTAGAGTAGGTGGGCGCAATATTCTACCTTCAGCAGCGTCGGGCTACACCCTGCCATCCACCGGCTGATTCCGCGACCAGGCGATCAGCGCCAGGCCGGCAACGATCATCGGCAGGGTCAGCAGCATGCCCATGGTCACCCAGCCGAAGGCGATGAAGCCGATATGGGCATCGGGCAGGCGCACGAACTCCACCGCGAAGCGGAACACCCCGTAGAGGGTCAGGAAGAGCCCGGAGATCAGCCCGCGGGCGCGGGGCTTCGCGGAGACGAACCACAGCACCGCGAAGAGCACCGCCCCTTCCAGCACCGCCTCGTAGAGCGCCGAGGGGTGGCGCGGTTCCGGGCCGAGGCCCGGGAACGGCATGCCCCAGGGCAGCTCGGTGACGCGGCCCGGCAGCTCGCGATTGATGAAGTTGCCGATGCGCCCGGCGCCCAGGCCGATGGGCACCAGGGGGGCGACGAAGTCGGTGAGGGTGAAGTAGGCGAGCCCCTTTTTCCTGGAGAACCACCAGCTGGCGAGCAGCACCCCGGCCAGGCCGCCGTGGAAGCTCATGCCGCCGTCCCAGACCCGGAAGATCCACAGCGGATCGCTGAACCACTGCCCCAGGCCGTAGAAGAGCGCATAGCCCAGGCGCCCGCCCACCACCACGCCGATGGCAGCGTAGAAGAGCAGGTCGCCGATGTCGTCGTGGGTCAGGCCGATGCGCTCGGCGCGGCGACGGCCGAGCCACCAGGCGGCGACGAAGCCCACCACGTACATCAGGCCGTACCAGTGCACCTGGAAGGGGCCGAGGGAGATGGCCACGGGATCGATATCGGGGTAGTCGAGCATCGGGACTCCTTGAGAAGAAACGGGATCAGGGGGTGTCGAGGGCGTCGGGGCGGGCCGGCAGCCAGCGCCTGACCAGCGCGATCAGCTCCTGGGGGCGATAGGGCTTGGCCAGGTAGTCGTCCAGGCCGGCTTCGGCGAAGCGCTGGCGATCCTCGACGCTGGCGTTGGCGGTGAGCGCCACCAGCACGCTGCGGTGATCGGGGTAGTGCGCGGCCTCGACGTCACGCCAGCGGCGGCTGGTCTCCATGCCGTCCATGCCGGGCATGAAGATATCCATCAGCACCAGGTCGAAGGGGAGCTGCTCCAGGCTGGCCAGGGCCTCGGCACCGCTGGTGGCGGTGCGCACCACGAGCCCCTCCCGCTCCAGCACCTGGCGCGCCAGCATCAGGTTGACGGGGCCGTCGTCGACGATCAGCACCCGGCTCTCCCGGTGGGCGGGCGGCGCCTCGGTGGCGGCCGGCTCCTCGCCGGCGATGTCCTCGAGCAGCACCGCGAGATCGCCGAGTCTGTCGCGCAGCTCCTCCAGGGCGCGGCGCGGCGGGCCGCCCGGGGGCTGCTCGCCCTGAGGCATCAGCAGTGCATCCAGGCGGGCCTTCAGCGGCTGGAGCTCGCGGCCCAGCAGGGTCAGGTAGTCGGACTTGAGCCGCGACTCCTCGCGGGCGCGATCGCGCCCCGCCGTCAGGCGCTCCAGGCGCTGCTCGCGACGCGCCAGGTCGTCTTCCAGGGTCTGCAGGCGGCGGCGAAGCTGCTCCTCGCCGGCGGCAACAAGCTCGACCGCTGGCGCCGCCGGCGGAGGGCTCGGGGGAGCCGGGGCCCCGGCCGCGGGCTCGGCATGGCGGGAAGGCTCGCGCAGGCACCCGGCCGCCACCGCGGCGAGGTTGAGCGTCGAGGCAAGCAGCAGCGCTGCCAGCCAGCCGCCGGGCGCGCTTGTCAGCAGCAGCGCCAGCCCCGCCAGCAGCAGGCCGAGCTGAAGCAGCAGCGCCAGGCGAAGGTAGGGGGGAAGCCGCCGACATGGGCGACGCTTGTCGACTCGCATTGTCATCCCTGGCTGGTCACGAGAGTGACGGACGAGTGTACGCCGGGGGCGGCCGGCTGTCATGGCGCCTGCCCGGGTGGCCGGCTCAACGCTTCCAGCGCCCTGCGGGAGCCGCTAAGCTGGCGGGATGTGCCTGATTGCCTTCGACCACCGTCCGGGCAGCGCGTGGCCGCTGCGGCTGGTCGCCAACCGCGACGAGTTCCACGCCCGCCCCGCCGCCCCCCTCGCCCGCTGGGCGGATGCCCCCGCCATCGTCGGCGGCCGCGACCTGGAGGCCGGCGGCAGCTGGCTGGCGGTCCACCGCCGCGGGCGCTTCGCGGCGGTGACCAATGTGCGCGACCCGCGCCTCAAGGTGGCCGGCGACGCGCCCAGCCGCGGCGCCCTGGTGCGCGATGCCCTCACCTGCGCCGACCTTCCCGCCTGGCTCGACCGCCTCGCCAGCGGCGAGGCGGAGCGCTTCGCCGGCTTCAATCTGCTGGCCGGTGACGGGAAACGCCTGTGGCACCTGCACCGCGGCCTGGACGGCATCCAGCTGAGCGAGGTTCCCCCCGGCCTGCACGGGCTCTCCAACGCCAGCCTCAACACCCCGTGGCCCAAGCTGATCAGCGTGCGCCAGGGGCTCGGCGCCAGCCTGCGCCACGGTCGCTGGCCCGATGACGCCCTGGCGGCCATGGGCGACCGCCACCCCGCCGATGATGATCGGCTGCCGGAGACCGGCGTGGGCCTGGAGATGGAGCGAGTGCTCTCCTCCCCCTTCATCGTCGGCGAGCGCTACGGCACCCGCGCCATGACCTGGCTGAGCTGGCATGCCAGCGGGCGCCTCGAGATCGGCGAGCGGCGCTTCGGGCCGCATGGCGTGGCGCTGGGGGAGAGCGTAGAGCGCCTGGACATCTAGCGGAGCGATGCAGCCGATCAATCCCGCGGCGGCAGCAGGTGGGTCAGCTCCCAGCCGCCCAGGCGCTCGGCCAGGTGGTGACGCACCTCGCCGGGACTGTCGAGGCGCAGGGTCTCCTCCACCAGGTCGCGGGCGCCTTGCAGCGGCACGCGGCGGATGGCGGCGCGCACCCGGGGCAGGCTGGGGGCGTTCATGGAGAGGGCATCGAAGCCCATGCCCATCAGCAGCAGGGCGCCGGCGGGGTCGCCGGCCAGCTCGCCGCACACCGAGATCGGCCGATCCAGGCGTTTCGCCTCGCGGGCCAGGGTCGCCATGGCGGAGAGCACCGCCGGGTGGCAGGCGTCGTAGAGCGCGGCGACCCGCGGATTGTTGCGATCCACCGCCAGCAGGTACTGGGTCAGGTCATTGCTGCCCACCGAGAAGAAGTCGGCGCGCCGGGCCAGGGCGTCGAGCTGATAGAGGGTCGCCGGCACCTCGATCATCACCCCCACCTTGGGCCGCGGCACCGAGACGCCCTCCTCGCCCAGCTCGACGATGGCGCGGTCGAGCAGCTTGAGGGCATCGTCGACCTCGTCGACGTTGGTCACCATGGGCAGCAGCACCTGGAGGTTGTCGAGCCCCTGGGAGGCGCGCAGCATGGCGCGCAGCTGCACCATCAGCACCTCGGGGTGGTCGAGGGTGACGCGAATCCCGCGCCAGCCGAGGAAGGGGTTGGCCTCCTCGATGGGGAAATAGGGCAGGTCCTTGTCGCCGCCGATATCCAGGGTGCGCATCACCACCGGCAGCGGAGCGAAGCTCTCCAGCTGGTCGCGGTAGAGCCGGGTCTGCTCCTGCTCGCCGGGGAAGCGCTCGGTGACCATGAAGGGCACCTCGGTGCGGTAGAGCCCCACCCCGCTGATGCGGCGCTTGAGCTGAGCCACCGCGTCCACCACCAGGCCGGTGTTGACCATCAGCGGCATGTCGTGACCGTCCGGGGTGCGACTGGGCAGGTCCTGCTCGTGCTCGAGCACCTCGGTGAGCGCCTGCTCCTCGGCGATCAGGCCCCGATAGTGGGTGAGCAGCTCCTCGCCCGGTCGCACGAAGAGCCGCCCCCGGTGGCCGTCGAGGATCACCCGCGCGCCGGAGAGCCGCGGCAGCGGCAGGTCGACCATGCCGAGCACCGTGGGGATGCCCATGGCGCGAGCGATGATCGCCACGTGGGAGGTACTGGAGCCGCGCACCGAGACCAGCCCGGCGAGCTTCTCGCGGGGCACCTCGCCGAGCATCGCCACGCTGAGCTCGTCGCCCACCAGGATGGTGCTGTCGGGGAAGACCTCCGGGGTCTGGGGGGTCTCCTCCTGCAGGTGCGCCAGCACGCGGCGCCCCAGGTCGCGCACGTCGGCGGCGCGCTCGCGCAGGTAGTCGTCGTCGACCCGCTCCAGGTACTGCACGTGGCGCTTGACCACATCGGCCAGCGCCCCGGGCGCCCACTGCCCCTCGCGGATGCGCTTCTCCACCTCCTGGGAGAGTGCCGCCTCGCTGAGCATCTGCTGGTAGACCTCGAAGAGCGCCAGCTCCTGGGCCGAGACGCGGTTGGCCAGGCGCTCGGCGGCGGCGCGCAGCTCCTCGCGCACGCGGCCGATCGCCTCCTTGAGGCGGGCGATCTCGTACTCGACGTCGGTGGGAATCAGGTCCGGCACGCTGTCGAGGTCGGCGGGCGGGGCGATCACCACCGCCTCGCCGATGCTCATGCCCGGGGCGCCGGCCACCCCCTTGAACTGCACCTGCCCCGCCAGGCTTGGCCGGGTGAGGTTGCCGGTGGCCAGGGCATGGGCCAGCACGCCCGCGAGCTGGGCCGCCATGGTGACCAGGAAGGCCTCGTCCTCCTCGCCATAGCGGCGCTTCTCGGCCTGCTGCACCACAAGCACGCCGAGCATGCGGCGCTGGTGGATGATGGGCACCCCGAGGAAGCTGGAGTAGCGCTCCTCACCGGTGGATTCGAAATAGCGGAACTGGGGGTGGGCCTGGGCGTCCTCGAGGTTGAGGGGCTCCTCGCGGCTGGCCACCAGCCCCACCAGGCCCTCGCCCACCGGCAGGGCCACATGTCCGACCGCCTGGGTGCGCAGGCCGATAGTCTCCATCAGCACCAGCTGCTCGATCTCCTCATCGAAGAGGTAGAAGGAGCACACATCGGCCTCCATGGCCTTGCGGATACGCCGCACCATGGTGGCAAGCGCCGCCTCCAGGCTGCGGGCCCCGGTAACTTCCTGTGTGATGCGGCGCAGGACCTCAAGCATGGGAGTGCCGTCTTCCGTTGTTGTCGTGGGTAGGGAGGCGGGAGCGAACTCCCGCCCCTGAGACTGCCTCACCGGGGCGGGGTTCCTCTATTCGGCCGCTGTACGGCCGGAGGCCCCGTCAGCCGAAACCCAGGGCCAGGCGCTGGGCGCTGGGCGAGAGCTCCCTGAGCGCGCGGCGGTAGACCTCACGCTTGAAGGGCACCACCTGGCCCAGCGGATACCAGTAGCTGACCCAGCGCCAGCCGTCGAACTCCGGCGAGGCGGTGCCATCCATGCAGATCCGGCTCTCCTGACAGCGGATCCTCAGCAGGAACCACTTCTGTTTCTGGCCGATGCAGACCGGCCTCGAATGGGTACGAATCATGCGTCGCGGCAGGCGATAGCGGAGCCAACCCCGGGTGCAGGCAAGGATCTCGACGTCGTCGGCGGTCAGGCCGATCTCCTCGTAGAGTTCGCGAAACAGTGCCTCTTTCGGTGTCTCGTTCGCCTTGATGCCTCCCTGGGGAAACTGCCACGCGTTCTGCCCTACCCGACGCGCCCAGAGCAGCTGCCCCTGATCGTTGGCGATGATGATGCCAACGTTAGGGCGAAAGCCGTCAGCGTCGATCACGGACTTCACCTTGTTGAAACCTGAATTGATCCCATTCTTCCACAGGGCCACGAAGCGCATCAATACGCCTTGCGGACGAAGCGCCCCGGCGCGGCTCGCAGCCGGCAGCGGGTTCTGCGATAATCGCGAGCTTTCGACCCTGACCGTCAACCCTCTGCCACCTGCCCAAGGGAGTCATCGTGAGCCTGGCCATCTTCGACCTGGACAACACCTTGCTGTCGATCGACAGCGACCACGCCTGGGGGGAGTTCCTTCTCGAGCAGGGCGCCGTGGACCCGGTGGCCTACCGCGACGCCAATGATCGTTTCATGGCCGACTACGAGGCCGGCACCCTGGATATCCATGCCTTCCTCGCGGTGGCGCTGAAGCCCCTGGCCGACAACAGCCCCGAACAGCTGGCCGCCTGGCACCAGCAGTTCATGGCCAGCAAGATCGAGCCGCACATCCTGCCCAAGGGCGAGGAGCTGGTGGCCCGCCACCGCAGCCGCGGCGACACCCTGCTGATCATCACCGCCACCAACCGCTTCATCACCGGCCCCATCGCCGAGCGGCTGGGCGTGGATGACCTGATCGCCGTGGAGCCCGAGATCGTCGACGGCCGCTACACCGGCCGCGTGAAGGGCACCCCCAGCTACCGCGAGGGCAAGGTGGTGCGTCTGGAGGAGTGGCTGGCCGACAAGGAGCTGACCCTGGACGACGCCTGGTTCTACAGCGACTCCCACAACGACCTGGCGCTGCTGGAGAAGGTCGACCACCCGGTGGCGGTGGACCCGGACCCCTCCCTGCGCGAGGTCGCCGAGGCCCGCGGCTGGCGGATCATCAGCCTGAGGGAGTGAGCGCTAGGCGACCAGGCAAGGCCCGCGACAACGACAAAACCCGCCGGATGCGCTCCGGCGGGTTTTTTCTCTGCTCTGCGCCGCCATGCGGCGATTCGCCGAAATGTCGGACCACCGATAAATCGGGCTCCTGCCGCAGGAGCCCGAGACCAGCGGCGACGGGCAATCAGCCCAGCAGGTGCTCGACGGCGGCGCGCTCTTCACGCAGCTCGTCTTCGGTGGCCTTCATCTTCTGCTTGCTGAAGTCGTCCAGCGCGAGGCCCTGAACGATCTCGTACTTGCCGCCTTCGCAGGTGACCGGGTAGGAGTAGATGATGCCCGGCTCGACGCCGTAGCTGCCGTCGGAGGGGATCGCCATGCTGACGATCTGGCCGTTGGTGCCCAGCGCCCAGTCGCGCATGTGGTCGATGGCGGAAGAGGCCGCGGAGGCCGCGGAGGAGGCACCGCGGGCCTTGATGATGGCCGCGCCGCGCTGCTGCACGTCCGGAATGAAGGTGTTCTCGTACCAGTCACGCTCGACCAGCTCGGCCGCCGGCTTGCCGGCCACCTTGCAGTGGGCGATGTCGGGGTACTGGGTGGCGCTGTGGTTGCCCCAGATGATCATGCTCTCGACGTCGGTGACGTGCTTGCCGGTCTTCTGGGCCAGCTGGGTCAGGGCGCGGTTGTGGTCCAGGCGGGTCATGGCGGTGAACTGCTTGGGATCCAGGTCCGGCGCGTTGCAGGAGGCGATCAGGGCGTTGGTGTTGGCCGGGTTGCCCACCACCAGCACCTTGACGTCGCGGCTGGCGTTGTCGTTCAGGGCCTTGCCCTGCACCGAGAAGATGGCGGCGTTGGCTTCCAGCAGGTCCTTGCGCTCCATGCCCGGGCCGCGCGGACGCGCACCCACCAGCAGGGCGAAATCGGCATCCTTGAAGGCGACGTTGGCGTCGTCGGTGGCGACGATGTCCTGAACCAGCGGGAAGGCGCAGTCGTTCAGCTCCATCACCACACCCTTGAGGGCTTCCATGGCCGGGGTGATCTCGAGCAGCTGCAGGATGACCGGCTGGTCCTTGCCCAGCATGTCGCCGGAGGCGATGCGGAAGGCGAGGGAGTAGCTGATCTGGCCGGCAGCGCCGGTGATGGCAATACGGACGGGCTGTTTCATGGAGGCTCCTTGGTTGTCAACGCACGGGGTGTCGCCGTGAGGACGGACCCGCCGGGCAAGCCGCCGGGCCTCAATTCAAACCGGCAAGATGGTATGCCTGCGCCGCACAAAACTCAATGCGACGTAGGACGAGGGCCGGATGCTATGCTGGCGCCTCATGCCCGTTGATGGATCACCCCGCATGCCTCGCCGTCGCCTCCCTCTCTCTCCGCTGCTGGCCATTGCCGTCACCTTCGCCCTGGGGATATGGCTGGCCTTCGGCGACCTCCAACGCTTCCAGGACACCGCCCCCGAAAGCGAGCCGGCCGAGGCGCCGCCCGCCGTCCGGGTCGAGGTCATGGAGCGCGAGGCCGAAGCCCACGCCCCGCGGCTGGTGCTGCAGGGCCACCTGGAGGCCGACCGCGACCTGACCCTGCGCGCCCGCCAGGCGGGGCGCGTCGAGGCCCTGCCGGTGGCGGCGGGCGAGCGGGTCGAGGCCGGCACGGTGCTGATCCATCTGGCCCGGGACGAGCTGCCGGCCCGGCTCGAGCAGGCCGAGGCGGAGCTCGCCCTGGCCCGGGCCGAGCTGGCCGGCGCCGATGACCTGCGCCGCCGCGAGCTGATCGCCAACACCGACTACCTGCGCCTGCAGAGCGGCGTCGCCCGGGCGGCCGCCGAAGTGGCGAGTCTGCGCCGCCAGCTCGACGACACCCGCCCCACCGCCCCCTTCGACGGCGTGCTCGACCGCCTCGACGTGGAGCTCGGCGAGCTGCTCCAGGTGGGCGAGGCCTTCGGCCAGCTGGTGGATGACCGCCACCTGGTGGCCCGAGCCTGGGCGCCCCAGCGCGACGCCCACGCGCTCGAGGTCGGCCGCCCCGCGACGCTGCGCCTGCTGGACGGCTCGCGGCTCGAGGGCGAGGTGAGCCTGGTGGCGCGCCGCGCCGAGGAGGAGGCGCGCACCTTCAGCGTGGAGGCCCGGGTGGCCAACCCCGAGGGACGCCGCCTCGCCGGCGCCAGCGCCAGCCTGGTGATCACCCTGCCCGAGCGGCAGGTGCACCGGCTCTCCCCTGCCCTGCTGGAGCTCGATGACGACGGCCGCCTGGCGGTGAAGCACCTGGATGACGACGACCGGGTGGTGCGTACGGCGGTCGAGCTGGTCGATGCCGCCACCGACGAGGCCCGGGTCGCGGGGCTGCCCGAGCGGGTGCGCCTGATCACCCTGGGCGGCGGCCTGGTGGCTCCGGGCGAGCGCGTCGTGCCGGTGGCGGCCGACGCCCCCCAGGCGTCGCCCTGAGATGCGCGCCCTGATCGAGGCGGCGCTGGACCGCTCGCGCACCACCCTGCTGCTGCTGGCCGCGCTGCTGCTGGCGGGGCTTGCCGCCTGGCAGGCGATTCCCAAGGAGGCCAACCCCGACGTCACCATCCCCATCATCTATGTGTCGCTGTCGCTGGAAGGGGTCAGCCCCGAGGACGGCGAGCGCCTGCTGGTAAGGCCCATGGAGCAGGAGCTGCGCAGCATCGAGGGGGTGCGCAAGATGACCTCCCAGGCCAGCGAAGGGCACGCCGCGGTGACGCTGGAGTTCGACGCCGGCTTCGACCCCGACCAGGCGCTCTCCGACGTGCGCGAGAGGGTCGACATCGCCCGCGCCGAGCTGCCCGCCGAGGCCGACGAGCCGCGGGTCATGGAGGTCAACGTGGGGCTCTTCCCGGTGCTCTCCATCGGCCTCTCCGGCCAGCTCGAGGAGCGTCAGCGCCTGGCCGTGGCACGCCGCCTCAAGGAGGAGATCGAGGGGATCGGCGAGGTGCTGGAGGTGGACATCGGCGGCGACCGCGAGGAGCTCCTCGAGATCGTGGTCGACCCCCTGGTGCTGGACAGCTACGGCGTCGACTTCGATACCCTGTTCAACCTGGTCAGCCGCAACAACCGCCTGGTGGCGGCGGGCAGCCTGGACACCGGCGCCGGGCGCCTGGCCCTCAAGGTGCCCGGGGTGATCGAGCGGCTCGAGGACGTGATGGGCATGCCGGTGAAGGTGGAGGGCGAACGGGTGGTGACCTTCGGCGACGTGGCCTGGATCCGCCCCACCTTCAAGGACCCCGACGGCTTCGCCCGCATCGACGACCAGCCGGCGCTGGTGCTGGAGATCTCCAAGCGCGCCGGGGCCAATATCATCGCCACCATCGAACAGGTGAACGGCCTGCTCGACGAGGCGGCCGGCCTGATCCCGGACGGGCTCGAGATCACCACCATCATGGACCAGTCCCAGATGGTGGAGGAGATGCTCGACGAGCTGCTCAACAACGTGCTCACCGCGGTGGTGATGGTGCTGGTGGTGATCCTGGCCGCCATGGGGCTGCGCAGCGCCCTGATGGTGGGGCTGACCATCCCGGGCGCCTTCCTCACCGGCATCCTGCTGATCTGGACTTTGGGCTACACCCTCAACATCGTGGTGCTCTTCTCGCTCATTCTCGTCGCCGGCATGCTGGTGGACGGCGCCATCGTGGTCTCGGAGCTGGCCGACCGCCACCTGCGCCAGGGCCAGCCGCCCCGGGAGGCCTGGGTCAACGCCGCCGCGCGCATGAGCTGGCCGGTGATCGCCTCCACCGCCACCACGCTGGCGGTGTTCGTGCCGCTGCTGTTCTGGCCCGGCGTGGTGGGCGAGTTCATGAAGTACCTGCCGGCCACGGTGATCCTCTGCCTGCTGGCCTCGCTGGCCATGGCGCTGGTGTTCCTCCCCACCCTGGGCGGCGTCTTCGGGGTGCGCGCCTCGCGCCGGGAGATCGCCGAGGACCACATCAGCGCCGGCGGCCGGTTCTACCGCGCCCTGCTCGCTCGGCTGCTGGCCATGCCGGGGCTGACCCTGCTCTTCGCCCTGCTGCTGCTGGCGCTGATCTACACCGCCTACGCTCGCTTCAACCACGGGGTGGAGTTCTTCCCCGCCGTGGAGCCCGACAGCGCCCAGGTGCTGGTGCGCGCCCGGGGCGACTTCTCCGCCGCCGAGAAGGACGCCGTGGTGCGCCGGGTGGAGGCACGCCTGGCCGGCATGAGCGAGGTGGAGGCGCTCTACGCCCGCTCCTTCGCCACGCCCAACCAGCAGCTCGGCAGCGACGTGATCGGTGCGCTGCAGTTCCAGCTGATCGACTGGCAGCAGCGCCGTCCGGTGGCGGCGATCTTCGCGGAGATGAGCGAGCGCACCGCCGACCTGCCCGGGGTGGTGCTGGAGTTCCGCGAACAGGAGATGGGGCCCGGCGAGGGCAAGCCCATCGTGCTGGAGGTGAGCGGCCATGACGATGCCGCCACCGACCGCGCGGTGGACCGGCTGCGAGAGCTGATGGGCGAGCTGGGCGGCTTCCGCGACATCGAGGACGACCGCAGCCTGCCCGGCGTGGAGTGGCGTGTGATGGTGGACCGCGAGGCGGCGGCGCGCTTCGGCGCCGACGTGGCCGCGGTGGGCAGCGCCGTGCAGCTGCTCACCACCGGCCTGCAGGTGGCCAGCTACCGCCCCCCCGGGGTGAGCGACGAGGTGGATATCCGCGTGCGCCTGCCGGCGGGCTACCGCTCCCTGGACCAGCTGGGCCGGCTGACGCTCAACACGGCCCGGGGCCAGGTGCCGATCGCCAACTTCGTGGAGCTGGTGCCGGCGCCCAAGGTGGGTACCCTGCACCGCATCGACGGGCGGCGGGCGGTGACCCTCGAGGCCGACATGGCCGAGGGCTACCGGGCCGACGAGCGGCTGCGCGCCCTGCTCGAGGCGGGCGGCACGCCGCCGGAGGGGGTGATCGTCAACGTGGCCGGCGAACAGCAGGACCAGCAGGAGGCGAGCCGCTTCCTGACCAGCGCCTTCCTGGTGGCCATCGCGCTGATGACGCTGATCCTGGTCACCCAGTTCAACAGTCTCTACCAGGCGGGGCTGGTGCTCTCGGCCATCGTGCTCTCCACCGCGGGGGTGCTGCTGGGGCTGCTGGTCAACGGCCAGCCCTTCGGCATCGTCATGGTGGGAATGGGGATCATCGCCCTGGCGGGGATCGTGGTGAACAACAACATCGTGCTGATCGACACCTACAACCAGCTGCGCGGCGAGGGGCTCTCCCCCGTGGAGGCCGCCCTGGAGGCGGGCGGGCTGCGCCTGCGCCCGGTGCTGCTGACGGCCATCACCACCGTGCTGGGCCTCGCGCCCATGATGCTGGGGGTGAACGTCAACCTCTTCGCGCCGAGCCTGGGGCTGGGCGCCCCCTCGACCCAGTGGTGGACCCAGCTCTCCAGCGCCATCGCCGGCGGGCTCACCTTCGCCACCGCCCTGACGCTGCTGCTCACCCCCTGCCTGCTGGTGCTGGGCGGACGCTTCGAGCGCCGCGGCAAGGGCGCCTGACCGGGCATGGCGGGCCAGGCGGGTGAGACATCAGGCCCGTGACTGGGCCGCGGCCTCCTGGCGGGCGGCATCGGGGGCATGGGCGGCATGGACGCGGCCGATCAGCTGATCCTCGAGGGCGAAGCGCTCGGTGAGGCCGTGGGCCAGGCGCTCGAGCCAGGCGGGCAGCCGGCCGAGATGCTGGCGCACGCGGCCGGGGCTCTCGTATTCAGCATCGAAGGAGAGCACCAGCTCGGTGGACATCTCCAGCCGCGCCAGCAGACGGTCGGCCAGCGTCAGGGCGGCCTCGTCGTCGAAGGCCTTGGCCTCCTCGCGCAGCTGCGGGTAGATCTCGAAGTGGCCGGCGCTGATGTAGTCCATCAAAAGCTCGCTGAAGCGGTCGATCTTCGCCTTGCTGACCGCCTCCAGCTCGGCGTCGCAGGCCTCCTTGAGCTCCACGAAGTGAACCAGCAGTTCGCGGCGCTCGTCCAGCCAGCGATCGATCAGCTTGTGCACGCCGCCCCAGCGCTCCAGGGCGCTCTTGCAGTCTTCCAGCATGGGGGCCTCCCTACGTTTGGTGGAGCCAGCTCGGTGGCGCCGGGAACCTCCTGTTCCCGGCAGGGCCTCCAGACTCGCCCGCGCCGCCGGCGCTGTCAATCCCCGAGCGGAAGGCCATTGGCCGGGGGCGCCGGGGAGACTCAGCCGCGCTCCCGAAACGCCGAGAGCAGAAGGCCCAGCGGCGCCAGGGCCAGCACCAGAAAGCCGATCAACGTCCAGCCGGGCAGCGAGATGCCGAGCAGCAGGAAGTCGATCTCGGCGCACTCGCCGGAGCCGGAGAGCACCATGGCCACCACGTCACGCCAGGGCAGCAGCTCCATCATGTAGTCGAGGCCGGGGCCGCAGCTGGGCACCTGGTCCGGCGGCAGCGACTGCAGCCACAGATGGCGCCAGGCCACGCCGATGCCACCGGCCACCGCGGCGAGGCCCAAGGCGCCGTAGATACCCGCTCCGACCCGCCCGGCGGGGTTGTGGATGGCGGCGACCGCAAAGACCGCGGTGGCCGACAGCACCGCCACCCGCTGGAAGATGCACAGCGGGCAGGGCTCGAGGCCGCCGAGGTGCTCGAGCCCGAGAGCCACGGCCATCATCAGCACGCAGAAGGCCAACCCGGCGAGGCTCCACTGGCGCACCGAGAGGCGAGTCAGGTGCGTGCTCATGGGCTCTCCTCCCCAAGCAGGCGCGACTCCCGGGCACGCTCGAAGTAGTCGGCCAGGAAGTCATCGAAGGCGACCCGGTCGGCGGCTTCGATCTCCTCCTGCTGGCGCCAGGAGGTGCCCACCAGCTCGGCGAACAGCGCCTCCCGGGCCGGGTCCATGGGCTCGCCGCGCAGCCGCTCCGCCTGCTCCCTGGCGATGGCCAGCATGACGTCGCTGAACTCCTCGCCGCTCTCCTCGAGGCGCCCCATCAGCCGGCCCGAGGGCGTCAGCGTCGGGTCGGCCAGGCGCGGGGCCATGGCGGCCACGGCCTCCCGATGGGGGCTACCCGCCTCCAGCTGGTCGAGCAGGCCCGCCACCAGGTCGATCTCGGCCAGGATCTCACCGCCCCACTCCGCCACGCTGCGGCCCTGTCCCCGGTCGCACAGCTGGAGCTCCGGATCGCGGCCGCGCTCCACCACCCGCCGGCGGTTGTCGTCCAGGTGCTCGCACTCCTCGTCGCTGATCCAGGGGCTCTCGGCCAGCAGGCACCACATCACGAAGGCGTCAACGAAGTGGATCTGCGCCTCGTCCAGGCCCAGGGTCAGCAGCGGGTTGAGGTCGAGGCAGCGCACCTCGATGTACTCCACTCCGCCGGCCTCCAGGGCCTGGCTGGGGGTCTCGCCGTGGCGGGTCACCCGCTTGGGGCGGATGTCGCTGTAGTACTCGTTCTCGATCTGCAGGATGTTGGCGTTGAGCTGGCGCCACTCCCCCCCCTCCTGAACGCCCAGCGCCGCATAGGCGGGCCAGGGGGTGGAGATGGCGTTGCGCAGGGTGTTGACGTAGTTGGAGAGCGAGTTGAAGCAGATCTTGAGCTGGGCCTGCACCTTGTTCTGATAGCCCAGGTCCGACATGCGCAGGCTGGTGGCGTAGCGCGACACCAGCGTCTCGCTGCCATGGGCCTCGAGGTTGTCGGGGATCTCGCGGCCATCCAGGAAGCTGCGATCCAGCGCCGGAGAGGCGCCGAAGAGGTAGAGCAGCAGCCAGCTGTGGCGGCGGAAGTTGCGGATCAGCCCGAAGTAGCGCTGGGAGCGATAGTCGGCCATGGGGGTGTCGGTCGCCCCCTCCAGTTCGCGCAGCAGCGTCCAGAGATCGTCGGGCAGGGAGACGTTGTAGTGCACCCCGGCGATGGCCTGCATGATGCGCCCGTAGCGCACGTCCAGCCCCTGCCGATAGACCCGCTTCATGGTGCCCACGTTGGAGCGGCCGTAGTCGGCGATGGGCACGCTGTCGTTGCCGGCCAGGCGCGACGGCATGCTGGCCGGCCAGATCAGCTCGTCGCCCAGGTAGCGATAGGTGAAGCGGTGCAGGTCGCCGAGGAAGGCCATGGCGTCGGCGGGACGGCAGTAGACCGGGGTGATGTACTCCAGCAGCGCCTCGGAATAGTCGGTGGTGATGTGCGGGTGGGTCAGCTTGGAGCCCAGCGCCTCCGGGTGCGGGGTGCGGGCGATGCGTCCGGCGGGGTCGACGCGCAGCCCCTCCTTCTCGAGGCCGCGACGCAGGCGGCTGAACTGCCCCTGGCGGGCGGGGCCGACCAGGCGCTCGATGAGGGTGGCGAGTGAGTCGGACAAGGTAACACCCCTGGTAGTGGAAAATTAGCGTGGAAGGTTAGCGCTTCTGTTTGGCCTTGAGCAGGGCGGCCCCGAGGGCACCCATCTGCCCCTGGGAGTCACTCGCGTCGCGTCCGCCGCCCCGGCGGGGCGCCTTCTGGCCCCCGGGCTTGTGGCCGGCCGACTGACGCCCCCCGCCGGCGCGGCGCGGGCTCTCGCCCTCCTCCCCCGGCTGGTCGTCCAGGCGCATGGAGAGGCCGATACGGGCCCGGGGAATATCGACGCTCATCACCTTGACCCTGACGATGTCGCCGGCCTTGACCACCGAGCGTGGGTCCTCGACGAAGGTGTGGGAGAGCGCCGAGATATGCACCAGGCCATCCTGATGGACGCCGATGTCGACGAAGGCGCCGAAGTGGGTGACGTTGGTGACGCTGCCCTCGAGGATCATGCCGGGCTCGAGGTCCTTGAGGGTCTCGACCCCCTCGCGGAATTCGGCGGCCTTGAACTCGGGGCGCGGGTCGCGGCCCGGCTTGTCCAGCTCGGCGAGGATATCGGTCACGGTGGGCACGCCGAAGCGCTCGTCGGCGAACTCGGCGGGCCTGAGCGACTTCAGGGTGGCGCTGTCGCCGATCAGGCTGCCGAGATCCCGGCCGCTCTTCGCGGCGATGCGCTCCACCAGGGGGTAGGCCTCGGGGTGCACGGCGCTGGCATCCAGGGGGTTGTCGCCGTTCATGATGCGCAGGAAGCCGGCGCACTGCTCGAAGGTCCTGGGGCCGAGGCGGCTCACCTCGAGCAGCTCCTTGCGGCTGGCGAAGGCGCCCTGCACGTTGCGCCGGGCGACGATCGCCTCGGCCAGCGCCGGGGAGAGCCCCGCCACCCGGGAGAGCAGGGCGCTGGAGGCGGTGTTGAGGTCCACCCCCACGGCGTTCACGCAGTCCTCGATCACCGCCTCGAGGCTGCGCGACAGCTGCACCTGGGAGACGTCGTGCTGGTACTGGCCCACGCCGATCGACTTGGGCTCGATCTTGACCAGCTCGGCCAGCGGGTCCTGCAGGCGCCGGGCGATGGAGACGGCGCCGCGGATGGTGACGTCGAGGTCTGGCAGCTCCCGGGAGGCGTACTCCGAGGCGGAGTAGACCGAGGCGCCCGCCTCGCTGACCATCACCTTGGAGAGCGTACGCTTGCCGGCGAAGCGTTTCAGCAGGTCGCCGGCCAGGCGGTCGGTCTCGCGGCTGGCGGTGCCGTTGCCCACGGCGATCAGCGCCACATCGTGCTTCTCGACCAGCCGGGCCAGCTCGGCCAGCGAGGCGTCCCAGTCGTTGCGGGGCGCATGGGGGTAGAGGGTGGCGTGGGCCAGGAACTGCCCGGTGGCATCCACCACCGCCACCTTGCAGCCGGTGCGCAGGCCCGGGTCGATGGCAAGCGTGGCCTTCTGCCCCGCCGGCGCGGCCAGCAGCAGGTCCTTGAGGTTGGCGGCGAAGACCTCGATGGCGGCGAGCTCCGCGGACTCGCGCAGGCGGCCCAGCAGCTCGGTCTCCAGGTGGGTGTAGAGCTTGACCCGCCAGGTCCAGCGCACCACGTCGGCCAGCCATTTGTCCGCGGCGCGGCCCTCGTCGCGGATCGAGAAGTGGCGGGCGATGGCCACCTGGGCCGGATGGAGCGGCGCCTCGTCCTCGCCAGGCAGCTTGATGGCCAGCGTCAGCACGCCCTCGTTGCGGCCGCGGAACATGGCCAGCGCCCGGTGGGAGGGGGTCTTGGCCAGCTTCTCGTCGTGCTCGAAGTAGTCGGAGAACTTGGCGCCCTCGCCCTCCTTGCCCGGAATCACCCGAGCGCTGAGCTCGCCCTCCTGCCACAGCCGCTCGCGCAGGCTGCCCACCAGCTCGGCGTCCTCGGCGAAGCGCTCCATCAGGATCTGGCGGGCGCCGTCGAGGGCCGCCTTGGCATCCTCCACGGCGGGGATGTCGCCCTCGGCCGCCCGAAGGTACTTCGCCGCCTCGGTCTCGGGGTCCAGGGTCGGGTCGGCCAGCAGCGCATCAGCCAGGGGCTCGAGGCCCGCCTCGCGGGCAATCTGGGCCTTGGTGCGACGCTTCTTCTTGTAGGGCAGGTAGAGGTCTTCAAGGCGCTGCTTGGTGTCGGCGGCCTGGATCAGCCCCTTGAGCTCGCCGGTGAGCTTGCCCTGCTCGTCGATGGCGGCGAGCACCGCGGCGCGGCGCTCCTCCAGCTCACGCAGATAGCCGAGCCGGTCGTGAAGGGTACGCAGCTGGGTGTCGTCGAGGCCGCCGGTCACTTCCTTGCGATAGCGGGCGATGAAGGGCACGGTCGCCCCGCCGTCGAGCAGCTCCACCGTGGCCAGGACCTGCTGCGGGCGAACGGAAAGCTCCTCGGCGAGGCGCGCGATGATGCGGTTGGTGGCGTCCATGTTACCCCTTCACTGATGCTCGAAAATCGATCGCGACAAGGTATCACAAGCGCCCCGCCCGCGGCAGGCTTGACGTCCGTGTAAAGCACCAGCCCCACGGCCTGGGGCGCGTGGGGCTGCTGGGGGTCACCAATGCCGCCGGCGGCGGCCGACCATCAGGTCAGGCTGGGGCCTGCCTTGACGATCGCTTCGCTGACGCCGTCGAACTTCTTGAAGTTGTCGACGAACTGCTCGGCCAGGTCCTGCCGCTTGCGGTCGTAGGCGGCCTTGTCTTCCCAGGTCTCGCGCGGGTCGAGCAGGCGGGAGTCGACGCCCGGCACGGCCACCGGCACGTCCAGATTGAGCCCTTCGAGGCGCTTGGTCTCGACCTCGCGCAGCACGCCGGTCTGGATGGCGCTGATGATGGCGCGGGTGGTGGGGATGGAGAAGCGCGAGCCGCCCTCACCGTAGGAGCCGCCGGTCCAGCCGGTGTTGACCAGGTAGACCTGGGCGTCCTTCTCGGCCACGCGCTTGATCAGCAGGTCCGCATACTCGCGGGCCGGACGCGGGAAGAAGGGGGCGCCGAAACAGGTGGAGAAGGTGGTGGAGAGACCCTCGGCGGCGCCCATCTCGGTGGAGCCCACCTTGGCGGTGTAGCCGGAGAGGAAGTGGTAGGCCGCGGCTTCCTTGGAGAGCACGGAGACCGGGGGCAGCACGCCGCTCATGTCGCAGGTCAGGAAGACGATGGCGTTGGGCTCGCCGGCACGGTTCTCCGGCACGCGCTTCTCGACGTGCTCCAGCGGATAGGCGGCGCGGGAGTTCTGGGTCAGGCTGTCGTCGGCGTAGTCCGGCTCGCGGCGATCGTCGAGGACCACGTTCTCCAGCACGGTGCCGAACTTGATGGCGTTCCAGATGACCGGCTCGTTCTTCTCGGAGAGGTCGATGCACTTGGCGTAGCAGCCGCCCTCGATGTTGAAGACGGTGCCCGGGCCCCAGGCGTGCTCGTCGTCACCGATCAGGTAGCGGGCCTGGTCGGCAGAGAGGGTGGTCTTGCCGGTGCCGGAGAGGCCGAAGAACAGGCAGGTCTCGCCGTCCTCGCCCACGTTGGCGGAACAGTGCATCGGCAGCACGTCGGAGGCCGGCAGCAGGAAGTTCTGCACGGAGAACATGGCCTTCTTCATCTCGCCGGCGTAGCGCATGCCGGCGATCAGCACCTTCTTCTGGGCGAAGTTGATGATCACCACGCCGTCGGAATTGGTGCCGTCACGGGCCGGGTCGCACTGGAAGCCGGCGGCGTTGAGGATGGTCCACTCCTCCTTGGCGGAGGGGTTGTAGGCCTCCGGACGAACGAACATGGTACGGCCGAACAGGTTCTGCCAGGCGGTCTCGGTCTGCACGCGCGCCGGCAGGTAGTAGGTCGGGTCGCTGCCCACGTGGAGCTCCGACACATAGTGCTCACGGCCCAGCAGGTAGTCCTCGACGCGGGCCCAGAGGGCATCGAACTTCTCGGCGTCGAAGGGACGGTTCACGCTACCCCAGTCGATCTGCGCGCTGGTGGACGGCTCATCGACGATGAAGCGGTCCTTGGGCGAGCGCCCGGTGCGCACACCGGTATTCACCACCAGGGCACCGTTGGCGGCCAGGCGGCCCTCGCCGGTGGCCACTGCACGCTCGATCAGTTCTGCGCTGCTGAGGTTGACGTGGACGTTGGGAGCTTGGGGTGTGGTCATGTCGGTTCCTGGGCCTTGCGGCCGATTCTCTCTCGTGTGCCGGGCGTCGGTGGCGACGCAGCGGATACCTGCCATCGATCGCCGCTGCGGGTTTCCCGTCTTGTGGCGAAGCGATCGAGCCGAAAAAAAGCGGCGCCATTATGGCAAAAAGCGCCGCCGCGGGGAACGCCGTTTTTGGGCGAAATTCATGTAGTTTTTCTACAACATCTCGCCCGTTCACTACAGAATTTGTTGTGCGGCGCAGCAAGCGAATCAGTGCAGAACGGGGGGGGGCGCATCACCCTCGCTCAGCAACGCCTCGACGTCGGCCTCGTCGAAGTGGTAGCGGGTGTGGCAGAAGTGGCACTGGGTGTCGATGCTGCCGTGCTCGGCCAGCACCTGGCGCAGCTCTTCCTGGCCCAGGGTCAGCAGCGCGGAGGCGATGCGCTCCCGGGAGCAGGTGCAGCCGAAGCGCAGCGGCTTGGGGTCGAAGAGCCGCACCGTCTCCTCGTGGTAGAGACGATGCAGCAGCGCCTCGGGAGCCAGTGTCAGCAGCTCCTCGTCCTTGACCGTGTCGGCCAGGACCACGCTGCGATCCCAGGCGTCGAGGTCCTGGTTCTGGGACTCGTCGGGCATGCGCTGCAGCAGCAGGCCGCTGGCTCGGTGACCGTCCGCGGCCAGCCACAGCTGGGTGGGGAGCTGCTCCGACTGGACGAAGTAGGCGGCCAGGCAGCCGGCCAGGCTGTCGTGGTCCAGGGCCACGATGCCCTGGTAGCGGTGCCCCTCTCGGGGGTCCAGGGTGATCATGATCTGCCCCCCGCCGAGCAGCTCCAGGAAGCCCGCGTCATCCGCCGGCATCGCGGCGTCCTCGGCCAGCCGGGCGATGGCGCGCAGCTCGCCGCCGGGGTTCGATTCGGCCATCAGCAGGGCCAGGGCGCCCTTGCCGCGCACCTCGATGCTCAGGGTGCCATCGAGCTTCACGGTGTCGGTGAGCAGCGCCACGGCGGCGAGCAGTTCGCCGAGCAGCCGATTCACCACCGGCGGGTAGTCGTGGCGGTCGAGGACCTCGGCGTAGGCCCGCTCGAGGGTGACGAGCTCGCCGCGCACGTTGGTGTTGTCGAAGAGGAAACGCTGGATCTGGTCGGTCATCATGACTCTCTGTGAATCGTCGGCCGGCTGGCTAATCGTCGGACTGCTGACGCTGGAAACGCTGGATATCCCGGCGCTGCTTCTTGTCGGGGCGCTTGAGCGGGTGCTGCATGGCCTGGTTGGTGAGGCGGCGCGCCTCGGCCTCTCGCTCGCGGCGCACCGCGCTCTCCTCGGTCTCGCGGTAGAGGGCGCGGGCCTCGGGGGCGCCGCGGCGCTGGTCGGAGAGCGCCACCACCTCGACCTCGAGAAGGTCCCACCCCTGGGGCACGCGCACCAGGGCGCCCACCTCGACGGTCTTGCTGGTCTTGGCCCGGGCGCCGTTGTAGTGGACCTTGCCGCCCTCGATGGCCTTCTTGGCCAGGCCCCGGGTCTTGAAGAAGCGTGCCGCCCACAGCCACTTGTCGAGCCGCACGCTACTCATGATCTCTCTCCATGGGCGCCCTCCCCCGACGCGCCGGCCGCCCCGGCTGCCTGTCCGGGCGGCAGGTTGCCGGGCAGGATCGTCGCGAAGCGGTCGAGTGCCACGAACTCCTCGAGCTCCTTCTCCGGCCGCGTGCTGTCGGGCTGCTTGATGCCGAGCAGGTGGCGGATGCCGAACTCACGGGCGCTGGCCAGCACCCGGGGATTGTCGTCGATGAACAGGGTGCGCGCCGGGTCGAAGGGCTCGATCGCCTGGAGGGCGGGCCAGAAGGCCTGCTCCTCCTTGGGCACGCCCAGGTCCGCCGAGGAGACGATGGCGTCCAGGTACTCCTCCAGGCCGGTGAGCGGCAGCTTGAGTTCGAGGCTGGCGCGGTCGGCATTGGTGGCCAGCACCACCCGGGGGTGGGCCACCTTGAGCCACCTGAGAAAGTCCAGGGCGTCGCTGCGCAGGCCGATCAGGTGCTGGATCTCGCGCTTGAGGGCGACGATGTCGAGGTCGAGCTCGCGGCTCCAGTAGGCCAGGCTGTACCAGTTGAGGGTGCCCTGCTCGTGGAGCACCTTGGAGCGCACCACCTCCTGGGTGGCCTCGTCGAGCTGGTGCAGCTCCACGTAGCGCCGGGGCAGGTGCTCGAGCCAGAAGTGGCTGTCGAAATGGAGGTCCAGCAGGGTGCCGTCCATGTCGAGCAGGACGGTGTCGATGGCGCGCCAGTCGATCATCGCGACTCCCGGGTGGTGGCGGTAAAGGGGTGGTATTGTATCAGGCGCTCTTCCCTCCCAGAAATGGAGCCTCCATGTCCAAAGCCCCCGAGTCCCAAGCGTCCAAGCCCCGGGCCCCGAGGTCCGAGCCCCAGTGGCCCCGTAAGCCCGAGGTGCTGGCCCGCCGGTCGGTGGCCACAAGCCGCCTGTTTCACGTCGAATCCCTGGACCTGCGCTTCTCCAACGGCGAGGAGCGCACCTTCGAGCGGCTGACCGGCAGCGACAGCGGCGCGGTGATGATCGTCGCCATGCCCGACCCGGGCCACGTGCTGCTGATCCGCGAGTATGCGGCGGGCTTCGAGGAGTACGTGCTGACCCTGCCCAAGGGGCTCGTCGACCCGGGCGAGGACATCGTCACCGCCGCCAACCGCGAGCTGATGGAGGAGTGCGGCTTCGGCGCCCGCAGCATCGAACCGCTGGTGGAGCTGTCGCTGGCCCCCAACTACATGCGCCACCGCATGCAGGTGCTGCTGGCCACCGACCTCTATCCCAAGCGCCTGCCCGGCGACGAGCCGGAGCCGCTGATCGTCGAGACCCATGCCCTCGAGGAGCTGCCCGCGCTGCTCGCCCGGGAGGACTTCCATGAGGCACGCGCCATCGCCGCGCTGTTCATCGCCCGCGACCGCCTGCGCGGCGAGGCCGATCCGGCCCGGCTCTGGTAGCGTTCAGCGTCCCGCGGGTAGCGGCTCAGCGCCCCGGGGCGTGCAGGCGACGCCTCAGCTCGCTGCCCTCCTTGAGGCGCAGCCAGCGGCCCTGGCGATAGCTGTCCAGGCCCGCCTCGAGCAGGGTCATGACGTCCATCGCCTCGTCGAGGTGCACCGGCGGCGGCGCACCACGCAGCAGGGCCTCGGCGATGCCCGCATAGTAGGCGGACCAGTTCCCCGGCAGGCTCGGATGCTCCCGCGCCTCGGCCCCGCTCGCCTCGTCCTCGGCCAGGGTCAGGCGCCCCGGCGTCTCGGCGCGGCCGAGCTCCTGTCCCGCCGGCTCGCCGGCCCTGAGCCGCGCCTCCTGGGGGTCCAGACCATAGGAGACGTAGCTGCCGCGCGTGCCATGCACCCGGAAGCGCGGCGTGGGCTCGGCCACCAGCGAGCTCGCCTGCAGGGTCACCCGCACCCCCTCGTACTCCAGCAGGCAGAGAAAGTCATCGTCCACCTCGGCGCCCTCGCGCACCGTGGCGAGCTCCAGCAGGATCGCCCGGGGCATGCCGAACAGGGCCCGCACCTGGTCGAGAAGGTGCGGGCCCAGGTCGAACCAGATGCCGCTGCCGGGCCGGTGGTGGTCCCGCCAGCGATCGGTCACCGTGGGCCGGAACCTGTCTAAGCGCGATTCCAGCGCCACCACCCGTCCCAGGGTACCGGCCTCCAGCAGCGCCTTGAGGGTCAGGAAGTCGCTGTCCCAGCGGCGGTTGTGGAAGACGCTTACCATCCGCTCGGCGGTCTCCGCCTGGCCGCGCAGCAGTCGCCCCTCGGAGAGCGTCACCGTCATGGGCTTGTCGATCACCAGATGCTTGCCCGCCGCCAGGGCGGCCTTGGCCAGCGGGTAGTGGGTCGCGTTGGGGGTGGCGATCACCACCAGGTCGATATCGCGCCGCGCCAGCAGCGCCGGCGCCTTGGCCAGCACCTCCACCTCGGGCAGGTCGGCGCGGACCCTGTCGGGCTCGCCGCTGACCACGGCGACAAGCTCCATGCCGGGAGCGGCCTGGATCAGGGGGGCATGCAGGAAACGGCCCGAGGTGCCGTAGCCGATCAGGCCGACGCTTAGGGTATGGGTCTTCATCGCTGTCGCCATCCTTGCGGTTACCGGGGCCAGGAGCGCAGACCCCGGCACGCGGCCGGGGTCGTCGAAGCGAGGGGTGCTCAGTCGAGCTTGGAGAGGTCGCGCACCGCGCCCTTGTCGGCGGAGGTGGCGAGCATGGCGTAGGCCTTGAGCGCCGCCGAGACCTTGCGGTCGCGCTGGATGCTGGGCTTCCAGGCGGCGGCGCCCTTGGCCTCCTCGGCCTCGCGGCGGGCGGCCAGCTCGGCATCGGTCAGCTTGACGTTGATCCCCCGGTTGGGGATGTCGATCTGGATGATGTCGCCGCTCTCGATCAGGCCGATGGCGCCGCCGGCGGCGGCCTCCGGGGAGACGTGGCCGATGGAGAGCCCGGAGCTGCCGCCGGAGAAGCGCCCGTCGGTCATCAGCGCACACACCTTCCCGAGCCCCTTGGACTTGAGATAGCTGGTCGGGTAGAGCATCTCCTGCATGCCGGGGCCGCCGCGCGGGCCCTCGTAGCGTACCACCACCACCTCGCCGGGCTTCACCAGCCCGCCCAGCACGTGCTCCACCGCCTGGTCCTGGGACTCCACCACGTGGGCCGGCCCCTCGAAGACCAGGATCGACTCGTCGACCCCGGCGGTCTTCACCACGCAGCCGTCCAGGGCGATGTTGCCGAACAGCACGGCGAGGCCCCCCTCGCGGGAGAAGGCGTGCTCGAGGTCGCGGATGCAGCCGTTGGCGCGGTCGCCGTCGAGGCTCGGCCAGCGCGCGGCCTGGGAGAAGGCGGTCTGGGTGGGGATGCCGCCGGGGCCGGCCTTGTAGAACTCCACCACCTCGGCGCTGGGGTTGCGCATGATGTCCCACTCGTCCAGGGCGTCCTTCAGGGTATCGCCGTAGACGGTGGGCACCCGGGTATCCAGGACGCCGGCGCGGTCGAGCTCGCCGAGGATCGCCATGATCCCGCCGGCGCGGTGGCAGTCCTCGATGTGGTACTGCTGGGTGTTGGGCGCCAGCTTGCAGAGCTGGGGGACCTCGCGTGACAGCCGATCGATGTCGGCCATGGTGAAGTCCACCTCGGCCTCCTGGGCGGCGGCCAGCAGGTGCAGGATGGTGTTGGTGGAGCCGCCCATGGCGATGTCCAGGGTCATGGCGTTGCGGAAGGCCGCCCTGGAGCCGATGGCGCGGGGCAGCAGGTGCGCCTCGTTGCCCTCGTAGTAGCGCTTGGCCAGTTCGACGATGCGGCTGCCCGCCTCCTCGAAGAGCCGGCGGCGGTCGGCGTGGGTGGCGAGCACGGTGCCGTTGCCGGGCAGCGCCAGGCCCAGCGCCTCCATCAGGCAGTTCATGGAGTTGGCGGTGAACATGCCGGAGCAGCTGCCGCAGGTGGGGCAGGCGCTGCGCTCGATCTCCTCGATCTCCTCGTCGCTGTACTTGTCGTCGGCGGCGTAGATCATGGCATCGATCAGGTCGATGTTGTGGTCGAGCAGCTTGGTCTTGCCCGCCTCCATGGGACCACCGGAGACGAAGATCACCGGGATGTTCAGGCGCATGGCGGCGTTGAGCATTCCGGGGGTGATCTTGTCGCAGTTGGAGATGCACACCAGGGCGTCGGCGCAGTGGGCGTTGACCATGTACTCGACGCTGTCGGCGATCAGGTCGCGGCTCGGCAGCGAATAGAGCATGCCGTCATGGCCCATGGCGATGCCGTCGTCCACGGCGATGGTGTTGAACTCCTTGGCCACCCCGCCGGCCTTCTCGATCTCGCGGGCCACCAGCTGCCCCATGTCCTTCAGGTGCACGTGGCCGGGCACGAACTGGGTGAAGGAGTTGGCCACGGCGATGATGGGCTTGTGGAAGTCCTCGTCCTTCATGCCGGTGGCGCGCCACAGGGCGCGGGCGCCGGCCATGTTGCGGCCGGCGGTGGTGGTGCGGGAACGATACTCGGGCATGGTGTCCTCTATTCTCTTTACGGCCGCCCTGTGCCGGGCGGCTCCAGTGTCCAGGTCGGTGTCGATTCTGGCATGCGCCCGCCCGTCAGGCCAGGCCCGGAGCTGCACGTCTTGCACCTGGCACCGGCAGGCGGGAAGATGAAACACCCCTCGACGGAAAGGCGGCCATGTCATCCACTGTTGACCACAAGGATGCTCCCGGTGACGCGAGCATCCCCCAGAGCGAAACGCTGACGGCCATCATCTCCCTGGCACGCCGTCGCGATGACCTGGCGGCAGTGTGGCTGTACGGCTCCAGGGCGCGCGGGGACCACCACCCCGGCAGCGACTTCGATCTGGCCGTGGCCTTCACCGGCTGGATCGCTGATCCGCTGGAAAGGCGCCTTCGCCCCGAGCTGCTGGCTCAAGAGTGGCAGCGTGAGCTGGGGCTCGGCGAGGAACAGTTGAGCGTGGTGGACCTGGCCATCGCCCCGATTCCGCTGGGGTGGAGCATTCTCAGCCAGGGAGTGCTGCTGGTTGACCTCGACTGGGACACTCGGATACGCCAGGAATCCCGTATCCTCTCGCGCTGGGAGATCGACTACCTTCACCCGGAGGGAATCCATGCCTGACGGCCAGCAGAGCGCCTACCTCAAGGCCCAGCGGCAACATCTCGAAGAGTGCGAGCAGGACCTTGCCGAGCTCGGCACCCTGCTGGAACAGCGCCCCTGGAGCCGGATCGAGCGCCACGCTGCCGAACGCTCACTGCAGCTCCTGATCGAGGCCTGCATCGGGCTGGCCAAGCACTGGGCCCGCAAAGAGACCGGGATGGCATGCCGAGATGCCATCACCGGTTTCGAGCGACTCCAGGATGCCGGCAGGATCGAGAGTGATATCCCCTGGCGCAAGATCATCGGCCTACACAACGTACTGGTTCACGACTACCTGGATGTCGACCCGGACATCGTGAAGAGCGTGATCGCCGACCGGCACTACCGCACCATCATCGACTTCGGCCATCAGGCCCTGGCCGCCCTGGACCGGGTTGGCTAGGGCCAGCGACGCCACTACCCGAACACCACCCGGGCCACGTCCCTGTAGCGTTTGGCGAAGTGCACCGTCATGCCCTCCTTGAGGTGGTCGGGCAGCTCCTCATAGTCGCGGCGGTTGGCGTCGGGCAGGATCACCTCGAAGATGCCGCTGCGCCGGGCGGCGATCACCTTCTCGCGGATGCCCCCCACCGGCAGCACCTGGCCGGTGAGGGTCAGCTCGCCGGTCATCGCCAGGGGACGGTCGATGGCGTGGTGCCTGGCCAGGGAGAGCAGCGCCGTGGTCATAGTGACCCCCGCCGAGGGGCCGTCCTTGGGCGTGGCGCCCTCCGGCACGTGCAGGTGCACGAAGGCGGAGTCGAAGAAGTCGGCGTCGGCGCCATATTCGGCCAGGTGGCCCAACACGTAGCTGTAGGCGATGTTGGCCGACTCCTGCATCACCTCGCCGAGCTTGCCGGTGAGCTTGAAGCCGCGGGTCAGCGAGTGCACCTTGCCCGCCTCGATGGGCAGGGTGGCACCGCCCATGGCGGTCCAGGCCAGGCCCGTGACCACCCCTTCTCCCTTGAGCACCTGCTCCTTGCGGAACAGCGGGGCCCCCAGGAAGGTCTCGAGGTTCTTCACCGAGACCTTCACCGACGCCTGGTCGCCCTCCAGCAGCTGCACCGCCGCCTTGCGCACGATGCGATGGAGCTGCTTCTCGAGCTGGCGCACCCCGGCCTCGCGGGCGTAGCCCTCGACCACCTGGCGCAGCGCCGCCTCGGTCAGGTTGATGCGCTTCTTGGGGATGTTGGCGCGCTTGAGCAGCCTCGGCCACAGGTGGTTGCGGGCGATGGCCAGCTTCTCCTCGGCGATGTAGCCGGAGAGGCGGATCTGCTCCATGCGGTCGAACAGCGGCCCGGGGATCGAATCCAGGGTGTTGGCGGTGCAGACGAAGAGCACCTTGGAGAGGTCCAGGCGCACGTCCAGGTAGTGGTCGAGGAAGTCGACGTTCTGCTCCGGGTCGAGCACCTCGAGCAGCGCCGAGGCGGGGTCGCCCTGGAAGGACTGCCCCATCTTGTCGATCTCGTCGAGCATGATCACCGGGTTCTCGACCTCGACCTCCTTGAGCGCCTGCACCAGCTTGCCGGGCATGGCGCCGATATAGGTGCGCCGGTGGCCCTTGATCTCCGCCTCGTCGCGCATGCCGCCTACCGAGAAGCGGTAGAACTCGCGTCCCAGGGCCTCGGCGATGGAGCGGCCGATGGAGGTCTTGCCCACCCCGGGCGGGCCCACCAGCAGCAGGATGGAGCCGCCCACGTCGCCCTTGAAGGTGCCCTCGGCCAGGAACTCGATGATGCGCTCCTTCACGTCGCCCAGGCCGTCGTGGTCGCGGTCGAGCACGGCCCGGGCGTGGGCCAGGTCGAGCTGGTCCTGGCTGTGGACGCCCCAGGGCATGCTGGTCAGCCAGTCCAGGTAGTTGCGGGTGGTGCCGTACTCCGGCGACCCGGTCTCCAGCACGGCCAGCTTGTCGAGCTCCTCCTCGATGCGGGTCAGCACCTTGGGCGGCACGACGAGGCTCTCCAGGCGATCGCGGAAGGTATCGACGTCGTTCTCGCGGTCGTCCTTGGAGATGCCCAGCTCCCGCTGGATCACCTTGAGCTGCTCGCGCAGGAAGAACTCCCGCTGGCGCTCCTGCATCTGGGCGTTGACCTGGTCACTGATCTCGCTCTGCAGCTGAGCGACCTCGATCTCCTTGCGCAGCAGCGGCAGCACCTTCTGCATGCGCGCGAGCACCGGCAGGGTGGCCAGCACGTCCTGCAGCTCTCGCCCCTTGGCCGAGGTGATGGCCGCGGCGAAGTCGGTGAGCGGGCCCGGCTCGTGGGGGCTGAAGCGGTTGAGGTAGTGCTTGAGCTCCTCGCCGTAGAGCGGGTTGATCGGCAGCAGCTCCTTGATGCCGTTGATCAGCGCCATGGCATAGGCGCGGGCCTCGTCGGCCTCGGCATCCACCGGCTCGCGGGGGTAGCTCACCTCCACCAGATAGGGGGGCTCCCGCGAGATCCAGCGCTGGATGCGAAAGCGCTGCAGGCCCTGGGCGATGAACTGCAGCTGCCCCTCCTCGCCCTGCAGCTTGTGCACCTTGACCGCGGTGCCGATCTCCGGGAAGTCGTCATGGGCGAGCCCCTCCACGGCGGCCTCGCCGACGAAGGCCAGGCCCACCGTATGATGGGGGGTCTTGGCGACCCGCTGCATGGTCTCGTCCCAGCGCTCGCGGTTGATCACCAGCGGCTGCACCTGGGCCGGGAAGAAGGGCCGGTTGTGAATCGGCAGCAGATAGATGCGCTCGGGAAGGGAATCGCGGGCCGGCACCACGGCGTGCCGGCTGTCGCCGGGCTGGTCGTCGAGGTCGAACTCCTCGCCCTCGTCGTGGGTATCGTGCAGCCACTCCGGCGCATCCGGGTCGTGGCGGCGGTCCTGCTCGTCACTCATGATGGTCATCCTGATCCGATGGCGGCTTACGCCTTTGGCTCAGGAATGCGGGCGACAAGCCGCAAGTTCAAGTCAGCCAGGCACGCTCAGGCGAGGCCGCCACTCCGCCTCACCGCCACAGGGAGGGCATCGGTCGCCCATTGACCCGCACCCGGCCGCGGATGACGTCGAGCTCCAGGTCCCGGGTCCCCAGCGGCAGGCCCAGCCACAGGGCCACCACCGCAGGCACCTCGTGCCAGGTGCCATCGCCGTCGAGGCGGGACAGCCAGCGCGCGCGCTCCTCCTCGTCATCGAGTCGCGCCAGGCTCAGCTCGTCGAGGCGGCGCGGGTCGAAGAAGAGCGCGCCGTCGCCGCGGGCGGCGATCCCCAGCATCGGGCTCTCCAGGTCGACCTCGGTGAGGTCCAGGCGCGGGGAGTCGACCAGGGTCGACCGCAGCTCCGGCTCCAGGCGGGCGAGCAGCTCCCGCGGGGAGAGCTCGCGGGTCTGAGCCGCCTCCCGACGCAGCCCGGCCAGCGCCTCGCGCACCCCGTCGGCGTTGATCCGCGACAGCTCCATGGCCACCCGCCCGGTCAGCAGCACCTGCTCCGCCGCCAGCACCTCGGCTAGGGTCAGCTCGCTGTCGATGCGCAGCTCGCTGTCATCGAGCTGCATGCGGCTGCGGTAGACGAGCTCATTGGCCTCCAGCGCCAGGCCCGGCTGCTGCCAGGCGAGCTGGTCGATACGCAGCAGGTCATGCTGGGTGAAGTGATGGGCGCCGGCGGTGTAGGCGTAACGGCTCTCCAGGGAGACCGGCCCGGACTCCAGGGTGGCCACCCCGTCGGTCAGCCGCCAGGGCTGCAGCCTGGCGCGCAGGCGCCAGTCGCCCTGCTGGCCACCGAAGCTGAGCTGGCCACCACGGAAGTCGAGTTCACGGGGTCCCTGGCTGATCAGGAAGGGGGCGAGCTGGATGGTGCCCTCCAGGGTGCCGCCCAGGGTCTGGTAGCTGGCATGCCAGCTCGGCGGGCTCGAGGGCAGCCAGTCGCCGAACAGATGCAGCTGGCGCGGGCCGATAGACGGATGAAAGCCCCCCTCGACGCGGGTGCTGAAGACCCCGTGGCGCGCCGAGTAGGTGAGTTCGAGGCGCCAGCCATCGCCCAGCACCGGCGAGAGGTGCACCACCCCCGAGGAGCCCAGCCAGCCGCGCTCCACCTCGCTGCGTTCCGTCACCAGCTCGCCGCGGGCCTCGAGATCCACCAGGGCGCGGACCAGCTCCCGCTCGAAGAGCAGCGAGGCGAGGTACTGGGCCACCGCCCAGACCACCGCCAGCGCCACCACCACCGGGACGATCAGTCGTTCCTTGCGCATAGCGCCCCCTTCCCTGCTCGGCAACACCCGGACGGGCGAGCCGCGACTCGACCCTTCAGTGTAGCCAGAACCAGATATGCATGACGCTCCAGGCGTAGATGCCCGCCATCACGTCGTCGATCATGATGCCGAACCCCCCCGCCACCCGGCGGTCCGCCCAGCGGATCGGCCAGGGCTTGATGACATCGAAGATGCGGAAGAGCACGAACCCCCAGAGCGCCGCCTCCCAGGAGAAGGGCACCGCCGCCATGGTGATCCAGTAGCCGACGAACTCGTCCCAGACGATGCCGGAGTGATCGTGGACACCGAGGTCGCGGGAGGTCTTCTCGCAGAGCCACACCCCCCACACGAAGGCCGCCACCACCACCGCCAGGTACCAGCCCAGAGGCAGCTCGGAGAGCAGCCAGTAGAAGGGAATGGCCGCCAGGGTACCGAAGGTGCCTGGGGCCCAGGGCACGGCCCCGCTGCCGAGGCCAAAGGCGAGGAAGTGGGTCGGACGATGCCAGATGCTGGGGGGCGCTCGGTTCATGTCGCCCCTCCTGCGTCCTCGTCGCCTTCCGCCTGGAAGTGCTGCCAGCCGCTGCGGCCGGGCATGGCCACGCCGCGCAGGCCGGGCTCGGCCTCGAGGCGGCCGATCACGGTGAGCGGCAGGCCCAGGGCGGCGAGTCGCGCGCTGGCCGCCTCAAACCGCTCGGCGGGCAGGCTCAGCAGCAGCTCGTAGTCGTCGCCGCCGGCGAGCGCCGCCTGACGGGCGCCCTCCTCGCCCAGCGCCGCGACCAGCCCTTCGGCCAGGGGCAGCGCCTCGGGATCAAGGGTGGCGCCGACGCCGGAGCGCTCGAGGAGGTGGCCCAGGTCGGCCAGCAGGCCATCCGAGATATCGATGGCCGCGGTGGCAAGCCCCACCAGCGCCTCGCCGGCCGCCAGGCGCGGCTGGGGGCGCAGGTAGCGGGTCAGCAGCGGGTGGGCGGGGTCGCGCTCGCCGCGCTGCCAGAGCGCCAGGCCGCCGGCGCCGCCCCCCAGCGTGCCGGTCACCGCGACCAGGTCGCCCGAACGGCCTCCGTGGCGGGTCAGTGCCGCCCCGGGCGCCACCTCCCCCATCACCGTCACGCCGATGGTGGTGGCGCCGCGGGTCACGTCGCCCCCCACCAGGGCGGTGCCGCTGGCCTCGGCGAGGTCGCGAAAGCCGCGCGAGAAGCCCTCGAGCCAGGCGTCGTCGGCCTCTTCTAGGGTCAGCGCCATCAGGCACCAGCGGGCACGGGCGCCCATCGCCGCGAGGTCGCTGAGGCTCACCGCCAGGGCACGATGTCCCACCGCCTCGGCGGGAGCGTCCTCGGGGTAGTGAACGCCGGCCACCGAGGTGTCGACGCTCACCGCCAGCTGCTGCCCCCGCGCGGGAAGCAGCAGCGTGCAGTCGTCCCCCACCCCCAGCGCCACGCCGGCATCAGGGCCGGGCGGCGACGGGGTGAAGTAGCGGGCGATCAACCCGAATTCACTATGCTGACGTTGACTGACCATGGGGGCATCCCCTTCAGCGGCGGCGGGCGGCCACCTCGGCGGAGCGCAGACGCCCGGCGAGCTTGTCGAGGATGCCGTTGACGTACTTGTGACCGTCGGTGGCGCCGAAGGACTTGGCCAGCTCCACGCCCTCGTTGATCACCACCCGGTAGGGCACATCGAGACGCCGGGAGAGCTCGTAGGCCCCCAGGCGCAGGATGGAGAGCTCGATGAGGTCGAGCTCCTCGAGCTTGCGGTCAAGCAGCGGCGCGATGGACGCGTCCAGGTCGGCCTTGAAGCGTGCCACGTTGTGCAGCAGCTCATGGAACAGCGCCAGATCGGCGATCTCCATGACCTTGAGCCAGTTCTCGTGGTCCTCGAGGTCGTCGTCGGCACGCTGGCTGCGAAACTCGGCTTCCACCGCGGAGATCGACTTGCCGGTCATCTGCCACTGGTAGAGGCCCTGAACGGCCAGCTCCCGCGCGGCACGCCGAGAGAGCTGCGCCTTGGAGGGACCGCGAGCGCGCTCGCGACTCATGCCTCTTCCTCCTCGTCGTCGCCGAAGCAGCGCAGCAGCGAGACCATCTCCATGGCCGCCATGGCCGCCTCGGCGCCCTTGTTGCCGGCCTTGGTGCCGGAGCGCTCGATGGCCTGCTCGATGGAGTTGACGGTGAGCACGCCGTTGGCGATGGGGGTATCGAACTCGAGCTGCAGGCTGCTCAGGGCCGAGTTGCAGCCGCCGGCCACGTACTCGAAGTGGGGGGTGCCGCCGCGGATCACCGCGCCCAGCGCGATCACCGCGTCGGGATGGGCCACCTTGAGCACCTGCTTGACCGCCAGCGGCAGCTCCCAGGCACCCGGCACGTGGACGATATCGATGTTCTCGCCGGCCACGCCGTGGCGCACCAGGCTGTCGACGGCGCCTTCCACCAGGCTGTCCACCACGTGATGGTTGAAGCGTCCCACCACGATGACGTAGCGGCCGTCCACGTCGATGAAGCTGCCTTCCACTTGAGAAATGGGTTGCATGTCTGTCTTCCTGATGATGCTGGGGTGCGGCCCGGGGCCGCGCCCGCTGGATGGTCGGGATCGGGGTCGGCGTCAGTCGCCGCGGTTCTCGGCACGCTCCGCGTCGGCCGCGGCGATGTCCTCGGGGCTCAGGCGCTCGACCACTTCCAGGTCGAAGCCGGAGAGGGCCGAGAACTTCCAGGGGGAGCTGAGCAGGCGCATCTTGCCGACGTTGAGATGGCGCAGGATCTGCGAGCCGGTACCAATGGTCAGGTAGTTGCCGGCACCGTCGGAGGCGCTGTTGCGCGGCGCGCGCCGGCGCTCCAGGAAGGTGTCCAGGTAGTCGCGCAGGTCCTGGCGGGGACGGCCGTCGTCGAGCAGCACGAAGACCCCGCGCTCGCTGCGCGCCACCTCGGCGATGGCCCGCTGGGAGCTCCACTGGGCGCTGTCGCCCTTCTGCAGGGCGAGCAGGTCGCGCATGGCGTCGGCCAGGTGCACGCGCACGGTGGTCGGGGTCTCGGGGCTGGGGCGCCCCTTGACCAGCGCCAGGTGGTGGGCGCCCTGGATGCTGTCGCGGAAGACGTGCAGGGTCAGCTCGCCATAGGCGGTCTGCACCGGCGTGGCCTCCACGTGCTCCACCGTCTGCTCGTTGTGGATGCGGTAGTGGATCAGGTCGGCGATGGTGCCCATCTTCAGGCCGTGCTCGGCGGCGAAACGCTCGAGCTCCGGACGACGCGCCATGCTGCCGTCGTCGTTCATGATCTCGCAGATCACGCCGCTGGGGTCGAGGCCGGCCAGGGCGGAGAGATCGCAGGCCGCCTCGGTGTGGCCGGCGCGACGCAGCACGCCGCCGGGCTCGGCCATCAGCGGGAAGATATGCCCCGGCTGGACGATGTCCTCGGCCCGGGCGTCACGGGCCACCGCGGCCTGCACGGTGCGCGCGCGGTCGGCGGCGGAGATGCCGGTGGTCACGCCCTCGGCGGCCTCGATGGAGACGGTAAACTTGGTGGCGAAGCCCGAGCCGTTGTCGGTGACCATCAGCGGCAGCCTGAGGCGCTCGCAGCGCTCGCGGGTCATGGGCAGGCAGATCAGCCCACGGCCGAAGCGGGCCATGAAGTTGATGTGCTCGGCCTGCACCTTCTCGGCGGCCATGATGATATCGCCTTCGTTCTCGCGATCCTCATCGTCCATGAGGATCACCATCTTGCCCTGGCGGATGTCCTCGATCAGGTCCTCGATGGGGGCCAGCCCGCCGGCAGTTGAGTTCACCATGAGATCTCCAGAAATTCAGCTTGGCGGTGTCGGCTGACGGCGACGCTGGCGTCGTCCGCAGGCAGCACCCCGCCTCGAAACGGCGTCAGGTTACCGTGGCGCGGCGTCGGGCGCCAGTAAAGAGCCGTGGTGCGGCGTCGGGCGCCAGTAAAGAGCCGTGGCGCGGCGTCGGGCGCCAGTAGTGAGCCCGGCGCGCAGAAAGCATTACCGCTCAAGGCTGTTCCGGCAACAGGCCCTCGAGGGGGCGCTACGAGTACTTCCCTGTAGGCTACCTCGGCCTTCCCTGGTCCTCGGACCCCCTCTCCGTCCTGTCCCCGGCGCCTTTCGCTACGCCACTGTCGGTAGCTGCGATGGCCCTAACGGGCGCCCCTCACCGGGCGGCCAGCGTACGGCGCTCGGGCCGGGCGGTGATGCGCCAGTCGCGGCCCACGGCGCGAATATCGAGGATCTCGAGGCCGCGCTGCTGGGCCATGGTCTCGATGCCAGCGAGCTGGAACAGCGGGCGCGCCTCGCCGCCCAGCAGGGTAGGCGCCACGAAGAGCTGCATCTCGTCCACCAGGCCCGCGTCGAGCATGGCGCCGGCCAGGGTGGCGCCGGTCTCCAGCAGCACCTCGTTGGCCTGCTCCACATCGGCCAGGTAACGCAGCAGGGCGTGGAGGTCGACGCGGCCGGTGGCGTCCGCCGGCAGCGCCACCACCTCGGCGCCGGCGGCCTCGAGCCGTTCGCGCCGCTCCGGCTCATGACCCTCGACCGTGGCCACCAGGGTCCGGCCGGGCTCGGTGAGGCAGGCCGCGGCCTCGGGCAGGCGCAGGCGGCTGTCCACCACCACCCGCAGCGGCTGGCGGCCGGCGATCAGCTCCACCCCGTCGAGCTCGGCCTGCTCGGGGCGCACGGTGAGCCGCGAGTTGTCGAAGATCACCGATTCCACCCCGGTCAACACGGCGCTGGATCGGGCGCGCAGGCGCTGCACCTCGCGGCGGGCCTGGGGCCCGGTGATCCACTGGGACTCGCCGGAGCGCATGGCGGTGCGGCCATCGAGGCTAGTCGCCATCTTGAGGCGCACGAAGGGGCGGCCGTGGTCCATGCGCATGATGAAGCCGGGATTGAGCGCCCGGGCCTGCTCCTCCAGCACGCCCACCTCCACCTCTATGTCCGCCTCGCGCAGCCGCGCAATGCCGCGCCCGGCTACTGCCGGGTTGGGGTCGGCCATGGCCACCACCACCCGCGCCACGCCGGCCTCGACCAGCGCCACCGCGCAGGGGCCGGTACGCCCCTGGTGGGAGCAGGGCTCCAGGGTGACATAGGCAGTGGCGCCGCGGGCGGCCGCGCCGGCGTGGCGCAGGGCGTGGACCTCGGCGTGGGGCTCGCCGGCGCGGGCGTGGAAGCCCTCGCCCACCAGGCGCTCGCCCTTGACCAGCACGCAGCCCACGCGGGGGTTGGGGTCGGTGGTATAGAGGCCGCGGCGGGCCAGTTCCAGGGCCCGGGCCATCCAGGCTTCGGGGGGCGTTACGGCCATGGGATTCCTTGGGGTCGGGGAAGGACGCTCAGCCGCGGGGTTCGTCGGGGCCGAAGGTGGGCTCCTGGGCCAGGCGGTCGATCTCGGCGCGGAACTCGTCGATGTCCTGGAAGCGCCGATAGACCGAGGCGAAGCGGATATAGGCGACCTGATCGAGGCGCTTCAAGGCGAGCATCACCTGCTCGCCGATGTCGCGGGCGTGGATCTCCCGCTCGCCGCGGGCGCGCAGGGTCTGACGGATGCGCTGCACCGCGGCCTCGATGGACTCGGCGCTGACCGGGCGCTTCTCGAGGGCCCGCAGCATGCCGGCGCGCAGCTTCTGCTCGTCGAAGGATTCCCGGGAGCCGTCGCCCTTGATCACCCGGGGCATCACCAGCTCGGCGGTCTCGTAGGTGGTGAAGCGTTCGCCGCAGGCCACGCACTGGCGGCGGCGACGCACCTGGTCACCCTCGGCGACCAGCCGCGAGTCGGTGACCTTGGTGTCATGGGTACCGCAGAAGGGGCAGTGCATCGCTGGGTTCCGGGCTGGGGAGACGGGGACGTGGTCATATTGTAACGACTGCGGCCGCCCCCGCCCAGCGTGGGGCTCAGTGCCCGTGGTGGCCGCTGCCGTGGTCGGGCATGCCACCACCCATCACCTCGATGGGCCGCACCGGGGCCGTCAGCTCCAGGGTCTCGCCGCTGTCGAGCACCAGGCTGATCTCGACCTCGTCCCCCTCGTGGAGCGGCGCCACCAGGTCGATCAGCATCAGGTGCAGGCCGCCCGGGGCAAGCTCGGTGCTGGCGCCGGCGGGCACGCCGATCTCGTCGACGCGGCGCATCTGCATGACGCCGTCCACGTCCACATGGTTGTGCAGCTCGGTGGTCTCGGCGGCCGGCGAATGGGCCCCGACCACCACCAGGTCGCCATCGCCGTGGTTGGTCAGCACCATGAAGGCCGCGGTGGTGGTGGAGACCGGCGGCACGGCACGCACCTGGGCGTTCTCGACCGCCAGGGGCTGGGCCAGGACGGCCTGGCTGGCCAGCGTCAGGGCCAGGCCGGCAAGGGCGGTGCGCAGGAAAGGCAGGGCGGGATGGAGCATGGCAAGAGATTCCTTGGGCGAGTGTGGCAGACAGGCGTGTTCCGATATCCTACTGTCGAGCGGGCGAAACGGCCTTGCGACATAACGCCCCACGCCGCCGCCCCGCCAGCATGGATAATACCCTGCTAATCCATGGCTGCCACACTCGCTGCGGACGCCAGGCTTGAGCCTGCGCAGCCAGCGGCCCTGCTGCCGCCGGACACCTCGACCCCATACGGAGACTCCCATGCATGGACTGAACCAGAGCATCGCGATCGGCCCGCTGGGCCTCTCCATCGGCCAGCTGCTGATCGTGCTGGCCTTCGGCATCGCCCTGCTCGCCGGAACGCTGATCGGGCGACGCCACCGCACGCCCGTCGCCGACACCCTCTTTACCCTGCTGCTGGTGGCCCTGATCGGTGCCCGCCTGCTGTTCGTGGCCCGCTACTGGGGCAGCTACGACGGCCCGCTGGCGATGCTGGATATCCGCGACGGCGGCTTCGACCCATTGGGCGGCCTGGTGGCGGGCCTCGGCTACGCCGCCTGGCGGCTGTGGAGGGCCCCCCGGCAGCGTGCGGCGCTCTCCGGCGCCCTCGTGGCCGGCGCCTTCACCTGGGGGCTCACCGCCGGCCCCCTGCTGCTGCTGGAAAGCCACAGCCGGCCCATGCCGGACACCCCGCTGGCCACCCTTGCGGGAGAGCCCATCGACCTGCCGGCCCTGGCCGAGCGCGAGGCCCAGCCCATGGTGGTCAACCTCTGGGCCACCTGGTGCCCGCCGTGCCGTCGCGAGATGCCGGTCTTCGAGCAGGCCCAGCAGGAGGAGACCGACATCACCTTCGTGTTCGTCAACCAGGGCGAGGACGCCAGCCTGGTGAACCGTTTCCTCGACCACGAGTCACTGACCCTGGAGAACGTGCTGCTGGATGCTCGCAACGCCCTGGGCGACGCCACCGGCGCCATGGCCATGCCGACCACCCTCTACTACGACGCCGAGGGACGCCTGGTGGACACCCACTTCGGCGAGCTCTCGCGCGCGACGCTCACGCGGGGGCTCGAGCGCCTGCGCTGAAGCCCCTGGTTGCCCCGCCCATTTCCGTGCCCCCTCCATGAGAAAGGACCTCCCCATGCGACACCCCTCCCCTCTGCTTCCCATCGGCGCCCTGGCCCTGGCCATGGCCGCCCCCGCCCTCGCCGATGACCACTGGCCGGCCCCGGTCCAGGCGCTCAGCGCCCAGGGCCTGGAGATCCATGCCGAGTTCGAGGCCCCCGGCGGCCTGACCGGCTATGCGGCCAGCTACCCCAGCGGCGAGGTGGCCATCTACCTGACCCCGGACGGCGAGCACGCCATCGTCGGCACCCTGGTGGATGCCGAGGGCAATGACCTCTCCGATGCCGCCCTGGACGAGCACGTGCGCGCCGCCCAGTTCGCCGAGGTGTGGGAGCGCCTGGAAAGGAGCCACTGGATCCAGGACGGCGACGCCGACGCGCCGCGGGTGGTCTACACCTTCACCGACCCCAACTGCCCCTACTGCCGGCAGTTCTGGGAGGCGGCACGGCCCTGGGTCGAGGCCGGCGAAGTGCAGCTGCGCCATATCATGGTGGGCATCCTCGCCTCCAACAGCCCCGCCAAGGCGGCGAGCCTGCTGGGCGCCGAGGACCCGTCCGCGGCACTGCACGCCCACAGCGACGGCGGCGAGGAGATCGTGCCCACCGCCCAGGCGCGCGAGATCGAGGAGCAGGTCTACGCCAACAACCAGCTCTTCGACGAGCTGGGCATGATCGCCACCCCTTCCACGCTGTTCCGCGACGGTGATCGGGTCGACCGCGTCCAGGGGCTGCCGAGCGACGAGCGGATGGTGGAGGTGATGGGCGGCGAGGCGCCCTGACGCCTCGACACCCGTCCAGCAGAAGAGAGATACAGCAGAAGAGAGATAAGGAGAAGAGTCCCGCCTGGCGTGCCAGGCGGGACTCTTCGGTATCGGGCTACTGCCCTGGTGGGGCAGCGCCGGCCGGGGCCAGGATAGGCCTCAGTCCTCCAGATCCTTGAAGCGCGGCTGGCCGATGTTCCACGGTTTCACCTCGTCGCCCTTCTCGCCCCAGTTGGCGTGATCGCCAAGGATGTTGCCATCAGGGCCTTCCTGGCCATAGAGCGAGTGACGATGGAAACTGGGGCCGAAGCGCTCCAGGGTCTCGGCCACGTCGCCGGTGTAGCGCGGATCCTGCGGCCGCTCCTGGCTGCTCATGTAGTAGGCGATGTCCCAGGCCTCCTGGTCGGAGAGCGACAGCGGCTGGCCAAGCGGCATGTTGTTCTTGATGAACCCGGCCGCGGTGTGTACGCGCACGATGCCGGCCCCCCAGTTGTTGGAGCCATCACCCCAGGGCGGCGGAAAGACGTACTCGCCGTTCTGGTAATAGCCTGAGCCATCCTCGCTGTGACAGATGGCGCAGTTCTCCAGGTAGAGCGCCTCGCCGTTCGCGTAGCTGAGCTCGTCGGGGCGGTCGGGATGCGGGAAGCCGCGACCGTAGATCGGCTGGTCGGGGTAGACGGGCGCGCCCTTGGCCAGCCACTGGTGGTAGGCGGTCAGCGCCAGCATGTCGTCGCTGCCGTATTCCGGGGGCACGCCATTCATGGAATAGGCGAAGCAGCCGGCGATGCGCTCCTCCAGGTTGTTGACGTGGTCGTTCTTGCCGCGGTAGTTGGGCAGGGTGACCGCCGCCGCCCACACCGGGGCGCTGAACGGCTGGCGGCCCTCGCCCAGGTGGCAGCTCGAGCAGTTCATGTCGTTGTAGACATTCTCGCCGCGCAGCTGCTGGGTGTTGGTGAAGAGGTCGTAGCCGCGCCGGATGACCTTCTTGGTCTCAGGGTGCAGGTCAGAGGCCTCGAGATCCGCCATGGTCGGCGGGATATGCACCAGCTCGCCCTCCTGGGGGGCCGGATAGCCCATCTCCACCAGGGTCTCGATGGCCGGGTGCAGGGTGTCGGCGCTGGCCGCCAGGCTGACGCCAGCCACCAGAGTGGCGCTGGCCATGGCCAGGGTGGTCCTGCCCAGGTGTGTCCTGAAGTGGTTCATGCTCTGCTCCCCTTATTCCTCGGACGCCACGGACTGGCCGGCCAGCCAGGCCGCCACGGCGGTGATGTCCTCGTCGCTCATGCGCTTGGCCACGGCCCCCATCAGGTTCTGCGGGTCGTTGCCGCGCTCGTCGGCCTGCCAGGCACGCAGCTGCTTCTCGATGTAGCCGGCGTGCTGGCTGCTGATGCCCGGGAAGGTGCTGCCGGCCCCCTCGTTGCGCGGGCCGTGGCAGCTCTTGCAGGAGACGATGTACTGGTCCCAGTCGCCGCGCAGGGCGAGCTGCTCGCCGCGGGCCAGCAGCTCGTCATCGACGTCACCGCCCTGGGCGGCGGTCACCGGCATCTCGCTGTAGTAGGCCGCCACATCGGCGATCTGCTGGTCATCGAGCATGTTGGCGAAGGGCAGCATGCTGGCGCTCTGGCGGCGCCCCTCCTTGAAGTCGTGCAGCTGCTTGGCGATGTAGTCGGCATCCAGCCCCGCCAGGCGCGGCCAGGATTCACCGCCGGGCACGTTCATGCCGCTGCCGTCTGCCTGGTGGCACGCCACGCAGGTTCCCGCGGCCGCCTGGCCCCGCTCGGCGTCGCCTTCCAGCGCCATGGCCTGACCGGCGGCCAGGCCGACGCCCAGCAGCAGGCCAAGCCCGCCCGTGATCCTCTTGCTGGTCATGTGGTTTCCCCTTGTTGTGTCATCGGCCCCGGTACGCGGTGATCGGTACGGGGTATTCAACGACCCGCCTTGACCGGCACGGTCAGGCAGGCCTCCAGCCCCTCCCCGTCGGGACGGGCAAACTCGAGCCGGCCGGCGAAACGCTCGGCGATGGCCATGACGATGGCCAGCCCCAGGCCGCTGCCGCGCTGCTTGCTGGCACGCCAGAAGCGCTGGGACATCTGGGCGAGGGCCTTGTCGTCCACCCCAGGGCCGCGATCGCGCACCAGGAACGTCAGCTCACCCGCCGCCTCGTCCAGGCGGGCCGTGACCGTTACCGGCGCGCCCTCGCCGCCGTGGCGCAGGGCGTTGTCCACCAGGTTGCGCAGCGCGGTGACGGCAAGCTCCCGGGGCAGCGCCAGGTTCACCTCGGGCCATGCCTCGGGCAGCTCGAAGCACCTCGGGTCCACGCCGGTATCGCGCAGGGCCAGCTCGACCACGTCGGCCACCCGGCTCGGCTCGCCATCCTCGAACTGCACGCGCCCCTCGACCCTGGCCAGCATCAGCAGCTGGTCGAGGATCCGCGCCAGCCGCCCCACGCCCTCCTCGGCGTAGGCCAGCGACTGGCGGGCCGCCTCGCCCTCGACCCGGCCCGCCACCTGCAGGTGGGTCTTGATGGCGGTGAGCGGCGTCTTCAGCTCATGGGCCGCATCGCTGGTGAAGCGCTGCTCGCGCACGATGGCCTGCTGGATGCGCGCCAGCAGGCCGTTGAGCGTCTCGATCAGGGGACGCAGCTCCATGGGCACGCCGTAGGTGGCCACCGGCGCCAGGGCGTCCGGGTGGCGCCGCGCCAGGGAGTCCCGCAGCCGCGAGAGCGGCGCCAGGCCGCGCAGCACGCCCAGCCAGAGCGCCACCATGCTGCCCAGCAGCGCCACGGCGAAGGGCACCACCGCCACCTTGAACACATCGGCCAGCAGCTGGTCGCGCTCGTCCATGCGGTCGGCGGTGGTGATGGTCAGCCCGCCGCGCTCGTAGGTGAACACCCGCCAGGTGACGCCGCCCTCCTCGCGGAAGGTGTGGCCGCGCTCCCCCGCCGCCAGGATCGTCTCCAGGTCGGTGTGGGTGCGGGCCATGATCTCGCCTCGCGGCGAGTGCACCTGGCAGGCCAGCCCCTCGATGGGCGGGATGGAGAGCGCACGGCGGTCGGCCTGGAGCCACACCTCCTCGGGGAACTGGGCCATCAGCCCCGCCACCATCCGTGCCGACTGGGCCAGGCGCTGGTCCAGGGTGGCCACGAACTGCTCCTCGAGATCCCGCATCAGCCAGGCCGCCGCCAGGCCCCACAGCAGCGCCAGGGTGAGCCCCAGGGTCAGCAGCAGCCGCGTGCGCAGGCTCATGCCCCCCGCCCCCTGTCGGTCGGCTCCACCGCGGAGGGCTTGCCGAGCCGATAGCCCAGCCCGCGCACCGTCTCGATCACGCGGCTGCCGAGCTTGCGGCGCAGGTGGTGGATATGCACGTTGAGGGCGTTGCTCTCCACCTCGTCGTTCATGCCGTAGAGGCTGTCCTTGAGCTGGTCGGCCGAGAGCACGCTGCGTGGCGACTGCAGGAAGGTCTCCAGCAGCACCAGCTCGCGGCGCGACAGCGCGACCGGGCGCCCCGCCACGGTGACCTCCCGGGCCACCGGGTCCAGGCACAGCGCCCCGTGCTCGATCAGCGAGCGCGGCCGCCCGGCGGCACGGCGCAGCAGCGCCTGCAGCCGGGCCACCAGCTCGTCGAGGTCGAAGGGCTTGACCAGGTAGTCATCGGCGCCGCCGTGAAGGCCCGCCACGCGGTCCTGCACGGTGTCCCGGGCGGTCAGCACCAGCACCGGGGTGGTCACCCCGGCGGCACGCCACTCCTCCAGCAGCGTCAGGCCATCACCGTCGGGCAGCCCGCGGTCGAGGATCACCACATCGCTGGAGACCGCCCCCATGGCGCTGCGCGCCTCGGCCAGGGTCGCCACGTGGTCGACCACGAAGTCGTGGACGGTCAGGCCGGCGCGGATGCCGGAGGCCACCAGGGCGTCATCCTCGATCAACAGAACGTGCATGAGATGGATTCCTCGTCGTGTCGGGCATCGTGTCACCCGTCAATTAAGCAGGTGTTAAGCGGTTATAAGCGTACAACTGTTCGGCATGATCCATTGGTCCAATGGCCTCGGCGGCCCGGGAAACGCAAGCGTCCCCGCCGGCGATGCCGGCGGGGACGCGAGGCGCCTCCCGATGGGAGTGATTCAGCCGCGGGCCGGAATCGCCCTGGCCAGGAACCAGCCGGCCACCATGGCCACCAGCATGGCGACGAGCGGCGCGGTCAGGCCGCCGATGGAGGCGATGGCCGGACCCGGGCAGTAGCCGGAGAGCCCCCAGCCGATGCCGAACAGGGCGGCACCGCCGATCAGCCGGCCATCGAGGTCCTGACGGGTCGGCAGCTGGAAGGCCTCACCGTAGATCGGGGCCGTGCGCTTGAAGACCAGGCGATAGCCGATGAAGTTGGTGACCACGGCGCCACCGAGCACGAACATCAGGGTCGGGTCCCAGGCGCCGAAGAGGTCCAGGAAGCCCAGCACCCGCGCCGGGTCGGTCATGCCGGAGATGCCGAGGCCGAGGCCGAACAGCAGGCCGGCGATATAGCCCATCACTGGCTTCAAGGTCTCGGTCTTCATGCGCCACCTCCGATCAGATGTCGGACCACGTAGACGGTGATGATCGCCGCCACCAGGAAGGTCAGGGTCGCCACCATGGAGCGCGGCGAGAGGCGCGCCAGGCCACAGACCCCGTGGCCGCTGGTGCAGCCGCTGCCAAGCCCGGTGCCCACGCCGACCAGCAGGCCGGCCACGAGCATCAGCGCCACGCCGCCGGCGGGGGCGCCGATCACCCGGCCCGTCACGTCGATCCCGGTGCCGGCCACGTTGCCGAGCCCGCCGCCGAGCAGCATCAGCAGGAGGGGCCCGCTGATCAGGCCCAGCAGGAAGGTGAGCCGCCAGGCGCTGTCGCCCCTGGGCCGAACCGTGATCAGGTTGCCGATGATGCCGCTGATGCCGGCGATGCGGCCCAGCGTGGCCATCAGCCAGGTGGCGGACAGGCCGATCAGGATACCGCCGGCCAGTCCAGACAGGGATGAGCTCCAGTCCACTTTCTCTCTCCTTCAGTGCATCCGCGGATGCGGTTGTGTCGAATCATCGATGGGGGAATCGAATCTCGCGCCCATCTGCAGCTCGGCGCAGCGGCGCGACAGGCTGCCGTCGCTCTCGCCGCGCAGCTCCTGCCAGGCATCGAAGGTGCTGAGGAACACCTTGCCGGTCATCTCGTGGCAGAACTCGGTGTGCTGTAGGCGATCCATCACCGGCCCCTTGACCTCGGCCAGGTGCAGGGCGACGCCGGAATCCTTGAGCCGCGCGTTGATCGCCTCCAGGCTCTCCAGCGCCGAGGCGTCGATGACGTTGACCGCCTGGCAGGCCAGCACGATGTGGGCCAGGCCCGGCTGGCGAGCGGCGAGCGCCATCACGGTATCCTCCAGGTAGCGGGCGTTGGCGAAGTAGAGGCTCTCGTCGACCCGCAGGATCGCCAGGCGAGGGTCGGTCTCCACCGAATGGCGCTCCACGTTGCGAAAGTGCTCGCTGCCCGGCACCAGGCCCACCACCGCGCTGTGGGGGCGGCTGGTGCGGTAGAGGTGCAGCGCCAGCGACAGCCCCACCCCGGCCATGATGCCGCTCTCCACGCCGACGACCAGGGTCACGGCGATGGTCGCCAGCATGGCGGCGAAATCGCTGCGCGAGTAGGCCCAGGTGCGCCGGATGGCCGGGATGTCCACCAGCGAGAGCACCGCCACGATGATGGTGGCCGCCAGGGTGGCGATGGGCAGGTAGGCGATCAGCGGGGTGAGCAGCAGCGCCGCCACGGCGATGCCCACGGCGGTGAAGGCTCCGGCCGCCGGGGTCTCGGCGCCGGCATCGAAGTTGACCACCGAGCGGGCGAAGCCGCCGGTGACCGGCATGCCCCCGGTGAAGGAGGCCGCGATGTTGGAGGTGCCGAGCCCCACCAGCTCCTGGTCGGGGTCGATGCGCTGGCGGCGCTTGGCGGCGAGGGTCTGGCCCACCGACACCGACTCCACGAAGCCGACGATGCTGATCAGGAGCGCCGCCACGAACAGCTGGCTCCACAGGCCGCTGTCGAAGCCGGGCAGGGTCAGCGGCGGCAGGCCCGCCGGCACCGCCCCCACCACGGCCACGCCGCGCTCGTCGAGGCCATACCGCCAGGTGATCAGGGTCGTCACCGCCACGGCGAGAATCGGCGCGGCCTTGGTCAGCATGTCGGCCGGCCGGCCCGGCACGCCGAGTCGCACCAGGGCGAGCTTGAGCCAGCGCCGGGCGGCGTAGAGGAAGGCCAGCACCGAAAGCCCGATCGCCAGGGTCGGAGCATTTACCTGCCCCAGGCTGCTGGCCAGGCCAAGGAGCAGCTCGAGCAGGTTATGGCCGCCGGCCTCGACCCCCAGCACATGCTTGAGCTGGCTCGCCGCGATGATCAGGCCAGAGGCGGTGATGAAGCCGGAGATCACCGGGTGGCTCAGGAAGTTGGCCAGAAAGCCCAGCCGCGCCACCCCCATCAGGGTCAGCATCAGCCCGGACATCAGCGCCAGCACCAGGGCCGCGCCGAGGTACTCCGGGGTGCCCTGGGGGGCGATCTGCCCGACCGCCGCCGCGGTCATCAGCGAGACCACCGCCACCGGCCCCACCGAGAGGGTGCGGCTGGTGCCGAACACCGCGTAGACCACCAGCGGCGCGATGCTGGCGTAGAGGCCCACCTCCGGCGGCAGCCCGGCCAGCATGGCATAGGCCAGCGACTGCGGGATCAGCATGATGGTGACGATCACCGCCGCCAGCAGGTCGCTGCCCAGGGTGGCGCGACCGTAGCCGGGCAGCCACTGCAGGATAGGCAGGTAGCGCTTGGGGTTCATCGCTCAGCGCTGCCCCGCAGCGGCTTCCAGCAGCGGGCGGCGCTCCTCGAGATCGTGGCCCGCGGCGCGCGCTGCGGCCAGCAGCGCCGGGATGTCGCAGCTCTCGCCCTGGCTGCGGGCATGGGCCCAGAGGTGCACGGCGCGCTTGCCGGTCTTGCAGAAGGCCAGGATCGGCGTGGGCAGGGTCTCCAGCGCCAGGCCGAAGGCCTCGATATCGGCATCGCCATACTCGCCCGGGGTGACCGGGATGCAACGCCACTCGAGGCCGAGCTCGGCGGCCCGCTCGCTCAGGGCGCGATCATCGGGGTGATCCTCGGCCTCGCCGGGGCGGCGATTGCACACCACCGAGCGGAAGCCGCGGCGGGCGACCTCGTCGAGGTCGGCAGGGGTCACGGCATCGGTGATGGCAAAGCCGGGTTCGAGCTGATGAATCTGCATGGGCGCTCTCCTGATCGATGGGCCTCAGAACTTGTTGATCGGCACCTTGAGGTAGACCTGGCCGTTGTCCTCGGCGGGCGGCATGTGCCCGGCGCGCATGTTGACCTGCACCGAGGGCAGGATCAGCTTCGGCATGTCGAGGGTGGCATCGCGCTCGGTGCGCATCTTCACGAACTCCTCCTCGCTGATGCCCTCGTGCACGTGGACGTTGTGACGACGCTGCTCCACCACGCTGGTCTCGTGCTGGTACTCCTCGCGATCCGGGGCCTTGTAGTCGTGACACAGGAAGATGCGGGTCTCGCCGGGCAGGGCCAGCACCTTCTGGATGGAGCGGTAGAGGGTGCGGGCATCGCCGCCGGGGAAGTCGCAGCGGGCGGTGCCGTAGTCGGGCATGAAGAGGGTGTCGCCGACGAAGGCGGCATCACCGATCACGTAGGTCAGGCAGGCCGGGGTGTGACCCGGGGTGTGCAGCACCCGCCCCTCCAGGTTGCCGATGGTGAAGGTGTCGCCCTCCTCGAAAAGGCGGTCGAACTGGCTGCCGTCCCGGGCGAACTCGGTGCCGGCGTTGAAGGCCTTGCCGAAGACGTCCTGGACCACGGTGATCTTGGCGCCGATGCCGGTCTGGCCACCCAGCGCCTCGTGTAGGTAGGGCGCCGCGGAGAGGTGGTCGGCGTGGACATGGGTCTCGAGGATCCACTCCACCTCGAGCCCGTGCTCGCGCACGAAGGCGATGATCTCGTCGGCGGAACGGGTATCGGTGCGCCCAGCGGCGTAGTCGAAGTCGAGCACCGAATCGAGGATCGCACAGGCACGGCTCGAGGGATCCTGCACCACATAGCTGAAGGTGTTGGTGGGCTCGTCGAAGAAGTGGGTCACGATGGGTCGGGGCGCATTCGTCTGTGACATGGGACTTACCTCCGTTGGCGTCGCTGCCTCACGATATGCTGACAGCATAGCCGAAAAACAAGTTCTAAATATATACTATTTCAATCTAAATCGAGGCGGCGCGCTTCCCCATCGGCAAGTCGTTGCCGGCCCGGTGCACGCCCCTCCCTGGGCGACCGCCGGGGCATCCCTGCCGGCGCGCATCGCTCACTCCCAGGCGGCGCCCTCCAGGGCATCCAGCGGAATCTTGAGGTAGCGCTTGCCGTTGGCCTCCGGCTCCGGCAGGCGACCGCCCCGGGTATTGACCTGCAGGGAGTGCAGGATCAGCTTCGGCATCGGCAGCTCGCTGTCGCGCTCATCGCGCAGGGCCACGAAGTCGCCCTCGACGATGCCGGCCAGGTGCGGGTTGCGGCTGCGCTGCTCCGCCACGCTGCTCTCCCACTCCGGCTCGCGCCCCCCCGGCATGTAGTCGTGACCGGTGAACAGCCGGGTCTCGTCGGGCAGAGCCAGGATCGCCTGGATGGAGCGCCAGAGCGCATGGGCGTCCCCGCCGGGGAAGTCCGCCCGAGCGGTACCGAAGTCCGGCTGGAAGATGGTGTCGTGAATAAAGGCGGCGTCGCCCACCACGTAGGTGATGGAGGCCAGGGTATGACCCGGCGAGAACATCACCCGCGCCTCCAGCTCGCCGATGCGGAAGGTGTCGCCGTCGGCGAAGAGGCGGTCCCACTGGGAGCCGTCGGCCCGAAGGTCCGGCCAGTGGTAGATCTTCTTCCACAGCTTCTGGACCTCGACCACCTTCTCGCCGATGGCGGTGGGCGCACCGGTCTTCTCCTTGAGGTACCGGGCCGCCGAGAAGTGGTCGGCGTGGGGGTGGGTATCCAGCACCCACTCCACCTCGAACCCCTTCTCCTCCACGTAGGCGAGCAGCTCATCGGCGTGGTGGGTAGCAGTGGCACCGGACTTCTCGTCGAAGTCATGGACCGGGTCGATGATGGCGCACTTGCCGGTGGCCGGGTCGCTGACCACGTACTGGACGCTGAAGGTGCGCGGGTCGAAGAAGCCGGCCACGTCGGGGCTTCCGGCGCCGGTACTGCGAGACAGGTCAAAGGTCTTCATGAGCATTCCTCCTGGTGGCGCCCGGATCGACCGGGCGGCAGCTCGGTAAATATGTAATAAGCTTAGCTCATTTTGCTCTATATGACGATTGAGCCTGCTCATGGCAGCGATAGCCTGCCCTGCTCCCAGACGCATGACGCCCACGACCGAAGGGTCGCGGGCGTCAGGCAGGCGGGAGGCCCGGCGCGAGCCGGGCTCGATCACTTCTTCAGCTTGCAGGTATTGATGCCGAAGATGCTGTAGGCCGGACAAAAATTGATCAGGCCGGTGGCCAGCGGCAGCACGCCGATCCAGCCCCAGGCGCCAATGACGCCGGTCAGCGCCAGGCCGATCAGCAGAGCGCCGATGACGATACGTGCGATCTTGTCGGCACCGCCCACGTTGCTTTTGATGTTCATGGTGACTCTCCTTACAGTGCCGGATGGCGGCATGCCGGCCCCCCAGGGGCTGCCGGCAACGACATCGGGGCGAATGGGCTCAGAAGCTGAAGACCGGGACCTTCGGGTCGCGCATCATCTCGGCCATGGCACCCGGGGTCGCCACGCCCACGCCATCGCGCAGGTTACCTTCATCGTAGTCGCTGTTGGGCAGGTAGATGGCGCAGACATCCACGCCGGCCCCCTCGCCCATCATCATCTGCATCAGGCCCTCGGGCTTGATGCCGCGCGGACCCAGCTCGGTCTCGCTCTCGTAGCCGTCGATGGCGAGCTCGCCGGCGGCATCGCAGAGCAGGATATGCGGGGTGGTGCCCTGCTCGCGCATGGCATTGGCCAGGATCATCGCCATGCCCTGGGTCTGCAGGGAGTCGCTGGTCACGATGAACAGGGCCTTGTCGGCGTAGTCAGCGTGGTCATCGCCGCCATGGCTGTCGGCCAGGGCGCTGCCGGAGAAGGCGATGGCGGTGGCCGCGGCGGCCAGGGTCAGGGTCGTCTTGATGCTCATGGGTTCACCTTGCTGGTAGGTCGGTTCAGGCAGTCAGCCCCCGTCATCCGATCGCAGCCGGACGAAGGGGGAGGAAGAAAACATTGCGCTCAGTCGGCCGGACGCCAGGCCACCTCGGGATCGATCTCGTAGCTCCACGGCAGGCCGGAATTGCGCCAGCCGTTCATGGCGCGAACCCCCTTCGAGTCACCCTCCTTCAGGGTGGAGCCTTCGAAGCCATCATTGACGGAGTAGACCTGGCTGAAGCCCATCTCGGTGATCACATCGGCGCCCGGCGCGCTGCGGGTGGCGCCGGAGCGGCACATGACGATGATCGGGTCGTCCTCGGCCACGCCCAGCGCATCGAGGCGCGCCTTCACCTGGGCCTCGAAGTCGGCGTTGCGCACCATGGGCCAGGTCTTCGCCTCCTCGTCGAAGCTGTCGCGGTCGGCCAGCACCCAGGGCACGTGGATGTCGGTGGGCTCGGCAAAGCCGGTGAACTTGATCTCGATGGGATCGCGCACGTCGATCAGCACCGCCCGGTCGTTCTCCTGCATCAGCTCCCAGGCCTCGGCCGCGGTCACGTAGAGCCCCAACTGGGTTTCGCGGTAGGCATCGGATTCCTGGGCCAGGACAGGGCCGGCGGCCAGGGACGCCGCCATGACGGAACCTGCCAGCAGGCGCTTCATCACAATTTTCATCCAACCCCCATAACCAATAAGTCTAAGTTAATTCCATAATATGAAGTTAACGTCAGGATAGACCAGGGGGCGTCGAATGACATGGGGCAAGTCGTCGCAGCTTGATTCAGATCAAGCCGCGACGAATGGCATCAGAGCTCGATGCGGTCACCGTAGGCGGGAATCTCCGCCTCGATGCCGCTCTCGGCCAGGGCGACCTTGAAGGCCTCCTGAGTCTCGGGCTCGCCGTGCACCAGATAGAAGCGGGGGGCGTTACGGAAGGCCCCGGCCCAGCCGATCATGTCGGTCTGGCCGGCGTGGGCGGAGAAGCCACCGATGGTGTGCACCTTGGCCTTTACGGCCAGCTCCTGGCCCAGCACCCGCACCCGCTCGGCGCCATCGACGATCTGCCTGCCCAGGGTACCGGCGGCCTGGAAGCCGACGATCACCAGGCGGGTATTGGGCTTTTCCAGGTTGTAGCGGAAGTGGTGGATGATGCGCCCGCCGGTGCACATGCCGGCCCCGGCGATGATGATGGCCCCGCCATGGATGCGGTTGATGGCCATGGACTCCTCCACGGTGCGGGTCATGCGCAGGATCGGCAGGTACTGGCTGGTATCGCCGCTGGCGGCGATGTTGAGCACCTTGAGGTCCTCGGCATCCAGCGCCTTGCGCGCCCGGTGGTAGAGCTCGGTGACCTTGATCGCCATGGGGCTGTCGAGGAACACCATCTGCTGGCGCAGCCGCCCCTCATGGAAGAGCACGCTCAGGTGGTAGAGGATCTCCTGGGTGCGCCCTACCGCGAAGGCGGGGATCAGCACGTTGCCGCCCGCCTCGTGGGCCTCCTCCAGCACCCGAGCGAACTCCTCGAGGGTCTCGTCCAGGGGGCGGTGGTCACGATCGCCGTAGGTGCTCTCCATCAGCACCACGTCGGCCTCATAGAGCTTCTCGGGATCCTTCATCAGCACCGAGCTGGGGTTGCCCAGGTCGCCGGAGAAGACCAGCCGTTTGTCCTGACCACCTGAGGGGATCGTCAGCTCGACGATGGCCGAGCCGAGGATATGGCCGGCGTCGCGAAACACCAGGCGAGCGCCGCCGGGCAGGTCCACCGGCTGGCCGTAGGGATGGGACTCACACAGCGCCAGGGTGCGCTCCACGTCTTCAAGCTCGTAGAGCGGCTCGACCAGCGGCTTGTCCTGGCGCTTGCGCCACTTGTTCTCCCACTCCACGTCCTTGGCCATGATGAAGGCGGCATCCTGGAGCATGATCTCCAGCAGGTCGCGGGTGCCCCGGGTGCAGTGGATGGGGCCGTTGAAGCCCTCGCGCACCAGCTTGGGCAGCAGGCCGGAGTGGTCCAGGTGGCCGTGGGAGAGCACCACCGCGTCCAGCTCGTGGGCCAGCTTGCCGAAGGGTTTGGCGTTGGCCTCGTCGGCGTCGCTGCCGCCCTGGTGTAGCCCGCACTCCAGCAGCAACTTCTTCGGGCTGCCGTTGCCGTCCACCTCGATCAGGTAGCGGGAGCCGGTGACTTCCTTCACCGCGCCCTGGAAAGTGAGTGTCGACATGGGGTTGCGCTCCTTGGCCTGCGGACGTTGCCTGCTTGTGTGTCTCTTGACTTCAGCATACTGGATCGACGACTGGTGCGCGCGCCCGACCTCCCCCGCCCCCGGTTCCCCTGGGCAATATGGCCTGGCTCATCCCTCGAGCATGAGCCCCCTGAAATTTCTTGTTGCAAAAGTTCACATTTCGGCAAGAATTGATAACGGAGACCGCATCGACCTCGCCCGCACTGACCTACCCCCGCGGGCGCGACGACCCGGTCCAAGCGCCACGCAGCAAACGCCAAACCGGCAGCGATGCCGGGACGGAAAGCCACGGGTCTCGCCCTCGTACCGAGACAGCCGGGTTGCCTGAGGAAGGCGCCTTGAGAAAGAGAAGAAAAGACAAGGCGGCGAACGGGTAACCGCGCACCGACAGGTGCTGCCCGTTTCTCCAAGGAAACAGCAGGCAAGCGAGGGTAAAGTGATGGCCGTACAAATTGATGTCACTGAAGACGGAACCGCAAATGACGACGGAGGTTATGACTATTCACCGCCCACAACCGGCTCACCCAATGCCAACAGCTCGGAGTTTGAGATCACAGGAAGTGATGGGGATGACAATATCACCGGCGGAAAAAATGATGACACCCTGATCGGCGGTGAGGGGAATGACACCCTGACAGGCGGAGATGGAGACGATACCTTTGTCTTCAACTTCACTCTCTCCGAAGAGGTCATTCCCGGCGACACAGTTTATACCGGACCTGATCCCTTCGCAGTCTGGCTGGCATCAGAAGGCCTGATCGAGAATGCCGACCAGCTCGACGCTGCCCTCTCACAGAACGAGTTCGTTCAGTACTACAAGGCCTGGGTGGAGTACGTGGTCGAGGGCTGGTTGATTCCCGCGCTGCTGGGAGAAGACTTCGACACCTCAGGGGATTACAGCTTCGACGTCAGCTTCAAGCAGAACGCCGAGGGCAGCTACCCCGCCGTCACCCTAGGCGAAGGCCTCGAGGCCTACCAGGAAGCAATGGATAGCCTGATCGAGTCCGTCTTCCTGGCCTCCAGCGGGATCGACGTCTCGACCGGCAAGAAGACCCAGGAGCGGTACTACTCCGATCTAAATACCGAGCACTTCGAGCCGGAAGACTCCTCGGAGACTATCGTTGCACTCGGCAGCGATGACGGCTTCGACACCATTACCGACTTCACTGTAAAAGCAGCCGGCGGTGGGAGCGGTGCTGAAAAAGACTCTCTGCTCTTCATTGTCGATCTTCCTGATGACTGGACGCCTGAAGGGTGGGACAGCGAAGCTGATGGCGATTTCGACGAGAGCGCACTGAAGAAATATCTCTTCGACGAAGGCTTCTTCGTAGAGGAAGACAACTTTATCGGCCTCAAGGACCCCACCAACGAAGGCGAGTACCTCTGGTCCGCCACGCTGGGGACTGACAGCAACTACTCCGGCGACCTGTGGGATCATGTAACCGTCGAGATCGCCTGATCATCAGCCTCCGATGTGATATGAGCAGGGCTGCCAAATGGCAGCCCTCTCTTGTTTCCCCCTCCTGAAGCGTCAACCGGCCACGATGCTTCGGCCAGCCTCATCCCTCTCGCAGCAACTTTTCCATACCGGACATCCGGCTCCTCAGGGCATTCCCTGAGCGCGCCCGTATGGCGATTTTGAGCTGGCGAATCGTGATTTTTCGGGTTATCGCCGCCCCCCGGAAACCTAAACTCACATAAAGCCACACGGGGAAACGCCCCGGTCAGCCTGCTGCAGTTAAAGAAACAAGCCAACGGCATCGCCAAGGGGGCTGCCATGTCCACCTCACCCGAGTCGGACGATCTCGATACCGACCTGCTGGAGACCCGCTTCGAATCGAGCCGGTCGCTGCCCCGCGGGCGGGCGGTCGACAGCGAGGAGAGGCGTGGCCTGTCCCAGGCGCCGCCTGACCTCGACGACGCCGAGGAGTCGGAGGCCGGTGCGATAGCGCCGCCGGCCGATGCCGACGACGCGCTTCCGGCAGAGGAGACCGACACCCTCGCGGGAAGCGAGGGGAATGAGGAGCCCCCCGCTGTCACGGCCGACACCACGGTCAACGAGCCCGCCATCGAGACATCGGCCATGCCGACGGAGGACACTCTCGTCAGCGACGAAGGTAGCCAGCCTGACGAAGGCCCACAACAAGCAGGCCCGGACGACACCGCAGGCGTTCTCACCGAGGAGAGCGCTGATGATGAGGTGACAGAGACGGCACTGCAGGAGGAAGAGACGGCCGACGGCTCGACGACAGAGCCAGAAACAAAGGTGGAAGCGACAGCGGCCTCTCCGGAACAGCCGCAGGATCCGACGCTGCTCGACGATGGCGAGCTCTTCACCTTCCAGGCCCTGGAGGAAGACACAGAAGACTCATCGGTATTCCTGGCCATGAGCTCCAGCACCACCGCCGAGGCGGAGCCGATCACTGCGACGAGCCAGTTCCAGCAGGGCCAGAACGGCTATGCGGGGGTGGTGGATACCTTCCTCTATGAGGGACAGCCCCGCGCCAACCGGAGCAGCCAGAAGACGCTGACCGTGGACAGCGAGGAGCGCCGGGGGGAGATGCAGGCCCTCGTCCGCTTCGAGAACATCTTCGGTGACGCCGCCGGGCAGATCCCGCTGGGCGCCACCATCCTCTCCGCCACCCTGGAACTTCGGACCACCACCTCGGGGGACGGCGCCACCCTGCATCGCATGCTACGCCCCTGGAGCGACGGCGACACCTGGGACAGCCTGCAGAACGGCATCCAGGCCGATGGCATCGAGGCGATGATCCAGAGCGACCTGAATACAGGCTTCATTCCGGCCGGCACCACCAGGCTCGACGTCACCACCAGCCTGCAGGCCTGGGCCGATGGCGAGAATAACCTCGGGTGGGCCTTCCTGCCTCTCGGGCCGGACGGCTGGAGCTTCGACTCGGCGGAGGGGACGTCCCCACCGAGGCTGATCGTCGAGTACCGCTATACCCCGGTGGCACCGGTCAACAACTCGCCGGTCGCTCAGGACGACACCGCCTCGACCCTGGAGGGAACCTCCGTACAGATCTCGGTGCTGGAGAACGACAGCGACCCGGACGGCGACCCGCTGACGGTGGGCGAGGTCACCCAGCCGAGCAACGGCAGCGCCTCGATCAACCCCGACGGCACGATCACCTACACGCCCGAAGCGGGCTTCTTCGGCACCGACAGCTTCACCTACCGGGCCTCGGACGGCCAACTGCTCAGCGACCCCGCCACGGTCACTGTCACCGTCGAGCAGGCGGAGCCCGTCAACAACCCGCCGGTCGCCAACGACGACACCGCCAAGACCACCCAGGGGCTGGCCGTACAGATCGCGGTGCTGGAGAACGACAGCGACCCGGATGGCGACCCGCTGATGGTGGGCGAGCTCACCCAGCCGAGCAACGGCAGCGTCACCGTCAACGCCGACGGCACGATCACCTACACGCCCGATGCGGGCTTCTTCGGCACCGACAGCTTCACCTACCGGGCCTCTGACGGCCAACTGCTCAGCGACCCTGCCACGGTCGTTGTCACCGTCGAGCAGGTGGAGGAGCCGCCACCCGGCAGCACGACTCTGCAGTTCCAGCACGGCAGCGGCGGCTATTTCGGGGTGGTGGATACCTATCTGCACCAGTCGCAGCCGACTACCAGTCGCGCCTCCTCGACCACGCTGGTGGTGGACAGCGTCGACAAGAGCGGTGAGGTGCAGGCCCTGCTGCGCTTCGATGACCTCTTCGGCAGCAGTACCGGAAAGATTCCGCTGGGCGCCACCATCCTCTCCGCCACCCTGGTGGTCCAGACCACCAGCAAGGGAGACGGCGCCACCCTGCATCGCATGCTCCTGCCCTGGAGCGACAGCGCGACCTGGAACAGCCTGGAGAACGGCATCCAGGCCGATGGCATCGAGGCGATGATCCAGAGCGACCTGAACACAGGCTTCATTCCGGCCGGCACCACCCGGCTCGACGTCACCACCAGCCTGCAGGCCTGGGCAGACGGCCAGGCCAACCACGGCTGGGCATTGTTGCCCCTCGGCCCCGACGGCTGGAAATTCCATTCGGCGGAGGGCTCCACTCCGCCGACCCTGATCGTCGAGTACACCACCGCGGATGGCGGCCCCATCAACCGGGCACCACTGGCCAGCGACGACACCGCCTCGACTACCCAGGGACTGGCCGTGCAGATCGCGGTGCTGGAGAACGACAGCGACCCGGACGGCGACCCGCTGACGGTGGGCGCCGTCACCCTGCCAGGCAACGGCAGCGTCTCGATCAACGCCGACGGCACCATCACCTACACCCCCGATGTCGGCTTCATCGGCACCGACAGCTTCACCTACCGCGCCTACGACGGCCAGCTGCTGAGCGACCCGGCCATGGTGCTGGTGATCGTCAGCGAGGGCGAGGGTCCGCCGCCGCTGCCGCTGGAGACCTCCTATATCGCAACCTCCTTCGGCACCAGTGACCGGCGCAACTTCGAGCACACCAACGCCACCAAGAGCTTCTTCCACAATGGCCAATGGTGGGCCGTGCTGCCGGAGCAGACGGGCTGGCACGTCTATCGCTTCGATGGCTCGCTGCCTGACCCCGGCACCATGGGGGGCTGGGTCAAGTCGAGCCCGACCATGCTGACCAGCGGACGCCGTGCCGACATCGCCTGGGACGATGCCACCGATACCCTCTACGTGCTCAACTTCGGCCCTACTGAGACGGGCCCGCGCCTCTACCAGCTCGGCTACAACGCCCAGACCGGCACCTTCGAGATCCTGAACAACATTCAGCTGGCGGGCTCCGGCGGCAAACTGACCGGTGCCGAGTGGCAGCGCAATACCGAGATGGCGCTGGGCCTGGACCAGAACGGCAGCCCGGTCGTGGCCATGATCGGCCCCTCCGCCGCCGGGGGAGAGAAAGGCCTGAAGCTGGCCTACCCCACCTCCGACAGCCTCGAGAGCTGGCGCACCGTCACCCTCGACCCCGGCCCCTCGACCACTGCGGGGAGCAACGGCGACAACAAGGTCGACTTCGTGGCCTTCCAGCTGGGCGGCATCGAGCATGTCGGGCTCGTCTATGGCGACGACGCCACGGGGCTGTGGAAGTTCGCCTACCAGCCGACGCCCTCGTCGCCCGCCGGCTACGGCAGCGGCTGGACCATCGAGACCGTCACCGACGCAGTGGTGCTGGACAACCACCTCGCCGTGCTCTGGGACGGCAGCAATATCCTGATGACCATGAAGGACGACAGGGACGCCCTCTGGGCGATCAAGGGCATGCCGGGCGAGTGGGAGGCACCCGTGCTGGTGCATTCCGCAACCCACAGCGCGAGCCGCCCCACCCTGGCCTATGACGAGGACAACCAGACGCTCTTCATCTTCTATCAGGAGAACACCAACCAGCCCTACGGCGACATCTATTTCAAGGCCTCGAGCACCGGTGTCTTCGCCTTCGACCCCAGCGACCCGGGCACCCTGTTCATCACCAGCACCCGAGACGGCGAGAACATGAGCGACCCGCAGATGCCGACCCATGCGGTGGGAGAGGCGACCGACGGCATGTTCTTCGTCTTCGCACGGAATCAGGAGGCACGCGAGATCTGGTACAACGACTTCCAGCTTTCCGATGACTGGCTGATTGCCTGAGGGTGGTCACCGGCAGGCCCCACAGCCGCCGGGTCACTCCTCGCGAATGGCCCGGGCCAGCATGTCGGTGATGGGCTTGGAGATGTAGCTGGCAAAGGTGCGCTCGCCGGTGCGGATCATCACCTCGGCGGGCATGCCGGCGAGCAGCTGCATCTGCTCGGTCATCTTCTCGAGGCCCGCCTCGGTGACCCGCAGGCGCACCCGGTAGAAGCGCGCGCCGGTGGCCTCGTCCACCTGGCTGTCGGCACTGACAAAGATCACCTCGGCGGGAATCACGTTGGTCAGCCGCTGGTTGAAGGCGGAGAAGCGGATCTCCGCCGGCTGGCCGGGGTAGAGCTGGTTGACGTCGCGGTCCGGCACCCGGGCCTCCACCACGAAGCGGTCGTTGCCCGGCACGATGTCGAGCAGCGGGTCACCAGAGCGCACCACGTCGCCGATGGAGTGCACGCGGCGCTCCACCACGGTACCGGCCACCGGCGCGGTCACGGTGCTGCGGCCGACCTGGTCCGCGAGGGTGGTGACGCGCTCCTCGGCCTCGGTCACCCGCGCCTGGGCCTCGCGCAGCTGCTCGCCCACCTCCTTGTGGAACTCCTGATCGCGGATCTCGCGCTGCATGCGGTTCTCGCTCACCTGTGAGGCGAGCCGGGAGATCTCGGCCCGGCGGCTGGCGATCTCACCCTCGAGCTCCAGCCGATCGCGCTCCACCTCGCGCAGGCGCTGGTTGTTGACCATGCCCTTCTCGAAGAGGCCGCGCAGGTCGCGCTCCTCCTCGCGCAGCGATGCCGCATGACGCTCGTTGATGCGGATCACCTCCTCCAGCCCCGCGATCTGGCGACGCAGCTGCTCGGCCTGCTCATCCAGCGCCTCCAGGGTGGCGCGATGGGACTGGCCACGGGCGGCGAACAGCGCCTGCTGCACCGCCAGCACCTCCTGCACCCGCGGCAGGTCGCTGCCGGTCAGCTCATCGGGCAGCTCCAGCACCTCGGCGCCGCGCTGCTCCGCCAGCAGGCGCAGTTCGGTGGCACGGCCGACCAGATACTGGGTGCGCACGATCTGCAGCTCGGCTCGGGCCTGGATGTCATCGATCACCACCAGCGGCTGGCCGGCCTCGACCCGGTCGCCGTCGGCCACCAGGATCTCGCGCACGATGCCGCCCTCCAGGTGCTGGACGGTGCGCCGGAAGGATTCCACCGCCACATGCCCCGGGGCCACCACCGCCACCGCCAGGGAGGCGGTGGTGGCCCAGAGCAGGAAGCCCCCCAGCCCCAGGCCGAGGATCAGCATGCCCAGGCGGCGATAGCCGCGATCGCTGACCGGCACCTTCTCGCTGAACTCGCCCTCCAGGGTGGTGGGGGTGACATCGATCTCGGCGCGTCCCGGCACGCCGCCGCGGTGTTCGGCAGGGACGCTGCGCTTGTCCTGGTCGCTCATGAGGCCTCTTCCCCGGGCGAATCGATGCCGCCCCTTTCGTTACCGCTTCTTTCGTTACCGCCCCTTTCGTTACCAACTCGGCCAGCGGGCGCGCCGACCACCGCTGCCCGGCCGGCACGAGCGACGCGCGCCGGCGCCGGCTTGCCCTGCATGCGCTCCATCACCTGGTCGGTGGGGCCATAGAGATGGATCTGTCCTTCCCGCAGCACCAGCAGGCGGTCCATGCCGCGCAGCAGGCTGACGCGGTGGCTGATCACGAACAAGGTGACGCCCTCGGCCTTGAGGCGCTGGATCGCCTCGGCCAGGGCCCGCTCGCCGGCGTCATCGAGGCTGGCGTTGGGCTCGTCGAGCACCACCAGCACCGGATTGCCGTAGAGCGCCCGGGCCAGGGCGATGCGCTGGCGCTGGCCGCCGGAGAGCGCGCCGCCGCCGGCCGAGATCACGGTGTCATAGCCCTGCGGCAGCGCCAGGATCATCTCGTGGACGCCGGCCTTGCGGGCCGCCGCCACCACCTGCTCCGGGTCCACCTCGCCGAAGCGGGCGATGTTCTCGGCCAGGGTGCCGTCGAAGAGCTCGATGTCCTGGGGCAGGTAGCCGACATGGGGGCCCAGCGCCTCGCGGTTCCAGTGCTCGATATCGGCGCCGTCCAGGCGCACGGTGCCGGCCAGGGTCGGCCAGACGCCGAGCAGCACCCGGGCCAGGGTCGACTTGCCCGCCGCGCTGGGGCCGATGATGCCGACATGGACGCCCGCCGGTACCGCGAACTGCACCCCGCGCAGGGTCGGCGTGCGCAGCCCGGGCGGGGCCGCGGCCACGCCCTCCAGCACCACCTCGCCCCTGGGCGCCGGCAGCGCCATGCGCGCGGGCTCGCCGGGGGTGCGCACCAGCAGCTCCTGGAGGCGGCCATGGGCGCCGCGGGCGGCCACGAAGCCCTTCCAGGTGCCGATCATGCGGTCGATGGGCGCCAGGGCACGGCCCATGATGATGGAGCCGGCGATCATCATCCCCGGGGTCAGCTCGCCGCGCAGCACCAGCCAGGCCCCCAGGCCGAGGATCAGGGACTGGGCCAGCAGGCGCAGGGTCTTGGAGGTGTTGCTCAGGCTGTCGGAGCGGTCGGCGGCACGTGACTGCCCGGCGAGATAGTCGTGGTGACGGCGCGCCCAGCGCCCCATGATGCCGGGCAGCATGCCCATGGCGTGAAGCACCTCGGCGTTGCGCAGGTTCGCCCCGGCCAGCTCCTGAGCCTTGATGTGCTCGGCGTTGGCGGCGGCCTGCAGCGGCTGGGTCAGCTTCTCGTTGGCCACCGCCAGCACCATCAGCACGATCGCCGCCCCGGTGGCGAAGAGGCCGAGCCAGGGGTGCAGCAGGAAGAGCACCGCCAGGTAGATGGGCACCCAGGGCGCATCGAAGAAGGCCACCAGGCCGCTGCCGGCGAAGAACTGGCGCAGGGTGCCGAGATCGCTCAGCGGCTGGGCCGACTGGCGCCCCTCGGTCATCAGGCTGCGGCGGAACATGGCGCGATAGAGAGAGGCGCTGAGCAGGGTGTCGAGGCGATTGCCGACCCGCACCAGCATGCGCGAGCGCACCAGCTCCAGCAGCCCCATCACCGCGAACAGGAAGACCACCACCAGGGTCAGCATCAGCAGGGTCTCGCCGCTCTGGGTGGCGAGCACCCGGTCGTAGACCTGCAGCATATAGATGGCCGGCACCAGCATCAGCAGGTTCACGAACAGGCTGAAGAAGCCCACCGACAGGAAGGAGCCGCGGCACGCCTTCAAGGCCTGCTGCAGCGCCGTCGCGCCCTGCTGTTCTGCCATGCTGCCCGTCCCCCACCGTCGCACCTGCCCGCGGGTGCGTGGCCCGGGGCTTGTTTACGAAAAATAACAGAGCGGGCGCCAAAGCGACAGCCGTGCGTGCGGTGAAACGACCGCGCCCCGCACCGGGTGAACGGTGCGGGGCGCGGTCGGGGCCGACTCAAGCCGCCGGTCGGTCAGCGACCGGGCGGCTCGGCGGAGGGCCGGTTCAGCGGTAGACGGGGAAGTTGGCGCAGACGGCCTCGACCTTGCCCTTCACCTCGGCCTCGATGGCGGCGGAGTCCTCGCCCTTTGCCATCACGTCGAGGATGTCGCAGATCCAACCGGCCAGATCCCGACACTCGCCCTCGCCGAAGCCACGGGTGGTCACCGCCGGGGTGCCGATGCGCAGGCCGGAGGTGACGAAGGGGCTCTGGGGGTCGCCCGGCACGGCGTTCTTGTTGACGGTGATGTGGGCGCGGCCCAGGGCGGCGTCCGCGTCCTTGCCGGTCAGGCCCTGCTTGATGAGCGAGAGCAGGAAGAGGTGATCCTCGGTGCCGCCGGAAACGATGTCGAAGCCGCGCTCGATGAAGACGCCGGCCATGGCCTGGGCGTTCTTCACCACCTGCTGCTGGTAGGTCTTGAACGCGGGGTCCATCGCCTCCTTGAAGCAGATCGCCTTGGCGGCGATGACGTGCTCCAGGGGGCCGCCCTGACCGCCCGGGAAGACCGCGGACTGCAGCTTCTTCTCGATCTCCTCGTTGCCTTCGGCGGAGAGGATCAGGCCGCCACGCGGGCCGCGCAGGGTCTTGTGGGTGGTGGTGGTGACCACGTGGGCGTGCGGCAGCGGGGTCGGGTAGACGCCGGCGGCGACCAGGCCGGCCACGTGGGCCATGTCCACCAGCAGGTAGGCGCCCACCTCGTCCGCGATCTCGCGGAACTTCGCCCAGTCGATGATCTGGGAGTAGGCGGAGAAGCCGGCGATGATCATCTTCGGCTGGTGCTCGCGGGCAAGCCGGGCCACTTCCGCGTAGTCGATGCGGCCGCTCTCGTCGATCCCGTACTGCACGGCGTTGTAGTGCTTGCCGGAGAAGTTGGGCTTGGCGCCGTGGGTCAGGTGGCCGCCGGCGTCGAGGCTCATGCCCAGCACGGTGTCGCCCGGCTTGACCAGCGCCTGGAAGACGGCGCCGTTGGCCTGGGAGCCGGAGTGAGGCTGGACGTTGGCGTAGGTGGCGCCGAACAGCTGCTTGGCATAGTCGATGGCCAGCTGCTCGACGATGTCGACGTACTCGCACCCGCCGTAGTAGCGCTTGCCGGGGTAGCCTTCCGCGTACTTGTTGGTGAGCTGGCTGCCCTGGGCTTCCATCACCCTTGGGCTTGCGTAGTTCTCGGAGGCGATCAGCTCGATGTGCGCTTCCTGGCGCGCGACTTCCTTCTGCATCGCGTCGAACAGCACGTCATCGAAACCGGCAATCGTCATGTCGCGGCTGAACATGGGCGGGGGACCTCGCATCAAAGGGGGAAATCTGAGGCCAATATGATACCCCAGCCCCGGAGCGCTTTCATATGAAACACCATCATCCGGGGTTGCAGGGAATTCATCCCGCCCCCGCCCGGCGGCATGGGCACTGCCGGGCGACGGAGCCGGGCTCAGCGGGTCTCGATCCGCAGGTCGAGCCGGTCGGGCAGCGCCAGGGGATCGTCGGCCAGGCTCTCCAGCCGGCTCTCGGCCGGCAGGGTCACGGTGAGCTCGAGGGTCTCGGCGCTGCCCTCCATCAGTGCCACCAGGCCGGAAAGCAGCTCCTGCACCTGGGGGCCGAACATCATGCCGAAGCCCTGGGCCTGGGTGCGCGCCTGTTCCAGGTACTGGCGCTCGGTGACGCCCCCCATGGCGGCCCCCAGGGTCACCAGGCGCGGGAAGAGCCCGTGGTCGCCCAGGGTCAGGGAGAGCTCGCCGCCGAGCAGGGTCGCCGCCTCCAGCAGGCGCTCATCGGTGAAGAGCTGCGCCGCGCTCACGCCCTCGGGCAGCAGCACCGGCAGCGTCACGGCATGGGCCAGGCGCAGGGCATCCTTCAGGTCGATGTGCCCTTCGCTGGCCAGGCGGGTGTGGCCGTCGCGCTCCTCCCACTCGGCGTCGAAGGCGGCGTCCAGGCGCAGCCGCCCGCTGCCGTCGGTGAGTACGTTGCTGATCATGCGCAGCCGGGTGCGCTCGTCGGCCGGGGCCTGGTCGATCATCCGCGCCAGGTCGAGCTCCAGGGCCTCGACCCACAGGCCGCCGCTGCCGTCCTCGAGGTCGCCATCCAGGCGCAGGCTGGCCAGGGTAGCCACCGGCCCCTCCGCGAGCTCGAGGCTCAGCCCGGAGAGCAGGAGCCCCCCCAGCCACTGCTCGGCCAGGGCCTCCTCGTCCCGGGGCGGCACGGCGCGGCCGGGGTCGCTCAGCACCACCCGCTCGATGCCCATCACCCCCGGCTCCTCCAGGAACGCCTCCAGGCGAATGCCTTCCAGGGTGACCTCGTCGGGGCGGTCGTAGTCCCCGCGGACCACGTAGCGGTCGATGGTGAGCCGCTCGCCGTCGTGGCTCTCGAAACGCAGGTCCTCGGCGGTCACCCGGCTGCGCAGCAGCGCCGAGGAAATATCGCCGATCTCGAGGGTGCCCTCGCCGGCGAAGAAGGCCTGCAGGTCGGCCTCGAGGCGGTCTGTATCGGCCAGGGCCGGCGGCGCCAGGGCCAGAGCTGCACTCAGGGGAAGGGCGGAGAGCACTGCTGTGCGGATGTAACGAGACATGGATCACCTCCTGTGTGATCGGTGGGAAAGGAAGGCACTGCCAGTGAGCCTAGCTCAGACCGCCGAGGCGAGGCGCGCCTCGAGCCGCTCGTTGACCTGCTCCAGCACCGCCAGCCGGGCGCGACGCTTGTCGTCGCAGGCGACCAGCGACCACTCGGCGCCAGGGCGGTGGGTACGGGCGAACATCTCGTCGATGGCGGCCTGGTAGTCGTCCCAGCGCTCGCGATTGCGCCAGTCCTCGTCGGTCAGCTTGTGGCGCTTGTGGGGGGTGGCGGCACGGGCCTCGAAGCGCCTGAGCTGCTCGTCCTTGTCGATGGCGAGGAACAGCTTGATCAGCACCCCGCCATGGGCCAGCAGCTGCTGCTCGAAGTGGTGGATCTCACCATAGCCGCGCCGCCATTCGGCCTCGCTGGCCAGCCCCTCGACCCGCTCCACCAGCACCCGCCCGTACCAGCTGCGATCGAAGATGGCGATGCGCCCGTCGGCGGGCAGGCGGCGCCAGAAGCGCCAGCCCCAAGGCAGCGCCAGCTCCTCGTCGCTGGGCGCACCGATGCGATGGACCCGGTACTGGCGGGCATCCAGCGCCGCGGTGAGCCGGTGGATGCTGCCGCCCTTCCCCGCTGCGTCGTGGCCCTCGAAGGCGATCACCACCGGGATGCGTCGCCGGGCGAGCTCCCGGGCATTGGCGGCCAGGCGGGCCTGCCCGTGGGCCAGGCGCTCGCGGTAGGCGGCCTTGTCGATGGGCCCCTCCACTGCGGTGTCGGCACGCCGTAGTGAGGGGGTGCCGGGCGCCTCGTCCGGCCGCCTGGCGAGGGTCGCCGCCGGCGGTTCAGGGGGGGCTTCCAGGGCCGCCAGCAGGGCACGGCCGACTCGGGGAAGCTGCTCCCCCGGGTCATGGAAGGGCAGCCGTTGCCAGGGGGCATGGGGCGCCTCGGTGTCATCGCGCAGCGACCGCCCGATCGCCTCGATCGCGGCATGCTGGGCGTGGCGCTGCCACTCGCTCACGCCGACCTGCCAGGCCCGGGCCGGGTCCTGCTGCAGGTCGGCCAGGTGGCGGCGCTGCTCGCGGCGGCCGATGTCGGTCCACAGCTTGAGCAGCACCACCCCCTCGGCGGCGAGCTCCGCCTCGAAGGCGCGGATCTCCGCCAGGCGGTCCTGGAAGGCCCCGGGAGAGAGCCGGCGCTCGGCGCGGGCAAACAGCGCATCGCCGTACCAGCCATGGATGAAGATGCCGATGCGGCCGCGATCGGGCACCCGCCGCCAGTAGCGCCACCAGTAGGGGCGCGACTGCTCCTCGCTGCTCGGCCCCAGGGCGTGCACCTCGGTGTGGCGGTTCTCCAGCCAGTGGTTGAGGCGGTTGACCACCTCGCCCTTGTGGGTCACCGCATGCCCGGTGAGCAGCAGGATCACCGAGCGCTGCTTCTCCCGGGCCAGGGCGAGCTGGGCATCCAGCAGCCGGTAGCGCAGGGTCTCGGTCTTCATGCGCTTCCCCTCAGGTCTCGCCCAGCAGGCCGAGGCTCGCCGCCGGGGCCTGGCGGCGCAGGTCCCGGGAGAGCAGGTGGCCGATGGCACCGATCAACAGCGCCCCGCCCAGCGGCAGCGCCAGCCACAGCCAGCCGTGCAGCCGCGGCGTCAGATCGAACCAGGCCAGGTAGATGGCGGCGGTGGCGAGCTCCGCCAGCAGCGCCCCCATCAGGCCGCTGGCAAGGCCGAGGATGGCGAACTCCGCCCCCTGCACCCGGGAGAGCATGCGGTTGCCGGCGCCGAACACCCGCAGCAGGCCGCTCTCGTGGGCGCGCACCGGGCGACTGGCGGTGAGGGCGGCGTAGAGCACGCTGACCCCGGCCAGCAGCACGAACACCAGCACCAGCTCCACGGCGCGGGTCACCTGGGTCAGCAGCTCGCGCACCTGGCCGAGGATGGCATCCACGTTGAGCAGCGAGACCCCGGGGAAGGCGCGCACCAGCTCACGCAGGGTGGTGGTCTCGCCGGCATCCAGGTGGAAGGCGGTGATGTAGCTGTGGCCGAAGCGCTCCAGCACCCCGGGCGGGAAGATCACGAAGAAGTTGGGCCGGAAGCTGTCCCAGTCCAGGTCGCGCAGGCTCGCGATCTCGCCGACGATCTCCTCGCCGCCGATGGTGAAGGTCAGGGTGTCGCCGAGCGCCAGGCCGAAGCGCTCCACCAGGCCATCCTCCACGGAGATCGGCACTCGGATCACCGCGGGCTCGGCGGCCACCTCCCCCAGCCAGCCGCCGGGCTCGGCGCCCTCCAGGGCATCGAACCACTGCCCCGCCACCAGGCGGTTGCCCTCCGGCAGGGTCTCGCGCCAGGTCAGGTTGAGCTCGCGGCGCAGGGTGTTGTCGCCGCGGGCGTCCGCCGGCACCGCCTCCCGCGGCGGCCGGTCGTTGATGGCGGTGATGCGCCCGCGCACCATGGGATAGAGGGCGCTGCGCGCATCGGCGGCGCCGCCGAGCGCCGTCTCGAAGTCCTCGCGCTCGTGAGGCTGGATGTTGATGGCGAAGTAGTTGGGGGTGTCCTCCGGCAGCTGGGCCTCCCAGGTGGTGAGCAGGTCGCCGCGCACCAGGGCGATCATCGCCATGGCGAAGAAGGTGACCGAGAAGGCCAGCAGCTGGCCGAGGCTCGCCGTGCGCCGCCGCGCCAGCTGGGCCCCGCCCAGGCGCAGCGCCTGGACGAGGTCGGCCTCGCCACCGCGGCGCGGCAGCCGCGCCGCCAGGCGCAGCACCCCCGCGAGCAGCAGCGACCCGAGCCCCCACAGCACCACCAGCATGACGAGCCCGCCCAGCAGCAGCCCCACCGAGAGGCCGAGGTCCCCGGAGTAGAGCCACAGCAGCGCCCCGAACACGGCGCTGGCCACCGCCACCACCAGCCAGGCCGCGGCGGGCAGCGGGTCGAGCTCGCGGCGCAGCACCTTGAGCGCGCTGACCTTCTTCAGGCGCAGCAGGGTCGGGCCGGCGAAACCCACCAGCACGGCCAGGGCGGTGAGCACGCCGAGCCACAGCGGCAGCGCCCCGGGGGGCGGCAGCTCCATGGGCAGGAAGGCGGTGAGCAGGGCCAGCAGCCCGGCCTGGCCGGCCAGCCCCAGCAGCGCGCCCACCGCCGAGGCGGCCAACGCCAGCCACAGCAGCTGCAGGCTGAAGAGCCGCGTCAGCTCCCCCTGGGTGGCGCCGAAGCAGCGCATCAGCGCCGCGGTATCCAGGTGGCGATCCACGTAGCGCCGGGTGGCCATGGCCACCGCCACCCCGGCCAGCAGCACGGCGGCGAGCCCGGCGAGGCTCAGGTAGCGCTCGGCGCGCTCCAGGGCGTTGCCGAGCTGGGGGCGGTCGCGGCGCACGTCGCGCACCTCGATGCCGTCGCGGCGCAGCTGGGCCAGCAGCGGCGCCAGGTCGTCGATGATATCCGGCGGCCCCGCGGCGAGCAGTTCATAGGAGACCCGCGAGCCGTCCTGCACCAGGTTGGAGGCGGCGAGGTCCGCTGCGTGCATCATCAGCCGCGGGTTGAAGTTGGCGAAGCCGCCGGACTGGTCGGGCTCGCGCTCGACCAGCCCGGCCACGGTGAGCTCGGTCTCCCCCACCTGCACGCGGTCGCCGAGCTCGGCCTCGAGGAGCAGCGCCAGGCGCGGCGCCAGCCAGGCCTCCCCCGGGGCCGGGCCCCGGGCCACCGCTTCACTGCCCTCCCCCAGATCCACGTGGACGGCGCCATAGAGCGGGTAGCGCTGGTCCACCACCTTGAGGCTGGCGGGCTGGAAGGCGTCCCCGAAGCTGACCATGGAGACCATGCCCACCTGGTCGGCGAGCACCAGCCCGGCCTCCTCCAGGGTCTGGCGCAGCTCGCTGCCGAAGGGGCGGCCCTGCTCCAGCACCAGATCGCCGCCCAGCAGCTGGCTGGCCTGGCGCTCCAGGCCGCGGTCCAGGCGGTCGAGGAAGAAGCCGATCATGGTGGAGGCGGCCACCGCCAGGGCCAGGGCGACGAACAGCGCGCGCACGTCGGCGGCCCGCAGGTCGCGGGCCAGCCCCCGGGCCGAGAAGCGCGCCAGGCGCAGGGCGGTCAGGCTCATGCGCTCACCTCGTCGAGGCGCAGGGTCTCCAGGCGGCCGTGGTCCAGGCGCAGGCAGCGGTCGCAGCGCCGCGCCAGGGCGTGGTCGTGGGTGACCAGCACCAGGGTGGTGCCGGCCTCGCGGTTGAGCGAAAAGAGGGTCTCGATGATGCGCTCGCCGGTGTCCGGGTCGAGGTTGCCGGTGGGCTCGTCGGCGAACACCAGCTCGGCGCCGGTGACGAAGGCCCGGGCCAGGGCGACCCGCTGCTGCTCGCCGCCGGAGAGCTGCTTGGGCAGGTGGTCGAGACGCTCGCCCAGGCCCACCCGCTCGAGCCACTCCCGGGCGCGGGCCTCGGTGCCCGGCCGCGGCGAGAGCTCCAGCGGCAGCATCACGTTCTCAAGCGCGGTGAGGGTCGGCAGCAGCTGGAAGTTCTGAAACACGAACCCCACCCGGCCGGCGCGCAGCCGGGCGCGGCCATCCTCGTCCAGCGGGGCGAGGGACTGCCCGAACATCGAGAGCTCGCCGCCGGTGGGCAGGTCGAGCCCGGCCAGCAGGCCCAGCAGGGTCGACTTGCCCGCGCCGCTCTGGCCGAGGATCGCCACCGTCTCGCCGGGGAACACCGAGAGGGCCAGGTCACTCAGAATGGTGAGCTGCCGGTCGCCGCTCCTGACCTGCTTGGCCAGGTGCTCGGCGTGTAGAATCGGCGTCATGTCCATGCGAGAGGTATCGTTCATGATGAAGGGATTCCCTGGTTGTGCGTATCGTCGATTGACCGCCTGGCTGCTGGCCCTGGCCCTGGCGCTGGCCGCCGGCACGGCGCTGGCCGAGGCACGCCCCACCCTGCTGGTGATGGGCGACAGCCTGAGCGCGGCCTACGGCATCGAGGCCGACGAGGGCTGGGTCAGTCTGCTGGAAGCACGGCTCGACGGAAAGGCGCGGGTGGTCAACGCCAGCATCAGCGGCGAGACCAGCGCCGGCGGCGCCAGCCGGCTGCCCGAGCTTCTCGGACAGCATGCCCCCGACATTGTTCTGCTCGAACTGGGCGGCAACGACGGCCTGCGCGGCCTGCCGCCGGGCCAGTTCAAGGGCAACATGACTCGCATGATCGAGGCGAGCCTGGCGGCCGAGGCCGAGGTGCTGCTGCTCGGCATCGACATCCCGCCCAACTACGGCCAGGCCTACCGTGACGCCTTCACCGGGGTCTTCCACCGCCTGGCCGAGGCGTTCGACCTGCCGCTGGTGCCCTTCCTGCTGGAGGGGGTGGCGCTGGACGAGACGCTGATGCAGGGCGATGGCATCCACCCCACGGCAGAGGCCCAGCCGATCATCCTCGACACCGTCTGGCCCGAGCTCGCACCGCTGCTGAAGGCGAATGGTGTCCTGGCGGCGAAGGCCGATCTGCCCTGACAGCGACCCGGAGTCGACGCCGGCTCAGGCCTGCGGGTGCGGCGCCGGGGCCTTCTGCCACTGCTGCAGCGCGAGGCCCCCGAGGATCAGCACGAGGCCGACCAGGGTCGAGGCCAGGATCGGCTCCCCCACCACCAGAAAGAGCAGCAGCAGCGACACCGGCGGCGAGAGGAAGATCAGGTTGGAGACCTTGGCCGTGCGCGACACCCGGTGCACGGCGAGCTGCCACAGCACGAAGGCGATGCCCATCTCGAAGAGCCCCACGTAGACCCCGGCGGCGAGCCCCGGCCAGCCGTACCACTGGAGGCCCGGCCCCGCCAGCAGCAGCAGCGTGAGCACCGGCAGCCCGACGCTGAAGTTCTGCCACTGGGCCACCAGCGGCGGGCGATGATCCCGTGCATTGAGCAGCCAGTAGAGCGCCCAGATCAGGGTCGAGGCCAGCGCCAGGGCGACCCCCAGGGGATCCGCGAAAGCCACGTCGAACACCGCCCCGCGGGTGGCGATCACCCACACCCCGGCGTAGGCGACCAGGCCGGCCAGCACATCCATTCGAGTCAGCCGCTGGCCGAGCAGCGGCACGGCGAGAAACGCCATGGCCAGCGCCCAGGTGTAGTTGAGGGCCATGGCCTCCTGGCCCGGCAGGCGGTCATAGGCCCCAAAGAGCAGCAGGTAGTAGGCCACCGGGTTCATCAGCCCCGCCCAGGCGGCGGTGCGCCAGCCGCGCTGGAACGCCTGGCCGGCGAGCCCCTGGCGCACCACCAGGGCGCCGATCAGCGCCCAGGAGACCAGCGAGGCGAGCCACATCAACTCAAGCGGCGACATGTAGCCCAGCGCCACCTTGAAGGCGGTGGCCACGGTGGACCACAGCGCCACGGCGCCGAGGCCGTAGAGCATCGCCTGACCGTCCCGGGTCATGGCGATGAGCGCCCGCCGGGAGAGCGGCGGTGAAGCAGGATGGATGACACGGCGGCCTCCCTGTCGCGACAATATGAGTGAAACATCCTACCAGCGAGGAGCCCCCATGGCCGCACCCGAGATCAGCCAGTCCCGCCTCTACGAGTGGCTGACCGGCGACGAGGACAGCCGGATGTGCAAGGACATCCCGGACGAGGCCTGCGACGAGCAGCCGCGGAGCTTCTTCCTGCACCTGGTCGCCTCGCTCGGTAACAAGCTGGCCGACGAGCTTTCCAGCGCAAGGCTGGTGCTGCCCTGGCTGATGGGGGTAATCGGCGCACCGCTGTGGATGGTGGGCCTGCTGGTGCCGATCCGCGAGGCCGGCGCCCTGCTGCCCCAGCTCTTCGTGGCGGGGTTCATTCGCTTAAGGCCCGAGCGCAAGTGGGCCTGGGTGGCGGGCGGGCTGCTGCAGGCGGTGGCCGCGGCCCTGCTCGCCCTGCTGGCGCTGTTCGGCTCCGGCGCCGTGGGCGGCGGGCTGGTGCTCGCCGTGCTGGTGGCGCTGTCGCTCGCCCGGGGGCTCTCCTCGGTGGCCACCAAGGACGTGCTGGGCAAGACCATCAGCAAGCAGCGCCGCGGCACCCTGATGGGCTGGAGCGGCAGCATGGCCGGGGCGGTGACCCTGGCCGCCGGTGCGGTCCTGGTGCTCTTCGACGACCGGCCAGGAGAGCTGGCCCTGGCGGTGCTGCTGGGCATCGCGGCCCTGGGCTGGGGCCTCAACGCCCTGTGTGCGGCGCGCATCAGGGAGGCCCCCGGCGCCGTGGGGGGCGGCGAGAACGCCTGGGACAGCGTCAGGCTGGGGCTGCGCCTGCTGCGCGAGGATCGCGCCTTCCTGCACTTCAACCTCTCCCGCGCCCTGCTGCTGGCCAGCGCCCTGGCACTGCCCTACGTGGCGCTGCTCGGCCAGCAGCAGAGCGGCACCGCACTGGGGGGACTCGGCGTGCTGATCGTGGTCTCGGGGCTCGCCGGCATGGTGGCGAGCCCGGTATGGGGCAAGCGCGCCGACGCCTCCAGCCGCCAGGTGATGCGTGATGCCGGGCTCGGCGCGACCCTCTGCTGCCTGCTGGCCGCCGCCATCGCCTGGCTGCCGGGTGCCTGGAGCCAGACCGTATGGCCCTATGCGCTGGTCTATGCCCTGCTGGTGATCATCCACGCCGGGGTGCGCCTGGGCCGCAAGACCTATATCGTCGACATGGCCGGCAGCGACAGGCGCGCCCTCTACGTGGCGCTCTCCAATACCATCACCGGGGTGCTGATGCTGGCGGTGGGTGGCCTGGTCGGCGCGCTGGCCCAGTGGCTCGGCACCGCCGCGCTGATGGTGGTGCTGGCGCTGATGGCGCTGGCCGCCGCGGCCAGCGCCAGCCGGCTGCCTGAGGTGGAGTGAACAGGTAGCGTGAACGCGCCGCGTTGAAATCCCCCGGCCGTCTGGCCATGATGTAATCAGCTGTGAAGTGCCCGCCGCCGTCGCCCTACCGGGCGGCCAGGACAGGATTTGCGACAGGATCGCCCAGAATGGAACGTCCAGAATGAAACGATCACCCCTGATCAGCCCGGAACTGCTCGAGCGCATCGTGGATGCCTCCGAAGATGGCATCGTGGTCGCCGAACAGGAAGGCGACGAGAACATCCTGATCTACGTGAACAAGGGGTTCGAGCGCCTGACCGGCTACAGTGCCGACGAGATCCTCTACCAGGACTGCCGCTTCCTGCAGAACGAGGATCGCGACCAGGAGGGCCTGGTGGCCATCCGCAAGGCGCTGGCCGAGGGCCGCCCCTGCCGCACCGTGCTGCGCAACTACCGCAAGGACGGCACCCTGTTCTGGAACGAGCTCTCCATCACCCCCGTCCACGACGACGATGACAACCTGACCTACTACATCGGCGTTCAGAAGGACGTCACCGAGCGGGTCGAGGCCCAGCTGGAACTGGAGCGCCTCAAGGCCCAGCATGGCCTGGAGTGAGCCGGCCCGGGCTGCCCCGGCCGACCGCGCCGGCAAATAAATTCGCGCGGGGGCTTGTGCCCTGCGCGAAGTGGCGATATATAGCGCCCAGGCAACCATGTTGCCTGGGCGCTTCGGATTCCGCGTTACAGAGCTGCAACGCACTGGGGAAGAGAAGCAATATGTGACCGGTCGACGCCCGTCGACCCCTGGCCATGGGAGGAGATCGCATGGGCCGTGAACACCTTCTCGAACCGAGCCTCGATGACGAGGTGGACTTTTCCGAAGCGGTGAACGACGAGGAGTATGCTCGTCCCCGCACCAGCCGCGCCGACACCCTGCGCGCCCGCCGCCGCGTGGAGGCGCTGCTCGAGGAGCGTCGCCTGCGTCGCGCCATCGAGGACGACTGGGCCATCGACGAAGAGGAGTAGGGCCGCGGCTGGCCTTTGCCTGCAGTGGCCACTATCATCGTGGCCACTGCAAATCCTCCAACCGATGGGTTCCCATGGCGCAATACGTCTTCACCATGAACCGGGTGGGCAAGGTCGTGCCCCCCAAGAAGCAGATCCTCAAGGACATCTCCCTCTCCTTCTTCCCGGGTGCCAAGATCGGCGTGCTGGGCCTCAACGGCTCGGGCAAGTCGACCCTGCTGCGCATCATGGCCGGGGTCGACACCGAGTTCGAGGGCGAGGCGCGCCCGATGCCGGGCATCAACGTCGGCTACCTGCCCCAGGAGCCCGAGCTCGACGACGACAAGAACGTCCGCGAGACCGTGGAAGAGGCCCTGGGCGCCATCAAGGAAGCCCAGGAGAAGCTCGACGCCGTCTACGCCGCCTACGCCGAGCCGGATGCCGACTTCGACGCCCTGGCCGCCGAACAGGCGCGCCTGGAGAACATCATCGAGGCCGCCGACGCCCACAACCTCGAGCGCAAGCTCGAGGTGGCCGCCGAGGCCCTGCGCCTGCCGCCCTGGGAGGCCCGCGTCGGCCATCTCTCCGGCGGCGAGCGGCGCCGCGTGGCGCTCTGCCGCCTGCTGCTCTCCAGCCCCGACATGCTGCTGCTCGACGAGCCCACCAACCACCTCGACGCCGAGTCGGTGGCCTGGCTGGAACGCTTCCTGCACGACTACAACGGCACCGTGGTGGCGATCACCCACGACCGCTACTTCCTCGACAACGTGGCGGGCTGGATCCTCGAGCTCGACCGCGGCCAGGGCATCCCCTTCGAGGGCAACTACTCCGGCTGGCTCGAGGCCAAGGAGCAGCGCCTGGCCCGCGAGGCCAAGCAGGAGGCCTCGAAGAACAAGGCCATCAAGCAGGAGCTGGAGTGGGTGCGCTCCAACGCCAAGGGCCGCCAGGCCAAGAGCAAGGCGCGCCTCAACCGCTTCGAGGAGATGCAGTCCGGCGACTTCCAGAAGCGCAACGAGACCAACGAGATCTACATTCCGCCCGGCCCGCGCCTGGGCGACAAGGTCATCGAGTTCCACGGCGTCGCCAAGGGCTTCGATGACAAGCTGCTCTACGAGGACCTCTCCTTCACCGTGCCCAAGGGCGCCATCGTCGGCATCGTCGGCGGTAACGGCGCGGGCAAGTCGACCCTGTTCAAGCTGATCACGGGCAAGGAACAGCCCGACGCCGGCGAGGTGGTGATCGGCGATACCGTCGATGTCGCCTATGTGGAGCAGCTGCGCGACGGCCTGGACGACAAGCAGACGGTGTGGGAAGCGGTCTCCGACGGCCAGGACATGCTCAACATCAACGGCTACGAGGTCTCCTCGCGGGCCTACGTGGGGCGTTTCAACTTCAAGGGCAATGACCAGCAGAAGCGCTTGAACGAGCTCTCCGGCGGCGAGCGCGGGCGCCTGCAGCTGGCCCAGACCCTGAAGCAGGGTGCCAACGTGCTGCTGCTCGACGAGCCTTCCAACGACCTGGACATCGAGACCCTGCGCGCCCTGGAAGAGGCCCTGCTGGCCTTCCCCGGCTGCGCCATGGTGATCTCCCACGATCGCTGGTTCCTCGACCGCATCGCCACCCACATCCTGGCCTTCGAGGGCGACTCCCACGTGGAGTTCTTCGAGGGCAACTACGCCGAGTACGAGGCGGACCACAGGAAGCGCGTGGGCGACGACACCCCGCACCGCATGAAGTACAAGCGCATCGACGCCTGAGACGTCGACGCCCTTTCCTCATGCGCAGATAGAGAAGGCCCCTCCAGATGGAGGGGCCTTCTGCGTTGGGGGTGATGGCCGCCGGGGAGAGGCGGTCAGCGTCGTCCGAAGAGCAGCGACACCACGAACAGGATCAGGAACAGCACGAAGAGGATCTGGGCGATCGAGGTGGCGACCCCGGCGATACCGGTGAAGCCGAGGACGCCGGCGATAATGGCGATAATCAGAAATAGCAGGGCGTTGCCAAGCATGGGAACCTCCATTTCCGGTGCATTTTCCGGTTATCCAGCGGGGCCAGCCTTCGCCCCGCGCTCCCCTACAGCCTTGTCATCCCGAGCAGGAATGGCAAGTTACGCTTGGTGTCCCCCTGTAACACGCATGCCCTTCACGGCTGGCTCAGTAGAGCTCCGGCGCCCCCTCGGGGCGGGTCTTGAAGCGCCGGTGCAGCCACAGGTACTGCTCGGGATGCTTGCGGATGGCGCCCTCGATGAAGGCATTGATGCGCGCCGCATCGGCCACCTCGTCCCCGCTGGGGAAGTTGTCCAGCGGCGGCAGGTACTCCAGGGTATAGGTGCGGTTGTCCGGGTTACGGTGGAACATCAGCGGCATGACCGGTGCCCCGGTCATGCGGGCGATCTTGGCGGTGAGCTTGATGCTGGCCGCCTCGATGCCGAAGAAGGGAGCGAAGACGCTGACATCGCGACCGAAGTCCTGATCCGGTGAGTACCAGACGTGATGGCCTGCCTTGATGCGGCGCACCACGCCGCGCAGGTCGTGGCGGTCGATGGCGGTGCCGAAGATGCGCTTGCGGGCCCGGGTCATGAAGCGCTCGAAGAGCGGGTTGTCGTGGGGGCGATAGACCACGTCCGCCGGGAAGAAGAGCGAGTGCAGGGCCCCGCCCAGGTCGAGGGTCGAGAAGTGCACGCCGATGACCAGCGCCCCCTTCCCTTCGGCCTGCACCCTGGCCATATGCTCCTGGCCCTTGAAGGTGACCCGGTGGCGCAGGTGCTCCGGGTCACGGCACCAGCCGGTGGCGGTCTCCATGATGCCGATGCCGTTGGCGATAAAGGTCTCCCTGACCAGCCGCCGCTGCTGGTCATCATCCAGCTCGGGAAAGCAGAGCCTGAGGTTGGTCTCGGTAATATGGCGCCGGCGCCGGGCGAAGCGCCAGGCGGCCAGGCCAATTCCCTTGCCGACCCAGAGCTTGAGCCGCCAGGGCAGCCAGGCCGCCAGGTACATCAGCCCGATGGCGAACCACACCGGCCAGTAGCGGGGGTGGGCGAAGTTCTGGTGGCTCATGGGGACAGACCCCAATTAACGGACCGCTCCATGTGAACCCTCTCCTTGTGCATGATTAATTGGGGTCTGTCCCCGATTCCCCATGATACCGCCTCGGCACCCGGGGCAGCACCCCGGTGAGCAGGGTGTAGCTGATGGTGTCGCAGTGACGGGCGACCTCGTCCACGCCGAGCACCTCGCCATTGGTGGCCCGGCCCCACAGCACCACCTCGCTGCCGATCTCCGCCTCGGGGATATCGGTGATATCCACGGTCATCATGTCCATGGAGACCTTGCCGGCCACGGCGGTGCGACGGCCCGCCACCAGCACCGGGGTGCCGTCCACGGCGTGGCGGTCGTAGCCGTCGCCGTAGCCACAGGCCACCACGCCGATGCGCGACGGCCGCGGGGTGACCCAGCGCCCGCCGTAGCCCACCGGCTCGCCGGCGGGCAGCTCGCGCACGGCGATGATCGCCGAGCGCAGGGTCATCACCGGCGCGAGCCGGCGGCTCGCCTCGTTGGCGCGCTCCAGCGGGTCGCTGCCGTAGAGCATCACCCCGGGACGGTTCCAGGCGCCGTGGGCCTCGGGGCGGGCCAGGGTGGCCGGCGAGTTGGCCAGGCAGAGCGGTGCGCCGAGCCGCTCGGCCAGGGCCGCGAGCCGCGTCATCTGGCCGGCGAAGTAGCCGGTGGCGGCAAGGTCCGCGGTGGCGAAGTGGGTCATCAGGTGCAGGTCGCAGGCGTGAACGGGTGCCGCCGCCAGGCGTTGCCAGGCGCCCTCCGCCCGCTCGGGAGAAAAGCCCAGGCGGTGCATGCCGGTATCCACCTTGAGCCAGGTGGGAATCGGCCGGGCGGGACGCCGGGCGAGCAGCGCCTCCACCTGCCAGTCGCTGTGCACCGCCATCCACAGGCCCAGCGCCTCGACCTGGTCGAGCTCAGCGGCCTCGAAGATCCCCTCGAGCAGCACGATGGGAGTACTGATGCCCGCCTCGCGAAGGGTCACCGCCTCCTCGATGCAGGCCACCGCGAAGGCCGGGGCGAGGCCCTCAAGCGCTCGCGCGCAGGCCACCGCACCATGGCCGTAGGCGTCGGCCTTGAGCACCGCGACGGCACGGCTGTCGGGGGCCAGGGAGCAGGCGAGACGATAGTTGTGACGCAGGGCATCGAGGTCGATATCGGCGATCAGCGGCCGGGCCATGGCGGATCCTGAAGCTGTGAAGGGAGAGGCTGGCGAGAAGAATTGACCAGAAGAGCTGGCATTATCCATGGATAGCGCGGCTATCTCATGACAGAAACCACCAAATTATTGGTGGTTTCTGGTGACAAGAGTCAATAAATAATCAGCTGGCAGCAAATCTTCAGGATGGCGACCGAGGCCGCTGACCGATGTTCATCACCGGGTCATCGTTGGCCATCGCCGGCAGCTCCAGCGACACCGCCCCCTCGCTGCGCAGCCAGGCGTTGACCGCCTGGATCGACTCGGCGTCGAGCAGCCCCGCCTGCTGCTGCAGGCGCAGCAGGCCGAGCACGTAGTCGTAGCGCGCCTCGGCGTGGTCGGCGATGGCGTTGAACAGGTTGCGCTCGGCGTTGAGCACGTCGACGATGTTGCGGGTGCCTACCTCGTAGCCGGAGCGGGTCGCCTCCAGGGCGCTGCGGTTGGAGACGATGGCCTGGGCACGAGCCTCCACCGTCTCCACGTCGTTGCTCACCCGGGTGAACAGCGAGCGCACCTGCTGGACGGTATCGCGGCGCTGGGCCTCGAAGTCGTACTGGGAGACCTCCAGTGCGAAGCCGCTCTGACGAATCTGTGCCTGGGTGCTGCCGCCGGTGTAGAGCGGCATGCTGGCACGCAGGCCGAGCTGGCTGCCGGAGTTGTAGCCGGAAGCCCCGCTGCGGTCGTTGTCCGAGTAGTCGTAGCGGGCGAAGGCCTCCAGGCGCGGCAGCTGGCCGGCCCGGGAGACGTCGAGCTCGCTGCGCGCCACCTCGATGCCGGCCTCGGCCATCTGCAGCATGGGACTGTTGGCCATGGCGAGCTCGACCCAGTCGCCACGATCCACGGGCTCCGGCGGCACGATGGGAATCTCCTCGGCGAGGCCGTCGATGCTCTCGTAGCGCTTCCCGGTCAGGCGCTCCAGGGCCTCGAAGCTGACCTGCATGGCGCTCTCGGCGGCGATGCGCTGGGCGCGGGCCAGGTCGAAGGAGGCCTGGGCCTCGTGCACCTCGGTGATGGCAATCAGCCCCACCTCGAAGCGCTCCCGGGCCTGCTCCAGCTGGCGCTCGATGGCGGTCTCCTGGGAGCGGCGCGCCGACAGGATGTCGTGGGCGCGCAGGATCTCGAAGTAGGCCTCGGCCACGTCCAGCAGCAGCTGCTGCTCGGCCACCGCAAGCGACAGCGATTCACGATCGACCCGGCGCTCGGCCTGCTGGAGCTGGGCGCGCCGCGCGGGGTCATAGAGCGCCTGGCTGGCGTCCAGGTTCACGCCGAGGCTGTTGACGTCGTCATCCTCGTCCCGCGGCAGCTGGCCGGGCTGCACCACGCCGCCGGACTGGCTCTCGTAGGTGCGGCTGTGGGTCAGGTTGGCACCGAGGCTGAGCTGGGGCAGCAGGGTGCCGCGCTGCACGTCGCGCCCCGCCTCCACGGCGGAGAAGCCCGAGCGGGCGGCGGCCAGGGTGGCGTCGTTGTCGAGGGCGTCACGGGCGACGGTCCAGAGGTCGGTGGCCTGAGCGGTGCCGGCCACGGCGAGCCCCACGAGGAGGACCAGCGGCCGGGGCACCAGGCGGGTCAGGGTCGGGCGATGCATGGGCTTGCGATTCCTGTACGGGGCCGAGGAGTGCATGCTGCCCCAGCAGCATGCAGGAAATCGGCAAGGGGGTGCCGGCCGGGGCGACACGCGAGCCGGCACCGAGCGCTAGGCGAAGATCGAATCCAGCGAGAGTCCCTGCTTGTCGAGCACCCGGCGCAGCTTCTTGAGCGCCTCGACCTGGATCTGGCGGACCCGCTCGCGGGTCAGGCCGATCTCCTCGCCCACCTGCTCGAGGGTCGCCGCCTCGTGGCCGCGCAGGCCGAAGCGACGCACCACCACCTCCATCTGCTTCTCGGTGAGCTCGGAGAGCCACTCGTCGACGTGCTGCTTGATGTCGCCATCGAGCAGCGAGGACTCGGGGCCCAGGTCGTTGTCGTCGGCCAGGGTCTCGATCAGCGGCTTGTCGCTGTCGCCGCCTACCGGGTAGTCCACCGAGGAGATGCGCTCGTTGAGGCCCATCATCTTCTTGACCGCCTCCACCGGCTTGTCGAGGTGCTCGGCGATCTCCTCGGCGGTGGCCTCGTGGTCGAGCTTCTGGGTCAGCTCGCGGGCCGCGCGCAGGTAGATGTTGAGCTCCTTGACCACGTGAATGGGCAGGCGGATGGTGCGGGTCTGGTTCATCAGCGCCCGCTCGATGGTCTGGCGGATCCACCAGGTGGCATAGGTGGAGAAGCGGAAGCCACGCTCGGGATCGAACTTCTCGACCGCGCGGATCAGGCCGAGGTTGCCCTCCTCGATCAGGTCGAGCAGCGACAGGCCGCGGTTGAGGTAGCGCCGGGCGATCTTGACCACCAGACGCAGGTTGGACTCGATCATCCTCGCGCGCCCGGCCGGATCCCCCTTGCGGGCCAGGCGGCCGTAGTAGACCTCCTCCTCCGGGGTCAGCAGCGGCGAGAAGCCGATCTCGTTGAGGTAGATCTGGGTCGCGTCGAGGCTGTGGTTGCTGTAGCGATCCTCGCGACTCAGCGCCTTCTCGAAGGCCTCCTCATCGTCACGACTGCTTTCCGTGTCGTCGTGGTCGTCGTCCAGTTCGTCGGCAGCGTCATCCACTACCGTGTCATCCTTCTCCTCGAGCGTGTCGAGATTCACATCCTGAAGGTCCCGTTCAAGCATGCTCATCGATGGCTACCCTGTGGTTGCGTCCCGGCGCCGATGCCAGACAACAGCATCGGCGCACCTGATTATTATTGTGTGACACCCCGCCGCTGCGCGGGCCTTCGGGGCCACCGAGCGCCTCAGCGGGACGGCAGGTAGTTCAGGGGGTCCTGCGGCTGGCCGTTCTTGCGCACCTCGAAGTGCAGTCGCACGTCCTCGGCGTCGCTGTCGCCCATGGTCGCAATGACCTCACCGGCCTCGACCACATCGTTCTCGCGCACGCGCAGGGAGTCGTTGTGGGCGTAGGCGCTCAGGTACTCGTCATTGTGCTTGAGCAGGATCAGGTTGCCGTAGCCCCGCACCCCGCTGCCCGCATAGACGACGATCCCCGGACCGGCGGCTCTGACAGGTTGCCCCTTTTGCCCAGCGATATCAATGCCGGCGGTGATGCTGCCGCCCTCGCCGAAACGACCGACGATCTCGCCGTCAGCGGGCCAGCGCCAGTTGACCTCGTCCACCGGGGTGTAGCTGCGCGAGCTGCGATCCGGCGCCGGGCTGCCGCCGGCCACGGCGGTGCCGGCATCCTGCTCGGGCTGTGCCGCGGGCGCGGGCTGGGGTTCGGGCGCAGGCTGGGGGGCCGGCTCGACCGCCGCCACTTCACGGGCCGCCTCCTGGGCTTCCGGCGCCGGCTCGGCGGCGCGCCGCTCGGCCAGGTCACGCTCGCTCAGGCTGCCGTCGGCGCCCGGCGTCGTGGCGTCGTAGATGGGGCCGGGGCCCGCCGTGCCGCCGGCGGCCTCCATGGCCCCCTCCATGGCCACCTGGGTCGGGCCGTCGGCCTCGTCCAGGGACTGGGCGGAGAGCCGACGGCCCTGCTCGGTGGTGCCGTCGGGCAGCAGCCACTCCATGCTGCCGCTCTCGACATCGGCGGGGGGCTGGCCACCGCCCAGGGGGGTGGCCACCACGCCAGGCGTGCTGGCCACGGCGGTGACGCCCTCGTCGCGGGCCGGTCCCGGGCCTTCCGCGTCCAGCACCAGGCGCTGGCCCGGCTGGATCTGGTAGGGGGGGCCGATGCGGTTGAGGCGTGCCAGATCGCGGTAGTCCATGTTGTGGCGCCAGGCGATGCCATAGAGGGTATCGCCCGTCTCCACGGTGTAGTGGGAGGCGGGTGCGCGCTCGCGGCTGACGGAGAGGTCACGGACCTGCGGCGCCTGGCCCTGCTGCTGGGCGGCACAGCCGGCCATGGCCAGGGCCAGCGCGGAAATCATCATTGCCTTACGCATCGGAAGCATCCTCCTTGTTCGCCCCCTTGGGCGTGCTCGCGGCGGCCGGACGCCGGCCGGTGCGGTCCAGCAGCAGCACCAGGGCCAGGCCGGCCAGCATCAGCGCGGCCACTGCCGGCAGCTGGGCCGATTCGCCGGTGAGCAGGGCGAAGTCGCCCGGGGTGAGATAGCGATAGTCCAGCGGGATCATCTGCCCCTCGGGGCCGAGCTGATAGCGTACCAGTTCGCGCCACGGCCAGAGTACCGGCAGCGATCCCACGATGAAGCCCAGCAGCAGCTGGAGGGTGGCCGCATGGTGGCGGCGCAGCAGCCAGGAGAGCAGGCGAGAGAAGAAGAACAGGCCGATCAGGCAGCCCACCCCGAACACGGCGATCAGGCCCATGTCGAAGGTGCGGATGCCCTGCATCACGGTGCCATAGAGCCCCATGGTGAGCAGCAGGAAGCTCCCGGAGACCCCGGGCAGCAGCAGCGCGCTGATGGCGATGGCACCGCCCACGATGAGCATCAGGTTGGGGCTGCCGAGCAGGGTGATCAGCGGCATCACCGCCGGCAGGAAGTGGGCCAGCAGCAGCCCCGCCACCAGCGGGGCGACGTGCCACCATCGCCAGTCGGTGGGATGGCGCCCCACCACCAGGGCCGAAGCCGCCACCAGGCCGAAGAAGAAGCCGTTGAGCAGCAGCGGATGGTCCTCCATCAGCCACACCACCAGGTGGGCGACGCTGATCAGGCTGGCGGCGATACCGGCCAGCAGCGGCACCACGAAGCCCAGGTTGAGGTGGGCGATCAGCATCGGCAGGCCGCCGCGTCGCCAGGCCACGAAGGCGCTGGGCCCGAACTGCTTGATGGTGTGAATCAGCTCCTCGTAGATGCCGGTGACGAAGGCGATGGTGCCGCCCGAGACCCCCGGGACCGCATCGGCGGCCCCCATTCCGGCGCCCCTGAGAAAGATTCCTGGATAACGCTTCAAGCACGAACTCCTTTCAACGAATGACGCCTTCCAGCAGCGGCACGAAGCGAACCGACTCCAGGCGCTGCTGTTCGAATGTGTCGCCCTGGCGCCGCACGCGGGTCAGCCACTGGCGCCCCCGGGCATCGGCCAGCGGCGTGATCAGCACCCCCCCCTCGGCCAGCTGGGCCAGCAGCGGGGCGGGCAGCTCACCGGCACAGGCGGTGAGCAGGATGACATCGAAGGGGGCCTCCTCCGGCCAGCCGTGGCCGCCATCGGCCAGACGCAGCTGTGCACCCTGGGCCTCCAGCAGGCGCAGGCGCTCGGCGGCGCGGCGGTGCAGGGCATTGATCCGCTCGATGGACCAGAGTTCCGGCACCAGCCGCGCCAGGATCAGGGTCTGATAGCCCGAACCGGTGCCGATCTCCAGCACCCGGGCGGGGGCCGCCTCCAGCACCAGCTCGGTCATCCTGGCCACCATCCACGGCTGGGAGAGGGTCTGGCCATGGCCGATGGGCAGCGCAGTGTCCTCGTAGGCGCGATGGGCCAGCGCCTCGTCGAGGAAGAGGTGGCGCGGTTCGGCGGCCATGGTGGCCAGCACGCGGGCATCGCGGATGCCCTGATCGGCAAGCCTGGCCACCATGCGGTCGCGGGTGCGCTGGGAGGTCATGCCCACTCCCCGCACCAGCGCCGGCAGTCGCTCAGGTGAGTGCATCCAGCCAGCCCTGTACGTCACGGATCGCCGCATGCCGGGTCAGGTCGGTCTGCAGCGGGGTGATGGAAACGTAGCCCGCCTCGACGGCGGCGAAGTCGGTATCGGCGCCGTCGTCGGCGTTCTCCCCGGCGGCGGCGATCCACCAGCGCACCCGGCCGCGGGGGTCGCGCACCTCGAGGGGCCGCGAGGCCGGGCCGCGATAGCCCAGGCGGGTGACCCGGAAGCCCTGGATCTGGTCCCAGGGCAGGTCCGGGACGTTGACGTTGAGCAGGCTGCGCGGCGGCAGCGAGAGCTGGTCGGCGGCCCCCACCAGGCTCGCCGCCACGCGCCCGGCGGTATCGAAGTGGCGCGAGCCCGTAAGCGACATGGCGATGGCCGTCATGCCCAGGTTGCGCCCCTCCATGGCGGCGGCCACGGTGCCGGAGTAGAGCACGTCGTCGCCGAGATTGCCGCCGTGGTTGATGCCGGAGATCACCAGGTCAGGCTTCTCGTCCCAGACGCCGTTGACCCCCAGGTAGACGCAGTCCGCCGGGGTGCCGTCGACGCTGTAGAAGCCGTTGTCCATGTCGGTCAGCGACAGCGGCCGGCTCAGGGTCAGGGAGTTGCTGGCCCCGCTCTTGTCGCGGTCCGGGGCCACCACGCGCAGCCGGGCGTGGGGCGCCAGGGCATCATGCAGGGCACGCAGGCCGGGGGCATGGACGCCGTCGTCGTTGGAGAGCAGCAGTCGACGCATCGTGGACTCCTTCACAGGGTGGGGTGGGCGATCAGCTCGCGCAGCACGGCGGTGGCGAAGGCGCCTCGCGGCAGGCTGAAGGCGAGCCACAGTTCGTTATCGCCGCGGGTCAGGCTCGGCTCGCCGAGGCGCAGGCGCAGCGCACGCCGCGCCAGGCGCACCCCGGCGCGCTCGAGGCCCGCGCAGAGCGCCGGGTAGCGCTGGGCCAACCGGGCCTCCCGGGCCAGCGCCTCGCCGGTCGCCACGGAGCCGCCGACGCCCCACAGCACGCCGCTTCCGTGCAGGTCGAGCCGAGCCGCCCGAGCCTCGAGCTCGGCATCCGGCACCTCCAGGGTGAACTGGCTGGCGGTGCCGTCGAGGATCACCACCTCGCCGGGCAGCAGGCGCTGCCAGCTGCCCTCCCGGACACGCTCGGCTAGCTGCTCGTTGAACAGGAAGCTGCGCGCCGCGGAGAGCAGCATGCCGTCGCGGTCGTCGCGCTTGCGCCAGCCGCGGGCCAGCAGCGAGCGGGCACGCTGGAGGTTGCGGCCATCCGGCCCGAAGCGCTGGGGCCCGAAATAGTTGGCCACGCCCTGCTCCACCAGCCGCGTCCAGCGCGCCTCCAGGGCGGGCTCGGCCACCGCGGGGCCGGTGATCCGCAGGCGGAAGCGATTGGCGCGGTGCACCCCACGCTTGAGCTTACGCGGATGGCGCGCCTCGGCCAGCACGCGGATGCCGCGCTCGGCCAGCGCCTCGGCAAGCCCCGCCGGCGCCTCGCGCCCGGGCAGCTGTACCGAGAGCCACTGGCAGGTGACGGCGACGCGATCCTTCATGCCGGAGTAGCCGACGTCGCGGGGCGAGACCTCGCAAAGCCGGGCCAGCTCACGCACCGCCATGGCGGTGGTCAGGTCGCGCTTCTCGACGTGCAGCCAGAGGTGCTCGCCCTGCCCCTCGGGAGCGAAGTCGAGCACCTCGGCGACCTGGAAGTCCTCGGGGGTGGCGCGATACTCCCCCGCCGGCGGCGGGCCGAAGTCGGCATCGAGTACCCGCGGCCAGCGCGGCGGCCAGGCGATGGCATCCGGCTCGCGCCGGGCGTCGGCCTCACTCACCGGCGCGCTCTCCCTCAGCGACGAGGGCCGCAGGCAGCAGCAGCACCACCGCCTCGGCGGCGATCCCCTCGCCGCGCCCGGTGAAGCCCAGGCGTTCGGTGGTGGTGGCCTTGACGTTGACCGCGCCGACCGCGACGCCGAGATCCTCGGCGATGGTGGCGGCCATGGCCGCGATGTGCGGCGCCATCTTCGGCGCCTGGGCCATCAGGGTGGCGTCCAGGTTGCCGACCCGGTAGCCGGCCTGGTGCACCAGATCCACCACGTGGCGCAGCAGCACGCGGCTGTCGGCGCCCTTCCAGGCCGGGTCGGTGTCGGGAAAGTGGCGGCCGATGTCGCCCAGGGCGCAGGCGCCCAGCAGGGCATCGCTGACGGCATGCAGCAGCACGTCGCCGTCGGAGTGGGCGACGAAGCCGTGGTCGAAGGGAACGGCGACGCCGCCGATCATCAGGTGGTCGCCCTCACCGAAGCGGTGGACGTCGAAGCCGTGGCCGATGCGCATCATCTCTCCAGTGCGCCGGAAGGCGCCTTGTCCTGCCCGCCCGAGGCCGTCGCCTGGCGCTGGGCGGCCAGGATCTGCCCGGCCAGGGCCAGGTCCTCGGGATGGGTGATCTTGAGGTTGTCGCGACGCCCGCTGACCAGCCGCGGGAAGAGCCCCAGCGCCTCCACCGCCGAGGCCTCGTCGGTGACCGCCACGCCGGCCTCCCGCGCCGCCGCCAGCGCCCGGCGCAACAGGCCGTAGCGGAACCCCTGGGGGGTCAGCGCATGCCAGAGGCCGGCGCGGGGCTCGGTGGCCGCGACTCGCCCGGCGCCGTCATCGCGCTTCATGGTGTCGGCCACCGGGGCGGCCAGGAGGCCACCCACCGGGTCATCCGCCAGCACGACGTGAAGGCGGAGAAGATCCGCCACGGTCACGCAGGGGCGCGCCACGTCATGGACCAGCACCAGGTCGTTCTCACCGGCCTCACCCGCGATGGCCGCCAGGGCGTTGGCTACCGAGTCGACCCGCTCGGCACCGCCGGGCACCCGGCGCCACTCGGCGAAGGGCACCCAGGCCGGGTCGAAGCGGGCGTCCTCGGGGTCCAGGCAGAGGCAGAGTCGTGCCGCGGGAAAGGCGGCGTGCAGGCGCGCCAGGGTGTGGGCCAGCACCGGGCGGCCGTCGATCGCCAGGTACTGCTTGGGGCGATCGGCCCCCATGCGTCGCCCCTGCCCCGCCGCGGGCACCACCAGCCAGGGCGCCACGCTCATCGGCCGGCCTCCAGGCCCACCGCCGGCGCGGGGTTGACCACCGGCGCGGCCTCCACCGCCACGCCCGGCACCCAGAAGAACTGCTCGTCGGCGCGCACCATGCCGATGTCGCTGCGGCTGCGCTCCTCGATGGCGTCCAGGCCGGTCTTGAGGTCCAGCACCTCGGCGCCCAGGCGGGCGTTGCGGTCGCGCAGCGGCTTGTTGGCCGCCTCCAGGGCCGCCACCCGCTCGCGCACCTCGCCGAGGTCGCGGATGCCCCCCTCACCCAGCCACAGGCGATACTGCAGCAGGGCGAGCAGGACCAGCAGCACGATGGCCAACCACTTGAGCATGAACAGCGTCCGTCGCGAAAATAAGGATGGCGGCATTATGCCACCATCGCCGGGTCCGCTCACGCCCTGAACGGCAGCGCCTGCGTCGCGGCGGCGCAATAGGCGCGGATCTGGGCGCGCTCCTCGGCGCAGAAGCGCGCCACGGCGTCGCGCAGGCGGGGGTCGGCGATATGGTGAAGCGAGGTGAGCAGGCGCGGCGCGAAGCCCCGGGCCAGCTTGTGCTCCCCCTGGGTGCCGGGGTCGAAGGTGGTCAGTCCCCGGGCCAGGCAGTGCTCGATGCCCTGGTAGTAGCAGGCCTCGAAGTGCAGGCAGTCGGCCATCACCTCACTGCCCCAGTAGCGGCCGTAGAGGGTGCGCGCCCCCTGCAGGCAGAGCGCCGCGGCCACCGGCCGGCCCTCGAGCCGCGCCTGCACCAGCAGCAGGCTCTCCGGCATCGAGGCGCGCAGCCGGCGGAAGAAGTCGGGGTTCAGGTAGCCGTGGCGCCCCCGCTCCAGGTAGGTGATCTCGTAGCAGCGGAAGAAGTGCTCGAGGGCCTCCGCGTCGATCGCCTCCCCTTCGAGCCGGTGCAGCCTCAGCCCCTGGTCGGCGACGAGGCGCCGCTCGCGGCGGATCGCCTTGCGCCGCTTGGAGGTCATCGCGGCCAGGAAGCCCTCGAAGTCGCCGTAGCCGGCGTCGCGCCACTGGAACTGCACCCCGTGGCGGGCCAGTAGCCCGGGGCGCGCCGCCTGCCAGGCGGCCACCTCGGCCTCCTCGGCAAACAGCAGATGCCAGCTGGAGAGCTCGCTGGCCACGCCTTCCCCGCGCCCCTCCCAGGCCGCGGCCAGCCGCTCCCGGGCGGCCAGCGGGTCGATGCCCCCGGCCAGCGCCAGCCGCGGCCCGGGCGCCGGGGTATAGGGGATCGCGGTGAGCCCCTTGGGATAGTAGCGCCCACCGGCGCGTTCCCAGGCATCGGCCCAGCTCCAGTCGAAGACATACTCCCCGAAGGAGTGGTGCTTGAGGTAGTGGGGCATCACGCCGACCAGGCGCTCGCCCTGCCAGAGGGTCAGGTGGCGCGGCACCCAGCCGGTGGCTGGGCTCACCGAGCCGCTCGCCTCCAGGGCGTGCAGGAACTCGTGGCGCAGGAAGGGATGGTCGTCGCCCACCAGGGCGTTCCAGGCCGCGGCCGGCACCGCCTCGATGGCGGGGAGTTCTTGCAACACAAGCGAGGACATGGCGGCTCCGGCAGCTGACAAGCCGTTGGCAGAAGGCCTACATTGTGCCCAGAGCCCGAGCCTCCTTCCATCCTCATCGACACACGGAGACGTGCATGACCGATGCCCGCGAGCTGCAGGCGCAGTTCGATGCTCAGCGCCGCGCCTTCGCGGCCGAGCCCTACCCGACGCTTGCCACTCGCCGCGATCGCCTGGCCCGGCTGGCGACCCTGACCCGGCACCACCGCGAGGAGATCATCGCCGCCATCGGCGAGGACTTCGGCCACCGCGCCGAGGCCGAGAGCCGGCTGGCCGAGATCGCCACCGTGCTGCAGGCGGTGCGCCATGCGCGGCGCCACCTGCGCCGCTGGATGCGCTCCCGGCGCGCCGCCGTGCCCTGGCGGCTCCAGCCGGGGCGGGCCCGGGTACACCGCCAGCCGCTGGGAGTGGTGGGCATCATCGCCCCCTCCAACTACCCCTGGAACCTCGCCTGGCTGCCAGCGGTGGACGCTCTGGCCGCCGGCAACCGGGTGCTGATCAAGCCCAGCGAGCACACCCCGGCCACCAGCGCTCTGATGGCGCGCCTGGCCGAGCGCTACTTCGACCCCGCCGAGCTCGCCGTGATCCCGGGCGACGTGGAGACGGCCCGCGCCTTCTCGGCGCTGCCCTTCGATCACCTGCTGTTCACCGGCAATGCACGCATCGGGCGCGAGGTGGCCCGGGCCGCCGCCGCCCACCTGACCCCCATCACCCTGGAGCTGGGCGGCAAGACCCCGGCCATCATCGGCCCCGATGCCGACCTGTCGCGTGCCGCCGAGCGCATCGCCTTCGGCAAGTGGCTCAACGCCGGCCAGACCTGCATCGCCCCCGATCACGTGCTGGTCGAGGCCTCCCGGCTCGGCGACTTCATCGAGGCGATGCGCCGGACAGTGGCCGATTTCTACCCCCGAGGCACCGCCGGCGAGGACTACACCGCCGTGCCGGGTGAGCGCCAGCGGGCGCGCCTCGAGGCGATGCTCGACGAGGCCCGCGACCACGGCTGCCGGGTGATCGCCCTGGGTGAGCGCGTCGAGCTGCCGGGCGGCGGGGCCAAGCTGCCGCCGACCCTGGTGATCGACCCCAACGAGGGGCTCGCCATTATGCAGGAGGAGATCTTCGGCCCCTGGCTGCCGATCCTCGGCGTGCGCGACCTCGACGCCGCCATCGACCACGTCAACGCCGGGCCGCGGCCGCTGGCGCTCTATGCCTTCACCGACGACGCGCAGCGGCGCCGGCAGATCCTCGAGACCACCCACTCCGGCGGCGTGGTCTTCAACGACACCCTCTGGCACAACGCCGTGCCCGCCCTGCCCTTCGGCGGCGTGGGCGAGAGCGGCATGGGCGCCTACCAGGGCGAGGCCGGCTTCCTGCGCTTCAGCCTCGAGCGCAGCGTCTTCCTCCAGGCGCGACGCAACGCCGTGGGCCTGCTCAACCCGCCCTACCGGCGCTGGCTGCTGAGGCTGCTGGGGCTGTGACGAGCCGATCGGCACCAAATGGTAATAAAACTACAAATACGACCAATAAACGGCTAGCATGACGCCATTCGCGGAGAACTTTTTGGTAAACTTACCTATATAATCACAGCCCGAGGTGCCCCATGGCCACGACGCCCCCCACCCTGAACGCCACCGTTGCCGAGGTTACCCGACGCATCCGCGAGCGCTCCGCCGAGCGCCGCGCCCTCTACGAGGCGCGCATGGCGGCCCAGCACCGCCAGGGCGTGCATCGCGGCGAGCTCTCCTGCGGCAACCTGGCCCACGGCTTCGCCGCTTGCGGCGCCGAGGAGAAGGACCGCCTCAAGCTGATGAACAGCGCCAACCTCGGCATCGTCTCCTCCTACAACGACATGCTCTCGGCCCATCAGCCTCTCGAGGACTACCCGGCCATCCTCAAGGCCGCCGCCCGGGCCATGGGCTCCACCGCCCAGTTCGCCGGCGGCGTGCCGGCCATGTGCGACGGTGTCACCCAGGGCCAGTCCGGCATGGAGCTGTCGCTCTTCTCCCGGGAGGTGATCGCCATGGCCACCGCCGTGGCGCTCTCCCACAACATGTTCGATGCCGCCCTCTACCTGGGCGTCTGCGACAAGATCGTCCCGGGGCTCTTCATCGGCGCGGCGCGCTTCGGCCACCTGCCGGCGCTCTTCGTGCCCGCCGGCCCCATGGAGAGCGGCCTGCCCAACAAGGAGAAGGCGCGCATCCGCCAGCTCTACGCCGAGGGCAAGGTGGGCCGCGACGAGCTGCTCGAGGCCGAATCCGCCTCCTACCACAGCCCGGGCACCTGCACCTTCTACGGCACCGCCAACTCCAACCAGCTGATGATGGAGATCATGGGCCTGCACCTGCCCGGCGCCTCTTTCGTCAACCCCGGCACGCCGCTGCGCGAGGCGCTGACCCGCTATGCCGCCGAGCAGGCGATCCGTAACAGCGAGCCGGGCGGCGACTACCGCCCCTTCTACCGGCAGGTCGACGAGCGCGCCATCGTCAACGCCATGGTCGGCCTGCTGGCCTCCGGCGGCTCCACCAACCACACCCTGCACCTGGTGGCCATGGCCGCCGCGGCGGGCCTCACCATCACCTGGGACGACTTCACCGCCCTCTCCGCGGTGGTGCCGAGCCTGACCCGCATCTACCCCAACGGCCAGGCCGACGTGAACCACTTCCAGGCCGCCGGCGGCATGAGCCTGCTGATCCGCGAGCTGCTGGGCGCCGGGCTGATCCACGGCGACATCCCCACGGTGTTCGGCGGCGACCTGACCGCCTACACCCGGGAGCCCTTCCTCGAGGACGGCAAGCTGGCCTGGCGCGAGGGCCCCACCGAGAGTCTCGACCGGGACGTGCTGCGCGGCGTGAGCGAGCCCTTCGCCCCCACCGGCGGGCTCACCGTGCTGGACGGCAACCTGGGCCGCGGGGTGATCAAGGTCTCGGCGGTGGCCGAGGAGCACCGGATCGTCGAGGCCCCGGCGCGGATCTTCGAGGACCAGAACGAGCTCAAGGCGGCCTTCGAGGCGGGCGATCTGGATCGCGACGTGGTGGTGGTGGTGCGCTACCAGGGCCCCAAGGCCAACGGCATGCCGGAGCTGCACAAGCTGACCCCCTACCTCGGCGTGCTCCAGGACCGCGGCTTCAAGGTGGCGCTGGTCACCGACGGGCGCATGTCCGGCGCCTCCGGCAAGGTGCCCGCCGCCATTCACATGACCCCCGAGGCCCTGGACGGCGGCCCCCTGGCGAGGCTGCGCGACGGTGACGTGGTGCGCCTGGACGCCAACGCCGGCACCCTCGAGGTCAGGATGGCCACCCATGCCTGGGCCGAGCGCGAGCTCAGTGAGCCGCACCTCGACCACTACCATCAGGGGCTGGGCCGCGAACTGTTTGCCGGCTTCCGCCACCTGGCCAGCGGCTCCGAGCAGGGCGCCTCGGTGTTCGGCGGCTTCGAGGCCGACGACCTGGCCCGCCAGGCCGGCCAGATCCACGACGAGGACGCGTGAACGACTGAGAGGCATCGCGAGAAGCGCCGGGGAAAAAAGGACACATTGACGATGACACGACCCGCTCTCATTGGGGACATCGGCGGCACCAACGCGCGCTTCGCCCTGGTGACCCCGGGCGACTTCGCGCCCCACGACATCCTCGCCCTGCCCTGCGCCGACTACCCCGGCCTGGTGGAGGCGGTACGCGACTACCTGACCCGGGTGGGCGCCACCGGCGAGCAGACCCCGCGCGAGGCCTGCCTGGCCTTCGCCTGCCCGATCGGCGGCGACCGGGTAAGCATGACCAACAACCACTGGGCCTTCTCCCGGGCCGAGGCCCAGGCGGCGCTGGGGCTTACCCTCTTCAAGGTGATCAACGACTTCACTGCCCAGGCGCTGGGCGTGCCCCATCTCCCCGAGGCCGACCTGGTCGAGGTGCAGCCCGGCGAGGCGATTCCCCATGCGGCCCGGCTGGTGATCGGCCCCGGCACGGGGCTCGGCGTGGCCGGCCTCTTCCCCGGCCGCCACGCCTGGATCCCGCTGCCCACCGAGGGGGGCCACGTCACCTTCGCCCCCGCCGACGAGCGCGAGCAGAACCTCCTGCGCCACTTCCGCAACCGCTATGGTCGCGTCTCGGTGGAGCGCCTCCTGTGCGGCCAGGGGTTGCTGGACCTCTACCTGGCCCACTGCTCGCTCAAGGGCGCCAACCCCGTGTACGCCTCTCCCGCCGAGGTGACCGCGGCGGCCGACAGCGACCCGCTGGCCCGTGATACCCTGCTGCGCTTTCTCAAGATCCTCGGCGACGTCTGCGGCGACGCGGCCCTGATGCTGGGCGCCCGCGGCGGGGTCACCCTGTGTGGGGGCATCCTGCCCCGGCTGCGGGAGTGGCTACCCGAGAGCCGCTTCCGCGAGGCCTTCGCCGCCAAGGGGCGCATGGGCGCCTACACGGCGGCGATCCCCGTGCACCTGGTCATCGCCCCCTGGACGGGGCTGCTGGGCGCCGCCGAGGCCCTTTACAATCCAGAAGTCGACTAACGCGACGGAAGAGGTTGATTGATGATTCCGCAAAGCCTGCGCACCCTGCTCGACGAGACCCGCGGCCAGCGCCGCGCCCACTGGGCCGGCCGCGAGCTGTGGCTGGCCAACGAGGCCTGGGGCGAGCTGGCCGTTTCCCTGCAAGGCGCCCAAGTCCTGCATTTTCTTTCGGCCGGTGACGACAGCGACGGCTGGCTCTGGGTGACGCCCACGCCCCAGGCACTGCCCGGCGCGATTCGCGGCGGCATCCCGCTCTGCTGGCCCTGGTTCGCCGACGATCGCTACGCCGACGAGTCCGAGGATCACAGCGGCCCCTTCCACGGCACCGCACGCCACGCCGACTGGCGCCTGGACGCCGTGGACGAGCACGAGGAGGGGGTGGAGCTGCACCTCTCGCCCCAAACCCACCTGCACAGCCAGCTCTCGCCGCGGCTGGTGGTCCAGGCCAATGCCCGGCGCCTGCACGTGGAGCTGATCACCGAACACCTCGGCGAGACCCCGGTGAAGATCAGCGGCGCCCTGCACAGCTACCTGGCCGTGCGCGACGCCTTCGCCTGCCGCCTGGAGGGGCTGGCCGGCGCCCGCTACCTGGACAAGCTGGCCGGCTTCACCGAACGCGAGCAGCAGGGCGAGCTCGGCGTACGCGGCGGGCTCGACCGCATCTACCACAGCAACGCCGAGCTGACCCTGGACGACGGCGCGCGCCGCCTGCGCATCGCCCGCCAGGGCAGCGACTCCGCCGTGGTCTGGCACCCCGGCGAGACGCTTCCCGAGGACACCCCCGCCGAGGCCGCCCTCCGCTTCCTCTGCGTGGAGTCCGCCAACACCCGCCTCGACCCGGTGTGGCTCGTCCCCGGTGCCCAGCACCTGCTCGGCACCACCCTCAGCCTGGAGCTTCCCGCATGATTCCCGTGATCGCCTTCGGCGAGGCCCTGGTCGACATGCTCTCGAGCCGACTCGGCGACCCGGCCGCCGACGAGACCGAGACCTTCACCCCGTACGCCGGCGGCGCGCCCGCCAACGTGGCCGTGGCCTGCGCCCGGCTGGGCGTGCCCAGCCGCTTCCTCGGCATGCTTGGCGAGGACCGCTTCGGCGACTTCCTCGCGGCGGAGCTGGCCGCCCACGGCGTCGACACCTCCGGCGTGGTGCGCACCCGCGAGGCGCGCACCGCGCTGGCCTTCGTCTCCCGCGATGAGCACGGCGAGCGCACCTTCGACTTCTATCGGCCGCCGGCCGCCGACCTGCTCTACCGCCTCGAGCACCTGCCCCAGGGCATCTTCGCCGCGCCCGCCATCCTGCACCTGTGCAGCAACAGCCTGACCGAGCCGGCGATCGCCGAGACCACCCTGACCATGGCCGAGATGGCCCGCCGCGCCGGCTGCCTGGTCAGCGTGGACGCCAACCTGCGCCACAACCTCTGGGCCGAAGGCACCGCCGACATCAGCCTGGTGACCCGCCTGCTCGACACGGCCGACCTGCTCAAGCTCTCCACCGAGGAGCTCGACTGCCTGCGCGCCGACCACCCACAGGACGCCTGGCTGGCCGAGCGCCTGGCCGCCGGGGTCAAGGCCATCGTGATCACCGACGGGCCCGGCGAGGTGCGCCTGCTGGGCGCGGGCTTCGAGCGGCGCGTGACGCCGCCACCGGTCCAGGCGGTGGACACCACCGCCGGCGGCGACGCCTTCATCGGCGGCCTGCTGGCCGAGCTCGCTGAATACCTCAGCGAGGCAGGCATCGACGGCGACTGGCACCGCGATGCGGCGCTGCTGACCCGGGCCGTGGAGACCGCCTGCCGCTGCGGCGCCCACGCCGTGACCCGCCCCGGCGCCTACGCCGCCCTGCCGACCCGTGAGGACCTGGCGCGCCCGAGCCGCTGAATCCGCCCCCACGAAGCCGCAACCTACAGCCGGGCCTCGTCGGCCCGGGGGGGGCCGGCAGGCCGGCGGATCAGGCCGCGTCGCGCTTGTCGTCGCTCACCGCCTGCATCGCCAGGGCGGTATCCAGCATGCGGTTGGAGAAGCCCCATTCGCTGTCGTACCAGGCCATCACCTTCACCAGGCGGCCATTCACCCGGGTGTGGTTGGCATCGAAGGTGGAGGAGTGGGCGTCGTGGTTGAAGTCGATGGAGACCAGCGGCTGGGCGTTGACCGCCAGCACCAGGGAGTCCTCGGCGGCCCTGGCGACGATGGCGTTGATCTCCTCCCGGGTGGTGTCGCGACTCGCGGTGAACACCAGATCGACCAGGGAGACGTTGATCACCGACACCCGCACCGCCAGGCCGTCGAACTTGCCGGCGAGTTCCGGCAGCACCAGCCCGACGGCGGCGGCGGCCCCGGTCTTGGTGGGAATCATCGAGTGGGTGGCGCTGCGCGCCCGGTAGGGGTCGCTGTGGCAGACGTCGGAGAGGTTCTGGTCGTTGGTGTAGGCGTGCACCGTGGTCATCAGGCCGTTCTCGATGCCCACCGCCTCGTGGAGCACCTGGGCCACCGGCGCCAGGCAGTTGGTGGTGCAGGAGGCGTTGGAGACCACCTTGTGCTCGGGCCGCAGCACCTCCTCGTTGACCCCGTAGACCACGGTGGCATCGGCATCCGGGCTCGGCGCGGAGATCAGCACCCGCCGGTCGCCGCCTGACTTGCCCACTGGCTCGTCGTCTCCGCAATGTGCCTCAGCGGAGAGAAGGACCCAAGACTATTTTGGTAAGTTTACATTCGGCGCACTTAGAAAACAGTCATCCCCTAGGGTATACTCACAATCTGAGCCAGATCTCCGCCCATATAGCAGTAAACTTACAGATAACCCGCTATTCTGGACACCCCGCCCCTTGCCCAGGAGACCGCGATGTCGAGCCAGCCTCACCACTCCATCCATGCCCCCAGCCGCCGCACCAAGATCGTTGCCACCCTGGGCCCGGCCAGCGACCGCGAGGGCGTGCTGGAGGTGATGATCGCGGCCGGTGTCGACGTCATGCGCCTCAACTTCTCCCACGGCGGCACCAACACCCTGAAGATCCTCGAGGCATAACACCATGAGCGACCCACGCCCGCAGCACACTGTGACCCGCACCCTGCCCGCGCGCAAGCGCATCGCGCTGATTGCCCATGACGGCAAGAAGGACGAACTGCTGGCGTGGGCGGCACGCTGGCAGGAGACCCTGGCCCGCCACGAGCTCACCGGCACCGGCACCACCGCGGCCCGGGTGGCCAAGGCGCTGGGGCTCCCCGTAAAGGGGCTGCTGAGCGGACCGCTGGGCGGCGACCAGCAGATCGGCGCCCTGATCACCGAGCAGCGGCTCGACCTGCTGATCTTCTTCTGGGACCCCTTCGCCCCCCAGCCCCACGACCCCGACGTCAAGGCGCTGCTGCGACTCGCCGCCCTGTGGAACATCCCCGTGGCCTGCAACGCCGCCAGCGCCGACTTCCTGATCAGCTCGCCCTGGCTGGAATCGGCCTACGAGATGACCATTCCCGACGCCGGCGCCTGGGTCTCGACCCGCAACGCCGACTGACGCTCCCGACCCGGCTCCCATCGACCCCATCAATGACAAGAGGCGAGGCTTCCGATGTTCCAGCTGACCCGCAGCGTGACCTGGCAGGCACTCAAGCGCCTGCACGACCAGACCGCCAACGACCGCATCCGCGACTACTTCACCCATGACCCCCAGCGCTTCGAGAAGATGAGTCTGCGCGTCGGCGGCCTCTTCCTCGACTACTCCAAGCATCAGGTCTCCGACGCGGTGCTCGACCGGCTGATCGAGCTGGCCAACCACTCGGCACTGGTGCAGCGTCGCGCCCAGATGTTCTCCGGGGACATCATCAACGTCACCGAGGACCGCCCGGTGCTGCACACCGCCCTGCGCAACCTCGCCGAGGGGCCGCTGATGGTCGACGGCCAGGACGTGATGCCGGAGATCCAGCGCACCCGGGAGCAGATCCGCCAGTTCTCCGAGGCAGTGCGCAACGGCGAGTGGAAGGGCTACAGCGGGGAGCGCATCCGGGACGTGGTCAACATCGGCATCGGTGGGTCGGACCTGGGGCCCAACATGGCCTGCCGGGCCCTGCTCAAGCACCGCCACCCGGAGCTGAACTTCCACTTCGTCTCCAACGTCGACGGCGCCCATATCCAGAAGGTGCTCAGCCGCCTCGACCCGGCCACCACCCTGTTCATCGTCTCCACCAAGACCTTCTCGACTCAGGAGACCCTGCTCAACGCCCATACCGCGCGGCGCTGGTTCCTGGAGACCGCCGGCCCGGAGGCCGACGTGGGCGCCCACTTCATCGCCGCCTCCACCAACAAGACGGCGGCCATGGCCTTCGGCATCCGCGAGGAGAACGTCTTCGAGTTCTGGGCCTGGGTGGGCGGTCGCTACTCGATGTGGTCCTCCATCGGCCTGCCCATTGCCCTCTCCATCGGCTTCGAGGGGTTCATGGAGCTGCTGGAGGGCGCCTACGCCATGGACCAGCACTTCCTCGCCGCCCCCTTCCGGGAGAACATGCCGGTACTGATGGCGCTGATCGGCATCTGGTACATCAACTTTCACGGCGCCGAGACCCAGGCAATCGTGCCCTACGACCAGGCGCTGCATCAGCTGCCGGCCTTCCTGCAGCAGCTCGACATGGAGTCCAACGGCAAGTCGGTGGACATCTTCGGCCACCCGGTGGACTACAAGACCGGGCCCATCGTCTGGGGGCAGACCGGCTCCAACGGCCAGCACGCCTTCTTCCAGCTGCTCCACCAGGGGACGCGCTACGTGCCCATCGACTTCATCGCCTCGCTGAAGCCCGAGCCCGGCATGGAGGAGCACCACTTCGCCCTGCTCACCAACATGCTGGCCCAGGCCAACGCCTTCATGGAGGGCAGCCAGAGCGGCAGCCGGCTCGATCCCTACAGCTGCCCCGGCAACCGCCCCTCCAGCGTGCTGCTGCTCGATGAGCTGACGCCGAGGAACCTCGGCGCGCTGATCGCCCTCTACGAGCACAAGGTGTTCGTCCAGGGGGTGATCTGGAACATCAACTCCTTCGACCAGTGGGGCGTGCAGCTCGGCAAGCGTATCGCCGGCGAGATCAGCGAGCGCATCGACGAGCAGAGCCAGGACTTCGACGCCTCCACCCAGGGGCTGCTGGCGCTGGTGCGCGAGCACTTCACGGCTAGATCATCGACGGACGCCACCGAGCCCGCGACGCCCCCCTCCGACAAGGGCGGCAAGCGCCGCCGGCGCTGAGTCAGCGTGCAGCGCGGGGGTCGGCAGCTGCCGACCCCCGTTCGTTTCGGGAGTCAAAAAAACCCGGCCACGAGGGCCGGGAGAAGGACAGCAACAGGCTGTCGAGAGAGCACGCGGGAACGTCGTTCGCAGGGAACCTGGGGAGTCAGTGGTGGAAGCGCTGCGCCGCCTCCCGGGCCAGCTGGCGGATGCCGTGCCAGTCCTCGGCCTCCACCAGGGAGTTCGGGGTCAGCCAGGAGCCGCCCACGCACATCACGTTCTTGAGCGCCAGGTAGTCCTCGGCGTTGTCGAGGTTGATGCCGCCGGTGGGGCAGAAGCGCGCCTCGGGGATCGGGCCGGCGAAGGCCTTGAGCGCCTTGACGCCGCCGCTGGCCTCGGCGGGGAAGAACTTGAAGCGGCGGTAGCCGTACTGCCAGCCGGTCATCAGCTCGGAGACGGTGGCAACGCCCGGCAGCATCGGCACTGGACTGGTCACCCCGTAGCGATAGAGCGCCTCGGTGGTGCCGGGGGTGACCACGAAGTCGGCGCCGGCCTGCTCGGCCTGGCGGTACTGGGCCGGGGTCAGCACGGTGCCCACGCCGATGCTGGCCTGGGGGAGCGCCGCCTTGATGCGGCGCACCGCCTCCAGGGCGCAGTCGGTGCGCAGGGTCACCTCGAGCACGCTGAGACCACCCTCGACCAGGGCGGTGGCCAGGGGCACGGCGTCTTCCACGCGCTGGATGGCCAGCACCGGGATCACCTCGGCCTTCAGGCAGATGCTGTCGAGCTCGGTGGTGCGGGTGGAGGGCAGCTGCTTGTCGATGCTCTTGTCGAAGGTCATTGGTGTCTCTCCATGAGATCAGGGGGCCCAGTAGATGGCCAGCGGGCAGGAAAGAAAGGCGCGGATCGGCAGCTCGCGGACGTCATCGCCCGCCAGGGCCCGGACCAGCATGTCACGCTTGTCGCCGCCGGTGATGTGCAGGAAGTGGCGCCGGGAGCGGTGCAGGCGATCGGCGGAGAGGGTCAGGCGCGGCAGGGGCTGACTCCGGGCCCGCACGGCCACCGCCGCCTCGGCGGTGGAGAGCGCCAGCGCAAGCTCCCGGCTGTCGGGGAAGAGCGAGGCGGTGTGACCATCGCCGCCCATGCCCAGCACCACCGCACTGGCCGGCCAGGCCAGGCCGGCAACACGCTCGGCCACCGCCGCGGCGCCCTGCTCGGGGGTGGCGTCATCGGTGGTCAGGGGCACGAAGCTGGCCGCCGCCGCCGGGCCCTTGAGCAGGTGCTCGCCCACCAGGCGGGCATTGCTGTCGGCATGGCCCGGGGGCACCCAGCGCTCGTCGGCGAGGGTCACTTCGACCCGCGACCAGGGCAGCTCGCAGGCGGCCAGCGCCTGGAAGAAGGGCACCGGCGTGGAGCCACCGGAGACCACCAGCAGGGCACGCTCCTGGCTCGCCAGGTCCTGTCGCAGCGCCTCGGCCACGGCCTCGGCCAGCTGGGTGGCCAGGCGTTCTAGGCAAAGCTCACTCATCTTGGAGTTCCTCAGTAATCCTCATACCAGCTGCGCCCGTCCTGGGTGATCATGGCGGTCTTGAGAAAGCAGCGACCGGGCCCTGGGGCCAGCCGGCATTCCTCAGTAATCCTCATACCAGCTGCGGCCATCCTGAGTGATCATGGCTATCGATGCGACGGGCCCCCAGGAGCCGGCCGGATAGCGGCGCGGCGGCTCATCGCGATCGGCCCAGGCGGCAATCAGGTTATCGCACCACTGCCAGGCGTGCTCGACCTCGTCGCGGCGCACGAAGAGGTACTGCTGCCCCTTCATCACCTCGAGCAGCAGACGCTCGTAGGCATCGGGAATCCGCGACTTGGGGAAGGCGCTGTTGAAGTCCAGGTGCAGCGGGCCGCGGCGCAGGCGCATGCCCTTGTCCAGTCCGCTGTCCTTGGTCAGCACCTCCAGGGCGATGCCCTCCTCCGGCTGCAGGCGGATCACCAGCTTGTTGGCGGCGAGACCCCGCTGGTCCGGGTCGAAGATGTAGTGGGGCTGCTGGCGGAAGTGGATGATGATCTGCGAGAGCTTCTCGGGCATGCGCTTGCCGGTGCGCAGGTAGAAGGGCACGCCGGCCCAGCGCCAGTTCTCCACGCCGGTCTTCATGGCCACGAAGGACTCGGTGTGGCTCTCGGTATTGGCCCCCTCCTCCTCGAGGTAGCCGGGCACCGACTTGCCGTTGATGGTGCCCGCCGTGTACTGGCCGCGCACCACGTCACGCCCCAACATGTCGTCGGTGAAGGGCCTGAGCGCCTTGAGCACCTTGACCTTCTCGTCGCGGATGGCATCGGCGTCGAGGTTGGCCGGCGGGTCCATGGCGATCAGGCAGACCAGCTGAAGCAGGTGGTTCTGCACCATGTCGCGCAGCTGGCCGGCGTCGTCGAAGTAGCCCCAGCGCCCCTCGATGCCGACCTGCTCGGCCACGGTGATCTCCACATGGGAGATATGGTTCTGGTTCCACTGGGTGCCGAACAGCGGGTTGGCGAAGCGCAGCGCGATCAGGTTCTGTACCGTCTCCTTGCCCAGATAGTGATCGATGCGGTAGATGCGCGACTCGGGGAAGACGGCACCGATGGCGTCGTTGATCTCCGCCGAGGAGGCCAGGTCGTAGCCGATCGGCTTCTCGACCACCACCCGGCTCTGATCGTCCAGGCTGCCGCTGGCCTCGAGGTGCCGGCAGATGTCGCCGTAGATCCTCGCCGCCACCGAGAGGTAGACCACCATGGGGCGCTCCTGCCCCGCCTCGCGCCCCGCCTTGCGCCACTCCTGAATCGCCGCGTAGCCCTCCACGCGAGTGAAGTCGAGCTGGCGGTAGTCGAGTCGCGAAAGGAAGCGCGTGAGGGCCTTGCGGTCGAGCTCCTCGGCCTTGACGTAGGTCGTGAGCGCCTTCTCGACGCGCCCCTTGAAGCCGTCGAGGTCGAGCTCCTGGCGCGCCAGGCCCAGCAGGCGCGTGCCAGGGTCGAGCAGCCCCTCGCGGTCGAGCTGGAATAGCGCCGGAAAGAGCTTGCGCTGCGCCAGGTCGCCGAGGGCGCCGAACAGCGCCAGGTCGATGTCGGTGCTGGCAGCCTGGCCGGACCGGCTGAAGTGACTCATGTCCGCCTCTCTTTTCGTTGGATTACCAAAAAAATACCTGAACGTAGGGGCCAAGACAATGATTTGAAGTAATCTTACCAAATTAATTGCCGACCACCGAGGACGATTGGCCGCGGCCGACCTCCTCGGGCTAGGATAGTCAGCATAATGTAGTTAAATCACTACATCACCCGTTCCGGCTTCACCCCGCGGCCCCGACCCGCCCAGCATGGAGAGCGCCACCGCGCCATGGCCCGTCACGACCTGATCGATCGCATTCGTCAGCGCCTCGAGGCGCTCAACCGCTCCGAGCGCAAGGTTGCCGATGTCATCCTCGCCGACCCGGCAACCGCCACCGGCATGAGCATTGCCACCCTGGCCCAGGCGGCCTCGGTGAGCGAACCTACCGTCAACCGCTTCTGCCGCAGCTTCGATGCCAAGGGCTACCCGGACTTCAAGATCAAGCTGGCCCAGAGCCTGGCCGGCGGCACTCCCTACGTCAGCCAGGCGGTGGAACCCGACGACACGGCCGCCGACTACACCGAGAAGATCTTCGGTGCCACCATTGCCGCGCTGGACAACGCCCGCCGCCAGACCGACCCGGTGCGCATCGAGCGGGTGGTGGACTACCTGATCCAGGCGCGACAGCTGCACTTCTTCGGCCTGGGCGCCTCCGGTGCCGTGGCCCAGGATGCCCAGCACAAGTTCTTCCGCTTCAATATCCCCGTCACCGCCTATGTGGACGTGCTGATGCAGCGCATGGTGGCCTCGAGCTGCCATACCGGCGACGTGGTGGTGGTGATCTCCTGGACCGGGCGCACCCGGGAGCTGGTCGACATCGCCCGCCTGGCCCGGGAGAGCGGCGCCGTGGTGCTCGGTATCACCGCCCCCGACTCGCCGCTGGCTCGCGAGTGCACCGAGACCCTGGAGGTCGCCACCCCCGAGGATACCGATCACTATATGCCGATGACCTCGCGGATGATCCAGCTGGCGCTGATCGACGTGCTGGCCACCGGCGTGACCCTGCGGCGCGGCGAGGACTTCCTCGGCCACCTGAAGAAGATCAAGGACAGCCTGAAGGATACCCGCTACCCCGCCGGCCGACGCTGAGCCCCAGGCGCCGGCCGGCGGCCCGCAGCAGGCTGGCCCAGGGCCCTCCGGCCGCTTGCCATTCCCGCGCCATCCCTTACCATTGGCGGCCCCGCCTCATCCTCCACGGAGCCGCCCCATGCGCCGCATCGCCCTTGCCGCCGCCGCCCTCGCCCTGTTTGCCCAGGGGGCAGCCGCCGAGACCTTCCGCTTCACCGCCATCCCCGACGAGGACCAGGCACGCCTGGTGGAGCGCTTCGGCAAGGTCGCCGACTACCTCGAGGAGCGCCTCGGCGTCGAGGTGGAGTACGTGCCGGTCAAGTCCTACAGCGCCGCCGTGACCGCCTTCCGCAATGACCAGGTCCAGCTGGCCTGGTTCGGCGGCCTCTCCGGGGTGCAGGCGCGCCGCCTGGTGCCGGGCTCCCAGGCGCTGGCCCAGGGCAGCGAGGACGACGCCTTCATGAGCTACTTCATCGCCCATGAATCGACGGGGCTGTCGCTGGCCGACGAGCTGCCCGACGAGCTCGAGGGCATGAGCCTCACCTTAGGCTCGCGCACCTCCACCTCCGGGCGCCTGATGCCGGAGCACTTCTTCCGCCAGCGCTTCGACAATGTCGACCCCGAGGCCTTCTTCTCCCGGGTCGGCTACTCCGGCGACCACTCCCGTACCATCGCCCTGGTGGAAGCGGGCACCTGGGACATCGGCGCGGTGAACTACACCGTCTGGGAAGCCGCCGTGGCCGATGGCCGCGTCGACACCGACAGGGTCTCGGTCATCTGGGCCACCCCGACCTACCCGGACTACAACTGGACCCTGCGCGGCGACGCCGACGCACGCTTCGGCGAGGGCTTCACCGACAAGGTGCAGGCCGCCTTCCTGGAGATGGACGACCCGGCGCTCCTGGCGAGCTTCCCCCGCGAGGCCTTCATCCCCGCCGACAACGCCCTCTACGCGCCCATCGAGGAGGTCGCGGAAGAGCTCGGCCTGCTGCGCTGAGGGCCGACGCCATGGAGAGCGAGCAACGCCGGCTGCTGATCCGCTTCGAGGGCGAGGATCTCGGCCACGGTCGCGACCGCCAGGGGCGCCTCCAGCACCTGGTGCTGCCCGGGCTGACTCTCACCCTGCACGAGGGTGAGCGCGTGGCGCTGCTGGGCCAGAGCGGCTCGGGCAAGTCGACCCTGCTCGCCGAGCTGCGCGCCCGACTCGGGCGGCACGCGGCCTGGTGCCCTCAGCACCACGGCCTGGTGCCGCAGCTCGCCGTCTACCACAACGTCTTCATGGGACGGCTGCCGGAGCACTCGACGCTGGCCGGCCTGTGGAACCTGGTGCGCCCGCTCTCCCGCCCCTGGCGGGAGGTGGGCGAGCTGTGCGCGCTGCTGGGGCTTGACGGGCTCGAGCGGCGCCCGGTGGGCCAGCTCTCCGGCGGCCAGCGCCAGCGGGTCGCCATCGGCCGCGCCCTCTACCAGGGGCGCGACCTCTTTCTGGGCGACGAGCCGGTGGCCAGCGTCGACCCCCACCAGGCGCTGCGCCTGCTGGCGCTGATCGATTCGCGCCACGCCACCTCGGTGGTCGCCCTGCACCAGCGCGAGCTGGCGCTCTCCCACTTCGACCGGGTGTGGGGACTGCGCGACGGCCGCCTGGTGATCGACGCCCCGGCGGCGACCCTGACCCTGGCCGAGCTCGACGCCCTCTACCCGGATGCTGACGAACCGGCCGGCGCCTTCGGTGCGCCGGCGGCGGCCGGGATGCCGAGCCCGGAGGCCCTGCCCTGCGCCCGGGGCCGCCCGTGAACGAGGCGCTGCCCCACCCGCCCCGCCACGGCCGCCACTGGTGGCGGGGCACCACCCCCGGGCTGCGGCTGGCCCGCCATACCCTGGCGCTGCTGGCGCTGGCCGTGGTGCTGGCGCCCCTGGCCGATCTCGCCATTCACACCCGGGACCCCTGGGCGGAACTCGGCCGCATGGCCATGGGCATGGCCTGGCCCGCCTGGGGATCACTGGAGTCGCCGCTCACCGCCGTCGGCCTCACCGTCGCGGTGGCGATCTGGGGTACCCTGGCCGGGGTGGTGCTGGGCTTCCCGCTGGCGCTGCTGTTCGCCCGCTCCCGGCTGGTACGCGCCGGCTGCGCCTTCGTGCGGGCGATTCACGAGCTGTTCTGGGCGCTGCTGTTCCTGCAGGTGTTCGGGCTCTCCGCCTTCACGGCACTGGCGGCACTCGCGATCCCCTATGCCGGCATCTTCGCCAAGGTCTATGCGGAGATCCTCGAGCAGACGCCCTGCGCGCCCCGCGACGCCCTGCCCCCGGGCACCGGCCGCCTGGTGCGCTTCGTCTATGCGGAGCTGCCGCTGGCCTGGGCGCAGCTCGCCGCCTATACCCGCTACCGCTTCGAGTGCGCCCTGCGCGCCAGCGTGCTGCTGGGCTTCGTGGGGCTGCCCACGCTGGGCTTCCACCTGGAGACGGCCTTCCGGGAGGGGCGTTACCACGAGGCGGGGGCCCTGCTCTGGCTCTTCTACCTGCTGATCGCCAGCCTGCCCGGGTGGAGCCACCGACGGCTGATCCCGGTGCTGCTGATCGGCGGCGCCTGGCTGCTGGGCCCCTGGCCCAGCGTGGATGGCGCCCTGGTGTGGCGCTTCGTCTCCGAGGACATCTGGCCACGGGCGCTGCTGGCCGGCGACTGGCCGGGCCTGGTCGAGTGGCTGTCGCGCATCCCGGACCTGGGGCCGGCCATCGGCAATACCCTGCTGCTGGGGCTGCTGGGCACCGTGGGCGCGCTGGTGGTGGCCATGGCGCTCTGGCCGCTGGCCTGCCGGCACTTCGGCAATCGCGGCACCCGGCTCGCCGGCCATGGCCTGCTGATCGCCCTGCGCTCCACGCCGGAGATGATGCTGGCCTTCCTCTTCCTGCTGCTGCTGGGCCCTTCGCTGCTACCCGCCTGGCTGGCGCTGGCGCTGCACAACGGCGCGCTGATCGCCTTCCTGGTGGCGCGCCACGCCGATGCCATCCAGCCCGCCATGCCGGGCCTCTCCGCTCCGGGCCGGCTGGCCTACGAGCTGCTGCCGCGGCTCTATCCCGGGATGCTGGCACTGCTCTACTACCGCGCCGAGGTGATCCTGCGCGAGACGGCGATCCTGGGGATGCTGGGGGTGGCGACGCTGGGGTTCTACATCGAGGAGGGGTTCGACTACCTGCTGTTCGACGTGGCCTTCTTCCTGCTGCTGGTCACCGCGATGCTGAACATCGCGGTGGACGCCCTCTCGCGGCGGCTGCGCCCGAAGGACGGGGCCGTCATGGACGACCCCTGCGCGCGATAGGCCAGCGGCTCAGTAGCTGTACTCGCCGCTGACCACGGCCGCGGTCACGGTGATCTCCACCCGGAGCTCGTCGGCCGGCATCGGCGCGCAGACGCAGGTGCGCGCCGGGGCATGGCCGGTGGGCACCCAGGCGTCCCACACCGCGTTCATGGCGGCGACGTCGTTACCGTCCTTCAGGTAGACGGTGGCGGTGAGCAGGTTCTCGCGGTCGGAGCCGATCTCGGCCAGCAGCGCGTCCACCCGCGCCAGCATGCTCTTCGTCTGCTCGGTGATGTCGCCGTGGCGCGCCTCGGGGCCGGGCACCTGGCCGCACAGGTAGGCGATGCCGTTATGGATCACGGCGCGGCTCATGCGCGCCTTGGTGTCGTGGCGAATGATGGTCATGGGTACTCCCCTTGGCGGTTATCGACAGGAAGATGGCCTGCCGGATGACGATCAGGCCGCCAGTATCAACGGATCCTCGCCAACAGTCGATACGTCGTGGCAGCGCAGGAAAAACCCGTGGCCAAAGGCCACGGGCAAGGATCGAAACAGCCGAGGATGGCCCGGCCAGGCCGGGCCGCCGGTCTCAGAACCAGACTTCGGTCTGCACGCCGAAGCTCCACTGGCCCCCGGTGAAGCCCTCCTCGCCGAAGCTGCCGCCATAGTTGTTGAGCGCCTCGCTCCAGTCGGTGTAGGAGGCGAACAGGCGGATCTCCGGGCGCTGCCAGAAGCCGCCCACCTGGGGCTTGAAGGTCGGGGCGACGGTGAGCTTGCCGAAGTCCCCCCTCACGGCGTTGCCGCCCTCCCCCTGGTCGAGGTCCATGTACTGGTAGCTGGCCTCGTACTGCATCTCGAAGTTTTCGGTCAGCTCGTTGGCCAGGCGCACGTTGAGGCCCGCCCAGGTGAACTCGTCGCCCTGCACGTAGCGGTCTCGGCTGGTCTCGGCGAGGAGCGAAGGTGCCACGCGCCAGCTCGGCGCCAGGTAGGTGGTGCCGTAGAGACCCAGGCGGGTCGCCTGGGCGTCATCGGTGAGATTGCCGTCGGCGCCCAGCACCTTGGCCTCGGCGCCCAGGCCCTGGCCGTGGATCAGGGCCGCCTTGAAATTGCCCTCGGAAAGGCCGAAGAAGCTGTCGCCGTGGTAGGCCACCATGGTGTGGAAGCCGCTGTCGGCGGCGGTCTGGCCCGCCCCGATATCGCGCTCGTCGTTGTCCGCGGCGGAGAGGCCGCTGACCATGAACTGCCAGTTGCCGACGAAGTTGTTGCTGGTGAGGATCAGGCTGTCGGTGCTGCCCTCGTTCGGGTCCTCGCTGCCGATCAGGTCGAAGTCGCTGAAGCTGCGGCCATAGAGCGACAGGTTGGAGGTCCAGTCGTCGGCCAGCTGCATGTCGTAGATCCCCGCGCCGGTGCCGGCCAGGAAGACGAAGTCGCTGTCGATCCAGTGGATGTCGAAGTTGTCGCGGTCGAAGCGCTTGCCGGCCCAGATCGAGGCATTCTCGAAGACGCCGGTGAAGCTCGGCAGCTCACTGAACTCCGCATAGACCTGGCGCACGTTGAGGTTCGACTCCTCGGCGGTCCAGTCGTTGCTGGTGCTGACCGAGTCGGCCAGCATCATGCGGTAGTGGGCTCGGGCGCCGTTGTCGTAGCGCATCCGGTAGTTGAAGATGCCCTCCACGTAGGTATCCCCCTCGTTGCCCAGGCGCCCCACGGCGCCACCCAGGGGGCCGGCGGGCGTCACGTAGGGCCCACCGGGAATGCTCTTGCGATCCTCGCCCAGCAGCAGGCCGGAGCGGGCATAGGCGTTGAAGGAGAAGCCCTCCTCGCCGCTGGCCTGGCGCTCGACGCGGGCCAGGCGCTCCTCCACCTCGTCGGCATCCGGCCGGGCCCCGCCCTCGGCCCGGGTCTCGGCAAGCGTGGCGCGCTGTTCGGCATCGGCGGCGCGCTGCTCGGCGGCGGCGATGCCAATGGCCAGGGGGGTCTTGAACATGACGGCGTTCATGGTGATGTCATCCCTTGTTGTTGTGATCTGTAACGATTCAGTCCGGCGGCGCAACCCGACCGTCGGGACACCCCGGAGGCGGGCTGAGCAAGCCCACCAAAACTTAATCGTTTAAGTCGACCGCCTCAACGTCGCCCGGCAAGAACGCGACCAATGTCTAATGCCCGCTACCTGACAGTCGAGCGCGCCGGCGAGAGTGGCGCAATTATTAGCTTGCAAGGTAAGTCGCCGCTCACTCCCTCGTTGCCGGCCACGCCACCGCTCCTTCGACAAAAGTCTAGGTTGATGGGGCCCGGTCCATGCTCTTAACTGTGCCGACGTACTTAATCGTTTAAGACCATCGCCAACCGACAATAACAACCGACGAGGACTCCCATGCTCAAGACACCTCTCATCACCGCTCTCGCCCTGGGCACCGCGACGCTTGCCACCACCGGCCAGGCCCAGGCGGCGGATCTGACCATCTCCTGCGGCGCGGTCGGCGCCGAGCTGACCCTCTGCGAGGAGGGCGTGCGCGCCTGGGAGGAGGCGACGGGCCACCGCGTCGACATCGTCTCCACGCCCAACTCCTCCACCGAGCGGCTGTCGCTCTACCAGCAGATCCTATCCGCCAACTCCCGGGATATCGACGTCTTCCAGATCGACGTGATCTGGCCCGGCCTGCTCGCCAACCACCTGCTCGACCTGCGCGAGGCGCTGGGCGATGAGGCCGGCGAGGGGCACTTCGAGGCCATCGTCGAGAACAACACCGTGGAGGGACGCCTGGTGGCGATGCCCTGGTTCACCGACGCCGGGGTGCTCTACTACCGGGCGGACCTGCTGGAGCAGCACGGCCACGAGCCTCCCGAGACCTGGGAGCAGCTCACCGAGATCGCCGGTGAGATCCAGGCCGCCGAGCGCGAGGCGGGCAACTCGCGCATGCACGGCTTCGTCTTCCAGGGCCGCGCCTACGAGGGGCTGACCGTCAACGCCCTGGAGTGGGTGGCCAGCCACGGCGGCGGCAGCGTGGTGGAGCCGGACGGCGAGATCAGCATCAACAACGCGCAGGCCGCGGCGGCCCTCGACCTGGCCGCCAGCTGGGTCGGCGAGATCGCCCCGAGCGGCGTCCTCAACTACACCGAGGAGGAGGCGCGCGGCGTCTTCCAGGGGGGTAACGCGGTGTTCATGCGCAACTGGCCCTACGCCTGGGCGCTCTCCCAGAGCGACGGCAGCGAGGTGCGCGGCAAGGTGGGGGTGACCCAGCTGCCGGCGGGCGGTGATGGCAGCAGCGCGGCGGGCCTCGGCGGCTGGAACCTGGCGGTCTCCCGCTACAGCGAGAACCCCGAGCTCGCCGCGGACCTGGTGGCCTTCCTCACCGGCCATGAGGAGCAGAAGCGGCGCGCCATCGCCGGTGCCTACAACCCCACCCTGGCGGCCCTCTACGAGGACGAGGAGGTGCTCGAGGCGGTGCCCTTCTTCGGTGAGCTCTACGATACCTTCGTCAACGCCGTGGCGCGCCCCTCGGCGGTCACCGGCGACGCCTACGGCCGCGTCAGCAACGCCTTCTTCAGCGCCGCCCATGACGTGCTCTCCGGCAGCCGGAGCGGCGAGCAGGCCGTGGCCGACCTGGAGCGCGAGCTGTCCCGCGTCAAGCGCCGCAACTGGTAACCCGGGAGCCCCGACATGAGCACCACCCTAGACGACTGCGCGCCCGCCGTGGCGCGCCCCCCGGCCAAGGCCTACCGCAGCACCAAGGTGCGCCGCCAGCGGGTCAAGGCCGCCTGGCTGTTCCTCGCGCCGATGCTGGTCGCCCTGGCCCTGGTGGCCGGCTGGCCGCTCGCGCGCACCTTCTATTTCAGCTTCACCGATGCCTCGCTCTCCGATCTCAGCGACGTCCTCTTCGTCGGCCTGGAGAACTACCTGGTCCTCGACGATGGCCAGTGGTACGGGGTGCTCGCCGACCCGATCTGGTGGCGTGCGGTGTGGAACACCTTCTTCTTTGCCGTCGTCTCGGTCTCGCTGGAGGTGGTGTTCGGGGTGATCGTGGCGCTGATCCTCAACGCCCAGTTCAAGGGGCGCACCTTTGTGCGCGCGGCGGTGCTGATCCCCTGGGCGATTCCCACCATCGTCTCGGCGCAGATGTGGGCCTGGATGCTCAACGACCAGTTCGGGATCATCAACGAGCTGCTGATGGCGCTGCGCATCATCGCCGACCCCATCGCCTGGACGGCGGACGCCCGCTACTCCATGTGGGCGGTGATCATGGTGGACGTCTGGAAGACCACCCCCTTCGTCGCCCTGCTGGCGCTGGCCGCCATGCAGATGCTGCCCAAGGACTGCTATGAGGCCGCCGAGGTGGACGGCATCCACCCGGTCCGGGTGTTCTTCAGGGTGACCCTGCCGTTGATCACCCCGGCGCTGATGGTGGCGGTGATCTTCCGCCTGCTCGACGCCCTGCGGGTGTTCGACGTCATCTACGTGCTGACCTCCAACTCCACCAGCACCATGTCGATGTCCATCTACGCCCGCCAGCAGCTCGTCGAGTTCCAGGACGTGGGCTACGGCAGCGCCGCCTCCACCCTGCTGTTCCTGATCATCGCGCTGGCCACCATCGGCTACCTCTACCTGGGCCGCAACCGTCTCAACCTGGGAGGTGACGCATGACCTCGCGCCAGTTCAACAAGCTCGCCACCCGTATCGGCTTCTGGCTGCTGGTGGCCTTCGTGGTGGTCATCGCGGTGTTCCCCTTCTATTACGCCGTGATCACCTCCTTCAAGCCCTCGAGCGACCTCTTCCGGGTCGAGCTGTGGCCCAGCACCTGGAGCCTGGCCAACTATGTCCAGGTGTTCACCCAGCGAAGCTTCCTGCAGGCGATCTTCAACTCCCTCCTGGTCGCCACCAGCGTGGTCTTCATCGCCCTGCTGCTCGGCCTTACCGCCTCCTACGCCCTGGGCCGGGTGCGCTTTCGCGGCCGCTCCACGGTGCTGCTGGTGATCCTCGGCGTCTCGATGTTCCCCCAGGTGGCGGTGCTCTCGGGGCTCTTCGAGGTGATCCGGGCGCTCAATCTCTACAACAACCCGGGCGGGCTGATCCTGAGCTACACCATCTTCACCCTGCCCTTCACCGTCTGGGTGCTGACCACCTTCATGCGCCAGCTGCCCATGGAGCTCGAGGAGGCCGCCATCATGGACGGCGCCACCCCCTGGGTGACCATCACCAAGGTGTTCCTGCCGCTGATGTGGCCGGCCATGGCGACCACCGGGTTGCTGGCCTTCATCGCCGCATGGAACGAGTTCCTCTTCGCCCTGACCTTCACCCTCACCGACAGCCAGCGCACCGTGCCGGTGGCCATCGCCCTGCTCTCCGGCGGCAGCGCCTTTGAACTGCCCTGGGGCCCGATCATGGCCGCCTCGGTGGTGGTCACCGTGCCCCTGGTGATCCTGGTGATCATCTTCCAGCGCCGCATCGTCTCCGGCCTGACCGCCGGCGCGGTCAAGGGCTGACCCCTTCACTCATTCACGACCTGGGATTCCTGCATGCAAGACACGACGACCTGGTGGCGCGGCGGCGTCATCTACCAGATCTACCCGCGCAGCTTCATGGACGCCAACGGCGACGGCATCGGCGACCTCAAGGGCATCACCGAGAAGCTCGACTACGTGGCGAGCCTGGGCGTCGACGGCATCTGGCTGTCGCCCTTCTTCACCTCGCCGATGCTCGACTTCGGCTACGACGTCAGCGACTACCGCGACGTGGACCCGATGTTCGGCACCCTGGAGGACTTCAAGACGCTGCTGGCCAGGGCGCACGCGCTGGGCCTCAAGGTGATGATCGACCAGGTGATCAGCCACACCTCGGATCAGCACCCCTGGTTCCAGGAGAGCCGCGCCGATCGCACCAACGCCAAGGCGGACTGGTACGTCTGGGCCGATCCCAGGCCCGACGGCACCCCGCCCAACAACTGGCTGTCGATCTTCGGCGGCGCGGCCTGGACCTTCGACTCGCGTCGGCGCCAGTACTACCTCCACAACTTCCTGACCAGCCAGCCGGACCTCAACTTCCACCACCCGGAGGTGCGGGCCGCGCAGCTCGACAACATGCGCTTCTGGCTGGAGCTCGGCGTCGACGGCTTCCGCCTGGACACCGTCAACTTCTACTTCCACGATGCAAAGCTGCGCGACAACCCGCCGGTGCCCGCCGGCGAGGCCAAGACCCTGGGCGCCCCGGACGCCAACCCCTACACCTGGCAGCGCCACGTCTATGACCTGAGCCGCCCGGAGAACCTGGAGTTCCTGCGCGAGCTGCGCGCGCTGATGGACGAGTTCCCCGGCACCACCACGGTGGGCGAGATCGGCGACGACAATCCGCTTGCGCGCATGGCCGAGTACACCGCCGGCGGCGACAAGCTGCACATGGCCTACACCTTCGACCTGCTCAACGCCCCGCACTCGGCGGCCTATCTGCGCGAGGTGCTGGAGCGCTTCCAGCGCCTGGCCGGCGACGCCTGGCCCTGCTGGGCCACCTCGAACCACGACGTGGTGAGAAGCGCCACCCGCTGGGGCGCGGAGGAGGACCCCGTCGCCTACCCCAAGGTGGCGCTGGCGATGCTCTTCTCGCTGCGCGGCAGCGTCTGCCTCTATCAGGGCGAGGAGCTGGGCCTGATGGAAGCGGACGTCCCCTTCGAGCGCATCCAGGACCCCTACGGCAAGGTGCTGTGGCCGGAGTTCAAGGGGCGCGATGGCTGTCGTACCCCCATGCCCTGGGAACAGGCCGAGAACGGCGGCTTTACCGCCGAGGGTGTCGAACCCTGGCTGCCGGTGGAGGCGCGCCAGCTGCCGCTGGCCGTGGCCGCCCAGCAGGACGACCCGGCCTCGGTGCTCAGCGCCACCCGCCGCCTGCTGGCCTTCCGCGCCGCGCATCCGGCCCTGGTCGATGGCGACCTCGAGCTCGTCGAGGTCGGCGACGAGCTGCTCGGCTTCGTGCGCGCGACGGGCGAGGAGCGGCTCCTCTGCCTCTTCAACCTCACCGGCCAGGCCCGCGAGGCCCGCCTGCCGCTGCCGGTGGCCGAGGCACTCGAGGGGCACGGCTTCTTCCACCAGCGCGACGGCGAGACCCTGCACCTGCCGCCCTACCAGGCCGCCTGGTTCAGGCTCTGAGCCACACCGATGTCATCACGGCATCGATAACCAACCGCACGCATAACAACAGGCCGGCCCGCGGCGCGCCCCTTCATCACCGGGCCACCAGCGGGCCGGCAAGGAGACACCCCATGGCAAGCGTCACCCTCGACAAGGTCAACAAGGTCTTCGGCAGCACCCATATCATCAAGGACGTCGACCTCGAGATCGGTGCCGGCGAGTTCGTCGTCTTCGTCGGCCCCTCGGGCTGCGGCAAGTCGACCCTGCTGCGGCTGATTGCCGGGCTCGAGTCGATCAGCGACGGCGAGCTCTCCATCGGCGAGACCGTGGTCAACCAGCTGCCGCCCCGGGAGCGCGGCGTGGGCATGGTCTTCCAGTCCTACGCCCTCTACCCGCACATGACGGTCTACGAAAACATGGCCTTCGGCCTCAAGCTGGCCAAGACCGCCAAGGAGACCATCCACGAGCGGGTGATGGCCACCGCCCGCATCCTGCAGCTCGAGGAGCTGCTCGAACGCAAGCCCAAGGCGCTCTCCGGCGGCCAGCGCCAGCGGGTGGCCATGGGCCGCGCCATGGCCCGGGAGCCGCGCATCCTGCTCTTCGACGAGCCGCTCTCCAACCTCGACGCCTCGCTGCGCGTGCAGATGCGCAACGAGATCGCCCGCCTGCACCAGCGCCTCGAATCCACCATGATCTACGTCACCCACGACCAGGTGGAGGCCATGACCCTGGCCGACAAGATCGTGGTGCTCAATGCCGGCCGCGTGGAGCAGGTGGGCAGCCCCCATGAGCTCTATCAGCGCCCGGCGACCCGGTTCGTGGCCGGCTTCATCGGCTCGCCCACCATGAACTTCCTGCCGGCCGCCCTGGTGAGCGGCGACTCGCGCGGCTGCCGGGTGCGCACCGCCGGCCTCAATGAGCTGGCCCTGCCCCAGGACACCCGCCAGCATGCCGCCGGCGAAGCGCTGACCCTGGGCGTGCGCCCCGAGCACCTGCGCCTGGGCGAGGCCAAGGGCGACAACGCCTTCGAGATCGTCAACGTGGAGTACCTGGGCAACGAGGTCTACGTCTACCTGGCGCCCAAGGCCGGCGAGGCCCTGCTGATCCACCGCAGCGAGGCCCCGAGCCAGTGGCGGGTAGGCCAGCGAGTGGCGCTGGTCCCGGACCCCGATCACGTCCACCTGTTCGACGGCCAGGACCGGGCACTCGGCGTCGCCCCGGCCCGGGCGGTGGCCTGAGGCTCACGGCACGGCCCCGCTGTGGGAGTCGTGCCGCTCGCGCGGTGGCCAAATGGCGCGTGGACCACTAGGATAGCGAGCTGACTGAATCGATCCAGATGGCGAAGGAATCGCGCTTGTGTCTACCCCCCGTCGTATCACGCTGAAGGATCTGGCAAGGGAGCTCGGTGTCTCCACGGCCACCGTCTCCAACGCCTTCAACCGGCCGGACCAGCTCTCGCCCACCCTGCGCGAGCGCATCCTCGGCGAGGCGCGCCGCCTGGGCTACCGAGGGCCGGACGCCATGGCGCGCAGCCTGCGCACCGGGCGCTCGCGGATCATTGCGGTGATCCTCGCCGAGAGCCTCACCTACAGCCTGAATGATGCCGTGGCCAGCGAGTTCCTCTCGGGGGTGGCCGAGGTGCTCGACACCCAGGGCCACACCCTGCTGCTGCTCTCCTCGCGCCAGACCCAGGCCCAGTTCCCGGGCTCGGCCAGCATGGCCGACGGCTTCATCGTCTACGGCCTGATGCCGTCGCCCAAGCTGCTGGAGAGCCTGCCGAGCCAGGCGGCCCTGGTGGCGGTGGACTTTGATATCGAGGGGCGCCCGGCGATCCACGTGGACAACGAGGCGGCCTGCCAGGCCATCGCTCGGCACGCCCTGGCGAGGCCTCCCCGGCGCCCGGCGATCGTCAACCTGCGCCTGACCGCCGAGCCCTGCAACGGCCCGGTCACCGCGTCGCACCGGCTGCTCGGCGCCGAGCAGACCATCACCCGCTCCCGCCTCGCCGGCTTCTACCGCGCCCTGGCGGAGCGCGGCATCGACCCCGCCGAGGTGCCGATGTGGAACATCGAGGAGAACACCTTCGAGGTGTGTGCCCCGGTGCTCGCGCCGATCCTCGACCTGCCAGGCGACGAGCGTCCCGACCTGCTCCTGTGCATGTCCGACCGCATCGCGCTGACCGCCCTGACCCTGGCCGAGCAGCGCGGCCTGCGAGTCCCCGAGGACCTGCGCATCACCGGCTTCGACGGCATCGCCGAGGGGCAGTACCGGGCACCGCGTCTCACCACGGTGCGCCAGGACAGCACCGAGAAGGGGCGCATGGCGGCCCGCATGATCCTCGGCCTGACCCCGCCCGCCTCGAGCCTGCTGACCACCGAGCTGATGGTCGGCGACAGCTGCCCCTGACGGCAGGACGCCCCGGGCTCCCGCGATTCACTCGGGCGCACCGGGGCATCCAGGGACTATCGGCCTCGGCGGTCAGCGCAGCAGCAGCACCGGCACCGTGGCCTTGCGCAGCATCCCCGTGGTGGTACTGCCCACCAGCAGCTGGCGGATGCGCGAGTGGCCGTAGGCGCCCATCACCAGCAGGTCGATGCCCTTCTCCTCCTTGTAGGCGCGCAGGGTCGCCTCCACCTCGCCGGCGCGGATGGCGCCCTCGGCCTCAACGCCGGCGTCGCGCAGCGTCCTGAGTGCCCAGTCGAGCTGGGCGCGGTTGTCGCCGGTCTCGGCGCCGATGATCACCACGTGCACCGGGATCCCCGCGAACAGCGGGCTCTTCGCCAGCATCTCCACCCCCTTGCGGGTGGTCTGGCTGCCGTCGAAGGCGAGCATCGCCGTGGCGGGGGCCTTGAAGGTGTCCGGCACCATCAGGATCGGCCGATGCAGGGTGCGCACCACCCGCTCCAGGTTGGAGCCCAGGTGGCCACTGTCCTGGTGGGCGGTCTCGCCGCGCTTGCCCACCACCAGCAGGCGGATCTCCTCCTGCAGCTCCTCGAGGGTCTCCACCAGGGTGCCATTGCGCTGGCGGGTGGCGGGGTCGCTCAGGCCGGCCTCGATGGCCCGCTCCCTGGCGGCCTTGAGCATCAGCCGGCCCTGCTCCTGGGCCACCTTGGCGCGCTGCTCGTCGAGGTGAGCGAGCTCCTCCAGCAGATGCTCCCGGGCGCCCAGGCCGATATGGCCGGAGAGATCCGCCTCGGCGATCTGGGGGTGGTTGTCCACCACGTGCAGGAAAGTCAGCGGCGCGCCCAGGGCCTGGCTGGCCCAGGCGGCGTAGTCGCACACCCCTTCCGAGAACTTCGAGCCGTCGATGGCGGCCATCACCTGATCTGTCATGGTCATCGTGCTCCTCAGTGGCCGCCCATCAGCTTGTCGACGGCGGCAGGATCATTGTGCACAGCATAGCGATCCACGATGGTGGCCGTCGCCTCGTTGAGGCCCACCAGCTCGACCTCGGTGCCCTCGCGGCGGAACTTGATCACCACCCGGTCCAGGGCCTGCACGGCGGTGATGTCCCAGAAGTGAGCCCGGGAGAGGTCGATGGTGACCTTCTCCACGCTCTCCTTGAAGTCGAAGGCGTTGCCGAAACGCTCGGAGGAGGCGAAGAACACCTGGCCCACCACCCGGTAGCGGCGACGGCTGCCCTCGTCGGCGTCCTCGGAGCCGATGTAGAGGATGTTGCCCACCTTGTTGGCGAAGTTCATGGCGGCGATCAGCACCCCGACGAAGACCCCGATGGCCAGATTGTGGGTCGCCACGGTGACCGCCACGGTGGCCAGCATGACGACGTTGGTGCTCATGGGGTGCTGCCTGAGGTCGCGGATCGAGGCCCAGCTGAAGGTGCCGATGGAGACCATGATCATCACGGCGACCAGCGCCGCCATGGGAATCTGCGAGACCCAGTCGGAGAGGAAGACCACCAGGATGAGCAGCACCACGCCGGCGATCAGGGTGGAGAGGCGCCCACGGCCGCCGGATTTCACGTTGATCACCGACTGGCCGATCATGGCGCAGCCCGCCATGCCGCCGAGCAGACCAGAGCCGATGTTGGCGATACCCTGGCCCTTGCACTCGCGGTTCTTGTCGCTCGGGGTGTCGGTGAGGTCGTCGACGATGGTGGCGGTCATCATCGACTCCAGCAGGCCCACCACGGTGAGCATCAGCGCATAGGGCAGGATGATCCACAGGGTCTCGAGGTTGAGCGGCACGTCCGGCCACAGGAAGACCGGCAGGGTATCGGGCAGCTCGCCCATGTCGCCCACGGTGCGGATCTCCATGCCGGAGAGCAGGTAGACGGCAGTCAGCACCACGATGCAGACCAGCGGCGAGGGGATCGACTTGCCGATCCTGGGCAGGAAGGGGAAGCCGTAGATGATGCCGAGGCCCGCCGCGGTCATGGCATACACATGCCAGGTGACTCCGGTCAGCTCCGGCAGCTGGGCCATGAAGATCAGGATCGCCAGGGCGTTGACGAAGCCCGTCACCACCGAGCGCGAGACGAAGCGCATCAGCTCGGCCAGCCTGAGATACCCCGCGATGATCTGCAGCACCCCGGTGAGCAGGGTGGCGGCGAGCAGGTACTCGAGGCCGTGGTCGCGTACCAGGGTGACCATCAGCAGCGCCATGGCGCCGGTGGCCGCGGAGATCATGCCCGGACGGCCGCCGGTGAAGGCGATGATCACCGCGATGCAGAAGGAGGCGTAGAGGCCGACCTTGGGGTCCACCCCGGCGATGATCGAGAAGGCGATCGCCTCGGGTATCAGGGCGAGGGCCACCACGATACCGGCGAGGGTGTCGCCCTTCACGTTGGAGAACCAGGTCTGTCTTATCGATTCGAACATGCTCTGTTCCAGTCAGGGGTGGGGGTCATGCCGGGACGCGCTGGCGCCACGGGACAGCGCAGGGCCATGGGCCGCATCCTTCGGAATGCAGCGCGTTTCGCGGCGTTGGGCGTTATCGCTATGGAGCGTTGTTGTCAGGGGTGGGCGCAGGCGCGCCCGGGGCCGCCACAGGGTGGCGCCAAGGGATGACGCTTCGATGACGAGGCGTCGGGGAAGGAGGTGTGCGCTAGGGCGGAGTCGCCAGCCCTGCCAGGGGAGTCATCACGGGGTGCGGTCCCTTGTCTGATCTGCCGCGGGGCAGCGGCACTCGAGAGAGCCGCGCATTCTAGCAGCTCTCTTGCTGCACCGCACCCCGGGCGCGGAGCCGCCGCTCAAGATGGAGCTCCACCAGCCCCTTGGCCAGCAGGCTGCCCAGCACCAGGGCGCCGCCGGCGAAGGCCAGGGGTGTGGGCCGCTCGGCCAGCAGCCACCACACCCATAGGGTGCCCACCACCACCTCCAGCAGCATCAGCAGGCCCACCTCGGCGGCGGGCAGGTAGAGGGGGCCGCGCTGGATCAGGGTGAAGCCCAGCGGCAGCAGCACCAGGCAGAGCACCACCAGCCAGAGCAGGCTCTGCCCCGAGGGCAGCGCCAGCCCGGGGCCCATGAGGCCGTAGAGCCCGGCGCTTACCGCCACGATCAGCCCCGAGAGGGTCAGCATGGGGCTCATGTCGACCCCGGGGCGGGTGCGGCAGAGGGTGAAGTTGGCGGCGAGCGCCGTGGCGGCCAGCAGGGCGAAGCCGTTGCCGAGCCAGGAGCCCACCCCGGCGTCATCCAGGGCGATCAGCGAGATGCCCACCAGGCAGGCAGCGATGGCCAGCCAGGTGCGCCTGGGCAGGCGCTCCTGCAGGAAGAAGCGTGAGAGCAGCGCGGCGATCAGCGGGGCGCCGGCCAGGATCATCAGCACGTTGCCGCCCCGGGTGTACTGGTTGCCCAGCACGAAGCCGAAGGTGGAGAGGCTGAAGAGCAGCGCCACGCCGAGGCCGGTCCCGCCGCAGCGCCGGTAGGCGGCAAGCGCGCCGCGCCCGTGGCGGGCCAGCACGATGGCGATGAAGCCAAGCGCGGTGAACAGCCCGCGCCAGGCCAGGATCTCGGCGTCGGGCAGGCCGATCATCTTGATCAGCAGGGCATCGGGGGAAATGATCAAGGCGCCGCCGCCGGTCATCAGGAGACCCTGCTGGCGGCGCGAGAGGGAAGCGGGGCTCAAGGCAACCTCGGTGTCGCGATGGGCCTCTCAGGATGCCACGGCCGGGCGGCCGTGGCACGGGCAGGTCAGGCAGCGCCGTCGCCGTCCGGCGCCTTGCCACCGGTGCGGGCCTGGGCAGCAGGCGAGGCCTTCATGTGTTTGAAGGCCTCCATGATGTCCATGGGCAGCGGGAAGACGATGGTCGAGGCGTTCTTGTTGCTCATGTCGCTCATGGTCTGCAGGTAGCGCAGCTGCAGGGCCGCCGAGTTCTCGGCCATGACGTTGGCGGCCTCGACCAGCTTGCGCGAGGCCTGCAGCTCACCCTCGGCGTGGATCACCTTGGCGCGGCGCTCGCGCTCCGCCTCGGCCTGGCGGGCGATGGCGCGGATCATGCTCTCGTCGAGATCGACGTGCTTGATCTCCACGTTGGAGACCTTGATGCCCCACCCCTCGGCGGAGGCATCGATGATCTCCTGGATGTCGTCGTTGAGCTTGTCGCGCTCGGAGAGCATCTCGTCCAGGTCATGCTTGCCGAGCACCGAACGCAGGGTGGTCTGGGCCAGCTGGCTGGTGGCCATGGTGAAGTTCTCCACCTGGATGATCGCCTTCTCCGGGTCGACCACCCGGAAGTAGATCACCGCGTTGACCTTCACCGTGACGTTGTCCTGGGAGATCACGTCCTGCTCCGGCACGTCCATGGTGATCACCCGCAGGTCGACCACCTCCATCTTCTGGATGCCGGGAATGACGATGATCAACCCCGGCCCCTTTACCCCCTGGAAGCGCCCCAGGAAGAACACCACGCCGCGCTTGTACTCCGGCAGGATGCGGATCGAGGCCGCGATCAGCATGAACAGCAGCACGACCGGTACGAGATAGGGAATCAACATGGTGCTTCTCCTTGCTCAGGGTGAAACCGTGGACGCGCCGGGCGCGTCGCCTCAGTGGCGTTCCTCCAGGGGCTCGACCTCGACGGTCAGGCCATCGATGCGGGAGACCCTGACCCGCTGGCCCTTGACCAGTGGCCGTTCGCTGCGGGCATTCCAGCGCTCGCCCATCAGGCGCACATGGCCGCTGCCCTCGAAGTCCTCGAGGACCCGGGCCTCGCTGCCGACCAGCTCCTCCTGCCCGCCCTTGGCCGGGCGCCGGCGCAGGCTGACGAAGCGGGTCAGCACCCACAGCATCAGGACCGCTGCCAGCAGGGCGATGCCGCCGATCATCGGCAGCGAGATACTCAGGTTGTCTGCATCCATCAGAATCACCGATCCGATCACGAAAGCGACGATGCCGCCCATTCCCAATATGCCGAAGCTGGGCATCAGCGCCTCGCCCACGATCAGCGCCAGGCCGACCAGGATCAGCGCCAGGCCGGCGTAGTTGACCGGCAGCACCTGGAAGGCGAAGAGCGCCAGCAGCAGGCAGATGATACCGATGGTGCCCGGCACCAGGCTGCCGGGGTTGGAGAGCTCGAAGATCAGCCCGTAGAAGCCGATGATCATCAGGAAGTAGGCGACGTTGGGGTTGGTGATCACCGAGAGCAGCTGGGTGCGCCAGTCGGGGTCGAAGCGCTCGATGACGAGCTCCGCGGTCGCAAGGGTCAGTTCGCCACGCTCCATCACCACCGCGCGACCGTCGATCTGCGCGAGCAGATCCTCGATGTCGCTGGCCACCACGTCGATGACGTTCTTCTCCAGCGCCTCCCGGGAGGTGAGGTTGACCGCCTCGCGCACTGCCTCCTCGGCCCAGTCGGCGTTGCGACCGTGGCGCTCGGCCAGGCCGCGAATGTAGTAGACGGCGTCCTCGAGCACCTTGCGCTCCATGGCGGTCTCGCCGCGGCGCGGGCCATCGGCGGCGCGGCTGCGCTCCTCGGCCTCCTCATCGGTGGCCGCCGCATCGGGCACGGCATCACCCTCGCCGACCTCGTCGCTGTCACCGGAAGCGGCCTCTGCCTCGCCGTTGGCCTCTGCCTGCTGCTCGGGCTCCTCGGCACGCGCCCCGCCGCGGGTGCCACTGCGCTCGTCGTCATCGTCATCGTCGCCGCCGATCCCCGGAAATCCGCCGCCCATCTGCACCGGCGTGGCCGAGCCCAGGTGGGTGGAGGGGGCCATGGCCGCCACGTGGCTGCCGTAGAGCAGGTAAGTGCCAGCGCTGGCCGCCCGGGCGCCGCTCGGCGACACATAGATGGCCACCGGCACCGGCGAGGTGAGCATGGCGCGGATCATGTCGCGCATGGCGGCGTCGAGGCCGCCGGGGGTGTCCATCTGTACCACCACGATCTCGGCATTGCCCTCGGCGGCCCGGCGCAGGCCGCGCTGGAAGTAGTCGCTGGTGGCGGGACCGATGGCCCCTTCCACGGTCATCACCAGCGCCGTGCGCTCGCTCTGCTGGGCCTGGACCACCGACTGGAAGAGGGCCAGGGAGGCACCCAGCGCCAGGCAGAGGAGGCTGAACAGGAGGAAGCGGCGCCCAGCCAGGGCAACATGAACTCGGCTCATGGTGATCTTCCCTGCGCGATCCGTATAGTGAGTGTGAGTGTGGATGCCATCCGTAGTTCAGCAAATTAGTTCAGCAAAGTCGCACGGAAAAGGGCATCGGCATTCGACGCCTCATCCTGACTCCATCAGCGTAGATGCTGTTGGGCCCGACGGTAAGGATGGCCGGCCTTGTCCGACGTAACGAGACGCTACCCCACGACATCGAGGAACGACATGCCGGACTCTCCCCCCTGCCGTGACGACGCTCTCGCCTCACAGGACGCACTGACCCGAGCGCTGACCCGAGCCGGCCTGGCGGCCGGTATCCGCACAATGCGCCCGATGGCCGATACCGGGCTGGCCCACAGCCATGTGTGGCTCGAGCGCGACGGCGCCGACTGGGTGGCCCGCCTGCCCAAGCAGAGCCAGATGGGGCTGCCGGCCGAGGAAAACCTCGCCTACCAGGCCGCCTGCTTCGCCCGCGCCGGTCCGAGCGGCCACACGCCGGCGCTGCAGGGTGTGCTGCCGCCCTCGCTCGAGCTGCCCCGCGGCGGGCTGCTGGTCAGCGCGGTCCGCGGCCGACCGGCGCGCCTGCCCGAGGACCTGCCCGCCATCGCCGAGGCGCTGGCGGCCATCCACCGCCTGGCGCTGCCCGACGAGGCCGAGCGCGCCCCGCTCCTCTCGCCGGCCGCCCCCTGGCGCGCCATGCGCGAGGAGGTGGCCCGCCAGGCAGAGTGGCTAGCGCAGGCCGGCCTCTCACGGGAGGCGCGCACACAGATCGAGCAGGCGCTTGCGGCGCTGCCCGACCAGCTCCCGGCACGCCCCGGCGCGGCGCCCCGACTGATCAGCTTCGATGCCCACCCCGGCAACTTCCTGGTCACCGACACCGGGCGCGCGGTGCTGGTGGACCTGGAGAAGTGCCGCTACGGCCTGCCGGGCTTCGACCTGGCCCACGCCACCCTCTACACCTCCACCACCTGGGACCTGCACAGCCGCGCGGCGCTGACCCTCGAGGAGGTGGCCGCCTTCTACCGCCAGTGGCGAAGCACGGCCGGCCTGGCCACGGAGCCCGCCTCGCTGCTGGCCTGCCGCCGGGCCATGTGGCTCTGGTCGCTGACCTGGTGCGCCAAGTGGCGGGCACAGCACGGCCGGGCCCGCGATACCGCGGCCGCCGGCGAGGACTGGTCCGCCGAGCTCAGCGACGACGCCCTGGTGGCCCATGTGCGCGATCGGGTCGAGCACTACCTCTCCCCGGCGGTGATCGCCCGGGTGAAAGATGAACTGCTTGACCTGCACCTCGCCCTCGGCGATTGATTCCCCCTGATGCCCCCGACAAGGACTGCCAAATGCCGACCCGCCCTCATGCCCTGCTGCCCGCCCTGGCCCTGGCGCTGACCGCCCCCCTGCACGCCGACGCTCCCTCTGCCGACCTCGCCGACTGGGAGGCGGTGCTCGAGGAGGCCCGGGGCCAGACCGTCTACTGGAACGCCTGGGGCGGCGACGACCGCACCAACCGCTATATCGAATGGGTGGCGCGGCGGGTGGCCGAGGAGCATGACCTCAGGCTGGTGCACGTGAAGCTCGACGACACCAGCGCCGCGGTCTCGCGGGTGCTGGCCGAGAAGGCAGGCGGCAACCGGGAGGACGGCAGCATCGATCTCATCTGGATCAACGGCGAGAACTTCGCCGCCATGAAGGAGGCCGACCTGCTCTTCGGCCCCTTCGCCGAGCGGCTGCCGAACTTCGCCCTGACCCACCCCGAGTACAACCCCGAGGTGGTCACCGATTTCACCCTGCCCACCGAGGGGTACGAGTCGCCCTGGGGCAAGGCCCAGATCACCCTCTACTATGACGGTGAAGAGATCGGGGATGCTGGCCCGCCGCACAGCATCGAGGCGCTGCTGGCCTGGGCCGAGGCCAACCCCGGCCGCTTCAGCTACCCGCGCATCCCCGACTTCACCGGCAGCACCTTCCTCAAGCAGGCGCTGATCGCCCTGGTCGACGACCCCGCGCCGCTCTACGCCCCGGCGGAGGAGAGCGACTTCGCTGCGGTCACCGCGCCGCTCTGGGACTACCTGGACGCCCTGCACCCTCACCTGTGGCGCAGCGGCCGTCAGTTTCCCGCCACCGGGCCGGAGCTGCGCCGGCTGATGGGCGACGGCGAGCTGAGCCTGGCCTTCACCTTCTACCCCTCGGAGCCCGCCGCCGCGGTGGCCGATTTCGAGCTGCCCGAAAGCGTGCGCAGCTACGTGCTGGACGAGGGCACCCTGGGCAACGTGCACTTCGTGGCCATTCCCTTCAACTCGCCCCATCGGGCCGGCGCCATGGCGGTGGCCAACTTCCTGCTCTCCCCGGAGGCCCAGGCCCACAAGCAGGACCTGGCGGTGTGGGGCGATCGCACCGTGCTCGACGTCGCCCGCCTGCCGGAGGCGGACCGGGCGCGCTTCGCCATCGACGCCGAGAACCCCGCCATGCTGGCCGCCGAGGCCCTGGAGAAGACGCTCCCCGAGCCCCACCCGAGCTGGATGACGGCACTTCAGGAGGCCTGGCGCGAGCGCTATGTACGCCGCTGATCGCCGGCCGGTCGCGCCATGATCCTGCGTCTCGCGCCCGCCCTGATCGTCACCCTGCTGGTGGGGCCCATCCTGGCGGGGCTGATCATGGCCGCCCTGCCCGCCTTCGGCTATCTGCCGGCGCTGGGCGGCCACGCCTTCAGCCTGGCCCCCTGGCGAGAGCTCTTCACCCAGCCGGGCCTGGCACGCTCGGTGGCGGTCAGCCTGGCCAGCGGCCTGGTCACCACGGCCATATCGCTTGCGGTGGTACTGCTGTTCCTGGCCGCGGCCTCCGGCAGCCGGCTGGACCGCTGGATACGCCGTCTGATCTCGCCGCTGCTGGCGCTGCCCCACGCCGCGGCGGCCTTCGGGCTGGCCTTCTTGATCGCCCCCTCGGGGTTGCTCGTGCGGCTGGTGTCACCGGGGCTCACCGGCTGGGAGCGCCCGCCGGACCTGCTGATCGTCAACGACCCCTGGGGGCTTGCGCTGATGGCGGGGCTCGTCATCAAGGAGATCCCCTTCCTGCTGCTGATGAGCCTGGCCGCCCTGCACCAGCTCGACGTGGAGCGCCGCCTGGCCATGGCCCGCTCGCTGGGCTACCGCCCGGCCATCGCCTGGCTCAAGGTGGTGGCGCCCGGCCTCTACCCGCTGATCCGCCTGCCGGTCTATGCGGTCATCGCCTACGCCTCCTCGGTGGTGGACATGGCCATGATCCTCGGTCCCACCCTGCCGCCCACCCTGGCCGTCTCGATCCTCACCTGGTTCAACGACCCGGACCTCTCGCGACGCTTCATGGCCTCCGCCGGCGCCCTGCTGCAGCTTGGGGTCACCGCCGCGGCCCTGGCCTGCTGGTGGGGGCTCGAGTGCCTGGGGCGGCGCCTGGGGCGGGGCTGGCTGACGAGCGGCCAGCGGGCGCGCGGCGAGGCGTGGCTGCGCCTGGCTGGCAAGACGCTGATCCTGCTGGCGGCGGCGACCGCCCTGGCCGGCATCGCGGGCCTGGCGCTTCACTCCCTGGCCGGCGCCTGGCGCTTCCCCGATGCCCTGCCCCGGGCCTTCACCCTGCAGACCTGGCAGCGCGCTCTGCCCTCCCTGGCCGGCCCCGTGACCACGACGCTCGCCATCGCGGCCCTGGCGACCCTGCTGGCCACGCTGCTGACCCTGGCGGCGCTGGAGAACGAGCAGCGCCGCGGACGCCAGAAGGCCGATGACCGCCTCGCCTTTCTCGAGGGACCTGGCAGCGCGGCCCTCACCCTGCTCTACCTGCCGCTGATCGTGCCGCAGATCGCCTTCCTCTTCGGCCTGGTGGTGCTCCTGGAAAGCCTGGGCACCCGCCCTACTCTGTGGCTGGTGGTCTTCGGCCACCTGCTCTTCGTGCTGCCCTATGTGTTCCTGTCGCTGTCCGAGGCCTACCGGCGCTTCGACCCGCGCTGGACGCGGGTGGCGCTGTCCCTGGGCGCCACACCCGACGGCGCCTTCTGGCGGATGCGCCTGCCGATGCTGCTGGCGCCGCTGCTCACCGCCGTGGCGGTGGGCCTGGCGGTGAGCATCGGCCAGTACCTGCCCACCCTGCTGCTGGGGGCCGGGCGCGTCCCCAGCGTGACCACCGAGGCGGTGGCCCTGGCCGCCGGCGGCAACCGCCGCCTGATCGGTGTCTGGGCGCTGGTCCAGGCCAGCCTGCCGCTGCTGGGGTTCGTGGTTGCCGTGGGCCTGCCGCGGATGCTCTGGACCCATCGACGCGGAATGCGAGGCATGTCATGACGGCTCACCGCCACGACCACGAACTGGTACTGGATAACGTACGGATCGCCCTGCAGGGCACCACCCTGCTGGCCCTGGATGCCCACATCGCCCCCGGCGAGGTGCTCAGCGTGATGGGCCCATCGGGGTCGGGCAAGTCGACCCTGCTGGCCTTCGTGGCAGGCTTCCTGGCGCCGGGCTTCACGGCCTCGGGCCGGGTGCTGCTGAATGGCCGCGAGATCACCGGCCTGCCGGCGGAGCGGCGCGGCATCGGCCTGCTGTTCCAGGACCCGCTGCTCTTCCCGCACCTCTCGGTGGCCGGCAACCTGCGCTTCGGCCTGCCGCGAGCGGCGCGCGACCGCGCCGCCAGGGTCGAGGCCGCGCTGGACGCGGTGGGCCTGGCCGGCTACGGGGAGCGCGACCCGGCCACCCTCTCCGGCGGCCAGCAGTCGCGGGTGGCGCTGATGCGGCTGCTGCTCTGCGAACCGCGCGCGGTGCTGCTCGACGAGCCCTTCTCGACGCTCGACACGGCGCTGCGCCAGGAGATACGCGAACTGGTGTTCGGCCGCCTGCGGGAGGCGGGGCTGCCGAGCCTGCTGGTCACCCACGACCGCGAGGACGCCGAGGCGGCCGGCGGGCGGATCCTTACCCTCGCCTGACGCTCTCGCCCTCGGCCTTGGAGGGCTCGGGGTTGCGCCATGGCTGCAGCAGCATGCGGTCGAGCCTCAGCTCGCCGGGGTCGCGGAACTGCGCAAGGCCGATGGTCATGCCCAGATGCCCCTGCTCGGGCTGGGCCCGATAGGTGCCGAACAGGCGATCCCACCAGGGCAGGTTGAAGCCGAAGTTGCTGTCGGTCTCGTGACGCAGCCAGGAGTGGTGGACCCGATGCATGTCGGGGGTCACCACCACCAGGCGCAGCCAGCGGTCGAGCCGCTGCGGCAGGAGCACATTGCCGTGGTTGAACATCGAGGTAGCGTTGAGGACCACCTCGAAGAGCAGCACCGCCAGGGCGGGCGCCCCCAGCGCCACCACGGCGGCGACCTTGATCGCCATGGAGAGCAGGATCTCCACGGGATGGAAGCGCAGGCCCGAGGTGACGTCGAGCTCGAGGTCGGCGTGGTGCATGCGATGCAGGCGCCACAGCAGGGGCACCGCGTGGAAGAGGCGGTGCTGGAAGTAGATCAGGGCATCGAGGGCCACCACGCAGAGCGTCACCGCCAGCCACAGCGGCACCTCGAGCCAGTGCATGAGCCCCCACCCCTGCTGCTCCGCCGTCAGCGCCACCCCCACCGCCGCCAGCGGGAACACCAGGCGCACCGCCAGGGTGTCGATCACCACGATCAGCAGGTTGCCGGGCCAGCGCTGGCGCCGGCTGATCCGCTGCGGGCGCCTGGCCGCTACCAGCTCCCAGCCCGCCATCAGCAGCAACACGCCGGCGAAGGCCGCGAAGCGGATCCCGGGTTCGTTGAGCATCAGGAAGTCGTGCATGGCCTCATCCTTTCTCGCGCCTCTCGCCACCGCGCCGCCAGGCGAAGTAGCGCGCCAGCCAGCCCAGCAGCCGTTCGGGCTTGTGGGCATTCTTCCACACCCCGGCGGTCGCCTTCACCGCCTCGCTGCGGGTGGGGTAGGGATGAATGGTGGACAGCAGGCGGTTGAGTCCGATCCCCCGGGTCATCGCCAGGGTGAAGGTAGCGAGCATCTCGCCGGCCCCCTCGCCGACGACGGTGGCCCCGAGGATGCGATCGCGCCCGGGGGTCGTGAGCACCTTGACGAAGCCCCGGCTGTCACCCTCGGCCAGGGCGCGGTCGAGCTCCGCCAGGTCGTAGCGCGTGACCTCGTAAGCCACGCCCCGCTCGTGGGCCTCGCGCTCGTTGAGCCCGACCCGTGCCACCTCCGGGGTGGTGAAGGTCACCGCCGGCAGCGCTCGGTAGCTGACCCGAAAGCGCCGGACCTCGCCGAACAGGGCGTTGACCGTGGCGTGCCAGGCCTGGTGGGCCCCGGCGTGGGTGAGCTGATAGGGCCCCGCCACGTCGCCGCAGGCCCAGACGTTGGGCAGCATGCTGCGTAACGTCTCGTCCACGTCCAGGGTGCCGTTGGCGCGGGTCTCGACGCCCAGCGCCTCGAGGCCCATGCCGCTGACGTCGGCCTCACGCCCCACGGCCACCAGCAGATGGGTAAAGGGCAGGCGTTCACGCTGCCCCTCCCCGTTCGCCACCTCGAGTGCCGGGCCCGTCGCATCGGTCACCACCTCCAGCGCCCGCTGGCCCAGCAGGACCCTGACGCCATCCTCGCCCATGGCGCTCAGCAGCGCCTCGGCGACCTCGGCATCTTCCCGGGGCAGCAGCTGGCCCGCCGACTCCACCAGGGTGACCCGGCTGCCCAGCAGGGCGAAGCTCTGGCCCAGCTCGCAGCCGATCGGCCCGCCGCCCAGCACCACCAGCCGCTCGGGCAACGCCTCGAGCCGCCACAGCGTGTCCGAGGTCAGCACCTCGATGGCGTCGATGCCCGGCAGCTCGGGCACCCGGGGCCGTGCGCCGCTGGCGATGATCACATGGCGGGTGGTCAGGGTGCGCGGCCCTTCCGGCGTCGCCACGCTCACCTCCCAGGGGCTCGCCAGCCTCGCCTCCCCCTTTAGCACCTCCACCCCCAGGCCGGTGTAGCGCTCGACGCTGTCGTGGGGGGCGATGGCCTCGATGGCGCCGTGCACATGGCCCATCACGGCGGCGAAGTCCACGCAGGGCTCGCCGACCTGGACGCCATACCGGCCCGCCCGTCGCACCTCCCGGGCCGAGCGCGCGGCGCGGATCAGCGCCTTGGAGGGAACGCAGCCGGTGTTGAGGCAGTCGCCCCCCATCTTCTCGCGCTCCACCAGGGTCACCCGGGCGCCCACGGCCGCGGCGATGTAGCTCGCCACCAGCCCCGCGGCGCCGGCACCGATCACCACGATATCGCGGTCGAAGCGTGCCGGCCTGGCGTAGCGCCTGGCCAGGGCCCGGCGCTTGACCAGGGCCACCAGCCACTTCGCCAGCCAGGGGAAGAGCCCGATCAGCGCAAAGGAGACCAGCAGCGAGGGCGAGAGGATATCGCCCAGGGCCTGCAGCTCCCCGAGCTCGCGGCCGGCGTTCACGAACACCGCCGTGCCCGGCAGCATGCCCACCTGGCTGACCCAGTAGAAGGTGGTCAGCCGCATCCGCGTCAGGCCCATCACCAGGTTAATCACGAAGAAGGGGAAGAGCGGAATCAGGCGCAGCGTGAAGAGGTAGAGCGCCCCCTCCCGGCGAATGCCGGCATTGACGCGCTCGAGCACCCCGGCGTAGCGGCGCTCCAGGGGGCCGCGCAGCAGGGTGCGCGCGATCAGCGCCGCCAGGGTGGCCCCCAGGGCGCTGGCGAAGGAGACGATCATAAGCCCCCCACCCAGCCCGAACAGGGCGCCGCTCAGCACCGTCATCAGGGTCGCGCCCGGCAGGGAGAGCGCGGCCATCGCCACATAGAGCAGGAAGAAGCCGCCGATCACGGTGACCGGCTCCCGCGCCAGCCAGGCCTGGAAGCGGGCCTGCTCGGCCTGCAGGACCTCGAGGGCCAGATAGTCGCCGGCTCCGGAGAGGAAGAAGGCCGCCACGGCGGCAGCCACCAGCAGCAACAGCAACAGGCGTCGTGATCTCATCTGGACTCCTCGGTCATCCGAAAGGGTATGCTAGCCCCTTGGGTCGCCGCGGTCCCGGCTTCCTTGCAGCAAGCCGTGGCCGGCGGGTCGTCCGAACTGCTGCCCGAGAGAGTGCCCGATGCCCGCCCCCACGCTCAGCCTCATCATCCCGGTGCTCGACGAGGCCACCACCATCGAGGCCACCCTCGCCTCGCTTGAGCCGCTGCGCGCCCGCGGCGTGGAAGTGATCGTGGTGGACGGCGGCAGTCGCGATCGGACCGCCGCCCTGGCCGCTCCGCTCTGCAGCCGGGTGGTCGAGGCCCCCCGCGGCCGCGCCCGGCAGATGAACGCCGGCGCGGCCGCGGCCGGCGGCGAGGCGCTGCTCTTCCTGCACGCCGATACCCGCCTGCCCGAAAGCGCCGATCGGCTGATTGCGGCGGCGCTGGCCGGCGGCCACCGCTGGGGGCGCTTCGCTATCCGCCTCGAGGGGCGTCACCCCCTGCTGCCGGTCATCGCCACCGCCATGAGCCTGCGCTCGCGGCTGACCGGCATCGCCACCGGCGACCAGGCGCTGTTCATGACCCGGGAGGCCTTCGAAACCGTCGGTGGTTTCCCCGACCAGCCGCTGATGGAGGACATCGAGATGTCGCGCCGCCTGAAGCGCCTCTCGCCCCCCGCCTGCCAACGCGAGAAGGTGACGAGCAGCGGGCGCCGCTGGGAGCAGAACGGCGCCTGGGCGACGATCCTGCTGATGTGGCGGCTGCGCTTTCGCTACTGGCGCGGCGAATCGCCGGAAAAGCTGGCAAAGGAGTATCGCCATGTGCGCTGAGCGGCGACCCGGTGACGTGGGGCTGGCGATACTCGCCAAGGCGCCGATCCCGGGGCGCGCCAAGACCCGCCTGATCCCGGCGCTGGGCCCCGAGGGGGCCGCCCGGCTCCACGCGCGGCTGCTGCGCCATACCCTGGCGACGGCCCTGGCCGCCACCCCGGCGCACCGCATCACCCTGTGGACGGCGCTGGATCACGCCCATCCGCTGTTTCTCGAGCTGGCCGAGCGCCATGGCATCGCCCTGCGCCCCCAGCCCGATGGCGACCTGGGGGAGCGAATGCATCACGCCCTGCGGGAGGCCGGCGGCCCGGCCGTGGTCATCGGCAGCGACTGTCCGGTGCTCACCCCCGACCTGCTGCGCCGCTGTGCCCGCACACTGGAAAGCCACGACGTCGTCTGCCTGCCCGCCGAGGATGGCGGCTACGCGCTGCTCGGCGCGCGTCATCCCGACCCGCACCTCTTCTACGGCATCGCCTGGGGCACCGAGCGCGTGATGGCCGAGACCCGCAAGCGCATCGCGGCGCTGGGCTGGCGGCTGGCCTGCCCCGCCAGCGTCTGGGACGTCGACCGTCCGGAGGACCTGGCCCGGCTCTCGGCCACCTACCCCACGCTGGTGGCAGCGCCATGACCAGCCCTCCACACCGCATGGAGCGGCTGACGGCGGTCAGGCCTAGGCTGCTCTCCTTCGCACGACTGCACCTGAGAGACAACGCCCTAGCCGAGGATGCGGTGCAGGAGGCGATAATGGCCGCCATCGAGAAGGATGCCAGCTTCGCCGGACGCTCGGGCTACGAGACCTGGGTCTTCGGCATCCTCAAGTACAAGATCCTCGATACGATGCGTCACCAGAAGCGTCAGGGGCGCCTGCAGCCCCTGGATGACGAAAGCGACGACGATGCCATCGACCGGCAGTTCGCCCTGCTGCACCGGGTGGGCGCAGGTTTGGAGAGCCGGCTGGCCAACGCCAGCGGCGATGACGCCTCCCGCCAGGCTGGACCGGGCCGTTCGGAGTAGGCCTCAGCCAAGCCGCTCGGCCAGGGCGTCGAGGTCGGCGACGGTCATGTCCGGCTCGACGCCCCAGGGATCGAAGGGCGCCTCCGGGCTGCGCCGCACCCAGGCGGCATGCAGGCCGGCGTAGCGGGCGCCGATCACATCGAAGGGGTTGCTTGAGATCAGCCAGGTATCATCCCCCGCCGCCACCTCGAGCCGCTGGCGCAGGTGTGCGTAGACCGCCGGATCCGGCTTGAAGCGCCTGACCTCGTCGACGCTGACCACCTCATCGAAGTGCCGACTCAGGCCGGCCTGCTCGAGCAGCCCCTCCACCGCCTCCCGGGTGCCGTTGGAGAAGGCCACGCAGCGCACCCCCGCCCGGGTCAGGCGCTCAAGGGCGCTGGCCGCCTCGGCAAAGGCCGGCAGTCGGGCGTAGACGGCCATCAGGTGCTCCTTGTCGACGTCGGCCAGGCGGGTCTGCAGGGCGCGGTCGGTAAACTCCAGCGCCTCCCGGGTGCACTGACCGAAAGGCACATAGGCCCCCATCAGGCCGCGGCGGAAGCTGTACTCCAGCTGCTTGTCGCGCCAGCGGCGCGAGAACTCGGCCGCGAGCTCCCCCCTGCCCGTGGCGCCGAGGCGCTCCTCCAGTTCGGTGATCACCCCATGGGTGTCGATCAGGGTACCGTAGACATCGAAGGCCAGTACCGTTGCCATCGTCGCGCTCCTCGCTTGGATATCGAACACTGAGCATGGGGCTCATGACCCCGAGGCTCAAGCCCCGCAGGACCTGCCCCCGAACACCTCTCCCATGAACATGAAAGCGCCGCGGGGTCTCCCCCGCGGCGCTCTTCCTGTCAGCGTCCGTGATTGGCAGCTGCCGCTTGCTGTCAGGCGCGGACGGCCTGGACGGCGCCCTCGCGCACCAGCTCGTCGGTGACCTTGTCCACCGCGCGGCGGGCGCGGGTGACGATCTCGTCAACCTCGTCGCGGGTGGTGACCAGCGGCGGCGCGAAGCCCAGGATATCGCCCTGGGGCATGGCGCGGGCGATCAGGTTCTCCTCCAGGGCCGCGGCGGCGATGCGCGGGCCCACCTTGAGGGCCGGGTCGAAGTGCTTGCGCTGCTCGGGGTCCACGGAGAATTCCAGCGCGGCCAGCATGCCCACGCCGCGCACGTTGCCGACGATCGGGTGGTCGCCGAAGGCGGTGGCCATGGCCTGCTGCAGGTAGGCGCCGGTATCACGGGCGTTCCCGGTCAGGTCCTCGCGCTCGATGATCGCCAGGTTGGCCAGGGCGGCGGCACAACCCAGGGCGTGGCCGGAGTAGGTCCAGCCGTGGCCGATGGGGCCGTACTGGCCGGTGCCCTGCTCGAGGACCTGCCAGACGCGGTCGCCGACGATGACGCCGGAGAGCGGCTGGTAGGCGCTGGTCAGGCCCTTGGCGACGGTGATCAGGTCGGGCTTGATGCCGTAGAAGTGGCTGCCGAAGTCGGCGCCGATGCGCCCGAAGCCGCACACCACCTCGTCGGCGATCAGCAGCACGTCGTACTTGGCCAGCACCGCCTGGATCGCTTCCCAGTAGCCCTCGGGCGGCGGCACGATGCCGCCGGTGCCGAGCACCGGCTCGCCGATGAAGGCGGCCACGGTCTCGGGGCCCTCGGCCAGGATCATCGCCTCGAGCTTCTGCGCGCAGTAGGCGGAGAATTCCCGCTCGGTCATGCCCTGCTGCTCGGCGGCGCGGTGGTAGTAGTAGGGTGCCTCGGTGTGCAGGATGCCCTCGAAGGGCAGATCGAACTGGTCGTGGAACGCCTTGAGGCCGGTCAGCGAGCCGGTGGCCAGGCCCGAGCCGTGGTAGCCGCGCATGCGCGAGATCACCTTCTTCTTCAGCGGGCGACCCAGCACGTTGTTGTAGTAGCGCACGATCTTGAGCTGGGTCTCGTTGGCGTCCGAGCCGCCGAGGCCATAGTAGACCTTGGACATGCCGGGGCCGGCGAGCGCGATGATCTTCTCGGAGAGGGCGATCTGGGGCTCGTTGGAGTGGCCCACGTAGGTGTGGTAGTAGGAGAGCTCCAGGGCCTGCTGGTAGATCGCCTCGGCCACCTCGGTGCGGCCGTAGCCGATGTTGACGCAGTAGAGGCCGGCGAAGGCATCGATGAACTCGCGGCCATCCTTGTCGCGGATATGGATGCCCTTGCCGCCGGTGATCACGCGGCCCGGCGCATCGCCGTGGGCGAAATCACGCAGGTGGGTGGAGGCGTGGAAGGTCACCTTGCGGTCGCGATCGATCAGGTCCTGGTGCTGCTGGCTCATGGCGTCTCTCTTCTCATGTCAGGCTCCCCGGCGTCCCGCCGGGGAGGATGGTCATCAAATTAATCTAAAGGCTCAGCTTCCGGAGACCGACCCCAAGGCACCGAGGCAGTAGTACTTGGTCTCGAGATACTCGTCGATGCCGGTGCTGCCGCCCTCGCGGCCGAGGCCGGACTGCTTGACCCCGCCGAAGGGCACGGGGGGGCCGGTCATCTTCACCGAGTTGACCGACACCATGCCGAACTCCAGGGCCCGCAGGAACTTCCAGATACGGCGGATATCGTGGGTATAGACGTAGGCGGCGAGACCGTACTGGGTGTCGTTGGCCAGGGCAATGGCCTCGTCATCATCGGCATAGGCCATGACGCCGGCAATGGGAGCGAAGCTCTCCTCCTGCCACAGGCGCATGTCGCGGGTCAGCCCGGTCAGCAGCACCGGCATGAAGAAGTTCTCGCCGGGCGCGGCGCTCTGGTCACCGGCCACCAGGGTGGCCCCCTTGGAAAGGGCATCGTCGACGATGCCGGCGGCCTTCTCCACCGCCTGGCGGTGGATCAGCGGCCCCAGGTCGACCTCGCTCTCCAGGCCGTTGCCCACGGTGAGCGCGGCCATGCGCTCGGCGAAGTGCGCGACGAAGTCGTCATGGATCGACTCGTGGACCAGGATGCGATCCGCGGCCAGGCAGTCCTGCCCCGAGGTCTGGAACTTGGCGGCCACGGCGGCGAAGGCGGCCTCCTTCGGGTCCATGTCCGGGCCGACGATGAAGGGGGCGTCACCCCCCAGCTCCAGGGAGACCCGCTTGACGGTGTTGGCACTCTGCTCCAGCAGCAGGCGGCCGACCCGGGTGGAACCGGTGAAGGAGAGCGCCCTGACGCGCGGCTCGGCGCAGAGCAGCTGCGACACCTCGGCGGGCTCGCCCAGCACCACGTTGAAGATGCCCGCGGGAATGCCGGCGCGCTCGGCCAGCTCCGCCAGGGCCAGCGCCGAGAAGGGCGTCTCGCCGGCCGGCTTGACGATCACCGGGCAGCCGGCGGCGAGCGCCGCGGCGGCCTTGCGGGTGATCATCGCCAGCGGGAAGTTCCAGGGCGTGATCAGGGCGGCGATACCCACCGGCTCCTTGAGCGTGCCCAGGGCGGCGTTGGGGATATGGCTGGGAATGGTCTCGCCGAAGGTGCGCTTGCCCTCCTCGGCGAACCAGCGCACGAAGCTGGCGCCATACTCCACCTCGCCACGGGCGTCCGGCAGCGGCTTGCCCTGCTCCATGGTCATGATGGTGGCCAGGTCCTCGCGGTTGGCGAGGAGCAGGTCGTACCAGGCGAGCAGGCGCTCGCAGCGCTCGTCGGCGCGCAGCGCCCGCCAGTGCACGAAGGCGGCCTCGGCGGCGTCCACCGCGGCGCGGATCTGATGCGCCTCGAGCCAGGGAATGTACCCCAGGGCCTCGCCGGTGGCCGGGTCGAAGACGGCCTCCTCGCGGCCGCCCTCGCCGTGGGTCCACTGACCGTTGACGTAGGCGTGCTGACGAAACAGACGCGGATCGTCGAGCATGGTGGACAGCGTCCTGGACAGCTTCATATTCATGCGGCACCTCCCCTGACGCGCCGGCCGAGTTGGCATTGGAGGCCGGCGTCGATGAAACGATCGAGCCGCCGGAAGAAACTCCTCGGGGCGGCTCGGTAGGATCATGGTAAGGGAGATGGGCGGCGGGGACTTTTCGTTGGGCGGCGGGGAAGATGTGCTTTTTTTTGTCCGCCGCCGCCCGACAGGAGGATTTTCTGCGCGACCGGTCAGCCAGCCTCGGGGTTGGCCAGCGCCGCCTCGGTGAACACCAAAAGGCCGAGCTCCGGGCGATAGCCATGGATCTCGGTGACGTCCAGGGCCTGCAGGAAGTGGAGGATCTCCTCGCTGACCACCTGACCCGGCACCAGCACCGGGAAGCCCGGCGGATAGGGGATCACGAAGCTCGCCGAGACCGCGTCGCGGCCAGCGCGCATCTCGGCCTGCAGCTCGCCGTTGTCGAAGCGCAGGTATTCGGTGTTCTCCTCGTCATAGGCCAGGAAATAGGCGCGGCGGATATCGCCCTGGGGCGTCTCGCCGCACTGGCGGAAGGCGTCATGGAAGCGGCTGAAGTCGGGCAGCGGCGGCAGCTCCTCGGTCAGCGAGCGCACCCGGTTCTCGATGATCCGACGCTCCGGGCGGCTGCTCTCCTCCCAGCGGGCCTCGAACTCCTTGGCCAGCTTGATCAGCACGTCGAGCAGGTAGGCGATGGAGCCCCGGGTGGTGCCGATATTGGTCATGAACAGCACGGTGTTGCGAGAGGTCTTGTTGATCTGGATGCCGTACTTGTTCATCAGGTACTCGTTCTTGAAGGTATCGCCGTCGATGCCGGTGGCGCCGATGGCGATGGTGATGCGGCTGGGGTCGACCACGAACTCGTCGTTGGCCCAGGCCTCCTCCATCTTGTTCCAGCCGGTCACCGGGTCGTAGAAGGTGTCGACCCCGGACTGCCGGTACTCCAGCGGCACCATGTCCTTGTTGACCAGCACCCGGAAGTACTTCTGCAGCAGCGGATGGGTATAAAGCTGCTCGCGCAGCGAGAGCGCCGCCTCCACCTGGGCGTGCACCAGCTCGAAGCCCTCCATCTCGGCCTGCATCCGGCCCACGTCCAGAGAGGCGATGATCTGGTAGTTGGGCGAGGTCGAGGTGTGGGTCATGTAGGCCTCGTGGAACGGCGCCTCGACCTTCTGGCGATAGTCCTGGTCCCAGACGTGGATCATCGAGCCCTGACGCAGCGAGGTCAGGGTCTTGTGGGTGGAGTGGGTGGCATAGGTGCGGATACGCACGAGGTCGGGGTCGGGCAGCAGCCGCCGCTCCAGCCAGGTGGCATCGTCGTCCGGGTCGAACGCCTCGAACTCGGCCTTCCAGGCCGCGTACTCCTCGCGGTAGGCCTCGCTGCGGTAGCGGTCGCGCAGGGTGCGGGCGGCATGCATGGCAGTGCGCGGCCGGTAGGTGGGGTTGAAGCCGGCGAAGGCGAACCACGCCTCGTCCCAGAGGAAGACCAGGTCCGGCTTGATCGCCAGGCACTCCTCCATCACCCGGCGCACGTTGTAGACCACGCCGTCGAAGGTGCAGTTGGTCAGCAGCAGCATCTTGACCCGGTGGAGCTCGCCGGCGCGCTTGTAGGCCAGCAGGGTCTTCTTGATCTCCTTGAGCGGCACGGCGCCGTACATGGAGTAGTCGTTGAGCGGATAGGAGTCCAGGTAGCTGACGTGGGCCCCGGCCAGCACCATCCCGTAGTGGTGCGACTTGTGGCAGTCGCGGTCGATCAGCACGATGTCCCGCGGCTTGACCAGCGCCTGCACCACGATCTTGTTGGCGGTGGAGGTGCCGTTGGTGACGAAGAAGCTCTGCCGGGCGCCAAAGGCGCGGGCGGCGTACTCCTGGGCCTTCTTGATGGGGCCGTAGGGCTGCAGCAGGGAGTCGAGCCCGCCGGAGGTGGCCGAGGTCTCGGCGAGGAAGATGTTGATGCCGTAGAAGTCGATCATGTGCCCCGCCCAGTGCGAGCGGGTCACCGATTTGCCCCGCGAGATGGGCATGGCGTGGAAGACCCCGGTGGGCTTCCGGCTGTACTCGCGCAGGGCATCGAAGAAGGGGGTGCGGTAGCGGTTGTCGATGGCGCGCAGGATGGTGTGGTGCTGCTCGATGTAGTCCGTCTCGCGATAGAAGATGCGGTTGAAGTGGCGGATGTCGCGGCTCGCCGTGGCCTCCACGTCGCCGCTGGTAACCAGGAACTGGTCGATCTCCGGGCGCAGCTCATGGATCATGCCGCTGAGCAGGATGCTGCGCTCCGCCTCGGACTGGTGCTCCAGGGCCTGCTCGGAGAGCCCCTCGAGGTAGTTGCGCAGCGCGCTCAGGTTGTACTTCGACTTGTAGGGAAACTCGTAGCGGATCAGGCAGGCCTGGATGTTGGGGTTGACCAGCACCGCGATCAGCGCGTCCTCGAAGCTGCGCACCGTCACCACGTCGTAGACGAAGCGATCCTCGGGGCGGCGCATGTTGCGGAACGCCTCGCGCACCACCTCCTCCTCCTGGGACGAGAGGTTGTCGACGATCAGCAGCTCGAAGTAGGGCTGGGCCGCGCTGTTGGAGGCCGGATGCCCGCGGCGCAGCTGGGCCAGGGCATCCAGGGTCTCCAGGTCCTCGGCGTCGGCGTCGGTCTCCGAGAGATCCACGTGGCGGCGCCGGTAGGACTCGCTGATCAGCGCCCGCACCAGGCGCTTGACCACCTTCTCCAGCAGCAGGTACTCCTCGCGATCGAACAGCGACCAGAGGTGGCGAAAATCCTCCTTGGAGGGGAAGGCGTGGTAGTCCTCGATGATCTCGAGGCGGGTCAGCTTGACGTCGATCGCCTTGACCAGGTTGCGCACCTGCGCCTCGTCGGCCAGCCGATTGAGCTGGCCGAGGTCGCGCTTGAGCGCGTTCCAGGTATCGGCACGCAGCTGAGAGATCTTGTGGTAGAAGCCCAGCGCGGTGTAGGGCGTTTCTGTTTGGCTGCTCTCTTGCATGGCGACACCCTTCTCTGGTGATTGTCGTTGTCGATATCGATCAGCTGCCGAACCTCTCCCTCACGCCGTAGCGCACGGTGATCGCCTCCTCGGGGAAGTGATCGAAGCCGAGGTCCAGGTCGAGGCCGGGCCAGCGATAGCGCACCCGTCCCTCCCCGGGGCGGTAGAAGGCCGAATAGATGGTGCCCAGCCCGCGGCGATAGTCGTGGCGGAACAGCGGCGGCGCCGAGAAGGCCGCCTCCAGGCGCGCCTCGCTGGTGGCCTCGTCATCCACCAGGATGGAGAGCTGCCGCTCGCGGATCAGCGTCTCCGAGGCCAGCGCATGGGCGTACCACTCGATGCGCTTCTGGTGGTTGGTGGCCACCGGCACCCGGCGGATGCTGGCCCGGCGGTCGGGGCCGATCATCGCCGTGACATAGCGCCCGGCGGCGTCGGCCACGGTGATGTTGTAGGCCATGTGGGTGGGCACCCGTGCCAGCACCTCGGCGGCCTCGGGCACGCTGTCGCAGAACTCCAGCAGGTAGCGCAGGATCACCGGCGCCCCGAACCCCTCGCCCACCGCCTTGCGCCCGCCGAAGGCCAGCGACACGGCGAGCCCGCGGTCGTTCATGCCGTCGAGCACGCCCCACAGGCAGTCGCTCATGGCGATCACGCCGCGACCGTTCCAGCGGGTATAGAGGATCGACCCCTCGCAGAGCTCCGGCGGGTAGTCGTAGTTGCGGGCCAGCAGGGTGGCGCCGGGGCGGGCCAGCACCGCCTGGGAGCAGCCGGTGATGTAGGGCGGCGGCTGGTAGAGGCTCAGGAAGCGCGAGGCCAGGTCGCCGCCGCCGGCCAGGTCGCACAGCGTGCGGTAGGTATCGAGCAGCTCCGGCATGTGGCGGCGCAGGGCGTTGAGGCAGGCCAGGTACCCCGGTCGCTCGCGCTCGCCCTCCGCCAGGTACCAGGCCTCGTAGGCGGACCAGTGCGCATCGAAGAGCGAGCGCCACTTGGGGCCCGGCGCCGCCTCGTGCAGGGTGCGAAAGACCAGCGTCTTGTCGTCCATCGTTGCGGACGCCGACCCTCGCGGGCCGGCCCCCTCCCCCTTCACAGGATCTTGAAGTTGCCGCCGCCCACGGAGTGGCTGACGGCGACCTGCTCCACCACGGGATCCTGCAGCGACTGGCCGGCGTACTGGCCGCGGATGCCGTCGATCCAGGCCTTCGCCCGCTCGTTGAGCTGGAAGTCGTCGTCCATCAGCCGGCCGCGGGTGATCAGGATGCCGAGGTCCGCCCCCTCGTAGCGGAAGTCGCCGGCGCCGCTGATGCGCAGGAAGAAGCCCTCCTGCTCGTTCTCGGCGGCATGGGGGTGATAGCTGTAGTGGTCGTAGGCGATGCTGCCGTCCCCGGCCATCTTCCACACCCCGGTGCGCGGCGCAGCGGTCAGCAGGTCGACGCTCTCGTCGGTGTGCTTGATCACCAGCTGGCTCCAGCTGTCGACGCTGTCCGGGTGGGACCAGCGCTCGTTGATCTCGTTGATGTCGAGGTCGAACTCGACGTCGGAGAACTCCAGCAGGTGGAAGAGGAACAGCGGGATGTCGGAGTGGGCGAAGGCCGCCACGTTGGTCAGCGAGCTGGCCCCGGTGACCCGTGGGTTGAGCTCGCCCAGATAGACCTCGCCGCTGTCCATGTCGATCAGGAAGTCGAGCTCGAAGTAGCCGCGGTAGCCCTCCTCGCGCAGCGCCTCGCCGAACTTGAAGGTGTACTCCCGCGCCTTGTCGCGAATCTCCTGGGTGAAGGCGCCGGCGAACATCTCGTTGCCGCACCAGCCCCCCTTGTAGGGGGTCAGGGTCTTGAAGCCGACGAGCTCGGTCATCAGCGGCCCCACCACGGTGCCGCAGCGGGTGGCACAGGCCTCGATGGCCGAGCCGCGGCAGTTGATCCGCTTCATGATCTTGACCTCGGCCTCGGCCTCGATCTCCTCGGCGTGCTTGTAGTAGTCGTCCTCGCTGGCGATGAAGAAGGTGGTGTGGCCGGAATCGCCGAAGGCGGTCTGCACCACCAGGTCGGAGCCGAGCTCCCGGCTCACCTCGCAGAGCTCCTGATAGCTGCCCACCCGGGCCAGCACGTTGGGCACGCTGGGCACGCCGGCCTTGTTGCCGATGCGCACCGTCTCGATCTTGTTGTCCATGCGGCTTCGCAGCGCCGCCGGCGGGAAGGCGACCTTGAGCCCCAGCTGCTGGCACACCTCCTCGGTGTGCTCGTCGAACATCAGGAAGGCAGCGGTGCCGGCATGCTCACCGTCGGCCCTCGACTGGATGAAGTCGATCACCTCCTTGTGCTCCAGCAGGTAGTTGTTGATGTCCTCGATGCTCTCGAAGTCGCGGGGAAACTTCTCCTTCGGCACGAAGACGTTGCGCTGCTGGCCGTCGAAGCAGTCGATGTAGTTGATATGGCGGAAGTTGCCCACCCAGTCGCCGATGCCGAGCAGGTTGAAGTTGGTGGCCGAGATGAAGTAGATCGGCTCCTTGTTGTTGCGAAAGTGGCGGCGGACATCGGCAATGCTGGTGATCTTGTTCATTGTTGTCGCTCCAACGATGGCGGATGAGGGGGCGTCAGCCGCTCTCGCGGCGGGCGAGGGGGAGTCCCGGCGGCCGAGCAGTCGGCACAGGGCGCGCTTGAGGGACTCCAGCATGATGGTCTCCTTGCGGGACAGGGGGCAGCGGATCAGTACTCCTCGACGTCGGCGCGCAGCGGCTTCTGCAGCGGGCCCAGGGTATCGAGGAAGGGGGAGGAGCCGGTCTCGCTGCGGTAGAGCGTGAAGTCGACGCGGCGGTCCCGGAAGCTCTTGAGGGGCTGGCCGAGGCCGCGCAGGCCGGTCTCGCGCTCGCGGCGCACCCGGTTGAGGTCCACCTCGATGGGCATCACCTCCTCGCCGGTGCCGGCCTGGTGGATGACGTCGCCGGAGGGGCCCACCACGATGGAGCGCCCGTTGCCGATGGCGCCGGCGCCGTTGATGTCGAAGAAGTAGCACTGGTTGACCGCGGCGTTGGTGCGCGCGATGGAGAGCTCGATGTCACGATCGATGGTATCGGTCATGGTCGGGTGCAGGATCACCTCGGCGCCCATGGCGGCCAGGGTCCGGGTGGTCTCGGGGAACCACATGTCGTAGCAGATCGAGACCCCGAAGCGCGCCACATGGGGCACGTCGAAGACCACGAACTCGCTGCCGCTCTCCACCCCCGCCTCATAGGGCAGGAAGGGGAACATCTTGCGGTAGCGGGCCACGACCTGGCCGTGGGGGTTGATCACCGAGAGGGTGTTGAAGATCCCGTGCTCAGTCTTCTCGAACATGGAGCCCGGGATCAGCCAGATGCGGTGCTGCTCGGCCAGCTGGCAGAAGAACTGCTCGGCATGGCTGGGCATCGGCTGGGCGTGGTGGGGCGAGGCCCCCATGGGCATCAGCTCGCTGAACAGGACCATCTGGACCTGGGGGAAGCGGCTCATCAGCACGTCGACCCGGTGGCGCATGGCTTCGGTGTTGTCGCCGTGATGCAGGGCATGCATCTGCACACCGGCAATCGTGAAGTAGGACATGGCAGTCTCTCTGCGTCAGGCGATCTCGTCTCTTCCGGGGCGGAGTCAGCCATGACCGGCACCTGGAAAGCGTGCCGGAAGGACCGCCCGGCGTGGGTAAGCCCATGCTCACACACTTACACAAGCATATGCCACAGGCTTCACCGGAGAATCAACGCTGGGCTCGCGCAGGGCGGGCCTGCCAGCGGGGGAGACGGGGGTCAGGGGGAGAAGTCGTCGCGGGAGAAGCCCGGTTCGGGGCGCTTGACCGTCTTGGTGACGATGTAGGTGAAGTAGCGCTCGATGCCGGCCTCGCCGGTCAGCCAGGCATCGATCAGGCGCTGGTAGGCGTCGATGGAGTCGGCCTCGACCTTGATCAGATAGTCGACGCCCCCCCCCACCGCCACGCACTCGGTGACCTCGGGGGTGGCCTGCACCAGCGCCTCGAAGCGGGCGAAGCTCTCGGCGTTGTGGGCCTTGAGCTCGATCTGCACCCACACCGGGGTGCGCTTGACCAGGGCGGCGCCATTGATGCGGGCACTGTAGCCCTCAATGATGCCGGCCTTCTCCAGCCGGCGCACCCGCTCCCAGCAGGGGCTGACCGAGAGGTTGATCGCCTCGGCCAGCTTGGACTTGGTGATGCGGCCATCCCGAGAGAGGATCTCGAGGATCTTCAGGTCGTAGCGGTCCAGTTTCATCGTGATTCCGGCACCCTCAACCCAGCGAGTCGACGACATCGGCGATCACCGCGATGGTGTCGCCCATGTTGACCAGTGCCGGGTGGCGGCGTGCCGCCAGCACCCCGCTGCGCCCGGCGCGGTACTCCACCGGGGCAGTGCCGCTTCTGGTCATGTCATAGACCCGGGCCACCACCTCGCCCTTCTCGACCCGCTCGCCCAGGGCGAAGCAGAGCTCCAGCACGCCGGAGTGCTCGCTCTGCACGTAGCAGCTGGCATCGGGCATGTCGAGGTAGACCTGGGGCTCGGCGGGCATCTCCACCTCGCCTTCCAGCAGGCCGTAGTGGATCAGGAAGTTGCGCACGCCGCGCTCGGTGATCGCCATGCTCTCCGGGGTGGAGGTGCCGCCGCCGCCGAGCTCGGTGGCCACGAAGATCTTGCCCTGGCTCTCCACCGCGGTGTCGAAGAGGGCCGCGGCGTCGAGCTCGAACATCATCATGGCGTAGGGGGCGCCGAACGCCTTGGCGCCCTCCAGCGCCTGGCGCTGCTGCTCGGGGTCGTCGAGCACGTGGGAGGCGCCGAAGGGGATGATGTCCAGGGTGCGCCCGCCGGAGTGCAGGTCGAGCACCACGTCGCACATCGGCACCATCACCCGGGTGAAGTAGTCGGCGATCTTCTCGGTCACGCTGCCGTCGGGGTCGCCGGGGAAGCTGCGGTTGAGGTTGCCGCCGTCGAGCCCGGAGGTGCGCTTGCCGGCCATCACCGCCGGGGTGTTCATGCAGGGGACGATGATCACCCGGCCGGTGACCTCCTCGGCCTTGAGCTGGCTCGACAGCTTGAGCAGCGAGGTGATGCCCTCGTACTCGTCGCCGTGGTTGCCGCCGGTGAGCAGGGCCGTGGGGCCCTCGCCGCTCTTCACGACGGTGACCGGGATCATCACCGCCCCCCAGGCGGAGTCATCCACCGAGATGGGCAGCTTGAGGAAGCCGTGCTGGACGCCGTCGGCGTCGAAATCGACGGTGGCGCTGATCGGGCTGGGACGCTTGGTCATTGGCTGGTCTCCATGTTCTTGTACGGGGCTTTCGAGACTCCATTCTCGAGGCGAATGGCGGCCCGACACGGGGCTGTTCCGGCGACAAGCCTGCGAGGAGGCGCTGTGAATACCTCCCTGTAAGCTACTTTTGCCTTCCCTGGCAAAAGACCTCCTCTTCGGCTTGCCCCCGGCGCCCCTCCTTGGGTGGTGTATTGAGGTCAGCGCACGAACAGCTGGCGCGGGAAGTCGGCCAGGGTCTCGCAGCCGGTCTCGGTGATCAGGATGCTCTCGGTGATCTCCAGGCCCCACTCGTCCTCCCACAGGCCCGGCATGAAGTGGAAGGTCATGCCCGGCTGCAGGATGGTCTCGTCCGAGGGGCGCAGGCTCATGGTGCGCTCGCCCCAGTCCGGGGGATAGCTGATGCCGATGGGGTAGCCGCAGCGGGCGCCGCCGCGGTCGAAGCCGTACTTGTCCATGGCCGCGCCCAGCGCCATGGCGATGTCCGCGGTGCGGTTGCCGGGCTTGGCCACCGCCAGGCCGTTCTCGATCCCCTCGAGCAGCGCCGACTCGGCACGCACGAACTCCGTCGGCGGGCGGCCCAGGAACACCGTGCGCGACATGGGCGCGTGGTAGCGCTTGTAGACCCCGGCGATCTCGAAGAAGGTGCCCTCCCCCTTGCGAAACGGCGTGTCGTCCCAGGTCAGGTGGGGGGCGGCGGCATCCTTGCCGGTGGGCAGCATGGGCACGATGGCCGGATAGTCACCGCCGAAGACCCGGCCCTGCTCGTCGCGCCACCCCTCGATGCCGACCCGGTAGATCTCCGAGACCAGCTTGCTCTTGGGCAGGCCGGGCTCGATCACCTCGAGGATGCGCGAATGCATGCCCTCGACGATCTTGGCCGCTACGCGCATGTACTCGATCTCCTGGGGCGACTTGATGGCACGGCACCAGTTGACCAGGGAGTTGGCGTCCATGAAGCGGGCGTGGGGCAGCTCCCGCAGCAGGCTCTGGTAGGCCTTGGCGGAGAAGTAATAGTTGTCCATCTCCATGCCGACCACCCCCTGGTGCCAGCCGCGATCGGGCATGATCGACTGGGCCAGGTAGTCCATGGGGTGCATGTCGGGGTTCTGGACGTAGTAGTCCGGGTAGTAGGTGATGTTATCCGGATCGATCCAGCAGGTGCGCAGCGCCCCGTTGGCGTCCATGCGCCGGCCGTACCAGACCGGCTCGCCCTCCAGCCCCAGCAGCACGCACTGGTGCACATAGAACGACCAACCGTCATAGCCGGTGAGCCAGGCCATGTTGGAGGGGTCGCTGATGATCAGCACGTCGATGCCGCGGCTGGCCATCTCGGCACGCACCTTCCATAGCCGGCTGGCGTACTCCTCGCGGGTGAAGGGCAGGTTTACCTGGGTCATTAGGCCACTCGCCAAAGCAACATCAAGAAAATCGGCCCTCTCGATGAGGAGAAGGCCGGCCAGGGTCACGATCACCGACGGATGCCTGGACGGGTCGCGAACCGGTCGGTGGCACGAGGCAGTGGGGTTGACCCCTCGGGGTGGAGGTTACTGCCAACCCACGGTAGGCGGTCAAGCATTTCCGCTTCGCGTGTCACCCTTGTTCACAACGTCGCCGGCTTCCATGATGAACGCAACCCCTGTGCAAGGAGAGACCATGAAGGTACTGGTGCATATCGACGATGCCGAGCAGTGGCGAGATGCCCTGGCCGAGCGGTTGCCCGAGGCCGAGGTGATCACCAGCGCGGCGCCGCCGGCGCAGCGCCGCCAGGCCGACTACCTGGCGGTGTGGAAGCCGCCGGAGGCACTGCTGCGCGAGCCCGAGGCCCTCAGGGGCATCGTCAACCTGGGGGCCGGGGTGGACGCCCTGCTCAACAACCCCGGGCTTCCCGAGGGGGTCCCGATCGTCAAGCTGCGCGACGCCGGCATGGCGGAGCTGATCGGCGACTACGTACGCTACGGGATCCTCCACTTCCAGCGCGACTTCGACCGCTACCGCCGCCAGCAGCACGCCCGGGCGTGGGGCGAGCACGCGGTGGTGGACAAGGCCGACTGGCCGGTGGGGGTGCTGGGGCTCGGCGCCATCGGCGCGAAGGTGGCCGCCATGGTGGTCGCCGACGGCTTCCCGGTGCACGGCTGGAGCCGCTCGCCCAGGCGCCTGGCGGGCATCACCTGCCACCACGGCGATGCCGGTCTCGACGAGCTGCTCGGCCGGGTCAACACCCTGGTGCTGCTGCTGCCGGACACCCCCGCGACGCGCCATATCATCGACGCTCGCGCCCTTGCCCGGCTGCCCGAGGGGGCCAGCCTGATCAACCCCGGGCGCGGCACCCTGATCGACGAGGCCGCGCTGCTCGCCGCCCTGGGGCCGAGCGACGACCCCGCAAGCGTGGGGCGGCTGCGCGGCGCCCTGCTCGACGCCTTCCCCGAGGAGCCGCTGCCCGAGGCGAGCCCGCTCTGGACCCACCCGCGGATCTGGGTCACCCCGCACATGGCCGGCCCCACGCCGCTGGGCGCGGCGCTGGACCAGGTGGCCGAGGCGCTGCGCGCCTTCGAGGCCGGCACGCCCCAGGCGACGGTGGACCCCGCGGCCGGCTACTGACACCGCTACACGAAGGGCGGTGAAGGCCCTACCCTGAGGTGAGAGGTGCCACCATCCCGGGAGGGCAGATGATGAGCATGAGCATGGAGTACGGCCCCGGCGACGCGCTGCTCGTCGTGGACCTGCAGAACGACTTCTGCGAGGGGGGCGCCCTGGCCGTGGCCGGCGGTGCCGCCCTGGTGCCGGGCATCAACGCCGAGATCACCGCCGCCCGGGCCGCGGGCGCCCTGGTGGTGGCCAGCCGTGACTGGCACCCCGTCGACCACGCGAGCTTCGCCCATCGCGGCGGCCCCTGGCCGGTACACTGCGTGCAGGACACCGACGGTGCAGCCTTCCACCCCGATCTGGCGCTGGACGCCGCCACCATCCGCGTCAGCAAGGCCACCGCCTTCGACGCGGACGCCTACTCCGCCTTCGACGGCACCGGCCTCGCCGGCTACCTGCGCAGCCGCGGCATCGAGCGCGTGTTCGTCTGCGGCCTGGCGCTGGACGTCTGCGTCCGGGCCACCGCACTGGACGCCCGCCGCGAGGGCTTCACCACCCGGCTGCTCGGTCCGCTGTGCGCCGCGGTGGTACCCGAGGCTGCCGAGGAGACCCTGGGGGCGCTGCGCGATGCCGGGGTGGAGGTGGTGGCGGAGCGGGTGCCATGACACCGGTGCCCTATGCGGTCGCCGACGACGACCTGGCCCTGCTCACCGACCTCTACCAGCTCACCATGCTGCAGGCCTACTGGGCCGAAGGGATGGAGGCCCGCGCCACCTTCAGCCTCTTCTTTCGCAGGCTGCCGGCGACTCGCCGCTTCATGCTCGCCTGCGGCCAGCAACATGCGGCCGAGCTGGCCACCCGCCTGCGCTTCGGTGAGTCACAGCTGGCCCGCCTGGCCGCCACCGGGCTGTTCGACGCGGACTTCCTCGACTGGCTCGGCCGGTGGCGCTTTCGCGGCGACATCCGGGCGCTGCCCGAGGGGACCCCGGTGTTCGGCAACGAGCCCCTGCTGGAGGTGGAGGCCCCCATCGCCGAGGCCCAGCTGCTCGAGAGCCTGCTCATGAACCTGGTGCAGCTGGAGACGGTGCTCGCCTCCAAGGCGGTCCGCCTGGTGATCGCGGCCCGGGGCCGGCCGGTGGTGGACTTCGGCCTGCGCCGCATGCACGGCATCGACGCCGCGGTGCGCGGCGTGCGCGCCTACCGCACGGCGGGGCTCGAGGGGACCAGCAACGTGCTGGGCGGGCTGCGTCACGGCATGGCGCTGCGCGGCACCATGGCCCACAGCTATATCCTGGCCCACGACGACGAGCGCGTGGCCTTTCGCGCCTTCGCCCGCCGCTATCCCGGCACCACCCTGCTGGTGGACACCCACGACACCCTCGAGGGGGTGCGCCGGGTCATCGCGCTGCTGCGCGAGGAGCCCGGGCTCGCGGTGAAGGCGATCCGCCTCGACTCCGGCGACCTCGGCGAGCTGGCCAGGGGCGCCCGGGCGCTGCTCGACGCGGCGGGCCATGGCGAGGTGAAGATCGTGGCCAGCAGTGGCCTGGACGAGGGGCAGATCGCCGCGCTGCTCGACGCCGGCGCGCCCATCGATATCTTCGGGGTGGGCACCGAGATGGGGGTCTCCGCCGACGCCCCGGTGATCGACCTCTCCTACAAGCTGGTGGCGTACGCCGGCACCCCGCGGGTGAAGCACTCCCCCGGCAAGATCAACCTGCCCGGGGGCAAGCAGCTCTATCGCCGCCTGGGCGCCGACGGCCGCTACGCCGGCGACATCATCGCCCTGCGCGACGAAGCAGGCATCGACGGCGAACCGCTGCTGCGCCCGCTGGTGGTGGATGGCCGGGTGGTCGCCGAGGAGATGGCACTGGCCGAGGGCGCCCGGGAGCGGGTGCGGGAAGCCCTCACGGCGCTGCCCGCCCCCCTCCTCGAGCTCGCCCCGGGCGAAAGCGACTACCCGGTGACGCTAAGCCCGGGGCTCACAGCGGCTGCCGGGTCGGCCGGATGGTCAGTTCGTTGACGTCCACGTCGGCGGGCTGGGCGATGGCGAAGGCAATGGCCCGGGCGATGGCGTCGGGCTCGATGGCCAGCTCATAGAGCTCGCCCACCCCCTGGGCGGTGCGCGGGTCGCTGATCGACTCGGTCAGCTCGCTGGTCACCGCCCCCGGCGAGATATTGGTCGAGCGGATCTCGCGCGACTCCTGGCGCAGCCCCTCGGAGATCGCCCGTACCGCGAACTTGGTGGCGCTGTAGACCGCCGCCGCCGGCGACACCACCTGGCCGGCCACCGAGGAGACGTTGATCACGTGGCCGGCACGCTGGTCGCGCATGGTGGGCAGCACGGCGGCGATACCGTAGAGCACCCCCTTGATGTTGACGTCGATCATCCGCTCCCACTCCTCCACCTTGAGGCGGTTGAGGGGCGAGATCGGCATCACGCCGGCGTTGTTGACCAGCACGTCAATGCGCCCGTAGGTCGCCAGGGCGGCGGCGGCCAGCGCCTCGACCTGGTCGCGCCGGGTGACATCGGTGACCCGATAGATCGCCTCGCCCCCCTCCGCGGTGATCGCGTCGACCAGCGCGGCCAGGCGCGACTCGCGGCGGGCGCCGAGCACCAGGCGCGCGCCCTCGCGGGCCAGCCGCCGGGCGGTGGCCTCGCCCAGCCCGCTGCTCGCCCCGGTGATGATGATGACCTTGCCCTTGATCTCCGACATGCGCTCTTCTCCCGATTGTGCGGTGGCTCGTGACCCGCCAAGATAAAGCCAAGGCCTGAATATGCAAGAACCCCGCATGCCGGAACCCGCGCACTCCCCGGGAGTCCACTGCTCTGCCATCGCCCAGCGAGAACGACATGCCCCTCAGACGCCTGCTGATTGCCCTGCTGACCTGCCTGCCCCTCGCCGCCGCGGCAGCGGAGGCGCCGGCCGCCCCCTCCCCCAGCTACCGCAAGGCGGAGCCGGCCATCGAGAACGCTTCACGGGTGGTCCCCCAGCCCTTCGCCGCCCGCTACCGCCTGGAGGTGAGCGGCTGGCCCAGTACCAGCGTCGAGCACCGGCTCTCACGGGACGGTGGCTCCTGGCACAGCGAGATGAGCGCCGCCATCGCCGTGGCACGGGGGGAGGAGCGCAGCCGCTTCCTGATCAAGGACCAGGGGGTGCGTTCGCTCCAGTACATCAGCGGCTACTCCCTGCTGGGGCTGGGCGGCGACTATCGCCTCGCCCCGGACGACCTGGCCGTGCTTCCCGACCGCCAGGCCGCCCTCTTCGAGCTCTCCCGCCGGGTGATCGACGGCACCTGCCGGGATAGCTGCGACATCCGCTACCAGAACCACCGTGGCCGGGAGGAGCGCATGGCGTACCGGGTGCTGGGCTCCGAGAACCTGAGCCTGCCCGTCGGGGAGTTCGAGGCCCTGGCGGTCGAGGTCACCGAACCCGACAAGCCGGAACGCCACCTGATGTTCCACTTCCACCCCGAGGTCCCCGGCCTGATGCTGGCCGTGGAGTACCGCCGCGACGGCGAACGCCGGAGCCGCCTCTCCCTCTCCCGCCTCTCCCTCGGCGAGTGATGCCCAGCCCCGCAAGAGCCTGCTAGAGTAGCGGGTTTTCCGTCGCCGCCTCGGCGACAGCACAGGGAAGGGACTCTCGATGCTGACAGGTCTGGTGATCGTGCTGCTGCCGCTGGTGCTGGGCTACCTGGTGCCGGTTCGCCATGCCGGGCTGATGGCGCTGATCAACCGGGGAGTGAGCGCCTCGGTCTACGTGATCCTGCTGCTGATGGGGGTGAGCCTGGCCGGCCTCGACGACCTCGCCGGCCAGCTCTCGCGCATGGGGGGCCAGGCGCTGGCCCTGTTCGCGGTGATCAGCGCCTGCAATCTGGCGGGCCTCTGGTGGCTCTCCGGGCGCCTCGGCCTCGCCGCCGACCCCTCCCGGGTGGTGCCCGGCGCCCCGCTGAGCAAGCTCGCCGCCATGGCCGGCTCCCTGGCCCTGGTGGGCGTGGTGGTGCTCGGCGTCGGGCTGGGGCTGGCGGGCCGCGCCCTCCCCGGGCTCCACGACGGCGCCGAGACCCTCGCCGAATGGGTGCTCTATGCGCTGCTGGCGCTGATCGGCTGCCAGCTGCGCAACTCCGGCATGCCGCTGCGCCAGATCCTGCTCAACCGCCACGGCCTGGCTATCGCCCTGATGCTGGCGGCCACCTCGCTGGCCGGCGGCCTGCTCGCCGCCCCGCTGCTGGACCTGCGCGCCAGCGAAGGCCTGGCGCTGGCCGCCGGCTTCGGCTGGTACTCCCTCTCCGGCATCCTGGTGGGCGATGCCCTGGGCCCGGCCATGGGCGGCGTGGCCTTCTTCAACGACCTCGCCCGGGAACTGCTGGCCTTCGTGCTGATTCCCCTGGTGATCCGCCGCCATGCGGCCCTGGCCATCGGCTACGGTGGTGCCACCTCCATGGACTTCACCCTGCCGGTGATCCAGCAGCATGGGGGTGTCGCCTGCGTGCCGGTGGCGGTGGTCTCGGGCTTTCTCCTCTCGCTGCTTTCGCCGCCGCTGCTGCTGTTCTTCCTCTCCCTCTGAGGCGCTCCCGCCGCCACCGGCTTGCATATCGCTTGCACATTTCCTGACCATTGGCTGCATCGCCGCGCGCGATGCTCTCCACTCCCCTCCCTGCCCGAGTCGCCCATGAACCCGCCGCCCCACCCCTCCACGGCACGTCCTCACCGCCAGCGCGGGCGCTTCGGCCTCGGCGCCCTGGTCGCCCTGCTGGTGCTGGCCGGCGGGCTCGCCCTGGCCTGGTGGCTGATGAGCCAGCCGCCACGAGTGGAGCGCCGCCCTGCCCCGGCGCCCGTCCCGCCGCTGGTGGAGGCCGTCAGCGTGGTGCCACGCGCCGCCGCCCCGGCGCTGCACGGCTTCGGCCGGGTCGTGGCAGAGCGCGAGGCGCGGCTGGCGAGCCGGGTCGCCGGCCGCCTGGAGGCCTTCGCCCCCGGGGTGGTGCCGGGCCGCGTGGTGGAGGCCGGTGCCTCCCTCGCCCATCTGGACAACGCCGACCTCTCCCTGGCACTGCGCGAGGCCGAGGCCGCCCTGGCCCAGGCCGAGGCGGCACTGGCCATGGAGCAGGGGGAGCAGCAGCGCGCTCGGGCCGAGTACCAGAGCTTCGGCCGCGAACTGCCCGCGGAGCGGCGCGCCCTGGTGCTGCGCGAGCCCCAGCTGAGAAGCGCCCAGGCCGACGTGGAGCGCGCCCGGGCCGCCCGCGATCGGGCCCGGCTGGATCTCGCGCGCGCCACCCTCACCGCCCCCTGGGCCGGCATGGTCCAGGCGCGCCTGCTCGGCGAGGGCAGCGAGGTCACCAGCGGCACCGAGCTCCTCCACCTGGTGGACGTGTCGCGCTTCTGGGTGCAGGCGTCGCTGCCGGGCGAGGCGCTGGCCTGGCTGACGCCGGCCACCGAGGCGGCCCCGGGCAGCCCCGTGACCCTGACCAGCCGCGGCTGGCCCGCCGGCAGCGAGCGCGAGGGCGAGCTGCTCTCGGTGCTGCCGGCCCTGGAGGAGAACGGCCTGCAGGTCCAGCTGCTGGTCGCCGTGGAGGACCCCCTGGCGCTGGCCGAGGCGCAGCGCGGCGCGCCGGCGCTGCGTCTCGGCGACGTGGTGCGCCTGGCGTTCCAGGCAGGCGAGCGCGACGACCTGATCGCGCTTCCCGCCGCGGCCCTGCGCCCCGGCGACGAGGTGTGGGTGCTGGACGAGGAGGAGCGCCTGCGCCGCCGCCCGGTGAGCGTGCTGCATCGCGATGACCATCAGGTGCTGGTGGCCGAAGGCCTCGAGACGGGCGAGCGGGTGATCACCTCGCCGCTGGGCCAGCCCCGGGAGGGCATGGCGCTGCGCACCGCCGCCAGCAGCGCCGAGCGGCCGGCCGGCGCCGCGCCGGCGGAGCCCCGCCCATGATGCGCCGCGGCCCCATCGCCTGGATGGTCCACCACGGGGTGGCCCCCAACCTGCTGATGCTGCTGCTGATCATCGGCGGGCTGATGGCCTCCACCACCATCAAGAAGGAGGTCTTCCCCGACTTCGAGCTGGAGATCATCACCGTCGCCATCGGCTATCCCGGCGCCACCCCCGAGGAGGTGGAGCGCAGCCTGCTGCTGCCCCTGGAGGCGGCACTGGCCAACGTGGACGGCATCGACGAGCTCACCGCCACCGCCAATGAGGGCGCCGGCCGCGTCTCCGCCAGCCTGGTGGAGGGGGTGGAGGTGATGCGGGTCTACCAGGAGATCCAGCAGGCGGTAGGCGCCATCACCAGCCTGCCGGCCGCCGCCGACCCGCCCCGCTTCGGCCTGGCCGGGCGCTCGCGCAGCGTGATGAGCCTGCAGCTCCACGGCCCGGTCGACGACCAGCTGCTCCACGACCTGGCCGAGGAGGTGCGCGCCGAACTGCAGGGCTCGCCGGGCATCGCCCGGGTGGAGCTCTCCGGCAACCGTGAGCGCGAGATCCAGGTGCTGCTCGACGAGGAGGCGATGCAGCGCCACGGCCTCGACCACCGCCAGCTGGCCAACCGCATCGGCGATGAGGCCCTGGACCTGGCCGGCGGTCGCCTGACCACCGGCGAGGGGGAGTGGCTGATCCGCTACCAGGGACGCCGCGACGAGGCCCGGGAGTTCGCCGAGCTGCCGATCCTCGGCACCCCCGACGGCGGCCAGCTGCGCCTGGGCGAGATCGCCCGGGTCGAACGCGGCTTCGCCGAGACCGACCGCGAGGTGCTCTACAACGGCGCGCCGAGCCTGACCCTGGACGTCTACCAGGTCGGCGACCAGACGCCGATCGGCATCTCGGACGCCGTGCATGCCCAGCTCGAGCGGCTTCAGGCGGACCTGCCGGAGGGAGTGAGCCTCGCCATCTCCCGGGACAGCTCCGAGGTCTATCGCGACCGCCTCGACCTGCTGCTCAAGAACGCCTTCCTGGGCCTGGCGCTGGTGCTGGTGCTGCTGGGCCTGTTCCTGGAGGCACGGCTGGCCTTCTGGGTCACCCTCGGCATTCCCACCGCCTTCCTCGGCGCCCTGCTCTTCCTGCCCTGGTTCGGGGTGTCGCTGAACATGATGTCGATGTTTGCCTTCATCATCGCGCTGGGCATCGTGGTGGACGACGCCATCATGGTGGGCGAGAACATCCACAGCTACCGGGAGCAGGGCCACTCCCTGCGCGAGGCGGCGGTGCGCGGCGCCCGGGAGATGGCGGTGCCGATCAGCTTTGCCATCCTCTCCAACATCGTCGCCTTCCTGCCGCTGCTCTTCCTGCCCGGCTTCCTCGGCATGATCTTCGCCGTGGTGCCGCTGGTGGTGATCACGGTGTTCCTGGCCTCCTGGCTGGAGGCGCTGTTCATCCTGCCGGCCCACCTGGCCCACCGCGCCGGCAGCCGCGAGGCGCCGGCCTGGCGGCGTCCCCTCGACCGGGTGCGCCAGGCCCTGCAGGCCTGGCTGTCTCGCGTCACCCAGCAGCGTTTCGCCCCCTTCCTCGAGCGCTGCCTGGACCAGCGACTGCTCACCGTGAGCCTCGCCGTGGCGTTGCTGGCGGTGGCCCTGGCCTGGGCCATGAGCGGCCGGCTCGGCTTCTCGCTGATGCCCCGGGTGGAATCTGACCGGGTCCAGGCCACGGTGACCCTGCCGGTGGGCAGCCCCATCGCCGACGACCGCGCCATCCGCGACCGCCTGCTGGCCGCCGCCGAGACCCTGGCCGCTCGCGACGACGGCCCCACCTTCACCGCCAACCGCGCCCAGATCGACGGTGACCGGCTTAGCGTGCAGCTGACCCTGGACCGCGCGAGCCTCGACGCCTGGGCCCCCTCTCGGGTCGCCCGGGAGTGGCGCGAGCTGGCCGGCGAGTTCAGCGGCGTCCAGGCGGTGCGCTTCGAGTCCGACGTGGGCGGCCCCGGCGCCGGGGCCGGGCTGACCCTGCGCCTCTCCCACCCCGACAGCCGAGCGCTGGAGGGGGCCGCCACGCGGCTCGCCGAGGCGCTGGGCGAGTTCGAGGGGATCACCGACATCGACAGCGGCCTGGCCGACGGCAAGCCCCAGCTGGAGATTCGCCTCTCGCCGGAGGGACGCGCCCTGGGCCTCACCGGCGGCGACCTGGCCGGCCAGCTGCGCGCCCCCCTGCAGGGCATCACGGCGCTCGAGCAGTTCATCGGCCGCCACGAGATCAGCGTCGAGGTGCGCCTGCCCGCGGAGGCGCGCCGGAGCCTCGCCGACCTCTACCGGCTGCCGATCCGCACCCCGGACGGGCGCCAGGTGCCACTGGCCCGGGTCGCCGAGATCGAGCTCGGTCGCGCCGCCACCACCCTGCAGCGCATCGACGGCCGGCGCATCATCAACGTCACCGCCGATGCCGCCGGCGACGAGCGCATCAATCAGGTGCTGGGCACCCTGGAGGCCGACGTCTTCCCCGCCCTGCGGGCCGGCTGGCCGGGGCTCGAGATCTCCCCGGGCGGGCGCCAGCAGGAGACCGCCGACAACGTCTCGGCACTCACCAAGGCCTCCTGGCTGACCCTGATCGCCCTCTATGCTCTGCTGGCGATTCCCTTCCGCAGCTACCTGCAGCCGCTGCTGGTGCTGGCCGCCATTCCCTTCGGCATCATCGGCGCGGTAGCCGGCCATATGATCATGGGCTTCGGCCTCTCGGTGGTCAGCCTGATGGGCATGCTGGCGCTCTCCGGGGTGGTGATCAACGACGCCCTGGTGCTGATCGACTACGCCAACCGCCGGCGCCGCGAGGGCATGGCCGCCCGGGAGGCGATCGTCGCCGCCGCCACCCGGCGCCTGCGCCCGATCATGATGACCACCCTGACCACCTTCCTGGGGCTCGCGCCGATGATCTTCGAGACCTCGCGCCAGGCCCGTTTCATCATTCCCATGGCGATCTCGCTGGGCTTCGGCATGCTCTTCGCCACCGTCATCCTGCTGCTGCTGGTGCCCTGCCTCTACCTGATGCTGGAGGGGGTGCGCGAGCGCCTCCAGGGCCGCAGCCCCCAAGCCGAGGAGGCCTCCCCATGAGCCTGCGTCTGCCCCAGCCCGCCGTCTCCCGGCTGGGCGTCAAGCTGTTCGTGGTGATCCTGTCGGTCAACGTGGCCATCTCGGCCCTGGTGTTCCTGGGCATCTCGCGCAGCCTCGACCGCGGCTTCATCGAGTACCTGGACACCACCCAGGCCAACCGCGCCGAGACCCTGGCCGAGGGGCTCGGCGAGGAGTGGGCGAGTCGCGGCGGCGACTGGCAGTGGCTGCGCGCCTCACCCTCGGCCTGGCATCGGCTGGTGCGCCAGCAGCTGTGGCCCGGGGCCGGCATGCCGCCCCAGGGCATCGAGCGCCGCCTGGGCGACCCCAAGGACTTCGTGCTCCACGACGCCAGCGGCCTGCCGGTGATCGGCCTGCCGCCTGACGACGAGGAGGAGGCCGCCACCCTGCGCTGGCTGCCGATCCTCCACGAGGGGGAGCGGGTCGGCACCCTGGGCTACCGCCCCCCGGAGCAGCTGATGGCGCGCATGGACCATATCTTCCTCTCCCGCCAGCAGCGTAACCTGGCGATCATCGTCGGCTCCCTGGGAGTCGCCTCGCTGCTGCTGGCCGGCGGGCTCTCCTGGTGGCTGGGGCGGCGCACCCGCAGCATGGCACTCGCCACCCGGCGCCTCACCGAGGGCGACTACAGCATCCGCCTGCCGGAGCGCGGCCAGGACGAGCTGTCGCGGCTCTCCCGGGACTTCAACGTGCTGGCCGCCACCCTGGAGGCGAGCCGCGAGGCGCGCAGCCGCTGGGTCTCCGACATCGCCCACGAGCTGCGCACGCCGCTGGCCGTGCTGCGCGGCGAGATCGAGGCGATGCAGGATGGCATCCGCCGCCTCGACCAGGACAGCCTGCACTCCCTGGCCCAGGAGGTGGGCCAGCTCGAGCGGCTGGTGGCCGACCTGCGGCTGCTTTCGCAGAGCGACGCCGGCGCCCTGGAGGTGCTGCTCGCGCCGCTGGACCTGGCCGAGAGCCTCGCCGACCGCCTCGAGGAGGCGGAAGGCTGGCTCACCGACAGCGGCATCACCCTGGAGACCCGCATCCAGGCCGAGGCCTGGATGCGCGGCGACGTCCAGCGCCTGCGCCAGCTCTGGAACAACCTGCTCGACAACACCTGCGCCTATACCCGGGCCCCGGGCCGGCTGCGGGTCACCCTCGACGTCACCCCCCGGGGCATCCGGCTCACCTGGGAGGACAGCGCCCCCGGGGTGCCCGAGGGCGAGCTTGCCCGGCTCACCGAGCGCCTCTACCGGGTGGAGGGCTCGCGCAATCGCGCCAGCGGCGGCAGCGGCCTGGGACTCTCCATCGCCGCGGCCCTGGTCAAGGCCCACGGCGGCGAGATGCACCCCTCGTCCTCGCCGCTGGGTGGGTTATGCTGGACGCTCACCTTTCCACCGCTCGATGACGACCGCATCAGGGAGGAGATCGCATGACATCAAGGGAACACGAGGGACAGCAGGTCCTGATCGTCGAGGATGAACCCAAGATCGCCCGGCTGGTGGCCGACTACCTGGCCGGCAGCGGCTTCGCCACCCACCACCTGGATCACGGCGACGCCGTGCTGCCGTGGCTGGCCGAGGCGCGCCAGGCGGGCCAGGGGCCCGCGCTGGTGCTGCTCGACCTGATGCTGCCCGGCACCGACGGCCTGACCCTGTGCCGCGAGATCCGCCAGCGCTGGCCTGCGCTGCCGGTGATCATGCTCACCGCCCGGGTCGAGGAGGTGGACCGCCTGCTGGGGCTCGAGCTGGGCGCCGACGACTATATCTGCAAGCCCTTCAGCCCCCGGGAGGTGGTGGCCCGGGTCAAGGCGGTGCTGCGCCGCAGCCAGGGCAGCGACGGCGCCGAACAGGCCGCGGGCAGCGATCTACTCCTCGACGAGGAGGGCTGGCGGGCGCTGGCCGACGGCCAGGACCTGGCCCTCACCGCCGTGGAGTTCCAGCTGCTCAAGGTGATGATGCACGCCCCGGGGCGGATCTTCTCCCGGGACCAGCTGATGGACCACATGTACCGCGACCACCGCATCGTCTCCGAGCGCACCGTGGACAGCCACGTCAAGAAGCTGCGCCGCAAGATCAGCGAGGTGTGGCCGGAACGCGAGGTGATCCGCTCGGTCTACGGGGTGGGCTACAAGTACCAGCCCGAGGAGTGAGCATGCACCACCTTTGCACGCTCGCTGCACCGACCTTGCACCGCGCCGGGTGAGACTGGAACCATCAACCCGAGGCACGAAGGAGTGACCCCATGAAGATGACCGTTTCCCGCAAGCTGCTGGCGCCGGCCCTGCTGGCCATCGCCATCGCCCCCCTGGCGCTCTCCGCCACCGCCGCCCACCACGGCAAGGGGGCCGAGCAGTCTCAGGAGCAGCGCGAGCAGTGGAAGGAGGCCCGCGCCGAGTACCGGGCCGAACAGCGCCAGGCGCTCTTCGAGCGCGCCGGCATCGACGAGGCGACCCGCGAGGCCCTCGACGAGGCCCGCACCGAGCACCGCGAGGCGATGCGCCAGCTCCACGAGCAACACCAGGAGCGCCTGGCCGAGATCCTCGACGATGAGCAGCGCGCCGCCCTGGAGGAGGCCCGCCGGGAGATGCGCGAGGAGCGTCGCGCCGAGATGATGGAGCAGCGCCGCGCCAGCATGCAGGAGCGCCTCGAGGCGCTGGTCGATGAGTGGGGCCTCTCCGACGAGGAGCGCGAGGCCCTGCGCGAGACCCGTGAGGCGATCTACGCCGACATGGCCGAGCTGCGCGGCCGCGATTTCGACTCCCGCGAGGAGCGCCGCGATGCCATGCGCGAGATGCGCGACCGCCACCAGGAGGCCCTGGCCGAGCTCCTCAGCGAAGAGCAGCTCGAGGAGCTGCGCGAGACCATGATGCAGCGCGGCGAGCGCGGCTATGGCAAAGGTCATGGCAAGGCCTACCGCGGCCATGGCGAGATGCGTGGCAACTGACACACTTCAACCCAAGCGCGGCCACTGAAGCACACCCCCTGAAATGAGCTGCCGCCGGCCCAGGCCGACGGCAGCTAAGAGAAGCCCTCCCCCGGACCCGACGCCCTGCGTCGGGTCCGGTCGTTTTCGGGCCTCAGCCGTAGAGCACCCCCGGCAGCCAGAAGACGATGCCCGGCACCATGTAGAGGATGAACATGGCCACGAAGACCATCAGCAGGAAGGGCGCGATGCCGATGAAGATGTCGTTGAGCTCGATTCCCTTGGGCGAGATGCCCTTGAGGTAGAAGGCCGACATCGCCATGGGTGGCGTCAGGAAGGAGGTCTGGATGTTGAGCGCCACCAGCACGCCGAAGAAGAGCGGGTCGATGCCGAACATGTGCAGCAGCGGCAGGAAGATCGGCACGAAGATGATGATGATCTCGGTCCACTCCAGGGGCCAGCCGAGAATAAAGATCATCAGCTGGGCCAGCAGCAGGAACTGCAGCGGCGTCAGCGAGAGCCCGCTGATCCAGTGCTCGATCAGCGAGTGGCCGTCGAGCAGCGAGAACACCGAGGAGAAGATCCAGGAACCGACGAACAGCCAGCACACCATGGCGCTGGTGCGCGCGGTGAGGAACACCGCCTCGCGCAGCCGGGCGAAGGTGAGCTGGCGGTAGGCCGCGGCCAGCAGGATCGCACCCAGCGCACCGATGCCGGCCGCCTCGTGGGGGGTAGCCAGGCCGAACAGGATCGCCCCCAGCACCGCCATGATCAGCACGAAGAGCGGCACGAAGGAGGTCAGAAGCCCCCAGTAGACCTGGCCCAGCGGCACGTCGAGCCGCTCCGCCGAGAGCCTGGGCGCCACCTTCGGGTTGAGCATCGCCCGGCCCATCACGTAGAGGATATAGAGCCCCGCCAGCAGCAGCCCCGGGATCAGCGCCGCCGCGTAGAGCCGCACCACCGAGACCCCGGCCATGGCGCCGTAGAGGATCAGCATGATGCTCGGCGGGATCAGGATCCCGAGGCACCCCCCGGCGCAGATCACCCCGCTCGACATCCGCTTGTCGTAGCCGGCGTTGAGCATGGCCGGCAGCGCCAGCAGCCCCATCAGGGTGACCACCGCCCCCACGATGCCGGTTGCCGTGGCGAACAGCGCGCAGGTGATCAGGCTCGCCACCGCCAGCGACGCCGGCATGCCTCGGGCGGCCAGCTGCAGGCTCGCGAAGAGGCGATCGAGGATATTGGCCCGTTCCACCATGTAGCCCATGAAGAGGAAGAGCGGCACGGCGATCAGCACGTCGTTGGACATGACCCCGTAGGCGCGCTGCACCAGCAGCGAGAAGATGATGTCGCCGATGGCGAAGTAGCCGAAGGCGATGCCCATGGCGATCAGCGTGAAGGCGATGGGGAAGCCGAGCATGATCAGCACGATCAGCATGCCCAGCATCAGGATACCGATTTCCGGCTCGCTCATTGGCGGGGCTCCTTCGACTGCTCCTGGGCGGCCTTGATCTCCGCCTCCTTGTTGATCGGGATGGCGATCTCCTCCACGTCACCGAGGCGACGCGGCCACTTGCCGTGCCGGAGGCAGAGCACGCAGCGGGCCACCTCGGCCAGCCCCTGCAGGGCGAGCAGCGCTGCACAGGCGGGGATCACGAACTTGTAGGGCCAGATGGGAGGCCCACCCGGGGTATAGGAGCTGTGCTCGTTCTGCCGGTAGGAGATCGCGAAGAAGTCCCAGCCGTAGAAGAGCAGGGCCAGGATGCCCGGGTAGAAGAACACCAGGTAGAGCGCGAGCTCGAGCCCCGCCTGGACACGGGTCGGGAAGTAGCGGGAGACCACGTCGGCCCGCACGTGGGCGTTGTGCGCAAGCGCGTAGGCCCCGCTCATCATGAACAGGGTGCCGTAGAGCATGTAGCTGGTGTCATAGGCCCAGGTGGTGGGGGCGCCCATGACGTAGCGCATGAAGACCTCGTAGCTCACCACGAAGGTCAGGATCAGGATGGACCAGGCGAACAGCTTGCCGGTCCAGGTACTGAGATGGTCGATGAGGAAGATGAGGCGCATGGCAACCTCTCACCACCGCTGACCACCCCTCCGGGGCAGCCAGCGGGACTCGGACCCGGCGCGGCCCTGCGCCGGGGCGGTGACAGCGGCGAGCGCCGCTAGAGGAGGGTGGAGGTGTCGGTGGGCGACTTGCCGTAGAAGTGCTGGTAGGCGGGCTCCTTGGGCGTGGTGTGCTCCAGGTGGTAGCCCACCACCCGCTCGCAGTACTCGCGCTGGTGGTCCACTACCTTCTTGAAGAACTCGTTGCTGGACTCGCGTTCGATGACCGCATCCCAGGCATCGAGCTGGGCCTGCAGCACCGAGTCGGGGGTGATGTAGGTCTGCACCCCCTGCTCCTCGCGCATGGCGTTGAGGTCGCGGGGGTAGCGCTCCATGGCCTTCCAGTACATCTCCGACGAGGCCGCCTTGGCGGCGTACTCGAGGATCGCCTGGAACTCTTCGGGCAGGTCGTCGTGCTTGCGCTTGTTGAACATCACCTCGAACGCCTCGCAGTCCTGGTGGTAGCTGCGCAGCATCCAGGTCTTGCTGACGTCGGGGAAGCCCAGCAGGCGATCCGAGGAGGGGTTGTTGAACTCCGCCCCGTCGAGCAGGCCGCGGTCCATGGCCGGCACGATGTCACCGCCGCCCATGATGGTCACCGCCGCGCCGAACTCGTTCATCAGGTCGGCGGCCAGACCCACGGTGCGGTACTTCAGCCCACGCAGGTCGTCGGCGCTGGTGATCGGCTCCTTGAACCAGCCCAGCGCCTGGGTCGGCATGGGCCCGGTCTGGTAACCCACCAGCGGCAGCTCGAGCATCTCCAGCAGCTCGGCATAGAGCTCCTTGCCACCGCCGGTCCAGTACCAGGCGAGGAACTGGTGGGCGTCCCAGCCGAAGGGCGGCGGCGTGCCGAACAGCGAGAAGGCCTTGTGCTTGCCGTACCAGTAGGCGGTCACGCCGTGGCCACCGTCCAGGGCACCCGAGATAACCGCATCCTGCAGCTGCAGGGCGCCGACCACGGCGCCGGCCGGCAGCAGGTTGAGGCGTAGCCGTCCCCCGGACATCTCATTGACGATGCGCACATAGTCCGAGGCAAACTCGTGGAAGATGTCCTGGTTGGGCCAGGTGCTCTGGAAGCGCAGGGTGGTGGTCTGCGCCACCGCGATGCTGGGAAAGCCGACCGCCGCGGCGGCACCGGCGCCAACGGCGGCAGCCGAGCCGGTGAGGAAGCGGCGCCGCGAGGTGCTGGCCGGGGCCGGGGTCTCGGTGGAGGCAGCCTGGGTGGCCGCCTCCGGGGTGGCGGGCATTTTATCGTGAGCCATCGGATACTCCAGAAATCTTGTCGTTATCATCGATCCGCCGTGGCGTAAGACCCGGCGGATTCGTTCCAGTCCCGATGCATCCTGCGGTGATCACGCCATCCGGGGCGTCATCCCTGTCACCATTCGGTAAATGTAGATATAGCCCGAAGGCATGAAACAGGCTCAGCCGGCTTCCACGGACTGAGACCAGATTTCAACGCAAGGTTGCAGAGCCTCTGCGTTGCGCGTATTTTATTTGAACGTTCATTCAAAAAAGACTCCCGATGCAGGCGTACTCTCGATTGTGCGGAACAATCAACAGTGCGTCCCGGGAGACCGACGCCCATTCACCGCACAGGAGTCCGCCTGTCCATGGCGAACCACCCCTCTCCCGATACCTCCCGGGACCGGCTCAACCCCGTGGTCTTCCACGGCAGCGTGGCCGGCATCCTGGTCTTCCTCGTCCTTACCCTGCTGTTCACCGAGCAGGCCGGCGCCTTCTTCGACGCCGGCCTGGCCTGGGTCAGCGAGACCTTCGGCTGGTATTACATGCTGGCCGTGGTGGCCTACCTGGTCTTCGTGGTGCTGATCGGCTGCTCGCGGTACGGCAGCATCCGCCTGGGTCCCGACCACTCCCGGCCGGAGTTCTCGCTGCTCTCCTGGTCAGCGATGCTGTTCGCCGCCGGCATCGGCATCGACCTGCTGTTCTTCAGCGTGGCCGAGCCGGTGGCCCACTACCTGGCACCGCCCGACCTAGAGCCCGAGAGCCAGGCCGCCATGCGCCAGGCGGTGGTGCAGACCTACCTCCACTGGGGGCTCTCCGGCTGGGGGCTCTACGTGCTGATGGGCATGTCGTTGGCCTACTTCAGCTATCGCCACCGCCTGCCGCTGGCGATCCGCAGCGCCCTCTACCCGCTGCTCGGCAAGCGCATCCACGGCCCCATCGGCAGCGCCGTGGACATCACCGCCGTGGTCTCCACGGTGTTCGGCATCGCCACCAGCCTCGGCATCGGTGTGATGCAGCTCAACTACGGGCTCGCCTACATGTTCGACGTGCCCGAGAGCCTCTCGGTGCAGGTGATGCTGATCGGCCTGGTGGTGGTGCTGGCCACGATCTCGGTGGTGAGCGGCGTGGAGAAGGGCATCCGCCGCCTCTCCGAGTTCAACATGCTGCTGGCCCTGGCGCTGATGCTGTTCATCCTGTTCCAGGGGCAGACCCTGGTGCTGCTCGACAAGGTGGTGAACAACGCCGGTGACTACCTGGCCGGCTTCGTGGCCATGAGCTTCGACACCTACGCCTTCGCGGGCGAGGAGGCCCAGGAGTGGAAGATGTGGTGGACCATCTTCTTCTGGGGCTGGTGGATCGCCTGGACCCCCTTCGTGGGGCTCTTCCTGGCGCGCATCTCCCGCGGGCGCACCATCCGCGAGTTCGTCGCCGGCGCCCTGTTCATCCCGCTCGCCTTCATGATGGTGTGGATGTCGGTGCTCGGTAACAGCGGCATCGAGCTGGTGGCCAACCAGGGCGTGGCGGAGCTCGGCGAGCAGGCGCTCAGCACGCCCCAGACCACCCTCTATACCCTGCTGGAGTACTACCCCTGGATCGGCATCACCGCCGCCGTGGTGACGGTGCTTGGCATCGTCTTCTTCATCACCTCGGCGGACTCCGGCGCCCTGGTGCTGGCCAACTTCACCTCGATCCTCTCCGACGTGAACCACGACGCCCCGGTCACCCTGCGCATCTTCTGGTCGGCGGTCATCGGCCTGGTCACCGTGGCCCTGCTGATGGCCGGTGGCCTCGCCGCCCTGCAGAGCGCGGTGGTGATCACCGCCCTGCCCTTCTCGCTGGTGATCTTCGCCATCATGTGGGGCATGCTGCGCGCCCTGAAGCTCGAGGGCAGTAAGGCCGAGGCGCGCCGCCAGGTCTCCGGCACCGCCCCGGGCGGCGACTGGCGCGAGCGCCTCGACCGCGCCCTGGACACCTCCACCCGAGCGGGTGCCGCGGCCACCATCGAGCACGCCATCCGCCCGGCGCTGACCCAGTTCGCCCAGGAACTGGAAAGCCGCGGCCAGGAGGCCACGGTGACCGAGGAGCAGATCGAGGGCGAGCCGCTGCCGCGCCTGACCCTGCAGGTACTGCTGGGCGACGCCGCCAGCTTCGTCTACCAGGTGTGCCCGCACCGCATGCGCACCCCGAGCTTCCTGCCGGTGGATGACGACTACTACGTGCGCCTCGACGTCTTCCTCGCCGAGGGCGGCACCGGCCAGGACCTCAACGGCTACACCCGCGGCCAGGTGATCGGCGACGTGCTCTCCGAGTACGAGCGCCACCTGCACTTCCTCGCCCTGGCCGGCGAAGGGGGCCAGGTGCAGGCCATGCCCGGCGCGGTGGGCGAGCTGCCCGACGGCGCGGCGCAGGAGTAGCCGGCCCGCTGATGCCCCGGAGACACCGAACGGTGCCTCCGGGGCTCGGCTGTTCCAGGCCCTGCGACAATGGCAGGGCTTGCGGGCATGGAACCGGCAGGCGTAACGTGACCTTCCCGCTCTTTAGCAAGCGAAGGAGTTGCCATGTCCCGCACCTCCCCACTGGCCCGCTATCGCCTGCCGGTGCCCGGCAGCGCGCTCCTCGCCGCCTGGCGCGCGGGCTACGGCCTGGCCGAGCTGCGTCGCGACCTGATGGCCGGCCTGACCATCGGCATCGTCGCGGTGCCGCTCTCCATGGCGCTGGCCATCGCCACCGGAGTGCCGCCCCAGCACGGGCTCTACACCGCCATCGTGGCCGGCGCCATCATCGCCTTGACCGGCGGCTCCCGCTTCAACATCTCCGGCCCCACCGCAGCCTTCGTGGTGATCCTCTTCCCCATCGTCGCCAGCCACGGCGTCGGCGGGCTGCTGATCGCTACCCTGATGGCGGGGCTGATCCTGGTCGCCCTGGGGTTGGCCCGGCTGGGCAGCCTGATCCAGTTCGTGCCCTACCCAGTGGTACTGGGGTTCACCGCCGGCATCGCCGTGGTGATCGCCCTGCTGCAGCTGCCCGACTTCCTGGGGCTGGCCGGTGTACAGCTCGGCGACAGCACCCCGCACAACCTGGCCGCCATCCTGGGCGCGCTGCCGACCCTGGCCCCGGCCGAGCTCGGCATCGGCCTGGTGACCCTGGCCACCCTGATCCTCTGGCCGCGGCTCAGGCTGCCGGTCCCGGCCCCGCTGGTGGGGCTGGTCGTCGGCACCCTCGCGGCCCTGGCGGTGAGCGTCGCCGGGGTCGAGGTCACCACCATCGCCTCGCGCTTCAGCTGGGAGTTCCAGGGCCAGAGCGGCAGCGGCATTCCCCCCTTCGCGCCGAGCCTGGTGGTGCCCTGGCGGCTGCCGGGGCCGGACGGCACGCCGCTGGTCGTGGACTTCGCGCTGATCCGCGAGCTGCTCGGCCCGGCCCTGGCCATCGCCATGCTGGCCGCCATCGAATCGCTGCTCTGCGCGGTGGTGGCCGACGGCCTGACCCGCACCCGCCACGACCCCAATGCCGAGCTGATCGGCCAGGGGCTCGGCAACGTGGTGGTGCCCTTCTTCGGCGGCATCACCGCCACCGCCGCCCTGGCGCGCACCGCCACCAATATCCGCAGCGGCGCGGTCTCGCCGCTGGCCGCGGTGGTCCACGCCCTGGTGGTGCTGCTCGCCGTGGTGCTGCTGGCCGGGGTGCTGGGCTATGTGCCCATGGCGGCGCTGGCCGCCCTGCTCTTCATCATCGCCTGGAACATGAGCGAGGCACGCCACTTCACCCACACCCTGAAGAGCGCCCCGGCCAGCGACGTAGCGGTGCTGGTGATCTGCTTCGCGCTTACGGTGATCTTCGACATGGTGCTGGCGGTGGCCGTGGGCATGGGCCTGGCCGCGGCGCTGTTCATCCGCCGCATGGCCAGCCTCACCGAAGCGCGGCGGCTGCAGGGTGGCGAGCGCGAGGCGCCCCCGACGCTGCCCCGTGAGGTGGCGTTCTACGACATCAACGGCCCGCTCTTCTTCGGCGCCGCCGAGAAGGCCGTCTCGTCGCTGCGGGTGGTGGATCCGGAGGTGAAGGTGATGGTGCTCGACATGCACGACGTGCCGAGCCTGGACGCCACCGCCATCGTCGCCCTCCAGTCGGTGGTGGAGGAGCTGCGCACCGAACGGGTCGGCGTCATCTTCGTCGGCCTGCCGGCCCGGATGGTGATCAAGCTCAGGCGGGCCGGCGTCCGCCGCGAGGCGGGACGGCTGGCCATGGTCGCAAGCCAGGCCCATGCCGGCCGCCTGGCAGAGCGCTGGCTGGCGGCATGACGCCGCGCTGCCCCGGCCGCCTCAGGACGAGGCCGCCTCCCTGAGGCCTCGTCGCGCTGGCTGTCACTCCGAAGCCACGGTGGTGGGCTGGCCTTCCGACGCGGCGAACACGACCAGCACCTTCGCGTCGCTGTCGGTCACGTTGAAGAGCTGATGGTCCCGGTCGAGCGCCTCGACATAGGCCTCACCTGTGGCGTAGCTGTGAGGATCACCGCCCTCGGTGCGCAGTTCCACCTCGCCCTCGAGCACATAGACGAAGACGGGAACCGGATGCTGGTGCAGTGGCGTCCTTCCCCCCGGCTCGATGGTGCCGATCACCGAGACGATCTCCGGCGTCCCCCCCGGCCATGCGATGGCATCACCGTCGCGGGTCACGGTGGTCTTCAGTACCGGCTCGGTCTGGAAACCCGCCGGCAGGGCATCGTCCTGGGCCAGGGCTGCCGCAAAGGGCAGTGACACGACCAGCCCCAGAGCCAGGACCGACGGCTGGATGATGGTTTTCATGATGCTTCACTCCTCGATAGATGGATGGCACTGACTCAGGCCTTGATGGCCAGCAGCGAGATGCTCTTGACGCCCCACCTCTCGCAGGCGCCGCGCGCCGATTCCGTGAGGAAGCGGTACTCGGGGTGCTCCCGGAAGGTGCGGATGGAGAGTCCGGCGGCCTCGATCGCCGCCCGGTAGTCATCCTCCTGGCTGGCGCCGCCGATGCAGGCGGCCCACAGGGTGGCGTTGCAGCTCACGCTCTCCGGGAGCGGCGACTCGGTGACGATATCGGCCAGCGCCAGGCGCCCGCCGGGCTTCAGCACCCGGGCCGCCTCGGCGAAGACCCGCGGCTTGTCCGCCGAGAGGTTGATCACCCCGTTGCTGATCACCACGTCGACGCTGGCATCCGGGAAGGGCGGCGCCTCGATGTAGCCCGGGTGGAACTCGACGTGCTCGACGCCGGCCTCCCCGGCCAGGCGGCTGGCCTTGTCGCGCTGGGCCTCGGTCATGTCGAGCCCCAGCACCCGGCCGGCGGGGCCCGTCGCCAGGGCGGCCAGCAGGCTGTCCATGCCGGAGCCGCTGCCCAGGTCGAGGACGGTCTCGCCGGGCCGGATGGCCGCCAGGTCCAGGAAGTGGCCGACCCCCGCGAAGGAGTCGATGGCCGCGGCGGGAATGCGGTCGAGGGCGGCAGGGTCATAGCCCAGGCGCTCGGCCAGGGCGCGGCCCATCTCGAAGTGGAAGTCCGCCTCCGGTGTCTCGGCGACCTCCCGGTACATCGATTTGACCCGCGCCTCCAGGTCGTCTCGATCCACCCCGGCGGGGGCGGAAGCGGTTGCCGTGCTGGTCATGATGTTTCTCCTCTGTGGCTGTGCGGCGACGACGCCGGTAGAGACCGGCGCCTCGTGCCCGCGAGGACGCAGCGCCGACTCCTTTTGTTCCCACGGGCCTCGTGGATACTGCCGGGAACCCTCCCGACCGCGGCTGCGTCCTGGCGGGAGAGGCGACTTGCCGGTTGCCCCCCACCCGCCATACTCGAGGTAGTGGCCCATGACCCTGGCCAGCCCTTCCACCACAGCCCCGACGCGACAGTCCTGTCCGCCGCGCCGGGGCGACCCGGGGGCCGCCATGCGACAGCGCAGCAGCAACGGGCAGCGGCAGTGGTTCGAAGCGCGCCTGGAGCCGCTGATGGACCGGCTCTACGGCACGGCCCTGCGGCTGACCCGCCATCCCGATGACGCCGAGGATATCGTGGCGGAGGCGGTGGGACAGGCGTGGCGCCGCCTCGATACCCTCCGCGACCCGGACCGCTTCGAGGCCTGGCTCTTCCATATCCTCACCAACGCCTTTATCAGCGAGTGGCGGCGGCGGCGCAGCCATCCCCAGGAGAATGCCGAGGGACCGGACACCGAGGAGCTGGCGGTGGAGCAGTTCACCCTCTTCCAGCAGCTGCACCAGCCCTTCCTGCTCTGGTGGGGCAGCCTCGAGGAGCAGTTCTTCAACAGCGTGCTGCAGGAGGAACTGCAGGCGGCGCTGGATGCCCTGCCCGACCCCTACCGCCTGGTGATTGTGCTGGTGGAGGTCCAGGGCTATAGGTATGAGGAGGTATCCCGCCTGCTGGGAATTCCGCTGGGCACCGTGAGGTCGCGCCTGAGCCGTGCCCGCGGCCTGCTGCAGAAGGCGCTCTGGCAGCAGGCAAGAGACGCCGGCATCGCCTCCGGCCGCCAGGGAGTGGGAGGGCCATCATCATGAGCACCAGGGAGCTGGGCTGCGAGGAGGTCATCGAGCGGCTCTTCGACTATCTCGACCGGGAGCTCGGCGCCCAGCAGGCCGAGGATATCGAGCGACACCTGGCCAGGTGCCGCGACTGCTTCTCACGAGCCGAATTCGAACGACGACTACGGGCCATGGTGGAAGCATCCGGCACGGTGAAGGCCCCGCCGCGGCTGCACCGACGAATCCGCCACCTGCTCGACCAGTTCGACAGCGACGAGACGGATGCCATCCCTGACCCGTGAGGAGAGACCCTCATGGTGGCAATTCTTGGCTACTCGCGACCCCAGATCCTGGCGGCGGTCCAGGAAATGTACGAGGCCGTGGCCGCGAACCCCGACGCCCCCTTCCACTTCCCCGTCGGCGCCGAGGCCTGCCGACGCCTGGGCTACCCGCCGGCGCAGATCGCCGCGCTGCCGCCGGACACCCTGGCCCGCTTCGCCGGTGTCGGCTACCCCTTTCGCGCCGGGGCCATTCGTCCCGGCGACCGGGTCCTCGACATCGGTGCCGGCGCCGGCAATGACGCCCTGATCGCCCGCCGGCTGGCCGGCCCCGGGGGCCGGGTGATCGCCCTGGACCTCACCGCCGGCATGACCCGTCGGCTGGCCGGGGCGGCGCGCCGGGCCGGCATCGACGACCTCGACATCCTGCAGGCCTCTGCGGAGCAGCTCCCGCTACCCGATGCCAGCGTCGACAGCATCACCAGCAACGGCGCTTTCAACCTGGTGCCGGACAAGCGCCGCGCCGTGGCGGAGATGTTCCGCGTGCTGAGGCCTCGCGGACGCCTGCAGCTCGCCGACGTGGTGATCCATCGGCCGGTGTCGGTGGACTGCCACGAGGACCCGCGGCTATGGGTGGAGTGCGTGGTGGGCGCCACGGTGAAAGAGGAGCTGCTGGCGCTTTTCGAGGAGGCGGGCTTCGAGAAGGTGCGAATCCTGGGAGAGCACGACTACTTCGCCCTGAGCGAGAGCCCCCAGACCCGGGAGGTGGCGGAGAGCTTCGGCGCCCACGCCATCGAGGTGGGCATGCAGCGCGGCGAGACCGCACCCTCCCGGGCCCGGCGCTGGCGACACCGCCTCGATCCCCGCCGGGCCTGGCGCCGAGTGCAGCGGCGCGGGTTCGCGGGCCTGGCTGCCCTCGGCCTGGCCCTGCTGAGCTGCTATGGCACCCTGGCCCTCGCCGCCCTGCTGCCGCTGCTGGGCCTCGGCCTGGCCCTGGACGAGGGCCTCTGGGCGGGCGCCATCGCCGCCTTCGTGCTGCTCACCCTGGCGGCGCTGGCCGCCGGCATCCGGCGCCACCGCGGGCTCTTCCCGATGCTGCTGGGTGCCGCGGGCGGCGGCCTGGTGCTCCACGCCCTCTTCATCGACTATCGCGCCCTGGTGGAGCTGGCCGGCTTCCTGCTGCTGGGCGCCGCCGTGGCCTGGGACCTGCGACGACGGCGACGCCAGGAGGCACGGGTGCTGGGGCTCGGAACGAGCGACCCGCAGTGAGGTCCCGGTAGGCCATTGGAGCAGCAGCACAACGCGGCGGGGGACGACTCGCGTCGCCCCCCGCCTTCCTTACGCGCCATGCCGTCTCAGGCGATCAGAAGAAGCCCAGCGGGTTGGTGTCGTAGCTCACCAGCAGGTTCTTGGTCTGCTGGTAGTGCTCGAGCGCCACCTTGTGAGTCTCGCGACCGACGCCGGACTTCTTGTAGCCGCCGAAGGCGGCGTGGGCCGGGTACTGGTGGTAGCAGTTGGTCCACACCCGGCCGGCCTGTATGCCGCGGCCCATGCGGAAGGCGACGTTGATGTCGCGGCTCCACACCCCGGCGCCCAGCCCGAACTCGGTGTCGTTGGCGATGGCCAGCGCCTCGGCCTCGTCCTTGAAGGTGGTCACCGCCACCACCGGGCCGAAGATCTCCTCCTGGAAGACCCGCATCTTGTTGTTGCCCTTGAGCAGGGTCGGCTGGATGTAGAAACCGCTGTCGAGGCTCGGGTCCAGGCTCTCCTTGTCGCCGCCGGTGAGGAACTCGGCGCCCTCTTCGCGGGCGATCTCCATGTAGGACATGATCTTGTCGAACTGCTCCTGGGAGGCCTGGGCGCCCACCTGGACGTCGGTATCGAGCGGGTTGCCGCGCTTGATCCTGCTGACCTTCTCCATGACCCTGGCCATGAAGGCGTCGTACATGGACTCCTGGATCAGCGCCCGGGAGGGGCAGGTGCACACCTCGCCCTGGTTGAAGAAGGCCAGCACCAGGCCCTCGGCCGCCTTGTCGATGAACTCCGGCTCGGCATTCATGATGTCGGCGAAGTAGATGTTGGGGGACTTGCCGCCCAGCTCCACGGTGGAGGGGATGATGTTCTCTGCCGCACACTTGAGGATATGCGCGCCCACCGGGGTGGAACCGGTGAAGGCGATCTTGGCAATGCGCTTGCTGGTGGCCAGCGCCTGGCCCGCCTCGGCACCGTAGCCGTTGACGATGTTGACCACCCCTGGCGGCAGCAGGTCGCCGACCAGCTTCATCAGCTCGAGGATCGAGGCCGGCGTCTGCTCGGCGGGCTTGAGCACCACGCAGTTACCGGCGGCAAGGGCGGGGGCCAGCTTCCACACCGCCATCAGCAGCGGGAAGTTCCAGGGGATGATCTGCCCCACCACCCCGAGCGGCTCGTGGAAGTGATAGGCCACGGTGTTGGCGTCGATGTCGGCGGCGGTGCCCTCCTGGGCGCGGATGCAGCCGGCGAAGTAGCGGAAGTGGTCGACCGCCAGCGGCAGGTCGGCGTTCAGCGTTTCGCGCACCGCCTTGCCGTTGTCCCAGGTCTCGGCCACGGCCAGCATCTCGAGGTTCTGCTCGATGCGATCGGCGATCCTGAGCAGGAGGTTGCTGCGCTCGGCGGCGGAGGTCTTGCCCCAGGCCGGGGCGGCGGCGTGGGCGGCGTCCAGCGCCTTGTCGATGTCCTCGGCGGTGGAGCGCGGGATCTGGCAGAACACCTCGCCTTTGACCGGGCTGACGTTGTCGAAGTACCCGCCCTTCACCGGCGGGACGAACTCGCCGCCGATATAGTTGCCGTAGCGCTGCTCGAAGGTGATGACGGAACCGGACTGGCCGGGGTTGGCGTAGATCATGGCGTGACTCCTGAGTGTTGTGATTATGTCGGGCACCCGTCCAGTCTTGGTCAGGCCGCGCTTCTGCGACATACTCCGGTGGCATGAGATGCCCTCCTCCCTTGGGAGGAGGGCCCGACGGGAGAACGCGATGACGACCCTGATGGTCGCCGATGACCATCCGCTGTTCCGCGACGCCATCGGCGCGGTGATCGCGGCGGGGCTGCCGGGCGCCCGCCTGCTGGAGGCCGACAGCCTGGCGCGGGCCCTGCAGCTGGCCGAGCGCCACGAGGAGGCACTCGACCTGCTGCTGCTGGACCTGAACCTGCCCGACGCCGAGGGCCTCGACGGACTGTGTCGCCTGCGGGAGGTGCTGCCGGCGCTGCCGGTGGCCATCCTCTCGGCGGAGCAGGACCGGCGCACGGTGCTGGCGGCCATCGAGATGGGCGCGGTGGGCTATATCCCCAAGTCGACCCCCCGCGACGACCTACTGGCCGCCCTGCGTCAGCTCCTCGAGGGTCAGCTCTACCTGCCGCCCCAGGTCATGCGCCGCCCGCCGCCCGCGCACCCGGCCCCGGCGGTCACCGGCGCCGCGGCGCCCGACCCGCGCCTCACGGGGCTCACCGACAAGCAGCTCGAGGTGCTCGAGCTGCTCAGCCGGGGCGCCTCCAACAAGGGCATCGCCCGGGAGCTGAACGTCGCCGAAACCACGGTGAAGACCCATGTCTCGGCCATCCTGAGAAAGCTGGGGGTGGCGAGCCGGGTCCAGGCGGTCCTGCTGGCCGGCGAGCTGGACCTGGCTCGCTACCGGACGGAGCGCCGCTCCGGCTGACGCCCCAGCAGCGAGGTGAGCAGCAGGCGCAGGCGCAGCGGCTTGACGGGCTTGAGCAGGCAGTCGTAGCCGGCCTGGCGTACCCGCGCCTTCAGCGCCGCGTCATGGTTGGCGGTGATCACCACCACCGGCAGCCCGGGGTGGCGCTCGCGCAGCCAGGCGGCCACCTCGAGACCGTCGGGCTGCCCCTCCCCCAGGTGGAAGTCCACCAGCAGCGCGGCGCCGGGCGCCTTGATCCGCCCCAGCAGCTCGGCCGGCGAATTCGCGGCCACCACCCGACAGCCCCAGCCCCCCAGCAGGGCCTCCATGCCCTCGCGGATCGCTGCATCATTGTCCAGCACCCAGATGACCTCACCGGCCAGCGGCTGCCCGCTCGGCAGCGGCTCCCGTGGCGGCCCGGCCGACCGGGTGGCCGTTGCATAGGGCACCGTCACCGAGAACAGCGAGCCCCGCCCCGGCACCGAGGCCAGGCCCAGCGGGTGGCCCAGCATGCCGCTGATGCGGTCGACGATGGCCAGCCCCAGCCCGAGCCCGCGGTCCGCGCCCTCATGACCCGCCTCGATGCGCCGGAACTCCTCGAAGATCTCCCGCTGCTGCCCGGCCGCGATGCCGGGCCCGGTATCGCCCACCAGGATCTGGAGCCCCTCCGGGCGGCGTCGACAGCCCAGCAGGATACGGCCGCGGGCGGTGTAGCGGATGGCGTTGCCGAGGAAGTTACGTACCACCCGGGCCAGCAGCGCCAGGTCGGTCTCGATCAGCGCGCGGCTGGGGACGTGTCGGAAGCCGAGCCCCCTGGCCGCGGCCATCTGGCGATACTCCTCGGCCAGCACGCCCAGCAGCTCCTCGGCGGGAAAGGGGGCGATATCGGGCCGGAGCACCCCGGCATCGAGCCGCGAGATGTCCACCAGGCTGCCGATCAGCGCTTCGACGTCCTTGAGCGAGCGCCCGATGTTGCCGACCAGCCGGCGGGAGCCCGGCGGTAGCGGCTGCTCCTCCAGGGCGCTGGCGAAGAGCCGCGCGGCGTTGAGCGGCTGCAGCAGGTCGTGGCTCACCGCGGCAAGAAACTTGGTCTTGGAGAGGTTGGCCGCCTCGGCCTCCGCCTTGGCCCGGTGCAGCTCCCCCAGGGTGCGCTGCAGGGTCTCGGTGCGCTCGCGGACCTGCTCGGCCAGCAGTACCGAGTGCTCGAAGGCCGCATAGGGTGCTCCACCGGGTACGCCGCTGGACTCCACCCGCTCGATCAGCGCCGCGCAGATGCGCCGCAGGCGGGCGTTCTCCTCGGCCAGCAGGGCCGCCCGGGCCGCAGGCGCCTCAGGCAGCGTCGTCGGGTCGAGCGGTGCCAATGGCCACCCCGGTGAAGGTCTGGTTGATGTGCATGCCATGGTACTGCTCCCCGTAAGTGTTGAAGCCGATCACCCGGCGCCGGCTCAGCAGGCCCGAGACCTCGGCCTCCCGGCCCAGCACCTCGAGCTCCAGGCGCCTCAGGAAGCAGTCGCAGCCGATCACCAGCTCGGTGGTGCCCAGGCGGCCCTCCAGCCCCTCGAGCGTCTGGGCCAGGTCGTCATGGATCGGGGCACAGGCCATGGCCGTGAGCACGATGCCATTCTCCACCGCACAGTAGAAGCTCAGGCTGCCGTCCTCGTTGGCCCGCTGGATGGAGCGCACGTAGTAGTGGTCGCCGATGCGCACCGCCAGCGGATGCCGAGCGAACAGTTCCGGGCCGAGCCGTGACTCCGGCTGCCCCACCAGCTGGGCATAGGCCGCCACGGCGGGGGCGGCGTTGAGCTCCAGCACCCGCCGCGACTCCCGGTCGACGCCGGTAACCACCAGCTTCTCGTGCCGGGGCCGCAAGTGGTGGGTTGAGAAGACCTCGAAGGGCAGCGGGGTGTTGACCAGCAGCACCACGGCCGCCTCGGCGTGAAACCGCCCGTCACAGAAGACATGGGTGCGGGCGAGCCGGTTGTCGTCCCCCGCCGAGCCGCCGAAGCTGGGAATGCTGCCGAGAGCGGCATCGAGGGTCGCGATCACGCTCTCCTCGCTGCTCGAGAGGCCATCGAGCAGGGTCACCACGAAGCAGTTGCCGGCCAGGGGCGCCAGGGCCCGCTCGCGACATCGCCCGAGGAGATCATCCACCAGCCGCTGGGCGCGGGGCAGGTCGAAGGCATCCAGCCGCTCCACCAGGGCCGTCGCCGGCACGAAGTGGCGCCGATCGAAGCCGATCGCCACGATCCCTCCCCGGGCGTAGCCCGCGGGGGTAATCTCGCCGGCCGTGGTGCAGCCGGCCACGGGCAGGCCCTCGAAGGCGCTCCGGAGGGCATGGGAAAGGGCCTCGAGCGGATACTCGACGCTGCAGAAGAAGAGCACGAAGCCCAGCGACCCGTGCCGCAGCTCGGCGGCGAGCTCCGCCACGGCCTCGGCCGGGTCGGAGCGGTGGCTGACCGCGGTGCGCAGCGGGGACGCGCCGGCCTGTGCAGCAGCGGGGAAGAGGCTCCTGGCATCTGGCATGGCGGACTCCGGTATCAACGCTCGCCCCAGTGTAGGCGTCCTGGCGTGCGCCCCACAAACGCCGGGTTCAGCGGTTCGGCGGCATCCGCCAGACCTCCAGTGCTGCCATGGTGGTCTCCAGGCAGCACTTCAGCTCGCCCAGCAGGCCCCGGGCCGCCTGCCGGTTACCGGACCGGGCCAGGCGTTCGAGGCGCGTGGCGAGGCCGGCCACCTTGACGGCACCCAGGCTCGCCGACTCGCCCTTGAGCTGGTGAGCCGCATGTTGCGCCTCCTGCAGATCGCCCTCGCCGAGGGCTCGCACGAGGGTCGCCAGTCGCGCCTCGATCTGGCCGCCGAAGAGCGCCACCAGCGACGCCAGCCCCTCCTCGCCCACGGCGTCGCGCAGCGCCTGCAGCGTCAGTGGATCGATCAGGCTGTCGCGCCCGGCGGCGGGCACCGCATGCCCGGTCTCGTGCGCGCCCCCTTCGCCCAGGTGGCGGAGCAGCGCCTCCAGCAGCTCTTCCTGGCGCAGTGGCTTGGTGAGGTAGCCGTTCATGCCGGCCGCCAGGCAGCGGGCCTGCTCGCCTCCGGGACCACCGGCCGTCATCGCCACGATCGGCACCCGGGACTCCCAGCCATCACGGGCGCGCAGCCGGCGGGTCACCTCCAGGCCGTCCATGTCCGGCATCTGGATATCCATGAAGATCAGGTCGAAGCGGCCTGCCGCGGCCAGCTGCAGGGCGGCCGCACCGGAGCCGGCCATGGTGACCGAACAGCCGAGGCGCTCCAGCATGGCCCTGGCCACCTGCTGGTTGACGGGGTTGTCCTCCACCACCAGCAGGCGGAGGCTCTGCAGGTCCAGGTGGCGAGAGCGCCCTGCTGCCGGCAGCGCGGCCGGGTCAGGCGCCTCGGCGGTCGCCAGCGACAGTACGAACCAGAAGCGGCTGCCCACCCCGGGTTCGCTGGCGACCTCGATGCGCCCCCCCATGGCCTCCACCAGCCGGCGACAGATCGCCAGGCCAAGCCCGGTGCCACCGAAGCGCCGAGCGGTGGAAGCATCGCCCTGCCGGAACGGCTCGAAGATCCGCGAGAGCTGTTCGGGGGCGATACCGCAGCCGGTGTCCACCACCTCGAAGCGGCATCGCCCGCTCCCTTCGGCGCTCACCTCCAGGCGAATCTCGCCCCGCTCGGTGAATTTCACCGCGTTGGAGACCAGGTTGATCAGCACCTGGCGCAGACGCGCCGGATCCGCCAGTACCCTTGCCGGCAGCTGCGGGTCCAGCCGCGTCCGCAATGCCACGCCGCGAGCCTCGGCGCGCGGCGCCAGCAGCGCCACCACGCCATCGACGAGCTCATCCAGCGCCAGGGCACGCTGCTCCAGCTCGAGGCGCCCCGCTTCGATCTTGGAGAAGTCCAGCAGGTCGTTGATCAGCTCCAGCAGCAGCCCGGCGCTATCGTGGATGGTGGTCACGCACTGGCGCGCCTCCCCCTCGAGCCGGTGCTCCAGCAGCACATCACTCATGCCGATGACCCCGTTGAGCGGGGTGCGGATCTCGTGGCTGACGGTGGCCAGGAACTCCGACTTGGCCTGGTTGGCCGACTCCGCCTGCCGAGCGGTCGCCTCCAGCTCCCGGCTCAGCACCTCCAGATCACGACGCGCCGCCGCGTTGTCACGGGCCTCGCGGAACAGGATCAGCGCCACCAGCATGGCCGAGAGGCTCATCGCCAGGATCAGCACCAGCAGCAGGGCATAGAGCCGCTGCAGCTGGCTACGCTCACGGGTGGCGGTCTCGGCCAGGTGGCCATTGATGGCGATCACCAGCCGCTCGGTGCGATTGCCCAGGGTATCGAGGTGGTGATCCAGGGCAAGGCGGTCGCTCTCGTGCAGCCCCTCGAGCGTCTCGATCATGAGGTCGAGGGCATCGATGCGCTGCTCGACCTCGTCCAGCAGGGCGCTGGCCGCGGGAATCGTGGCCAGCAGCTCGGTGATATCGCCCCCTCCTCGCATCAGGAAGAGCCGGCTATAGAAGAGCTCGAAGCGCAGCGCCAGGCCCGCATGGTCGGCGTCCGGCTGCGCCAGGTAGTTGCGCAGCTGCACCACGTCGCGGTCGAGCTTGTAGGCGTGCCAGGAGGCATCCCCGCCCACGCTCTGAGCCAGGCTGTCCTGGCGCCAGGAGACCAGGCCTACCACCACCAGCGCCGCCGCCAGCAGCAGCAGCGCGCTGATGGCGCCAAGCTTGACGCGCAGGGGCAGGCGCAGCATGGGACGCTCCCGATAGTGGGCCCTCAGGGGGCGTGAATGTGCACGACGTGCCACACCGAACGAAAGCGCACGGACTCGTTGTGCAGCTCCGGATGGTCGTCGAAGGGATAGAGCACGAACAGCGGGCCGAACTCGCGGATCTGCATCGGCGAGCCGTTGCGACGCATGGCCAGGATGACGTCATAGTCATGGAGGTCGGCGAGCGGGATCTCCGCCTCGAAGTCGTTGAGCGCCCGCACCAGAACACGATCGCTGCGCACGCCGGCAGCCGCCAGCACCTCCCGCAGCAGCGGGCCCTCGTAGCGGCCGCGGTCGGCGTGCCAGGGGGTGCGGGTCTCGATCTCGGTGGGCGCGATGGCCATCAGCATCTCGCGATCGAAGCTGGCCTCGTCCTCGACATTGGGGAAGTCGAGGTTGCCGCTGATGGTAAGCAGCACCTCGCCGCTCGGTGCCGGCAGGGCCTCCTCGGCGGCGGCCGACGTCGCCAGGCACGGGAGAGACATGAGGACAAGCAGCAGGGGCAGGATGCGTTGGCGCATGGGGGGCAATCCTGTGGAGAGATCCGGGAGTGGCACCAGCCTACCCGATCAGGCGACAAAGATCAGTTAGGAAAAGGGATGACCGGCACCCGTGACCGTCAGGGGACCTCCCGGATCGGGTCAGGCCGCTGCTCCTCGAGGCCCTCCAGCAGCCGCTGCAGAAAGCGGGCACGCTGCTCCCACACGGCGTTACGATGCAGCTGCCGGGACAGCGGCAGCAGCTCCGGGTCGCCCAGCCGCGCCTCGGCGAGCTGATCATGATAGGCCTCGACCAGCGCCAGGTCGGCCTCTCCCCCCTCTTCCCAGGCCGCCCGAGAGGCCTCCAGGGCCAGGCGCGCCTCCCGCCCGAGCACCTTGTCGAGCCGGGCACCGAGGCGCTCCACCTCCTCCTCCCAGCGAATCCCGGCCTCCCGGGCACACGCCAGGGCGGGTTCGGACTGCCACTGGGCTTCCGCCAGGCAGGCATCGAGCTCATGGGCAATGACCTGGCCTCCGCCCGCGGGCGACGGCGTCTGGGCATGCAGCGGCACCAGGGGAAGCAGGAGCAGGAGGCAGGCAAGCGGACGAAGTATCGGCATGGCATCACCTTGTGGGGGCCGGGATGGCGCCAGCAACGAAATGGGGGGCGTCAACGCCCCCCAGCATAGTGGCCTGGCCCCGGCAGGGCGAGCGGACTCAGCCGTGCAGTTCGCCGTCCTCCTCGACCGCGTCGACGCGCACCAGATCCTCGTAGGCGTGCCAGCTGGCGAAGCCCAGCACCGGCAGGATCAGCGCCAGGCCGATGTAGAAGGTCAGCACACCGACAAGCACGCAGCCGGTCAGGATCGCCGCCCACAGCAGCATCGGGCGGAAGTTGCGACCCACGGAACGCACGCTGGCCTCGATGCCCTCCATGAAGGTGAGATCGTGGTGCATCAGGGTCGGAATGGCCACCACGCTGATGGCGAAGGCCCCGAAGGCGAGGATGCCCCCCAGCACGCTGCCCACGGCGATCATCCCGAGGCCCTCGGGGGTGGTCAGCAGGGCGGAGTAGAGAGTGGCCGGGCTCGGCACCTCGAAACCGAAGAAGAGGGCGAAGAGCAGGGTCGCCAGCCGAATCCAGGCGAGGAAGAAGATCATCATCATCACGCCCATCATGGCGAGCTGGCCGGCGTGGGGCCGCCAGGCCCCGAAGGCATCTCCCAGGTGGGGAGCCCGATTCGCCTCCAGGGCGCGACTGACGCCGTAGGAGCCCACCGCCACCAGCGGACCGATGAACATGAAGCCAGCCACCATGGGCAGCAGCCAGTGCCACAGCCCCAGGGTGATGGCCCCTGCGGTGATGGCGATACTCAGACCCACCCAGAACATGCCGTAGGCGAGGCTCACCGCCGTGGCCTGGCGGAAATCCTCGATGCCGGCCGCCAGCCAGGCCCTCGGCCGATCCATGCCCACCGGATTGATGGTGATCTTGACCCCGGGCGCTGCAGCCTTGTGATCCGCTTTTGTTGTTGCCGCGTTCATGGTGTCACCCCTGTTGCGCCATGTAGCTCCCGCTTCCCGCGGGACGATTCCGGCACCGGCCCTGCGACCTAATGCCGCCTTAATCACTTAACTCAGGATTAATGTAGTTGACCCGAGTCAATCCTGCCGCCTGGACACCCTCGCGAATTCCACGCTCTCCGACGCCAGATACATAAGCTGATCACGATTGGTTCTTTGTCAGACTGGCCATGGCTCCCCTAGCATGGTGATCTGCCATAATTCCAGACCAGAACCTTAAGAAGAGCCCCCTCGGGGCCCAGCCCAAGGAACCTGACGATGACCCTGCCACGACCCATGGCGGTCTCCCTGCTGGGGGCCCTGCTGCTTGGCGGCCTGGCCCAGACCGCCCATGCCGATGATGAGTTCTCCCGCGAGCAGCTCGAGGTGATGGCAGGTGGCTGCGCCAGCTGCCACGGCACCGACGGCCGCCTCTCCGGTCCGGTGCCTGCCATTGCCGGCCGGCCCCAGGCCGTGCTGGAGTCGCGCCTGCTCGCCTTCAAGCGCGACGAGATTCCGGACACCACGGTGATGAACCGCATCACCCGCGGCTTCAGCGACGAGGAACTCTCGGCGCTGGCCGGCCACTTCGCCACCATCGACGCGCCCTGAGGAGGCCCCATGAGTCACGATTCACAACGCCAGGGCGTTTCCCGGCGTCGCTTCCTCCAGGGCCTTGGCGCCGCCTCCACCCTGCCCCTGCTGGGCGGTCTCTCCCCCTTCGCCATCGCCAACGGCTCCGCCGGCCGGGTGGTGGTGATCGGCGGCGGCTTCGGCGGCGCCACCGCCGCCAAGTACCTCAAGCGCGCCAATCCGGCCATCGAGGTCACCCTGGTTGAGCCCGCGGAGGTCTTCTACACCTGCCCGTTCAGCAACCTCTTCCTGGGCGGCCTGCGCGACATGCGCTCCATTGCCCACGGCTATGACGAACTGCGTGATCGCTATGGCGTGCGGGTGGTGCATGCCCTGGCCGAGGACGTCGACCCCGACGGGCACCGCGTGGGCCTATCCAATGGCGAGACCCTTTCCTACGATCGCCTGGTACTCTCGCCAGGCATCGACTTCCGCTGGAACGCCCTCGAGGGGTACGACGAGGCGGCCGCCGAGCTCGCGCCCCACGCCTGGAAGGCCGGCGCCCAGTCTGAGCTGCTGCGCCGCCAGCTCGAGGAGATGGACGACGGCGGCACCTTCGTGATGGTGGCCCCCGAGAACCCCTTCCGCTGCCCGCCGGGACCCTACGAGCGCGCCAGCATGGTGGCCCACTACTTCAGCCAGCATAAGCCCAACTCGAAGGTGTTGATCCTTGACGCCAAGGACAACTTCTCCAAGCAGGGGCTGTTCACCGCCGGCTGGGAACGCCTCTACGGCGACCGCATCGAGTGGGTGGGCCTCTCCGGCGACGGCCGCGTGACCCGGGTGGATGCCGAGAACCTCGAGGTGGAGACCGAGTTCGGCACCCGCCACCGGGCCGATGTGCTCAACGTGATCCCGCCCCAGAAGGCGGGCTGGATCGCCGAGCGCGCAGGCGTCACCGATGAATCCGGCTGGGTGCCGGTCAAGGCCGAGACCTTCGAGTCGCAGCGGGTCCGCGACATCTATGTGGTGGGCGATGCCACGGTGGCCGCGCCGATGCCCAAGTCGGGCTTCTGCGCCAACAACCAGGCCAAGGTGGTGGCCGCCGCCATCGCCGCGGACCTCTCGGGCCGTACCGCCCCGGAGCCCTACTGGACCAACACCTGCTACAGCCTGATCGGCCCCGAGTACGGCATCTCCGTGGCCGGGGTCTACCGGGTACAGGAAGGGGTCATCGCCGAGGTGGAGGGCGCCGGCGGGCTCAGTCCGGCCGATGCTCCGGACCATATCCGCGCCCTCGAGGCCGAGTACGCCGTGGGCTGGTACAACGCCATCTGCCAGGACACCTGGGGCACCAGCGTCTGACCCGGGAGCGGCAGTGGTATGATGCGCAGGGCCACCTCCGGGTGGCCCCGTTTCGTTGAAGGATCGAGGAGTTCTCCATGACCCATACCGAGCTGGTGGCCTGGTCGGGCCTGGTGATCGGCCTGGCCTTCGGCGCCACCGCCCAGGTCACCGGCTTCTGCCTGATGCGCGGCCTGGCCAACGCCTGGACGCGAGGCGACACCCTCAAGCTGCGCGCCTTCGCCCTGGCCATGGCCGTGGCGCTGCTGGGCAGTCAGGCGCTCGTGGCCACGGGCGTCCTCTCGCTGGGGGGCGCCCTCTACCTGCCGCCCAGCGCCTCCTGGCTGGCGGTGCCGCTGGGCGGTGCACTGTTCGGCTACGGCATGGTGCTGGCCAACGGCTGCGGCGCCCGCTCGCTGGTGCTGCTGGGCAGCGGCAACCTGAGAAGCTTCGTGGTGCTGGTGTGCCTGGGCCTGGCGGCCGCCATGACCCTCTCCGGCCTGCTCGCCCCGCTGCGCGTCTGGCTCGAGGGCGCCACCACCCTCGCCCTCCCCGCCCGCGAGCTCCACGGTCTGCTCGGCGTGCCCGCCTGGCTGGTGGCCCTGGTGCTGGGCGGCGCGCTCACCGCCTGGGCACTCTCCAGCCGCGACTTCCGCGCAAGCCCCCGGGAGTGGCTGGGCGGCCTTGCCATCGGCGCCCTGGTGCCGGCCGGCTGGTACGCCACCGGCGTGCTGGGCTTCGACGACTTCGAGCCGGTGCGTCTGGCCACCCTCACCTTCATCGCCCCCATCGGCGACAGCCTGCAGTACGCCATGCTCTCCACCGGCAGCCGGCTCGGCTTCGGCGTCAGCGTGGTGGCCGGGGTGCTGGTGGGCGCCCTGGTGATGGCACTCGCCCGTCGCGACTTCCGCTGGCAGGGCTTCAGTGGTCCCGGCCACATGGGTCGCAGCATGGCCGGCGGTGCCCTGATGGGCATCGGCGGTGTACTGGCCCTGGGCTGCTCCATCGGCCAGGGGCTGTCGGGCTTCTCGACCCTGGCGCTGCCCACCTTCGCCGCCCTGGCCGGGATCCTCCTCGGCGCCTGGCTGGGGATCAAGGGGCCGCTTTCGCTGTCCAATTCGATGACCTGAATAACCCTCCAGGAAATTGCCCATGCCCCACCCCCTGACCCGACGCCTGCTCTCACGACGCCGCCTGCTGATCGTTGCCGGCCTGATGCTCCTCTCGCCAATGGCGCTGGCCGATGGCCCCTGGCAGCGCCTGGAAGCCGCCAGCGAGCTGCTCGGGGGCACCACCCCGGCTACCGAGGGACTGGTCCTCGAGCTGCCCCACGTGTCGGAAGACGGCTCGGCCGTCCCCCTCACCGTCAGCTTCGACGGCAGCCTCGCCGACGACGATTACCTGAGCGAGATCCACCTCTTCGCCACCGGCAACCCCTCCCCCGAGATCGTCAGCTTCTCGCTCGGCCCCGCGGCCGGCCTGCCGGAGATCTCCACCCGGGTGCGCCTCAACGAGACCCAGCAGGTGATCGCCATCGCACGCACCCAGCAGGGCGAGACCTTCGCCACCGCCCGGGAGGTACGCATCACCGTCAGCGGCTGCCTGATGCGCGGCGACGACCAGGGCCCCGAGCCGCTGGCCAACCCGCGGGTCAGCCTGCCCGAGCGCTTCACCGCCGGCGTGCCCGGCGAGGTTCGCACCCTGATCAGCCACCCCATGGAGACCGGGCTGCGCGAGGGCAGCGACGGCGAGACGCTGCCGCGCCATATCATCGAGCGCTTCACCGTGACCCTCGACGGCGAGACCGCCTTCGCCGCCGACCTCCATCAGTCGATATCGGCCAACCCCTACCTGCGCTTCCACCTGGCGCCGCAGGAGGACGCCGAGCTGGTCATCGAGTGGCAGGACGACAGCGGCGAGAGCGCCCGCCACGAGGCGAGACTCAGCGTCGGCTGATCGGCGACGCCGCCCACACGAACGCAGGCGCCCCGGCCAGTTGGCCGGGGCGCCTGCGTTGCAAGGGAGCACCGGGGGCGCCCGTGGGGAGCGGCCACTTACCGTACGATCATCACCGACATCTTGGAGTGGTGCACCACGTGCTCGGCGTTGGGGCCCAGCACGTAGTCGGCGAACTTGCGCTTGTTGTGGGAGGCCATCACGATCAGGTCGACCTCGAGCTTCTTGGCCGCCTTGATGATCGCCTCCCAGGGCGAGCCGTCGACGATCACCGTCTGCACCTTGATGTCCTCGGGCACGTGCTCCTGGATGAACCGGTGCTGGGCCTCGGTGACGGCCTCGTGGGCCTTCTTGGCGAAGTCCTTGGGGAAGTAGGAGCCCACCAGGGGCATCCGGTAGTCCGGCAACACCGTCACCACATGCAGCGAGGCCCCGAAGGTACGGCACAGGGTCACCGCCGTGGGCAGCGCCTTCTTCCAGGAGCTCTCCTCGTTGAGATCCACCGGCATCAGGATCTTGTTGTACATGTCATCGTCTCCTTCAGGCAGTAGCGGCCTGGCCGGGACCAGGTTCACGACGGCGACGCTGCAGCATCACCACCAGGCCGAACACCAGGAACCCCGGTATCCACATCCACTCCTTGGCCCAGCGATCCACCGGGGCCAGCACCTCGAGGATCTCCTGGTCGAAGTCGAACCCCAGGTCGGCCGCCAGGCTGCCGAACTCCACGAAGTCCACCGTGGCCTGATCGCCATCGACCCACAGTTCCATGCCGAGACGCTCCATGCGCTCCTCGCCGGTATCGCCGCGCGGCACCGGCACCAGCACATAGGTGGTCATGGGATCGCCGAAGGCGTCCTCACCGGCGATCTGCACCCGCAGGTTGCTGCCGTCCTCCACGTCACCCAGGGCCTGGACGAACTGGCTCGGGGGCACCGACTCGTAGGGATCGTGGACCTTGTCCATCCAGAACCCCGGGCGGAACAGGGTGAAGGCCACCAGCAGCAGCAGCACCGACTCGTACCAGCGGTTGCGCACGATCATGTAGCCCTGGGTACCCGCGGCGAAGATCAGCATGGCGATGGTGGCGATGATGAAGATCACGATCCCCTGCAGCCACCCGACATCGATCAGCAGCAGGTCGGTGTTGAAGATGAACAGGAAGGGCAGGGCCGCGGTGCGCAGGCTGTAGTAGAAGGCCTGGAAACCGGTGCGCAGCGGATCGCCCCCGGAGACCGCCGCCGCCGCGAAGGAGGCCAGGCCCACCGGGGGCGTCACGTCGGCCATGATGCCGAAATAGAAGACGAACAGGTGCACCGCGATCAGCGGCACGATCAGGCCGTTCTGCTGCCCCAGCATCACGATCACCGGCGCCATCAGCGCGGAGACCACGATGTAGTTGGCGGTGGTGGGCAGGCCCATGCCGAGGATCAGGCTGAGCAGCGCGGTGAGCAGCAGGATCAGCATCAGGTTGCCCATGGAGAGGATCTCCACCACGTCGGCCAGCACCAGGCCGACGCCGGTCTGGGAGACCGCGCCGACGATGATGCCCGCCGCCGCCGTGGCGATGCCGATGCCAATCATGTTGCGGGCACCCGCCACCAGGCCGTCCCACAGGTCCTTGAAGCCCTCCTTGATGTCCGCCACGACCTTGCTGCGGCCGCGGAAGATGGCGATCAGCGGCCGCTGGGTGATCATGATGAAGATCATGAACACCGTGGCCCAGAAGGCGGAGAGGCCCGGCGAGAGACGCTCTACCATCAGGCACCACACCAGCACGATCACCGGCAGGATGTAGTGCAGGCCCACCATCACCGTGGGGCGGGTCTGGGGCAGCTTGACCACCTTGGAGCTGGGGTCGTCGAGCTCGAGCTCCGGGTAGTTGGCGCCCACCTTGAGCAGGCCGACGTAGACCGCCGTCAGCGCCACGGCCACCACCCAGGGGGTTGCATCGCCCAGCACCGGCTTGAGCCAGCCAAGCCCGTAGTAGACGGCAAAGGAGAGCGCCATCAGCAGGATCAGGCCGGTCAGGAAGCCGATCACCTTGTTGAGGAAGGGACGCGCCGGGTTGCTGGTCGGCAGGCCGGTCATGTTGGCCTTGAGCGCCTCAAGATGGACGATGTAGATCAGCGCGATATAGGAGATCAGCGCCGGCAGGAAGGCGTGCTTGATCACCTCCACGTAGGGAATGCCGACGTACTCGACCATCAGGAAGGCCGCAGCCCCCATCACCGGCGGCATGATCTGGCCGTTCACCGAGGACGACACCTCAACGGCGCCGGCCTTCTCCGCCGAGAAGCCCACCCGCTTCATCATCGGAATGGTGAAGGTGCCGGTGGTCACGGTATTGGCGATGGAGGAGCCGGAGATCAGGCCGGTCATGCCCGAGGCCACCACCGCCGCCTTGGCGGGGCCGCCCTTGTAGTGACCGAGCAGCGAGAAGGCCACCTTGATGAAGTAGTTGCCGGCCCCAGCCTTGTCGAGCAGGGCGCCGAACAGCACGAAGAGGAAGACGAAGCTGGTCGAGACCCCGAGCGCGATGCCGAACACCCCCTGGGCGGTGAGCCACTGGTGGTTGATCAGCCCGTTGAGGCTCACCCCGCGGTGGGCGAGGATGCCTGGCATCTGGGGGCCGAACAGGGAATAGAGGATGAAGACCGAGGCCACGATCATCAGGGGTGGCCCCAGCGCCCGGCGGGTAGCCTCCAGCAGCATCACCAGGCCGATCACGCCGACGATCACGTCCTGGGTGATCGGCGCCCCCGGTCGGTTGGAGAGCTGCTCGTAGAAGAGGAACATGTAGGCGCCGCAGAAGGCGGCCACCGCCGCGAAGATCCAGTCCTGGATCGGGATGCGATCGCGGGGCGAGCGCTTCAGCGCCGGGTAGGCCATGAAGGCCAGGAAGAGGGCGAATGCCAGGTGGATCGAACGCGCCTCGGTGGCGTTGAAGACACCGAAGCGGAACATGTAGGGGAGCGGCGACGCAATCCACAGCTGGAACAGCGACCAGCTGGCCGCAATGCCTACCAGCAGCTTGCCGGGTGCCCCCAGCGGCTTGCGCGCCCCGGAGTCGCTGGAGGCGACCATATCCTCCAGGTCTACCTCCGGGGCGCGGGGTTTGGTGTTCTCGTCAGTCATGTGCTGGCCCTGCCCGCAGTCAAGTGTTGTGTCTATCCCTGCCCGTGGCGGATGGCCCCAGGCGGGGCCCCAACGAGATGCGCGGACGCCCCGAGGGGGTCCGCGCATCGATCACCACGGGTGATTGGCTGACGCCGCTGGAATCACTCGATCCAGCCGCGCTCGCGATAGTAGCGGGCCGCACCGTCGTGCAGCGGCGCAGTGAGACCCTCGGAGATCATCTGCTCCTCCTGCAGGTTCTCGAAGGCCGGGTGCAGGCGCTTGAAGCGATCGAAGTTCTCGAACACCGCCTTGACGGTCTCGTAGACGATCTCTTCGTCCACCGCCGTGGAGGTGACGAAGGTCGCCGCCACGCCGAAGGTCTCGACGTCCTCGTCGTTGCCACGGTACATGCCGCCCGGGATCACCGCATGGGTGTAGTAGGGGTTGGCCTCGATGATCTCCTCGATCTCCGGGCCGGTCACCGGGATCAGGCGCGCATCGATGGTGGTGGTGGCCTCCTGGATGGAGCCGTTGGGGTGACCCACCACGTAGACCATGGCATCGATGTTGTTGTCGGAGAGGGCCGCGGCCTGCTCGGCGGCGTCGAGCTGGGAGGCCAGGGAGAAGACGCTGGTATCCCAGCCCATGGCCTCCATGACAACGTTCATGGTGTTGCGCTGGCCGGAACCCGGGTTGCCGATGTTGACGCGCTTGCCCGGGAAGTCGCTGATGTGCTCGATGCCGGAGTCGGCGCGGGCCACCACGGTCAGCGGCTCGCCGTGCATGGTGAAGACGGCGCGCATCTCTTCCCAGGCGCCATCCTCGGCGAAGTTGTCCTCGCCGTGGTAGGCGCGATACTGGACGTCGGACTGCACCACGCCCATGTCCAGCTCGCCGCTCTTCATGCCGTTGACGTTGGCCACGGAACCGCCGGTGGAGGGGGCGTTACAGCGGATGTTGTGCTCGTCGCTGCCGCGGTTGACCATGCGGCACACCGACTGGCCGACCACGTAGTAGACGCCGGTCTGACCACCGGTGCCGATGGTGATGAAGCGATCCTGGGCCACGGCCGGGGCCGAGAACATCGCAGCACCGAGCAGGGCGCCGGAGAAGGCAGCAGCCGAGAAAGCATGGCGTTTCATGAACACACCTCTTTGCGTTGTAGGCATTCGGTTGTAGGCAATCATTGGTGGCAGCTCCGACACCCTGGTCGGGGAATCTACCAATCTCTTCTACTTTAGCGGAAAAAACTGCTTACGGGTAACCAACCTCCCTCAACGAAAAGCGGAAAGATGACTCCCATCAGTCTAGTCCCTGGCAGCGTTTATCGCGCGTTGGGGCCATGGCAGGACAGAACGAAAGAACCGCGCCGTGGCGCGGTTCCGGTTCCAGCGTACAGGGGCCGGCGTAGCGGCCCGCCGCCCGTCAGGAGGCCTTCATGATCAGCGCCTGCTTCTCGTCCTTCATGGCGGCAAACTCGGCCTCGAAGAAGAACTCGCTCTCCCCAAGCGCCGGTTCCAGATGGTTGAGCCAGGTGGCGGCCTCGTCGTACTTCGCGAAGAAGGGACGCTGCACCCAGTCGCTGTCGCGCCCCTGGATGAAGCGCAGCACGAAGACCTTCTCGCCCTTGATCTCGGTGACGCCCTGGATCTCCACCTTGCCAGGATCGGCGGACATGGAGGGCCCACGGGCGGTGCGGGCCAGGCCCGGCACCTGCTTCATCGCCTCTCGGTAGATCTCCCACGCCTTGACCAGCGGCACCTCGAAGTAGTGGCGGGCACCGGTATCGCGCTCCACGAACAGGTAGTAGGGGATCATCCCCAGGCGCACCTGCTGGGTCCACATCTTCGCCCACTGGTCGGCGTCGTCGTTGATGTGCTTCAGGAGCGGCGCCTGGGTGCGGATCTCCGCCCCGGTGGCGCGGATACGGCGGATCGCCTCGCGGCAGATGGGGGTGTCCATCTCCTTCCAGTGGTTGAAGTGCGCCATGAAGGCGACGTGCTTGCCGGCCGCGGTCAGCTCGCGGAAGAGGTTGAGGATATCCTCGGCGTCCGGGTCGGTGACGAAGCGATAGGGCCAGAAGGTCAGGCTCTTGGAGCCGATGCGGATGTCCTGGACGTGATCCAGCTCGGGCTTCATCAGGCCCTCCAGGTACATGCGCAGGTGCTTGGCCTTCATCACCATGGGGTCGCCGCCGGTCATCAGCAGATCGGTGACCTCGGTGTGCTCGGCCAGGTAGCGGTGCAGGGAGTCGGCTTCGCTTGCTGCGAACTTGAGGTCCTTGTCGCCGACGAACTGCGCCCAGCGGAAGCAGAAGGTGCAGTAGCTGTGGCACACCTGGCCCTGGCTCGGGAAGAAGAGCACCGTCTCGCGGTACTTGTGCTGCATGCCGGGCAGCGGCTCGCCGTCGAGCAGCGGCAGGTTGAGGTCCATCTGCCCCGCCGGATGGGGATTCAGCTCACCGCGGATGCGCTCGATCACCGGCTTCATCTCGGCGGCGTCGGCATCGCGGCGCACCAGCTCGGCCACCTCATCGTAGTGCTCGGGACGCAGCATGCCGCGCTGGGGAAAGGTGAGCTGGAAGATCGGATCGTCGGGAATGTTGCTCCAGTCGATCAGCTCGTCGATGACGTACTCGTTGACCCGGAACGGCAGCACCTGGCTGACGACCCGCATGTCGAAGCGCAGGTCGTCAGGCAGGTTCTGGATCGCCTCGATCTTGTCGAGCTGGCGGTGGGTGTAGACCTTGAACTGTCGGGCCTCGAAGGCCTCGGCCTCGGGGCTGCCGAGCTCGATATTGACGCGCTGGTTCATCTCGCCTCCTCTTCGTTGTCCGGGGCGCCGGCCAGGGAGGCGGCACCGCCGTCTTCTCATCGGGGGAGGCTATTGGTACAGACCAGGGCAAGAAGTGCAACTTTCTGCGTCGATTTGCAACGAATGTCACGCGAAAGTGCAGACCATGCAACACTTGATTCGAGACGGCCGACTCACTTCGCCGGCTTGCGGATCAGCTTCGCCGTGAGGCGCTGAAGGCGCGGCGCCCCGAGCAGGATCAGCGCGAACGCGATCGGCCAGGCGATATAGAAGGCGCGCCACCAGCGTGCCGTGAAGCCATCGCCCAGCCCGGTGTTGACCCAGGTGATCACGAAGGTCATCAGGGTCACCATGTAGACCGACATCAGCACGGAGAAGACCAGGGGAGCGAGACGCGGAGGAAAGAGCATGGAGACTCCTGGCAGGAAACAGGGAATAAGCTTAGGACGCTATCTTATACACTTCCCTCGCCGAGCGGGAGGTGGCCAGGCGTCGCACCCTGAATTGCCCGGGCCCATGGGAAACCGCCAGACTGTCAGCACCATCCCGCTCAGGAGGAGTCCCATGAACGCTACCCTCGAGTGCCTGCAGGGCGATATCGCCCACCAGCCCGAGTTCGACGCCGTGGTCAACGCCGCCAATGCCCAGCTGCGCCCGGGCGGCGGCGTGGCCGGCGCCCTGCATCGCGCCGCGGGGCCGGCGCTCGATCGCGCCTGCCGCCCGCTCGCCCCCATCCGCCCCGGGGAGGCGGTGATCACCGGGGCCTTCGGCCTGCCCAACCGCCACGTGATCCACTGTCTGGGACCGGTCTACGGCGTCGACGAGCCCGCCGACGCGCTGCTCGCCGCCTGCTACCGCAACGCCCTGACCCTGGCCGAACGGCAGGGCCTCGCCTCGGTCGCCTTCCCGGCGATCTCCACCGGGGTGTTCGGCTACCCGCCGGCGGAGGCCGCCCGGGTGGCACTCGGCGCGGTGATCGCCACCCTGCCCGACTGCCCGCATATCGAGCGGGTGCGCTTCGTGCTCTTCGATGCCACCGGCGCCGAGCTCTTCCGGCGCACCCTGGCGACCCTGCAGGGCGCCCCCTGATTCCCTACCCCACGTTGTAGCCCAGCGTCCGCGGCAGCCACAGCGCGATCTCCGGCAGCATGAAGAGCACCACAAGCGCCCTACCCCACGTTGTAGCCCAGCGTCCGCGGCAGCCACAGCGCGATCTCCGGGAAGATGGCCACGAGCGCCAGGGCACCGGCCATGGCCACCACGAAGAGCAGCGCCCAGCCCACCGTCTGCTCCAGGCGGATCTTCGCCACCTCGGTGGTCACCATCAGGTTCACCGCCACCGGTGGCGTGAACTGGCCGATGGCGATGTTCATGGCCAGCAGGATGCCGAACCACACCGGGTTCCACTCGAAGTGCTGCATCACCGGGATCAGGATCGGCATCAGGATCAGGTAGATGGAGATGGCGTCGAGCAGCATGCCGGCGGCCAGCACCGCCAACATGATCAGGATCAGCAGCAGCACACCGTTGTCGGTAAGCGCGATGATCCACTGGGCCATGTCACGGAAGGTGCCGAGCATGGTGCCGGCCCAGGCAAAGATGCCGGCCAGCGCGATGATCAGCATCACCACGCCGGAGATCACCGCCGCCTCGCCGAACAGCCGCCACAGGTCGCGCACCCCGATCTCGCGGGTCACGAAGAGGCCGATCGCCACCCCGTAGGCCACCGCCACCACCGCCGCCTCGGTGGGGGTGAAGAGCCCGGAGCGCAGCCCGCCGAGGATCAGCACCGGGGCGAAGAGCGCCGGCAGCGCCTGCTTGAAGGTCTCGCCCACCTTGAGGCGCTCGGCGCCCTCCACCGGCGTGCCGCCTTCCCAGCCATAGCGCTTCGAGACCAGCAGCGCCGGCACCAGCAGTGCCAGGCCGGCCAGGATCCCGGGAAAGAGCCCGGCGGCGAAGAGGGCGCGCAGGTCGACCCCCGGCACCACGATGGAGTAGAGGATCAGCGCCACCGAGGGCGGAATCAGGATCGCCGTGGAGGCCGAGGCGGCGATCAGGGTCGCCGAGAAGGGCTTGGGGTAGCCCGCCTTGGTCATGCTCGGCAGCATCACCATGGCCACCGCCGCGGCGTCCGCCGGCCCCGAGCCGCTCATGCCGCCCATGATCATGCACACCAGCACCGCCACCAGGGCCAGGCCGCCGTGGCGCGGGCCGATCAGCGCCTGGGCGAAGCGCACCAGGCGCAGCGCCACCCCCGAGCGCTCGAAGATCAGCCCGGTGAGGATGAACAGCGGAATGGCGATCAGCGGGTACTTGGCGATGCTGTTATAGGTGTTGGTGCCCAGGGTGGCGAGCATGGCCGGCGGCAGCCCGGCCAGGATGCCCACGGCGCCGGCCAGGCCCAGTGAGAAGGCCACCGGTACCCCGGCGATCAAGAGGCCCGCGAAGGCCAGCAGCATCCACAGATCAGGGCTCATCATCGAGCCTCCCGCGCAGGCGGTCCCGGGTCTGCTGGGTCTGGCGGATCATCATCACGCCCGAGAGCAGCGGCAGCCAGACGATGTACCACCACTGCGGCAGCCCCAGCCCCGGCGAGAGCGACTCCCACTGGTACTCCTGCCAGGCGAGCTTGCCGCCGAACCAGGTGATCAGGCCCAGCACCGCCATGCCGCAACCCCACTGGAAGAGGACCAGGGCCTTGCGCGGCGCGGCGGGCAGCGCCCGCTCCAGCAGGCCCACGCGGATATGGCCGTTGCGGCGCAGGGCCACCGCGGCGCCGGCGAAGGTGAGCACCACCAGCAGGAAGACCGAGAACTCCTCGGTGAAGGCCAGCGAGCCGCCGGTGATATAGCGGGTGACCACGTTGCCGAGGCTGATCACCGCGATGATGATCAGCGCCAGGGAGGCGAGCCAGCGCTCCGGCCGGGCATCGGGAGAGGGTGTCATAGGGACCTCATGAATGACGTCGCCCCCGTTTCCGGGGGCGACGAATATGGCGTGTGGCGAGGGCTCAGCGCGCCTCGACGGCCTCGCGGGCCGCTTCCACCAGGGCCTCGCCGATGCGCGGCACCCACTTGTCGTGAACCTCGGCGGTGGCCTCGACGAAGGCCTGGTACTGCTCGTCGGTCAGCTCGGTGACGGTGACACCGCGCTCCTGGATGGCGGCCAGGCGCTCGCTCTCCTCCTCACGGGTCATGGCGATCTCCCACTGGCCGGCCTCGATGGCCGCCTCGCGCAGGATCTCGCGGTCGCCCTCGTCCAGGGAGTCCCACACCTGGCGGTTCACGGCGAAGATCAGCGGGTCATTCATGTAGTTCCACAGGGTCAGGTGCTGCTGGCCCACCTGGTCGATGCGCGCCACGTCGAACACCGAGAGCGGGTTCTCCTGGCCGTCCACCGCGCCGGTGGTCAGCGCCGGCTGGGCGTCGGTCCAGCTCATCTGGGTGGGGTCGGCGCCCAGGGCGTTGAAGGTGTCCTGGAAGAGCGGCGAGCCCACCACGCGGATCTTGAGGCCATCGAGGTCACCGGGCTCGCTGATCGGGCCGCGGGAGTTGGAGAGCTGGCGGAAGCCGTTCTCGCCCCAGGCCAGCGGGATAACGTCGCGGGACTCGATGGCCTCGAAGACCATCTCACCGGCGGCGCCGCCGGTCACCGCGTCCACCGCCGCCTCGTCGGGCAGGAAGAAGGGCAGCGAGAAGAGGTTCAGCTCCGGCACCTGGGGCGACCAGTTGATGGTGGAGCCCACGGCGGCGTCGATCAGCCCGGAGCGCATGGCGGAGAACTCGCGGGTCTGGTCACCGGCCACCAGCTGGGAGTTGGGGTAGACGCGCAGGGTGAGGCGGCCTTCGGTGCGCTCCTCGACGAGTTCGGCCCACTTCTCGGCGGCCTGGCCCCAGGGGAAGGCGTCGGAGAGCACGGTGGAGACGGAGAGCTCGCGGGCCTGGGCGGAGAGCGAGGCGGAGAGCACGGCGGCGCCGGCCAGGGCGGCGGCCAGCTTGGTGAGGGAGCGTGTGGCGGTCATGGCGTGTCCTTGCTGTGGCCAGCCGGCGGAAGGCCGGAGGGCATGGTTGTTATGGGGAAGAAATATTCTACGAGGCGCTGCGTTGAATGATAGCCCGACGGCTCTCCCCTATTCGTCGAGGGCCGCGCCGTCGAGAGGCGCATCCTCGGCGCGCGATTCTGGTTCTGGCTCTGGTTCGGGCAGGCAGTAGCCGGCGCTGCCGGGCCAGCTGACGCAGTCGCCCTCGGCGATGCCCAGCGCCTCGAACAGGCCGGCGTTGACCTCCAGCGCCGCGCGGTAGGGCACCCCGGGATAGGTCACCGGGCACTCGGCGGGGTTGGCCGAACCGCAGGGCCACATGGTGAACACGGCGGCGATGCGCTGGTCCTCGCCGATGAAGGCGATATCCAGCGGAATCCGGGTGCGGTACATCCAGAAGCCGTTGCGCGGCGACTGGAGATCACGGTAGAGAAACAGCATGCCGGCGTCCTCGTCGAGATGGTCGCGCTCCATCAGGCCGCGGCTGCGTTCGGGGAGGGTGCGCGCCACCTCCACCGCGAAGCGCTGCGGCCCCTCGGCGGCATGCACCACCAGCGGCAGCGTACGCGGCCGCTCGGACTCGAGCTCCTCGCCCGCCCCTGCCACGGGCACGCTCGACAACAGCGCCAGGGCGCCAATCCACTGCCACGCTCGCCTCATCTCGTCGTCCTCGTCTCGTCCGGCACGTCCTGCCCCGGCATCAGGTGGATTCCCGCCGCCAGCAGCGAGACCTGGACGGCCTCGCCCCTGGCCAGGCCGTTGCGCCGCGCCGCATGGGTGGCGATCTCGAAGCCCAGGGTGCGTTCAGTATGGTCGAAGGCCAGCGACACCTCGGTGATCCCTCCCAGCACCACCAGCGATTCAACCCGCGCCGCCACCGGGTTCTCGCGCTCCCCCTGGGAGGGTCGATCGCGGCGGTGCAGCACCACGTCGGAGGGCGGCAGGTACCAGCTCACCCGGGCGCCGAGGGGCAGTCCCGCTAGCCGTTCTGCCACTTCCAGCCGCCAGGGGCCCCAGGCGAGGCGTCGCTCGCCGCCCTCCTCCACCACCTCCCCTTCGAAGAGGTTGTGGCGGTCCAGCACCCGGGCCACCTCCGCCGAGGACGGCCGGCGAAACAGCGCCTCCGGCGGTCCTGCCTGCAGGCTGCGGCCGCCGTGCAGCACGCAGAGCCTGTCGGCCAGGGCCGCCGCCTCGTCCAGGTCGTGGGTCACCAGCACGATGGGGATGCGGATCTGCTCACGCAGCATGGCCAGCTCGCGCTGCAGGCGGCGGCGGGTGACCTGATCCACCGCCGAGAAGGGCTCGTCGAGCAGCAGCACCCGGGGGCTTCGCGCCAGGGCCCGGGCCAGCGCCACCCGCTGGCGCTGGCCGCCGGAGAGCTCGGCCGGGTGCCGGCTGGCCAGCCCCTCGAGGCGCACCCGGGCGAGCCAGGCCATGGCCTGCTCGCGACGCTCACCGAGCGGCAGATGATCGAGCGCCACCATGACGTTGCCCAGGGCGGTCAGATGGGGGAAGAGCGCATAGTCCTGGAAGACCAGCCCCACCCGGCGCCGCTGGGGCGGCAGGGAGAGGCGGCGCTCGGCGTCGAACCAGGCCTCGCCGCCGCAGGCGATATGCCCGGCCGAGGGACGGTAGAGCCCGGCGATGGCACGCAGCAGAGTGGTCTTGCCACTGCCCGACGGCCCCACCAGGGCGAGCAGCTCGCCGGCGTCGCAGTGGAAGTCCGCCGCCAGGGGAATGGGGCCGGGCTGGTGCAGGCTCACCGAGAGCGAGGCCGGGGGGCCAGAGCGCTCAGGCACGTTGCCACCTCCGCCGGCCCGCCAGGCCGTAGACCACGCCGATGGTCAGGAAGGAGACCAGCAGCAGCATCGCCGACATGATGCCCGCCCCGGCCTCGTCGAAGGCCTGCACCCGGTCGTAGATGGCAATCGCCAGGGTGCGGGTCTCGCCGTCGATGGCGCCGCCCACCATCAGGATCACCCCGAACTCGCCGAGGGTGTGGGCGAAGGTGAGCGCCAGGGCCGAGACGATGCCCGGCCATACCAGCGGCAGCTCGATGCGCCACAGGGTCTGCCAGGGCGAGAGCCCGCTGCACCAGGCCGCCTCGCGCAGGTTGGGCGGCACCGTCTCGAAGGCGCGCTGGATCGGCTGCACCGCGAAGGGCAGGTTGGCCACCAGGGAGGCGATCAGGATGCCGGTGAAGGTGAAGTTGAGCCCCGAGCCGAACAGCCGGGCCCAGAGCCCGCCGAAGGGCGCCTCGACGCCGAAGGCCTGCATCAGGTAGAAGCCCAGCACCGTGGGCGGCATCACCAGCGGCAGGGCGACGAGCGCCTCGCACAGCGGCTTGGCGCGAAAGCGGGTGGTGGCCAGGGTGCGCCCCAGCCACAGCCCCACCGGCAGCAGCAGCAGGCAGGTGAAGGCGGCCAGACGCAGCGAGACCGTGAGGGCCGTCCAGTCCATCAGCGGCTCGCGTCTGGGTGGTCGGGCCCGCCGGATTCATCGGGCAGGCGGAAGCCGTAGTCGGCCAGGATCGCCCGGCCCTCCTCCTCCTGCAGCCAGGCGTAGAAGGCCCGCGCGGTCTCGCCGGCCCCCTTGACCAGCGCCATGCGCTGCACCAGGGGGGCATGCCAGGCCTCGGGGATCAGCACATGGTCGCTGCGCTCGGCCATCGCCGGGGCCAGCGCCAGAGACCAGGCCACCAGGCCGCCCCGGGCGTCGCTGGTCAGCGCGAACTGGGCCGCCTGGGAGACGTTCTCACCGAGGACCCGCAGCGGCGCCGTCGCCTCCCAGAGCCCGGCATGTTCCAGCACCTGCCTGGCCGCCACCCCGTAGGGAGCGTGCTCGGGGTTGGCCAGCGCCAGGCGCGGCCTGCCCTGCCCGGCGCCCTGGGCGCTGATCGCCTCGCGCACCCCGGCCAGGGGGTCGTCCTCCTTCGGCAGATCGTCGCGGCCGGGGCGCTGCAGCCAGGCCAGCCGGCCGATGGCGTAGACCACCCCCTCATCCTCGGTGCGCCCCTCCTCGTGGAGGGCGAGCACATAGGCCTCGTCGGCGGAGAGGTAGAGCTCGAAGGGAGCCCCCTGGCGGATCTGGCGACGGAAGTTGCCGGAGGAGCCGAAATTCAGCCGCAGGTCCCGGCCGCTCTCGGCGCGGAAGCGCTCGGCCGCCTCGGTGAGGGCGAACTGAAGGTCCGAGGCCGCCGCCACGGTCGGCACGTCGGCCTTGAGCAGCGTTGCCGGGAAGAGCAGCGCCAGGCCTAGCAGCCAGGCCGCGCATCGTGAGCGCATGGGTGTCTCCGGAGGAATCGCGATGCGCGCATTGTCGGCCAGGGGCCGAGGCACGACAAGGCGTTACGCCAACGCTGGTGCAGGGGGACCGGCCGGGCAAGGGCGTGGTCAGGCCTCCGCCGTGGCGGCGCCAAAGATCGCCTTGAGATCGGTGCCGCCGTCGCGGGGCCCGAGGTCGAGCAGCCTCTCGAGGCTCTCCAGGTGCTGGACCACCGCCTGGCGGGCGCCCTCGGCGTCGCCGCCGCGCAGCGCATCGAGCAGGCGCGGGTGATCCCCGGCCAGGTAGCAGGAGGCCAGCGAGCCACGCTTGTAGAGGGCAATGACGATGGAGGTGCGCAGCACCAGGTCGGTGAGCATGGCGCCCAGCACCCGGTTGGGAGAGAGCTCGGCGAGGCGGTGATGGATCGCCAGGGAGTGGCCGATGCGCGCCGGCTCATCGCCCCGCGCATGGGCCGCGGCCTCCGCCTCGGCCTCGGCCGCGAGCGCGTCGAGGGCATCGGCCTTGAGGCGCCCGGCCAGCAGGGCGGCGACCTCCCCCTCCACCAGGCGGCGGGCGTGGAAGGTCTCGCGGGTCTCCTCGACGCTGGGAGCGCGCACCCGGGAAACCTGGTTGGGGCGCTGGTCGACCACGTGGTCGGCGGCCAGCCGGGTCAGGGCGCGACGCACCACGGAACGACTGACCCCGAAGATCTCGCCCAGCGCCACCTCGGGCAGGCGCGTGCCGGGGGGCAGCCGCTGGGTCAGCACCGCCTGACGCACCTGGTCGACGATATGTCGGTCGCTGATCCGCTCGCCCGCCTTCACGGCGGCCTCGACGTCTTCCCTCCAGGAGTGGCTCATGGCGTGTCTCGACGATGATGATCCTGATGGCACCTTCGCACTTTTTGCGCCGACTGGCCACACTTTGCCACGCCCGTGTATACAGGATCAGAAGCAGGTGGCCATCACCTCCTGTACCTCGAGCCGCTCATCGACCCGCAGCACGGCCCGCCACTTGTCGAAGGTGAGGCAAGGGTGGGAGACCCCGAAGGCGACGATATCGCCCACGCGAACGTCGCCCACGCCCATGTCGCCGGCCGACTCGGGCAGGCGCACGAAGGCGTGCTGGTCCATCAGCCTGACCACCTCCCAGCCCGCCACCGGGAGCACCGCCGCCGGGTCGCCCCCCTCGCGGTAGCGGCGCAGCGCCAGCGGCATGCGGTCGCCGCCCACGTCGCGCCGCCCCATGGCGACGATGGCCAGGCCCGGCTCCGGCAGCGACTGCACCTGGGCGAAGAGCTCCAGCGCCGGCCGCAGCCCCTCCTCCTCACCCTCGCGGGCCAGCAGGTGGCGCTGGGCCTCGGCGTAGAGGCCATGGTCGTGCACCACATAGCAGCCCGGGCGCAGCACCGGCGCAAAGGCCTGGGATGGCGCCAGGGTGCGGAAGGCCTCGGCGATCAGGTCGTACCAGGCCGAACCGGCGGCGGTCACCAGCGGCACATCGCGCTCGAACAGGCCCTTCCCGGCCAGGGTGTGGGCCGCCGTGACCAGCTCACGGGCGTAGGCGCGCACCGCCCCTTCCGGGTCGTCGCCCGCCACCACGCCCTCGTAGCCCTCGAGGCCCGCCAGCAGCAGCGCCGGCGCCTGGTTGACCCGCCGGGCCAGGGCCAGCACCGCCTCGGCGCTGCGACAGCCGCAGCGCCCGCCCGGGATGCCGAGCTCGATCAGCACCGGGAGGCGCAGGCCGCGGGCCGAGAAGTAGCGGTCCAGCGCCGCCACGTTCGCCTCGCCATCCACCACCACGAAGAGCTCGGCGCCGGCCTCGATCAGCCCGGCGACGATCGCCATGTTGGCCTCGCCCACCAGCTGGTTGGCCAGCAGCAGGCGCCTGACGCCGTGGGCGAAGGCGGCCCGGCACTGGGGTGCGGTGGCCAGGGTCATTCCCCAGGCGCCGGCCTCGAGCTGACGGCGGAAGAGCGCCGGGGCCATGGTGGTCTTGCCGTGGGGCGCCAGGTGCGCGCCGCGCGCCTCGGCGAAGCGCTGCATCCAGGCCAGGTTGTGGGCCAGGGGCGCCTCATGGACCACCGCGGCCGGCAGGCTGACGCCGGCAAGCAGCCCGCGGCCGGTCTCCGGGCAGCCCTTCTCGCCCGTCACCTCGGTCAGCCCCTCGGCACCGGGCTCAGCCGACATGACGCTCGTTCACGTCGAGGATCTTCAGGGTGTTGGTGCCGCCGTGGGCGTTCATGTGATCGCCGCGGGTCAGGATCACGTGGTCGCCGGGGGCGGCGATGCCCTTCTCCACCAGCAGCGCCAGCGCCCGGTCGTTGAGCTCGGTGGGGGCCATGTCCTGAGTGTCGAAGGGCAGCGAGACCACCCCGCGGTAGAGCGCCATGCGCCGCTGCGCCACCGGGCTGTGGGCCAGGCCGACGATGGGCAGCCCCGAGCGGATCCGCGAGGCGATCAGCGGCGTGTAGCCGGTGGAGGTCATGCAGGCGATGGCGGCAACGCCCGAGAGGTGGTTGGCGGCGTACATGGCGGACAGCGCGATGGTCTCGTCGATGCGCGAGAAGCCCTCGTGGATGCGGTGGCCGGAGGCCTGGGCGACCTTCTCCCGCTCGGCGCCCAGGCAGACCCGGTCCATGGCCTCGATGGTCTCCACCGGGAAGCGCCCGGCGGCGGTCTCGGCGGAGAGCATCACCGCGTCGGTGCCGTCGAGCACGGCGTTGGCCACGTCGAACACCTCGGCCCGGGTGGGCAGCGGCGACTCGATCATCGACTCCATCATCTGGGTGGCGGTGATCACCGCCCGATTGAGCTGACGGGCGCGCCATGGCGCCGTGGGCGAAGTTGACGATCTTCAGCAGGCCGAAGATCACCGCCAGGCCCAGGCTGAGCAGGGCGTAGAAGGCACCGTTGATCAGGCCCAGCAGCAGCTGGCCGAGGAACACCGCCAGCGGCACCCCGAATATCATCGTCATGTCAGGAATCTCCCGTCAGAGGGGGCGGCGGCTAGCGCCGCCGCCGGTCTTGCTCGCTTCAGTTCTGCACCAGCTTGCACTGGCTCTCGGAGAGCGGACGGAACGCCTCCTCGGCGGGGATGGTGGCGAGGATCTCGTAGAGGTCCCACTCGTGCTCGGACTCCTCCGGCGACTTCACCTGGGCCAGGAACATGTCGTGGACCATGCGGCCATCCTCGCGGACGCGACCGTTACGGGAGAAGAAGTCGTTGATCGGCTTCTCGCCCAGGGCCGCGCGCACCGCGACCGGGTCATCGGTCCCCAGCTCGGCCACGGTCTCCAGGTAGTGCATGGTGCTGGAGTAGATGCCGGCCTGGACCATGGTGGGCATGCGACCCACGCGCTCGTAGTAGCGCTCGGCCCACTCGCGGGACTCGTCGTCCATGTTCCAGTACCAGCCGGTGGTCAGCAGCAGGCCCTGGGTGGTTTCGAGGCCCATGGCGTAGACGTCGTTGAGGAACACCAGCAGGCCGGCGAGCTGCTGGCCGGCTTCCACCACCCCGAACTGGCTGGCGGTATTGATGGCGTTGACGGTGTCGGCACCGGCGTTGGCCAGGCCGATGATCTTGGCGCCGGAACCCTGGGCCTGAAGGATGTAGGAGGAGAAGTCATCGGTGGGGAACGGGTGGCGCACGCCGCCGACGATCTCGCCGCCGCTCTCCTCGACCACCCGGGTCACGTCGCCTTCCAGGGCGTGACCGAAGGCGTAGTCGGCGGTGAGCATGAACCAGCTGTCACCACCCTGCTCGACGATGGCGCGCGCGGTACCGTTGGCCAGCGGGTAGGTGTCGTAGACCCAGTGGATATGGTTCGGGGTGCAGTGCTCGTTGGTGATGCTCGAGGCCGCGGAGCCGGAGATGATGCCCAGGCCGTTGTTCTCCTCGATCACCCGGGTCGCGGCGATGACCACCGAGGAGGCCACCATGCCGGAGACCAGGTCGACGTTGCGGGTATCGAACCACTCGCGGACGGTATTGGCGCCCACGTCGGCGCTGTTGCGGTCGTCGGCGCTGAAGACCTGGATCGGCGCGCCGTTGACGTTGCCACCGAAGTCCTCCACGGCCATGCGCAGGGCCTCGAGGCCGCCGGGGCCGGCCAGGTCGCGGTAGGTGCCGGACATGTCAGCCAGGTAGCCGATGCGCACCTCGCCGTCGCTGATCTCGGCCTGGGCGGTGGTCGCCATGGCGGCGGTGGCGGCCAGGGCAACGGCAGTGGTGAGGCTCTTCTTGATGAAGGTCATGTGGATCTCCTCTGCCCCGAAGCGGGGCTCTTGTTGTTGTTGCGACAGTTGTTGCGACGGTTGTTACAGCGGTTGTGACGACTCGGGTGTCAGCCATCGTTGCGACGCTTGTTGCATTCGTGGTTGCCGCAGTGACGGCCAGTGGCGATACCGGCTCAGACCCCCAGCAGGGTGTGCAGATGCTCGCGTCGGCTCGGCAGCTCGGCCGCCGAGATCTCCTCGACGATCAGGCCGTGGTCCATCACGAAGTGGCGGTCGGCCAAGGGGGCGGCAAAGCGGAAGTTCTGCTCCACCAGCACGATGGTCATGCCGCGCTCCTTGAGCTTGACCAGCACCTCGCCCAACTTCTGGACGATGACCGGCGCCAGCCCCTCGGTGATCTCGTCGAGCAGCAGCAGCCGCGCCCCGGTGCGCAGGATCCGCGCCATGGCCAGCATCTGCTGCTCGCCCCCGGAGAGCCGCGTGCCCTGGCTGCGCCGACGCTCGTAGAGGTTGGGGAACATCGCGTAGATCTCGTCGATCGACATCCCGCCGGAGCGCACCGTGGGCGGCAGCAGCAGGTTCTCCTCGACGTCGAGGCTGGCGAAGATGCCGCGCTCCTCGGGGCAGTAGCCGATCCCCAGCCGCGGGATGCGGTGGGCCGCCATGCCCAGCGTCTCGTTGCCGTTGATCATGATCGAGCCGGTGCGCCGGCCGACCATGTTCATGATCGCCTTGAGGGTGGTGCTGCGCCCGGCGCCGTTGCGCCCGAGCAGGGTCACGAGCTCGCCGCGCTTCACGTTGAAGTCGACGCCGTGGAGGATATGCGACTCGCCGTAGAAGGCGTGCAGGTCGCTGACCCGCAGCATCTCGGCGCCGTCGCGGTCCTGGTACTGCAGGGCCGGATCCTGCATCGCCTGGGCTGCCTGGTTCATGCCGTGGCCTCCTCTTCCGCCGCTTCGCTGCCCATGTAGGCCTCCTTGACCCGCGGGTCGGCGGAGACGGTGGCGTAGTCGCCCTCGGCCAGCACCGCGCCGCGGGCCAGCACGGTGATGCGATCGCACAGCCGGCTCACCACGCTGAGGTTGTGCTCCACCATCAGCACGGTGCGCCCGCGGGCGACCCGGCGGATCAGCTCGACGATGCGGTCGACGTCCTCGGCGCCCATGCCCTGGGTCGGCTCGTCGAGCAGCATCAGGGTGGGGTCCATGGCCAGGGTGGTGGCGACCTCCAGGGCCCGCTTGCGCCCGTAGGGCATCTCCACGGTGAGCACGTCGGCGTACTCGCGCAGCCCCACCTCCTCGAGCAGCTCGATGGCGCGGTCGTTGAGGTGGTCGAGGGTGCGCTCGGACTTCCAGAAGTGGAAGGAGGTGCCCATGGGACGCTGCAGCGCCACGCGCACGTTCTCCATGGCGGTCATGTGGCCGAACACCGCGGAGATCTGGAAGGAGCGCACGAGGCCCAGGCGGGCGATCTCGTTGGCCTTCATGCCGGTGATCGGCTTGCCGCGGTAGAGGATCTCGCCGCGGGTGGGCGGCAGGAACTTGGTGAGCAGGTTGAAGACCGTGGTCTTGCCCGCCCCGTTGGGGCCGATCAGGGCATGGATATGCCCCTCCTGGACCTGCAGGTTGACATCGTCCACGGCGGTGAAGCCGCGGAATTCCTTGGTCAACCCCCGAGTCTCCAGAATGAAGTCCTGGGTCATGTGACGTCCTCTCAGGATCGCGCGAACGATCCGCCGTTGGTGCTGTTGTCGTTGTTGTGTGCCGTTGTCGTTGTTCTGGCCATCTCGGCATCGGACTGGCCGGGCGCTTGTGGATCAGGGGCGCTCCGGCACTTTACGTTAACGTAAGCTAGAGGAGTCGAGGCGACTCGGCAATAGCCCGATGGGCATGACTCGACCAATGGCGTAGAGCCTGGCTTTTCAGTAGTTTGCAAACAAATACTGCAGGGGCGATAGCGCCTTGATGCGCATGATATTTTCCGGATAAACCGCCATGACGCTCCCGACAGACCCGGGAACGGGCGAGGAAGCCCCGGGCCGGACCAGCAGGGCGGCAGCCTCGAGTCGGCAGGCATGGGCAGTGAGAGGCCAAACCGGTAGAATGACATGCGTCGTTGCATGTTCATACTGAAACCGAGCCATCCATGACCCCCGTTACCCCTCCCGGCCAGCCCTGGCCCATCGGCTTCACTGCCGCCTGCCTGCGCGCCACCCTCTATATCCTGCTGATCGCGGGGCTTGCCCAGGGCGCCTACATCGAGGCGCTGCACTATCCCGAGGTACGCTTCTCGGAGTACGGCTTCACCGAGCTCGCCCAGAGCGCGGTACTGCTCACGGCCTCGCTGCTGCTGCTCTATACCCGCCAGGTGCTCAGGGTGTTGCCCACGGTGACCCTGCTGATGTTCGCCTTCACCTTCAGCTCCTTCATCCGCGAGCAGGACTACTTCCTGGACACCCGGGTGGCGTATCACACCTGGAAGGTGCTGGTCGCCCTGGTGATCCTGCCGATACTCTTCTGGGTGATCCGCGAGCGCAAGCGCTTCGTCGAGGAGTTCGCCGGCTACGCCAACAGCTTCTCCTTTGGCTTCTTCGCCGCCGGGGTGCTGGTGACCTATGTCTTCTCGCGCCTCTACGGCCGCGGCGCCTTCTGGGAGGCCATCCTTCAGGAGCACTATGTGCGCACCTTCAAGGATGCCGCCGAGGAGGTGGTGGAACTGCTCGGCTATGCGCTGATCCTGATTGCGGTGATCGAGCTGACCCTGCTCGCCCGGCGCTGGGCCCTGGCCCGCCGTAACGGCTGAGCCGGACGTCCCGTAAAGCAAGAAGCCCCGCAGGCAATGCCTGCGGGGCTTCTTCGTTGCGGCGGGGCCTTCGCCCCGAGCCTGCTTCCTGACCCTACTCGTCGAGGAAGGAGCGCAGCGGCTCCGAGCGCGACGGGTGGCGCAGCTTGCGCAGCGCCTTGGCCTCGATCTGGCGGATTCGCTCGCGGGTGACGTCGAACTGCTTGCCGACCTCCTCGAGAGTATGATCGGTGTTCATGTCGATGCCGAAGCGCATGCGCAGCACCTTGGCCTCGCGCGCGGTGAGACCACCGAGCACGTTCCTGGTCGCCTCGATCAGCCCCTCGCCGGTGGCAGAGTCGATGGGCAGGATCATGGTGCTGTCCTCGATGAAGTCGCCCAGGTGCGAGTCGTCGTCGTCACCGATGGGGGTCTCCATGGAGATCGGCTCCTTGGCGATCTTGAGCACCTTGCGCACCTTGTCTTCCGGCATCTCGAGACGCTCGCCCAGCTCCTCGGGGGTGGGCTCGCGGCCCATCTCCTGGAGCATCTGCCGGGAGACCCGGTTGAGCTTGTTGATCGTCTCGATCATGTGCACCGGAATACGGATGGTGCGCGCCTGGTCGGCGATGGAGCGGGTGATCGCCTGACGAATCCACCAGGTGGCGTAGGTGGAGAACTTGTAGCCGCGGCGATACTCGAACTTGTCCACCGCCTTCATCAGGCCGATGTTGCCCTCCTGGATCAGGTCCAGGAACTGCAGGCCACGGTTGGTGTACTTCTTGGCGATGGAGATCACCAGACGCAGGTTGGCCTCGACCATCTCCTTCTTGGCGCGGCGCGCCTTGGCCTCACCGATGGAGAGGCGACGGTTGACCTCCTTGATCTCCTGCACCGGCAGGCGAACCATCTCCTCCTCGAAGGCGATCTTGCGCTGGGCACGCAGGATGTCGGTGCGCAGCGGCTCGAGGCGGTCGGCGTACTTGGGGAACTCCTTGCCGAAAGCGTCGAGCCACTCGGGGTCCGACTCGCTACCCGGAAAGGCCTTGATGAAGGTCTTGCGGGGGATGCGCGCCTTCTTGACGCACAGCTGCATCACCGCCTTCTCCTGGGCACGCACCTGCTCGACGCTGATACGCACCTGGTTGACCAGGCGCTCGAAGTGCTTGGGCACCAGCTTGATCGGCGAGAACAGCTCGGCCAGGCGAGCCAGCTCTTCCTGGGCCTGCTTTGAGCCGCGGCCATGGGCCTCGATGGCGGCCTGAGCCGCGGCGCTCTGCTCGCGGATCTGCTCGAAACGCGCGCGCGCCTCCTCCGGGTCCGGCCCCCCCTCGTTGCTGGTGGTGTCCTCCTCGTCCTCGTCGTCCGCGCCGTCACCATCCTCGTCCAGCTCGTCGCTGATCTCGGGCTCGGGCACCTCGGCTTCGGCCACCCCGGGGATGCCCTCGTCGGGATCGATGAAGCCGGAGAAGAGGTCCGACAGGCGACCGGGCGCCTCCTCGTCCTGAGTGGCGTCGTAGGCCTCGAGGATGGAGTCGACGGCACCGGGCAGGTAGGCCAGCGCGGACATCACCTCGCGGGTCCCCTCCTCGATGCGCTTGGCGATCTCGATCTCGCCCTCGCGGGTCAGCAGCTCCACGGTCCCCATCTCGCGCATGTACATGCGCACCGGGTCGGTGGTACGGCCCACGTCGCTCTCCACCGCCGCCAGGGCCGCCACGGCCTCCTCGGCGGCCGACTCGTCGGTGGAGTGATCCGACATCATCAGGGTATCTTCATCGGGGGCTTCCTCGACGACGCTGATACCCATGTCGTTGATCATGCCGATGATGTCTTCCACCTGATCGGGGTCGGCGATATCCTCGGGTAGATGGTCGTTGACCTCGGCATAGGTCAGGTAGCCCTGTTCCTTGCCGCGCGCGATCAACTCCTTCAGACGTGACTGCTGCTGCGCATTTCCAGCCATAGAAACCCTATCTCGACGAAGAAGAATGAAGCACCTGAAGCGCTCGGTGGAGAAAACTCGTGAAGCCGAACAGTATAGCGCCGTAACGCCCCTTTCTGCCAGTTCGCTCTATTTGCGCAGTCAATCAGGTGTGTTAGGTTGTCAGGTTGCCCCTTGGGCGGCGCTATCTCCTATGTGGTGATGGTAGGAGAAAAATCAACCCCGTCGCCAACCTGAATAATGGTGGTTGACCTTCCGGTCAGCCATGCAGTTCGGTGAGCAGGACCATCAGCCGCTGCTTCTCCTCCCGCGAAAGCCGCTCCCCGCGCCTCTCCCTGGCCAGCAGGGCGTCGATCTCCTCCTGGGGAGAGCGCCGCTGCCGCGTCCTGCGAAAGTGAGCCACCAGCCCTTCCAGCTCGGCGCCGCGCGCCTCCCTCGGGATCAGCAGCTCGCGGCGTGCCAGGGCAGCGAGACGCTCGCCCTCGGCGCTGCCATGGAAGTGGGCCAGCAGCACCTGGGCGCTGCGATAGCGGCCGGCCCGCAGCAGGCGAATCACCTCGCGGCACAGGCGGCCGTCGGGCTCCTCCTCCGGGCACCAGTCGTCCTCCTCCGGCAGCCGCGCCACCAGCGCCGGCTCGTGAACCAGCAGCTGCAGGGCGCGGGCCACCAGGCTCAGCGCCCCGCCGGAGGGCGCCACCGGGGCCGCGCGCTCCCCCAGCGGCGGCGCTTCGGACATGCCGGCGGGCTCGGCCAGGGGCGCTCCCGCACCGGGCACCTCACGCCCCGGCGCCGGCTCGGCGGCGGCCGAGCGCGCCAGCAGGGCGCTGAAGTCTGCCGCCTCGACGCCGGTACGCCGCGAGAGCTCGCTGAGCATCAGCGACTTCAGCACCCCCTCCGGCAGGCGGGCCAGCGCCGCCAGCACCTGGCTGGCATAGCGCTCGCGATCCTCGATCCTCGCCAGGTCGCGCCCCGCCGCCGCCTGGTCGAAGAGGAACTCCGACAGGGGACTGGCGCAGGTGATGCGGTCCTGGAAGGCCTCGGCCCCCTCGCGACGCACCAGGGTGTCCGGATCCTCCCCCTCGGGCAGGAACAGGAAGCGCGCCTGGCGCCCGTCGATCATCAACGGCAGTACCGTCTCCAGCGCCCTTGCGGCGGCCTGCCGCCCGGCGCGGTCGCCGTCGAAGCAGAACACCACCTCCCTGACCAGGCGGAATAGCCGGGTCAGGTGCTCCTCGCTGGTGGAGGTGCCCAGGGTAGCCACCGCATTGCGGATGCCGAACTGGGCCAGGGCCACCACGTCCATGTAGCCCTCCACGATCACCAGGCGCTCCAGGCGATGGTCGGCCTGGCGGGCTTCAAAGAGGCCGTAGAGCTCGCGCCCCTTGTGGAACACCGGGGTCTCGGGCGAGTTGAGGTACTTGGGCTTGGCATCGCCCAGCACCCGGCCGCCGAAGGCGATGGTGCGGCCCTTGATGTCGCGGATCGGAAACATCACCCGGTCGCGGAAGCGGTCGTAGGTGCGCCCGCTCTCCTCGCGATGCACCAGCAGGCCATACTCCACCTGCACCGCCTCGCCGATGCCCCGCTCGGTCAGGTGGCGCTTGAGCGCCTCCCAGTCGTCCGGGGCATAGCCAATGCCGAAGGTCTGCTGCACCTCCGGCGAGAGGCCGCGCCGCTCCAGATAGCCCCGGGCGCCCTGGCCCTCGGGCATCTTCAGCCGCTCGCGGAAGAAGCTGGCGGCCAGCTCGAGCAGGTTGACCCCCTCCTTGCGCTTGCGTTCCCGCGCCTGGGCCCGCGGGTCATCGGCGCCCTCGCGAGGCACCTCCAGCCCCAGCCGGCCGGCGAGCTGCTCCACCGCCTCCGGGAAGCGCAGCTTGTCGTACTCCATCAGGAAGCGCAGGGCGTTGCCGTGGGCGCCACAGCCGAAGCAGTGATAGAACTGCTTGTCGGCGCTGACGGTGAACGACGGCGTCTTCTCCTGATGGAAGGGGCAGAGCCCGGAGTAGTTGCGGCCGGCCTTCTTCAGCTTGACCCGCTCGCCCACCACCTCGACCACGTCGACGCGGGCCAGCAGGTCATCGAGGAAGCGCTGGGGAATCTGTCCTGCCATGAAATCGGATCACCTCGACGAGCCGCGATGCGATCGCTTCAGGGCGTCGGCACCCGCGGGGTACCGCCACCCAGGAAAAAACAAGCGGCCACCGGATGGCGGCCGCTTGGCGTCCTCCTGAGACGGCCGGGTCCGGAGCCCCGACTATCTCCAGCACGGATCAATAGAGCCGTTCGAAACGCTTGCGCTCACGCTGGACCTTCTTGGCGTGACGCTTGACGGCAGCTGCCGCCTTGCGCTTGCGCTCTGCGGTGGGCTTCTCGTAGGACTCGCGACGACGTACCTCGGAGAGAACACCGGCTTTTTCGCAGGAACGCTTGAAGCGACGCAGTGCGACGTCAAACGGCTCGTTATCACGTACTTTGACAGAAGGCATTAAGCACTCACCTACCTTAGGTAACTAGAGTTCGGTTAGTACGCACACCCCTGCGGGTGGCAGCTTTCGCGACGAGAAAGCACCCGGAACGCCAGTAGGCGAGCCGGAGGGCGAAAACGGTCGCGGGAAATCGCCACCTGGGTGCACGACCCAGTCTTGCAGCGCACAGTAGTCTAGTCGTGCCCCCCACCCTTTGCAAATGCTTTCCACCCCCAAACCGCGTAGAATACCGGGCTGTTCCGCACAACCGAGCCGACACCATGCGCGTACTGGGCATCGAGACCTCCTGCGACGAGACCGGCGTCGCCCTCTTCGACACCGAGCACGGCCTGGTGGCCGATGCGCTCTACAGCCAGGTGGCCATGCACGCCGAATACGGCGGCGTGGTGCCGGAGCTGGCCTCCCGCGACCACACCCGGCGCCTGCTACCGCTGATCCAGCAGGTGCTCGACGAGGCGGGGCTCTCCCGCGGCGAGCTGGACGCCATCGCCTACACCGCGGGCCCTGGCCTGGTGGGCGCCCTGATGGTGGGCGCCGCCACCGCCCATGGCATGGCCCGCGCGCTGGGCATCCCGGTGCTCGGCGTTCATCACATGGAGGGCCACCTGCTGGCGCCCATGCTGGAGGAAGAGCGCCCCGAGTTCCCCTTCGTGGCGCTGCTGGTCTCCGGCGGCCACACCCAGCTGGTTGAGGTGAGGGGCCTTGGCGACTACACCCTGCTGGGCGAATCCGTGGATGACGCCGCCGGCGAGGCCTTCGACAAGGCGGCCAAGATGCTCGGCCTGGACTACCCCGGCGGCCCCCAGGTGGCGCGACTGGCCGAGTCCGGCGACCCCAAGCGCTTCCGCTTCCCGCGGCCGATGACCGACCGCCCGGGGCTCGACTTCAGCTTCTCGGGCCTCAAGACCCACACCCTGACCGCCATCCGCCAGCTGGAGGAGGCGGGCGAACTGGACGATCAGGCCCGCGCCGACGTGGCCCGCGCCTTCGAGGAGGCGGTGGTGGACACCCTGGTGATCAAGTGCCGCCGCGCCCTGGACCAGACCGGCCTCAAGCGCCTGGTGATGGCCGGCGGGGTCAGCGCCAATGCGCGACTGCGCGAGCGGCTGGAGCACGAGTGCGCCAAGCGCAGCGCCCGGGCCTACTACCCCCGCGGGCGCTTCTGCACCGATAACGGAGCGATGATCGCCTATGTGGGGGCTCAGCGGCTGTTGGCCGGCGAGCGCGACGCGCCCGGAGTGATGAAGGCGGTGCCGCGCTGGCCGATGGATAGGCTCGAGGTACCCGTCAACGGCTGAACGGCACCATGATCGCGCTCCTTGTGTGGCAGCGCGCAGCGGCTGTTGGCCGGCGAGCGCGACGCGCCCGGAGTGATGAAGGCGGTGCCGCGCTGGCCGATGGATACCCTGGAAGCTCCCTCCTCCGCCCCTGCCTGAAGGCCGGGTAACGAGACTCACGCTCCCGGGGGCGAAACCCTGCCACTTCGCTTGCCGCTTGCACGTCGGGGCACAACATAATCCCTCACGGGCGCCCCTCAATCGACATCCCTGTCGATTGACGTGAGCGGCGGCGCTCGTTGCCAGCGCCCCCGGCTAGATATCGCTTCGCTTCGTTACCCGGCCGTCCTCGGCACACACCAGACAAGGCTAAAGCCCCGGTTCGTCGCCGCGGCCCAGGCGCTGGATATTGAGCACGTGGCGCACCAGCACCAGCAGCGTGAAGGCGATCACCACGACCACATAGTCTGGCGCCAGCCACAGGCTGGCGAGGGGAGCGGCGGCGGCGCTGGCCAGCGACGCCACCGCGGCGGTGCGCACGCGCCAGGCGAGCAGCGCCCAGAGCAGCGCGCATACCAGCGCCACCCCCGGCGCCAGCACCAGCATCACCCCGAAGGCGCTGGCCACCGCCTTGCCGCCCCGGAAGCGGTGCCAGAGCGGATAGCTGTGGCCCAGCAGGACCGCCAGCCCCACCAGGCCCTGGGCCCAGGGCGGCATTCCCAGCAGGATCGCCAGCAGCAGCACCGGCATGCCCTTGGCGGCATCCACCAGCAGGGTGGCCAGCGCCAGGCGGCGGCCGTGGAGGCGCAGCACGTTGGAGAACCCCGGGTTGAAGGAGCCGTCCAGGCGGGGGTCGCCGACGCCGGCCAGCCGGCAGACGGTCAGGGCCCCCAGCCAGCTCCCGCTGAGATAGCCCAGCGCCACCAGCGGCAGCATCGGGGCCCAGAGCGGCAGCGACAAGATGAGCGGCGCTTCCATGGCCGGCCTCCCGAGAAGGAACAGGCCCCATTCTGCCAGGCACAGCGAGGCGCGCCCAGCGCCTGCGGTGTTCGCCGGCGGGCGGCTCGCGTACAATCCCGCCACGCCTGCCGCAGGCGATTCGACGACTGCGGCGCCCATCCTCTGACTGCGGAAGTACCCCCACCATGGATCTCGTGCTGATCGAGTCCCTCGGCGTCGACACCGTCATCGGAGTCTACGACTGGGAGCGCACCATCACCCAGCGCCTGGTGCTCGACCTGGCGCTGGCCACGGATATCCGCCCGTCCGCGACCGCGGACGACATCACCCTGACGCTGGACTATGCCGCCATCAGCGAGCGCATCCAGGCCTTCGCCGCCGCGCACGACTTCGCCCTGGTGGAGACCTTCGCCGAGCGGCTGGCCGCCACCCTGCGCGAGGAGTTCGCCATTCCCTGGCTGCGGCTGACCGTGCGCAAGCCGGGAGCGGTGCCCGCCGCCGCGGCCGTCGGCGTACAGATCGAACGCGGCACCCGCCCGGAGGCGAGCTGATGGCCCTGGTCACGGTGAGCATCGGCAGCAACATCGAGCGCGACCGCCACGTGCGCGCCTGCCTGGATGCCCTGGCGGAGAGCTTCGGAGAACTCCGGATCTCGCGGGTGTTCGAGAGCGAGCCGGTGGGCTTCGAGGATGGGCGCAACTTCTACAACCTGGTGGCGGCCTTCGAGAGCGACTGGTCGGTGGGGGAGCTGCAGGCCTGGTGCAAGCGCCTGGAGTTCGCCAACGGCCGGCGCAAGGAGAGCCCCAAGTTCAGCCCGCGCACCCTGGACATCGACCTGCTCACCGTAGGGGGGCTGACCGGCGAGCATGACGGCGTCTTGCTTCCCCGCGACGAGATCAGGCATCACGCCTTCGTGCTGCAGCCCCTGGCCGAGCTGCTGCCCGAGGCCCGCCACCCCGAGAGCGGCGAGACCTATGCAGCGATGTGGGCCGACTTCGAAGCCGGCAGCCAGCGCCTGTGGGCGGTCGAGTTCCGCTGGGCCGGGCGGATGATCTCCCGGGCCGACTGACCCGACTCAGGACGCGGGAGGCCCCAGCGCCGCCTCGATGACCTCGCACCGCCGGCGGGCCAGCTCCTCGCCCAGCGCTCGCCCCTGGAAGCCCTCCTCCACCAGCGTCGTCGGCAGCACCTGGGCCGCCAGCCGCCAGGCCAGCGCCAGGTCGTCGGCCAGCGCCGGCGCCTCGAGGCTCACCAGGCTCACCAGAGGGGCCACCCGCTCGCCGCGCCGCCAGGCATCGATGGCATCCAGCCAGCCCAGTATCCGCCGGCCCGGCAGTACCCCCTCGCGCGCCTCCCGGCACAGTTCCCGGGTCAGCGCCGCCTGGCGAGCCAGGGCGGCATGGGCCCTGGGCAGGCGCAGCCGTTCGGCCAAGGCGCTTCGCGCCGCCTCGTCCAGGTGTTCCACCAGCCGCGCCCAGCGCCAGCGCGCCAGCGCCTCGCCGTCGAGCTCTTCCGGCAGGCAGTGCAGCCTGCCCAGGGCCTCGTCCAGCGCCTCGGAGTCGGCGGCGAGTTCCGGCATCAGCACCGCCAGGGCACCGCACGCCTCCAGCGCCTGGAAGTAGACCTCCGGCCAGGGCTCGGCGAGCGCCTTCTCGGTCTCGGTCCAGACCCGCTCGGCCACCAGGTGGCCGATCTCGCCGCTGGCCACCAGCTCCCGCATCAGCGCCCGGGTCTCCTCGGCGATGGTGAAGCCGAGCCCGGCATAGCGGGCCAGGAAGCGCGCCGCCCGCAGCACTCGCAGCGGGTCCTCGACGAAGGCCGGCGAGACATGGCGCAGCACTCGCGCCTCCAGGTCGGCCAGGCCGCCGTAGGGGTCGATCAGCTCCCCCTCGGGGCTCTCGGCCATGGCGTTGAGGGTCAGATCGCGGCGTGCCAGGTCCTCCTCCAGGGTCACCTCGGGGCTGGCGTGCACCACGAAGCCGGTGTAGCCGTGGCCGGCCTTGCGCTCGGTGCGCGCCAGGGCGTACTCCTCGTGGGTCTCGGGATGCAGGAAGACCGGGAAGTCGCGCCCCACCGGCTTGAAGCCCCGGCGGCGCATCTCCTCCGGCGTGGCCCCCACCACCACCCAGTCGTGGTCATAGACCGGCCAGCCCAGACGCGCATCGCGCACCGCCCCGCCCACGCAGAAGACCTCGAGGCCCTCCACGGCGGGGTCCCGCGTCACGCCCATGGCTCAGGCCTCCACGCGGTCGGGGTGGCGAAGCTGCCACTCGGTGAAGCCGCCGTCGAGGCTGTAGACCTCGGACAGCCCCTGGCCGGCCAGCCAGGCGGCAGCCTGCTGACTGGAGTGACCGTGATAGCAGACCACCACCACCGGCCGCTCGGCAGGGGTCTCGTCGAGGAAGGCGCCGACGCTGTCGTTGTCCAGGCGCCGGCTGCCGGGGATGTGCCCCTGGGCGTAGCTCATGGGGTCGCGGATATCGACCAGTGCCGCCTCACGGCCCTCGTCGAGCCAGGCCTGCAGGGTCGGGATATCGAGATGCTGGAAGCTCATGGTGGCCTCTCGTGGTCAGGGCTTGAAGGGTATCGCCGGCGTCAGCGCCGCCGGCTGGGCACGCTTGTGCGCTCGCCGCTCTCGAGGTCCAGGGCGGTGAGCGCTCCGCCCCACACGCAGCCGGTATCCAGGGCCTGGGCGTCGACGCGACTGTGCGGGGTCGCCCCCTGAAGGGCCGCCCAGTGGCCGAACAGCAGCCGGGCGTCGTCGCCGCGGGGGTACTGGAACCAGGGGGCGAAGCCCGGCGGGGCGCTGTCGAGCCCCTCCTTGGCGGAGAAGTCGAGCCTTCCCTCGGCATCGATGAAGCGCATGCGGGTGAAGACGTTGACGATGGCCCGCAGCCGGTCGACGCCATCGAGGTCGTCGCGCCAGAGCGCCGGGGCGTTGCCGTACATGCGCTCGAGGAAGGCGCCGGCATACTCGCCGCCGAGCACGGCCTGGACCTCCCGGGCCAGGCCGGCGGCCTGGTCCAGCGACCACTGGGGCAGCAGGCCGGCGTGGGTCATCAGGGTGTCCTGCCCGAGGGTATCGCGCACCAGCAGCGGCCGCGACTGCAGCCAGTCCAGCAGCGCCTCGCGGTCCGGCGCGGCGAGAATGGCGTCCAGGGTGTCCTTGCGGTTGAGGGCGGCGCCGCCGCGGGCCACGGCGAGCAGGTGCAGGTCGTGGTTGCCGAGCACCACCCGGGCCGCCTCGCCCAGCGCCATTACCTCGCGCAGGCAGGCCAGCGACTCGGGGCCGCGGTTGACCAGATCGCCCGCCAGCCACAGTCGGTCGCGGCGGGGATCGAAGTCGAGGGCCTCGAGGAGCTCGACGAACTCGGCGTGACAGCCCTGGAGGTCGCCGATGGCATAGGTGGTCATGGGCGCTCCCTGTGTTCCGGTTCAGACGCGGCGGATGTCAGTGTACCTGGTTGGGACCGGCCAGGCGGAAGGGGGCGATGGCCACTTCGAAGGGGCGCTGGGAGGCGGTATCCACGCAGGTATAGTCGCCCTCCATCACCCCCACCGGGCCATCGAGGATCGCCCGGCTGGTGTAGCGGAACTGCTGCCCCGGCCCGATCATCGGCTGCTGGCCCACCACCCCCTTGCCGCGCACCTCCTGGACCTTGCCGCTGCCCTGGGTGATCTTCCAGTGGCGGGCCATCAGCTGGATGCTGTGGCGCGAGGCATTGTGCACCGTCACCGTGTAGCTGAAGACGTAGCGCCCCTCGGCCGGTGCGGACTCCTCCTCGCGGAATTCGGGCTCCACCTCGACCCTGACCTGGCCCTGCAGGGCCTCGGGCAGCATCGGCCTCATGTCGACACCTCCTCGCCCGCCTCGACGCCGCTGGCGGCCAGGTGGTTGGCGATGCGCACGAACTCCTCCACCGTGAGGGTCTGGGGGCGGCGGGCGGGATCGATGCCGAGCACCTCGAGCGCCTCCGCCGAGATGCGCCCCTTGAGGTTGTTGCGCAGGGTCTTGCGGCGTTGGCCGAAGGCCTCGCGCACCAGGGTGAAGAGCAGCGCCTCGTCGGTAGCCGGATGGGGCAGCTCGGCATGGGGCGTCAGGCGCACGATGGCGGAGTCCACCTTGGGCCGGGGCACGAAGGCCTCGGGCGGCACCACGAACAGCGACTCCACCCGGCAGCGGTATTGGGCCATCACCGAGAGCCGCCCCCAGTCGGGGCCGCCCGGTTCGGCGGCCAGGCGCTCCACCACCTCCTTCTGCAGCATGAAGTGCATGTCGGCGATGGCATCGCCGGACTGCAGCAGGTGGGCGATCAGCGGGGTGGAGATGTTGTAGGGCAGGTTGCCCACCACCCGCAGCCGCTCGCCCTCGCCGCGCAGGGCACGGAAGTCGAACTTGAGGGCGTCGCCCTCGTGGATCACGAAGCCGGGGTAGTTGAAGAACTGCACCCGCAGCCCGGGGATCAGGTCGCGGTCGAGCTCGATCACCTCGAGATGACCCTCGGCGGCCTCCAGCAGCGGCTCGGTGAGGGCGCCCTGGCCGGGGCCGATCTCCACCAGGCGCTCGCCGGGTCGCGGCCCGATGGCGCGCACGATGCGCGAGATGATGCCGCGGTCACGCAGGAAGTTCTGGCCGAAGCGCTTGCGGGCCCGGTGAACCGGGGGGCGAGATGACATTCAGGGGTGTCCTTCTATATCTGTCTTAGATGCGGTAGTGACTTCAATGCGGGGCTGGTCTGGCGGCAAGCCTGCAAGCGGGGCCGGCCTTCCGGAGGCGCTGTCAATACATCCTTGTACGCTACCGACGCCATCCCTGGCGTAGGACCTCCTCTTTGGCTTGCCCCCAGCGCCCCTCGCGTTGGTATTAAAAAGAACTTCCGGCCATCTCGGCGGCCAGCGCCACGGCCACCCGCAGGCTGCCGGGGTCGGCGCGCCCCGTACCGGCGAGATCCAGGGCGGTGCCGTGATCCACCGAAGTGCGCACGAAGGGCAGCCCCAGGGTGATATTGGCCGCGCTGCCGAAGCCGGCGTACTTGAGCACCGGCAGGCCCTGGTCATGATACATGGCCAGCACCGCGTCGACCCCCTCGAGGTGACGCGGCGTGAACAGGGTATCGGCGGGGAGCGGGCCGTCCAGCCGCAGCCCCTCGGCACGCAGCGCCGCGAGCGCCGGCTCGATCACCTCGAGCTCCTCGCGGCCCAGGTGGCCACCCTCGCCGGCGTGGGGGTTGAGCCCGCACACCGCGATGCGCGGCGCCGGGAGGCCATACCAGCGCTTCAGCTCCGCATCGAGGATGCGCAGCACCCGGGAGAGGCGCCCGGCGGTGATGGCATCGGCCACCTCGCGCAGCGGCAGATGGGTGGTGGCCAGCGCCACCCGCAGCGCCGGCGAGCCCCGCCAGCCGGGCCGGGTGGCGTGCAGGGCGCGGTCGGTGGCGAGCATCATCACCACCTCCTCCACCCCGCAGGCGTCGCGCAGGTACTCGGTGTGACCGGTGAAGCCGACGTGGCCGGCATCGAGGATCACCCCCTTGTGCAGCGGCGCGGTGACCATCCCCGCGGCGTGGCCGGCGCGACAGGCGGCGATCGCCACGTCCAGGGTCTCGAGCACGTAAGCGGCATTGGCCGCGTCCAGCTCGCCGGGGAGGGACGGCGCCCGCAGGGCCACCGGCCACACCGGCAGTCGCCCGGGAGCGGCCTCGGGCACCGCCTGGCCGGGGGCGAGCTCGAGCGGCTCGAGGGCGATGCCAAGCCCGGCGGCGCGCTCGGCCAGAAGCCCCGGGTCCCCCACCGCGACCACCCGGGACGCCGGCAGTGACTGGGCCGCCAGCATGACGGCGAGCTCCGGGCCGATGCCGGCCGGCTCGCCGGTGGTCAGCGCCAGCAGCGGGGGCTCGGCCAGCGCCATCAGCGGCCGTCGAGCCGGTTGTCGACGAAGGCCTGGGAGCGGATCTCCTGCAGCCAGACCTCCAGCTCCTCGTTGGCGCGACGCTGGAAGAGTGCCTGCTGGGCCTGCTGGCGGCTGGCGCCCTCCTGCTCCATGAAACGCTCCACCTCCCGATCGGAGAGGTTGACCCGGCTGCCCACCCGGCGCTGCTGCAGCTCGCGCAGCACCAGTTCGCGGCGGATCTCCTCGCGCACGGTGGCGAGTGCCAGGCCGTCGGCCTCCAGGGCGTCGGCAAACTGCTCAAGGCTCATGCCGTTGCTCTCGGCGATGGCCCGCACCTGGCGGTTGAGCTCGGTGTCATCGATGGAGAGCCCGGCCTCGCGGGCCATCTGCAGCTGGATCTCCTCGAGGATCATCTGCTCGAGGAGCTGCTCGCGCAGTACCCGCTCCGGGGGCAGGTCGATCTGCTGGGCGGTGAGCTGGCTGCGGGTCTGGGCCACCCGCTCCTCCAGTTCGCTCGCCATGATGGCGCCCTGGTTGACCACCGCCACGATGCGATCCAGCGACTGGCGCTGGATCGACTGGAACTCCTGGGCCTGGACGCTCAGCGGCACGGCGGCCAGCCCCAGCGCCAGGGCCAGGCCGGCGGCCATCAGGGGGGTGCGCCGGCGGCTCACTGTCTGCTTATGTGTCATCTTTCCTCTCTAGAACTTGGCAACGGCGGGTGGCGCCCGGGTCAGAAGGCGGTGGAGCGATAGCCCGGGATGGCCTCCTCGAAGTAGCTGTCGGCCTCGCGGCCTACGCCGCCGAGACCCTTGAACACGAAGCGCAGGAAGATCCCGCGATCGGTGAAGTCGTCCTCCACCCGAGCCGTGTCGTTGTCGTCGACCCACTCCCGCCAGACCAGCTGCAGACCATAGCAGCAGTCGTTCCACTGCACACCCGCCAGCTGCTCCAGGGAGCGGTCGTTGGTGTGGTCGTAGAGGAAGCGGCCGATCAGGTCGACGCGGTGGTTGGCCTTCCAGGCGAACGACAGGTCGTACTCCTCGCGGTTGAAGTCGCGGAACTCGTCGTCGCCCGGCTCGGCCGAGGGATCGAAGCCTTGGAGCTCCCAGCGGTAGCCGAGGTTCAATGCATGGCCCGCCGGGGATCGGTACTGCAGGTCGAGGGAGGTGCGCTCGGTCTGCTCGAAGTTGTCGTCGTAGAGCCACTGCCAGCGGGTGCGCCAGCGGTCGGTGATCTGCCAGTCGGCCTGCGCCACCACCGGCGAGCGGTCCCGGGTGGCTCGGTACCAGCCCTGGAAGTCCCGATCGGGGTCGGGAATCACGTCGGGATCGCCATTCATGTCGATGGTGCGATCCTCGAAGTAGTAGGCCTGGCCGACCCCCACGGCGACGCGCTCGCGGCCGCGGGCGTCCTCCAGCAGCCGCGACTCCACCCCCAGCGAGAGGCGATTGAGGTCGCCGACGCGGTCGCTGCCGGAGAAGCGATGGGGCGACCAGAGCTGGCCCCAGGAGAAGGCGCGCTCGCTGGTATCGAAGTCGGGGAACTCCGACTGATCCCGGGCCGGCACATAGGCGTAGTTGGCGCGGGGCTCCAGGGTCTGGCGGTAGCCGCTCCCCCCCAGCTCCAGCTCGCGCTCGAAGACCAGGCCGCCGTCGAGGGAGGCCACCGGCACCTCGCGGGTCAGGGAGGTGTCGCGGTCGGTCTCGCGCTCGCCGTAGTCGAGCTCGTAGGCGGTGGCCAGCCACTCCAGGCGCGGCTCCAGGTGCCCCCAGCTCTCGTCGAAGCGCCAGCCCATCGCCGGCGTCAGGTGCAGCCGCGAGCCGATGGCGGACTCCCTCTCCAAGGGAATACTGTTCTCGTCCACGTCGCGCCAGAAGTAGGTGTAGTTGGAGCCCCACTGCTGGTAGAAGCCTCCCTGGTTCCAGCGCGCACTGGCGGAGAGGCTCGGCAGCCGGTAGAAGGGCTTGTCGCGGTCGGCCAGGGGGTCGTCCAGCTTCTGGAAGCCCTGGGCCCGGGCGTCGAGGCGCCAGACGTCGCCGCGGTAGTCGATCTGGGCCAGGCGCGGCATGGCGGAGGTGTTCTGCTCGGCGAAGTCGCTGCCGAAGTCGTCGAAGTAGCGGCCGTCGCTGGCCGCCCCGTAGCGCAGCTGGTAGCGGCTGCGCGGATTGAGGGTGCCGGCGTGGCGGTAGTCGATATACCAGCGGTCCTCGCCCTCGTAGCGGCGCGAGGCGGCGTTGGGGTCGTCGCTGGACCCGCCGTCGTCGCTGCCGAGGAAGGCCCCCTCGATCTGGCCGGCATCGCTGGGGAAGAGGTAGCGGTACTCGCCGCCCAGCAGCAGGCCGCGGTCGGTGATCCAGCGCGGCGTGATGGTGGCGTCGTGGTTGGGCGCGATGTTCCAGTAGAAGGGCTGGGCGTAGTCCACGGCATCGCTGGAGATCCCCACGGCCGGCCACAGGAAACCGGTGTGGCGGCGATCGTCGATGGGAAAGCGCACCCAGGGCCAGTAGAAGACCGGCACCCGCCCCAACTCGAGCCTTGCATTGCGGGCGGTGCCGAAGCCGCTCTCGCGGTCGAGCACCACGTCGCCCCCCACCAGGCGCCAGAGGTTGTCGCCGGGGTCGCAGGTGGTGAAGCTCGCCGAGGAGAGCCGGTAGCGACCATCCTCCAGGCGCTCCAGCTGCAGGGCATCGCCGCGCAGGTGGCGGTCGTGGACCACGTAGTGGGCGTTGTCGATACGCGCCGCATCGCTGACCAGCGACAGCTCGGCGGCCTCACCGCGCACCAGCAGGTTCTGGTCGCGCAGCGCCAGGGGACCCTCGGCGAAGGCGCGCTCGCGGCTGCCGGGCACTCGCACCTGGGGGGTCTCGAGCTGGGCGGTGTCGCGACGCAGCACCACCTCGCCGCGCAGGATCGTCTCGCCATCCTCGCCGTAGCTGGCGCTGTCCGACTCGCTGGCCACGCGCCCCGGCGGCGGCTCGGCAAGGCGGTAGTCGGGCATCACGTAGACGCCGCGGCACAGGGCGCCGGCGGGGCGGTCATCGCCCCAGGGGCGGAAGTCCAGCGACTCGGCGGGCAGGGAGGCGGGCGAGGCCGCCGCATAGGGAGCGCCGGCCAGGCTCAGGGTCGCCAGGCCGGCCAGGGCCGTCCATGAGAGTCGCTTGCCCATGTTCCTCGATGTCCTTGGCGGGGTGAATCGGTATTATACAGGCCGCACCGCGCCAGTGCTGCCGGCGGACCACGCAGCGCCCAGCATGCGGCGAGCCCCCGCGGCCGTCAACCGACCCGCCGCCGGACCCTTCACGTCACCCAGGAGCCAGCCACCATGTCCGACGCCGCCCCCTCGCGCCTCGCGCTGCTCAGCCGGTGGGCCGCCGAGCGCCACGGCCTGCCGGCCGGAGAGATCGACCTGCGCCTGGCCGCCGGCGACGCCAGCTTTCGCCGCTACTATCGGCTGTCGCTGCCGGGTGGCGTCACCCGCATGCTGATGGACGCCCCGCCGGAGCAGGAGGACAGCCACCCCTTCGTGGCCATCGCCCGGCGCTGGGCCGCCGCCGGCCTGCCGGTGCCACGTCTTCACGGTGAGGACCTCGCCCGCGGCTTCCTGGAGCTCGATGACCTGGGCGACACCCCCCTGCAGGCCTGCTTCGGCCACGAGGACGACGCCGCCACCCTGGCCTGGCACGAGCGGGCCATTGCCCTGATCCATGCGCTGCAGAACCGCGCCGGCCCGGACGAGCTGCCCCGCTTCGACAGGGCCCTGCTGGGCCGCGAGCTCGATCTCTTCCCCGAGTGGTGCCTGGGCGAGTGGCTGGATCTGGCGCCGCCGCCCGGGTGGGGCGACCTGCGCGAGGCGCTGATCGCCTCGGCCCTGTCTCAGCCGGTGGTCACGGTGCACCGCGACTATGACGCCATGAACCTGATGGTGCACGGCGACACCCTGCACCTGATCGACTTCCAGGACGCGGTGGCCGGCCCGCTCAGCTACGACCTGATCTCGCTGCTGCGCGGGCGCTACTGCCGCTTCGACGCCGACCGCTTCGCCACCTGGGTGGAGGCCTTCCGCCGCCGCGCCCAGGCCGACGGCCGCCTGCCCGCCGGGGTGGAGGCGGCCACCTTCCTGGCCCAGGCCCAGGCCATGGCCGCCCAGCGCTCACTGAAGGTGCTGGGGATCTTCTGCCGGCTGACCCTGCGCGACCACAAGAGCGGTTACCTTGAGCGCCTGCCCCACTTCCTGGGCCATCTGGAGGAGAGCCTGGCAGGGCTCGACGGACACGCCAACGTCAAGGCCTGGCTGGCCGACACCTTCCGCCCCGCCCTGGCGGCGCGCCTGGAGGGCGCGGCATGAAGGCGATGATCCTGGCCGCGGGGCTCGGCACCCGCATGCGCCCACTCACCGACCGCTGCCCCAAGCCGCTGCTGCCGGTGGGCGGCCGGCCGCTGATCGTCCACCACCTGGCGCGGCTGCGGGTGGCGGGCATCACCGAGGTGGTGATCAACGTGAGCTACCGCGCCGAGCAGATCATGGCCGCCTTGGGCGACGGCGCCGAGTACGGGGTGCGGATCGCCTGGAGTCGCGAGGGGGCGCCGCTGGAGACCGGCGGCGGCATCCGCCAGGCGCTGCCGCTGCTCGGCGAGGCGCCCTTCCTGCTGGTCAACGGCGACATCTGGTGCGACCTCGACCCGGCCGACCTGCCCGCCCTGGGCGACGACCTGGCGTGCCTTGCGCTTGTGACCAATCCCGACCACCACCCGACCGGCGACTTCCATCTGGACGCCGCCGGCCGCGTGCACGCCGAGGGCGAGCCGCGCCTCACCTTCGCCGGCATCAGCCTGATGCATCCCGCGCTGGTGGCCGCCGAGCCCCCCGGCGCCTTCGCCCTGGCGCCGCTGCTGCGCCGCGCCATGGCCGCGGGTCGGGTGGGCGGCCACCACCATCGCGGTGAGTGGATCGACGTGGGCACCCCCGAACGGCTGGCCGAACTCGACCGGCGCCTGCGGGGCTGAAGGACCCCCTCTCCGACCTGTCCCCGGCGCCTCTCGTTATGGGCAGCTGCGATCCACCTGTATGCTAGCCATCCTTAACCGACAATCGAAAAGGAACCCTTGCCATGAAAGCCAGCGTGAAATGGACCGATGGACGTCAGTTCGTTGCCGAAAGCGGCAGCGGCCACAGCGTGGTGATCGACGGCCCGCCAGACCACGGCGGCCGCAACACCGGCCCGCGCCCCATGGAGATGCTGCTGATGGGCCTGGGCGCCTGCACCTCCTTCGACGTGCTGGAGATCCTCGAGAAGTCCCGCGCCCCGGTGAGCGACTGCGTGGCGAGCCTGGAGGCGGAGCGCGCCGATGACGTGCCCAGCGTCTTCACGAAGATCCACGTGCACTTCACCGTCACCGGCAAGGGGCTGAAGGAGAAGCAGGTGCAGCGCGCCGTGGAGCTCTCCGCGGAGAAGTACTGCAGCGCCTCCATCATGCTGGTAAAGGGCGGCGTCGAGGTGACGCACTCGTATACCATCGTCGAGGAATAGCGCGGCTGACCGTATACAGCGGCTGACCTGGCGCTCGGCGCCTAGACCCGATAGACGCTCTTGGTCATTACCTTGGACATCAGCGTCATGCCGAACTTGACCGGGGCGGGGAAGCGGGCGCCGCCGGCCTCCAGCGCGAGCTGGGCATGGTGGGCCTCGTCGATGGCCATCTGGCGCAGCACCGCCCGGGAGCGCCGATCCCCCGCCGGCAGCTTCACCAGGTGGTCCTCCAGATGGCGGCCCACCTGCTCCTCGGTGGCGGCCACGAAGCCGAGGCTCACACGGTCGCCCACGGCCCCGGCCACCGCGCCGATGCCGAAGGAGGCGGCATAGAAGAGCGGGTTGAGCAGGCTGGGGCGGTCGTGCAGCTCGACGAGCCGCTCGTCGCACCAGGCCAGGTGGTCGATCTCCTCCCTGGCCGCCTCCTCCATCTGGTCACGCACATCGGGCAGCTTCGCGGTCAGCCCCTGGCCCTGGTAGAGCGCCTGGGCGCACACCTCGCCGGTGTGGTTGATGCGCATCAGCCCGGCCGCATGGCGGCGCTCCTCCTCGTCCATGGGCGCATCCTGCACCTCGGGGGTCGCCGGTGACGGCCGCGACGCCTGGGCGGCATGGGGCACCAGGGTGCGCAGCACGGTATCGAACTGGTGGATCAGGTTGTCGCTGGGAGAGAGCTTGCGGTTCATGACGACCTCGTCGCGCCTCGGTCCGGAATGGATGCCCCATTGTAGCCGAGGGCCCCTGCCGCCTGCAGCACCGCCCCAAACGGCCGACGCCACCTGGCGGTGGCGTCGGAAGAAGCTGCACCCGATGCGTCGAACGCCTGGGCTTGCGCGGTTGCCCGCAGGGCGCCGGCTAGCCAGCCGGCCAAGTGAAGCGTCGACCGCCCATCAGGTGCATATGAATATGGTAGACCGTCTGGCCGCCGTCGTCATTGCAGTTCATCACCACCCGATAGCCCGCCTCATGGAAGCCCCGCTCGCGGGCCAGCCCGGCGGCCACGATGGGCAGCCGGCCGACCAGGGCGCGGTCGCCCTCGTCGAGGTCGTTGAGGGTGGCGATATGGCGCTTGGGGATCACCAGCAGGTGGGTCGGGGCCTGGGGAGCGATGTCCTCGAAGGCCAGCACCTCGTCGTCCTCGAAGACGATGGTGGCGGGGATCTCGCGGTTGACGATCCGGCAGAACAGGCAGGCCATGGCGTCTCTCCCTGGTCGGGGCTCTGGAGGGTGGGGCTCAGCGGAAGCGGCGCTGGGCCAGCAGGTGGCGCACCAGCGGCGCGAGGATCAGCTCCATGGCCAGCGACACCCGCGCCCCTGGCACCACCAGGGTATGGGGACGGCTCATGAAGGAATCCGGAATCATCGCCAGCAGGTAGGGAAAGTCCACGGTGGCGGGATCGCGGAAGCGGATCACCGCGAAGGACTCGGCATCGGTGGGGATATCCTGCACCTCGAAGGGGTTGGAGGTATCCACCGTGGGGACTCGCTGGAAATTGATGTGGGTGCGCGAGAACTGCGGCTGGATGTAGCGCACGTAGTCGTCCATGCGCCCGAGGATGGTGTCGATCACCGCCTCCTGGGAGTGGCCGCGCAGCTTGGTGTCGCGCACGATCTTCTGGATCCACTCCAGGTTGATGGTGGGCGCCACCCCCACCAGCAGATCCACATGGCGCGCGATGTCGTGCTCGGGCGTCACCAGGCCGCCGTGGAGCCCCTCGTAGAAGAGCAGGTCGGTGCCGTAGGGCAGCGGCTGCCACTCGGTGAAGGTGCCGACCCGGTAGCCGGCCTCGATCATCCGCTTGTCCTCGGCGTGGATATAGTGGCGATAGGTGCCGCTGCCCTGCTCGCCGTACTCCTGGAACAGCGCCTCGAGCTCGTCGAGCAGGTTGGCCTCCACGGCGAAGTGGGAGAGCTCGTCCTTGCGCTCGGGCTCCTCGCGGAAGATCCGCGCCAGCTCCTCCCGGGTATAGCGATGGAAGGCGTCGCCGTCGACCACGGCGGCATGGACGTCCTCGCGGGCGAACATGCGCTCGAAGGAACGCTTGACCGTGGTGGTGCCGGCACCGGAAGAGCCGGTCACGGCGATGATCGGATATTCGCGGGACATCAGGCGCCCCCCGCTCCGGCAAGCGCCGCGACCACGGCCTCGGGCACCGCCACCGGGCGCCCGGTGGCCGGGTCGACCAGCATCACGTTGAGCCGGGCGGTGGCCACGGGGCGGCCGCCCTCGGCGTGGCGCACGCGGTGGTAGACGGTGATCGCCCGCCCGGCGGGGGTCGGGATCGCCGTCTCCACCATCAGGGCATCGGGCCAGCGCGCCTCGGACTGGTACTGCACGGCGAGGTCCGCCACCACGCTCGGGTAGCCGCCGAGGTCCCACTCGGTGAGGCCCAGGGCACCGAAGGCCTGGATTCTCGCCTCATGGAGCAGCGACACCAGGGTGTCATGACCCAGATGGCGGCCGTAGTTCATGTCGGTGACGCGCACCGTCAGCGGATGACGGTGCACGATGGCCGTCTCGGGAAACTCGAGCCTGACGCGCTCCATGCCTGCCTCCTTGTATCGCTCTTGTTGTGGTCGAGGGCGCTTGCGAGTAGGGGTGGCCTCAGGCCTGATCGCGCTCCCGGGCAATGGCCCGGTAGGCGATGTCGCGACGGCAGAGCACGCCTTCCCAGCGGATGGCGTCGACGCCGCGGTAGGCCTGCTCGGCCGCGGCCGAGACCCCCTCGCCCAGGGCGGTGACGCAGAGCACCCGCCCGCCGGCGGTGACAAGCTGGCCGTCCTGCTCCGCCGTGCCGGCATGGAAGACCTTGCAGCCGGTGGCCTCGGCGGCCTCGATGCCCTCGATCACATCGCCCTTGCGGTAGCTGCCGGGATAGCCGCCGGCGGCCAGCACCACGCCCACCGCGGCGCGGGGATCCCAGTCGCACGCCTTGCCGGCAAGCGCACCGGTGGCGCCGGCCAGGCAGAGCTCGGCGAGGTCGGACACGAGGCGCAGCATGATCGGCTGGGTCTCGGGGTCACCGAAGCGGCAGTTGTACTCGATCACCTTGGGGTTGCCCTCGGCGTCGATCATCAACCCCGCGTAGAGGAAGCCGGTGTAGGGGTGCCCCTCGGCCGCCATGCCCTTCACGGTGGGCAGGATCACCCGCTCCATGATGCGCCGATGCACCTCGTCGGTGACCACGGGGGCCGGGGAGTAGGCGCCCATGCCGCCGGTGTTGGGGCCGGTGTCGCCCTCGCCCACCCGCTTGTGGTCCTGGCTGGTGGCCATGGGCAGCACGGTCTCGCCGTCCACCATGACGATGAAGCTGGCCTCCTCGCCGTCGAGGAACTCCTCGATCACCACCCGCGCGCCGGCGTCGCCGAAGGCGTTGGCCTCCAGCATGTCGCGCACCGCGGCCTCGGCCTCGTCGAGGGTCATGGCCACGATCACGCCCTTGCCGGCGGCCAGGCCGTCGGCCTTGATGACGATGGGGGCGCCCTGCTCGGCGAGGTACGCAAGCGCCGGCGCCACTTCGGTGAAGGTGCGGTAGTCGGCGGTGGGGATGGCGTGGCGGGCCAGGAAGTCCTTGGTGAAGGATTTGGAGCCCTCGAGCTGGGCGGCGCCGGCCGTGGGGCCGAAGATCGCCAGGCCCGCCTCGCGGAAGCGATTGACCACGCCGGCCACCAGCGGCGCCTCGGGGCCGACGATGGTCAGGTCGATGCCCTCGTCCCGGGCAAAGGCCACCAGGCCGTCGAGGTCATCCACCGCGATGTCGACGTTGGCCAGGCCGGCCTCCAGGGCGGTTCCGGCATTGCCGGGCGCCACGAAGACCTGGGCCACCAGGGGCGACTGGGCGACCTTCCAGGCCAGGGCATGTTCGCGGCCACCGCCGCCGATGATCAGCACCTTCATTCGTTCCACCTGCATTCTGCGAATCGAAAGCTCGACGAGCCGTAACGAGGCGGCATTATGTCAGAAAGCGCGCGCCTGCGCCCGGGCCTCACTTCGTCTCATCATCATTCTTGCCGCCGGCCTGGCCGATGGTCTGCTGCCAGAACTTCATGTTCTCCTCGGCCAGCTCGCGCATCAGCTCCATGGGCGAGTGGCGCATGGCCTGCTGCCACTGATCCTGCATGCGCTGCTGCTGCTCCATCATCAGCCGGGTTCCCTGCTCCAGGTAGCGGGCCAGGGGCAGCGGCTGGGCCATGTCGTAGACGCGGATGAACTGGGCCAGCAGGTCGTTAGAGAACACCTCGGCATCGCCGTCGGCCTGCTCCTGCTCGATGATGATCGACAGCAGGATGGTGCGCGTCAGGTCCTCGCCGCTCTTGGCGTCCTCGACGCGGAAGGGCACGTCATCGAGCACCAGCTGGCGCAGATCCTCGAGGGTCACATAGCGGCTCTGTTCGGTATCATAGAGCCTGCGGTTGGCATACTTGCGAATCACGCGCACGGCGCTGCTCCTCGGTCGATGTGGGGGCATGAACCCCTGTACGGCTATTGTGCACCGCGACACCATCCATGCAAGGCCATGCACGACATTGCCGCCAACGCGAGGCACCGATGAACCTGATCCTGCTTGCTCCGGAGGATATCGAGAACCACCGCCTGGCCCGGGTCACCGACCCGCGCCGACTGCGCCACCTGCGCGAGGTGCATCGCGCCACGCCGGGCGACCGCCTGACGCTGGGGGTGCTGGATGGCGGCATCGGCCAGGGCGAGCTGCTCGCCCTCGATGACCGGGAAGCCACCTTCAGCCTGGACGGCCTCGACCAGCCGCCGCCCCCGGCCCTGCCGGTACACCTGGTGCTGGCCCTGCCGCGGCCGCGCATGCTGGCGAGAAGCCTGGAGCATGCCACCGCGCTGGGCGTGAAGGCTATCACCCTGCTGCACACCCGCCGGGTGGAGAAGAGCTACTGGCAGTCGCCGGAGCTGGCCGCGGAGAAGATCCACCAGCACCTGGTGCTGGGGCTCGAACAGGCCCGCGACACCCTGCTGCCCACGGTCACCCTGGAGAAGGGCTTTCGCCCCTTCGTGGAAGAGCGCCTGCCCGGCCTGCTCGAGGGGCGGCGCGGCCTGCTGGCCCACCCCGGCATGGCCCAGGCCTGCCCGCGGGGGATAGCCGACCCCACCCTGCTGCTGGTGGGGCCGGAGGGCGGGTTCATTCCCTGGGAGGTGGAGAAGCTGCTCGAGGCGGGCTGCGAGGGCATCCACCTGGGGCCGCGCATCCTGCGCGTGGAGACCGCGGTGACCGCCCTGCTGGCCCGGCTGTTCTGACCCGGGGGGTGGCGTCAGCCGTCGTGGCCCTCGCCCATCTCGTCCGGCTCATGCTCGAGAAGCGGTGACTCCTCGCTGCAGTTCGGGCGCTGCAGGAAGGTCTCGCGCACGTCCAGCAGACCCAGGTGGGAGATGGTGCGCCGCCCCAGCAGCAGCGGATAGTTCATCTCCTCGCGGTCGCGCAGGCTGAACTGCTCCTCATAGACGGTATCGCCGAGGCAGACCTTCATCAGCACCACCGGCCGCTCGTCGCGCCCCCCGGCCCCGCGCACGCGCAGGTCGCGATAGAGCGGCAGCTCGAGCTGCTCGGTGAAGGCCTCGCCGCTGGCGGTATCCTCCAGCTTGAGTCGGAAGCTCACCCACTCCTCGCCGTCGCGCTCGAAGGTCTCGATCTCCCGGGCATCCAGCGACGAGGTCAGCGCCCCGCTGTCCAGCTTGGCCTTCACCGCCACGCCCCAGGGCTCGATGGTGGCGCGCTCGACCCAGCCGAACACCTTGTCGTCGGCGCCGGCCTGGGCCATGCCGGCCAGGAGCCCGGCAGCCAGGGCGAGGGGGCGCACCATGCGGCGCGTCGAGGCAGCGAAGTCCATGGGTGATCTCCTTTCTGGGGCAGAGAAAAATACACAAAACGTGCAGATGGACCGCATAGAGGGCCGGGGGTTCCCCGCCTGACGCACCGGGCCGCCCTCAGCGCTGGAGGCGCTCCAGCAGCCGCAGGGTGGCGAAGCCGTCCGGCGTGACGCCGATCGACTGCTGGTAGGCCCGCAGCCCGCGCTGGGTGTTGGGGCCCATGATGCCGTCCGGGGTTCCCACCTCGAAGCCGCGGGCGTTGAGCGAGCGCTGCATCTCGCGCACCTGGTCACGGCTCAGCGGCTGCTCGTCCCGGGGCCAGCCGGCCTGGATGCCACCGCGGCCGGCGATCTGGTCGGCCAGGGATCCCACCGCCAGGGCATAGCTGGTGGCGTTGTTGTAGCGCAGGATCGCCCGGTAGTTGGGACCCACCAGGAAGGCCGGGCCGCGGGCCCCGGCGGGCACGATCACCGAGGCCGTGTCGAAGTCGGGCAGGCGGCCGCCGCCGACCGGGCGCACGCCGAGGTCGGCCCACTCTCGGGCCGAGCGCCGGTTGGCAAGCGCCGCCTGGGCGTAGTCAAAGCCGTCCGGAAGCACGACCTCCACGCCCCAGGTCTGGCCCGGGACCCACCCGGCCCGCGCCAGGTAGTTAGCGGTGGAGGCCATGACGTCGGGAATGCTGTCCCAGATGTCGCGGCGACCGTCGCCGTCGCCGTCCACGGCGTAGGCCTCGAAGCTCGAGGGAATGAACTGGGTATGGCCCATGGCACCGGCCCAGGAGCCGATCATGCGCTCCGGGGCGATGTCGCCGACCTCGATGATGCGCAGGGCGGCGAGCAGCTCGCCGCGGGCGAAGTCGCGACGTCGACCGTCGAAGGCCAGGGTGGAGAGCGCGTCGAGGGTCGAGAAGCTGCCGAAGTTGCCGCCGTAGTTGCTCTCGATGCCCCAGATCGCCACGACCACCTCGGCGGGCACGCCGTAGCGCTGCTCCATGCGCCGCGCGGTGTCGCGATGCTCGGCCAGCTTGGCGCGCCCCTGGGTGACCCGCTGGGCGGAGACGGCGCTGTCCAGATACTGCCAGATGGGACGCACGAACTCCGGCTGGGAGCGGTCCAGCTCGATCACCCGCGGCCGGTAGCGGACGCCGTCCAGGGCGCGCGCCAGGGTCGCCTCGGAGATGCCTTCGCGGCGGGCCTCTCGTCGAAACTGGGCGCGCCAGGCGTCGAAGTTGGCAGGCGGGGCCGGTTCGGCCTCGCTGGCGGTCGCCTCGGCCGCCGCCGGGGTAGCGTCGGCGGCAGGCTCATCCGCCGCCCGGGCGTCCCGGGCCGGGCCGCTCTGGCAGCCGGCCAGCAGGCCCAGCAGAAGGCCGAGGGTCAGAGTCCGTTTCATCACGCTTGCGCTCTCCATGGCGAGGTTCAGGGGGGATGGTTCAGGCCGATCATCGCGCAGAATCGGCACCACCACCACCCCCCCTAGCCGCCGGCGAGGCGCCAGATCACCAGCCCGTGGCAGGCCACCGCCACCACGGTCAGCAGGGTGCGCAGCGACTGGTACCAGATGGGCAGCAGCTCGCGGCTCGCCCTGCCGCACTCGTGCAGGCGCACCACCAGGAAGCCGGCGATCAGCACCCAGGCCCCGATGGCCGGGTGCAGCAGCAGCGCCGGCCAGGCGATCAGGCTCGGCGCCATACTCAGGGCCAGCCGCGTCCGGAAGCCGGCGCTGTCGTCCGGCTCCAGGGACATCGCCACGCCCCACTGCACCCCGCCCAGGAAGGAGAGGATCACGGCGCTGTAGGTGAGGAAGGCCGGAATGGCGACAAGCTGCCAGGCCAGCGGCGCCAGCCAGGCACTCCCCGCCAGCGCGAGGAACGGGAGCAGCCCGGCGAGACCGAGGCCAAGGGGAAGTCGAGGAAGGCGAGCGGCAGTCATGGCGTCTCCTGGTCGGGTTCCGAAAAGAGCGAGAGCTGGAGCGAGGCGGCCGGCGTGCCGGGGCGCCGCCCGGGCCGGCGACTGGCGAGCCGCTCCAGCAGCGCCTCGCTGGCCTCGTGAGCCCCAGGGGCGCGCCGGGCAGCGTGGAGCTCGCGCTTCCAGTGTCGCGCCTCCGCCTCGAAGTCATGGATCGGCCGCGGGTAGTCCCGCCCCGGGTGGAAGTTCAGGGCGGCACGCTCGGCGGCCGGCAGGGCCCAGGGACGGTGCCGCCAGGTCGATGGCAGCCCCGCCAGGGCGGGCAGCCAGCGTGCCACGAAGCGTCCCTCGGGGTCGCGCTCCGCGGCCTGCTTGAGAGGGTTGTAGACCCGCAGGGCGTTGGTGCCGGTGAGCCCCGCCTGCATCTGCACCTGGGGATAGTGGATGCCGGGTTCGTAGTCGACGAAGAGCCGCGACAGGTGCAGGGCCGGGTCACGCCAGGGCAGCCCCAGCCCGAAGGTGGCGAAGGAGACCAGCATGGCGCGCATGCGAAAATTGAGCCAGCCGGTCTCCCGCAGGGAGATCATGCAGGCATCCACCAGAGGCACGCCGGTGCGCCCCTCGCACCAGGCGGCCAGCCGCTCGGGGGCGGGTGTCTCGCGCAGCCCGCGCAGGGCGGGGTGCAGGGTGCGCTGCTCCAGCGCAGGCTCGCTCTCCAGCTTCTGGATGAAGTGGCAGTGCCAGTACAGCCGCGACTCCAGGGCGGCAAGGGCCCGGGACCACTCGGCGTCGCCGCGCCGCTCGCCCCTGGCCCGGCGCAGCCCCTGCACCACCTCGCGCAGGGAGAGCGTGCCCCAGGCGAGGTGGGGCGAGAGCCGGGAGCCGGTACGACGGGCGCGGTCGGGACTGCCGATGTCCCGGTGGAAGCGCACCCCTCGCCCCGCCAGGAAGGAGTGCCAGGCGTCGAGTCCCGCGGGCCGACCTCCGACCTGGCGCCCCGGGCAGGGCTCGCGGTCTGCGCCGAGCGGGCGGGCCCGCCAGTGCGGGCGAGGCAGCGGAGCCAACCGCTGCCACCCCTCGGGTGGGCGAGCCGGGCGCGGGGCCACCAGTGGCTCGGCCATCAGCGCCTCCCACTGGGTCGCCCAGCCGCGGCGATGCCCCAGCCCGCGGATCACGCCGTGCTGGCGGGCCTCGTGCCAGGGCACGCCCCGTCGCCGGCACCAGCCGGCCACCGCGCGGTCGCGGGCGAAGCTCCAGGCGTTACCGGTCTCCTGGTGGGAGCGCAGCACGCAGGGGCCAAGGAGGGCGACCACCCGCTCCAGCACCTCGACCGCCTCCCCCTCCAGCACGCAGAGCGGCAGGCCGAACTCGGCAAGGGCATCGGCCAGCGCCTCGAGGCTCTCGGCGATGAAGTCCCAGTGGCGCTGGGCGCTGTCGGGCTGCTGCCAGAGCGACGGCTCGATCACGTAGACCGGCAGCACGGGCCCCGCGGCGCAGGCCTCGGCGAGGGGCCGGTGGTCGTGGCTGCGCAGGTCGCGCTTGAACCACACCAGCTGGACGGGCGCCTCAGCCACTCTGCCGTGCTCCGGCCTGCTCCCCCTGGCCGGGCGCCTCCGGCAGGGGGGGTGCAAAGTGCTCGGGCGCCACCGTCCAGGGACGATGCCGGCCGCTGCCCGGGGGCAGCGCGGCGAGCTCGGGCAGCCAGTGCGCCACGAAGGCCCCGTCGGGGTCGTAGTGCGCGGCCTGCCAGAGCACATCGAAACGGTGCCCGCGGGGGTCACGCCCGATGCCGGCCACATAGCGCCAGTTGCCCCAGTTGCTGGCCACATCGAAATCGATCAGCGCATGCTCGAACCAGGCCGCCCCCAGCCGCCAGTCGACGCCGAGCTCATGGACCAGGTAGCTGGCCACGTTCTGGCGAGCCCGGTTGGAGAGCCAGCCGGTGGTGGCCAGCTCGCGCATGGCCGCGTCGATGAAGGGCATCCCGGTGCGCCCCTCGCACCAAGCCCGGAAGGCGTCGCTCCCCGGGGGGAGCCCGCGGGGGCCGAAGAGCGTCGCCCCCTCCTGGCGGGCCGCCCAGTGGAAGTAGTCGCGCCACAGCAGTTCGAAGATGACCCAGCCACTCGACTCATTGGCGCCATGCCGGGCCTCCCAGGCCCGCACCGCATCGTGCACCTGGCGCGCCGAGAGGCAGCCGTGGGCCAGCCAGGCCGAGAACCGGGTGGAGAAGTCGGCGCCCAGCAGGTCGTTGCGGGTCTGCTTGTAGCGGGCCACGGCGCCGCTCTGCCACAGGTAGTGTTCCAGGCGGGCCAGCCCCTCGGCCTCGCCGCCGACGAAGCGATAGGCCGTGCGCTTGTCGGGGGTCCAGGACGCCGCCCGGCTGCACACCTTGCCCAGTGGCGGGAAGCCGCGGGGAGCCGCCTCGGGCCAGGGCGGCAGGGTCACCGGGGCCGGCAGCGCCGACGACACCGCACAGTCACGCTCCACCCGGCGGCGAAAGGCCGAGAAGCTTCCCGGCAGGGCCGCCACCGGCACCGGCAGGCTCGCTTCGTCCAGCAGCAGCCCGCTGTCGGGCTGGCACAGCGCAACGCCCTCCCCCAGGCGCTCGGCCAGCCAGCGTGCCTGCTGCGTCTCGTCCCGCCCGGCATCGCGACGAACCCGCACCTGACTGGCCCCGTGCCGGTCGGCGAGCTCAGCGACCACCGCCACCGGGTCGCCCACCCGCACCAGCAGGTCGCTGCCGCGCCTGAGCAGCTCCCCGCGCAGGGCGATCAGGCTCTCCCACAGGAAGCGCAGCCGGGCAGGCCCGATGCGCGGCGCCTCGAGGCCAGGCAGGGTCTCCAGCCAGGCCCGGTCGAGCACGTAGACGCAGAGCAGCTGCTCGGGCGGGGTCTCGAACTGGAACAGGGGGTTGTCGGCGAGGCGCATGTCGTGGCGCAGCCAGGCAAGGGTCAGGCTCATGTGGCCCTCCCCGCGCGGCGCGCCTCCCGGCGGCAGCGCTCGCTGCAGAAGCGCACCTCCACCCAGCAGCGCGCCCACTTGCGTCGCCAGGCGAAGGGTCGTTGGCAGTGGCCGCAGGTCTTGCTGGGCAGGTGAGGTTTGAGGTGCACGATGGGGCCCCATCTTCATGGACAGGATATTATTATCGTACAACAAATGTATAACTTAAAGCCCGCCTGCCCTCCTCACGGCAGAAGGCCGCCCGGAGGCGGCCTTCGACGGACAGCGTCAGCATGGATCAGGAGGGGTCGCTCTCCTTCGGCTCGCGCCGGGCGTTGGCCTCGGTCTCGCGGCCGCTCTTCAGCTCGTGGGTGAGCGGGTCATAGTTGGGACGCAGCTCGTCCTTGACCGTGCCGCTCCACAGCTTGGAACCCACGAAGTAGCCGGCTCGGCCGATGATGTGGGCCGCCACCGGGGCGGTCATCAGGATGAAGACGATGATGGCGAAGGCGCGGGCCGCCACTCCCACCTCGGCGAAGTGCATCGCCACCGCCAGCATGATCAGGATCACCCCCAGGGCCGCGGCCTTGGTGGTGGCGTGCATGCGGGTCAGCAGGTCGGGCAGGCGCAGGATGCCCAGCGACGCCAGCAGCATCAGCAGGGCGCCGGCGATGACGAAGGTACCCTTGATGAACTCAATCATCGCGCGGTCCTCCACGTTCCAGGAAGCGGGCGAAGCCGATGGCGGCCAGGAAGCCCATCAGGGCGATGACGATGGCCGCATCGATGAAGCTCGAGACATCGGACTTGATGGCGTAGACGCCCACCAGACCCACCACGATGCTGGCGAAGAGCTCCAGGGCCACCACCCGGTCGGGCAGGCTCGGCCCGCGCACCACGCGCACGAAGCAGAGGATCAGGGCGAGGCTCATGATGACCTGGCTGATCAGTATCACGATATCCATGCGGGTACCTCGCGGCCAGGCTCAGCGAAACAGTTCCAGGGCACGGTATTCCATTTCCTTGAGGTTGCGGCGCAGCTCCTCCTCATCGTCGAGGAACATGGCGTGGATGTAGAGCACCTTGCGGTCGTCGGAGACGTCCAGACTCAGGGTGCCGGGGGTCAGGGAGATCAGGTTCGCCACCATGGTGATCTCGAGCTCGGTACGCGCCTCCAGGGGCATGGCGATCACCCCGGGCTTCATGTGCCAGGGCGGGGTCAGGATGTCGAAGGCCACCTTGAGGTTGGCCATCAAGAGCTCCTTGATGAAGAAGCCGATGAAGCCCAGGATCCTCGGGATACGCGCGGGGTAGCCCTGCAGGGCCTCCACCTGGGGCTCGATCAGCAGCAGGGCGATGTAGCCGAACACCAGCCCCACCACCAGGTTGAGGCCGGTGAAGTCGCCGCTGAGCACGACCCAGGCGAGCGCCAGCAGCAGGTTCCAGATGGCTCCGGTCATGGGCTTGCCTCCTCGCTTGCCGGCGCCTCGATGAGGGCCTCGCTGACATCCACGTTACCGCCCAGCACGGCCTCGATGTAGCCCTGGGGGTTCATCAGCTGCTCGCCGATGGTGTTCATCAGGCCCATCAGCGGCTCGGCGAAGACGCCGATCAAAAGCGACAGCGCCGCCAGCACCCCCACCGGCAGGGTCATCAGCCACAGACTGGGCTTGACCATGCGGCCATCGTCGCCCACCACGGTCTCCTGCTCGGGCACCAGGTTGTCCTCGGGCAGCGCCTTCCAGAACACCTCGTTCCAGATCTTGACCATGGAGTAGAGGGTCATCAGGCCCACCGCCAGGGCGATGCCGGTGACCACGTAGGCCTCGGCCTCGATGCCGGCGCGTACGATCACGAACTTGGCGAAGAAGCCTGACAGCGGCGGGATGCCGGCCAGGGAGAAGGCGGAGAGGAAGAAGGCCACGGCGAGCCAGGGGCGCTCCTTGTAGAGCCCGCCCATCTTCTTGAGCTGGTAGGTGCCCTGCAGGCGCCGGGTGATACCGCTGATCAGGAAGAGGTTGGTCTTGACCACGATGTTGTGCATCACCGCGAAGATGCCGCCGGCGATGGCCAGGGGCGTGTAGAGCGCCAGGCCCAGGATCATGTAGCCGATCTGGCTGACGATATGAAACGACAGGATGCGGCGGAACTCGTACTGAGCCGCCGCCCCCAGTACCCCGGTGACCATGGTCAGGGCCGCGCCCCAGATCAGCAGGTCCTGGGTATAGTCCAGGGTCTCGTCGAACATCAGGGTGAAGACCCGGAACAGCGAGTAGACCCCCACCTTGGTGAGCAGGCCGGCGAACAGCGCCGACACCGCCACCGGCGGCGTGTGGTAGGAGGCCGGCAGCCAGAAGAACAGCGGGAAGGCCGCCGCCTTGATGCCGAAGGCCACCATGAACATCACCGCCAGCACCTCCACCATGCCCTGGTGCTCCGCCTCGTGGAGGCGCAGGGCGATGTCGGCCATGTTGAGGGTGCCCACCATGCCGTAGGTCAGGCCGATGGCGGTGAGGAAGATCACCGAGGCCAGCAGGTTGAGGGTGACGTACTTGATCGCCCCCTCCATCTGGGCCTTCTCGCCGCCGAGGATCAGCAGCGCGAAGCTGGCCACCAGCATCACCTCGAACCAGACGTAGAGGTTGAAGATGTCGCCGGTGAGGAAGGCGCCGGCGACCCCGGCCAGCAGCAGGTGCATCAGCGGGTAGTAGCCGAACTTCTCGTGGTCGGGCCCGGTGGAGGCCAGCGAGTAGACGGCCAGCACCAGGCCGATCAGGGCGGTGAGCACGATCATCACCGCGCTGAGCATGTCGGCCACCAGGGTGATGCCGTAGGGGGCCTCCCAGCCCCCCATCTGGATGGTCACGTAGCCATCCTGGTGCACCGAGGTAAACAGCCACAGCGAGACCACCAGCAGGGCCAGGTTGCCGGCCACGGCGGTGAAGCGTTGCATGGGCCGCGAGCGCCAGAAGAGCAGCGAGATGGCGCCCGACAGCAGCGGCAGGAGGACGGGAAGTGCGACTTCGGGCCTCACGTGTCGGTATCCTTCATCTTGTCCAGGTCATCGGCCTTGACGATCTCGTAGGCCCGGCGAATCAGCACCACGGCGAAGGCCAGCACGCCGAAGGCGATCACGATGGCGGTCAGCACCACCGCCTGGGGCAGCGGGTCGGCCACCGCCCCGGCGGGCGCCAGCATGCCCTCGGGAATCAGCGGCGGCGCCCCGCGGGTCATCCCCGCCGAGGTGAAGATCAGCAGGTTGGCGGCGTTCGACAGCAGCATCAGCCCGATCACCAGCTTGACGATGGAGCGACGCAGCATCAGGAAGATCGCGGCGGCATACATCATGCCGATGGCCAGCGCCATCACGGGTTCCATGAGGTATCTCCTGTCCGGTGGGCGGCGTTCTCAGGGCTCATCCTTGTCCACCTCCATCAGCGTCATCACCATGGTCAGCACCGAGCCGAGCACAGCCAGGTAGACGCCGATATCGAAGATCAGCGGCGTCGAGGCCTTGAAGTCGATGCCGGGAATCTCCCACCACTGGGCGGTGAGGAAGGCTTCGCCGACGAACCAGGCCGGCACCACCGAGATCATGCCCAGCAGCAGGCCCATGCCGATCAGGTCGCGGGGGTCGAGCATGCGCAGCACCTCCTTGGTGGCGCTGACCCCGAAGGCGAACAGGTAGAGGATGAAGGCGCCGGCGGCCACCAGGCCGGCGATGAAGCCGCCGCCGGGCTCGTCGTGGCCGCGCAGCAGCAGGAAGATCGAGAACAGCAGCTGCAGCGGCATCAGGAGCCGCGCCGCCGTGTTGAGGATGATGGTGCCGGACTTAACCATCGGCGTTCTCCTTGGTCGCAGCACTCTTCTTCGGCTTCTCCGGGGCGCGCAGCTTGAGCATGGCGAAGACCCCGATGGCGGCCAGCGCCAGCACGAAGATCTCGCCCAGGGTATCCAGCGCGCGGTAGTCCACCAGAATCACATTGACGATATTGCGCCCGTGGGCCAGCGGCGCGCTGTTGGCGATCATGTAGTCGGAGATCGGCACGAACTGGTCGATGCTCCAGGAGGTGAGCACCAGCAGGGTGATCAGCCCGCCCAGGCTGCCGGCCACGGCCACGTCGCGCACCCGCTCCAGGGGGGTGGAGAGGCTCGAGAAGCGCGGCAGGCGGAACAGCACCAGCACCAGCAGGATCACCGTCAGGGTCTCCACCAGCAGCTGGGTGATGCCGAGGTCGGGGGCGCTGAAGAGGATGAAGATCAGCGCGATGGAGAAGCCCATGATGCCCACCGAGACCACCGCACCGAGCCGCGAGCGGGAGATGGTGGCGAACAGGGCCCCCATCACCATGGTGCCCACCACGATCGCCTCGTGGAACTGCACGTCCAGGGCGACATGGAACTGGGGGGCGTGGCGCAGCAGCAGCGAGTTACCGACCAGGGCGATCAGGGTGACGATCATCACCAGGATGTAGTTGCGCATGTAGCCGTTCTGCAGCACCCGGGTCTGCCACTCGGAGACCACCACCACGCCATCCATGAAGGCGTCGTAGCCGGCCTCCGGGCCCCGGGCGATCAGCGGGTCGAGGCGCGCCAGCCGCGCCCTGACGCGATCCCAGCGCTTGAACAGCAGGTAGCCCAGCGCCAGGCTGACCAGCGACATCAGAAGCGGCAGGTTGATGCCGTGCCACAGCGAGAGCCTGACCTCCAGCGAGGTACCGGCCACCGCCGAGGCGGCAGCGGTCAGCAGGCCGGTGCCGGCCAGGGCCGGCAGCAGGCCCAGCAGCAGCGAGAGCACGGCCAGCACCGCCGGGCCGAGCAGCATCGAGGCCGGCGCCTCATGGGCCACCCGCGGGGTCTGGCGGCGCTGGCCGTAGAAGGGGCGCAGGGCGATGATGGCGGCCACGGCGATGGTCAGGATCGCCGCGCTGAAGGCCAGCAGCACGACGAGCGCCCGCCAGGCGCTGGCCTCGAGCACCGACTCGAACATCAGCTCCTTGCCGATGAAGCCGAACAGCGGTGGCACCCCGGCAAGCGACAGCGCCGCCACCATGGCCACCACCGCGGTGATCGGCATCAGCGGCCTCAGGCCGCCCATGGCGGTGACGTCCTTGGTACCGGTCTCGTGGTCGAGGATGCCGGCCACCATGAACAGCGCCCCCTTGTAGAGGGAGTGGGCGAGCAGGAAGGTGACGAAGGCGATCAGTGCCCCCTCGGTGCCGATGCCCAGCAGCATGGTCAGGGTGCCCAGCGCCATCACCGTGGAGTAGGCCAGCAGCTTCTTGATGTTGGTGTGGCGGATGGCCAGGAAGGCGCCGGTGAACATGGTCAGCGCCCCCACCACCGAGAGCGTCACCGTCCACAGCTCGGTGCCGCCCAGGCTCGGCTGCAGGCGCGCCAGCAGGTAGATGCCCGCCTTGACCATGGTGGCCGAGTGCAGGTAGGCCGAGACCGGGGTCGGCGCCGCCATGGCGTTGGGCAGCCAGAAGTGGAAGGGGAACTGGGCCGACTTGGTGAAGGCGCCCAGCAGCAGGCAGATCAGCAGCGGCGTGTAGAGGTCATGGTCGCGCAGCACGTCGTCCATGGCATTGAGCTCGGAGAGCGACCAGCTGCCGCCGGCCACCCCCAGCATCGCCAGGCCCGCCATCAGCGCCAGCCCCCCCGCCACGGTGACGAAGAGCCCCTGGCGGGCCGACTTGCGCGCCTCCAGGTCGGTGTGGTTGAAGCCGATCAGCAGGTAGGAGGTGATGCTGGTCAGCTCCCAGAAGACGAACAGGGTGAAGAGGCCGTCGGCCAGCACCAGCCCCAGCATGGAGACCATGAAGGCGAGGATCGCCAGGTGGAAGCGCACCAGGTCCGGGTGCCCCTTCAGGTAGCCCCCGGCGTAGATCAGCACGAAGGTGCCGATGCCGGTCACCAGCAGGGCGAACAGCATCGAGAGGCCGTCGACCACGAAGGTCAGGCTCATGCCGAGCGACGGCACCCACTCCATGGCGAGCACCAGGGTCTCACCGGCCATCACCGCCGGCAGCTGGGTCAGGAACCAGAGCGCCAGGGCGGCAGGGAAGGCGGCCAGGAAGAAGCTGGTGCGATCGCCGAACCAGCGATGAAAGAGCGGCGCCAGCGCGGCCAGCAGGAATCCCGATAGCACGGCGAATTGCATCAAGGTCACTCTCCTGGTCGGGTTCGTTCGAAGGTCCAAGGCGCGCAGATCGGGCCAGGCTGACCCAGGTCAGCATTCGCCTAATGGATGACGCGGTGCAGCACCCCGGAGCCTGTTTATCAATAGAGAAAGCCTATAGACTCTCGCCGGCGAGTGGCAAGAACGGGCCACGCAACAACTTAAACGAAAGTCGCCATTGTATCATTAGTGAATGATTATCATGCGATTTTTCGCCGCGCCCGGTTGCCGCACACCAGCGCCTCGATCCCCCGCCGGGGCATCGAGATGAACACGAGCCGGGCGGTGACGTGGCTGCCCGGGCCACAGCGCACCCTCTCTACCCCCGGTGCCCGGCCTGGCCAGTTGTGCCCCCGCCATTGCGTGGATGAGCAAACCGATGGCACTGATGTGGATTCCCCTCCTCACCCTGCTCGGCGCCCTGGTGCCGATATCCACCTCTCGCCACGGTCGACGCCTCTGCGTTCTCGCTACCCTGATCGCTCCCCTGCTCGCTCTGGGCCTGGTGCTTGCCCAGGCCCCGGCGGTGATCGACGGCGAGGTGGTCCGCGTCTCCCTTGCCTGGATGCCCCAACTCGGCCTCGACCTGGCGCTGCGCATCGACGGCCTGACGCTGCTTTTCGCGCTGCTGATCCTCGGCATCGGCAGCCTGATCCTCTTCTACGCCGGCCACTACCTGAGCGCCGACGAGGACGACGGTCGCTTCCTCTCCTACATGATGCTGTTCATGACCGCCATGATCGGCATCGCCATGGCCGACAACCTGCTGCTGCTATGGCTGTTCTGGGAGCTGACCAGCATCACCTCCTTCCTGCTGATCGGCTTCTGGGGGCACCGCAGCGACGCCCGCCGCGGGGCGCGCATGGCGCTGGCGGTGACCGGTGCCGGCGGCCTGGCGCTGCTGGCCGGCCTGCTGCTGATCGGCCAGACGGTGGGCAGCTTCGACATGACCGAGGTGTTGGCCGCCGGCGACCTGATCCGCGCCTCGGAGCACTACCCGCTGATCCTGGCGCTGGTGCTGTTCGGCGCCTTCACCAAGTCGGCCCAGTTCCCCTTCCACTTCTGGCTGCCTCACGCCATGGCGGCGCCGACCCCGGTCTCGGCCTTCCTGCACTCGGCCACCATGGTCAAGGCCGGGGTCTTGCTGATGGCCCGGCTCACCCCGGCGCTGGGCGACAGCACGCTGTGGGCAGTATCGCTCTCCCTGGTGGGCCTCGCCACCATGCTCTATGCCGCCTGGTTCGCCCTCCTGGAGCGCGACCTCAAGGGCATCCTGGCCTTCTCCACGGTGAGCCACCTGGGCCTGATCACCCTGCTGCTGGGGCTGGGCAGTCCGCTGGCCATCGTCGCCGCGGTGTTCCACATCCTCAACCACGCCACCTTCAAGGCGGCACTGTTCATGAGCGTGGGCATCATCGACCACGAGACCGGCACCCGTGACATCGACCGCCTGGGCGCCCTGTGGTCGATGATGCCGCTCACCGGCACCATGGTGATCCTGGCGGGCTCCGCCATGGCGGGCTTCCCGCCCTTCAACGGTTTCCTCTCCAAGGAGATGCTGTTCGAGCAGAGCCTGCTCAACAACGTGCTGGGGGCGCTGAGCGCGCTGATCCCGCTGCTGGTGATGGTGGCCGCCACCCTCTCGGTGGCCTATTCGCTGCGCCTGATCTGGAGCCTGTTCTTCGCCGCCCCCAAGCTGACCCGGGAACAGAAGGCCCAGCCGCCCCTCAAGGCCCATGACCCGGCCCGCGGCATGCTGGCCCCGGGCCTGTTCCTGGCCGCCATGAGCCTGGCGGTGGGTCTCTTCCCCATGACCCTGGCCGCACCCCTGGTCAACGCCGCCAGCCTCGCCGTCCAGGGCGACACCACCCCGCTGATCTCCCTGGCGCTGTGGCACGGCCTCAACCTGCCCCTGGCCATGAGCCTGGTAGCGGTGATCGCGGGCGTGCTGGTGCTGCGCCAGCACCGCCGGCTGGCCGCCATCGCCGCCCTGTTCCCCGCGCGGGACGCCGGGCGCATCTTCGAGGCCGCCGTGCTGAGGGTGATCAAGGCCGCGCTGTGGCTCACCCAGCGCCTGGAGAACGGCTCCCTGCAGCGCTACCAGGCGCTGCTGCTGCTCACCGCCCTGGCCATGGTGGCCGTGGGCCTGACCCGCCTCGACGCCCTGACCGGCCCGCTGGGCCTGCAGCCGGTGGACGGCATGCTGGTGCTGGGGGCGGCACTGATCGTCTTCGGTGCCATCGGCAGCGCCCTGAGCCACCGCTGGCGGCTGGTCTCGCTGCTGATGCTCTCGGTGGTGGGCCTCACCGTCTCGCTCACCTTCGTGCGCTTCTCCGCCCCCGACCTGGCGCTGACCCAGCTCTCGGTGGAGGTGGTGTCGATGATCCTCTTCATCCTGGCGCTCTTCTTCCTGCCCCAGCGCCCTCCCCTGCTGGTCTCGAGCCGGCGCATCCTGCGCGACCTGCTGCTGGCCGTGTCGCTGGGCCTGGTGGTGGCGATGCTCAACTATGCGCTGCTGACCCGGGAGACGCTCTCGATCGCCGACTACTTCCTGCGCGAGGCGGTGCCCGGCGGCGGCGGCACCAACGTGGTCAACGTCATCCTGGTGGACTTCCGCGGCTTCGACACCCTGGGGGAGATCACCGTGCTGACCCTGGCGGGCCTGGCCACCTTCAAGCTGCTCAACCGTATGCGGCTGTTCATGCCGGCGGGCAACCTGGAGGGCATCCGCTGGTCGCGCCACCGCCACCCGATGATCCTCGCCGTGGTGGCCCAGATCCTGCTGCCGCTCGCCCTGCTGGTGTCGGTCTACATCTTCCTGCGCGGCCACAACCAGCCCGGCGGCGGCTTCATCGCCGGCCTGATCACCGCCGTGGCGCTGATCCTGCAGTACATGGCCCGCGGCCACGACTGGACCCGCGAGCGCCTGCCGATCTCCTACCCGGTGGTGGCGGTCTCGGGCCTGGCCATCGCCGTGGCCACCGGCCTTGCCAGCTGGCTGTTCGGCTACCCCTTCCTCACCTCCGCCTTCGGCCACTTCCATCTCCCGCTGATCGGCGAGATCGAGCTGGCCTCGGCGATGCTCTTCGACGTGGGGGTCTACCTGGCCGTGGTCGGCGCCACCCTGATGATCCTGATCAACCTGGGCCGGGTCACCACGATCCATCGCCCGACGCTGGAGGAACGCTGATGGAAGCCCTCTTCTCGCTGGTGGTCGGCGTGCTCACCGCCAGCGGCATCTACCTGCTGCTGCGCGGGCGCACCTTTCCGGTCATCGTCGGCCTCGCCCTGCTCGGCTATGCGGTGAACCTCTTCCTCTTCTCCACCGGCGGCCTGCACACCCACGCCGCGGCGGTGATCGGCGAGTCGATCAGCCCCGCCGACCCGCTGCCCCAGGCGCTGGTGCTCACCGCCATCGTCATCGGCTTCGCCATGACCGCCTTCGTGGTGATCCTGGCGATCCGCGCGCGCAGCGAGCTGGGCAGCGACCACGTGGATGGCCAGTCCGGCGAAGCGGGAGACGCGAAATGATGCAGCACCTGATCACCCTGCCGGTGCTGATCCCGATGATCGGCGCCATGGCGCTGCTGCTGGCCAGCCAGGCCAGCGATACCCGGCGGCGCCAGCTGAGCGTGGCGCTGTGCGCGGCCCAGGTGCTGGTCAGCGCCTGGCTGCTGCATGGCGCCGCCGGCGGCGGGCTGCTCTTCTACGCCCTGGGCAACTGGCATGCCCCCTTCGGCATCGTGCTGATGCTGGATCGGCTCTCCGCGCTGATGCTCGTCCTCACCGCGGTGCTGGCGCTGGGCTGCGTGCTCTTCGCCAGCGCCGGCGAGGACGCCCGGGGCAGCAACTTCCATGGCCTCTTCCAGCTGCAGTTGATGGGGCTCAACGGGGCCTTCCTGACCGGCGACCTGTTCAACCTCTTCGTCTTCTTCGAGATCCTGCTGCTGGCCTCCTATGCCCTGCTGATGCACGGCGGCGGCAAGGAGCGCATCGGCGCCGGGCTGCACTACGTGATCCTCAACCTGGCTGGCTCGGCGCTCTTCCTGGTGGCGCTGGGGGTGCTCTACGGCGCCACCGGCACCCTCAACATGGCCGACATGGCGCGTCGTGTCGCGGTGATGTCCGGCGACCAGGCGGCGCTGGTGACCGCCGGCGCCCTGCTGCTGATCGTGGTATTCAGCCTCAAGGCGGCGCTCCTGCCCCTCTACTTCTGGCTGCCGCGCACCTATGCCGCCGCCCCGGCGCCGGTGGCCGCGCTGTTCGCCATCATGACCAAGGTCGGGCTCTACGCCATCCTGCGGGTGCAATCGCTGATCTTCGGCGAGTCGCCTGCCGCCGAGGCGATCACCGCCTGGCTGTGGTGGGCGGGACTGGCCACCATCGCCCTGGCCGGGGTCGGCGTGCTGGCGGCCCGGGACCTGCGCACTCTGGTGGCCTACCTGGTGCTGGTCTCGGTGGGCACCCTGCTGGCCGGCCTGGCCCTGGGCTCCGTGGACGCCGTCGGCGCGCTGCTCTTCTACCTGCCCCACACCACCCTGGCGTGCGGGGCGCTCTACCTGATCGCCGAGCTGATCGGCCAGCAGCGCGGCAAGGCGGGCACCCGCCTGGTGCGCGGCCGGCGCCTCTATCAGCGCCATCTGCTGGGCGGCATGTTCCTGGTCGCCGCCGTGGCGGTGGCCGGCCTCCCCCCCCTGGCCGGCGCCCTGGGCAAGCTGCTGCTGATGCAGGCCACCGAGGGAAGCGCCCGGCTGTGGCTCTGGCCGCTGCTGCTGCTGGCCGGGCTCTGCGCCCTGATCGCCATGTCCCGCGCCGGCTCGGTGTTCTTCTGGGCCAGCTACAAGGGCGAGGTGGAGAGCGGCCGCGTCTCCCGGCCGCAGCTGGCGGGCGTGCTCTGGCTGCTGGCCAGCGCCCCGCTGCTGGTAGGCTTCGCCGGCCCGGTCAGCGACTACGCCCGCGATACCGCCGAACAGCTGGCCGCGCCACGGGTCGTGGTCTCCCGGCTGCTCGGTGAATCCCCGGCCCTGCAGTTCGGCCGGCACACCATCGACGAGGGAGAGTCACCATGAGAGCCATGGGTCGCCTGTTGCCCACCCCCACCCTGTCGCTGGTGCTGCTGGTCGTCTGGCTGCTGCTGGTACGCAGCATCGCACCGGGCCAGCTGCTCCTCGGCGCCGCCCTGGCGGTGGGCATCCCGCTGCTCACCCGCGGCTTCTGGGAGCCGCTGCCCCAGGTCAGGCACCCCCTCAAGCTGGCCTGGTTCGTGCTGGTGGTGCTCTACGACATCGTCAAGGCCAACATCCATGTCAGCCTGCTGATCCTGTCACCGAAGCGCGAGCCCCACCCCGGCTTCATCGAGTATCCCCTGCAGGTCAAGGAACCGCTGACCATCACCCTGCTGGCCAACACCATCACCATGACCCCGGGGACCGTCTCCACCAATATCCGCCTGGACCGCTCATCGCTGCTGATCCATGTGCTCGACATGGAGGATGAGCAGGCGCTGGTGCGCGAGATACAGGAGCGCTACGAGCGCCCGCTCAAGGAGATCTTCGAATGCTAGAGACCGCGCTGATGATCAGCCTGGGCCTGATCGTGGCGGCCATGGCCATGAACGTGCTGCGCCTGGCCAGGGGACCCGACGTGCCCGACCGCCTGCTGGCCCTGGACACCCTGTACGTCAACTCCATCGCGCTGATCGTGCTGCTGGGGCTGTGGCTCAACACCAAGACCTACTTCGAGGCGGCGATCCTGATCGCCATGCTGGGCTTCGTCGGTACCATGGCCATCTGCCGCTACCTGCTGCGCGGCGACATCATCGAGTGAGGAGGCACCCATGAGCTTCACCCTGCTGGCCGAAGGCGTCGTCGCCTTCCTGCTGGTGGCAGGCGGCGTCTTCGCCTTCACCGGCTCCCTGGGCATGCTGCAGTTCAAGGACTTCTTCATGCGCCTGCACGGCCCCACCAAGGGCACCACCCTGGGGATCGGCTGCGTGCTGATCGCCTCGATGCTCTACTTCACGGTGACCCAGCGGGAGTTCCACGTGCAGGAGCTGCTGATCACCCTGTTCCTCTTCATCACCGCGCCGGTCACCGGCCATATGCTGGCCAAGACCGGGCTGCACATGCACCTGCGCTTCACCACCGGGACCCGCGGCTCGCTGCCGGAGCTGCGCGACGAGGACGTGGGCCAGAGCCGGGTGGCGCGACCCGCCAAGGCGCGCCACCCGTGGCGCACCCGCCAGTCACGCCAGAGGTCTCGTCAGAAGTCCCGCCTGCCCCACTGATATCGGCACACCGCCCGGCGGCCCTCAGGCCCCGGGCGCTACCCAGCCGGAGAGCTCGTTGCCGATGATGGCGAGCAGCGCGGCGATATGGTCGTCGCGGGCATTCAGGCAGGGCACGTAGGTGAAGGTCTCTCCCCCCGCGGCCAGGAAGGCGTCGCGGATCTCCTCCTCGATCTCCTCCAGGGTCTCCACGCAGTCGGCGGAGAAGGCCGGCGAGATCACCGCGATATGCTTCTTCCCCTGACGGGCCAGCTCGGCCACGTGCTCCACGGTCTGGGGGCCGACCCACTCCTCGGGGCCGAACTGGGACTGAAAGGCGGTCTGGATCGCCTCGCCCTCCCAGCCCAGCGCCTCGCGCAGCAGTCGCGTGGTCTTCTGGCACTGGCAGTGGTAGGGGTCGCCCTCCATCAGGAAGCGCTTGGGCACCCCGTGGTAGGAGGCCACCAGCACCTCGGGCGGCGTCGCCGCGGCCTCGTAAGCCTCGCGCACCGTAGCGGCCAGCGCCTCGATGTACTGGGGGTGTTCGAAGTAGGCGGGCACGGTACGCAGGGCCGGCTGCCACTTGAGCTGCATCAGGGTGCGAAAGGCCTGGTCGTTGGCGGTCGCCGTGGTGGGCGAGGCGTACTGGGGGTAGAGCGGGAAGAAGAGGATCTTCTCGCAGCCCGCGGCCTGCATGCGCTTCAGCACGCTGTCGGTGGAGGGGTTGCCGTAGCGCATGCAGAAGTCGACCATCACCTGCTCGCCGTAGTGCGCCGCGAGCCCCTCGGCCACCTTGCGGGTCTGCTCCCGGGTCGTGGTCAAAAGCGGGCTCTCGTCCTTCTCGGTGTTCCAGATGCTCCGATAGGCCTCGCCGGACTTGAAGGGCCGCCGCGCCAGGATGATCAGCTGCAGCAGCGGCTGCCACTTCCAGCTCGGGTAGTCGACCACCCGCTTGTCGGAGAGGAACTCGCTGAGGTAGCGGCGCATCGACCAGTAGTCGGTGGCATCCGGGGTGCCCAGGTTGGCCAGCACCACCCCCACCCGGGCACGCGGCACCGGCGGGTGGTCGCTGGGCGCATGGGCCAGGCGGCCCTCGCCGGGACGGTCCATGGCCGCGCTGGCCGAATCCTTGGTCTCAGTGCTCATGGGAGGGCTCCTTGATCGATGCACACGAAGTGATGAGATGCGGCTAGTGTATCAGGCCGCTCGCCGCGCGGGGCATCAAGTTGTACTATCGGCAATATTTGTACAGCTTCAGGTGAGCCCATGCCCCGCCCCCTGGTACTGCTCCTCGGCGACCAGCTGAGTCTGGATCTGCCCAGCCTGCGCGACCTGCCCGGCGATGCGGTGGTGGCGCTGTGCGAGGTGGCCGCCGAGGGCACCTACGTGCCCCACCATCCCCAGAAGATCGCCCTGATCCTGGCCGCCATGCGCCACTTTGCGGGCGAGCTGCGCGAACGCGGATTCCGGGTTCACTACAGCGCCCTGGACGACCCCGACAACCTGCAGGCGCTGATTCCGGAGGCCGAACGCCTGGCCGCCCTCTACGGCTGCGACGAGATCCGCGCGGTGCGCCCGGGGGAGTGGCGGCTCTGGCAGGCGATGAAGGAGCGGGAGGCCGCCGCCCTGCCCTGGCGCCTGCTGGAGGATGACCGCTTCTATACCACCCCAGACGACTTCGCCGCCTGGTCGGCGGGCCGCAAGTCGCTGCGCCTGGAATACTTCTATCGCGAGCAGCGCCGCCGCACCGGCCTCTTGATGGAGGGCGATGCGCCCGCCGGAGGGCGCTGGAACTACGATCACGACAACCGCGAGCCGCTGGACGCCGGTCTGGCGGTCCCCGAGCCGCCACGCCACGGTCGCGATGCCACCACCGAGGCGGTGTTCGCCCTGGTCGCCGAGCACTTCGGCGAGCACTTCGGCCGCCTCGAGGGCTTCCACTGGCCGGTGACGCGGCGCCAGGCGCTGGTCGACCTGCGCCACTTCCTCGCCCAGCTGCTGCCGGACTTCGGCCGCTACCAGGACGCCATCAGCGACGCCGAGCCCTTCCTGTTTCACTCGCGGCTCGCCGCGGCGCTCAATATAGGTCTGCTCTCCCCGCGGGAGGTGTGCGAGGGCGCGGAGCGGGAGTATCTCGAGGGGCGTGCCCCCCTCAACTCGGTGGAGGGCTTCATCCGCCAGATCCTGGGCTGGCGGGAGTATGTGCGAGGCCTCTACTGGACGCGCATGCCCGCCTACAAGCGTGGCAACGCCCTGGGGGGGAGCCAGGCGCTGCCCGCCTGCTACTGGAGCGGCGACACCGAGCTGCGCTGCCTGCGCCGGGCCATCGCGATGACCCGCGACCACGCCTACGCCCACCATATCCAGCGGCTGATGGTGACCGGCAACGTCGCGCTGCTCTGCGATGTCTCCCCCGAGGCGCTCTGCGACTGGTACCTGGCGGTCTACGCCGACGCCTGCGAGTGGGTGGAACTGCCCAACGTGCTGGGCATGGTGCTGCATGCCGACGGCGGCCTGATGGGCTCCAAGCCCTACTGCGCCTCGGGCAGGTACATCGACCGCATGTCGGACCACTGCCGCCACTGCCGCTTCGACCCGAAGCAGGTGACCGGCGAGCGCGCCTGCCCCCTCAACAGCCTCTACTGGCGCTTCCTGGAGCGCCACGCCGAGACGCTCTCCGCCAACCCACGCATGAAGCTGATCTACGGCTCGCTCCGGCGCATGAGTGACGACAAGCGGGCCGCCATCCGCGACCAGGCCGAGCGCTTCCTGGCACGGCTGCCGCGCACGACGGCCTGGCACGCCGAGGCCGCGGGACAGCGCGCCCTCCACCTGGCCGGCTACGCAGCGGAACACACTTCCCGGGAGGAGAGACCATGAGCCGGCGCGACACCCTACAGGCACTCGCTCCGGTGACCCTCTACCACGACGGCCACTGCCCGCTCTGCCAGCGGGAGGTGGCCTGGCTGGCGCGCCACCCGCGGCGCGAGCGCGTGGCGCTGGTGGACATCCAGGCAGCGGAGTTCGATGCCGAGGCGCTGGGGCGCACCTTCGAGGCGATGATGGGCAGGCTGCACCTGCAGGACGCCGAGGGGCGCTGGTTCATCGGCATGGACGCCAGCCGGGCGCTCTATGCAGTGCTGGGGTATCGGCGCCTGGTCTGGCTGAGCTGCCTGCCGGGGATCGCCGGCCTCATGGATGCGGGGTATCGCTGGTTTGCCCGCCGCCGGGTGCGCCTGGGACGCTGGCTCGAGGGGCGGCGGAGGAAATGAGGGGGAAGAGGGAGGCGGTGAGTGACCGGACACCGCCGTGCGGCTCGCCGGTAGCGCCGGCCGGCACCCGGCTCAGAACACCAGCGGCATGCGCGAGGTGAGCGGGTCGTGGTAGTGCGCCTCGCGACCGATTACCTCGTCGTGGGGTACGTGCTGCACCAGGTAGGCGCGGTGGATGCCGGCACGCTTGAGCTCCAGGTAGACATCGTCCAGGGAGCGATAGAGCACCGGCTTGCCCTGGCGGGTCAGCATATGGCGCTGACCCTCGATATCTTCCAGCTCGACCTGATAGAAGCGGCTGCCGGCGTGGCCGATGACGCGGATCTCGAAGTTGTCGTGATGGGCCGCGAAGGCCTTGAGGTCCTTGAATTCCATGGTTCCCTCCAGGAGATCTTGTGGTTGCAGTGCCACGCAGTCTGGCGCCTGCAGATGACGCCAGGGTGACGACTGGGTGTCGAGGCTATGACCCCCGACACCCCGGAGGGTTCCGCAAGTAACTGATTACAGGCTATTGGTAGCTGGAGGGATCAATGGCCTTGCCGAGCGAGTTGCGGTCGATCCACTTGCCCGCCTTGGTCTCCTTGTAACGGAACACCACGCTGTCGCCGACCTGCACCGGCAGCTCGGCGTCCTCGGCCTGGTAGCTGTAGGCCTCGCCCTCCACCACCAGGTGGTAGCGATAGAGGTCGGGCATGCCCAGCCACTCCTTGAAGGGGCCTTCACGCTCCAGGGACTGGAGCTCGCCGCGCGCCTGTAGCTTGGGGGTGCGCTGCCGATTGCCGCGCCGAAATCCGCCTGCCATGCTGCCTCCTCGATTCTTTCTGCCCGGCTCGATGTGTCCGGGCCTGGGGGGTTGGCATTATACGGCCCCGCACGCCGGGCTCAAGCCGGGCGCCTCGGCCTACTCGCCGAAGGTGTCGCCGTAGCTGTCCGGGGCCAGGTCCTCGAAGCGGGTGTACTTGCCGATGAAGGCCATGTGCACCGTGCCGATGGGGCCGTTACGCTGCTTGCCGATGATCAGTTCGGCGAGCCCCTGGTTGTCGGGGTTGTCCGGGTTGTAGACCTCGTCGCGATAGACGAAGGCGATCACGTCGGCGTCCTGCTCGATGGCGCCCGATTCCCGCAGGTCCGACATCACCGGCCGCTTGTTGGGGCGCTGCTCCAGGGAGCGGTTGAGCTGGGAGAGCGCCACCACCGGGCAGCCGAACTCCTTGGCCATGCCCTTGAGCGAGCGGGAGATCTCGGAGATCTCGCCGGTGCGGTTCTCGGAGAAGCCGGGGATCTGCATCAGCTGCAGGTAGTCGATCATCACCAGGCCGATGTTGCCGTGCTCGCGTACCACCCGCCGGATACGCGAGCGCATCTCGTTGGGCGAGAGCGCCGCGGTGTCGTCGATGAACAGCTGCTTGTCCTTGAGCAGGTTCACCGCCGAGGTGAGCCGCGGCCAGTCCTCGTCCTCCAGCTGACCGGTACGCACCCGGGTCTGGTCGATGCGCCCGAGCGACGAGAGCATGCGCAGCATCAGCGATTCGGCGGGCATCTCCATGGAGAAGACCATCACCGGGCGGTCACTGGCGATCACCGCATGCTCCACCAGGTTCATGGCGAAGGTCGTCTTGCCCATGGAGGGCCGCCCCGCGATGATCACCAGGTCCGAGGGCTGCAGGCCCGAGGTCATCTCGTCCAGGTCGCGGAAGCCGGTGGAGAGGCCGGTCATCTCCCCCTTCATGTTGAAGAGCTCGTCGATGCGATCCACCGCCTTGGCGAGCAGCTCGCTCATGCCGATGGGCCCGCCCGACTTCGGGCGCTCCTCGCTGATCTGGAACACCAGCCGCTCCGCCTCGTCCACCAGCTCGTCCGCCGGCCGTCCCTGGGGGCTGAAGGCGCCGTCGGCGATCTGGCTGGCGGCGCGGATCAGCTTGCGCAGGGTGGCGCGCTCGCGAACGATATCGGCGTAGGCGCGGATGTTGCTGGCCGAGGGGGTGTTGCGGGCCAGCTCGGCCAGGTAGGCGAGCCCCCCCACGGTATCGAGCTGGTCGCGCCCCTCGAGGGCCTCGGAGAGGGTGACCACGTCCAGCGGGCGGGCCGACTCGGCCAGCCCCGCCATAACGTTGAAGATCAGCCGGTGCTCGTAGCGGTAGAAGTCGTCGGCCACCAGGCGGTCGGCGACGTTGTCCCACGCCTGATTGTCGAGCATCAGGCCACCCAGCACCGACTGCTCCGCCTCCAGCGAGTGGGGCGGCACCTTGAGGGCGGCGGTTTCCTTGTCGTGCTCGAGGAGCTCGTTCATGGCGAGGGGCACCTGGGTAACGCGGGGAGGCTCATTCTACCCCAGGCCGCTGGCTCTGCCAGCGGCCGAAAAAGACGCAGGGGCGCGAGGATCTCTCCTCGCGCCCCTGGTGTCGCCCCGCAGGGCGATGGCGGGCCGGTGTTACTCGGCCACGACCACCACGCGCACGGTGGCGTCGACGTCCGCATGCAGCTGCAGGTGGATGTCGTATTCGCCGGTGGCGCGGATCGGGCCTTCCGGCATCTTCACTTCGCTCTTGGCCACGTCGAAGCCGGCAGAGGCGATGGCCTCAGCCAGGTCGCGGGGACCGATGGAGCCGAACAGCTTGCCCTCGTCGCCGGCCTTGGCGACCAGGGAGAGTTCGATCTCGTTGAGCTGGGCGGCACGCGCTTCGGCCTCGGCCTTGCGCTCGGCGGCCTGGGCCTCGAGCTCGGCGCGCTGGGCCTGGAAGGCCTCGATGTTGTCCTTGGTGGCCGGCACGGCGAGGCCGTAGGGCACCAGGTAGTTGCGGCCGTAGCCGGGCTTGACGGTCACCTGGTCACCCAGGCCGCCGAGCTTGCCGATATTGTCGAGCAGAATGACTTCCATCTCGTTAACCTCTTGTCAGTTGCGGCTGGCCAGGCGCCCGCGGATATCCGCGAAGACGTCGATGAAGGCCAGCAGCAGCACAATCAGAATCATGGGCCAGGTGGTGATCAGCAGCACATAGAAGAGGATCAGCCACAGCCCGTTCATCCCTTTCAGTCCGATATAACCATGTACCAGCGCGATGCCAGCGACCAGCAGCGGGATCCACAGCAGCATGCCCAGGGCGGGCAGGCCCAGCACAGCACCCACGACGCCGAGAACGACCAGCACGGCCAGCTCGCGGGGCGTCAGGCGCAGGCCATGGAACTCCTCGCGGAAGCCCCCGGGATTGTAGAGCCCCGCCTGCCAGCTGCGCGCCAGGGCCAGGCAGGCCACGGCGGCGACCAGCACCACGAGCCCGGTGATGCCACCGATCAGCATCCCGGCCAGCTGCTCGGTATCGAGCCCCTGGCTGGTCAGCTCGCTGAGCAGGCGCTCCACCTCGGGCGAACCCTGGCGAAGCTGCTCCAGCATGGGGCCGGCCCCGCCCGGCGGCAGGAAGACGCCGAGCTGGATCATCCCGGCGCCGACCAGGGCGCCGGTGATCAGCGCCTCGCTCCAGCGCATGCGGGAGCGCAGCACGATCGCCATCAGCGTGACCAGCAGCACGCTGGTCAACGGGATGACGTCGCCCTGGACCCACCACCATCCGGCCGGCAGCCCGGCCGCCACGATCACCGGCAGCGCCGGGGAGAGGCCGCGACGCAGGGTGACCAGGGCCGCGATGGCGGCCCCCAGCCAGAACAGCCAGGGGATGAGTGTTGCAAGGGCGGCCCCACCGACGGCATAGGGCGTTCCCCGCATCATCCAGCGGGCGATCGCGAGCATCACGCCAGCCGCTTACTGGTGGCTATCGGTGTAGGGCAGCAGGGCCAGGTAGCGGGCGCGCTTGACGGCGGTGGCCAGCTGGCGCTGATAGCGAGCCTTGGTCCCGGTGATACGGCTGGGAACGATCTTGCCGGTCTCGGTGATGTAGGCCTTGAGGGTGTCCAGATCCTTGTAATCGATCTGCTTCACGCCCTCGGCGGTGAAACGACAGAACTTGCGGCGACGGAAAAAGCGTGCCATGTGAAGACTCCTTCAGACGTGCGATGGGTGAGATCAGGCGGTTTCGGCGCGGGGCTTCTCGTCGCGACGGGCGCGCTTCTCTTCCACCGGCTTCATCATCGGGGAAGCTTCAGTGATCGCTTCCTTGCAACGCACCACCAGGCTGCGCAGGATGGCGTCGTTGAAGCGGAAGATGTTCTCGATCTCGTCGAGAGTCTCGCCTTCGCACTCGACGTTCATCAGCACGTAGTGGGCCTTGTGGATCTTGTTGATCGGGTAGGCCAGGTGACGACGACCCCAATCCTCGAGACGATGCACGGTACCGCCGTTCTCGGTGACGAGGCTGGTGTAGCGCTCGACCATGGCAGGAACCTGCTCGCTCTGGTCCGGGTGGACCATGAACACGATTTCGTAGTGACGCATGGAATCTCCTTGCGGTTTGGCAGCTTCCGCGGGAGGCCTGAGCTCCGGGGAAGCAAGGAGGTGATAACGGAAAAACACGAGCGCCCGTTCGATGGACGAACGGGCGCAGGTATTCTAGGGAGTGCGGGGCGAGATAGCAAGCGGCGGCGCGTCAGCCCCGACGCTGGCGGACCGCCTCGAACAGGCAGATGCCGGCCGCCACCGAGACGTTGAGGCTCGACACGCTGCCGGCCATGGGCAGCTTGACCAGCTGGTCGCAGCCCTCCCGGGTGAGGCGGCGCATCCCCTTGCCCTCGGCGCCCATCACCAGGGCGGTGGGGCCGGCAAGGTCGGCTTCAAAGACCAGCGCCTCGGCCTCCCCGGCGGTGCCGGTGATCCAGACGCCGAGCTCCTTGAGCCTGGCCAGGGCACGGGCCAGGTTGGTGACCTGGTAGACCGGCACGCTCTCGGCGGCGCCACAGGCCACCTTGCGCACCGTGGCATTGAGCGGCGCGGCCTTGTCCTTGGGCACGATCACGCCGTGCACCCCGGCGGCATCGGCGCTGCGCAGACAGGCCCCGAAGTTGTGCACGTCGGTGACGCCATCCAGCACCAGCAGCAGCGGCGGCTCCTCCCGGGACCAGGCCTCGAGGCGGAACCACAGCTCCGCCTCGCCGGCGAAGGCCAGCGGGGGGGCGAAGGCGACGATGCCCTGGTGGGCCGCCCCCTGGGCCAGCCGGTCCAGGTCGTCGCGAGGACGGGACTGGATGCGCGCACCGCGACCGGCGGCCGCCTCCACCAGCTCGGCGAGGCGGCCGCCGGCGCTACCCTCCTGGACCCACAGCTCCCGGGGCACCTCGCCGCGCTCGAGCAAGGCCCGCACCGCGTGCACGCCGAACACGGCTTCAAGCCCCCCGGGTGTGCCGGAGTTGCCGCCAGCAGGGCGGCGGGATCGCTTCTGTTTCATCGCATTCATCCACTCAGGGAAACGAGCAGGGGCGCCGGCGGCAGGCCGCCGGCGCCCCTCGCGGACAGGACTCGCTCAGCGGCGCGAGCGGCGGCGACGACCGCCCCCACGCTTCTTGCCGGCGCCCTCCTCTCCTCGGGCCGCCGGGCCGGCATCCGCCGCGGCCGGCTTGCCGCCGGCCCGGGCGCGCCCCTTGTCCGAAGCCTCATCGCCCTTGCCACGGCGGCGCGGCGCACGCTTGGGGCGCGGCTTGTCGTCGGCCAGGGCGAAGTCGATCTTGCGATCGTTGAGGTCGACCCGCGCCACCTGAACGCTGACGCCATCGCCCAGCCGGTAGCTCATGCCGCTGCGCTCGCCCTTGAGACGGTGCTTCTCCGGCTCGTAGTGGTAGTAGTCGGAGGGCAGCGAGGTGACGTGCACCAGGCCCTCGACATAGACCTCGTCGAGGCGCACGAAGATGCCGAACTGGGTGACCGAGGCGATGGTGCCGTCGAACACCTCGCCGAGCTTGTCGGACATGAACTCGCACTTGAGCCAGTCTTCGACGTCGCGGGTGGCATCGTCGGCGCGCCGCTCGGTCATGGAGCAGTGCTCGCCGAGCTCAAGCATCTGCTCGAAGGTGTAGGGGCACCACTTGCTGGGCGGCTCCACCTTGGCGTCGTCGGCGCGCAGCACCGTGTTGGTCTGGCGCGGGCCGCGGATCACTGAGCGGATGGCGCGGTGCACCAGCAGGTCGGGATAGCGGCGGATCGGCGAGGTGAAGTGGGCATAGGCCGGGTAGGCCAGGCCGAAGTGCCCCTCGTTCTGGGGCGAGTAGACCGCCTGGCTCATGGAGCGCAGCATCACCGTCTGGATGACGTCGGCGTCCGGCCGGCCGCGAATCGCCTCGGCCAGGTCACGGTAGTGCTGGGGGGTCGGCTCGTCGCCGCCGCCCACCGAGAGCCCGAGCTCAGCGAGGAACAGCCGCAGCTTGTCGAGGCGCTCCGGCGAGGGGCGCTCGTGGATGCGATAGAGGGCCGGCAGGTCATGCTTGTCGAGGAAACGCGCCGTGGCCACGTTGGCCGCCAGCATGCACTCCTCGATGATCTTGTGGGCGTCGTTGCGGCTGCGCGGCACGATCTTCTCGATCTTGCGCTCGTCGTTGAAGACGATGGCGGTCTCGGTGGTCTCGAAGTCGATGGCCCCACGGGCCTCCCTCGCCTCGCGCAGCACCCGGTAGAGGGCGTGCAGGTTCTTGAGCGAGGGTACCAGCTCCCGGTACTCCTCGCGCAGCGCATCCCCTGCGGCATCGTCCTCGTCGAGGATCGCCGCCACCTTGTTGTAGGTGAGGCGCGCATGGGACTGGAACACCGCCTCATAGAAACGGTAGCGGCTGATGGTGCCGCTCTGGGAGATATTCATCTCGCAGACCAGTGCCAGGCGGTCGACGGCCGGGTTGAGGGAACAGAGCCCGTTGGAGAGCAGCTCCGGCAGCATCGGCACCACCTGCCCCGGGAAGTAGACCGAGTTGCCGCGGCGTATCGCCTCCTGGTCCAGGGCACTGCCCGGACGCACGTAGTGGGAAACGTCGGCGATGGCCACCAGCAACTTCCAGCTGCCGGACTTGGTCTTCCAGGCGCAGACCGCGTCGTCGAAGTCCTTGGCGCTCTCGTCGTCGATGGTGACCAGCGGCACGTCGCGCAGATCGATGCGGCGGTGCTTGTCCTCGTCCACCACCTCGGCGGACATGCCGGCGATCTGGTCGTGGACCTCCGGCGGGAACTCGGCGGGAATCTCGTAGCTGCGGATGGCGATATCGATCTCCATCCCGGGATCCATGCGCTCGCCGAGCACCTCGACCACCTCGCCCACCGGCTGCACCCGGGTCTCGGGCTGCTGCACGATCCTTGCCGAGATCACCTGGCCATCCTTCGCCCCACCGCAGGCGCTGTGCGGGATGATCACCTCCTGGGTGATGCGGGGGTTCTCCGGGATCAGCACTCCGAACTCGGGCGTGTTCTCGCGGTAGACGCCGACGATGGTCTGGGTGTTGTGGGAGAGCACCTCGGCGATGGTCGCCTCGTCGCGGCCGCGGCGGTCGCGCCCGCTGATGCGCGCCAGCACGTAGTCGCCGTGGAAGACCCGGCGCATCTGGCGCGGCGGCAGCACCAGATCCGGCTTCTTGCCATCCTCGCGGATCAGGAAGCCGAAGCCGTCGCGGTGACCGAGCACCTTGCCGCGGATCAGGTCGAGCTTGTCGATCAGCGCATAGGCACCGGCGCGATTGCGCAGCACCTGGCCATCGCGCTCCATGGCGGCCAGGCGGCGGCGGACCGCCTCCTCGAGGTCCTCGTCATCGAGGCCCAGCAGGCGGCTCATCTTCTCGTGGGTGATCGGCTTGCCATACTCCTCGAGCCGGGCGAGCAGGTACTCGCGGCTGGGGGCAGGGTTGTCGTACTTGTGGGCCTCGCGGCTGGCGTGCGGGTCGTCGCTGAGCGTCCAGTGGGTCATGCGGAGAGCATCCTTGGCAGGGTCGGGGACGGCAGGAAGGAGAAGGCGCACGAGCGCCGCGGGCATGGAATCTTGCTGATAGGGTCTATTGTCATGGCCGCAGTATAGCGCTGCGAGCGCCACCACCCAACCTCGGCATGCCGCCAGGCCCCGGCACGGTGGCGAAAGGCGTCGCGAAAAAAACCCGCGAAGCGCTCCTGCTCCCCTTGCAATGGCGATGGAATCGGGTAACATACGCGTCGCTTGCCCAGATGGCGGAATTGGTAGACGCGCTAGCTTCAGGTGCTAGTGTCCGTAAGGACGTGGAGGTTCAAGTCCTCTTCTGGGCACCATCGCTCCCTCGGGATCGATGATCGGGAGTTCGCTCCCCTGCTCTTTATCAGCTCGACTCGCTCGTGTTCGCCCAGGTGGCGGAATTGGTAGACGCGCTAGCTTCAGGTGCTAGTGTCCGTAAGGACGTGGAGGTTCAAGTCCTCTTCTGGGCACCATCGCTCCCTCGGGATCGATGATCGGGAGTTCGCTCCCCTGCTCTTTATCAGCTCGACTCGCTCGTGTTCGCCCAGGTGGCGGAATTGGTAGACGCGCTAGCTTCAGGTGCTAGTGTCCGTAAGGACGTGGAGGTTCAAGTCCTCTCCTGGGCACCATCCTTCGGGAAGCCCGCGAACACGATGAGATGCATGATGCGCCCAGGTGGCGGAATTGGTAGACGCGCTAGCTTCAGGTGCTAGTATCCTTACGGATGTGGAGGTTCAAGTCCTCTCCTGGGCACCACTTCATATCGCCTCATGCCGACTGATCCAGACAAGAGCCCCCAGCAGGACCATCCCTGCAAGACCAGCACAGGAAGCCGCGACCGAGATCGCGGCTTTTTTGTGCCTGTCCGCCACGCCCCCTTCAGAAGCGACCCGGCCGGCGCGCCACCTCCTCCAGGGCCCAGCCGCGGGCGACCACTTCCCCCTCCAGCGCCTCGGCGACCGGTTTGGGCAGGTTGGGGAAGAAGTTGAGCCCGGTACGCGCCTCGATCTCGTCCACGCTCACCAGGTAGTCGTCCAGCGGCTCATCCCCACGCACCTCCTGGGGCATGATGAAGGCCAGCACGCGCGGCTCCTCCCCCGGCACCGCGATGATCTTGTAGAAGGCCTCGGGAATCTCCACGAAGCCCACCCGATTGAGCACGTTGTCGAGAAAGCGCTCCGGAAAGACCGGCCCGGTGATCACCTGCACCTCGCCGAAGCGCGGCACGAAGTGGTCGATCACCACCTCCTCCAGGCGCTGCCACAGCCGCCGATTGAGATCCGGACGCTGAGGCGACATGTTGCTCATATAGAAGGTATCGCGCTGGGCATCCGGCCCATGCACCACGGCGATGGCATAGTTGGGCGCCAGATGCCCGCGGTCATAGCCGCTGCCGGCGTAGTGGTCAGTACCGATCGGCCAGAGGGTGCGCCAGTCGCGCTGAAAGTTCGGCCGCGGCCCCGCCGCGGGGTCATCGACGGCATGCAGCCGATAGCTGACCCACAGCGGGTTGACCCGCACGTCGGACCAGCCCACTAGAAACCCCTCGTTGCGCAGCACCCGATGGAAGCTGGCGGGCGAGAGGCTCTGCCACTCGGGCACCCCCATCCACACCAGCTGGTCGCGGACCTGACGCTCCTGGCCGTACCAGAGGCCGGAGGTGACCAGCACGAAGAGCAGGGTAATGCCGAAACGGCGCGTCTGGCGGCGCCAGCGCGGGAGGGGGGAACGACGACGACTCATCCTTGAAGCGGCTTCCAGCGGAGGGGAACGAACGAGCCACCAGGCGGGCGGACGGCAGAACCGCCCGACCGATACCGGCGGCCGGAGGGGGATAACGCGAAGGACTACCAGCCCAGCGAGAACATGGTCTCCAGATCGTGGCGGGAGTGCACCTGCATGGCGTTGAGGGTCTCGGTGTCGCGGATGCCTTCCACGGCGTTCAGCCGCTCGGTGACCAGCTCCGCCAGGCTCTCGAAGTCGCGGGTGCGGGCGATGGCCACCAGGTCGTAGCGCCCACAGGTGGAGTAGACCTCGCTGATCCCCTCCACGTCGGCCAGGCGCTCGGCCACGGCCTTGACCTGGCCCTTCTCGGCATTGATCAGGATCACGGCATTCTGCATCGGGCACTCTCCCTGCGAAGGCCCCGCGGGGCCTGGTGGTTGTCCGGCCGGCGACGACCGGCGATGGCGCGAGTATAGCAGCGCCGGCAGCCCGGCAGAATCGCGGCTCAGCCGGGAAGGCTGCCCTCCAGCTCGAGAAGCCGACGCTTGAGCGCCAGGCCACCGCTGTAGCCGCCCAGCCCATCGGCGGCCACCACCCGATGGCAGGGGATCAGCAGCGGCAGCGGATTGGCGCCGTTGGCCGTGCCGATGGCCCGCGCCGCCCCCTCGCGGCCGAGCCGGCGCGCCAGCTCGCCGTAGGTGCGCGTCTCGCCCCAGGGGATGCGCAGCAGCGCCGACCACACCTCACGCTGGAAGTCGCTGCCGCCGGGTGCCAGGGGCAGGCTGAAGCCATGGCGCCGCCCCTCCAGGTAGGCGAGCAGCTGGTCACGGGCCTCGGCCAGGGCGTCATCGTCCCGGCGAGCCGCCTCGGGGTCGGGCTGCTCCTCGGCGGCCAGGGTGAGCCGGCACAGCCCCTCGGGCTCAGCGCACACCAGGATCTCGCCGAGGGGGGAGGTAAAACGGGTAAAGATCATCGGTCCTCCTGGACTCCCGCCTGACGCGCGACAGATTGCCGCACGGCCAATGGCTGGTTCGCAACGCTACAGGCACTCTACTACCATAGAGCAGCGAACTCCTCAGGGCAGCCCCTGTCGGAGCAAGAGGTGGCTTACCACCCATAGAAAGAGATAGAGAAAGAAGAACAGGAACTCTTCCTGCAACCGTGACGAAAAGGAGATCCCATGGCCAACCATAGCCGTCGTGACTTCATGCGCAACAGCCTGCTGGGCCTCGCCGCCCTGCCGCTGGGCGCCGGCATCCTCTCCAAGACCGCCTTCGCCGATACCCTGCCGCGCCTCGATCCGGAAAGCGATCAGGCCCAGGCCCTGAACTACGTCGAAGACGCCGCGGACGCCGCCGATCACCCGGCCTACGAGGAAGGCGAGGTGTGCGACAACTGCATGTTCTGGCAGGCCGACAGTGAAGGCTGCCAGCTGTTCCCGCAGAACAGCGTCGAGCCCAAGGGGTGGTGTCAGTCCTGGACCGCCCAGGCCTGAGCCCCCCTGGCGGCCAACCCCACGCCGCCCCTGCAGACGAAACCCGCGCCGAGGCGCGGGTTTCGTCGTTTCAGGCCCTGCCGTTCAAGGGATGGCGGCGGACTCAGGCCCTGGCCGCCTCGTCCGGCAACGGCCACTGATAGCGCCGCACCACCTCGTCTCCCTCCATCGACTCCAGCGTGACCGGAAAGCCCCACAGCTGGTGCAGGTGGCGGATCACCGGATAGACGCTGCGCGCCAGGGGGCGACGGCTGTCCTGGACATGACGCAGGGTCAGCGAACGATCACCGCGGATGTTCGCCGAGTAGACCTGGATATTGGGCTCGCGCAGCGACAGGGCGTACTGGGTGGCCAGCGCCTCGCGGACCCGCCGGTAGCCGCGCTCGTCATGGATGGCGCTGACCTCGAGCATCTCCTCCTGGTCATCGTCCACCACCATGAACAGCCTGAGGTCGCGGATCACCTTGGGCGACAGGAACTGCTGGATGAAGGACTCATCCTTGAAGTTCTTCATGGCGAACTCCAGGGTCTCTCGCCAGTCGCTGCCGGCGACATCCGGAAACCACTGGCGATCCTCTTCCGTCGGGGCCTCGCACAGGCGCCTGAGGTCGCTGAAGATGGCGAAACCCAGCGCATAGGGGTTGATCCCGCTGTACCAGGGGCTGTCGAAGGCAGGCTGATGCACCACCGCCGTATGGGACTGCAGGAACTCGAGCATCAACCCCTCGTCGACCAGCCCCTCCTCATAGAGGCGGTTCATCAGGGTGTAGTGCCAGAAGGTCGCCCAGCCCTCGTTCATCACCTGGGTCTGGCGCTGGGGGTAGAAGTACTGGGCCAGCTTGCGCACGATGCGCACCACCTCGCGCTGCCAGGGCGCCAGCAGCGGCGCATTCTTCTCGATGAAGTAGAGCAGGTTCTCCTGGGGCTCGGCGGGGTAGCGCCCGCCCGCGTGCAGCCCCAGCGGGTCCTCCTCGTCGTGATCGCCGACCAGCACATCCGCGGGCGCCCGCCCCGGAATGGTGCTCCACAGGGTGTTGACCTGGGACTGCAGGTACGCCTCGCGCTCCTTCTGGCGGCGCGACTCCTCGGCAGCGGAGATCGGCGAGGGACGCTTGTAGCGGTCGACGCCGTAGTTCTGCAGGGCGTGACAGGCATCCAGCAGCTGCTCCACCGCGGCCACGCCGTGGCGCTCCTCGCACTCGGCCACGTACTGCCGAGCGAACATCAGGTAGTCGATGATCGAGCCGGCATCGGTCCAGGTACGAAACAGGTAGTTGCCCTTGAAGAAGGAGTTGTGACCGTAGCAGGCGTGGGCCATCACCAGCACCTGCATCATCAGGGTGTTCTCCTCCATCAGGTAGGCGATGCAGGGGTCGGAGTTGATCACCAGCTCGTATGCCAGGCCCATCTGGCCACGCCGATAGGCCTGCTCCACCGCCAGGAACTGCTTGCCGAAGGACCAGTGGTGGTAGCCCACCGGCATGCCGACGCTGGCATAGGCGTCCATCATCTGCTCGGTGGTGATCACCTCGATCTGGTTGGGATAGGTATCGAGGCGATACTCATCGGCCAGCCGAGCGATCTCACGCTCGAAGTCGGTCAGGATCTCGAAGTTCCAGTCGGAGCCGGTGGCAATGGGCTTGCGTCGTGTCATGGTCCCTCCTCGGCGCCGCATCGGTGCTCAGACGCCAGCGGCGCGCCGCTTGAACAGCTCGCGGAACACCGGATAGATGTCCCCGGCCTCGACGATCTGGCGCATGGCGAAGCGCGACGGAAACTCGGCGGCCACCGTCTCGTACTCCTCCCATAGCGCCTGGTGGGCATGGGGGGTGATCTCCACGTAGGTGTAGTACTGCAGGCGCGGCATCAGGCGCTTCAGCAGCAGGTCGCGGCAGGCGACGGAGTCGTCGTCCCAGTTGTCGCCGTCCGAGGCCTGGGCCACGTAGAGGTTCCACTGCCCAGGGGGATAGCGCTTGGCGATGATCTCGTCGACCAGGGTCAGGGCGCTGGAGACGATGGTGCCGCCGGTTTCCCGGGAGTAGAAGAACTCCTCCTCGTCCACCTCCTTGGCCGCCGTGTGATGACGCACGAAGACCAGCTCGACCTTCTCGTAGCTGCGCTCCAGGAACAGGTAGAGCAGCAGGAAGAAGCGCTTGGCGATGTCCTTGTGGGCCTGGGTCATGGAGCCGGAGACGTCCATGATGCAGAACATCACCGCCTTGCTGGAGGGCATCGGCTGGTTGACCAGGTTGTTGTAGCGCAGGTCGAAGGTATCGATGAAGGGCACCGCCTCGAGGCGCTTCTCCAGGCGCTCGATCTCCACCTTGAGCTCGGCAATGCGCGCCGGGTTGCGCAGCACCGGGTCCTTGCTCTCCTCGACCTCCAGGGCCTCGCGCGCCTCGCGCAGGGCGCGGCGGATGGGCGCCCGCATGGCAATGCGTCGCGCATGGGCCTCGCGCATGGAGCGCACGATATTGATCCGCGCCGGCACCCCCTCCTTCGACACCCCCGCCCGCACCGGCCTCACCTCGTCGAGGTCCACCAGCGCCTTGCGCTCCAGGTGGGGCAGCTCGAGGCCGTCGAAGACGAAGTCGAGGAACTCCTCGCGGGAGAGGGTGAAGGCGAACTCGTCCATGCCCTCGCCCTGGTCGGAGGCGCTGCCCTCCCCGGCCCCGCCACCGCCCCCGCCGCCGGGGCGACGCAGGCGGTCGCCCTCGACGAATTCGCGGTTGCCGGGCGCCACGATACTGCGCCTGCCCCCCGGGCCATGCTGGAACACCGGCTCGGAGATATCCCGGCTCGGGATCGACACCTTCTCGCCGCGCTCCATATCGGTGATGGAGCGGCGGTTCACCGCCTCCTCCACGGAGCGCTTGATATGGGTGCGATAGCGGTCGAGGAAGCGCTGCCGGTTGACCGCGCTCTTGTGCTTGGCATTGGCCCGTCGATCGATGAAATAGGTCATGGAAGACCTCCTCGGCCTACTGCGACTTGCGCACCCGCAGGTACCACTCGGAGAGCAGGCGCACCTGCTTCTCGGTGTAGCCCCGATCCACCATCCTGGCCACGAAGTCCTCGTGCTTCTTCTGGTCCGCCTGGGAGGCCTTGGCGTTGAAGGAGATCACCGGCAGCAGCTCCTCGGTGTTGGCGAACATCTTCTGCTCGATCACCCCGCGCAGCTTCTCGTAGGACTGCCAGCTCGGGTTCATGCCGTTGTTCTGGGCCCGGGCCCGCAGCACGAAGTTGACCACCTCGTGGCGGAAGTCCTTGGGATTGGAGATGCCGGCCGGCTTCTCGATCTTCTCCAGCTCCTCGTTGAGGGACTGGCGATTGAACAGCTCGCCGGTCTCCGGGTCGCGGTACTCCTGGTCCTGGATCCAGAAGTCGGCGTAGGTGACGTAGCGGTCGAAGATGTTCTGACCGTACTCGGAGTAGGACTCCAGGTAGGCCGTCTGGATCTCCTTGCCGATGAAGTCGACGTAGCGCGGCGCCAGGTACTCCTTGATGTAGCGCAGGTAGCGCTCGAAGGTCTCGCGGGGCAGCTGCTCCTGCTCCAGGCGCTTCTCCAGCACGTAGAGCAGGTGCACCGGGTTGGCCGCCACCTCGTGGCTGTCGAAGTTGAACACCTTGGAGAGGATCTTGAAGGCGAAGCGGGTGGAGAGCCCGTCCATGCCCTCGTCGACCCCGGCGGTATCGCGATACTCCTGGATCGACTTGGCCTTGGGGTCGGTGTCCTTGAGGTTCTCGCCATCATAGACGCGCATCTTCGAGTAGACGCTGGAGTTCTCCGGCTCCTTGAGCCGCGAGAGCACCGTGAACTGGGCCAGCATGCGCAGGGTATCCGGGGCGCAGGGCGCCTGGCTGAGCGAGGAGTGCTCGAGCAGCTTCTGGTAGATCTTGACCTCCTCGGAGGCGCGCAGGCAGTAGGGCACCTTGACGATATAGACGCGGTCGAGGAAGGCCTCGTTGTTGCGGTTGTTGCGGAACGCCTGCCATTCGCTCTCGTTGGAGTGCGCCAGCACGATGCCCTCGAAGGGGATCGCCCCCATGCCCTCGGTAGGGTTGTAGTTGCCCTCCTGGGTGGCGGTCAGCAGCGGATGCAGCACCTTGATCGGCGCCTTGAACATCTCGACGAACTCCATCAGGCCCTGGTTGGCGCGACACAGCCCCCCTGAGAAGCTGTAGGCGTCGGGGTCGTCCTGGGAGTACATCTCCAGCTGACGGATATCCACCTTGCCCACCAGCGAGGAGATGTCCTGGTTGTTCTCGTCGCCGGGCTCGGTCTTGGAGATGGCGATCTGGTTGAGGCGCGAGGGGTAGAGGCGCACCACCCGGAACTGGGAGATGTCGCCGCCGTACTCCTTGAGGCGCTTGGCGGCCCAGGGCGACATCACGCTCTTCAGGTAGCGCCGCGGAATGCCGAACTCCTTCTCGAGCAGCTCGCCATCCTCCTCGGGGGAGAACAGGCCCAGCGGCGATTCATAGACCGGCGAGCCCTTGATGGCGTAGAAGGGCACCTTCTCCATCAGCAGCTTGAGGCGCTCGGCCAGCGACGACTTGCCGCCCCCCACGGGGCCCAGCAGGTAGAGGATCTGCTTGCGCTCCTCGAGGCCCTGGGCGGCGTGGCGGAAGAACGACACGATCTGCTCGATCGCCTCCTCCATGCCGTAGAACTCCGAGAACGACGGGTAGCGGCGGATGACCTTGTTGGAGAAGATCCGCGACAGCCGTGGATCCCTGGCGGTATCGATCACCTCGGGCTCGCCGATGGCCTCGAGCATCCGCTCGGCGGCAGATGCGTAGGCCGATGGCTCCCGTCGACAGAGTTCCAGGTACTCCTGCAGGGTCAGCTCCTCCTGCTGGACGCGCTCGTAACGGTTCTGCACATGGTCGAAGATGCTCATCGATGCCTCCTTAAAGCCCGATGATTCGGCGCCTGGTTCGTCAGGGGCGCCCCGGGTCGTGGCAATCACAGCGTAGGACAGTCCGGCACAGCATTAGCGGACATCGAATCAACGCTGGACCTTATCCCCTAAGAGCCTGTGGACGACCAAGGGTTCGTTGGCAGGGAGGCAGTTTTGCCAACGCAAGACGGCGAGGGCCCGCCGAGACGGCTCGGCGGGCCCTGGAGGGAGGCGCGAAGCGCCCGGGGCTAGAGGGACTAGAGGGCAGCCGACACCCGGGTGCCCTGATCGATGGCACGCTTGGCATCCAGCTCGGCGGCCTCCTCGGCGCCGCCGATCAGGTGCACCTCGATGCCCGCCCCCTGCAGCGGGTCGAGCAGCTCGCGCACCGGCTCCTGGCCGGCACAGACCACCACGCTGTCGACCGCCAGCAGGCGGACCTCGCCCTCCTGGCGGAGATGCAGGCCGTCATCGTCGACACCCAGGTACTCACAGCCGGCCAGCGTCTCGACGCCGCGATGCTTGAGCGAGGCGCGATGCACCCAGCCGGTGGTCTTGCCGAGGCCGCGGCCGGGCTTGGAGGCTTTGCGCTGCAGCAGGAAGACCTGGCGTGGCACCTCGGGGCGGCGCGGCGCCTTGAGCCCGCCCGGCATGGCGACCGAGAGATCCACGCCCCACTCGTCGCACCAGGCCTCGCGGTCCAGCGACGAGGACGCGCCCTGGGTGAGCAGCTCCGCCACATCGAAGCCGATCCCGCCGGCGCCGATGATCGCCACCCGCCGCCCGACCCGCTCCGGGTGCAGGATCGCCGTGGGATAACCCATCACCTTGGGGTGGTCACTGCCGGGAAGCGCCAGGGCGCGCGGGCGCACCCCGCTGGCCAGCACCACCGCATCGAAGGCGCGCAGCGCCTGGAGGTCCGCCTCGCAGCTGAGGCGCACCTGCACCCGGTGCCTGTCGAGCATCACCCGGAAGTAGCGCAGGGTCTCGTCGAACTCCTCCTTGCCGGGGATACGGCGCGCGTAGTTGAACTGCCCGCCCAGCTCGGAACCGCGCTCGAACAGGGTCACCGCATGGCCACGCTGAGCAGCGGTCACTGCGGCCGCCAGCCCCGCCGGACCGCCCCCCACCACGGCGATGCGCCGCGGCGCGCGGGCGGGCTCGATCACGAGCTCGGTCTCGTGGCCGGCGCGCGGATTGACCAGGCAGGAGGTCGCCTTGCCCTCGAAGGTATGGTCCAGGCAGGCCTGGTTGCAGGCGATGCAGGTGTTGATCTCCTCGGGCCGGCCCTCGGCGGCCTTGGTGACCCAGGCCGGGTCGGCCAGGAAGGGGCGCGCCATGGAGACCATGTCCGCATGGCCCTCGGCCAGCACCCGCTCGGCCACCTCCGGCATGTTGATGCGGTTGGTGGTGATCAGCGGTACCGAGAGCTCGGCCTTCAGCCGGCGGGTCACCTCGGTGAAGGCCGCCCGCGGCACGCTGGTGACGATGGTCGGCACCCGCGCCTCGTGCCAGCCGATACCGGTATTGATCAGGCTGGCGCCGGCGGCCTCGATGGCGCGCCCCAGGACCACCACCTCCTCATGCGTGCTGCCCTCCTCCACCAGGTCGATCATGGAGAGGCGGAAGATGATCAGGAAATCGTCGCCCACCGCCGCGCGCATGCGCCGCACGATCTCCACCGGGAAGCGGATGCGATTCTCGAAGGACCCGCCCCAGGCATCGTCGCGCCGGTTGGTGCGCCGGCAGACGAACTGGTTGATCAGGTAGCCCTCGGAGCCCATCACCTCCACACCGTCGTAGCCGGCCTGCTGCGCCAGGCGGGCACAGCGCACATAGTCGGCGATCTGCCGCTCCACCTCGTCGGCGGAGAGCTCCCGGGGCGTGAAGGGATTGATGGGCGCCTGGATCGCCGAGGGGGCCACCAGCTCCGGCGAATAGGCGTAGCGCCCGGCATGCAGGATCTGCAGGCAGAGGCGCCCGCCCTCGGCGTGCACCGCCTCCACCAGACGGCGATGATCGGGCAGCTGCGCTTCCCGCTCCAGGGTGGCGGCGCCCTGGAAGACGGCGCCCTCGGGGTTGGGCGCGATGCCGCCGGTGACGATCAGCGCCACCCCCTCCCGGGCCCGCTCGGCATAGAAGGCGGCCAGGCGCTCGAAGCCGCCGGGCGCCTCCTCCAGGTTGGTGTGCATGGAGCCCATCAGCACCCGATTGGGCAGCGTCAGGTGGCCCAGTGTCAGGGGACGGAAGAGATGGGGATAGGCAGTCACGGCATGCTCCTTGTTCTTGATCCAAATTCAAACAACTGTATGACAGCGGACGCGAAGGCGCAAAGCCCGATGCAGGAAACGACAGAGGAAAACGGGAACGAGGGGGGAGAAACGAGGGAGGGGGCAGAAACGAGGGAGGGGGCAGAAACGACGAAGCCCCGAGCGGCTGGGCTCGGGGCTTCGAGAAGTCGTGTGCATGACCGTGCACGGGCAGAAACACTTGCAGCAGTTGGCGGACCGGACGGGACTCGAACCCGCGACCTCCGGCGTGACAGGCCGGCATTCTAACCAACTGAACTACCGGTCCGCGTGGTGGGTGATACCGGATTCGAACCAGTGACCCCCAGCATGTGAGGCTGGTGCTCTAACCAACTGAGCTAATCACCCACGTGAACTGCAAAGCGTGCTGCATTTTTTACGGCTGTTCTTGCTACTGCTGTCAGGCCATCATCGTGGCGGACCGGACGGGACTCGAACCCGCGACCTCCGGCGTGACAGGCCGGCATTCTAACCAACTGAACTACCGGTCCGCAAGATGACACCTGACGAAAACACGTTGGCGGACCGGACGGGACTCGAACCCGCGACCTCCGGCGTGACAGGCCGGCATTCTAACCAACTGAACTACCGGTCCGCAAGATGACACCTGACGAAAACACGTTGGCGGACCGGACGGGACTCGAACCCGCGACCTCCGGCGTGACAGGCCGGCATTCTAACCAACTGAACTACCGGTCCGCAAGATGACACCTGACGAAAACACGTTGGCGGACCGGACGGGACTCGAACCCGCGACCTCCGGCGTGACAGGCCGGCATTCTAACCGACTGAACTACCGGTCCGCTGCGTGCTTTCTACGTGAGCCACGACCGCCCGAGGGCAATGGTGGGTGGTACAGGGTTCGAACCTGTGACCCCCAGCTTGTAAGGCTGGTGCTCTCCCAGCTGAGCTAACCACCCCTGGTCACGTGGCGCTGCATTCTACAGGGGTGCCGGCCAATGTCAACGCTTTTTGCCCACCCCCTCGGCAACCACCATTTGCCGGCATTTCATCGACTTGCCCCTCGACCAGCCCAAGGTCAGGCGTGCTCGGCCATGAACTCGGCGATCGCCTCGGCGGCCTCGTCGATCAGCGATGCCTGGGTACGCCCGCTGGCGCGCCGCGGCTGCCAGTCGTGGTCGCCATCCTCGAGCAGGTGAAGGCGGGCACCGCCCAGGTCGTAGCCGGCGATCTCGTCGCGGCTGCCGAAGGGGTCGCGGCTGCCCTGCACCACCAGGGTAGGAGAGGCAATCAGCGGCCAGTGGGCGAGACGCAGCGACTCGGGCTTGCGCGGCGGATGGAAGGGGTAGCCGCACAGGATCAGCCCCGGGGCACCATCGCGGGCCGCCAGCAGGCTCGCCACGCGGCCGCCCATCGACTTGCCGCCGAGCCACAGCGGGGGAAGCGCAGGGTGTGTCAGAATGTCGCACCAGCGGGCCAGCTCCTCCACCAGGCGCTCGACCCGCGGGGGTGGTCGACGGCGCGCCTCGCGGCGCATCTGCTGCAGGTAGGCGAACTCGATGGCCAGGGTCTGGAGCCCGTGCTCGGCCAGGGCATCGCGGAGGCGTTCCAGGAACGTGGAATCCTGGCCGACGCCCGCGCCGTGGGCCATCAGCAGGCGTCCGACACGGGCCTCGCCGCGCACTTCCAGCGGCCCCTCGGGCAACTGCCAGCGGCCACGCTCCCCCTCGAGCAGGCGCTCGAGACATCGGACCGAGGTAATGGGCTCGTAATCCTGGGCGGCATAATGTGACAAGGGATCTCCCCGTGAGTTCTTCGACTACACCGATTGGCGTGTTCAGGATTGAGGCGGGCTGCGATAGAATCCGGGCCGTCTTGACCTGCATCATCCTGGGGGCGCTGGGTCCGTGGCAAACTGACGCAGCTTCAAACCCGCTACCGCGTTCGATGGGAACCTGACATGAGCACAGCACTTGAACACCCGACCTACAACTACAAGGTAGTTCGGCAGTTCGCGATCATGACAGTAGTGTGGGGCATCGTCGGCATGCTCCTCGGCGTCATCCTCGCCGCACAACTGGTATGGCCGCAACTCAACCTCGATCTGCCCTGGACCAGCTTCGGTCGCCTGCGGCCGCTGCACACCAATGCCGTGATCTTTGCCTTCGGGGGTTCCGCGCTGTTCGCCACCTCCTACTACGTGGTTCAGCGGACCTGCCAGACCCGACTGTGGTCCGACAAGCTGGCCGCCTTCACCTTCTGGGGCTGGCAGGCGGTGATCCTGTCCGCGGTGATCACCCTGCCGCTGGGCTACACCACCACCAAGGAGTACGCCGAGCTGGAGTGGCCGATCAACATCCTGATCGCGGTGGTGTGGGTCACCTATGCCCTGGTCTTCCTGATGACCATCAAGCAGCGCAAGACCTCCCACATCTACGTGGCCAACTGGTTCTTCGCCGCCTTCATCCTGACCGTCGCGGTGCTGCATATCGTCAACAACGCCGCCATCCCGGTCACCGCCATGTACTCGGTCTCCATCTATGCCGGCGCCATCGACGCCATGGTGCAGTGGTGGTACGGCCACAACGCGGTGGGCTTCTTCCTGACCGCCGGCTTCCTGGGGATGATGTACTACTTCGTGCCCAAGCAGGCCGAGCGCCCGGTCTACTCCTATCGCCTCTCCATCGTCCATTTCTGGTCGCTGATCATGGTCTACATGTGGGCGGGTCCGCACCACCTGCACTACACCGCCCTGCCCAACTGGGCCCAGTCGCTGGGCATGGTGATGTCGATCATCCTGCTGGCACCCTCCTGGGGCGGCATGATCAACGGCATGATGACCCTCTCCGGCGCCTGGCATAAGCTGCGCACCGACCCGACCCTGCGCTTCCTGGTGGTGGCCCTCTCCTTCTACGGCATGTCCACCTTCGAGGGGCCGATGATGGCGGTGAAGACCGTCAACGCCCTCTCCCACTACACCGACTGGACCATCGGTCACGTGCACGCCGGCGCCCTGGGCTGGGTGGCGATGATCACCATCGGCTCCATGTACCACCTGATTCCGCGCCTGTTCGGCCGCACCGAGATGCACTCCGTGGGCCTGATCGCCGTGCACTTCTGGCTGGCCACCATCGGCACCGTGCTCTACATCGCCTCCATGTGGGTCAACGGCATCCTGCAGGGCCTGATGTGGCGCGCCATCAACCCCGACGGCACCCTGATGTACACCTTCATCGAGTCCGTCGAGGCCAGCGGCCCGGGCTACATCGTGCGCCTGATCGGCGGCCTGTGCTGGGTCGTGGGCATGCTGATCATGGCCTACAACGTCACCATGACCGTCAAGCGCGGCGAAGGCGCTCGTCAGCCGCTTCCGCAGACTGCCTGAGCCAACCGGGGATACCGACACCAATGAAACACGAGATTGTCGAAAAGAACGTTGGCCTGCTCGCCGTGCTGATCCTTGTCGTCATCAGCTTCGGCGGCCTGGCCGAGGTCGTGCCGCTGTTCTTCCAGAAGCAGACCACGGAGCCGGTGGACGGGCTGCGTCCGCTCTCCGCCCTGGAGCTGGAAGGCCGCGACATCTATCGCCGCGAGGGCTGCGTCGGCTGCCACTCGCAGATGATCCGCCCATTCCGCGCCGAGACCGAGCGCTACGGCCATTACAGCGTGGCCGGCGAGTCGGTCTACGACCACAACTTCCTGTGGGGCTCCAAGCGCACCGGTCCGGACCTGGCCCGCGTCGGCGGCCGCTACAGCGATGACTGGCACCGCGCCCACATGTACAACCCGCGCGACGTGGTGCCCGAGTCGATCATGCCCTCCTACCCGTGGCTCTTCGAGCGCACCCTGGACGGCAGCAACACGCCGAGGAAGATGGAGGCGCTGCGCATGGTGGGCGTGCCCTACACCGACGAGGACATCGCCAACGCCACCCGCGAGGTACGCGGCCAGCAGGAGATCACCGCGCTGATCGCCTACCTTCAGCAGCTCGGCACGGTACTCGAGGGAACCCGCTGAGCATGGATACCGGGACTTTCCGCGGCATTATCACCGGTCTGCTGATCGTGGCCTTCCTCGGCATCACCTGGTGGGCCTACTCGAAGCGCCGCAAGCCGGATTTCGACGAGGCGGCCCACCTGCCCTTCGCCGATGATGATGATGAGCAACCGAACCGTGACAGGAGCGCCTCGCCGAACGGGGCGGATTCCCGCAAGAGCAAGGGAGACAGGAACACATGAACAATCTCTGGGGTGACTCCCTTTCCGGGTTCTGGAGCGCCTGGATCATCGTCATCACGCTGGGCTCCATCGGCCTTGCCTTCTGGCTGCTCTACGCCAACCGCAAGACCGACAAGACCCCCGACGCCGATGGCAACATCGAGACCACCGGGCACGCCGCCGATGGCATCGAGGAGTACGACAATCCGCTGCCGCGCTGGTGGTTCCAGCTCTACGTGGGCACCGTGATCTTCTCGCTGGGCTACCTGGTGCTCTACCCCGGCCTCGGCAACTTCGCCGGCGTGCTGGGCTGGACCCAGGAGGGGCAGTGGGAGGAAGAGGTCGCCCGCGCCGAGGAGCGCTTCACGCCGATCTTCGCCCAGTACCAGGAGATCCCGATCCCCGAGCTGGCTCGCGACGCCGACGCCATGCAGGTGGCCGAGCGCATCTACCTCAACAACTGCGCGGTGTGCCACGGCTCCAACGCCCAGGGCGGCTACGGCTTCCCCAACCTGACCAACGACGACTGGCTCTACGGCGGCGAGCCCGAGCAGATCGTCCAGACCCTGGTGCGGGGCCGCAACGGCCTGATGCCTTCCTGGCAGCAGCTCGGCGAGACCAACATCGAGAACGTCACCCAGCATGTCCTCGCCCTCTCCGGCCTGGAGCATGACGAGGAGCGCGCCGAGCGCGGTGCGGCCACCTATGCCTCGGTCTGCGCGGCCTGCCACATGCCCGACGGCACCGGCAACCAGGCGCTGGGCGCGCCCAACCTGACCAACGACATCTGGCTCTACCAGGCGCCCGGTCAGAGCGTGGCGGACTCCGTGCGCCAGACGCTGCGCAACGGCCGCAACGGCCACATGCCGGCTCAGGCAGCCTACATCGGCGAGGAGCGCGTCCACCTGGTGGCCGCCTACGTCTACAGCCTGCGCTTCCGGGACTGACCCGAGAGCCAGGAACCAGCGGAAGGGTGCGGCGTCAGGTCGCACCCTTTCTCGTTGGACCGGCGACTCGATACAATGAGTGCCGCAAGATCAGCGCCGGCCCTCCCCTCCTCCCTGCCGTGAGCCTGCCATGAGCGACAAGATCCCCGCCCGCGATGTCACACCGTCACCGGTCGAGCACCATGCGCCCGGCGCCACGGTGCAGCAGGAGATGTACGCCAAGCGTCGCCATATCTATGTGCGGGAGATCAAGGGGCTCTTCCAACGCGTGAGGCGCGGCGCCAACTGGCTGCTGATGCTGCTGTTCTTCGTGATGCCCTGGGTCCCCTGGGGGGACCGCCCGGCGATCTGGTTCGACCTGCCCGGCCGCGAGTTCCATATCCTGGCCGCCACCTTCTATCCCCAGGAGTTCATGCTGCTCTCCTGGCTCTTGATCATCTGCGCCTTCGGGCTCTTCTTCATCACGGTGTTCGCCGGCCGCGTCTGGTGCGGCTACACCTGCCCACAGAGCGTCTGGACCTTCCTGTTCATCTGGTTCGAGCATCGCCTGGAGGGGAGCCGCCACCGGCGCATCAAGCTCGACAGCCAGCCCATGAACGCCGACACGCTGTGGCGCAAGGGCGCCAAGCACGCCATCTGGCTGGTCATCGCCCTGGCCACCGGGGTGACCTTCGTCGGCTACTTCACGCCGATTCGCCAGCTGGTGATCGACCTGCCGACCCTGCAGGCCCACGGCTGGTCCTACTTCTGGGTCGGCTTCTTCCTGGTCTTCACCTACCTCAACGCCGGCTGGCTGCGCGAGCAGGTGTGCATCTACATGTGCCCCTACGCCCGCTTCCAGTCGGTGATGTTCGACCGCGACACCCTGATCGTCTCCTACGACAGGGGGCGCGGCGAGCCGCGCGGGGCGCGCAAGAAAACGCTCACCCATGAGCAGGCCCGGGCCGCCGGCCACGGCGACTGCATCGACTGCGACCTCTGCGTGCAGGTCTGCCCCACCGGCATCGACATCCGCGACGGCCTGCAGTACGAATGCATCACCTGCGCGGCCTGCATCGACGCCTGCGACAGCGTGATGGACCGCATGGGCTACCCCCGCGGCCTGATCCGCTACACCACCGAGAACGCCCTGGAGGGCAAGCCCACCCATATCCTGCGGCCGCGCCTGATGGGCTACCTGGCGGCGCTGCTGGTGATGATCGGGGTCTTCGCCTGGGCCGTGACCGACCGCATGCCGCTGGGCTTCGAGGTGGAGCGCGAACGTACCCAGCTCTACCAGCTGACCCGCGAGGGCCGGCTGAGCAACGTCTATGTGCTGATGGTGCGCAACCTGGACGGCCAGGAACACAGCTATCGCCTGGAGGCCTCGGGCCTGCCGGGGCTGGCCCTGGATACCGAGCGCCTCACGGTGCCCGCCGGCGACAGCCGCCGCGCCGTGGTGACGATCACTGCCGACCCGGCGGTGATCGAGCGCCCCAGCCACCCCATCACCCTGCGCATCGAGGCGGATGACCACCCACGCATCGCCATGGAGCGCGAGACCCGCTTCATCGGCGAGATCCGGAGATGACATGTCCAACACCGTGACCCCCTGGTACAAGCAGTTCTGGCCCTGGCTGCTGCTCGGCCTCCTGTTCACCTCGATCACCGCCAGCAGCACCCTGGCGGTGCTGGCCGTGCGGAGCGCCGACGGCATGGTGCAGGAGGACTACTACGAACATGGCCGCGCCATCAACATGGTGCTGGCCAAGCAGGAGCGCGCCGCCGAACTGGGGCTCTCTGCCAGCCTGCGCATCGACCCGCTCACCAGCGACGTGGTCGTCGACCTGGAGGGCGGCAACGGCTTCCCCGAGAGGCTCGACTTCGAGCTGATCTTCCCCACCCAGGACGATCGCGACATCGAGCTTACCCTGGAGCACGTGCGCGACGGTCGCTACCTGGGCCAGGCCCCCGACAACCTGCGCTACCGCTGGTACCTGCAGCTGCAGCCCCAGGACGACGATCCCGAATGGCGCCTGGTGGGCGAGGCACGCTTCCCCGAGGAGGAGGCCGTGCGCCTGACGCCCGGCCGGGCCGCACCCGACGGCGACGCCTGACATGCCTGAGCGGCAAGGTATCCTGCGCCCATGAGTGACGCCGTCGCTGTCGGCTCGGCGGAGTGCTACCACTGCGGCAGCCGGGTTCCCCCCGGCGCCCCCTGGTCGATCACCCTCGATGACACCCGCCAGCCACTCTGCTGCCCCGGCTGCGAGGCGGTGGCCCACGCCATCGTCGATGGCGGCCTGGCGAGCTACTACCGCTTCCGCACCGAGCTGCCGGAACGCCCCGACGAGCGCGACGCCGTGCGCGCCGAGACCTGGGCGGTGTTCGACGATCCGGGGCTGCAGCGCCAGTTCGTCCACGCGGAGGGCGACGACAGCGGCCGGGTGCACGCCACCCTGGCGGTGGACGGCATCACCTGTGCCGCCTGCGCCTGGCTGATCGAGCACCGCCTCAATGCCCTGCCCGGCGTCGCCTCCAGCGCCGTCAACCTGACCCACCACCGTGTGCGGGTGAGCTGGGACCCCGAGGCGGTCAAGCTGTCGCGCCTGCTGGCCGAGATGGCCGCCATCGGCTACCAGGCCCAGCCCTACGAGCCGGACGAGGCCCAGGCGCGCCTGCAGCATGAGGAGCGCATGAACGTGCGCCGGCTGATCATCGCCGCGGTGGGCATGGCCCAGGTGATGATGTTCTCCATCCCCATCTACGTGGCCGGCCCCGAGGGCATCAGCGAGGACTTCCACGCCCTCTTCCACTGGCTCTCCTTCGCCCTGACCACCCCGGTGGTGTTCTTCTCGGCGGCGCCCTTCTTCCGCAACGCCGTGCGCGACCTGCGCACCCGGGTGCTGGGCATGGACGTGCCGGTCTCCCTGGCCATCGGCTTCGCCTACGCCGCCAGCGGCTTTGCGGTGATCACCGGCAAGGGCGAGGTCTACTTCGACTCGGCGGCAATGTTCACCTTCTTCCTGCTCTTCGGGCGCTACGTGGAGGCCCGCGCCCGACGCCGCAGCGGCCACAGCGGCAACGCCATGGCCGGCGCCCTGCCACTCTCGGCCATTCGCCTCACCGACGAGGGGGAGGAGCGCATCCTGCCGGCCAGCGAACTGGCTGCCGGCGACCGCGTGCTGGTCAAGCCCGGCCACGGCGTGCCCGCCGACGGGGTGATCGAGGACGGCGAATCGAGCCTCGACGAGTCCATGCTCACCGGCGAGTACCTGCCGGTCACCCGCCGTCTCGGCGACACCGTCACCGGCGGCAGCCAGAACATCGAGAGCCCCCTGGTGGTGCGCGTCACCCACGCCGGGCGCGACGCCCGCGTCGCTGGCATCGTCGACCTCACCGACCGCGCCTTCGCCAGCCGCCCGCGCCTGGCGCAGATGGCGGCGCGCATGGCCCACCTCTTCGTGCTGCGCCTGCTGGTGGTCACCGCCGTCGTCACCATCACCTGGTGGTTCATCGACCCGGCGCGCATGCCCTGGATCATGCTCTCGGTGCTGGTGGTCACCTGCCCCTGCGCCCTGGCCCTGGCCACCCCCACCGCGCTCACCGCCGGCCACGGCCAGCTGCGCCGCCGTGGCGTGCTGGTGACCCGCGCCGATGCCATCGAGGCGCTCTCCCAGATCGACCGGGTGATCCTCGACAAGACCGGCACCCTGACCAGCGGCCAGATGACGCTGGTGGAGACGCGACCCCTGGGTGGGCTCGACGCCGCGCGGGCGCGCACCCTGGCGGCCGCCCTGGAGGCGCGCTCCGAGCACCCCATCGCCCGGGCCTTCCATCCCTACCGGCTGGCCACGGTGCACGCCTCCGAGGTGGCCAGCCGCACCGGCCAGGGCCTCGAGGGCACCCTCGACGGCCGCCGCTGGCGGCTCGGCAAGGCCGAGTTCGCCGTCCCGGACGCGACGCCCGCAGCACCCGGCGAGGGGCAGTGGCTGCTGCTCGCCGAGGAGGGCGAGCCACGGGCCTGGTTCGCCCTGCAGGACAGGATCCGCGAGGATGCCGCCGACACCGTGGCAGCGCTCAAGATGCTGGGCCTTGAGGTCGAGCTGCTCTCCGGCGACACTCCAGAAGCCGCCGGCGACCTCGCCCGGCGCCTCGACATCCCCACCTGGCGCGGCGGCGCCAGCCCCGAGGCGAAGCTTGAGCGTATCCGCGAGTGCCAGGCTGCGGGCGAGAAGGTCGCCATGGTCGGGGACGGCATCAACGACGTGCCGGTGCTGGCCGGTGCCGACGTGGCCATCGCCATGAACGGCGCCACCGACCTGGCACGCACCAGCGCCGATGCCATCCTGCTCAGCCCGCGCCTGTCACGCATCGCCGAGGCGGTCGAGATCAGCCGCGCCACCCGCCGGGTGATGCGCCAGAACATGATCTGGTCGGTGTGCTACAACTTCACCGCCATGCCCATCGCCGCCGTGGGGCTGGTGCCCCCCTGGCTGGCCGCCATGGGCATGTCGGCCAGCTCCCTGGTGGTGGTGGGCAACGCCCTGCGCCTCAACCGTTTCCACAGCCGCGCCATGCCCTCCGCCCCGCTGCCGACGCCATCCCCTGAACCGAGCCGGGTGACCCCATGAGCATTCTCTATCTGCTGATCCCACTGTCGCTGACCCTGCTGGGTCTGGCCGTCTGGGCCTTCTTCTGGGCGGTCAAGCACGACCAGTTCGAGGATCTGGAGGGCCCCGCCCATCGCATCCTCTTCGACGAGGACGAGAACGACCTCCCCCCCGAGGAGCGCCAGCGCCGCCGCGAGGCCCGCGAGCGCGCCGCGCAGGAGCGTCGCGACGCCGACCCGGAGCCCTGATGGATCCCACCGGACTCGGCCTACCGCCCCTCGTAGCGGCCTTCGTCTTCGGCCTGCTGGGAGGTGCCCACTGCATCGGCATGTGCGGCGGCATCATGAGTGCCCTGACCTTCGCCGTGCCCCCCAGCATGCGTTCCCCTGCCCGCCTCGCGGGCCTGCTGCTGGGCTACAACCTGGGGCGCATGGTGAGCTACATGGTGGCCGGCGCCCTGGTCGCCGCCCTCGGCACCCTGCTCAGCCTCACCCCCGGCATGCGCATCGCCCTGCAGGGCCTTGCCGCCGTCATGCTGATCCTGATGGCACTCTATATCGCCGACTGGTGGAAGGGGCTGCTGCGGGTCGAGGCGCTCGGCAGGCGCCTGTGGCGCCACCTGGAGCCGGTGGGCCGGCGGCTGATGCCGGTGGTGAGGGTGCCCCAGGCCGTGGCGCTCGGCGCGGTATGGGGCTGGCTGCCCTGCGGGCTGGTCTACTCGATGCTGGCCTGGAGCCTGGCCATGGCCGACCCGCTCAAGGGGGCCGCCCTGATGGGCGCCTTCGGCCTCGGCACCCTGCCGGCGCTGCTCGCCACCGGCCTGGCGGCGCACCAGTTGGGGGGGCTGATTCGTCACCGGGCCACCCGCAGCATCGCCGCGCTGTCGATCATCGCCTTCGCCCTGTGGCAGCTGTGGCTGATGCTGCCCGCTCAGGGTCACGGCTGATTCGGCACTATTCCACGCCGGATTGACGCAGCTCAACGCCGCCGGCGCCAAGCCGCCCTAGCATGGAGAGCACATCCATAGCCGGGAGCGCCGTCATGCCCGTTCAGGCGAAACGCAACGATCGCGCCGGGCCATCCTGGACTGCCGGAAGCAGGCCCTCGATGCAGTACCATGACCACGACGGATCGCACTATCTGACCTACCCCGACGCCGCCCGCCTGGCGACGGGGGACGGCCCCGCGGCGCTGACCCGGGCCCTGGTCGAGCGCTCCCCCGATGCGCCGCTGGCGCTGCACGTGCGCCTGCCCTTCTGCCGGCAGGCGTGCCGCTTCTGCGCCTCCCAGCGGGTGCCCTCACGGGACAGCCGCCAGGCCGAGCCCTACCTCACGCGGCTCGACCGCGAGATGGTGCTGGTGAGCCGACTGCTGGGCCGCCTCCCGGCCGTGCAACGCCTGCACTGGGGTGGCGGCGCCCCCGCCTTCCTCTCCCTGGACCAGATGGGCGACCTGTTCGACCGCCTCGACGCCCGCTTCGGGCTGTCCGGCGCCCGGGGTCGCGACTTCAGCATCGAGATCGACCCCCGCGAGGCCGATGTCTTCACCCTGCGCCACCTGCAGGCGCTGGGCTTCAACCGCCTGAGCCTCGGCGTCCAGGAGCTCGACCTGCGCGTCCAGAAGGCGATCAACCGGGTCCAACCCCGGGTGCTGACCGAGTCCCTGGTGGACGAGGCCGAACGCCTCGGCTTCCACTCCCTCAACCTGGACCTGATCGTGGGCCTGCCGCTGCAGACCCCCCACGGCTTCGGGGAGACCCTCGAGCAGGTGATCGCCATGACCCCGGCGCGCATCACCCTGCGCCGCTACGCCCACCTGCCGGAGCGCTACCGTCCCCAGCGCGAGATCGACGCCGAGGACTTGCCCGACACCGCCACCCGCCTGGCGATCCTCGAGGCGGCTCGCGAGCGGCTGGATGACGCCGGCTACGTGCACATCGGGCTCGGCCAGTTTGCCCGCCCCGATGACAGCCTGGCCCAGGCCCTGGGGGAGGGCCGCCTGGCCCGCGATCTGCAGGGCTACACCCACTACCCGCCCGGCGACCAGCTCGGCCTCGGGGTCGCCGCCCTCAGCCGGGTCGGCGATACCCTGGCCCGCAACGCCCTGAGCCTGGCCGACTACGAGACGGCGCTGGACGCCAGCCAGCTGCCCGCCAGCGCCGCCTACCGGCTGGACGCGGCCGAACGCCTGCGCCGGGATGCCATCGAGACGCTCGCCTGTCGCCGCGAGCTGGACCTGGCCGCACTCTCGCAGGCCCATGGGCTCGACGCCGGCGCGGCCCTGGCCGGTGCCCTCGAGCGCCTCGCCCCCTTCTGCCGGGCGGGGCTGCTCGAGCGCCACGGCGAGCGCCTGCGGGTAACCCCCGACGGGCTCTGGGGCCTGACCCACCTGCTCGCCGCCTTCGACCCCGAGGCCACCCCGGTGGCGTGAGCCGGGCCGGACGGGCCTACCTCCTTGGAGGTGGTTTGCCCTGTCCGAAGTTTCCTCCATAATGGTCGACATGATCATGATCAAGGAGGGGGCGGCCATGCCCGATAGCCTGACCGGAAGGCGGCGCTCTGTACTGCACGAGACTCGCTGCCAGACCTGCAGCCTGAGTTCGCTCTGCCTGCCGCTGGCCCTCGAGGTTCAGGACATGGACCAGTTCGACGCCATCATCCGCCGGCGCGCGCCCCTCAAGAAGGGCGAGACCCTGTTCCGCCAGGACAGCCCCTTCACCAGCGTCTATGCGGTGCGCTCGGGCAGCCTCAAGCAGGTGACCACCGAGGGCAGCGGCGACGACCAGCTGACCAACTTCTACCTGCCCAGCGAGCTGGTGGGGCTGGACGGCATCGACGAGGAGCAGTATCCCGGCACCGTGGTGGCCCTGGAGACCACCACCGTGTGCGAGATCCCCTTCGATCGCCTGGACCAGCTGTCGGAGTCCCTCCCCGAACTGCGCGGCCAGCTCTATCGCAGCATGAGCAAGGAGCTGCGCGACGACCGCCGCATGATGCGCCTGCTCTCTCGCAAGACCGCCGACCAGCGCCTGGCCAGCTTCTTCACCAGCCTCTCCGACCGCTTCCGCCGGCGCGGCTACTCCCCCTACAGCTTCCGGCTCTCCATGTCCCGGGCCGATATCGGCAACTACCTCGGCCTGGCGGTGGAGACCGTCAGCCGCATCCTCGGCCGCTTCCAGAGCCAGGGCCTGGTGGAGGTCTCGGGCCGCGAGGTGCATATCCTCGACCTGGAGTCGCTGATCCAGGTCGCCGAGGAGGAAGGGGCCAAGTAGCACCGGGCCGCCTGGCCTCCCCCCTGACGCAGAAACCCCCATCGGGCGAGTGCCCGATGGGGGTTTCTGGTTTTCGAGCCATGAGTTCCCGAGCCCTGGCGCCGGCGCCAGGGCTACTCGTTCAGCAGTTCGATGCGGCTGGCCTGCCGCCGCGCCTGTGTCTCCTCGAGCCCGGCGAAGTCGAACAGCTCGCGGTCGGCCAGCTGCGACGGCGCCACGTTGGTCACCGCCTTGAACATGCTCTCCAGGCGCCCGGGGTGCTTCTTCTCCCATTCGGCGAGCATCTCCTTGACCACCTGGCGCTGCAGGTTGGGCTGGGAACCGCACAGGTTGCAGGGGATGATCGGGAACGCCATCAGCCGGGCAAACTCGGCGATATCCGCCTCGCGGCAGTAGGCCAGCGGGCGGATCAGGATGTTCTTGCCGTCGTCGGAGAGCAGCTTGGGGGGCATGGCCTTGAGGCTGCCGCCGAAGAAGAGGTTGAGGAACAGCGTCTCGAGGATGTCCTCGCGATGGTGGCCCAGGGCGATCTTGGTGGCGCCGATCTCCTCGGCGAAGCCGTAGAGGGAGCCGCGGCGCAGCCGCGAGCAGAGCGCGCAGGTGGTCTTGCCTTCCGGCGTCTTCTCCTTGACCACCGAGTAGGTGTCGCGCTCGAGGATATGGTACTCGACGCCGATGGACTCGAGGTACTCGGGCAGCACCTGCTCGGGGAAACCGGGCTGCTTCTGGTCGAGGTTGACCGCCACCAGCGAGAAGTCGATCGGGGCGTTGCGCTGCAGGCTGCGCAGGATCGAGAGCAGGGTGTAGCTGTCCTTGCCGCCGGAGAGGCAGACCATCACCCGGTCGCCCTCGTGGATCATGCCGTAGTCGATGATGGCGTTGCCGACCTGGCGGCGCAGGCGCTTCTGGAGCTTGTTGAACTCGCGCCTGCCCCGGGCATCCAGGGCATCGAGGAGCGGCGAGGGGGCCTCCTGCTGCGGGGAGCCCCCCGCGGCGGGGGCCTCGGCGTCGGTGTCGCGGGGGTCGAAGATCACGGCGTCTTGCATGTCGGTCGGCGCTGCCAGTGCGGGCAAAAATGACGGGCGCCCATCCTACCATCGCCGGCGACGTCAGGCGACGCCGTCACGCCTCAGGCGTCGCCCCGCAGGGCGCTGGTCTCGCGCTCCAGGCGCAGGAAGATCAGCGCCGTGGTCACCGCATCCCCCAGCGCCGTATGGCGCCCCATCACCGGCACGTCCAGCAGCTCGGCCACCTTCTCGAAGCGCGGCGCCGACTCCACCTCGGGGTGGCGGCGGCGCAGGCGGCGCAGATAGTGCTGGGCCACGTCGATGGTGGCGTTGGGCAGCTCGAAGCCGACGCGCGGGCGCAGCTCGCGATTGAGGATCGCCAGGTCGAAGTCCAGGTGCCAGCCCACCAGCGGGCGATTGCCGACGAAGTCGAGCAGGCGCTCCAGCGCCTCGTCCACCGCCATGCCGCCCTCCAGGTCGATGCCGCGCAGGCCGTGAATGCGGATCGAATCGCCACACAGCGAGGCCGGGCGCGCCAGGCGCAGGTCCAGGGATTCGCTGGTCAGCACCCGGTCGCCACGCACCTTGACGGCGGCGATGGAGACCAGCTCCGCGCTGCGCGTATCAAGCCCGGTGGTCTCGGTATCGATGACCACCATCTCGTCACCGGTATAGGGGTGGAAGAGCCAGGCGTAGTCGCCGTTGGCGTGCCGTCTTCGGTCGGCAGCGCGCCGCAGGACCTTGAGCATGAGGGGTCTCCTGTTGTGATTGTCGTTCCTTCGTGCATCGTCATGCCTTCGTGCAGCCTCGGGCCGTCACGAATACTCCAGATGAAAGCGGTGCGAGAGGCGCTGCTTGAAGTCCTTGACGATATGCAGCGCCTCGCGCAGCAGGTCGCGCTCCAGCGAGGAGAGCTCCTGTACCACCACGCGGTCGGGCTTGCGCTCGCCACCGCTGTCCAGATGGGCGAGCTGCTGCTTGAGGCGCAGCTCGGTGAACAGCGACAGCGCCTCGCCGAGGTCCTCGGCGAAGCGCGGCTCCAGGCGGCCGTCCGCCGCCAGGGCATCCAGCCGCTCCAGGGTGGAGGTCGGCCGGATGCGCCGCTCCAGGGCCATCACCCGCACCCCGTGAACGATGGGGAAGATGCCGCCCTTCTTGATGTCGATGCCATGCTGGGGCCGCTTGAGCGAGCCGAACAGGGTCAGCGGCGTGGAGAAGCGCAGGATGGTGCGGGCGAAGTAGGAGAGCAGCAGCTCGTCGCCGGAGCAGCGCGCGAACAGCTCGTCACGCACCCGGTCGAGCAGAGCCGGGTTACCGGCCACCGCATGGGAGTCGAGCATGATCGCCAGCTTCATCAGGCTGTCGCCGTCCCGCTTCTCGGCCCAGCGGGCGATGCGCTCGCGCCACTGGGTCACGGTGCCGACCCACTCGGGGTTGGAGACCATGATGTTGCCGGGACAGGGCGGGTAGCCCAGCTCGATCAGGGTCTCGGTGAGTCGCTGCATCTGCTCGGCGCAGCCGGGCCACTCCAGGTCGTCGGTCAGGATCAGGCCGTTGTCCTGGTCGGTCTTGAGGATCTGCTCGCCGCGCCCCTCGCTGCCCATCACCATCAGGCAGCTGTCGCGGTGGTAGCGTTCGTCGACCAGGAAGCCCCAAGCCTTGTGCATGATCCGTCCGTTGAGCGCCGCCAGCAGGCCCATGGCGAAGCGCAGCTTGACCCCCTGGGCCATCAGCGCCTTGACCAGCTCGGGCGTGCGGCGACTGGCGGCGGCCAGGGCCTCGAGGCTCTCGGCCTGCTCGACCTGCAGGCTGACCACGTAGCTGCGGCTCGAGAAGTAGCTGAGCACGTCGGTGAGCTCGACGACCCCCACCGGCACCCCCTTCTCCATCACCACCACCCGCTCCACCTTGTGGCGGGTCATCACCACCAGCGCCTCGAACAGGTACTGCCCCGGCCCCACCGTGATCAGCTCGGCACTGCCGACCCCGTCCAGGGCACTGTCACGGTCGCGCTCCTCCACCACCAGGGCGTTGAGCAGGTCGGTCTTGGTGATCATGCCGGGGCCGGCGTCACCCGCCACCAGCAGGCTGTCGGCATGGCGCTCGTTGATGGTGGTCACCGCCTCGGCAATGGTCGTGGCGGCCGGCACGACCAGCGGCTCACGCATGCACTCGTCGACCCGGGCCAGCATGAAACCGGCCATGGTCACCCCGCCTTCGGCGCGCTGCTCGGTAAGCAGGCGCGCCTTGTGGGCCAGGGTCTGGCGGAAGAACTCCGCGAAGGGGGGACAGTCATCGCAGAGCTCGAGGAAGAGCGCCTTGGGCAGCAGGTAGCAGAGGCTCTCCTGCTCGGCACGGAAGCGGTAGCGGCTCTTGCCGTTGAGGATGCTGATGGCGCCGAAGAGGTCGCCGCGGGTGTAGTGGCCGATGCGCGAGCGGGCCGCAGGCAGGGTGGGGTCGACTTCCGCCACCTCCCCCTTGTGGATCAGGAAGAGGTTCTCACCGGCCTGCCCCGTCTCGAGGATGATCTCGTCGCGATCGAAGTAGGCCAGGTCCACGCCCTGGCGAACCCGCTCGCGGCCTGCCTCGTCGAGCAGGGTGAACGGCGGCTGGGAAAGATCGACCTCGACCATGGCGCAGACCTCGCGGGCGGCGTACCGACTCAAGCCCCCCTGCCGCGCCGCCGCCAGCTGGCGATCGATAGACGAGGGGGCCGGAGAGGAAAACGGCGTTGTGACCGCCACCGGATGATTGTTGGGGTTGTTGTTGGGTCTCCTGAGACTGGTGGCAGCATAGCAACCTCCCCGTCGCCCTTATAAGCTAGACGATCGTCTCCCCCTTTGGCCCCCTATACGATCGTCCAAGCCTCGGCCGCGAACGCAGCGATCCTGCGACTTTGGTCTTCCTCCTCCTCCTTAGACGATCGTCCAAGTCCTGCCTCGCCCGCCCCCGACCGCCCCTCTCACACCCCCTATACCATCGTCCTAACCTGACTGACGCACCTCGTGTAACTCAGCAGAAACACGCCCCCATCCTCTTGATTGGCAAGGATTCGTTGACACCGCATTGAATCGTATTTTTCTCATGATACGAAAGTCTGGGATTCATTTTCGCCTCTCATTGCCCACTATCCACCATGCATCATGCAGGGCAATCGCACGACAACGATGCCTGCCGACACCGGCGAGATAAGGGCCACCGGCCCCTCTCCCAGTCGGGATCTGCCCCAAGGCTCGCAACGGCCTGACACAAGACATGCGATTGCCCTGGTGACCCGCAACCGACAGACCCCCAGTTCCCAACCCCACCAATAACAAGTGGAGAACACGACAATGGCAGAAGAGAAAGTCGATTCGTCCGAATACTGGAAGGCGAACGTACGCCTGATCACGGGATGCCTGATCGTCTGGGCCTTCGTCTCCTACGGCATGGCGATCCTGTTCCGGCCCCTGCTCTCCGGCATTCCCGTGGGCGGCACCGACCTGGGCTTCTGGTTCGCCCAGCAGGGCTCCATCCTCACCTTCATCGTGCTGATCTTCTTCTACGCCTGGAAGATGAACAAGCTCGATCAGAAATTCGGTCTGGGGGAGTAAGCCAGCATGAGTCAATTTGCCATCAACCTGCTGTTCGTAGGGGGCTCCTTCGCCCTCTACATCGGCATCGCGATCTGGGCCCGAGCGGGCTCCACCAAGGACTTCTACGTGGCGGGCGGCGGCGTCCACCCGGTCACCAACGGCATGGCCACCGCCGCCGACTGGATGTCCGCGGCGTCGTTCATCTCCATGGCCGGCCTGCTGGCCTCCGGCGGCTACGCCAACTCGTCGTTCCTGATGGGCTGGACCGGCGGCTACGTGATCCTGGCCATGCTGCTGGCGCCCTACCTGCGCAAGTTCGGCAAGTTCACCGTACCGGACTTCATCGGTGACCGCTTCTACAGCAAGGCGGCGCGCCTGGTGGCCGTCATCTGTCTGATCGTGGCCTCCGTGACCTACGTAATCGGCCAGATGACCGGCGCCGGCGTGGCCTTCTCGCGCTTCCTCGAGGTCTCCAACACCTGGGGCATCTGGATTGCGGCCTTCATCGTCTTCCTCTATGCGGTCTTCGGCGGCATGAAGGGTATCACCTACACCCAGGTGGCCCAGTACATCGTGCTGATCATCGCCTACACCATTCCGGCGGTGTTCATCGCCTTCCAACTGACCGGCAACCCGATCCCGATGTTCGGCATGTTCAGCACCCACACCGAGTCCGGCGTGCCGCTGCTGCAGAAGCTCGACGACGTCGTGGTCGCCCTGGGCTTCCAGGACTACACGGCCGACGTCGACAACAAGCTCAACATGGTACTGTTCACCCTGTCGCTGATGGTCGGTACCGCGGGTCTGCCCCACGTCATCATCCGCTTCTTCACCGTGCCGAAGGTGGCCGATGCCCGCTGGTCTGCCGGCTGGGCCCTGGTCTTCATCGCCCTGCTCTACCTGACCGCTCCGGCCGTGGGTTCCATGGCGCGTCTCAATCTGATGACCACCGTCTATCCGGAGATGACCGGCCAGGTCGAGGACTACGAGTCCGCCGCCGCCGAGCCGATCCTCTACGAGGAGCGTCCCGACTGGTTCCGCACCTGGGAAGACACCGGCCTGATCACCTTCAACGATCTCAACAACGACGGCCGCATCCAGTTCTACAACGATGCCAACCCGGCGTTCGACGAGGTCGCCGAGCGTCGCGGCTGGGAAGGCAACGAGCTGTCGGTCAACAACGACATCCTGGTACTGGCCAACCCCGAGATCGCCAACCTGCCCGGCTGGGTCATCGGTCTGATCGCCGCCGGCGGTATCGCGGCCGCACTCTCCACCGCCGCGGGCCTGCTGCTGGCCATCTCCTCGGCCATCAGCCACGACCTGATCAAGACCATGATCAACCCCAACATCACCGAGAAGGGCGAGATGCTGGCGGCGCGGATCTCCATGGGCGGTGCCATCCTGCTGGCCACCTACCTGGGCCTCAACCCGCCGGGCTTCGCCGCCCAGACGGTGGCCCTCGCCTTCGGTATCGCCGGCGCCTCGCTGTTCCCGGCGCTGATGATGGGGATCTTCTCCAAGCGGGTGAACAACGTGGGCGCGGTTGCCGGCATGCTGACCGGTCTGATCGCCACCCTGCTCTACATCTTCACCTACCTGGGCTGGTTCTTCATTCCGGGCACCAACATGCTGCCCAACACCCCGGACAACTGGATCCTGGGCATCTCCCCGCTCTCCTTCGGTGCAGTGGGTGCGGTCATGAACTTCGCGGTTGCCTTCACCGTCTCCAGCATGACCGAGGAGCCCCCGCAGGAGATCCAGGACCTGGTGGAGAGCGTGCGCTATCCGAAGGGTGCTGGCACTGCCGTCGACCACTGAGCCATAATGGCCCCTGGCCCGGCTCGCCGGGCCAGTCATTCCCCACCGATCGGGCTTCCCTAGGGAAGCCCGATCGCTTTGAGCAAGGACATATCATGATTTGGCACTTGATCGCGGCGGTCTTCGCCGGCCTCGGCGCCGCCGGCATCGGCATGCTGCTGCGCATGGCCAGCGGCAAGCGCCTGCCGACCTGGATCATCCCGGTGTTCGGCGGCCTGGGCATGCTCGGCTACCAGATCCACTATGAGTACTCCTGGTTCAGCCACAAGCAGGCACAGCTGCCCGCCACCGCCAGCGTGGTGGAGGTGGAGCACGGCTCGATGTTCTGGCGCCCCTGGACCTACGCCTTCCCCATGGCCAACGCCTTCAGCGTGGTGGACCGCGACAGCATGGCCGTGCGCGACGCCGACGGCGAGCGGCTGGTCGAGTACATCCGCTACCGCTTCGAGAAGCAGCACGTGGACCTGGTCACCCATCAGGCCTGGCTGATCAACTGCGCCAACCGCGAGACCCTGCCGCTGATCGGCGAGGAGCGCCGGCCGCGTTTCGAGGCGATGCGCACCCTCGACGAGGACGACGCTCTCTACCGGGCGCTCTGCCAGGAGACCTGAGGCCCCGCCGCCTGCCTTCCCGGGTCACATTGCCCTAGAATGGGCGCCAGACTCGAGGGAGAAAACCCATGTTCTCAGGCTGGCTGCTGGTTGCCATATCGCTGCTCTACATCGCCGTGCTGTTCGGCATCGCCTGGCGTGGCGATCGCCGGGCCAAGGAGCACGGCGCCAGCCATCGCCGGCCCATCATCTACAGCCTGGCGCTGGCCATCTACTGCACCTCCTGGAGCTTCTACGGTGCCGTCGGCCAGGCCGCCACCGGCGGCTGGTCCTTCGCCAGCATCTACGTGGGGCCGATCCTCACCTTCCTGCTCTTCTGGCCGGTGCTGGCCAAGATGATCCGCGTCGCCAAGCACCAGAACGTCACCTCCATCGCCGACTTCATCGCCTCGCGCTACGGCAAGACCCAGTCCCTGGCGGCCTTCGCCAGCCTGGTGGCGCTGATCGGCGCCCTGCCCTACATCGCCCTGCAGCTCAAGGCGGTCTCCACCTCCTTCAGCGTGCTCACCGCGGCCGGTGACCCCACCCACACGCCGCTCTTCGCCGATACCGCCTTCTACGTGGCGGTGGTGATGGCCGCCTTCGCCATCCTCTTCGGCACTCGCCACACCGACGCCACCGAACACCACGAGGGGCTGATCCACGCCGTGGCCTTCGAGTCGCTGGTCAAGCTGCTGGCCTTCATGATCCTCGGCGCCTACGTCACCTGGGGCATGTTCGGCGGCCTCGGCGAGCTCTTCGCCCAGGCCGAGGTGCAGCTTGAGCTGCAGCGCCAGCTGGCCCAGCAGGACTTCGGCCAGAGCTTCTGGGCCCAGACCCTGCTGGCGATGCTGGCGGTGCTCTGCCTGCCTCGCCAGTTCCACGTGGCGGTGGTGGAGAACACCCACCGCGACGATGCCGCCAAGGCACGCTGGCTCTTCCCCCTCTACCTGGTGCTGTTCGCCTTCTTCGTGCTGCCACTGGCCGCCGCCGGCCTGACCCTGTTCGCCGACAGCGGCATCGAGCCGGACACCTACGTGCTAGCGCTGCCCATGGCGGCGGGCAGCGAGTGGCTGACCCTGCTCACCTTCATCGGCGGCTTCTCGGCGGCCACCGGGATGGTGATCGTGGCCGCGGTGGCGGTCTCGATCATGATCTCCAACGAGATCGTCATCCCGGCGCTGTTCCGGCTGCGCTGGTTCGATACCAAGGCCCGCGACTACGGCCGCCTGGTGCTGCGCGCCCGGCGGCTCACCATCGCCGCGGTGCTGGCCATGGCCTACGGCTTCTACCAGCTGATCGGCGAGTTCACCTCGCTGGCCTCCATCGGCATGCTCTCCTTTGCCGCCGCCGGCCAGTTCGCCCCGGCGCTGATCGGCGGGCTCTACTGGAAGCGCGGCAACCGCCTGGGGGTGATCATCGGCATGAACGCCGGCTTCGCCATCTGGGTCTACAGCCTGCTGATGCCGGCGATGATCACCGCCGGGGTGCTGCCGGCCCACTGGCTCGATGGCGGCCCACTGGGGGTGAGCTGGCTGTCGCCCACCTCGCTGTTCGGCCTCAACGTCGGCGACAGCTTCACCCACGGCGTGATGCTCTCGCTGGGCATCAACCTGTTCTGCTACATCTTCGTCTCCCAGATCACCTCCCAGCGGGTGGTGGAGCGCATCCAGGCCTCGCTGTTCGTGGACAGTGTGGAGACCCGCCAGACCTCGGTGAACCGTCCCTGGACCGGCGCCACCACGGTGGGCGACCTCAAGGTGCTGTGCGAGCGCTTCCTGGGCGCCGGCCAGGTGCAGCGCGCCTTCGACGACTACGCGCGGCGCAGCGGCAAGCCGCTGGAAGATGGCACCCGCGCCTCCATCGATGTCATCCAGTTCACCGAGCGCTTCCTGGCCTCGGTGCTCGGCGCCTCCTCGGCGCGCATCGTGGTGAACTCGGCGCTGCAGGGCCGCGGCATCGGCATCTCCGACGTGATCTCCATCGTCGACGAGGCCTCTCAGGTGCTGGAGTTCAACCGCGCCCTGCTCCAGGCCACCATCGAGAACATCAACCAGGGCATCAGCGTGGTGGACCAGAACCTGCGCCTGGTGGTGTGGAACCAGCGCTACCTGGAGCTGTTCCGCTTCCCCGACCACCTGATCCGGGTCGGCGCACCGATGGACAAGATCTTCCGCTACAACGCCCACAACGGCGAATACGGCCCCGGCGACCCCGAGGAGCACGTCCAGCTGCTGCTCGACAACATCCGCGAGGGCCAGCCCCACCGCTATGTGCGCTACCGCCAGGACGGCAGCGTGCTGGAGGTGCAGGGCAACCCCATGCCCGGCGGCGGCTTCGTCTACACCTACCAGGACATCACCCAGCAGAAGCGCATCGAGGAGGCGCTGATCCGCTCGGAGAACAACATCCGCATCTACACGGACAACGTGCCCGCGCTGATCGCCTACTTCGACAAGGAGTGCCGCTACCTCTTCACCAACCGCGCCTACGAGCAGGCCTTCGGCATCGATCGCAACGCGGTGATCGGCAAGCGGGTCCAGGACGTGGTGCCGCCGGAGATGGCCCGCGAGCGCGAACCCTGGATCGAACGAGCGCTGGGCGGCGAGCGGGTCAGCTTCGAGGTGTCGATCCGGCTGCCCGAGGGGCGCCGCTACATGCTGGTGACCTATACCCCCCACTTCGGCGACAGCGGGGCGATCCTGGGCTTCTTCGCCCTCTATCAGGACATCACCGAGCGGCGCCTGGCGGAGATCGCCCTCAAGGAGACCAACGAGACCCTGGAGGAGCGGGTCCGCGAGCGCACCCAGGCGCTCTCCGAGGCCAACGCCGCCCTGCGCCAGGAGAACCGGGTGCGCGCCGAGGCCGAGCTGGCGCTGCGCCAGGCCAAGCAGCTGGCGGAGGACGCCAACGCCTCCAAGACCCGCTTCCTGGCCGCCGCCAGCCACGACCTGCTGCAGCCGCTCAACGCCGCCCGGCTGTTCACCTCGGCGCTCTCCCAGGAGATGGAGCCCGACATCATGCGGCGCACCATCGGCCATATCGACAACTCGCTGCAGGCCGCCGAGGAGCTGCTGGGCACCCTGCTCGATATCTCCAAGCTCGATGCCGGCGCCCTCACCCCCCGGCGCAGCCACTTCGCGCTGGCCGACATCTTCCGGCCGCTGCGCGCCGAGTTCGAGGTGATGGCGGAGGATCGCGGCCTCGACCTGATGGTGGTGCCGACCCGGGCCTGGGTCGACAGCGATGCCCAGATGCTGCGCCGGATCATCCAGAACTTCCTCTCCAACGCCATCCGCTATACCCAGGAGGGCCGCGTGCTGCTGGGGTGCCGCCGCCATGGCGACCGCCTCTCCATCCAGGTGTGGGACTCGGGCCCCGGCATTCCCGAGTCCAAGCAGGCGGAGATCTTCCAGGAGTTCCGCCGCCTCGACCAGGCCTCGCGCCACAAGGAGAGCGAGAAGGGGCTGGGGCTCGGGCTCTCCATCGCCGACCGCATGAGCCGGGTGCTCGACCACCCCATCACGGTGCGCTCGAGGGAGGGCTCGGGGACCATGTTCGCGGTCAGCGTGCCGATGGTGGCGGCGCGCAGCGAGGCGCAGCAGGCCGAAGAGGCCGCCTCGCCCAAGCGCGCCGGCAACAAGCTGGTCGGCACCCGGATCCTCTGCATCGACAACGAGACCCTGATCCTGGAGGGCATGAAGGCGATGCTCTCCGGCTGGGGCTGCGAGGTCTTCACCGCCACCAGCATCGGCGGCGCCAAGTCGGTGCTGCGCCACCTCGATGGGGACCCCGACGCGATCCTGGCCGACTACCACCTGGACAACGAGGTGACCGGCCTGATGGCGCTGGAGGCGCTCTCCGAGCGACTGGAGGGCGCGGTGCCGGGGATCGTGATCACCGCCGACCGCACCGAGGAGGTCGCCGAGGAGATCCGCCGTGCCGGCTACCAGTTGCTGCTCAAGCCGGTGCGCCCCGCCGCCCTGCGCGCCCTGCTCACCCGCACGCTTCAGGCCAGCCGAGCGGCGCAGTAGTCGCGCCCCCTGAACGCAAAAAACCCACCAAGCGGTGGGTTTTTTGTGTTTCCTTGGCGCCTGGCGTCAGGACTCCACCTTCGGCGGCTCCACCTCGAGCTTCTGGGCGGCGATCACCGCCTGGGTGCGGGAGTGCACGCCGAGCTTGCGCAGGATGGCGGTGACGTGGGCCTTGATGGTGGCCTCGGAGACGCTGAGCTCGTAGGCGATCTGCTTGTTGAGCAGGCCCTCGGTGAGCATGTTGAGCACGCGGAACTGCTGCGGGGTCAGCGAGGCGATCGCCTCGGCGAACTTCGTCTCTTCCTCGTTGGCCTCGCCCATGGCCGCGGCCAGCTCGGCGGGCAGCCACACCTCGCCGTCGAGGATCTCGCCCACCGCCTCGGCGATCAGCTGCAGCGATGAGGACTTGGGGATGAAGCCGGAGGCGCCGTAGTCAATGGCGCGGCGCACCACGTAGGGTTCGTCGCTGCCCGAGACCACCGCCACCGGGATATCCGGGGTCTGGCCGCGCAGCTGGATCAGGCCGGAGAAGCCGTGGGCGCCGGGCATGTGCAGGTCGAGCAGGATCAGGTCGGCATCCGGATGGCGGGTGACCACCTCGGCGGTCGCCTCCATGGTGTCGGACTCGACGATCTCGGCCTGGGGGGCCAGCTGACGCAGCGCCTGGGTGAGGGCTGCGCGGAACAGCGGATGGTCATCGGCGACGATGAATTTCTGGGCAAAGGCCATGGATTCTCCTCCGGTTCCTCTGGCAGCGGGCATCGTCCGCCACTCGGGCTCTTGTATGACTGTGGGGCATGTTACCCCATGGCAGAGCCGATTCCCAAGCGCTCCGGCCACATTGTCGACAACATTGACCAACGGATCAAAAAAGCCGGCCACGAAGGCCGGCTCGACGGAACAGCGCTGGCGCGGGAATCAGCGCACGGCGCGGTTCTCGATCAGGTCATCCACCACGCTCGGGTCGGCCAGGGTGCTGGTATCGCCCAGGCCATCGCACTCGTTGGCGGCGATCTTGCGCAGGATGCGACGCATGATCTTGCCGGAGCGGGTCTTGGGCAGGCCCGGGGCCCACTGGATGACGTCGGGCGAGGCGATCGGGCCGATCTCCTTGCGCACCCACTGGGTCAGCTCCTTCTTGAGCTCGTCGGTGGGCTCCACGTCGCCGGTCAGGGTCACGTAGATGTAGATGCCCTGGCCCTTGATGTCGTGGGGGAAGCCCACCACGGCGGCCTCGGCCACGGCCTCGTGCGCCACCAGCGCCGACTCGATCTCGGCGGTGCCCATGCGGTGGCCGGAGACGTTGATGACGTCGTCGACGCGGCCAGTGATCCAGTAGTAGCCATCCTCGTCGCGGCGGCAGCCGTCGCCGGTGAAGTAGACGCCCTTGTAGGTGGAGAAGTAGGTCTGGATGAAGCGCTCGTGGTCGCCCCAGATGGAGCGCGCCTGCCCCGGCCAGGAGTCGGTGATCACCAGGTTGCCGTCCACGGCGCCCTCGAGGGTGTTGCCCTCGCTGTCGTAAAGCGCCGGCTGCACGCCGAAGAACGGCAGGGTGGCGGAGCCCGGCTTGAGCGGGGTGGCACCGGGCAGCGGCACGATCATGATGCCGCCGGTCTCGGTCTGCCACCAGGTGTCGACGATCGGGCACTTGGAGTTGCCGATCACCCGGTAGAACCACTCCCAGGCCTCAGGGTTGATGGGCTCGCCCACCGAGCCGAGGATGCGCAGGGTGTCGCGCTGACTGGAGTCCATCACGCTGTCGCCGTGGGCCATCAGGGCGCGGATGGCGGTGGGCGCGGTGTAGAGGATGTTGACCTTATGCTTGTCGACGATCTCGCCCATGCGGCCATGGGTCGGATAGCTCGGCACGCCCTCGAACATCAGGGTGGTGGCGCCGTTGGCCAGCGGGCCGTAGACGATGTAGCTGTGGCCGGTGACCCAGCCCACGTCGGCGGTGCACCAGTAGATCTCGCCGTCCTGATAGTCGAAGACGTACTGGTGGGTGAGGCTGGCGTAGACCAGGTAGCCGCCGGTGGTGTGCTTGAGGCCCTTGGGCGCGCCGGTGGAACCGGAGGTGTAGAGGATGAAGAGCGGATCCTCGGCGTTCATCTCCTCGGCCGGACAGTCGGTGGACTGCTTGTCGACCAGGTCGCCGTACCAAACGTCACGCCCTTCGTTCCACTCGATCTCGCCGCCGGTGCGCTTGACCACCAGCACGTTCTGGCACACCTCGGTGCCCTTGCGGGTCAGGGCCGCATCGACGTTGTCCTTGAGCGGCACGTGCTTCCCGCCGCGCACGGACTCGTCGGCGGTGATCACCAGCTTGGAGCTGGCACCGATCACGCGCTGAGCCAGGGCGTCCGGGGAGAAGCCGCCGAACACCACGGAGTGCACCGCCCCGATGCGGGCACAGGCCAGCATGGCCACGGCGGCCTCGGGGATCATCGGCATGTAGAGGGTGACCACATCGCCCTTGCCGATGCCCAGCTCCTTGAGGGCATTCGCCAGCTGGCAGGTACGCGCGTGCAGCTCGCGGTAGCTGATATGGGCGGACTCATCGGGGCTGTCGCCTTCCCAGATGATGGCGGTCTGGTCGCCGCGGGTTTCCAGGTGGCGATCGAGGCAGTTGGCGCTGGCGTTGAGGGTGCCGTCCTCGAACCAGCGGATGTCCACGTTGTGCGGATCGAAGCTGGTGTGCTTGATCTTGGTGGGCGCCTTGACCCAGTCGATGCGCCTGGCCTGCTCGGCCCAGAAGGCATCGGGGTCGTCCACGGACTGCTGGTACATCGCCTCGTACTTCGCCTTGTCGGCCCAGGCCTTGGCGGCGATATCGTCGCGCACCGGATAGACGTTCTGCTGATCGCTCATGGAAGTGCCTCTGTCCTTGGGATGGCCCCGTCAGGTGAGTGATGCCGGACGACCGTACGTTGGGATTGTGTGGGGACGACCGACGCCATTTAAGGTGGACTCAGCATACTCTCGCCCGGCGCCACTTCCCCTTAGACATTGGTATGAACAATTTCCTTATTAAAAACATAAGGTTAAGTAGCTCTTTCAAACACCTCAAGGCCAAGATAGACCAAGGTCTGAGCGCAATGACGGCAGCGATATCGCTGCCCCTGCCGGGCCAGCGCATGGCGACGAGCGCTGAAGGCATGCTCGCGGCAGTCGCAGGCGTAGCGGTGAGGCGCCGGGCTCGCCCGGCCGGTATCGAAGCGATGGGTGGTGCGCGGTGCCAGGCCGAAGAGGTCGCGCATCACCGTCTGCCACTCGCGGCCGTGGGGGCGCACCCGATGGCCATCTTCCAGGTGGTGAACGAGCCAGTGGGCCATCTCGTGGGGCACCACCTCGACCAGGAAGTCGAGGCGGTTCTCGGCATAGAGCACCGGATTGAAGCGCAGGCCGCCGCGGCCGAAGTGGGCCTGGCCGGCACACTTGCCGCGCAGGTCGCACCAGACCGCCGGGCGCGGCAATCCCGGATGCACCTCGCGACAGAGCCGCCAGGCGGCGTCCACCCGCGCATGCAGGGCAGCCAGCAGCGCCTCGCGGTCGAGGGCCGCGAGGCGGTCGAGATCGGGGGTGGGCAGCGCGGGTCGTTTCATGGGGTGCTAGAATGGCCTCTCGTCCGCCAGGCGTAAAGCGCCCTTCCTGCCCTCCTGTCCGTGAGAGTGACGATGTCCGACACCCCCCAGCCCGAACCCCTGCTCGACGATGCCGAGCTCGACCGTCTGGATGACTTCCTGGCCTCCGAGCGGGTCGGCGAGGATGCCCTGGACCTGATTGGCAGCCATGGCTTCCTGGTGGCCCTGGCGGTGGCGCCCTGCGAGGCGGACCCGGCCGCCTGGGTGGCGGAGCTGTTCCAGGGCGAACCGGAGTTCCATGACGCCAGCGAGCGCGAGGAGATCCTCGGCCTGCTCGACCGGCTGCGCCGCAACGCCATCGCCGCCCTGGAGCAGGGGCTCCTGCCGGAACTGCCCTTCGAGCTCACCCTGGACGACCTGCCCGCGGAGGAGACCCCCATCGGCGACTGGTGCGCCGGCTTCATGGAGGGGGTCTTCCTGGACGAGGCCACCTGGTTCGAGGAGGACGAGGAGGCCGCCGCCACCCTGCTGCTGCCCTTCATGGCCCTCTCGGGGCTCTTCGACGACGAGCCCGACATGGTCGAGTTCATCGGCAACGGCTCCCGCCTGGAGGCGCTGGTGCGCCAGCTCCCCGAGCTGGTGCTGGACCTCTACCTGCACTACCGGGTGCCGCCGGAGACCCCCAAGCCGATGCCGCGCAAGAAGAAGCCCGCCAGCAAGGGGCGCCGGCGATAGCGAACGCTACCGCAGCCGCGTCAGCAGGCCGTCCAGGCTGCCGAACAGCCACTCCTTGAGTCGCTGCCAGCGCGGGCGCCGGGACCAGGCCTCGCGGTCGATCTCGTGGCTGGCGGCGAAGTTGCGCTCGAACAGCTCGGCCACCTCGGCCGCCAGGCGCCGGTCGGCCACCTCCTGGTTGGCCTCCAGGTTCCAGTGCAGGCTCCAGTGGTCGAAGTTGCAGGAGCCGAGGCTGACCCAGTCGTCGGCCAGCGAAAACTTGGCGTGGATGAAGGTAGGCTGGAACTCGTGGATGCGCACCCCGGCCCGAAGCAGCCGGCCGTAGAAGCGCTGGCCGGCGTAGCGCACCCCGGGGTGGTCATGGGTTTCACCGGGCAGCAGCAGGCGCACGTCCACGCCGCGGCGGGCGGCACGGGCCAGGCGCAGGCGCAGGCTGAAGGTGGGCACGAAGTAGGGGGTACAGATCCAGATGCGCTTGCGTGCCCCGGAGACCTGCCGATAGAGCGAATGGCGGATCGCCTGGTAGCGATAGCCCTGCCCCCACACCACCCGCCCGGTCATGCCCCGGTAGCCCTCTGCCTGGCGGGTCTCGGTCACCAGCCCATGCACCAGCCCCGTGGCCCCGCTGCCCCGGGTCAGCGGCGAGTCCCACAGCCGGCAGAAGAGCCGCACCCAGTCGGCCACCACCGGTCCCTCGATGCGCAGGGCCACCTCGTACCAGGCGTCGAGGAACTCGTCCACGGCGCCGAAGCCGCCGGTGAAGGCGACACGGCCATCCACCACCACCAGCTTGCGATGATCCCGGGTCAGATTGCGGGCCAGGGAGTGGAAGCCCAGCGGGTTGAAGAAGCGCAGCGCCACGCCGCCCGCCTCCAGGCGCGCGCGATCCTCGCCGGAGAGCCCCATGGCACCGTAGCCATCCAGCAGCAGCAGCACCGTGACGCCGCGCTCGGAGGCCTTCACCAGGGCACCGACCAGCGCCGAGGCCAGCCGCCCCGACTCCATCAGGTAGAGCTCGATCAGGATCGACGACTCGGCGCGCTCCAGGGCCTCGAACATGGCCGGCAGGAAACGGCTGGCCTCGGGCAGCAGCTCGAAGTGGTTGCCGTCTCTCCAGATCCCGTGCATGGCTGACTCCCTGTCCTGGGCGGCGGGCCTGACCCGAGGCCTTCCCGGAGACTATACTGGCCTTTTCTTCCCCTTTCCTGTGTCGGGGCAAACGGATGGCCTTGCGTCACCAACTCACCACTCCCCTGCGCGCGCTGATGACCCGGCTGCTCGCCGCCTGGGTCCGGCCGCGCCTGATCGAGCCCGCCCCGGACGCGCTGGCGCTCGAGCCGAGCCTGCCGGTGGTCTACGTGCTGCCGCGCCCGGCCGCAAGTGATGCCTGGCTGCTGGCCTCGCTGACCCGCCGGCACGGGCTGCCCCTCGCCGCAGGTCGGCGGCGGGTCGGAGAGGTGACGCTGCCCGCCTGCCTGGCCCTGCCGGCACAGCGCCGGCGCCTGTGGCGGCGTCAGTCGCGCCCCGAGGCCCCCTTCCGGGCGCTGATCGAGCAGCGCCTGAAGGATGCCGGGCGCGAGGTGCAGCTGGTGCCGGTGAGCGTCTTCTGGGGACGTGCCCCGGGCAAGCGCTTCGGTTTCTGGCGAATGGTCGCGGCCGACAGCTGGCAGCTCACCGGTCGGCTACGCCGCCTGCTCTCGATGCTGGTCAATCGCCGCAGCGTGGAGATCCACTTCGGCGCTCCGCTGCGCCTGGGCGACCTGATCGACGCCACTCGGCCCGACGCCGACCTGACCAACCGCAAGGCGGCGCGGCTGCTGCGGGTGCACTTCCGCCGGGTGCGCACCCGGGTGCTGGGCCCCGACCTCTCCCACCGCCGCACCCTGATCGAGGGGGTAGCCAGGAGCCCGGAGGTGCGCGAGGTGATCGAGGCGCTGGCCGCCGAGGGGCGCCCCTCGGCACATCGCCTGCAGCGTCGCGCTCTGCGCTACGGCCGCGAGATCGCCTCCAACATGACATACCCGGTGCTGCGCTTCATGGACGGCCTGCTTCGTCGGCTGTGGAACCGGCTCTACGATGGCGTCGACGTGCGCGGCCTGGAGCGGGTCAAGGCGCTGGCCGGCGACCATACCCTGGTCTATGTGCCCTGCCACCGCAGCCATATCGACTACCTGCTGCTCTCCTACGTGCTCTACCACGATGGCCTGATGCCGCCCCATATCGCCGCCGGACGCAACCTCGACATGCCGCTGGTCGGCCCGCTGCTGCGTCGCGGCGGGGCCTTCTTCCTGCGCCGCAGCTTCCGCGACAACCGCCTCTACGGCGCGGTATTCAACGAGTACCTGCACCGGCTGATCGCGCGGGGCCACCCGCTGGAGTACTTCATCGAGGGGGGACGCTCGCGCAGCGGACGCATGCTGCCGGCGCGGCCCGGCATGCTGGCCATGACCCTGCGCTCCTTCCTGCGCAGCGCCGCCGGCGGCCACTACCAGCCGCTGGCCTTCATTCCGGTGCACATCGGCTACGAGCGGATCATCGAGAACGCCAGCTACCAGCGCGAGCTGCGCGGCGGCAGGAAGCGCAAGGAGAGCCCGCTGGCCCTGCTGCGGGTGCTGGGCCAGCTGCGCCAGCCCTTCGGCCGGGTCTCGGTCAACGTGGGCGAGCCGCTGCTGCTGGCCGACTTCCTGGATGGCGAGCTGGGCCGCGGCTGGCGAGAGGCCCGGGAGACGCGCCCACAGTGGCTGGGCGAGGTGGTGCCCAGGCTGGGCGAGAGCCTCTGCCGGCGCATCAACGCCGCCGCCGCCCTCAACCCCGTCAACCTGGTGGCCCTGGCGCTGCTGGCCACACCCCACCACGCCATCGAGGCGCGGCTGCTGGAGCGCCAGCTCGGACTGCTCGCCGAGCTGCAGCGCCGATTGCCCGGCGCCACCCATGCCAGCCTGCCGCCGGGCACCCCGGCGGAGTGGATCGACCAGGCCATGGCGCTGGGCATGGTGCAGCGCCGCGAGCATCCGCTGGGCGACATCGTGCTGGCCGACGCCCCCCAGGCCGCCCTGCTGGGCTGGTACCGCAACAACGTGCTGCACCTCTTTGCCCTCGCCGGCCTCACCGCCTTCGCCTTCCGCCACCAGCCGGCCCACGACCTGGACGCGCTGGAGGAGCTGCTCGCCCCCGGCTGGCCGATCCTGGCCCGGGAGCTGATGGTGGCGCCTCCCGCTTCCCTGCGCGAGGCGCTGTCGGCGATGCTTGAGGTGCTGGGCGAGCTGGGGCTGCTGGAGCGCAGCGCCACGGGATGGCAGCGCCCCGACGAGCCGCTGGAGGCCGGCGAGTGCCTCGACCTGCTGGGTCAGCTGATGCAGCCGTCGCTGGAGCGCGGTTACCTGCTGCTCGCCGTGCTGCTCGACGCCGGCCCCGGCCGCCTCACCGCCGAGGCGCTGGCCGACCAGGGCCGCCAGCTGGCCGAGCGCCTGGCCCTGCTCTCGGGACGCGATGCCCCGGAGTTCTTCGATACGCGGCTGTTCGTGAGCCTGGTGGAGAGCCTGGAGCAGGAGGCGTGGCTGTGGCGCGACTCCGAGGAGCGGCTGGTCTACGACGACCGACTCTGCGAGGCCGCCCGGCACTCCCGCCGGCTGTTCGACCCCACCCTCCGCCATCGACTGCAGCTGGTGACGCGCCAGGCCTGATGGCTCAGCCCGCCTTGAGCGCCCGGTGCACGTAGAGGTCGTAGCGGCTGGTCTTGCCCTCGATCACGTGACGCGGGGCCGGCCCCGCGATGGGGGGCGCCTTGCGCGGGCGCTTGACCACCACCCGGTGGGTGGCCACGTCCAGGGCCGCCTCCAGCAGGCGCGGGGCGTCCGCGTCGTCCCCGGCCAGGGTGCGGAACAGGCGCATCTCCTTCTTGACCAGCGCCGACTTGTCGCGATGGGGGAACATCGGGTCGAGGTGGATCACCTGGGGCGCGACGTCCGCCCCGGCGAGCAGGGCCGCGAGCGCGGTGGCCGCATCGCCATGCACCAGGCACATGCGCGCGGCGATCTCGGCGGTCTCGGCGTCCGCCCGGGCGCGGGCCAGGCCGTCCTCGAGCAGGGCGAAGATCGCCGCCACCCGCTCCACCAGCAGCACCGGCGCGCCGAGGCTCGCCAGCACGAAGGCATCGCGCCCCAGGCCCGCCGTGGCGTCCACCACCGAGGGGGTCACCCCCTGGGAGAACCCGCAGGCCCGGGCGATGAGCTGGCCGCGCCCGCCGCCGAAGCGACGTCGATGGGCCGCCGCCCCGGAGGTGAACTCCACCGCCAGCGGATGACCGTAGCGCTTCTCGTCGCCGGCCAGCACCAGGCGACCGTCGCGCCGCTCGAGATGCAGCTCAGCCTCGCCCTCGACGGGCAGCCCCAGGCGCTCGGCCAGGGCGGCCAGCGCCTCGCCGCGCACCGCCACCGGCGGCAGCGCGCTCACCTGGCCTTCTTCCAGGCCACCTCGTTGCGCAGGTAGACCGGCTGCACCCGATGCGCCGGCTGCCCGCCCCCCGCCTCCAGCTCCGCCATGGCCAGCAGCGCCATCTCCGCGGCAGCGGCCTCGGCCTCCCGCAGGCGCTGGCTCATCCCCGCCTGCACCTCGACGGGCATCTGCTCCCAGAGGCCCCAGCCGGAGCCGATGCCGACCCAGTCGTGGTCGTCGTGACCAGCCGGCAGGCGCAGCCGCTCAGGAGGCATCACGGCCTCCTCAAGGAGGGGCTCCGGCAGGCCGTCGCGGCACTGCCAGGCGGCCACGTAGATCTCGCCCATGCGCGCATCCAGGGCGGTGACCAGCCAGCGGAAGTGATGGCGACGGTGAGCGCCCAGCGCCAGGGCCGCCAGGGTGGAGACCCCGATCAGGGGCCGATCGAGCCCGTAGGCGAGCCCCTGGGCGGCCCCGGCGGCGATGCGCAGGCCGGTGAAGGAGCCGGGGCCGCGGCCGTAGGCCACCGCGTCCAGCGCCGAGGGGGCAACGCCGGCCTCGGCCAGCACCTCATCGACCATGGGCAGCAGGCGCCGGGTATGCTCGCGTGGCGTCATCTCGAAGCGGGAGAGCAGTTCGTCCTCGGCGCCCGCGCGGCGGCGCAGCAGGGCGGCCGAGCAGGCGCTCGAGGAGGCATCCAGGGCCAGCAGGATCGACATGGCAGCACCATCGCAGGGGAGAAAGGTGGCGAACATTATACGCGCCGGGGCCACAAACGACGATGGCCCGCCGAGGCGGGCCATACAGATTGCAGCCTTCTACACAGGGGCGCCGGGAAAGCCCCGCGCCGACAGCAGGGTTGATCAGCCCTCGAGGGCCTTGAGCACCTGCCCCTTGATATCGTCGACGCTGCCGATGCCTTCCACCCGGTGGTAGGTCGGGGCGAGCGCCGGCTCCTGCTCGGCCCAGGCCTGGTAGTAGTCGACCAGCGGCGCGGTCTGCTCATGGTAGACCGCCAGGCGGTTGCGCACGGTGGATTCGCGGTCGTCGTCGCGCTGGATCAACGCCTCGCCGGTGACGTCATCCTTGCCCTCTTCCTTCGGCGGATTGTACTCGACGTGGTAGACGCGGCCGGAGCCCGGGTGCACGCGGCGACCGGCCAGGCGCTTGACGATCTCCTCGTCCTCCACGGCGATCTCCAGCACGTGGTCCAGCTTGACGCCGGCTTCCTTCATGGCATCGGCCTGGGGCAGGGTGCGCGGGAAACCGTCGAACAGGAAGCCGTTCTCGCAGTCGGGCTGCGCGATCCGCTCCTTCACCAGGGCGATGATGACGTCGTCGGACACCAGGCCACCGCTGGTCATGATCTCCTTGACCTTGACCCCCAGCTCGCTGCCCTCCTTGACCGCGGCGCGCAGCATGTCGCCGGTGGAGATCTGCGGAATATTGAAGCGCTCGCAGATGAACTGGGCCTGGGTGCCCTTGCCGGCACCCGGGGCGCCCAACAGGATCAAACGCATGTTGTTGTCCTCAATTACAAGTGGCTGTCAGTAGTGAAGAAATGGTTGGAGGGGAACGATAACCGTGGCCCGGGTCGGGCACAAGCGCCACCCCCTGGCGCGCCCCGGCCTTCACCCGGAAAATCGTTGAAGATCAACCGCCTCGGGCCGAATAGCACTTTGGTCTGGCGACCCCTGCACCGCGTCCGCCAGGCCCGTGCGCACCCAAAGGACGACGGCGCCCGAGGGCGCCGTCGTCAGGTGGCCGAAGCCTCCGGGCAGGGCCCGGCCGGGGTCACAGCAGCAGGCGACGGATATCGCTCAGCAGCTGGGCCAGCAGCGCGGTGAAGCGCGCCGCGTCGGCCCCGTTGACCGCCCGGTGGTCGTAGGAGAGCGACAGCGGCATCATCAGCCGCGGCTCGAAGGCCTTGCCGTCCCACACCGGCTTCATCGACGCCTTGGAGACGCCGAGAATGGCGACCTCCGGAGCGTTGACGATGGGGGTGAAGGCGGTGCCGCCGATGGAGCCCAGGCTCGAGATGGTGAAGCAGCCACCGGTCATCTCCTCGCGCTTGAGCTTCTTGGTCTGCGCCTTCTTGGCCAGCTCCACCGACTCCTTGGCCAGGTCGATCAGCGACTTTTTATCGGCATCGCGGATCACCGGCACCATCAGGCCGTCCGGCGTGTCCACGGCGATGCCGATGTGCACGTACTTCTTGTGCACCAGGGTCTCACCGTCGCTCTTCAGGCTGACGTTGAACTGCGGGTACTGGCGCAGGGCGAAGGCGCACGCCTTGATCAGGAAGGGCAACGGCGTGAGCTTGGCGCCCTGGGCCTCTGCCTCGGCCTTCATGGACTTGCGGAAGGCCTCCAGCTCGGTGATGTCCGCCTCGTCGAACTGGGTGACGTGGGGCAGGTTGACCCAGCTGCGGTGCAGGTTGGTGGCGCCCATCTTCATCAGGCGGCCCATGGGCTTCTCTTCCACCTCGCCGAACTGGCTGAAGTCCTGGTCCGGAATCGGCGGAATCCCGCTGCCCGCGGCCGCCGGCGCGGCGGCCTGGGCCTTGCCCTGGCTGGCCATCACCTGCTTGACGTAGGCGTGGACGTCCTCCTTGAGCACCCGCTCCTTCGGGCCGCTGGGCCTGACCAGACCGAGGTCGACGCCGAGCTCCCGGGCCAGCATGCGCACCGCCGGGCCGGCGTGGACCAGCTTGGCATCGCGAGGCTTGTGGGCGGCCATCTGGGCCTCGGGGCTCGGCGTGCCGGCCGGGGTCGGCGCGGGCTTGTCGGCCCTGGGCGTCTCGGCCCTTGACGGCTCCTTGGCCGGCGCCTTGGGTGCCGGCTTGCTCCCCGCCACCTCCATGTAGCCGATCAGGTCACCCTCGGAGACGGTGTCGCCCTCCTTGACGGTGAGCTCGAGCAGCCTGCCCTTGAAGGGGCTCGGCACGTCCATGGAGGCCTTGTCGGACTCCAAGGTGATCAGCGGATCTTCCTCGTTGACCTCGTCGCCGGCGGCGACGGCGATCTCGATGATCGGCACGTCACTGGAGCCGGAGAGGTCCGGGACGCGGATCTCGCGGCGCTCGGGCTCGCCGGAGGCGGCCTCTTCCTGCTCGGCGGCAGGCTCGGGCTCGGGCGCGGCAGGCTCGGGCTCGGCGGGGGCCGGCTCGGAGTTTCCTCCCTCGCCGGCGATCTCCATGGTGCCGATGACGTCGCCCTCGGAGACGGTATCGCCCTCCTTCACCGTCAGCGACACCAGCCGGCCGGCGTGGGGGCTCGGCACGTCCATGGAGGCCTTGTCGGACTCCAGGGTGATCAGGGTCGCCTCTTCCTCGACCTCGTCGCCCTCGGCCACGGCCACCTCGATGATCTCCACATTGTCGGAGCCACCCAGGTCGGGCACCTTGATCTCCACCGTGCGCTTGCCGCCACCGCTGGCCTTGGCCGCGGGCGTCTGGGCGGCGGGCTCGGCGGCCTTCTCGGGGGCAGGCTCGGCCTTCGCCGGGGCCTCGCTCTCGCCACCGCCGCTCTGGCCACCGCCGGCACCCTCGACCTCCAGCTCGACGATCTCGTCGCCTTCGGAGACGGTGTCGCCCTCCTTCACCAGCACCCGGATGACCTTGCCGCCCTTGGGCGAGGGCACATCCATGCTGGCCTTGTCGGACTCCAGGGTGATCAGGGTGTCCTCGGCGGCGATCACGTCACCTTCGGACACCGCGATCTCGATGATTTCGACATCCTCGCTGCCGCCGATGTCGGGAACTTTGATGATTTCGCTACTCAAGGTCGCGCTCCTTCAAACTCGTGCCTGGGGCGGGCCCGCGGGCCCGCCGCTCGCGGATCAGTCGGTCAGCGGATTGGGCTTGGACGGGTCAATGCCGTACTTCTTCAGGGCCTCGCCCACCACCTTGCGATCCAGTTCGCCACGCTCGGCCAGCGCCTTGAGGGCCGCCACGGTCACGAAGAAGCGATCGACCTCGAAGAAGTGGCGCAGCTTCTGGCGGGTATCGGAGCGGCCGTAGCCGTCGGTGCCCAGCACGTGGTAGTCGGTCGGCACCCAGGCACGCACCTGATCGGCGAACAGGCGCATGTAGTCGGTAGAGGCGATGGCAGGCCCGGTGCGCCCTTCCAGGCAGCGAGTCACGTGGGGCTTGCCCGGCTCCGCCTCGGGGTTGAGGAAGGCCTCGCGGTCCAGCGACAGCGCCTCGCGGCGCAGCTCGTTGAAGCTGGTCACGCTCCAGATATCGGCGCCCACGCCCCAGTCGTCGCGCAGCAGCTCGGCGGCGGCCTCGACCTCGCGCAGGATGGTGCCGGAGCCCAGCAGCTGGACGCGGCCCTTGTCACCCTCGGTCTCGCGCAGCAGGTACATGCCCTTGACGATGTCGTCGACGGGGACCTCGGCGAGCTCGGGGTGCTCGTAGTTCTCGTTCATCACCGTCAGGTAGTAGAAGCAGTTCTCCTTGTCGGCGAACATGCGCTTCAGGCCATCCTGGACGATCACCGCCACCTCGTGGGCATAGGTCGGGTCGTAGCTGCGGCAGTTGGGGATGGTGGAGGCCTGCAGGAGGCTGTGGCCATCCTGGTGCTGGAGACCCTCCCCGTTGAGGGTGGTGCGCCCCGCGGTGCCGCCGACCAGGAAGCCGCGTGCCTGCAGATCACCGGCCGCCCAGGCCAGGTCGCCGATGCGCTGGAAACCGAACATCGAGTAGTAGATGTAGAACGGCAGCAGCGGCAGGTTGTGGTTGCTGTAGGAGGTGGCCGCGGCGATCCACGCCGACATGGCGCCGGCCTCCGTGATGCCCTCCTCGAGGATCTGGCCCTTCTTGTCCTCGCGGTAGAACATGATCTGGCCCTTGTCCTGGGGCTCGTACTTCTGGCCTTCGGAGGTGTAGATGCCGAGCTGGCGGAACATCCCCTCCATGCCGAAGGTACGCGCCTCGTCGGGCACGATGGGCACCACCTGCTTGCCGATCTGCTTGTCCTTCACCAGGCCGTTGAGGACACGCACGAAGGCCATGGTGGTGGAGACTTCACGCCCCTTGGAGCCACCCATCTGGGAGGCGAAGGTCTTGTCCTCCAGGGCGGGGATCGGCAGGGCCTCGAAGTCGCTGCGGCGCTGCGGCAGGTAGCCGCCCAGGCGCTCGCGCTGGAGGTGCATGTAGCGCAGCTCCGGGGAGTCATCGGCCGGCTTGTAGTAGGGGACTTCCTTGAGCTGCTCGTCGGTGAGCGGAATGCCGAAGCGGTCGCGGAATTTCTTCAGCGCCTCGAGCTCCATGCTCTTGACCTGGTGCGCCTCGTTGGCCGCCTCGCCGTCGCCGCTGCCCATGCCGTAGCCCTTGACGGTGTGCGCCAGGATCACGGTGGGTCGACCATTGGCGTTCTGGGTGGCCTGGTGGTAGGCCGCATAGACCTTGAACGGGTCGTGGCCGCCACGGTTGAGCTTCCAGATGTCCTCGTCGGACATGTCCTTGACCATCTCGGCGGTCTCGGGGTACTTGCCGAAGAAGTGCTTGCGGGTATAGGCGCCGTCGTTGGCCTTGTAGTTCTGGTACTCACCGTCGACCGACTCGTCCATGATCTTCTGCAGCACGCCCTTCTTGTCCTTCTCGAAGAGCGGATCCCACAGCCGACCCCAGACCACCTTGAGCACGTTCCAACCGGCGCCGCGGAAGACGCCTTCGAGCTCGTCCATGATCCGCGAGTTGCCGCGCACCGGGCCGTCGAGGCGCTGCAGGTTGCAGTTGATGACGAAGATCAGGTTGTCGAGCTTCTCGCGGCTGGCCAGATGGATGGCGCCGAGGGACTCGGGCTCGTCGCACTCGCCGTCGCCCATGAAGCACCAGATCTTGCGATCGTGCATGTCCTTCATTTCACGTGAGTGCAGGTACTTCATCACGTGTGCCTGGTAGATGGCCTGGATCGGCCCGAGGCCCATGGAGACGGTGGGGAACTGCCAGAAGTCCGGCATCAGCCAGGGGTGCGGATAGGACGACAGGCCGTCGCCGTCCACCTCCTGGCGATACTTGTCCATCTGCTCCTCGGTCAGGCGGCCTTCCAGATAGGCGCGGGCGTAGATGCCCGGTGCCACGTGACCCTGGATATAGACCAGGTCACCCTCGAAGTCGCCGTTGGGGGCGCGGAAGAAGTGGTTGAAGCCGACGTCATAGAGGGTCGCCGCCGACATGAAGCTGGCGATATGACCGCCCAGTCCCGGGTTGGCGCGGTTGTTGCGGATCACCTGGGCGATGGCGTTGTAGCGGATCAGGGAGCGGATCTTGCGCTCCATGAACAGATCCCCCGGCATCGGCGCCTCGCGGTGCACCGGAATGGTGTTGCGGTGGGGCGTGGTTGCCGAGAAGGGAGCCTGGGTCCCGTCGCGGCGCAGGCGATCCGCCAGGCGGGTCAGCAGGAACCGGGCGCGTTCCTCGCCCTCGCGATCCAGCACCGACTCCAGGGATTCCAGCCACTCCGTGGTCTCGACCGGATCGAGATCCTCTCTTGCCTCCAGACTCATATGACGTCTCTCCAAATGACGATAGGGTGTCGTGCGCCCCGCAATACGGCGATCGCGACGGCCTCTCTTCTGGAGAGGCGCATCCACCGTGCGCAGGGATTTGTGTAGTAGTTTTACAAGACGACGCGATCGATCTGCCGTTGGTAGCCGAAAGATACCGCAAACACCCGCGAGTGCCAATTAGCGATTAAATGGAAACTTATTCCATAGACACGACATTGCACCGCAGCACAAGGGGTTGCCGCACTCTTCGCGACGCCACCCCGGGCAATAACAGCCACTTGTAGCCGAACTACCGTTTGATTATCGACACTCTCAAAAAGGGTCGACGCCAGCGGGCCGGGAAGCGAAATGTTCGTTGCTTTCCGTGCATTGCAGTGCCAACCGCTGCCGGAAGAAGGCCCAGTCGAAGGCCGGGCCGGGGTCGGACTTGCGCAGCGGCGCCACCCGGGCGTGGCCGGTGATGCGCGTCTCGTCCAGCGCCGGATAGGCGGCCAGGAGCTCGGCCACGACCCGCGCCAGGGCGCGATACTGGGCCAGGGCGTAGGGCGAGACCTCGTCGCCCTCGAGCTCGATGCCGATGGCGAAGTCGTTGAGCGACGTGCGCTCCCGCTCGCCGTCGCGCCAGCGGGAGCGCCCGGCGTGCCAGGCGCGGCGATCGAAGGGCACGAACTGGACGCACTCGCCGTCGCGGCGAATCAGCAGGTGGGCGGAGACTCGCAGCCGGTGGATCTCGGCGAAGAAGGGGTGGGCCGCGGGGTCCAGGCGGTTGGTGAAGAGGCGCTCGATATGCTCGCCGCCGAACTCGCCGGGCGGCAGGCTGATGGAGTGGAGCAGCAGCAGCGACACCTCGCCGTCGGGTCGCTCATCGCAGTTGGGTGACGGCACCCGCCGCGCACCCTCCAGCCATCCCCGTTTGATCGGCATCGCACTCCCCTGACGTGACCGGCATCGATTCCCTATAATGGACGCCTCCGCTCACCTCGGCCACCCCGCGCCGGCTGCCACCCCAAGAGTGCCCCGCATGGACTACCAGGACGCCCTGCCTTACCACGACACGCTCAGCGACGAGATCCGCGACGCCGCCGCCCGCCTGCTGGCCGAGGACGTCGGTTCCGGCGACATCACCGCCCGATTGATCCCCGCCGAGGCGACGGCACGGGCCCGGGTGATCACCCGCGAGGCCTGTGTGCTGTGCGGCGTGGCCTGGGTCGAGGCGCTGTTCGCCCGGCTCGACCCCGGCGTGGCGCTGCGCTGGCGCGCCGCCGACGGCGACCGCCTCGAGGCCGGCCAGGCCTTCCTGGAGCTCGAGGGCTCCGCCCGCAGCCTGCTGACCGGCGAGCGTGCGGCGCTGAACCTGCTGCAGACCCTCTCCGCCACCGCCACCCGCACCCGCCACTGCGTGGACCTGATCGCGGGCACCGGCGTGCGCCTGCTCGACACCCGCAAGACCCTGCCGGGGATGCGCCTGGCCCAGAAGTACGCGGTGACCTGCGGCGGCGGCCACAACCACCGCATCGGCCTGTGGGATGCCTTCCTGATCAAGGAGAACCATATCGCCGCCTGCGGCGGCATCGAGGCGGCCGTCCGCGAGGCACGCGACATCGCGCCTGAGGCACCGGTGGAGGTGGAGGTGGAGACCTTCGAGGAGCTCGAGCAGGCGCTGGCGGCGGGGGCCGATATCATCATGCTGGACAACTTCAGCCTCGACGAGATGCGCGAGGCGGTCCGGCGCACCGCCGGGCGGGCGACCCTGGAGGCCTCGGGCAACGTCGACGAGAGCACCCTGCGTGCCATCGCCGAGACCGGCGTGGACTGCATCTCCAGCGGCGCCCTGACCAAGGACGTCAAGGCCATCGACCTCTCGATGCGGATCATCGACTGAAGGAAGGCGAAAGAAGGCGGCGCTCAGGTCTCCACGGCGGCGAGGCGCTTCTCCAGCGTCTTGCGGCACAGCCGCTCGCCGCCGCGCTCCACCCACTCCTCGCCCACCTCCTGCCAGCCGCGTCGCACCAGACGCTCCGTCAGCACCAGACTGGCCTCGATCCGGGCCCGCGCATGGCCCTGCTCCATCAGCAGGCGCTCGGCATGAATCAGCAGGGTGGAGCCGATGCCGCGGCGGGCGAGCGACGGCCAGACGTAGAGCGTCTCGATGCGCCCCCGCGGCAGGTCCAGCTCCAGGAACCCCACGCAGCGTCCATCGCACTCGGCCACCAGGGTGGTGAAGAGCGCCTGGCGCGCCGCCCAGGCGCAGGCGTCCCGCGGCAGGGCCGATGCCCAGGCCTCGCGTTCGGCGACGCTGTAGTGGGCCATGGCGCCCTGCATCACCGCATGATGGAAGACCTCGGCTTGGTCGGCGGCATCACGGGAAAGGGCCTGGCGATAGCGTATGCGCGGCCCCCGGGGCGGGGCCGGGGCGGCCGTCGGGGCACTGGCGATCTGGCTCATGGCGATCCTGTCGAAACCTGGCTGTTGCGGGGAGACTACACAAGCCTGCCCCGGGCGCCAATCCCCTCGCCGCCGGCGCCGGCGCCGGGCATAATCCGCCCATGAGCGAACTCTCCCTCCCCGACGCCTTCACGCTGTCGCCGATCGGCGTCATCGAGAGCGACTACCCCGACAAGTTCGGCATTCCCCGCCAGCCGGGCCTGGCCCCTGCGGCCCGGGCCAGCCTGGTGCTGGTGCCCCCCTTCGACGACCCGCTCGCGGTGCGTGGCCTCGAGGCCTTCAGCCACCTGTGGCTCACCTTCGTCTTTCACGAGAGCCCCGAGCGCTGGACGCCGCTGGTGCGCCCGCCGCGCCTCGGCGGCAACGCCAGGGTGGGGGTCTTCGCGAGCCGCAGCACCCATCGCCCCAATCGCCTGGGCCTGTCGCTGGTGGAGCTCCTCGCGATCGACACCCGCCGCGGCGTGCGCCTGACCCTGGCCGGTGCCGACCTGGTCAGCGGCACGCCGGTGCTCGATATCAAGCCCTACCTGCCCTGGGCGGAGTCTCGCCCCGAGGCCCGCGCCGGCTTCGCCCCCGAGGCCCCGCCACAGCTGGCGGTGGCGTTCAACGACGAGGCCGCCGCGACCCTGGCCGAACGCCCCGACGGTGACTCCCTGCGCGAGCTGATCATCCAGGTGCTGGCCCAGGATCCGCGCCCCGCCTACCGGAAGGGGGCCGAGGCTCGCAACTACGGCGTGCGCCTGCGCGATGTGGACGTGCGCTTCCGCGCCGTCGCCGTCGGCGAGGAGACCCGCATGGAGGTGGTGGCGATCGTGGCGGCATGACCGCGGCACCAGACACGCCGAAGGGCCCCGAGGGGCCCTTCATCGTTCAGGCGGCAGCCGCCGGCGCGATCAGACGAACTCGACCCCGATGCGACGGCCGACCTCCTCGTAGGCCTCGATCACGCCGCCCAGCCCCTGGCGGAAGCGATCCTTATCGAGCTTCTCGCGGGTCTTGGCGTCCCACAGTCGGCAGCCGTCGGGGGAGAACTCATCGCCCAGCACGATCTGCCCCTCGAAGAGGCCGAACTCCAGCTTGTAGTCCACCAGCAGCAGGCCGCCGTCGGCGAACAGCGCCTTGAGCACCTCGTTGACCCTGAAGGTCAGCGCCTTCATCTCGGCGAGCTGCTCGGGCGTGGCCCAGCCGAAGGTCTCGGCCAGGGACTCGTTGATCATCGGGTCGTGCAGGGCATCGTTCTTCAGGAACAGCTCGAAGGTGGGCGGGGTGAGCTCCTGCCCTTCGGTGACCCCCAGGCGCTTGACCAGGCCACCGGCAGCGATGTTGCGCACCACGCACTCCACCGGGATCATCTTCAGCGACTTGACCAGGCTCTCGGTGGCGGAGAGACGCTTCTCGAAGTGGGTGGGTACGCCGGCCGCCGCCAGCTTCTCCATGATGAAGGCATTGAAGCAGTTGTTGACCATGCCCTTGCGCGCCAGCGACTCCATGCGCTCGCCGTCGAAGGCGCTGGTGTCGTCGCGGAATTGCAGGATCACCCGGGAGGGGTCATCGGTGGCGAAGACCGACTTGGCCTTGCCGGCATAGAGTTCTTGACGCTTTTCCATGGAAGCCTCCGGAGGCTTGGGATAGGTGGTAGTGGGGGAGCTCAGGGGCTGGGGTCAGGCAATGGCCTGCCACGCCAGGCCCGCCTCCTGGCAGGAGACCCTGAGCCGGGAGTCGTCGCCGTCGAGCAGCGGCACCAGGGCCGCCAGGGCCAGCTCGGGGCGGTTGTTGTGTTCCGACAGATGCGAGCAGACGATGTGCTGCAGGCGGTCCAGGCCGAGGCGCGGCAGCAGGGCGGCGGCCTGGGCGTTGGCCAGGTGCCCCCAGTCGCCGCCCACCCGGCGCTTCAGCCGTGGCGGATAGGGGCCATCGGCCAGCATCTGCACATCGTGGTTGCACTCCAGCACCAGGGCGTCGCAGCCGGCAAAGGCCTCGGCCACGTGCTCGGTGGGGTGGCCCAGGTCGGTGAGCACTCCCAGGCTACGCCCCCCGCCGTGGACGCGAAACTGCACCGGCTCCCGGGCATCGTGCGGCACGGTCACCGGGTCGATGGTCAGCCCCTTGACCGCGAAGCGTGCCTGGGGGGTGATCCAGTGGCGGCTCGGCAGCTCGCCGAGCCGCCCCGAGGCCCAGGTGCCGGGCGTCAGGTAGACCGCCACGCCGTGGCGGCGCGCCAGGGGGCCGACGCCGCGGATATGGTCGCCATGCTCGTGGGTGACCAGCACCGCATCGAGCTGGCGCGGGTGCAGCCCGAAGTCGGCGAGCCGACGCTCGGCCTCGCGCAGGCCGAACCCGCAGTCCACCAGCAGGTGGGTCTCGCCATCGCTGACCAGGGTCGCATTGCCCTTGCTGCCGCTGCCCAGGGAGGCGAAGCGCAGCCTCCCGGCCTGCTGCCCTTCCGTCATCAGCGCAGCAGGCCCGACACCCGTTCGAGCAGCTCACGCTGGTCCTCGGGGCTGAAGCCGCGCTCGCTGGCATTCACCGCCCGCAGCACGGTCTGCCGGGGGCCTTCGGACTCCAGCACCAGGCGGATCTGCTGGTGCATCTGGCGCACGTCGGCGCTGAAGACGATCTGCAGCGGATTGCGGTTGCGCTCGGTGACCGTCATGTAGCTGATCAGGAACTCGTGGCTCGCCGGGTCGCTCTCCAGCAGTTCGCGGCGCTCCTCCACGGTGAAGTCCTGGCGCAGCTGGTGATCGAGCTCGGCCCAGGTGCGATCGAGCTCCAGCGGGATCTCGACGAGCCACTCGTCGCCACGCTGCGCGAGACTGAGGCGCGACTCGCCGGCCAGGCGCTGGGCGGCCAGAGACGACGCGCTGGCGGTGGCGCTGCGCGCGCCGAAGAAGGACTCCAGGGCGTCCAGGCAGGCGCCCACCGGGGCCCCGCCCTGGTCGCAGCGCACCTCGCTGTCGCCGGCGCGCAGCCCCTGACGCACGCTCAGGCGCGCCTGGCCGGTCTCGATCACCCCGCGGGAGGAGTCGCTGGCCTGGATGCCCAGCCCGCGGCTGCGGGCGAAGTCCTCGAGCTGGGGCCAGACGGTGCCGGGGTCGGCGCCCACCACCAGCCAGGCGTCGCTACCGATGGTGCGGCGCTCGACGAAGTCGCGCTCCACGGCGCGACCGGCGCCCAGGGCCTGGGGGCTCGGTGCGCGGAAGCGGCCGTCGGGGGCCTGGAAATCACCGGCGGCCTGGGGCACCGGCATGGCATCGCGGTAGCGCTGGGGGTCCCGGGTCTCGGGCAGGGTCAGCGCCGGGGCGATACGCGCCTCGGCGTAGTCGACGTTGCGGTCGTGGTAGTAGCCGTCGGGGCGAGCGCAGCCCGCCAGGGCCACGGCGGCCACCAGAGGCAGCCATTTCAGCGCTGAGTTCATGCGTCTACCTTGCATCAGTTCTCCAGGTTCCGGCACGACGCCGATCAGTCCTCGATCACGCCGGCCAGCTGCAGGGCCTCGCTGATCGTGGAGTGGTACTTCTCCGAGAGCCAGGTGAGCGGCAGGCGGATGCCCGGCTCGACGAGCCCCATGCGGTAGAGCGCCCACTTCACCGGGATCGGGTTGGATTCGATGCCCAGGTTGGTGTGCAGCGGCATCAGCCGGGTATTGAGCTGGTGGGCGCGGTCGGCATCGCCGGCCACCGCCGCGACGCACAGGTCGTGCATGGCCCGGGGGGCCACGTTGGCGGTCACCGAGATATCCCCGTGGCCGCCCATCAGCATGAAGTCGCAGGCGGTGGCGTCGTCGCCGGAGTAGAGCATGAACCCGCTGCCCTTGAGCCGCGAGATCAGGTCCTCGGCGCGCTCCAGGTTGCCGGTGGCATCCTTGAGACCGACGATGTTGTCCACCTCGGCCAGGCGCAGCACGGTCTCGTTGTAGAGATCGCAGGCGGTGCGGCCGGGCACGTTGTAGAGGATCACCGGCAGCTTGCTGCCCTCGGCCACCGCCTTGAAGTGGCGGTAGAGGCCTTCCTGGGTGGGCTTGTTGTAGTAGGGGCAGACCGACAGGCAGTAGTCGGCCCCCACCTCGCCGGCGTAGCGGGCCAGCTCGACGGCCTCGGAGGTGGCGTTGGCGCCGGTGCCGGCGATGACCGGGATGCGACCATCGACCTCCTCCACCACGGTGCGGATGACGTCGAAGTGCTCGGCGAACGACATGGTGGTGGGCTCGCCGGTGGTGCCGGCGGCCACGATGCCATCGGTGCCGTTGTCGAGGTGGAAGTTCACCAGGCGACGCAGCGCCTCCCAGTCGATGTCGCCATTGACCTTCATCGGCGTCGCCAGGGCGACGATACTGCCAGTGATCATCCGTTCTTTCCTCTCGATTCGACGGCTGCGCCACGGCCCGGTAACCACCGGGTCGACAGGGGGCGGGGCCCGTGGCCCGCATCAAGGGTCAAATGGTACTCAGCCGGCCAGAGCCTGTACAGCGAGGCGCACCACTTTGACAGCGCCGCGCCGCTTGCGTGTAATCAAGCTCCCCCCACCAACGCGCAGGAGACTTCCATGAGCGTGAGTACAGGCCAGCCGGTTCCCGACTTCACCGCCACCGCCACCGGCGACACCACGGTCACCCTCTCCGAGCTCAAGGGCCGGCAGGTGGTGCTCTTCTTCTACCCCAAGGCCAGCACCCCGGGCTGCACCACCGAGGGCGGTGACTTCCGTGACCGCAAGGAGGCCTTCGAGGCCGCCAACACCGTGATCCTCGGCGTCTCCCGGGACGGCATCCGCGCCCAGGAGAACTTCAAGGCCAAGCAGGCCTTCAACTTCGCGCTGATCTCCGACAAGGAGGAGACCCTGTGCGGGCTCTTCGACGTCATCAAGCTCAAGAAGTTGTATGGCAAGGAGCACCTGGGGATAGAACGCAGCACCTTCCTGATCGACGCCGAGGGCAACCTCGCCCGGGAATGGCGCGGGGTCAAGGTGCCGGGCCACGCCCAGGAGGTGCTGGAGGCCGCCCAGGCGCTGCACGCCGGCTGATCCCAGGGGCCTGCGCCGCCGATGCGGTCTCGCAGGCCCGTGGCTCACTCCTCGGCCAGGGCCTCGGCCGCCTCCTCGCGCTTGTGCCGCTGGATCCCCCTCGGCCAGGCATAGACCAGCGCCTTGAGCAGGGTCGCCAGCGGGATCGCGAAGAAGATCCCCCAGAAGCCCCAGATCCCGCCGAAGAAGAGCACCGCCACGATGATCGACACCGGGTGCAGGTTGACCGCCTCGGAGAACAGGATCGGCACCAGCACGTTGCCGTCGAGCGCCTGGATGATGCCGTAGGCGATCAGCACATAGGCGAACTCGCTGGTCATGCCGAAGTGGAAGCCGGCCACCGCCGCCACCGGCAGGGTGGCCACCGCCGCGCCGATGTAGGGCACCAGCACCGAGAAGCCCACCAGGACCGCCAGCAACGCCGAATAGGGCAGCCCGAAGTAGGCGAAGGTGAGAAACGAGACGGTGCCGACGATGATGATCTCGATGAACTTGCCGCGCACGTAGTTGGCGATCTGGTCGTCCATCTCGTGCCAGATGCGCGTCATGAGGGCGCGCTTCTGGGGCAGTAGCGAGAGGGTGAAGTCCACCAGCTTCTCGCGATCCTTGAGCAGGAAGAAGACCAGGATCGGCACCAGCACCAGGTAGATGATCAGCGCCAGCACATTGCCCAGGGAGGCCAGCGACAGGGTCAGGGCGCGCTGGCCGAACTGGGTCATCTCGCGGCCGGCCACGGCGATCCAGTTCTGGATCTGGTCGGGGGTCACCAGGTGCGGGTAGCGCTCCTGCAGGTCGTCGAGCAGCTGCTGGCCGCTGGCAAACATGCGCGGCGTCTCCTGCACCAGCCCCACCAGCTGGTTCCAGATCAGCGGCATCAGGATGAAGGCCAGCGCCAGCAGCAGACCGATGAAGCCCAGGAACACCAGGCTCACCGCCAGCAGATGGGGCACGTGGCGTCGCTCCAGCCAGCCCACCGCCCCCTGCAGCAGGAAGGCGATCACCAGGGCGGTGAGGAAGGGCGCCAGCATGCGGCCGAAGAGGATCACCACGGCGAAGCCGAGCACCAGCACTACCAGCAGGATCACCGCCTCCTCGTCGGAAAAGTAGTGGTCGATCCAGCTCTTGAAGACCGCCCGCAGGGTCATGAAGTGCCCTCCCCGCCCTTGCGAATCCAGTAGTGGTAGGTGTCGCCGCGCTCCTCTCGCTCCAGCAGCTCGTGGGGGCTCTGGGCGGTGAAGGTCTCGAAGTCCCGCCAGGAGCCGGCGTCGGTGGCCATCACCTCGAGCAGCTGGCCCGGGGCCAGGCGCGCCAGCGCCTGCTTCGCCTTGAGCAGCGGCAGCGGACAGGGAAGACCGCGGGCGTCGAGCAGGTCATCGGGTTGCAGAGCCATGATCTCTCCCGGAACAATGGGGGTGGGGCGGATTGCTGCCGGACGACGGATGGCCGCGCGGCACGGAAACCCTTGGGATTTAAAGGCACTTTACCGGCTGAATCAATGTCAGACCATGGGCCACCTCGGCCCACCACAGGAGACCCCGAGCATGCCGCGCCGTTTTCCCCGACTCGCCGCCGGCGCCCTGTGCCTGGCGCTGGCCCTGCCCGCCGCCGGCCAGTGGACCCAGCCCCAGTGGGACAGCGCCGCCGGGCTGCCGAGCCTGGCCAGCGGCGACAGCCAGGCCGCCAGCGGCGAGGAATTTCGCCTGGGGCGGGCCTGGCTGCGCCAGTTCCAGGCGCGGGCCCCCCAGTGGCAGGACCCCATCGCCCAGCACTACGTGGAGTCGATGATCGCGCGCCTGCTGCCCCACAGCGGGCTGGGCGGCAGCCAGCCGCTGGTGACCCTGGTCGACAGCCGCCAACTCAACGCCTTCGCCGTGCCGGGGGGCATCATCGGGGTGAATGCCGGCCTGTTCGCCTTTGCCGAGGAGGAGGCGGCGCTGGTCTCGGTGCTGGCCCACGAGCTCGGCCACCTCTCCCAGCGCCACTACGCCCGCGGCCAGGCCCGCACCGAGCAGACCCAGGTACCCGCCATGGCTGCCATGCTGGCCGGCATGCTGATCGCCGCCGCCGGCGGGGGCGACGCCGGCATCGGCGTGGCCATGGGCTCCCAGGCCGCCTTCATCCAGGACCAGCTGGCCTACTCGCGGCGCTTCGAACAGGAGGCCGACCGCATCGGCCTGCAGGCCATGGCCCAGGCGGGCTACGACCCCCAGGCCATGGTGCGCATGTTCCAGGCCATGCAGCGCATGGCCAGGCTGCAGGGCGGCAACCCGCCGGAGTTCCTGCTCACCCACCCGGTGACCGAGTCGCGCATCGGCGATGCCCAGGACCGCGCCGGTCAGCTCTCGGTCGCCGCCCCCCGCGACGACGACCTCCAGTACCACCTGGTGCGCGCCCGCGCCCTGCTGACCATCCACGAGCGCGACCCCCAGCAGGCCATCACCCGGCTCGCCCAGGACGACGTGCCCGACGCCGCCCGACGCTACCTGGGCGCCCTGGTGGAGGCCCGTCGGGGCAACGTCGAGGCGGCCCTCTCGACCCTCGACGCCCTGGCCCGTCAGGAGCCCGACCTGGGGCTGCTGCCCGCCTCCGCCGCCCAGGTGGCCTTCGATGCCGGCCGCTACGACGACGCCATCGAGCGCAGCCGCCGCCTGCTGCGGCTGATGCCGGGGCACCTGCCCGCCACCCTGACCCTGGGCGAGGCGCTGCTGCAGCGCGACCCCGACGAGGCGTGGCGGGTGCTGCGCGAACTGGCCGAGCGCCGCCACGAGGACCCGCAGGTGTTCACCCTGCTGGCGGAAGCCGCCGGGCGCAGCGGACGCGAGGCCTGGGGGCACCTGGCCCGGGCCGAGCAGCTGCAGCTCACCGGGCGCATCAGCGAGGGGATTCGTCAGCTCGAGGTGGCCCGGCAGGTGGCCGAGCGGGAGGGAGACGCCGCGGCCACTGCTCGCATCGAGCAGCGCCGCGAGGCGTTCATCGGCTATCGGGAGACGCTGGAGAAGTTCTAGCGCCCAGCGCCCGTGATCAGCGCTGGAAGTTGAGCATCCGCTCCAGGGGCTTCAGCGCCGCCTGACGCAGGGCGTCATCGACGAGGATCTCGCCCGAGCCGTGGCGCAGGGCGTCGGCCAGGTTGTCCAGGGCGTTCATGGCCATCCAGGGGCAGTGGGCGCAGCTCTTGCAGGAGGCACCGTTGCCGGCGGTGGGCGCCTCGAAGAGGGTCTTTCCGGGCACCGCCTGCTGCATCTTGAAGAAGATGCCGCGGTCGGTGGCCACGATCAGCTTGTCGTTGGGCAGCGCCTGGGCGGCCTTGATCAGCTGGGAGGTGGAGCCCGCCACGTCGGCCAGCGCCACCACCGAGGCCGGCGACTCCGGGTGCACCAGCACCGCTGCCTCCGGGTAGAGCGCCTTGAGCTCCTCGACCCCCTTGGCCTTGAACTCCTCGTGGACGATGCAGGCACCGTCCCACAGCAGCATGTCGGCGCCGGTCTTCTTCTGGATGTAGCCGCCCAGGTGCTTGTCCGGGGCCCACAGGATCTTCTCGCCGCGGGCCTGGAGCTCCTCGATCACCTCCACGGCGATCGACGAGGTGACCACCCAGTCGGCGCGCGCCTTCACCGCCGCCGAGGTGTTGGCGTAGACCACCACGGTGCGGTCGGGGTGCTGGTCGCAGAAGGCGGCGAACTCGTCGGCCGGGCAGCCCAGGTCCAGCGAGCAGGTCGCCTCCAGGGTGGGCATCAGCACGCGCTTCTCCGGGGAGAGGATCTTGGCGGTCTCGCCCATGAAGCGCACCCCGGCCACCACCAGGGTGTCGGCCGAGTGGCGGGCGCCGAAGCGGGCCATTTCGAGGGAGTCGGCCACGCAGCCGCCGGTCTCCTCGGCGAGCTGCTGAATGGCATCGTCGGTGTAGTAGTGAGCCACCAGGACGGCGTTGTTGGCCTCGAGGAGCCGCTTGATCTCCTCGACGCGCGCCTCGTCCTCGGCGGGAATGCGGGTGGGGCAATAGGTGCGGGTCAGGTACTCGCGTACCTCCGCACGGGAAGTCATGATCGTCATCGTGTCTACCACTGTGACTGGCAGGGGCTCCCCCTGCGTGATCGGGTGCATCGCGGCTCGCGCGCTCCGCGCGGACGATGCGCCGGCTGCCCGGGGCGTCTGTCGCCACCGTCGGCAAGGACCCTATTCTAGACCAGGAGGCCGGGTTCGTGGCCACTATCGGTGAAGAAATCGCGCCGCTGCTCCGCTTGGACGCGCGGCGGGCCGAACCGTTCGGCTCACGACGCGCCTCACCGGGCACCCGGGCCAGAAACCAGAACGCCCCGACCTCTGGGAGGCCGGGGCGTCGAATCTGGTGGGTCGTGTAGGATTCGAACCTACGACCAATTGGTTAAAAGCCAACTGCTCTACCAACTGAGCTAACGACCCATGCTTGCGTACAAGCCTGCAGGTCCGGATGGTGGGTCGTGTAGGATTCGAACCTACGACCAATTGGTTAAAAGCCAACTGCTCTACCAACTGAGCTAACGACCCTTCCGAACGGGGGCAGATATTACTGATCCGCCCCCTGGCTGGCAAGGACTTTTTTGCCTTTTGTCGCCGCCGCCGCTCAGCGGCGCGTCTTGGGCTTGCGCATCGCCTGTACCGGCTTGCGCTTGTGCTTGTCGCGGCTCCAGCGGTTCTTCTCGTCCGGGGTGAGATCCGGCACCTTGCGTGACTCCAGCCCGGCCAGCTCGGCCAGGTCATCGATCTCCGCCTGGGAGAGCTCCACCCACTCGCCGGCCTTGGCCCGCTTGTCGAGGAAGATGTTGCCGTAGCGCACCCGCTTGAGGCGGCTGACGGTGACCCCCTGGGATTCCCACAGGCGGCGTACCTCGCGGTTGCGTCCCTCCAGGATCACCACGTGGAACCAGGTGTTGATGCCCTCCCCGCCGAACTCCTGCACGTCGGTGAAGTTCGCCGGCCCGTCCTCGAGCATCACGCCCTGGACCATGGCAACCACGTTCTGCCGGGTCACCTCACCCATGACGCGCACCGCATACTCGCGCTCCACCTGGGTGGAGGGGTGCATCAGGCGGTTGGCCAGCTCACCGTCGGTGGTGAACAGCAAAAGGCCGCTGGTGTTGATGTCGAGGCGGCCGATGGCGATCCAGCGCTCGCCCTTGAGCCGCGGCAGGCGGTCGAAGACGGTGCGGCGACCCTCCGGGTCCTTGCGGGTACACAGCTCACCCTCGGGCTTGTTGTACATGATCACCCGCCGCGGCACCTCATCGGCGCCGCGCAGGGTCACCGGGCGGTTGTCGAAGAGCACCCGGTCGCGCATCTCGATGCGGTCGCCGAGGGTCGCCACCTGGCCGTTGACCTTGACCCGCCCATCGGCGATGGCGGTCTCCATCTCGCGGCGGGAGCCCAGCCCGGCGCGGGCCAGGACCTTCTGAAGTTTTTCGCTGGTAGTGCTCATGAGTCGTTCTCACTGGGTGTGGATTCCGCCCCCGGGGCAGCGTCATCGTCGACGCGGCTCCGGGCACGTTCGGTCAGGCGAGCCTCGAGTTCGGCGAAGCTCAGGCCGGACCGTTCTGACGCCGTCCCGGCGTGGTTGTCGTCGGCCATCCCGGCCGTCGCGTCGGTGGCACCGGACGCGGCCGGTGCCTCCTGATCGGTAGTGCCTGCCGCCTGCTCGCCCTCTTCCGGCACATCGTCGAGGGACGCATCGTCGAGGGGCGCATCGGCCTGGGCCAGCAGGTCGTGCTGGGGCGGCGGCGGCGCCTCGTCCTCGCTCATCCACCCGGGCTCCTCGAAGTCCTTGAGCTCGTGCATCGGCGGCAGCTCGTCGAGGGTCTTCAGGCCGAAGTCGTCGAGGAAGCTGCGGGTGGTGGCATAGACCGCCGGGCGCCCCGGCACGTCGCGGTGGCCCACCACGCGAATCCAGCCGCGGTCCAGCAGGGTGCGCATGATCGAACCGCTCACCGTGACCCCGCGCACCTCCTCGATGTCGCCGCGGGTCACCGGCTGGCGGTAGGCGATCAGCGCCAGGGTCTCGAGCAGCGCCCGGGAGTAGCGCTGGGGACGCTCGTCCCACAGCCGCGAGACCCAGGGCGAGAGCCGCGGGCGGATGCGCAGCTGGTAGCCCGAGACGGTCTCGAGCAGCTCCATGGCGCCGCGTTCGTGGCGCAGGCCGAGGCGGTCGAGCGCCTCTCGCAGGGCGCGCCTTGGCGGTCGCTCGTGGTCGTCGAAGAGCCCGTCGAGGCGCTCCAGGGAGAGCGGCTCGCCGGCCGCCAGCAGCGCCGCCTCGAGGATCTCGTCCAGGGCCTCGGGATACTCCATGGCGGTCATGGCCGCCCTCCCCCATCATCGTCCGCGAAGGCGCTCTCGCCCTCGGCTTCCAGGTCATCCAGGTCGCCGGCCTCGTCCGCCTTCACCGGGGTACGGGCGCGCACGTGGATCGGTGAGAGCGGGGCATTCTGCACGATCTCGATCATCGCCTCCTTGGCGAGCTCGAGGATCGCCATGAAGGTGACGATCACCCCCGCCCGCCCCTCCTCCAGGCCGAACAGCGCCTCGAAGGGGGTGAAGTGATCGTGGCCGAGCCGCTCCATGATGGCCAGCATGCGCTCCCGGGTCGAGAGCACCTCGCGGCTGATCTGGTGCGACTGCACCAGCTCGGCGCGCCGCAGGATGCCAGCCAGGGCACCGAGCAGCTCGCCGAGCTCCACGTCCGGATGGATCACCCGCGACTCCAGCGGCGGCAGCAGCGCCCGCGCCGGGAACCAGTCTCGCCCCAGGCGCGGCAGCTCGGCCAGCGCCTCGGCGGCATGCTTGAGCCGTTCGTACTCCTGCAGGCGCCGGATCAGCTCGGCCCGCGGATCTTCCTCCTCGCCGTCGCCGCCCTCCTTCGGCGGGCGCGGCAGCAGGGTACGCGACTTGATCTCGGCCAGCATCGCCGCCATCAGCAGGTATTCGCCCGCCAGCTCGATCTCCATGGCCTTCATCAGCTCCACGTACTCGATGTACTGGCGGGTGATGGCGGCCACGTCGATGGCCAGGATGTCGAGGTTCTGGCGGCGGATCAGGTAGAGCAGCAGGTCGAGGGGCCCCTCGAAGGCCTCCAGAAAGACCCGCAGCGCCTCCGGCGGGATATAGAGATCCTCGGGCAGCTCGGTGATCGGCTCGTCGAACAGCCTTCCGAGCACCGCGGCCTGCTGGGCCGCGGCGACGCTCTGCTCGGGGCTGGCGGTATCGGGGGTGGCGCTCACGCGGCGTGCCTCTCCGGGGACGCAGGATCAACGGCGCAGTCTAGCAAGAGCGCGGCGCCGGAGACAGCGCTGACCCTCTGAGCTGGCGATGAACCCGGGGCTTAGCCGGCCATCCTTGCACCCCTACTCCGCACCAATGGCCTTGCGATAGCGCCCGCTGTAGTCGAAGAGCTTCTCCCGCACCTGCCAGTGGCGTCCCACCCTGCGCCCCACCACGAAGTCGGGATGGCGCAGGCGGCGCCGCTCGGCCACGACCTCCTCCGGCGTGGTGGGCCGCCACGGTACCCCCGGCGCGCGCAGGTGGTCGCGCAGGAAGACCGCGGCGAAGGCGCCGCGCTGGGCCGGCGTCTCCAGCGCGAACCACTCGGCCAGCGTCGCGCCATCCTCATCATGGTAGGTCACCTTGAGCCGGGCCATGCCGCGGCCGTTGACGGTGGCCTCGAGCTGCATGCCGGCCACCCGCAGCACCCGGGCATCCTTGAGGCGCAGCGCCTCCTTGAGCTTGTCGTCGGCGTCCACCAGCAGGGTCTGGCAGCCGTGGCAGCGCCGGGCGGCGATGTCGTTCTCTGCGCCGCAGTCGCCGCACACCTTGAAGCGAAAGCGAAAGTCGCACTGTCGTTTTTTTCCGGCGCCCGATGCCGCGTCACGATTTTCGGCGCCCGACGCCGCGCCACGGGCCTGCGGGTCGTCCTCCACCAGCCCCTGGCAGCGGCGGCCGAAGTGCTCGATCACCAGCTCGCCGTCGCGCTTGCCCCAGAAGAGGTTGGCGTGGCCGCAGGCGGGGCACGGGACCTGCACCGGCTCGCTGTCGGAGGCGGGCTTCGGGGAGCCCACCTCCGGCGCATAGAGGTTCCAGGGGTTGCCGGCGTAGTCGAGGATCAGGCAGTCACGCTTGCCAGGCGAGAGGCGCAGCCCGCGGCCGACGATCTGCTGGTAGAGGCTCACCGACTCGGTGGGACGCAGGATGGCGATGAGATCCACATGGGGCGCATCGAAGCCGGTGGTGAGCACCGCTACGTTGACCAGGAACTTGAGCTCGCGGGCCTTGAAGGCGGCGATGAGCCGCTCGCGCTCGGCCAGGGGGGTCTCGCCGGTGACCAGCGCCGCCTCGGCGGCGGGCAGGTAGCCGAGGATCTCCTCGGCGTGGGCTACGCTTGCCGCGAAGAGCATCACCCCCTGGCGGTCGCGGGCGCGCTCGATGACCTCGGCGATGATCCCCGGGGTGGCGCGGTGGCCCGCCACCACCCGGTTGAGCTCCTCCTCCCGGAACAGCCCGCTGGCCGAGGGGGCCAGCGCCGAGAAATCATAGCGCTCCACCGCTGCATCGATGCGCTGCGGCTCGGCCAGGTAGCCCTGCTTCACCATCAGCCGCAGCGGCTGCTCGAAGACGCACTCGCGAAAGAAGCAGTCGTCATCGCCGCGCACCATGCCGTGATGGTGGCGGTGGTAGATGAATCCCTGGCCCAGCCGATAGGGGGTGGCGGTCAGCCCCAGCACCTTGAGGCGCGGATTGGCCGCGCGCAGCGCCTCGATCACCCGGCGGTAGCTGGCGTCCTCGGCGGGGGAGACCCGGTGGCACTCGTCGATCACCAGCAGGGTGAAGGGGCCGCGCGGATGGTCCGGCGCGGCGAAGCTCTCGAGGTTGCGCACCACCGACTGCACCGAGCCGAACACCACCTGGCGGGCGCTCTCCTTGCGCCCGAGGCCCGCGCTGAAGATATCCGCCGCAAGCCCGTAGGCCAGGTACTTGGCATGGTTCTGCTCCACCAGCTCGCGCACGTGGGCCAGCACCAGCACCCGTCCCCGGGCCAGGCGCGCCAGTTCGGCGATCACCAGCGACTTGCCGCTGCCGGTGGGCAGCACCACCGCGGCGGGGTCGTCCGAGCCGCGAAAGTGCTCGATCACCCGGCGCACCGCCTCCTGCTGGTAGGGACGCAGGGCGGGGGGCGCAGCACGGGGCACAGCAGCAGCGGGGAGAGGCATGCGGGTTCCGGGGTGGCGAATCGAGCCGCCATCTTAGCGGGACCTGGCGCCCTCGTCAGGGCATCAGGGGAAGCGCGGCGGCCTGCCGGCGAGCCGTGCCGCCACCGCCTCGCGCTGCTCCTCGCCCCCCAGCAGGCCGCGCTGCAGACGCGCCTCCAGCGCCAGCCGCTCGCGGCGTGACATGCCCGGCGCCAGGCGGAAGAGCTCGCCGGCCGCGGCCACCGCCCCCGGGGAGTGTCCGGCGATGGCACCGGCGATCTGGCGCGCCATGGCCAGGGGCTCGTCGCCGAGCCGGGTGGCCAGCCCCAGCGCCACGGCTTCCTCGCCGCCCACCTTGCGCCCCGTCCAGGTCAGCTCGCGCAGCACGTCGCCGCGCAAGTCGCTAGCGGTGGCCGTGATGCCCATGTCGGGAATGATGCCCCAGACGATCTCCAGCAGCGCCAGGCGCGCCTGGGGGTGCACCACCCGGATATCCGCCCCCAGGGCGATCTGCAGCCCGCCGCCGTAGACGTGGCCGTGCAGGGCGGCGATCACCGGCACCCCGGCCTCGCGCCAGCCCAGCGCCAGGCGCTGTACCGGATTGATACCGGCCTCGTCGGCCTCCAGCAGCGACGGCAGCCGCTCCGGCTGGCCCATGATGGCGCCCATGTCCAGGCCGGCGCAGAAGCTCTCGCCCTCCCCGGCCAGCACCACGGCGCGCAGGCCGTCGAGCGCGGCCAGGCGGCGCTGGGCCGCCAGCAGGCCGTCGATCATCGCCCAGTCCAGGCCGTTGTGGGCCTCCGGTCGGCTCAGGGTGACCTCGGCCACCCCCGCCTCGACGCCGAGACGCACCCGCCCCTCGAACCGCTCCTCCATGCTCGTCTCTCCCATTCGATCCGCCCCTCCCTTCTGGACCCGGTGGCCTCGAGTGTGCCCCGCCTGCGCCACGCATTCAAACACTCGTTTCACAGCCAGGCGTGACGGAAACGACGAGGGCGGCCCGAAGGCCGCCGCGATGGTCGTGCTGCAAGCGTCTGCCGCGGAAAGCGCCGGGATCAGCCCACCCAGACCCGGGCGTTGCGGAACAGGCGCAGCCAGGCGCCGTCCCGGGTCCACTCGGCCGGACGCCAGGAGTTGGTCACCGCGCGCACCACCCGCTCCGGATGGGGCATCATGATGGTGGCGCGGCCATCCGGGGTGGTCAGGCCGGTGATGCCGGAGGGCGAGCCGTTGGGGTTGGCCGGATAGCGGGTGGTGACCTGGCCGTGGTTGTCCAGGAAGCGCAGCGCCACCTGGCCATTGCCCTGCATGCTGCGCAGGTGGGCGCTGTCGCGGAACTCGGCGCGGCCTTCGCCATGGGCCACGGCGATGGGCAGGCGGGAGCCCTCCATGCCGGCCAGCAGGATCGAGGGGGTCTTCTCCACCTGCACCATGGCGACCCGGGCCTCGAACTGCTCGGACTCGTTGCGCACGAAGCGCGGCCACGACTCGGCCCCGGGAATCAGCTCCTTGAGCTGGGAGAGCATCTGGCAGCCGTTGCAGACGCCCAGCGAGAAGCTGTCGTCACGCTGGAAGAAGGCCGCGAACTGCTCCCGGGCGCGCTCGTTGAAGAGCACCGACTTGGCCCAGCCGCCGCCGGCCCCCAGCACGTCGCCGTAGGAGAAGCCGCCGCAGGCCACCAGCCCCTTGAATTCATCCAGCGATACCCGGCCTGCCAGGATATCGCTCATGTGCACGTCCACCGCCTCGAAGCCGGCGCGGTCGAAGGCCCAGGCCATCTCCACCTGGCCGTTGACGCCCTGCTCGCGCAGCACCGCCACCGAAGGCCGAGCCAGGTTGAGCCCGGGTGCCTGAAGATAGGGCGCGGCGACATCCTCGTCGACGTCGAAGGCGGGGGTGGCGGAGAGACCCGGGTCGCGGTCATCGAGCAGGCCGTCGAACTCGCTCTTGGCGCACTCCGGGTTGTCGCGCAGCGCCTGCAGGCGGTAGCTGGTCTCGGACCAGGTGCGCTGGGCCAGCATGCGGGTGGTCTCCAGCAGCGGCTCCTCGAAGAGGGTGACCCGCACCTGGTCGTCGTAGCGGGGCCGGGCGATGACGCCGCAGGTCTCGATGCCGGCGGCGGCGAACTGGGCCAGCACCTCCTCGGTGTGCTGGCGGTTGACCTGGATCACCGCGCCGAGCTCCTCGGCGAACAGCGCATTCACCGCCTCGGCGGGCTCGTCGACCAGCCAGTCGAGCTTGATCTCGAGGCCGGCGTGGGCGGCGAAGGCCATCTCCAGCAGGGTCACCAGCAGGCCGCCGTCGCTGCGATCGTGATAGGCGAGCAGCTTGCCCTCGGCGTTGAGCCCCTGGATCACCGCGAAGAAGGCCTTGAGGTCCTCCGGGTCGTCCAGGTCCGGGCACTCGCTGCCCACCTGGCCATAGACCTGGGCCAGCGCCGAGCCGCCCAGGCGGTTCTTGCCGCCGCCCAGGTCGATCAGCAGCAGGTCGGACTCGTCCTGCTCAAGGTTGATCTGGGGGGTCAGGGTCTTCAGCGCATCGGTGACCGGCGCGAAGCCGGTGACGATCAGCGACAGCGGCGAGGTGATGCTCTTCTCCTCCCGCTCGCCCTTCTCGCTCTCCTCCTGCCAGGCGGTGCGCATGGACATGGAGTCCTTGCCCACCGGGATGGCGATGCCGAGCGCCGGACAGAGCTCCATGCCCACGGCGTGGACGGCGTCATAGAGCGCCTGGTTCTCGCCGGGGTGATCGGCGGCGCTCATCCAGTTGGCGGAGAGCTTGATATCGCCGAGCTTGGCGATGGGCGCGGCGGCCAGGTTGGTGATCGCCTCGGCGACCGCCAGGCGGGCGCTGGCGGCGGGGTCGATCAGCGCCACCGGCGGACGCTCGCCCATGGCCATGGCTTCGCCGGCGTGGGTGTCGAAGCTGGCCGTGGTCACGGCGACATCGGCCACCGGCACCTGCCAGGGGCCGACCATCTGGTCGCGGGCCACCTGGCCGGTGATGGAGCGGTCACCGATGGTGATCAGGAAGCTCTTGGAGGCCACGGTGGGCAGGCGCAGCACGCGGTCCATGGCCTCGCGCAGGTCGAGGTTGTCCAGCATCACGCCGGGCATCTCGGTGCTCTGGCGGCTGAACTCGCGGGTCATCTTCGGCGGCTTGCCGAACAGCACGCTCATCGGCAGGTCGACGGGCTTGCTCTCGAAGTGGCCGTCGCGCACCTCCAGGTGGTGCGCCTCGGTGGCCTCGCCCACCACCGCATAGGGGCAGCGCTCGCGCTGGCACAGGGCGTCGAAGGTGTCGAGGTCCTCCGCGGCCACCGCCAGCACGTAGCGCTCCTGGGCCTCGTTGCACCAGATCTCCAGCGGGCTCATGCCCGGCTCGGCGTTGGGCACCGCGCGCAGGTCGAACAGGCCGCCGCGCTCGCCATCCTTGACCAGCTCCGGCAGGGCGTTGGAGAGCCCGCCGGCACCGACGTCGTGGAAGAAGCGGATGGGGTTGGACTCGCCCAGGGCCCAGCAGCGGTCGATCACCTCCTGGGCGCGACGCTCGATCTCGGGGTTGCCGCGCTGCACCGAGGCGAAGTCCAGGTCGGCGCTGGAGGTGCCGGAGGCCATGGAGGAGGCCGCGCCGCCGCCCAGGCCGATCAGCATGGCGGGGCCGCCCATCACGATCAGCTTGCCGCCCACGGGGATCTCGCCCTTCTGGACGTGGCCGTCGCGGATATTGCCGTAGCCGCCGGCGAGCATGATCGGCTTGTGGAAGCCGCGGCGCTCGATGCCGTTGGCCCCCAGGGTGTCCTGCTCGTAGGTACGAAAGTAGCCGGCCAGGTTGGGGCGGCCGAACTCGTTATTGAAGGCCGCCCCGCCGATGGGGCCCTCCAGCATGATCTCGAGGGCCGAGACGATGCGCTCGGGCTTGCCGTAGTCGAAGGCCTCCCAGGGCTGCACGAACTCGGGAATGCGCAGGTTGGAGACGGTGAAGCCGGTAAGGCCCGCCTTGGGCTTGCCGCCGATGCCGGTGGCACCCTCGTCGCGGATCTCGCCGCCGGCGCCGGTGGCCGCGCCCGGGTGCGGGGCGATCGCCGTGGGGTGGTTGTGGGTCTCCACCTTCATGAGGATCTGGATCGGCTCCTCGACGCTCCCGTAGACGGCGCGCTCGCCGGCCTGGCCGGTCAGCGGGGCCGGGAAGAAGCGCGGCGCCGTGGCGCCCTTGATCACCGCCGCGTTGTCGCTGTAGGCCGAGAGGATGTCTTCCGGGGAGGCCTGGTAGGTGTTCTTGATCATCTTGAACAGCGAGTGCGTCTGCGCCTCGCCGTCGATCACCCAGTCGGCGTTGAAGATCTTGTGGCGGCAGTGCTCGGAGTTCGCCTGGGCGAACATCATCAGCTCGACGTCGGTGGGGTTGCGGCCCAGGTCGCGGAAGGCCGCCACCAGGTAGTCGATCTCGTCCTCGGCCAGGGCCAGGCCGAGGGCGACGTTGGCGGCCTCCAGCGCCTCGCGACCGCCCGCGAGGATGTCGACGCTGCCCAGGGGCGCCGGCTCATGGTGGGCGAAGAGCCGTGCCGCGTCGGAGCTGTCGGCCAGCACCGTCTCGGTCATTCGGTCGTGCAGAGTGGCGCGGATGCCCTCGTAGGCCTGCTCGGAGAGCACGCCCCTGAGCTTGACCCGGTAGGCGATGCCACGCTCGAGGCGGCGCACCTGGGTCAGGCCGCAGTTGCGCGCGATATCGGTGGCCTTGGAGGACCAGGGCGACTGGGTGCCGATGCGCGGCACCACCAGGAACAGCTGGCCCTCGGCGCGCTCCTCGGCCTGGGAACCCTCGACGTGGGAGCCATAGTCCAGCAGCTGCTCCAGGACGGCCAGCTCATCGCCGGAGAGCTCGCCGTCGTGGTCGACGAAATGCACGTACTCCGCCTGCAGCGACTCGACGTCGGCCGCCGCCTCGCGCAGGGCGGCCAGCAGCTTGGCGTGACGGAAGGCGGAGAGGGCGGGGGCGCCGCGCAGTTCGAGCATATCCTGGAGCCTCTGGAAATCATCAAGGAGGGGCCGCGGCCAGCGGCAGAGAGCGCATATGATACTGGAAAGCCCGGGGCGGAAGAAATCGCGGTGAGAAATCGCACGGATGACAGCCGCGCCGCAGCTGGTTATGGTGGTGGGTCGTCATCGCCAGCCGTCCCCCGCATGCCCCTGCCGCCGATCGATCAGCTTATGCGCCGCTGGCGCCGCCGCCCGGCCCTGCCCGCTCTGGGCCTGGCCGGTGCGCTCCTGCTGGGCCTGTGGCCCACCTCCCCGGGCACGCCCGACGGCCGGCACCTGGAGGCGATCCTCGACCGCGAATTCCTGCAGGTGCACACCCGCAACACCCCCACCACCTACTACGAGGGGCGCGAGGGCCCCACCGGCTTTGAATACGAGCTGGTACGCCGCTTCTCCGCCTCCTTGGGCGTCAGCCTGGCGCTGCGCGCGGATCACCATATCGCCAGCGTGCTTGAGGCCGTCCGCCGGGAGGGCGACCTGGGAGCCGCCGCCCTGCCGCTGACCCCGGGCCTCGACGGGGTGATCTTCAGCCGGCCGATCCTCGAGCTGCAGCCGATGCTGGTCTACCGTCGCGGCCTGCCGCCGGTGACCGGCCTGGACCGTCTGCAGGGACTGCGCCTCGGCACCCTGGCCGGGGCCGGCACCGACCGGGTGCTGCGCGAACTCAAGGCCGAGCACCCGTCGCTCGCCTGGGAGGAGTCCGATGACCTGGAGGCCGCCGAGCTGCTGCGCTGGGTCGAGGACGGGCGGCTCGACGCCGCGGTGCTCTTCGAGCACCAGTTCCGCCTCAACCGGCTCTTCTTCCCCGGGGTGGAGCGTGGCTTCGCGCTGGGCGAGCCGCTCTCCCTGGCCTGGGCCTTTCCCGCTGAGGGTGGCCTGGCGCTGGCGCAGGCGGCCAACCGCTTCCTCGCGGCGCTTCACGACGAGGGTGAACTCGAGGCCCTGGTGGCGCGCTATTTCGGCCATGACGACTACCTGGAGTACGTGGGCGCGCGCACCTTCATCCAGCACCTCCACGCCCGCCTCCCGGACTACACCGAGCTGTTCCGGGAGGCGGCCCGCCAGACCGGCTTCGACTGGAAGCTGCTGGCCGCGCTGGGCTACCAGGAGTCCCACTGGGACCCGGAGGCCACCTCCCCCACCGGGGTACGCGGGCTGATGATGCTGACCCTGCCCACCGCCGGCGACCTGGGGGTGAGCGACCGCCTGGACCCCGCCCAGAGCATCGAGGGCGGCGCCCGCTACCTGCGCGAGCTAAAGGATCGGCTGCCCGAGTCGATAACCGGAGAGGACCGCCTGTTCATGGCCATGGCGGCCTACAATGTGGGTCTGGGCCACCTCTACGACGCCCGGCGCATCACCGAGCAGCGTGGCGGCGACCCGGACCGCTGGGCCGACGTGCGCGAGTCGCTGCCGCTGCTGCAGGAGCGCGAGTGGCACAGCCAGACCCGCCACGGCTATGCCCGCGGCGGCGAGCCGGTGATCTACGTGCGCAATATTCGGCGCTACCACGAGATACTGAGCTACGTTGACCGCAGCCAGGAGCAGTTCTACCTGCTCAACGCCCGCCTACCGGACCCGGAAGAGAGCCATGACGCCATACTATCCGTTGCGCCTGGCCAGTGAACGCCCGGTAAGCGCCTGGGCCATCGCGGCCAGCCTGGCGGCGCTGCTGGGGAGCCTGATCGCCCTGGCCCTGGCCGTAATCGGCCTCTACGGCTCGCTTCCCACCGCCGTGCTTCTGGTCATGGCGGCACTGGGGCAGCTGCTCTGGTATCGCCTGGGCCCTGTCGCTGCCCAGGCGCTGCTGTGGCCGGCCCTGGGGCTCCTGACGCTGTGCCTGGTCAGCTATCTGCTGCCGGAACACTGGCTGCCCCATGCCGCCTGGGATCGGCTGGCCGACCGGCTGCTGACGGGCAGCCTGCTGGTGGACTGGCGCCCCCCGCTGCTGCTGACCCTGTGCCTGATCGCCCTGCTGCTGAGCCTTGCGGTGCGCACCCGCGCCGGCCTCGGCGCCCCCATGCTGCTCGGGATCGCCGGCCTGCTGCTGCTGGCCCAGGCGGCCGAGGCATTCCACTCGGCGCCCGCCCTGCTGTCCCTGCGGGGGAGCTGGCTCGATCAGGCCATCCTGCTGACCCTGCTGGCGGGCCAGATGGTCGATGTCGCCGGCGCCTGGCAACAGCACGCCTTCCGGCTGCGCCGCGCCCTGTGGCCGGCGCTCTGCCTGGCCCTGCTGAGCCTGCTCTTCTGGCATCACCAGAAGGCGCTCGGCGAGCGCGAGCTCGCCGAGCGCATCGGCCAGCAGCATGCCCAGATGGCCGAGAGCCTCTCCCGGGAGATCCACGACCACCTCGCCGCCATGCGCCGCTTTGCCAACGTCTGGCGCCTCACGGCCGCCACGCCCGGCTCGACCGACTGGGCCACCCAGGCGGCGCCCTATCAGCGTGACTTCCGCTACTTCCTGAACATCGCCTATATCGACGCCGCAACCCGCATCCAGCTGGTGCACCCACCGAACGCGCACAACCTGCGGATACTCGGCTCCCGGCTCCTCGAGGATCAGCCCGCCGGACGCGAGGCGGTGATAAGCGCCCTGCAGCACGGCAGGGAGGCGCGCACCGATATCATCGAGCTGCTGCAGGGCGGCCCGGGGGTGATCCACTACCTGCCGCTCTTCCTCGCGCATGAGTCACACCCGAGAGGCGCCGTGGCCATGGTGGTCAGCCTTCCGGTCCTTGCCGAGACGCTGTTTACCGCCATCGACCCCGGCACCCAGCAGCTCAGCCTGTTCCATGGCGGCAAGCGCCTCGCCCACCAGTCCGCCGAGGCTCGCCTGGGGCCCTGGCAGCTGGAAGCCGAGCTGGATCTCTCCGGCATCCCCCTGGTACTGCGCGCCGAGCCCACTCTGCCTCGGCTGCTGGGCGACCTGCCCCGCCAGCCGGTGGTGAGCCTGAGCGTGGGCCTGCTGCTGGCCCAGTTGCTCTATCTGGTGCTCTTCTCCCAGCAGGAGATGGCCAACCAGCACCGGGCGGTGCGACGCACCAACCACGAGCTGCGCCGCGAGATCCGCAAGCGCACCCGGCTGCAGCAGGAGGTCGAGTGGCTGGCCGGCCATGACGAGCTTACCGGCCTACCCAACCGGCGCACCTTCCTGCAGGCGCTGCGCGCCCACGACCCGCGCCAGCCCATCAGCGTGCTGCTCTGCGACATCGACCATTTCAAGCGGATCAACGACCGCCTCGGGCACCTGGAGGGCGACCGCTACCTGATCGAGATCGGCCGCCTGGGTCGCGAGGTGATCGAGCCGGCCGGCGGGCTCTTCGCCCGCCTGGGCGGCGAGGAGTTCGTGGCCTGCCTGCCCGGCCGGGAGGGCCCGGAGGCCATGCGGGTCGCCGACACCCTGCGCGAGGCCGTTGCGGCCCGCGGCCTGACCCACGCCAATGGCACCCCGCTCACCATCAGCATCGGCGTGGCGACAGGCGCCCCCGGCCCCCTGGGGGTCGACGACCTGCTGAATGCGGCAGACATGGCGCTCTACCGGGCCAAGGGCGCCGGCCGCAACCGGGCCAGGCTGGCGGATTCACTCGCCGCGCCGGGCGGCGAAGAACTCCCGTAGCAGCCGCGAGGCGCGAGAGGCCAGCAGGCCACCGACTACCTCGACCCGGTGGTTGTGCCAGGGTTGGGCGAAGAGGTTGGCCTTCGACTCCACCATGCCGGTGCGCGGCTCGGCAGCGCCGTAGACCACCCGGGCCAGGCGGGCATGGATGATCGCCCCGGTACACATCAGGCAAGGCTCCAGGGTCACGTAGAGGGTGCAGCCGTCGAGGCGATAGTTGCCGAGCCGGGCGCCGGCATCGCGCAGGGCGCGGATCTCGGCATGGGCACTAGGGTCGCGCCCCCCCACCGGGGCGTTGAAACCCTCGCCGACGATCTCGCCCGCGCCATCCACCACCACGGCCCCCACCGGCACCTCGCCGGCGGCCAAGCCCAGTCGGGCCTGGTCCAGCGCCCGGTGCATGTAGAACTCATCGCTGCGCAACGCCCTCGACTCCATGTAGACTGCCATGAAACATCTGTATGAGTGGCCCGACGCGGCCACGACGGCCCGGAGATCGCCCCCATGCCCACCCCCCTCGACGCCCTGGTCGGCCTGCTGGCCCTGGAACCCCTGGAGGAGACCCTGTTTCGCGGCACCAGCCAGGACCTCGGGCTCCCCCAGCTGTTCGGTGGCCAGGTGCTGGGCCAGGCGCTGTCGGCGGCCAGCCAGACGGTGACGGCAGAGCGCCGAGCCCATTCGCTGCACGGCTACTTCCTGCGCCCCGGGGACCCCCACCGCCCGGTAGTCTATCAGGTGGACGCAGTGCGCGACGGCGGCAGCTTCACCACCCGCCGGGTCACCGCCATCCAGAAGGGCCGGCCGATCTTCTTCTGCAGCGCCTCCTTCCACGGCGAGGAGTCCGGCCTCGAACACCAGACCGCCATGCCCGAGGTCGCCTCCCCGGAGCGCCTGGCCGAACAGGGCGCGCGCCTGGTGCGCTTCGACAGCCACCCCATCGAGTTCCTGCTCGCCGGCGAGGAGAGCCGGTCCGGCCAGCCGGCCCACAAGCGCGTCTGGTTCCGCCTGGCAGGCGGGCTGCCCGACGACCCCGCCCTGCATCGCCACCTGCTGGCCTACAGCTCCGACTTTAACCTGCTGACCACGGCCCTGGTCCCCCACGGGCTCGACTTCCGCGACCCCGGGCTGCAGATCGCCAGCCTCGATCATGCCCTCTGGTTCCACCACGACGTGCGGGTCAACGACTGGCTGCTCTACGACATGGACAGCCCCTGGGCCGGCGGCGCCCGCGGCTTTGCCCGCGGCAGCATCTACGACCGCCAGGGCCGCCTGGTGGCCTCCTCCGCCCAGGAAGGCCTCACCCGACTGCGCGAGCCCGCCGGGGACTAGGCGAAGCGCCGCGGCGGCGCTACCATCGCCGGCAGTGCCGCAATAGCTCAGCTGGCAGAGCAACGCATTCGTAATGCGTAGGTCGGAGGTTCGAATCCTCTTTGCGGCACCATAAAGCATTGAAAAACGGCCACCTGGCGAATCGTCGCGGTGGCCGTTTTTAGCTGCCCGGCTCTTGGGTAGCAAATAGGCAGCAGTCAGCGAAATCAGCGGGCCAGGTAGCAACCGGCCAGCAGGTGGGCACACATTGCCCACGTCGCCCTGCAATACTGCCCGGCATCGGGTGGCCATTGCCGCCAGATTCGTGCGGATCGATTCGGGTTGCCTTGGTGGGGGTGGTGCCGGGGAGAGTTCCTTGCGTCAATCAGAACTTGTCACGAAATCGCCCCGCGACCTCAGCCAGTTCCTCAATCAGCTTGTCATCCTCCATCAATGAGTGACCGTCTGGCTCATCAAAGAGATCGATGAGTAGATAGCACTCCGAGTCAAGGAGGCCGCAGGTGTAGACGAGTACGCGATTGGAAGTTTTCCGACCTCGATGGTGGAAGGCTCGTTCCCACTCTTCAAGACCATCGAGATCCTGCAGTGGGACCATGTGCACGTGACGCAGCGACTCGTCAACGGCAAGCTTGGGCCTACTGAACCCAGCATCCTTGCCGAACGTGTAGTGGGCGTACTCACCACCGGCTTTCCAGTCTAGGAATTCATCACGCAGCGTAGTACATGCTTCGGGGGCCAAACGGGCACGAAACGACTCTCTGAATAAAACCTTGGGCATCCATTCCCCTGTAGGCGTCAAATCTCCACGAATTCGTCGTCTTGGTACTCACGACGGCGCTGCTCAGGGGTGCGCTGGCGATTATGTGCAACTACGTGCTCCACGCCGTTGCTCATTGTCATCAGGCGTTGGGCGCGATCAGGGCCTACCCGACGGGATAGGCGGTCGTAGGCGCGCTGTCGCCGACCGTCCTCCGTGTTGGGGTATCGCTTCGCCCAGCCCTCAACGGAGCCATCACGGCGGTACAGGGTGATCGTCATGGTCTTTGCGAACTCTAGGCGCTCCTTGACTACCACTCGCCTGACGGCCTTACGCCGGGACAGGAGCTTGGTTTTCAGTTTGGATGCCATGGGCGATCCCCCTAGAGTGAGCAATTCTTAACCAATATAGTGGGACCGGTAGTGCACGCTGTCAATCTGAGCCAGTGCCAGGGCCTTGGCCCGGCGCGGTGAAGAGGTAGGGTATTGGAACCAGCTCCAGGCTCCTCCACAACGAAAGCGCCCCCTTGGCTGTACTCAGGAACCGCACCACTTCAGCATCGACGCTCATAATCGCCCGGACGGACTCGGCTAAACGTCTTGGGTTATTGCTCATTGCAATTTTTAATGCGTAGGTCGGAGGTTCGAATCCTCTTTGCGGCACCATAAAGCATTGAAAAACGGCCACCTGGCGAATCGTCGCGGTGGCCGTTGTGCGTTCAGGACGCCGGGGCGCCTGGCCCTGGCGCGCAGAAGTAGCCGATCAGCCGCATGCAGTGGGGGCGCAGCACCAGGTAGGCCTCGCGCACGTCCGCCTCGGCGGGACGATCGTGCAGGCGGGCAAGCTCCGCCTCGCCATAGTGGGCATCCCCCACCCTCAGGTCGGCGGCATCCTTCGGGAACTCCTCCTCGCTGAAGGGCATGGGGCGCAGCGCCTCCAGCGCCTGGCGGGAGTCCGCCATGGCGTTGTACAGCGCCAGGTATTCGTCCTCCTGCAGCCAGTGCCCCACCAGCCGGTCGCAGGAGAGCAGCTCCCGGTGGTGGGCCTCCCGGGCCGGCAGCCCGGTCTCCGGGGGCGCGGCAAGGGCGGGTTCGCCGAGCAGGGCGAAGGCGATCAGTGATTCGAGCATGGTCAGTCAGTCCTCCCGGGCGCCATTCTTGCCCGCCCGGGCGCGGCTGCCAAGCCCCCCTCAGGCCTCGAGCCCCGGTGCGCGGCGCCGCGGCGTGGGTGCCGGCACCTCGGTGGAGAGCTCCACCTCGACGATCTCGCCGCGCTGCCACACGCGCAGCCGGGCCGGCTCCCCCGCGGGGGTGTCGCGCACCAGCTCCAGGAAGTGCAGCGGATTCTCCGGGGTCTCGCCGTTGACCGCCAGCAGCAGGTCGCCGGGCTCAAGCCCCGCCTCGGCGGCCTCGCCGCTCACGTCGCTGACCAGCACCCCGGCGCGGTCCGGCAGCCCCAGCGCCTCGCGCAGGTCGTCGTCCAGCGGGGTGACGGTGATGCCCAGCGCCACCACCACCTGGTCATCGAAGCCCTGGTACTCGATCTGGCGGGCCGCCTCCAGCACCTCCGGCGCCACGTGGATGCTGGCCCCGGCGGTCAGCGCCAGGGCGATGGCATCGCTGGGGCGGCTGTCGATGCGCAGCGGCGCATCGCGACCCGGCACCGAGAGCTCCAGCATGCCCAGGAAAGTGCTCTCGGTGAGGGCATCCACGTAGACCCGGGTCAGCGCGACCTCTGCCCCCGCCAGCACGTCACCGAGCAGCTCGTGGGTGAGCGGCCGCGGCGGACGCTCGCCGGTCAGGGCGCGCAGAATGGCGCGGGCCTCGGCCACGCCGATGAAGATCGGAATCACCTCCCGGGCACCGGGCTCGCGCAGCAGCACCACCGGCACACCGGCCATGCCCGACATGCCCACGGTGGCCACCTCGACCTCGACCATCGCCTCGGGCGGCACGGCCAGCTCCCGGGCCTGGGCGGGCAGCGCCCAGGCCAGCAGCAGGGCCAGGCAGGGGGCCAGCAGGCGCCGGCAGCGCGGCAGGAATGGGGCGGACATGGCAGAGCTCCTCGATGAGTGCCCTGTCAGGATGGCAGCCCCGGCGCCTGGCCGCCATGTCCAGGGCCACGGCGTGTCATCGGCCCGATGACCTCCCGCCCCTTTACCGTTACTCTGCAACCTGGATACGGTCACTTACACGAGATCAACGATACGCATGGGAGCGAAGCGGAGTGCGCGGCTGCCGGGAGTCGTCTGGCTGATCGTGGCGGCGGGCATCCTGCTGTCGCTGTTTGCCGGCCATCAGGTCTATCGGAATGCCGAGGCCAAGGCACAGGAGCAGTTCAGCTTCGCCGCCGACCAGGTCACCCTGCGTATCGAGGAGCGCCTCTCCGCCTATGCGCTGGTGCTGCGCGGCGCCGCGGGGCTGTTCGACGCCTCCGAGGAGGTCGACCGCAGCGAGTGGCGCAGCTACGTCGAGAAGCTGCGGGCGGCCGATACGCTGGGCTATGCCCAGGGCATCGGCTATGCCGAGTGGATTCCCACGGAGTCCCTCGCCGCCCACGAGGCCAGGCTCCGCGCGGAGGGCTTCCCCGACTATCGTGTCCATCCCGACAGTCCCCGTGATGCCTACACCTCGATCATCTACCTCGAGCCCTTCGAGGGCCGCAACCTGCGCGCCTTCGGCTACGACATGTTCACCGAGCCGGTGCGCCGCGCCGCCATGGAGCAGGCCCGCGACACCGGCCGGGCAGCGCTCACCGGCAGGGTCCTGCTGGTGCAGGAGACCGATACCGACATCCAGCCCGGCACCCTGATGTATGTGCCGGTCTATCGCCAGGGGGCGCCGGTCGACAGCGTGGCGCAGCGCCGCGAGGCGCTGATCGGCTGGACCTACAGCCCCTACCGCATGTACGACCTGATGGAGGGCATCCTCGGCGACTGGGAGCAGCAGGATGGCCAGGCCGTGGGGCTGCGCCTCTACGATGGCGAGGTGGCGGCAGCGGAGCACCTGCTGTTCACCAACCGGCCGGCTCCCGGCGCGCCCCATGACAGCGGCTTTCATCAGCAGCGCCTGATCTATTTCAACGACACCCCGTGGCTGCTGGCCTTCGACCACCTGGCGCCCGGCCAGGCCATCGCCACCCGCGCCGCCTGGCTGACCCTGGCCGGGGGCCTGATCATCACCGCCCTGCTCGGCGCCCTGGTCTTTACCCTCTCCACCACGCGGGCCCGCGCCCTGCGCATGACCGACGCGCTGACGCTGACCGTGCGGGAGCGGGAGCGCGAGCTCGAGACGCTGCTGACCCGGCTCAAGACCATCGCCGACCGCGTGCCCGGCGTGGTCTACGAGTATCGGCTCCAGCCGGACGGGCGCTCCTGCTTCCCCTACGCCAGCGACGGCATGCAGCAGGTCTACGGCGTCTCCCCGGAGTCGGTCAGGGAGGACGCCTCCCCGGTGCTCTCGGTGATCCACCCCGACGATCTCGACGGCGTGATGGCTTCCATCCGCCGCTCCGCCGAGGCCCTCACTCCCTGGCGTCACGAGTACCGGGTCATCCACCGGGACGGCGCCGAGCGCTGGCTGTTCGGCGACTCGCTCCCCCATCGCGAAACGGATGGCGCCATCTCCTGGTATGGCGTGATCACCGATACCACCGAGCGCAAGCGCTCCGAGATCGCCCTGCGCGCCGCCCACCTCGAGGCCGAGCGCTTCCGCGAGGCCCTGGACCACGTGGGCTCCTACATCTACATGAAGGATCGCGACTGCCGCTATACCTTCGCCAACCGCGCCACCCTGGAGCTCTTCGGCTGCTCGGCGCAGAGCCTGCCGGGGAGCGACGACAGCCGCTTCTTCCCCACCGATATCGTGCGCCGCCTGCGCAAGATCGACGCCCGCGTGCTCAGCGGCGAGTCGACCACGGAAGAGATTCCCATCCATGACGCGACCGGCAGGCACGTCTACCTGGAGGTGAAGACGCCGATCCATGACAACGGCGATATCGTAGGCCTGCTGGGCATCTCCACCGACATCACCACCCTCAAGGAGCATGAGCAGCAGCTCGAGCACCTGGCCCACTACGACCCCCTGACCGGGCTACCCAACCGCGTGCTGATGGCCGACCGCCTGACCCAGGCCATGAGTCGGGAACATCGCCAGGGCCGCCACCTCGCCGTGGCCTACCTGGACCTGGACGGCTTCAAGGCCATCAACGACCGCCACGGCCACGCCGCCGGCGACCAGCTGCTGATCGCCGTCGCCCGACGCATGAAGGAGGTCATGCGGGAGGAAGACACGCTGTCGAGACTCGGCGGAGACGAGTTCGTGGCGGTCGTGCTGGACCTGGACAGCGAGGCTGTCGCCACGGCCCTGTTCGAGCGCCTGCTCGAGGCCGCCGCCCTGCCGGTGCACGTTGACGGCCATGAGCTTGCGGTCACCGCCAGCCTCGGCGTGACTTTCTACCCCCAGGCCGAGCCCATCGAGGCGGATCAGCTGCTGCGCCAGGCCGACCAGGCCATGTACCAGGCCAAGCTGGCCGGCAAGGGGCGCTACCACCGATTCGATGCCGATCACGACCGCAGCATCCGCAGCCACCACGAGACCCTGGAGCGTATCCAGCGCGGCCTGCGGCAGGGCGAATTCATCCTGCACTACCAGCCCAAGGTCAACATGCGCACGGGCCAGGTCATCGGCGCCGAGGCGCTGGTGCGCTGGCAGCACCCCGAGCGTGGCCTGCTGCCGCCGGCCCAGTTCCTGCCGGTGATCGAGGAGCATCCGCTATCGGAGGCGCTCGGCGAGTGGGTGGTCGGCGCCGCCCTGGCCCAGGCGGCCGCCTGGAAGGCCCTGGGGATCGAGCTGCCCGTGAGCGTCAACGTCAGTGCCCGCCAGCTGCGCCAGAAGGACCTGGTGCCCCGCCTGAAGCGCCTGCTCGACACCCATCCCGAGCTTGCCCCCGGCACGCTGGAGCTGGAGATTCTCGAGACCAGCACCCTGGGCGACCTGGCGCTGGTCTCCGGCCTGCTCGAGGGGTGCCGGGAGATCGGCATCCAGATCTCGCTGGACGACTTCGGTACCGGCTACTCGTCGCTGACCTACCTCAAGCGCCTGCCGGCCGGCACCGTCAAGATCGACCAGAGTTTCGTGCGCGACATCCTCGACGACCCCGAGGACCTCAAGATCCTCGACGGCGTGCTGCGGCTGGCGAGCGCCTTCGATCGCCAGGTGATTGCCGAGGGCGTGGAGAGCGTTCAACACGGCGACATGCTGCTGCGCGTCGGCTGCGAGCTGGCCCAGGGGTACGGTATCGCTCGCCCCATGCCCCCGGAGGCGATTCCGGACTGGCTGGGCGACTGGCGCCCCCCGCCCCGCTGGGCCGAGCTGCCGACCATCGACCATGAAGCCAGGCCGCTGCTCTATGCCGCCGTGGCGCACCGCGATTGGGCCCGGCGTCTCGCTGCCACCCTGATGTCGGAGAGCCCCGAACGCCCTCCCCTCGACCCGTCATGCTGCAATTTCTGCTTCTGGCTCGACCAGCTGCGCGAGCCCATGGGCCCGGCGATCGAGCACCTCGATCGCCTGCACCGCCGAGTGCACGGGCTGGCCGTGGAGCTCTGTGCGCTGCTGGATCACGGCCAGGGTGAGCAGGCCGTGGAGAGGCTGCCGGAGCTCTACGCCCGGCGCGACGCCCTGCTGGAGGAGATCGAACGCCTGCTTGGCTGACCCTGTTCACCGGGCAGCGGCAGGCGCGTGTCAGGCGATCAGGACTTGCCGGCGGTGAAGCCCCCGTCGACCATCAGGTGGGCCCCGGTGACGAAGCTCGCCTCGTCGCTGGCCAGGAACAGGAAGGCGTTGGCCACCTCCTCGGAGCGCCCCAGGCGGCCGAGGGGGTGCAGGCCGATCAGCCCCTGCAGCAGCTCATCGTCGAGTTCGGCCAGCAGCGGGGTGTCGATGTAGCCGGGACCGATGGCGTTGACCCGCACGCCCTTCGGCGCCGCCTCGATGGCCAGGGCGCGGGTCATGTTGACCACCCCACCCTTGGCGGCGGTATAGGCGGCGGTCTGGGACTGGCCGAACACCCCGAGGATGGAGGCGCAGTTGACGATGCTGCCGCTGCCCTGGCGATACATCACCCGCAGGGCGGCCCGGGCCACCCGGAAGACGCCGTTCAGGTTGATGTCGATGATCCGCAGGAACTCCTCGTCGCTGACCTCATCGGAGGGCGCGATGCCGCCGATGCCCGCGTTGCTGAACACCGCATCCACGCCGCCGAGCTCACTCTCCGTTTCCGCGAACAGGCGATCGACCTGGGCGGTATCGGTGACGTCGCAGGCCTTGAACAGGCAGCGCCCGGTGTGCCGGGCGTCCAGCGCCGCCGCCCGTGCGCTCCCGTCGCTGCTCTCCAGATCGGCGATCACCACGCTGGCGCCTTCCTCCAGGCAGCGCTCCACGCTGGCCAGACCGATGCCGCTGGCCCCGCCGGTGACGATGACCCTCTTTCCCTGCATGCGCATTGAAGACTCTCCTTGACGGTGATGGACCTGCCGCGGGAGCAGGCCTCTGCCCCCGCGCTCTCGGCCCCAGTGTAGCGAACCGGCGACCCGCCTGACGCGGATCGCCCCGCAATGACTTATTGTGTCAGGAGCTTGCTCACCCCGTCTTGACGCGCATCAGCTCGTTCCAGCGGGTGGTATAGCGCGGCGTGCGATGCTCGCAGCGCAGGGCCCAGGCGTTGCCCTGGCGGGGCAGGCCGAAGCGCACGGTATCGCGCCCCATCTCGCGGTTGAGCCGGTCCAGGGTGGCCATCAGCCGCCCGCTGCGCGCGCGTCGGGCCTCGTCGTCGGGCGTCTCCAGCAGCGAGGGCTGGGTGCCTTCGGCGTCCACCAGGTCGAGCAGCATTACCCCGCACTTCTGGTAGCGGTAGCCCTCGAGGAAGATCGCTTCCAGGCCGCGGCGGGCCGCCGCGAGCAGCTCCCGGCTGTCGGCGCTGGGTGCGGGCAGCGCCACCAGGGCGGCGTTGCGGTACTGGGGCTCGCCGGCCTGGAAGGGGCTGGTGCGCACGAACACCTGCACCGCCCGAGCCAGGCTGCCCTGGCGGCGCAGCTTCTCGCCGGCCCGGGCGGCATGCTGGCGGATCGCCGCCTCCAGCTCGTGGCGCTCGCCGGTGAGCCGGCCGAAGGAGCGCGACACCAGCAGGCGCCGGCGCGGCTCGCTCATGTCGTCGAGGGCGATGGCCGGGCGGCCGCGCAGCTCCCAGACGAGGCGCTCCATCACCACCGAGAAGCGACTGCGCACCCAGCGCGGGTCGGCCTCGCGCAGCTCCCAGGCGGTGGTGATGCCCATCAGCGCCAGCCGCTCGGCGCTGCGCCGGGCCACGCCCCACAGCGCCTCCACCGGGCAGGCGGCCAGGGCCCGGCGGGTCGCCTCGCCGTCAGCGTCGAGCAGGCAGACCCCCTCGAAGGCCGGCTCGCGCTTGGCCAGCCGGTTGGCCAGCTTGGCCAGTACCCGGGTCGGTGCCACGCCCACCCCCACCGGGATGCCGGTCCAGCGGCCCACAGTCTCGCGCAGCGCCCGGCAGCGGGCCTCCAGTCCCTCCTCGGGGAAGCCGGCGAAGCCCACGAAGCTCTCGTCGATGGAGTAGGGCTCGACGTCCGGCGAGAACTCCGCCAGCACCTGGTTGACCCGCCGCGACATGTCGCCATAGAGCGCATAGTTGCTGGAGAGCAGCACCGCCTGGCGGCGCACGGCCGGCGGCAGCAGGTGCCGCGGCGCCCCCATGGCCACGCCCAGCGCCTTGAGCTCCTCGGAGCGCGCCACCACGCAACCATCGTTGTTGGAGAGCACCCCCACCGGCCGGCCAGCCAGGCGCGGATCGAAGGCCCGCTCGCAGCTGACGTAGAAGTTGTTGCCGTCGACCAGGGCGATCACGGGGTGCGCCCCAGCAGGTCGTGGAGCACATGGGTGACCACCCCCCACACCTCGCACTCGCGCCCGGCCAGGGGAATCGGCGCGAAGCGCGGGTTGCTGGCCACCAGCCACACCGCCCCGCCGCGACGCTCCAGGCGCTTGACCGTGGGCTCCCCCTCCAGGGCGATGACGATCACCCGGCCGGGCAGCGGCTCCAGGCTGCGATCCACCACCAGCAGGTCGCCGTGATGGATGCCGTCGCCGAGCATGGAATCCCCCTCGGCGCGCACGAAGTAGGTGGCCGCGGGGCGCTTCACCACGTGGGCGTGCAGGTCGATCTCGGCGTCCAGGTGGTCGTCGGCGGGACTCGGGAAGCCCGCCCGCACCCGGCAGCCCATCAGCGGCCGGGGCGGACCCGCCCCCTGGCCGGCGGCCCGGCCCACGATGCGGGCTCGGGTCGGGTGAATGCACGACATGGGCACCTCCGACGAATACTGGAATTTCATACAGTATCAGACAGAGGCTCACGCTTGGCAACGGGCCATGCCCGACGCTCGACGCAGCGGCGTGCTAACGTGAATGCCATGCACGACAGCAGCCATCACAACAACAATCACAACAGCAACGCACGCCGAGGGGACTCGCCATGGAACGCCGCACCCACCCGCTGCTCACCGACCGCCCCTTCTCCCCCAAGGGCAAGGTGGTCTCCGCCCGCGAGGCGGTGGAGCTGATCCGCGACGGCGACGCCGTGGCCACCGGCGGGTTCGTCGGCATCGGCTTCGCCGAGCACCTGGCGGTGGCCCTGGAGGCACGCTTTCTGGAGAGCGGCGAACCCCGCGACCTGACCCTGATGTATGCCGCCGGCCAGGGCGACGGCAAGACCCGCGGGCTCAACCACCTGGGCCACGAGGGGCTGGTGGCCCGGGTGATCGGCGGCCACTGGGGGCTGGTGCCGGCGCTGCAGCGGCTGGCCATCGAGGGGCGCATCCAGGCCTGGAACCTGCCCCAGGGGGTGATCTCCCACCTGTTTCGCGATATCGCCGCCGGCAAGCCCGGCACCCTCACCCGGGTGGGGCTCGGCACCTTCGTCGACCCGCGCCTGGAGGGCGGGCGGATCAACGCCATCAGCACCGAGGAGCGCGTGCGGCTGATGACGATCGACGACCAGGAGTATCTCTTCTACCCGGCGCTGCCGCTGCAGGTCGCGCTGCTGCGCGGCACCACCGCCGACTCCCTGGGCAACGTGACCATGGAGCGCGAGGCGCTGGTGCTGGAGGCGCTGGCCATCGCCACGGCGGTGCACAACTCCGGCGGCCTGGTGATCGTGCAGGTAGAGCGGCTGGCCGAGTCCGGCACCCTGCCGCCCAAGGCGGTGCGCATCCCCGGGGTGCTGGTGGACTGCGTGGTGGTCTGCGACGCGCCCGAGCACCACTGGCAGACCTTCCAGACCCCCTACCACCCGGGCTACTCCGGCGAGCTGCGCACGCCCATGGCCGCGCCGGGCGCGATGGCCCTCTCGGCGCGCAAGATCATCGCCCGGCGTGCCGCCTTCGAGCTCACGCCCAACGCCGTGGTCAACCTCGGCATCGGCATGCCGGAGGGGGTCGGCGCGGTGGCCAGCGAAGAGCGGGTGCTGGAGCTGGTGACGCTGACCGCCGAGCCCGGCGTGATCGGCGGCCTGCCCGCCGGCGGGCTCGACTTCGGCGCCGCCCTCAACACCCAGGCGATCATCGACCAGCCCGCCCAGTTCGACTTCTACGACGGCGGCGGCCTGGACATCGCCTTCCTGGGCATGGCCCAGGCGGACGTCGCCGGCAACGTCAACGTGTCGCGCTTCGGCAGCCGCCTGGCGGGCGCCGGCGGCTTCATCAATATCAGCCAGAACGCCCGCCGCGTGGTCTTCATGGGCACCTTCACGGCAAGCCGGGAGGCGCTGGAGATCGTCGACGGCGCCCTGCGCCTGCCCGGGGACGGCCAGCCAAAGTTCGTCGCCGAGGTGGAGCAGCGCACCTTCAGCGGCGCGCTGGCCGCCGCCGACGGCAAGCCGGTGCTCTACGTGACCGAGCGCTGCGTGTTCGAGCTCACGCCCGAGGGCCTCGCCCTGACCGAGATCGCCCCAGGGGTGGACCTGGAGCGCGATATCCTCGCCCAGATGGGCTTCACGCCGCGGATGCCGGCACCGCTGCGCGAGATGGACCCGCGCATCTTCATCGAGGCACCCATGGGGCTGCGCGAGACGCTGCTCGAGCGCCCGCTGGCCCGGCGCCTGCACCTGGACGCCGCCGGCGAGGTGCTGTTCATCGACTTCGAGAACCTGCACATCGCGACCCGAAACGACGTGGATGACATCGAGCGGGAGGTGGAGACGCGGCTGGCGCCGCTGGGCCGGCGGGTCTATGCGGTGGTCAACTACGACCACTGCCGCATCGATGACGCCGTGCTGGAGGCCTACACGGCCATGGTGCGCGGCCTGGAGGAGCGCTTCTATACCCGGGTGACCCGCTACACCACCAGCGGCTTCATGCGCCGCAAGCTGGGCCATGCCCTGGAGGCGCGGGCCGTGGCCCCACACATCTACCAGAGCGCCGCGGAGGCGGAGGCCCACCTCCACGACGGCGAGGGCTGAGCCCTCTCAGGCATCGAGCTCGAGGGCCTCCACCGCCACCGGTCGCCCGAACAGGTAGCCCTGGAAGGCCCGGCAGCCGTGGGCCAGCAGCCAGGCCCGCTGGGCCTCGGTCTCCACCCCCTCGGCGACCACCTCCAGCTTGAGGCTCTGGGCCAGGGCGATGGTACTGGCCACGATCGCCTCGCTGGCCTCGTCCTCCAGCAGGTCGCGCACGAAGGACTGGTCGATCTTGAGCTGGTCAAGGGGCAGCCGCTTGAGATAGGCAAGCGAGGAGTAGCCGGTGCCGAAGTCGTCCAGGGCGAAGCGCACCCCCCGCGCGCGCAGCTCCAGCATGCGCGAGCGCGCCTCGTCCCGGGCCTCCAGCAGCAGGCTCTCGGTCACCTCGAGCTTGAGGCGGGAGGCCGGAGCGCCGGTCGCCTCGAGGGTCTCCAGCACCCGGTCGACGAAATCCGGCTCGCGGAACTGCCGCGGACTGACGTTGACGGAGAGGCTCAGCGCCGAGCGTGCCGGGTCCGCCGCCCAGGCCGCCAGCTGCCGGCACGCGGTCTCCAGCACCCAGTGACCGATGGCCACGATCAGCCGGTTCTCCTCGGCCAGGGGAATGAACTCGCCGGGCGAGACCTGGCCGCGCACGGGATGCTGCCAGCGCACCAGGGCCTCGACGCCGATGACCACGCCCCGCTCGTCCACCTGGGGCTGGTAGTGCAGGCGCAGCTCGCCATTGGGCAGCGCCTGGCGCAGGTCGGCTTCGAGCCGCGCGCGGGCCTGCAGGCGCACCTGCATCTCGGGGTCGAAGAAGGCCAGGGTGTTGCGCCCCGCCGCCTTGGCCTGGAACAGCGCCAGGTCGGCCTGCTGCAGGATCTCGTCGAGGGTGGTCTCGTGGTCGCGATAGAGGGTCACCCCGATGCTCACCGACACGCCGAGGCGCTCCTCACCGAGGCTCATCGGCGCCTGCATCACCGCCAGCAGCTTATGGGCGACCCGCTCGGCGATCACCGCCACCTCCTCAAGCTCGGTCCCCAGGTCGTGAAGCAGGATGGCGAACTCGTCGCTGCCCAGCCGGGCGACGGTATCGGTATCGCGCAGCACCCCCTCGAGCCGCTGGGCCACCGCCTGGAGCAGCTGGTCGCCGGCATGGTGGCCGAGGGTGTCATTGACCTGCTTGAAGTGGTCGAGGTCGAGGAACATCAGCGCGCCGTACTCACCGCTGCGATAGCTGTCCTTGAGCGCCACCTCCAGACGGTCGAGCATCAGGCGGCGGTTGGGCAGGCCGGTGAGCGGGTCGAAGAAGGCCAGCTGGTGGATCTCCTGCTCGGCCGCCTTGCGCTCGGTGAGGTCGCTGAAGGTCGCTACGAAGTGGGTCGTGGTGCCGGCAGCGTTGCGCACCGCGGAGAGGGTCAGCCACTCAGGGAACACCTCGCCGTTCTTGCGCCGGTTCCAGACCTCCCCCTGCCAGCTGCCGCTGCTCACCACGCTGCGCCACAGCCGCCGGTAGAAGGCCTCCTCGTGGAGCCCCGACGACAGCAGCCGCGGGTTCCTGCCCAGCACCTCGGCCTCCCTGTAGCCGGTGATCCGCGTGAAGGTGTCATTGACCTTGAGGATGCGGCCCTCGCCATCGGTGATCAGCATCCCCAGGTGGGTTTCGAAGGCGGTGGCGGCGATGCGCAGCTGGGCCTCGGTGGCGCGCTCCTCGGTGACGTCGCGCACCACCGCCAGCGCCCCGCCGAAGGCCTCCGCCGGCGCCTCGCCCGTGCTCAGCAGCGGGCTCAGCACCGAGTGGAACTGGCGCGGCTTGCCGCCGACGTGAAGGGTGTAGTCATACTCCACCGGCTCACCGCTGCGACGCATCTCCGCAAAGGCCCCGTCGAGCTGGGCGGTCATGGCGGGCGGCAGCACCTCGCGATAGGGGCGCTGCAGCACCGCGGCGGCCTCGGTCATCAGCTCGTCGGGGTCGGGGGCGTGAATATAGCTGAAGCGCCCCTCGCCATCGAAGACGAAGATCATGTCCCGGATGGAGCCCACCAGCGCCTGGAGGCGCGACTCCCGGGCCTGTACCTCGCGACGGGCCAGTTCACGCTCCAGGGCCTGCCGGCGAACCTCCTCCTCCAGCCGCAGCCGGTTGAGGTAGTGGCGCAGCGCCAGCCAGCCGAGTCCCATCACCGTAAGCGCAATCAGCACCCGGATCCACAGGCGATGGAGCCAGTCGCCGAGCAGCACCTCCCGCGCCTCGCCCACCACCACCACGAAGGGCAGGTCGCCGACTCGGCGGAAAGTGTAGAGCCGCTCGCCGCCATCCAGCGGCGACGTGGCCTGAAGCGTGGCGCTGGGCGCCCCGCTGGCGATGAAGGCTCGCGTCCGGGGCTCGTCGATGGATACCCCGAGCACCGCCGGGGAGTGCTCATCACCGACCCGGGGACGCCGTGCCACCAACTGCATCTCGGTGTCGAGGATGGCGATGCTCTCGCCGCGCGTCAGGCTGAGCCGCTCCAGGGCCTCGCCGAACACCCCGGGGTCGAGCTCCACCAGGGCCAGGCCCTGGCCATCGGGCAGCCGCCGCGCGTGCACCACCACATGGCGTTGCTCCAGCGCCGACCAGTGGATCGGCGAGATCCATTCCGCCCGCTCGGGCGCACCCCGCAGGGTGCGATAGAACGGCAGGCCGGAGACATCGAAGCCCGGGGGATGGAGCGAACTGGAGGAGCCGACGACCCGCCCCTCGGCATCGACGAGGCTGATCTCGTCGACGAACCCCAGGCGGTCGAGCTGCTGGGCAAGGAAGGGCTCGACCCACTCGGGGTCCGGCGGGTCACCGAAGAGGCGCTGCCGCTGGGGCGGCTGCATCAGCTGGGAGACCGCGGCGAGGCTGAAATCGCTCGCGGAGAAGATGCTGGCGACCCACTCCGCCACTAGGTCGGCCCGCGCCGCCGTGCGCTCGCGGGCGGCCTGCATGTCACGCTGGTACTGGTCGAAGAGGAAACCGCCCAGGGAGCCGAACAGCAGCAGCATGCCCACAATATAGAGGGCGATGGCGACCCGGCGATCCCGGCGGGCACGCTGGCTCGCCATCGCATCGGCCTGGGCGTCGGGTTCGATCATCGAGCAGCGTTCCTTGCGAGTGTAACGGAGGCACCCGCAGTGTAACGCCTTGGTGAAGGGTGTGCCGAATTGATGCAATCAATTCAGCGTTGATTCGGCCCGCCCGGCTCCATCATGCAGCGGGCCGCCCTGAGGCGGCCCGCTGGCAGGAAGGGCGAAGCCGGGTCACTCGCGGCCGCGACCGACGCCGCCTCGACCGGAGCCGGGCTGCTGAAGCTGCTGGCGCTGCTGCTGTTGCTGTTGCTGGCGCTGCTGCTGGCCCTGCCGGCCTCCCCGCTCCTCCATGATGCGCTGGCGCATCTGCTGGCGATGTTCGGCCTGGATCCGCTGGCGCTCCTCGGCGCTGCCGGCGCCCTGCATGCGCTCGGCAAAGGCCCGACGCTCCTGCGGGTCCATCATCTGGCGACCATAGATACCGTCGGGGTCGAACCCGCGCTCCATGGCACGCTGGCGAATCATCTGCTGGTACTCGCTGTGGATCTGCTGGCGCTCCTCGAGGGAGCGGGTGCTGTGCAGGCGCTGGCGGATCTGGTCGCGCTCCTGCTGGGTGGTCATCTGCCGGCCGTAGAGGGACTCCTCGAAGTCGGCGTCCTGGGCCTGGGCCAGGCCCACGGAGAGACTCAACACGGCCACCGGCAGCAGGGTGGCGCAGCGCTGGAAGAGTGACGGGCGTTTCATGGCGGTTACCTCATGGAAGGACAAAGGGAAGGGCGACACCTCCTGTGCCTCTTAACCATTAGTCGGCTCCATGTTGTTCATCCACGGCTGAATCCTCGCCAGCGACCGACACCCGGCGCCAGGTTGACCCAGGACAAGCTTCTGCCGCCCACCGGCTGCCCTCACCCGCGCCAGAGGCAAGATGACCGTCCTGATGCGCCGCCCCCGCCTCGGCGCTGTCGGCGCCATCGGATATGGGGATCATCCCCGCAGTCGGGTACCGACTCCCCAGCCGTGGTCCGCTATGCTGCGGGAAGATCCCGCGCGAGAAGCTCGCCATGCCCCCTGCGCTCCTGCTCTCCTGGCTCGCCTGTCTGCTGCTGCCGCTCACCGCCATCGCGGATGACACGCCGGCCTCGTCACCGGAATCGGCCCTCTCGGCCTACGTGGCAAGCCCCGGTGCCGACTTTCACTGGGAGGAAATCGCTCGGCATCGCCTCCTAGGTACCGACACCCGGTTGATCGAGCTGGCCTCCCAGCGCTGGCGCGGCACCCTGTGGCGCCACCAGCTGTGGCTGATCGACCCCACCGAGGGGCGCGGCGCCCCTCATGCCCTGCTGTTCATCGGCAGCGGCACCTGGCCGGCCGAGGGCGAGCCCTCCCGCGAGCCGCCGCGGGATGCCGCCAGCTTCGTGGCCCTGGCCCGAGCGCTGGAGACGCCGGTGGCGGTGCTGCGCCAGGTGCCCTTCCAGCCGCTGCTGGGCGGGCTGACCGAGGATGCACTGATCGCCGAGACCTTCGTGCGCTTCCTCGACGCTCCCGAGGAGACCGACTGGCCGCTGCTGCTGCCCATGGTCAACAGCGCGGTGCGCGCCATGGATGCCCTGCAGGCGCTGACCGCCGACTGGGAGGCCCCCCTCGAGACCTTCACCCTCACCGGCGCCTCCAAGCGCGGCTGGACCACCTGGCTCACCGCCGCGGCCGACCCGCGGGTGGCGGCACTCGCCCCCATGGTGTTCGACATCCTCGACATGGAGCCGCAGCTGGCCCACCAGCGCCGGGTGTGGGGCGCCCCCTCGACGCAGATCGCCGACTACACCGAGCGCGGCATCGACACCCGGCTCGACAGCGACGCGGGCCGTGCCCTGCAGGCCATGGTCGACCCCTACCGCTACCGGGAGCGCCTGATCCAGCCCAAGCTGCTGGTGCTGGCCAGCAACGACGCCTACTGGCCCGTGGACGCCCTCAACCTCTACTGGCACGCCCTGCCCGAGCCCCGCCATGTGCTCTACCTGCCCAACCAGGGCCACCGGCTGCGCGACTACGCCCGCCTGCTGCCGAGCCTGGCCGCCTTCCACCGCCGGGTGAGCCGCGGCGAGCTGCTGCCGGCACTGGACTGGACGTTTGACTGCGAAGCCGAGCGGGTGACGCTGCGGGTGAGCGCCGGAGAGCCCGTCGACGAAGCCCGGGCCTGGGTGGCCCGAGCCCCGGTACGCGACTTCCGCGAGGCACACTGGGAACCCCATCCCCTGGCGGCCGACGCCGCGGGGCTGGTTCTCTCCCTGCCGCGGCCCGACTCAGGCTACCTGGCGCTGTTCGGCGAGCTGCAGTTCACCGCGGCGCCGGACGAGCGGCTGACCCTCTCCACCACCGTGCAGGTGGTCGACCGCGCGGCCGGCGAGGCCACGCAGGCCGGTTGCCCAGCGCCGCCGGGCTCCTGATCCCGCTCAGGAGGGGCGGCCCCCTTCGGCGCGTTGCGCCCGGCGGCCGGTCGGCTCCTCCTCGGCCATCGCCCTGGCCAGGGCCTCACGCTCGGCGGCCTCGTCGGCCAGGCTGCGCCGCGGCAGCACCAGGTTGAGGGTGAAGGCCACCAGGGCGGCGACCACGATGGGCGAGCCGCCCACCACCAGCTGCAGCATCGCCGGGAGTTGGCCGATCGCCTCGGGTACCGCATAGACCCCCATGCTCAGCGCCAGGGCGAGACTCGCAATGGTCATGTTGCGCGCCGACATCTCGTCCCGGGTGATCAGTTGGATGCCAGTCATGGTGATCATGCCGAACACCGTGATGGTGGCCCCGCCCAGCACCGGGTAGGGAATGGTGGTCATCACGGCGCCGAACTTGGGCACCAGCCCCGCCACCAGCAGGAAGAGCGCGGCCAGCGCCAGCACGAAGCGGCTGACCACCTTGGTCATCGCCACGATGCCCACGTTCTGGCTGTAGGAGGAGGTCGGCATGGCGCCGAAGAAGGAGCCGACCGCGGTGGTCGCCCCGTTGCCCAGCAGGCCGCCGAACAGCTCCCGGGTGGTGGGCTCGCGGTTCATGCCTCCCACCGAGGTGGCGGAGAGGTCGCCGATGGTCTGCACCGAGTTGACCACGCAGATGATCACCACCGAGAGGATGGCGGCGGCGTGAAACTCGAGCTCATGGGGCAGCAGCCGCGGGGCGCTGAACCAGCCCGCCTCACGCACCGGGGTGAAGTCCACCATGCCCAGCGCCAGGGCCAGCGCATAACCCGCCCCGATGCCGCAGATGATCGCCGCCAGCTTCATGAAGCCCCGGGCGAACTGGGAGACGCCGAGCACCACCCCGAGCGTCACCAGGGCGACCAGCCAGTTCTGCGGATCACCGTAGTCGCTGGCGCCCACTCCACCCGACATGTAGTGGATGGCGATGTCGTAGAGCGAGAGCCCGATCACCAGCACCACCACCCCCGCCACGATGGGCGGAAAGAGGTGGCGGATGCGGGTGATGAAGAGCCCCACCAGGATCATGGCGATGCCGCCCACCACCTGGGCGCCGAGGATCCCGCCGATGCCGTACTGGGCGCCCACGGCGACAAGGGTCGGCACGTAGGCGAAGCCCACGCCGAAGATGGTCGGCAGCCGGGCGCCGAAGCGCCCCACGCCGTAGAGCTGGACCAGGGTGGCCAGCGCCGAGGCGATCAGCGAGACCTGGATCAGCAGCATCTGGTCGGCCAGACTGCCGCCGGCGGCGCCGACCACGATGATGGGCACGGTCACCGTGCCCATGATCATCGCCAGGATGTGCTGTAAGGAGAGAGGCAGGGCCCTGGCCAGGGGCGGCCGGCCATGGAAGTCGAAGACGGAGTGGCTGTGCTGTGGTGTGCTCATCGAGGGGCTCATCGCGATTCTTGTCGTTGGTTGGGGTCGCGATGACCGAGCCTAGCCAAGAGCCAGGGTGTACACAACTTTTGTATACTAAAAAACTTAAAATGTAGACCAATGTCTCAGTCGGCCACCTCGGCCAGCCGCCAGTCGTTGTCGGTGAGCGGCTCGCCGCCATTCGGGGTGACCCGCACGGTATCGCTCAGGCCGATCCCCCACTGACCGGGCAGACGCAGGCAGAGCGGCAGGTGGAAGACCATGTCGGCGGCGAACTCGCGCGGCTGGCCGCGAGCGATGTAGCCGGTGCCCTCGACCCAGCTGGGCGGGAACTGGGCGCCCACCGCATAGCCAAACACCCCCGAGAAGAACAGCCGGTCGGCGTGGGGAGCGAGCACCGCCTCGGCGGCGCGGGCGGCATCGTCGAAGGTACGGCCGGGGCGCATCTCGGCGGCGAGCGTCTCGAACAGCGCCCGGCAGAGGTCCCGGACCGCCTGCATCTCGCGGCTGGCGTGGCCGGCCACGGCGGTACGCATCATGGGAGCGGTATAGCGCTGGAAGGCCGAGCCGAATTCCAGGAACACCGGATCACCCGCCTCGATGACGGTGCGCTTGTGGTTGACGTGGATGATGCTGATGCGCCGCCCGCTGGTGACGATGGGCTGCAGGCTCATGAACTCGCCGCCAGCGGCCAGCATGGCCCGGGCGCCCTCGGCGGCCACCTCGTTGTCGGTGACGCCGGGGGCGATGATCGCCTCGGCGGCGGCGAGGCCGGCGGCGGTGATCCGCGCGCTCTCGCGCAGGCAGTCGAGCTCCGCCGGCGTCTTGACCAGGCGGACGGCGTCGAGCAGGGCCCCGCCATCGTCGCGGAAGCGCTCGGCGCCGAGCCGCGCCTGCAGCTCGCGGATCACCCCGAAGCGCAGCCCGGCCCCGAAGAGATCCAGGCCGATGCTGCGAAAGGGCGAGAGCGTCTCGGCCAGCGGGGCGATCACCTCGTCGATCCCCTCCCAGCGGTAGCCAAGGATCTCGTCCACCGCAGCGGTGACCACGGCGGGCCCGGTCTCGATGGAGGGCACCTGCAGCACCCGGCGGTCGGCCGTTACCACCAGGGCGGTGTGCACCGAGACCTCGAAGGTGTGGTAGCCGGTCAGGTAGAAGATATCGGCGGGGTCGGTGAGCAGCAGCGCCTCGAGGCCTGCATCGCGCATGGCGGCGTGCACCCGGGCGAGGCGGGCGGCGAATTCGGCGGGTGCGAAGGGCAGCTCGGCGCCCTCCAGCTGCTCGGCCAGGGCATGACGGTAGGCGTGATGGTCCATGGGCGCTCTCCTGATCGCGACGACGAGGTTCCAGCCGGCGGCGCACGGGCGGCTTCGCGGCTACCGGCAGTGTAGCCCCGGACCCGGTGCAGCCCGGCGGAAGGAAGCGAAAATATCCCTGTTCGCCTCCGGCCCGGTTTCGTAGAATCCAGCCTCGTGTTGAACGCTACAGGACAACGATATGGGACGGGCCTTTCAGAACCGCAAGGAATCTATGGCCAAGACGGCCGCTGCCAAGACCAAGGTCTACAGCAAGTACGGCCGCGAGATCTACGTGGTCGCCAAGCAGGGTGGCACCGACCCCGCCGGCAACCTGAGCCTGCGCGGCCTGATCGAGCGCGCCAAGAAGGATCAGGTGCCCTCCCACGTGATCGAGAAGGCGCTGGACAAGGCCAGCGGCGTGGGCGGCGAGGACTTCTCCCCGGCCCGCTACGAGGGCTTCGGGCCGGGCAACGCGATGGTCATCGTCGACTGCCTGACCGACAACCCCAACCGTACCTTCGGTGACGTGCGCGCCTGCTTCACCAAGACCAAGAGCAAGATCGGCACCCCGGGCACCGTCAGCCACATGTTCGACCACTGCGCCATCCTCGCCTTCAAGGGCCAGGACGAGGAAGCCACCCTCGAGGCGCTGATGGAGGCCGATGTCGACGTGACCGACATCGAGAACGAGGAGGGCCAGATCACCGTCTTCGCCCCGCACACCGAGTATGCCAAGGCCAAGCAGGCGCTGATCGACGCCTTCGGCGAGCTCGACTTCGAGGTGGACGAGATCCAGTTCGTGCCCCAGACCACCACGCCCGTGGCGGGCGACGACGTGGCGATGTTCGAGAAGTTTCTCGACATGCTCAACGAGCTGGACGACGTCCAGAACGTCTTCCACAACGCCGAGCTGCCCGAGTAACGCCCTCCCCCGTCTGCCGCCCGCTCAGGGCGGCAGCACCCCTTCAGCGCAGCGGCAGCTGCGCCTGCTCCGTCAGGAAGGCCTCGATCCCTGCGGAGTAGTCCGGCTCGCTCTCCAGGAAGCCGGTGTTGTGGCCACCCCGAATCTCGAGCAGGCGCTTCGGGTCTCGCGCCGCCCGGTAGACGGCCTCGCCCTCGGCGAAGGGGATGATCTCGTCGTCGCGGCTGTGGATCACCAGCAGCGGCGCCTCGACGCCCCTGACGTGCCTCTCGGTGTCGTGGGAGAAGCGCGCCAGCCAGCGCGCCGGCAGGAAGGGGTAGACGCGCTGGGCCAGCGCCGGCACCGAGCGGAAGGGCGACTCCAGGATCACCGCCGCCGGCCCCTCCTCTTCGAGCCCCTCTGCTTCCAGCGCCTCGGCCAGCTCGGCCGCCACGGCGGCCCCCAGGGAGCGTCCGAACAGCACGATCTCCTCCGGGGCCTGATCGGCCTCCTCCCGCAGCCAGCGCCAGCCGGCCCGGGCATCCAGCGCCAGGCCGGCCTCGGAGGGTCGCCCCTCGCTGCGGCCGTAGCCGCGATAGTCGAGGATCAGCACCGAGAACCCCAGGCGGTGGAACTGCACCAGGGAGTCGAGGCGGTGGGAGATGTTGCCGGCGTTGCCGTGCAGGAAGAGCAGGCTGGCCCGAGGGCGCTCGTGGGGCAGCCACCAGGCGTCCAGCGCCAGGCCGTCCTCGGTCTCGAGGGTCACCGGCGTCCAGGCCAGGCCGCGATCGGCCGGGGTGCCGATGGGCTCGCGCCCCATATGCGGCAGGTAGAGCAGCCGCTCCTGGAAGGCCCAGGCCAGCGCCACCACCAGCAGGTAGGCCAGCGCGATCCCGACAAGCCAACGCAGCAGCATCGTTGCCTCCTTCCGCACCCGCGGGCGAACCCGTGGGCGCTCAGCCGTTCGCGACTACCAGGCGCAGTCCCAGCCACAGGGCCATCGCCAGGGAGTAGAGCGCCGTCAGGCCCAGCAGGCCGTTGAGCGCCGCGCCGTCGAGGCGTCGCATCTCGCGCATGAGCCCCAGCGCCGCCAGGCCCGTGAGGCCCCAGATGATCCAGGCCCAGGCGGCCAGCCCCAGCGGCAGCGTGGCCACCAGCGGCCCTGTCGTCAGCATAGCGAACAGTCGCCGGGTCGCCTCCGGCCCCATCCGCACCGCCAGGGTGATCTTGCCGGCCCGGGCGTCGGTATGGCGGTCGCGCAGGTTGTTGACCACCAGGATGGCGGCCACCGGCATGCCCACCAGGAGGCCCGCCGCCACCGCCTCCCGAGTGATCGGGCTCTGCTGGGCCAGCAGCGACCCCAGCACCGCCACCGGACCGAAGAAGCCCCACACCGCGAGCTCGCCCAGGCCCCGGTTGGCGTAGGGACGCCTGCCGCCGCTGTAGCCGAGCACGCCGAGCAGCGCCAGGCCACCCAGCAGCCACAGCAGCCAGTGGCCGAAGAGCACAAGCCAGAGCCCGGTGGCCACGGCAATGCCCAGGGTCACGGCGAGGCCCGCGCGCAGCTCGGCGGCGCTGAGCCAGCCCGCCTGCAGGGCGCGGGTAGGCCCCAGGCGGTCCGGCTGGTCCACGCCGGAAAGGCCGTCGAAGAGGTCGTTGGCCAGGTTGACCGCCAGCTGCAGCGCCAGCGCGCAGGCGAGGCAGAGCACGGCGGTCGACAGGCTGAAGTGGCCGGGCACCACCAGCGCCTGGCCCAGCAGCACCGGCCCCACCGCGGCGGGCAGCGTGCGCGGGCGCAGCGTCTGCCCCCAGACCCTCACCTTGTGCCTCACCGATGCCGTCATCGACCTCCTCCCTGAGCGCGCCGCCGCCCTTCGCCGCAGCGCATGACATGGGGCATACTCTGTGGCGTATCCCCCCTGCCTGCAAGGAGAAAGCATGTCCGCAGCCTGGTTGTCCCAGGTGGCCCTGCCCTGGGTGCTGGCCAGCGTGATGATGGCCATGGGCCTCAGCCTGACCGGGGCGGACTTCGCCCGCACCTGGCGCCACCCTCGTCGGGTGCTGCTCGGCACCGGCCTGCAGATGCTGGCCCTGCCGCTGCTGGCCTGGGCGCTGGTGCTGCTGCTCCCCCTGCCGCCCCTGGCGGCGGCCGGCCTGCTGCTGGTGGCCCTGGTGCCGGGCGGCGCTACCTCCAACATGTTCAGCTACCTGGTCCAGGGCGACCTGGCCCTGTCGGTCACCCTGACCGCCATCGCCGCCGTGCTGGCGCCCTTCACCCTGCCGCTGGTGATGGGCTGGAACCTGGCGCTGCTGGGGCTGGCCACCGGCGGCCTGTCGCTCCCCTACTGGCAGACCGTCGGCCAGCTGCTGCTGGTCACCCTGCTGCCGGTGCTGGCGGGCATGCTGCTGCGCCAGGCCCTGCCGGGGCACTGGCTCGAGGTGGTACTGCCCGGGGTCAAGGGGTTCACCGGGGTGGCGATGATCTCGGTGGTGGTAGCGCTCTTCGTCAGCCACGCCGCGCGGCTGCCGTCTCTGGTCAGCCTCGAGACCCTCGCCGTGCTGCTGCTCTGCCTCTCGAGCATGCTGCTGGGCCACGGGGTCGCCCGCCGGCTGCGCCTGCCCCACGACAGCGTGCGCGCCATCACCGTGGAGGTGGGCGTGCAGAATGCCGGGGTGGCGATGATGGTGGCCTTCGTGCTGCTGCAGCAGCCGGCCATCGGCCTGGTGCCGCTGCTCTACGGCCTGCTGATGAACGTGCCGGTCTTCCTGTGGATGTTCGCCTGCCTGTGGCGGGATCGCCATCCGGCCTCCGCGGTCGCCGACAGACGCTGAGCCCGCTGCCGGTCACCCATCCCCGCTTCACCGCGTGGCTGGGACTGCCCTGCTGCCGGCCGTCAGCCGCCGGCGCGGCGCCTGACGGCCGGCCGCGCTACTCCACGGTGATGGTGATGACGTCCGAGACCAGCGGCGGGTCGAAGCTGACGTGGCGGTAGTCCATGAACAGCAGCTGGAGGGTGTACTCCCCCGGCTCGAGTTCCAGGCTGCCCTCGGTCTGGCCGCCGCCGAAGTGGCGGGTGTGATCGGTGAAGGGGAGCGGCGCGCCCAGGTCCACCTCCTCCAGAGGCATGTTCACCAGCAGGTGGTGATGGCCGGTGTCGGGGAAGTCGGCGCCTGCCGGCGCTACCCCCATGCCCTTGAGGCCCATGCGCACGGTCACCGGGCCCGACAGGGTCGCCCCATCCTCCGGCGCAATGAAGTAGACCTCGGCGCCCTCGGGGGCCGAGATGCGCTCCAGTTCCGCCATGGCCGGCGCCGCGAGCAGCGCGCTGCCGGCCACTCCCAGCGCCAGGCCCAGGGAATAGATCCGCTTGTTCATGGTTATCTCCTTGTCCATCCCGTGATGGCGTGCAGGGCGGCATCCACCACCCGGTTGGCTCGATGGGAGCGACATGGCCCGCTCCCGCCCTCCAAGACTAGTCGAGCCTGGCAGGGTTGGCAGACGGGTCCTGCTCAGTCCCCGGGGGTGTCGCAGCCCATCACGCCGCCGCGGGCCCAGTGCTCGCCGTCCACCTCCTGGAAGAACACCTGCACGGACTCCGGGCGGGCGCCGTAGACCTCCTCGAAGGCCTCGGTGATGCGGCGGGCGAGCTCGCGCTTCTGCGCCAGGTCGCGGGGGAACTGCTGGATGGTGACGATGGGCATGCTGGCCTCCTCGGGCGGGGGTCTCGGTCGTGGAAGTGGCAGGCCAAGATAGCAGAAACCCGCCGATGGGCGGGTTCCGGTGGGCGATGCGTGCGAACTCAGCGGCTGGCGACGAACGCCTGGTAAGCCTCCCAGGCATCCTCGACGCCCGCCTCGAGGAAGCGTTCGCCGTGCTCGGGGCTGGCCAGGGAAGGGTCGGAGCCCATGCGTCCGTCGGGAAAGCGCCGGCGGAAGGTGTGGGCGTCGCACTGGGCGCTGCCGGCCGGCGCCAGGCGCGGCGACATGGCCACATCGCGTACCGTCTGGGGGGCGGCATGCCAGGCCAGCGACACCTCGGAGGCGGTGGCATGGGTGCCCTCGGCCTCGCCGTAGAGGGAGTCGGCCAGTTCGCGGCCGCGCCGGCCAGCGAACCAGTTGAACAGCCGCAGGTGGAGCTCCCCCGCCGGCGGGCGCTGCAGGCTGCGCTCGCTGAGCACCTCGGCGAAGGCCGCGTTGACGGTGGCCACGTTGCCGCCGTGGCCATTGAGGAAGAAGACGTGGGTGAAGCCGTGGTGCGCCAGCGACGCGATGGTGTCGCGCAACACCGCGACCAGAGTGCTGGGCCTCAGGGTGAGGCTGCCGGGAAAGGCCAGATGGTGCTGCGCCATGCCGATCGCCTGGGTCGGACCGACCAGCACCCCGTGGCGCTCGCCCAGCGCCCAGGCGATCGCCTCGGGGCAGAGCGCATCGGTGCCGATCGGGCCGTTGGGGCCGTGCTGCTCGGTGGAGCCGATGGGCAGGATGATGCCCGTCGAGTGCTCCAGGTAGGCTTCCACTTCCTGCCAGGTGGCGTGTTGCAGTCGCATCGCTGCTCTCCCCGTTGGCGCCGTTGATGACGCCATGATGGCAGATCCGCCCTGGCGCTGCCCGCCTGCCACGGCCGCGCGGGGCTCAACGCTCCCGCTGGGACTCCCGCCACTCCTCGGCGGCCTCCTCCACCCCGGGCTCGTCGCCGCGGTTGAGGGCCGCCCGGCGGTAAGCCTCCTCGTCACGCACGTCGTCGATCACCGTCATCAGGTCGTCGACATCCACCGGCGCGGTGTCGTGGACGAAGCAGCCAGTGAGCTCGCTCTCCGGATGCAGCTCGCCCGACTCATAGAGCGCCCAGATCTCCTTGCCGTAGTCGGTGGCCAGAAGCTCAGGGGCGAAGCGCCCGAAGTAGCGGCGCATGTTGTCCACGTCGCGCTCGAACATCCACTCGGCGCTGTTGTTGCCGGCGGCGTCCACTGCCTGGGGCAGGTCGATGATCACCGGGCCATCGGCGGCCATCAGCACGTTGAACTCGGAGAGATCTCCGTGCACCAGGCCGGCACACAGCATCTTCACCACGTCACGGATGATCTTGGCGTAGGACTCGCGGGCCTGCTCGGCGCTCAGGGAGATGTCGTCCAGGCGTGGGGCGGTGAAGCCCTCGGCGTCACTGATCATCTCCATCAGCAGCACGCCGTCGATGAAGCCATAGGGCTTGGGCACCCGCACGTCCGCCGCGGCCAGCCGGTAGAGGGCGTCGACCTCGGCGTTGAGCCAGGCCTGCTCCTGCTCCTTCTGGCCGTAGCGGGTCTTCTTGGCCATGGCCCGGGAGCGACGGCTGTTGCGCTCGCGGCGCCCCTCCTGGTACTGCACGGCCTGCTTGAAGCTGCGCTGCTTGGCCTCCTTGAAGACCTTGGCGCAGCGCCGCTCGCCGTGGGAGCGCACCACGTAGACCTGGGCCTCCTTGCCGCTCATCAGCTGGCTCTCGACCGCCTCGATCAGACCGTCGTCCACCAGCGGCTGCAGTCGCTTGGGTATCTTCATCTCGTCTCCCGAAATTCGCCGAGGCGCCTCACCGGCCGACCCGCCGGGCGCGAACGCTGCGCCCCTTGATTCTGCCATTGAGCAGCCGCGCCAGGGCCTCGTCGGCCACCTCGCGCCGCACGGCAACAAAGGCGCTGTTGGCCAGCACCTTGATCTTGCCCACCTGGTCGCCGGCCAGCCCCGCCTCGCCGGTCAGGGCGCCGAGGATGTCGCCGGGGCGCACCTTCTGCTTCTTGCCGGACCCCAGCTGCAGGGTCGCCATGGGCGGTACCAGCGGCTCGCGAGAGAGCACCGAGCGGGGCGGCAGCGGGGCCTCCTCCAAGGGCTCGCCGAGGAAGTCGTTGAGGCGCGCCAGCCGGTAGGCCTCGCCCTCGCCGACCAGGGTACAGGCGATGCCGGCGCTGCCGGCCCGGCCGGTACGCCCGACCCGGTGCACGTGCACCTCGAGCTCCCGGGCGATGTGGTAGTTGAACACCGCATCCAGCTCGGCGATGTCGAGCCCCCGGGCCGCCACGTCGGTGGCCACCAGGATGGAGGCGCTGCGGTTGGCGAAGAGCACCAGCAGCCGGTCGCGGTCGGCCTGCTCCAGGTCGCCGTGCAGCGCCAGGGCGCTGAAGCCCGCCGCCCCGAGCGCCTGGGCCACCTCGTCGGTCTCGCGCTTGGTATTGCAGAACACCACGCTGCTACCCGGGCGGAAGTGCAGCAGCAGCCGGCAGAGCGCCTCCAGGCGCGCCTCGTCGCCGTCGGCGACCCGGTAGACCCGCTCATGGATACTGCCGGCATCGTGGGTCTCGGCCACCTCCACGGTGACCGGGTCGCGCATCAGCGCCGCGGCCACGGGGCGCACGGCGTCGGAGAAGGTGGCGCTGAACAGCAGCGTCTGGCGCGACGCCGGGGTCTCGGCGACGATCGCCTCGAGGCTCGCCTGGAAGCCCATGTCGAGCATGCGGTCGGCCTCGTCCAGCACCAGGGTCGCAAGCCCGTCCAGGACGAGCGAGCCCTTGCGCAGGTGCTCCTCGATCCGGCCTGGGGTGCCCACCACAATATGCGCGCCATGGGCCAGGGAAGCGAGCTGCGGGCCGAAGGGGGCGCCCCCGCACAGGGTCAGCACCTTGACGTTGGGCAGGGTGCGCGCCAGCCGGCGCAGCTCGCCGGCCACCTGGTCGCCCAGCTCCCGGGTCGGGCAGAGGATGAGCCCCTGCACCCGGAAGCTCGCCAGGTCGAGCCGCGACAGCAGCCCCAGGCCGAAGGCCGCGGTCTTGCCGGAGCCGGTCTTCGCCCGGGCGATCACGTCGCGACCGGCCAGGATCGGCGGCAAGCCCTCGGCCTGGATCGGCGTCATGGCGGCAAAGCCCAGGGAGGCGAGGTTATCGATCAGCTCCGGTGCCAGCGGCAGCGAGGAAAAAGCGGCATCGGGGGAGGAATCAGACAAGGGAACATCCTGCAGACAGATAAGGGGCCACCGGGACGGCGAGCGGACCCGGGTCGATAACGGCCGGGGTCGACAATGATGAAGAGCAGCGGAGGCCGGGCGGCACTGAGCCGGGGAAGCGGGAGACTGGAAGGCCTGCAGGATAGCAGAAAGGCATCCGTCACGCTGCAGATAGCAGATACCGGGCGGCGCACCGCCGGGAGCGCGAGCGGGTGGGGTCACGGCTGCCGCGGGGTCGGCGCCTCGCCGCCCGCCTCCACCAGCCTCTCCACGGGCAACGGCCCGTGTGCCTTGACGGTCTGGATGGCGAAGTTGCTGCGGATGTCGGTGACCCCGGGCAGCCGCAGCAGGGTCCCGGTGAGAAAGCGCTCGTAGGCGGCCAGGTCCGGCACCACCACCTGCAGCAGGAAGTCCGACTCCCCCGACACCAGATGCGCCGAGACCACCTCCGGCAGGGCGACCACCGCCTCGCGGAAGGCGTTGGCCTGGGCCTCGTGGTGGCGCTCCACCCTGATGCCGACGAACACCGTGAGGCCGAAACCCACCCCGCCGCGATCCAGCTCGGCGTGATAGCCGCGGATCAGCCCCGCCGCCTCCAGCTGGCGCACCCGGCGCAGGCAGGGCGACGGCGAGAGGTTCACCTCCTCGGCCAGCTGGACGTTGGTCAGCCGGGCGTCGCGCTGCAGCGCGGCCAGGATGCGGCGGTCGATGGCATCCAGCCGTCGATTTGGCATGAAGCATCACCATTTACAATTCGAGTGGCAGTAGATGCCAACTATAGCCGATGGAGTGGTGAATCTTGCAAGGACCTGCCCTCGCCCATGGCGCTAGACTGGCGTCGCTGCCCCGCCCCAACTTTCACCCACGCCCCACGGCAGGAGGCGCCCCATGGAGCTCTGGCTGTTCATCGTCGCCCTGGCGGCGGTCTACCTGCTGCCCGGCCCCGACATGCTGCTGGTGCTGCATACCGGCAGCCTGCAGGGGCGCTCCCGGGCGCTGGCCACGGCTGCGGGCCTGGCGGTGGCCCGGGGGCTGCATGTGACCCTGGCCGCCCTGGGACTGGCCACGCTCTTCGTCACTGCCCCCTGGACCTTCGATGCCGTGCGCTATGCGGGCGCCGCCTACCTGACCTGGATCGGCCTGCAGCTGCTGCGCGCCCCCGGCGAACTGGCCCCGGAGGCCCCGTGCGGGGCGGTGCCGCGCAGGGCGAGCCACCGCCTGGCCTGGCGCCGCGGGCTTCTCACCAACCTGCTCAACCCCAAGTCGCTGCTGTTCTGCTCGGTGCTGCTGCCGCAGTTCGTGCATCCCGACCGTGGTCCCGTGCTGCTGCAGTTCGCCCTGCTCGGGGGGCTGCTGGTAGCCATCGGCCTGCTGTTCGATGCCGGCTATGCGACCCTGGGCGCCGCCCTGCAGCGCTGGTTCGCCGGCAGCCCCCTGAAGGCGCGTCTGCAGCGCTGGACCTTCGGCTCGCTGCTGATCGGCTTCGGGCTGCGCCTGGCCGCCTAAGCCCCTGCGCCTTGCCCTGCGTCAAGACGCCGCCGTCGGTCCTCGGCGGCACGCCCTCACCCTGTGCCATAGTGGATGAACCGTGACGAGGGATGACACCGAGGAGAGCCCGATGCAGCACCGTGAGGTCGATATCGCCATCATCGGCGCCGGCAGCGCCGGCCTGAGCGCCTGGCACGCCGCCCGCAAGCACAGCGACAGCGTGGTCCTGATCGAGGGGAGCGAGTACGGCACCACCTGCGCCCGGGTGGGCTGCATGCCGTCGAAGCTCCTGATCGCCGCCGCCGAGGCGGCCCACCAGGCCCGCGACGCCGGCGGCTTCGGCATCCGGGTGAGCGGCATCGAGGTGGATGGCCGCGCAGTGATGGCGCGGGTCAGGGAGGAGCGCGACGGCTTCGTGGGGCGGGTCTTCACGTCGATGAAGCGCATCCCCGAGAAGGATCGCCTCACCGGCCACGCCCGCTTCGAGGATCCTCACACCCTGAGCGTGGGCGACCACACGCGAGTGACCGCCCGCACGATCGTCATCGCCACCGGCTCGCGCCCCACCTGGCCGTCGATGTTCGACGCCGCCGGCGACCGCCTGGTCACCAACGACGACGTCTTCGAGTGGGAGGAGCTGCCGGAATCCGTGGCGGTGTTCGGCCCCGGGGTGATCGGCCTGGAGCTCGGCCAAGCGCTCCACCGGCTGGGCGTGCGGCTGCGGGTGTTCGGCGTGGGCGGCGCCCTGGGCCCCTTCCAGGACGAGGTCGTGAGGGACTACGCCGATCGCACCTTCAGCGAGGAGTTCTCCGTCGACCCCGACGCCAAGGTGGAGAGCATCGAGCGCGACGGCGATGCCGTGGTGATCACCTTCGTGGAGCGCGACAGCGGCGAGACGCTCACCGAGCGCTTCGACTATCTGCTGGCCGCCACCGGCCGGCGCCCCAACGTCGACCGGCTGGGCCTGGAGAACGCGGGCCTCGCGCTGGACGACAAGGGCGTGCCGCGCTTCAACCGCTTCACCCTGCAGTGCCTGGGCGAAGGCGACGATCCCGGCCATGTCTTCATCGCCGGCGACGCCAACCAGGCGCTGCCGCTGCTTCACGAGGCCAACAGCGAGGGGCGCATCGCCGGCGACAACGCCGGGCGCTTCCCCGAGCTGCGCGCCGCGCGGCGCAACGTACCGCTGGCCATCGTCTTCACCGAGCCGCAGATGGCCACCGTGGGCGAGGGCCATGCCGAGCTGGAGAAGCGCCTGGGCGGCTGCGACTGCCTGGCCGTGGGCGAAGCCTCCTTCGAGGACCAGGGGCGTGCGGTGGTGATGCGCCAGAACCGCGGCCTGATGCGGCTCTACGGCGAGCACGGCTCCGGGCAGTTCCTGGGCGCCGAGCTGTTCGGCCCGCGGGTCGAGCACATGGCCCACCTGCTGGCCTGGGCGCTCGAGCAGAAGCTCAGCGTCAGCGAGATGCTGGCCATGCCCTGGTACCATCCGGTGCTCGAGGAGGGGCTGCGCGGCGGCCTGCGCGACCTGAACGCCAGCCTCAAACTCGGCCCGGCAATCACCGAGCGCTGCATGGAGTGTGGGCCGGGCGACTGAGCCCGACCCGGTGGCGAACGTCCGGGACAGGCGCCCGGGCGCTCCCGTCGAGGCCCGCCCCCCCTCAGGCCCGCACCGGAAGCCGCGAGGCGCCGCCTTCCAACGCCTCGCGAATCTCCTCGCCCTCCAGGGTCTCACGCGCCTCCAGCGCGGCGGCCAGGCGATCCAGCTCGGCGCGGTGCTGCTCCAGCAGCCGGCGTCCGCGGGCCTCCATCTCGCCGAGCAGGCGCCGGATCTCCTGGTCCACGAGGCTCGCGGTGGCCTCGCTGTGCTCGCGCAGCTGGGTCATCTCGCGCCCCAGGAAGGCGTGCTCCTGCCCCTGGGAGAGGGCGACCGGGCCGATCCGCTCGCTCATGCCCCAGCGCGCCACCATACGCCGCGCCAGGCGGGTCGCCTGCTCCAGGTCGTTCTCCGCCCCGCTGCTCACCTCGCCGAACACGATCGACTCGGCCAGCCGACCGCCGAACATCACCGTCAGGCGATCGTGCAGGTAGGACTCGTTGTAGTTGACCCGCTCCTCGTCGGGCACCTGGGCGGTGACGCCCAGGGTGAGCCCTCGGGGCAGCACCGTGACCTTCTCCAGCGGATCGGCGTGGGGCAGCAGGTGGGCGAGCAGCGCATGGCCCGCCTCGTGGTAGGCGACCACGCGGCGTTGAGCCTCGGAGAGCCCCAGGTCGCGCTCCTCGCCCAGCATCACCCGGTCCCGGGCGTCGACGAAGCAGGCCCAGTCCAGGTCGGCCCGGCCACGCCGCCCGGCCAGCAGGGCGGCCTCGTTGGCCAGGTTGGCGAGATCCGCCCCCGAGAAGCCGATGGTGATCTCGGCCAGCCGCGCCAGGTCGGCGTCGGCGGCCAGCGGCATGCGCCGGGTATGCACCTTGAGGATCGCCTCCCGGGCCTGGCGGTGGGGGTTCTCGAGGGTCACCTTGCGGTCGAAGCGCCCCGGGCGCAGCAGCGCCGGGTCGAGCACGTCGGGGCGGTTGGTGGCGGCCAGCACCACCACCGACTCGTGGCCCTCGAAGCCGTCCAGCTCGGCCAGGATCTGGTTGAGGGTCTGCTCGCGCTCGTCGTGGCCGCCGCCCACCCCGGTGCCCCGGGTGCGGCCGATGGAGTCGATCTCGTCGATGAAGACCACCGAGGGCGCCCTCTCCTTGGCCTGGCGGAAGAGGTCGCGCACCCGCGAGGCCCCCACCCCCACGAACATCTCGATGAACTCGGAGCCGCTGATGCTGAAGAAGGGCACCCCAGCCTCGCCGGCCACCGCTCTCGCCATCAGGGTCTTGCCGGTGCCCGGCGGGCCCATCATCAGGATGCCGCGGGGAATGCGGGCGCCCAGCGCCTGGAAGCGCGCCGGCTCCTTGAGGAACTCGATCACCTCGAGGATATCGCGCTTGGCGTTCTCCGAGCCCGCCACGTCGGCCAGCTTCACCTTGCTCTGCTGGGGCTCCACCAGGCGCGCCCGGGACTTGCCCATGCCGAAGGTGCCGCCGCCACCGGTCAGGCGCTCCTGCATGCGGTTCCAGAACCAGAACAGCAGCGCCAGCATCAGCAGCCAGGGCACCACGCCCATCAGCAGCCGCTGCCACGCCTCGGGCTCCGCCGGTCGCGCGGCAATGCGCACCCGCTGGGCCTCCAGGCGCTCCAGCAGGCGCTCGCTCTCGACGTCGGGGCGGGTGGTGGTGAAGGCGCGGGTCTCGCCCAGGTCCAGGTCGAGGCGCCCGGAGTCGCTGAACACCCCCTCCAGGGCCTGGCCGCGCAGGGTGACCTCGGCCACATGGCCGGCATCCACCGCCTCGAGGAAGTCGGAGTAGGTCAGCTCCACCCGGGCCTGGCGGTCGGCCCCATCCAGGTAGTGGAACATCAGCAGGATGGCCACCGCCATCCAGACGAACAGCAGCCACTGCTGGCGGGGCGAGCCGTTGCCGGCGCGGCCGTCGCCATCGTCGCCGGGCGGGGTGCCGGCCGGCTCGGGGGGTGGCGCGTCGGGCCGAGGGACCTGGGGAGCAGCCATGGCGGCCTCCACTGGGGGTATCACTACCACCATGGCCCCGTCGCCCCCGGCTGGCAAGTGCCGGGGCATGGGCGCCCCTGGCCGGCTATGCCATAGTAGTGGCAGGCCCCGTCGCAGCGGGCCGAACCACCCGCCAGGAGAGCGCCATGCGGCGATCGACCACCCCCCGTCACCCGCGCATCATCGCCTGGCTCGCCAGGCTGGCCGGCATCTGGCTGCTGCTCGGGGGACTCTTCGTCGGCCAGGCCAGCGCGGCGCCCCTGGAGCGCCCCACCATCGGCCTGGCGCTGGGCTCGGGGGGCGCCAACGGGCTGGCCCATATCGCCATGCTGAGGGTGCTCGACGAACTCGAGATCGTCCCCGACCGCATCGCCGGCACCAGCATCGGCGCGGTGATCGGTGGGCTCTATGCGGCGGGGCTCACCGCCGACCAGATCCAGGACATCTTCGACGACGTGGCGGGCTCGCCCCTGGACGCCCTCTCGGGGCTCGCCGGCTCGGAGCTGGACCTGGCCGACCTGCTGCAGCTCGGCCTGAGCGACGGCGGCCTGTTCGACTCCGGCGGCTTCCTGCGCTTCCTGGCCGGCCACACCGAAGCGCGCACCTTCGATGACCTGGCGATCCCGCTCTCGGTGGTGGCCACCGACTACTGGAGCGGCGAGCGCGTGGTGATCGAGTCGGGTCAGCTGTTCCCGGCCATCGAGGCGAGCATGGCGGTGCCGGGGCTGTTCTCGCCGGTGCGCCGCGGCGAGCAGCTGCTGATCGATGGCGGCACCTCCCACCCGCTGCCCTTCGAGCTGCTCCTCGATGAGATGGACCTGGTAATCGCGGTGGACGTCTCCGGCGCCCGCCATCCCGACAGCGACCCCGCTCCCGGCATCACCGACCTGCTGTTCAAGACCTTCAGCATCATGCAGCAGTCGCTGATCCGCCAGGCGCTGGCGCACCGGCGCCCGCACCTCTACCTGAAGCCGGAGGCCGCGGGGGTGCGCCTGCTGCACTTCAACCGCATCCACGAGATCCTCGCCCAGGCCGAACCGGTGGCGGACGAGCTGCGCGACCAGCTGACGATCTGGCTGGCCATCCAGGCCGACGCCGCCATGCCCTGACGGATCCCCGTGCCCGACCGCCGTCGGGAGGTTATGCTCAGGAGAGCCCCCACCGCCCCCGCAGGAGACGCGCGATGGCCGACATCACCGCACGGCTGGCCGACCTCAAGGCCAGGATTGACGAGCTGGCCGGCCTGGCCGCCGCCGAGCACCGCGAGCGTGCCAGCCGCCTGGCACAGGCCCTGACCGGCGACCTCGAGGGGCTGCTCGAGGCGTCGCCCCCGGCGCCGAGGCCCGCGGGGCCGCCGCCCAGGGCGCCCCGCGACGAGGTGGAGCGCTGCCCGGTCTGCTCCCTACGCAGCTATCACTACCAGCGCGGCACCATCCGCGAGAGCGAGTACGGCGGCCATGAGGCCCTCTACCGCTGCGGCAGCTGCGCCCACGAGGGCTGGAAGGAGATCGCCTGACCCCGCAGGGGCTCAGCGGCAGAAGGGCCCGACCTGGTAGAAGCGCCGGCACTGGAACTCCGCCTCGCAGCTGGCCAGCTGCCCCTGGTAGCGGCTGGCCCGGCTCGCCACCTGGCCGGCCGCGCGCTGCACCGCGGGCTTGCCGCGCCAGGTGCCGCGCTGATAGCCACCGGCCCCCTCGTGATAGGCCAGGTAGAGGTGCTCGGGGTTGTTCAGCGAGATACCGGCCTGCCGCTGGCTGCGCGCGTTGTACCAGCCGATGAAGTCGGTGGCATGCTTCATGTGGCTGCGCCGGGCCAGGGTGCCGCCGGCCTCGTCGCGATACTCCCCCCACACCGGGTCCAGGGCCTGGGCATAGCCCCGCGCCGAGGAGGGGCGCGGCCCCGGGATGAAGCCCAGGTAGCGCTGGCGCGGCGGGCGCACATGGCTCTGGAACGAGGACTCCTGCTGGATGAAGGCCATCTGGGTGGCGATGGGGGTCCCCCAGCGCGCCTCGGACTCCCGGGCGTAGTCGTACCAGCGCGGCTGCTCGCGGAAGATCTCGCAGACGTTGCTCTGGTCCGCCGGCGGCGACGGCGCCAGGGCCGCACAGCCACCGAGCAGGCCCAGCGTGCCGGCCGCCAGACCGGCGCGCAGCAGGCGACGCCACCGCCCCTCGCGCCTGCCCGGCAGGCTGCTAGCCAAGGGCCGCACGCAGCGTCTCGGCGGCCGCCGCCAGGTCGGCCGGGTCGGCCATGGGCAGGTCGACGACCTGGATGTCGCTCATCTCGTCGAGCGGGGTCAGGTGGATATGCACGTGGGGCACCTCGAGGCCCACCACCAGCATGCCGACCCGCCGGCAGGGAAAGGCCCGCTTGATCGCCTTGGCGACTCGCCGGGAGACGCCCATCAGATGCACGTAGAGCGCCTCGGGCAGGTCATCCCAGTGGTCGACCTCCTCGCGGGGGATCACCAGCACATGACCGGGCTTCATCGGCTGGATGGTCATGATGACCACGCATTGCTCGTCCTCGTGAACGAAGTGGCCCGGGATCTCTCCCTGCATGATACGGGTGAAGATGCTCGCCATCGGCACTCTCCTGGCAGTGGGGACGACATGCCGACACGCGCGGACTGCAGCGGCGGCACGAAACCGGTATGCTGAAGGCGCAACACCCTCAGTACGGAGCAGAATACACGATCGATCATTCATTCCAAGCCAGCACGGAGGTTCACATGAAGGTCTACAAACCTGAATGGCGGTGCACGTTTAGCGTAAACGAAGGCGCGGAAGAATCAGCCAGCTGGAAGGAGCGGATCGCCTGGCAGCTGCGCGAGTTTGCCGACCGGCTGGACGGCGGCGGCAGGACATTGAAGATCGACTGCGACGTCACACCCGCGGTGAGCGAGGACGAGATCAACACCTGCCTGGGCAAGGGTTTCGCCGTGACCCAGAGCCTGCTCACCCAGCTCGCCCAGCAGGCCGCCTGCGAGGACGTCATGCGCGACGCCAAGGCCGAGCTGTTCGCGGAGGAAGAGGAAAGCCCCCGGCACTGACACGCGCCGTCGCAGCCGCGTGCCATCCCCACGCCCCATTCGGACTCCGGATGGGGCGTCTTCATTGCGGCCTGCGGGATCTGCCCGGCGTGGATACGTCCGGCGTGGATGCGCCCGGCGTGGATACGTCCGGGGTGGATACGTACCGCGAGGGGGTCCCGGCGAGATGCGCCCGTTGGCGCGGCATGCCATCCTTGGTCCTTCGCTCGCCAACGGATCGTGTCGCCATGCCGCTCGCCATCAGCCTGATTGCCCCCTCCTCCTTCACCCCCGAGGATGACATCGAGCGGGGCGTGTGCGGACTCGAGTCCCTCGGGGTGACGGTGCGCCGATCGGCCCCGCTGCAGCGGCGGACCCGCTACCTGGCGGGCGATCGGGAGTGGCGCCTTGCGCAGCTCCACGCCGCCTATGCCGACCCCGACACCCAGGCGGTATGGGCGGTGCGCGGCGGCTTCGGCTGCGCCCAGCTGGCAGCGGGCATCGACTGGCCGCGGCTGGCCGGCCGGCCCAAGCCGCTGATCGGCTACTCCGACCTCACCGCCCTGCTCCACCAGTGCCACCTGCACGGGCTGCCGGCGATCCACGGCCCGGTGGTCAAGGCCGCAGGCGTCCTGCTCGACGGACCCGCGGATGAGCGCACCGTCGTTCGGCGCCAGTTCGAGGAGACCCTCGCCCTGATCCGCGGCAGCGCGCCCCTCGACTACCCGCTCACCGCCTGGCACGACGCCCCATCACGGCGGGAAGGCCCGCTGGTGGGCGGCAACCTCATCACCCTGGCCAGCCTCGCCGGCACCCCGCTGGCCTTCCGCGCGCCGCCCGGCGCCCTGGTGATCCTCGAGGACGTGGGCGAGCCCTACTACCGGCTGGAGCGCGCCCTCTGGCAGCTGGTGCAGGCCGGCGCCCTCGATAAGGCGGCCGCCGTCTGCCTGGGGACCTTCGAAGGGTGCCGCCCCTATGACGAGACGCCGCTCGAGGCGATCGTCGCCGAGACCCTGGCCCCCCTGGGGCTACCGCTCTACCACGGCCTGCCGGTGGGCCACGGCCTGCACAACCGCCCCTGGCGCTATGGCGCAACGGGGGTTCTCGAGGCGGGGCGCCTTAGCGTGGCGGGCTAGCCTTGGTGCTGCACCGCAGCGTAGAGGGTGCGCCAACAAAGCAGTTACACAATTGTCGCCATCTTGCATCGATCTTCGCCGATCTTCGAAACGCTGCTTGCCGCCCCTGGAAAAGGCGGCTACTATTTGATCGCCCTTATGGCAACTCGCTGCATCGCAGCATACGCGACCCGCACCACGAGAGACCCTGAGGAAACCCAGATGGGAACCCGATCGAGACTGTTACTCGCCTGCTGCCTGACAGGCGCATTGACCCTCGGTACCCAGGCGGCCATGGCCCATGAGGCCGAGCCCGATATCCAGGAAGGCTACGCCTCCTTCTATCACGACAAGTTCCAGGGGCGGGCCACCGCCAGCGGTGAGCGGTTCGACCAGAACCAGCTGACCGCCGCCCACCCCGACCTGCCCTTCGGCACCGAAGTCGTCGTGACCCGGCCCGACACCGGCCGCGAAGTCACAGTGGTGATCAACGACCGCGGCCCCTTCGTGAAGGGGCGCGTCATCGACCTCTCCAAGCGCGCCGCCCGCGAGCTCGGCATGCTCCATCGCGGCGTGGCACCGGTCATCATCACCGCCCTCAACTGAGGCAGGCACCACCGCCCGGCGCTCAGCGACCGCCGGCGATCTGGTCGGCAAAATCGTGATTGACGTCGCGATGGCCGGCCTCGTCGGCCCTCACCGCCTCGACCACCTCGCGAAGGCGCGCATCGGCCGGCAACTTCCAGTAGTCGATGGCGATCTGCGGCGCCGGAATATTCTCGTACTTGCCGCTATCGATGCCCTCGAGATACTCGGTGTAGCTGATCACCGCCTCCTCCTCGAGATAGCCCACCACCCGGTGGGCCGTCCTGCTGGAACACAGGTAGAGCAGGAAGAAGAGGTTGTAGAACACCCCCTGGGCCAGCACGATCAGCCCCCGCTCCAGCCGGGTGGGCCGCGCCACCTCGATGAAGGTCATCAGGTGCATGCGCTCGTTCTCGGCCTCGTCGAGCAGGGTCCGAATCCAACCGTCGTCATCCTTCAGGCGCCGCAGCGCACGCAGGTGCTGCAGGGTGCCGCCGACCATCCCCGGCACCGCCGCCACCGTCTCCAGCACCACGGCACGATGACCATAGCGTCCGGCGAAGAAGAGGTCGGCGAAGAAACGCATGAAGCGCACCAACCGGTAGGCAAACCGGTCTGAAAGCCCGCTGGGGCGGTGATGGCGGCGAAGGGGCGTTGCGGACGGCGAGGGCGCGTCACTGGAACTCATCAAGCACACTCCTTGGCTTCGTTGGCAGGGCGGCCTCGATGACCGGGCCTCCCTCACCGACTGCCGTCCTGCCAGACGGTTCCCTTCACCGCGGCGTGGGGCAGCACGCCACGCGGCTCGCCGGCCCTCAGCTCCCGGGCTCGAGCCGGTCCTGGGTGCGCGTCGCGAAGTCGCCGGCGTCATGGCGCTCGTGGAGCTGCTCCGAGGGCTCCCCGAAGGTGCGATTCACCATGCGCCCGCGCTGTACCGCTGGCCGGGCGTCGATCTCCTCGGCCCAGCGCCGCAGGTGCCGATACTCCTGCACCTGCAGGAACTCCCCGGCATCGTAGAGCCGCCCCAGCGCCAGCTGCCCATACCAGGGCCAGGTGGCGATATCGGCGATGCTGTAGGCGTCGCTCCCCAGGTAGCGGCTCTCGGCCAGGCGACGGTCCAGCACATCGAGCTGGCGCTTGGCCTCCATGGCAAAGCGGTTGATGGGGTACTCGAACTTCTCCGGGGCATAGGCGTAGAAGTGGCCGAAGCCGCCGCCCAGGTAGGGAGCGCTGCCCATCTGCCAGAACAGCCAGCTGAGGGTCTCGGTGCGCTCGGCAGGGGCGCCCGGCAGGAATTCGCCGAACTTCTCGGCCAGGTAGAGCAGGATCGACCCGGACTCGAAGACCCGCTGGGGCGGGTCGACGGTGTGGTCCATCAGCGCCGGGATCTTGGAGTTGGGGTTGACCGCCACGAAGCCGCTGCCGAACTGGTCGCCATCGCCGATGCGGATCAGCCAGGCGTCGTACTCGGCGCCGGCATGGCCCAGCGCCAGCAGCTCCTCCAGCATCACCGTGACCTTGACCCCGTTGGGCGTGCCCATGGAGTAGAGCTGCAGCGGGTGCTTGCCCACCGGCAGCGCCTTGTCGTGGGTGGGCCCGGCGATGGGGCGGTTGATGCTGGCGAACTTGCCGCCGCTGGGCTGCTCCCACTGCCATACCCGGGGCGGAACGTAGGCGTGATCGCTCATGCTGACTCCATTAGCAGGGACATGGTATGTGCCACTCACGATACCCCGCCGCGCCCGGCACCGCGAGCCCGGGGGGCGCCGACGGAAGGGCCCGCATAAACGCAAACAGCCGCCCGAAGGCGGCTGTTCTGGAAGTCTGACCTGATGAAGCGTCACGCTGGTACCGGCGGTCGGACTCGAACCGACAAGAGGTTGCCCCCGGCGGATTTTGAATCCGCTGCGTCTACCAATTCCGCCACGCCGGCAACGCGTGACGCATTATACGTGGGCCCTTCAGCAGGTCAATCTGGGTCCTGACTTCCCCCGATCGAGCCGGTATCCTAGGCGGCTTGCCCCGAGCCACCGGATCCCGATACCCGCCATGCAGCGCGCCGACTTCCACTTCGAGCTCCCCGACGAGCTGATTGCCCGCTACCCCTCCGAGCAGCGCAGCGACTGTCGCCTGCTGTGCGTCGACGGCGAGAGCGGCAAGCTGGCCCATCACCGCTTCCCCGACCTCCTCGAGCTGCTCGAGCCCGGCGACCTGCTGGTGTTCAACGACACCCGGGTGATCCCGGCGCGGCTGCACGGCCACAAGGCCAGCGGCGGCAAGGTCGAGATGCTGCTGGAGCGCCCGCTGGACGCCCACCGCGGCCTGGCCCACCTGCGCTCGAGCAAGTCGCCGAGGCCCGGCACCGAGCTGATCTTCGAGGGCGGCATCCGCGCCGTGGTGGAGGGGCGCCGCGATGCCCTCTTCGAGCTGCGCTTCCTCGGCGAGACGCCGCTGATCACGCTGCTCGAGGCGCACGGCCATATGCCGCTGCCGCCCTATATCGACCGCGAGGACGAGAGCACCGACCGCGAGCGCTACCAGACCGTCTACGCCCGCCGCGCCGGCGCCGTGGCCGCCCCCACCGCGGGGCTGCACTTCGACGAGCCGCTGCTCGAGGCGCTTGCCGCGAAGGGGGTAGACCGCGCCTTCGTCACCCTGCACGTGGGCGCCGGCACCTTCCAGCCGGTGCGCGTGGACGATATCCGTGAGCACGTCATGCACAGCGAATGGCTTGAGGTGGACGAAGAGGTCTGCGCCAAGGTGCGCGCCGCCCGGGCCGCCGGCCGCCGGGTGATCGCCGTGGGCACCACCAGCGTGCGCTGCCTGGAGAGCGCCTGCATGAAGAGTGCCACCGGCGAGATCGCCCCCTACCGCGGCGAGACCGACATCTTCATCTACCCGGGCTACGAGTGGCGCTGCGTGGACGCCCTGATCACCAACTTCCACCTGCCGGAGTCCACCCTGCTGATGCTGGTTTCCTCGTTTGCCGGCTTCGACACCACCATGGCGGCCTACCGCGAGGCGGTGGCCGAACGCTACGCCTTCTTCAGCTATGGCGACGCGATGTTTCTAACCCGCAAGAGCGCCGAGACCCCTCATGCGTAACGAATGCTTCATGACCTTCGAGCGCCTGGCCAGCGATGGCCGGGCGCGCCGCGGCCGCCTCACCTTTCCCCGCGGCACGGTGGAGACCCCCGCCTTCATGCCGGTGGGCACCTACGGCACCGTCAAGGGCATGACCCCGGTGTCGGTGGAGGAGATCGGCGCCGAGATCATCCTCGGCAACACCTTCCACCTCTGGCTACGCCCGGGCACGGAGGTGATCGAAGCCCACGGCGACCTGCACGACTTCGCCCAGTGGCACAAGCCGATCCTCACCGACTCCGGCGGCTTCCAGGTCTTCTCGCTCGGCGCCATGCGCAAGATCACCGAGCAGGGGGTGCACTTCCGCTCGCCGGTGGACGGCGCCAAGGTGTTCATGGGGCCCGAGGAGTCCATGGCGGTACAACGTTCGCTGGGCTCCGATGTGGTGATGATCTTCGACGAGTGCACCCCCTACCCGGCCACCGAGAAGGAGGCGCGCCTCTCCATGGAGCGCTCCCTGCGCTGGGCGCAGCGCTCGCGGGACGCCCATGGTGATTCCCCCTCGGCGCTGTTCGGCATCATCCAGGGCGGCATGTACCCCGAGCTGCGCGAGCAGTCGCTCAAGGGACTGCTCGACATCGGCTTCGACGGCCTGGCCATCGGCGGCCTCTCGGTAGGCGAGCCCAAGGAGGAGATGATCCGGACCCTCGACTACCTGCCCACCTGGATGCCGGCGGAGAAGCCCCGCTACCTGATGGGCGTCGGCAAGCCGGAGGATCTGGTGGAAGGGGTGCGCCGCGGGGTCGACATGTTCGACTGCGTGATGCCGACCCGCAACGCCAGGAACGGCCACCTGTTCACCTTTGATGGCACGGTGAAGATCCGCAACGCCAAGCATCGCTTCGATACCCGGCCGCTGGACGACGAGTGCGACTGCTACACCTGCCAGCACTTCTCCCGGGCCTACCTCCACCACCTGGACCGCTGCGGCGAGATGCTCGGCTCGATGCTCAACACCATCCACAATCTGCGCCATTACCAGCGCCTGATGGCCGGTTTGCGCGGTGCCATCGAAGCGGGTACATTGGCCAACTTCGTGGAAGGCTTCTACGCACGGCGCGGCCTGCCGGTGCCTCCCGCCCCGAATTGATAGCGTCCGGTGCCGGCCCCTGGCGGCCCGACACCGGACGAGACTGCCACGCCCAGGCGGGCAGCACCCCTTACCCATCCCGACCTTTCATGCCAACTGTTCATACCAACCAGGAGACACCCACCCATGCTGGATTTCTTCATCGCTCCGGCCTACGCCCAGGATGCCGCTGCCGGCAGCGGCATGGCCCAGATCGTCATGCTGCTCGGCTTCGTGCTGATCTTCTACTTCCTGCTGTGGCGCCCCCAGGCCAAGCGCGCCAAGCAGCACAAGCAGCTGATCGGAAGCCTCTCCAAGGGTGACGAGATCGTCATCGGCGGTGGCGTGCTGGGCCGCATCACCAAGGTGAGCGACGACAGCGAATTCCTGACCATGGAGATCGCCGAAGGCACCCAGATCAACGTGCAGAAGAACGCCGTGGCCGCGGTGCTGCCCAAGGGCACCATCAAGGCCATCTGAGCCGTGCCCTTCCGGCCCCGCCCCTCGCGGCGGGGCCGCTTCTGATCGCCGCGGCACCCCCGCGGCGATCATGACGTTCTAGACGTCATCCTCCTAACGTCCGCAACGCACGTTGTCAGAAAACGTTGTCAGCAACCTGAGGGCAGGGCTCGCATGCTCAACCGTTACCCACTGTGGAAGTATCTGCTGATACTGATCGTCCTCGCCGCCGGCCTCATCTACTCGCTGCCCAATCTCTACCCCGAAGACCCGGCAGTGCAGATCAGCAGCGCCAGCGGCGACACCACCATCGATGACGGCGAGCTGGAGCGCGTCCAGCGCGCCCTGAGTGACGCCGGCATCACCATCAAGGCCGTCGAGCGCGACGCCAGCAGCGTGCTGATCCGCCTCGCCGACGCCGACGAGCAGCTCCAGGCCCGCGATCGCATCGCCGCCATGCTCGACGACGATTTCGTGGTGGCACTGAACCTCGCCGAATCCACTCCCGCCTGGCTGCAGGCGCTCTCCGCCTCGCCCATGACCCTGGGCCTCGACCTGCGTGGCGGCGTGCACTTCCTGCTGGAAGTGGACATGGACGCCGCCGTGACCCAGCGCCTCGAGGTCAACGCCAGCGCCATGCGCGAGCAGCTGCGCAGCGAGCGCATCCGCTATCGCGGCACCGAGATCGAGGGACGCACCCTCACGCTGACCTTCACCACCGAAGAGGACCGCGACGCGGCCCGCCGCCTGATCAGCCGCGAGTTCCGCGACTTCGACTACCAGAACGTGGGCGACGGCCGCGGCGCGGCGCTGGCCATGACCCTCACCGACCAGGCGGTCAACGAAATCCAGGACTACGCGGTCAACCAGAACCTCACTACCCTGCGTAACCGGGTCGACGAGCTGGGCGTGGCCGAACCCATGGTGCAGCGCCAGGGCCCCGACCGCATCGTGGTGGAGCTGCCCGGCGTGCAGGACACCGTGGCCGCCAAGCGGGTGGTGGGTGCCACCGCCAACCTGGAGTTCCGCCTCGAGGCGCGCCCGGACACCCCGGACGCCGAGACCGAGACCTTCGCGTTCCGCAACGACGAATCCCGCACCGCCGACCTGATGCGCGACGTCATCATCACCGGTGACAGCGTCTCCAGCGCCAGCCGCAGCTTCGACGAGAACGGTCGCCCCCAGGTCAACATCAACCTGGACGGCACCGGCGGCACCCTGATGAATCGCGCCACCCGCACCAACATCGGCCGCAACATGGCGGTGCTCTTCATCGAGCACAAGACCCGCGACCGCGTGGAGGTGGTCGACGGCGAGGAGGTGATCGTCCGCGAGCCCTACACCGAACGCGGCCTGATCAGCCTGGCCACCATCCAGAGCGCGCTGGGCAACAGCTTCCGTATCACCGGGCTCGATTCGCCCACCGAGGCCGCCGAGCTCGCCCTGCTGCTGCGTTCCGGTTCGCTCGCCGCGCCGATCTACTTCGTGCAGGAGCGCACCATTGGCCCGAGCCTGGGCGCCGAGAACATCAAGCGCGGCGTGATGTCGGTGCAGATCGGCCTGCTGCTGGTGGTGCTCTTCATGCTGATCCGCTACAAGGTGTTCGGCATCATCGCCAACGTGGCTCTGGCGCTGAACCTGACCCTGCTGATGGCGGCCATGTCGCTGCTCGGTGCCACCCTCACCCTGCCCGGCATCGCCGGCATCGTGCTGACCCTGGGGATGGCGGTGGACGCCAACGTGCTGATCTTCGAACGCATACGCGAGGAGCTGCGCGGCGGGCTCTCGGTCCAGCAGGCGATCCATGCCGGCTATGAGCGCGCCTTCACCTCCATCGTCGATGCCAATATCACTACCCTGCTGGTGGCGGTGATCCTGTTCTCGATCGGCACCGGCCCGGTCAAGGGCTTCGCGGTGACCCTGTCGCTGGGGATCATCACCTCGCTGTTCACCGCCCTGCTGGTGACCCGCGCGATGGTGAACCTCGTCTACGGCGGCAAGCCGGTCAAGAAGCTCTGGATCTAAGAGGTGCTCATGAAAACCCTGATCAACCGACAGTTCGACTTCATGGGCAAGCGCCGGATCGCCTTCGCGATCTCCGGCCTGCTGATCCTGGCGTCGATCGTCTCGCTGCTGTTCCAGCAGCTCAACCTGGGGCTGGACTTCACCGGCGGCACCCTGGTGGAGGTGCGCTACGCCGTGGCGCCTTCGCTTGAGGCCGTGCGCCAGACCCTGGAGGCCGCCGAGTTCCGCGACGTCTCGGTGCAGACCTTCGGCGCCTCCACCGAGGTGCTGATCCGCCTGCAGCAGGCCTTCGACCCCGAGGTGGGCGATCGCGTGGTGCAGCTGCTGCGCTCCGGCGGCGACAGCGTCGAGCTGGTGCGCGCCGAGTTCGTCGGCGCCCAGGTGGGCGAGCAGCTGCGCGACCAGTCGGGCCTCGGCCTGCTGGTGGCGCTGGGCATCGTGATGCTCTACGTGGCGTTCCGCTTCCAGTACAAGTTCGCCATCGGCGCCCTGCTGGCGCTGATGCACGACGTGATCATCGTGGTCGGCATCTTCTCGCTGTTCCAGCTCGACTTCGATCTCACCGTGCTGGCGGCGCTGCTGGCGGTGATCGGCTACTCGCTCAACGACACCATCGTGGTCTACGACCGCATCCGCGAGACGATCCGCAAGTCGCGCATCGACGACATGCCGGCGATCTTCAACGAAGCGATCAACATGACCCTGTCGCGCACCCTGGCGACGTCCGGTACCACCCTGCTGGTGCTGATGGCGCTGCTGCTGCTGGGCGGCGACATGATCCACCACTTCTCCATCGCCCTGATCATCGGCGTGGTGGTGGGGACCTTCTCCTCCATCTACGTGGCCGCGGCCCTGCTGATCGCCGTGAAGCTGCAGCGCGAGGACCTGATCCCCGCCAAGAAGGAGGACGCCGAGGCCGAGGAGGAGCTGCCCTGACCCGGGCACACGCCTCTGGCTTCACGCAGAAACAGAAAACCCCCGCAGGGCATCCCTGCGGGGGTTTTCGTTATGGCCTCGCCACGCCGGGCGTGCGGCCTAGAAGTGCGGCTTGAGCTGCTGCACCAGGGCCTTGTAGAGGCGCGGGCCCGCGGCCATCAGCTGGCCTTCCACCTCGACCCTGGGCTGACCGTCCGGGGTCCCCATCAGGGCACCGGTCTCCTTGAGCAGCAGGCTGCCCACGTGCATGTCCTGCTCCTCCAGGCCCAGCACGAAGGCGGCATCGGCGCGACCGGCGGCCAGCTCGGCCAGATCCAGCAGGCCGCTGCCCGAGGCGCGCTGCACCTCGATGATCGGGCCCAGCTGCTGGACCAGGGTCAGGTAGGCCGGCAGGTTGCGCGGGCGCAGCCAGGTCTCCGGCAGCCCCATGGCGATGCGGGCGCCGCCCACGGCGTGGGTCTTGGGCACGCGGATGCGCTTGCCGTTGTGCTGGGCACCGCGGCCGCGACTGGCCAGGTACTCGTCATCACTGAAGGGGCAGATCACCACCGCATGCTCCGGGCGGCCCTTGATCAGGCAGACCACCGACAGCGCAAAGCCGGAGGCGGCCACGCCGAGGTTGGAGTAGCCGTGGAAGGGTTCGATCTTCCACAGGGTGTCGCTGCCCTCACCCTCACCGGCACGGTGGGGCGTGAAGCGGCCGACGACGCCGTGCTGGGGGTAGCCGCGGGAGAGCTGATTCACGATCAGCGACTCGGCGTTGCGGGCGGCGTCCTCGAGCAGGCGGTCGAGGTTGCTCTCTTCGTGGGCATTCTCGATACGCTCGCGAATGCGCAGGAACTGTTCGCCGGCGCTGCGCGCGGCGCGCAGCGCATATTGGACCATCGGATGCATGATCGGGCCTTGGGGAGTCGGTGGTGTTAAAGAACGGGGAGGTTCGTGAAAGCGTTCGGCTGGAACGGTCGGCGCGAATCCTAGCAGACGCGGCCCGATTGCGCCACGCCGGCGCGCGACCGGCCCGGCGGCAGAGGCGTTGCAACATGCTAGACTCTGTCGCCCAGATTCATCGGCCCGATTCATTTCGCCCCAGGGAACCCTCATGCTCGACCGTATCCGTATCGTCCTGATCGGCACCAGCCACCCCGGCAACATCGGCGGCGTCGCCCGCGCCATGCACAACATGGGGCTGGCCGACCTGGCCCTGGTGGCACCCCGCTGCGAGCCGGTCACCGCCGACAGCGTATCGCGGGCCTCCGGCGCCGACCACCTGGTCAACGGCGCCCGGGTGGCCAAGACCCTGGAGCAGGCGGTCGCCGACTGCACCCTGGTGGTGGGGGCGAGCGCCCGTTCGCGCACCCTGCCCTGGCCGATGATCACCCCCCGCGAGCTGGGCGGCCGACTGCCGGCGGAGCTGGCCGGCGACGGCGCCCGGGTCGCCCTGGTCTTCGGCCGCGAGGACAGCGGCCTGACCAACGCCGAGCTGCAGCGCTGCCACGCCCACGTGCACATCCCCACCAACCCCGACTTCAGTTCGCTGAACCTGGCCGCCGCCGTGCAGGTGCTCGCCTACGAGTGCCGCCTGGCCTGGCTGGCAGGCGAAGAGGCTCCCGCCGAGGAGCCCGGGCAGGCGCTGGCCACCCACGAGGAGTTGGAGCACTACTTCGCCCACCTGGAGCGCACCCTGATCGCCATCGGCTTCCATGACCCGGCCATGCCGCGCCAGCTGATGGCCCGCCTGCGCCGCTTCACCCTGCGGGCACGCCCCGAGCGCATGGAGCTCAACATCCTGCGCGGCATCCTCTCCGATACCGAGAAGCTGGCCCCGCCCCGGGACGATACCTGAGGCGATTCCAGGATGACGCCCGAGGCCGTGCCTTGAAGGAGGCCTACCGCGCCCCCACACTGAGACCATTGCCCGCGGCGGATGCCGCCCTGCCCCCCACCCCAAGGACCGCTGCATGTTTCAACGTCTGCGTGAGGACATCAACAGCGTTTTCGACCGCGACCCGGCGGCGCGCAACTTCCTGGAAGTGCTGACCAACTACCCGGGCCTGCACGCCCTGCTGATCCACCGCCTGAGCCACTGGCTGTGGCGGAAGAACCTCAAGTGGCTGGCCCGCAGCCTCTCCACCTTCTCGCGCTGGCTCACTGGCATCGAGATCCATCCGGGCGCCAGGATCGGCCGGCGCTTCTTCATCGATCACGGCATGGGCGTGGTGATCGGCGAGACCGCCGAGGTGGGTGACGACGTCACCCTCTATCAGGGCGTGACCCTGGGCGGCACCAGCTGGAACAAGGGCAAGCGCCACCCGACCCTCGCCGATGGCGTGATCGTCGGGGCCGGGGCCAAGATTCTCGGTCCCTTCACCGTGGGCGCCGGCGCCAAGATCGGCTCCAACGCCGTGGTCACCAAGGAGGTGCCCGCCGGCGCCACCGTGGTGGGCATCCCCGGCAAGATCGTCAAGCGCACCGAGCCCGACGCCGCCGAGGTGCTGGAAGTGGACCCCGAACGCCGCGAGGCGATGCGCCGCAAGTTCGGCTTCGACGCCTACGGCATCAGCGAGGACATGCCGGACCCGGTGGCGCGCTCGATCCAGGCGATGCTCGATCACATGCACGCGGTGGACGAGCGCATCGAGCGCATGTGCCAGACCCTGCGCAAGGTGGATGCCAGCTATCGCGACGGCCGCCTGCCGGAGCTGCGCGACGAGGACTTCGCCGACATCCTCGACGATGCCGACGCCTGCGCCATGCCCGAGAAGGCGCCGGCCGCCAGGGAAGCACCGGCGACCACCAAGGGCGACGACGGCCGCGGCACCAATGGTTGACCATAGCACTCGGTCTTTACCATAATGCTTGCTTGACCACGCTCCGCAGCGGAGCGCCCGTTCACCGACCGCCGACCCGTTCGGCGCCGAGGTCGCCATGCGCCTGACCACCAAGGGACGCTACGCCGTTACCGCCATGCTCGACCTGGCCATGCACGCCCAGGCGGGGCCGATCAGTCTGGCCGACATCTCGAAGCGCCAGGAGATCTCGCTCTCCTACCTGGAGCAGCTGTTCGCACGGCTGCGACGAGCCGAGCTGGTGGCCAGCGTGCGCGGCCCCGGCGGTGGCTATCTGCTGGCCAGGGCGCCGGAGACCATCTCGGTGGCCCGGGTGATCGACGCGGTGGACGAGTCGGTGGATGCCACCCGCTGCGGCGGGCTCTCCGACTGCCAGCAGGGCGACACCTGCCTGACCCACCACCTGTGGTGCGAGCTCTCCGAGCAGATTCACGGCTTCCTGGAAGGCATCACCCTGGGGCAGCTCGCGGCCCGCCAGGAGGTCCAGAAGATCGCCGACCGCCAGCGCGAGCGCCTGGACGCCGGCGACGTTTTCGCCTCGGCGCCCTGAAGGCGCCCCACCGAGCGACACGATACCCGAGTCCATGACCACACCCGTCTATCTCGACTACGCCGCCACCACGCCCGTCGACCCCCGTGTCGCCGAGCTGATGAGCCGCCACCTGACCCTCGATGGCATCTTCGCCAACCCCGCCTCGCGCAGCCATATGCTGGGCTGGCAGGCGGAGCAGGCGGTGGAGAATGCTCGCCGCCAGGTGGCCGACCTGATCGGCGCCGATCCCCGCGAGATCGTCTGGACCAGCGGCGCCACCGAGGCCGACAATCTGGCGCTGATCGGCTACCTGCGGGCCAACCGCCACCGCGGCCGCCACCTGGTGACTTCCATCATCGAGCACAAGGCGGTGGTGGATACCGCCCACGCCCTCGAGAGCGAGGGCTTCGAGGTGACCTGGCTCACCCCGGGGCGCGACGGCCGCGTCACGCCCGAGCAGCTGCGCGAGGCGATGCGTGAGGACACCGTGCTGGTGTCGCTGATGGCGGTGAACAACGAGCTGGGCGTGATCCACGACCTGGCGGCGCTTGCCGAGGTGGCCCACGCCGGCGGCGCGCTCTTCCACGTGGATGCCGCCCAGGCGGTGGGGCGCCTGGACCTCAACGTCGAGCGACTCGGCATCGACCTGATGTCGCTCTCCGGCCACAAGGCCTACGGCCCCAAGGGTATCGGCGCCCTCTACGTCCGGCGCGACCCGGACATCCGCCTGGAGGCGCTGATCCACGGCGGCGGCCACGAGCGCGGCATGCGCTCCGGCACCCTGGCCACCCACCAGATCGTCGGCATGGGCGAGGCCTTCGCCCTGGCCGGCGCCGAGGGCGAGGCCGACCAGGCGCGCATCACCGCCCTGCGCGACCGCCTGCTGGCGGGCCTGGCGGATCTCGACGGCATCCACCGCAATACCGCGGTGGAGGTGGCGGTGCCCAACATCCTCAACCTGGCCTTCGAGGGCGTCGACGGCGAGTCGCTGCTGATGGCACTGCGCGACCTGGCCCTCTCCACCGGCTCCGCCTGCAACTCGGCGAGCGTGGAGCCGTCCTATGTACTGAAGGCCATCGGCCTGCCGCGGTCGCTGGCGCTGGCCTCGCTGCGCTTCAGCTTCGGGCGCTTCACCACCGAAGCGGACATCGACACGGCGCTTTCCGCGCTGCGCCACGCCCTGACCGGGCTGCGTCGCCAGGCGATCTAGCACCGTCCCAGGCCCATCCACCGACTCACGGCCATTCCACCGACCCCAGGAGAGACCCATGGCGCATTTGACCATCACCCCCGCCGCCGCCGACCAGATCCGCCGGGTGCTCGCCGAGCGCGGCGAGGGCCTCGGCCTGCGCGTCTCGGTCAAGCCCAGCGGCTGCTCCGGCTACAGCTACGTGCTCGACTTCGCCGACCAGGCCGCCGACGACGACACCTGCTTCGAGGAGCACGGCGTCCGGGTCTTCGTCGCCCCCGAGGCGCTGGAGATGCTCGACGGCAGCGAGGTGGACTACGTCAACGAGGGGCTCAACCGCTTCTTCCGCTTCAACAACCCCAACGTCAAGGACCAGTGCGGCTGCGGCGAGAGCTTTACGGTCTAAACCACGAGGTCGCCGGGTCAGCGCCTCGCAATCAGCGACGATTGTTCAACGCCGCCCCGGAGCGGTATAATCCGCGCCCAATCGGCGTCAGCCGCCGAGCTTCATCAGATTCACCGCGCCGCCCACGCTCCGATCCGGGAGCCCACGGGCGGCGCGGCGCTATTCCTCCACCCCCTCATCCCCTACTGGAGACATGCCCATGGCTACCCAGCGCACCCTGTCCATCATCAAGCCCGACGCCGTTGCCAAGAACGCCATCGGCGAGATCATCGCCCGCTTCGAGAAGGCCGGCCTCCAGGTCGTCGCCGCCAAGATGCTGCACCTGGACGACGACAAGGCCGGCAGCTTCTACGCCGAGCACAAGGAGCGCCCCTTCTTCAAGGACCTGGTCGGCTTCATGACCTCCGGCCCGGTGGTGGTCCAGGTGCTCGAGGGCGAGGACGCCGTCGCCAAGAACCGTGAGCTGATGGGGGCCACCAACCCCAAGGAAGCCGCGCCGGGCACCATCCGCGCCGACTTCGCCGAGACCATCGACGCCAACGCCGTGCACGGCTCCGACTCCCCCGAGTCCGCCGAGCGCGAGATCGCCTATTTCTTTGGTGCCGACGAGATCTGCCCGCGCTGATCGCGTCACCCCCGGGCGGGGGCCTAGCCCCCGCCTCCCCTGCCCCTCCCTTTCCAGACCCGCTGATCGCCATGACCGCAGATACCGCACCCCAGAAGACCAACCTGCTCGGCATGTCTCGCGAGGAGATGGAAGCCTTCTTCCTCTCCATCGGTGAGAAGAAGTTCCGTGCCGCCCAGGTGATGAAGTGGATTCACCACGAGGGCTGTGACGACTTCGCGGCCATGACCAACCTCTCCAAGGCGCTGCGCGCCAAGCTCGCCGACGTCGCCGAGATCCGCGGCCCCGGCGTGGTCTACGAGGGCACCTCCAGCGATGGCACCCGCAAGTGGGTGCTGGAGGTCGAGGATGGCAGCTACGTCGAGACGGTGCTGATTCCCGCCGACAACGGCAAGCGCCGCACCCTGTGCGTCTCCTCCCAGGTGGGCTGCTCGCTGGACTGCAGCTTCTGCTCCACCGGCAAGCAGGGCTTCCAGCGCAACCTCACCGCTGCCGAGATCATCGGCCAGGTGTGGGTCGCCCAGCGCAGCGTGGGCCCGCGCAAGGACACCGCCAACCGCCCGGTCACCAACGTGGTGATGATGGGCATGGGCGAACCGCTGCTCAATTACGACAACGTCGTGCCGGCCATGAAGCTGATGCTCGACGACAACGGCTACGGCCTCTCCAAGCGCCGCGTCACCCTCTCCACCTCCGGGGTGGTGCCGATGCTCGACAGGCTCGGCGACGAGCTCGACGTGAGCCTGGCCATCTCGCTGCACGCCGCCAACGACGAGCTGCGCAGCGAGCTGGTGCCGCTCAACCGCAAGTACAACATCCGTGCCCTGCTGGATGCCTGCCACCGCTACCTGGCCAAGTGCGACGACACCCGCATGGTCACCGTCGAGTACACGGTGATCAAGGACGTGAACGACCAGCAGCAGCATGCCCAGGAGCTTGCCGAACTGCTCCGCGAGCTGCCCTGCAAGATCAACCTGATCCCCTTCAACCCCTTCCCCCACTCCGGCTACGAGAAGCCCTCGCGCAATCAGGTCGTGCGCTTCCAGCAGTGGCTCTACGAGCTCGGCTACACCGCACCGATCCGCACTACTCGCGGCGACGACATCGACGCCGCCTGCGGCCAGCTGGTGGGACGGGTCAAGGATCGCACCAGGCGCCACGAGCGCTATATCCAGTCGATCCAGATCGACGCCGACTGAGCGGGCAGGCCGCCTTGACTTCAACAGGTCACAACGCTTTGATGGTCAGGCTTTTGATCGCCCCCGCCTGCCCGCGGCCAGCCGCCGGAGGCCTCGTGTCGACCCTGGGGAGAACACCATGACGCGCCGTACTCGCCTGCCAGGAACCTCACGGCTGCCCACCCTGGCCCTGCTGCTGGGCACCCTGTGGCTCGCCGGCTGTGCCACCCAGACCCAGGGGCTGGCCGGCAGCGAGCGTGACACCAACCCCGCCGATGCCCACACCCAACTGGGCGTGGCCTACCTGGAGCGCGACAACCTGCAGCGCGCCATGGGGGCCCTGGACCGCGCCCTGGCCATCGCCCCCAACGACCCGGAGGCGCTGCAGGCCATGGCCATGGTCTACCAGCGCCAGGGCGAGCGTCAGCTGGCCGACGAGACCTTCCGCCGTGCGCTCTCGGCGAATCGCGACTTCACTCGGGGGCGCAACAACTATGCGGCCTTCCTCTATGATCAGGGCCGCATCCGCGAGGCCTGCGAGCAGCTCGAGCTGGCCTCGAACGATGCCCAGTACCCGGCCCGGGCCCAGCTCTTCGCCAACCTGGGGCAGTGCCAGCGCGAGCTGGGCGACCTCGAGGCGGCCCGGCAGAGCCTCGAGCGCGCCCAGAGCATCGACCCGCGCAATCCGCGCAGCTATTTCACCCGGGCCGAGCTCGAGTATGCCGCCGGCAACCATGAGCTCGCCCAGCAGCAGATCGACACCCTGATTCGCCTGGCCGGCCCGAACCCCGAGGCGCTGCGCCTGGCACGTCAGATCGCCGAGGCCCGCGGCGACCGGGCCTCGGCGGCCTTCTATTCCGAACAACTGGACGGCCGCTCCGGCACGCCCTGATCCAAGACTCTAGACGAAGGATGCTCAGCCATGAGCGACACCCAGACACCGGACCCCGCGGATACTGCCATTTCGGCCTCACCGGGCGAACAGCTCAGGCAGGAGCGGGAATCCCAGGGCCTCTCGATCACCGAGGTAGCCACTGCGCTCAACCTGCGCCCGGCGGTGATTCGCGGGCTGGAAGAGGACAACTATGAGGAGGTGCCGGTCGCCACCTATCGGCGCGGCTACCTGCGCGCCTACGCCCATCTGCTCGGCATCGACGAGGGGCCGGTGCTGGCGGCCTATCGCGCCCGCTCGGGCGGTGAGGAGCTCGAACGGCGAATCGCCCCGGTGCAGGTCACCCGGCCGCCGTCGCGCATCGGCGCCTGGCTGTTCCGGCTGGTCACTCTGCTGGTGATCGCCGGCCTGCTCGGCCTGACCCTGATGTGGTGGCAGAGCCGCGGCGGCAACGAGCCCCCCGGCATCGGCGACAGCAGCCCGGTGGCCGTGGACGGCCTGGATGGCACCACCACCACCATTGCCGAGCCCGAGGCCCCCGCGGTGACCGAGGCCCCGGCCACCGAGAGCCTGCCGCCGCTGCCCGAGGAGGGTGAGGGCCTGGGCCTGGTGGAAGACCCCGACGCCCTGGCCGATGCCCCCGCCGACGTCGACGCCGACAGCGCCCTGGCACTGGCCGATGCCGAGCCCGAGATGGTCGACGAGGCCGCCATCGATGAAGCTCCCATGGAGGAGGAAGCCAGCGCCACCGACCCGCGTCAGCTGGAGCTGACCTTCAACGAGCAGTCCTGGACCGAGATCTTCGATGCCAACAACCAGCGCATCTTCGTCGGCCTGCAGGAACCCGGCACCACGGCGAGCGTCGAAGGCGAACCGCCCTTCCGCCTGACCGTGGGCAACGCCACCGGCGTCGAGCTGATCTGGGCAGGCGAAGCCGTGGACCTCGCGGCCCGCGCCGGCGCCAACAACGTCGCTCGTTTCACCCTGGGAGATTGACCGTCACCATGCACGCCCCATCCCCCATCGTTCGTCGCAAGTCACGCCAGATCCACGTCGGCCAGGTCCCGGTCGGGGGTGATGCCCCTATCTCCGTGCAGAGCATGACCAACACCAACACCCTGGACGTGGCCGCCACCGTGGCGCAGATCCGCCGCCTCGAGGAGGCCGGCGCCGACATCGTGCGCGTCTCGGTGCCCGACATGGATGCCGCCGAGGCCTTCGGCAAGATCAAGCGTGAGGTGTCGGTGCCCCTGGTGGCCGACATCCACTTCGACTACAAGATCGCCCTGCGCGTCGCCGAGCTCGGCGTCGACTGCCTGCGCATCAACCCCGGCAATATCGGCAGGGAGGAGCGCGTGCGCGCCGTGGTCAGCGCCGCCCGGGACAACGGCATCCCGATTCGCATCGGCGTCAACGCCGGTTCGCTCGAGAAGGACCTGCAGAAGAAGTACGGCGAGCCCACCCCGGATGCGCTGGTCGAGTCCGCCATGCGCCATATCGACCACCTCGACCGCCTCGACTTCCAGGAGTACAAGGTCAGCGTCAAGGCCTCCGATGTGTTCATGGCGGTGGCCGCCTACCGCAAGCTGGCCGGCCTGATCGAGCAGCCGCTGCACCTGGGCATCACCGAGGCGGGCGGGCTGCGCTCTGGCACCGTCAAGTCCTCCATCGGCCTCGGCCTGCTGCTGATGGACGGCATCGGCGACACCATCCGGGTGTCGCTCGCCGCCGACCCGGTGGAGGAGATCAAGGTCGGCTTCGACATGCTCAAGAGCCTGCGCCTGCGCGCCAAGGGCATCAACTTCATCGCCTGCCCCAGCTGCTCGCGCCAGAACTTCGACGTCATCGGCACCATGAACGCCCTGGAGGAGCGCCTCGAGGACGTCAGGACGCCGCTGGACGTCTCGGTGATCGGCTGCGTGGTCAACGGCCCGGGCGAGGCCAAGGAGAGCGACATCGGCCTCACCGGCGGCTCGCCGGCCAACCTCGTCTACATCGACGGCAAGCCGGCCTCCAAGCTGCGCAACGACCACCTGGTCGATGACCTGGAGCGGCTGATCCGCGACAAGGTGCGCGAGAAGGAGCAGGCCGAGCAGGACATGATCGCCCGCGGCTGAATCGCAGAGATCGCAGCGGCGACCCATCAAGGAGCAAGCGTTGAGCAAGTCTGACAGTAGCAAGAAGAAGATCCAGGCCATCCGCGGCATGAACGACCTGCTGCCCGAGCAGTCCCCCCTGTGGCAGTACTTCGAGGGCAAGGTGCAGGCACTGCTGGCCCGCTACGGCTACGCCGAGATCCGCACCCCCATCGTCGAGCAGACCGCGCTGTTCAAGCGCTCCATCGGCGAGGTCACCGACATCGTCGAGAAGGAGATGTACACCTTCGACGACCGCAACGGCGACAGCCTGACCCTGCGTCCCGAAGGCACGGCGAGCTGCGTGCGTGCCGCCATGGAGCACGGCCTGCTTCACAACCAGACCCAGCGGCTCTGGTATCAGGGCCCGATGTTCCGCCATGAGCGCCCCCAGAAGGGCCGCTACCGCCAGTTCCACCAGGTGGGCGTGGAGGCCTTCGGCCTGGAGGGGCCGGACATCGATGCCGAGGTGATCCTGCTCTCGGCGCGACTGTGGCGCGAGCTGGGCCTTGCGGAGCACGTTACCCTGGAGCTCAACTCCCTGGGCTCCTCCGCGGCGCGTGCCGCCTACCGCGACACCCTGGTGGCCTACTTCGAACGCCACCATGCGCAGCTCGACGAGGACTCCCGGCGCCGCCTGGGCAGCAACCCGCTGCGCATCCTGGATTCCAAGAATCCCGAGATGGCCGAGATGCTGGCCGGGGCGCCGAAGCTGATCGACCACCTGGACGACGACTCCCGTGCCCACTTCGAGGCGCTCTGCGCCATGCTCGACGCCGCCGGCATCGCATACGTGATCAACCCGCGGCTGGTGCGTGGCCTCGACTACTACGGTCGCACCGTGTTCGAGTGGACCACCACCGCGCTCGGCAGCCAGGGCACCGTGTGTGCCGGCGGCCGCTACGACGGCCTGGTGGAGCAGCTCGGCGGCAAGCCGACGCCGGCGGTGGGCTTCGCCATGGGCATCGAGCGCCTGGTGCTGCTGCTCGAGACCCTGGCGCTGGTGCCCGGGTCCGCCCTCGGCGAGCTCGACCTCTACCTGCTGCCCATGGATGACAGCGCCACCGCCGCCGCCCTGCTGCTGGGCGAGCGGCTGCGCGGCGAGCTGCCCGGCCTGCGCGCCCAGCTGCACTGCGGCGGCGGCAGCTTCAAGAGCCGCATCAAGAAGGCCGACAGGAGCGGCGCCCGCCTGGCGCTGCTGCTGGGCGAGGACGAGCTGTCCCAGGGCACCGTCACCCTGAAGTTCCTGCGCGAGGAGCGCGAGCAGCAGAGCCTGCGCCAGGAGGCGCTGGCCGAGGTGCTGAGCGGCCTGCTGACCTCCCGGGACACCTGATCATTCCGGCACCGGCCCTGCGCCGGCGCCCACCCGAACAGAAGGAGACCGCCCGTGGCGGAGCTGAGAACCGAAGAAGAACAGGTCGAGGCGCTGAAGCGCTGGTGGAAGGAGAACGGCATCTCGCTGATCGCCGGGGTGGCCATCGCCGCCGCCGGCGTCCTGGGCTGGAACGCCTGGCAGAACTACCAGGAGAATCAGGCTAGCGCCGCCTCGGCCCGCTACCAGCACCTGATCAACCTGACCGCCGGTACCCAGCTCGACGACGCCAGCATCGCCGAGGCCCGCGAGCTGGTCGTCGAGATCACCGACAACCACGGCAAGACCCTCTACGCCGACCTGGCCCGGCTGATCGATGCCCGCCTGGCGGTGGCCCAGGAGAACCTGCCCGAGGCCCGCTCCGCCCTGGAGGCGGTGATCGATGCCAGCGGCCGCGACTACGTCAAGGGGCTGGCTCGCCTGCGCCTGGCCCGCCTGCAGGTCGCCGACGGCGACGCCGAGGCGGCGCTGGCCACCCTGGAGGCCGGGGTGCCCGAGGCGCTGTCCGCCCAGCGCGCCGAGGTACGCGGCGACGCCTACCACGCCCTGGGCCGTGACGGCGACGCCGGCGAAGCCTGGCGCGAGGCGCTGGACCTGGCCGAGGCGCGCGACCAGCCGCTCTACGGCGTGCAGCTCAAGCTCGACAACCTTGGCCTTGACCACCAGGGGGTGGACTCATGAAACCGACCTTCCTGATCGCCGCCGTGGCCGGCCTGCTCGTGCTCACCGGCTGCGCTCGCAACCAGGTGGAGCCGCAGTATCCCCCCAAGGAGCTGGCAAGCTTCGAGGAGCGCGCCGAGCTGGCCAGCGCCTGGAGCGAGCGGGTCGGCCGCGGGCTGGGTCGCGCCACCTACCCGATCGCCCCCTCCCGGGATGGCGACGCCCTGTTCGCCGCCGATGAGCGCGGCCGTCTGGCCGCCTTCGATGCCGACGACGGCGACCGCCGCTGGCAGGTGGAGCTCGAGGTCCCGGTCTCCAGCGCCCTGACCGCCGTGGCCGGCGATATCTACCTCGGCACCCGCAACGGCGAGGTGCTGGCCCTGAGCCAGCGCGACGGCAGCGTGCGCTGGCGCGCCCGGGTGCCCAGCGAGATCCTGGCCGCCCCGCAGCCCAACCAGCAGCTGCTGGTGGTGCAGAGCGTCGACGGCAGCGTCACCGCCCTGGATCGCGCCAGCGGCGAGGAGCGCTGGAGCTACAGCGCCAGCCGCCCGTCGCTGACCCTGCGCGGCACCGGCACCCCCACGGTGATCGACCCGGTGACCTTCGCCGGCTTCGCCAACGGCCGCCTGGTGACCCTGGACAACCGCAGCGGCCAGCCGCTGTGGGAGCGTCGCATCGCCGTGGCCCAGGGCCGCAGCGACATCGACCGCCTGGTGGACCTGGCCGGCCAGCCGGTGCTGACCCCGGACGGCCGCCTGTTCGTCTCCAGCTTCAACGGGCGCCTGGTCGCCCTGGAGGCCACCCGCGGCGAGCCACTGTGGGCCATCGACTTCTCCAGCTACCACACCCCGATCCTGGTCGGCGACTTCCTCTTCGCCGTCAACGAGGCGGGCCATATCCACGCCCTGGACGCCAACAACGGCAGCGAGATCTGGCGCAATACCGCCCTGGAAGGCCGCAGCATCACCGCCCCGGCCTTCGCCGATGGCAAGCTGGTGTTCGGCGACTTCGAGGGCTATCTGCACCTGATCGACGCCCGCAGCGGCGACATCGTCGGCCGTGAGCGGGTCGACCGCTCCGGCATCAGCGTGCGGCCCATCACCGAGGGCCGCCGCATCCACGTGCTGGCCAACGACGGCACCCTCAAGGCCCTGGACATTCGCCAATGACACCCGTGATCGCCCTGGTCGGCCGCCCCAACGTGGGCAAGTCGACCCTGTTCAACCGCCTGACCCGCTCCCGGGACGCCCTGGTGGCCGACTTCCCGGGGCTGACCCGGGACCGCAAGTACGGTAACGGCGTGCTCGGCGGCAAGGCCTATACGGTGATCGATACCGGCGGCATCAGCGGCGACGAGGAGGGCATCGACGCCGCCATGGCCGAGCAGTCCCTCGTCGCCATCGACGAGGCGGACATCGTGCTGTTCCTGGTGGACGCCCGGGCCGGCCTCAACGTGGCCGACCAGGCCATCGCCAACCACCTGCGGGTCAACCAGAAGAAGACCTGGCTGGTCGTCAACAAGACGGACGGCCTCGACGAGCCGAGCGCCGTGGCCGAGTTCTGGGAGCTGGGACTCGGCGAGCCGCGCCCCATCGCCGCCGCCCACGGCCGCAACGTCACCGCGCTGATCGACGAGGTGCTCGCCCCCTTCCCCGAGCGGGACGAGAGCATCCCGGTGGATACCGGCACCAAGGGCATCCGCATCGGCGTGATCGGCCGCCCCAACGTGGGCAAGTCGACCCTGGTCAACCGCCTGCTCGGCGAGGAGCGGGTGGTGGTCTATGACGAGGCGGGCACCACCCGCGACGCCATCGAGATCCCCTTCGAACGCCGCGGCAAGCCCTACGTGCTGATCGATACCGCCGGCGTCCGGCGGCGCAAGAACGTCCACGAGATCGCCGAGAAGTTCTCGATCATCAAGACCCTGGATGCGATCAAGGAGTGCCATGTCGCCATCATGGTCCTGGATGGTCGCAGCGGCCTGGTGGAGCAGGACCTGCACCTGCTCGACTACGTGCTGACCAGCGGTCGCGCCCTGGTGCTGGTGGTCAACAAGTGGGACGGCCTGGAGCACGAGGCCAAGGAGAAGATGCGCGCCGAGATCAAGCGCCGCCTGGGCTTCGCCGACTACGCCGACCTGCACTACATCTCGGCGCTGCACGGCACCGGCGTGGGCGACCTCTACCCCTCCATCGAGCGCGCCTTCGCCTCGGCCAACGCCCACTGGTCCACCAACCGCCTGACCACCATCCTTCAGGACGCGGTGGAGTCCCATCAGCCGCCCATGGTGCATGGCCGGCGGATCAAGCTGCGCATGGCCCACCAGGGCGGCGCCAATCCGCCGATCATCGTGGTCCACGGCAACCAGACCGACTCGCTGCCCGAGGCCTACCGCCGCTACCTGACCAACACCTTCCGCAAGGTGCTGAAGGTGCGCGGTACCCCGATGCGCTTCGAATTCCGCTCCGGAAAGAACCCCTTCGACCCCATGGCCGACGCCAGCGACCGCGAGAAGGCCAAGAAGCGCGAACTGGGCCGCACCAAGGAGGCGCGCAACAGCCGCCGCCGCTGAATCAATCCGCCGCGTCCAGCCCGCCTGGCAGCGCCCGGCCCGCCCCTGCAACGACAGAGGGGAGGCCGGGCGCTGTCGCTTTTCGGCCACTTCCCGCGCCTCGCCGAATCCCGCAGAATCCGCCTGGCACGACCCCTTGACACAATCCGCTTGACAGCCGGGCCCGCCGGCCCTCTAATGCGCCGATTTTGCAGCGCAGCATAGTGCGCCGCGGGCCCCGCCCATCGTTACCCCCCATTCCGACAGGAGGCATCTCCGCCCATGTTTCGTCTCGTTCCTGCCCGTTTCCGGCGCTGGCGGCTGCTTGCCCCGCTGTGCCTCTCCGCCCTGCTCGCCGGCTGCCTGGCGCTGCCGCAGACCGGGCTCTTCGCCTTCCGCCTGGCGGTGACCTCGCTGGGCGTCGAGGAGGTGCGCATCGGCCCCTACGCCGTGGATGCCCGCCTCGATACCAGCGACATCATGTCCCTGGCGCTCCAGAGCCTCGGCGCCGGCAGCCTGCCGGTGCAGGCCACCCTGGCCATGGGCCTTGGGCTGCCGGTGGGCATGCCGCCGGTGGAGATGTCGGGCTTCCGCTGGAGCCTGGACATGCCGGGCGTGGACCCGGTCAGCGGCAACTACGAGCAGGACGTGACCCTGACCTCGGGTGACGACGCCAACCTGCGTCTGCCGGTGGCCTTCGACCTGCTGGCCGGCGGACGCGAGGGGCTGGGGCCCATGGTGGAGCTGGCCAGCCAGCTGGCCCGCCAGGGCGAGCTGCCCGCCGGCAGCGAGCTTGCCATCACCCCGGGCGACCTGCGCGGCCTGGGCATGACCCTGCCCGCCGGCCTGCTCACCCCCACCATCCGCCTGGGCATCGGCGAGGACGGCAGGCTGATACCGCGGGGGTAATGCTGATATCAGCTCGACTCGGGGCTACCCCGTCAACAGGCCTTCCCCTACTTCCCATGCAGGCGCCGGCGGCCCACCCACTGGGTGGCGAACTGCCAGGCGCCGCGGCCGCTGCGCCCGCCGCGCAGGGTGGCGAAGCGGATCGCCTCGGCGCGGGCCTCGGCGTTCCAGTCCTCGCGGCTGCCCAGCTGGGTGACCCAGTGGCAGCAGGCCTCCAGATAGACGTCCTGGTTGAAGGGGTGGAAGCCCAGCCACAGGCCGAAGCGGTCGGAGAGCGAGATCTTCTCTTCCACGGCGTCGCCGTGGTGGAGCTCGTCGCCCACCAGCCGCGAGCCCTCGTTGTCGCTCATCGACTCCGGCAGCAGGTGGCGACGGTTGGAAGTGGCATAGAGCAGCACGTTGGGCGGCGGGCCGGTCAGGGCGCCATCCAGCACGCTCTTGAGCGCCTTGTAGGCGTCGTCGTGCCCCTCGAAGGAGAGGTCGTCGCAGTAGACCACGAAACGGTGGGGCTGGTGGCGCAGCTGCTCCACCAGCATCGGCAGGCCGGCGAGATCGTGGCGATCCACCTGCACCAGCCGCAGCCCGTCTGCGGCCAGGGAGTTGAGCAGCGCGCGGATCAGCGACGACTTGCCGCTGCCCCGGGAGCCCCACAGCAGGGCATGGTTGGCCGGCAGCCCCTGCAGGAAGGCGCGGGTGTTGTCCACCAGTGCCAGCTTCTGGCGCTCGATGCCCAGCAGGTCGTCGAGGCTCAGGGCATCCCGCGGCGGCACCGGCAGCAGCCGGCCACCCAGGCTGTGGCGCTGCCACAGGGCCGCCACATCGCGGGTCCAGTCCACCTCCTGGGGCGGCGGCGGCAACCAGTGCTCCACGTGGTCCAGCAGGTTGATCAGGCGGCGTGTCAGCTCCGTATCCATGGGGGCTCCTTCTCCGTCTCGGGCGGTTGACCTTGCAGGCATTCCGGGTATCTTGTGGCGAACCTTGTGGCGCCGTCCAGCGTCATACCGCACTGAGTCGAACATGACTGGTCACAGGAGACCCCCATGCGCTGGTTCCACTTCCTCACCGTTGGCGTGCTCAGCCTCAGCCTGACCGCCTGTGCCACCTCTCCCACCGGTCGCCAGCAGCTCACTCTGGTCTCCGATGCCCAGCTCAACCAGATGGGCGCCCAGGCCTTCGAGCAGTACCAGCAGGACCTGCCCCAGGCCGGCGCCGCCGAGCAGCGCTATGCCCAGTGCATCGCCGATGCCATCGTCGGTGCGCTGCCGGCGGAGCAGCAGCGCTCACAGGACTGGCAGATTCGCGTCTTCGAGTCGGAGCAGGCCAACGCCTTCGCCCTGCCGGGCGGCTACATGGGGATCAATACGGGCCTGCTGAACGTCGCCCGGACCCAGGAGCAGGTCGCGGCGGTCGTCGGCCACGAGATCGGCCACGTGCTGGCGCGTCACGCCAATGAGCGGGTCTCCACCCAGACCGCCACCCAGCTCGGCCTCTCCGTGCTCTCCTCGGCCTCCGGCATGCAGGGCCCGGGGGGACAGCAGATGATGGGTGCCCTGGGCCTCGGCGCCCAGTACGGCGTGCTGCTGCCCTTCTCCCGGCGCCACGAGAGCGAGGCCGACGTGATCGGCCTGCGCCTGATGGCGGATGCCGGCTTCGACCCCCGCGAGAGTGTCACCCTGTGGGAGAACATGGAGGCCGCCGGCGGCGCTCGTCCTCCGGCCTGGATGTCCACCCACCCCAGCCAGGGCCAGCGCATGGCCGGACTGCAGGCCAACATGCCCGAGGCGGTGGCACGCTTCGAGCAGGCGCGTCAGGCGGGACGCACGCCGAACTGCCCGCGCCCCTAGGCAACACTGATTCATTGTTGCGCTCGATATCCACCGGCTGCTTGGAAGGCGAATGCTGAGACTTGGACTGCTGCTGTTGATTGCCCCCATCCTGCTGCTGATGGGGGTCTACTTCTGGGAACTGTCGGACGTGCGCGAGTGCACCTACGCCGGCGGCTACTGGGACTACCTGGAGGGGGTGTGCCGCGACATGCCCCAGCCCTTCGTCTCCTGGCTGCAGCGCTACCCGTGGCTGGTCAACGGCGGCATGCTGCTGTCGGTGATCGGCATGGGGCTGTGCATGGTAGGGCTTTACGTCAAGAGACGCTGAGGGCGGCGCCGAGACTATAGCGACGCCCTGAGCGCCTTCAGCACCGGGGCAGTGTCGGGGCGCCTGCCGCGCCACTGGAAGAAGGACTCCGCCGCCTGCTCCACCAGCATGCCAAGGCCGTCGACGGGCCGGGCGCCGCGGGCCTCGGCCCAGCGCAGGAACACCGTGGGCTCGGCGCCGTACATCATGTCGTAGGCGGTAGCACCCTCTGAAAAGAGGTCGTCGGGCAGCGGCGGCAGGTCGCCGGCGAGGCTCGCGCTGGTGCCGTTGACCACCACATCGAAGGGACCGGCCACGGCATCGAAGCCGCCGCCCTCGATCGTGCCCAGCTCGCGGAAGTCGGCGGCCAGTGCACAGGCCTTGGCCGCCGTGCGGTTGGCCACGACCAGGCTCGCCGGCCTCTCGGCCAGCAGCGGCTCCAGCACCCCGCGCACCGCGCCGCCGGCGCCCAGCACCAGGATGCGGGCGCCGGCCAGGGTCACGCCGTGGCGCACGAGGTCGCGCACCAACCCCACCCCGTCGGTGGTATCGCCATAGGTCAGGCCGTTCTTTCCCAGCACCAGGGTGTTCACCGCCCCGGCGCGCCGGGCGCGCTGGCTCAGGGTGTCGCAGAGGCGGAAGGCCTCCTCCTTGAAGGGCACGGTGACGTTGGCGCCGCGCCCGCCCTCGGCGGTGAAGCGCCGCCAGGCACCGGCGAAGTCGTCCAGGGGCGCCTCGATGGCGGTGTACTCCATGGCCTGGCCGGTCTGGGCGGCGAAGGCGGCATGGATGGCCGGCGACTTCGAATGGGCCACCGGGTGGCCGAAGACGCAGTAGCGGTCGGTCATGGTCACTCCTTGATCAGTCATCGAGGCCCGCCTCGCCCAGCCAGTCCCGAGGGCGCAGGTACTCGTCGTAGAGCAACGCCTCGGGGCTGCCGGGTTCCGGCGTCCAGGCATACTCCCAGCGCGCCAGGGGCGGCATCGACATCAGGATCGACTCGGTGCGCCCGCCGCTCTGCAGCCCGAACAGGGTGCCGCGGTCCCACACCAGGTTGAACTCCACGTAGCGGCCGCGGCGATAGAGCTGGAAGTCGCGCTCGCGCTCGCCCCAGGGGGTCTCGCGGCGGCGGGCCACGATGGGCAGGTAGGCCGCGAGGAAGGCGTCGCCCACGGCGCGCTGGAGGGCGAAGCACTGTGCGAAGCCCCCCTCGTTGAGGTCGTCGAAGAAGAGCCCCCCCACGCCGCGGGTCTCGTCGCGGTGCTTCAGGTAGAAATAGTCGTCGCACCACGCCTTGTAGCGCGGATAGGCGTCGTCGCCGAAGGGCGCGCAGGCGTCCCGGGCGACGCGGTGCCAGTGCACCACATCCTCGAAGACCGGATAGTAGGGGGTCAGGTCGAAGCCGCCGCCGAACCACCAGACGGGCGCCTCCCCCGCCTTCTCGGCGATGAAGAAGCGCACGTTGCCATGGCTGGTGGGCACGTGGGGATTTTCCGGATGCAGCACCCAGGAGACGCCCACCGCATGGAAGCTGCGGCCGGCCAGCTCCGGCCGTGCCGCGCTGGCCGAGGGTGGCAGGCGCTCGCCGAAGACGTGAGAGAAGTTGACGCCGCCCTTCTCGAACACGCGGCCGTGCTCGATCACCCGGGAGCGCCCGCCGCCCCCCTCGGGGCGTTCCCAGGCATCCTCGCGGAAGCCCGCGCCGCCATCTTCGGCGGCGAGGGCCGCACAGAGGCGCTCTTGAAGGTCGAGCAGGTAGGTCTTGACGTCGTCGAGTCGGGCGTGGGCCAAGGCGATCTCCTCGAGGCCGGGGGGGGGGAATGTCGGGAATCAGGCGCGCATCAGCTGGCCGGTGACCAGGTCGCGGATGGTGCTGGGGCGATCGAGGCCGCCGAGCTCGCCCTCGACGATGGCATCGAGCCCATCGCCGAAGACCCCGCGGACCTCCTCGGCGCTCATGGCCGGCGGTTCGCTGGCGATGTTGGCCGAGGTGGAGACGATGGGCCCGCCGAAGGCCTCGCACAGGGCCACCACCAGGGGATGGGCGCTGACCCGCAGCGCCACCCTGTCGTGGCCGCCGCGCACCAGGCCATGGCTGCGGCCGTTGTCGGGCACCAGCCAGGTATTGGGCCCCGGCCAGCTGGCCGCCAGCGGCGCGTGGAGCTCCAGGGGCAGCCCCTCGAGCCAGGGGGCGAACTGGGCGATGCTTGCCGCCACCAGGATCACCCCCTTGGCGGGATCACGCTGCTTGAGGCGCAGCAGCCGTGCCAGTGCCTCGTCGTTGTCCGGATCGCAGCCGAGTCCCCACACGGCTTCGGTGGGATAGGCGATCACTCCACCACGGTGCAGGGCGGCAACGGCGTGGGCGATATGACTGGCCTGGCTCATGGGAACTCCTCGGCGGTGGGCAGGACTGGGCTCATGAATGGCCGGGGATTCTATCATGCCCCCGAAAGGCGCACCCAGCCGCCGGCGGCGTGGGCCACCCGCCCCTCCAGCTCGAGTTCCAGCAGGCGCCGCTGGCACTCGGCGATGCCCAGCCCCGAGAGCCCCACCAGGGTATCCACCGGCGTCGGCTGGCCGCTCAGCCAGCGCAGCAGCGGCTCACCGGATGCGCCGCCCTCCTCCACGGAGGGCGGGCCCGCTGGCACCCGGGGGCTCGCGGCGGGCAGCCACTGGGTCAACTCGGCGACGATATCGTCGACCTCGCGTACCAGCACGGCCCCGTCACGGATCAGCCGCAGGCAACCCCGGGCCTGGGGGTTGTGGATGGAACCCGGCAGCGCGAAGACCTCGCGGCCCTGCTCGGCGGCCAGGCGGGCGCTGACCAGGGAGCCGCTGCGCTCGGCCGCCTCCACCACCAGCACGCCGAAGGAGAGACCGGTGACGATGCGGTTGCGGCGGGGAAAGAAGGCCGGCCGCGCCGGCGTGCCGGGCGGATGCTCGGAGAGCAGCAGGCCACCCGGCTCGCGCAGTCGCGCGTGCAGCCGGTGGTGGCGCGGCGGGTAGACCACATCGACGCCGCAGCCGAGCACCGCGACGCTGGCGCCGTCGGCGTCCAGCGCCGCCTGCTGGGCGGCGGCATCGATGCCCAGCGCCATGCCGCTGACCACGCACCAGCCGCGCCCGGCGAGCTGCCGGGCGAAGGCGGCAGCATTGGTCAGCCCCTCGCGGGTGGCCCGCCGGGCGCCCACCATGGCCAGGCGCGGCGGCGCGAGCGCGGCCAGGTCACCCCAGGCCCACAGCAGGGGGGGCGGATCGGGAATCTCGGCGAGCAGGGTCGGCCAGCGCGGGTGGCCGGGGTGGAGCAGATGGCGATCGGGGGCCGCGGCGAGCCACGCCTCGGCCCGGTCGATCTCGACGGTCAGCGGGCTGCGCCCGGGATGGTCGAGCCACAGGCGCAGCGCCGTGGCGGCCTCCCGGGGCAGCAGCGCCAGCCAGCCATCGGGCCAGGCGGTGGCCGTGGCCGCCAGTTCGGCCAGCCGCGCAGCGCCCAGGCCCGGCAGCCTGGCGAGGGCCAGCCACTCCCGGACGCCGGGCCGCTGGGCAGGCATGCGGCTGCCTCAGCGCAGGGCGGCGCCCAGGGCGCGCTCGGGGCTGTGCACGCGATCCCCCACCGAGAGCGAGCGGCTGGCCTTCATCACCAGGCCATAGCTCATCTTCTCGTAGGGCTGGAACACCATCACCAGGCCAGCGTCCTCACCGGGCAGTCGCAGCGATTCGCCGGTGCGCGGGTCGCTGACCAGCTCGCCACGCTGCTCGACCATCAGCACGTGGCCGGGCTCGAGGCCATCGCGGCGCCCGCGGTCCAGCGCCACGACCTGCAGGCGACCGATGAACTGCACGCCCCCCGGCACCGCGAGGATGGTGCCCTCCACCTCGCGCTCCGGGGCGCGGGGGGTGAACTCGGTGACCAGGTCGCGAACCTCCAGGGGCAGCACGATATCGTTGTTGCGCACCTCCTGGCGCGAGGAGGTCACCTCCAGCACCACGATCTCCTCCTCCTGACGCTCGCGGCGGGCCTGGCCGACGCTCTCCAGCTCCAGGCCGAGCAGCTCGCCGCTGGCGGGGTCCATGAAGCGCTCGCCGACCCGATAGAAGCCGACGCGACCGCTGCCCTCCACCTCCCCGCGGGCATAGAGGCGGTCGCCCACGCCGCTCATCAGGCGCCGATCGTCGCCGCCCACCACGTAGGCCAGCTCGTCGAGGACGTCGGGGTCGTCGACGATGCGGTGGTCGCGCAGGAAGTGACGGATCGCCTCCAGGGGAATCGGCTCGATCGCCTCGCGGTGGGGGATGGTGCGCATCTCCGGAGAGAGCCGCACCTGGCCCTGGCCGCGCTCCAGCCCCAGGCAGGGACGCCCGTTGCAGTCATAGAGGTAGATGACGTCGCCCGGGTAGATCAGGTGGGGGTTGCGGATCTGCGGGTTGACCTGCCACACCTCGGGCCACTGCCAGGGGTGACGCAGGAAGCGCCCGGAGATGTCCCACAGGGTATCGCCACGCACCACCGTGTAGCGGTCCGGGGCATCGCCGCGCAGGCCATCGTCCCAGGAGAGCCCCTGGGCCAGGGCCTTGCCGGCCAGCCCTCCCAGGGCCAGCGCCACGCCCAGCAGCATGGCCGCCCTGCCTGGCCAGCGGCGCCGCACCTTGCCCTCTTGTGTCTGCTTCATCCCTGCTCTCCCCGCGTCGTTTGCCTGGCCCTCAAGCGCTCTCATCGAACCCGGCCGGCATGCTATAGTCTTAGGTTATCGACGTGATGCGCATTCGGCGGTTTCTCCGCTGAGCGCGCCCCTCTAGAATAGTGTCATTCTGTAAATGACAGCATAACGGTGAAACCAACGCCATGGCCAAATTACCGATCCTCGAATTCCCCGACGAGCGCCTGCGCACCAGGGCGGCGCCGGTGGAGACGGTCGACGACGAGGTCCGTCAACTGGTCGACGACATGCTCGAGACCATGTACGACGCCCGCGGCATCGGGCTGGCCGCGACCCAGGTGAACGTCCATCGCCGCGTCATCGTGATGGACGTCAGCGACGCCCAGGACAAGCCGCTGGTGCTGATCAACCCCGAGGTCACCCCGATCGGCGACGAGCGCGACCTCATGAGCGAGGGCTGCCTGTCGATTCCCGAGTACTATGCCGAGGTGCCCCGGGCGCTCAAGATTCGCCTCAAGGCGCTGGATCGTGACGGCAAGCCCTACGAGCTCGAGGCCGACGGCCTGCTGGCCCACTGCATCCAGCACGAGCACGACCACCTCGAGGGGGTGCTGTTCGTCGACTACCTCTCGCCGCTCAAGCGCGACCGGGTGATGAAAAAGATGCAGAAGCGCCACAAGCTGATGCAGCCCGCCTGATTCCGGCGGCGCTCCCCCCCGAAGGCCGACGCCATGGCGTCGGCCTTCGTCGTTTCCGGCTGGCTCCGTTATCATTGAGGACATCCACTCCCCGGCCAGGCCCGAACCATGTCCCGACCCCACGACTCTCACTCCCTCAGCGTCATCTTCGCCGGCACGCCCGACTTCGCCGCCGAGAGTCTGCAGGCGCTGCTGGACAGCCGCCATCGCGTCACCGCCGTCTATACCCAGCCGGACCGCCCCGCGGGGCGCGGCCGCAAGCTGACCCCGAGCCCGGTCAAGCGACTCGCCCTCGAGCACGGGCTGCCGGTCCATCAGCCGGAAACCCTCAGGGCCCCCGAGGCCCAGGCCGAGCTGGCCGCCCTGGACGCCGACCTCATGGTGGTGGTGGCCTACGGGCTGATCCTGCCCGGGGCGGTGCTCGAGACGCCGCGGCTGGGCTGCCTCAACGTCCACGCCTCGCTGCTGCCGCGCTGGCGTGGCGCCGCCCCCATCCAGCGCGCCATCGAGGCCGGCGACGCCGAGAGCGGGGTGACCATCATGCAGATGGACGAGGGCCTCGACACCGGCGCCATGCTGCTGGTGCGGCGTACCCCGATCACCGCCACCACCACCGGCGGCGAGCTTCATGACACCCTGGCCGCGCTGGGCGGCGAGGCCATCGTCGAGGCGCTGGACGCCCTGGCAGGCCCTGGCCTTTCGGCCACGCCCCAGCCCGAGGCCGGCGTCACCTATGCCGCCAAGCTCTCCAAGGCCGAGGCCGAACTGGACTTCCGCGACCCGGCCGCGGCCCTGGCCGCCCGGGTGCGCGCCTTCAACCCCTGGCCGGTGGCCTGGTGCGCCTTCGACGGCGACCGTCTGCGCCTGCTGATGGCCGCGGCGAGCGGGCTTCGCGGCGATGAGCCCCCCGCCGCCCCCGGCACCCTGCTGGCACACGACGGCGAGGCCCTGCGTATCGCCTGCGGCCCCGAGGGCAACCAGGTACTGCGAGTGACCCAGGCCCAGCTGCCCGGCGGCAAGGCGCTGCCGGTGAGTGAGCTGCTGCGCGCCCGGGCCGAGCGTTTCACGCCCGGCCTGTGCCTTGGCCACCATGATGAGGAGGCCTCCGCATGAGCCAGCCCCCCGAGCAATCGTCCCGCGAACCGCGCCAGCACCAGCGCAAGCGCGGGCTGGAGAACGACGGCGGCCTGGCGGTACGCGCCGCCGCGGCCCGCGCCCTGGTGCCGGTGATCACCGGCAAGGGGTCGCTCACCGGCCTCGACGACCACCAGGTGGTGGCCCGCGACCGAGCCCTGTTCAAGGCGCTCTGCTACGGCGCCTGCCGCACCCTGCCTCGTCTCGAGGCGCTGGCGGCGAAGCTGCTGGTCAAGCCCTTCAAGGTGCGCGATGCCGACGTCCAGGCGCTGCTGCTGCTGGGCATCCACCAGCTGCTCTACCTGCGCATCCCGGCCCACGCCGCGGTGGGCGAGACCGCCGGTGCGGCCCGTCTGCTCGGCAAGGAGTGGGCCACCCGGGTGCTCAACGGCTGCCTGCGCCGCCTGCAGCGCGAGGCCGCCGAGCTCCAGACCGAGGTGGACCGCGACCCTGCGGTGGCGCTGCTGCACCCGAAGTGGCTGCTCAAGGCACTGCGCCAGGCCTGGCCCGACGACTGGCGCGCCATCTGCGACGCCAACAACGTGCCTGGCCCGATGACGCTGCGGGTCAACCGCCGCCACGGCGATCGCGAGGCCTACATGGACCGGCTGGCCGCGGCCGGCATCCAGGCCCGGCTCTGCCTGCACGCCCCGGACGGCATCACCCTGGAGACGCCCTGCGACGTCCAGCTGCTGCCGGGCTTCGCCGATGGCGACGTCAGCGTCCAGGACGAGGCCGCCCAGCTCACCAGCGTGCTGCTCGGCCCGGCGCTGGCGCCGCGCCCCGGCGCCCGGGTGCTGGACGCCTGCTGCGCTCCCGGAGGCAAGACCAGCCATCTGTTGGAGCTGTTCGACATCGAGATGCATGCGGTGGACAGCGATGCCGAACGCCTGGCCCGGGTCGAGGACGCCCTGGGCCGGCTCGGTCTGGAGGCGCGCCTGGCCCACGGCGATGCCACCGGACGCGACTGGTGGGACGGGGCCCCCTTCGACACCATCCTGCTCGACGCGCCCTGCTCCGGCAGCGGTGTGATCCGTCGCCACCCCGACATCAAGCGCCTGCGCCGCCCCAGCGACATTCCGGCCCTGGCGGCCCTGCAGACGCGGCTGCTCGACAACCTCTGGCCGCTGCTGCGCCCCGGCGGCACCCTGCTCTATGCCACCTGCTCGGTGCTGCCGGAGGAGAACAGCGACCAGATCGCCGCCTTCCTGTCGCGCACCCCGGACGCCGAGATCACCACCCCCGGTGACGTGGCCTGGGGGCGACAGGCGGGGGCCGGGCGGCAGCTGCTGCCGGAGGTCGACAGCCACGACGGCTTCTTCTATGCCAGACTGAGGAAGCGCAAGGCATGAATACGAGTCACCTGAACCAGGAGGCATCATGAGCACCCACACCTACAAGCATATCGAACTGACCGGCTCCTCCGAGGAGGGCATCCAGCAAGCCATCGAGAACGCCATCGCCAAGGCCAGCGAGACCCTGCACGGCATGCGCTGGTTCGAGGTCACCGAGACCCGCGGCCACGTGGAGCACGGCCGCGTGGCCCACTGGCAGGTCACCATCAAGGTCGGGTTCACCCTCGACTGATGGCGTGCTGTTCTTCTCCCCGCGGCTGGTTTAGGCTTGCCGCCATCCTGTTGCGGCGCACAAGAGGCGCCGCGCTCGCTGCCAGCGGACATCAGACTCCATGAAGATCATCATCCTCGGCGCCGGCCAGGTCGGCGGCACCCTGGCCGAACACCTGGCCCGGGAGGAGAACGACATCACGGTGGTGGACACCGACGGCGACAAGCTGCGCGAGCTGCACACCAAGCTCGACATCCGCACCGTGGTGGGGCCTGGCTCCTACCCCATGGTGCTGCGCCAGGCGGGCTGCGAGGACGCCGACATGCTGATCGCGGTGACCAGCCAGGACGAGGTCAACATGATCGCCTGCCAGGTCGCCCACACCCTCTTTCGCACCCCCACCAAGATCGCCCGGGTGCGCGCCACCGCCTACCTGACCCGCAAGGGACTGTTCGCCCACGAGGCCGTGCCCATCGACGTGCTGATCAGCCCCGAGCAGGTGGTCACCGACCATATCCGCCGGCTGATCGAGCACCCCGGCGCCCTGCAGGTGCTGGAGTTCGCCGGTGGCCTGGTGCAGCTCGTCGCGGTCAAGGCGATCTACGGCGGCCCCCTGGTGGGCCAGGACCTCGCCTTCCTGCGCCGCCACATGCCCAGCGTGGATACCCGCGTCGCGGCCATCTACCGCCGCAACCGGCCGATCATCCCCCGCGGCGACACCGTGATCGAGGCCGACGACGAGGTGTTCTTCATCGCCGCCCGCCGCGACATCCGCGCGGTGATGAGCGAGCTGCGCGTGGCAGGCCAAGCGACCAGAGTTATTTACCAAGCGGGTAATCAATCACACGGGACCCGACAGATACCGAGGTGGCCGCGGCGATCCATGCGGCGATCTCACCCGCCCGTCGCCAGATGATGCATCGGCGCATCGCCGACGGCCTGGCGCTGGCGGCGGTGTGCGACCTCGACCATGCCGGCGCCCTCGTCCGCCACGCCGAGCGCAGCGGTGACCCCGACCTCGCCGCCGAGGCCCTGGTCACCGCCGGGCGGCTCTGCCTGCGCTTTTTCGCCAACGACGAGGCCCGGCGCCTGGCCCAGCGCGGCCTCGCCATGGCCGAGCGCCTCTCCGGCGTGCGGCGGGTCGGCCTGCTGCTGGAGCTGCGCGAGATCCTGCTCAGTGCCGCCCCCCCGGAGGACTGGCAGGCCAGCGCCGAGACGCTGGTGGAGCTGGCCGAGCAGGCCCTGGAGCATGGCGCCCTGGCCCACGCCAGGCTCGGCTACCACCTGGCCAGCCATGTGCGCTGGGCACACGGCCAGTGGACCGATGCCCGGGAGGAGGCCCTGCAGGCCGAGCGGGTGACTCGCAGCGCCGACGACCGCGAACAGGTCATCGCCATGGCCGAGACGGCCCGCTGCCTGGCCATGCTGGAGCGCGACCTCGCTCAGGCCCGCGCCCGGCTCGCCGAGGCCAGGTCGCTGGCGAGCCGGCAGCGGATCAGCCACCCGGCGCTGCCCATGGCCCAGGGCCTGCTGGCGTGGCATGCCGGCTACCGGGCCGAGGCAGAGTCGGCACTCAAGGAGGCGCGTACCCTCTACAAGGCCAGCGGGGACCGACTCGGGGAGTTCCAGGCCAACGAGGCGCTGATGATGATGGCCCATGAGCAGGGCGAGGCCGCCCAGATGCTCACCCGCTGCCAGGCGCTGTGGCGGCTGGGCGAACGGCTGCGCGACGGCAGCGAGGCGCCCTTCGCCCAGGCCGCCCTCGGCCTGTCCCGACTGCTGCTGGACGACGACCCCGCCCCCCTGGCCGCGGCCCTGCCGGGGCTGCGCGATGCCGACGCCAGGCATCGCCTGGCCTGGGTGCTCAACCGGGCGGCGCTGCTCCACCTCGAGCGTGGCCGCCCCGCCGAGGCCGCACCGGCCGCCGCGGAGGCGCTGACCCACGCCCTGGCCCTGGAGCGCGCCAGCGAGCAGCTGCTTGCCCACGGGGTACTGGCCGCCGCCCGCCAGGCCCAGGGGGAGCTGCCGAACGCCGAGCGCCACGCCCTGGCTACCGCCGCGCTGTTGCAGGGCCCCGTGGCCGACTGGGCCCACCGTCGCGCCGAGGCGCTGGTCGCCACCGCCGCCGCCACGAGCGGCGTGGAGTGCGGACCATGATCGACGTCTTCCTGGAGCGAAATTTCGAACAACCCCTGGAGGCGGCCTTCGTACAGGAGGAGGCGACCCAGGCGGCCCACGGCTGCCTGGACCTGCACCGCATCCGCTGGCAGGGCAGCCTGCTGGCCCGTGATGGCCGCCGCCTGGTCTGCCACTTCCGCGCGCCGGACACCGAGTCGGCACGCATCGGGCTGCGCCAGGCCGGCGCCGAGGTCGCCAGGCTCTGGGGCGGTACGCTCCATGACGCCCCCGGCGAGGACCCGGCGACAGCCAACGTGCTCGTCGAACGCGCCTTTGCCGCGCCGGTGACCCTGGCGGCGATCCAGGCCCTCGAGGATGCCGGTTCGGCCTGCCTGCAGAACCATCGCGTGCGCTTCGTGCGCACCTGCTTCGCGCTGGACCACCGGCGCATGCTCTGCCTCTACCGCGCCCCCGATGCCGAGTCGGTGCGCCTCGCCCAGCGCCTGGCGGGCATGCCGCTGGAGCGCGCCTGGGCCTTCCGTGCCGTGCTGCCCGCTGCAGAAAATTCCACTCCCCGCCGCTGAAAAACCACGGCGCCTCCCACGCTGGGTCCCACGCGCCCCTCGCATTCTGGTTCCCGAGACCCACGGCACTGCGCCGCCGGGCTCGCCAACAACGACAATGCGAGGAGAGACCCCATGCAAACCGCCATTCAGCAAGTCGACAACGGCGTCAACGTCACTGCCCTGCTCGGCGCCCGCGAGGCCCTGGCTCAGGCGCCAGAGGCCGCCCGCTTCACCTGGCGCGCCCGCTGCGACTGGATGATGGGCACCCACAACCGCGTCGCCGTGGAGGACTTCCATGGCCTCGGCGAGGAGCAGCATCACCGCCAGCGCTTCACCTACGAGGTGGACCATCCCGAGGTGTTCGCCGCCGAGGACCAGGGCCCCACTCCGGTGGAGTTCGTGCTGGTGGGCCTGGCCGGCTGCCTTACCGCCGGCATCGCCGCCGTCGCCCAGCACCGCGGCATCCAGCTGCACTCGGTCCGCGCCTGCGTGGAGGGGCGCATGGACATCCAGGGCATCCTGGGCATGGACCCCGAGGTGCGCAACGGCTTCGACGACATCCAGGTGGTCTACGAGATCGACGCCGATGCCACCCGCGCGGAGATCGAGGCGCTGGTCGCCCAGTCCCAGAAGCGCTCGGCGGTCTACGACCTGCTCACCAACCCCACCCACGTCATGGTGAGCGTGAAATGATCCCGGGGCGCTTACACCTGCCGTATCGCCCGCTGCATCGCCCGGCCCGCGCCGTGACCGTCCTGGTCATCGGCGCGGGACACGCCGGGCTCGCCATGGGCCACCACCTGGCGCGGCGCGGCATCGACCATGTGATCCTGGAGCGCGGCGAGGTGGCACACGCCTGGCGCCACGAGCGCTGGGACTCGCTGCGCCTGCTCACCCCCAACTGGCAGTGTCGCCTGCCCGGCCAGCCCTACACCGGCCCCGACCCGGAGGGCTTCATGGGCATGCCGGAGCTGATCGCCCTGCTGGAGGGCTACGCCCGGCAGCTGGGCTCGCCGATCCACACCGGCACCCGGGTGACAGCGGTACGGGCCCTGGACGATGGCTATCGGGTGGAGACCGATCGAGGGGCCTGGCGCTGCCGGGCGGTGGTGATCGCCACCGGCGCCACCCAGCTGCCGGTGGTGCCCACCCTGGCCGCGGCCCTGCCGCCCTGGATCGAGAGCCTGACCCCACTGGCCTACCGCCATCCGGCGCAACTCCCGCCGGGCGGCGTGCTGGTGGTGGGCGCCGCGGCCACCGGCGTGCAGCTGGCCGACGAGCTCCAGCGCAGCGGCCGGCCGGTGACCCTGGCGGTGGGTGAGCACCTGCGCCTGCCGCGGCGCTACCGCGGACGCGACATCCAGTGGTGGCTGGAGCAGGCCGGCCTGCTCGACCAGCGCTTCGACGAGGTGGAGGAGATCGCCCGGGCGCGGCGGGCCCCCTCGCCGCAGCTGGTGGGCGGCCCCTCGCCCCGCGACCTGGACCTCAACGCCCTGAGCGAGCGCGGCGTGCGCCTGGTGGGGCGCCTCGCGGGCCTGTCGGGCACCCGGCTGCAGTTCGCCGGCTCCCTGGCCATGCACTGCGCCGCGGCGGATCTCAAGCTCACCCGGCTGCTCGACAACCTCGACGCCTGGGCGCTGGCCCACGGTTGTCACGACGCCCTGCCCGCCCCCGAACGCCCGGCGCCCACCCGGCTGCCGGCGCGCCCCTGCCTCGGCCTCGACCTGGCCGCCGGCGAGATCCGCACGGTGGTCTGGGCCACCGGCTTTCGTCCCGACCTCAGCTGGCTGCGGGTCCCGGTGCTCGATGCCAGGGGCCGGATGCGCCATCACGGCGGCGTGATCGAGGGCGCGCCGGGGCTCTATGCCATGGGCCTGCCTTTCCTGAGGCGGCGCAAGTCGGGGGCCATCCACGGCGCCGATGACGACGCCCGCGAGCTCAGCGACCATCTCGTCGCCTGGCTGGCGGGGCGGGGTCGGCCCGCTCTCCATCGGGCATCAACGTTCGCGGCGGCAAAGGCGCTGTTATGATGCAGGTGACGTAACAGGAGAACGCGATGCCTACCGACGCCAACGCCTTCCAGACCGCCCTCGCCCTGATCCTGGGCATGGACCCGGTGCTGCTTGGCATCGTCGCGCTCTCCCTGCAGGTCTCGATCAGCGCGGTGCTGATCGCTTCCCTGCTTGCCCTGCCCCTGGGCGCGGCGCTGGCGCTGTGGCGCTTTCCCGGCCGCGGCGCCGTGATCGTGGCGCTGAATGCGCTGATGGGCCTGCCGCCGGTGGTGGCCGGGCTCACCGTCTACCTGCTGCTCTCCCGGGCGGGCCCCTTGGGCCAGTTCGGCCTGCTCTTCACCCCCACCGCCATGGTGATCGCCCAGGTGATCCTGATCCTGCCGATCATCGCTGCACTGACCCGCCAGCAGATCGAGGAGCTCCACGGCGAGTACCGCGACCAGCTGCACTCCCTCGGCGTCTCGCGGCCGCGCATGATCCCCACCCTGTTGTGGGACGCGCGCTTCTCGCTGCTCACCGTGGTGCTGGCGGGCTTCGGCCGCGCCAGCGCCGAGGTGGGGGCGGTGATGATCGTCGGCGGCAACATCGACGGCGTCACCCGGGTGATGACCACCGCCATCGTGCTGGAGACCAGCAAGGGCAATCTGCCGCTGGCCCTGGGGCTCGGCCTGGTGCTGCTGGGGCTGGTGCTGCTGGTCAATGCCGCCGCTCACCTGGTCGGCGAGACGGCGCGGAGGCGGCTGGGATGAACGACATGCTCCGTCCCGCTACCACCGCCGGGATCACCCCGCAGGCCTTCGAGGCGGTGAGCGTCAGCCACCGCGGCCAGCCGCTGCTGCAGCCGCTCGACCTGCGCCTAACCGGCTGTCGCCGCACCCTGGTGATGGGCCCCAACGGCGCCGGCAAGAGCCTGCTGCTGCGCCTGGCCCACGGTCTGCTGGCGCCGAGCGCGGGCCGGGTGCGCTGGGAGGGCACTCCGCCCCGCCAGGCCATGGTCTTCCAGCGCCCGGTGCTGCTGCGACGCAGCGCCCTGGAGAACCTCACCTATGCGCTGGCGGTGACCGGCACGCCCCGCGGCGAGCGCCGCGAGCGGGCCCGGGAGGCCCTCGCCCGCTTCGGCCTCGCCGCCTTGGAGAAGCGCCCGGCCCGGGTGCTCTCCGGCGGCGAACAGCAGCGCCTGGCGCTCGCCCGCGCCTGGCTCACCCGCCCCGAGGTGCTGTTCCTGGACGAGCCCACCTCGGCGCTGGACCCGGCGGCGATCCGCGCCGTGGAGGAGGCCGTGCGCGACTTCCACGCCCGCGGCACGCGCATCGTCATGACCACCCATGACCTGAACCAGGCGAAGCGCCTGGCCGACGAGGTGGTGCTGCTCTACGGCGGTCGGCTGATCGAGCACACCCCGGCCGAGCGCTTCTTCGCGGCACCCCGGACGTCCGAGGGGCAGGCCTTCCTGCGCGGCGAACTGGTCTGGTAGCCCCCTTTCTCTCGAGGAGAGCCGCATGACGCCACGCGCGATCGCCCTGACCGCCCTGCTGCTGGCCGGCAGCGCCGGCCTGGCACCGGTCCACGCCGCGGACGACCATATCGTCCTGGCCTCGACCACCTCCACCGAGCAGTCCGGGCTCTTCGGTCACCTTCTGCCAGTCTTCACCGAGGCCACCGGCATCCGGGTGCGGGTCGTCGCCGTGGGCACCGGCCAGGCCTTCGAGATCGCCCGCCGCGGCGACGCCGACGGCCTGCTGGTCCACGACGGCGAGGGGGAACGGCGCTTCGTCGAGGCCGGCTACGCCACCGAGCGTGCCGACGTGATGTATAACGACTTCGTGATCATCGGCCCCGCCGAGGACCCCGCCGGCATCGCCAAGGCCGAGAGCGTGGCTGAGGCCCTGCGCCGGATCGCCGAGGCCGAGGCGCCCTTCGCCTCCCGCGGCGACGACAGCGGCACCCACCGCGCCGAGCAGCGCCTGTGGCAGGCCGCCGGCGTCGAACCGGGCGGGCGCTGGTACCGGGAGCTCGGCAGCGGCATGGGCCCGACGCTGAACACCGCCGCCGCCATGGACGCCTACGCGCTGAGCGACCGCGCCACCTGGGCGGCCTTCGAGAACCCCCAGGACCTCGCCCTGCTCTTCGCGGGCGACGAGGCGCTCTTCAACCAGTACGGCAGCCTGCTGCTCGACCCGGAACGCCACCCCCACCTGAAGCACGACCTGGCCGAGCGGTGGCATCGCTGGCTGCTCTCCGACGAGGGCCAGCGGGCCATCGCGGCGTTCACCCTCAACGGCGAGCCGCTCTTCTTTCCCAATGCCAACTCCCCTTAAGGGCCTGACTCCATCAGCCGCCCCAGCAGCCCCTCGAGCTCATTGCTCAGGAAGCGCGGCTCCACGCATTCGCCGAGGTGCCCCTCGGCGAAGCGCAGGAAGCCCAGCGCCGCGTGGGAGAGGCGCCGGTCGCGGCGCACGATGAACTGCCAGTGGCTCTCGATGGGCAGGCCCGTCACCGGCAGGATGGTGATATCGGGATGCTCCGGCGGCAGCACGTGCTCGGAGAGCACGGCGAGGCCCATGCCGGCGGCCACGCCGACCCGGATCGCCTCGTTGCTGGCCATCTGCAGGGTCGGCCCCAGGGTCAGCCCCTGCTCCTGCAACCAGCTCTCGAAGAGCATCCGCGTGGCCGAGCCCGGCTCGCGCAGCAGGAAGCGCTCCTCCAGAAGCTCCGCCATGGCGATGCGCTCGCGCCCTGCCAGCGGGTGCCCCCGGGGCGCCACCGCCACCAGCGGATTGCGCAGGAAGCGCCCCGCCAGGGCGTGGGCGAGCGACGGCGGGTGGCTGAAGACATAGAGGTCATCCTGCTGACGCTCGAAGCGGGTCAGCATCTGGCGGCGGTTGCCGATATGCACGGTGACGTCCACCTCGGGGAAGGCGCGGCTGTAGGGGCCGAGCAGGCGCGGCAGCACGTACTGAGCGGTATTGACCAGGGCGATGGAGAAGCGCCCCCGCTCGCCGCCGCGCAGCGCCGCCAGGTAGTCGTCGAAGTCGGCGAAGCGCCCCAGCACCTCGCGGCTGGCGCGGTAGAGCTCAAGGCCCGCCTCGGTGGGTGCCAGCCGGCCCTGGCGGTTCTCGAGCAGCGGCTCTCCCACCGCCTCGGCGAGCCGCTTGAGCTGCTGGGAGACGGTGGGCTGGGTGAGGTGCAGGCGTCGCGCCGCCTCGCTGATGGAGCCCGCCTGCACCACCGCCACATGCACCTGAAGCAGTCGAAACGTCAGGTGTCGAATGTTCACGGTCAGCCCTCCTCGCCCCAACCCATAGATAATCATCTATGATGCACTGGCGAAATCTTAATTGGTATCAATGATGCGACTTTCCGACAATGCCGACCGTTTCCCCTGACCACTGCAAGAGACACTCCTGATGCCCGATATCTTGGTGATGTTCTTCCTGCTCGGCCTGCTGGCCGGGGTGGTGAAGTCCGACCTGACCATTCCCAAGGCCGCCTATGACACCCTGAGCCTTTTGCTGATGCTGACCATCGGCCTCAAGGGCGGCATGGCGCTCTACGGCAACCTCGGCTGGTCACTGCTGCCGGAACTGGTCGCCGTGGCCGCCCTGGGCGCGCTGATCCCCCTGGCGCTGATGCCGATACTGCGCCGGCTGATTCGGCTCTCTCCTGCCGACAGCGCCAGCATCGCCGCCCACTACGGCTCGGTCAGCGCCGGCACCTTCGCCGTGGCCCTGGCCTTCGCCGAGGGGCGCAACCTGCCGATCGGCGCCGAGGTCACCCTCTATCTGGTGATGATGGAGCTGCCGGCGATCATGGTCGCCATCGCCCTCTATCGCCGCCATGCGGGCAAGGCCGCCGGGGAAGCGATGCAGGGCATCTGGCACGAGACGCTGACCAACCGCGGGGTGATCCTGCTGGCCGGCGGCGCAGTGATTGGCGCCATGTACGGGCCTCAGGAGGGCGCCAACGTCACCGAGCTCTTCACCAGCGCCTTCCACGCCGTGCTCGCCCTCTTCCTGCTGCAGATGGGTCTCACCGCCGCCGAGACGCTGCGCCCCATCCCCTGGTTCCACTGGCGGCTACTCACCTTCGCCCTGGTCGCCCCGCCGCTGCTCTCGCTGGCCGGCCTGGCCGTGGGCCTGGCGCTGGGCCTGCCCGCCGGCTCGCTGCTCATCCTCACTGCCCTGGCAGCCAGCGCCTCCTATATCGCCGCCCCGGCCGCCATGCGCACCGCCATTCCCGAGGCCAACATCGGCCTGGCCATGCTCGCCGCCCTGGGCTTCACCTTCCCGCTCAACGTGATCATCGGCATTCCGCTCTATCATCAGCTGATCCAGTGGCTGGCCGGCTGAGCGAGCTAAGCCGAAACAAGCCAAACCACCAGAAAACGACAAGGGCAGCCCACCGGGCTGCCCTTGTCGTTTCCAAACGGTCGTCGTATCGAAACGGTCGTCGTGGCAGTGCCGCCGTCCGACATTCGTCTAAGGCGTGAAAAGCTGCACTTTACGTTAACGTCAACCTGACCTAGTCTTGTGCCATCACGGTTTCACCACCCGACACGACCCGTCGTGCGCGCCCGGATGACCACCCTATCAGCCGGACACTGCGACCACCGACAAGAACGGAGCCCCGCTCATGCATACGCCCTTCAAGCCCCTCGACTTCGGCCTCGACGACGAACTGAACATGCTGCGCGACCAGGTCAACGCCTTCGCCCGCGACGAGATCGCCCCGCGCGCCGCCGAGATCGACGAGAAGAACGAGTTCCCCAACGACCTCTGGCAGAAGTTCGGCGACATGGGCCTGCTCGGCATCACCGTCTCCGAGGAAGATGGCGGCACCGGCATGGGCTACCTGGCGCACTGCATCGCCATGGAGGAGATCTCCCGGGCCAGCGCCTCCGTGGGCCTCTCCTACGGCGCCCACTCCAACCTCTGCGTCAACCAGCTCAAGATCAACGCCAACGCCGAACAGAAGGCGAAGTACCTGCCCAAGCTGATGACCGGCGAGCACATCGGCGCGCTGGCCATGTCCGAGCCGGGCGCCGGTTCCGACGTGGTCTCCATGAAGCTGCGTGCCCGCAAGGAGGGCGACAAGTACGTCCTCAACGGCAACAAGATGTGGATCACCAACGGCCCCGACGCCGATGTGCTGGTGGTTTATGCCAAGACCGATCCGGACGCCGGTTCCAAGGGCATTACCGCCTTCATCATCGAGAAGGGCATGCCCGGCTTCTCCACCGCCCAGAAGCTCGACAAGCTCGGCATGCGCGGCTCCAACACCTGCGAGCTGGTGTTCCAGGACTGCGCGGTGCCGGAAGAGAACGTGCTGGGCGAAGTGGGCAAGGGCGTGCGCGTGCTGATGAGCGGCCTCGACTACGAGCGCACCGTGCTGGCCGCCGGCCCCATCGGCATCATGCAGGCCGCCATGGACATCGTGGTGCCCTACATCCACGAGCGTCAGCAGTTCGGCCAGTCCATCGGCGAGTTCCAGCTCGTCCAGGGCAAGGTGGCCGACATGTACACCACCCTGAACGCCTGCCGCGCCTACCTCTACGCCGTGGCCGCCGGCTGCGACCGTGGCCAGACCTCCCGCAAGGATGCCGCCGGCGTCATCCTCTACTGCGCCGAGAAGGCCACCCAGGTCGCCCTGGACGCCATCCAGCTGCTGGGCGGCAACGGCTACATCAACGAGTACCCCACCGGCCGCCTGCTGCGCGATGCCAAGCTCTACGAGATCGGCGCCGGCACCAGCGAGATCCGCCGCATGCTGATCGGCCGCGAACTCTTCAACGAGTCCAAGTAAGGGGTTACCGATGGCCATTCTGACTACCCAGATCAATCCGCGCAGCGACGGCTTCCAGGCCAACGAGGCGTCGATGCGCCACGAGGTCATGAAGCTGCGTGAGCTTACCGCCGCCATCGCCCAGGGCGGCGGCGAGAAGGCCCGCGTGCGCCACGAGTCCCGCGGCAAGCTCTTCGTGCGCGACCGCATCGACCACCTGATCGACGAGGGCTCCCCCTTCCTGGAGTTCTCGGCCCTGGCCGCCCATGAGGTCTACGACTCCGCGGTGCCCGCCGCCGGCGTGGTCACGGGCATCGGCCGCGTCAGTGGCGTCGAGTGCGTGATCGTTGCCAACGACGCCACCGTCAAGGGCGGCACCTACTTCCCGCTCACCGTGCGCAAGCACATCCGCGCCCAGGAGATCGCCCGCAAGCACCGCCTGCCCTGCATCTACCTGGTCGACTCCGGCGGCGCCTTCCTGCCCCGCCAGGATGAGGTCTTCCCGGACCGCGAGCACTTCGGCCGCATCTTCTACAACCAGGCCACCCTTTCCGCCGAGGGCATCCCGCAGATCGCGGTGGTAATGGGCTCCTGCACCGCCGGCGGCGCCTACGTGCCGGCCATGGCCGACGAGTCGATCATCGTACGCGAGCAGGGCACCATCTTCCTGGGCGGCCCGCCCCTGGTGAAGGCCGCCACCGGCGAGACCATCAGCGCCGAGGACCTGGGCGGCGCCGACGTCCACGCCAAGAAGAGCGGCGTGGCCGACCACTACGCCGAGAACGACGCCCACGCCCTGCAGCTCTGCCGGGCCTGCGTGTCGCGGCTCAACTGGCAGAAGCGCGGCCAGCTCAAGATGCAGGAACCCAAGCCCCCGCGCCTGGATCCGGCCGAGCTCTACGGCATCGTCGGCACCGACCTCAAGAAGCCCTACGACGTGCGCGAGGTGATCGCCCGCATCGTCGACGACTCCGATTTCGACGAGTTCAAGCGCTACTACGGCGACACCCTGGTCACCGGCTTCGCCCATATCCACGGCCACCCGGTGGGCATCGTCGCCAATAACGGCGTGCTCTTCTCCGAATCCGCCGTGAAGGGCGCGCACTTTATCGAGCTGTGTGCGCAGAGGAAAATACCTTTGATTTTCCTCCAAAATATTACCGGCTTTATGGTGGGCTCCAAGTACGAGCACGAGGGCATCGCCAAGCACGGCGCCAAGCTCGTCACCGCGGTGGCCTGCGCCAAGGTGCCCAAGTTCACCGTGCTGATCGGCGGCAGCTTCGGCGCCGGCAACTACGGCATGTGCGGCCGCGCCTACGACCCCAACCTGCTGTTCATGTGGCCCAACGCGCGTATCTCGGTGATGGGCGGCGAGCAGGCGGCCGGCGTGCTGGCCCAGGTCAAGCGCGAGCAGATCGAGCGCGAGGGCCGCGAGTGGAGCAAGGAGGAGGAAGAGGCCTTCAAGCAGCCCACCCGCGAGCAGTACGAGCACCAGGGCCACCCCTACTACGCCAGTGCACGACTGTGGGACGACGGCGTCATCGACCCGGCCCAGACCCGTGACGTGCTGGGCCTGTCGCTGGCCGCGGCCATGAATGCCGAGGTCGAAGAGACCAAGTTCGGCGTGTTCCGGATGTGACCGCAGGGGATCCCGTTATGTCTGAGACAACCTTTTCACGGCTGGAGCTCGACGACCGCGGCATCGCCTGGCTGACGCTGGAGCGCCCCGAGGTCCACAACGCCTTCGACGACAGCCTCATCAGTGAGCTCAACGCCCACCTGGAGCGGCTCCACCACGCCGCCCACCACGGCGAGGTGCGCGCGGTGGTGCTGGGCTCCGAGGGCAAGAGCTTCTCCGCCGGGGCCGATCTCGGCTGGATGAAGCGCATGGTGGAGTACGACTTCGAGGGCAACCTGGCGGATTCGCGCAAGCTTTCCGCCCTGATGCACGGGCTCGACACCCTGCCCTGCCCCACCCTCTGCCGCGTGCAGGGTGCCGCCTTCGGCGGCGCCGTGGGCCTGGCCGCCTGCTGCGATATCGTCGTCGCCTCCGAGAAGGCCAAGTTCTGCCTCTCCGAGGTGAAGATCGGCCTGTCGCCCGCGGTGATCAGCCCCTACGTGCAGCGTGCCCTGGGCCAGCGCCAGATGCGCCGCTACGCCCTCACCGCCGAGGTGATGGACGCCACCACCGCCCTGGCGCTGGGCCTGGTGCACCGCCTCGCCCCCCACGACGAGCTCGACGCCGCCGTGGAAGCCATGCTCGACATCCTGCTGGCCGGCTCGCCCCAGGCCCAGCGCGCCACCAAGGCGCTGCTGGCCGAGGTGGCCCGGGAGCCCGACAGCAAGGCCACCCGCGAGCACACCTGCCGGGTGATCTCCGAGCTGCGCGTAAGCCGGGAAGGCCAGGAAGGCCTGGCCAGCTTCTTCGAGAAGCGCCGCCCCGCCTGGACAAACGACAGCGACAACAATGCCGCGGAGCCCCGCTCATGACCTCTGAAGTGAAGAAATTCGATACCCTGCTGGTCGCCAACCGCGGCGAGATCGCCTGCCGGGTAATGCGCACCGCGCGCGCCATGGGCCTGCGCACCGTGGCCGTCTACTCCGACGCCGACGCCAATGCCCGCCACGTGCGCGAGGCCGACGAGGCCGTGCGCCTCGGCCCCGCCGCCGCCCGCGAGAGCTATCTCAAGGTCGAGGCGGTGATCGAGGCCGCACGCCGCACCGGCGCCGGCGCCATCCACCCCGGCTACGGCTTCCTCTCCGAGAACGGCCCCTTCGTGGAGGCCCTGGAGAAGGCCGGCATCACCTTCGTCGGCCCGCCCGCCTCGGCCATCGCCGCCATGGGCGACAAGTCCGCCGCCAAGGCGCGCATGTCCCACGCCGGCGTGCCCCTGGTGCCGGGCTACCACGGCGACGACCAGGATGACGCCCTGCTCAAGAGCGAGGCCGACAAGATCGGCTACCCGGTGCTGCTCAAGGCCAGCGCCGGCGGCGGCGGCAAGGGCATGCGCGTGGTGGAATCCGCCGCGGGCTTCCAGGCGGCCCTCGACGGCTGCCGCCGCGAGTCCCAGGCCGCCTTCGGCGACCAGCGCATGCTGATCGAGAAGTACCTGACCCAGCCGCGCCACGTGGAGGTCCAGGTGTTCTGCGACAGCCACGGCAACGGCGTCTACCTCTTCGAGCGCGACTGCTCCGTGCAGCGCCGCCACCAGAAGGTGCTGGAGGAGGCCCCGGCCCCGGGCATGAGCGCCGAGCTGCGCCGCGAGATGGGGGAGGCCGCCGTGCGCGCCGCCCGCGAGATCGGCTATGTGGGCGCCGGCACCGTGGAGTTCCTGCTCGACGCCGACGGCTCCTTCTTCTTCATGGAGATGAACACCCGCCTGCAGGTGGAACACCCGGTCACCGAGATGATCACCGGCCAGGACCTGGTCGAGTGGCAGCTGCGCGTGGCCATGGGCGAGCGGCTCCCGCTGGCCCAGGATGAGCTGACCATCACCGGCCACAGCTTCGAGGCGCGCCTCTACGCCGAGGACCCGGAGCAGGACTTCCTGCCCGCCACCGGCCGCCTGGACCGCTTCGCCCTGGACCTGGTGGGCGCCGGCCTGGACCCCGCCAAGGTGCGCCTGGACAGCGGCGTGGAGAGCGGCGACGTCGTCTCCATGCACTACGACCCGATGCTCGCCAAGCTGATCGTCCACGGTGACGACCGCGACCAGGCACTCGCCACCCTCAATCGGGCCCTGGCGGCGCTGGACGTGCAGGGCGTCGTCACCAACCGCGCCTTCCTGCAGCGCCTGGCCACCCACCCCGCCTTCAAGGGCTGCGAGCTCGACACCCGCTTCATCGAGAAGAACGAAGCGACCCTGTTCGCCACCCAGGAGATCACCACCGAGGCCTACGCCGCCGCGGCGCTGATCGGCCTCAAGCAGCTGGCCCGCGAGTGCGAGAGCGACTCCCCCTGGGATCGCCATGACGGCTTCCGTCTCAATGCCCCGCACACCATCCGCCTGGCCCTGTGCGCCACCGGCCAGAACCTGACCAATGCCCAGGCGCCGGACGCCGAAGGCGTGGTGATCGTGGAAGGCACCCGGGAGACCGACGCCGACCCCTGGCACCTGACCATCGGCGACACCACCCTCACCGCCCGCCTGCAGCACCTGGAAGGCGACGCCGTGGCGGTGACCCTCGACGGCCACCGCCGCCGCCTGCAGGCCCGCCTGGGCGAGAACGGCGTGGTGGTGATGGCCGACCCGAGCGGCGAGACCCGCCTGTTCTGGCGCCGCATCGACGCCATCGACCACGGCCAGCACGAGGCGGAATCCACCCTCACCGCCCCCATGCACGGCACCGTGGTGGCGCTGCTGGTGGAGCCGGGCCAGAAGGTGGAGAAAGGCATGCCGCTGATGGTCATGGAAGCCATGAAGATGGAGCACACCATGTCCGCCCCCGCCGATGGCCACGTGGCGAGCTTCCACTTCGCCGCCGGCGACACCGTGGGCCAGGGCGACGTGCTGCTCGAATTCGCCCCGGAGGAGTAAGCCAATGGCATTCCCGAAACAGGTTCGCCTGGTCGAGGTCGGCCCCCGCGACGGCCTGCAGAACGAGCCCGAGCCGATCAGCACCGCCACCAAGCTGGAGCTGATCGACCGCCTGGGCGCGGCCGGCCTCAGCTACATTGAGGCGGCCAGCTTCGTCTCGCCCAAGTGGGTGCCGCAGATGGCCGACCACCGCGAGGTGATGCAGAACCTCGCCCGGCTGGAGGGCGTCACCTACGCGGTGCTGACCCCTAACCTCAAGGGGCTGGAAGCGGCACTCGAGTGCGGCGTCGAGGAGGTGGCGGTGTTCGGCGCCGCCTCCGAGGCCTTCTCCCAGAAGAACATCAACTGCTCCGTGGCCGAGTCCCTGGCGCGCTTCGAACCGGTGCTGGAGCGTGCCCAGGCCGCCGGCGTGCGGGTGCGCGGCTACGTCTCCACCGTGCTGGGCTGCCCCTACGAGGGCGAGATCGCCCCGGCCAAGGTGGCCGAGGTGTCCAAGGCGCTCTATGAGATGGGCTGCTACGAGGTGTCGCTCGGCGACACCATCGGCGTGGGCACCCCGCTCAAGGCCAAGCGCATGCTCGAGGCGGTGAGCCGCGAGGTGCCCATGGCCCAGCTCGCCGCCCACTTCCACGATACCTACGGCCAGGCGCTGGCCAACCTCTACGCGGTGCTGGAGGAAGGCATCGCGGTGGTGGACAGCTCCGTCGCCGGCCTCGGCGGCTGCCCCTACGCCAAGGGCGCCTCGGGCAACGTGGCAAGCGAAGATGTGGTCTACCTGCTCAACGGCCTCGGCATCGAGACCGGCATCGACCTCGAGGCACTTGCCGCCACCGGTACCTGGATCACCCAGGCCATCGGCCGGCCCAACCGCTCCAAGGTGGGGGTAGCGCTGGCCAGCCGCTAAAGGCAGGCCACGAAAGTGCCCTGCCCTTTTCAAACGATTTCTGTCCTTGCCCCCGGTATGTCGCTCATGCCGGGGGTCTTTTTATGGTGGATTCGTTGGCTGTAACGAAACACCCCCGAGCCAGGTGAGTGACTCGGGGGCTTTATTTTTGGATAACAGGTATTATATGCTTTAATCCAATTCCTTTAAAGCGTTTATTAAGTCCTTAATTCCTAGGGGTGGGTTGGTTCTATGGATTACCGCATGGCAGTTAGGGCATAAAGGCTTAAGATCCTTTAGCGGATCAACCTTGTATTCTTTTTTTATTTCAGACAACGGCACTTCGTGGTGAACATGGATAAAACCTTTGCCAATAGCACCATAATTTTCTTCAAAGTTGAACCCACATACAAAACACTTACAGCCGTAATGTGCAATGCACTTTTCCCTAGCATTAACGCTACGCTCATAAGAATTAACAGCGATTATTTTGGTAGCACCCTCTTCAAATTGCTCAGGAAACACCACTTCCTCTGCAATTGATGGTTCAGTTCGCCTTTTTTTGCTGAGCGCGAACCAACGACCGGATACCCTTGCAAGTATTTTATTTTCTAATGAAGGAGTAAAACTTTTAATTTTTGCCTTTCCGTTTTCACCTTCTTCATATTGCATAGGGAAGGTTTTAAGCTTGTAGCCATGATTTTCGATCAGGTCTATATGTTCGAGTGACTGATTGCGACCATTACCACTCCAGTTTTGATCGAATATCAATCCGTCTTCATGGACATCCCAAAGCCCGAAAATCACGAATTTCTCTTGATGGTTTACAAACGACCAACTCCAATTCCAATTTTTACATGTTGCCCCTACCGACTCAATAAATTGTTTCCTGCTCATAGAACTCCTCGCCACGGCTTAGTGACATATAATGTAAAGTTCACCCGCACCGGCTGCCGAACGCATGAGTGGGGCACCGTTGCTTACCCGGCGTCGGGTGCAGCGCCACAAGTTAGGTCCATCACAGACGACCACCAGCTTGCGCATGAAGCGCCTTTAATTGATAGAAATGGTTGTAACAGAACTGCGTAACTTGTTCAAGCTTGCCCCTAAGATCAATGAACATGTAGTGATCAGGACCAAATGCGAAATTTACCATTCCTGGAACGGACGCCTCTTCGATAAGAAGAGGCGTCTTGCGGAAATCAAAGTTAACTTCGTTCCCCTTCGGTGGAATATAGCCAGAAAATGCCGCTTCGGTATGCTTGACGTGCACCGTCTTTGCGCGCTCTCCACCGTCTTTTGCTCGTGCGTAGATCTCTGGATGCGCAACAACAAATGGCTTCACATCCACCCCCTCTTCATCCCGCATGATCGCGATGGCTGAATAGAATGAATTGAGGACGGCCGCAAATAGGTACGACGCCTCCTTCGCCGTATCACCTGAACGCGTGAGCGGCTTACGACGGCGGTCAAGCGCGTCTAGCAATTCTAAGAAGAACTGGGCCTCGTCGAGTTTCTTGCCTGAGCTCATTTTGGTTACCTAACGCTTTTGTTTAGCGGCGCCCCGACAGGGGCGTCCGGTGGAGGCCGCAGGCCGGACCGAACTACAACTACTGGTTAAATCTTATTATTTCCTTGATTTCATGCACCAGATACGGTGGTTGGCGCATGTGAGCTACCCGGTGACATGTAGGGCACAGACTTACTAAGTCTTCCATAGTGGTTTCACGAACACCAAGACTCACCGGCACAAGGTGATGACACTCCACGACATACTTTTCGTTAACTACCAATTTCAAGCCACAGGCTTGGCAGGTAAAGTTATCTTTCAGTTTTCTCTGCTCAACAAGCTGCCGGTCACGCTCGGTTTTTGCAAGCACACTGTCTTGACGATAGCCCTCAATCGCACGCAGATCGTCAATCTCAAAATACCTTGTGAAAGCTCCATCATCCTTGGATGGAAATTCACTTTCCGACTCGGCAATTCCAAAAACTTTACGACCATTTAGGTTACTTCCCCATATTATGCTGGCCGCCTCGGAGGGAGAGTTAAAGACCACATCTTGCGCAAATCTGTAGCCAATTGTATCTGGCACCAAGATTTTTTCGGTTATCAAGCGCGCCCTGTAGCTGATCCTTTTAGAACGCTCCCGCAACGAATTTTGAACCCGATTATCGGCGACAGCCATTGAGCCTTGCCGGATAACAAAGCCTGCATCCGACTGATAACCGTAGGCTCTTATGCCTTTGGATTCGCACTCATGAATGACTGCTTTCATTTATAAACCTCAGATTTTACGCCGCGAGTCACCGGCGCGCGCCAGCGCTCAATCGTTTATTATGATTTATCTCCATCATTTAACGCCTCTATCTTTTTCTTTTCCTCCAAAGCCTTTCTCGTCAAATAAAGAGACAACCAGCTACCATCTGTCGACCCCAATAATGCAATTATGTTGCATATAGGCGACGCAATAATCAGCATAACAAACAACCACTCTTCATTGTTTGGCGCACCCTCCGTGACAAACAAAAAAGCCACGACGCTTATCAAAATTAAGTTCAAGACTATCGCAACTACTCTCATCGCTCTCTCCGTTGATCGTAACAGGCACTGGACTCCATAGGCATATCATTAACGCCTTCTAGCAGTCCAAAATACAGAGAAAAACAAAATTTAAGACCAATTCACCTCTAGGTCAACAAGCCATTCTGAGTACTAAGTAAATCTGTAAAGCGGAGAAAGCCCCGAATTTTTCCGATGCTGCCACGCCCTGTGCGTTATCCCGATCCTTGCTCACTGCCACCCTAAAGGCCTAACGCTGATATAAGCGGCATTCAGCACTGAGTGAGCCACCAGCGAACAAATTGACTGTCTTGTTATGCTCTTTAAATACGCCTGATCATTCGCTCTATTAAATCAAAATCGCGCTGACCATCAATCGTGCTCCAGCTAGCCATGATTTCCCAGATAAATCCACCAAGATATTTGACCTCATCCCCTGTGAATGTTGGCGAGTGTTTTAGCCGATAGACGTAGTTCAGTAGACGCTTGATGAACGCAATAAGCTCTTGATCTGAGATTTCGATATTATTCAATACGTAGCGGAATTCATCAGACAGCAGATCCATTTCGACGTGAACATCTGTAAGATAGCTTGCATCACTCTGAATTGCATTCAGCGCTGCATGCCAACGGTGACGCTCGCTCTCTGAAAAGTACTCTCTGAATTTACGAAAATCAGTTAATTCAAAGCTTTTCTCGTATGAGTCGCGATCTCCCGCAGCATCAAGCATAGTGTGAGCGAGATCGCGTTTGAAATCGCTGTAATGCATCAGAAGGTTGTTCCGGAGGATGGCGCGGCGGCGGCTGTGCGGTGCCACTACCACAAGTAGCCAAAACAGCACGCTGACCAGATAACCCACCGAAATATTAAAGATGACAGTATTGCCGATTTCAAACTGGGTCATCAGAGCAACGGCTTGCGGGTACTGCTCTAACGAGGCAAGAACCGGCTCATTGCTACTCTTGAACATAAGGAAGCACGAGACCACTGCACCTGCGCCGACTGCAGCCCCGGTCCGATGTTTCACTATGAAATTTTTCAAGACACCGGCCTATTGAAAGTATAGGTATTAGAGAAATCGGGGACAGACCCAATTTTAAGGCACGCTACCGCCCTACCCGGCAAGCTGTGATGGCTCCCTGCCATCCCTGCGGTAGTCCCTGCACTGCGTGTAGTGGCATTTCGCCTGGTCGTCTAAGCGACCTTAACCGCTCAGCGTATGCGACGAAGCCGATGGATGCCACACCCGATTGGTCGCAGAGGTGGCAAGGCCCCCGAGCCAGGTGAGTGACTCGGGGGCCTTGCTTGGGGGTCAACGCTCATCGGCGGCAAGCAGCGCGGTCTGCGGCATGCTGCTGTCAGGCCGAAGGCTTCTCGCCACGAACCGCCGCTTCGATCACGGCGATGTCGATCTTCCTCATCGTCATCATGGCATCGAACGCCCGCTTCGCGGCGGCGCGGTCGGGGCTGGTGTAGGCCCTGGTCAACGCGATGGGGGTAATCTGCCAGGAGATGCCCCACTTGTCCTTGCACCAGCCGCACTCGCTCTCCTGGCCGCCGTTGCCGACGATCGCCTTCCAGTAGCGGTCGGTCTCGGCCTGGTCCTCGGTGGCCACCTGGAACGAGAACGCCTCGTTGTGCTGGATGCCTGGCCCTCCGTTAAGCCCCAGGCAGGGTATGCCCATCACGGTGAACTCGACGGTCAAGACGTCCCCCTGCTTGCCCGCCGGGTAGTCTCCCGGCGCGCGGTGGACCGCACCGACGGAGGAATCGGGAAAGGTGCTGGCGTAGAACCTCGCCGCCTCCTCGGCATCGCGCTCGTACCACAGGCAAATCGTGTTCTTGGCAATCGTCGTCATGGGTTCCTCCATCATGGTTCCAGTCGAGTATCGCCCGGGCGCTTCCCTCCAGGCACAAGGCTCAGCCACGTGGCCGACGCCGATTCACCCTTGTGCGCTACCGGGACCTCTCACCCCGTTGTCGCGTTAGGAAAGGCCAGATCGACAGCCGCCGAGGATTTTTTCCATGGTGGCCTATCCGACGGGGCATCGCGGGCCTGCGCTATGGCTCAGGGGTCGCAAGGGCGGCCTCCACCGCCTGTTCGGCGTGGATGGCGGTGGTGTCGAAGAGGGGAACGTCCGTGTCGTCGGCCTGGATCAGCAGCCCGATCTCCGTGCAGCCGAGGATGACGCCCTGGGCACCCTGCCCGGCCAGCGAGGCCACGATCTCAAGATACTCGGCTTTGGAATCCGCCCGGATCTCGCCACGGCAGAGCTCGTCGTAGATGACGGTGTGCACCCGCTCGCGCTGTTTGGCATCGGGAATCCGCACCTCGATGCCCTGCGCCTCCAGGCGCTCGCGATAGAAGGCCTGCTCCATGGTGAAGCGGGTGCCGAGCAGCCCCACCCGGGTCACGCCCTGCCGGTGCAGCGCCCTGGCGGTGGCATCGGCGATGTGCAGCAGGGGAATCTCGACGGCCTGCTCGAGCTGCGGGGCAACCTTGTGCATGGTGTTGGTGCATAGCACCAGGAAGTCGGCGCCGGCCGCCGCCAGGGAGCGGGCCGCTGCGCCGAGGATCTGTGCCGTGGCCGCCCAGTCGTCGCGGCGCTGTAGGGCCTCGATCTCGGCGAAATCCACGCTGTAGAGCACCAGCCGGGCGGAGTGCAGCCCGCCCAGCCGCGCCTTCACTCCCTGGTTGATGAGCCGGTAGTAGGTCTGGGTCGATTCCCAGCTCATGCCACCGATCAGCCCTATCGTCTTCATCTTCCCTCCTCTTGCGGCCTCGGGTCGGGTGAGTGACTCGGGGGCCGTTTCCCTTTAGGTTCAGGGGGGAGTGCCCGCCAGGGCCGCGGGGCCGGGCAGCTAGTGCGCCCTGCCGCTTCACGCATTATTGACCAGGAGCTTACATGATCGCCGTCATCTTCGAAGTGATGCCGAAGGCCGAGCACCGCGACCACTACCTCGACATCGCCGCGAGCCTGCGCCCGCTGCTGGAGGAGGCCGATGGCTTCATCTCCATCGAGCGCTTCGAGAGCCTGACCCAGCCGGGCAAGCTGCTCTCGCTCTCCTTCTGGCGCGACGAGGAGGCCGTGGCCGAATGGCGCCGGCTGGAGCGCCACCGCGCCGCCCAGGCCGAGGGGCGCCGCGAGATCTTCGCCGACTACCGCCTGCGCGTGGCCGGGGTGCTGCGCGACTACGGCATGCACGACCGCGAGCAGGCCCCCGCGGATAGCCGCGAGCGGCACGACGACAGCACGGGAAACTGATCGGCTGGCAGCCCTCGATAGCTCGAGGGCCGGCCAGGGCATGCCCACGGCCGGCGGCTACACCATGCCTCTCAACCTGGCGGCAAGGCGCGGGGCCAAGGCCGTCACCGCGAGGACGACCGGCCAGAGATTGCCCCCCTCGAAGGTGTAGGCATCTAGCAGCTCGGGCCAGGACTTCCCCTGCCAGAGCCCGAAGGAGAACTCGAAGACGAGGGTGAGGGCTAGCCACCCGAGCCCGACGAGCCAGAGCTCTGCGGGTCGACGGATCTTCAGCCAGGGAAGTGACAGGTACGCCACGCCGATGATCAGCGTCGAGAGCAGCCCCCCGCTCAGCACCAGGGCGGCCGTCACTCCGAGCAGCGGGACGAGCACGGCCTCACGCAGCACCCCGTTGGCAATGGCCAGCACCAGGATGCCGCACCAGATCATCAGCGACTTTACCGCGATCATCACTCCCCCCTGCGGTTCACTGAACCGGGTTCCCGTCGCCCGCCGCGGCGGCCTCCTCCACGTCCACCCCAATGAAACCGCCGGACTGGCGGCGCCAGAGGGCGGCATAGAGGCCGTCTCGCGCCAGCAGCTCCTGGTGGGTGCCGCTCTCGACGATCTGGCCCTCGTCGATCACCACCAGGCGGTCGAGCATGGCGATGGTGGAGAGCCGGTGGGCGATGGCGATCACCGTCTTGCCCTCCATCAGGGTGTAGAGCTGCTCCTGGATCGCCGCCTCCACCTCGGAATCCAGCGCCGAGGTGGCCTCGTCCAGCACCAGGATAGGGGCGTTCTTGAGCAACACCCGGGCGATGGCGATGCGCTGGCGCTGCCCGCCGGAGAGCTTCACGCCGCGCTCGCCCACGTGGGCGTCCAGGCCGCGGCGTCCCTGCAGGTCCACCAGGTCGTCGATGAAGGTGTCGGCGTGGGCGCGGCGCACCGCCTCGAGGATCGCCTCCTCGCTGGCCTCCGGGCTGCCGTAGCGGATGTTGTCACGCAGCGAGCGGTGCAGCAGCGAGGTGTCCTGGGTGACCATGCCAATATGGCGGCGCAGCGATTCCTGGGTCACCACGGCGATATCCTGGCCGTCGATCAGGATGCGCCCGCCTTCCAGGTCGTAGAAGCGCAGCAGCAGGTTGGCCAGGGTCGACTTGCCCGCCCCGGAGCGGCCGATCAGCCCCACCTTCTCGCCCGGGGCGATGGTGAGGTCGAGGCCGTCGAACACCCGTTTCGCCTGGCCGTCCGGGCGCTCGTAGCCGAAGCGCATCGCCTCGAAGCGGATCTCGCCGCGGGGCACCGCGAGCGCCGGCGCCCCGGGGGCGTCCCGGATCGCGGGCTCCCGGGCGATGGTGTTGAGGCCGTCCTGCACGGTGCCGATGTTCTCGAACAGGCTCGCCACCTCCCAGAGGATCCAGTCGGACATGAAGCGGATGCGCATCACCAGCGCGATGGCCACGGCGATGGTGCCGAGTGATACCGCCTCCAGGTACCAGGCGCCGATGGCGATGGCCGCGACGCTTGCCAGCAGCAGGGAGTTGAGCAGGGTCAGGGTCACGGTGAGGCCGGTGGCCAGGCGCATCTGGCGATGCACCGTGCCCATGAAGCCCTCCATGGCGTCGCGGGCGTAGGCCTCCTCCCGGCGGGTGTCGGCGAACAGCTTGATGGTCTGGATGTTGCTGTAGCTGTCGACGATGCGCCCGGTCATCACCGCCCGGGCGTCGGCCTGCTCCATGGAGACCCGGCGCAGGCGCGGCACGAAGACCCGCATGATGGCAATATAGCCGGCCAGCCACGCCACCAGCGGCAGCATCAGCCAGGGCTCGGCGCTGCCCAGCAGCACCATGGCGCCGACGAAGTAGACGACCACGTAGACCATCAGGTCCATCAGCTTGGTCACCGTCTCGCGGATCGCCAGGGCCGTCTGCATCACCTTCTGGGAGACCCGGCCGGCGAACTCGTCCTGATAGAAGGCGAGGCTCTGGCCCAGCATGTGGCGGTGGGCCAGCCAGCGGCCGATCATCGGGTAGTTGCCGAAGATGCTCTGGTGGGTCACCAGCGCCTGCAGCAGGGTCAGCAGCGGCAGCAGCACCATCACCAGCGCCGCCATGCCCGCCAGGCGCCAGCCGTACTCGGCGAAGAAGCCCGCCCGCTCGGCGCCGGCCAGCCAGTCCACCAGCTGCCCCATGTAGTGGAAGAAGAGCACCTCCGCGGCGGAGACCAGGGCGGTGAGCAGCGACATCACCACAAGCAGCGGCAGCACCGGCCGCGTGAAGTGCAGGATGAAGGCGAAGAGCCCCCGGGGCGGCGTGCCGCCGAGGTCCTGCGGGTAGGGGTTCACCAGGTGCTCGAAGTAGCGAAACATGGCAGCCTTCCGGTTGCGTTCAGGGGTCCGATCCCGCTTGCCCGGGAATGGCGGGGAGGGTAAAACCTCTAGTTAAGTCGAGGTCAAGGAGAATATCATGTCCCCTCCCCTGCCGCGCGAGCTGAGCGTCGGCGAGGTCGCCCGGCGAAGCGGCCTGGCGGTCTCAGCCATCCACTTCTACGAGGCCAAGGGGCTGATTGCCAGCCGCCGCAACGCCGGCAACCAGCGGCGCTTCCGGCGCGACGTCCTGCGCCGCCTGGCGATCATCAAGGTCGCCCAGCGCACTGGCATCTCGCTCGACGAGATACGCGAGGCCTTCGACACCCTGCCCGATGCCCGCGCCCCCGGTGCCGCTGACTGGCAGCGCCTCTCGGCCGACTGGCGAGCGGCCCTGGACGAGCGCATCCGCTGCCTCACCCAGCTGCGCGACCAGCTCGACGACTGCATCGGCTGCGGCTGCCTGTCACTGGACGAGTGCCCGCTGCGCAACCCCGATGACGAACTGGGCGAGCAGGGCTGCGGCGCGCAACTGCTGAAACCCGACTGAGCCCGCGCCCCTGAGCGCCGTGTTCGGCTACCTGGACATCGAGGCACTGCATGGCATCGCCGTCGTAACGATCAGGGCTCGCCTTTCTCAGCTGATGACTCCTGGATTTCTCCTCCGATGGCCCCGACATGGCGCAAACTGACGATGGAGACCACGGCCAGCGCCAGGGAGCCCGGCGAGCGCAACATGATGCGCCTGCTGTTCGCCGCCCCGTCGCTGCGCAGACGCCTCCCCGAATGGCGCCAGGACGCCGCCCGCCTGCTGGCCCAGTTCCGCTGCGATCTGGCCGCCGCCCCCGAAGACCCCGCCATGCAGGAGCTGATCGAAGCGCTCGACGAACTGTCACTGGACTTTCGGCGCTGGTGGGAGCAACCCAACCATGACGCCTATCGCTACGGCATCGGCATCTCAGGATGGTGGTTTATTTCTCCGCCGACTGACCGGGCACCGAACAGGCGCGAATCGGGACGTTGCGAGTGCGCTTTCTCTCCACCCCCCCGCGGTAGCCAGAAAGCGTACCCTCGGGCGCCGCCTAGCGCAGCACGGCTTCCTCTCTCAGCCGCCCGGCCGACCAAGACATCGCCCTTGGACGCCGGGTGGTCCCTCTCGGTTTACAGCCATTTCCGCTAGCCAGCTCGCTTCCTTCGTCCCGACAAGCTGACACGGCTGACGTCATGACTGGCGCTCGACTATCGCACGGCAGCCGCTCTCTCTGGCTTGGGGATCCAGTAACCCGATGATCCACTCACGCACGGCAGCAATGGCCGGCTCCTCGAGCCGCTCAGGCGGGTAGACGAGCTGGAAGGGAGCGGCCTTTACCTCAGGGCCGAATGGCTGAACCAGGCGCCCCTGACGCAGTTCCTCCTCGATCAGATACCGGCTCATCAGGGCTATGCCCTGGCCGTCCAGGGCAGCGGCAATGCCATGGGTCTCGTCGGAGAACATCAGCCCGGCGCTGACGTCGAGCTCCGGCACTCGAACCTGGCGCTGCCAGGCCGCCCAGTCCAAGGGTGTGGGCGAAGAGGAGTGCAGCAGCGTATGGCGCACCAGCTCGGCCGGTTCACGCAGCTTCAGCACGGGGCTGCAGACGGGGATGAAGACATTGTCGAACAGCTTCTCCGCGACCAGCCCGGGCCAGGGGCCTTCGCCATAGCGAATCGCCATGTCGGCAACGACGCCATCCAGAGCAACCGCCTGGTGGGAAACCTGAATGCTCAGATCGATCTGCGGGTGGGCATCGCGCAGCAGGCAGACCCAGGGCAGCAGCCAGCGTGCTGCCACGGCCGGCGTGGTGGAGAGCGTTACCGCCTGCCGCGTCGGCGGACGGCGCAGCTTGGTCACCGTCTCGTCGATGGCATCGAAGGAGTCGCTCAGCACAGTAAGCAACGCCTGGCCCTGAGTCGTCAGCACCAACTGCCGCGGCCGCCGCACGAACAGGGCCACGCCCAGACTCTCTTCGAGCTGGCGGATCTGATGGCTGATCGCCGTCGGCGTGACCGAGAGCTCCTCGGCAGCGCGCTTGGCGCTGAGGTGGCGCGCCGCCGCCTCGAAGGCGCGCAGGGCGGAGAGCGAAGGCAGTCGTCGCGGCATCATGGCTGAATTTTATTTTCCGAAATCGAAAAAGAATCGTCGTTTGTCGCCCCGCCTGGTTAGAGGCTTATATGAAATGAGCCACAACCAGGACTGAGAACAATTCATTCAATAGATCCTACCCCCAGTGACGGAGAAAACCCATGACGCGTTTACTTCACCTCGATGCCAGCCCACGCCCCGGCCGTGCCGGCACCCACGACCACGGCTCGCATACCCGCCGGCTGACCCATCACTTCGTTTCCCGCTGGCGCTCTCTGGAGCCGGATGCCGAGGTGGTCTATCGGGATATCGGCGCCAATCCGCCTCCATTGACCAGCGTCGAGTGGATCGAGGCGGAATTCACGCCGGCTGAGAAAAAGACAGAGGCAATGAAAGCCGTGCTTGCCGAAAGCGATGCCCTGGTGGATGAGGTCATACGGGCCGATATCCTGGTGCTTGGCGCTCCCCTGTACAACTTCGGCCCACCGGCCGCGTTCAAGGCCTGGATCGACAACATCGTCCGCATCGGTCGTACGGTCGATTTCGACATGCAGTACGGTGCCCACCCCTACGTCCCGCTGGAACACTACGTGCCGCTGCTGTCCGACCGCCCCCGCCATGCGGTGCTGCTCTCATCGCGGGGCGGATTCGGCTTCGATCCGCAAGGCCCCTTGGCAGCTTTCAACCATTTTGAGCCGGGCGCACGCACCGCCCTACAGTTCATCGGCATCGACGGCTTTCACAGCATCGCCATCGAGCATCAGGAGGAAGGTGGTCAAGTACTGGCGGCCTCGACCCAAAGCGCTCTGGCGCGTATAGACCGACTGGTCGAGCGCCTGCACAGCGAAACTACAGCCAAGCGCCAGCTGCAGCCGGCTTGAGGTCAGACAATGGCCGAACTCCGGGGCGCCTGGCGCCCCGTTCTGCGCTTCACCGCTATGAGGCCTGGCTGACCGCTGCTTTGTCGGTCACCGGGTCGGCCTTGGCACCGGCCGCCTCGCGGCGCTCCGAGTAGCGGTCCACCAGCGTCTCATTGTGAGGCCGCAGTAGCAGGGTGAAGCGCACCAGCTCCTCCATCACGTCGGCGATGCGGTCGTAGAGCGGCGAGGGCCGCATGCGCCCGGCCTCATCGAACTCCTGGTACGCCTTGGGCACGCTGGACTGGTTGGGAATGGTGAACATGCGCATCCAGCGCCCCAACAGGCGCAGCGTGTTCACCGCATTGAACGACTGCGAGCCGCCGCTGACCTGCATCACCGCCAGGGTGCGACCCTGGGTGGGCCGCACCGCTCCCATGCTCAGCGGCAGATGATCGATCTGGGTTTTCATCACGCCGGTGATCTGGCCGTGGCGCTCGGGGCTGCACCACACCTGCCCTTCGGACCACAGCGCCAGCTCGCGCAGCTCCCGCACCGCCGGGTGATCGTCGCCCGGCACCTGGTCCGGCAACGGCAGATCGGAAGGGTCGAAGATCCGCGTCTCGGCGCCGAAATAGCGCAGCAGCCGCGCAGCCTCTTCCACCGCCAGGCGCGAATAGGAGCGTTCGCGCAGCGAGCCGTAGAGCAGCAGGATGCGCGGCGGATGGCCCTGCGGATCGGGCAAGCCCTGGCCGGGTTGCCGGAGAGCGAAGCGCTCGTCGAGGGCCGGTAGAACATCGGGGTCGTTGAGCGTGCGAAGCCTCATGTCGCCACCTTCAGTGTGTGGGTTTGCAGGACGAGCAGCGCCACCAGGGCGGCAAGCCCCAAGGCTGAGGAGAACAGCAGCGCCTGGGTGCCGAAGCGCTCGATCAACAGGGCGAAGGCCAGCGGCGCCAGGGCCTGGCCGAAGCGAGCCGGCACCATCAGCACGCCCTGGCGCAGGCCATAGCCATGGGGGCCGAAAATGGCCAGCGGCAACGTGCCCTTGGCGATGGTGAGAATGCCGTTGCCGGCGCCGTGCAGCAGCACGAACAGCGTGGCCAGCGGTGCCCCCAACGTCATCACGCCGAGCGCGCCAATGGGATGCGCCACCACCGCCAGCTTGGCCGAAAGCAAGGGATGAAAGCGCTGCAGAAGCGAGAACTCGAGCAGTCGCGCTGCCACCTGGGCCGGCCCCACCAGCGCCGCGGCGGCAATGGCGGCGGCGGGCGAGAGGCCGGCGATCTGCAACAGCCACGGCAAGTGTGCCGCCATGGCGGTACTGACGAACCAGGTCACGGCGAAGACGAAGGCCAGCAGCGCCATGGGCAGCCAGGTCGAATTCGCCTCGGCGACTGCCGTCTCGGCGTGAGGCGCGGGCGGCTGGACACCGAACGGAATCAGCCACCGGTTGAGCGGCAGACCCAGCAGCAGGTGTACCGCCGCCCAGGTGAAGCAGGCGTTCTGCCAGCCGAATTCGGCGTTGAGCCAGCCGGTGATCGGCCAGCACACCGTGCTGGCAAAGCCCGCCAACAGCGTGATGCCGGTAATGGCGCCGCGCGCCTCGCGGCCGTAGAGCCCGGCCAGGGTCGAGAAAGCCGATTCGTACAGTCCCATGCCCATGCCGACGCCGATCACCAGCCAACCTGCCCATAGCAGCACGGGCCCATCCGCCAACCCCAGCAGCACCAGGCCCAGGGCAAATACCAGGCTCGAGGCCGCCAGCACGTCGCGTCCGCCAGAACGGTCGATGCGCCGCCCCACCGCCGGCCCCAGCACGGCCGACACCACCAATGCCGAGGAGAAGGCCGCGAATACCGTACCCGTGGCAAGGCCAAGGTCTTGCGCCATGGGCACGGCGAGGATGGCCGGCAAATAGTAGGTCGAGCCCCAGGCAAGCGTCTGGGAGACGCCCAGGGCGACGACCACACCGGTGCGCGAGCTCATCGCCTACCTCGATCATCGAGGTATGAGGACCTGAAAAAACGCGCCGCGCTCATCCTTCCCGCTCCTCCCGCTTCACTGACCCAGCGGCCATGCGGCGGCTCTCGACGATGCAGTTCGTGGCCTCGAGCCAGGCGTCCACCGCCACCAGAAAGGCATCCCGCCCCTTTTCAGTCAGTGCGTAGACCTTACGCGAGCGCCCCTGCACCACTTCGTTCGTCGAGCAGAGATACCCCCCCGCCTCGAACTCGTTGAGCACCGGATAGACCGTACCCTCCGAAGGGCTGCAGCAGCCGTTGGTGCTCTTCTCCACCGCCTGCACCACCTCGTAGCCATGCATCGGTTTGCGGTGCAGCACGCTGAGCACGAAGAACTTCGACAGCGACATCTTGATCGTGCCGCGCCAGTAGGAAGGGTCGCTGTAGTCGGGGATCCGACGGCCCACGGCCGCTTCGGATGTTGCTTTGGTCATGGGGGAAACCTATGCCTCGATGCTCGAGGCGTCAAGAGGGTGAAGCGCCCTTCTGTGGTTCATCCCGCCCAAGCCACTCCAGCAACAGCCTGGCGAACGCTTCCGGCTCTTCCAACTGGGGCGTGTGGCCACTGCGCTCGAACAGCCGATAGGTAACGGGTGGCAGGTCAGGCAGGCGGGACTCCCAGAGCGCAGGGGGCACGACGTAATCATGGCGCCCCATCACTACCAGCATCGGCGCGGAGAGATCCTCCAAGCGCCAGTAGAACCGGTAGTCGACGAAGAAGTTGCGAAAGGCCGTGAAAGCCTCGGTGTCGATCGGCACCCCTTTCCAGAGAGAGGAGGCATCGTAATGCGGGTCGTACCAGAAGCGCGGGCCCTCGGCGACATAGCGAGCCACGAACGCCGCACCCGGCGACAGGCTTGTCTGTGCCGCCTCGCCGAGCAAGACATGATTTTTCTCCAGCACCGCCTTGCGAACGCCTGAAGCGTTTACATCCCAATAGCGCTTGCCCGCTTCGAGGGTTCTCGACACATCACAGGGCGGGGTTCCGATCAGCACCAGTCGGGATACCCGGCCCGGATACCGCTTGGCATACTCGAGGGCGACATTGCCGTGATGGGAGTGCCCCATCAGCACGAACCGCTCGAGGCCAAGTTCGACGCGCATGGCCTCGATATCCTCGCAGTAGGTTTCAAGCGTAATGGTCCCTGAGAGACCATTGCCATGCCCTTGAGCGAAGTGGCGCAGGTCCATGCAGATCAGCCGACACGCTGAGCGCAAGCCAGGGGAGAACGTTCTCGGGTAGTAGACGGAAGACCCTACTACCAGCACTGCCGGCCCCTGCCCCTCCTGACGATATCTCAGGGTTGCACCAGGCACCTCCAAGCAGCCTTCGCTTGGGGACTTTGGAACTTGCCGAGATTCGGAAGGCAAGCGAGTTCTCTGGCTCATGCTCTCGACTCCTTTGACCACGCAGTGTCAGGATGGCCCGAGCGGATTAGGAGCATTACCCCGACGGGATTGCCACCGTTCGGTTAATCGGTAAAGGCCGCAAGGCGATAAAGAGTGCCGCTCACCTGCCTGGCGCGCAGTACCTACCTGCTGGGAGGCGAGGGGCATACCGGGCTCTGTGGGAACGGAGCCACCGCCAGCCCGGCGCTAGATAGACGTGTCCGACGGTCCCTCAGGTACCGAGCGGCTCGCCTTCTGAAGTGGTTTCAGTGAGCGTCTCGGCTCGCCGCAGCAGCGCGCGCTCCTGCTCCGGAGCCAGCACCAGGCCAAAGCGCTGGCGCAGCACGTCGGGTAGGGCATCGGCAGTTATGCGCTGCAACGCCGGCGCCTTGCCCGGGCGGAAGATCCTTAGCTCGAGATCGGTGAGCGCAAGCCGAACCACGGCGCCGTTGTGCTGAGCCACGACCCGCCGCACGAATGGCGATTCGGGGTGGTGAGACGCCAGATAGTTGTATTCGCCAGAGTCGGCACGATAGCAGGGTTCGTCACTGAACTGGTAGATGTTGAACCATTCACCGAGGCGCCTATGACGCAGCAGCCAATACCCCAGCGGCGAGCGCTCCAGGCGATACTCCCAGGGGCCATGACTCAGTTCTCGGTCCGCCTCGAGCCGGATCGGCTCACGCGGCCCGATATTGCCCACCCCGACATCGACCATCCAGTCATGGCCTTCCAGGTTCACCACCAGCAGCGTATGGCCGAGAGGAGTGACGATTCGCTCATCCTCACCCATCAGCATTCTCGCGTTGCGCCCGGCGACCTCGAAGCCCAGCAGGTCCAGCACCGTGGCGAACAGCGTGTTGTGCTCATGGCAATAGCCGCCGCGCCGGCGCCGTACCAGCTTGTCCTGGAGACTTTCCAGGTCGATGCGGATCTCGCCACCGGTGACGATCTCGAGATTCTCGAACGGCACCACGTCGAGGTGCGCCTGCTGCAGAGCCGTCAATGTCTCCAGGCTGGGCGTCAAGGAGCCACGGTAGTCGATACGTGCCAGGTAGGCGTCGAGATCGAGCGCCGACGTCTCCCACTGGGTCGATTCATGAAGGGGTTGGGCGTTCCGTACAGCCTGCATAGCGTTCTCCTGTTCCTTCAACAACAACTTATCTCGTAGAACAACCTTGTAGCGCAGGCTAATACCTCAAGTTAGCTTCAGGTAAAGCGGAGAAGTTTCAATCGCTCTCATAGCCACAGATCATTGAACCAAGAGGTTGACAATTCATGGCTACAACGCCTATTTGATGACCAGCTGCCGAACGACTTTCAACAAGAAGAGACTTTCAACAATAACGGACGGAGCCGTGCCATGACCTTGCCAATGCCCCCCATCGTCTCAGAGGCGGAGTGGCGCAGTGCTCTGGATGAACAGATCGCTCGCGAAAAGGCCCATACGCGTGAACGCGACAGGCTCAATGCCGCGCGGCGCCGTCTGCCGATGACCGAGGTGCGCGCTGATTACGTCTTCGAAGGGTCACAGGGAGAGACAACTCTACTCGACCTGTTCGAGGGGCGCCGCCAGCTGATCGTCTATCACTTCATGTTCGGGCCCGACTGGGAAGCCGGCTGCGACGGCTGCTCCTGGGTAGTGGACGCCATGACTCACCCCGCCCACCTCAACGCGCGAGATACCAGCCTGGCGCTGGTCTCCCGGGCACCGCTTGAAAAGCTCCAGCGCTACCAGGCGCGCATGGGCTGGCAGCACCCGACGTGGGTCTCGTCGCTGAACGGCAACTTCAACCAGGACATGGGCGTGACCAGCTGCAACTGCCATGCGCCGGACACCGACCGCGGCGAGCGGCATGGCATCAGCGTCTTCCTGCGCGACGGCGAGCGGGTCTTTCGCACCTACTTCAGCGGCAAGCGCGGCGTGGAGTACCTGGGCAGCCTGTGGACCTACTTGGACTTGACGCCCTACGGTCGCCAGGAGAGCTGGGAAGAGTCACCGCCCGGCTGGCCGCAAACGCCGCCCTACGTATGGAACCGGCGTCACGACGAATACGAGACGTGACGGCCCTCACGGCTCGCTTGGAAATAACGACAACCAGCGGGAACACAAAAACATGAAGACCATCAGCCAGCTTGGCGGCATGAGCTGGGAATCCACCGTCAGCTATTACCGGGCACTAAACGAAGGCATCAAGGCCGCCCTGGGTAGGCTGCACCGAAATCGCTCTGCTGGTTCAGCAGGGCGATACCGCGGTGCCACGCTACGACACCACGGCCATTCACGCCGAGGAGGCAGTCAAGTGGGCACTGGATAGCCAATGAACGAAGCCCAGTCGCTGCAGCAGGCCATTGACGAACCGGTGCTCCTGGCAGAGTACGACCCCGCCTGGCCGGCACGCTTCGAGGCCGAACACAGCCGCCTGCGGGACCGTTTCCCCACCGAGTTGCTCGATGTACAGCATATCGGCAGCACCGCCATCCCCGGCATGCCGGCCAAGCCCATCATCGACGTCATGGCCGGGGTCGCCTCCATGGCCGTGGCCGACGCCCTTTTCGAGTTCATTCTCGAGCACGGCTACGTGACCTCGGTCGAGTTCAACGCCAGCCTGACCGACCGTCGCTGGTTCATGCGCCATGCCAACGGGCACCGTACTCACCACCTGCATGTGGTGATGCACGAGGGCGAACTTTGGCACCAGCGCCTCGCCTTTCGCGATGCGCTGTGTGCCGACGAGATGCAGGCCGAGCGCTATGCCGCCCTCAAGAGGGAACTGGCTTCGCGTCACCATACGGATCGCGAAGCCTACACCCGCGCCAAGGGCGAGTTCGTACGCTCGATCATCGGGCCGGACCAGAGTCTCGGCCAAGTCGCTCGCTGAGGATTGTCGGCATCGACGACCTGGGTCAGCTTCCAGTATTCATAGGCGAGCGGGCCAAGAGACAAGTCCAGCATACCGATGCCAAATCAAGCGCTGCCGGCAGGCCGCCGCTTGGGAAGAGAGCTTCATCGTACACTCCGTTCTTGCTCCCACACTTTCTCCATCGCCTCGGCGACGTAGGCCATGAAGGCGCGAATGCGCGCCACCCGGCGCAGGTCGGGGTGGGTCAGTAGCCACAGGTCGGTCGCGAGCTCGGGGATCGGCTCGCCGAGTCGCACCAGGGCCGGTTCGGCATCGGCGAGATAGCAGGGCAGCACGGCGCGGCCGAGCCCATCGCGGGCGGCGGCCAGCATGCCGAACATGGTGTCGACGCGATAGCGGCAGCGCTCGTTAACCCCTTGCCCGGCCATCCAGGCGTCGAGTGCGGCATAGCCCAGGTGACGGTCCGGCCCTACCCAGGCGTCGGGTGGATCGCCAGCATACGCGTAAACGGCCTGAGCGATGGTGCCGACTTGCCGCCCCACCAGGTGCTCGGGTGGCGTTGGGGAGGGCCGCACCGCCACGTCGGCGTCGCGCTGGGAGAGGTTGAAGAGCTGGTTGGAGACCGCCACCTCGAGCACGATCTCGGGATGCGCACGCTGGAAGCCGGCGAAGATCGGCGACAGCAGCCCCATCAACAGCGTGTCGGTGGTGGTCACGCGGATAGTGCCGGAGAGGCGCAGGTCACGCCCCACTATGCGACGCTCCGCGCCCAACACTTCGGTTTCCACACGGGCAGCGGTTGCCGCCAGATCCTCCCCCGCCGGGGTCGGGGCATAGCCCGTGCGCGAGCGCTCGAACAGCGCCACGTCCAGGCGCCGCTCGATGGCATTCAGCCGTCGAAACACCGTGGCGTGACTGGTCCCCAGCCGCCTTCCGGCGCCGGACAGCGAGCCCGCCTCGGCGATGGCCTGCACCACGCGCAGGTCGTCCCAGTGCAACGCCTGTTCATTCATGCAAAGTACATTGTCATTTTTCAGGAATGTCGGTTTAGGAGCGTACAGCATAGTCTGATGGCATGTATCGCACGCCAACCAACCCGAGCCCTGACATGACTATGCCCAAGTTGAATGCGCTGATCGTGTTCTGTCACCCCGAACCGCGCTCGTTCAATGGCGCCCTGAAGGAGGTCACCGTCGAGACGCTGAAGCGGCAAGGCTACCGCGTCGAGGTCTCGGATCTCTACGCCGAGGGCTTCGATCCGCTGGAGCGGCCTGGCCACTACGTCGAACGGGCCAAGCCCGAGACGTTCCTGCCCCTCACCGAGCAGCGCCATGCCTACGAGGGCGGTGCCCTGCCCGGCGACGTACGGCGAGAGATCCAACGTCTGGAGCGCGCCGATCTGGTGATCCTGCAGTTTCCGCTGTGGTGGCACGCCCAGCCGGCCATGCTCAAGGGCTGGTTCGACCGGGTGTTCGTCTATGGCGGACTCTACAGCGGCCGCATGCGCTACGACCGCGGCCGCTTTCCCGAGAAGAAGGTCATGCTCTCGGTGACCACCGGCGCTCCGGCGCCGACCTTCACCCGGCATGGGCGCAGCGGCCATATCGTGGCGCTGCTGTGGCCGATCCACTACTCGCTCTACTATCTGGGCGTCAGCGTGCTGCCACCCCAGGTCACCTACGGGGTGCAGGGCGGCGGGCTGAGCTATCAGGATGAGACAGCGTTTCGTGAACGCCTGGAAGCGGAGAAGGCTGCCTGGGCAAGGCGGCTGGAAAGACTGGACGGCGAGGCACCGATCTCCTTCGCCGGCTGGGACGACTGGGACGAACAGGGGGTGCTCAAGGCCGAGCACCCCCGAGCCTGGCAGCTCTAGGGTTCGCCATGGCGCGAAAGGCTGGCCGCTATGGCGCGAAGCGCTCTCTCAGCGGCGCGATCGCCACGTCACGCTGTCGAGGAACGACCAGTCCACCCCCAGCGCCGCAGAGAACGCAGGCGAGAACGAAGCATGGCGGCAGTCCATTGACACGGGGTGGTTCGGGCACGCCAGGGTAACCCCCATCACGCCGTTGGCGGTACCTCATCTACGGGGCCTCCCCCGGCCCGGCGCGCGATACTGGCCAGGCCCCGGCGAGCGAGCCACCCTGATCTAAACACCTGGGGAGCGATTCGCCAATGGAAGACGTGACTCGCGAATTCCTCGATACCAACCAGCCGCTGATCCGACTGGCGGTGGCCCTGCTGTTGGGCGCCCTGATCGGCATCGAACGTGGCTGGGTGGCACGCGAGCAGCGCGCCGGCCTGCGCATCGCGGGCGTTCGTACCCATGCCCTGGTGGGGCTTCTGGGCGGCATCGCCGCCCTGCTCTCGGCGTCGGTCAGCGCCTGGGCCTTCCCGCTGATCTTCGTGGCGGTGGCGGTTACCGCCCTGGTGGCCTGGCAGGCACGCCTCGGCGATCCGCCGGACTTCAGCATCACCGGCCTGATCGGCCTGCTGCTCACCTTCTGCTTCGGCGCCGTGGCGGTGGGCGTGGACCTGGCGGTGGCCACCGCCTGCGCCGTGGCCACCGCGCTGATCCTGGACAACAAGCGCGAGATCCACGGCCTGCTGAACCGGCTCCAGGCCCACGAGCTGGACGCCGGTCTCAAGCTGCTGGTGATCAGCGTGGTGATGCTGCCGCTGCTGCCCAACCAGGCCCTGGGCCCGGGAGGCGTGATCAACCCCTACCAGCTGTGGTGGATGGTGGTGCTGGTCGCCTCCGTCTCCTTCGTCGGCTACTTCGCGATCCGCGTAGGCGGCACCGAGAAGGGCATCCTCTTCACCAGCCTGTTCGCCGGGCTCAGCTCCTCCACGGCCCTGACCCTGCACTTCGCCCGTCAGTCACGCCTGGCGCCGGCCCATGGGCCGCTGCTGGCGGCAGGCATCCTGCTCGCCTGCGGCACCATGTTCCCGAGGATCCTGCTCTACGCCGCGGTGATCAGCCCCGGGCTGCTGTCGTCGCTGTGGCTGCCGATCAGCCTGATGGCCCTGACCCTCTATCTCCCCTCGCTGCTGATCTGGCGCCGCCACCACCGCCAGGGCCTGGTGGAGAGCCCCGCCCTGATCAGGAACCCGCTGGAGCTGCGCCTGGCGCTGCTCTTCGGCGCCCTGCTGGCGCTGATCATGCTGCTCGGCGAATGGCTGCGCAGCGCCCTGGGCGATGCCGGCATCTACCTGCTGGCCACCACCTCGGGCCTCGCCGACGTTGATGCCATCACCCTTTCCCTGACCCGCATGTCGCTGGAGACCATCGCCGGCCAGACCGCCGTGCTGGGGATCATCCTGGCCGCGGCCACCAACAACCTGGTCAAGGCGGGCCTTGCCGGCCTCCTTGGCACCCGGGACATCGGCTGGCGAGTCGCCGGGCCGATGCTGGCGTCGCTGCTGATCGGCCTGGCCGCCGCCCAGGCCGCGCGCCTGGCGGGGTAGGCTGCGCCTCTTAGCGTCCCGACTCTTGCCATCCGCAGTTGCGACCCCGCTTGTCACCGGACATGATGTCTGAAACCACAGTTTCAGGAGCCGGCATGGCCAGATCCTCGCAGGCGCGTTCCTTCCTCGCCCGGGTGCGCAGCGCCCTGCCCTCCCTGCACCCGGCCGAGCGCCGGCTAGGCGAGTTCGTGTGCGATTTCCCCGGTGAAATCGCCAGCTACGATGCCCAGGAGCTGGCGAAGTTCGCCGGGGTCTCCAAGGCCACGGTGTCTCGCTTCGTGCGCCGGCTGGGCTACGAGAGCTACGAGGCGGCGCGCAAGCACGCCCGGGAGGAGCAGGCCACCGGCTCGCGCCTCTTCCTGCAGAGCGCGGCCCTGGAGCCGGGCGAGCGCTCCCTGGCGCTCAACCTCGACCAGGGCAAGGACAACCTGGACCGCACCTTCTCGGCGATCACCCAGGTGCAGGTGGACGAGGTGGCCCGGGCCATCCTCGAGGCCCGCAAGACCTGGGTCATCGGCTTTCGCGCCAGCCACCCCTTCGCCGACTACCTGCGCTGGCAGCTCACCCAGGTGGTGGAGCAGGTGGTCAGCCTGCCCGGCAGCGGCGAGACCCTGGGTGAGCACCTGGTCAGCCTGCGTCCGGAGGACTGCGTGGTCGTCATCGGCCTGCGCCGCCGGGTGGCGATCACCGAGCAGGTGCTGGCCGAGGCCCGCGAGAGCGGCGCCCGGGTGCTCTACATCACCGACGAGGGGCTCGCCCCGGACCCCAGCGTCACCTGGCACTTCCGCTGCTGCACCCTGGCTGCGGGGCCGCTGTTCAACCACACCGCCGTGATGGCGCTCTGCCACCTGCTGGCCATGCGCACCATCGAGCTAGCCGGTGACGACTCGCGCCGCCGCCTGCGCCGCATCGAGACGCTGAACGACAAGCTCGAAGAGCTGTAGGAAGACGGCACCCTCCCGGTGCACGGCGCTACCAATCTGCACACTTTCCGGGCAAGAAACGAAACAGTCGCACGGGCGACGCCCAGGCGATTCTGGGGTAATGGGCTGTTTTCGTTATGAAACTGAGGTTTCTTGGATTTGATGGCATGAAACTTGGATCACTCAAGGCGACTGCCGCCGCCGCGAATGCGGCGGGCCGATACCGCCACCTGGCGCCCAGCGGAGCCGCTCTCCCGCCCGAGGTGCCGCCGATGACAGGACCAAGACCATGCTGACACGTACCGCTCTGGTAACCACCGTCTCCGCCGCCCTGATGGCCTCCGCCGCCCAGGCCAGCGCGCTGTCGCTCCAGGTGCTGGGCCAGCCCGCCGGCTCGGGCCTGATCGCCCAGCAGAAGGAGCAGCCCTTCTTCAACAACCTGGCCGAGCACACCGGCCTGGACATCAACGTGCAGTACCTGCCGGTGGACGTGGCCGGCGTGCCCGACACCGACGGCCTGCGCGTGCTGCGCTCGGGGCTCTTCGACATCGTCTCCCTGCGCGGCCCCCAGGTGAGCCGCGACGAGCCTTCCATCCTCGGGCTCGATCTGATCGGGCTCAACACCAGCTTCGAGGCCGGCCGCGAGCACGTCGATGCCTTCTACGACTACGTGGACAGCCGCCTGCAGGAGCGCTTCAACGCCAAGCTGCTGGGCACCTGGCCCGCCGGCCCCCAGGTGATCTTCTGCCGCGGCGAGATCGGCGGCCTGGATGACCTGCGCGGTAAGCGCGTGCGCGTGGGCGACCAGAGCGCGGCCAACTTCGTCGGCCAGCTCGGCGCCACCGGCATCTCGATGCCCTTCGGCGACGTCCAGCAGTCGCTCTCCCGCGGGGTGATCGACTGCGCCATCACCGGCCCTGCCTCGGCCAACTCCGGCGGCTGGCCGGAAGCCACCACCACGGTGCTGCCCATCGCCCTGCAGCTGGCCATCAACGGCTACGCCATCAACCTCGATACCTGGAACAGCATGACCGAGGAGCAGCAGGGCAAGCTCGAAGCGGCCATCGCCGGGCTGAGCGACGAGATCTGGGCCTACTCCGAGGAGCTCTACGAGGACGCCATGCGCTGCAACGCCGGCGAGACCCCCTGCGAGTACGGCAAGCCCTACTCCCTCACCGAGGTGCCGGTCACCGACGAGGACCTGGCCAAGGTGGCCGCCGCGGTGGAAGAGGTCTCCCTGCCGATCTGGGCGCGCCAGTGCAACGCCGCCGCCGCGGACTGCGAAGCCGTGTGGCGCGACACCGTCGGCCAGAAGCTCGGCCTCTGAGCCGCGGAGGCGACGATGAACATCTACGCTCGCATTCTCGGCATGCTGTTCGGCGCCATGATGCTGCTGCTCGCCCTGCTGATCACGGTGGAGACCGTGATCCGCAAGGTCTTCTCGATGTCGCTCGGCGGGGTCGACGAGCTGGGGGGCTATGCCATCGCCATCGCCGCCCCCCTGGCGTTCTGCGTGGCCATGGTCGAGCAGTCCCATATCCGCATCAACCTGGTGCACATGCGCCTGCCCTTCCGGGTGCAGGCGGTGCTCAACGCCCTGGCCGCCCTCACCCTCGGGCTGCTGGCGGCCTTCCTGCTCTACTTCACCCTCCAGACCGTCCAGGACACCCGGCTCTACGGCTCCATCGCCCAGACGCCCCGGGCTACGCCGCTGATCTACCCGCAGACCGTGTGGCTGATCGCCATGCTCGCCTTCACCCTGGCGGCCGGGGTGCTCACCGCCCAGGCCCTGGGGCTGCTGGTGAAGGGCGACTGGAAGGGGCTCAACCGCCGCTTCGGACCGAGCTCCACCCAGGATGAGCTGGAGGCGGAACTCGAGGACCTGAAGCAGCGCGAAGGAGGCCAGTCATGAGCATTCCCCTGATCGCCACGGCGTTCATCATCATGCTCGGCCTGATGCTGCTGAGCATCCCGGTGGCCGTGGCCATCCTCTTCGTCGGCGTGATCGGCGGCTACCTGATGCACGGCTTCCCGCTGGTGGACATGATGGGTGGCGTGGTCTGGAGCAGCCTGAACAGCCCCTCCATGCTGGCGATCCCGCTGTTCATGCTGCTCGGCGAGCTGCTGCTGCGCGGCGGCATCGCCGACCGCATGTACGCCGCGCTCTCGGTGTGGTTCAACCGCCTGCCGGGCGGGCTGCTGCACACCAACATCGCCACCTGCACGCTCTTCTCGGCGACCTCGGGCTCGTCGGTGGCCACCGCCGCTACCGTCGGCACCATCTCGCTGCCGGCGCTGCAGAAGTACCGCTACCCGGTGCGCCCGTCGCTGGGCTCCCTGGCCGCCGGCGGCACCCTGGGTATCCTGATTCCCCCCAGCATCAACCTGCTGGTCTACGGCCAGCTGGCCAACACCTCGGTCAGCCAGCTGTTCGCCGCCGGGCTGATCCCGGGCCTCACCCTGGCCCTGCTCTTCTCCGTCTATCTGTTCATCTTCCACGGCAAGGCGGGCAATGCCTCCCTGGTGGAGGTCAACCTGCCGCTGCGCGAGAAGCTCGCCCTGTCGCGCCACCTGGTGCCGCCCTTCGTGATCTTCGGAGTGGTGATGGGGAGCATCTACGGCGGGATCGCCACGCCCACCGAGTCCGCCGCCATCGGGGTGATGATCGCCCTGGCCTTCATCGTCGGCGGCGGCAAGCTGAGCCTCGATCTCTTGATCCACTGTTCGCTGCACGCGGCCAAGACCACCGGCATGGTGATCATCGTGCTGATGTGCGCCCTGCTGCTCAACGTGACCCTCTCGATGCTGGGGGTGACCCAGGCGCTGACCCAGTGGGTGGCGAGCTTCGGCCTGACCCAGGTGGGCCTGCTGCTGGTGCTGCTGCTCTTCTACGTGGTGCTCGGCACCTTCATGGATGCCATGTCGATGCTGGTGCTGACGGTGCCGATCACGGTACCCATGGTGATGGCCGTGGGTGTGGACCCGATCTGGTTCGGCATCTTCATCGTGCTGATGTGCGAGATCGCCCTGATCACGCCGCCGGTGGGCATGAACCTCTTCGTGGTGCAGGGGGTGCGCAAGGATGGCGGCAGCTTCAACGACGTGATCTGGGGCTCGCTGCCCTTCGTGGTGATCATGGCGCTGTTCACGCTGGCCATCATGGTCTGGCCGCAGATCGTGATGTGGCTCCCCGACCTGCTGGCGGGGCGATGACCCATGACGCACACCCGTGGAGACGCCACTCCGCCGGCCAGCGTGCGCGTGCTGGCCATCAATCCCAACACCAACCCGACCGTCACCCAGCGGGTGCAGGCGGTGCTGCAGGCCCAGGCGCCGCCCGGGGTGCTGATCGAGGCGGTCAGCCCGCCCCAGGGGCCCCGGGCGGTGGAGAGCGGGCAGGACAAGACCCGCGCCGCCGGCCACGTGATGGCACTGATCGAGCGCCGCCTGGCGCAGGGCTACGCCGGCTATATCCTCGCCTGTTTCGATGACATCGCCGTGGCCGAGGCCCGAACCCTGACCGGCGCCCCGGTGGTCAGCCTGGCGGAGGCCGGCATTCGCCGCGCCGACGCCACCGGCGGCCCCTTCACGGTGATCACCACCTTCGAGGGGGCCGTGGCCACCATCGAGTCGCTCTGCGAGGACTACGGCGTGAGGGAGCGCTGCCGCGTGGTGGCCACCGGCATCGGCGTCAGCGACACCGCGGCGCGCACCCCGGAAGCCGAGGCGCGGCTGGCGAGGCTCTGCGAGCAGGCCCGTGCCGAGGGCGCACGCGCCATCGTGCTGGGCTCCGGCGCCTTCGCCGGGCGCGGTGAGGAGCTGGCCGCCCGCCACGGCCTTCCCGTGATGGACGGCTTCGCCGAGGCGCTGGCCTTCGTGCTGCGCGAGGCGCAGAGCGCCGGCTGAGCAGCATCGCATCCACGACTACACGACTAACGACCCGCGCTTGCCGCCTCGGTGCCCGTCGGACCTGAAGCCGGGGTTCAAGTCAGCCCTGGCGCCGGGGTTCAAGTCAGCCCTGGAGCCGGGGTTCTAGATAGTCCAGCAGCGCCTGGAGGCTATGCAGCCCCGCGTAGTCGCTCTCGGGGATGCTCACCCCCAGACGCTGGTGCAGGGCGGTGAGCAGGTTGAGGGCGTCCATGGAGTCGAGGTCGTACTCGTCGCGCAGGCGGGCCCGGTCATCGAGGGTCGCGGTATCGATGTCCGGGGCGATGGCCGAGAGCTCATCGAGCACGATGTCACGCAGTTGGTCTCTGTTCACAGTGCCTCCGGCTGCTGCAGCTGGGCGTCGATCTCGTTGAGGAAGCGAGCGCCCAGGTGGCCGTCGCAGACGCGGTGGTCGGCGGCCAGGCTGACCTCCACCACCGGGCGAATCGCCAGCATCTCGTCCACGGCCACGGGGCGCCGTCGCGGGGCGCCGAAGCCGATCATCGCCACCTGGGGCGGATGGATGACGCCGTAGACGGTATCCACGCCCTGCTCGCCCAGCGCGGTCACGGTGGCCGAAGGGCTGCCGAGCTCGGAGGCGCGCAGGCCGCCGCGGCGGGCGCGCTGTACCAGGTCCTGCAGGCGCTCCATCAGCGCCGGCAGGGCCAGCGCCGCGGCATCCGCCAGCGCCGGCGCGATAAGGCCGCCCCCGCGCAGGTGAATGGCCATGCCCAGGTCGACCCGCTCGGCCGGCTGGAAGCCCGCCTCGCCGTAGTGGCCGTTGAGCTGCGGGTAGCGCGCCAGGGCCCGGGAGGTCGCCTTCATGAACAGCGCGGCCATCAGCAGGCGCGCCTCGGGCGGCCGGTCGCGGTTGTAGTCGGCAAGCCAGGCGTCGGCGGCGTGCAGATCCACGCTGGTGGCCAGGTAGAAGTGGGGAATCTCGCGCTTGGCGCGGCTCATGGTGGCGGCGATGGCGCGGCGCATCTCGTCAGGGTCGAAGCCAACCCGGGGCGCAGGACGGGGCGCCCCCCCGGCGGCTCCGTCGAGGTCACGCAGCACGATGGCGCCTTCGGGCCCGCTGCCGCTCAGCGCGCCCAGCGCCACGCCGAGCTCCCTCGCCCGGCGCCTGGCGGCCGGCGAGGCCGCTCTCCGCAGCCCTTCGGGTGTGGCCGCGGCGACAGGCGCTGCGCTGGCGGGTTCAGCGACAGGTGCCGGGCTCGAGGGCTCCGCCGCAGGGGCCGGCGCCACGCCGGGCGCGGGCCCCATGGTATCGGCCTCGGACGCCGGCATGGCGGCGGGGATCTCGCTGGCGGGAATCTCGCTCACCACCCGCTCGCCGCTGCCGATGCGGGCCAGGGGCGTGCCCACCGGCACCTTGGTGTGCGGCGCCACATAGCAGGCCTCCACCACGCCGCTCTCGAACACCTCGACGTCGATGGCGCCCTTGGCGGTCTCCACCACGGCGATGACCTGCCCCTTCGTCACCCGCTCGCCGGGCGCCACCAGCCACTCCACCAGGGTGCCCGCCTCCATGTCGGCGCCCAGCGAAGGCATCAGGAAATCGCTCATGGAGCGGCCCCCATGGCCCGGCGGGCCGCGGCCAGGATATCCGCCACCTGGGGCAGCGCGGCGTTCTCCAGGTGCTGCGGGTAGGGAATGGGGATCTCGTCGCTGCAGACTCGCTCGATGGGGGCATCCAGCGCCCAGAAGGCCTGCTCGGCGAGGATGGCGGCGAGCTCGCCGGCCAGGCTGCCGGTCTTCCACCCCTCGTCGACGATCACCGCGCGGTGGGTGCGGCCCACCGAGTCGAGCAGCGTCGCGGTGTCCAGGGGGCGCAGCACGCGCAGGTCCACCACCTCGGCCTCGATCCCCTCCTCGGCCAGGGCCTCGGCCGCCTCCAGGGTCTTGGGCAGGCTGCCGCCGTAGGTGATCAGGCTGAGGTCGCGCCCCGGGCGGCGGATGGCGGCCCGCGCGATGTCCACGCCCTCCGGGCAGGGAGCGAGCTCGTCCTCGCGGTTGTAGAGCATCACGTGCTCGAAGATCAGCACCGGGTTGGGGTCCTGCAGCGCCGCCCAGAGCATGTAGCGGGCATCCTCCAGGGTGCCGGGGGCCAGCACCTTGAGCCCCGGCACGTGGGCGTACCAGTTCTCCAGGCTGTGGGAGTGCTGAGCGGCCACCTGGCGGCCGGCGCCGGTGGCCATGCGGATCACCAGGGGCACGGCGAACTCACCGCCGGACATGTGCAGCAGGGTCGCCGCGGTGTTCACGATCTGGTCCATGGCCAGGAGGCTGAAGTTCACCGTCATGATCTCGACGATGGGCCGCGCCCCGCCCAGCGCCGCGCCGATGCCGGCGCCGGTAAAGCCGTTCTCGGCGAGCGGCGTGTCGCGGATGCGCTCGGGGCCGAAGCGTTCCAGCAGGCCACGGCTGACCGCATAGCAGCCGCCGTAGTGGCCGATGTCCTCGCCCATCAGGAAGGTGCGCGGATCATGCTCCAGGGCCTCGATCAGGCCGAGCCGGAAGGCCTCGCGAAAGCTCAGCACCACCGGCTCGGGCTCGGCGGCGGGCGGCGGCGAAGGCGCCTCGCTCGCCTCGCGCAGCACATGCTCGAAGCGGCCGGCCTCGGGCTCCCACTCGGCGGCCTCGGCGAAGGCCACGGCCCCTTCCACCTCCGCGGCGATCTCGGCCTCCAGCGCGGCGAGCTCCTGTTCGGGGAGGAGCCCCGACTGCTGCATCCACTGCGACAGGCGCAGGATGGGGTCGCGGGTCTTCCACTCCTCCACCTCGGCCTTGTCGCGGTAGAGCTCCGGGTCGAACATCGAGTGGGCGCGGAAGCGGTAGGTGCGGCACTCCAGGAAGCGCGGCCCCTCGCCCGAGCGCAGCGCCGCCAGCAGCCGCGCGCTGGCCGCCTCGACCCGGGCGATGTCCATGCCGTCGACGCTCTGTGCGGGCACCCCCAGCGCCTCGGCCTTGCGGTAGAGCTCGGTCTGGGCGTGGGCGTAGCGCAGCGCCGTGCCCATGGCGTAGAGGTTGTTCTCGCAGACGAAGAGCACCGGCAGCTGCCACAGGGCCGCCAGGTTGAGGCTCTCGTGGAAGCTGCCCTCGGCGGCGGCGCCGTCACCGAAGAAGCAGACGGTGACACGGTGTCGCCCGGCGAGCCTGTCCGCCAGGGCCAGCCCCACGGCCAGCGGCAGGCCGCCGCCGACGATGGCGTTGCCACCGACGAAGCGCGCGCTGGCATCGAAGAGGTGCATGGAACCACCCCGCCCCATGCTGCAGCCGGCCTGCTTGCCGTACATCTCGGCCATCACCCGCTCCATGGGGATGCGGTTGAGCAGCGCGTGACCATGCTCGCGGTAGGTGGAGACCACGGCATCGTCGGGGGCGAGCCCGTGCATCACCCCGGTGCCCACCGCCTCCTCGCCGATATAGACGTGCAGGAAGCCACGGATCTTCTCCTGGGTGTAGAGCTCCACGCAGCGCTCCTCGAAGCGGCGGATGCGCAGCATCTGGCGCAGCAGGTCGAGCAGGTGCGCTCGCGACAGGCGCGGCTTGTCGGTAGATGGCATGCTCATTCGAAGCCTCCTTCGAGCGTCGAGGTATCGCCTTCCGGCAGCCCCAGCTCCCGGGCGCGCAGCAGGCGGCGCATGATCTTGCCGCTGCGGGTGCTGGGCAGGCGCTCGCGGAACTCCACCTGGCGGGGTGCCACCGCCGGTCCGAGGCGCTGGCGCGCGAGCCCGAGGATCTCCCTGCGCAGCGCCTCGTCGGGCGCATGGCCGGGCTTGAGCGACACGAAGGCCTTGACCGTCTCGCCGGCGATCTCGTCGGGGATGCCGATCACCCCGGCCTCGGCCACCGCCGGATGCTCCATCAGCACGCTCTCCACCTCGAAGGGGCCGATCAGGTGCCCGGCGGACTTGATCACGTCGTCGGCGCGGCCGATGAACCAGAAGTAGCCCTCGGCGTCGCGGCGGGCCAGGTCGCCGGTGAGGTACCAGGCCCCGGCGAAGCACTGCCGATAGCGCGCCTCCTCGTGGAGGTAGCCCCGAAACATCGAAGGCCAGGGGGCCTTGAGCACCAGCTCGCCGGTCTCGTCCGGGTCCTCGATCAGTTCGATGCCGCTGTCGGTGCGCCGCGCCACACCCGCCTCTATGCCCGGCACGGGACGCCCCATGGAGCCGGGCTTGATGGGCATGCTGGCGAAGTTGGCGATCATGATCCCGCCGGTCTCGGTCTGCCACCAGTTGTCGTGGAACGGCAGCCCCAGGGTCGCCCGCCCCCAGTGGACGGCCTCCGGGTTGAGCGGCTCGCCCACGCTGGCCAGGAAGCGCAGGCTCGAGAGGTCGTGCCGGCGAGCCAGCTCCGGGCCCACCTTCATCAGCATGCGGATGGCGGTGGGCGCGGTGTACCACACCGCCACCCGCTGCTCCTCGAGGATGCGGTACCAGCGCTCGGCGTCGAACTCCTCCTCGTCCACCACCAGGGTCACGCCGTTGGTGAACGGCGCGATGATGCCGTAGGAGGTGCCGGTGACCCAGCCGGGATCGGCGGTGCACCAGTAGATGTCCCCCGGGTGCAGGTCCAGGGCGTAGTAGCCGGTGATGTGGTGGGCCACCACCGCCTCGTGGACGTGGAGCGCGCCCTTGGGGCGCCCCGTGGTGCCGCTGGTGAAGTGCAAGAGCGCCGGGGCCTCTGGTTCCATGGATCGGGTCGGGTAGTCCGGCGACTGCGCCGCGAGGGCTGGCTCCACCGCCAGGGTGCCCGGCGGGGCCTCCGCCACCTCGCCGATCAGCAGCACCTGCTTCACCGAGGGCATCCGATGGAGCCAGCCGGCCAGCTTGCGGCGATAGAGCCGCTCGGTGGTGACGATGACCACGGGGGTGCCGATCTCCACCCGGGAGCGGATCGGCTCCGGCCCGAAGGCGGAGAAGAGCGGCGTGAAGACGCCGCCGAGCTTCAGCGTGCCCAGGGCGGCGGCGTAGAGGTCGGGGGTGCGATGGGCCAGGCAGTAGACGCCGTCGCCGGGCTCGAGCCCCAGCGACGCCAGCAGGTTGGCGAAGCGGTTGGCCCGCTCGGCGAGTTCGCGGTAGCTGATGTCGACGGCAGCGCCGTCGCGGGGCAGGAAGCGGATCGCCGTCTGCTCGGCGGTGGGGGTGTCGAGATGGCGGTCCAGGGCCGCGTGGGCGATGTTGATGCCGCCGCCAGGCATGGCGGGAAGCCAGGTCCGGGCATCGCGCCAGCTGAACGACGCGCAGGCGGCGGCGTAATCGGGCAGGGTCGGGCTCGGGCGCATCGGCCACCTCCTTGGATCGCCGCCACGGGGACCAGCACGGCGCTTCTCAGGAAAGCGTAGTGCGCTTTTCCGGGGCGTCACCATGATGAGGGTCATGGTGACGCCCCGCACCGGAAGCGCCGCGCCTGCAACGCAAGGCCCCCGAACCGGTCGCCTGGTTCGGGGGCCTTGTCATGTCGGGCGATGCCCCGGGTGTTGGCCCAAGGTGGCGGCGCGACGCCGCCCTCGCTCAGGCCGGGGCGCGCATCCCCGCCCGGCGGGCCCGGGCGGCGTGGAGCTTCCTGTAGCTCTCGATCAGGCGCTGGTGCTTCTCCAGCCCCTCCAGCGCCATGCTGGTGGGCGTCAGGCCGTGGAAGCGCACCCTGCCCATCACCGAGCCGATCACCGCCTCGATGGTGGCCTCGCCGAACATGCGGCCGAGGTTGTGGCGGAAGTCATCGAGTTCGAGCTCGTCTTCCAGCACGATCTCCAGCACCGCCTGCACCGCGCGGTAGAAGAGGTTGCGCTCGACGGTGTTGTCATTGAACTGCAGGAACATCTCGACCCGCTCCAGGGCCTCCTCCTGCTGGCCCAGCGCCAGGTTGATCAAGAGCTTCAGCTCGAGGATGGTCAGCTGGCCCCACTCGGTGTTCTCGTCGAACTCGATGCCGATCAGGGTGATGATGTCCATGTGCTCGTCGAGCTGGCTCTCCTCCAGGCGCTCGAGCAGGTCAGCAAGCCGGTCATCCTCCAGGCGGTGAAGGTTGAGGATCTCCTCGCGGTACTGCAGCGCCACGTTGGTGTTGTCCCACACCAGATCCTCCACCGGATAGACCTCGGAGAAGCCGGGCACCAGGATGCGGCAGGTCGGCGCGCCGAGCTCGTCGCGCACGGCCACGTAGGCCTCGAGCTCCAGCTCCTCGAGGATGCCGAACAGGGTCGCCGCCTCCTGCTCGTTGCTGTTGGCGCCGCTGCCGGAGAAGTCCCAGTCGCAGAACTCGATGTCCGAGCGGGCGCTGAAGAAGCGCCAGGAGATCACCCCGGAGGAGTCGATGAAGTGCTCGACGTAGTTGTTGGGCTCGGTCACCGCCATGGAGTTGAAGGTGGGCGGCAGGAAGTCGTTGAAGCCCTCGATGCTGCGCCCCTGCAGCAGTTCGGTGAAGGTGCGCTCCAGGGCCACGTGGAAGCTCGGGTGGGCACCGAAGGAGGCGAAGACGCCGCCGGTCTTGGGGTTCATCAGGGTGACGCACATCACCGGGAACTGGCCGCCGAGCGAGGCATCCTTGACCAGCACCGGGAAGCCCTGGGCCTCCAGCGCCTCGATGCCCTCGACGATCTCGGGGTAGCGCGCCAGCACCTCGGCCGGCACGTCGGGCAGCGCCAGCTCCTCCTCGATGATCTTGCGCTTCACCGCCCGCTCGAAGATCTCCGAGAGACACTGCACCTGGGCCTCGGCCAGGGTGTTCCCCGCGCTCATGCCGTTGCTGAGGTAGAGGTTCTCGATCAGGTTCGAGGGGAAGTAGACCGTCTCGCCGTCGGAGTGGCGCACGAAGGGCAGCGAGACGATGCCGCGATCCGCCCGGCCGGAGTTGGTATCGATCAGGTGCGAGCCGCAGAGCTCCCCCTCCGGGTCGTAGATCTCCCGGGTGTAATCGTCGAGTATCTCCGCCGGCAGCGCGTCACCCGGCCCGGGCGGGAACCACTTCTCGTCGGGGTAGTGGACGAACTCGGCGTCGGCGATCTCCTCGCCGAAGAACTGGTCGTTGTAGAAGAAGTTGAAGTTGGTGCGCTCGATGAACTCGCCCAGCGCCGAGCAGAGCGCGCTCTCCTTGGTGGCCCCCTTACCGTTGGTGAAGCACATCGGCGAGGCGGCGTCGCGGATATGCAGCGACCAGACGTGGGGCACGATGTTGCGCCAGGAGGCGATCTCGATCTTCATGCCGAGCTCGGCCAGGATGCCGGTCATGTTGGCGATAGTCTGCTCCAGCGGCAGGTCCTTGCCCTCGATCCAGGTGTAGTCGTCGCCGTCCGGCTGGCCCATCAGCAGCGCCTGGGCGTCCTCGTCGATGTTCTCGACCACCTCGATCTGGAACTCGGGGCCTTCTTGCACCACCTTCTTCACCGTGCAGCGATCGATGGAGCGCAGGATGCCCTGGCGGTCCTTCTCGGAGATGTCCTCGGGCAGTTCGATCTGGATGCGGAAGATCTGCTTGTAGCGGTTCTCCGGGTCGACGATGTTGTTCTGCGACAGCCGGATGTTCTCGGTGGGGATGTCCCGGGCGTTGCAGTAGACCTTGACGAAGTAGGCCGCACACATCGCCGAGGAGGCCAGGAAGTAGTCGAAGGGCCCCGGCGCCGAGCCGTCGCCCTTGTAACGGATGGGCTGGTCGGAGATGACCGTGAAGTCGTCGAACTTGGCCTCCAGGCGGAGGTTGTCGAGATAATTGACCTTGATTTCCATGGGGCACCGGGGGAGTTGGCGTGGGCAGCGGGGGCAGAAAACCCGCCATTATCCAGCTTTTCCCACCAGGCGTCATGGTGGGTTACAAAATGGCACCCCGATCGCCACGATGAGGAACCGTCATGCCGCGCTTTCTAATGCTCACCATGATCGTCGTCGTCAGCACCGTCGCTGCCATGTTCGCGTTTCTCTTCTTTTTCGCGGACGTGCAGGCCAGCGAGCCTCCGGTTACCGTGACCGCACAGACACAGGGTGAGCCCATGACCTACCTGATCGATTTCCAGAACCCCGGCGAAGCCGATCACTGGCGCGCCATCAACGATAACGTGATGGGCGGCGTCTCTCGCGGCGGCCTGGCGGTGGAGGATGGCATCGGCGTCTTCCGCGGCGAGACGTCGCTTGAAAACAACGGCGGCTTCGCCTCGGTGCGCCGCGACCCCGAGGCCTTCGACCTGAGCGACGCACCAGGCCTGGCACTCCACGTGCGCGGCGACGGGCGCACCTACCAGCTGCGCCTCTACACCGGCCAGCTGCCGGAGGGCGCCGCCTACCGGGCGAGCTTCCAGCCGCCCGCCGGCGAGTGGCAGCGCGTTGAGGTCTCCTGGCACGACTTCGAGGCGGTGTTTCGCGGCCGACTGCTGGAGGGCATGCCGCCTCTCGATCCCGCAGGGGTTGATCAAGTGGGGCTGATGATCGTCGACAGGCAGGCAGGGCCCTTTCGGCTGGAGGTGGCCTGGCTCGGTGCGCCGTGAGCAGTGGGGGTACATCCCCGCTTCCACCGTTACATCGCCCGCATATGCGAGCCCACCCCCAGCACCATGACGACCATCCATACCAGAAAGAGCAGCACCAACCCGGCCAGCACCAGCGCCACCAGTCGCGCCGGGCCGAACGCCCCCTTCTGCCGAGGCCCGCGCAGCAGGAAGACCCCGGCCGCCGCCAGTAGCGCCAGCATGGCGAGAAGCCCGATGCTCGTTGCCATGGTCTACGCCCGGGTGGCCACGGTCAGCAGGTAGCGGTTCTCGACCACCGCCGTGCCATCCGTCGCGCGATTGTAGCGGCTGAAGACCTCATGCAGGTCGCTGCGGAAGCGCTCGCGCCGCTGCTCGCCTGCCGCATCGGAAGCCCGCATGACTGGGCCGAAATAGCGCAGGAACACTTCCACCGCGTGGTCGACGGAGCGGTAGTACTGCAGGGCGATGCGCTCCTCGCTCTCGATGGTGTGGGTGCCGGCGCCGAGCAGCGCGTCGAGACCGGCCTCGGTGCCCCAGCGCAGCGGTGGATGAAGGCCGGGTGGTGGCGGCATGTACCTGGCATTGGTGGCGAAGAAGTCACCGCTCCAGCCCTTCGGCAGCGGTGTGGCCAGGCCGATCCGTCCTCCCGGGCGGCAGACGCGCAGCATCTCGTCGGCGGCGCGGGCCTGGGCCGGGGCGAACTGCACCCCGTAGACGGAGAGCACCGCATCGAAGTGGGCATCCGGGAACGGCAGCGCCTGGGCGTCGGCCACCCGGAAATCCACCTCGAACCCCTCGGCGGCGGCTCGCTGCCTGGCGCGCTCGATCAGAGCCGGCACATAGTCGATGCCGGTCACCTCGCAGTAGCGCCGTGCGGCGACCAGGGCAGCGGTACCGCTGCCGCAGGCGATGTCCAGCACGCGCTCGCCGCCATGGGGGTCCACCGCGGCGCACAGCGCCTCGGCCATGACCACGTTCTGGCGGGCGATCTCGTGGAAATCGCCGCTGGCCCACACCTCCTGCTGCAGTGCGGTCACGGCCTGATAGTCGACCTCGGGTTTCTCGCTCATGCTTCCCCCCTGGCCCGGCAGTCCCCCGAGGGGGACACCGCGGCCCTCTTTCCCTTCAGCGTAATCCGCCGGGGGCTCCTCGCCAGTCGCAAGACGACGCCAGGGGTGGGGAAGCCCTGACCCAGGGAGCGTCAGTGCCGGGGTCCATGACCCCCACGTAGCGCACCCCGCTGAGCAACGCCATCTCGCGCTTCCAGGTGGCGAGGTCGTCGGAGTTGAAGCCGGCCAGGCTGTCGTGGCCACAGGCCCGCGCCATCACCTGCATCAGCGCCGTGGAGGCACGCAGGAAGCGCTCGAGCTGGGCGGCGGACTTGTCGACATCCAGCCGCTGGCGCAGGTCCGCACGCTGGGTGGCGATGCCCGCCGGGCAGTTGTTGGTGTTGCAGATGCGCGCTGCCACACAGCCGATGGACTGCATGGCGCTGTTGGCAATGGCCACCCCATCGGCGCCCAGCGCCAGGGCCTTGACGAAGTCGATGGGCAGGCGCAGGCCACCGGTGATGATCAGGGTCACGCGGCCGCTGGCCCCCTCGGCGTCCAGGTAGCGCCGGGCCCGGGCCAGCGCCGGGATGGTCGGCACGCTGATATGGTCGCGGAACATGGTGGGGGCCGCCCCGGTGCCGCCGCCGCGGCCGTCGAGGATCAGGTAGTCGGCCCCGGCGCCCAGGGCGAACTGGATGTCGCGCTCGATATGGTTGGCGCTGAGCTTGAAGCCCACGGGAACGCCGCCGGAGATCTCGCGCACGCGGTCGGCGAAGCGGCGAAAGTCCGCCACGCTGTGCAGGTCCTCGAAGGTGGCCGGTGACACCGCGGGCTGGCCCTCCTCGAGCCCGCGCACCTCGGCGATCTTGCCGGTCACCTTGTTGCCCGGCAGGTGGCCGCCGGTGCCGGTCTTGGCGCCCTGGCCGCCCTTGAAGTGGAAGGCCTGTACCTTCTCGAGCAGCTGCTCGTCATACCCGAAGCGGGCGCTGGCCAGCTCGTAAAAGTAGCGGGAGTTCTCGGCCTGCTCCTCGGGCAGCATGCCACCCTCGCCGGAGCAGATGCCGGTGCCGGCCCGCTCGGCCCCGCGGGCGAGCGCCACCTTGGCCTCCTCGGAGAGGGCGCCGAAGCTCATGTCGGAGACCAGCAGCGGCATCTCCAGGGTCAGCGGCCTCTTCGCCTCGGGGCCCACCACCAGGCGGGTGGCCACCTCGGCACCATCGAGCAGCGGCTGGGTGGCCAGCTGCGCCACCATCAGCTGCAGGTCGTCCCACTGGGGCAGGCGATGGCGCGGCACCCCCATGGCGGCCATGGGCCCATGGTGCCCCACCCCCTCGAGCCCCTCCCGGGCCAGCTGGTGGATGAACTCGACGGTGGGCTCCTCCTCGGTGGCCTCGGCCCTGGGCACCCGCGCGCCATCACCGTCCCCCTTCGGCTCGGGGGCCTCCTGGCCCACCTGCTCCCCGCTGAACTGCTTGTGGGTGCCGTCGCAGTAGGGGGCATCGCCGGTCTGCTTGCACTGGCAGAGGTACGCCTCGCCGTCCTTGTCGGCGGTGAACATCTGCGGGGTGAAGCCGGTGCCCTTGTGGGAGCCGTCGCAGAAGGGCTGGTCGCCGGAGCGGCCGCAGCGGCAGAAGGCGTACTCCTTGCCCTTCTCCAGGGTGACCTTCTTCGGCTTGTTGTCGGCGATGACCGGCTGGCTCATGGCAGGCTCCTGAGTGCATGGGAAGGGGGCATCGTCGTCAGTCTGGAAGAGGGAGGCAGCCCCCGCCAGTGGCGACGCGGGCGCTGGGTAAACGCAGGGCCCGGCCGGCCTCGCCCTCCCGGGCCCGCGCCGGCCCTTCCGCACGGCTCACTGCAGGCGCAGCCGCATGCCGCGAAAGCGCCGCCGGTAGTGGCTGGGGGTGAGGCCGACGCGGCGGCGGAACAGGGCGCGGAAGAAGCTCGGGTCGGCATAGCCGACCTGCTCGGCCACCTCGTCGATGGGGGCGTCACCGCTCTCCAGCATCTGCTTGGCCTCTTCCAGCCGCAGGGTGTGGACGTAGTCCATGGGCGTCATGCCGGTGGCCTGCTTGAAGCGACGCTTGAAGGAGCGCTCGGTCAGGCCGCTCTGCTCCGCCATGCCCGCCACCGGCGAGTGGGTATCGTAGTGCTGCGCGGCCCATACCTGGCAGCGGGCGATCACCGCGTCCTCCGCCTGGCGCGCGCTGGTGAGGGCGGCGTAGGGCTGCTGCCCCTCGCCGTGCCAGTCGATGAGGTAGACCCGCGCCAGGTGCATCGCCTCGTCGGTGCCCACCAGCCGCGCCACCAGGAACAGCGCCAGGTCCATCCAGGTGCTGCCGCCGCCGGCCATGATCAGCCGCTCGCCCTCGCCGCTGACGACCAGCGCGCGGTGGGCGTGCACCTCAACGGCGGGATAGCGCCGCGCCAGCACGTCACAGTAGGCCCAGTGGGTGGTGGCGGCCTGCCCCTCGAGCAGCCCCGCCTCGGCCAGCAGCAGCGCGCCGGTGCAGGCGGCGGCGAGCAGTACGTCGCGGTCGTGGGCCGCGCGCAGCCAGGCGAGCTCCGCCTCGTAGCGCCCGGCCAGGGGCTCCTCGGGCGCTACGAGCAGGTCGGGAATGCAGATCGCCACGGGCGCCGGCAGGTCCGCCAGGGCGCCGTCGGGCTGGATCCAGGCGCCGTTAGCGGTGCGAAAGCCCTGCCCGTCCCGGGAGACGATGCGGGGGTTGAGCAGCGTGGGGCCGCTGCGGCCGTGCACCAGCAGTTCCCAGTCGCGGCCGGCGGCGCCGAACAGGTCGTACATGCCATAGAGGGTCGAGGCGGTGGTCTCGGGCACCGCGAGAAGTGCGATGGTGGCGGCGGGCTCGCCCATGGCAGGAAACCCCTGGTTGCGGCACGAAGCGCCTGCGTGTCGGCGATGCCACGGTCCTAAGCTGGTCGCGTCACTCCCCACAACGACAAGAGGGCCCGATCATGTGTGACATCGCCATACCCCATGCCCACAAGGCTAGCACCGACGACTTCGAGTCGCGCCTGGTTTCGGCGCTCAACGAGGGCGGCGTGATGCTGCTCACCTCCCTCGGCCACCGCACCGGCCTGTTCGAGGCCCTGGCCGCCTCCGGGCCGGTCACGCCCGAGGCACTGGCCGAGCGCGCCGGCCTCCACGAGCGCTACGTGCGCGAGTGGCTCGGCGGCATGGTGGCTGGACGGGTCATCGAGACCGACCCGGCGCGCGGCACCTACTGGCTGCCGGCCGAGCACGCGGAGCTGCTGACCGATGCCGGCCCCGCCAACCTCGCCATCTATGCCCAGTTCATCTCGATGCTGGGCGGCGTAGAGGACGAGGTGGTGCGCTGCTTCCGCGAGGGCGGCGGCGTTCCCTACTCGCGCTATCCGCGCTTCCAGGAGGTGATGGCCAGCGACAGCGGCCAGACCGTGCTGCCGGCGCTGTTCGACGCCATCCTGCCGCTGGCGCCGGGCCTGCCCGCGCGGCTCGAGGCCGGCATCCGCGTGCTGGACTGCGCCTGCGGGCGCGGCCGCGCCCTGCTGGCCATGGCCGAGCGCTACCCGACCAGCCGCTTCGTCGGCTACGACCTCTCGGCAGAGGCGATCGAGTGGGGCCGCGAGCAGGCCGCGGCGGCGGGGCTCGACAACCTCACCTTCGAGATCCGCGACCTGAGCGACTTCGACGCCACCGCCGAGCCCGGCGCCTTCGAGCTGGTCACCACCTTCGACGGCATCCACGACCAGGGCCAGCCGCGCCGGCTGCTCAAGGGCATCCACCGCAGCCTGACGCCGGACGGCGTCTACCTGGTGCAGGACATCCACGCCTCGAGCCATCACCACCTGGACCGGGAGCACCCGCTGGGCGCGCTGCTCTACGCCATCTCAGTGAGCCACTGCATGACGGTGTCGCTGGCCCAGGGCGGCGAGGGACTCGGCACCATGTGGGGCCGCGAGCGGGCGCTCTCCTACCTGAAGGAGGCGGGCTTCCGCGATATCCGGGTGCAGCAGCTCGAGCACGACATCCAGAACGACTACTTCGTCTGCCGGCCCTGAGCCTGAGCCCCAGCAGATGCTTCGAGGACGCCGGGCGAGCCCCTCGCCCGGCGTTTTGCGCTCGGCTAGAATGAACGGTTTTCCCTATCCGAGAACCATCATGCAAGCCACGCTGGAACAGCGCGCCCTCAAGGTCTCCATCGTCGTCACCCTCGTCGTCTCGAGCCTCGGGGTCACCTTCGGCCTGCTCGCCGGCTCCCAGTCGATCCTCTTCGACGGCGTCTTCTCCACCATCGACGCAGCCATGTCGGGGCTCTCGCTGGTGGTGGCACGGCTCGCCATCCGCGAGGCCAGCCAGCGCTTCCAGCACGGCTACTGGCACCTGGAGCCGCTGGTGGCGGCGCTCAACGGCGCCATCCTGATGCTGCTGTGCTTCTACGCCTTCCTCAACGCCGTTCAGGGGCTGATGGAGGGCGGCCGCGAGCTCGACTTCGACCTCGCCATCGCCTATGCGGTGGTGGTGGCCATCGCCTGCTTCACCATGGTGATCTACCAGAAGCGCCTCAACCGTCGCGCCGACTCCGAGTTCGTGCGCATCGACATCCAGGGCTGGCTGATGGCCGCGCTGATCACCACCGCCCTGCTGGTGGCCTTCGCCATCGCCCTGCTGCTGCAGGACACCGCCTGGGCGCACCTGACCCGCTACGTCGACTCCGCGCTGCTGATGGTGCTCACCGCCTGCTTCATGCCGGTGCCGCTGGGCATCGTGCGCCGGGCGGTGCGCGAGATCTTCCTGATCGCCCCGAGCGCGGTCGACCGCGAGGTGCACGCCGCCATGGCACCGGTGATGGCCCGGGAGGGGCTGCTCACCTATTACAGCCACGTGGCCAAGGCCGGGCGCGGCCACTTCATCGAGATCCACATCGTCACCACGCCCGAGTTCGGCGCCGGCCAGGGGGTGGCGGTGATGGACGAGATCCGCGAGCAGATCAGCGCCGGGCTCTCCATCCCGCCGGAGCGGCGCTGGTTCACCGTGGCCTTCACCGCCGATGAGCGCTGGGCATAGCGCCTCGGGAGCGCCCCGCCCTCAGGCGAGGATCAGCCAGACACAGGCCGCGGTCAGCGCCCCCATCAGGCCGTTGAAGAGGCGCCAGGCCCGCGGCGTGTTGAGCCAGCGGCCGATGGCCACGCCGAAGCCGGCCCAGAGCGCGATGCACGGTAGCGCCACCAGCTCGGCGAAGGCCGCCAGCAGCAGGGCGTTGCGCAGGGTGTCGCCGCCGGATGGGAGGAAGCCCGCCATCAGCGCCAGCCCCATCACCCAGGCCTTGGGGTTGGCGAACTGGAAGGCCGCCGCCTGCCAGAAGGTGAACGGGCGGCCTTCGCCCCGCCGGCGCAGGTCCGGCGGCGGCGCGGTGGCGATACGCCAGGCCAGGTAGAGCAGGTAGGCGCTGCCCGCCAGGCGCAGGGCCAGCTGCACCGGCGGGTAGCGTTCGAAGAGCAGGCCGAGCCCCAGCGCGATCCCGGCAAACAGCAGGAAGCAGCCCCCCAGGATGCCGAACATGTGCGGCAGGGTCCGTCGGAAGCCGTAGTTGGCGCCCGAGGCGGTCAACATCACGTTGTTGGGACCCGGAGTGAGGGTCATGGAGATCATGTAGAGCCCTGCGGGCCCGAGAAATGCCAAGGCGTCCATTTATTGCACCCATACAATTTTAGCGTTATCGCTGGTGAATGCGGCATCCGATGCCTACAATCATTAGAATAAGCGGTGCAATTTTCCCAGCAAGGCTTTTATTGCCACCATGACAATCTGGACCCCCACCCTCGACCCCGAGGCCCCGCGCTACCGGGCCATCAGCGACGCCATCGCCGGGGCCATCCGCAGCGGCGAGCTGGCCGCGGGGGAGCGTCTGCCCCCCCAGCGCCGGCTGGCCGATGCCCTGGGCGTCACCGTGGGCACGGTGACCCGCGCCTACGCCGAGGCGGAGCGCCAGGGCTGGGTGACGGCCCGGGTCGGCAGCGGCACCTACGTGCGCGGCGCCGAGGTCGCCGAGCCCTCCCCTTTCCTGGCCACCCGGGCCGAGGCGCACGACGGCCTGATCGATCTAAGCCTCAGCCTGCCGCCGCCTCACCCCCTGCGTGCGACCACCCTGGGCCGAGCCCTGGCGGAGATCGCCCGGGACGAGGCGGTGCTGCGGCACTGCGTGAACTACCAGCCGGAGCGAGGCCTGCCGCGGCACCGCGAGCAGCTCGCCGCCTGGATGGGCCGGCTCGGCATGCCGGTTGACCCGGAGGCGCTGATGGTCACCCAGGGCGGCCAGCACGGCATCGACCTGGCCCTGCGCGCCCTCACCCGCCCCGGCGAGCGTATCGCCGCCGATGCCCTCACCTACCCGGGGCTGATCGGCGCCGCGCGCCTGGCGCACCTCAAGACGCTGCCGGTGCCGCTGGATGACTCAGGGATGGACATGGATGCCCTGGCGCGGCTCTGCGCACAGCAGCCGCCGCGGCTGGTCTACGTCACGCCGGACCAGAACAACCCCACCGGCGCGCCCATGGACGAGGCGCGCCGCGAGCGGCTGGCCGAGCTCGCCGCACGCCACGACTTCTGGATCCTGGAGGATGGGGTGCAGTACCTGCCGGCGAGCGAGCGCGGCACGCCCCTCTACCGGCTCGCCCCGGAGCGCACCCTGTTCACCTTCAGCACCGCCAAGGTGCTGGCCGGCGGGCTGCGCATCGGCGCCCTGGTGATACCGGAGGCGCTGCGCGAGCGGCTGGGGGCGACCCTGCGAGCCCAGAGCTGGATGGTGCCGCCGCTGATGGTCGAGGCGGCGTGCCGCTGGGTCGAGAGCGAGGATGCCGCCACGCTGCTGGCGTGGCAGACCGCGGAGCTGGGCGAACGCCAGCGCCTGGCGCGGGCACGGCTGGCCGGCTATGCCCCCACCGGGCGCCCCCACGGCAGCAACCTCTGGCTGCCGCTGCCCGAGGGGGTGCGCGCCGCCGAGCTCCTGGCCGATCTGGAGCGGCACGGCGTGCGCCTGACCGGCCCCGAACCCTTCTGCGTGGGCAGCGAGCCCGCCCCCCAGGCGGTGCGCCTCTGCCTCGGCGCGGCGGCCTCCCGGGAGGCGCTGTCTCAGGCCCTCGCCACGCTGCTGGAGAGCCTGCAGACGCCGCCTCCCCCGCCCTGGCGAACGCTCTGAGGGCTCAGTGGGCGGGCATCGGCGTCACGCTCAGAACTGCAACCCGAGGGCGAACCCGCCCAGCAGGTAGCAGAAGAAGGTGATCAGGGCGACGCCGATGACGTTGAGGATGACGCCACCGCGCGCCATCTGGCCGATGGTGACTGCCCCGGTGCCGAAGACGATGGCGTTGGGTGGCGTACCGACCGGGAGCATGAAGGCACAGGTCGCCGCGAAGGCCGCGGGGATCAGCAGCGTCATGGGATCGGCGCCGATGCCCACCGCCACGCCCCCGAGCACGGGAATAAAGGTCGCGGCCGTGGCGGTATTGCTGGTCACCTCGGTGAGGAAGAGCACGATGGTGGCCACCGCGGCGACCAGCAGCACGATCGGCAGCACCCCAAGTCCGGTGATCTGCTCGCCGAACCAGCTGTCGAGGCCGGTCCCGGCCACCGCGCCGGCGAGGCTCAGGCCGCCGCCGAACAGCAGCAGCACGCCCCAGGGCAGCCCGTCCTCGGCATCCTGCCAGGTCAGCACCATCTCGTCCCGGCCGCGGGCGGGAAGCGCGAACAGGGCGATGCCGGCAGCAATGGCGATGGCGGTATCGTTGAGCTGACCCAGCGGGCCCAGGCGATCCCCGACCCCCGGAAGACTGGCCAGAAGACCCGGCACGACCCACAGGAAGGCCGCCGAACCGAAGACCAGCATCACCATCTTCTCGCCCTGGCTGAGCGCACCGAGCTTCTGGATCTCACCGTCGATCATCTCCTTGCCGCCGGGAATCTCCGCGACCTTGAACGGGTAGAGCACCCGGGTCATCAGCACCCAGCCCACCAGGATGAAGGTGAAGGCCAGCGGTACGCCGAGCATCATCCACTCGAGAAAGCCGATGTTACGGCCCAGCTCATCCGCCGCGTAGCCGGCGACGATGGCATTGGGCGGGCTGCCGAGCAGGGTGCCGAGGCCACCCATGCTGGCCGACCAGGCGATCGCCAGCAGCAGGCAGAGACCGAAGCGCTTGATGTTCTCATCGTCGATGAAGTCGACGTGACCGGGCCGGTGGTGGTCGTGCTCGTGGCCCGCGGGATCATGGCCGGGCGAGGGTGTGGCCATCGATTCGCCGCTGCGCTCCGCCACCAGGGCCAGCACGGAGAGGCCGATCGGCAGCATCATCAGGGTCGTCGCGGTGTTCGAGACCCACATCGAGAGAAAGCCGGTGGCTAGCATCATGCCAAGCACGATCCGCTGCGGCGCGACCCCGACTCGGGCCAGCGTCAAGAGCGCGATGCGCCGGTGGAGGTTCCACTTCTCCATGGCGATGGCGATCAGGAAGCCGCCGAGAAACAGGAAGACGATGGAGCTGGCGTAGGGCGCCGTCGCCTGGGCGACGGTGCGCTCCGTCAGCATCGGAATCAGCACGATCGGCAGCAGCGCCGTGGCCGACAGCGGAATCGCTTCCGTCATCCACCAGACCGCCATCAGGGTGCCGATCGTCGCGACCCAGCGCGCATCCGACGACAGCCCCTCGGCCTGGCCCATGGCCAGCCAGACCAGCAGCGCCATGAGCAGCCCGAAGGCACGCAGGCCCCATATCAGCCTGGCGGATCGCCCGCCGGCCCCCTCTTCCGCTGGCATCGACTCGTTGCGTCCCGGCGTGTTGGTTGGTTCACCCATATCGTGCTTTCCCTCATTGCTTGCCTGCATGCCCGTTCGGGCGTCCCGACATCGGCGGCGGTTTAGGCCACGGCCTGAACGGCGCGTGGGACGCCAGGTCCTGCAAGACAGCAATCACCACACCACAACAAGGAAAACAGCATATTTTCAAAAGGTTGCCCATCAGGCATTCGACTTTTGTCGACATGCCGTCAGCGGTGGGCGTCTGGAAATTCGCACGACGGCGCCCTGCGGACATGCGAGTTTCCGGACACCCCGCAAGCGCGACACCGTCACTCGTCAGGAGCGATCGGTGCCGGCCGGCATCAGGACGCCAGCCAGTCGTCACCCTGACGCCGGGCGCGCCCCTCCCCCTCCAGCTTGAGCAGGTGGGCCAGCGCCGAGCGCGCCGCCACCCCGAGCCGCGCCTCCGGCACGTCGTCATAGGCATGGCGGGTCAGCGCCTCGAGGCTCGCCGGCCCGTGGCACGCCAGGGCACGGGCCACCTTGTGCTCCCGGGCCAGGCGGTGGGTCACCAGGAAGTCGAGGGCGGCATGGGCCTCGCCGATCAGGAAGCCGTGGCCCGGGGCGATGGTGTCGAAGGGCTCCTGGCCCAGGGCGTAGAGCGCGGCCAGGTAGGCGCCCATGTCGCCATCCGGCGGGTTGATCACCACCGTGGAGCCCTGCATCACCTGGTCGCCCGCAAACAGCAGCCGCGCCGGCTCCAGCAGGTAGCAGAGGTGGTTGGAGGCGTGCCCCGGGGTGTGCAGCACCTTGAGGGGGCCCGCCGGCGTGTCGAGGCGCTCGCCGTGGCGGGGCCGGTGGTCCGGGGCGAAGGTGGCGTCCTGGCTGGCGCCGGGAGGCGGCGGCAAGCCCACCAGCCGGGCGCCAGTGCGCGCCTTGAGCCAGGCCGCCCCCGGCGAGTGGTCGATATGGGTGTGGGTCACCAGCACCCGGGAGAGGCGCCCGCCCGCCAGCGCCAGCAGCCGCTCCAGGTGCTCGGGGTCTGCCGGGCCGGGGTCGATCACCACATGATCCCGGCCATCACCCAGCAGGTAGCTGTTGGTGCCGGGGCCGGTCATCACCCCCGGGTTGGGCGCGGTCACTCGGGTCACCCCGGGGGCCAGGGCCACCGCCCGGCCGGGCACGATCTCGGCGTGGGCCGTGCCGTGGCGGTGCGGGTCCAGGCGGCGTACCTCCGCATAGGCCGGCGCGTCCGGCTCCACCTGCCAGTCGGCGCCCCCCTTGCGGGCGGGCCAGGAGCGGCTCGGGCGTGGCGTCGGAGGGTTGGCGTGGGCGTGGCGCAGCAGCGCCTCGGCATCACGGAACTCGGCGAGCAGGCGCAGCGTACGCAGGGTGGGATAGCCCAGCGCCAGCCGGCCATGGCGGTGATCGGCCAGGGCCTCGGCGGGGGCCAGCCAGGCGTGGGCGATGGTCTCGCTGCCGTCGTGGCTCGCTTGCTGCCCCGGCGGCGCCAGGGCCACGAAGAAGCGCGTATCGAAGCGCCGCGGCGCCCCTGGCGGCGTCACCCAGTGGCCCACGTAGGCCAGCCGGTCCAGCGGCAGCGAGAGGCCGTGGCGCTCGCACAGCTCGCGGAAGCCGACCTCCTCGCCGCGCAGCGCCTCGCGCCCTTCGGTCAGGATCGGGTGATCCCCCGGCACCGGCTGCCCCTGCCCGTCCAGGGCCAGCAGCAGGCCCGCCTCCTCCAGGCACTCGCGCAGGGCGGCGATCATGTAATCGGCGCCGCCCTCATCGAGGCTCAGGGTCTGGCTGATGGCGGCATCATCGCGGCCGCTGGCGCAGGCCTGCACATCCGAGTCACAGGGGTCCACGGCGCCGCCGGGAAAGACGAAGTAGCCGGGCAGGAAGGCGGCCTTCCAGGTGCGTTGCAGCAGCAGCACCTCGAGCCCCCGGTCGCTGTCGCGCACCAGGGCCAGGGTCGCGGCGGGACGTATCGCGGTCATGGGCCCGGAGCCGGGTTGGCCGGCGGGAAGTCAGCAAGCAGGGGCATCACGGGGGTCCTTGTGGTGAGGAGGGCATCCCCAGCAATACCACGCCGGCCGCCCCCGGCCAATCGACCCATGGCAGGAGGCAGCGCCGTCCCTACTCGTCTACCACCACCTCGAAGCCGCCGTAGATCAGACGCTTGCCATCGAAGGGCATGGGGTTGACGTCCGGCTGCAGGCGCGGGTCTACCATGACCTTCGCCATCGCCTGGTCGCGGACCTCGCGGGAGGGCCAGACCAGCCAGGAGAAGATCACCGTCTCGTCCGGCCGGCACTGCACGGCCAGGGGGAAGGAGGTGACCTTGCCCTCGGGCACGTCATCCCCCCAGCACTCCACCACGCGCAGCGCACCGTGCTCCTTGAACACCTCCGCAGCATCTCGGGCATGCTGGATGTACTGCTCGCGGTTGGCGGTGGGCACCGCGGCGACGAAGCCATCGACATAGTTCATGGGATCTCTCCTCCGATTGGGGGCCGCGACGGGGCGGTCTCGGGTGCCGGGTCACGGGGTGGCAGCTCGCGGATCGGCCGCACCTCGACGGTGCCGAAGCGCGCCGGCGGAATGCGCCCGGCGAGGCGCAGCGCCTCGTTGAGGTCGCGGGCCTCGAGCAGATAGAAGCCCGCCAGCTGCTCCTTGGTCTCGGCGAAGGGGCCATCGGAGACCAGCGGCTCGCCGTCGCGCAGGCGCACGCTGACCGCGCTCTCCACCGGCTGCAGGGCCTGGCCGCCGAGGAAGTGCCCCTGCTCGGTCAGCCGTTCCACCCCGGCCACGCACTCCTGATTGAGGTCGTGCCACTCCTGGTCGGTCATGGCGGCGATCAGGCTCTCCTGGTAGTAGACCAGGGCGGCATACTTCATGACGCACCTCCCGTTTCCTGATCCAGGCAGTGGCCGGTCCGGCAGGCGATCATCCAGGGCACCCCGAAGCGGTCGGTGAGCATGCCGAAGCGCCGCGCCCAGAAGGTCTCGGCGAAGGGCATGGCGACCTCTCCGCCCTCGGCAAGCCGCCGGAACACCTCGGCGGCCTGGGCCTCGTCGTCATACTCCAGGTGCACCCGGGCACCCTGGTGGGCACGGTAGTCCTCTCCCGGCATGTCCGCCCCCATCAGCCGGCGGCCGCGCAGATTGAGCGAGGCGTGGATGATGCGGTCGTGCCAGTCCGCCGGGACCTCCGTGGCGGTCGGGGTCTCGCCGTAGGAGATCAACGCCTCCAGATGGCCGCCGGTGACCTCGACGTAGTAGGTCATCGCCTCCCGGCAGGTGCCGGGGAAGGTCAGGTGCAGGTTGAGCTCGTCGGGCAGCCGCGCCTGGACGCGATGCTGCTCGAGGCCGGCGCTCGGCGCGAAGTCCTCGAGGGTGTAGTAGCGGCGCAGCTCCAGGGTGACGTTGCCGTCGCTGTCCTCGGGGGGCCACTGACTGGCCCAGCGGATCGCCTCCTCCAGGGAGTCGACCTCGAGCACGCTGTAGCCGGCCAGCAGCTCCTCACTGGGCGCGAAGGGGCCGGCCACCACCCTGGGCTCGCCGTCGCGAAAGATCAGGCGGCAGCCCTCGCGGCTCGGCCTCAGGCCATCCCCGGAGACCATCACCCCGGCCCTGAGCATCCGCTGGTTATAGTCGGCCATGGCGGAGAGCACCTTCACATCCGGCTGGGGATCCGACTCCGTCCGGGCATCGGCCTTGCGCATCAGCATGTAACGCATGACATCCTCCTTAGCTGTGGGTTACCTCCTTGAGTCGCACCGGCTCGACGCAGATCGACAGCCGCCAGGTTTTTTTGCGCCCCCGCCTGCTCAGCATTCGAGCTCGGCCAGCCGGCGTTCGAGGTAGCGCCGCTCGGCTCCCTGCCCGCACAGCGCGAGGGCCTGCCGATAGGCGAGGCACGCCTCGTCGGACCGGCCGGCGCGGCGCAGCAGGTCGGCCCGGGCGGCATGGAAGAGGTGATAGTCGGCCAGGGCGGCCTCATCCCCCAGCGTCGCCAGCTGGTGCAGGCCCGCCTCCGGGGTATCGCGCATGGCCACCGCCACCGCCTGGTTGAGGGCCACGACCGGCGAGGGCTGGCGGCGCTGGAGCGCCGCATAGAGCCGCACGATGCGCCCCCAGTCGGTGGCTTCGGCCCTGGGCGCCTCGGCGTGCACCGCGGCGATGGAGGCCTGCAGGGTGTAGGGGCCGGTAGGCGTGAGTTCCAGCGCCCGGGCCAGGCAGGCCAGGCCCTGCTCGATGCGCTCCCGGTCCCAGCGACCTCGGTCCTGCTCCTCCAGGGGGACCAGCTCGCCGTCGGCGCCCTGGCGGGCGTCGCGGCGGGCATCATGCAGCAGCATCAGCGCCAGCAGGCCGAAGGCCTCACCCCGGGGCAGCAGTTCGACCAGCGCACGGGCGGTGCGTATCGCCTCCTCGGCCAGGCTGACGTCGAGCAGCGCCTCGCCGTCACTGCGCGAGTAGCCCTCGTTGAACACCAGGTAGAGCACCCGCAGCACGCCGGCCAGGCGCTCCGGCAGGGCCGCGGCCTCAGGCACCTCGTAGGGCAGGCCCAGCTCGCGCAGGCGGCGCTTGGCCCGCACGATGCGCTGGGCCAGGGTAGCGGGCCTGGCCAGCAGGGCCGCGGCCACCTGCTCGGTGGTCAGGCCGCACATCTCGCGCAGGGTGAGCGCCACCCGGTCCGCCATGGCCAGTGCCGGGTGGCAGCAGGTGAAGAGCAGGCGCAGCATGTCATCCTCGATCATCACGGCATCGAGAGCGTCGAGCCCGGCCGGCAGGGACGCCTCCTCCAGGGGAGGCTGCTCCCGGGCATGGCGGCGGATCACCTGGCGCCGTCGGATCTGGTCGACGCCGCGGCGCTGGCCGACACGAATCAGCCAGGCGACGGGATGCTCGGGGACGCCCTCCCCCGGCCACTGCTGCACCGCACTGGCGAAGGCCTCCTGCATCGCCTCCTCGGCGAGGTCGAAATCACCGGTCAGCCGGATCAGGGTGGCCAGCACCCTGGCAGAGTGCTGCCGGTAGAGCCGCTCGATCTGCTGCTCCATGCTCATGGGGAATCACCGCTGCCTGGACATCCCTTCAGCATAGACGGCAAGCCGCATCACCCTGGCCGTTGGCCACCGGGTGGTGAGGCGAGGCCATCGCGGGCCCCGCCTCGCCTGTTGCCGGGTCGAGAAGCGCCTCAGTGGGCGCCATGGAGAGGGATGCCGTGCGGCACGGGGTCAGGCGTCAGCCCCGGTAGCCAGGCCGGCTCCACCATCATCAACAGCCCCAGCAGGATCAGCGCCACGCCGACCGGGCGCACCAGGCGCGCGCCGTGGCGCGCGACCTTCTCGTAGAGCATCAGGGCAGCGAGTGGGGCCATCCAGGCCAGGTTGGCGATCCCCACCACGAACATCACCAGCATCAGCGCCCAGCAGCAGCCGAGGCAGAAGGCCCCGTGGCGCAGCCCCAGGGCGAAGCCGCCGGCCACGCCGCGCCGGTAGTGGTTGAGCAGGAAGGCGCGGGGCGCCCGACACTTGTCCAGGCAGCTCGCCTTGAGGGCGGAGAACTGGAAGGCCCCGGCGAGCACCAGCACGCCACCGGCCAGCCACTCCGGCCGCTGATGCCACCGGGGCCATTGGGCACCGAGCCCCTCCACCAGCGCCATGGCGAGAAGCGCCGCCAGGCCGAAGGCGGTCCAGACCACCAGGTAGCCGAAGAGGAAGCTGGCCCGAGCCAGCCGGGGGTGGGGCTGCCCCGCCGCCACCTGTCGATAGAGCCCGACCATGGGCAGGGCCGTCGGCAGCATCATCGCCGCGATATGCACCTGCCAGGCCACCAGGAAGAGCGCCAGGCTGGCCCAGAGGGCCACTCCGTCGACCACCAGCCGGTGGTGGTGCACCCACTGGGCCTGGCCGCTCAGCTCGGCACCCACGGCGAGGCCCCAGGCCACCACGATGATGCCCATCAGCAGGGAGGCATGTCGCCAGACGGGGCGCACGCCAGAAGCGGCGCTCATGGCGCATGCTCCATCATCCAGCGGGTCTGGATGGTGTTGTGGCCGTCGAAGGACCACTCCATGCCGTGCTGGGGCAGGGTCACCCGGTAGCGTCGCGACTTGCCGATATAGGCCGGGGCCCCCTTCACCGTGGTGAAGGCGCTGTCATGCAGGGTCGCAGTGGTGCCGTCCGGCGAGGACTGGATCGGTGCCAGTTCCGCCTCCAGCATGCCCTCGGCCACCAGGCGACCCTCGGCCTCGCGAGCCTCGTGGAGGATCGGCACCCGCTCGACGGCGACCACCTCTCCGACCAGGCTCGCCAGGTCGGCCAGCGGCCCGCCGAGACTGCCACCGAAGGCATCCAGCAGGGCCTCGACCTGCTCATCGTCGGCACGGCCGTCGACCAGCAGCACCGAGCGCCAGTTGCCGGCCAGGGCATTGCCGGGGATATGGGCGACGTTGACCAGGGTCAGGCCGGCGACATCGACGCCGCGCGCCACCCCCTTCTCCAGATGAAAGGCGATCACCCCGAAGCACTCGCCCCCATCCGGGTCCTCGCCGATGAAGCAGGGACAGGGGACCGCGCAGGAGCAGATCTCCAGCATGGTGCCTTCCAGGTGATAGCCCGCAGTGGCTGCCGTGGTCTTCGTTGCTGTGGTGTTCGTTGTTGTGATGTTCATGGCGCACCTCCACCAGCGTCAGGGTTGGACTTCCCCGCCGTGGTGGGATGTCGTGAGCGGTCACGGCACCGGCCACGCCGGGGCACTCTCGCTCCACAGGCCGCCTCGTGCGGCCGTTTCCCTGGCAACCTCCTGGCGCTTCGTCATGACGCCCGGGTCGCCGCCGAGAAGGTGAAATCCAGCATCCGATCGAGGGGGGCCGGATCTCGCAGCAGGCGGCTGCGCAGGGCAGCGCCTTCCCAGCAGTTGAGCAGCAGATTAGCCAGTTCTCGCGGGTCGGCGTCCTGGGGGATCTCGCCCCGATGGCGAGCTTCCTCCAGGCAGCTGGCGATACGGCCGCTGATCTCGCCGAAACAGGCTTCGATTCTGGCCGCAAAGGTGGCATTCACGCCGGAGAGCTCCTGCCCCAGGCCGCCCAGCATGCAGCCCATATAGCCATCCCGACGGTACTTCTCCCGCGACAGCTCGAAGAAGCGCCGGGCTCGCGCAAGCGGGGCGAGCCGGGTGTCGCCCAGGGAAAGGTCCAGGCCCTGGTGCACCTCCTCCATATAGCGGTCGACGACCTGCAGGGCGAAGTCCTCCTTGCTGGCGAAGTGGTGGTAGAAGGAGCCCTTGGGAATGCCGGTCTCCTTCAGCAGTACCTGGATCCCCAGGTCGTTGTAGCCGTGCTCCAGCAGCAGACGAAGCCCCGCCTCGAGCAGCCGTTCGCGGGTTGTCGCCATCTCACCTCCACTAGACTGACCGGTCTACTCTCAACATAGGACGCTACCAGGCGCTGTCAAGAAACTCGTGGATGAGTCGCCGCGGAAGAGGCAGGGAGCGGGAAGGTACGGCGGCCTCCTCAGGCCGCCGCCGCCCCGGTGCGTCGGCGCCGGGGACCGGCCAGGCAGGCGGCCAGCAGGATCAGGCCCGCGACGCTGGCGATCATGCCGGCGGCGCTGACCGAGAGGTCATGGCCCAGCCAGCCGGGACCGTGGCCGGCGACAAGGTAGCCGAGCACCGCGGAGAGCACCGCGAAGAGCTGGCTCCAGGCGATCTGGCGCCCCAGGCGGTTGGTCATCAGCCGAGCGGCGGCGGCCGGGCAGATAAACATGGCGATGACGATGATCGAGCCCACCGCCTCGAAGGCGGCGATGGCGGCGATGGCCACCAGGGTCACCAGCAGCAGGTCGACCAGCGCCGGGCGGGCGTTGACGCTGGCGGCGAACTCCGGATCGAAGCTGCCCAGCACCAGGTGGCGGCGCAGCACCACCAGCATGGCGACCACCAGCAGCCCCACCCAGGCGGCGCGGCCCAGCTGCGGGGGGAGATCCGCCAGGGCCACCGGGTCGAGCAGCGCGGCAAGGCCGGTGCCCTCGAACCAGATCAGGCTCTCCAAGTTGCCATAGAGGGCGTGCTCCACGTCGAGGTGCACGCCGCTGGCCCCGTGCCACTCCAGCAGCAGCACCCCGAGCGCGAACAGGCTGGTGAACACCACCCCCATGGCGGCACTCGCCTCCACCCGCCCCAGGCGGCGGATCAGCTCGATCATCCCCACCGTGACCAGCGCCGAGACCCCGGCACCGAGCATCATCGCCGAGGAAGCCAGCACCCCGGTGAGCAGGAAGCTGACCACGATGCCGGGAAGCGCCACGTGACTGATGGCATCGCCGATCAGGCTCTGCCGGCGCAGCACCAGGAAGTTGCCGAGCAGCGCGCAGGTCATGGAGATGATCACCGCCACGCTGAGCGGCACCAGGCTGAACATCATGAACTCGCTCATCGCGCGGCCTCCCGACGGCCCATCAGCTGCGTCTCCAGCGCCATGATCGCATCCGGCGAGAGCACCTCGTGGATCGGCACCAGCCCGGCGTGCTCACGGTGCAGGGCGTCGTCGGGGTAGCGCGCCCGGTAGAGTGCCCAGAGGCGCTCCTCATGCTCGGCGTCGCGGGCGGCGGCGAGCCCCGCCGGGGTTGCTACGCCGTCGCGGCGGATATGGCCGCGCCGGCGCAGCAGGTTCAGGGTCAGATCGTCGAAGATCGGCTCCTCGCGGGCCAGCGCCAGCAGCCCCTGGCGCAGGTGCACCCGGCGGCGCAGGCGGCGATAGGCCAGCAGCGAGGCAAGCACGCCGCGGCGCGGCGAGAAGAGGAAGGAGACCATGAACAGCGCGAAGGCAGAGAGCACGATCAGCGGGCCAGTGGGCAGGCCCTCGCGCACGCTGGATACGGTCACGCCCAGATAGCCGGCCAGGGCCCCGAGCAGCGCGGCCAGGGCCACCATGCGCATGGGCTGGTCGGTCCAGAAGCGCGCCGCCACCGGCGGAATGATGGTCAGGGCCACGATCAGGATCAGCCCGGTGACCTTAAGGCCGATCACCACCACCGCCATCAGCAGCAGCAGCACGAGGTCCAGGCGACCGGTATCGAGTCCCTGGGTGCGGGCGAAGTCGGCATCGAAGCAGACCAGCAGCAGATCCCGGCGCAGCACCAGCACCGCCAGCAGCAGGCCCAGGGCCGAGCCGGCGATCAGCTTGGCCTCGGAGGCGAGCATCCCGGCGGTGGCGCCCACCAGGTAGCCGGTGAGCCCGGCCTGGCCGGCCACCGCCATGGACTGGATCACGGTGATCAGCACCACGCCGAAGGCGAAGAAGGACGAGAGCACCGCGCCGATGGCGGCATCCTCGCCGAGCCGAGTGCGCGCGCTGATCGCCTGCACCGCCCACAGCCCGATGGCTGCGCTTCCGGCGGCACCGAGCAGCAGTGCCGGCAGGTAGCGGCCGTCGCCGGTGGCGAGCCCCACCAGGATGAAGGCCAGCGCCAGGCCGGGCAGGGTCGCATGGCTGATGGCATCGCTGACCAGGGCCCGCTTGCGCAGCAGCACGAAGGTGCCGACCATGCCGGCGCCCGCCGCCAGCAGCATGGCCCCCAGGGTCACCACGCTGGTGTTGTAGCCGAGGGTGAAGGTGAGCGCGCGCCACCAGGTCTCCATCAGCGCCCCCGCTCCGCCAGGGCCGGCTCCACCAGCCGCGCCAGCTGCACCGGGCTCAGCCGGCCGCCGTAGGTGGCCTGCAGGTTGGCCTCGGTGAACACCTCGTCCACCGGCCCCGCGGCGATGCGCCGGACATTGAGCAGCAGCACGTGGTCGAAGTAGCCGCGCACCGTCGCCAGGTCGTGGTGCACGCAGAGCAGGGTGCGACCCTCGTCGCGCAGCGACTTGAGCACCTCGACGATGGCCGCCTCGGTGGCCGCGTCGACCCCGGCGAAAGGCTCATCGAGGATGGTCAGGTCGGCCTCCTGGACCAGCGCCCGGGCCAGGAAGACCCGCTGCTGCTGGCCGCCGGAGAGCTGGCCGATCTGGCGCTCGGCGAAGGCCTCCATGCCCACCCGGGCGAGGGCCCGCATGGCCCGGCGGCGCTGGCCGCGGCCGCCGAACTGCCACCAGCGCAGGTCGCGGAACAGCCCCATGGCCACCACGTCGATCACCCGGGCCGGGAAATCCCAGTCGACGCTGTTGCGTTGGGGTACATAGGCGACATGGCGGGCCATCTGGTCGAAGGGGCGGCCGAACACCCACACCTCGCCGGTCAGGCGCCGGGTAATGCCCAGCGCCGCCTTGAGCAGGGACGACTTGCCGGCCCCGTTGGGGCCGATGATGGCGGTCATGCTGCCCGGCGGCGTGACGAAGTCCACCGAGTGCACCACCGGGCGATGGTCATAGCTCACGGTCAGGCCCTGGATCGCGAGCGGGCTGGCGATCACCTCCTTGCCGAGGCGCGCATCGGGCATCAGGGGCGTTCCTCGAGGTGGCCGAGCCGGCCCAGGCGCCCGCCCTCGGGCACCTCGCCGCCCAGGGCCAGGGCGATCTGGCTGACGTTGTGGTCGAGCATGCCGAGCCAGGTGCCCTCGTAGCTGCCCTCGGGGCCCATGGCATCGGAGTAGAGTTCGCCGCCGATGCGCACCTCATGGCCGCGGGCGGCCGCCCCTTCCACCAGGGCGCGCACGTTGCGATCCGACACCGAGGTCTCGACGAACAGCGCTCCGATCTCGCGCTCTACCAGCATCCGCACCAGCGACTCGATGCGGGCCAGGCCCGCCTCGCTCTCGGTGGAGTAGCCCTGGATGCCGAGCACCTCGAAGCCGTAGGCATCGCCGAAGTAGCCGAAGGCGTCGTGGGCGGTGACCAGCACTCGCGCCTCCTCGGGCACGCTGGCCAGTACCTCCCGAGCATAGGCGTCCAGCGCCTCGAGCTCCTCGAGGTAGGCCTCGGCGCGCTCGGCGAAGCCGTCGGCGTGCGCCGGGGCCAGTTCGGTCAGGGCATCGCGCATCGCCTCCACGGCGTAGCGCCAGCGGCCAGGATCCATCCAGACGTGGGGGTCGGGCTGGTCGGGGTACTCCTCGTCGGCCAGGCGCGCCTCGGCGGGCACCGTCTCCCCCACGGCGATCACCGGCTGGCGCTGGCCGAGGCGTTCGAGGAAGGACTCCAGCTGGGCCTCCAGGTAGAGGCCGTTCCAGAACACCGCGTCCGCACGGGTCATGGCGGTCACGTCGGTGCGGGTCTGGCGATAGAGGTGCGGGTCGACGCCGGGGCCCATCAGGCCGCGCACCTCGACGCGATCCCCCCCCACCTCGCGCAGCACATCGGCGATCATGCCGGTGGTAGCGACCAGCTGCAGGCGCTCGTCGGCGCTGGCTGCGGATGCCACGGTCAGGGAACCGGCAAGCAGCAACGGCAGACTGGCAAGCGCAGGGATGAGGCGACGACGTCGGGTCACGTAAGGCTCCTTGCTGAAGAGGGTAGCGGCCCTGGCCGGGCCGGTGAGGATAGCGCACGAGGCGCAGCACTGCCCTTAGGGTACCGCGAACCGCCCCGGATGCTAATCGAGCACGTCTAGCCGCCCCATAGGCAGGATGCATGCCCGCCTCAGGGACCGAGGAGGCCCGACTCGCGCAGCGCCCGCCCCACCTCGCTCAGGGTCGCCTCCGAGTGCTCGATATCGCGCTCGCCCCGGGTGCAGGCGACCACCACCCAGCGCCGCTCGGCGACTCCCTCGCCGCGAAAGGCGATGCCGGCGTCGCAGCTGCGCCGATGCTGAGTGCCGGTCTTGTGGGCGAAGCGGATATCGTCCCCCAGGCCCGCCTTGAGCCGCGCCTCGCCGCTGGTGGTGCGCGCCATGATCGCCAGCAGCTCGGCGGTGGCCGCGGGCCCCAGCGCCCGCCCTTCGCCGATGGCCGCGAGCAGCGCACCGAAGGCGCCCAGGCGCCCGGCGTTGAGCCCGCTCGCGTAGTAGGCGTCGAAGGCGGCATCGAGGCTGGGAAGGGCCAGCGCCGCGGACCCCACGCCGAGCCGCTCGGCCAGGGCGTCGAGGCGGGCGTCATCCTCCTCGACCTGGCGCAGCCGGATGAAGTCCATCCCGGTGAGCGCCCGAGCCCCGGGATGCAGATACCCGTAGGCCTCGCGGCGTACCTCCAGCAGCGGGGTGATGGGGCCGAGCCCGCCCCCGGAGAGCGCCTGGGCGCGGTCGTTCACCGCGGCGAGGCCCAGCCGGCGGATCAGCAGGTCGCTGGCGGTGTTGTCGCTCTCGGTGAGCATCGGCTCGAACAGCTCGCCAAGCGTCAGGGTCGTGCCCGGCTCCGCCCAGTTGATGGGCCCGGCGCCGTCCACGTAGTCGCGCTCCTTGAGCACCAGCGTCTCGTCGAGGGAGAGCGCGCCGGCCTCAACCCGGGCGAGCAGCTCCACGGCCACCGGCACCTTGACCAGCGAGGCCAGGTACCAGGTCTCGTCGTCGCGCCAGCCGAACCGCTCGCCTCGGTCTACCGAGCCGTCCCTCGCCCCCAGTTCGCGCACGTACAGGCCGATCTCGTCTTGCCCCTCGGCCTCCAGGGCGGCCAGCCGGGCCTCGAGCTCGGGCGCCCAGGCGCTGCCGGCCAGGGCCTGCGCGGCCATCACCAGGCTCGAGATGGCGACAACGGCGAGCCACGTCATCCGCGCTTCTCCCGCAACCAGCCGGTCAGGGCGATCCAGCCGGCGGTGGCCAGCACCAGGGCCACCCCGATGCCCAGCACCTGGGGGTAGGAGTAGACCTGCCAGGCCTCCAGCAGGTAGCGGAAGACCCCGAAGATCACCACGATATGGAAGATGAAGGCCTTGAGGGCGTCGCCGCCGATCAGGGTCAGCGGGCGCAGCCAGCGCGCCGCCGCCGCGCCGCCCTGGAGGCAGAGCGCCAGGATCACCAGGGCCCCGCCCAGGCTGAAGAGCATGAAGGCAAGCTCCGGCGGGTGCTTGCCGACGTTGCGTGCCACCGCCATCAGGGCATCGTCGAGCGTGGCCTCCGCCGTGCCTAGGGCCAGGGCGAAGAAGGCGAGCAGCATCAGCGCCCCGGCGCCGGCGATGGTCAGCAGCACCCGGGCACGCCGGGGCGTCCAGTAGCCGCGCAGCAGCGCCTCGCCGATCAACAGGCCCAGTAGCACCAGCGGCAGCCGCGAGAGCTGGCCCCAGGTGTAGTGGTTGGCGTCCTCCACCAGGATCGCCTTGAGCGGCTCGATGCCCCAGAAGCTGGCGTGACGCTCCAGCCAGCCCGCGGCCAGGGCGATGGCCACCGGCAGCAGCAGCCGCGACCAGAGCGGCAGGCGGCTCCAGAGGGGCAGCACCCAGGGCAGCCAGAGCAAGGCGATGGCGTAGAAGCCGAGGATCTCGACCCAGATCGGGAAGCGCTGGTAGAGCAGCGCGTCGAGGATGTCCTCCCGCGGGAAGATGGCCATCATCTCCACCACGGTGAGCACCTTGTACCAGAAGAACACCTCCAGGCCGCGCAGCATCAGGCGCAGGCGACGCGCCTGCCAGGCCGCCTCGCCCATCCGCGGCAGGAAGGCCACTGCCAAGGCGATGCCGAACACCACGATGAACAGCGACGAGGAGAACTTGGTGATCAGGTGGACCGGCACCAGGCCCCAGTCGGGCAGCTGGCGAATGCCGAAGAGCCCGCTCACCGCGTGGCTTATGATCATCAACGCGATGGCAATGCCCCGGGCCAGGTCGATCGCCTCGATGCGCCCCTCGGGGCGCGGTAGCACCGGGCGCTCGACGAGCCGCTGTTGGATGGCCTTCCCTTGCATCAGTCGCTCTTCTCCTTGCTGTCAGTCGATTGGCTATCAATCGACCGGCCTAGTCCGCCGTGGCAAGCACCTCGACCCGTTCCAGAGTGAGGCGGCGCCCCTCCTCCCGGGAGAAGGCGAACGCCCCCTCCACCCGAACCCGCTCGCCCAGGTGAGGCGCGATCGCCTCGTGGGGGAAGAGCTCCACCCGGTTGAGATCCTCGTCCTCGATCCAGTAGTGCAGCGGCTCCTCGAAGTGGCGCACCACGCCTTCGGTGACCACGCGGCTGCCGTCGTGGGCCTCGGCGTTGCCGGCCAGCACCGCCAATGGCACCTCGCTGGGGCGCGGATCGCCGCCGCAGCCGGCCAGCGCAAACGCAAGCGCCACCAGCAGGATGCCGCCCCTTGCTCCCATCACCATGACGCCTCCCTGGTTAGCCTTTGACACATCGCCTCCTCGTCGGCCTTGCCTCTCGGGAGTGTATCGGCATTTGCCCCGGTGCGATGCCATTACCCCTCATGCGATGAGGAGGATCATGCGCGAGGTAGAAGCGGGATGGCTATACTGACAATGAGGATGCCCGCAAGGAGAGGCAGGGAGGCAACCACCGTCAACCCCCCGGCCCATGCGTCCGGAAGAGAGTTCGCCATGACCATGCCCATGACCCTCAAGGAGTATCTCGAGGCCTGTGACATCGACTACGAGGAACTCCCCCACCCCCGGGAGATCACCGCCAGTCGCATCGCTGAGACATCCAAGATTGCCGGCGATCGCATGGCCAAGGCGGTGATGCTCCACAGCGACTCCGGGTATCGCCTCGCGGTGATCCCCAGCAGCTGCGACGCCGACCTCGATCAGCTCTCGAGGATGCTCCACGAGAAGGTCACCCTGGCCTCGGAGCAGCAGATCATAGAGCACTTCCGCGACTGCGATCCCGGCGCCACCACCCCGGTCGGCCAGGCCTGGGGCCTGCAGGTCTATGTCGACGACATGCTCAGGCACCAGCCCGACGTCTACTTCGATGCCGGCGACCACGAGACCCTGGTGCATATGAGCGGGCGGGAGTTCGACCGCCTGATGCACGACAGCCCTCACGGGCGTTTCAGTCGCCACTACTGACCCCGACGCACGGGGTGGGCGCCTGTCGGGCCGCGATCCGCGTTGATCGCGGCCCTTTTCTGCTGGCGAGCCGACTGCGCTATGGTAGCGGCCTGAGGCCCGCCGACTCGCCCGTCAGGAGCTCCCATGCCGCACCGCCGTTCCCGTTCCCATTCCCGTTACCCTGGCACCGCCGCCCTCCCCCTTGCCCTGATCCTCGCCGGCCTGCCCGCCGCCCAGGCCAGCGACTGCCCCGCCCCAGGCCAGTGGCAGCGCAAGGGCGAGGTCGTGGATACCGCCACGCTGATGGCCGACCTGGCCGAGCGCCGCGTGGTGCTGCTCGGCGAGCAGCACGAGCGGCTGGCCCACCACCGCTGGCAGCTGCACACCCTGGCCGGCCTGCATGCCCGCGAGCCGCGAATGACCATCGGCCTAGAGATGCTGCCACGGGAGGCCCAGCCGGCGCTGGACGCCTGGGTGGCCGGGGAGCTCGACGAGGCCGCCTTCCTGGCCGAGAGCGACTGGCTGGGCGCCTGGGGCTATGACCCCGAGGCCTATCTGCCGATCCTGCACTTCGCGCGCATGCAGCGCATCCCGCTGCGGGCCCTCAACGTCACCCCGGCGTTGCGCCAGCGCATCGCCGAAGAGGGGTGGGAGGCCATTCCCCCACAGGAGCGCCACGCCATCACCCCGCCCGTCCCCGCCTCCGAGGGATACCGCGAGGCGCTGGCCGAGGTCTATGCCAACCACCCAAGCGCCGAGGACCCCGAGGGGGGCCTCGAGCGCTTCATCGATGCCCAACTGGTGTGGGACCGCGCCATGGCCCAGGCCCTGGCCGAGGCCGCCGAGGAGGCGGCGCTGGTGGTGGGGCTGATGGGCCAGGGCCATGTCAGCTACGGCCACGGCGTGCCCCACCAGTTGGCCGACCTGGGGATCGACGCCGTCGGGCTGCTGGCCTGGCAGCGGAGCGACGACTGCACGCCGCCGGCGGGACTGGCCGATGCGCTCTTTACCCTCGGCGACGAGGCTGCCTTCGAGCCCCCCGAGCCCCAGCGCCTGGGCATCCTGATCGCGGCAGACGAGCACGGCGTGCGGGTGGTCAGCGTCATGGAGGAGAGCCTGGCCGAAACGCTGGGTCTGCAGCGTGATGATCTGATCGTCGAGGTCGCCGGCCGGCCGGTGCGCCGCCCCGGTGAACTCACCGACCTGGTGCGCCGCCAGACGCCAGGCACCCTGCTGCCCCTCACCGTGACGCGCAATGGCAGCACCGAGGAGCTGCTGGCCCGCTTCCCGCTTCGCGACGGGGTGCGCTGACCCCATGGCGACACCAGGCCTGCCCCGCTGCCGCTCGCCCCTGGCCTGGGCCCTGCTCGGCGCGCTGCTGGCCGGCCCCGCCTGGGGGGAGACGCTCGGTCCCGAGCGCCGGCTGACGCTGCACCTCGACCCCGCCGAGCGAAGCCTCGCCGGCGAACTGGTGCAGCTGCTGCCCGACGGCGGGCGCTTCGCGCTGCTCGAGGGGCTCGATGTCCGCGAGGCCCGCTGCGGCGAGCAGACGCTCCGGCTGGCGCGGGACCGCGAGGGCCGCTGGGTGGTACCGGCCTGTTCCGCGCCGACGTTCACCCTGCGCTGGCACGGAACCCTCCCCGAAGCGGGGCGGGAGACGCGCCACGCCATCGCCGAGGCCGGCACCTTTCTGCCCACCCGGAGCGGCTGGTACCCCCACCTGGTGGATGAGGCCGGGCCGCTCTCGCTCGAGGTGCATACTCCGGCCGGGCAGCGGGCGCTGGGCAGCGGCTCACTGGTGGAGGAGCGGACCACGCCAGCGGGCAGGCTCGCCCGCTTCCACCACCCGCGGATCCGCGAGGCGGAGGTCGCCGCCGGCCCCTGGGCACTTCGCGAGCGAGACGTCGACGGCGTGACCCTGCGGGTGCTCTTCCCCGAGGCGCTGGACGCCGCCTTCGGCGCGACCTACCTGGAACGAGCCGCGCACCACCTGGCCGCCTTCCAGGCCCGGCTGGGGCGCCTGCCCTTCGCGAGCTTCAGCATCGCCGCCTCGCCGGCGCCGGTGGGGGTCGCCTTTCCCGGCTTCACCCTGCTCGGCGAGCGGGTGATCCCGCTGCCCTTCATTCCCGACACCTCGCTGCCCCACGAGATCATGCACGCCTGGTGGGGCGCCGGCGTGCTGGTGGACTACGCCGAGGGCAACTGGGCCGAGGCGCTGACCACCTACCTGGCCGACCACGCCGTGGCCGAGGCGGCCGACGAGGATGCCGAGCTGCGCCGGGGCTGGCTGCGCGACCTCGCCGCCCTGCCCGCCGCCCACGAGCCGACCCTGCGCGACTTTCGTGGCGGCCCGGACCCCGCCGGCCGACTGATCGGCTACCAGCACGGCGCCCTGCTCTTTCACATGCTGCGCCAGCATCTGGGCGACGCCGCCTTCGACGCCGGCCTGGTCGCCTTCGCCGGGCGCTGGATGCACCGCACCGCCGACTGGCAGGCCCTGGAGGCCGCCTTCAGCGAGAGGGCCGGCGAGGAACTCGCCCACTTCTTCGCCGCCTGGCGTGACCGCCCCGGCCGCCCCGAGCTGGCCCTGGAGGAGGTACGCTTCGAGGCCGAACCGGACGGCGGCTGGCTGCATGGCGTGCTGGTCCAGCGGGGCGAGCAGGCCCCCTGGCCGATGAGCGTGCCCCTGGTGGTGGACACGGACGCAGGGCCGCTGACCCTGACCCAGCGCATGGAGAGCGAGCGCCAGCCCTTCGCCCTGCCCCTGGCGGGGGCCCCTCGGTCGCTCGAGGTGGACCCCGACGCCGAGCTGCTGCGCCACCCCGGCGCGCTGCCCAGCGTGCTGCGCCGGCTGCTGCTCGACCCCGACACCCGGCTGGTGGCGCTGACGCCTGGCCGCACCGCGGAGCTGGAGGCGCTGGCCAGCCGGGCTCTGGGCCACCGGCTCGCGTCGCTGCCCGCCGAAGCGACACTGGATGACGAGCGGGAGACCCTCGCGCCGCTGCTGGTGGTGGGCACCACCGACGAGGTCGTCGCGTGGCGCCGGGAGCGCGGCCTCGCCGCCCCGCCCCGGGAGGGGCTGGAAGAGGCGGGTCGCGCACGCTTCTGGATGCATCCAGGACACCCCATCGGCCTGCTCAGCGGCGACGACGCCGAGGGCCTGGCCATGCTCGCCGCCCGACTGCGCCACCATGGCCAGCGCAGCCACCTGGTGCTGGGCGAGGACGGCGAGACCCGCGACGCCGACACCTGGCCGGCAGAGGAAAATCCGCTGCGCATCGAGTGGGAGGAGTAGCCGTCGGGGATGGCCAGCCGCCGCCCAGACAGGCATCATGGGCGCCGTTTCCTTCACCATTCCCGAGGTCACTTCCCCCGATGCGAATCATCATCCGCACCTTCTTCCGCGGCCTGCGCCTGGTGCTGGCGCCGGTCGTGCTGATCGCCGAGAAGCTCTCCACCCCGAAGTCCATCGAGCGCAGCCCGGAGGCCCAGGCCGAGGTCGACAGCGCCTGCGAGAACCTCGCGCTCTACCAGTTCCGCACCTGCCCCTTCTGCGTCAAGGTGCGCAAGGAGATCGCCCGCCTGGGCCTGCCCATCGAGGTGCGCGACGCCCAGCTCGACCCGGCGCACCGCCAGGCCCTGGCCGAGGGCGGCGGGCGCATCAAGGTGCCCTGCCTGAAGATCGCCCACGACGACGGCCGCGAGGAGTGGCTCTACGAGTCCGACGCCATCAACGCCTGGCTGCACCAGCGCTTCGGCGCCGCCTGATCCCTGTCGCCCGCCCCCAGCGCCTGAAGACCACCGCCTGATGACCATCGCCTGGACGCTAGCGTCCAGACCCTGCCGCCTGCGCCTCTCCCTCTCCGCCAGGCTGATGCAGCCAGCAGGCGGCGCCGTGGTCCGGGCGCGGCATGAACGCCGGGGGCACCTCCCGGTCGCATAGCCCCGCCATGGCCTGGGGGCAGCGCGGATGGAAGCGACACCCGGCCGGCGGGTCGATCAGGTTCGGCGGCTCCCCGGCAGGCACCTCGCGCAGGCGGGTGGCGTTGGCGGCGTCCGGGTCGGAGAGTGCGGCCAGCAGGGCCCGGGTATAGGGGTGCTGGGGGGCGTCGAGCAGGTCGTCCACCGGGGCGCTCTCCACCACCTTGCCGGCATAGAGCACGAAGATGCGCTCGGCGTAGTGACGCACCGTGGCCAGGTCGTGGGTAACGAAGGCCAGCGTCAGCCCCCGCTCGCGCTGGATGCCGCGCAGCAGCTCCAGGATCTCCACCCGCACCGAGGCGTCGAGCATCGACACCGGCTCGTCGGCGATCACCAGCGCCGGCTCGAGGATCAGCGCCCGGGCGATCACCACCCGCTGCTGCTGGCCGCCGCTGAGCATATGCGGGAACTTGCCGAGGAACTCCTCCACCGGCGTCAGCCGCACCTCCGCGAGCGCCGCGCGGATGCGCCGCTCGCGCTCGGCGCGATCCGTCACGCCGTGGATCTTGAGCGGCTCGGCGAGTATGCGCCGCAAGTCCAGGAAGGGCGGCAGCGCCCCGAAGGGGTCCTGCTGCACATAGCCCACCCGGGCCCGCCACGCCTTGAGCGCCGCCCCCTTGAGGCCGGCCAGCAATTCCCCCTCGAAGCACACCTCGCCCTGGGTCGGCCGATGCAGCCCCAGCAGGGTCCGCACGAGAGAGCTCTTGCCGCAGCCCGACTCGCCGACGAAGGCCACCGCCTCGCCGCGAGCCAGGGTGAAGCTGACATCGTCGACCGCCCGCACCACCCCCACCCGCAGGAAGCCCCACTGACGCAGCTCGAACCAGGTGTGCAGGCCACGGGCCTCCACCAGCGGCGCCTCAGCCATGCTCACCTCCCCCGCTCGGCGCATGCAGCCAGCAGCGCACCCGATGGCGGCTCTCGCTCGCCCCTTCACCCGCTGCCTCCCGTGCGCCCCCTCCCGGAACACACGCCGAGGGCGACTCGGCGCAGCGGGCGAAGCGCTCAGGGCAGCGCGCCGCGAAGCGGCAGCCGCCGGGCGGGTCGAGCAGGCTCGGCGGCTGGCCGGGAATCGCCCGCGGGCGTTCGCGCTCGTGAAGGCGCGGCACGCTCTTCATCAGCAAGCGCGAATAGGGGTGGGCCGGCTCGCCGAAGAAGCGCGCCGCGCTGCACGCCTCCACCAGCTCGCCGGCATACATCAGCGCCACCCGGTCGGCCAGCTCGCTGGAGGTGGCCACGTCGTGGGTGATCAGGATAAAGCTGGTACCCAGCTCCGCCTTGATCTCCTTGAGCACGTTCATGATCGCCGCCTGGGTCAGCACGTCCAGGGCCGAGGTGGGCTCGTCGAGGATCACCAGCTCCGGCTCCGCCACCAGCGCCATGGCCAGCACCGCCCGCTGGCGCATGCCGCCGGAGAGTTCGAAGGGGTAGCGGGCCATGAAGTCCAGGGGCAGCCCCACCCGTTGGAACACCTCGGCGGCGCGGGCGAGCGCCCGGCGCCGGGGCCAGCGCTTCAGCTCGCGCAGCGGCTCGGCCACCTGCTCGCCCACCTTCACCACCGGGTTCAAGGCGTTCATGGAGGCCTGCATCACCAGCGCCAGGCGCGACCACTGCACCTCCCGGCGAAAGCGCTCGTCGGAGAGCTCGCTGATCCGGGTCTCCCCCAGGCTGACCCGGCCGCCGTGGTGGGCCAGGTTGCGCGGCAGCAGGCGCAACAGTGCCCGGGCCAGCGAACTCTTGCCGCAGCCCGATTCGCCGAGGATCACCAGCGCCTCGCCGCGCTTCACGTCGAAGCTGACGTTGTCCACGGCGCGTACCGGCCCCTCCCGGCTGCGGTAGTGCAGCGCCAGCTCCTCGACCCGCAGCAGGGGCTCCCCCGCCGTGAACCCTGTCGTCGTAGCCGCCATCACAGGCTCCTCAAGCGCGGATTGAAGACCCGATCCAGGGCGAAACCGAGCATGGCGAAGCCCAGGCCGGTGAGCATCAGCAGGATCGCCGGGGCCACCACCCAGTAGACATAGCCGTTGTAGAGCGCGCTCTGGGACTGGGCGTCATTGAGCACCTTGCCCCAGGTGGGCAGCTCGGGGTCGCCCAGCCCCAGCACCGCCAGCGACGCCTCCAGGAAGACGAAGGTGGGAATCAGGGTCACGAAGGTGGGGATCAGCACCGGCAGGATGCGCGGCAGCATGTAGCGCCAGACGATGCGCAGGTCCGAGGCCCCGTAGGCGAGCGCCGCCTCGATATAGGGGGCCTCGCGGATCGGCAGCAGCATGGCGCGGTAGGTCTTGATGCCGGCGCTGAAGATGCCCAGCAGCACCACCACCCCGAGCATCAGCCAGATGCTGGTGGAGTAGAGGGTGCCCACCATCACCAGGATCGGCAGTACCGGGAGGATCATGTTGACCTCGGTGAGCCGCTGGATCACCGCATCCACCCAGCCGCGGTACCAGACCCCGACGGCGGCGATCACCAGGGTGGTCAGGGTGGTGCCCACCGCGGCGATCATCCCGAAGGCGAGCGCCACCGGGGTACCCCACAGCAGCGCCAGGCTGAGGTCGCGGCGCTGGTGGTCGGTGCCGGCGATGCCGTGGACCCGGCCGTAGAGCACCAGCTCGGCCTCGAGCCCGGCCTGCTCGTCGAAGAGCACGGCGTCGAGCAGCAGCCGATAGCCGCCCTGGAGCACCTCGGGCTCCCCCTCCACCAGGGGGTCGCTGAGCAGGCCGATATGGGGCGCCAGGCCGCCCAGGCGCTGTGCCAGGCTGCGGTCCTGGGAGATCGAGACGCGCTCCTGGCGGCCGACCCGATAGCCGCCCAGGGCCACCTCGCGGCCGTCCGGGGCCTGCCACAGCAGCCTGACGAAGGGCGCGCGGGCATGGCCCTCGGCGCTCAGAAAAAGATTGATTTCGCTGGGGAAGCCGCCAAAGGCGTAGTCGAATTCCAGGGGAATCTGCAGCCGCCGCCCGCCCGGAAAGGGCACCTCCTCGACCTCGGCATCGCGGCTGGCCACCGTCAGGGTGCGGGCCGCGTTGCCGCCGCGCAGGCGGTCGACCCAGGCCGGGGAGGCGTTGACCGGATGGCGCAGCCACATCTCGCCGCCCCGCCAGCGCTCCAGGGCCTCGCCGTAGGGAATCGCCACCAGCGTGGTTAGGGCCACGCCGCCGAGCAGCAGGATGATCAGCAGGCCGACCAGCGCCGAGGGGTAGCGGGCCAGCTCCCGCCAGGCCCGGCGCTCTGTCACGGCACTCATCGGCGACCTCCCTTGATCCGCACCCGCGGGTCGAGCAGCGCATAGAGGATATCGAGCGCGAACACCGTCGCTGCCAGCAGGTAGGCGAAGATCACCACGCCACCGATGATCACCGGGGTGTCGCGGTGGCCGATGGCCTGGAACAGCAGCGAGCCGAGCCCGGGCCAGTTGAACACCTGCTCGAGGATGATCGCCCCGCTCCACAGGCCGATCAGCATCAGCAGGAAGCTGGTGATGATCGGCGCCAGCGCCGGGCGCAGGATGTAGCGCCGCTCGATGCGCCGGGACGAGAGCCCCTTGGCGCGCGCCATCTCCACGTAGTCCTCGCTCGCGTGGATCAGGAAGAAGGTCCGCCAGGAGTAGATGGAGACGAAGATCGAGGAGAGGAACATGGCCGCCACCGGCAGCAGCATATGGCGGATCAGGCTGGCGGCGTAGGCCAGGCGGCCTTCGGGAGGCGGCGCGGTGACCATGCCCCCGGCGGGCAGCAGCGGGAACACGAAGGCGAGCAGCAGGATCAGGAAGATCCCGTAGAACCAGCCCGGTGCCGCCGAGCTGGGCGCCAGCGCGATCACCGTGCGGTCCAGGGCGCTGCCATAGTGCCGCGACAGCCGCAGGGCGGCGAACACCGCGGTAAAGAAGACCAGCAGGTTGGCGGTGCCGAACAGCAGCAGGGTCGCCGGCAGGCGCTCGGTGATGATGTCGCGTACCTCCCGGGAGCCGCGATCGCTGTGCATCTGCTCGGCGCGCCCCAGGTCCAGGCTCATGGCCCGCTTCAGGTAGTCAAGGCTGCGCACCACGAAGGGCTGGTCAAGGCGCAGCCGCTCCACCTCCAGGGCCACCTGGCGCGCCACCAGGGCGTTGCGCTCCTCGCCGGGCATGTCGAAGAAGGCCGGGTCGGCGCGCACCGTCTCGACCACCTCGCTCCTGATCTGCACCAGGCGCAGCTCATCCACCTGCCCTCCCATGTTGGCCACCACGATGGTCAGATAGACCCCCACCAGCACCGTGGCCAGCAGGGCGACGAGACGCCCCAGGGCGAACAGCAGCAGATGGCGCAGGTCGCGCAGGCGGGCGCGACGCAGGGAGGGCCGCCGCGGTTCGGTGGAGGCTTCGGGGATCATCGGGGTACCTCCTCGCCGAATGGCACGGTGGCAAACACATGGGAAGCGAAGGCCGGCAGTGCCACCCGCCGGCTGATCACGGCCAGCTCCAAGCTGTTGGCGCCGCTGCCGAGGGCCGCCAGGACCTCGGCATCCAGCAGCACCCGCCACTCGCCGTCGCCCACCGACCTGGCCTCGCCGCGCTGGGCCAGCGCCCCCTGGCCGTCGAACAGCAGGTAGCTCACCTCCTGGACGTCGGCCTCGGGATAGGGCTCGCCCTCCACGGTCAGGCTGAGGCGAAATTCGGCGGCCTCGTGCCCCTCCGCGCCGCCGGCCGCCAGGCCATTGCGAGCCCTCGGGCCTCCCACCTCCACCACCAGAGGACCATCGAGCACCAGTTCCGGAATGGGCGCCGTGCTCAGGCCGAGCCAGCGGTCGGCAGGGTCGCGATACCCCTCGAAGCGGCGCAGCACCACGCTGCCCTCCACGGGATGCACCGAGTGCAGCCGATAGGGGCCGCTGCCCACCCAGAAGTGGCCGAAGGCCCCGTGCCAGGCGGCGAGGGCCTCCAGACGCCGCTCTCGCTCGCCCGGCGCGATCCACTCACTCATGGCCACCTCGTGAGGCAGCTCGCTGGCCTCCCTGGCCTGCTCCAGCAGCCGTGCCAGTGCCGGTAGGCTGGGCCCGGCCACCAGGCTCAGCCAGTCGACCCGGTGGCGATCGGCCTTGTTGGAGGAAAAGGCCAGCTCGCCGCGGCGCTCGCCGAGAATGCCCAGCATCAGCACGTGCCAGGGCAGCGGGCTCGGCGCCCGCGCGGCGACGATGCTCTCGGCATCGGGGAAGATCTGGTCGCTGTAGACCTCGATCACCAGAGGCTCGGTGGAGAGGATCCGCCAACCGCGGAAGTGGCGGCGGAAGGCCTCGAAGGTGGCCAGATGGGCCGGGTCGAAGAGCGGGCTCGCTTCGCTTGCGCGCTCGAAGTCGAGAATCCAGGGCAGCACGAAGTCCGCGGGCGTCAGCCAGGAGCCGTCATGCCAGCGGTGCGCGAATAGGTCATCGTCGTAGTGGACCCGCACCCGGGTGCGGGCGGTGAGCCCCTCGGGGTGGGCCTCCTCGGCGGTGATGAAGCGCCCGTAGAGGACATCCCAGTCGACCCAGGCGTCATCGGGCACCGGGATCTGCGCCTCGCGGGTCACCGTCAGCCAATCGAGGGTCTGCTCCACCGGCACGCCCTGCTCCACCGCCACCTCGGCGCGGGCGATGCGCTGGGGGTAGAAGAGCCCGGTGTAGGGGTCGGGCAGCACCACGGGGTCTTGGGTGGCCCGGGTGATCATGCGGTCGAAGGCCCAGTTGCTGCCGGCCACCGGGTTCCAGGGCTCGCCCAGCAGCCCCGGCAGCCCCACCACCATGCGCCCGCCGAGGCGGTCGGTGTAGCGCAGGGTGTAGGGCCACAGCGCGGAGCCGGAAACACCGCCGGCCAGATCCGCGGCCACCTCGACGTTGGCGGCCCGCGCCGAGGCGTTGAGCTGGTCCACCAGCCACACCCGGGAGGAGTCCGCCAGGGCCAGTGCCAGGGCCTCGACCATCATCGCCTGTCGCTCCTCCCAGCTTCGGTAGTCACGCCGGGAGAGCCGATCGGCGAGCGCATCGAACTCGGGCGCGGGGCGGTAGGCCTGCCACAGCGGCTCGGCGCGCCCGCGGGGGGTGTAGTAGAAGCTGAAGTTGTCGGCCTGGTCGCGCTGGATCACGATGGAGATCCAGGCGCCGGTATAGAGGTGCCAGTGGCCCGCCGCGGGGTCGGTGGCGATCCACAGCCGCGAGGCCTCCTCGGCGGTGCGGTAGCGGCGCTCCACCTCGAAGCCCTCGTCCTGCAGCAGGTTGGCGAGATAGTCCCCCACCCGGCGGCGCTCGTCCTCGGTGCGGATCAGCAGGCGCAGGCGCACCGGCTCGCCGCGCCAGGTCCAGCGCCCGCCCTCGCGCTCGGCGCCGAGCGCCAGCATGCCGGCATCGATGGCGGCGCGGGCCCGCTCGGGGTCGTGGGCGTAGTGCAGCTCCAGCGCCCGGGCCACCTCGGCGAGCCGCGAGTAATCGGGAAAGGCGGTGGAGAGCGGCAGGGTGCGCGGCACGGCCAGGCCGCCATAGAGCTCCTCGGCCACGTGGCGACGGTCGATCAGCCAGTTGAGGGCCTCGCGGATCTCGGGCAGGGCGAAGGGGTTGAGGCTGCCGTCGGCGAGGATCGGGCCGGCGGGGTTCAAGGTCAGCTCGCTGGAGGTGCCGAAGGCCAGATCATGATCGGCATGGACGGAATCGCGCAGCCGGTTGACCACCGTGGAGCTCGAGATTCCCTGGCTGAAGAGCTGGTGGCTGCCCGACTCGATCAGCCCGGTGACCCGGCCGATATCGGTCTCGCGGAGGAAGACGATCTCGTCGAGCAGCGCCCCGCGCCGCCCGGCCAGGGCCTCGCGGTCGAGCTCGACGTCCAGGCGCGGCGGCTCCCGCCCGGGCCTGTCCCCCGCTGGCCACAGCGTCACCCCCACTGCCGCGGCCAGCAGCAGCGCGCTGATGCCGAGTCCCACGCCTCTCATGATGTCATCCCTGCTTCCGACCAGGCCTCAGGGCTACACTTTGACCGAGCCGGGGCAGCGAGGAAACCGCGCCGCGACGACCGGCGTTTCAACGCTACGAGCCCTTATCTCGCCCGCTGCTATGCTGAAGGCATGATCAGGAGGCGAGTGTATCCCGCCGGGGGCGTGTTGGGTGTTCGGCCCAGGAGGATGGCGCTGGCTGCTGGGGCTGGCGGTGCTGACGGCAGGCGTGGCCTGGGGCCAGGAGCAGGCCATGCCGGCTCGCCTCGATCCCGACGGCGTGCAGCGCCTCACCCTGATGGGAGGTAACTACCATTTCCAGCCCGATCGGATCCGGGTCCAGGTCGGCGTGCCGGTGGAGCTGGAGGTCTACCGCACCACGCGAACGCCCCACCTCCCCAGCCACCGCGACAGAGGGATGTGGGGCGTGCTGGAGGTCATCGATTGAGTCGTGAGGGGGCACCGTGCTGTCCGAACTGCTGCTCGTCATGGCCCTGGCCCAGGGCCCCGACCCCATCGCCGAGTCCCTGGCCCGCTTCGAGGCCCTCGACGCCTACCGGGTGACCCTCCACAGCCGCGGTACCGCAGGCGAGGAGATCATCCACTACAGCTATCGCCGCCCTGGCCATATCCGCCTCGAGATGGTGACCCCCCAGCGCGGCGCGGTGCTGATCTACAGCCCCGAGACCCGGCGGGTACGGGTGTGGCCCTTCGGGCTCGCGGGCCCCAGCCTGGGCCTGCGGCCCACCCATCGGCTGGTACGCAGCGCCCGCGGCCATCGGGTCGACCAGTCGGACCTGGGTACCCTGCTGCGCAACGTGCAGCGCCTGCAGTGGCGGGGTGAGCTGCGCGCGCTTGGCCAGGAGCGCTTGGGCGAACACCAGGTGCAACACGTCACCGTTCAGGGCGACCCGGGCCACATGGTTGGCGAGGTCGCCCGCTACGAACTGTGGCTCGACGCCACGCACAGGCTGCCACGACGGGTGATCAGCTTCGACCGCCATGGCCGCGAGCTCGAGCGGGTGACGCTGGACGAGCTGGTGCTCGATCCCCCGCTGCCCGCCGATCATTTCTCGCCCTGAGCACCGGCGACCATGGCGGCGTACTGCTTCGTCACCCGCTGGCGGGTCGCCGCCCCGCTGCCAGCGGTGCATGGCGCCCTGAGCGAGCCGGTCCACTGGCCGGGCTGGTGGCCGGGGCTCGACGCGGTGACGCTGCTCGCCCCCGGCGATTCAGCGGGGCATGGGCGCCGCTATCGCTTCATCTGGCGCAGCGCCCTGGGGTATCGCCTGCGCTTTGAAGTGTGCGTGACCCACGCCGATGGTCCCTGCCGGGTCGAAGCCCGGGCCAGCGGCGACCTGGCCGGCTTGGGCCGTTGGTCACTGCGCGCGGTCGGAGGCACCACCGAGGTGACACACCTGTGGCAAGTGACGACCACCAAGGGCTGGATGAACCGGCTTGCTCCCCTGGCCCGCCCGTTCTTCGCCTGGAACCATCATACCCTGATGCGACGAGGCGCCCGGGGCCTGGCCCGGCACCTGGCGGCACCGCTGATCGGCAAGGTGGAGATCGTCGGGTGACGCGCTAAGCGGGAGAGAGTCAAAACGAGAGGGTCGAGACGAGAGTGCCGAAACGCTCGAGGCGCGCATGGCGGTTCTCCACCACGGACGTCGGCCACCCGCCCCCTCAGCGGCGCCGGGCGCGCAGCACCAGGTTGCGAGGGGTGAGCTCCCGGGGGCAGAAGGTGCCGAGCTCCACCGCATAGCCGGCCTCCTCCAGGAAGGCCGCACGATCCAGCGCCAGCCACACCTCCAGGGGGCGGCGGAAGAGGTGGCGGGCGAGTTCCAGGCGGGCGACCTCCCGCTGGCGCCGCCAGCCGGCGGCCTCGTGGGCGTACCAGTCGACCCCCGCGGGCAGCGCGATGCCCTTCTGCTGCGCCGCCCAGTGGCAGAAGTCCTCGAAGGTCTCGGGCATCTGGCCGTAGGCGAGGCTCGGCACCGGCAGGTAGGCATCGACGCCACGCACCTCGCGCTGCAGCCGGTCGAAACCGAGGCGCCAGGCGCCGGCCCGCTCCCGGTGGCGCTGCACGCCACGGGGGGCAGTGACCGTCTCCTGCACGGCCAGGGCCAGGTCATCACGTTCGAGCACCAGGCCCCAGGCCGCGGCGAGGGCGCACCCCCGGGCGGAGAGCGGCCGGTAGCGGTCGTCCGCGGTGCGCTGGTAGCAGCAGGGCGCCAGGGTCACGGCACTGCCCGCCGCCGCGGCGAGGGTCAGCAGCCGCCGGTGCAGGTCGCCGCAGGCGTGCAGCGCCGCCACCCGGGTCCGGGCGTCCAGCCACGCCGCGGCGTTCTCGGCCATGACGTCCTGCTCCCGCAGCGTCACCCGAGCGCCCTGCCGCTGGGCCAGGGCGCGGCCCGCCTCGCACAGCGCCGGCTGCCATTCCAGGGCGACCACCTCGATGCCATGATGACGCGACAGGGCCCGGGCCAGGTGCCCCTTGCCGGCGCACCACTCCACCAGCGCCTCGTCCTGGGCGACCTCGATCTGGGGCAGGAAGGCCTGCACCTGGCGCCACTTGCGCCCCCCCACCTGTTCTCCCCAGGCCGCGGGCAGCGCCTCGCCCTGCTCCGCCAGCGCCGGCAAGGCCACCAGCCGAGCCAGTTCATCCACGGGCAGCCAGGCGGCCAGGGGGGAGTCCGTGAAGGGGTCCTCCTGCAGACGCGCCAGGTCATCGTCGGCAAGCGCCAGCAGCGCCTCGGCAAGCCCCGGCCAGCGCGCCTGCCAGGGCAGCCGCGGGTGCTGGAAGGGCAGGCAGCGCCACAGCGGCTGCCATTCGGCCAGCCGTTCGGTCAGGCCGGTGATGCGTTCGAGGTGCGTCATGGGCCAGGGGTCAGATGGCATTGCGCAGCCCCAGCTCATAGGGGTGCGGGTCCAGGTAGGTCTGGCGGCGGATATACTCCGAGCCGTGGCGCTTCAGGTAGTGCGCCAGCAGGCGGATCGGCACCGCCAGGGCCACATGCCCCTGGCGATACTCCTCGATGGCGGCGAGCAGGTCCTGGAGTGTCTCGCCGTCCAGGGCCTCCTTGAGGTAACCGAAGACGTGCATCAGGGCGTTGGTGTGGGTCTTGCGGGTGGCGGGGCGGGCCAGGGCCGCCATGAAGCGCTGCAGGTAGTGGTCCATCGCCTCCTCCAGTGTGCGGGCGTGGGCCTCGGCCAGGTAGCGACCTAGCTCGCGATAGGCCTCCACGTGATGGGCCATCAGCAGGTATTTCTGGCGGCTGTGGAACTGCAGCAGCTGGTGGTAGCTGGGGTGCGCCTCCACGTGGCGCTTCCAGTCGTCGAGGGCGTAGACCCGGGTGATGAAGTTCTCGCGCAGCACGGCGTCGTTCATGCGCGCCTCCTCCTCCAGCGGCAGCGTCGGGAAGTGGCGTTTCAGCGCCCGCACGAAGGCGCCGGCGTCGGAGTGACTGGGCATGCCGTTGGCGCCATAGACCTTGACCCGCTCCAGCCCGCAGCTCGGGGAGCCCTTCATCAGGATGAAGCCACGCAGGTGACGATGGCGCGCGATGAACTCGCCGCTCACCGCCGCCAGCCTGTCGGTGACGTCGAGGCTGGGGTCCACGGTGCCCACCACCCGGGGCGCCTCGCCGGGGGCGCCCACCAGGCGGATGGGCTCCCGGGGCACGCCGAGCCCCGCCGCCAGTTCCGGACAGAAGGGCTCGAAGGCGAAGCGCTCGCCGAGCACCTCCAGGCAGTAGCGCGACCGCTTGTGGCCGCCGTTGTAACGCACCTGCTCGCCCATCAGGCAGGCACTGATCCCCACCGGAATGCCTGACCTGCTCGACACCGCCTCGCTCATGCTCGCCTCCCTCGATCCTTGCTGCGGGGGGTGACGCCCCGCCATCGCCCCGCCATTGAGACATGATTGTGACACGACGTGCGCCGCCCGGCATGGCGACTGGCGGTGTGATATAACGCCCAGTCGAGATTCCATCGTTGCCCACAGGGAGGATGCCATGGGCCGTTTCGTCTTCACTCTCGCCGTGCTCGCCGGCCTGGCCTACGCCGGTCTCTACGTCTTCTACGGCCATGCCGCCCGGCAGGCCATCGAGGAGCAGTTGGAGGCCCGCGGCCTGACGGCCATCGAGGTGCAGAGCCTCGACTACGGGCTGCTCGCGCCGGTCAGCCAGGCGGCAGAGGTCGCCGTCGGCATCCGCTATCGCGGCGCCGAGGCCACCCTGGACGTTCGCGTGATCGGCCATCCAGTCTTCTCCGATGAGGTCCGCCTGGAACTGGATGGGCTGCAGGCCCTGCGACTCAGCATCGGCCTGGGGGGCTGAGTCGAGGTTGCGGCCTGTCTCCGGGGCAGGGTCATGCTATCCTCGCCGGGACCTGCCGGCGCCCCCGCCGGCACCCGAGAGCCAACCTTCAGGAGACTTCCATGGCCAAGGCAACCGCGCGTCATATTCTGGTGAACAGCAAGGAGAAGTGTGAGGCCCTCAAGGCCGAGATCGAGGGCGGTCGCGACTTCGCCGAGGTGGCCCGCGAGAACTCCACCTGCCCCTCCAGCCGCCAGGGCGGCGACCTGGGTAGCTTCGGCCCGGGCCAGATGGTCCGCGAGTTCGACGAGGTGGTCTTCTCCGGCGAGCTTAACAAGGTACACGGTCCGGTAAAGACCCAGTTCGGCTACCACCTGCTGGAGATCACCAGCCGCAGCTGATCGCCTGCCGGGCTGGATGACGCCGCGCAAGGGCCACCCTGCGCGGCTTTTTTCTTGTACAAGCCCTGTATCATACGGCGAGTCACGCTAGGATGGAGGGCATCATCGAACTCGCCACAGGAGCCAGGCATGAGTGATTCCCCGGTCATCGCGATCGAGCGGCTCTCGAAGGCCTATGCCGGCGGCTTCGAGGCCCTCAAGGAGGTCAGCCTCTCGATCCGGCGGGGCGAGATCTTCGCCCTGCTGGGCCCCAACGGGGCGGGCAAGACCACCCTGATCAGCGTGATCTGCGGCCTGGTCAACGCCACCTCGGGGCGAGTGCTGGTGGACGGCCACGACAACGTCCGCGACTTCCGCGCCGCCCGGCAGCGGATCGGCCTGGTGCCCCAGGAGCTGACCAACGAGGCCTTCGTCACCGTGTGGGACACCGTCAGCTTCAGCCGCGGGCTCTTCGGCAAGGGCAAGGACCCGGCCCATATCGAGGCGGTGCTGCGCTCGCTTTCGCTGTGGGACAAGCGCCACAATCGCCTGATCACCCTCTCGGGCGGCATGAAGCGCCGGGTGCTGATCGCCAAGGCCCTGGCCCACGAGCCGGAGATCCTGTTTCTGGACGAGCCCACCGCCGGGGTCGACGTGGAGCTGCGCCGCGACATGTGGGAAGTGGTGCGCCAGCTGCGCGACAGCGGCGTGACCATCATCCTCACCACCCACTACATCGAGGAGGCCGAGGAGATGGCCGACCGCATCGGCGTGATCCGCCGCGGCGAACTGGTGCTGGTGGAGGAGAAGCACGCCCTGATGCGCAAGCTCGGCAGCAAGGAGTTGACCCTTCATCTGCGCGAGCCCCTGGCGACGCTGCCCGACGCCCTCGCCCGCCACGGGCTGGCCCTGGCCGAGGAGGGCCACGCTCTGGTCTACACCTACGATGCCAACGAACCCGACGAGGACCAGGCCGGCATCGCCGAGCTGCTCGCCGACCTGGAGGCCGCCGGCATCGGCTTCAAGGACCTGCACACCCGCCAGAGCTCCCTGGAGGAGATCTTCGTCAGTCTGGTCAAGGAGACGGCATGAACCTGCAGTCCGTGAAGACCCTTTACCTGGCCGAGATGGCGCGCAGCCTGCGCACCGTGCTGCAGAGCATCGTCTCGCCGGTGATCTCCACCTCGCTCTACTTCGTGGTGTTCGGCGCGGCCATCGGCACGCGGATCAGCGAGGTCAACGGCGTCAGCTACGGCGCCTTCATCGTGCCCGGGCTGATCATGCTGATGCTGCTGACCCAGAGCGTCTCCAACGCCTCCTTCGGGATCTTCTTCCCGCGCTTCTCGGGCTCGATCTACGAGATCCTCTCGGCGCCCATCTCCTACTGGGAGATCGTGATCGGCTACGTGGGCGCGGCGGCCACCAAGTCGGTGGTGCTGGGGCTGATCGTGCTGGCCACCGCCCGGCTCTTCGTGCCCTACGCCATCGCGCACCCGCTGATGATGGTGCTCTTCCTGCTGCTCACCGCGGTGACCTTCAGCCTGCTGGGGTTCATCATCGGCATCTGGGCCGACGGCTTCGAGAAGCTGCAGCTGGTGCCGCTGCTGGTGATCACCCCGCTCACCTTCCTCGGCGGCACCTTCTACTCCATCGACATGCTGCCGCCCTTCTGGCAGGCGGTGACCCTGGCCAACCCGGTGGTCTACCTGGTGAGCGGCTTCCGCTGGAGCTTCTACGGCATCAGCGACGTCAGCCCGGTAGTCAGCCTCGCCATGATCCTGCTGTTCCTGGCCGTGGCGCTGATGGTGGTGGAGCGGATCTTCCGCACGGGGTACCGGCTCAAGCCGTGATCGGGTATCGACGCGCGAGCCGGCCGGGTATCATCGCCGCCCTCGCCCACTCTGCAGGAGGCCCCATGCCGATCCTCAACGCCATCGTCCATCGTATCGAGAAGCCTGGTGACGCCACGGCCAGGCTGGTCGCGGCCGAGGCGACGCTGCCCCACACCGATACCCTGGACACCCTGCTCGAGGGACTCAACAAGGCCTATCACGGCAAGGGCAAGGCGTGGGGCCACTTCCCCGCCGAAGGCACCGAGCAGGCGTCGCCGCTGGCCGCGGAACTGGCCGACTACCTGGCCGATGGCCGCGACTTCGTCGCCCTGACCCGCGCCATCGGCGAGCGCCTGACCACCCTGCTCGACGCCCACCTCTCGGTGTCCGGTGATCTGGTTGTGCTGGAGACCCGATTCGGTGACGGGCACTTCCTCACCCTGGCCCTGCTCCACCACCGCGAGGGCTTCGCAGTGGACCCGCAGCTGGCCCTGGTGCCGGCCCGCCAGCTCAACCTGGCCCAGATGAGCCTGGCGGCCCGCATCGACCTCGCCCAGTGGCAGGCAGGCGACTCGCGCCAATACCTCTCCTGGACCCGCGACCGGGGAGGCAAGGCCCTGGCCGAAGGGTTTGCCGCCCTGCTCGGCGCCGTGGAGGGCGTGGACGCCTCCGGCGAGACGCGCACACTGCTCAAGGCGTTCAGCGACTACGTGGAGAAGGAGGACCTGGCCGAGGAGGCGAGCCGTGAAAAGACCTCTGCACTGATCGACTATGCCAGCGAACAGGCCAGCCGCGGCGAACCCATCACCCTGGAGGAGCTCTCGGAGGTGCTCGATGAGCAGCAGCCCAGGGCCTTCTACGACCACATTCGTCATGCCGACTACGGCCTCTCCCCGGAGATCCCGCCGGACCGCAAGACCCTCAACCAGTTTCGCCGTTTCACCGGCCGCGCCGCGGGGGTCTCGATCAGCTTCGACTCCCACCTGCTCGGCTCCAGCGTGGAGTATGACGAGGCCACCGACCGGTTGATCATCAAGCAGGTACCCAGGCAGCTGAGGGAACAGCTCAAGCGCCAGGGTTGAGCACTCTCATCCTCACTCTGTAGGCGATGGCTTACAGCCAATGTAGGCAATTGCTGGCACTTGCCGTCCACCGCTGGCACCCCCGTGCTTTCAGGGCCAAGCTGCACCAGATACCCAAGCGATGAGGCCACGGTGCTCGTGACGAGCCCGGTACCCGAGGCATCTGGCATGCGGCAACTGGTGGGAGAGGCAGGGCTGCTGAACTGGCAGGCGGAGTTCAGGGACACGGCACTGGAGGCACTGTTCAAGCGCTCGATCCTGGCACACCACGCCTGCCAGCTGCGCCTGGCGCTGTGCCTGATCGCCGGGCTCTTCCTGGCCTTCGCAGCGGCGGACTACAGCGTGCTGGGGCTCGGGGGGGACTTCGTCATCCTGCTCGTCGCTCGTCTGGCCACCGTGGCCGCCTGCCTGGCCGTAGCGCTGGCGGTGTGGCGCAGGCCGGGGGTGGCCCACAGGGTGTTGCCGGTCAACCTGGTCAGCCTGCTGTGCCTCTCCGTCATACTGATGACCATCCTGCTGCGCCCCATCCATACCGGCATCCACGTCGCCTCCCTGGTGGTGGCGAGCATGGCGCTCTACCTCTTCCTCCCCAACCGGCTGCCCTGGATGCTCGCCGGCAACGCCTATCTGCTGGCCGGTTTCCTGACGGTTTCGCTGGTGGGCTCCAGCCTACCCCCGATGCTGGTGATGACCAGCCTGCTGCTGCTGCTGTTCGTCAATTTGCTGGGCTGGCTGACGATCCTCCATCTCAAGCGCCTTAAGCGCGAGCAGTTCGCGCTCCTGCTGGAAGAGCGGCATATCAATCGCCGCCTCAAGGAGGAGATCCGCGAACGCAAGGAACTGGAGGCACGCCTGCGCTACATGGCCTGTACCGATGGCCTGACCGGCGTCGCCAATCGGCGGCATGTCTTCGAACTGGCCGGCCAGGAGCTGCGCCGCGCCCGGCGCGACGGCACGCCGCTGTCGATCTGCATGGTCGATGTGGACCTGTTCAAGCGGCTCAACGACCTCCACGGCCATGCCGTAGGCGACATGGTGCTGACCAGCGTGGCCGGCTGCTGTCGGTCGGTGCTGAGGGAGTGCGACATTCTCGGCCGCTACGGCGGCGAGGAGTTCGTGATCGTGCTGCCGCTGGCCGACCTCGCCACCGCGGCGGCCGTGGGCGAGCGGCTGCGCCGCAGGGTCAGCGGCCTGGCGCTGCCGATGCTGGGCCAGCAGGCCCAGCTGAGTGTCACCGTGGGCATCAGCCAGATCGCGCCCGGAGAGTCACGCCTCGACCCGGTGCTGCTGCGCGCCGACCGGGCCCTCTATGCCGGCAAGGCCCGCGGCCGCAACCGCGTGGTGGTGGCCGGCTCCCCCCCGAAGGGCATGCGCTTTGACTTCCCCACCACGCTGTGGCTGCCGGAGCTAGCCGCTATGCCAGATGCGGAGATAGCCACTGACGAAGCTGAGGCCCCTGTAGCAATCCCGGCTGACGAGCCACCTCCTGGCCGTTCCTGAACACGATCAGGGTGGGAATGCTGCGGATGCCGAAGCGCCCGGCCAGGGGCTGCTGGGCCTCGGTATCGAGCTTGGCGAAGCGCATGCGCGGCTCCAGCTCGCGAGCCGCCTCGGCAAAGATCGGCGCCATCATCTTGCAGGGGCCGCACCAGGCGGCCCAGAAGTCCACCACCACCGGTAGCTCGCTGCGCTCCACCAGGGCGCGGAAGTTGGCCGACGTCAGCTCGACCGGCTCGCCGGTAAACAGCGCCTGCTTGCACCGGCCGCACTTCGGGCCGTCGTGCAGGCGCGCCTGGCTGACGCGATTGATGGCGCCGCAGTGCGGGCAGCCGAGGGTCAGGGCGTCGGACATGGGGGCTCCGGGTCGGGGTCATTGATCTCGACTATGGCGCCTGGCCCCTCCCCCTTCAAGCGTCACCGCATCGCGCAGCCGGCCACGCTGCCTGCCATGCCCTGCGAGGGCCTTGCCGGACGGCCATCGTCGGCACATGCTATCTCCCTCTTCCGCCTGCCGAGATCCGCGATGAGTTCACGCCCCGACCCGCGCGTGCTGCTGCGCCTGCTGGGCCTGCTGGTCCCCTATCGATGGCGACTGGCCCTGGCGGCCCTGGCCCTGCTCGCGGCCTCGGGCAGCGTGCTGCTGCTCGGCCAGGGGCTGCGCCTGGTGATCGACCGCGGCTTCATGGCCGCCGACAGCGCGGCGCTGGGCCAGGCCCTCGGGCTGATGCTCGGCGTGGTGACGGTGCTGGCCATGGCCTCGGCGCTGCGCTACTACCTGGTGACCTGGATCGGCGAGCGGCTGGCCGCCGACCTGCGCCGCCGGGTCTTCGACCACCTGCTGACCCTGGAGCCCGGCTTCTTCGAGAGCGCCCAGGCACCTGGCCAGGCCGCCGGCGAGATCACCTCGAGGCTCACCGCCGATACCAGCGTGCTGCAGAGCCTGTTCGGCTCCTCGGTCTCCCTGGCACTGCGCAACCTGCTGATGCTCATCGGCGCAGTGGCGCTGATGCTGGTGACCCAGCCCTGGCTCTCGGCCATCGTCCTGCTGGGCATTCCTGCCACCGTGCTGCCGATCCTGTGGTTCGGGCGGCGGGTGCGGAGGCTCTCCCGCGCCAGCCAGGACCGGGTGGCGGAGCTGGGCCGCTATGCCGACGAGGCGCTCTCCGGCATCCGCACCGTTCAGGCCTTCACCCACGAGGGGCTCGACCGGCGTGACTATGCGGGGCGCGTCGAGGAGGCCTTCGAAAGCGCCATCGAGCGCACCCGTCAGCGCGCCTGGCTGACCGGCATCGCCATGCTGGCCGTCTTCGCAGCGGTGGGCATCATGCTGTGGCAGGGCGGCCAGGCGGTGCTGGCCGGCACCATGACCGCCGGCGAGCTTTCGGCCTTCGTCTTCTATGCGGTGCTGGCGGCCGGCGCCGTGGCGACTCTGGCCGAGGTGGCCGGCGACGTCCAGCGCGCCGCGGGCGCCGCGGAACGCCTGCTGGAGCTGCTCGATACCCGGCCGGCCATTGCGCCGCCGGCGAATCCGTTGCCGCTGCCCGAGCCGCTCGCCGGGGAGCTGCGCTTCGAAGGCGTGGGCTTCACCTACCCGGGGCGAGAGACCCCGGCGCTGGCGGGATTCGACCTGACCATCCAACCGGGTGAGCGGGTGGCGCTGGTGGGACCTTCCGGGGCCGGCAAGAGCACCCTGCTCGCCCTGCTGCTGCGCTTCCATGACCCCGACGCCGGCACCCTGCGCCTCGACGGCATTGACCTGCGCGACCTCGATCCCGGGGCGCTGCGCTCGGCCCTGGGCCTGGTGGCCCAGGAGCCGGTGCTGTTCACCGGCAGCGTGGCCGACAACCTGCGCTACGGCGACCCCGAGGCGGATCTGGAGACCCTCCGCAGGGCGGCCCGGGACGCCAACGCCCTGGCCTTCATCGAGGCGCTGCCACAGGGGTTCGCCACCCCGCTCGGCCCGGGCGGGGTACAGCTCTCGGGCGGCCAGCGCCAGCGCCTGGCCATTGCCCGGGCGCTGCTCAAGGACCCGCGGGTGCTGCTGCTGGACGAGGCCACCAGCGCCCTGGACGCCGAGAGCGAGCGGCTGGTGCAGCAGGCCCTGGACCGGCTGATGGTGGGTCGCACGAGCCTCGTGATCGCCCACCGCCTGGCGACGGTGGTGGCCGCGGACCGCCTGCTGGTGCTGGACGAGGGCCGGCTGGTGGCCGCCGGCCACCACGCGGAGCTGATGGCGTCGAGCCCGCTCTATCGCCACCTGGCCGAGCTGCAGTTCGGGCGACATGCCGCCCTGCCGGCCACCGAGAGGTCTGCCCTCCAGCCTCAGGGCTCTGACCATTGAAACGCTATCCGCAATCGACATTTGCCATAGGTCACGGGAGTGTCAACGTCATGAAACATCATGACCTGTCCTCCCGACACGCCGACAAGGAATCCGACCGATGAACCAGGAACCGCGCCCGGCGGGGCGCATTCGTGAAGTCTTCCACGCCTTCCTGCTGCTGGGCCTGACCTCCTTCGGCGGCCCCATCGCCCACCTCGGCTACTTTCGCACCGAGTTCGTCGAGCGTCGCCGCTGGCTCACCGAGCGGGCCTATGCCGACCTGGTGGCGCTCTGCCAGTTCCTGCCCGGGCCCGCCAGCAGCCAGGTGGGCTTCGCCCTGGGGCTGCTGCGGGGCGGCCCCTGGGGGGCGCTGGCGGCCTGGACGGCCTTCACTCTCCCCTCGGCCATCGTGCTGGTGCTGTTCGCCCTGGGCGCCGCCGTGCTCGATGGTCCCGTCAGCCAGGGGATCATCCACGGCCTCAAGGTCACCGCGGTGGCCATCGTCGCCCACGCGGTGTGGGGCATGGCACGCAGCCTCTGCCCCGACCGGCAGCGCGCCGGCATCGCCCTGACCGCGGTCTTCACCGTGGTGCTGGTGAGCGGCCCCCTGGGCCAGGTGGCCGCCATCACCATCGGCGCCCTGGCCGGCATGGCGCTCTGCCGCGCCCACGCCGAGACCGAGGTGCAGCCGCTGTCGCTGCCGGTGTCGGCCCGCGCCGGCCAGCTGGCGGGGCTCGCCTTCGTCGCCCTGCTGATCCTCCTGCCGCTGCTGGCCTGGGCCTCGCCTTCCGCCACCCTGGCGGTGATGGACGCCTTCTATCGCGCCGGCGCCCTGGTGTTCGGCGGCGGCCACGTGGTGCTGCCGCTGCTCGAGGCCGAGGTGGTGCAGTCCGGCTGGGTCAGCCCCGATGACTTCCTGGCGGGCTATGGCGCCGCCCAGGCCGTGCCCGGGCCGCTGTTCACCTTCGCCGCCTACCTGGGCGCGGTGATGGGGCCGCTCGGCGGTAGCCTGTTCGGCGCCGCCCTGGCGCTGGTCATGATCTTCCTGCCGGGGCTGCTGCTGCTGGTGGCGGTGCTGCCTCACTGGAACCGCTTCCGCCGCTGGGACAGCGCCCAGGCGCTGATGCGCGGTGCCAACGCCGCCGTGGTGGGCATCCTGGGCGCGGCCCTCTACCACCCGGTGTGGACCAGCGCCATCATCGGCCCCCGGGAATTTGCCCTGGCGCTCACCGGGTTCCTGCTGCTCAGCGTCTGGAAGCTGCCCGCCTGGGCGGTGGTGGCGCTGCTCGCCGGCGGCGGCATCGTGATCGTTCCCTGAATGACAGGCTCAGTAATCCAGGGGATCGGAGATTACCTTGACGTTAATCAATCCTGACTATCGCAGTGATTGATACGATCGACGCCAGACTATCGTCGATGTTTGGCCGAAAAATCCAGTGATCTTGCATCTATCGTCGGTGGTAACAACGAGAAGCGCACGGCCAAGAGCGATCGCTGATCAACGTCAAGGAGAGGGGAAACATGAGAAAACGCCAATACCTGGCCATTGCCATGGGAGGCAGCCTGCTGGCGGCCAGCAGCCTGGCAGTGGCCAACGAGGAGTTGCGCGATCGCGCCAACCGCGTTCTGGGTAGCGTTCAGGGGACCCCCGTTGAGGAGATCGAGGCCCCCAAGGCAGCGCTGGGCCAGGCTCTGTTCTGGGATATGCGGCTCTCCTCCAACGGCGAAGTGGCCTGCGCCAGCTGCCATTTCCGTGAGAACTGGGGCTCCGACAGTCGCGATCGCTCCATCAATGCCCGCGGCGGTCGCACCATGCAGTCCCAGACCGTGTTCCACGCCATGGAGACTCCCGGGCTGCGCTGGCTCGCCGATCGCGCCACCGGTGCCGACCAGGCCATGGGGTCGATCACCGGCTCCATGGGCTTCGACTCCCGCGAGGACATCCTGCCGGTGCTGCGTGAGCACGGCTACGAGGAGCTCTTCGCCGCCGCCTTCCCCGATGACGAGGATCCCGTCACCCCGGAAAACTACGGCCAGGCCCTTGAGTTCTACCAGTCGACCCTGCGTACCCCGGCGCCCTTCGACGCCTGGCTCGAGGGTGACGACGACGCCATGTCCGAGCTGGAGGTTCGCGGTCTCGAGCGCTTCATGAACAGCGGCTGCGTGGGCTGCCACAGCGGCGAGCTGGTCGGCGGCACCATGCTGCAGCGCTTCGGCGTTCGCGAGAACTACTGGGAGCACACCGGCTCGCTGGAGATCAGCTCCGGCCTGATGGCCGCCACCGGCGAGGAGAGCGACCGCTTCTTCTTCCGGGTACCGATGCTGCGCAACGTGGCCAAGACCGGCCCCTACTTCCACGACGGTTCGGTCGACAACCTGCGCCGCGCCACCGCCGTCATGGCACGCGTGCAGCTGGGTCAGGATCTGGACAGCGAAGCCCTGGACGAGCTGGTGGCCTTCCAGGAGGCCCTGACCGGCGAGATCCCGGTCAACTTCCTGCCGCCGGAAGGTATTCCCTTCGAGCTGCCGGAAGGCGTCGAAGCGGAGTAAGCCACCCGGCTTCGACTCAACGCTCGACTCTCATGACCGACCCTCGAGTCGGTCATGTCGTTTCTGTGCCTGTCACACCACGGGCAGTCCCGCGGCCTTCCACTCCGGGTAGCCCTCCTCGAAGCGCCTGACACGGTAGCCCAGCTGTCGAAGCCGCTGCACCGCTTCGTGGGAGAGGGCGCAGTAGGGCCCGCGGCAGTAGGCGACGATCTCGCGGTCCCGGGGCAGCCTGTCGAGCATCGCCTCCAGCTGCGTCAGCGGAATGTTGATCGCCGCGGGCAGGTGGCCGGCGGCAAACTCATCCTCCGGCCGGACGTCCAGCAGCGCCACCTCTCCTCGTGCCAGCCCCGCCAGCAGATCCTCCCGGGAGACCGCCTCCAGGGCCCCGTCCGCATCGTCATCGGCGAAGAGCCGTCCGACCAGGCGCTCCATCTCCGCCAGATTGGTCTCGGCCACCTCCCTCAGCAGCCCCATCAGGGTGATGATCCGCTCGTCGGTGAGCCGGTAGATCATCTGCTTGCCGGCCCGGGTGGCGGTGACCAGTCCCGCCCGCCGCAGCTGCTGCAGGTGCTGGGAGGCGTTGCCCACCGTGAGCCCGGCAGTAGTGGCCAGGGTCTCCACCGGCGCCTCGCCCTGGGCCAGGCGCTCGAGCAGCGCCAGCCTGTGGCCGTTGCCCAGCGCACGCCCCACCTGGGCCAGGATATCCAGAAGCTGCTGTTGATCGCTCATGTTCACTCTCTTGAAGGCACGGCAACCATTGTGCCGCTTGACAGGCCTTGGCATCCATCACCATCATTCTATCGAATTATAGAATGATGGCAGAAGGAGCCTTCCCGTGAACAGCCTCATCATCATCAACGACCCGCCCTACGGCACCGAACGCCTCTATAACGGCCTGCGCCTCGCCCACGCCCTGCTCAAGCGCGAGCACCAGGTGACGGTCTTCCTGATGGGGGACGCCGTCTCCGGCGCCAAGGCAGGCCAGAAGACACCAGAGGGCTTCTACAACGCCGAGCGCATGGTCAGGCGGGTCACCACCAGGGGTCGCGTGCTGCTGTGCGGCACCTGCCTGGATGCCCGTGGCATCACCGACGAGGAGGTCGTGGAGGCCGCCGAGCGCAGCACCATGGACGCCCTGGCCGAGGCCACCGAGCAGGCCGACAAGGTCATGGTGTTCTGATCCCTTCCACACCGAGGAGCGATATGCCCATGGAACCGGCGCGTCGAGAAAAGCAGAACGTGGCCATCCTGGTGACCAGCCAGATGCTGTTCATGGTGGCCTCGATCACCGTGATGACCCTGAGCGGCGTGGTGGGCCAGCGGCTCAGCCCCGACCCGGAGCTAGCCACCCTGCCCATCGCCATGATGATGCTGGGCACGGTGGTTTCCACCCTGCCCGCCTCGCTCTTCATGAAGCGTGTGGGCCGGCGCCGCGGCTTCATCACCGGGGCGAGCCTGGGCGGCGTGGTCGGCGGCCTGCTGAGCTTCGGCGCCGTGGCGATGGGATCCTTCTGGCTGTTCTGCGCCGGCAACCTGCTGCTCGGGCTCTACCAGGGCTTCGCCATGTACTACCGCTTCGCCGCCGCCGATGTGGCGAGCCCCGCCTTTCGCAGCCGGGCGATCTCCTTCGTCATGGCGGGTGGGGTGGCTGCGGCCTTCCTCGGCCCCTGGAACGCCAGCGCCGCCAGCGATCTGATCGCCGGCGTGCCCGCCGGCGGCCCCTACCTGGTGATCGCCCTCCTCGCCCTGCTGGCCATCGGCCTGCTCAGCCAGCTGCGGGTACCCCCCAGCGGTGAGCCGCAGCCCGGCGAAGCGTCCAGCCCCCTGGCGACCATCGTCGCCCGGCCGAGCTTCCGGGTGGCGGTGCTCGCTGGCGCGGTGGGCTACGCCATCATGATACTGGTGATGACCGCCACCCCGCTGGCCATGCGCTCCCGGGGTTTCGAGATGAGCCAGGTCGCCTTCATCATGCAGTGGCACGTGCTGGGCATGTTTGCGCCCTCCTTCTTCACCGGAGGCCTGATCGCTCGCTACGGCTTCCCGCGGATCCTGCTGGCGGGCACGCTGCTGCTCACCGGCACGGTGTTGGTGGCCAACCTGGGCGCCAGCCTGGCCCACTTCTGGGTGGCGCTGGTGCTGCTGGGCATCGGCTGGAACTTCCTGTTCGTGGGCGGCAGTGCCCTGCTCTCCACGGTGCACAGCGAGGCCGAGCGCGGCAAGGTCCAGGGCGTGAACGACCTGATCATCTTCTCGCTGGTCGCCCTGGGCTCGCTGATGGCCGGCGCGCTGCTGCACCGTCTGGACTGGGGGGCCCTCAACCTGGTCATGCTGCCGGCCATCCTGCTGGTGATGCTGGCCGCGCTGTGGCTCGGTTTCAGCCAGCGCACACAGGCCACGCCAAGCGGCTCCTGAATCACCGATTCACGACCACTCCCCGGAGTTTCGTCAGATGAGCCCCCACGACGACCCTTACCGTCACGGCATTCGCGAGAACCTTCACCAGTTCAGCCATCAGCTGGGCCAGGTCTTCCTGGTCGGTCTCACCATCGGCATGATGCGCACTGTGGTGCCGGCACTGGCGGAATCCGAGTTCGGCGTCGCCGAGGGCTCCTTCATGATGCTGACGTCATTCGTGGTAGCCTTCGGCTTCGTGAAGGGCGCCCTGAACTTCGTGGCGGGGCGGCTCGCCGAGCACATCGGGCGCAGGAAGGTGCTGCTGTTCGGCTGGCTATCGGCCATCCCGATTCCGTTCATGGTGCTCTACGCCCCCTCCTGGGGCTGGATCGTCGCCGCCACCGTGCTGCTCGGCATCAACCAGGGGCTCTGCTGGTCGATGACCCAGACCGCCAAGATGGACATCACCCGGGCCGACGAGCGCGGCTTCACCATGGGCATGAACGAGTTCTCGGGATACGTGGGGGTCGCCGTGGCGGGGATCGTCACCGGCTATCTGGCGATGGGGCTCGGTCCACGCCTGGGGCTCTTCGTGTTCGGTACCGCGGTGATCACCCTGGCCATCGTGCTGACCCTGACCTCGATCCGCGAGACGCACGCCTGGGCCAGAGCGGAGAGCGCTCGCCACGCCAGCGGCAACCCCGACGGCCCGAGGGCCAGGATCTCGCGGCTGGTCTCGGACGCCCCGACCGCCGGCGAGATGTTCGCACTGATGAGCTGGCGTGACCGACGCATGGCGGCCTTCAGCCAGGCAGGCCTGGTGGAGAAGTTCGTCGACGCCCTGGTGTGGGTCTTCTATCCGGTCTTCCTCTATCAGCAGGGCCTGGGCCTCGACGCCATCGGCTGGGTGGTGGGGATCTACGGCTTCGTATGGGGCGGTTCCCAGTTCGTCACCGGCCGACTGTCGGACCATGTCGGCCGCCTCAAGCCCATCGTCTGGGGCATGTGGATCTGCGGCGGGGGCGTGGCCCTGACGCTGCTCGGCAGCGGCGTGACCTGGTGGTCCTTCGCGGCCGCCGTCACCGGTTTCGGCATGGCACTGCTCTACCCCAACCTGAGCGCGGCGGTGGCGGACATCTCCCACCCCAACTGGCGCAGCTCCGCCATCGGCATCTACCGCTTCTGGCGCGACCTCGGCTACGGCATCGGTGCCCTGGCCTTCGGCCTGGTGGCCCACCTCACCGGCGCCGTTACCGCCGGCTTCTGGTTCGTGGCCATCGCCATGTTCCTCTCGGGCGCCCTGGTCATGGCCTGGGGCGAAGAGACCCACCCGCGGCTCAACCCACAGTCGAGCCCCCAGGAACGACCCTGAGGAGCGCGACCCGGCGCCGGGGGCTCTCAAGTGCGGGTCCGCTCAGAACAGCCCCAGCTGGCGGTCGATCAGGGTGGCGAAGTCGTCGCCCACGAAGGGCAGGATGGCGTCGGCCACCGGCTGGAGCTGGCGGGTCAGGTAGTGGTCGGTGTCGATGGGCGAGCGGTGGGCCTCCAGGGGCTCGGGGCCGGCCAGGGTCATCACGTAGCGGATCCAGCCGCCGTGCTGGTACTGGCGCGGCCGCCCGAGGCGGTCGTTCTCGGCATCGGCGAGCCTGGCCGCCCGCACGTGAGGCGGCACGTTGCGGCGGTAGTCGTCCAGGCGCCGGCGCAGCCGCTTGCGATACACCAGCCGCTCGTCGAACTCCCCCGACCGCGCGCGCGCCAGAAAGGCCTGCACGTAGTCGCGCACATACTCCCGCCAGGGCTCGTCGGTGAAGACCCGCCGGTAGAGCTCCTGCTGGAACGCCTTGGCGAGCTCCGTCCAGTCGGTGCGCACCGTCTCGAGCCCCTTGAACACCAGCCGTTCCTGGCCCTCCGCGTCCCGCACCAGCCCCGCATAGCGCTTCTTGCTGCCCGCCTCGGCGCCGCGGATGGTGGGCATCAGGAAGCGCCGATAGTGGGTCTCGAACTGCAGCTCCAGGGCACTCGCGAGGCCATACGCCTCGGCCAGGTGCTCGCGCCACCAGGCGTTGACCTGTTCCACCAGCCGATGGCCGATCGCGGCCGCCTCCGCTTCCTGGCAGGGGCGCCCCAGCCAGACGAAGGTGGAGTCGGTGTCGCCGTAGATAACGGTATACCCTTCACCCTCGATCAGCTCCCGGGTGCGGTGCATGATGGCGTGGCCGCGCATGGTGATCGAAGAGGCCAGCCGCGCATCGAAGAAACGGCACCCCTTGGAGCCCAGCACCCCGTAGAAGCTGTTCATGATGATCTTGAGCGCCTGGGAGAGCGGCGCATTGCCGGCACGCTTGGCGGCCTCGCGCCCGGCCCACACCCCCTCGACGATGGCCGGCAGGGCGTGGCAGGTGCGCGAGAAGCGCGCGCCGCGAAAGCCCGGCACCGAGACGGCGTCCGAGGGCTCGGCGAGCCCCTCCACCAGCCCCGCCGGGTCGATCAGGAAGCTGCGGATGATCGAGGGGTAGAGACTCTTGAAGTCGAGCACCAGCACCGAATCGTAGAGGCCTGGGCGGGAGTCCATCACGAAGCCGCCCGGGCTCTCGGCGTCCTCTCCCTCGCCGAGGCTCGGCGCCACCAGGCCCAGGCGATGCAGCCGCGGCAGGTAGAGGTGGGTGAAGGCCGCCACCGAGCCGCCGCTGCGGTCGGCGGGCAGGCCGGTCACCGCGGCCCGCTCGAGCAGGAAGTCCAGCAGTTCGGCCCTGGCGAAGATCCGCGTGACCAGCTCGCAGTCCTGGAGGTTGTAGCGGGCCAGCGCCGGCTTGTCCTCGGCGAACAGGCGCAGGATCTCGTCCAGGCGCTGGTAGGGGTTGTCGATCGCCTTGCCCTCGCCGAGCAGTTCCCGGGCCACGCTCTCCAGGCTGAAGGAGGGGAAGTGCCAGGTGGCCGAGCGCAGCGCCTCGATGCCGTCGATGATCAGCCGCCCGGCGGCGGCGGCGAAGAAGTGGTTGGGCTGATGGCCGTGGGCGCGCCATTCGAGCTCGCTGCCCCCGCGGCCGAGCCTGAGCGGCACGCCGAGCCGCTCGGCGTGGTCGCGCAGCACCCGCAGGTCGAACTGCACCAGGTTCCAGCCGATGATGGCGTCGGGGTCATGCTCGGCGAACCAGGCGTTGAGGCGCCGGAGCAACTCGGCGCGACTCGCGCAGTACTCGAGCGCGAAGTCGTGATCGCCCGCCGCCCCGTTGGCCGGCCCCAGCATATAGACCTGGCGCTGGCCGCACCCCTCAAGGGCGATGGAATAGAGCTCGCCTCGGCCGCTGGTCTCGATATCCAGCGACACCGTGCGCAGCCGCGGGCGATAGGCCGGGGCCGGGCGCAGGCGCGCCTCGGCTAGGCCGCCCTGTCCATCTACCTTGCCCGTGACCTCGACGGGGGCGGTGATAAAGCGCTCCATCAGATAGCGCTCCGGTGGGCGGATATCGGCCTCGTAGAGCGCCAGGCCGGCCTCCCCCAGGCGCCGCTCGAGCCGGAGCAGCTGGCGGTACTGTTCGCAGTAGAGGCCGAGCACGGGGCGGTGTTGGAAGTCGCGCAGCTCGAGCTCGCGCAGCGTCACGCCGGGCTCGCCGGCCAGCAGCGCCTCGGCCTGCGCTCGCTGCTCGGCGGGCAGGAAGGCCACCGATGTCTGAACCGGCAGGCGCACCAGCAGCGGCCCCTGGTCGGTGGCAAGCCACAGGGTGACCTCGGTGCCTCGGGGCGTGTCCTCCCAGTGGCGGGTCAGGATAAAGCCTTGGCGGGTGATGCCCTCACCCCGGGCGCTGCCATGGTGCGTCAACTGCCCTACTCCAGACCCGCCAGCCGGCGCAGGCCCAGGGTGGCCTCTGCCGTGGCCAGCCACGCCACCAGGCCGACATTGAGCGCCACGCAGCCCCAGAGGATGGCGCCGAAGGGCTGCTTGCGGGTCTTGTGGCGGAAGGCGCGCCGGGCCAGCAGCGCCCCGGGCCAGCCCCCCGCCAGAGCCACCAGATGCAGGGTCGACTCGGGGACGCGGCGGCGATCGCAACGAGCCGCGGCCTTGTCGATGCCGTAGAGGGCCGCGGCCGCCAGGCTCGCCGGCAGGTAGAGGCCGATCAGCCAGGTCATTTGGCCGGCACCTCGATGATCAGATCCGATGTGAACAACGGTGGGTTGAACTCGTCGGGATACCCGCCAGGGTTGGCGACAATACGCGTTCCCGACACTTCCAGGTCTACCGGCTCATGCACATGGCCGTGGACCCACAGGTCCATGCGGCCCATCAGCCGCGGCAGATGGGAGGCGAAGGCCGGCGACAGGGCATCACCGCGGTAGCGCGGCGGAATACCCTCGGCCAGGGGGGCATGGTGGCTAATCACCACCCGGGGACCGCTGAACGGCTCCACAAGCTCCGCCTCCAGCCAGGCCAGCGCCTCGGCATGCAGGCGGCGGCTCTCGGCCGGGGTGAAGACCTCCCCTTCCGGCTGCTCGATGATGCGGAAATCCGGCATCAGGGCCAGCGCCCTGGCCTCGGTCAGCGCCGGGTCGTGATCGGGCTGGCCGGCATGGAGGGCGAAATCGGTCCATAGGGTCGTGCCGTGGAAACATACACCGCCGAGGGTCAGGGTGTGATTGTCCAGCAGATGGATGCCCAGCCGAGCGGCTTCGGTAGCCAGTTCACGGCGCAGGGCCGGCATGCAGGTGCCGTAGAATTCGTGGTTGCCGGGTACATAGAGGATCGGCGTACCGGCGAAGCACTCTGCTGCCCAGGCGAGCCCACGGGTGCCAGAGTGAATGTCACCGGCCAGGATTACCGCATCGGCGTTGACCTCCGGCAGCTCCCTCGCAGTGTCGAAGTGTTCCAGATGAAGATCCGAAAGTACCCTCAGGCGCATCGTCGGTCCCTTGCAGCGAGCCATTTCGGCCAGTGTGATACACCCGCCGGAGGAACTCTACTTCCCGGTCAGCACCTCGAAGACTCGCCGGGTCCCCTCCCGGTTGCGCCGCTGCTGGTCGCGATACTCATCGGTGTCGATCTCGGGCCAGCGCTCGCCGCGGCGCTTCACCACCGGCAGGCCCGGCTCGCCGTGGTGCCAGAGCCGGTGGGGCACCTCCACCTCCCGGACCCCGCCACCGTCCAGGTCGACATGCCACACATGGTGGTAGTCCCTGGGGCGGCGATGCGTGCCCGGCGCGTCGAGGCGCAGCAGCCTGGGGCTGCGGGTCGTCTCGATCAGGTTGCCGCTCCAGGCCTGGCGCGTCTCCCGGGCCGGCGCCAGCCACAGCTGCCAGGCCACCATCGGCAGGGCCAGAGCGAGCAGCAGCAGGATGCGTCGAAGCGTGCGTGGGAGCTTCTCCATGGTGGCCTCCCTGGTGCCGGGTCAGTCGTAGTGCACCGCCAGCCACACGGTCGCCTCGTCCGGATCGGTCCAGGCGACCCGGTGCCGTCGGTGGGCGGAAATCAGCAGGTGGTCCCCGGGGCCGAGTGAAACCTCCTCGCCGTCCTCGAAGGCGACCACGCCGCGGCCCCTGAGTACCAGCACCCACTCGTGGCGCGGCTGGTCGTACCAGCCGGTCTCGGGCGAGGTATGCCCCCGGGAGACGATGCGCTCCACCGTCACCGAATCCCCTCTGACGAGTTCCTCGAAACGCTCCTCGGGAAGGCGATCGGGAATCCCCTGGAACAGATTCGCCACGGCTCAGAGCCCCTCGACGTGGGCGATCATGCGCCGGCGCATCGCCTCGTCCGGCAGCTCGCCGCGCGCGCCCCCCATGTTGTCGATCATGTGGCGGGCGCGGCTGGTGGCCGGGGTGGCCACGGTCACCGCCGGGTGGCTGATCACGAACTTGAGGAAGAGCTGGGCCCAGGAGTGGGCATCGAACTCGGCGGCCCAGTCCGGCACCTCATGGCCGCGCACCCGCTCCCAGAGCCGGGTGCGCCCGAAGGGGGCATAGACCAGCACGCCGATGCCGCGGTCACGGGCCAGGGGCAGGATGCGCTCCTCCATGAAGCGATTGTCGATGGCGTAGTCGATGCCGACGGTGTCCAGTGGCTCACGTTCCATGATTTGCTCGAGCGCCTCGTAGTGTCGTTCGAAGGTGGTGGTCACGCCGATATGGCGCACCCGCCCCTCCTCGCGAAGCTCCTTGAGCAGCCCGAGCTGGGTCGGCACGTCGCCCAGGTTGTGCACCTGGATTAGGTCCAGCGGCGTCTTGCCCAGGCGCCGGAAGGAGGTCTCGATCTGCGCGCGAGCCGCCTCCGGGTCGGCGCTGCCGCCATTGCGGCCCGCCACGTTGACCTTGGTGGCCCAGAAGAGCGTCTCGGAGAGACCAAGCTCCGCGGCGAGCTCGCCGGCCACCGCCTCGGAGGCGCCATAGCCCGGCGCGGTGTCGAAGACCCGCCCGCCCTCATTGACCAGCGTCTGCAGCACCTCGCGCAGGGCGGCGACATCCTCGCTACGGGCGACGCTGGCGAAGGTGGCCGAGCTGCCGAGCCCCACCGCCGGAACGCGCACGCCGGTGGAGGGGATGGCGCGAGTGATCAGCTCCCCGCGAGGCGGCTGGGCGAGCAGGCCCGTGGAGAGCGGCAGGGTGGCGGCGGCACCGGCCGCCAGGCAGAGCTTGAGGGTATCGCGACGCGAGATCATGAGGGTCTCCCTTGTGAATCGAGGGTCGTGCTGAAGGCCGGGGCATCCGCCTCGGCGGCGATGCGCCCCTGGGTGCGGCCCAGCCAGAGCGCCAGGGCCGCCCAGGCGAGCGCCAGGGGCACGGCGACGCTGGCCACCGCGGCCAGGCCCATGCCGAGACGACCCAGCGCGCCCTCGACCTGGGCACCCACCACGTCGCCGGCGCGGTAAACGAAGGTGTCGATGGCGGCCTTGGCCTTGTACTTCTCCTCCCGGCTGGTGACCGTATAGAGGGTCTCCCGGGCGGGGCGCATCAGGGCGCGCTGCACGGCTCGGAAGGCCGCCTCGAAGGCGATCAGCGCGGCGAGGGAACCGACCATCGCCAGGCCAATGAAGCCCAGCAGGGTGGTCATCGGCAGCAGCGCCAGGGTGAAGGCCACGCCTAGCCGCTTCATCAGGTGGCCGGCCACCAGCGCCTGCATCACCAGGGTCGCCACCTGGGTGATCAGGTCGATGCGCGCGAACCAGGCGGTACGCAGGTCCAGGTCATCGCCCATGGCGGCCACCATCTGCAGCCGCGTGAAGTAGAGGAAGGTGGCCATGATGGCGAGTATCACCACGTAGGCGGCGATGCCGAGCAGGTAGCGCGACCGGGTCAGGGCGCGCAGCCCAGCCCAGGCGCTGCCGCCGATCCGCTCGCGCTCGTCCACCACCGGGGCCTGGGCCTCGTCATCGCTCTCCCGAGGTCGATGGGGCTGGCAGAGGGCCACGCCGCAGGCGGCAGTGAGCGCCAGCAGCAGGAAGCCGATGGCCACCAGCAGCAGCGCCGGGGTACCCAGCGGCTCGGCCAGCCGTCCGGCCAGCCAGGGTCCGAAGATCGCCCCGCAGGTGCCGCCCACGGCGATCAGCCCGAAGAAGCGCTTGCCCTGGACCAGCGAGAAGCGGTCGGCCATCAGCGCCCAGAAGAGCATGGTGACGAAGAGGTTGAAGACGCTGAACCAGACGTAGAAGACCTGGCCGGAGGCCACGCCGACCGCGCCGGGGGCCAGCGTCATCAGCAGGTAGAAGGCGCCGAGGCTGGCGGCGAAAAAGAGGTAGGTGGCGGCGATGAAGCGCAGCCGCGGCAGGCGGCTGACCAGCAGGCCGAACAGCGGGTTGACCAGCAGGGTCACCAGGGCGGTGCCCATGAAAAGCCAGCGCACCGCCTCGATGCCGCCGCGCAGCCCCAAGGCCTCCCGAGCAGGACGCAGCACCATCAGGGCGGTGAGCACGCAGAAGAAGAAGAGCACCGCCAGCAGCACCGGCAGGCGCTCCTCGGGTCGCACATTGAACAGGCGCTGAATGGTATCAGGCATCCAGAGGGTCCTTTAGGGTTCCTCTTGACCTTAGCAGGCATCCACCGGGGCTTCTTTTCGGGCCCGCCCTTCCCCGCCTGTGTAACCCGACCCACACGGCGCCGACCAAAGTGCTAGGCCCCATGGGACGGGGCTTGCTTAACATTGTCGACAGTCTCGCGTAGAATCGTGGCCATCCCGGATGGGGGTATTTGCACCCCCGATTCCCGTGCCAGAGGCATGTTTCGGCGAGGATGGTGCCGATTCGCGTCACTCTGGCTCCACTAGCAATGAGGGCCACACCGTGCTTGAAGCCTATCGCCAACATGTCGAGGAACGCGCCGCCGAAGGCGTGCCGCCGAAGCCGCTGAACGCCGAGCAGGTCGCCGCCCTGGTCGAACTGCTGAAGGCTCCGCCGGCCGGCGAAGAGGAGTTTGTCCTCGACCTGATCACCAACCGCGTTCCGCCGGGTGTTGACGAGGCCGCCTACGTGAAGGCCGGTTTCCTCACCGCCATCGCCAAGGGCGAGGCCGAGTCGCCGCTGATCGACCGGATCCACGCGGTGAAGCTGCTAGGCACCATGCAGGGCGGCTACAACATCGTCTCCCTGGTCGAGCTGCTGGACGACGCCGAGCTTGCCAAGGAAGTGGGCGAGCAGCTCAAGCACACCCTGCTGATGTTCGACGCCTTCCACGACGTGGAAGAGCGTGCCAAGGCCGGCAACGCCGTGGCCAAGGACGTCATCCAGTCCTGGGCCGACGCCGAGTGGTTCCTCTCCAAGCCCGCCCTAGAAGAGAAGATCACCCTGACCGTCTTCAAGGTGCCGGGCGAGACCAACACCGACGACCTCTCCCCGGCCCCGGACGCCTGGTCGCGCCCCGACATCCCGGTGCACGCCAACGCCATGCTCAAGAACGAGCGTGACGGCATCAGCCCCGAAGTGCCCGGCACCACCGGCCCGCTGAAGCAGATCGAGGAAGTGAAGGCCAAGGGCTTCCCGGTCGCCTACGTCGGCGACGTGGTCGGCACCGGCTCCTCGCGCAAGTCCGCCACCAACTCGGTGCTGTGGTTCTTCGGCGACGACATCCCCTACGTGCCCAACAAGCGCGCCGGCGGCTTCTGCTTCGGCGGCAAGATCGCCCCGATCTTCTTCAACACCATGGAAGATTCCGGCGCCCTGCCCGTCGAGATGGACGTCTCCAAGATGGAGATGGGCGACGTCATCGACGTCTACCCCTACGAGGGCAAGGTGTGCAAGCACGGCACCGATGAGGTGCTGACCACCTTCGAACTCAAGACCCAGGTGATCCTCGACGAGGTGCGCGCCGGTGGCCGTATCCCGCTGATCATCGGCCGCGGCCTGACCACCAAGGCGCGCGAGTCGCTTGGCCTGCCCGCCTCCGACGTCTTCCGCCTGCCGGAGCAGCCCGCCGATACCGGCAAGGGCTACACCCTGGCCCAGAAGATGGTCGGCAAGGCCTGCGGCATGGAGGGCGTGCGCCCGGGCATGTACTGCGAGCCGAAGATGACCACCGTGGGCTCCCAGGACACCACCGGCCCGATGACCCGTGACGAGCTCAAGGACCTCGCCTGCCTCGGCTTCCAGGCCGACCTGGTGATGCAGTCCTTCTGTCACACCGCCGCCTACCCGAAGCCGGTCGACGTGGACACCCACCACACCCTGCCCGACTTCATCATGAACCGCGGCGGCGTCTCCCTGCGTCCGGGCGACGGCATCATCCACAGCTGGCTGAACCGCATGCTGCTGCCCGACACCGTCGGCACCGGCGGCGACTCCCACACCCGCTTCCCGCTGGGCATCTCCTTCCCGGCAGGCTCGGGCCTGGTGGCCTTCGCCGCCGCCACCGGCGTGATGCCGCTGGACATGCCGGAGTCCGTGCTGGTGCGCTTCAAGGGCAAGCGTCAGCCCGGCGTCACCCTGCGTGACCTGGTCCACGCCATCCCCTACTACGCCATCCAGAAGGGGCTCTTGACCGTCGAGAAGTCCGGCAAGAAGAACGCCTTCTCCGGTCGCGTGCTGGAAATCGAGGGCCTCGAGGACCTCACCGTCGAGCAGGCCTTCGAACTCTCCGACGCCTCTGCCGAGCGCTCCGCCGCGGGCTGCACCATCACCCTCTCCGAGGAGAGCGTGAGCGAGTACCTGAAGTCCAACATCACCCTGCTCAAGTGGATGATCGCCAACGGCTACGGCGACCGCCGTACCATCGAGCGCCGCATCCAGGGTATGGAGGAGTGGCTGGCCAACCCGAGCCTGATGCGCGCCGACAAGGACGCCGAGTACGCCGAGGTCATCGAGATCGACCTCGAAGAGCTCAAGGAGCCGGTACTCTGCGCCCCGAACGACCCGGACGATGCCCGCCTGCTCTCCGAAGTGGCCGGCGAGAAGATCGACGAAGTCTTCATCGGCTCGTGCATGACCAACATCGGCCACTTCCGCGCCGCGGGCAAGCTGCTCGAGAAGCAGCCGGCCGGCAGCCTGAAGACCCGCCTGTGGCTGGCCCCGCCGACCAAGATGGACCAGCACCAGCTGACCGAGGAAGGCTACTACGGCATCTACGGTCGCGCCGGTGCGCGTATGGAGATGCCGGGCTGCTCGCTGTGCATGGGCAACCAGGCACGCGTGGCCGCCAAGTCCACCGTGGTATCCACCTCCACCCGCAACTTCCCGAACCGCCTCGGTGACGGTGCCAACGTGTACCTCGCCTCCGCGGAGCTGGCGGCCGTGGCCGCCGTGGAAGGTCGCCTGCCCACCGTCGACGAATATCGCCGCTACATGGGCGAGTTCGACGCCATGGCCGGCGAGATCTATCGTTACATGAACTTCCACGAGATCGAGGAGTATCAGAACGCCGCTTCCAACGTGATTCCCGTCACCCAGGAAGCCTGATACCCTTAGCTTCGACTCCGATGCTCGCAACATCGAATGGCCGCCTGCGCGGCGGCCTGAGCCGATGACAGAAGCGCCCCCAGCGGGGGCGCTTTTTTCGTTTTGGCGCCACTAGATGGCAATGGCGCCCTTCCAAAATTGTCAATCTTTTACAATCGTCAAGAGAGAAGGGCCTGGTCGATGTGAAACAATGGCGTGCCCATGACCGCGCCACGAGCCCTCAAACAAGACTTCCCGATCATGACCACCCAGACCGCCCAGCTGAGCGTTGGCACCCAGGCACTCTTCGACCGTCTGCCTGTCGGCACCTATGCCGTCGAGGTACAGCCGGACGGACGGTTGCTCTTCCACTACGTCAGCGATCGCTGGCTGCAGATGTGTGGCCTCGCCCGCGACGCCCTGATGGCCGATCCCGGCCTGGCACTGGACGTGATCCATCCGGATGACCGTGACGCCATGCTGCAGGCCAACCTCGTCGCACTGGAGACCCAGCAACCCTTTCACTGGGAGGGGCGACTTCAGGTGCAGGAGCGCGATACCTGGGTAGCGATCTCCTCCAACCCGCGCCGCCTCGAGGAGAACAGGACGCTCTGGGAAGGCGTCATGATCGACATCAGCGCCTACAAGAAGCTGGAAAGCGATCTGCGCGACTCCCAGGCAAGCCTTCAGAGGCTGCTGGAACACCTGCCAATCGCCACCTCCGTGGTCGAGCTTGGCGGCGAGGGGCGAGTGCTGTTCAGCAACGCCCAGTTCCACCGCACCTTCGGCTACACGCCTGAGGAGGTACCCACCGTCGAAGCCTGGTTCGCCCTGGCCTACCCCGACCCGGGCCACCGCGCCGCCGTGCGGGCTCTATGGTATGCCGCCCAGCAGAAGGCGATGGCAGGCCCCGGCCAGATCGAGCCGATGGAGTTCAAGATCGCCTGCAAGGATGGCACGGTTCGAGATGTGGTCGTCAGCGCCACAATCGACGAAGGCGTCATGATCGTCTCCTTTCAGGACATCACCCAGCAGAAGCGCACCCAGGCCGAACTTCGCCTGAGCGAACACAAGTTCCGCACCCTGGTCGAGGATGCCTACGCCGTCATCTATACCTTGAACCTCGAAGGCGAGTTTCAATATCTCTCACCCAACCTGTTCACCCTGCTCGGCTACGCGCCGGAGGAGCTGTCCGGCCTGCATTTCGCCAACATCGTCCATCCCGATGACATGGCGCACTGCAAGGCATTCATGCAGCGGGTCTATGCGTCCAATACCCGACAGGGCAACCTCGAGTATCGTGTCCGTCATCGCAACGGAGAGTGGCATTGGCACGTCACCAACGCCTCTCCGCTCCATGATGTGGACGGCCAGCTGATCGGCATGATCGGCAACGCCCACGACATCAGCGAACGCAAGGCCCGTGAGACCCGCATGTCGCGCCAGGCGACCTACGACGAGCTGACCGGACTGCTCAACCGCGCGGCCTTCTTCGAACGCCTCGATCAACTAGCCAGTGTGACACAGGCAGAGAACCCGCCTTCCATCGGTCTGATGTTTATCGACCTCGACAATTTCAAGCAGATCAATGATACCCATGGCCATGCGGCGGGTGACCGGGTACTGCAGATCCTCGCTGCGCGACTGCAGTCGGCGCTGAGATCCTCCGACCTGTGCGGGCGCATCGGCGGCGATGAGTTCCTCAGCCTGCTCTACGGCGTGAGTGATGCCGACACGGCGACCCGGATCGCCGTTCAGGTCCTGCAGCAGCTCGTGGAACCGATCACGCTCGGGGAGCTTTCGCTGCTTCCCTCCTGCAGCATCGGCATCGCCCTGTCGTCGCGTCATGGCAGGGAGATATCCGAGCTGGTGCGGCATGCCGACGAGGCCATGTATCGCGTCAAGCAGAGCGGGCGCAACGGGGTTTGCCTGGCCGAGTGAGTCGGCGCACTGCGTTCGACCAGCTTGCCACCAAAGCCATCCTGCGGCGCCCCTACGGGCTGTGGCATCATCGGGCTTGACGCCTTTCCGCAACCCGAGCCCAAGCAAGGAGCCCCGACGTGAGCCATATCATCACCCCCGACATCTGCGACGCCCATCCCGAGGTCCGCGTGCTGGACCCGATCTTCATCAATTTCGGCGGTCGCGATGCCTTCTGCGGGCCGATCCGCACCGTGAAGTGCTTCGAGGACAACTCCCTGGTCAAGGAGGCGGTGGCCGAGCCCGGCGAGGGCGCCGTGCTGGTGGTGGACGCCGGGGGGTCCCAGCGCTGTGCGATGCTGGGCGACATGCTGGCCGAGCAGGCCGCCGACAACGGCTGGAGCGGCGTCATCATGTACGGCTGCGTGCGCGACGTGGACGTGCTGGCCGAGACCGAGCTCGGCGTCCAGGCGCTGGGCGCCCACCCGCGCAAGAGCGAGAAGCGCGGCGAGGGCCAGCGCGACATCCCGGTGACCTTCGCCGGCGTGACCCTCTCGCCCGGCGAGTGGCTCTACGCCGACAACAACGGCATCCTGGTGGCCGATGCACGACTGCCGCTGGAGGGCTGAGGCCCGCCTTCTCCCTTCCCCCCGCGGACGGCCCCTTGCCGCCCGCGGCCCGAGGGTGTCACCCTAGGGGCATGACCATGACGCCGAACGCCCCATGCTGGCCCTCTCTCAGCTGAGCCGGGACGTGCTGCGCACCCTGCGCGAGCACCTGCGGCCGCTGATCGTCTACCACCTCTTCTTCACCCTGCTGGCCTCGCTGCTGCTGCTGCCGGCAGTGGCCTGGAGCCTGACGCGGCTGCTCGGCCAGTTCGGGCGCCCGGTGATCACCAACGCCGAGCTCATCGATATCCTGATGAGTGCCGGCGGTGCCCTCTGGCTGCTGGCCGCCATCGGCCTCACCTTCCTGGTGCTCTACCTGCAGCAGGCCGGGATGATCCTGGTGGCGGCGCGCCCCCGGGACAACCACGTTCGCCTGGCCTTCGAGGCGCTCTGGTGGACCCTGCGACGCCTGCCGCAGCTTGCGGCTCTGGTGGTAGTCCAGGTGGGCAGCCACCTGCTGCTGGTCATTCCGGTGGCCTTTGCCATCGCCTGGCTCTATGGCACCTTTCTCGGCGGGCTGGACCCCTACTACGTGCAGCGGGTGCGCCCACCGGCGCTGTGGCAGTTCCTGGCCATCGGCCTGCCCCTGGTGGTGGTCTGGGCGGCCATCGCCGCGACCCTCTACTTCCGCTGGATCCTCGCCCTGCCGCTGGTGGCGCTGGAGGGCCTATGGCCCCGCCAGGCCCTCAAGCGCAGCCACCGGCTGACCCATGGCCGCAAGGGGCCCATCGCCCTGGCGGTGATCGCCCTGCTGCTGGTCATCATCGCCCTGCCGCTGGTCGCCACCCTGCTCTTCGACAGGCTCTTCACGCCGATGCTGTGGTGGCTGCCCGAGCGCAACGCCGTGCTGGTGCCGGCCACCCTGGCCTACCTCACCGCCTACGTGCTGGTGACCCTGGCCATCACCTTCGTCGGTATCGCCGCCAACGCCCTGCTCTCGGCCTGCCTCACCCTGCGCCTGGCCCACCGCGAGCCGCGCCCCGCGCCGCCGCCCAAGGGGGTCCATCCGGGACGCCTGGCCTGGGCGCTGGAGATCGGGGTGATCGCCTTCGCCCTCTCCCAGGCATGGCTGATCGTCAACAGCTTCGAGCTGCGCGACGAGGTCGCCAATATCGCCCACCGCGGCAGCTCCATGGCCGCCCCGGAGAATACCCTGGCTGCGGTGGAGCAGGCGATACAGGACGGCGCCGACTACGTGGAGATCGACGTGCGCCTCACCGCCGACGACGAGGTGGTGCTGTTCCACGACCGCAGCCTCACTCGCCTGACCGGCGACCCGCGTAACCTCGGCGAGCTGACCCGGGAGGAGCTGGCCGTCTTCGACGTGGGCAGCTGGTTCGGCGACGCCTTCCAGGGGGAGCGGATCCCGGGGCTCGACGAGACCCTGGCCGCGGTGCGCGGTCGCAACGCCCTGATGATCGACATGAAGCCGGACCCTGGCCGCGAGGTGGCCCTGGTGGAGGGAGTGATCGCCGCCCTGCGCGAGGAGTCGGCCCGGCGCCAGGCCTGCCACGACGAGGCCGCAGACGCCGAGGCGGCCGCGGCCTGCGGGAGCGTGGACGTGGTCGGAGAGACCCGCGTGGCCACCATGTCGGCGGCCCTGGTAGAGGAGATTCGCGCCCGGGAGCCCGAGCTCAGGGTGACCCTGCTGGCCCAGCTGATCCTGCCCGGCACCCTGGACCGGCGCGGCTTCGATGCCCTGGGGCTGCGCCACAACCGCATCACCGACAACGAGATTCGCCTGGCGCGCTACTACGGCTACGAGGTGCACGCCTGGACCATCAACGACCGCGCCCGGATGTCTCAGCTGATCGACCTGGGCGTCGACGCCATCATCACCGACCGTCCGGAGCTGCTCGCCGAGCTGCTGGACGACCGCCGCGAACTCGGCGACGGCGCCCTGCTGCTGGTCAAGCTGCGCAACTGGCTGCGCCGTTAATCGCCCATCACCACCCCTTCCCGGCGCGGGTCGGCGCCGCCGAAGAAGCCCGTCTCGGTGCGCTGGATCGCCTGCAGCCCGCTGACCAGCTCACGCTCGCTGGCCTCGTGGCCACGGGCGTTGAGCGCCTCCAGGGTCTCGGCCGGGAAGCGCCCCTCCTCCAGGAATACCGGCCCGCCCAGGGTGATGGCGTGGGGCAGGTTCAGCGCCTCCTGGGCATCCAGCCCCCAGTCGAGCATGGCCACCAGCGCCTTGGCGGTGTAGTGGATGATCGCCGCCCCACCGGGGGAACCGAGGCTCGCCACCAGCTCGCCGCGGCTGTCGCCATCGCGCGCGAAGACCAGGGTCGGGCTCATGCTGGAGCGCGGCCGCTTGTTCGGCTCCACCCGATTGGCGATGAGATTACCCGCCTCGTCCTGCGGGGTGAAGGAGAAGTCGGTCAGCTCGTTGTTGAGCAGATAGCCGCCGGCAAGGCCGGTGCCGCCATCGGCGAGGATCCGCGAGCCGAAGGCGGCCTCGATGGTGGTGGTCATGGCGATGGCGTTGCCGTGCTCGTCGACGATGCTGATATGGCTGGTGCCGTACTCCGGCTGCTCGGTCTGGCTGGCCCAGCCGGTGGCTAGCTCACCGGGGTTGCCAGGTTCGGCGCCGCCGCTGCCCAGGCTCTCCTCGCCGATCAGCGCCGCGCGCAGGGCCAGGTAGTCGGGGGCGAGCATCACCGACCAGTCGCCACCGGGGGCCTCCACGAAGTCCGGGTCGCCGATGTAGTGGCCGCGGTCGGCGAAGGCCAGCCGCGAGGCCTCGAGGAACTGGTGCAGCCAGGGCTCGCCGGGCACGCCCTCCTCCAGGGGAGTCTCCACCTCGGGCAGGTGCTCCAGGATGCCGAGGATCTGCATCACGGTGAGGTGGCCCGAGGAGGGCGGCGGGAAGCCGCAGATCTCGTAGGCCTGCCAGGCGGTGCAGATCGGGTCGCGCCGCTTCGCCTCGTAGCCGGCCAGGTCCTCCGCGGTGATGGCGCCAGCGCGGCTGTGGTGGCCCTGCACCCGGGCCACCAGGTCCTCGGCGATGGGCCCCTCGTGGAGGGCCCGGCTTCCGTGCTCGGCGATCTCGCGCAGGATGGCGGCCAGGGCTGGGTTCTTCAGCGTCACCCCCGCCTCGAGCGGCTCACCGTTCGGGTAGTAGAAGGCGCTGCCCAGGGGATCGTCGCGCAGCGGCTGCTCGCTTGCGAGGCTGGTGGCCAGTCGCGGGCTCACCGCGAAGCCCTCCTCGGCCAGCCGGATCGCCGGGCCGAAGAGCTCCGCCCAGGGCAGCCGGCCGTGCTCGGCGTGGGCCAGCTCCAGCATGCGCACGGTGCCGGGCACCCCCACCGAGAGACCGCTGGCGGCGGCCTCCATGAAGGGCAGCGGCTCGCCCTCCTCGTCGAGGAAGAGCTCGCCGTTGACGGCGGCCGGCGCGGTCTCGCGGCCGTCGTAGGCGGCCACCGCCTTGCCGTCATGGTGCATCAGGAAGGCGCCACCGCCGATCCCGCTGGACTGAGGCTCCACCAGGGTCAGCACCATCTGCACGGCCACCGCGGCGTCGATGGCGCTGCCGCCGGCCCTCAGCACCTGGTAGCCGGCGTCGGTGGCCAGCGGGTTGGCGGCGGCCACGGCGAAGCGCTCCATGGCCCAGCCGGGCTTCTCCTGTGTCTCGGAGGCGACCTCGGGGGCGATGGCCGGCAGGTCGTACTGGAAGGCCACCTCGGCCTGGGCCGCGAGCGGCAGGCCAAGCATCAGGGCGGCAGTCACCGGCAACAGCAGGCGGCGGCGGAAGGGAACGGCGGGAAGGGTCATGGACAGGCTCCTTGTCACGATCGGGTCAGCGGGAGACTGTCAGCATAGACGAAAGACGCCCGGCCGACTGGAGGTCGACCGGGCGAGAAAAGCCTATCAATGTTTTGCTCGGGCTGACCTGGCGACAAGCCTCAGAGGAGGCGCTGTGAACCCTTCCCTGGGCGCTACCGACGCCATCCCTGGCGTAGGACCTCCTCTTCGGCTTGCCCCCAGCGCCCTCGCGGGCGCTGTACTGACGCCAAGTTTAGCGCTTAGCCCAGGGTTTCCCCGGCAAGCATGAACCAGGTCTCCAGCACCGCATCGGGATTGAGGGAGACGGAGTCGATGCCCTGCTCCATCAGCCACTTGGCGAGGTCCGGGTGATCCGACGGGCCCTGGCCGCAGATGCCGACGTACTTGCCCTGGGCCTTGCAGGCCTGGATGGCCATGGCCAGCAGCTTCTTGACCGCCGGGTTACGCTCGTCGAAGAGGTGGGCGACGATGCCAGAGTCGCGGTCCAGGCCCAGGGTCAGCTGGGTCAGGTCGTTGGAGCCGATGGAGAAGCCGTCGAAGTGCTCGAGGAACTCGTCGGCGAGCAGGGCGTTGGCCGGCAGCTCGCACATCATGATCACCTTGAGGTCCTGCTCGCCGCGCTTCAGGCCGTTGGCGGCGAGCAGCTCGACCACCTGGCGGGCCTCGTCGGGGGTGCGCACGAAGGGCACCATGACCTCGACGTTGGTCAGGCCCATCTCCTCGCGAACCCGCTTCAGCGCGCGGCACTCCAGCTCGAAGCAGGGACGGAAGGTCTCGGAGATGTAGCGGGCGGCGCCGCGGAAGCCGAGCATGGGGTTCTCCTCGCCGGGCTCGTAGAGCTTGCCGCCGATCAGGTTCTCGTACTCGTTGGACTTGAAGTCCGACAGACGCACGATCACCCGCTGGGGGTAGAAGGCGGCGGCCAGGGTGCTGATGCCCTCGACCAGCTTGTCGACGTAGAAGTCGACCGGGCTGGCATAGCCGGCGCTGCGCAGGTCGATGGTCTGCTGCAGGTCGGCGGGCAGGGTGTCGTACTCCAGCAGCGCCCTGGGGTGCACGCCGATCATGCGGTTGATGATGAACTCCAGGCGTGCCAGGCCGACACCGGCATTGGGCAGGCTGGCGAAGCCGAAGGCACGGTCGGGGTTGCCGACGTTCATCATGATCTTGAAGGGGATCTCGGGCATGGCGTCGACGCTGGTCACGCTGCGGTCGAAGGCCAGCAGGCCTTCGTAGACGTGGCCGGTGTCGCCTTCGGCGCAGGAGACGGTGACGTCCCGGCCATCGGCGAGCACTTCGGTGGCATCACCGCAGCCCACCACGGCGGGAATGCCGAGCTCTCGGGCAATGATCGCCGCGTGGCAGGTACGCCCGCCGCGGTTGGTGACGATGGCCGAGGCGCGCTTCATGATCGGCTCCCAGTCGGGGTCGGTCATGTCGGTGACCAGGACGTCACCGCTCTGCACCTTCTCCATGTCCTCCGGGGAGAACACCACCCTGACGGTACCCTGGCCGATACGCTGGCCGATGGCACGGCCGGCGATCAGGTTGCGCCCCTTCTCCTTGAGCTGGAAACGCTCGAGCTTGCCGCCCTCCTGCTGGGAGACCACGGTCTCGGGGCGCGCCTGGACGATGTAGAGCTCGCCGTCGTCACCGTCCAGGGCCCACTCGATGTCCATGGGGCGCTGGTAGTGCTGCTCGATGGTCACCGCCTGGCGCGCCAGGGCCATCACCTGTTCGTCGTTGATGCAGAAGCGACCGCGCTCCTTGAGCGGCACCTCGACGGTCTCGACGGACTTGCCGGCGCTGGCCTCCTTGCCGTAGACCATCTTGATCAGCTTGGAGCCCAGGTTGCGGCGCAGCACCGCGGGCCGGCCGGCGGCCAGGGTGGGCTTGTGGACATAGAACTCGTCGGGGTTCACCGCCCCCTGCACCACGGTCTCGCCCAGCCCCCAGGAGGCGGTCACGAAGACGGCGTCGCGGTAGCCGGACTCGGTGTCCAGGGTGAACATCACGCCGGAGGCGCCGGTCTCGGAACGCACCATCTTCTGGACGCCGGCGGAGAGTGCGACGTTCTCGTGGGCGTAGCCGCGATGCACCCGATAGGAGATGGCGCGGTCGTTGAACAGCGAGGCGAACACCTCGTGGACGGCGCGCTTGATGTTGTCGAAGCCCTCGATGTTGAGGAAGGTCTCCTGCTGGCCGGCGAAGGAGGCGTCCGGCAGGTCCTCGGCGGTGGCCGATGAGCGCACGGCGACCTTGAGGTTGGGATGCCGGGCGAGGAGCTGGTCGTAGGCGCTGCGTAGGTGCTGCTCGAAGGTGGGCGGCAGCGGCGTATCGATGATCCACTGGCGGATCTCCGCGCCGGTGCGGGCCAGCGCCGTCACGTCATCCACATCCAGGGTGGCCAGGGCCGCATTGATGCGCTCGTTGAGGCCTTCGTGGGAGAGGAATTCACGGTAGGCGTGGGCAGTGGTGGCGAAGCCGCCGGGCACGGTCACCCCGGCGCCGGCCAGGTTGGAGATCATCTCGCCGAGGGAGGCATTCTTGCCCCCTACGCGCTCCACATCGTCCATGCCCAGCTCTTCGAACCACAGAATGTAATCGTCCACGGAACCCCCTTGGCTTTCGACGACAGGTGGTCATGCCAGGAGGCATGACGGAATGGTCGGCACTCTACCAAGCGAAGGCCATATTCGCCATTGGTCTAACAGCGAAGACACTGGAGGATTTTTACAAGAATGGGCCCTTTTCGAGGATTCCTGTAGTCAACTAACGATCTCCTTCGGCAGGGCCGCTTGTGACCGGCGGCGCGGGCACCGACAATAGGGGTCGCTGCTTTCACTATCTCTTCTTGTTCACCTGCTGCGACGACACCGACATGACCCGTACCGCCTTCTTCATCTCCGATGGCACCGGCATCACCGCCGAGAGCCTGGGCCGCAGCCTGCTGGCACAGTTCGAGAACGTCGAGATCCGCATGGTCACCAAGCCCTACATCGATTCGGTCGAGAAGGCCATGAACCTGGTGGAGGTGATCAACGGCACCGCGGTACACGATGGCGAGAAGCCGATCATCATCGACACCATCGTCGACAGCGCCATCCGTGACGTGATCCGCCAGGCCGAGGGGTTCAAGGTCGACATCTTCTCGACCTTCCTTGAGCCCCTGGAACAGGAGCTGGCGACCCGCTCCAGCTACAGCGTGGGGCGTACCCACGCCATCGGGCAGGACGAGGTCTACATGGACCGCATCCACTCGGTGCACTTCGCCCTGGACAACGACGACGGCGCCCGCACCCACCAGTACGACAAGGCCGACGTGATCCTGGTCGGGGTCTCGCGCTGCGGCAAGACCCCCACCTCGCTCTATCTGGCCCTGCAGTTCGGCGTCCGCGCCGCCAACTATCCGCTCACCGAGGATGACCTCGACGAGGATGGCGTCCTCAAACTGCCGAAGGCCCTGGCGCCCCACCGCCACAAGCTGTTCGGGCTGACCATCGACCCGCGCCGGCTGGCGGCGATCCGCCACGAGCGGCGGCCCAACAGCCGCTACAGCTCCATGGACCAGTGCATGCAGGAGGTCGGCCAGGCCGAGGGGCTCTACCGCCAGCTGCATATCCCCTTCATCGACACCACCCGCTTCTCGGTGGAGGAGATCTCCACCCGCATGATCGCCGAAATGGGCCTGACCCGCCGTTTCTCTCCCCGCTAACGTACCACCCCTGCCCGTCTCAGCCGGGCGATATCGTCCGGCGTCAGCCCCATACCGGCCAGGATGGCATCGCTGTCCTGACCGAGACGCGGCGGCGCCACCTCGCTGGTGGCGGAGTCACCATCGAAGCGCAGGGGGTTGCCCACCTGGGGGACCTCAAGTTCGCCCCGCCTGAGGGTGCGGCGCATGGCGCGGTGCTGCACCTGGGGGTCGTCGAACACCTCGGTGAGGGTGTTGATGGGCCCGGCGGGAATGCCGCGGGCCTCCAGCTCGGCGAGCCACTCGTCCCGACCGCGGGTCATCAGGATTGTCTGGATTATCGGCACCAGCACCTCGCGGTTGCCGACCCGCGCCGCGTTGGTGGCGTAGGCCGGGTCATCGGCCCACTCGGGGTGGCCGAGCAGGCGGGCGAAGCGGGCGAACTGGGCGTCGTTGCCCACGGTGAGCACCAGATGGCCATCGGCGCAGGCGAAGGCCTGGTAGGGGACGATATTGGGGTGGGCGTTGCCGTGGCGCTCCGGGTTGCGGCCCGAGACCAGGGCATTGAGGGCCTGGTTGGCGAGCGTCGCCACCTGGACATCGAGCAGAGCCACGTCCACATGGCGCCCGACCCCGGTGCGCTCACGCTCCTGCAGCGCCGCCAGCACCCCCACGGTGGCGTAGAGACCGGTGGTGACGTCGGTGATCGCCACGCCGGTCTTCATCGGCATGCCATCGGGCTCGCCGCCGAGGCTCATCAACCCGCCCATGGCCTGGATCATGAAGTCGTAGCCGGCGCGGTGGGCGTAGGGGCCCTCCTGGCCGAAGCCGGTGATGGAGCAGCCGATCAGGCGCGGGTTGAGGGCCCGGAGGCTCGGGTAGTCGAGGCCGTACTTGGCAAGCCCGCCCACCTTGAAGTTCTCCAGCAGGATATCGGCGCCCTCGGCCAGCCGGCGCACCAGCGCCTGGCCTTCCTCGGTGGCGATATCCACGGCCAGCGACTGCTTGCCACGGTTGGCGCAGAGGTAGTAGGCGGCCACCTTCTCCAGGGCATCGCCCTCGGCCAGCCACGGCGGCCCCCAGCCGCGGGTATCGTCGCCGCGCTCGGGGTGCTCGATCTTGATCACTCGGGCGCCCAGGTCGGCGAGCAGCTGGCCGGCCCAGGGACCGGCCAGCACCCGCGACATGTCGAGCACCGTGATGCCTTCCAGCGGTCCGCTCATCGCGAGCTCCCCGTGTTACCCGGTGAAGGCCTGCAGGCCGGTCTGGGCGCGGCCCAGGATGAGGGCGTGGACGTCGTGGGTCCCCTCGTAGGTGTTGACCGCCTCGAGGTTCATCACGTGGCGAATCACGTGGTACTCGTCGCTGATGCCGTTGCCGCCGTGCATGTCGCGGGCCACCCGGGCGATGTCCAGCGCCTTGCCGCAGTTGTTGCGCTTGATCAGCGAGATCGCCTCGGGCACCAGCTGGCCGTCATCGATCATGCGACCCACGCGAAGCGCCGCCTGCAGACCCAGGGTGATCTCGGTCTGCATGTCGGCGAGCTTCTTCTGGATCAGCTGGTTGGCAGCCAGCGGGCGGCCGAACTGCTTGCGGTCCATGGTGTAGTCGCGTGCCGCATGCCAGCACGCCTCAGCCGCGCCCATGGCGCCCCAAGCGATCCCGTAGCGGGCGCGGTTGAGGCAGGAGAACGGGCCCTTGAGGCCGGTCACATTGGGCAGCCGCTGGTCGTCGGAGACCTCCACGTCCTGCATGGCGATCTGGCCGGTGATGGAGGCGCGCAGGCTGAACTTGCCCTCGATCTTGGGCGCGGTGAGGCCCTTCATGCCCTTCTCGAGGATGAAGCCGTTGATGACGCCCTCGTCATCCTTGGCCCACACCACGAAGACGTCGGCGATGGGGGAGTTGGTGATCCAGGTCTTGGTGCCGTTGAGGCGCCAGCCACCGTCGATGCGGGTGGCACGGGTGACCATGCCGCCCGGGTCGGAGCCATGGTCGGGCTCGGTGAGGCCGAAGCAGCCCACCCACTCGCCGGTGGCCAGCTTGGGCAGGTACTTCTCGCGCTGGGCTTCGCTGCCGAAGGCGTGGATGGGGTACATCACCAGGCTCGACTGCACGCTCATGGCGCTGCGGTAGCCGGAGTCGACCCGCTCCACCTCGCGGGCGACCAGGCCGTAGCTGACGTAGTTAAGCCCGGCGCAGCCGTAGCCGTCGATGGTGGAACCCAGCAGGCCGAGCTCACCCATCTCGTTCATGATCTCGCGGTGGAAGATCTCGTGGCGGTTGGCCTCCAGCACCCGGGGCAGGAGCTTCTCCTGGCAGTAGTCGTGGGCGGTCTGGTAGACCATGCGCTCGTCTTCGCTGAGCTGGTCGATCAGACGGAAGGGGTCTTCCCAGGTGACGGGGGTGATCTGGCTCATGGAGAGGGCTCCGTGGAGTTGGTGATGGTTAATTTCTACATTTTCATCAAATGTAGACCAACAACCCCCGCCTGCCAAGCATAAAAAAGGCCCCCCGAAGGGGGCCAGGTGGAGCACGCCAGCTCACTCGTGGATCGCCAGGCGGTTCAGCGATCATGCTCAACACATTGCGAATAGCGGGCCATTCCCGCAATCATTTATTATAGATCAATAGGTTATTGAATTAACATCCTGGCAGGGATGGGGTGTCGCACCCTCAAACACCATGCCGCACTGCACCATCCGGGCGCCCCGCAGGGGCGAAATGCGCCATGGCGAGGCAGGGCCCGGGTCAGAAACGCCAGGTGGCCCCCAGCAGCGGGCCGCTCATCGACACATCGAGGCGAGTGCCTGCCTCGTCACGCTCCACCGCCAGGTGGCGATAGCCGGCAGAGAGGTGGAGGGAGTCGCTCACCGCCAGGTTGGCGGTGGCCACCAGCTGCCAGGTGCTGTCGGACCCGACCCCGAAGCCGCCGACATCACCCTGCAGCAGCGTCGACCAGGCCGGGCTCCAGGCCGAACGCAGCCGCGCGGCGAGGAGCGGGTCGACCCAGCGCTGGGTGTCGCGGGCCGAAAGCCCCAGGGCCGGCACGCCCACCTCGGCCTCGATCCGCCAGGCCCGCGCCCCCGCCAGCAGATCCAGGCGATGCGCCCCCTCGCTGACCACCTGGTAGCCCGCCAGCGCCGTCACCGAACGCTGGCGCAGCCGGCCCTCGGCCACGATGCCAGGGGGCAGCGTCGCCTCGTGACCCAGCGAGGCCCAGGTGAGATCGCCCTGCAGCACCCAGCGATCGCGCCGGGCGCTGCCGGTCATGAAGAAGGCCCCCTCCAGGTCCTCGAGCACCTCCCCGAACCCCCGGGAGGTGCTGACGGTGGGGGCGCCCGCCAGGGGGCGGACGTCGCCGGACAGGCCGGCCATCCATACGTAGGGGGTGAGCTGGACGCGCCAGCCGTCGTCCTCTCCCTCAGCGCTGGCCGCAGCAGGCAATGAAGCGGCCGCGAGAGCCAGCACGAGACCGGCAGCAAGCCCGACGCCTTGGGCGCTCATGGCTGGCCCCCCAGGGTCTGCTTGTGGATGCGCCCCCCCTTCATGATCAGGCGCAGGTTGCGCTCCGGGTCGTTGAGGAAGTCGAGGTCGCGGCTCGGGTCGCCGTCGACCACCAGCAGGTCGGCCAGGGCGCCGGGCTCGATGCGCCCGAGGGTGCCGGGATAGGGGTTGCGCGGGCCCGAGAGCGCGAGCAGCTCGCCGTTGCGCCCGGTGGCCATGGCCAGGGCCGTCAGCGGGTCATAGAAGCGGGTGAGCTTGGCCAGGTGGCGCAGCTGGTTCGGCGTGTTCTGGGGGCTGAAGAGGATATCGGTGCCCCAGGCCGTCTTCACGTCGAAGCGCTGGGCCATCTCATAGGCGCGCACCGTGCCCTCGGCGACCTGGCGCTGGGACTCGCGGCGCGCGGCGTCGGGGTAGACGTTGGCGTCCTCGTCCTGCAGGAAGGGCTGCAGGCTCCACCAGGCGCCCTCCCCGGCCATCATGCGCACGCTCTCCTCGTCGGCCAGCTGGCCATGCTCGATGGAGCGAACCCCGGCCCGCAGGGCGCGCTGGATCCCCTGGGGCGTATAGACGTGCACCATCACATAGGTGCCCCAGTCCTCGGCGGCCTCCACCGCGGCGCGCAGCTCGCGCTCGGTAAACTGGGTGCTGTCCAGAGGGTCGTAGGTGGAGGCGACGCCGCCACCGGCCATCAGCTTGATCTGGGAGGCACCGAGCATCAGCTGCTCCCGGGTGCGGCGAAGCACCTCGGCCTCGCCGTCGGCGATCGCCGCGACCCCCTGGCGCTCCTGTTCGCTGAGCGGCGTCGTGGTGCCGCGGGGCACCTCATGGCGCAGGCGGAAATCGCCATGGCCCGACGTCTGGGAGATCATGGCGCCGGCGGGAAAGATCCTGGGCCCGGCCACGATGCCCTCGTCGATGGCGCGCTTGAGCGCAAAGGAAGGCCCGCCCACGTCGCGCACGCTGGTCACCCCGCGCATCAGGGTGCGCTCCGCCTCCCGGGCCGCCACCAGATGCACATAGCCCGCGTCGGCGGTCATCGCCGCCACCTGGGTGATGCCCGCCAGGGTGGTATGCCAGTGGGCATCGATCAGCCCCGGCATCAGCACACGCCCGCCGCAGTCGATCACCTCGGCCCCCTGGTGGTCGGCGTCACCGGGCAGGAGGGCCGCGATGCGCCCCGCCTCCACCCGCACCGCCACGTCACCGCGCAGCGGCGCCCCGCTGCCGTCGAACAGGCGCAGGTGGGTCAGCAGCAGCGGCCCCTCGCGCTCCTTCGGCGCCTCCCCCACCACGGAGGGGGCGTGCAGGCCGGCAAACAGCGCCATGACGGCGGCGGTTCCGCCCAGGAAGTGGCGGCGGCTGATCTCCGCCATCATGCGCTCGTGGAAGCGCTGGAGCAGCGGCGAGCCGCAGCAGCAGGCCCCGTGGCCATGGCGGGCCGAGTGCACCATCAGGGGCGAAGGGGGCGTGGCAGGCGGCATGGGCAAGTCCTTGGGTCGATGGCGCCTACGGGCCGGGTCTCCCGCAGGGCGTTGCTGGTCAAGACGATGAACCCGGGGAGAAGCGCCGGACGGTATGGGTTGAGCAACATCAAACCGGTCTACCCACCTCCTTGTCATACCATGAAAATAGTCCGGAACCCCGACCGACGCCATGGACGATACCTGCTTCGCCGACCTCGCCCCTTCACGCCCCAGGAGCGCCTCGCCCACGCCACCTGAAGAGGGCCTTTTCCAGTTCCACCAGCGCGAACAGGATGACGCCGAAGGCCAGGATACTGGCCCACTCCTTCGCGCCCAGGGGTGCGGTGCCGAACAGGAACTGCAGGGGTGGGGCATAGGTGAAGAGCGCCTGCAGGACCACCAGCACGCCCACCGCCACCAGCACCGCCCGGCTGCCCAGCAGGCCGGCGCGGTTCCAGGCGGGCTCGAGGATGTAGCGGCTGTTGAAGAGGTAGGCGATCTCGCCCATCACCAGGGCATTGATCGCCACGGTCCGAGCCAGCTCAATCTCCACGCCCTGCCGCTCCATCCACAGGAAGTGGCCGAACGTCCCCGCCAGCAAGAGCAGCGAGACGAACAGCACGCGCCAGATCAGGAAGCCCGACAGGATCGGCGCGCCGGGGACACGCGGGGGTCGGCGCATGACGCCGGGCTCGGCGGGTTCGAAGGCCAGGGCCAGGCTCAGGGTCACGGCGGTGACCATGTTCACCCACAGCACTTGGGCCGGCAGCAGCGGCAGGGTCAGCCCCAGCAGCACGGCGGCCATGATGGTCAGCGCCTCGCCGCCGCTGGTGGGCAGGATGTAGAGGATCGCCTTGCGCAGGTTGTCGTAGACGGTGCGGCCCTCCTCCACCGCGTGGGCGATGGAGGCGAAGTTGTCGTCGGCCAGCACCATGGCGGCGGCCTCTCGGGCGGCCTCCGAGCCCTTGATGCCCATGGCGACACCGACGTCGGCACGCTTGAGGGCCGGGGCGTCGTTGACGCCGTCGCCGGTCATGGCCACCACCTGGCCGCCCGCCTGCAGGGCGCGGACCAGGCGCAGCTTGTGTTCCGGCGTGGCGCGGGCGAAGACGTCCACCTCACGCACCAGGGCCGCCAGCTCCCCGTCGGAGAGCGGCTCCAGGGCATGCCCCGGGACGACCCCGCCCGCGGTGCGAATACCGAGCTCGTCGGCGATGGCCCGGGCGGTCACCGCATGGTCGCCGGTGATCATCTTGACCACGATGCCGGCCTGCTGGCACTGGCGCACCGCGTCGATCGCCTCCTCCCGGGGCGGGTCGATGATGCCGCACACCGCCACCAGGGTCAGGCCGCCCTCCTCGACGTCGGGGAAGGCCAGGGTGCGGCGGCCTTCCTCCATGGGCTTCAGGGCCACGGCCAGCAGCCGCTGGCCCCGGGCGGCGACGGCGTCCATGCGCCGCTCCCAGCGCGGCCTATCGAGGGAGCGGTCACCATCGCGGGTGCGCTCACGATCGCAGACGGCCAGCACCCGCTCGGGCGCGCCCTTGAGGTAGAGCAGGCACTGGCCGCCCTCATGATGGTGGTGAAGGGTGACCATGAACTTGTAGAGGGATTCGAAGGGGATCACGTCATCGCGGGGATAGTGTCGGGCGACCTCCCGGGCATCCAGGCCCGCCTTGAGCCCGGCGACCACCAGCGCGCCCTCGGTGGGGTCGCCTTCGAGATGCCAGCCCCCGCTCCACCGCTGGAGCTCGGCATCGTTGCACAGCAGGATGGCGCGCAGCGCTTCGGCCAGCACCGGGTGCTGCTCGAGCGCCACCTCCTCGCCGGCATGGTGGATGCCGCCATGGGGCGCGTAGCCCACCCCGCTGACCTCGTAGCTCTCCTCTGCCGTGAGCAGGGTCTTCACAGTCATCTCGTTGCGGGTCAGGGTGCCAGTCTTGTCGGTACAGATGGTGGTGACGGAGCCCAGGGTCTCCACCGCCGGCAGGCGGCGGATGATGGCGTTGCGCACCGCCATGCGCTGCACGCCGATGGCCAGGGTGATGGTCATGATCGCCGGCAGGCCCTCGGGAATGGCCGCCACCGCCAGGCTCACGGCCGCCAGGAAGGTCTCCAGGAGATCATAGTGGTGCCCCCAGTAGCCGAAGGCGAAGGTGATGGCGGCGAGCACCACGATGGCCCCCGACAGCCAGCGCCCGAAGGTGGCGATCTCGCGCAGCAGCGGCGTCGTCAGGGTCTCCACCTCGCCGAGCAGCGTGGAGATGCGCCCGATCTCGGTATCCGCGCCGGTACTCACCACCACCCCGCGCCCCTGCCCGAAGGCGACCAGGGTGCCGGAGAAGGCCATGCCGCGGCGGTCGCCGAGATCGGCCTCGGCGTCCACGGCGCCGGTCTGCTTGTCCACGGCCACCGATTCGCCGGTGAGCATCGCCTCGTCGATACGCAGGTTGTGGCAGCGCAGCAGCCGCAGGTCGGCGGGCACCCGGTCTCCGGCCTGCAGGAACACCAGGTCGCCCGGCACCAGCTGCTCGGCGGGCACGGTACACCGCTGCCCATCGCGCAGCACCAGGGCCCGGGGGGAGAGCATGCCACGGATCGCCTCCAGGGCCTGCTCCGCCTTGCCCTCCTGGACAAAGCCGACGATGGCATTGATCACCACCACCCCGAGGATCACTCCGGTGTCGACCCAGTGCTGCAGCAGGGCCGTGCCCAGCGCGGCGACCAGCAGCACATAGATGAGCACGTTGTGGAACTGGCGCAGGAAACGCCGCAGCGGACCGCTGCGCGGCGGTGCCGGCAGGCGATTCTCGCCGTGGCGCGCCAGCCGTTCGGCCACCTGATCGCCGCTCAGTCCCTGTTCCGAGGCGGCAAGTACCGCGAGCACCTCGGCAGGCTCCCGGCTGTGCCAGGCGGGCTCGCCACGCGATGCATCTTTCATGCCGCCGCCCCCCACCGCGTCACATGGCGTTCATCCGGCATCGTCCCGCAACGCTCAAGCCCCATGGTGTCTGTCGCCTCCTGCCGGCCCATCGCCCTCTGTGGACCCGCCCTCGCCCCCGGCCAACTTTGCTTGTCGCACACTCCCGTCCGGCCAGACAAGCCGGCTTGCCGAAAAACCCCGCCTTCGCGCATGCTGCTCCCTGCTATCCACTCGCCGGAGAGATCTCATGCCTCACCCCCACCACGGCTTCATCGGCTTCATCGGCATTGGCCTGATGGGCGACCCCATGACCCGCCGGCTGCTGGAGGCCGGCTTCGATGTGACCGTCTGGAACCGTACCCCCGCCAAGGCCGAGTCGCTGGGCCAGGCCGGCGCCCGGGTGGCCGCTAGCGTCGGCGAGTTGGTGGCCAGCGTGGACCTGGTGATGCTCTGCCTGGCCAATACCGCCGTGGTGGAGCAGGTGGTGTTCGGCGAGGGCGGCGTGGCGGCGCATGGGCGTCCGGGCCAGACCCTGATCGACCTCTCCAGCAGCGACCCGGCGGCCACCCGCGACTTCGCCGCTCGGCTCGAGGCGCAGTGCGGGATGCGCTGGATCGACTGCCCGGTCTCAGGCGGCGTGGCTGGCGCCGAGGCCGGCAGCCTGGTGATGATGGCCGGCGGCGAGGCGGACGCCATCGACGCCATATGCCCGGCCCTCGCCCCCATGGCCGCCCGGGTCACCCACATGGGCCCGGTGGGCGCCGGCCAGGTCACCAAGGTGTGCAACCAGATGGTGGTGGGCTGCCAGGCCGCGGTGCTCGCCGAGATGGTAGCGCTGGCCGAGGCCAGCGGCGTGGAGGCCACCCGGCTCGTCGAGGCGCTCTCCGGGGGCTTCGCGGACTCGAAACCCTTCCAGATCCTCACCCCGCGCATGGCGGCGAGCGACTTCGCCGACCCGCCCTGGCACTTGCGCACCCTGCTCAAGGACCTCGACCTGGCGGTGGCCCAGAGCCAGCGCAGCGGCAGCGCCACCCCCATGAGCGCCCTCGCCGCCCAACTGATGCGCGCCCATGCCACCCGCGGCCACGCCGAGCACGACCCGGCAATCCTGGTGGAGGCCTACCGCCCACCGCAGCGGGGGTGATTTGTCGCCATCGCCGCCCTTCCGTACACTTGTTCGAAAATCCCCATTCCTGACGATCTGTCGAGGCACACACTCCATGGCGTTTGATTCCACTGCGACCTATGTCGCCACCGAGGCCCTGAAACAGGCGGTCAACGCCGCCGTGACCCTGGAGCGCCCGCTGCTGATCAAGGGCGAGCCGGGCACCGGCAAGACCCTGCTGGCCGAGGAGCTGGCCCGCTCCCTGGGCACGCGGCTGATCACCTGGCATATCAAGTCCTCCACCAAGGCCGCCCAGGGGCTCTACGAGTACGACGCGGTGAGCCGCCTGCGCGACTCCCAGCTGGGCGTCGAGGGCGTGGAGAACGTCGCCAACTACATCAAGCCCGGCAAGCTGTGGGAGGCCTTCACCGCCGACGAGCGGGTGGTGCTCTTGATCGACGAGGTCGACAAGGCGGACATCGAGTTTCCCAACGACCTGCTCCACGAGCTGGATCGCATGGCGTTCCACGTCTTTGAAACCGGCGAGACCGTGACCGCGCGCCACCGCCCGATCATCGTGATCACCTCCAACAACGAGAAGGAGCTTCCCGACGCCTTCCTGCGCCGCTGCTTCTTCCACTACATCGAGTTCCCCGACCGCGCGACCATGCAGGCCATCGTCGACGTGCACTTCCCCGACATCGCCCCGAAGCTGGTGGGCGAGGCGCTGGAGGTGTTCTTCGCGCTGAGGGAGGCCCCGGGCCTCAAGAAGAAGCCCTCCACCTCGGAGCTGGTGGACTGGCTGAAGCTCCTGATGGCGGACGAGCTGGCCCGAGAGGCGCTCTACCACCGCGACCCGGTGAAGGCGATCCCGCCGCTGGCCGGGGCGCTGGTCAAGAACGAGCAGGATACCCAGCTGCTGGAGCGGCTGGCCTTCATGCTGCGTCGCCAGGGCAACCAGAGGCGCTGAGCCATGTTTATCGGCCTGTTCGAGACCCTGAAGCGCGCCGGGGTGCCGGTGTCGCTGCGCGAGCTGCTCGATCTCCACGCCGCGGTGGAGCGCGGCGTGGTGTTCGCCGACATGGAGGCCTTCTACCAACTGGCGCGCACCGTGATGGTCAAGGACGAGCGGCACTTCGACCGTTTCGATCGCGCCTTCGCCGCCTGGTTCGAGGGGCTAGAGAACCTCGACGCCGCCATCGAGGCGCTGATCCCGGACGACTGGCTGCGCCGGGAGTTCGAGAAGCAGCTCTCCGAGGAGGAGAAGGCACAGATCGAGTCCCTGGGCGGGCTCGAGAAGCTGATCGAGACCTTCAAGCAGCGCCTCGAGGAGCAGAAGGAGCGCCACGCCGGCGGCAACAAGTGGATCGGCACCGGCGGCACCAGCCCCTTCGGCGCCTACGGCTACAACCCCGAGGGCATCCGCATCGGCCAGGAGGGCTCCCGCCACCGCCGGGCGGTGAAGGTATGGGACGAGCGGCGCTTCCGCGACTACGACGACTCCCTGGAGCTTGGCACGCGTAACATCAAGATGGCGCTGCGAAGGCTCAGAAAGTTCGCCCGTCAGGGGGCGGCGGAGGAGTTCGACATCGACGCCACCATCCGCGAGACCGCGCGCGACGCCGGCCTGCTCAACGTGCAGATGCGCCCGGAGCGCCACAACGCGGTCAAGGTGCTGCTGCTGCTGGACGTGGGCGGCTCCATGGACGACCACATCCGCACCTGCGAGGAGCTCTTCTCCGCGGCGCGTTCGGAGTTCAAGCACCTGGAGGCCTACTACTTCCACAACTGCCTCTATGAGGGGGTGTGGCGCAGCAACGCACAGAGCCAGTCGCGTCGCCACACCGAGCGCATCCCGACGATGGACGTGCTGCACACCTACGGCGAGGACTACCAGGTGGTGATCGTCGGCGATGCCGCCATGTCGCCGTATGAAATCACCCACCCAGGGGGCAGCGTCGAGCACTTCAACGACGAGGCAGGCGCGGTTTGGCTCAGGCGCCTGGTCGACAAGTTCCCCCGCCTGGCCTGGCTCAACCCCATGCCGCGGCGCGCCTGGGAGTTCACCCACTCCACCCAGCTGATTCGCCAGCTGATCGACGACCGCATGTACCCCATGACCCTCGAGGGGCTGGAGAGCGCCATGCGGGACCTGGCCCGGTAGCGGTCGTCGGGGCCTGCGGCCGCTAGAGGGTCTCCCCCGCCGCGGCCCCGGGCAGGTAGTGGATGACGTCATGGAAGCGCAGCGGCGCCTCGCCGAGGCTGCGCATGACGTGGTGGCAGTCCGCCTGGAAGCGCAGCGCCTCTCCGGGCCGCAGCCGCTGCTCCTCCGCCTCGCCCAGGGTCAGGCCCAACTCCCCCTCCAGCACTACGATGTGCTCCACCACTCCCGCGGCGTGGGGCGAGGACTCGCTCGCCGCCCCGGGGGCCAGCGCGATCTCGAACATCTCGAAGCCCAGCAGGGGGTCATAGGGAAAGATCACCGTCGCCTGCATGCCCAGGGCATCGCGCCCCCACCGCGTCTCGCCGGCGGGTCCCGCCTCGCCGCCCGGCGCCCCGAACAGCGACGAGAAGGAGACCGAGAAGCCGCTGGCGATCTTCCACAGCGTCGACACCGTGGGGCTCGATTCGCCCCGCTCGATCTGCCCGAGCATCGCCTTGCTGACCCCGGTGGCCCGAGCGGCCGCCTCCAGGCTCCAGCCCCGCGCCTGGCGCAGGGCCTTGAGCCGCTGCGCAATATGAGTGGCGATCTCCTGCATGGAGAATCCTCCCGAAACGACTTGTGCGCTATAACGCACGATGGTAGGGTGTCGCCCATTGTACGTCATAACGCACGGCCGGCGACAGCAGGGAGGAGCCCGAGATGATCGAATACCGCGATACCCCCGCGATGCGGGACGCGCCGGCGCGCTCGGTATGGCGGGACGTCAGCGCCTCCACGCTGGTCACCGGGCTGGTGGCGGTGCTGGTGGGCTACGGCAGCTCGGCGGTGATCATCTTCCAGGCCGCCGAAGCCGCGGGTGCCAGCGACGCCCAGATCGGCTCCTGGTTGTGGGCGCTGGGCATCGGCATGGGGCTCACCTCGCTGGGGCTGTCGCTGCGCTACCGGATGCCGATCCTCACCGCCTGGTCGACCCCGGGCGCCGCCCTGCTCGCCACCAGCCTGCCGGGCGTGCCCATGGAACAGGCAATCGGGGCCTTCCTGTTCTCGGCGGCGCTGATCACCCTGTGCGGGGTGACCGGCCTGTTCGGCGCCCTGGTGAAGCGTATCCCACCGGCGCTGGCCGCCGCCCTGCTCGCCGGCGTACTGCTGCGCTTCGGTATCGAGCTCTTCGCCACCCTGGCCACCGCCTGGCTGCTGCCGCTGGCCATGCTGGCCAGCTACGTGCTGGGGCGGCGCTTCGCGCCCCGCTACGCCATCGTGCTGGTGCTGCTGGTGGGGGTCGGCCTCACCGCCATGCAGGGTGAGCTGAGCCTTGACGGGGTGAGCCTCGCCCCGACCCTGCCGGTCTTCACCGCCCCGGCCTTCTCGCTCGCTACCCTGGTCGGGGTCGGGATCCCGCTCTTCGTGGTCACCATGGCCACCCAGAACCTGCCGGGCATCACGGTGCTTAGGGCCGCCGGCTACCGGCCCCCCACCTCACCGCTGATCGGCTGGACCGGGGCGGCCACCCTGGGCCTCGCCCCCTTCGGCGGCTTCGCGCTCAACCTGGCGGCGATCAGCGCCGCGGTGTGCATGGGGCGGGAGGCCCACGAGGACCCGTCGCGGCGCTACACGGCGGGCGTGGCGGCAGGCGTCGGCTACTTGGTGCTGGGGGTATTCGGGGCCACGGTGACGGCTCTTTTTGCAGCGCTGCCGGGCGCGCTGATCGCCGCCCTGGCCGGACTCGCGCTGCTCGGCACCATCGGCAACGGCCTGGCTGCGGCGATGGCCGACGAGCGCCAGCGCGATGCGGCCCTGGTGACCTTTCTCTTCACTGCCTCGGGGGTCACCCTGCTCGGCATCGGGGCCGCCTTCTGGGGGCTGGTGGCGGGAATGGCGGCACTGTGGCTCGGTACCGGCCGTCGACCCGCCGGGCGCCCTCTCACCCAGGAGAAGGCGACTCAGGATAAGCAGGCAGCGACCGGCTGAGCCCTACATAAGCCGCCGCCGGGGATGTCCGATCAGGCCTCGCCGTCGGTGGCGGTACCGAGCCGCACCTCGTCGTCGATGCCGGCCATGCGCACCAGTGCCAGCGCCTCGTCCAGGCTCGCGACCTCCTCGACCCTCATCAGCTCGCTGTCCAGGCTCACCGCCTTGCCGGTCTTCTCGGAGAGCAGCCGCTCCAGGGAGGCGACGTCCATGCCCTCCTCCAGCCGCATGGCATCCACGCCGGCCGAGGTGTGCCCGCTGGGCAGGTAGATGGTGCCGTTGGAGAAATCGACCGCGTAGGCGACCACGCCGGGGACGATGAAGAAGAGCAGGCCGACGCCGTTGGCGATCGCCACCACCGGGTCGATGCGACCGCTCACCTGCCCCTTGCGCTCGGGGTGGAAGACGGTGCCGCAGCCCACCAGGGCGGTGATGGACACACCGAGGAGAAGACCGGTCAGGCCGCGACGGAGAGCGGGAGTCATGCGGAAACCTCCATGAAAGGGGGGAGCCGTGGCGCCGAGCGAGGACATGCGTGACTCGGCGTCGCCTGGCAAACCAGCGAGAGTCTATCACACCCCGTCCGCAGGCCCAGTCGCGGGAAAACCCGACGGATGACGCCCTTTTCACGGTCGCTTTTGCCGCCTCCCGCGCTTGGCCGTACAATGCGCCCATTCGCCGCCACGACGGCGGCCCGCCATCTGCTGACCGAGGAACCCCGGGACCCATGCGCGCCACTCAACTGCTGATCGCCACCCTCAAGGAAACCCCCGCCGACGCCGAGGTCATCAGCCACCAGCTGATGCTGCGGTCGGGAATGATCCGTCGCCTCACCTCCGGCCTCTATACCTGGCTGCCGGTGGGCCTGCGCACCCTGCGCAAGGTCGAACAGATCGTGCGCGAGGAGATGGACCGTGCCGGCGCCCAGGAGGTGCTGATGCCGGCGGTGCAGCCGGCCGAGCTGTGGCAGGAGTCCGGCCGCTGGGAGCAGTACGGCCCGGAGCTGCTGCGCCTCAAGGATCGCCACCAGCGAGACTACTGCGTCGGCCCGACCCATGAAGAGGTGATCACCGATCTGGTACGCCGCGAGATCGCCAGCTACAAGCAGCTGCCGGTCAACTTCTACCAGATCCAGACCAAGTTCCGCGACGAGATCCGTCCGCGCTTCGGGGTGATGCGCTCCCGCGAGTTCATCATGAAGGACGCTTACTCCTTCCACGTCGACGAGGCCTCCCTGAAAGAGACCTACCAGGCGATGTACGATGCCTACACCCGCATCTTCACCCGCCTGGGCCTCGAGTTCCGCCCGGTGCTGGCCGACTCCGGCGCCATCGGCGGCGACCGCTCCCACGAGTTCCACGTGCTGGCCGACTCCGGTGAGGACGACATTGTCTTCTCCAGCGACTCCGACTACGCCGCCAACATCGAGAAGGCCGAGGCGCTGCCGGCGCCGCTGGGCACCACCCCCGAGCGCGCCGCCCCCGCCGAGGAGCTGCGTCTGGTCGATACCCCCGACGCCCGCACCATCGCCGCCCTGGTGGAGCAGCACGGCCTGCCCATCGAGAAGACCATCAAGACCCTGATGGTCCACGCCGCCGAGGGCGGCCTGATCGCTCTGCTGGTGCGTGGCGACCACGAGCTCAACGCCATCAAGGCCGAGAACCTCCCGGAGGTGGCGGAGCCGCTGACCATGGCCAGCGAAGAGGAGATCCGTGCCGCGGTGGGCGCCGGCCCCGGCTCGCTGGGCCCGGTGGGCCTCGCGATGCCGATCATCGTGGATCGCAGCGTGGCGCTGATGAGCGACTTCGGCGCCGGCGCCAACGTCGACGGCAAGCACTACTTCGGCATCAACTGGGAGCGTGACGTCGCCCTGCCCCAGGTCGCCGACCTGCGCAACGTGGTGGAGGGCGACCCCTCCCCGGATGGCCACGGTATCCTCTCCATCAAGCGCGGCATCGAGGTGGGCCACGTCTTCCAGTTGGGCCGCAAGTACAGCGAGGCGATGGACGCCAGCGTGCTCGGCGACGAAGGTCGCGCCCTGCATCCCTGGATGGGCTGCTATGGTATCGGTGTGACCCGGGTCGTGGCCGCCGCCATCGAGCAGAACCACGACGAGGCCGGCATCATCTGGCCCGACGCCATCGCCCCCTTCCAGATCGCGCTGGTGCCAATGAACGCCCACAAGTCGCAGCGGGTGCGCGAGGAGTCCGAGAAGCTCTACGGCGAGCTGACCGCCGCCGGCTTCGAGGTGCTGCTGGATGACCGCGACCTGCGCCCGGGCGCCAAGTTCGCCGACCATGAGCTGATGGGCCTGCCCCACCGCCTGGTGGTCGGCGATCGAGGCCTGGACAAGGGTGAACTGGAGTACAAGGGACGCCGTGACAGCGATGCCACCATGGTACCGGCCGAGCAGATCCTCGACTTTCTGCGCGAGCGCATCAGCCCCTGACGCGCACCGCCGCGTGAAGCGCGCCATCGCGCTCACCGCGCTCTGCCTGGCCGCCGCCTCCACGGCGGCGGCCAGCGATGACAGCTTCCTGGCCGCTCTGGACGCCGACCGACGCCCCCTGGTGGTCCAGGCGCTGCCCCCCACGCCCGCCTCCCTGCGCACCACCCTCGACGACAGCCTCGCCACGCCCCGCGACCCGACCGAGATCTGGGCGGCGCGCCAGTGGCAGAGCGCCATGGCGCCCTCGCTGGCACGCTTCGTCAAGGACGAGGCGCTGCGCGGCGAGCTGCTGCAGCGGGTCTACCTGGAGGCGCGCCTGGCCAACCTGCCGCCGGAGCTGGTGCTGGCGGTGATCCAAGTGGAGAGCGCCTTTCGCGCCGACGCGGTCTCCTCCGCCGGCGCCGTGGGCCTGATGCAGATCATGCCCTTCTGGATCCGCGAGCTGGGCCTGCCCGCCGACGACCTCAAGGACCCGTGGCGCAACCTGCGCTACGGCACCACCATTCTGGCCCACTACCTGGCGGTGGAGCGCGGCGACTTCACTCGGGCGCTGGCCCGCTACAACGGCAGCCTGGGCCAGACCTGGTACCCGGAGCGGGTGATGCGCGTCTGGCAGCGCCACTGGCGCGGGCCCGTGGAGAACGGACGGGTCACCGTGCAGCGCTGACGCTGCGCCGCCTCCGCCACAAGGAACCAAGGAAGGAGTCACCATGGCGCCGCAGGAACGCGACCCCACCCCACCCTCACCGGTCAGCGTCATTGCGCAGGACTACCGCCGCCTGCGGCGTGGCCTGGCGCTGCTGCTGAGCCTCGCGGTGCTCTTCATCGTCGGCATCCTGCTGCTGGCGGCCGGCGAGCAGAACCGCCAGCAGGCCCGCCACACCGAACAGCAGATCGCCGTCCAGCTCTCCCAGATTCACCAGCGCCTGGCCGGCGTGGTGATGGACTATGCCGTCTGGGACCTCAGCCACCTGGCGATCCACCGGCCCGAGGGGCCGGACCTCGACTGGCTCGAGGTCGAGATGGGCACCAACCTCCATGACAACCTGGGCATCGACCTGGCGCTGATCGTCGCTCCGGGCGGCGAGGTGGTATGGGAGGTGCGCGAGGGCGAGATCCTTCCGCCGCGTCGGCGCAGCCAGCGACTGCCCATCATACCGCCCGACCAGGCGGCGGCGACCACCTTCCTGAGGCTGGACGGCGAGCTGCTGATGATGGTTGCCGCCCCGATCCAGCCGGAGAGCCCGCACCACCCTGCCGCTTCCGACCCCCACCAGCTGCTGTTTGCCTATCGCCTGGCGCAAGGCCCCCTGGCTCAGCTGCGCGCCACCTCGGGGCTTGCGGACCTCCGCCTGCTGGACGCCCCGGCAGCCGAGGGCGAGGGGCTGGCGCTGCAAGGTCCCGAGGAGACGCCCGCGGCCTGGCTGGCCTGGACCCCAGCGGCACCGGGCACCCTGATGGTGCGCCGCTCGCTGCCCTGGCTGATCATGACCCTGCTGGGGCTCGGGATCCTCGGCACCGGGTTGTTTCGTCACCTGGGCCGCCAGGCCGAGGCCAGCCTGTCCACCATCGCCGAGCTGCGCCAGACCCATGCCCGGCTCGCCGACCAGCAGCGCGCCTGGCACGGCCTGCGCGACATGCAGCTCGATGAGGTGGACGAGGAGCGCTTCATCGAGGCCTTGCTGGCCCGCAGTGCCGAGCTGCTCGATGTGGATGACGTCAACCTCTGGGTGATGGAGGGAGAGCGGCTGGTCTGCGCGGCCAGCCTTCGCAAGCCGGCACTGGTCGGCCAGGGCCTGGGGGGGCACCGACTGCAGACGTACCTGGCGCAACTGCGCCACCATCCGGCGCTGGTGACCGACGACGCCCAGAACGACCCGCGCCTCGTCGACCTGGCACCCTATCTGAGGCAGCAGAAGATCACTTCGCTGCTCGATATCGGTCTCTTCCTGGCCGGCGAACTGCGCGGGGTGCTCTGCTGCGAGGATCACCGCTCACGCCGCTGGCGCGACGACGAGGTCAACGCCCTGATGGGCCTGACGGGACTGCTCACCCAGTTCGCCGAGTCCCTGCGGCGCCGCGAGGTGGAGCTGAGCCTGGACCGCCAGCTGAACCATGACGAGGTCAGCGGACTGCCGACCCTGCGCGGCCTCGACGAGACGATCTCCCCCCTCCTGGAGCAGGGTGAGTGCCAGGTTGGCATCCTGCATCTCAAGGGGCTGACCCAGATCAATGACACCCTGGGCACCGCCATGGGCGATGCCGCCTTCCACGCCGTGGGGCGCCTGCTGAGCCGTCGCCTGGCGGCCCCCGCCCTCGCAGGGAGCGCCGCTCGGCTGCCCGCCAACCGCATCCTGCTGCTGCTGCCCGGCGCCGACTCCTCGCTGCGCCAGCAGGCTCTGGAGGACCTGCTCGAGGAGCTCGATGGACGGGAGTGGCTGGGCGCTCAGCAGGCGGCCAGCCTGCGCTTCACCCTGGGCCTGGCCAGCTGCCCCCGAGACGGCCACGACATCCACCGGCTGCTGCAGCGGGCCGAGCTGGCCCTGGACACGGCCCGGGATATGCCAATACACCACCTGGCCCGTTACGAGCCCGCCATGGGGGAGTGGCAGGCCCGTGTCAGCCGACTCGAGCGGGAGCTGCGCGAGGCGCTGACGCGTCGCGAATTCCGACTCCACCTGCAGCCGCAGTTCGACGCGACCGGGCGGCTGCACGGCGCCGAGGCGCTGCTGCGCTGGGAACACCCCGAGCGGGGGCTGCTGGCGCCGGGGGTGTTCATCGCCGAGGCCGAGCACAGCGGGCTGATTCGTCCCATCGGCAAGTGGGTCCTCGACGAGGCCCTTGGGCTATTGGCCGGCCCGCTGCGTGACAGCGACCTGGTGGTGGCGGTCAACGTCTCGGTGCAGCAGCTGCGCGACGACGCCTTCACGCAACGGCTGTCCGAGGCCCTCGCGAGCCGCGCTGTACCGGCGTGCCGGCTGGTGCTCGAGGTGGTGGAATCGATGCTGGTCACCCCGGAGATCCGCCGGCGCCTGGAGTCGCTGCAGGCGCTGGGGGTGCCCATCGCCCTGGACGACTTCGGCACCGGCTACTCCTCGCTGCGCTACCTCCAGCAGCTGCGCGTCCATGAGATCAAGCTGGATCGTGCCTTCATCGAGCCGCTGAAGCACGCCGACGACGCGCCCCTGGCGCGCTCGATCATCGCCATGGCCCAGGCCCTGGAGCTGCAGCTGGTGGCCGAGGGGGTGGAGACCGAGGCCCAGGCCGATTTCCTGCGCCGCCATGGGGTGACGCTGATGCAGGGCTACCTGCTGGCCCGACCGGAGCCGGTGGAGGCCTTCCTGGCCAGGGTCAGGGGCAGTCGCTGACCATGCCGGCCGGGCTCACCAGCTCGGCGGCGGCGAGCCCCGCCAGCAGGGCCTGGACATCCTCGAGCACCCTGGCCCACGGCAGCCCGAAGTGCTCGCCCAGCAGCTCCGCCAGCTCTTCGGGGCTCAGGGGTTCATGGCGCAGCAGTTGCCAGATCAGCCGGCCGGTGGGGTTGAGCCGGTGGATCGCCCCGCTGGCCACCTCCACCAGGAAGAGTTCGTCGTCCAGCGGATAGTCGAGGACGCTCTGCTCGGGCGCCCAGCAGCCGTCCGGCAGGGGCCCCATCGACAGCGTCGGGCGCGCCACCAGGCTGGCCGCCGGCAGCGCTGCCGGCAGGGGCCCGCTCAGGGCCTCACCCAGGGCCCTGACCGCCGCCAGCGGCTCCGAATAGCGCAGCAGCAGACAGGGAATCTGCCCCATCAGCGGCAGGAAGCGCTCCATCAGGGCCTCGCTCGCGGTCTCAGGGGCAAAGTTCTCGCACAGCAGCTGCAGCAGCCCCTCTCCCGGCGCCAGCCGGCTGAGCGCCGGGGCCACGGCCTCCTCGTCCCGCGCCAGCAGCACCACGGCACCCAGCGGGCGAACCTCGCCGTGGGACGCCAGCCGGCCAGGCGGCGGCACCACGTAGCGGTAGCGCCTGTCGGCAGGCCCGGCATGGCGCTCGGCGTAGTCGAGGAAGCCGGGGGCGAAGCTCTCCGGCAACGGCAGGCGCAGGCGGGGAGCGATGCCCAGCGCCATGCCCTCGCCCTCCGGCGTCAGGGCCAGCACATCATCACCGAATACCCGGAAGCCCGCGGCGGCGAAGGCGGCCGTCAGGGTGCTCTTGCCCGCCCGGTGGGAGGCCGGAAAGATCACCAGGCGCCCGTCGACCTCCACCGAACCGCCATGCAGCCCGATGCTGTCGGGATGGCGGTCGAAGTATTCGCCGACCAGGTCGGCAATCAGGCTGCAGGCGGCCTCGGTGGGGGTGGCAAGAAAGAGGCCGTCCGGCAGGGCCGGCGAGTGCTGGCGGTACCCCCGCCCCTCGCGACCAAGCCGGATCGGCGGGGGCGCCCCCTCGGCCTCGACCACCTCGACAGGCCACCCCGCCATCGCCGCCCTAAGGGCATCGAGGACCTCGGGACAGTCGCTCAGACGCAGCACCCGGCCGAGGCCGGCCAGGCACAGGTCACCTGAGGCGACGGCCCTCACCATCGGGGGGTGACGGAGACGATCAATCGGATCCCGCTGCGCTCATCATCGCGACGGTAAGCGCGATCGCGATAGTCGACATCGCGGCGGTCGCGACGATAGCCGCCGCTGGGTCGCGAATAGCTCGGGCGGGAGTAGCTCGGGCGGGAGTAGCTCGGGCGGGAGTAGCTCGGGCGGGAGTAGCCGGGGCGGCTGAAGCTCGGACGGGAGCGTCGGGAGTGCTGGGCCTGTGCCTGGCCGAGGCTGAAGAGGGTCGGTGCGACATAGGCGCCGGCGATCCCGATGCCCAGGGTCGCCAGCAGCCGGCGTCGGCTCTGGCGCTTGCACTCGTTCGGGCTCTCGGTGTCACGCTGGACAGTCATGGCGGGCTCTCCGGGTTATCGAACAGCGTTCATTCTAGCGCTGCCCAGCCCCGCTTCACAGCCGACCAGGGGGACCTGGCGATGATCGCGGCCGGGTTCCGCGAAGCCTGCACATTCTGCCCGGGGCCGTCGGTCAAGAACGACAGGCGAAAAAAAGCCGACCCAAGTGGGTCGGCTACAGGGGGGATGACTCCCCCCTCCCCTGACGACTCTTGATGCAGCTGGCTTCAGTGCTTCTTCTTGCGATGATCCCGCACGATGAAGGTAATCCAGCCACCCATGAAAGCGATCATCATCGCGACGGTGACCAACCCGAAGATTACGGCGTCATCCAGATACATGTTCGTGTCCTCCCGTCTCGATGTGTTGAGAGGACTTTAGCCCGGGGAGGCGGGAAAAAACCTGACCTGCATCAAATTCGCCTCCGCGACCCTGCGGGGGCGGGACGAATATTGATGCAGGTCAGTTTTCACAGCACCTTCTTGTCTTCGACGCTGGCGTGGTCGGTGCCGGGAGGCAGCGGATGGCCCTTGGCCAGCTCCGCGCGTGTGGCGTCACGCACCTCGAGCACCTCCAGCCGATAGCGCAGGGTCCGGCCCGCCAGCGGATGGTTGGTGTCGATCAGCACGCTTTCATCGCGCACCTCCAGCACCGTGACCACCTGGGGGCCGGCCTCGCCGGGGGTCTGGAAGCGCATCCCCGGCGCCAGGTCGCTCACCGGGAAGGCGCCGCGGCCAACCTCGCGCACCAGCGCCTCGTTGCGCAGCCCGTAGGCCTCCGCCGGCATCAGGGTCACGCTCAGTTCGGCGCCCGCGGCCTGGCCCTCCAGGGCACGCTCCAGCCCCTCGACGATATTGTGGTGGCCGTGGAGGTACTCCAGGGGCTGCTGGCGGGCACGGGAGTCATCCAGCAGCGCGCCGTCGGCGGTATCGATCAGGGCATAGTGCAGGGTCACGACCCGCTGGGGGGCGATCGTCATGGCAGTCTCCTCGGACAGGAAAAAGGGGGCGTGATGCTCAGCTGCGGCGCAGCTGGGCCACCGGTACCTCCAGGCGCTGCTGGCGGTGCAGCAGGTTGAGCAGCACGATGGCGCGCTCCTCCCCCTTGTGGCTGGCAAAGACCGCCTGCAGGTCCTTGAAGGGCCCCTCGGTGATGGTCACCGGCTCGCCGGTGCGGAAGTAGAGGTTGGCGGTGGCATCGTCGCGCTCGCTGCCATGCTCGCGCAGGGTGGTGATCAGCGCATCGCTCACCGCCACCGGCATGTCCCCGAAGCCGACCAGCTTCAGCACGCCGCGGGTCGAGCGGATCGGGCGCCAGTTGCTGACCAGCCGGTCGAGATGAATGAACAGGTAGTAGGGGAACAGCGGCTCGCTGACCCACTCGAGCTTGCCGCGGCGCTTCTTCTGCACCTCGAGCACCGGGTGGAACACCTCGTAGCCCTGGTTGGCCAGGTGCTCGGCAGCACGGAACGACTCACCGCCCTTGCACTGGATCACGTACCAGCGGGGGACGGCCTCGTCGCCGGACTCAAGGGTCGCATCGTTCTCGTTCATGGGACTCCCGACAGGTAAGGCTGGACGCTGGTATCACCGCCCGGGCTCTGCAACAATCGGCGCGATGTCCGGGCCCCCGGCCCGGCAGCCGGATTCTACCATCGATGGTGACCGCCTGTGACGGCCCGCCGTCCGGGTGGCTCGCAAGGAGTGCCCTGCCCGATGCCAAGCCCCATGCCCAGCCCAACGCCCCATCGCAGCTGGCGCGACGCCCTGGCGATCTACCTGCGTGCGCCGGTGATCACCATGCTGTTCCTCGGCTTCTCGGCCGGCCTGCCCTTCCTGCTGGTGTTCTCGACCCTCTCGGCCTGGCTGCGCAGCGACGGGGTCGAGGTGGCCGCCATCGGTTTCTTCTCCTGGATCGGCATCCTCTATTCGATCAAGTTCTTCTGGGCGCCGGTGGTGGATCGCCTGGCCCTGCCGCTGCTGACCCGCACCTTCGGCCAGCGGCGTGGCTGGATGCTGCTGGCCCAGGCGATGATCGCCGCCGGCCTGGTGGGGCTGGCCAGCCTCGACCCGACCCGCAACCTGGCCATGGTGGCGGGTTTCGCGCTGCTGGTGGCCTTCGGCAGTGCCACCCAGGACATCGCCATCGATGCCTTCCGCATCGAGTCGGCCCCGGACGACATCCAGGCGGCCATGGCCTCCACCTACATCATCGGCTACCGCGGCGGGCTGCTGGCGGCCGGTGCCGGCGCCATGTACGTGGCCTCCTGGCTCTCCTGGGAGGCGGCCTACCTGACCATGGCTGCGCTGGTGGGCATCGGGGTGGTCACCGTGCTGCTGCGGCCTGAGCCTGCGCGCCTGTCGCTCACCACCCAGCTGATCCACGAGCCGAAGGTGCGCGCCTTCCTGCGCGCCAGCCGCGGCAAGCCGCGCCAGCTGCGCCGCCTGGGCGCCTGGGTGATCGGCGCCATCGTCTGCCCCTTCACCGATTTCTTCAGTCGCCACCGCCTCAAGGCGCTGTGGCTGCTGGTGTTCATCGCCGTGTTCCGGATCAGCGACCTGGCCATGGCCTCCATGGCCAACCCGCTCTATATCGACATGGGCTTCTCCCTGGCCACCATCGCCAACGTCACCAACGTCTTCGGCATCGCCATGAGCGTGACCGGGGGGATCCTGGGGGGGCTGTTGGTGGCGCGCTACGGCATCGGGCCGATCCTGGTGCTGGGGGCGGCATCTGCCACCTTGACCAACCTGCTGTTCGCCGCCCTGGCCCTGGCCGGCCAGAGCCTGCCGATGCTGGTGATGGCGATCGTCGGGGATAACCTGGCCAACGGCCTGGCCAGCGCGGTGTTCATCGCCTTCCTCTCCAGCCTAACGTCAAGGGCGTATACCGCGACCCAGTACGCGCTCTTCTCGTCGCTGATGACCCTGCCGGGCAAGTTCCTCAGCGGCTTCGGCGGGCTGGTGGTGGCCGCCGAGGGCTACGCCACCTTCTTCGTGATCGCCACGGCCCTAGGCCTGCCGGCCATCGCGCTGGCGATCTGGATCAGCCGCGACCGCGACCTGGTGCCGGCCCCGCTGGCCCGCGGGACCTGACAGCTTAAGCACGGCTGGCCCTGCGGGCGCCGGGAGACTAGCGCTCGTCGAGCCAGGCCTGCAGCCAGGCCAGCGCCCCGGGGGTGGCTCGCCACTGGTCGCGCATCAGAGTGCGATACTGCCACGCCTCCGCCCGGGAACCCGGCTCGGCCACCCCGTCGCCGCCGACGGCGGGCAGCGGGCGGGGGCTGTCGGCGCACAGCAGGGCCAGGGCATGGCCGTTGTGTCGACGGGCCTCCTCCAGCGCCTCGGCGGCCTCGGCCTGACGCTCGAGCCGATAGAGCGCCAGCGCGCGGCCCAGCAGCAGGCCCAGCGCCGCCTCGCCCAGCTCCTCTCCCGCCGGCGGATGGCTGACAGCGAGCGCCTCGTCGTCGCGCCCGTCGCGCAGCAGTTGGTCGAGCACCAGCTCCCGGAGTCCCAGGCTATCGTGGTCATCCAGCGCCAGCAGGCGCTCGGCGAGCCGCCGGGAACGCTGGCGTGCGCCGCGTTCCATGCCCACCACCAGCGCCAGGCCGGTGCGCAGCAGCAGGGCGTTGTCGGCATCGTCCCAGGCCAGGGTGCCGGGCCCCTCCCCGGCCGCCTGGTCGAGCCAGCGCTCCAGCCGCTCGGCCAGGGGCACGAAGAGGCTCGGGGCCATCCAGGGCAGGCTGCCGAACCGGGTGGTGAGCGCCAGGGCCAGGCCCTGGAGTACCGCCGGGGCATCGAGCCACTCGGGGTGGGCACAGAGCTCGGGCAGCCACTCGCCGGCCGCCGGCCAGGGGTCATCCTCCAGCCCCAGTGGCGACTCGCTGACCGCCTCCGCCGGGAAGCAGGTGCGCCAGGCCGCCGTGAGGGCCCGCTCACGCTCGCCCTGGTGGTATTCGAGTCGCCCCTCGTCGCTGCGGGCAACCTGCAGCGGGGGGGCGGTGGGCAGCACCTCCAGCAGGGCCTGCAGCGACGCCAGCGGACCGGCCAGGTCCTCCTCGGCGTTGAGCAGCTGCTCGGCCAGGGTGGCCCCGGGGTTCTCGGCCAGATCGGCCAGGAACTCCAGCTGGTCGGGATCCAGCTCGCCCTGGCGGGCGAGGCGGCGGAACCAGAAGCGAGCCCGCTCGGCAGCCTCCTCCTCGTGTCCCTCGTGGAGCAGCAGCATCGCCTCGATATAGGCCAGGGTCGGTGAGTCCGGCAGCGCCTGCTGGGCACGCACGAAGGCGGCCCGGGCACTGTCGAGGTCGTCGGCGTCGAGATGCATCAGGCAGAGGCGCTCCAGGGCCACTCCCCTCAGGAACAGCGGGCCCTGCTCGAGCACGGCGTCGAGGAGGGCCTCACGCTTGTGACGGAAGCCGCGCTCCTGGTAGAGGTCGATGAGGATCTCGAAGGCGGGCTCGGCCTGCTCCGGCAACCGCGACCAGTCGCCGCGCTCGAACAGGGATTCGAGGATCTGCTGGGCTCGACCGCGCTGGCCGGTCTCGGCGGCGATCAGCCCCGCCTCGAGCAGCGCCTGGGCCGGGGCGCGACCGCTCTCCAGGGCCGCCTTGAGGGTATCGCCCTTCCACTCCCGCAGCGACAGCATCCACATCAGGTGGCCGGGCACCGGACCGGGCAGGCGCACCGCCCCGCAGCACTGCTTGGTCTTGCGGCCGGAGTCGCACCAGCAGGGCTCGTTGCGGCCCGGGCGCGCCAGGGGTTCGCAGGCGAAGCCGAGGCGTTCCAGCGGCGTCTGGGACCACAGCTCCGGTGCCAGCGCCTGGGCCATGGGCAGGTTGCCACCCACCAGCGCCGGGCCCTCCTCGCGGGCCCAGGTCATCAGCGCCGGATAGCGCTCGTCGCGGCGAATCGCCTTGAGGGCTCCCGAGGCAAACCCCAGCAGCTGTTCGACCCATACTGCCAGCATGGCACTCTCCACCGTCCGGAAAACGGCACAGTCTACCAGCCCGCCTGGCGGCTGGGCAGCCGCTCAGCGCCGCGCCCACTCCAGCAGCGGCCGGGTACGGGCCTGCATGTCGAGCCTTGCGCCCAGGCGCACCAGGTTCCAGTAGTGGCCGTTGAGGGTGCGCGACAGCAGCAGGGTCTCCGCAGGCGGCTGCAGGCGGTCCATGGCGGCCCACACCTTGGGGGTGAGGTCGCGCAGGCGGCGGTGCACCCGCACATCGCCGAAGTCCTGCTCGCCGGGCGCAAACAGCGGCGACACGGCCTCGGCGGATTCCCGGTAGAGCGCCAGCGGGGCACCCTGCCCCTGGCGGCCACCGAGCCTGAGCAGCGCCTCGTCCATGGCCATGGGGTCAGCCGCCAGGGTCGCCTCGAGCAGCTGCATCATGGCGCGCAGGCGCGGCTCGGGGACCGGGATCACCGCTCCCAGGTCGTAGATCACCAGGCGCCCCTGCGCGTCGACGGCGAAGTTGCCGGCGTGGGGATCGGCGTGGAGCTCGCCGTGGGTGAAGAGCTCCTCGGTGAGCCAGTCGGCCAGGGTCACCGCCACGCCCTGACGCAGGGCAGCGTCGCCCGATTCCAGGTCGCGCAGCGGGGTCCCCGGCACATAGCGCATGGCCAGCACGCGCTCGCCGCAGAGCGCGGGCAGCGGCTCGGGGATCACCAGGTTCTCGAGGTGGGCATAGCGCGCCCGGTAGCGGGCCAGCGCCTCCGCCTCGGCGCGGTAGTCCAGCTCGCCGCGCAGGCTGGCGGCGAGCTCCTCGAAGAGCGCATCGAGGCGCGCCTGGGGCACCTTGAACCAGCGGCCCAGCCGCATCAGCCGGCGCACCTGGGCCAGGTCACTCTCCAGCACCTCGGCGAGCCCCGGGTACTGCACCTTGAGCACCAGGGTCTCGCCGTCCCGGGTCACGGCACGGTGCACCTGCCCCATGGAGGCACTGGCGAAGGGACGCTCCTCGACCTCGCGGAACACCGCGTCGAGGTCGCCATACTGGGCCACCAGGCTCTCGCGGATGCGCGGCCAGGGCATGGGCTCGGCCTGGCGCTGCAGGCGAGCGAGCTCCTCGGCCAGGTCGGGGGGCAGGAGGTCATCCCACTGGGCCATGATCTGGGCCAGCTTCATGGCCGGCCCCTTGAGCTCGGAGAGCCCCTCGAACAGCGCCTCGCCCAGGGCCCGCCAGTCCGCCTGGCCGCCCAGCCGGGTGCGGATCAGCGCCCCGCCGGTCCGGGCCCCCAGTCCCAGCAGCCGTCTCGTCCTGCCTCGTTCGCGCATGCTGTCGCTCCGCTCGTTGGGGTCGAAATATCGATACAAGGATTGTACATCAAAATCATCTCGTGACACCTGGCCAGAGTCACCGCCGGCTGGAAGAATATCCAGACTACCGCCGAAGAGCCTGCCATGCGCCTGATCATCGCCGAGAAGCCCAGCCTCGCCCGTGCCATCGCCGACGCCCTGCCCGGTGCCCCCCGCAAGCAGGAGGGCGCCATTGCCGTGGGCGACACCGTGGTGACCTGGTGCCTGGGCCACCTGCTGGAGCAGGCGCCGCCGGACGCCTATGACCCCGCCCTCAAGCAGTGGCGCCTCGATAGCCTGCCGATCCTGCCCAGCCGCTGGAAGCTGACACCACGCCCGAAGGCGCGCGGCCAGCTGGCGGTGATCCGCGGCCTGCTCAAGTCCGCCCGGGAGGTGGTCCACGCCGGCGACCCAGACCGCGAGGGCCAGCTGCTGGTGCAGGAGGTGATCGAGCACCTGGGCTGGAAGGGGACGGTCCTGCGCCTGCTGGTCAGCGACCTCAACCGGCCGGCGGTGCAGCGCGCGCTGGCCCGCCTGGAAGACAACGCCCGCTATCAGCCGCTCTATCGCGCCGCCGAGTCGCGCTCCCGGGCCGACTGGCTCTACGGCATCAATCTCACCCGGGCCTGGACCCTCACCGGCCGCCAGGCGGGCCACGACGGGGTGCTCTCCGTGGGCCGGGTGCAGACGCCGGTGCTCGGGCTGGTGGTGCGCCGCGACGCCGAGATCCGCGACTTCACCCCCCACCCCTTCCACGTGCTGTGGGCGGACCTCGCGGTGGCCCGCGGGACGCTGCGCGCCTGGTGGGCGCCCGGCGAGGGCCAGCCCCTGGACGACCAGGGGCGGCTGCTCGAGCGCGCCCCCGCCGCCGCCCTGGCCGACCGGCTGCCCGGCGCCGAGGGGCGGCTCACCTCGCTCGAGACCCAGGAGAAGCGCCAGGCCGCCCCGCTGCCCTACTCCCTCTCCGCGCTGCAGGTGGACGCGGCGCGGCGCTACGGGCTCTCCGCCAAGGCGGTGCTGGATACCTGCCAGGCCCTCTACGAGCGCCACCAGCTGATCACCTACCCGCGCTCCGACTGCCGCTACCTGCCCCAGGAGCACTTCGCCGCCGCCAGGACCACCCTGGAGGGCGCCTGCCGGGCGGACGACACCCTGCGCCAGTGGCTGGCCGGGGCCGACTTCACGCGGCGCTCGCGGGCCTGGAACGACAAGCAGGTGGGCGCCCACCACGCCCTGGCCCCCACCGGCCGGCCCATGGACCCCGCGCGCCTCTCGGCCACCGAAGCCAACGTCTTCCGGCTGATCGCCCGCAACGTGCTGGCCCAGTTCTATCCCCCGCTCGCCACCCGGGAGGTGAAGGCGGAGTTCCAGATTCTCGGCGAGGCCTTTCGCGCCCGCGGCCAGGAGATTCTCGAGGCGGGCTGGAAGCCGCTCTTCACCACCCGCGACGAGGCGCCGCCGCTGCCGGCGCTCAGCGAGGGCGAGGCGTGCCGGGTCGTCGAGGCCGCCGTGGAGGATCGCGAGACCCGCCCCCCGGAGCCCTTCAACGATGCCAGCCTGATCAAGGCGATGATGAACATCGCCCGCTACGTGGACGACCCGGCGGTGAGGCGCACCCTGCGCGAGCACGACGGCCTGGGCACCGAGGCTACCCGCGCCGGCATCATCGAGACCCTGGTGGAGCGCGGCTACCTGGTGCGGCGCGCCAAGGCGCTGCGTGCCACGCGCCTCGGCAGCGCCCTGATCGCCTCGCTGCCCGAGGCGGCCAGCCGCCCGGAGCGCACCGCCCTGTGGGAACAGCGCCTCTCGGCCATCGCCGAGGCGGGCGCCGACCCCGCGCCCTTCCTCGGCGACCTGATCCGCGACCTGCACGGCCTGCTGGCCAGCGCCGACGCCGGCCGCCTGCGCCAGGCGCTGACCAGCGCCCGCGGCGAGGAGCCCGCCCCCGGGGGGCGCGCCCCGGCCAGACACCGAGGCACGGCCTCCCGTCGCCGCAGCGGAACAGGTAGCGGCACCCGACGCCCGAGCCGCAAGCGGAGCGGCTCATGAGCCGCCAGGACGCCCACTGGATCGTCGGCCCCGGCGCCCTGGGTCGACTGATCGGCCTGCGCTTGGCCACCCGTCCGGGCCCGCCCATGGCGGTGACCCTGATCGGACGCCGACGCCTCCCCGTCGAGCAGACGCTGGTCACGCCCCAGGGGGAGGCCCTCGGGGTAAGCGTGGCCACCGCCACCCTGGGGTCGCTGCCGGCCGACCCGCCCGGCGTGGTGCACCTGACCACCAAGGCCTACGGCGCCGAGGCGGCCCATGCCGCCCTGGCCCCCCACCTGCCTGCCGGCACGCCGCTGGTGCTGTGGCAGAACGGCTTCGGCTGCCAGCCACGCCTCGCGCTGCGCCACCACGGCCCGGTGCTGTGTGCCACCACCACCGAGGGCGCCTATCTCGAGGCCGGGCCGGCGAGCGACGGCCGGGTGGTCCACGCCGGCCGCGGCGAGACCCTGATCGGAACGCTCGACGACGCCAGGAACGCTCGGCATGCCGCACTCGCCAGGGCCCTGGCCGGCGAGATTGCCACCGCGCTCAGCGACGCCGGGCTGGCCGCCCGAGCGGTCGACGATATCCACCGGCGACTGTGGCACAAGCTCGCCGTCAATGCCGCCATCAACCCGCTGGTGGCACGCTTCGGCATCCGCAACGGCCAGCTGCGCGACCGCCCCTTCCGGCCCATGGTGGAGGCGATCATCGCCGAGGTGGCGACGATCCTGGCCGCCGAGGGCATCGCCCCGCCCGACGGCGCGGGGGGCATGAAGGGGCGAGGGGAGGCGCATGCCCGGGACCTCGAGGCATGGCGGGACCTGGTATGGCGAGTGGTGGAGGCCACCGCCGGCAACCGCGCCTCCATGCTGCAGGACGTGCTGGCCGGACGGCCTACCGAACATGAAGCGATCCTCGGTCCGCTGCTGGCCGCCGCCGATGCCCATCGGCTGCCGGCCCCGCGCCTGACGGAACTGGCGGACTGGCTCAGGGCCCGGGAAGTGGCGGGCTCGAGCGACACTTGCTAGGCTACCTTGACACCAATCACTCGCCCTGAGGCTCTTGCCGAGATCGGCCGGGCCCCAGCGCAAGGACCGGGATCATGAGAACGGGTTCCCTCTGCGCCTGCCTGCTGGCCTGCCTGGCCGCCACCGCCACGCCCGTGGCGCTGGCCGATGGCGCTCCCTCCTTTGCCGGCAAGGACAGCGACCTGATGCGCCTGGACAACGGCATGGTGCTCGAGGGGCGCGACATCGAGACGCCTGACGGCTACACCTCCGGCTTCCGGCTCATCGCAGGCTTTACCCCGCTGCGCCTTCCCCGGCTCGATCTGGCCGCCGAATTCAGCTATCGCGAAAGCGACGAGGTGCCCACCCGGCTGGGCGACAACAGCCTGCTGGTCAACTCGATCAGCCTGGGCGGCAGCCTGATGGCCGGCGTGCGCATCGGCCAGCTCGGACTCTACGCCAAGTCCGGCCTGGCGGGCTGGGAGGGCGACGCGGTGATACCACGGGATGCCCTCAATACCACCGGCACCACCCGAGTGACTGGCCTCGGCGCCCGTCTGGAGTTCAACCACCTGGTCAGCCGTCTGGAGTTCGAGGAGTTCGACGCCCCGGACATGGCGCATCTCAACCTCTTTACCGCCTCGCTGCACTATCCCTTCTAGAAAGCTGCAAGCCAGCCCACCCCCAAACGAAAGGAGCAAGCCAAGGGTTTCCTTGAAACTTGCTCCTTTTGGCTTGTCGCTGGCCGAAGGCCCTAGGCTCTGTCCGAAAACTGCCTACGCTCGGTCATACCGCGTTAAGAATCAGCTCATACGCGAGCCCGGTCCGTCTTTTCGCTGATTTTTGCCTTGTCTGTCCTTCGCTCGCCGACTTCTCTAACAAAGCCTAGCCGGTGTTGCGCAGCCCCGCCGCGATGCCCGCCATGGTGACCATCAGCGCCCGGGACAGGTCGGCGCTGATCGCCCCGTCGGCGTCCCGGTTGCGCTGCAAGAGCTCCGCCTGCAGGCCATGCAGCGGGTCGATATAGGGGTTGCGCACCGCGATGGCCTGGCGAATCAGCGGGGTCTTCTCCAGCAGCTCCTGCTGCTCGAGGACCTGCAGCACCACCTGGTGAAGCCTGCCGAAACGCTCGCGCAGCCGCTCGCCCAGCGCCTTGAGCGCCGGCTCGTCCACCAGGCGGTGTTCATAGTAGGCCGCGATGCCCACGTCGGCCTTGGCCAGCAGCATCTCCAGCATGTCCAGGTAGGTGCCGAAGAAGGGCCAGCTATCGCGCATCTCCTGGAGCACCTCCAGGCCACCCTCCTCCTCCAGGCGCCGGGCGAAGGCCTCGCCGCTGCCCAGCCAGGCGGGCAGCATCAGCCGGATCTGGGTCCAGGCGAAGATCCACGGGATCGCGCGCAGCGTCTCGACGCCACCGTCCTGACGACGCTTGGTGGGGCGCGAGCCCAACGGCAGCCGCCCCAGCGACCCCTCCGGCGTCACCGCCCGGAAGTAGGGCACGAAGTCGGGATCCTCGCGCACCACGCCGACATAGGCACGGTGGGCCACCTCAGCCAGGCGATCCATCTCCTCGCGCCAGCGGGGCTGTGGAGCCGGCGGAGGCAGGAGGGTCGCCTCCAGCACCGCACAGGCGTAGATCTCCATCGAGCGCAGGGCGATCTCCGGCTGGCCGAACTTGAAGCGGATCATCTCGCCCTGCTCGGTCACGCGAAGGCTGCCGTTCACCGACCCGGGCGGCTGGGAGAGAATCGCCGCGTGGGCCGGGCCGCCGCCGCGCCCCACGGTGCCGCCGCGGCCGTGGAACAGGGTCAGGTCGACGCCATGCTGGCGGCACACCTCCACCAGGGTCTCCTGGGCGCGATACTGGGCCCAGGCAGCGGCCAGCTGCCCGGCATCCTTGGCCGAGTCGGAGTAGCCGATCATCACCTCCTGGCGGTCGGCGACGAGGGCGCGGTAGCCAGGCAGTGACAGCAGTCGGTCGATGACGTCGCCGGCATGGTTGAGGTCGTCCAGGGTCTCGAACAGCGGCGCGATGGGCAGCTTGACCTCGCCCCCCACCTCCTTCATCAGCAGCGCCACGGCCAGCACGTCGGAGGGCTGCCCCGCCATGGAGATGATATAGGTGCCCAGCGCCTCGGCCTGCTCGCTGGCGATGGCGCGGAAGGTGTCGATCACCTCCCGGGACTCCGAAGAGCACTCCCAGCGGCGCGGAATCAGCGGGCGCCGCGAGGCGAGCTCCTCGAGCAGGAAGGTCTGGCGCTGCTCCTCGCTCCAGTCACGGTAGTGGCCGAGGCCGAGCCCATCGGTGAGCTCCTCCATCACCTGGGCGTGGCGCCCCGCCTCCTGACGGATGTCAAGCTTGGTCAGAGTCACGCCGAACACCGCCACCCGACGCAGGGTATCGAGCAGGGCGCCGTTGGCGATGGTGTCGAGGCCCACGTCGCACAGCGAGCGGTAGCAGGTCAGCAGCGGCGCAAACAGCTGATCGCGGCTCTCGATGACCGGCCCACCGTCGAAGGGCTTGCCGTCCAGGCAGGCCTTGGCCCAGTCGCGAGTCGCCTCGACCCGGGTCAGCAGCCGGCGCAGCAGCTCACGATAGGGCTCGGCGACATCCCCGACCTCGGCCTTCAGGGCGCTGTTGGCCTTCCACATGGAGAGCTCGGCCTTGAGCTGCTCCAGGTCACGCAGGTAGAGGTCGGCAGCCATCCAGCGTCCCAGCAGCAGCACCTCGCGGGTGACCCGGGAGGTGACGTTGGGGTTGCCGTCACGGTCGCCCCCCATCCAGGAGGCGAAGCGGATCGGCGCCGAATCCAGCGGCAGCCGCTCGCCGGCGGTCTCCAGCAGCAGGTTGTCGAGGTCGCGATGGAAGTCGGGCACCGCCTGCCACAACGAGTTCTCGATCACCGCGAAGCCCCATTTCGCCTCGTCCACCGGGGTGGGACGCTCGTGGCGGATCTCGTCGGTATGCCAGGCCTGGCTGATCAGCTCCTCCAGGCGCCCCTTGGCCCGAACTCCCCGCTCGGGGTAGTCGCCGGAGGACTCGATGGCGGTGAGGCAGTCGTCGATGGCATCGTACTTCTGGATCAGGGTGCGGCGAATGACCTCGGTGGGGTGGGCCGTGAGCACGAGCTCCACGCGCATGGCGGCCAGGGTCTCCACCAGCTTGCGCGGCGTGTTGCCGGCCTCGCGGGCGCGGGCCAGCAGTTCACTGAGCACCGGTTGGCTGCCGGGGCGGTAGTCCTCCACGCGGCGAAAGCGCGCCCGGTAGTGCTGCTCGGCGATATTGGCCAGGTTGAGAAACTGGTTGAAGGCGCGGGTCACCGGCAGCAGGTCGCGGTCGGGCAGGCGACGCAGGTAGTCGATCAGCTCGCGCTGGCTGGTCTCGTCGCCCTGGCGACCGCGCTTGGCGAAGCCGCGGATGGTCTCGATCTTGTCGACGAAACCGGCACCCAGGTCATCGGCGATGGTGCGCCCCAGGCTGTCGCCCAGGACACGAACGTTGTCGCGCAGGGATTCATGCAGGTCGTGGCTCATGGCCCAGAGTCTCCCGGAGTCGCTCCCGCCGTCGCGGGAGATGAGAAGGGGGGGGTGGAGTCGGCGGCGGAGTGCTCGGCGGCCTTGGCGGCCTGCCAGTGGCGCTCCATGAGGTCGAGGCCGGCCTCCTCGAGGGCCAGGCCCTCGGCGATCAGGGCCGCCTCCAGATGGCGGAAGCGGCGCTCGAACTTGGCGTTGGTGGCGCGCAGGCACTGCTCGGGGTCGGCCTTGAGGGTGCGCGCCAGGTTGGTCACCGCGAAGAGCAGGTCGCCCACCTCCTCGGCGGCGTGCTCGCGGTCGCCGGCGGCCAGCGCCTCCTCGACCTCGTCGAGCTCCTCGCGGATCTTGGCGATCACGCCCCGCGCATCGGGCCAGTCGAAGCCGACCCGGGCGGCGCGCTTGGAGAGCTTGGCGGCCCGGGAGAGCGCCGGCAGGGTGCGCGGGACGTCGTCCAGCACCGACGCCGCGGCGGGTTCTCGCCTCGCGGCGGGTTCGGCCAGGGCGCGTTCGGCGCGCTCCTCGGCCTTGAGGCTCTCCCAGCGGGAGTGGACCTGGGCCGTCTCGACCTCCTCGGCGGAGACGCCCGGCGGGCGACGCGATGCCAGGGTGCCGTCGGGGAAGACATGGGGATGGCGGCGCAGCATCTTCTCGGTCAGAACGTGCACCACGTCGCCGAAATCGAAGCGCCCCTCCTCGTCACCGAACCGGGCGTAGTAGACCACCTGGAAGAGCAGATCGCCGAGCTCCCCGGGCAGCTCCTCCCAGGCCCGCCGTTCGATGGCATCGGCGACCTCGTAGGCCTCCTCGAGGGTGTGGGGGACGATGGAGTCCCAGTCCTGCCTGAGGTCCCAGGGGCAGCCCTGCTCGGGGTCGCGCAGCACGGCCATGAGGGTCAGCAGGTCGTCGAGGTCATGGCGGCGACTCATGAGCCCTTCCCCTTGCGCTTGCCGGCCTTTCCGCCGCTGCGCAGCCGGCGCACCTCGATCACGTTGGAGAGCTGCTGGATGCGCGAGAAGAGCCGCCCCAGGGTCTCCAGGCCATCCACCTCCACGGTGATCTGCATGCGCGCGATGCCGTCGTCAGTGTCGGTCAGGGTGTTGACCGCCAGCACGTTGACCTTCTCGTTGCCGAGCACGCCGGTGACATCGCGCAGCAGGCCGGAGCGGTCCCAGGCCTGCACCTCGATATTGACCGGGTACTGGGTGCGCGCCCGCTCGCCCCACTCCACCTCAATGATACGCTGGGGCTCGTCGAGACGCAGCTGCAGGATGTTGGGGCACTCCTGGCGGTGCACGGTGACCCCGCGCCCCTGGGTGATGAAGCCGACGATGGGCTCCCCTGGCACCGGGTGGCAGCAGTTGGCCATGCTGGTCTTGAGGTTGCCCACCCCTAGCACGGTAATGTCACTCTGTCCGGCCTTGCCGGGCGAGCGCTTGGGCTTGGCCAGCAGACGGTCGAGCTGCTCCTGGTCGTCGTTCTCGCCGAACAGCTGCTGGGCCTGGTGCAGCACCTGGCCGATGCGCAGGTCGCCGGCGCCGAGCGCCGCGTACATGTCATCGGGGGTCTGGTAGTTGACCTTGCGCGCCAGGGTATCGAGGTCCATGTCCTCGAGATCGAGGCGCTTCATCTCGCGCTCGAAAAGGGCGCGACCCTCCTCCAGGTTCTGGTCGCGGGCCTGGTGCTTGAACCAGGCCTGGATCTTGGCCCGGGCGCGGCTGGTGCGCACGTAGCCGAGGCTGGGGTTGAGCCAGTCGCGGCTGGGCCCGCCCTTGCTGGCGGTGAGGATCTCCACCTGCTGGCCGGTCTTGAGCCGATAGGTGAGCGGCACGATGCGGCCGTTGACCTTGGCGCCGCGGCAGCGGTGACCCACCTCGGTGTGTACCCGGTAGGCGAAATCGATGGGGGTGGCGATGCGCGGCAGGTCGATGACGTGGCCGTCGGGGGTAAAGACGTAGATGCGATCCGGGGCCACGTCGCTGTTGAGCCCCTCGCTGAGGTTGCCGATGTCGCCGACCTCCTCCTGCCACTCGAGCACCTGGCGCAGCCAGGCGATCTTCTCCTCATAGCTGGAGCTCTTGGCCTTGGTGTCGTGGCCCTTGTAGCGCCAGTGGGCGCAGACCCCGAGCTCGGCCTCCTCGTGCATGGCGAAGGTGCGGATCTGGATCTCCAGCACCTTGCTCTCGGGGCCGAGCACCGCGGTGTGCAGCGACTGGTAGCCGTTCTTCTTGGGGTTGGCGATGTAGTCGTCGAACTCGTTGGGCACGTGGTGCCAGCGCGAGTGCACCAGCCCCAGCACGGTGTAGCAGTCGGCCACCTCGGGTACCAGGATGCGCACCGCGCGAATATCGTGCACCTGGGAGAAGTCGATGCGCTTGCGCTTCATCTTCCGCCAGATGGAGTAGATATGCTTGGCGCGGCCGTCGACGTCGTAGCGGGTGATGCCCTGGGCCTCCAGCATGCCCTTGAGGGCCTCGACCACCTCGGCGATGTAGCGGTCGCGATCGACGCGCTTCTCGGCCAACTGGCGGGCGATCGCCTTGTAGTCGTCCTCGTGGAGGTAGCGGAAGGAGAGATCCTCCAGCTCCCACTTGAGGTGACCGATGCCCAGCCGGTGGGCCAGGGGCGCATAGATGTCGAACACCTCCCGGGCCACGCGCAGCTGCTTCTCGCGGGGGGCGTCCTTGACCTGGCGCAAGGCGCAGGTGCGCTCGGTGATCTTGATCAGCGCCACCCGCACGTCGTCGATCATGGTCACCAGCATCTTGCGCAGGTTGTCCTGCTGGTCATGCTGGCCCATCTCGTGGCTGGGCGTCTGGGAGGCGCTGATCGCCGCCATCTGCAGCACGCCGTCGATCAGGCCGGCGACCTCGCGATCGAACTGCCGGGTGATGGCCGGCAGGTCGATCAGCCCCTCGCGCACCGCCCGGTAGAGCACCGCGGCCACCAGGGTGGCCTGGTCGAGCTTCAGCTCACCGAGGATATCGGCCATCTCCAGGCCCATGCGGAAGCTGGAGCCATCGGCCAGCCAGCGACGGTGGGGCCGGTCGGACTCGCGCTCCAGGCGCTCGGCCAGGAGGCAGGCCTCGCGCAGCTGGGCCGGGTCGCGCAGCTTGACGTCTTCCTGCAGGCGCTCGATCCAGCGTTCGATGTCGACGCGCCCCGTGTCGGTCAGCGGCTGGTCCTCACGGACTTTAACCATCGGGCGTAGCTCCTTGCGGCTGCCGTTCTGCAGACGGGTGCTCGAACAGCAGCATCGATTCCAGGTGTGAGGTATGCACGAACATGTCGGCCACCGCGAGTCGCGTCAGCCGATAACCGCCATGCACAAGGCGTGCCGCATCCCGCGCCAGGGTGGACGGATCACAGGAGACATAGAGCACCCGCGGCACCGGGGCGGCCACCAGCGCCCCGCAGACGGCATCGGCGCCATCCCGCGGCGGGTCCAGCAGCAGGGCATCCGGCATGGCCTCGGCCAGCAGGGCCTGCACCGCCGCGGCATCGTTGAGGTCGGCCTGGCGGGCCGTCACTGACTGGACCCGCGCCGACGGATTGAGGCGGACGTTGTCGGCCAACCGCTCGACCATGGCCGGGCTGCCCTCCACCGCCGTCACCCGGGCCCCGGCGGAGGCCAGCGGCAGGCTGAAGTTGCCGACACCGGCGAACAGATCCAGCAGCGACACGCCGTCAAGCCCCTCGAGCCAGGCCAGGGCGGTGGCCACCATCTGCCGGTTCACCTCGGCGTTGGCCTGCAGGAAGTCGCCCGGTGCGAAGCCCAGGGTCAGCTCCCCCTCGCCGCCAGACGCACCAGGGGCCGATGGCACGCGACAGCTCAGCGCCGGCGCCGGGGTCAGCCAGGTCAGCGCCGGCGACTCGCGCCCAGCCAGCCAGGCCTGGTGCAGGCCGTGCTCGGCGGCGAAGGCCTGCCAGGCCTCGCGGTCCTGGGCATGCTCCTTGAGCTGGCGAACCACCAGCACCGGCCCCTGGTCGCTGTCGAGCAGCTCCAGATGCCCCACCTGGCGCGGCGCCGAGAGCGACGCCACCTGCTGGTGCAGGGGCGCCAGCAGGGCGTCGAGGGCTGGCACCAGGATGGTGCAGTGATCGATATCCACCAGGCGATGGCTGTGGCGAGCGCGGAAGCCGAGGTGCACCTGCCTCTCGGCGTCGACCTTGACCCCGAGCCGGGCGCGGCGGCGATAGCCGCTGGCCTCCCCGGCCAGCAGCTCCGGTGCAGCGGGCGCCTCGACGCCCTGGCGGGCGAGCAGGTCGAGAAGCACCGCCTGCTTGTGGCGACGCTGGGCAGACACGGCCAGATGCTGGAGGTCACAGCCGCCGCAGCGGCCGAAGTGGGCACAGGGAGGCGCGACGCGGTCGGGCGAGGCCTCGAGCACCTCGCGCACATGGGCCTCATCGAAGCGCTTGCGGGTGCGGTGCACCGCCGCCTCGACCCGCTCTCCGGGCAGCGCCCCCTCGACGAACAGCGCCTTGCCGGCGGCGTCATGAGCCAGCCCGCGGCCGTCGTGGGCCAAGCGCTCGATGGTCACCCCCGGGGACGGCTCCTCGCTGCCCGCGTGCTCACCGGGAATGCCCCGGGGCGCCTGGCGCCCCTGCAGGCCCGAGACCCCAGACCGTTCACGGCGCGGCCGCCGCTTGCCCAGCATCGCCATCTCAGGCCTCCGGGGCGAACAGGCCGGTGGAGAGGTAGCGGTCGCCGCGGTCGCAGACGATGAACACGATCACCGCGTTCTCCACCTCCTCGGCGACGCGCAGGGCGCCGGCCAGAGCACCGCCGGAGCTGACCCCGGCCAGGATGCCTTCCTCCCGGGCCAGGCGGCGCATGTGCGCCTCCGCCTCGTGCTGGCCGATGTCCAGAACCCGGTCGACCCGGCTTGCGTTGAAGATGCTCGGCAGGTACTCCGTCGGCCAGCGGCGAATCCCGGCGATGCTGGCCCCGTCCTCGGGCTGCAGGCCGATGATCTGCACCTCGGGGTTGCGCTCCTTGAGCGCCTGGGAGACCCCCATGATGGTGCCGGTGGTACCCATGGAGCTGATGAAGTGAGTCACCGTGCCGGCGGTCTGCTCCCAGATCTCGGGGCCGGTGCCTCGATAGTGGGCCAGGGGGTTGTCAGGGTTGGCGAACTGGTCCAGGCGTTTGCCCTCGCCGCGCGCCAGCATTGCCTCGGCCAGGTCGCGGGCCTCCTCCATGCCCCCCTCCTTGCTGACGGTGATCAGCTCGGCGCCGAAGGCCGCCATGGCCTGCTTACGCTCCTCGGAGGCGTTCTCGGGCATGATTAGCACCATGCGATAGCCCTTGATGGCGGCCGCCATGGCCAGCGCGATGCCGGTATTGCCCGAGGTCGCTTCCACCAGGGTGTCACCGGGGCGGATCTCGCCGCGCGCCTCGGCCTGCTCGAGCATGGAGAGAGCCGGGCGATCCTTCACCGAGCCGGCGGGGTTGTTGCCCTCCAGCTTGGCCAGCAGGATGTTGTTGCGGCCGGCGGTGATGCGCTTGAGGCGGACCAGGGGCGTGTTGCCGACGACCTCCTCGAGGGTGGGAAAATGCATGCAACCTTCCTTGTGGAAACGGGTTTTCAGCCATTATATCCCTGCCACCCCGGGGTGGACAGGCATCCCCCGCGGCTGTGTCATACTGGGGACTGCCACCTGCAGAGAGCCTGTCGATGTCCCTGAAGTTCCGCCTGCTGATGACCGGCCTGGTCGTCCCCTGGCTGCTGATGCTGCTGATTGCCGCCACGACCCTGTCGCTGCACCGGTCGCACCACGACGAGCTGCTGCGGGCCCGCCTCGATCACGCCATTGACCTGCTCGCGCCCCAGCTGGGCAGCCCAGATGATGCCCTCCAGAGGGAGGCCACGGCGGCGCGGCTGCTGGAACTCGACGAGGTTCGCGCACTCGGCATCATCGATGCCCGGGGCGAGACGCTGCTGCAGCTGGGCCGGCTGCGCTCACCGCCCGGCCTGCCGCGCGACGGCCACCGGCACCTCGAACAGCAGGCCACCGAATGGCGACTGCAGACGCCGCTGTCCGGCACCGAACCGACCTGGCTGGTGCTCGACGTGGATGCCAGCCGGCTGCTGCTCGACCACTATCGCCAGATCGGCCTGACGGCCCTGCTGCTGGGGATCGCCGCCCTGCTGCTGGGGGGATTGACCTTCGCCACCCACCGGCGCCTCTCCCCTCCCCTGCGAGCCGTGGATGAGGCCCTCTCCCGACTGGCCCGCGGCGAGAGCCCCCCCGAGCTTGCCCCCTCACCCGGCGAGCTGGCCGGCCTCACCGAACGGGTCAACGCCCTGGCCAGCCACCTGGCCCGGGCGCGCCTGGAGACGCAGCGCCAGATCGAGCAGGCCACCGCCGAGCTCGAGGAGTCCATGGAGACCATCGAGGTCCAGAACATCGAACTGGACATCGCCCATCGCCGCGCCGTGGAGGCCAACCGCATCAAGTCGGAATTCCTGGCCAACATGAGCCACGAGATCCGCACCCCGCTGAACGGCATCATCGGCTTCTGCCGCCTGCTCGACCGCTCGCGGCTGGAGCCGCGTCAACGCGAATGGCTGGAGCACGTCCAGCGCGCCTCCAGCAACCTGCTGATGCTGGTCAACGATGTGCTCGACTTCTCCAAGCTCGAGGCCGGGCGCCTGGAACTCGAGCGCCTTCCGCTGGACATGGTGGCCCTGGTGGATGAGGTGCTGGGCCTGCAGGCACCGCTGGCCCATCAGAAGGAGCTGCAACTGCTGGGCCTGGTCTATGACGATGTGCCCAGCGTGCTCACCGGCGACCCGATGCGCATCCAGCAGGTGCTCACCAACCTGGTGCACAACGCGGTGAAGTTCACCCGCCAGGGCGAGGTAGTGGTACGGGTGATGGTGGAGCAGGCCGACCCCGGCCGCGTCATCCTGAGGATCAGCGTCACCGACACCGGCACCGGCCTCTCCCCGGAGCGCCAGCGCCGTCTATTCCAGGCCTTCCACCAGGCCGAGCCCAGCCACTCCCGGGAGTTCGGCGGCAGTGGGCTGGGGCTGACAATTTGCCGCCAGTTGGTCGAGCAGATGGGCGGCGAGATCGGCGTGGAGAGCGAGCCCGGCCAGGGCGCTACCTTCTCCTTCACCCTGCCGCTGGAGGGCAGCGACCTCAGCGAGCGCCCCCCCGAGCTTGAGCTCGACGGGCAGACGGTCCTGATCGAGGAGCCCCACCCCGCCACTCGCCGCGCCCTGCGCCATCTCTTTTCCCGCTGGGGCGCCCAACCGCTGGACGACACGACCCCGCCACCGCAGAACGCGTCTACGGCCCTGCTGGTTGCAAGCCTGCCCCATACGCCGCTGACCCCGGAGGAGGCGTCGGCATGGCAGCGCCGACTGGCCGAGCTTGACTGCCCGACGCTGCTGCTGGCCAATGCCAGCCCGCTCGACCTGCCCAGCCTGCCGCTGCCCCACGGCGGCGAGATCCTCGCCAAGCCGCTGGCCAGGGCCACCCTGGCCAGCGTCGTGGCGAGCCTCCTGGACGCAGGCGAGCGTTCGACACAGGCCGCCCCGCAGGAGCTGTCGCCCCCCTCGGTGCTGCGCCTGCTGGCGGTGGATGACACCGAGTCGAATCGTCTGCTGCTGCGCGAGCTGGTGGCAGGCCCGGGCATCGAGGTCAGCCTGGCCGCCAGCGGCGAGGAGGCCCTGGCGCTGGCCCGACAGCACCCCTTCGACCTGGTGCTGATGGATATCCGCATGCCCGGCATGGACGGCGTGGCCGCCACGCAGGCGCTGCGCCGCCTGGGCGGCCCCTGGCGCACCACCCCGGTGGTGGCGGTCACCGCCCACGTGCTGGAGGAGGAGCGCCACCGGTTGCTGGCCAGCGGGCTGGATGATGTGCTGGTGAAACCGCTGGACGCCACCGAGCTGCGCAGCGCCCTGCACCGGCATCTGGATGTCGCCCTGCCGGAGGGCGACGAGACCGCCTCGCCACCGCGGGAGGAGGCGCCCGTGCTGATCGCCGATGACGGCGAGCTGCCCACGGTGGACCTGGAGCTCGGCGCACGGCTGGCAGGGGGACGGGTGGCGCTTGCCAGGGAGCTGCTGGAGCGCCTGGCGGGGGGGCTCGACGACAATGAAGCCGCCCTGCGCCGCGCCCTGGAGGAGGGCGACGACGAGGCGCTGCTGGACGGCATCCACGCCCTCAACGGGGCCTGTCGCTACTGCGGGGCCCCGCGGCTGGGGCTGATCGCCGAGTCCCTGGAGACCCGGCTGCGCACCCGTGGCCGGGAGGCAGTGATACCGCTGATGGATGACCTCTTCGCCGCCATGGCGGACCTGCGCGACTGGGCGAAGCCGCAGGCCAGGCCCGGCGACAGCTAGCCTTCCAAGACCACGAAGGCGATGGCCAGGGCCTCCTCGTCGCTGATCGACAGGTGTGTCGCCCGCACCCCGGCGGCCAACGCCATCTCGTGGGCCTTGCCCGACAGCAGCAGCGAGGGCCGGCCGAGGGCATCGTTGGTGACCTGGATCTCGGTCCAGCGCATGCCAAGCCGCAGGCCGGTCCCCAGCGCCTTGACGAAAGCCTCCTTGGCGGCGAAGCGCTTGGCCAGGAAGGCCGCCGGCGCCGGATGTCCCGCCAGGCGTTCTCGCTCCAGCTCGCCCAGCAGCCGCGGGGCCAGCCGCTCGCCGTGCCGCGCCAGCGCCCGCTCGAAGCGCTCGACCCTGGCGATGTCGGTGCCGATGCCGAGGATCATGGCTCAGTGCTGATGATCATGGTGGTGGTCGTGGTCGTGCTCCTCCAGCGAGGCCACGAAGCCCGCCTCCTGGCCGGCGATGGCCAGCCGCTTCATCTCGGCCACCGCCTCCTTGAGCCCGACGAAGAGCGCACGGGCGATGATCGCATGACCGATATTGAGCTCGTGCAGGCCGGGGATGGCGGCGATGGCCTCCACGTTGTGGTAGTTGAGGCCGTGGCCGGCATTGACGGTGAGCCCCAGTTCCAGTGCCATCTCGACGGCCGCCGCGAGCCGCGCATGCTCCTTGACCGCTGCCTCGCCGGTCACCTCGGCGTAGGCGCCGGTGTGCAGTTCGATCACCGGCGCGCCTGCGCGGGCGGCGGCCTCGATCTGTGACGGCTCGGGGTCGATGAACAGCGACACCTCGCAGCCGGCCGCGGCCAGGCGCTGGCAGGCGGTCTGGATCGCCGCAAAGCCCCCCACCACGTCCAGACCGCCCTCGGTGGTCAGCTCCTCGCGCTTTTCGGGCACCAGGCAGACGTGGGCCGGGCGTACCTCCTCGGCCAGGCGGATCATCGCCTCGGTGACCGCCATCTCCAGGTTCATGCGGGTGTTGAGCACCTCGGCCAGCAGGCGCACATCGCGCTCCTGGATGTGCCGGCGATCCTCACGCAGATGCACGGTGATGCCATCGGCGCCGGCCTCCTCGGCCAGCAGCGCCGCCTGAACCGGGTCAGGGTAGCGGGTACCGCGGGCCTGGCGCAGGGTGGCGATATGGTCGATATTGACGCCGAGCAGGAGTCGGGGGGGATGCATGGCACGATCCTTGGATATGCGGGAAATCAGGAGGTAATCAGTGTAACCCAGCCCGGCGGCGCTCGGCAAGCTGGACCATCAGCTCCCGGGAGCGCAAGGGGCGGGCGCCCAGCAGCGGCGCCAGCGCCGCCCGGGTGACCGCCTTGGCGGGGCCCGCGAGCCCCGGGGCGTCCCAGTCCCCGGCTCCCAGCAGGCGCAGTGTGCGGCCATCCAGGCCGGGCTGGCCGGGGCGAAAGGCGCGGGTGGCCGCATCCAGCACATAGCGGGCCTGGGGGTCCAGCTCGCCGCCGTCCGGGGTGGTGAAACGCGGCAGGGCGTCCAAGGCCTCGAGCAGCGCCACCTCGAGGCGACGCAGGCCGGCGGCGCGGGCGTTGGGGCGCGGCAGGGCCTCGAGCAGCGCCGCGTAGAAGGCGAACACCTCGGCCACCGGCAACTCCACCGGCAGGGTGCGGGTGAGCAGCTCGTTGGCATAGAGCCCGCAGAGCAGCCCCTCGCCGGCCAGCAGCGCCGCTGACCCACGGCTCTCCATGAGGCGCAAGCGCTTGAGCTCCCCCTCGCCCGCCCAGGTGAGGTAGAGCGGCGCGAAGGGCTGCAAGCGCCCCCGGGAGCGGGAACCGGGGCGCTGCACCCCCTGGGCCACCGCCCGCACCCGCCCGTGGTGCAGGGTCAAAAGCTCCACCAGGGCGCTGGTCTCCCGGTAGGGGCGCCGGTGCAGCAGGAAGGCCGGTTCGGGCGTCATGGCGCCTCAGTCGAGGTTGTAGCCCAGGCTCTTCAGCGCCCGCTCGTCGTCGGACCAGCCACGCTTCACCTTGACCCAGAGATTGAGCATCACCTTGGCACCGAAGGCGCGCTCCATGTCGAGGCGCGCCTCGCGGCCGATGCTCTTGATGCGTTCGCCGTTCTCACCGATCAGGATCTTCTTCTGCCCCTGGCGCTCCACCAGGATCAGGGCGCTGATGTGTACCACCCGCCCCTCGTCGCGAAACTCCTCGATCTCCACGGTCATCTGGTAGGGCAGCTCGTCGCCGAGCTGGCGCATCACCTTCTCGCGTACCAGCTCCGCCGCCAGGAAGCGCTGGCTCTTGTCGGTCACCTGGTCCTCGGGGAAGAAGTGCACGCTCTCGGGCAGGTGCCTGGCCACCTCGGCCTCAAGCTCCGGCACGTTGGTGCCGTGCTTGGCGGAGATCGGCACGATGGCGGCGAAGTCGCGCCGGGCGCCGACCTCCTCGAGCCAGGGCAGGAGGCTCGCCTTGTCCTGCAGCCGGTCGACCTTGTTGACCGCGAGGATCACCGGCGCCGTGACGTGCTCGAGGCGCTGCAGCACGATCTGGTCCTCGTCGCTCCAGCGGGTGCGGTCGATGATGAACACCACACAGTCCACGTCACGCAGGGCCTGGGTCGCCGCCTGGTTCATGAAGCGGTTGATCGCCTTGTTGCGATCCTTCGCCATGATATGGATGCCGGGCGTGTCGACGTAAATGAACTGCGTCTCCCCCTCGGTCTTGATGCCCATCACCTGGTGGCGGGTAGTTTGGGGACGCCGCGAGGTGATGGAGATCTTCTGGCCGAGGATACGGTTCATCAGCGTCGACTTGCCGACGTTGGGGCGACCGACGATGGCCACGAAGCCGCAGGTCTGGGTCATGGTCGTGCTCCCTGTGCGTTGGCCCTGACGGGTTCCAGCAGGGCCAGGGCCTTCTCGGCGGCCTGCTGCTCGGCGTGGCGCCGACTGGCCCCCTCGCCGGTGGTGTGCTGCTCGAGCATCTCCACGTGGCACTCCACGGTGAAGGTCTGGGCGTGCGCCTCGCCCTCCACGTTGACCACCTCGTAGCGGGGCAGCGGCACCTGACGGGACTGCAGGAACTCCTGCAGGCGGGTCTTGGGGTCCTTCTGGGTATCCTGCAGGCTGGTGTTCTCCAGCCGTGCCGCATACCAGGAGAGCACGCGACCGCGCACCGCCTCCATGCCGGCATCCAGGTAGATGGCACCGATCACCGCCTCCACGGCATCGGCCAGGATCGACTCGCGGCGATGGCCGCCGCTCTTCATCTCGCCGGAGCCGAGCCGCAGGTGCTCGCCGAAGCCCATCTCGCGGGCCAGCTCGGCCAGAGTCTGGCCCTTGACCAGGCGCGCACGCAGGCGCGAGAGCTGCCCTTCTCGGGCGTCCGGGAAGCGCCGGAACAGCGCCTCGGCGATCACGAAGTTGACAATGGAATCGCCGAGGAACTCGAGGCGTTCGTTGTTCTGCCCGCCGACGCTGCGATGGGTCATGGCCAGTTCCAGCAGGGCGGGATCCCTGAAGGCGTGGCCGAGGCGTCGGCTGAAGGCGTTGAGGGAGTGGCTCACGAATATCCTGTTGTCTGATGTCTTGTCGGCGCCGATGCGGCCCGCGTACGACGGCCCTTGCCGCCGGTGGCATGGAGGCTCACTGGATGCGGCGCACGCTGCTGAAGCTGGGCAGGCCGCCGTCCCAGTGCATCCACACCGCAAACGCCCGGCCGACGATGTTCTCCTCCGGCACGAAGCCCCAGTAGCGGCTGTCGTTGGAGTGGTCGCGGTTGTCGCCCAGGGTGAAGTAGTGGCCTTCCGGCACCACCAGCTCACGCATCTGCGGACCCGGGTCTCGGGGATTATTGTAGATCCGGTGCTCGACACCGCCCAGCCGCTCGGCCAGCAGCAGCTCCCCCGGTGCGCCGGCGGGGCCCTCCTCCAGCAGCCGCTTGGGCACCGGCTCGCCGTTCACGTAAAGCTGCTTGCCCTCATAGCGCACGGTATCGCCCGGCAGGCCGACGACCCGCTTGATGAAGTTCACCGCCGGCTCGTTGGGGAAGCGGAACACCATGACGTCGCCGCGCGCCGGCTCGTTGAACTCGACGATGCGGGTGTGCACCACCGGCAGGCGCAGGCCGTAGGTGAACTTGTTGACCAGGATGAAATCGCCCACCTCCAGGGTCGGGCGCATGGAGCCCGAGGGGATCTGGAAGGGCTCCACCACGAAGCTGCGCAGCACCAGCACCACCAGCAGCACCGGGAAGAAGGAGCGCGAGTAGTCCACCGGCCAGGGCTCCTTGAGCACCTTCTCGCGGGCGACGGGGTCGAGCCCCTCGGTGGTGCCGGCCTCGGCGTTGGCCGCAGCGCGGCGGCGGGCGGGGCGCCACCAGACGAGATCCAGCAGCCAGATCAGGCCGGTGACGGCCACGGCCACCACCAGCAGCAGGGAGAAATCCATGGGGGTATGCGTTCCTAGCGGTTGATATCAGTCATTGACCTTTAGCACGGCGAGGAAGGCGTCCTGGGGAATCTCCACCCGGCCGACCTGCTTCATGCGTTTTTTGCCCGCCTTCTGCTTCTCGAGCAGCTTCTTCTTGCGGCTGACGTCGCCACCGTAGCACTTGGCGGTGACGTTCTTGCGCAGCGCCTTGACCGTGGAGCGGGCCACCACCTGGCCACCGATGGCGGCCTGGATCGCCACGTCGAACATCTGGCGCGGGATCAGCTCCTTCATCTTCTCGACCAGCAGCCGGCCGCGGCCGTGGGCGTGGTCGCGGTGGATGATCACCGCCAGGGCGTCGACCTTGTCGCCATTGATCAGCACGTCCAGGCGCACCAGCTTGGCCGCCTGGAAGCGCTCGAAGCCGTAGTCGAGCGAGGCATAGCCCCGGGAGATCGACTTCAGGCGATCGAAGAAGTCCATCACCACCTCGGACATCGGCAGCTCGTAGACCAGCTGGATCTGGCTGCCGAGGAACTGCATGTCCTTCTGGGTACCGCGGCGATTCTCGCACTCGGCGATGACGTTGCCGACGAACTCCTGGGGCACCAGGATGCTGGCGCGCACGATGGGCTCGCGCATCTCCTCCACGTCGGCCATGTCGGGCAGCTTGGAGGGGTTGGAAACGTAGATGACGTCGCCGTTCTTCAGCGCCAGCTCGTAGACCACCGTGGGCGCCGTGGTCAAGAGGTCCAGGTTGTACTCGCGCTCGAGGCGCTCCTGGATGATCTCCATGTGCAGGGTGCCGAGGAAGCCGACCCGGAAGCCGAAGCCCAGGGCGTCGGAGTTCTCGGGCTCGTACTCCAGGGAGGCGTCGTTGAGCGCCAGCTTCTCCAGGGCGTCGCGGAAATCCTCGTAGTCGTCGGCACTGACCGGGAACATGCCGGCGTAGACCTGGGGCTTGACCTTCTGGAAGCCGGGCAGGCGCTCGACGTCAGGCGTCTTGGCGTGAGTGATGGTATCCCCCACCGGCGCGCCCTGGATCTCCTTGATCCCGGCCACCACGAAGCCCACCTCGCCGGCACGCAGGATCCCCGTCTCGCGGCGCAGCGGGGTGAAGATGCCCACCTCGTTGGCCTGCCAGTCGCGGCCGGTGGACTTGATGCGGATCTTCTCGCCCTTCTTCAGGGTGCCGTCGAAGATCCGCACCAGGGAGACCACGCCCAGGTAGTTGTCGAACCAGGAGTCGATGATCAGCGCCTGCAGCGGGGCGTCGGGATCCCCCTTGGGCGGCGGGATGTCGCGCACCAGACGCTCCAGCAGGGCATCGATGCCCAGGCCGCTCTTGGCCGAGACCTGGCAGGCATCGGTGGCATCCAGACCAATGATCTCCTCGATCTCGTGGGCGACCTTGTCGGGGTCTGCCTGGGGCAGGTCCATCTTGTTGAGCACCGGCAGCACCTCGAGCCCCTGCTCGATGGCGGTGTAGCAGTTGGCCACCGACTGCGCCTCGACGCCCTGAGCGGCGTCGACCACCAGCAGCGCCCCTTCACAGGCGTAGAGCGAGCGCGAGACCTCGTAGGAGAAGTCCACGTGGCCCGGGGTGTCGATGAAGTTGAGCTGGTAGGTGCTGCCGTCCTGGGCGTGGTAGTCCAGGGTCACCGACTGGGCCTTGATGGTGATGCCGCGCTCGCGCTCGATCTCCATGGAGTCGAGCACCTGCTCCTTCAGCTCGCGCTCGGACAGCCCGCCACAGCTCTGGATCAGACGGTCGGCAAGGGTCGACTTGCCGTGGTCGATGTGGGCGATAATGGAAAAATTCCGTATATGGCTGATTTTACTACGGTTTTCGCTGTTAGACATGCATCAGAATCCGGTTCATGTACGCACCCATGTACAAAGCTGGGCAGGGTCCCGAGCGAGCGCGAGAATCTAGGTTGGGCGTATTGTACAGCGAGAAAGGGCGGGTTGTCGTCAGAGGCGGCTTAGCCAGCGCCCTTCGCTCGAATGACAGATCGGGGAGTCGTCAGGGCCTCAGGCGGTGGCGCTGTCAGGTGGGCTTGGTGGGCTGGTAGGGGAAGGAAGTCGCCGGGGCCCATGCCGGGAAAGGGCTGAATGCGGTCAGAGGCAGGCCATAACGCCAGTGGCCGACATCGCTGCCGGCCACTGGGTGGAGCTTCAGGTTAAACAGGAGATCAGAGTCTATCTATGATTTCTCAAGATAAGATAAGCCGAAATTTATTAATCTTCAGATACAGGGCAGGCGGTTGACGCATAAGAATCTTTCCAACCACTAGCTGTGCTAGCAGTTGTTTCACAACTCCAATCTCCGATATCTGTTCTGGTATATGTCTTATGCATTTGGCGGGGTCATGGGGAGGCCTGCACACTTCCCCAGCACTCAAGCGCTGAGGCCGTGTTGGTGGCCCGTGGCGTCAGCGTAGGTACGGGTCTGCAGCGGCAACAGCGCCTTGCGCAAGGGGCCAGTGGCATCATTCAAGCCCCAACGCTTGCTGGGGGAGTAGCGCCCCTGTACCGGCGTGTCGTCGTTTCCAAGCAGCTCCCTATGAAAGTACCGGGCGAGCTGCTGTAGATGTCGTGCGGTCTCGCGGCGGCACACTGGATACTGACTGAGCAGTTCCAGCACACAAAGCGCCCTCTGGAACTCCTCTCGTGACATCACGCCACGCAGCTGCTCCAGTTCCACCCGCGTCGGACGATAGCCGCGGTACCAGACGGCTTCAGCCAGTGCCTTCACGTCATCGACCGCCACCTCTAGCGGACGAGAGCCGACGCGATACAGCCGTTTGCGTTTGAAAGAGACCATCATGACTGACCCTCACTGTGGTGATAGTCGTCAAATAGCACGGTCAAATTACCCAACAAACGGGATTCATCAATGCTGTGACTCCCGGCGTAGCTGAGCAACTTCCTGGATGCGCAACCCCGTAATCTCTGAGATCATCCGATCATCCATCTCTGTTCGTGCGATGAGGTTAGTGGCTGTCTGACGCTGCGTTTCCGCGCGGCCCTCTGCATGCTCCTTCTTTACCAAATTCTCCAAGTTCTCTGCCAGCATATCTCTATCCTCCACCAGACTGTTGAGCTGCTCCAGGTCGAGCCTGGCTTTGGAGGCTACCCGCTGCAGGTGACGGCACAGCGACGAAAAGGCTACTGCTTGAACATCTCATCCACGCTGTCGGCGAACAGGATATCGCGCAACCAGTTTTTCAGCTGAGCATGGTCTGCCCGATCAATTCGATCCTCTACCCAGCTCGGAACGTCGCCAAATTTGAAGCTGAGCTGAGCGCGAAGATTATCGCGGGCTTCATCAAGGCGGCCACGCTGCTCACCTTTCATTTGCTCTTTCTGAGCCCAGCTCTCCAAGTTCTCTGCCAGCATGGCCTCACCCCGTCAGGCTCAATGCTCGCCCAGCAGGCTTTCAAGGCTATCAGCGACAAGGATGGCGGTGGACCAATCTTCCAACTGGTCCGGTGTCGCCTTGTCTAGACGATTCTGTGCCCATTCCGGCATGTCACCGTACTTGAGGCTGATCTGTTTGCGCAGAATCCGTTGCGCCTCTTCCTGACGACCTTCCTGACGACCTTCCTGACGACCTTCCTGACGGCCTTCCAGCCGCTCTTTCTTCACCAAATTCTCTAAATTCTCTGCCAACATATCTTTGTCCTCCACGAGGCTTTCGAGACGATCCAGGTTGACCCCGGCCTCAAGTCGATGCAAATGGCGCTTGAGCCAGCGGGTGATGATCCGGTCGATGCGCTCCTTGTGGGGATCAGCTTGGATGATCGCCACGACCCGATCCACCGCCTGCTGCAGGGCATCCCAGCTCTCCCCGGCGTTCTCTATACCGAACACCCCGCTCAGCGGCGTCTGGCGCAGCCCCAGTTCCTCGTCAGTGTAGCGGCCTTCATCGATCAGGTAGTAACGCAGGTGCGGCTGGTAGACCCTCAGGAAGCTCGGCGGTTCCGGCTGCACCAAGTCGTAGATATCCTGCTTCGCCGTCCAGCGCTTGGCCCCGTTATAGAGCACGATAGGCAGGATGGGCGGCAGGCCTTCGCCAGGTACTGGTCAAGCGGCCAGATACAGCGAACCCGGCGGCCATGGCCGCCGGGTCCGGGTGGCGCCTAGGGAGGACTCAGTCGGCGGCCAGGCGCAGGGCCACGAACAGCGAGCGGCCGTCGCGGTAGAGGCGCACCGGCACGGCACGATCGGCGGGCAGTTCGCTGACCAGCTCGACCAGCTGAGAGGCGCCTGTGACGGCCCGATGGTCGATGCTGACCAGGATGTCGCCGGGACGGATGCCGGCCGCGGCGGCGGCACCGTCGGGGTCGACCTCGCGCACCCGCACGCCGCCCTCGATGCCGATCTGTTCACGCTCGGCGCGCTCGAGCTCCCCCACCGAGATACCCAGGCGGGCCTGGCGACTCTCCTGTGGGCGGCTGGCGGTGGCCCGCTCGGCGTCGGGCCAGTCACCCACGGTGACGGTGAGCTGGCGACGCTGGCCGTCGCGCATCAGTTCGAGCTCCACCTCGCTGCCCGGCGCGGTGCGGCCGATCAGGCGCGGCAGGGTGCTGGAGTCGTGCACGCGGCTGCCGTCCACCTCGAGGATGACATCGCCGGCCTGCAGGCCACCGCGGGCGGCCGGGCCCTCGGGGTCCAGGTCGGCGATCAGGGCGCCGCTGGGGCTCTCCATGCCGAAGGACTCGGCCAGGTCCCGGGAGACCGGCTGGATCATCACCCCGAGCCAGCCGCGGCGCACCTGGCCGTCATCGCGCAGCTGGTCGGCCACGTCCATGGCCACGTTGATGGGGATGGCAAACGAGAGCCCCATGAAGCCGCCGCTGCGGGTGAAGATCTGGGAGTTGATCCCCACCACCTCGCCGTCGAGGTTGAACAGCGGGCCCCCGGAGTTGCCGGGGTTGATCGCCACGTCGGTCTGGATGAAGGGCACATAGGCGTCCCGCGGCAGGGTGCGGTCGATGGCGCTGACGATGCCGGCGGTCACCGAGTGGTCGAAGCCGAAGGGCGAGCCGATGGCGGCCACCCACTCCCCTACCCGGAGCACATCGGAGTCGCCCAGCTTGAGGGTCGGCAGCGCGTCGGCGTCCACCTTGAGCAGCGCCACATCGGTGCGCTCGTCGCTGCCCACCAGCTCGGCGGCCAGCTCGCGGCGATCGCTCAGGCGCACCAGGATCTCGTCGGCGCCGTCCACCACGTGGGCATTGGTGAGGATGTAGCCGTCATCGCTGATGATGAAGCCGGAGCCCAGTGACTGGCGCTCCTGGGGACGCCCGGGCGCCGAACCGCCGGGCGGCGCCGGGAAGCGGTCGCCGAAGAAGTGGCGGAAGATCTCCGGCAGCTCCTGACCGCCGAAGCCCTGCAAGGGGTTGTCGCGGCTCTGCACCGTGCGCGTGGTGGAGATGTTGACGACGCCAGGAGCGGCCTCCTCCACCAGCTCGGTGAAGTCGGGCAGCCCCCGGGCCGCGGCCGACTGCCAGGCCAGCAGGGTCGCGGCGAGCAGCATCCACAGGGAAAGGGGTCGGATCATGCGCTTCATGAAGGGCTCCTGCGATGGGTCGGAACGACGGATATCCATGATATCGGTTGGCGATGAGGGTCATGGCACAACAGGCAGATAGGGGCGATGAGCGGCCTTCACAAGCCTCATCAGGGCGCCTCCCAAACCAGGCTGTCGGCAACCCGCAGCAGCACCCGGGGCGGCAGCTCGCCCATCACCACCAGCTGGCGCGGCTCACCACCCAGGTCGCGATGGCGCACCGCGGCGTTGGAGACGCCCAGGCGATGCAGGCCCGGCGCCAGCAGCTCCACCTCGTCGATGGGCGCCACGAACAGGCTGAGGGTGGCGAGCCCATCGCTGTAGAGGCGATGGATGACGCCTTCGCCGTGGCGGGCACTGCGGGTATCCGCCGGCTGGGGGGCGAAGCCGTCGGGCAGCCAGCCCAGCCGCCAGGGGTCTGCCGGGGCTTCGCGCAGGCGGTCGAGACGCACCTCGCCCTGATAGAGGCGGGGACGCTCCAGCGCCGTCAGCTGAAAGGTCTCAAGGGAGCGCCCGGTCTCGTCGAGCAGCGACTGCTTGAGCGTCAGGCCGGTGGCCTGGTCGAGCCACAGACGATGCCCGAAGCGGAAACTGTCCAGAGGGGCGATGTCCAGACGCAGGACGCGGCGGTTGGCGATGCGCTCCTCGCCACCGAGCTGCAGGCGGTAGAGGCCGTCGACCCGCTCGGCGATGCCGGCCGGGGACGGCAGCGCCTCTCCGCCCTCCCCCGACCCGCCCAGGCGCCCGACGCGCCCGCGACGCTCGAATACCATGGGCGGACCATCGAGGTAGCTGGCCACGCCACGCTCGATGCCGTCATGCACATCATGGCTCAGGGTCAGGGTACGCACGCCATCGTGGCCGATGCGCACGGCATGGGCATCATAGAGGTAGCAGTGGCCCGCCCACAGGCTGCGCTCGAGCCACTGCCGGGCGGTCTCGGGGGCCTCGGCCTCGGCCAGGACGCGGCAGTCGAAGGACTCCTCGTCGGGCCCGTTGGACACTGCCATGGTCTCTGCCATCGGGGCGGCCATCAGGACGCTGCTGAACAGCAGACCACCCAGGCAGCTCGCGGCGAGGAGGCACAGGCGTGACGCACTCATCGTCACCCCGCTGCGCTCAGCGCTGACCGAGGCCGTCGGCGCCGGAGGCGCGCAGCAGCGGCATCCAGGTATCGCCGCTGCGGTAGGCGGCCCCCTCGGCGTGGCGATCCAGGTAGGACTGCAGCAGGCGGGCCTGCTCCTCGTCGATGAGCAGCGACTGGCGCTGCCCCGGCGCCATGAACATGGGGGGGGCGTCAGCGCCGGCCCCCACGGTCATCAGCCCCTGTCCGGCGCCCTGAGGCAGCTGGAAGAGGGGCAGGTCGACCAGCGAGGGACGCGCGGCACTCTCGCCGGCCGCCAGGCTGGCGGGTGCCGGCTGAGCGGCGCTGCCGCCGGCGACACTCGGCTGGGCGCCATCTGAGCCGCCGCCACCATAGAACTGCACCCCGGTGATCACCATCAGCGACACCGCAGCGGCGATACTGGCGCTGCGCGCGAAGGGCAGCGTGCGGCGGGCGGTAGGCGCAGGGGCATCCATCTGGGGCGGCTGCTCGTCCTTGAGGCGTGCCATGATGCCGGCGGAGAGATCGGTGGTGACGTCGATATCGGGTTCCCGACGCATCAGGCTGCGCATCAGGTGGTAACGCCGCCACGCCTCGGCGGCGTCGGGGGAGGCCTCCAGCGCCTTGAGAACTCGGCGCAGCTCCAGCTCGTCCCCCTCGTTATCCATCAGGGCAGAAAGCGACTCCCGTGCGTTCTGACTCATTCTCAACACCCTCTACAGTGGCAGGGCGCTCCGCCCTGCTCCCTCGATTTCAGCCTGGAATCGGCATTCCCGGATTGGGCCGGGAATGCCGACGCGATCTCCGCCTGGCAGGCGGATCGAACACAGCTTCTGACGTCAAAGGCGACCGACAGTTCAGCCAATCGGCAAAAAGTGTGCAGACACCCCTGCCGCCCTTACTCCTCCACAGTCTCGCGGTTGCGGGAGGTGGTGACCAGCGGCTGGATATGCTGGTCCACCGCCTCCCGGGCGCGAAAGATCCGCGAACGCACCGTGCCCACCGGGCACTGCATGATGTTGGCGATATCCTCGTAGGAGAGCCCCTCGAGCTCACGCAGGGTGATCGCCGTGCGCAGGTCATCGGGCAGATTGTCGATCGCCTCGAAGACCGCCGCCTCGAGCTGGTCACGGGCCATGGCCGCCTCCGGCGTCTCGGAGTCCGCCAGGCGTCCGCTGTGATCGACGATCTCGGCATCCACGATATCCAGGTCGCTGCCCGGCGGACGGCGCCCCCGGGAGACCAGGTGGTTCTTCGCGGTGTTGATGGCGATGCGATACATCCAGGTATAGAAGGCGCTCTCGGCGCGAAACTTGCCCAGCGCCCGGTAGGCCTTGATGAACGCCTCCTGGGCCACATCCTGCACCTCGGCATGGTCGTGGACGTAGCGCCCGATCAGCCCGATGATCTTGTGTTGGTACTTCCTCACCAGCAGGTCAAAGGCCTGGTTGTCGCCCTTCTGGGCGCGCTCGACGAGCTGCTGGTCGGTCTCCCTGGCACCCATTCACGGCCTCCCCGGCAGACGGCGAGGAGAGCGTGACGAGTACGCCCGGGGAGCGGCGGTCATGTTGAAGAGTGCGTGCATGGCATCAACCCGAAGCCCTGAAGGGGCGGCAAAAGTTCCGAAGGCCGTAGCCCAAAGTCGCACAAGTGTTCCCTTTTCCTGGCCATCCATCAACCCGGGGCGGGTCATCGCGGCATCGACAGGACGAACCGCGCTGAGACCACCAGGCCCCGGCGAGGGTTCCGTGATTGATCTGATGCGGCCCCACCGGTGTATAGTAGGGGGAAAAACTCTCCCTCGCCCCCGGGCCATCAGCGCAGACACGACACACAGGTAGCCGAATGACAGATCAGCAGGTCAGCAACCTCAACGTCCTCTCCCAGGACGTCCTTATCACTCCCGAGGCCCTGAAGCAGGAGATTCCTCTCACCGAGGCCGCCGAGCGCACCGTCATCGCAGGGCGGGAGACCATCCAGCGCATCCTCGACGGCGAGGATCCCCGCCTGCTGGTGGTGGTGGGCCCCTGCTCCATCCACGATGTGGACGCCGCCCTCGACTACGCCCGCCGCCTGCGCCGCCTGGCCGACGAGGTCAAGGAGAGCCTCTACATAGTGATGCGGGTCTACTTCGAGAAGCCGCGCACCACCGTGGGCTGGAAGGGCCTGATCAACGACCCGCACCTCAACGGCTCCTTCGAGATCGAGGAGGGCCTGCACATCGCCCGCCGGCTGCTGGTGGAGCTGGCCGAGATGGGCCTGCCACTGGCCACCGAGGCGCTGGACCCGATCTCGCCGCAGTACATTCAGGACTGCATCAGCTGGTCGGCCATCGGGGCGCGCACCACCGAGTCCCAGACCCACCGCGAGATGTCCTCCGGCCTCTCCTGCCCGATCGGCTTCAAGAACGGCACCGACGGCAGCCTGGAGGTGGCGGTCAACGCCCTGCAGTCGGTGGCCCACCCGCACAACTTCCTGGGCATCGACTATGCCGGCCGGGTGGCGATCATCCGCACCCGCGGCAATGCCTACGGCCACGTGGTGCTGCGCGGCGGCAACGGCAAGCCCAACTACGACAGCGTCAGCGTGGCCCTGGCCGAGCAGGAGCTCAAGAAGGCCGGCATCAAGCCCAACATCATGATCGACTGCTCCCACGCCAACTCCAACAAGGACCCGGCGCTGCAGCCCCTGGTGCTGGAGAATGTCACCAACCAGATCCTCGAGGGCAACCGCTCGATCATCGGCCTGATGGTGGAGTCGAACATCGGCTGGGGCGCCCAGAAGGTGCCCGAGGACCTCAACCAGCTGCAGTACGGCGTCTCCATCACCGATGCCTGCATCGACTGGGACACCACCGAGCGCGCCTTCAAGGCGATGAACGAGAAGCTCGCCCCGGCGCTGGCCAAGCGGCTCGAGGCGCAGCCGGCTTAATCGAGGCGCTTACTGAATGCAAGCGGGCCCGCCGGTTGGCGGGCCCGCTCGCGTTTGCCCTGCGCCCTATTGGCGGACGCCGTCGATCTCGCGCACGAAGGGTGGCAGGGCGTCGAGCAGAGCCCGGCCGTAGCGGCGGGTCAGCACGCGGCGATCGAGCAGGGTGATGCGGCCGCTGTCCCGCTCCTTGCGGATCAGCCGGCCACAGGCCTGAACCAGCTTGATGGAGGCGTCCGGCACGCTGATGCGCATGAAGGGGTTGCCGCCACGACTCTCGATCCACTCGGCGAGCGTCGCCCCCACCGGGTCGTCGGGCACCGCGAAGGGCAGCCGGGTGATCACCACGTGGGTGAGGTAGTCCCCGGGCAGGTCGATCCCCTCGGCGAAGCTGGCCAGGCCGAAGATGATGCTGCCCTCCCCCGCGTCCACCCGCGCCCGGTGCCGGGTGATCAGCTCGCGCTTGGGCAGCCGATCCTGGGCCAGCACCCGCTCGCCCAGGGCCTTGGGCAGCGCCTTCTCCACCGCGCGCAGCTGCGCCCGGGAGGAGAACAGCGCAAGCACCGCCTCCTTCTCCCCCAGCGCCTTGACGAAGTCGACGATGGCGCGCTCATGGCCCTCGCGGTCGGCCGGGTCCACGGCCTCCCGAGGCACGCTGAGCACCGCCCGGGAGTAGTCGAAGGGGCTCGGCAGGCGCTGGTAGCGGTATCGATTGGCGAGCCCCGCGCGCTCCTGCAGCCGCTCGAAGCGCCCGAGTGCGGTGAGGGTGGCCGAGGTGACCACGGCGCCGAAGGTGGCGCCCCACAGGCTCTTCGCCAGGGTATGGGCCGCCGAGACGGGGCTGGCCGAGAAGCTCAGCTCCGGGTCGGCCCCGAAGCGCTCCAGGGTCAGCCAGCGCGCCCGCGGGGGCTCGCCCTCGGGGTCGCTCTCGCTGAAGGCCTGCCACAGGGCGTGGGCCTCCAGGGCGCGACCGTGCAGCAGCGCCACCAGCGGCAGCCACGCCTCGGCCTGCTCTTTCGGCAGCCCGGTATGCTTCTCCGGGTCGAGGCTCTCGCGCAGGATATCGGCCATGCTCTCCAGGGTCCGCGCGAGCTCGGCGAAGATGACCAGCAGGGCCCCGGCCAGCTCGCGAAGCGCCTCCGGGGCACGGCCCATCTCGAAGCGGTGCTGACGGGCCTCCTCGCCGTCGGCGAGCCCCTCGGGACGCCCGGCCAGCTGGTGGCCCAGGGCGAAGGCCTCGCCGAGCTTCGGCTCCAGCGCCTCGATGGCCTGGGGCAGCGTGGCCAGCAGCCGCGCCAGGGTCGGCTGCACGGCCAGCGCCTGGTTGAGCTCGGTCAGCGACTTTTTCAGGGTGCGCAGCCAGCTCAGGGCGCCGCCCACGGCGAAGCGGTGGGTGAAGTGGTTGAGCGCCTTGTCGGGCAGGTGGTGGCCTTCGTCGAAGACGTGGATGCAGTCGCCGGGGTCGGGCAGCACCACCCCGCCGCCCAGGGAGAGGTCGGCCAGCACCAGGTCGTGGTTGGCGACGATGATGTCGGCCTGCTCCAGGTCGCGCCGGGCGCGGAAGAAGGCGCAGGCCCCGAAGTGACCGCAGCGGCGGTTGGTGCACTGGCGGTGGTCGACGGTGAGCCGGCGCCAGTGGGTGTCCTCGATGGCCTCGGGCCAGCTGTCGCGATCGCCGGCCCAGCGGCCGTTGCCGTAGGCCTCGCCCAGCGACTGGGCCAGGGCCTGGAAGTCGTCGCCGCCGCTGGCGATCTCGCGCTCGAAGAGCGACAGGGTGGGATTTTCCTCGACGCCCTCGAGGACCTGATCGAGGCGCGCCACGCAGACGTAGCGGCCGCGCCCCTTGGCCAGGGCATAGCCGAAGTCGATGCCGCTGTGGGCCTTGAGGGCGGGCAGATCCTGGTGCAGCACCTGCTCCTGGAGGGCGACAGTGGCGGTGGCCACCACCAGCCGCTTGCCGCGGGCCTTGGCCACCGGCAGCGCGGCCAGCAGGTAGGCCAGGGTCTTGCCGGTGCCGGTGCCCGCCTCGAGCACGCAGACGTGCTCGTCGCTGACCCGCTTGCCGGCCTCGTCGGCCTCGATCCCCCCCAGGGTGCGGGCGATCTCGGCGATCATCAGCCGCTGGCCGTAGCGGGGCGTCAACTCGAGGCCCTCGAGCACGCGGCGGTAGGCAGCCTGGATCTCCCCCTTCAGGGCCTCGTCGAGCATGGGCTCAGAGCAGGCCTTCGGGCGGATGCTCGCAGGGCAGCTTGTCGCCGATGAAGCGCTCGATCTCGGGGAGCGAGAAGGCGTCCTCCTCACCGACGAAGCTGATCGAGACCCCCTTGGCGCCTGCGCGGCCGGTGCGGCCGATGCGGTGGACGTAGTCCTCCGGGTCTTCCGGCAGGGTGTAGTTGATCACGTGGCTGACATCCTCGATATGGATGCCGCGGCCGGCCACGTCGGTGGCCACCAGCACCTGGATCTCGCCTTCGCGGAACTTCTCGAGGGTGGAGATGCGCTGGTTCTGGGGCACATCGCCGGAGAGCATGGCGGCGTTGATGCCGGCCTTGCTGAGCAGCTCGTCGAGCTTGCGTACCAGGTCGCGGCGGTTGCCAAACACCATCACTCGGTCGAAGCTCTCCTGCCTGAGCAGGTTGACCAGCAGGCGCTGCTTGTCGGCATCGCTGACCAGGTAGACCCGCTGGTCGATATCGGCGGCATTCTCCACCGTGACCGCGATCTCGACGTGGGTCGGCTCATGGGTCCACTGGCTGGCCAGGTTGAGGATGTCCTCGGTGAAGGTAGCCGAGAAGAGGAAGGTCTGACGCTCCTCCTTCTTCGGGGTGTGGCGGATGATGCGCTTGACGTCCGGGATGAAGCCCATGGAGAGCATCCGGTCGGCCTCGTCCAGCACCAGCACCTCGACCTGGGTCAGGTCGACATCGCGCTTCTGGTGGAAATCGAGCAGCCGGCCCGGGGTGGCCACCAGGATGTCGAGGCGGTCGGCCAGGGCCTCGCGCTGCTTCTGGTAGTCCATGCCGCCGACGACGCTGGCCACCTTGAGGTCGGTAAAGCGGGCCAGGGCCCTGGCGTCCTTCTCGATCTGCAGGGCCAGCTCCCGGGTCGGGGCGACGATCAGGGCCCGCGGGGCGCCGGGCTTCTGGGCGTTCGGCGCCTCCTCCTCGAGGAAGTAGGCGAGGATCGAGATCAGGAAGGCGGCGGTCTTGCCGGTGCCGGTCTGGGCCTTGCCAACCACGTCGCCGCCCAGCAGGGTGTGGGTCAGCGCCTCGGCCTGGATCGGGGTGCAGTACTCGAAGCCCAGGGCATGAATGGCATGCATCAGCGGCAGCGGCAGATCGAAGTCATGGAAGCGCCACTTGCCTGCCACGGCAGGCACCTGGAACTGGCGCAGGTCCCAGCCGGAGGCGTTGCGGCGCCGCGGCTTGCGACGACGACGCTTGGGCTTGTGATCCTGGGCCGGTGCGTTGATCTGATCCGACTCGCTCATAGGCTGCTGTCTGTCCGTTTGGGTGGTTGAGTGCATGACACAAACGCGCATTGTAACAGCCAATGCGACGAAGGGCGCGTCTCGTGAGCGCTTCGCCTGTGGTAGGCGCGGCGGGACTGGTAGAATGCGCGCCAGACCAGAGGAGTTGATCCATGACCCGTCGCAAGAAGACCCGTTCGCTCGCCGACAAGGTGACCATCCGCACCGGTCGGCGCAAGGACTACAAGAAATGGCGCCACGAGAATCCCGACCAGGTTACCTCGTCGACCCGCTACACCCAGAAGAAGCGCCAGCAGCGCAAGCTCCAGGCCGCCCGCAAGCTGGCCCGCCAGGAGAGCGGCGAGAGCATCGCCATCCACCCCGAAGCGCAGACCGAGACCTCCGACCAGGGAGGTCCGCAGAGCTGATGCGCCTGGTGTCCTTCAACATCAACGGCATTCGCGCCCGGCTCCACCAGCTCGAGGCGCTGGTGGCCACCCAGCGTCCGGCGGTGATCGGTCTGCAGGAGACCAAGGTTCAGGACAGCGAATTTCCCCGCGAGGCGGTGGAGGCGCTGGGCTACCGAGTGTTCTTTCACGGCCAGAAGGGGCACTACGGGGTGGCGCTGATGATCGACGCCGGCCAGTGCGGCGAGCCCGAGACGGTCCACTACGGCTTTCCCGACGACGGCGAGGAGGTCCAGCGGCGCATGATCGGCGCGCGCCTGGTGCTGGCCGACGGCGAGGCGCTGACGGTGTGGAACGGCTACTTCCCTCAGGGCGAGAACCTCGACCATCCGGTGAAGTTTCCCCACAAGCGCGAGTTCTATGCCCAGCTCAGGCGGCTGCTGGAGACGCAGCATCGCCCCGACGAACGCCTCGCGGTGATGGGCGACTTCAATATCTCCCCCGAGGAGATCGACATCGGCATCGGCGAGGCCAACCGCAAGCGCTGGCTGCGCGAGGGCAAGACCAGCTTCCAGCCGGTGGAGCGGGAGTGGCTCGCCGGCATCAAGGCCTGGGGGCTCGTCGACAGCTACCGGGTGCGCTACCCGGCGGTGGATGACCGCTACAGCTGGTTCGACTACCGCTCGAAGGGCTTCGACCGCGAGCCCAGGCGCGGTCTACGCATCGATCATATCCTGGTCACCGCACCGCTGGCCGAGCGGGTCGTGGACGCCGGCATCGACTATGACCTGCGTGGCATGGAGAGGCCCTCCGACCACGCCCCGGTATGGACCGAGCTCGCGCTCTGAGCCTGCCCGCGCCGGGCGGCTGACCTGGCGGTTGGCCCGGCCCCGGCGGGGCCCTATAGTGAGGGGTCCCGCCCACCACGCCAGGAATCGCCACCATGCCGGACGCCCCATGCTTCGAGCACCTCGCGCCCTTCCGCGTTTCGCCACTTCCCGAGATCCACTTCGGCCGCCAGACCCTGGCACGCCTGCCGGCGCTGATCGCCCGATACGGCAGGCGCGTCCTGCTGGTCACCGGCCGGCGCTCGTTCATCGAATCCCCCCGCTGGCCCGAGCTCCAGGCGGCTCTGCGGGAGCTGGGGGTGGCCTGGGATCATGTCAGCGTCACGGGGGAGCCCTCTCCCGGCCTCGTGGATGAGATCGTGGCGAGCCACCGCGACGCCGGGATCGAAGCCGTGGTGGCCATCGGCGGCGGCAGCGCCCTGGATGCCGGCAAGGCCGTGGCCGGGCTGCTGCGCACCGGGACCTCGGTCATGGACCACCTGGAGGGCGTCGGCCGGGGACTGCCCTACTCCGGCCCCGCGGTGCCGCTGATCGCCGTACCTACCACCGCAGGGACCGGCAGCGAAGCCACCCGCAACGCCGTGCTGAGCGTACCCGGCCCCGAGGGCTTCAAGAAGTCCTTCCGGGACGACCAACTGGTGGCGCGCGTCGCGGTGGTCGACCCGGACCTGCTGGCCGGCTGCCCCGCAGAGCAGCTGGCCGCCAACGGCATGGATGCCTTTACCCAGCTGCTGGAGTCCTATGTCTCCACCGGCGCCAGCCCGTTCACGGACGCGCTGGCCTGGTCCGGCATGCAGGCCTTTCAGCGCGGCTTCTGGAGCGTCATGGAGGGGGGCCCGGAGGGGCGGCCCGATCTCGCCTATGCCTCGCTGATCTCAGGCATTACCCTCGCCCAGGCGGGCCTAGGATCGGTGCACGGCCTGGCATCACCGCTCGGTGCCTTCTTTCCCGCGCCCCATGGCGTGGTCTGCGGCACCCTGCTGGCCGAGGCCACCGCGACCAATATCGCGGCGCTGCGCCAGCAGGCGGCGAACGGCGACGCCCTTCGCAAGTATGCCCGGGTCGGCCGCCTGCTCGCCGCTTCGCCGGAGCAGGAGGATCCCGCGGCCTGTGACGCCCTGGTGGCGACCCTGCGCGACTGGACGGACCGCCTGGCCATGCCGCGGCTTCGCACCTTCGGCATGCAGGAGAGCGACGTGCCGCGGGTGGTCGTCCATGCCAGGGGCGGCAGCATGGCCACCAACCCCCTGGTGCTCAGCGACAAGGCCTTGACCGCACTGCTTGCCAGCCGACTGTAAATCCCTAGCGCAGCTGGAACTCGAGACGCTGGCGGGCGTGCCGCAGGCGGCCGTCGGCCTCGAAGCGCCACTGCCCTACCGCCTCCTCGGCGGCCTCCTCGAAGACCTGGCGCGGCCGGGCGTCCAGCACCCGGATGCTGGCGCGATCAACGCTGCCGTCGGGCCGAATCAGGAACTCCAGTTCCACATGGCCCTCGAGCCCACGACGCTGGGCGCGTCGCGGATAGCCGGGCGGCACTCGGCTGAGCGGCACTGCCTCCCCCACCTCCACCGGTCCGCCATCAACGACCGATGACTCTCCCCGATCCTCGTCCACACTGCGCTCCCGGCCATGCTCTGCCCCGGGCGCTTCGACTGGCTCGGCGACCGGCGCTGGCTGCGGCTGCGGTTGCGGTTCGGGCACAGGCTCCGGCGTGGGATCGGGCGCTGGCTCCGGCTTGGGCTCGGACGTGGGCTCGGGTACGGGCTCGGGTGCGGGCTCGGGCACAGGCGCCGCTTCGGCCGCGGTGCTCTCGACAGGGTCGCTCTCGACAGGGTCGCTCTCGACAGGCTCGCTATCGACCGCCGCGGCGGGCAATGCCTGCACGTCGGCGACCTCCTCGGGTGCCGACTCGCCCGGTTCATCGCTCTCCGCCAGCGACGCCATCCGCAGCGGCATCGCCGCCTCCAGCGGCGCCACCTCCTCGATCGGCGGCGTCACCAGCAGCGCCAGCAGCCAGAACAGCCCCATGGCCAGGGCGGCACCACCGAGCCCCGAGAGGGCCAGCCGCATCATGGACCGCTCCGGGTGGCCGCCACCGCCACGTCCTCGACGCCCGACTCCCGCAGCCGGTCCATCACCTCCACCAGCAGCCCGGTGGTAGAGCGGCGGTCGGCCTGGATCACCACGCCGCCCTCGCTGCCGAGCAGCCCGGCCACCTCGGCGCCGACCCGGTGCAGGTCCACCGGGCGCCCGTCGACCCACACCGCCCCTTCCGCGGTGAGTGCCACCATGACCTGGGCCTCAGGCCTCGGGGTCGCGGCGCTGGAGTCGGGGCGCTCGATCTCCACGCCGCTCTCCTTGATGAAGCTGGTGGTGACGATGAAGAAGATCAGCATGATGAAGACCACGTCGAGCATCGGCGTGAGGTTCACTTCGCTGGCCTCGCTGTCGGCCTCCAGGCGGCGTCTACGCATCCCGCTCGTCTCCCCTCTCCTCGACGGCACGGGCCAGGCGGTCATGCAGCCGCTGGCGCTCGCGCCGAATGATCACTTCCAGGCGCGTGGTGGCCAGCAGGCCCGCCGCGGCCACCGCCATGCCGGTCAGGGTGGGCAGGGTGGCCCGGGCCACCCCGTCGGCCATGGCCCGCGCCTGGTGGGTCTCGCTGAGCGCCAGGCCGTCGAACACCACGATCATGCCGGTCACGGTACCCAGCAGGCCAAGCAGCGGACAGAGCGCCACCAGTAGCTTCATCCACGGCAGCGGGCGGCGCAGTCGGGCCACCAGCTCGCGGCAACAGACCTCGCGCAGGGTGCGCGCGCTCCAGCTCGCATGGTCCCGGCGGGCCGACCAGCGGCGCAGCAGGGCGCGGCGCTCCGCACGCCAGGTGACCCGAAAGTACCACCAGCGCTCCAGGGTCAGGGCGAAGAGCAGCGCGGCCACCAGCATGATGCCCACCAGCACGGCACCGCCCGCCTCCACCAGGCGCTGAAGCGGCGGGGCCCAGCCCCACCAGGCCTCAGGCGGAAAGGGCATGGGACTCTCGCGACGACGCCTTGGCGGGAGCGGAATGCGCCTCCAGGTGGCCGGCCAGGGTCGCGCTGGCGTGCCCCTCCAGCAGGCCCACCAGGCGCCGGCTGCGGCTGACCAGGGCGGTATGGGCGAACAGCAGCGGCACCGCGGTGATCAGGCCCAGCACCGTGGTGACCAGCGCCTGGCTGATCCCGCCGGCCATCAGCTGCGGGTCCCCGGTGCCAAACACCGTGATTGCCTGGAAGGTGACGATCATGCCGGTGACGGTACCCAAAAGGCCCAGCAGCGGCGCCACGGCGGCCAGCAGCTTGACCAGCCCCTGGCCACGCTCGAGGCGCGGCAGCTCCGCCAGCAGCGCCTCGTCCAGGCGAGCCTCGAGCGCCTCGGGCGGCAGGCCATCGGGCAGTGCCGCGAAGCGTGCCAGCACCCGCCCCAGGGGGTTGTCATCACGCAGCCGTTCGGGGGTCCTGCACTGGCGGCGCAGCCGCAGGGTGACCCCCAGCAGGTAGGCGTACTGCAGCAGCGCCGCGAGCAGGCCGAGCCCGCCCAGCGTCACCACCACGTAGCCCACGGCGCCACCCTGGTGGAAGCGCTCCACCAGGGTGGGCTGGGCCGACAGGGCGTCCAGCAGCCGGCCTGCGGTGGGGTCCAGCAGCAGCGCCTCGCCGCCGGACCAGGCCGCCGCCAGGCGGGCGCGCTGCTCGGCGGAGAGCCCCTCGACTACCGCCAGGCGCGGCATATCGCCATTCTCGGAGGTGCCGCGGCGCAGCAGATCGCCGCCGCCGAAGGCCATCAGGTCGCCCAGGCGGGCCACCTCGCGCGGCGCGATATGGCCCGCGAGGTCGGCCACTGGCGCCTCGAAGCGCCGCCAGCGTCCGCTCTCAGCGGTCCAGGCCTCCAGCCCACGCAGCAGCTCCGCACTCGCCTCGATGCCGCCCGTCTCCTGCGAGGGTCGCGCCGGCAGCTCGAGCCCACTGCCCAGACGCAGCCAGCTCTCGGCGAGGCCGTCACGCAGCTCGCCGGCCTGGCGATCCACCAGCGCCAGCAGCTCGGCATCGCCGCCATCCTCGGCGATCGGGGTCACGGGCAGCGGCACGCTGACGGAGGCGCCAGCCTGCTCGGCCTCAGGCAACAGGGAGACCGGCAGCGCCAGCAGCTCAGGAGCGCGCCGCTCACGGGCAATGGCCAACCCCTTGCGCAGTTCGGCCAGCGCGGCTGCGTCCAGGGGCTGCCAGCCCGCCTCCGTGCGGGACCAGACGCCCCCTTCACGGCCATCCGGACTCAGGAAATAGAGGCCCACCCGACCCAGCCGCAGGTAGTCCACCTCCCGGGACACGTCACCCACCAGCAGCCCCCGCCAGCTGTCGATCTCGCGCCCGTAGGCGAGCTCCTGGCGCCAGGCGGCCACCAGGCGCTCCCACTGTTCATGGGCCAGCAGCGGCTCGGCGGCCAGCTCTCGGCGCAGATCGCCCACCCGCGCCCGGCGCTGCTCGACCAGAAAGGGCAGGTCGCCGGCGATGAAGGCCTCCAGCCGCGCCAGGCTGCGCGCCATCTCGGCGGCCAGCGGCAAGGCCAGGCCGAGGGCGCCTGGCTCGAACCCCGGACCTTCCTCCGGCGATGCCCCGCTGGCCATACCCGATGTCATCAGCAGGGTCAGGCACAGGCAGGCGGACCCGACCCACTGCCTCGCCATCGATCTTCCTCTGCGCTCGTTCACCCTCGTCTCCCGAAACAGCGACTGGCGTGATCTTCCCCCATGGCGCGCTGCTCTGCCATGGCCCAGATCAACCGCGATATTAATGCAAATGATTCTCTATTTTATCCTGGCGACGCCCCATAAAAAACCGGCCCTCGTTCGAGGGCCGGCAACGGTGTGTTCGATGCGCCTGTCGAGAGCAAGAGGCTCTTGCTTACAGCTTGCTCTCGAGCTCCGGCAGCGCCTGGAAGAGATCCGCGACGAGGCCGCAGATCATGGAGAGCGCCACCGGGAAGATCCCGATCTTCCTTACAGCTTGCTTTCCAACTCGGGCAGGGCCTCGAAGAGATCGGCCACGAGTCCATAGTCGGCCACCTGGAAGATCGGCGCCTCCTCGTCCTTGTTGATGGCGACGATCACCTTGGAGTCCTTCATGCCGGCCAGGTGCTGGATGGCACCCGAGATGCCCACGGCGATGTAGAGCTCAGGCGCGACGATCTTGCCGGTCTGGCCCACCTGCATGTCGTTGGGCACGAAGCCGGCGTCCACCGCGGCGCGCGAGGCACCGATGGCCGCGCCCAGCTTGTCGGCGATGCCGTCGAGCAGCTTGAAGTTCTCGCCATTGCCCATGCCGCGGCCGCCGGAGATCACCACCCGGGCGGCAGAGAGCTCGGGGCGGTCGGACTTGGCCAGCTCCTCCTTGAGGAAGGTGGACTGGGCGTTGTCGGCCACGAAGTCCACCGCCTCGACGGCGGCACTGCCCCCCTCGGTCCCTCTATCAGGGCAGGCATCGAAGCCGGTGGTGCGCACGGTGATCACCTTGAGGGCGTCCTCGCTCTGCACGGTGGCGATGGCGTTGCCGGCGTAGATCGGGCGCTTGAAGGTGTCCGGGGACTCCACCGCGATGATCTCGGAGATCTGGGCGACGTCCTTGAGGGCGGCGACGCGGGGCAGCACGTTCTTGCCGGTGGTGGAGGCGGCCGCCAGCAGGTGGGTGTAATCGCCGGCCAGCTCGTTGAGCAGCGCCGCGGTGGGCTCGGCCAGCAGGTGGGCGTAGGCGGCGTGGTCGGCCACGCGCACGCGGGAGACGCCGTCCAGCCTGGCGGCGGCCTCGGCGATGGCGGCGACGCCTTCGCCGGCCACCAGCACATCGATATCGCCACCGCTCTCTTTGACAATCTGCTTGGCAGCGGAAACCACATGGGCGGTGGCGCCGGCCAGGGCGCCGTCGTGATGTTCAGCGAGTACCAGAATGCTCATGAGATCAGCTCCTATCAAAGCACTTTGGCTTCGTTCTTGAGTTTGTCGACCAGCTCATCCACGGAGCCCACCTTGACGCCGCCCTGGCGCTCGGCCGGCGGCTCGACCTTGAGCAGCTTGACCTTCGAGGCCACCTCGACGCCGAGATCCGCCGGAGTCTTGACGTCCAGCGGCTTCTTCTTGGCCTTCATGATGTCCGGCAGCTTGGCATAGCGCGGCTCGTTCAGGCGCAGGTCGGTGGTGACGATGGCGGGAAGGCTCAGCTCGACGGTCTGCAGGCCGCCGTCGACCTCACGGGTCACCTGGAGCTTCTCGCCCTCGACCTTCACCTCGGAGGCGAAGGTGCCCTGGGGCAGGCCGGTGAGGGCCGCCAGCATCTGGCCGGTCTGGTTGTTGTCGGTATCGATGGCCTGCTTGCCGAGGATCACCAGGCCCGGCTGCTCCTCTGCCACCAGCTTGGCCAGCGCCTTGGCGGCGCCCAGCGACTCGACCCGCTCGTCGGTCTCGACGTGAATGGCGCGGTCGGCGCCCAGCGCGAGCGCGGTGCGCAGCTGCTCCTGGGCGGCCTTGGGGCCGACGGTGACGGCGACCACCTCGGTGGCAACCCCGCGCTCCTTCAGGCGCACCGCCTCTTCCACGGCGATCTCGCAGAAGGGGTTCATGGCCATCTTGACGTTGGTAAGGTCGACGTCGGAGTGGTCCGGCTTGACCCGAATCTTGACGTTGTAGTCGATGACGCGTTTGACCGCGACGAGTACTTTCATGGTGTCCTCGCTTGGTATCTGGTGCGGCACTGGCGTGCACACCTTCCTGAAACGGGCCGCTTAGAACGGCGCGGCATGCCTTTATATGTTTCATGCGAGCGTTTGATAGGCGCCGCATCGAAAAACCCTGTCAATGTGCCATAGCCGGGCCCATGGCAACAATCCCACCTTGGGACGCCCACCTCCTCGGCCTAACGCATCGAAGGGGGTGACCTGAGTCCGCTATTATGCCTATCATGGAGTCAGGCCAGAAGCAAACGACCGTTTTAATTGCCTTCGACGTTGGTGGCAGACCATCGGCAGCGAAGCGAGGGAGGAGACGCAAGTGGAACAAGTAGAACGCGATTCGATGGACTTCGATGTGGTCATCGTCGGCGCCGGCCCCTCGGGCCTGGCCGCGGCGTGCCGGCTGGAAGGACCAGAAGAGGGCGCCCAGCGGCGCCTTGCGCTGGGCGGTCATGAGTGTCGAATCTCCAGATCGGTGCCGGTACCAACCATAGATTAAATTCTCTTAAATCGTGCTGGATTTAAAAAATCGATTATAGTGTCGACTATAGGTCGGCGCTCGAAGCGGCGTCAACCCGGGATGACGCAGGCCATTCGCGGAGCGAGAAACGGGAGGGGGTATGGGAGCACCCAAGCGCAAGGGCGGGACGACAAGGTCCAGCCTCATCTATGACACCCTGCGCCAGGACCTCGTCAACGGGCGCTTCAAGGCTGGGGAGAAGGTCGCGATCAGCGCCCTGAAGGAGCACTACGAGGTGGGGCTCAGCCCGCTGCGCGAGGCCCTCAACCGCCTGGCGGCCTATGGGCTGCTGATCCAGGAGAACCAGCGCGGGTTTCGCGTGCCGGGCCTGAACCGGGAAGAGCTGGACGATATTGCCGAGATGCGTCGCGAACTGGAGGTGATGGCGCTGAAGCGGGCCATCGAGCGCGGCAATGCGGAGTGGGAGTCGGAGCTGCTGGCCGCCGCGCATCGCCTCAGGCGAGCCGATGAGACCGCGCAGCCGGTCGAGGAGTGGGAGCGGCTGCACGGCAAGTTCCATCGCACCCTGCTGGCCCCCTGTGGCTCGGCCTGGCTGCTGCGCTTCATCGAGCAGCTGCATGACCAGTTCGATCGCTACCGGCGCCTGGCCCCGCCGGCCCCACAGGTGCGCGACCAGCTCAACCAGCAGCATGACCAGTTGGTCGAGCTGGCCCTGGCGGGGAAAGTGGCCGCTGCCCAGGCGCTGATGGAGGATCATATCCAGCGCTCCTACCAGGTGGCGCTGGGGGCCTGCCAGTAGGGCGGTGGGGGGCGGCCGGCGCCGCGCCATCGGCTACCCCGGGCGTCCCGACGCACCCCGCCACGCCTGCCGGGCAGGCGTGGCGGGGTGCGAAGTGGTCGGCCTGGAAGTGATCTGGCTGGATGAGCGGGCCCGGTTCAGTCCAGGTCGCCTATCGCCTCGCCCAGGGCATTGACCAGGCGATCGATCTCCTCGCGCTCGACGATAAAGGGCAGGCCGAGCTGGATGGTGTCGCCGCCGTAGCGCACGTAGAAGCCCTTCTCCCAGCACTTCATGGCGATCTCGAAGGGGCGCCGCGCCGGCTCGCCGGGGTAGGCCTCGATCTGCAGGGCACCGGCCAGGCCGTAGTTGCGAATATCACTGATATACCGGGTGCCCTTGAGACCGTGCAGGGCCTCCTCGAAGAGCGGGCTGATCTGCCTGACCCGCTCGATCAGGCGGTCGTTCTCCAGCACGTCGAGGGACGCCAGGGCCGCGGCACAGGCCACCGGGTGGCCGGAGTAGGTGTAGCCATGGGGCAGCTCCAGCATGTAGTCGGGGCCACCCTGCTCCATGAAGGTGTGATAGATCTCGCCCTGGACGATGACCCCGCCCATGGGCACCGCGCCGTTGGTGAGCTGCTTGGCCACGTTCAGGATATCGGGCGTGACGCCGAACTCCTCGGCGCCGGTCATGGCGCCCATGCGCCCCAGGCCGGTGATCACCTCGTCGAAGATCAGCAGGATCTCATGCTGGTCGCAGATCTCCCGCAGGCGCTTGAGGTAGCCTTTCGGAGGAGGAATCACCCCGGCGGAGCCGGCCAGGGGTTCGACGATCACCGCAGCGATATTGGAGGCGTCGTGCAGGGCGATCAGCTCGAGCAGCTCCTCGGCCTTCTCGGCGCCGCGCTCGGGCATGCCGCGGGTGAAGGCGTTCTCGGCCATCAGGGTGTGGGGCAGATGGTCGGCGTCGATGCCCTGGCCGAACGGGGCGCGGTTGGGCCCGATCCCGCCCACGCTGATGCCGCCGAAATTGACCCCGTGGTAGCCCTTGGCGCGGCCGATCAGCTTGGTCTTGGTCGGCTTGCCCTTCTTGCGCCAGTAGGCGCGAGCGATCTTGAGCGCCGTATCGGCGCTCTCCGAGCCGGAGCCGGTGAAGAAGACGTGATCGAGCCCCTGCGGGGTCAGCTCGCGGAGACGGTGGGCGAGCTCGAAGGCCTTGGGGTGGCCAAACTGGAAGGCCGGGGCGTAGTCGAGCTGGCGCAACTGCCGGCTGACGGCCTCGGTGATCTCCGGGCGGCCGTGGCCTGCGCCGCAGGTCCAGAGCCCCGAGAGCCCATCGAAGATGCGCCGCCCCTGGTCATCGGTGAAGTAGCTGCCGTCGGCGCCGACGATGATGCGCGGGTCGCGCTTGAACTGGCGGTTACCCGTGTAGGGCATCCAGTAGGCGTCGAGCTGCTCGGCGGAGAGCCCGCCGGCGTAGGGAAAGGCTTGTGCGGTCATGTCGTTGCCTCGCGGAACCTTGTCGTTGTAGATCTCGTTGTGGATCGAGCCATGAGTCCTGTCTTCAGACTAGGTAACGCCGTGCGTCAATTAAATTCATGAATACTTGAATTCATGTAACCTCTTAGTTGACAGAAAACCTGCCGGAGAGCGCCATGAGCAAGCATGCCCCCATGGGCCTGCCCGGGGATGCCGACCTGCGCCTGATTCGCATCTACCGCAAGGTGGTGGAGTGCGGGGGCTTTTCCGCCGCCGAGGTGGAGCTGGGCATCAGCCGGGCGGCGATCAGCATGGCCATGAAGGATCTGGAGACACGGCTGGGGCTGCGGCTCTGCCAGCGCGGGCGCGGCGGCTTTGCGCTGACCGACGAGGGCGCCGAGGTGTACCAGGCGAGCCTGCAGCTGCTCGCCGCGATGGAGGGATTTCGCACACGTGTCAACGGGCTGCACGCCTGGCTGAAAGGAGAGCTCAATATCGGCATCACCGACAACCTGGTGAGCATGCCGGAGATGCACATCACCCATGCGCTGAGCGCCCTCAAGGACCGAGGCCCGGAGGTGCGGATCAACATCCGCATGATCTCGCCCAGCGAGATCGAACTGGGGGTGCTCGACGGTCGCCTGCATGCCGGCGTGGTGCCCGCGCTGAAGTCGCTGCCGGGGCTCACCTATCTGCCGCTGTACGAGGAGACCTCGCGGCTGTACTGCGCGGCAGGCCACCCGCTCTTCTTGGCCGAGCACATCACCGCCGAGCAGCTGGCAGAGCACGACGCCGTGGTGCCGGCCTACGCCCAGTCGCCGACGATCAAGGCGCACCATGAGTGGCTCAACCCCACCGCCTCGGCCACCGACCGGGAAGGGATCGCCTTCCTGATCCTCTCCCGTCGCTTTATTGGCTATCTGCCGACGCACTATGCCGAACGCTGGGTCCTCACCCGCCAGATGAAGGCCCTGAACCCGGAGGCGTGGCACTATGTCACCCGCTACAGCGCCATCACTCGCAAGAGCGGGCCACCCAACCTGGTCCTGGAGGCCTACCTGGAAGAGCTGAATCATCTGATTTCCGGGCATTCGAGGGCCCGGTAGGCCTGCAGCGCGCCGCCGATTCATGCGATACTGCGCGCTTTCCTTCGGCCCATGCCACTTCATCCAGCTGTCACACAGGGATGCCGACCATGCCCCAGGGTACCCTCTTCATCGTTTCCGCCCCTTCAGGCGCCGGCAAGACCAGCCTGGTGCGCGAGCTGATCGAGAGCCTCGACGGCATCCAGGTGTCGGTGTCGCACACCACCCGCGAGCGCCGCAACGGCGAGGTGGACGGGGTCAACTACCACTTCGTGGACGTGGCGGCCTTCGAGGCGATGATCGAGCGCGGCGAGTTCTTCGAGCACGCCCGGGTCTTCGACAACTACTACGGCACCTCGCGCCCGGCGGTGCAGGCCGCCCTGGCCGCCGGCCAGGACGTGATCCTGGAGATCGACTGGCAGGGCGCCCGCCAGGTGCGTCAGCAGATGCCCGATGCGGTCTCCATCTTCATCCTTCCCCCCTCCCGGGAGGAGCTGGAGCGCCGCCTCGCCAGCCGCGGCACCGACGAGCACGCGGTGATTGAGCGGCGCATGCGCGACGCGGTCAGCGAGATGTCCCACCACGACGAATACGACTACCTGGTAATCAACGACGACTTCACCACCGCCCTGCGCGAGCTTCAGGCGCTGGTGATCGCCCAGCGGCTGAGCCACGAGCGAGCCGGCCAGGCCCATGCCCCGCTGCTGCAGGCGTTGCTCTGCTGAGCTTGACAAGCGCTGCACTGCAGCGCTTGTCAGGGCAACCGGCGGTCGAGTAACCTATCAGGTCTACCCATAGGTGGAATCCGTCCACACGCTCACCGCGTGTGCAGCGCCGGGTTCCCGCACGCTTTACAGGAAGGCACCCCCCATGGCGCGAGTCACAGTCGAAGATTGTCTGGAAAATGTCGAGAACCGCTTCAAGCTAGTGATGATCTCCACCGCACGCGCACGCCAGCTGGCGCGCGGCTCCCGCGATGCCCAGCTGCCCTGGGAGAACGACAAGCCCACCGTGGTCGCGCTGCGCGAGATCGCCGCCGGCCTGGTCGACGAGAGCGTCCTCGACGAGCCGGTCGAGCCCGCCGTGCGCCCGGTGCGCGAGCCCTACTTCGGCGGCGCCGGCGAGGAGTGATCCACGGCGGCGCCAGGGCGCCGTCATCCTTCCCAGGACACTCACGCAGGAATCAGGGCGCGCCGCATGTTCACCATCGATGACCTCGCCGACCGTCTCGGCGGCTACCTTCCCCAGAGCGAGATCCAGCAGGTCAAGCGCGCCTTCTACTATGCCGAGCAGGCCCACGACGGCCAGCGCCGGCGCTCCGGCGAGCCCTATGTCACCCACCCCCTCGCCGTCGCCAATATCCTCGCCAACATGCACATGGACCATCAGAGCCTGATGGCGGCCATGCTGCATGACGTCATCGAGGATACCGGGGTCGGCAAGGAGGCGCTGGCCGAGCAGTTCGGCAAGCCGGTGGCGGAGCTCGTCGACGGGGTCTCCAAGCTGACCCAGATCGCCTTCGAGGACAAGGCGGTCGCCCAGGCCGAGAACTTCCAGAAGATGGTGCTGGCGATGTCCCGGGACATCCGGGTCATCATCGTCAAGCTGGCCGACCGCCTGCACAACATGCGCACCCTGGGGGCGCTGCGCCCGGAGAAGAAGCGCCGCATCGCCCGCGAGACCCTGGAGATCTACGCCCGCATCGCCAACCGCCTGGGCATCAACACCATCCGCGTGGAGCTGGAGGACCTCTCCTTCCAGGCCCTGCACCCGATGCGCGCCGAGCGCATCAAGCGCGCCGTCTCCAGCGCCCGGGGGAACCGCCGCTCGGCGATCCGCCAGATCCAGAACAACCTGCAGAAGAGCCTCGACGACGAGGGGCTCTCCGGCACCGTGGTCGGCCGCCAGAAGCACCTGCTGTCGATCTACAAGAAGATGCGCGACCAGCGCAAGTCGTTCGCCGAGATCATGGACGTCTTCGGCTTCCGCATCATCTGCGAGGACGTCGACAGCTGCTATCGCATCCTCGGCGTGGTGCACAACCTCTACAAGCCGGTGCCGGGGCGCTTCAAGGACTACATCGCCATCCCCAAGGCCAACGGCTACCAGAGCCTGCATACCTCGCTGTTCGGCGCCAATGGCATGCCCATCGAGGTGCAGATCCGCACCCGCGAGATGGAGGCCATGGCCAACAACGGCATCGCCGCCCACTGGCTCTACAAGGCCGGCCAGACCCAGCACCCTATCGCCGAGGGCAGCCACGCCCGGGCCCGCTCCTGGATCAAGGGGCTACTGGAGATGCAGCGCCACGCCGGCGACTCCCTGGAGTTCATTGAGCACGTCAAGAACGACCTCTTCCCCGACGATATCTACGTGTTCACGCCCAAGGGCGACATCATGGAGCTGCCCCAGGGCGCCACGGTGATCGACTTCGCCTACAGCGTGCATACCGATATCGGCAACAGCACCATCGCCTGTCGCATCGACCGCCACCTGGCCCCGCTCTCCACCCGGCTGGAGAGCGGCCAGACCCTGGACATCATCACCGCCCCGGGGGCACGGCCCAACCTGGCCTGGCTCAACTTCGTCGCCACCGCCAAGGCGCGCTCGGCGATCCGCCACGCCCTCAAGCACCAGCAGCATACCGAGGCGGTTCAGCTCGGCCGGCGGCTGCTCAACAAGGCCCTGGCGGAGTTCGAGACCAGCCTGGAGGAGCTCCCCGACGGGCCGCTGGCCACGCTGCTGGGCGAGCTCGGCCTGAAGAACGAGGATGTCCTGCTGGAATCCATCGGCCTGGGCACCCGGGTCGCCCATGTGGTGGCGCGCCGCCTGCTCGACCTGCAGCACGGCGAGCGCCCCGCGGGCAAGGGCGAGCCGCGTGCCCATGGCCCCATCCTGATCAGCGGTGCCGAAGGCATGGTGATCAAGTTCGCCCGCTGCTGCCACCCGCTGCCCGGCGACCCCGTCATCGGCCATCTCTCGGTGGGCAAGGGCATCGTGGTGCATCGCTCCGAGTGCCGTAACCTGGGCGAGCTCAGGAACGATCCGGACAAGCTGTTTGCCCTGGAGTGGTCCGACGACATCGCCGAGGACTTCCCGGTGGCGCTGCGCCTGGAGGTGCAGAGCCGACGCGGCCTGGTGGCCGAACTGGCCGGCCTGGTCACCGATGCCGAGGCCAACATCGAGCGCATCGGCATCGAGGAGCGCGACGCCCGCCTGGCCACCGTCAACCTGACCCTCTCGGTGCGTGACCGCGTCCACCTGGCGCGCATCATCAAGCGGCTGCGCAACCTCTCCCACGTCGAGCGCATCACCCGCCTCGGCAACTGAGCTTCCCCCGCCGGTCCGGCAACGCCCAGCCGGGGCGGCCGGGCCGTTTTCGATTATCCCGAGCAGCAACCAAACCGACGGAGCACACCATGAGCAACAAGGCCGTGATCAACACCGACCAGGCCCCCGCCGCCATCGGCCCCTACTCCCAGGCCATCAAGGCCGGCAACACCGTCTACCTCTCCGGCCAGATCCCCCTGGACCCGACCACCATGGAGATCGTCTCCGACGACTTCGAGGCCCAGGCCCGCCAGGTCTTCACCAACCTCAAAGCCGTCTGCGAGGAGGCCGCGGGCTCCCTGGGCGAGATCGTCAAGCTCAACCTCTACCTGGTCGACCTGGACAACTTCGCCCTGGTCAACAAGGTGATGGAGGAGTTCTTCGCCAAGCCCTACCCGGCCCGCGCCGCGGTTGGCGTGAAGGCGCTGCCCAAGGGCGCGCAGTTCGAGGCGGAAGCGGTGATGGTCATCGGCGACTGATAGCCCCATGCGGCTCTTCCTGGCGCTGGTACCGCCGCCCGCACTGCGCGGGCGGCTCGGCGCGCTGGCCGATGCGGCCCACGCCCGTTGCGGCGGCCGGCGCATGCCCGACGAGAGCCTGCATCTGACCCTGGCCTTCCTCGGCGAGGTGGGCGCGGCAAAGGCCGCCGAGCTGGTCGACTGGGTGAACCACCTGACCCTCGCACCCGGCAAGTGGCGGCTGGACGCCTGGGGTAGCTTCCAGGGACCGGGCATCGTCTGGGTGGGCGGCCAGGCCCCGGACCCGGCGCTGGCCGCCCTGCACGAGCGGCTGTGGCATGCGCTGGAGGGCCAGGGGCTCACCGGTCGCCCCGCGCGCTACGTGCCCCACGTCACCCTGCTGCGCCGCGCCGAGCGGCTCGAGGCCGACGACCTGCCGGACGTGGACCTCGAGTGGACCTATAATCAGGTGGCGCTGATTCATTCGATCAACGACGGCCAGGCGGTGCGCTACGCGCCTCTGGCGCACACTCGGGCCAGCTGAGCCATCAGGGTCATGGAGGGAGAAGGGAATGTCTCTCGTGTCGCATCGGGCGGCCTGCGCCGCCCTGACGCTGCTGCTGGCCGGCAGCCCGGCCATGGCCGACCTGCAGGTCACCGTTGGCGCCACCAGTGAATCCACGGTCGCCCTCAAGATGGAGGTCGACCGCCTCGCTCCGCTGACCAGCCTGCATCCCAGGCTGGACCTGCGACTGGCCACCGGCCTGCTGCTGCTCTCCAGCGAACAGCAGGACGGCAACGCCGCCCTGCTGCTGTCGCCGGCGCTGCGCTGGACCTTCCCCGGCGAGCGCGACCTCTTCGTGGAGGGGGGCATCGGTGGCGCCCTCTTCCTCAAGACCCGGGTGGAGGCGCGCAACCTCTCCACCGCCTTCCAGTTCGAGGACCGCCTGGCGGTGGGGATGCCCTGGGCCGGCGGGGAGCTCTCCCTGGCGCTGACCCACTACTCCAACGGCGGGATCAAGCGGCCGAATGACGGCTTCGAGACCCTGACACTGGGCTACCGCTTCCCACTGTAACACCAGCCCGCCAGGGATCAAGCGACCGCTCTCTAATCCACAGCTTCGAGACCCTGACGCTGGGCTACCGCTTCCCGCAGTAACCCCAGCCCGCCAGGGATCAAGCGACCGCTCTCTAATCCACAGCTTCGAGACCCTGACGCTGGGCTACCGCTTCCCGCAGTAACCCCAGCCCGCCAGGGATCAAGCGACCGCTCTCTAATCCACAGCTTCGAGACCCTGACGCTGGGCTACCGCTTCCCGCAGTAACCCCAGCCCGCCAGGGATCAAGCGACCGCTCTCTAATCCACAGCTTCGAGACCCTGACGCTGGGCTATCGCTTCGCGCTCTGATCCGATCACCCCATGGCGATCACGCCTTCTCGGGCAGGAAGCCGCCCTCCTTGAGCACCTGGGCATAGCCCTCGCGGAAGCTGGGGTAGCGGAACGCGTAGCCGCTGGCCAGCAGGCGGGCATTGAGGCAGCGCTTGCTGGCGCGACGGCGCAGCGGCGACTGGATGGTCTCGGTGGCCTCCACCTTGAGCTGCTTCGCCAGCCAGGTCATCACCTCGTGGAGCGGCGCCGGCTCGCAGTCGCTGGCCAGATAGAGGTCGTCGACGGGCTCATCGGCCAGGCTGCGCTCGATCAGGTGGGCCAGTACCCCGACGCAGTCGTCGCGGTGGATGCGGTTGGTGTACATCGCGGGGCTTTCCGGGGCGATGCGTCCCTCGCTCACCTGGCGGATCAGTCGATCGCGGCCGGGGCCATAGATGCCCGAGAAGCGCACCGCGGTGCCGGGCAGGGGATGGTCGAGCAGCACCTGCTCCGCCTCGCGCATCAGGGCGCCGGCGAAGCCGGTGGGATCGGCGGGGCTCGCCTCGTCCACCTCCTCGCCGGACTGCTGGGGATAGACGCTGGTGGAGGAGACGAAGAAAACGCGCCGAGGGGCCCTCTTGCGCTCGCCGAACTCGGCCAGCACCGCCTTCAGCCCCTCGGGGTAGGCGGCGCGGTAGGCCTCCTCCTCGAAGCGGTCGGCGCTGACCACGTAGACCAGCACATCGGCGTCCGGCAGGGCGGCGAGCGAGGCGGGGTCGGTCAGGTCGGCGCCGGCGGCCTCCAGGCCGCTGCCCTCCAGCGCGGCCACGTTGCGGCGCACGCCCACCACCCGCTGGCCGGCCGCCTGCAGCCGCTGGCCGAGCCCGATCCCGATATCCCCACAGCCTAGAATCAGCGTAGTTGTCTTCACCTTTTCCCTGCCCCCTGATAAAAAGTCCCTATTGGAATTTCAAGAGGATGCCTGCAAGGCAACCCCAATGACTCTAACAGAACTCCGCTACATCGTGACACTCGCCCAGGAGCGCCACTTCGGACGCGCCGCCGAGCGCTGCTTCGTCTCCCAGCCGACCCTCTCGGTGGCGGTGAAGAAGCTCGAGGAGGAGCTGGGCGTGGCCCTCTTCGAACGCTCCAAGTCCACCGTCCAGGTGACGCCGCTGGGCGAGAAGATCGTCGAGCAGGCCCAGCGGGTGCTGGAGCAGACCAGCGTGATCAAGGAGCTGGCCAACGCCGGCAAGGACCAGCTGGCCAGCCCCCTGCGGCTCGGCGCCATCTACACCATCGGCCCCTACCTCTTCCCGCACCTGGTGCCCGAGCTGCGCCGCGGCGCGCCGCAGATGCCGCTCTACATCGAGGAAGGCTTCACCGGCAACCTGCGCCGCAAGCTGAGAAGCGGCGAGCTGGACGCCATCATCGTGGCGCTGCCCTTCACCGAGACCGACGTGCTGACCAAGGCGCTCTACGATGAGGAGTTCGAGGTGCTGATGCCCGCCGACCACCCCTGGGCCGAGCGCGAGGTCGTCCACAAGGAGGAGCTGCTCAAGGAGCGGCTGCTGCTGCTCGGCGAGGGGCACTGCTTCCGCGACCAGATCCTCGAGGCCTGCCCGGCCATCAGCCAGAAGCTGGCCAGCCCCAACAACACCCTCACCGCCGAAGGGGGGTCGCTGGAGACCATCCGCCACATGGTGGCCTCCAAGCTGGGCATCACGGTGCTGCCGCGCTCGGCCATCGGCACCGTCCACTACGAGAGCGGCCTGCTGGTCAGCCGCCCCTTCGCTCCCCCCGCACCCTCGCGCACCGTGGCCATCGCCTGGCGGGCCAGCTTCCCGCGGCCCAAGGCGATCGACGCCGTGACCGAGGCCATCGCCCGCTGCCGCGAGGCCGACACCATGCCGGCATGAATGCACTCGACGCGCCGGTCACATCGCTCAAGGGGGTCGGCGAGGCGCTGGCGCTGAAGCTGGCCCGGCTGCGCATCGAGAGCGTGGCCGACCTGCTCTTCCACCTGCCGCTGCGCTACCAGGACCGCACCCGCATCACCCCCATCGGCACCCTGCGCGCCGGCCACGAGGCGGTGGTGGAGGGCGAGGTGGTGGCCGCCGAGGTGGTGCGCGGGCGCCGCCGCAGCCTGCTGGTGCGGCTGCGCGACGGCTCGGGCCTGCTCAGCCTGCGCTTCTTCCACTTCTCGCCGGCCCAGCAGCAGCAGTTCCAGTCCGGCAGCTGGCTGCGCTGCTTCGGCGAGGCCCGCGCCGGGGCTACCGGGCTCGAGCTCTACCACCCCGAGTATCGCCTGCTCAAGGCCGACGCTCCGCCGGTGGAGGATCACCTGACCCCCATCTACCCAGCCACCGAGGGGCTCCACCAGACCCGCCTGCGGGCGCTGATCGAGCAGGCCCTGGCCCTGCTCGAGGCCCATCCCGAGGCGCTGCCGGACTGGATCACCGAGGACCTGCGCGCCCGCTTCCGCCTGCCCGAGCTGCACCACTGCCTGCACGTGCTGCACCAGCCGACGCCGGAGGTGGATGCCGAGGCCCTCGCCAGCGGCCGCCACCCCGCCAGCCGCCGCCTGGCCCTGGAGGAGCTGCTGGCCCACCGCCTGAGCCTGCAGGCGGTGCGCCTGCGCATCCAGGAGGATGGCGCCCCGGCGCTGCCCTCCGGGCGCGGCCTGCAGGCGCGCTTCCTGACCCAGCTGCCCTTCTCGCTGACCGGCGCCCAGCGCCGGGTGCTCGACGAGATCGGCGCCGACCTGGCCCGGGAGGTGCCCATGCTGCGCCTGGTGCAGGGCGACGTGGGCTCCGGCAAGACGGTGGTGGCCGCCATGGCCGCGCTCTCCGCCATCGCCGGCGACTGCCAGGCGGCGATGATGGCGCCCACCGAGATCCTCGCCGAGCAGCACTACCGCGCCTTCCGGGCCTGGTTCGAACCGCTGGGCATCGAGGTGGCCTGGCTCTCCGGCAAGCTCAAGGGCAAGGCGCGCCTGGACACCAAGGCGGCCATCCAGGACGGCCGCGCGCATGGTGGTGGGCACCCATGCCCTCTTCCAGGGCGACGTGCACTTCCAGCGCCTGGGCCTGGCCATCGTCGACGAGCAGCATCGCTTCGGGGTGCACCAGCGCCTGGCCCTGCGCGAGAAGGGCGAGGCCGGGGGCCTGACGCCCCACCAGCTGGTGATGACCGCGACCCCCATTCCCCGCACCCTGGCGATGAGCGCCTACGCCGACCTCGACGTCTCGATCATCGACGAGCTGCCCCCCGGGCGCACCCCGGTGAAGACGGTGGCGATGCCCGACGAGCGGCGCCCCGAGGTGGTGGCACGCATCCGCCACGCCTGCGCCGAGGGGCGACAGGCCTACTGGGTCTGCACCCTGATCGAGGAGTCCGAGGTGCTGGAGTGCCAGGCCGCCGAGGCGACCCGGGACGAGCTCACCGAGGCCCTGCCGGAACTGGCCATCGGCCTGGTGCACGGGCGCATGAAGGCCGCCGAGAAGGCCACGGTGATGGACGCCTTCAAGGCCGGCGAGCTGGACCTGCTGGTGGCCACCACGGTGATCGAGGTGGGGGTCGACGTGCCCAACGCCAGCCTGATGATCATCGAGAACCCCGAGCGGCTTGGGCTCTCCCAGCTGCACCAGCTGCGCGGCCGGGTGGGGCGCGGCTCCACCGCGAGCTTCTGCGTGCTGCTCTATCACCCACCGCTCTCGGCCCACTCCAAGGAGCGCCTGGCGGTGATGCGCGAGACCAACGACGGCTTTCGCATCGCCGAGAAGGACCTGGAGCTGCGCGGCCCCGGCGAGGTGCTGGGCACCCGCCAGACGGGCCTGGCCCAGATGAAGATCGCCGACCTGGAGCGCGACGCCGACCTGCTGGAGCGCGTCGCTCCGCTGGCCGAGGCGCTGCTGGCCATCCACCCGGAGGCGAGCCGGCCGCTGGTCAGGCGCTGGCTGGGCGAGGAGGCGGGCCGCTACGGGCAGGTGTGACCCTCAGACCCCAGGGGCCGGGCAGCGAGGCAAGGGTGAGGGGCCAGAGGTGGCTCAGAGGTGCCGGAGGAGCTTCTGGAGCTTCTGCAGATCGGCGGAATCGCCGACCAGACGCACGGTGCCTGCCATCATGCCGTCGAGGAAGGCCTGCTGGGTGGGTTTCCTCAGCACCTGGAGCGCGGTGGCCTCGTCCTCGAAGCGCAGCTCCAGGTCGAGGTCCACCGGCAGGCCGCGCCCGGACTGGATACCGCGGGGGCTCATCCGGTAGTGGCGGGCGATGGCGAGGTCTTCGGTGGCGATGCCCCAGTCGAGGCCGCGCATCTCGGTCAGCAGCTCGCGGAAGCGGGCCTTGCGGCGCAGGGCGCGCTTGAGCAGGAAGGCCAGCAGCCAGAGCATCAGTCGCAGCTTCATGTCGATCTCGCCACCGAATCCGAATCCATGGAGGGGAAGGCCGCCGCGGCCCACCGCAGCGGGCCGCCTGGCGCCTTGCTGTGTCTTACTTGGCCACCGCGTCCTTGAGGCCCTTGCCCGGCTTGAAGGCCACCGTCTTGCTGGCCGGGATGGTCAGCGGCTGGCCGGTCTGGGGGTTCTTGCCGGTGCGCGCCGCACGCTCACGCACGGTGAAGGTGCCGAAGCCGATCAGCGACACATCCTGTCCCTGGGCCACGCTACCGGTGATCTCGTCGAGGATCACGTTGAGCACCTGGCTCGCCTTGTCCTTGGAAAGATCGGCACGCTCGGCAATCGCCGCGGCGAGTTCTGGCTTACGCATACTGCCCTCCTGGTATTGGCATACTCCCCGGGCGCCTGTCGCCGGGGTCTTGTTGTCGAAGATCTAGCCTAGCAACGGCGGCGCAACCCGCGCCAGTTCAACTTTCCGACGGACACAGGTCCCTGTCAACGCAAATCCGATCAAACGACCGTCTTCCGACTCCGCCAGGGCGGTGAGATCGCCGACCTCCCCCTCGATGCGCCAGCGCGCCGGCGGGCGGGTCGGCGGCAGGGCCACCACCGGCAGCAGCGGCGTCTTGACCACCACCGGCCAGGGGCCGTAGGCGACCGGGGTGGGCGTGCCGGTCAGGGTCTTCGCCAGCGCCTTGGCGCTCGCCTGCAGCGGCTGCACATACATGGCACTCACCCCGTCGACGCAGGCCACGTCGCCCAGGGCGTGGATGCCGGGCGCCGAGGTGGCCAGGCAGCGGTCGGTGTGGATGCCGGCGGCGCCGACCGCGAGGCCCGCCGCCTGGGCCAGGGCGGTGCGCGGCCTGAGGCCGGTAGCCACCAGCACCAGGTCGGCCATCAGGTGGCTGCCATCGTCCAGCGCCACGCCCAGGTCGGCGCCGGCGTCCTCGAGGGCCGTCACCCCGCCCCCCAGCGCCAGCGTCATGCCGGCCGCCTCGAAGGCCTCGCCCAGGGCACGCCCCAGGGGCTCGGGCAGCAGCCGCGCCAGGGGTGCGGTCTCGGGGGCCACCAGGCTTACCTCATGACCGCCCGCCAGCAGGTCGTTGGCGAACTCGCAGCCCACCAGGCCGGCGCCGACGATGGCCACCCGACCCGGCCGCCCCAGCGCCGCCAGGGCGGCGTGGAAGGCGCGATAGTCCTCCAGGTCGTTGATGGTAAAGACCCGGCCGGCCACCGCCGCGGGCAGTGCAAAGGGCACCGCCGGCGCCGCCCCGGTGGCCAGCACCAGCTCGCTCCAGGGCAGCCGCTCGGCGCCGATCCGCAGGGTGCGCGCTGCCGCGTCGATGGCCTCGACCCGGGTATGGGTGCGCACCACCGCATTCAGCTCCTCGGCGACCCGCAGGGCGCTGCGCGCCGCCAGGCGATCCGGCGGCAGTCGCTTGGCGAAACCGGTGGAGAGCAGCGGCTTGGCGTAGTCATCGCCGCCGTCGGCGGTGATCAGGGTCACGGGGCGTTCGGCATCCAGCGCACGCAGGGCACGCAGCAGGCCAAGGCCTGCCATGCCGGAACCGATAATGGTCAGGGGAGCGCTCATGGGCCTCCTCGCTCAGGGGTGGGGATGGCACCGCATGTTACACTAGCCGCCCCTGAAGCGACGCGGAGCCCGACGGTGTCCGACCTGCCACCTGCCGACACCTGCGCCCTGGCGCACTGGATCCCCCTGGCCGCCTCCCGGCCGGCCATGAGCCCCGCCTGGCACCGCTGGGTCGGCTCCCGGGACTCCCTGACCCTGCGCCTCACCGAGGCCGGTGCGCCGCGCCCCTTCCGCGTCCGGCTGCTCGACCAGCGCCTCGGCACGCCCCGCCGCGACGAGGCCAGGGCGCTGGGCATCGCCCCCGGCCAGCGCGCCTGGCTGCGCGAGGTGGCGCTCTGCCTGGGGGAGCGCCCCTGGGTGGTGGCGCGCTCGGTGGCGCCGCTCTCGGGCCTGCCGGAACACGAGCTGGCCCACCTGGGCGAGCGCTCGCTGGGCTCCTGGCTGTTCCGCCAGCCGGGCCTCGAGCGCGGCGAGATCGAGGTGACCACCGCCCCCGCCGGCTTCCACGCCGCCACGGGCCCCTGGGGGCGCCGCTCGGTGTTTCGCCGCGGCGACTTCCGGGTGCTGGTGCAGGAGTGGTTCCTGGATGCCATGGCGGATGACCTCGGTCTCCCTTCGCGCTAGGCTCTGGGCCAGTCTCCGATGCCGACGGGCGGGGCGCCGGGGACAAGCCGAAGAGGAGGTCCTACGCCAGGGATGGCGTCGGTAGCGTACAAGGAAGTATTCACAGCGCCTCCTCGCAGGCTTGTCGCCGGAACAGTCCCGCCGCTTAACACCGTCTGCCAATAAAGAAAATTCTTACGAGGTAGAGATGGACCGTTCCCTGATGCGCCCCACGGGCCTCGCCCGGGTGCCCGACTTCCTGCAGCTGATGCGCCTGAACCGCCCCATCGGCACCTGGCTGCTGATGTGGCCCACCCTGTGGGCGCTGTGGGTGGCCGCCGAGGGCATCCCCGGCCGCCGCGTGCTGCTGATCTTCATCGCCGGGGTCTACCTGATGCGCGCCGCCGGCTGCGTGGTCAACGACTACGCCGACCGCCACTTCGACGGCCACGTCAAGCGCACCCGGCTGCGCCCCCTGGCCACCGGGCGGATCAGCGAGGGCGAGGCCCAGGCGCTGTTCCTGATCCTGGTGATGGCCGCCTTCGTGCTGGTCTGGTTCACCAACCTGTTCACGGTGATGCTCTCTCTGGTGGGGGTGGCGCTGGCCTTCATCTACCCCTTCATGAAGCGCTACACCCACCTGCCCCAGCTCTTCCTGGGCGCCGCCTTTTCCTGGGCCATCCCCATGGCCTTTGGCGCGGTGCTGGGCCATGTGCCCTTCGAGGCCTGGCTGCTGTTCGCCGCCAATGTCGCCTGGACCGTGGCCTACGACACCCAGTACGCCATGGTCGACCGCGACGACGATCTCAAGATCGGCATCAAGTCCACCGCCGTGCTGTTCGGCCGCGCCGACCGGCTGATGATCGGCCTGCTGCAGGGCCTGACCCTGCTGCTGCTGGCCTGGGCGGGGCTGCGTCTGGGCTTCGGCGGCTTCTTCTGGCTGGGCCTGGCCGGCATGGCGGCCACCTTCGTGCACCAGCAGTTCCTGATCCGCGAGCGCGAGCGCGATCCCTGCTTCCAGGCCTTCCTCAACAACCACTGGTCGGGCCTGCTGGTGTTCGCCGGCATCGCCCTCAGCCTGTGGCCGGCCGCCGGCGCATGACAGGCGGGCGGTCCTGTCACGCGAGTGTCATACTGGCATGGTGAGATCGTCATCGATCCGTCACTGTGCCGAGGCTTCCGGATGACCGCCAAGACCGTTCTGATCGTCGATGATGAGGCGCCGATCCGCGAGATGATCGCGGTGGCGCTGGAGATGGCCGACTACCGCGTCCTCGAGGCCGACAACGCCCAGGCCGCCCATGCCATGGTGGTCGACCACCAGCCCGACCTGGTGCTGCTGGACTGGATGATGCCCGGCACCAGCGGCATCGAGCTGGCCCGCCGCCTCAAGCGCGAGCCGACCACCGCCGAACTGCCGATCATCATGCTCACCGCCAAGGGCGAGGAGGACAACAAGATCCAGGGGCTGGAGGCCGGCGCCGACGACTACATCACCAAGCCCTTCTCTCCCCGCGAGCTGGTGGCCCGCCTCAAGGCGGTGCTGCGTCGCGCCACGCCCCAGGGCGTCGAGGAGGCCGTGGAGGTCGACGGCCTGCTGCTCGATCCGGTGAGCCACCGGGTCAGCGCCAGCGGCAGGCCCGTGGAGATGGGCCCCACCGAGTATCGCCTGCTGCAGTTCTTCATGACCCACCAGGAGCGCGCCTACACCCGCAGCCAGCTGCTGGACCAGGTGTGGGGCGGCAACGTCTACGTGGAAGAGCGCACCGTGGACGTGCATATCCGCCGCCTGCGCAAGGCGCTGGGCGAGCGCCACCAGCACCTGGTGCAGACGGTGCGCGGCACCGGCTACCGGTTCTCCGCCAAGGGCTGACGTGGGCCTCTGGAGGCGGGAGCTATGGCGACTTCTGCTGCTGGCCGGCATCGGCCTGCTGGTGGGATGGCTGCTGTCCCATGCCTGGGCGGGCCTGGCCCTCGGCCTCGCGGCCTGCCTGGGCTTTCATCTGCGCCAGCTCTACCGCCTCCACCGCTGGCTGACCCTCACCCCCCAGGCCGAGCCTCCCGCCACCACGGGCGTGTGGGGCGAGCTGTTCGACCGTCTCTACCGCTACCAGAAGGGGCAGCGCCACACCCAGGAGCGGCTGCTCGGGATCATCAAGCGCATCCAGGAGTCCTCCGAGGCGATGCGCGACAGCGTGGTGATGCTCGACCGCCACGGCGACATGGAGTGGTGGAACAGCGCCGCCGAGCGCATGCTGGGGCTCAACGCCGCCCATGACCGCGGCCACCACATCACCAACCTGCTGCGCGATCCGCGCTTCATCGACTACTTCCATGCCCGCGACTACCGCGAGCCGCTGACGCTGCCCTCGCCCATCGACGAGCAGATGGTGCTGCAGTTCCAGATCACCCTCTACGGCGATGACGAGCGGCTGCTGATGGCCCGCGACATCACCCGCCTGCACCGCCTGGAGGAGATGCGCCGCGACTTCGTGGCCAATGTCTCCCACGAGCTGCGCACCCCACTCACCGTGCTGGCCGGCTACCTGGAGACCTACGCCACCTACGCCGACCAGCTGCCGCCGCGCTTCGCCCGGGGGCTGCCCAGTATGCAGGAGCAGACCAGCCGCATGCAGAACCTGGTCAGCGACCTGCTGCTGCTGTCGCGCCTGGAGATCGACCGCGGCGGCGAGGACCACACCCCGCTGGGCATGGACGCCCTGCTGGGCAGCGTGCAGCGCGACGCGACGGCCCTCTCCGCCGGCCGCCACACCGTCGAGGTGGAGCTGGTGGAACCCAGGTCACTGCTCGGCAGCGAGCAGGAGATCCACAGCGCCCTCTCCAACCTGGCCTTCAACGCGGTGCGCTACACCCCCGAAGGCAGCCGCATCGTGCTGCGCTGGCGGCCCCACGGCGACGGCGCCTGCCTGGAGGTGGAGGACAACGGCGAGGGCATCGATCCGGTGCACCTGCCGCGGCTCACCGAGCGCTTCTATCGCGTCGACAAGGGGCGCAGCGCCGCCACCGGCGGCACCGGGCTTGGCCTCGCCATCGTCAAGCATGTGCTGCTGCGCCACGACGCCCGCCTGGAGATCGACTCCCGCCCGGGCCAGGGCGCCCGCTTCCGCTGCCTTTTCCCCGCGGCGCGGCTGCGCCAGCGCCAGGAGGCCCAGGCCACCACCGACAGGGCCTGATCCCCTCCCTCGCCGGATGATGTTCAGAGGTCATGGGGATGTTCAGAGGTCATGATGATGCTCAGAGGTCATGGTGGTGGCCGTCGGCGGCCTCGCTGCCCCGCTCGGCGCTCTGCACCCACACCTCCACCTCGACCTCGCCGCGCTCGGCAAACTCCAGGGTCATCGGGAAACGCTCGCCCAGGCGCAGCGGCGCCTTCAGGTCCATCAGCATCAGGTGATAGCCGCCACCCGGCCGCATGGTCTGGGTGATGCCCGCGGGCACCTCGATGCGCTCGACCCGGCGCATCTGCATCACGCCCTCCTCCATCTGCATGTCGTGCAGCTCCACCGACTCGCTGGCCGGGGTGCGGGCGCCGACCAGCACGGCGGGGGTCTCCCCCTCCACGCGGATATCCACATAGGCGGCCGCATGGGGCACGCCGGGCGGCGCCGGGGTGGCGAAGGGGTGCACCACTACCAGGTCCTCAAGCTCATACTCATGGGCCTGGACCAGCCCCGGGAGGGCGAGGCCGGCGGCCAGCAGCAGGATAACGGGCATGCGCATGGCGGTTGGCTCCTTGTCGGGATGTCCCCCGAGCATAGCAGCCGCCCTGCCGGGCCTCGTTCAACGCGCCGCGGGAGCGCCCAGGTCGCGATAGTGCTCGGCCCACATCAGCACCGCACCGGACACCGCGCCGGGCAGCAGGAAGAGGTTGGCCAGGGGAATCCAGGTCACCAGGGTCACGCAGCCGCCATAGGTGAGGCTCTGCCACCAGCGCGCCGCCAGCCGTCGGCGCATCTCGGCGAAGCTCACCTTGTTGTTGTCCATGGGGTAGTCCAGGTAGGCGATCGCCATCACCCAGGCGGAGAAGAGCGCCCAGAGCAGCGGGGCGGCGAGGTTCACCCCGGGAATCCAGCTCACCAGGAAGAGCAGCAGGGCTCTTGGCGCGATATAGGCCAGCTTGACCAGCTCGCGCCCCAGGGCATCCACCGCCGTCTTCATGAGGCCGCGATCGTCCAGCGGTGGCCGCCCGGTGGCCACCGCCTCCACCCTGGCCGCCAGGAAGCCGTAGAAGGGGGCGGCGATCAGGTGGGTCACCAGGGTGAAGGTGAAGAAGACAATCACCACCAGGCTGATCACGAACAGCGGCCAGATCAGCCACTCGAGCCAGCCAAGCCAGGCCGGCACCAGCGCCATCCAGCCCTCCAGCCAGCCGCCGAAGTTGGCCAGCACGAAGCGCAACATGGCCCCGTAGACCAGCAGGTTGATGACGATGGGCACGAAAACGTAGCGGCGCAGGCCGCGGGAGTAGGCCAGGCGGGTGCCCCGGGCCAGGGCGGTGACGGCATCAAGCATGGTGATTCCTTCACGGGAAAACGACGAAGGCCACCGCCAGGGGCAGTGGCCTGCGTCATTGACAGCCAATCCAGAGGGACCGTCAACCCATGCACCGTTGCAATGAGCGAGAGGCGCCGGGGACAGGTCGAAGAGGGGGTCTTACGCCAGGGATGGCGTCGGTAGCGCCCAAGGATGGGTTCACAGCGCCCACTCGAAGACCTGTCGCCGGAACAGCCTCGAGCATGACGGTCGACCGAGTCAGGCCTATCCCTTGCGGGTGATTGCCTGCTCGTCGAGGTCCTCGGGGTCGGTGTGGCGGATATCCAGCCCCTTGACCAGGTAGACCACGTACTCGGCCAGGTTGTTGGCGTGATCGCCGATGCGCTCCAGGGCGCGCAGGATCCACATCAAGCTGAGGATCGGCGAGATCGAGCGGGCATCCTCCATCATGAAGGTCATCAGCGAGCGCATGGCGCTGCGGTACTCCTCGTCCACCTCCTCGTCCTCATGCACCAGCTTCAGCGCCAGCTCGGTATCGAAGCGGGCGAAGGAGGTCAGGGCATCGCGCACCATGCGCCGCACGTGCTCGCTGATCATGCGCACCTCGACGAAGCCGCGGGTGCCGTTATCGGCGGCGATCAGGTCGGCGGCGTTGCGGGCGATCTTGCTCGCCTCGTCGCCGATGCGCTCCAGATCGGAGGCGGCGCGGATCACCGCCAGCACCAGGCGCAGGTCCGAGGCCGCCGGCTGGCGGCGCGCCAGCACCTGGGTGCACTCCTCGTCGATCTTGATCTGCATGTCGTTGACCGCGCGATCGTTCTCCACCACCCGGCGGGCCAGGTCGGAGTCCCCCTCGAGCAGTGCGGCCACCGCCTCCTGGATCTGCTTCTCCACCAGGCCGCCCATGGCCATCAGGTGGGTCTTGAGCTCCTCGAGCTCCTGGTTGAACTGCCGCGAGATGTGGCGGCTGTGGATATCGCTGGTGATGTCCATGGGACTCTCCTTGGGGCCGGCCGTCAGGCCATGCGCCCGGTGATGTAGTTCTCGGTGCGCACGAGGCGCGGATTGGTGAAGAGCCTGTCGGTGGGGCCGTACTCCACCAGCTCGCCCTCCTGCAGGAAGGCGGTGTAGTCGGAGACCCGCGCCGCCTGCTGCATGTTGTGGGTGACCAGCACCAGGGTCAGCTGTGACTTCAGGTTACGGATCAGCTCCTCGATCTTCAGCGTCGAGATCGGATCCAGCGCCGAGGCCGGCTCGTCGAGCAGCAGCACCTCGGGGCGCACCGCCAGGGTGCGGGCGATCACCAGGCGCTGCTGCTGGCCGCCGGAGAGCGCCCAGGCCGAACTCCTCAGGCGATCCTTCACCTCATCCCACAGCGCCGCCGATTGCAGCGCCCACTCGACGATGTCGTCCAGCTGGCGCTTGCGGATCCCCCCCTGCAGCCGCAGCCCGAAGGCGACGTTGTCGTAGATCGACATCGGGAAGGGGTTGGGCGCCTGGAAGACCATGCCGACCCGCCGGCGCAGCTCCGCCACCTCCACCTCGGGGGCGTGAATATCCTGCCCCTCGAGGCGAATCCGCCCGGCAAGCCGCACCTCGTCGTTGAGGTCGTGGAGCCGATTGAGGGCCCGCAGCAGCGTCGACTTCCCACACCCCGAGGGCCCGATGAAGGCGGTGACCCGCTGGCGCGGCACGCGCAGCGAGAGCTCGCGCAGCGCCGGCGTCTCCCCGTAGGCCAGGCTCAACCCCTCGATCTCCAGGCAACAGGCGGCCGGGTCGAAGTCGATGATCGGGCCGCCGGCAGCGGACCGTGGCGACGGGAAGACGGACATCGGGTTCCTCACTCCTCGGGCGCTGCCGCTAGCGGCGCGGCAGGGCCCCGTGACGCGCCCTCAGATGATGGCGCAGGAATATTGCAGTCAGGTTAAGCACCAGGATCACCAGCACCAGCAGCAGCGCGGTGGCGTAGACCAGCGGCAGCGCCGCCTGGACATCGTCCCCATGGAAGGCCACGTCGTAGATGTGGTAGCCCAGATGCATGAACTTCCGTTCAAGATGCAGGAAGGGAAAGTCACCGTCCACCGGCACCTGGGGCGCCAGCTTGGCGACCCCCACCAGCATCAGCGGCGCCACCTCACCGGCGGCCCGGGCCACGGCCAGGATCACCCCGGTGAGCATGGCCGGGGCGGTCATCGGCAGGATCACCCGGGTCAGCATCTCCACCCGGGTGGCGCCCAGCGCCAGGGCGCCCTCGCGCTGGTGGTCCGGCACCCGCGCCAGCCCCTCCTCGGTGGCCACGATCACCACCGGCAGGGTCAGCAGCGCCAGGGTCAGCGAGGCCCACAGCAGACCGCCGGTGCCGAAGGTGGGCGAGGGCAGCTGGTCGGCGAAGAACCACTCGTCCAGGGTGCCGCCGATGCCGTAGACGAAGACTCCGAGCCCGAAGACCCCATAGACGATGGAGGGCACCCCGGCCAGGTTGCGCACCGCGATGCGCACCAGCCGGGTGAAGCGTCCCTGATGGGCGACCTCGTTGAGGTAGATGGCCGCCAGCACGCCGAAGGGGGTCACCACCACCGACATCAGCAGCACCATCAGCACGGTACCGAAGATCGCCGGCCACACCCCGCCGGCCGTGTTGGCGGCGCGGGGCCCCTCGGCGAGGAAGCGCCAGACGCCCTGGCCCCAGGCGGCAACCTTGGCCGGGGGCGACATGGCGTTGGGCCGCCAGGCGCGCAGCACCTGATCCAGCGGCTGCTCGAGGCGACGCCCGTCGACGCTCTCCAGCACCAGGCGAGTCCCCCCCATGCGCGCCTGAAGCACCCGGATGCGCGCATTGGCCCGGGCCAGCTGGCTGTCGGCCTCGGGATCCCGGTCCAGCCGCCGTGCCAGGGGTACCACCTCGTCGCGCAGGCGATCACGCTCCGCCCTCAGGGCCGCGAGCTCCTGCAGGCGCACCTGCAGGGCCGCCCAGGCGGCCTCCCCCTCGACGCGCCCTGCGGCACTCTCGAGGGCCAACAGGCGCCCCTGGAAGGTGCCCCAGCGGGTACGCTCCAGCACCACCAGGTCCCGGGGGCGGCTCTCCTCGGCGATCTCGTCCACGGCCACCCAGCGCCAGATCGCGCCGTCCAGGTCGCGATTGGCCGTGCGGTAGAGGCGCTCGCGCTTCTCGCCGCCTGGCAGGCGCTCCTCGCGCACCGCCTGGCCGGCCAGCTGGCGGCCATCCTCCAGGGTCACCAGGGTGAGGGGCGACGGCCAGAAGTGCCCCATCCCCCGCACCGCCAGCAGGGTCAGGAGCCCGGCCAGCAGCAGCAGCGACAGCGCCACGCTGCCGGCGGCCAGCCACGGCCAGGGCCCCTCGCCGCGGGGCAGCCGAGCGCGCCCGGGGCCGATCATGACAGTCCCCCCAGGCGGCGGTAGCGGCGGCGCAGCCGGGCGCGCACCAGCTCCGCCAGGGTATTGACCAGGAAGGTGAACACGAACAGCGCCAGCGCCGCCAGGAACAGCAGCCGGTAGTGGACCCCGCCCGGCACCGCCTCGGGCAGCTCGATGGCGATGGTGGCGGCCAGGGAACGCATCCCCTCCAGGGGGCTCAGGGTCATCAGCGCGGTGTTGCCGCTGGCCATCAGCACGATCATGGTCTCGCCCACGGCGCGGCCGGCGCCGATCATCACCGCGCTGAAGACCCCCGGGGCCGCGGCCGGCAGCACCACCTTCCACAGACTCTGCCAGCGAGTCGCACCGAGCGCCTGAGCGCCCTCACCGAGGCTCGCCGGCACGCCGGAGAGTGCATCCTCGGCCAGGGCATAGATACCGGGAATGACCGCGAAGCCCATGGCCAGGCCAACGATCATGGCATTGCGCGAGGCATAGCCAAGCCCGAAGTGCGCCTCCAGCCAGCCGCGCAGGTCACCGCCGAACAGCAGCGACTCGAGCCAGGGCGAGAGCCACAGCGCCAGGCCTGCCAGCAGCGCCAGCCAAGGCATCAGCCACAGCCCGGCCCAACCCTGGGGAAGTCGGTGCCGCCAAGGCATCGGCATCCGCCGCCAGGCCAGGCCGGCCAGCAGCAGCCCCCCCGGCAGCACCGCCACCAGCGCCAGCGCACCGGCCAGGTGGCGCTCCACCCAGGGGGCCAGCACCAGGCCGGCGACGAACCCCACCACCACGCCGGGCATCGCCTCCATCAGCTCCAGGGTTGGCTTGAGGCGGCTGCGCAGCCGCGGCGGCATATAGAGCGCCGAGTGGATGGCCGCGCCCAGCGCCAGCGGCACGGCGAACAGCAGCGCCCAGAAGGCCGCCTTGAGGGTGCCCCAGGCCAGCGGCTGCAGGCCAAACAGGGGGGACTCCCCGGGCAGGGTGCCGGGCTGCCAGCGGGGCTGCCACAGCTCGCGCCAGCCGACGCCCGAGTCCGCCTCGAGAAACAGCGGCGCCACCTCCAGGGCCAGGAAGAGGCCGATGGCGAGCACCGCCGCCACCACGCCGATGCCGCCGGCCGTGATCAGCAGGGTCGCCAGGCGGTCCCGCAGGCGCCGCCACCACTGGTGGCGCGGCTGGGCCCTGGGCGGCAAAGGGTCGATCATGGCCGCTCCCGGTCGATCATCGGCAAGGGTGATGACAACACTTTACGACATCCTGATGACAGTTGGGTGACAGCCTCAGCGGCCTCCATGGCCCTCGAGACGGCGCCTCTGGCGCTCACGCTCGGCCGGGGTCAGGGGCACGAAGCCGAGCTCTTTCACCACCGCCTGGCCGGCGTCGGAGAGCACCAGCTCGAGGAAGGCGCGCTCGGGCCCGGGCAGGGTCGCCCCCGGCGGCCGGTTGACATAGACATAGAGGCTGCGCGAAAGCGGATAGTCGCCGCGGCTCACCATCATGGCGCTGGGCGGGTGGAGCTCGCCGCTCTCGCTGTCGCGCCGGGCAACGGCGCGCACCGCGGGCGTCAGGTGGTTGAGCCCGGCATAGCCGATGGCGCCGGGCTCCGCCGCTACCGCCGCCACCACCGCGGCCGAGCCGGGATGCTCGTTGACGTCGAGCCGAAAGCGCCCCCCGCACAGGCCGCGCAGGCGAAAGAGGTCATGGGTGCCGGAGGCCACGTTGCGGCCATGCAGCCGCACGCGCCCTTCGGGCAGGCCGCTGCCGAGCTGTGACCAGCGCTCGATGGGGGCCTCGCCACCGCAGCGCAGGGTGTCCGAAAAGAGCGCATCCAGCTCGGCCAGGGTCAGGCTCTCCAGCGGATTGTGGCGATGCACCACCACCGCCAGGGCATCCCGGGCCACCTCGAGCTCCAGCGGCGGATAGCCGTGGCGCGCCACGAAGGCCGCCCGCTCGGCCTCGCTCATGGGGCGCGACATGGGGCCCAGGCGGGTGGTACCAGCGATCAGCGCCGTGGGAGCGCTGGACGAACCGCTGGCCTGCAGCTGCAGGCGTACCGCCGGGTACTGCTCGGCCAGGGCCTCCCCCCAGTGCAGCATCAGCCCTGCCAGGGTATCGGAGCCCACGGCCCCCAGGGTACCGGCCACCTCGTCGGCATCCGCCTGGGCCAGGCCCGGCGCCCACACCAGCAGCAGTGCCAGACAGCCCATCGCCGCCCGCTGCCGCCATGTCATACGCCTGCCGCCGCCCCTGCGGCGGGCCACGGGGCCATGCTGGTGGGCGGCGGCGACTGCATATACCATGACCCCCGATTCAGACATCCGTACGCCTCTTGTCGCTTACGGCCACAATAACAAGCCAGGATGATGACACTTTCATGACAGACCTCGACGATATCCCCGCTCCCCGGGGCGAGCTCACCCTGAAACTGCTGGCCAGCCGTCAGGACACCAATCTGCATGGCGACATCGCCGGCGGCTGGCTGGTGGCCCACATGGACCAGGCCGCCGAGCTGGCCGCCGGTCGCGAGGCCCATGGCCGCACCGCCACCGTGGCCATCGAGGCCATGGACTTCCTCTGCCCGGTGCGCGTGGGCTCCATGGTCAACATCTACACCACCGTCTGCGAGATCGGCCACAGCTCGATCCGCATCGACGTGGAGGTGTGGATCCGCCAGCCCCAGGAGCGTGACTCCAAGGAGCTGCACAAGGTGACCGAGGCGACCTTCGTGATGGTGGCCCTGGACGACAAGGGCCGCATCCGCGCCGTGCACCAGTAGGCCATCTCTTCTCGCCGATCAGCCGCAACGCATCGGGGGCGCCAAGTGGCGCCCCCGATAGCGATTCCGCACGCGCGGTATCAGGCGCCGACGGCCTCGCGCCCCTTCAGGTAGGAGTACTCGCCGACGTCGCTGAACGGCCGTACCAGCTGCTGGAAGGCCACGTAGGAGTCGTAGACCTTCTTCGAATCCGGATCGCTGTCGACCTGGGCTTGGACCACCTCCATGGAGGCATCATAGAGCGCCTGCATGACATCCTCCGGGAAGGTGCGCAGCTGCACGCCGTGCTCGTCGACCAGGGTCTCGAGGGCCTGAGCGTTGCGGTAGGCGAACTCGCTGATCATCGCCAGGTTGGAGGCCTTGGCCGCCTCGCGCACCACCGCCTTGAGGTCGTCGGGCAGGGCGTTCCAGGCATCCAGGTTGACGGTCCCCTCGAGCACCGCGCTGGGCTCGTTCCACACCGAGGTGTAGTAGTAGTCGGCCACCTGATAGAGGCCCAGGGCCATGTCGTTGTAGGGGCCGACCCAGTCGGCGGCGTCCAGCACGCCGGTCTGCAGGGAGGTAAAGATCTCGGAGGCCGGCATGTTGACGGTGGTGACGCCGATGCGGTTCATCGCCTCCCCGGCCAGGCCCGGCAGGCGCAGGCGAATGCCCTGCATGTCCGAGAGGGAGTTGATCTCCTTCTTGAACCAGCCCGCCATCTGGGTACCGGTGTTGCCCACCGCGAAGGGCTTGAGGTTGTGCTTGGCGTAGATCTCGTCCCACAGCTCCTGGCCGCCACCGTGGTAGAGCCAGGCGTTGGTCTCGGTGGTGTTCATGCCGAAGGGCACCGCGGTGAAGAACTGGGAGGCCGCGACCTTGCCGCGCCAGTAGTAGGCGGCGGAGTGACCCATCTCGGCGGTGCCGGCGGCCACGGCATCGAAGACCTCCATGGCGGGCACCAGCTCGCCGGCACCGTGCACGCGGATGCGCATGCGCCCGCCGGAGAGCGCCTCGACGCGCTGGGCGAACTCGTTGGCTCCGGTGCCGAGCGCCGGAAAGTTGCGCGGCCAGGAGGTGACCATGTCCCAGGTGATGGTCTCCTGGGCCTTGGCGGTGGTGGCCACGAAGGGGGCGGCGGCGACGCCGGCGGCGCCGGCACCGAGGGTCTTCAGGAAGTTGCGGCGTTGCATGAGGGCATGACTCCGAAAGGCTTGTTATATCGGGCCGCGCGGCGTGATGACGCGCGGTGGTGTCCGCCAGCGAGTATGCGCCAAGGCCGAATTGGGCCACAAGACCGCGACGTTGACGTTATCGTCAACGACCCTCAGAGCGGCGTCAGCTTGGCGAAGCCCAGCACCAGCCACTTGTCGCCCTCGCCCTCGAAGCTGACATGCACCCGGGCGCGCTCGCCCTGCCCCTCGGCGTTGAGGATCACCCCCTCGCCGAACACCGGGTGGTGGACCCGCTGGCCCAGCGAGAGACTCGGCAGGTCGGCGCCGCCATTCACCTCGGTCTGGCGCAGCCCCGAGGGGCGCGAGGTGGTCACCGGCCGGCTGATCTGGCCGCGCAGGCGCACCTCCTCCAGGTACTGCTCGGGGAGCTCGCGCAGGAAGCGCGAGGCCCGCTGGAAGGTCTCCTTACCGTGCAGGCGGCGGATCTCGGCGTGGGTCAGGTAGAGCTTCTTCATGGCGCGGGTCAGGCCCACGTAGCAGAGCCGGCGCTCCTCCTCCAGGCGCCCCGGCTCCTCCGCCGACATGCGGTGGGGGAAGAGCCCCTCCTCCACGCCGGCCATGAAGACCACCGGGAACTCCAGCCCCTTGGCGGCGTGCAGGGTCATCAGCTGGACGCTGTCCTCGAACTCGTCGGCCTCGTGCTCGCCGGCATTCAGCGCCGCCTCGGAGAGGAAGGCCTCCAGCGCCACGGCTCCCTCGCCGGCCTCGGGGGGATCGAAGGACTCGCCCTGGGTGAAGGCGCGGGCGGCGTTGACCAGCTCCTCCAGATTCTCGACCCGGGCCTGCCCCTTCTCGCCCTTCTCGCTGCGGTGGTGCTCGACCAGCCCCGAGCGCTCGATGACGTGATCGATGATCTCGTGCAGCGCCAGCCCCGCGGTCTCGTCGTCGAGCCGCTCGATCAGCTCGGCGAAGGCCTGCACGACGCTGCCGGCACGCCCCTTGAGGGTGCCGTCGCTCAGTCCGTCATGCAGCGCCTGCCACAGCGAGACGCCGCTCTCCCGGGCCCGGGTGCGCAGAAGCTCCACGGTGCGGGTGCCGATGCCCCGGGCCGGCACGTTGATCACCCGCTCCAGGGAGGCGTCGTCGTCGCGGTTGAGCAGCAGGCGCAGGTAGGCCAGGGCGTTCTTGATCTCCAGGCGCTCGTAGAAGCGGTGCCCGCCGTAGATGCGGTAGGGCACGCCCTGGCGGATCAGGGTCTCCTCGATCACCCGGGACTGGGCGTTGGAGCGGTAGAGGATGGCGATCTCGCGGCGATGGAAGCCCTCGTCGACCTTCTCGCGGATGGTGTCGACGATGAAGCGGGACTCGTCCAGGTCGTTGAAGCCCGCATAGACGGAGATGGGCTCGCCGCGGGCGCCGTCGGTCCACAGCTCCTTGCCCATGCGCTCGGTGTTGTGGCTGATCAGGGCGTTGGCGGCCTCGAGGATGGCGCTGGTGGAGCGGTAGTTCTGCTCCAGGCGCACCGTCTTCGTCTCCGGGAACTCCTGCTCGAAGCGGCGGATGTTCTCCACCCGGGCGCCGCGCCAGCCGTAGATGGACTGGTCGTCGTCGCCCACCACGGTCATCGGCGTGCGCATGCCGGTGAGCAGCTTCAGCCAGGCGTACTGCAGGGTGTTGGTGTCCTGGAACTCATCCACCAGCACGTGGGCGAAGCGCTCCTGGTAGTGGGTCAGCAGGGCGGGGTTGTCGCGCAGGAGTTCGAGGCTGCGCAGCAGGAGCTCGCCGAAGTCCACCAGGCCGCCGCGCTCGCAGGTGAGCTGGTAACGCTCGTAGAGCTCCACCATCTGCCCCAGGTAGGCGTCGCCATGGACGTCGACCTGGTGGGGGCGCAGCCCTTCCTCCTTGCAGCCCGAGATGAAGCTCTGCACCTGGCGCGGCGGGAAGCGCTCGTCATCGATCTCGTGCTCCTTGATCAGCCGCTTGATCAGGCGCAGCTGGTCATCGGAATCGATGATCTGGAAGTGCTGGGGCAGCCGGGCATCCTGCCAGTGGGTGCGCAGCAGGCGGTGGGCCGTGGAGTGGAAGGTGCCCACCCAGACGTGGCGCAGGGAGAGCCCGAGCAGCGCCTCCAGGCGGGTGCGCATCTCGCGGGCCGCCTTGTTGGTAAAGGTCACGGCGAGCACGGCATAGGGGGAGAGCCCCTCGGCCTGCATCAGCCAGGCGATGCGGTGGACCAGCACCCGGGTCTTGCCGGAGCCGGCACCGGCCAGCACCAGCATGTTGCCCTGGGGGGCACTGACCGCCTCGCGCTGGGCGGTGTTGAGGTGGTCGAGGATCGCCGTGACGTCGTCCATGGAGAGGGCATCGCTGCTCGGAAAATGGGCGATCAGCTTAGCATATTGCCCGCCTCTCCTCCTCGGCCTGCCCTCGCCGCGCCTGGTTTTGCCTAGGCCTCTTCCTCGGGGTAGCGCAGCGGAATCAGGCTTTTCTTCACCGACTTGAGCTGCTCGGCCAGCTTGGGACCGCGGGTCTTGGCCACGCCCACCGCCAGCACGTCGACCAGCACCAGGTGGGCGATGCGCGAGCTCATGGGAGTGGAGATCTCGGTGTCCTCGTGGACGTCGATATAGAGCGGCAGGGTGACCTCCTCGGCCAGCGGCGAGCCGCTGGGGCAGAGCCCGATCACCGTGGCGCCGGCCTCCCTGGCCAGGCGCACGCTGGCCACCAGCGCCCGGGTACGGCCGGTCTGGGAGATCGCCACCACCACGTCGCCCTCCTTGAGGGTCACCGCCGACATGTTCTGCATGTGCGGGTCGGCATAGGCCGCGGTGGAGATCTGCAGGCGGAAGAACTTGTGCTGGGCGTCGAAGGCCACCGCGCCGGAGGCGCCGAAGCCGTAGAACTCCACCCGGTTGGCCATGGCCAGGGCGTTGATCGCCTGGCTCAGCGCCTCGTTGTCGAGGCGGTCGCGCACCGACAGCAGGGTGCCCACGGTGGAATCGAAGATGCTCTGGGAGAATTCCGCCACCGAGTCGCTGTCGTTCATGGAGAACTGGGCGAACTGGCTGCCGGTGGCCAGCATCTGGGCCAGCTTGAGCTTGAAGTCCTGGAAGCCGTTGCAGCCCAGGGCGCGGCAGAAGCGCACCACCGTGGGCTCGCTGACCTTGGCCTCGGTGGCCAGGTCGACGATGCGCATGTGGATCACTTCCTCGGGGTTGCGCAGCACGAAGCGCGCCACCTTCTGCTCGGAGCGGCGGAAGTGCTCCATGCGGCGTCTCATCTCATCGAAAAGGGCGCTGCTCACTGGAAGCTCCTCGAATGGGGGTATCGCCCCGGGCAGTGACGATACGGGTAACGGGTTTGACACAGTATGCCCAAGGAGCCGGCATTGTGCAGCGCAAGATGTCGGTGCCGCCCCGGCCGCCAGCGGTGACCCCGTCCGAACGCCAGCGTTTACCCTTCGTTGTGGCGTAAAACCCTGATCGTCATCATTCTGTCAAGTGAGATATAGTAAGACTTGCAGTGCCGCGTAGTGTCCAAGGAGAGTCGATCATGCGCAATGTCGAACGGTTAACCTCCCTGAAGAGCGAACTCCTCGACATCTTCATGAGCATGGAAGTCGTCGAGCACGAGCAGCGCAGCCGCACCGCCGCCCAGCGCAACCTGCGGGCCCGGCGGGGCATCGAGCTCCATGAGGAGTTCAAGCAGCTGTCCCGTGACATCGCCGAGCTGCCGGAAGACGAGCTCGACGAGATGCACTGACCCCGGCCCAACGGCCAGGGCACCCCCACAACGACGCGAGCCCCGCCGGGGCGGGGCTCGCAGGGCTTTCTGCCCTCTTCGGATCGTCCCGCCTAGAGCAGGCCGGTGACGAAGACCACGATCACCCCGATGGGCGCCACATAGCGGGCCACCAGGTGCCACAGCCGCTCCGTGCCGCCGGCCAGGCCGAGCTCGCTGGCCACGCTCTGGCGCTCCAGGCACCAGGCCACGAAGAGGATCGCCCCGAGGCCGGTCAGGGGCAGCAGCACCTTGCTGGTGAAGGTATCCAGCAGGTCGAAGATGTTCAGGCCGAAGATCAGGAAGTCTCCCCAGACGTTGAACGACATCAGCGCCGCGATGCCCAGCGCCCATACCGCCACGCCGCTCGTCAGGGTCGCCGCCACGCGGGAGAGCGGGGTGCGCTCCTCCACCAGCTCCACCACCGGCTCCAGCAGCGAGATCGCCGAGGTCAGCGCCGCGAAGGTGAGCAGCAGGAAGAACATCAGGCCCAGCAGGGTGCCGCCGGTCATGTTGCCGAAGGCCACCGGCAGGCTGACGAAGATCAGGCCGGGGCCTTCGCCGGGGCTCATGCCGTTGGCGAAGACGATGGGGAAGATCGCCATGCCCGCCAGCAGCGCGATGACCGTGTCGAGGATGATCACCGTGCGGGCGGTGCTGATCAGGTTGACGTCCTCGCCCAGGTAGGAGCCGTAGGCCATCATGATCCCCATGCCCAGGGAGAGGGTGAAGAAGGCCTGGCCCATGGCGGCCAGCACCACGCCACCGGTCACCGCACTCCAGTCGGGGCGGAACATGAAGGCCAGCGCCTCGCCGAAGTGCCCGGTGGTCATGCCGTAGCCGACCAGCACCACCATCAGCACGACCAGGGCCGGCATCAGGGTGCGCACCGCGCCCTCCAGCCCCTTGGTGACGCCGCGGGCGACGATGAAGATCACCAGGGCCATGAAGGCGGTGTGCCACAGGGTCAGCGTGCCGGGGCTGCCCAGCAGGCCGCCGAAGAGGGCGCCGATGGCGTCGGCATCCTGGCCGGAGAAGGCACCGGTGACCGAACTCAGGGTGTAGGAGAGCGACCAGCCGCCGATCACGCTATAGAAGGAGAGGATCAGGAAGGCCGCCAGCACGCCGCTGGCACCGACCAGGGCCCAGGCCGGCAGCCTGCCGTTCCTGCGGGCCAGGTCGGCCATGGCGTTGATGGGGTTTTCCTGGCCGCGCCGGCCGATCAGCCATTCCGCCACCAGGATCGGCAGGCCCACCAGGGCCACGCAGGCCAGGTAGATGAGCACGAAGGCCGCGCCCCCGCTGTCGCCCACCATGTAGGAAAACCGCCAGATATTGCCCAGTCCCACCGCGGAGCCCGCGGCGGCGAGCACGAAGGTCATCTTCGACGACCACTGTGCATGCACGAGTTTAGACATGAATCACCCTGAGTGTACGTGTCGCCATCGGCCGGTCTGGCGCGATGACGGCTTATGCTTGTCATTGCCACGTCCAGGACGCCATGGGTCGCACGGCGTCTTCCAGAGCATGACAGGATCCAGGCAGGATCACTGCCGTGCCGCCCTCCCCTGCCCGGACGGTTGTTGCCCCGGGCCGAAAGGCGCCGTGCGGCCGGGATAGATGCAGGAATCCCGCGCTTTTTGGGCGAGATCCGGTAAATATCCATGGGTATGCCGCACAGGGGGATAAAACTATCCGATCAAAAGCTGGATGGCCAGTCGAAGCTGGCCCGTCGCGCCGATCGGCTGTCATGGATCATGGGGCGTCAGAAGAGGGTCGCCTGGGCCTCGCCCGGGAACTCCGCCAGGGGCGGCAGGGAGAGGGCCTCGGCGAGCCGTGCATGGAGGGATCTTGCCAGCTCCGGAGCCTGGCGGTTGTCCGGAGTATGCACCATCAGATAAGGGGTTTTCCCCTGTTTTATCCACAGGACGAGGCGCTGGATCCAGGGCGCGAAATAGCGCTCGTTGATCGCGGGATCGAGGTGGCCGATGAAGCGCACCAGCGGGCGATCTGCCGTGGAAAGCACGTGTAAAGGGCGTCTTGGCTTTTCCCGCTGGGCCGCGGCGAGGCCGGGACAGGCCCCAGGCGGGGTCGAGAAGAGCGGGCGCACGTCGAGCATCACCCGGTCGACACCGTGACTTATCAACAATCTGTTGAGGGCGACCTCGGCGGGCCCCTTGTGGAAAAACTCGGGGTGGCGCACCTCCACCGCGCAGGGGATCTGCGCCGGCCAGCGGGAGAGCAGGGCCTCCAGTCGGGGGAGCTCCTCCACGCCGAAGTCGCGGGGCAGCTGGACCATCATGGGCCCGAGCCGGTCATGCAGGGGCGAGAGCGCCTCGAGAAAGCCCTCCAGTTCCGCCTCGATGCCGGAAAGGCGGCGCTCATGGGTGAGCGCCCCCGGCAGCTTGAAGCAGAAGCGGAACCCGGGCGGCGCCTGGCGCGCCCAGGCCGCCACCGTCTCCGCCCGGGGGGCCCCGCTGTAGAAGGTGGTGTTGCCCTCCACCGTGCCGAACACCCGGGCATACTCCGCAAGCCCGCCGCCATGGGGCGGATAGAGGGTGCCGCGCCACTCCGGGTTGGCCCACATGGGCAGCCCCAGGTAGAGGCGCGGCGGCTCGGCGGCCGGCGTCACTCCACCGTCACGCTCTTGGCCAGGTTGCGCGGCTGGTCCACGTCGGTGCCCTTGAGCACCGCCACGTGGTAGCTGAGCAGCTGCAGCGGCAGGGTGTAGAGGATCGGCGCGAGGGCCTCGTGCACGTGGGGCAGGCGCAGCACCCGGATCCCCTCCTCCTCGGCCAGCGCCACCCCCTCGTCGGCGAACACGAAGAGCTCGCCGCCCCGGGCACGCACCTCCTGGAGGTTCGACTTGAGCTTGTCGAGCAGCTCGTCGTTGGGGGCCACCGAGATGACCGGCATCTCGCTGTCCACCAGCGCCAGGGGACCGTGCTTGAGCTCCCCGGCCGGGTAGGCCTCGGCGTGGATGTAGGAGATCTCCTTGAGCTTGAGCGCGCCCTCCAGGGCGATCGGGAAGTGCGCCCCGCGGCCCAGGAAGAGCGCATGCTGCTTCTCGGCGAAGGCCATGGAGAGCGCCTCGATCTCGGTATCCAGCGCCAGCACCCGCTCCACCAGCCGCGGCAGGCCGCGCAGGGCCGCCACCAGCTCGGCCTGGGCGGCCTCGTCGAGCCCCTTGACCCGCCCCAGCGCCAGGGTGAAGAGCATCAGCGCGGTGAGCTGGGTGGTGAAGGCCTTGGTGGAGGCTACCCCGATCTCGGGGCCGGCCTGGGTCATCAGGGTCAGGTCCGATTCGCGCACCAGGGAGCTGCCCGGCACGTTGCAGATCGCCAGGCTGGCCAGGTAGCCGCGCTCCCTGGCGAAGCGCAGCGCCGCCAGGGTGTCGGCGGTCTCGCCGGACTGGGAGAGGGTGACGAAGAGGGTGCCCTCGGGCACCACCACCTGGCGATAGCGGTACTCCGAGGCGACCTCCACCTGCACCGGTACCCCGGCGAACCGCTCCAGCCAGTAGCGGGCCACCATCCCGGCGTGGTAGCTGGTGCCGCAGGCGACGATATGGATCTGGCGGACGCGGCCGAACAGCGCCTCGGCGTCGGGGCCGAAGCTCTCCACCAGCACCGAGCGCTCGCCCAGGCGGCCCTCGAGCGCCGCGGCGATCACCGCCGGCTGCTCGTGGATCTCCTTGAGCATGAAGTGGCGGTAGTCGCCCTTGCTGGCGGCCCCGTCGCCGTGCTCGAAGGTCTGCACCTCGCGCTCCACGGGTCCACCCGCGGCCTCGAAGACCTCGATGCGACCGCCCGCGGAGAGGCGCACCATGTCGCCCTCCTCCAGGTAGATGAAGCGGTCGGTGACCTGCAGCAGGGCCAGGGGGTCGGAGCCCAGGAAGGCCTCGCCGATGCCCACCCCCACCACCAGCGGGCTGCCCTTGCGGGCGCCGACGATCACATCGGGCTCGGCCGCGCTGACCACGCCCAGCGCATAGGCGCCCTCGAGTCGGGCCAGCACGCGGCGCACCGCGGCCAGCAGGTCGCCCGCCTCGCGGCTCTCGCGCTCCAGCAGGTGGGCCACCACCTCGGTATCGGTCTCGGAGGTGAAGACATAGCCCGCCGCCTTGAGCTCCTGGCGCAGGGCCTCGTGGTTCTCGATGATGCCGTTGTGCACCACCGCGAGGCCGTCACCGGACTGGTGGGGGTGGGCATTGGCCTCGCTGGGCCGGCCGTGGGTCGCCCAGCGAGTGTGGGCGATGCCGCAGCGCCCCGGCAGCGGCTCGGCCGCCAGGCGCTCGGCCAGGGCCGCCACCTTGCCCACCGCCCGGCGGCGCGCCAGCGTGCCCTCCGGTGAGAGCACCGCCATGCCGGCGGAGTCATAGCCGCGGTACTCGAGGCGCTTCAGCCCCTCGAGAAGGATGCCTTCCACGTTACGCTCGGCAACGGCCCCGACGATTCCACACATGGTGACTCTCCTTACCTGTCCTTGCTGGGGCGCGGCCAGTCGGCCTTGCTGATCTGGCGGCCGCGGGAAACGGCCAGGGCGTTGTCCGCCACGTCCTTGCTGATGGTGGAGCCGGCGCCCACGGTGGCGTTGCTGCCCACGCTCACCGGGGCCACCAGCGCCGTGTTGGAGCCGATGAAGGCGCCATCGCCGATCTCGGTGCGATGCTTGTGGGCGCCGTCATAGTTGCAGGTGATGGTGCCGGCGCCGACGTTGACGTCGCGGCCCAGCCGGGCGTCGCCCACGTAGCTCAGGTGGTTGATCTTGCTGCCCTCACCCACCTCGGCGTTCTTGGTCTCGACGAAGTTGCCCACCTTGGCGCCCACCGCCAGGCGGGTGCCGGGGCGCAGCCGGGCGAAGGGACCGACGCGACCGCGACCGGCGATCACCGTGCCCTCGATGACGCTGTGAGGCTCGATCACCGTCTCGGCGCCGATATGGCTGTCGCGGATCACGCAGTGGGGGCCGATGCGCACCCCCTCGCCGAGCTCCACTTGCCCCTCGAAGACGCAGCCCACGTCGATCTCCACGTCGTGGCCGCAGGTGAGGGTGCCGCGGATGTCGATCCTCGCCGGGTCGATCAGCGCCACCCCGTCGGCCATCAGCCGCTCGGCCGTGGCCAGCTGATGGGCGCGCTCGAGGCGCGCCATCTGCAGCCGGTTGTTGACCCCCTCCACCTCCAGCGGGTCGGCCGGCTGGGCGGTGACGATCCTGACCCCCTCGGCGGCCGCCATGGCGATGATGTCGGTGAGGTAGTACTCGCCCTGGGCGTTGTCGGCGGAGAGCCGCGGCAGCCAGCGGCGCAGCTGGGCGGCGGTCATTGCCATGATGCCGGTATTGCACTCGGCGATGGCAAGCTCCGTCTGGGAGGCGTCCTTGTGCTCGACGATGGCCACCGCCTCGCCCTCGGCGTTGCGCAGGATGCGCCCGTAGCCGGTGGGGTCCGCCAGGGTCACGGTGAGCAGGCCGAGGTGGTCGTCATCGACGCCGTCCAGCAGCCCCGCCAGGGTCTCGCGACGGATCAGCGGCACGTCACCATAGAGCACCAGCACCTTGCCCTCGCCGAGGCCCTCCAGGGCCTGGGCCACGGCATGGCCGGTGCCCTTCTGTTCGGCCTGCAGCGCGAAGTGCACCTCGCAGTCGGCCAGGGCCTCGCGCACCTTCTCGGCGCCGTGCCCCACCACCACGTGGGTGCGCTCGGCCTCGAGGCCCCGCGCGGTATCGATCACGTGGCGCACCATGGGCTTGCCGGCCAGGCGGTGCAGCACCTTGGGCAGGGTCGAGCGCATCCGGGTTCCCTGCCCGGCCGCGAGTATCACCACATCCAGCGTCATCAATGACTCCTGTCGTTCATTCGTTCGGGGCGGGCTCGATCTCGAGCTCGCCCGGCTCGGCTACCGCCACCAGGCCGAGCTCCTCGACCAGCTCATCGCCGAAGTATGCCACGAAGGCGGGGCTGATGAGGCTCTCCCAGCCCTCGTCCACGCGTACGATCATCAGCACCTTGAGGTCCTGGGCGACGGCCAGGGCCATGCCCGCCTCGTCCCCCAGCACCATCAGCGCCGTGGCCCAGGCGTCGGCCCAGGCGTTGGAGGGGTGCAGCACGCTCACCGAGGCCAGGCGATGGTCGATGGGCCGGCCGCTGCGCGGGTCCAGGGTGTGAGAGAAGCGCTGCCCATCCTCCTCGAAGTAGTTGCGGTAGTCGCCGGAGGTGGCCAGGGAGACATCGCCGATGGGCAACACGTACTGGGCCTCCCGGCGGTCTTCCAGCGGCGCCTCCACGCCGATGCGCCAGGCCTCGGCCTCGCCGTCGTCACCGCCGCCGGCATTGCGATGGCCGCGGGCGATCAGGTCGCCCCCCAGGTTGACCAGATAGTGCTCGATGCCCTCACGGTCGAGGTAGGCCGCGACCCGGTCCACCGCATGGCCCTTGGCCACGCCGCCCAGGTCGACGAAGACGTCCCGGGTGCGCCGCGCCTGCAGCCCCGCCGGGTCGAGCTCCAGCGCATCGAAGCCGACCACCTCGAGGCGCTCGGCCAGCGACACCTCGTCCGGCACCTCGCGGGGACGCGCCTCGCCGCCGAAGCTCCACAGGTTGACCAGCCCCCCCAGGGTGACGTCGAAGGCGCCGTCGCTCTTCTCGGCCACCGCCTGGCCGATCGCCAGCACCTCGACCAGCTCGTCGGAGAGCGGCTGCCACTCACCGAGGGGCGACTGGTTGAAGGCCATGAGCTCCGAGTCCTCGATGTAGATCGACATGGCGGCATCCACCGCCTCGAGCGTCTCGAGGATGCCTTGCTCCAGCGCCAGGGCCTGGCCCTGAGTCAGCGGGTCGGCGATGGTCACCTGGTAGAAGCTGCCGAAGATGCCGCCCTCGAAGCGCACCGGCGAGTCGAGAGGACGGTCACGCTCCGAGCAGCCGGCCAGCAGGAGCAGGCCGGCGAGGAGCAGCAGCGGGAAATGGAGACGCAGGAACTTCATGATGACAGGCACTCCCGTGACGGATAAGGGTCGGCCACTACCAGAATAGCCACAGCAGCCAGCCGCCGAGCAGCAGCCGATAGACCACGAAGGGTTGCATGCCGACGCGTTTGATGAAGACCAGGAAATAGTGGATGCAGAGGTAGGCGCTGATACCGGAGAGGATGGCCCCCACCGTCACCGCCGGCCAGTCCACCGCATGGGACTCCCGCACCAGGCCGACGATCTCCAGGCCACCGGCCAGCACGATCACCGGAATCGACAGCAGGAAGGAGAAGCGTGCCGCGCCCTCCCGGCTCATGCCGAGCAGCAGCGCCGCGGTGATGGTGATGCCGGAACGCGAGGTGCCCGGAATCAGCGCCAGGGCCTGGGCGCCACCGATGAAGAGCACGTCCCTGAGGCCCAGCTGGTACTCGCTGCGCCCGCCGCGGCGGCGGCGCCAGTCGGCATAGCCCAGCACCAGGCCGAAGCCGATCAGGCTCGCACCGATGATCAGCGGCGAGCGCATGCCCACCTCGATGGCATCGCGGAAGGTGAAGCCGATCAGGCAGACCGGCACGGTGGCCAGCAGCACCCACCAGGCGAGCCGGGCATCCTCGTCCATGCCGCCGCCGCGCAGCGAACCGACCCAGCTGCCGGCCATGCGCGCAAGCTCATGGCGGAAGTAGAGCGCCACCGCCGCCAGACTGCCGATATGCAGGGCGACGTCGAAGGCGAGGCCCTGGTCCTCCCAGTCGGTGAGTACCGGCACCAGGATCAGATGGGCGGAGCTGGAGATCGGCAGGAACTCGGTGAGCCCCTGCACGACTGAGAGCAGAATGACCTGCAGCCACTCCATGCTAGACCCCGGACAGGATGGCGGTGGCGATGCTGAAGTAGATCAGCACCCCCGAGGCGTCGATCAGGGTGGTCACCAGTGGCGCCGAGGCGGTGGCCGGGTCCCAGCCCAGCCGGTTGAGCACGAAGGGCAGGCACATGCCGAGCAGGCTGCCGAACAGCACGATGGTCACCATGCTCATGGCCACCACCATGGCCACCGCCTCGCCGCCGCGCATCACCCCGATGGGCGCTACCGCCAGGGCCATGGTCAGGCCCAGGGAGCCGGCCACCAGCAGTTCGCGACCGAGCAGGGTGCTCCAGTCCTTGACCCCGACGTCACCGGTGGCCATGCCGCGCACCATCAGGGTGGCGGCCTGGGCACCGGCGTTGCCGCCGCTGCCGATCAGCAGCGGCAGGAAGAAGACCAGCGCCACCTGGGCGGCGATGGTGTCCTCGAAGTAGGCGATGCCGGCGCCGGAGAAGAGGTTGGCGAAGACCAGCAGCACCAGCCAGGTCACCCGCTTGCGGTAGAGGCTCCACAGCGGCACCCGGCTGACGCCGTCCTCCAGGGCACCGATGGACATCCCCTTGTGGAAGTCCTCGGTGGCCTCGGATTCGGCCACGTCCATGGCGTCATCGTGGGTGACGATGCCCACCAGGCGCTCGTCGGCATCGAGCACCGGCAGCGCCAGCAGGTCGTAGCGGGCCACGACCCGGGCGACCTCCTCCTGGGCCTCGTCCACCGGAATGCTGATCACGTCCTTGATCATGATGTCGTCGACCTGGGCTCCCGGGCGCGCCACCATCAGCTGGCGCAGCGACAGGGTGCCGGCCAGCTTGCCGTCGGGGTCGATGATATAGAGCTGGTAGACGGTCTCGGCGTCGGGAGCGGTCTGACGCACCCGCATCATCGCCTGGGAGACGGTCATGCCGGTGGGGATGGCCACGTAGTCCGAGGTCATGATCGCCCCGGCGGTGCCCTCCTCGTAGCTGGCCAGCCGCTTGAGGTCCTCGCGCTCCTGGCGCGCCATGCGCCGCAGCAGCCCCTCGCGGCGGTCCTCGTCGAGGAGGTTGAAGAGGTCGGCGCGCTCGTCGGAGCCCATCTCCTCGAGCACCGAGAGCAGCGTTTCGTCGGACATGGTCGAGGTGATCTCGACCTGCTCCTCGCCGGGCAGGTAGCCCAGCACGTTGGCCCGCCGCTCCAGCGGCAGGGCCTCGAGCAGGCCCAAGGCGACCGGCAGGTCGTCATCCTCCTCGAGGACCTCCTCGAGGATCTCGGCGATGTCCGCGGAACGCAGCTCCGACAGCATCTCGTCGAGGCGCTCGCGGGCCTCCTCGGCCTGGGCCGCGACCAGCGCCTCCTTCTGTTCCTGCAGGGTCTCGTTCAGTGACATGGCATCCTCCTGACGCCGGGGGCGCAGAGATGGGTGAGCGGAACCAGCGGCGCGGGGCCGGCGCCCATGATAGCAGAGACGAAAACGCCCCCCGAACCCGCTGTTTCACGGGATCGGGGGGCGCGCCGTCACGGCCCGGGCCGGATCAGCCCTTGCCGGCCTTCTTGCGCAGCTGCTGGATGGTACGCAGCTGAGCCACGGCCTCGGCGAGCTCGGCGGCGGCGCGGGTGTAATCCAGCTCCGCCGACTTGTCGTTGAACGCCTTCAGCGCATGCTGGCGGGCCTCCTCGGCGGAGGCCTCGTCGAGGTCCCCGGCACGGGATGCCGCATCGGCCAGGATGGTCACCACGTCCGGCTGCACTTCCAGGAAGCCGCCGGAGACGTAGAAGTTCTCCTCCCGCCCGCCATCATGGATCACGCGAACCGGGCCTGGCTGAAGCTCGGTCAGCAGCGGGGCGTGCCCGGGCAGGATGCCCAGATCCCCCATGATCCCGGACGCGACGAGCTGCTCGACCTCGCCCGAGAAGATGGCCGCCTCGGCGCTGACGATGTTGCATGTGAAGCTGTTCGCCATAGCGAATCCCCCTGATGGACGGGATTACTTCATCTGGTTGGCTTTCTCGACGGCCTCGTCGATGGTGCCGACCATGTAGAAGGCCTGCTCCGGCAGCTCATCGTACTCGCCGTTGAGGATGCCCTGGAAGCCGCGGATGGTGTCCTTGAGGGACACGTACTTGCCGGGCGACCCGGTGAACACCTCGGCCACGAAGAACGGCTGCGACAGGAAGCGCTGGATCTTACGCGCCCGCGACACGGCCAGCTTGTCCTCGTCGGACAGCTCGTCCATGCCCAGGATCGCGATGATGTCCTTGAGCTCCTTGTAGCGCTGCAGCACGTTCTGCACGCCGCGGGCGGTGTTGTAGTGCTCCTCGCCGACGACCAGCGGATCCAGCTGACGGGAGGTGGAGTCCAGCGGATCGATGGCCGGGTAGATACCCAGCTCGGCGATGGAACGCGCCAGTACCACGGTGGCGTCCAGGTGCGAGAAGGTGGTCGCCGGAGACGGGTCGGTCAGGTCATCCGCGGGCACGTAGACGGCCTGCACGGAGGTGATCGAGCCGGTCTTGGTGGAGGTGATGCGCTCCTGGAGCACACCCATCTCCTCGGCCAGGGTCGGCTGGTAGCCCACCGCGGAGGGCATACGGCCCAGCAGTGCGGACACCTCGGTACCGGCCAGGGTGTAGCGGTAGATGTTGTCGACGAACAGCAGCACGTCGCGGCCTTCATCGCGGAACTTCTCGGCGATGGTCAGGCCGGTCAGGGCCACGCGCAGGCGGTTGCCGGGCGGCTCGTTCATCTGACCGTAGACCAGCGATACCTTGTCGATAACGTTGGATTCGGTCATCTCGTGGTAGAAGTCGTTACCCTCACGGGTACGCTCACCCACGCCCGCAAACACCGAGTAGCCGCTGTGCTCGGTGGCGATGTTGCGGATCAGCTCCATCATGTTGACGGTCTTGCCCACGCCGGCGCCGCCGAACAGGCCGACCTTGCCGCCCTTGGCGAACGGGCAGACCAGGTCGATGACCTTGATGCCGGTCTCGAGCAGCTCGTTGGACGCCGCCTGCTCCGCATAGCTCGGGGCCTTGCGGTGGATGGGCATGCGCTCCTGCTCGCCGATGTCGCCGGCCTCGTCGATGGGGCGACCCAGGACGTCCATGATGCGGCCAAGGGTCTCCTTGCCGACCGGCACGGAGATGGCGGCACCGGTGTTGATCACTTCCATGCCGCGCTTCAGGCCCTCGGTGGAGCCCATGGCGATGGTGCGCACCACGCCGTCGCCCAGCTGCTGCTGGACCTCGAGCACTGTCTCGACATTCGAGACGTTCAGCGCGTCGTAGACCTTGGGAACGTTGTCCCGCGGAAACTCTACGTCAATCACCGCGCCGATGATTTGTACGATACGTCCGCTCATCTTGCGATCCTCTAAAAAACCTGCAAATGAAGCCTGTGTGCCGGGAGGGCCGCGCCCTCCCCGGCGCTATACCGCGGCGGCGCCCCCGACGATCTCGGAGATCTCCTGGGTGATGGCGGCCTGGCGAGCCTTGTTGTAGATCATCTCCAGGTCGTCGATCAGGCCGCCGGCGTTGTCGGTGGCATTCTTCATGGCGATCATCCGCGCCGCCTGCTCGCAGGCCGCGTTCTCGACCACCGCCTGGTACACCTGGGATTCGATGAATCGAACCAGCAGGCTGTCCAGCAGCGCCTTGGCATCCGGCTCATACAGGTAGTCCCAGCTACCGGGACGCTTGTTCTCTTCGTCATGCGCATCGAGGCCCATGTCCGGAGACAGGGGCAGAAGCTGACGGACCACCGGCTTCTGGGTCATGGTGTTGACGAACTCGTTGTACACCACGTACAGGCGGTCCAGACGGCCCTCGTCATACGCATCCAGCATGACTTTCACGCTACCGATCAGATCCTCGACCTCGGGCGCTTCGCCCAGGCCGCTCTTCGCCGCGACGAGGTTGCCCCCGTAGCTCTTGAAGAAGCCGCCGGCCTTGGAGCCAAGCGCGCAGAAGTCCAGCTCGGCGCCCTCCTCGCGACGCACCATCGAATCCTTGAGCACGGCCTTGAACAGGTTGACGTTCAAGCCACCGCACAGGCCGCGATCGGTGGAGACCACGATGTAGCCCACCCGCTTGACCTCGCGATCGACCATGTAGTCGTGCTTGTACTCGGGGTTGGCATCGGCGATATGGGCAACGACGTTGCGGATCTGACGCGCGTAGGGCTGGCTGGCCTTCATCAGGTCCTGAGCCCGGCGCATCTTCGACGCAGCGACCATTTCCATGGCGCTGGTGATCTTCTGCGTGTTCTTGATGCTCCCGATCTGGGTGCGAATCTCTTTTGCAGCTGCCATAGCGATCTACTCCGTTCGTGGCCCTCAGACAGTTCCCGGGCCCGCCCTCGGCGGGCGGGCCTCCAGGCTTACCAGCTCTGAGTGGCCTTGAACTTCTCGAGACCCTCTTTCAGCCCCTGCTGGATCTCGTCGTTGTAGTCGCCGGTCTGGTTGATCTTGTCGAGCAGCTCGGCGTACTCGGACTTCATGAAGTCGTGCAGGGCACGCTCGAAGTCCAGCACCTTGCTGACGTCGACGTCATCCAGATGGCCCTCGTTGGCGGCATACAGAGACAGCCCCATCTCGGCCACGGAGAGCGGCGAGTACTGTTTCTGCTTCATCAGCTCGGTGACGCGCTGACCATGCTCCAGCTGCTTGCGGGTGGACTCGTCCAGGTCGGAGGCGAACTGGGAGAAGGCCGCCAGCTCGCGGTACTGGGCGAGCGCCAGGCGCACGCCGCCGCCGAGCTTCTTGATGATCTTGGTCTGGGCCGAACCACCCACGCGGGAAACCGACAGACCGGCGTTGATGGCCGGACGGATGCCCGAGTTGAACAGGTCGGTCTCCAGGAAGATCTGACCGTCGGTGATGGAGATCACGTTGGTCGGAACGAAGGCGGAGACGTCGCCGCCCTGGGTCTCGATGATCGGCAGCGCGGTCAGCGAGCCTGTCTTGCCCTTCACTTCACCGTTGGTGAACTTCTCGACGTACTCGGGGTTGACGCGCGCGGCGCGCTCGAGCAGACGGGAGTGGAGGTAGAAGACGTCACCCGGGTAGGCTTCGCGGCCCGGCGGACGACGCAGCAGCAGGGAGACCTGACGGTAGGCCCAGGCCTGCTTGGTGAGATCGTCATAGACGATCAGGGCGTCTTCGCCGCGGTCGCGGAAGTATTCGCCCATGGTGCAGCCGGCGTAGGGAGCCAGGAACTGCATCGGGGCCGGGTCGGCAGCGCCGGCGGCAACCACGATGGTGTGCTCCAGGGCGCCGTGCTCTTCCAGCTTGCGCACCACGTTGGCGATGGTGGACTGCTTCTGGCCAATGGCGACGTAGATACAGGTGACGCCCTTGCCCTTCTGGTTGATGATCGCATCGATGGCGATCGCCGACTTGCCGATCTGGCGGTCGCCGATGATCAGCTCACGCTGGCCGCGACCGATCGGCACCATGGCGTCGATGGACTTGAAGCCGGTCTGGATCGGCTGGTCGACCGACTGACGGGTGATGACGCCCGGGGCGACCTTTTCCACCGCATCGGTGAGCTTGGCGTTGATGTCGCCCTTGCCGTCGATGGGGTTGCCCAGGGCATCCACCACGCGGCCCTTCAGCTCGGGGCCCACCGGCACCTCGAGGATACGACCGGTACAGCTGGCGGTCATGCCCTCTTCGAGCTGCAGGTAGTCGCCCAGCACCACGGCGCCCACGGAGTCGCGCTCTAGGTTGAGCACCATGCCGAAGATGCTGCCGGGGAATTCGATCATCTCACCGAACATCGCGTCCTCGAGCCCGTGGATCTTCACGATGCCGTCGGAAACGCTGACGATGGTGCCCTGATTACGGGCTTCGGATGCGACGTCAAGCTTCTCGATACGCTGCTTGATGATGTCGCTGATCTCGGAAGGATTCAGTTGCTGCATGCCATGTCCCTCAGACTCAGGCGGTAAGGGCTTCGGCGAGGCGGTTCAATCGACCGCGCACCGACCCGTCGATGACGGTGTCGCCGGCGCGCAGGATCACGCCACCGAGAAGCCTGGGATCCACCTGAGTGGTAATGGAGATTTCGCGATTCAGGCGCTTCTTGAGCGCACCGGCGAGCTTCTGCTGCTGCTTGGCGTCGAGTTCGAAGGCCGACACCACGGTCACGTCGACGCGCTGCTCGTGGTCGGCACGCAGCCGCTCGAACTGCCCGGCGATGGCGGCCAGCGCCGGCAGGCGACGCTGGTCGGCCAGCTCATCGAGGAAACGACGCGCCGCGTCGTCCACCTTGATGTCGGCCACCTCGACCAGCAGCGCCACCTTGCGCTCGTGGGTGAGCTTCGGACTGGCAACGAGCGCCTGGACGTCCCGGTTGGCCATGACCTGGCCCAGGGTGCCCAGCATCTCGGACCAGGCATCCAGCGCCTGGTGATCACGTGCGTACTCGAACGCCGCCTTGGCATAGGGCCGCGCGACGGTAGACAGTTCCGCCATGGATCACCTCCTCACAGTTCGGCCGCAAGCTTGTCGAGCAGCTTGCGATGTGCCTTCTCGTCGATGGAGGCTTCCAGGACACGCTCGGCGCCAGCGACCGCGAGGGTCGACACCTGGGCGCGAAGCTCTTCCTTGGCGCGATTGATTTCCTGCTCGATCTCGGCACGGGCGCTGGCCACCAGGCGCTCGCCTTCGGCGCGGGCCTGTTCGCGAGCTTCCTCGATCATCTGGGAGGCGCGCTTGTTGGCCTGCTCGAGAATCTGGGAAGACTGCTCCTTGCTCTCACGCAGGGTCTGAGCGGCCTGTTCCTGGGCGAGCTCGAGGTCACGAGAGGCACGGCTTGCCGCGTCGAGGCCATCGGCGATCTTCTTCTGGCGCTCGTGGAGCGCAGAGCTGATCGGCGGCCACACGTACTTTATGCAGAACCAGACAAAGATCGCGAAGGCGATCGTCTGCCCGATCAGCGTCATGTTGATATTCACAGGACTGTACCTCTGACAGGTTCGTGGCGACCGGTAACAAGCAAACCGAGCGCTGAGCGCTCGGTGCTGTCGTTAACCGGCGACGACGAAGATCAGGTACATCGCGATACCAACGCCGATCATCGGCACGGCGTCGAGCAGACCGGCCATGATGAAGGTCTTGGTCTGCAGCTGGTCGCCCAGCTCCGGCTGACGAGCGGTGGACTCGAGCAGCTTGCCACCCAGCAGGGCGAAGCCGAGACCGGTAGCCAGGGCGCTGACGCTGATGATGATGGCAGCAGCAATGTAGACGATTTCCATGGTAGTACTCCTGGTAGGTTGAGTTACAAGGGTCAGTGGTTGGTTGAGTTACAAGCGTTGCTCGGGTCTCAGTGATGCTCGTGTGCGGCGCTCAGGTACACGATCGACAGCGTCGTGAAGATGAAGGCCTGCAGAGTCACCACCAGGATGTGGAAGATCGCCCACGGCACGTCCAGCAGCCAGATGGCCCAGAAGGGCAGCAGCGCGATCAGGATGAAGATCACCTCGCCGGCAAACATGTTGCCGAAGAGACGCAGGCCCAGGCTGATCGGCTTGACGATGAGGCCGACGATCTCGAGGACCAGGTTGAAGGGGATCAGCGACCAGTGGTTGAAGGGGGTCAGCGAGAGCTCCTTGGCGAAGCCGCCCACGCCCTTGACCTTGCAGCTGTAGTAGACGATCAGGCAGAACACGCCGAAGGCCATGCCGAGGGTGGCATTGACGTCGGTGGTCGGCACGATCTTCATGTACTCGAAGCCCAGCTTGCCGAACAGCTCGGGGAAGTAGTCGACCGGGATGATCTTGAGGGTGTTCATCAGCAGGATCCACATGAACAGCGTCAGCGCCAGGGGCGCGATATGCGGATTCTTGCCGTGGAAGGTGGAGCGGGTCAGGTTCTCGATGAACTCGATCACCATCTCGACGCCGTTCTGCAGCCCGCCGGGGACCCCGGTGGTGGCCATCTTGCCGGCCTTGCGGAACAGCCACAGGAACAGCACGCCCATGGCGATGGACCAGCCCATGGTATCCAGGTGGATCGCCCAGAAGCCCATCTCGACCGCCTCGGTGGAGCTGGACGCCAGCGACCAGCCGTTCTGCGGGTGGTAGCCGAAGGTCAGGTTCTGGAGGTGGTGCTGTATGTAATAGATGGCCGATATTTCGTTATCTGCTGCCATACTGCTTCCTCAGGTTCGGGGGGTCGACCGCTCGCGCGCCAGCCAGGGTGTCAGCCAGTGCATGAGTTGAGCCGCCACATATGCTACGAAGAATAAAGCCGGGTTTGAGGGGGGCACTGTGACGAAAACGATCGCGAACAGTGCCACCGTCAAACCGAACTTGCCCATCGCCGCCTGATAGAGATTGAGCACGTTGACCCGTACCCGCTTGCCGCCCCGGCTGCGCAACCCTCGACTCACGAAGTAGAGCGATGGCAGCAGGCTGACCAGCCCCCCCATCAGGGCGGATGCGGCACCGGGGATGCCCGCCTGCCAGAGCCCCAGCAGGGCCACCAGCAAGGCGGCCAGGCCCTGGGCCAGGAACAGCCGCGTGAAATCCAGTTGCCGGCGCGCGGCGCCGGCGGTGGCTCTGTGCATCGTGTCGACATCCTGGCCACGGATCTCGCGGCCCACTTCGCCGCGGCTGCCCTGCCTGAACGTAAGGCAAACACCGGCGGATTATAGGGAAGGGCTATCGGGGCTTCAACAAAACCGCCATGGATTTTGCCCGCTTCTGCCACTTCTTGCGACCAAAGGTGCAGGAATTGTCAACAGCCTACCGCCGCGACGCCTGCCGGCTAGCGGATGTGCTCGAGGATTCCGTCCAGCTCGTCCAGGCTGGTATAGCGGATGGTCAGCCGCCCCTTGCCGCTCCGGCCATGCTGGATCTTCACCGGCGCACCCAGCAGTTCGCCGAGGCGCGTCTCCAGGCGCGCCACATCGGGGCTCGCCGCGGGCTTCTCGGCCTTCCTGGGCTCGCCGGCGGCGAGGCGCTTCACCAGCGCCTCGGTATCGCGCACGGTGAGGTCCTTGTTGACCACCTCATGGGCCGCGCGGCGCTGCTTGGCACCGGAGAGCCCCAGCAGGGCCCGGGCGTGGCCCATGTCGAGGTCGCCGCGCTCCAGCAGGGTCTGCACCTCGGGGTCCAGCGCCAGCAGCCGCAGCAGGTTGGCCACCTGGGCGCGGGACTTGCCCACCGCATCGGCGACCTGCTGCTGGGTGAGATCGAACTCCTCCAGCAGGCGCTTGAGCGCCATGGCCTCCTCGACCGGATTGAGGTTCTCGCGCTGGATGTTCTCGATCAGCGCCAGGGCCAGGGCCACCTCGTCGGAGACCTCGCGGATCACCGCGGGAATCACGTCCAGCTCGGCCAGCTGGGCGGCGCGCCAGCGCCGCTCGCCGGCGATGATCTCGTAGCGCTCCTCGCCGACGGGACGCACCACGATGGGCTGCATCACCCCCTGGGCGCGGATCGAGTCGGCCAGCTCCTCCAGGGCCTCAGGCTGGATATCCCGGCGCGGCTGGTACTTGCCCCGGGTCAGCTGACCCAGCGGCAGGCGCTCGAGGCGATCCTCCACCTCCGGTGCGGTGGCCGGTGGTGCGACATCACCCCCCTCGACGCTCACCTCGGGGAGGTCGAGGCTCTCGCGGCGGCGAGCGCCGGCCCCGATCAGGGCATCCAGTCCACGTCCCAGGGCGCGTTTACGCGTCATCGACACTCCCTCATCACAGCGGTTACGGCATGGGCGCGCCGCACTGTCGTCACAGCGACAGCCGGCGAATCAGTTCCTTGGCCAGCACCCGGTGGGCCTGGCTTCCCCGCGAGAAGCGGGCATACTTGGTCACCGGCAGGCCGTGGCTGGGCGCCTCGGCCACCCGCACGTTGCGCGGAATGGTGGCCTTGAGCAGGGTATCGCCGAAGTAGTCGCGCAGCTGCTTGGTGACGTCGCGAGTCAGGCTGTTGCGGGCATCGAACATGGTGCGCAGGATGCCGTAGACCTCGAGGCGTGGATTCACGCTGTCCTTGATCTGCTCGACGGTATCGAGCAGCGCCGAGAGCCCCTCCAGGGCGTAGAACTCACACTGCAGCGGAATCAGCACCCCGTGGGCCGCGGTGAGGCCGTTGACGGTGAGCATGTTGAGCGACGGCGGACAGTCGATCAGCACCACGTCATATTCGCCGGCCACATCGGCCAGGGCCCGCTCCAGGCAGCGCTCGCGTCCCGCCTCGCGGTCGAGCAGCGCCACCTCGGCGGCGGTGAGGTCGCCGTTGCCCGGCAGCAGCGCATAGCCCGCCTCGGGACAGTCGAGGATCACCTCGATGGCTCTGCGGTCGCCCATCAGCACGTCCAGCGCGCTGCCGTCCAGCTCATGCTTGTCCACCCCGCTGCCCATGGTGGCATGGCCCTGGGGGTCGAGATCCACCAGCAGCACGCGGCGATCCAGCGCCGCCAGGCTGGCGGCGAGGTTGACCGCGGTGGTGGTCTTGCCGACGCCACCCTTCTGGTTGGTCAAGGCGATGATCTTGGTCACGGGCAACTCCCTTGCTGGGAAACGCGGGTTGTCATGGGCGCGAGCCATCGGCCTGGTGCTGGAGGACCACCAGCAGTCGGCTGCCGACCTCGAAGGGCACCTCCAGGGCGTGCCGGGCGACCGGCACCACGCCCTCCGGCACGCCGGCCAGCTCGTCATCCACCGCCGGCCCCTTCATGGCCAGCCACTGGCCGCCGGGGGCCACCAGTGGCAGCGTCAGGGCGACGAAGTCGCCGAGGCTGGCGAAGGCCCGGGAGATCACCTGGTCGAAGCGCCCCTCGAAGGCCTCGACCCGGGCCTGCACCGGAGTGACATTGGTCAGGCCCAGCTCCATCACCGCCTGGCGCTGGAAGCGCACCTTCTTGCCGTTGCTGTCGAGCAGGCTGACGGCGAGCTCCGGCCGGAGGATCGCCAGCACCAGGCCGGGAAAGCCGGGTCCGGCCCCCACATCGAGCAGGGTGGGCCCCGTCACGAAGGGCAGCACCGCGGCGCTGTCCAGCAGGTGGCGAGCGACCATCTCCTCGGGCGAGCGTACCGCGGTGAGGTTATAGGCGCGGTTCCACTTGTGCAACAGTCCGACCAGCGCCAGCAGGCGGCGACGCTGCTCGGCGTCCACGGCGATCCCCAGCCGCTCGAGCCCCTGGTCGAGACGCACCTCGACCCGCGCATCCGCTTGCGTCATGCGCTGGCCGCCCTGTGGTCGTCGAGCAGGCGCCGCTTCTTGAGATGGATCAGCAGGATCGAGACCGCCGCCGGCGTGACCCCGGAGATGCGCGAGGCCTGGGCCAGGGTCCCTGGCTTCGCCTCGGCGAGCTTCTGGCGGATCTCGTGGGAGAGCCCCTCGACCCGCGCGTAATCGAGATCCAGCGGCAGGGGGGTGGCCTCGTGGCGCTTGAGCCGGTCGATCTCCTCCTGCTGGCGGTCGATATAACCCTGGTACTTGGCCTGGATCTGCACCTGCTCGGCGACGCTCTCATCGGGCACCGCCTCGCCCGGCAGACCGGGCAGAGCGGCGACATCGGCATAGCCGAGCTCCGGGCGCTTGAGCAGGTCCATCAGGCTGTACTCCCGGGAGAGCGCCTTGCCGGTCTTCTCGGCCACCGCCTCGGCGGCCGCCGTGCCGGGCTGCACCCAGCTGGCCTTGAGCCTGGCGCTCTCGGCGTCGACCGCCTCGCGCTTGGCGCTGAAGGCGGCCCAACGACGCTCGTCCACCAGGCCCAGCTCGCGGCCCGCCTCGGTCAGGCGCAGGTCGGCGTTGTCCTCGCGCAGCAGCAGGCGGTACTCGGCCCGGGAGGTGAACATGCGGTAGGGCTCCTTCGTCCCCAGGGTGATCAGGTCGTCCACCAGCACACCCAGGTAGGCCTCGTCACGGCGCGGCCACCAGGCCGCCAGCCCCTTGGCCCGCCGGGCGGCGTTGAGCCCCGCCAGCAGCCCCTGGGCGCCGGCCTCCTCGTAGCCGGTGGTGCCGTTGATCTGCCCGGCGAAGAACAGGTTGTGGATGAATTTCGTCTCCAGCGAGTGCTTCAGGTCCCGCGGATCGAAGAAGTCGTATTCGATGGCGTAGCCGGGCCGGGTGATATGGGCGTTCTCCAGCCCCCTGATCGAGCGCACCACCTCGAGCTGCACGTCGAAGGGCAGCGAGGTGGAGATGCCGTTGGGGTAGAGCTCGTGGGTATCCAGCCCCTCGGGCTCGATGAAGACCTGGTGGCTCGCCTTGTCGGCGAAGCGGTGCACCTTGTCCTCGATGGAGGGGCAGTAGCGCGGCCCGACCCCCTCGATCACGCCGGAGTACATCGGCGAGCGGTCGAGGTTGGCGAAGATGATCTCGTGGGTGCGCGCGTTGGTGTGGGCGATATGGCAGCTCACCTGGCGCGGATGCTGCGCCCGACTGCCCAGGAAGGACATCACCGGGGTCGGGGTATCGCCGGGCTGCTCCTCGAGCTGCGAGAAGTCGAGGCTGCGTGCATCCAGGCGCGGCGGCGTGCCGGTCTTGAGGCGGTCGACCCGGAACGGCAGGGCGCGCAGGCGCTCGGCGAGACGATTGGAGGGCGGGTCGCCGGCGCGGCCGCCGCGGCTCTGCTCGAGGCCGATATGGATCACCCCGCCGAGGAAGGTGCCGGTACACAGCACCACGGTCTCGCCGAGGAAGCGGATCCCGGTCTCGGTGACCACGCCGCGGACAGTGTCGCCCTCGACGATCAGGTCGCCGGCGGCCTGCTGGAAGAGCGTCAGGTTGGGCTGGTTCTCCAGCATGCTGCGGATCGCCGCCTTGTAGCGCACCCGATCCGCCTGGGCCCGGGTGGCCCGTACCGCGGGACCCTTGCGGGCGTTGAGCACGCGGAACTGGATACCGCCGAGATCGGTGGCCATGGCCATGGCGCCACCCAGTGCATCGATCTCCTTGACCAGATGGCTCTTGCCGATCCCGCCGATGGCGGGATTGCAGGACATCTGCCCGAGGGTCTCGATGTTGTGGGTCAGCAGCAGGGTCTGACAGCCCATGCGGGCGGAGGCCAGGGCGGCTTCGGTTCCAGCATGGCCTCCGCCGATGACGATGACGTCAAAGCGGTCGGGGTAATCCAAGGTGCACCTCGTTGGCGCCGCGGCGCCGTCTTCCGGTCGGGGGATGAAATCAGCCCGGCAGTATAAACCCCCTGTGGGTAATCGTCAGGGTTTTCCACACCGCCTTCGCCCTTCCCTGTGGTCTCCCTCTCCCTAACATTAAATATCAATATGTAAAGAGAGAAGTTCTGCTGTGGTAGTAACTACTGGTGTGGACAAAAACCGTGGATAACCCACAAGAACCTTTTGATATCAATGCTCTGTATTGTTGACCAAAGGCGGGACAAGAGGGTGACTGCCTGCGCACATTCCGCCCTGAGCCTGTGGATGGAATGGCGACTTGCCCACAGCGGGACTCCTGCACGGCTTGTCCACCGCCGGGTACCTGTCTTGTGCCCGCGGCTGTGAACAACCGGCCTTCTTATCCACGACCCCCTCTGGCATGGGCCCTGCAGCGCAGATCGGCCTCGCCGGAGAAAATTCTATCCACAGGCGAAAAAAAGCCCCTGCCGATGCCGACAGGGGCTTTTCGGTCGCTCCGAGGGGCGATGTCAGTGCTTGAGGACCCGGGCCAGGAAGCTCCGGGTGCGCTCGTCGGCGGGGCGATCGAAGATCTGCTCCGGCGGTGCCTGCTCGGCGATCTCTCCCTTGTGGATGTAGATCACCCGGTCGGCGACCTCCCGGGCGAAGCCCATCTCGTGGGTGACGATGATCATGGTCATGCCTTCTCTCGCCAGCTCGCGCATGGCATCGAGCACCTCGCCGATCATCTCCGGGTCCAGCGCCGAGGTGGGCTCGTCGAAGAGCATCAGGCGCGGCTCCATGGCCAGGGCGCGGGCCAGGGCCACGCGCTGCTGCTGGCCGCCGGAGAGCTGGGTGGGGTGCTTGGCGGCCTGGTCGCTGATGCCGACCCGGGCCAGCAGCCGCTCGGCGGTCTCCACGGCGTCGGCGCGGCTCCAGCCGCGCACCTTCATGGGGGCGAGGATGACGTTGTCCAGCACGCTGAGGTGGGGAAAGAGGTTGAACTGCTGGAACACCATGCCGACCTCGGTGCGGATCCGCTGCAGCGCACGGCCGCTCTTGCCGTGGGGAGTCAGCTCGTTGCCGTCCACCTCGATGTGGCCCGCCTGGAACTCCTCCAGGCCGTTGATGCAGCGGATCAGCGTGGATTTCCCCGAGCCGCTGGCGCCGATGATCACGACGACCTCCCCCGGGGTCACCTCGAGGTCGATCCCCTTGAGCACGTGAAGGTCGCCGAAGTGCTTGTTGACCTTCTCCATGCGCACGATGGGAGCGGTCGCCTTGTCGTTCTGTGTCATGGGTGGGCTCCCTCTATTGTCCGACCAGGCCGCGCTTTTCCAGCTGGCGCAGCAGCAGCGACAGGCTCCAGGTGATGGCCAGATACATCAGGGCCACCATGAAGTAGACCTCCAGGGCGGTGAAGGTCGTGGCGATGTAGATCTGCCCCTGGCGGACCAGCTCGCCCACGCCGATCACCGAGAACAGCGAGGTGTCCTTGATGCTGATGATGCCCTGGTTGCCCAGGGGCGGGATCATGCGGCGGAAGGCCTGGGGCCAGATCACGTAGCGGAAGGCCTGGGTACGGGAGAGCCCCAGCGACAGCGAGGCCTCGCGCTGGCCGCGCTCGATGGACTGGACCCCGCCGCGCACCACCTCCGAGATGTAGGCGCCGGAGTTGACCGCGATGGCGGCGATGCCGGCGGTCAGGGCGTTGATGGGGCTGCCCAGCAGCTGGGGCAGGCCGTAGAAGATGAACAGCACCTGGACCAGGATCGGCGTGCCGCGGAATACCTCGATATAGAGGATCGCCGGCCAGCGCATCAGGCGCGACGGGCTGATCCGCATCAGGCCGAAGACGATGCCGATCACGAAGCCGATGGCCAGTCCGCCGAAGGAGATCAGCAGGGTCCAGGGAATGCCGGGCAGCAGGTGCGGGATGGAGCGGAACGCCGCCGCCCAGTCGAATTGAAAGGTCACGTCCACGGGCGTTTCTCCGGGATGGCTGAAAACGAGGCGGGGCCGGGAGGTGTTACCGCCCGGCCCCGCTGGTCAGCTCGTCGTCTCGTCACGACGAGGGTTCAGGGCGCGCCCGGTTCACTCCTCCGAGGGGGCCTCGCCGAACCACTTCTCGTAGATCTCGGCGTAGGTGCCATCCTCGCGCATCTCGGCCAGGGCCTCGTTCACCGGCTCGACCCACTGGCTGCCCTTGTGGAAGACGATGCCGTACTGCTGGCCCTCGTAGAGGGGGCCTACCACCTTGGTACGGCCCTCGCCGCGGGTCTGCGAGAAGTAGGCGACGTTGGGGGCGTCGTAGAAGGCGGCATCCACGTTGCGACCGAGCAGCGCCATGTACATGTCGCTGTTGCCCGGGTAGGGGGTGATGTCGGCGCGATCGCCCAGCTGCTCCTGGAGGAAGTCATAGCTGGTGGAGCCGATGCGGGTGGCGATGGACATGCCCTCGAGATCCTCGATGGTCTCGACGCTGTCGTTGTCGGCACGCACGATGATCTGCAGGCCGGAGTCGTAGTAGGGGTCCGAGAAGTCGACGATCTGGGCGCGCTCCTCGGTGATGGTGACCCCGGCGATGGCGATCTCCTGGCTGCCGGTCTGCACCGCCGGGATGATGCCGGCGAACTCCATGGTGGTCAGGTTGACCTCGAAACCGGCCCGCTCGGCCACCTCGTTGATGATGTCCATGTCGAAGCCGATCATCTCGCCGGTCTCGGGATCCATCATCTCGAAGGGCACGAAGCTGGGGTCGGTGACCACGTTGACGCGGGGCGTGTCGGCCAGCGCCGAACCGGCCGCGCCGAGGCCCAGCGCCAGGGCGGCGGCCAGTGCAGATTGCTTCAGGAAGGGTGTAACACAAGCGGATCTTGTCATGAGATTCCCCGTTATTGAGTCTTTATCTGGTGGGTCTCGCCTGTTCAACCTTGGCGAGAATGCTCCAGAGCGTCAAGTCGGGGTCTCTCACGTACGCCGTGTCACGTGCGCCGGGGAGCGCGTTACACCATGAAGGAGGCGCCGCAGCCACAGGTGGTGGTGGCGTTGGGGTTCTGGACCAGGAAGCGGGCGCCGGCCAGCCCCTCCTCGAAGTCCACGGTGGAGCCCACCAGGTACTGGTAGGAAAGCGGGTCGACCACCAGGGCGACGTCGCCGAACTCGATGACGGTGTCATCCTCGGCGACCTCCTCGGCGAAATCGAAGCCATACTGGAAACCCGAGCAGCCGCCGCCGGTCACGTAGACCCGTAGCTTGAGCTGACGGTTGCCCTCCTCCTCGATCAGCGACTGGAGCCGTCTGCGCGCGCTGTCGGAGAGCAGCAGGGGCGTGGGAATAAAGGATTCGGCACCGCTCATGGAGAGCTCCCTCGGGGGAAACGGAGAATTCGACCGGTCATTATCCCCAATCCCCAGCAAAATGGTCAACTTTTCGACAGGTCATTCGGGCTATCCCAAGGGGAGGTCTACGAGGAGGCGCTGTGAATACTTCCCTGTACGCTACCGACGCCATCCCTGGCGTAGGACCTCCTCTGCGACCTCCCCTTGGCGCCCTTGGGTTCAGGGCATCAGCGCCGGGGCGGCGAGGCCGGCCTTCTCGTCGAAGCCGAACATCAGGTTGAGGTTCTGGATCGCCTGGCCGGAGGCGCCCTTGACCAGGTTGTCGATCACCGCAAGCACCACCACGGTGTCGCCGTTGCCCGGGCGGTGCACGGCGATTCGGCAGAGATTGGCGCCCTTGACGCTGCGGGTCTCGGGGTGGCTGCCGGCGGGCATCATGTCGACGAAGGGCTCGCCTTCGAAGCGCTGCTCGAAGAGCGCCTGCAGGTCGCCCGGCTCGCCGATGAGGCGCCCGTAGAGGGTGGCGTGGATGCCGCGGATCATCGGCGTCAGGTGGGGCACGAAGGTGAGCCCCACAGGCGAACCGGCGGCGTCGCCCAGGCCCTGGCGGATCTCGGGCAGGTGGCGGTGGCCGGCGGCGCCATAGGCCTTCATGGACTCGCTGGCCTCGGCCAGCAGCGAGGGCACCTTGGCGCCGCGGCCTGCGCCCGTGACGCCGGACTTGCAGTCGGCAATGATATGCCCGGCATCGATCAGGCCGGCCTCGAGCAGCGGCAGCAGGCCGAGCTGCACGGCGGTGGGGTAGCAGCCGGGCACGGCGATCAGGCGCGCCTGGCGGATCCTGTCGCGGTTGACCTCGGGCAGGCCGTAGACCGCCTCGCCCAGCAGCGCCGGGGCGCCATGGGGCTGGCCGTACCACTCGGCCCACTCCGCGGCGTCGCGCAGGCGGAAGTCCGCGGAGAGGTCGATCACCCGGGTACCGCGCTCGAGCAGATCAAAGGCCAGGGCATGGGCGACCCCGTGGGGGGTGGCGAAGAAGACGGCGTCGCAGGCGCCGAGACGGTCGGCATCGGGCTCGCTGAAGGCCAGGGTGTCGTAGTGGCCGCGCAGGTTGGGGTACATGTCGCAGACGCGCACGCCCGCCTCGGAGCGGGAGGTGATGGCCTCCACCTCGACCTCGGGATGCTGGGCCAGCAGCCTGAGCAGTTCGACCCCGGTATACCCGGTGCCACCGACGATTCCGACCTTGATCACGTTGACCTCCTTCCGCTTGGCCCTGGGCTGGGCTCGGTTGTGATGAATATGATACACAAGAAGGCAGGGGCCGACCCAGCCGGCTCCGTCACTGGCCGAACAGGAACCTCGCCGTGCCGCGTTTCTCACTGCCGGACTTAAGCCTGGAGGGCTTCCGCCAGCGCCTGGCCAGCGTAGACGCCCTCCCCCAGCTCTGCGTGTTGGGGGTGGTGTCGGGGCTGATCACCGGGGGCTTCATGGTCGGCTTCCGGCTGCTGATCGACCTCGGCGCCCTGGCCTTCATGCCCGGCGGCGACCCCGAGGCCTTCGAGGGGCTCTCGCCCCAGGTGCGCGCGGCCCTGCCGATCCTGGCGGTGATCCTCGTCGGCGTCTTCCTGTGGCGCCAGCCCGAGAAGGCCCGCAAGCTGGGCGTCGGCCACGTGATGGAGCGCCTCACCTACCATCAGGGGCGCTTTCCCCTGCGCAACTGGCTCAACCAGTGGTGGGTCGGCGTGGTCACGGTGCTCGGCGGGCTCTCCGCCGGCCGCGAGGGGCCGGCGATTCACCTCGGGGCGGCGGCCTCCAGCGGCCTCGGCCAGCAGCTGCGCCTGCCCCACAACAGCCTGCGGGTACTGGTCGCCTGCGGTACCGCCGCCGGTATCTCCGCCTCCTTCAATACCCCCATCGCCGGGGTCATCTTCGCCATGGAAGTGGTGATGATGGAGTACACCATCGCCGGCTTCATGCCGGTCATCCTGGCCTCCACCATGGGGGCGGTGGTGGCCCAGCTGGTCTACGGCTCCGAGCCGGCCTTCCAGGTGCCCACGGTGAGCCTGGGCTCCCTCTCCAACCTGCCCTGGCTGGTGGTCACGGCGCTGGTGATCGGCCTGCTGGCGGGGCTCTTCATCCACGTGGCGCGCAGCGAATGGATCAAGGGGCTGCCGGTGTGGCTGCGCCTCTCGCTGGTGGCCGTGGCCACCGCGGGCGTGGCCTGGTGGTACCCCGAGGTGCAGGGCATCGGCTATGACAGCCTGAGTGCTTCGCTGACCGGGGACCTGGCGGTGGACGTGCTGCTGGCGCTGGTGGTGGCCAAGCTGCTGCTGACGGCGATCACCGTGGCCAGCGGCATTCCCATCGGCATCATCGGCCCGGTGCTGGTGATCGGCGCGGCGGCGGGGGCGCTGATGGGGCTGCTCGGCGGCTGGATCTGGCCCGGGCGGGGCGCCGATCCGGGGGTCTATGCGATGCTCGGCATGGCGGCGATGATGGGAGCGGTGCTGCAGGCGCCGCTGGCGGCGCTGATGGCCCTGCTGGAGCTGACCCACAATCCCAACATCATCCTCCCCGGCATGCTGGCGGTGGTGGTCTCCGGGCTCACCTCGCGGCAGCTGTGCCGCTGCGACGGCTTCTTCATCAGTGCGACCCGCCATGGCCTGCACCCGCTGCAGCAGCCGCTGATGCAGGCGCTCTCCCGGGTCTCGGTGCCGGCGGTCATGGAGCGCAGCCTGGAGCGCACGCCGCGCATGGTGACCCGGGAGCGCGCCCGGGCGCTGCTGACCCGCAACCCCATCTGGATCCTGATCGAACGCTCCAGCGACGACAAGCCGCTGCTGGCATTGAAGGCCGCCGACCTGGCGCGCTGGCTGATGGAGGCCGAGTCGGAGCCGCGAGCGGAGGACGGGGACGGCGAGGGAGGAGACGCTGAGCTCATCGACCTGCTGGAGATTCCCGGCCTGCGCCTGGAGCTGGCGCCCATCCACCTGCAGGCGACCCTCTCCGAGGCCTTCGAGCGACTCAACGACCAGGCGGTGGATGCGCTCTACGTGGAGCATGGCAACCGCCCGAAACAGAAGCGGATTTCCGGTATCATCACGCGGGGCGCCATCGAGCGGTACTATTCCCTCAAGGAGTAGCCCCGCCGGGGGCTTCCCCCTGGTGGCGCCATGCCTGGCGCTCGCGCCCTTCCCGCCACCCTCCCATGAGGAGTCTTCATGTATCTGTGGATCAAGGCCCTGCACCTGATCGCCATGGTGACCTGGTTCGCCGCCCTCTTCTATCTTCCGCGCCTCTATGTCTACCACGCCATGGCGCGGGATCGCGGCGAGCAGCAGGCGATCGACCACTTCCTGGTCATGGAGCGCAAGCTCTACCGGGGCATCATGACCCCCTCGATGATCGCGGTGCTGGTGTTCGGGGGCTGGATGCTCTACCTGATGCCCTTCTGGCTCAGCCAGGGCTGGCTGCATGTCAAGCTGCTGCTGGTGGCGCTGCTGGTGGCCTACCACCATGTCTGCCTGATCTACCTCAAGCAGCTGCGCGACGGGCGCTGCACGAAGAGCCACGTCTTCTTCCGCTGGTTCAACGAGCTGCCGGTGATCGCCCTGCTGATCATCGTTTTCGTCGCCGTGCTCAAGCCCTTCTGATGGCGACTCCCGAGACGGTGTCGCCCCATCTGCCGGTGGTGCTGGTGCTGGCCGGCCATGACCCTACCGGGGGGGCCGGCCTGGTCGCCGACGCCGAGGCAATCGCCGCCTGCGGCGGCTGGGCGCTGACCATTCCCACCGCGCTGACGGTGCAGAACTGTCGTGACGTCCAGAGGGTCGTGCCCGCCGACCCCGACATCATGCGCGCCGCCGCCGCGGCGCTGGACGACTTCGAGGTCGCCGCCATCAAGGTGGGCCTGGTGGCCGACCTGGCCAGCCTGGATGCGGTGACCGACATCGTGCGGCGCTTCCCCGGCGCGCCGCTGGTGGTGGATCCGGTGCTCAGGGCCGGCGGTGGCCGCGAGTTGTCCACAGCCGAGCTGGTGGATGCCTTCCGCGAGCGGCTGCTGCCCCTGGTGGATATCCTGACCCCGAACCGGGACGAGCTGGCCCGGCTCTCCGCCCAGCCCGGCGAGGATACCGAACGGGCGGTGGAGCTGATGACCCTGGGCTGCCAGGCGGTGCTGGTCACCGGCACCGACTCGCCGGTGCCCGGTACGCCGGGGGATCGCGTGGCGCATACCCTGCACACGCCAGATCAGAGTCGACAATGGAGCTGGCCCCGCCTGGAAGGGCGCTACCACGGCTCCGGCTGTACCCTGGCCTCGGCCCTGGCGGCGCGGCTGGCCGCCGGTGAGTCGCTGGTGGGCGCCTGCGAGCAGGCCCAGGCCTTCACCTGGCAGGCGCTGGCCAATGGCTGGCGGCCCGGCGAGGGACAGTCGCTGCCGCGCCGGCTATGGCGACTGCCCGTGACGCCGGTCAAGGGAGTGGACGAGCCGGCTGCCTCCGGGTGAGCCACGGGCTGGCCATCCCCTGCCCGAACGCCGAGAATGGGGGCAGTCGGGTGGCCATGAAAAGGTTATCCAGAGAATTATCCACAGCTTTCGAGGACGAGATACGCCATGACCACATCCGCCGAGCTCTTCGAACGGGCCTGCCGCCACATCCCCGGCGGCGTCAATTCGCCGGTGCGCGCCTTCAAGGGCATGCAGCGTCCGCCGGTGTTCATGGAGCGCGCCCAGGGCGCCTACCTGTTCGACGTGGAGGGCAAGCGCTATGTCGACTACGTGGGCTCCTGGGGGCCGATGATCACCGGCCATGCCGACCCCGAGGTGCTGGGGGCGGTGCGGGAGCGCCTGGATCGCGGGCTCTCCTTCGGCACCCCGACGGCCATCGAGACCACCATGGCGGACCTGATCTGCGAGATGATCCCCTCCATCGAGATGGTGCGCATGGTCAACTCCGGCACCGAGGCCACCATGTCGGCGATCCGCCTGGCCCGTGGGGTCACCGGCCGCGACAAGATCGTCAAGTTCGAGGGCAACTACCACGGCCACTCCGATTCGCTGCTGGTCAAGGCGGGCTCCGGGGCCCTGACCCACGGCGAGCCGAGCTCCCCCGGCGTGCCGGCCTCCCTGGCCGAGCACACGGTGACGCTCGCCTACAACGACATCGACGCCGTGGAGCAGTGCTTCGAGGAGATCGGTGACCAGATCGCCTGCATCATCGTCGAGCCGGTGGCCGGCAACATGAACTGCATTCCCCCGCAGCCGGGCTTCCTGGAGTGCCTGCGCCGGGTCTGCGATGCCCACGACAGCGTGCTGATCTTCGACGAGGTGATGACCGGCTTCCGGGTGGCGCTGGGCGGCGCCCAGGCCCATTACGGCATTCGCCCGGACCTCACCTGCCTCGGCAAGATCGTCGGCGGCGGCATGCCGGTGGGGGCCTTCGGCGGCAGCGCGACGATCATGTCCAACATCTCGCCGCTCGGCCCCGTCTATCAGGCAGGCACCCTCTCCGGCAATCCGCTGGCGATGTCCGCCGGCATCGCCCTGCTCACCAAGCTGCGCGAGCCCGGCTTCCACGATGCCCTGGCCCAGCGGGTCGAGACCCTCTGCCATGGCCTGAAGGAGCGCGCCAGCGCCGCCGGCGTGGAGATGATCACCCAGCACGCGGGCGGCATGTTCGGCCTCTTCTTCACCGGCCAGAGTCGCGTCGACAACTTCGCCCAGGCCACCGCCTGCGATGCCGATGCCTTCCGGCGCTTCTTCACCGCCATGCTGGACGAAGGCGTCTACCTGGCCCCCTCGGCCTACGAGGCAGGCTTCATGTCCAGTGCCCATACGCCGGAGGATATCCAGCGCACCCTGGACGCCGCCGAGAAGGCCTTCGTGGCCATGCAGCAGGGCTGAAGCGACGTTTCACCAAACCGACGGCCACCCCCCATCAGGAGACTCGTGATGCCCCACTCCGCCGCTGTGCCCCACCGGGCCTGTGATGCCAACGAGAGCCTGGAATCGCTGGTGGATTCCCTGGTGGCCTACCATCGCCTGCCCGAGGCCGCCGCACCGCACGGCGACCCGGTCCTGCCACTGGTGCAGCTGGCGCAGGGGGAGCTGGCCGCCATTCGTGCGGGCCTGCTGGACGAGGAGGAGCGCCAGCGGCTCGATCAGCTGGGTGAATGGCTGGAGCAGGACCTGGTGCGCCTCGGGCCCCTGCTCGAGGCCCGCCGCGACCGCCTGGTGACCAGCTGGGCACTGGCCCATCCCGACAGCCGCCTGTGCCATGAGGGCCGCACCCTGCTGGCCAATGCCATCGGCCGGGATCCAGCGGCGCCGGGCGCCGACCTGCCGGCCGATCCCGCCAGCGACCTGGCGGCGCTGCTGGTGGGGCTGGAGGCGCGCGGCGAGTCCGCGCTGACGCGACTGGCGCTGGATCGCTACCTGCGCCTGTCGGGGGACTATCCCCAGGCGCGGCTGCTCTCGCTGTTCGGCACCTGCCATGCCTTGAGCGGTGCGCGTCGTGCCCTGCAGCGTCGCCCGGCGCCTGACCAGGACCCGGAGCATCCGGCGAGGCTGGCGGAGAGCATGGCCGAGTGCCGGCGCTACCTGGCCCTGGCGGAACGCATCGCCGAGTTCCGCTTCCCGCCGCTGGTGATCGCCGTTGGCGTCTCGGGCAGCGGCAAGAGCCGCTTCACCGCGGGTCTGGTCAGCCGTCTGGGGGCGATTCGGGTCTGCTCGGATGCCGAGCGGCGACGACTCCACGACCTGCCCCAGGAGCCGGCCTATCCACAGGCGTCGGCAGCCTCACCGGCTGTGGATATCTTCAGTGAGGCCGCCACCGAGCGTACCTATCGCCACCTGGCGAGCTGTGCCGGCACTCTGCTGGATGCCGGCATCCCGGCCTGCGTGGATGCCACCTGCCTGAAACGCTGGCAGCGGGACCTGCTGCGGCAGCAGGCCGAGGCTCGTGGCCTGCCCTGCCTGGTGGTCAGCTTCGAGGCGGACGGGGCCACGCTCAGGCGGCGTATCGAGAAGCGTGCCCGCCGCCAGGGGGGCGAGGTGGCCGACAGCCTGGCGCTGCTCGACCATCAGCTGGCGGAACGGGAGCCCTTCGGTGACGAGGAGCGACTGCACCTGGTCCATCTGGACACCACCGCGGATAACGCCGCCGAGACGCTGGTCGACCTCATCGAGGAGCACGTGAAGCTGGGCTGAGGCAGCCCTGGCGTTCAGCAGGGGCCTCGGGGATGCCCCGCGTCGCGTCGCGGGTAGTGCTGATCGGGGGGCGGCGGCACGCCCAGATTCTGGCGTGCCCAGTTGACGGCCTGGATGCGATTGTGGACGTCGATCTTGCGAAAGATGTTGTAGAGGTGCGACTTGACGGTGTGCTCGCTGACGAAGAGGCGGTCGGCGATCTCGCCGTTGGAGGCCCCGGAGCCCAGCAGCCCGATGATCTCCAGTTCGCGATGGGTCAATCCACACACCGGGCGGTAGGAGTTGAGCTGCTGGCGGCGCAGGAAGGAAATCATGCGGGTCATCAGGGAGCGTGACATCCACAGCTCTCCGGTCATCAGCGACTGCAGCCCCTTGCAGATCATCTCCAGGCTGTCACTGCGGTAGAAGACGCCCCGCAGGTGGAGGGCCGAAAGGGTCTGCACGGCGTGATCCTCGTCCAGGAGGTTGAAGGCCGCCAGCGAGATTCGCTCATCCTCCATGGCACGGGCGTGCCACTTCTGCATGAGCTCCTCGCCGACATGGTCGGCATCCAGCAGAATCAGGGTGGGCTGTATCTCCCTGGGCTTCCATTCGCTGCCTGGCGGCAGCACCGTGATCGTGCAGGCCAGCTGCTTGCGCAGGTAGTCGATGAAGAGTTGGCACTGGGGGCTGCTGGAGGTCACCAGCAGCAGGTTTTTATCCTGATCCATGTTCGCCCCCCTGAGGAAGCTCAGCCGGCAAGCTGGCTAGCGGCAGGTAAAGGAGTGACGGTGGGTGTTCAGCCCATAGTGTTGGTCATTCTGTTACATCCCGTTACTGTCAATTGGTTATATCTAGATGAGATTTTTATTCCATCCTGATGAATAACAAGGATTGAGGTTTCCGATCAATGGCTTGGTGAGGGTGTTTTCGCCGGCCTCAGGGTGAGCCCTTACCAAAATCACCCTGTTTTCATGAGCGAAGTCATACCTGCGGCGGTCTCAAGCCCGCCGCGCCGTGCGCCGGCCATTTGCTGTTGTCGTCTGGCGTCCTAGAATGGCAGGCCGTAAATCGCCAGGAATCTCACCATGACCTCGACCCCCCTGATCCTTGCCAGCGGCAACGCCGGAAAGCTGCGCGAGTTCCACCAGCTGCTGGCGCCGCTGGGCCTCGATGTCAGGCCCCAGGCGGAGTATGACGTCCCCGAGGTGGAGGAGACCGGCCTGACCTTCGTCGAGAACGCCCTGCTCAAGGCGCGGGAGGCGAGCCGGGTCAGTGGCCTGCCGGCGTTGGCCGATGACTCGGGACTGGAGGTCGATGCGCTGAACGGGGCGCCCGGGATCTACTCGGCGCGCTTCGCCGGTGAGCCGAAGAGCGATGAGCGCAACAATGCCCGGCTGCTGGAGCGGCTGGCGGAGGTGCCCGAGGGGCAGCGAACCGGACGCTACTGGTGCGTGCTGGTCTACCTGCGCCACGCCGAGGATCCGGTGCCGCTGATCGTTCAGCGCAGCTGGGAGGGCGAGATCCTGGCCCATCCCCGCGGCGAGGGTGGCTTCGGCTACGACCCGCTGTTCTGGCTGCCCGAGCAGGGCATGAGCGTGGCCGAGCTGTCGTCGGCGGAAAAGAATCGCCTGAGCCATCGCGGGCGCGCCCTTCAGGCGCTGGTCGAGGCGCTGGGCCAAGGCCCAGGGGCACGATGATCGCCCTGCCGCCCCTTGCGCTCTATGTGCATGTTCCCTGGTGCGTGCGCAAGTGCCCCTACTGCGACTTCAACTCCCATGGCGTCGGCCGCGAGCAGGCGCTGCCGGAGCGGGAGTATCTGGAGGCCCTGCTGGCCGACCTCGATGCCGACCTGCCGCTGGCCGCCGGTCGGGAGCTGGTCAGCCTCTTCATCGGCGGGGGCACTCCGAGCCTGATGTCGGCCTCCTTCTATCGTCAGCTGCTGGAGGGCGTCGCCGCGCGCCTGCCCACGGCCCGGGACATCGAGATCACCCTGGAGGCCAACCCGGGCACCCTGGAGCGCGGGCGCTTCGCGGGCTATCGCGAGGCGGGCATCAACCGGCTCTCGCTGGGGGTGCAGAGCTTCCAGGATGCCCAGCTGCAGGCGCTGGGTCGCATCCACTCGGGCCGGGACGCCGAGGCCGCGGTGCTCGAGGCCCGCGAGGCGGGCTTCGACAACCTCAACCTCGACCTGATGCACGGACTCCCGGGCCAGACCCCCGAGCTGGCGCTGGACGACCTGGAGCGGGCCCTGGCGCTCGCCCCCGAGCACCTCTCCTGGTACCAGCTCACCCTCGAGCCCAATACCGAGTTCCACTCCCGGCCGCCGCGGCTGCCCGAGGAGGAGGTGCTCTGGGATATCCAGGACCTGGGCCACGAGCGGCTGGAGCGGGCCGGCCTTCTGCGCTACGAGATCTCGGCCTACGCGCACCCGCAGCGGCGCTCGCGACACAACCTCAACTACTGGCGCTTCGGCGACTACCTGGGAATCGGCGCCGGCGCCCATGGCAAGCTGAGCGCCGTCGATGGCGACGCCGGCCTGGCCATCGAGCGGCGCTGGAAGGCCCGCCAGCCGGAGGCCTACCTGCGCCGCGCCCGCGACCCCCGGGGGTTCATCGCCGGCCACAGCCCCATTGCCGACGAGGAGCTGCCGCTGGAGTTCGCCATGAATGCGCTGCGTCTGGTCGAAGGGGTCTCCCTGGCGCGCTGGCGAGCTGCCACGGGCCGCCCGTCCGCCGTGCTCGAGGCGCGCCTCGAGCACGCCCGTAAAAAAGGACTTCTCGTGGAAGATGCCGATCGACTGCAGGCATCGCCTCAGGGTCTATTATTCTTGAATGAATTGCTGGCGCTGATCGGCATGGAATGACCGATCCACCGGCCTCATCGCAGCCCGTGATACCGTTGAACTGCCCGGCAGGGATGCCTACCGGGTCTACTGATGATTGCATGGAGATCTGACCTCATGATCAAGCCCACTCGCTTCTTTGTCCCGCTTGCCGCCGCTGCCCTGCTGGTGGGCTGCGCCACGACCGACCCCTATTCCGGCCAGACCCAGCGCAGCCAGACCGGCACGGGTGCCGCCATCGGGGCCGCCGTGGGGGCCGCCGCGGGCGCGCTGAGCGGTGACGGCAGCACCAGCCGCCGTGATCGCGCGCTGATCGGTGCCGCCGTGGGCGCCGCCGCCGGTGCCGGCATCGGCGCCTACATGGATCGTCAGGAGGAGGAGCTGCGTCAGAGCACCCGCGGTACCGGCATCGAGGTCGATCGTCGCGGCGACGATATCGTGCTCAACATGCCGAGCAGCGTGACCTTCGGCTTCGACTCCAGCGAACTGACCATGAGCGCTCGCAACGCCCTCAACGATGTGGCGTCGATCCTGACCCAGTACACCGATACCCGGGTCAACATCGCCGGTCACACCGACAGCACCGGCAACGCCGACTACAACCAGCGTCTCTCCGAGCGTCGCGCCGAATCCGTCGGCAACTACCTGGCCCAGGCGGGCGTCTCGCGCAATCGCCTCTACATGACCGGCTATGGTCCGTCCCAGCCCGTGGCCAGCAACGCCACCGAGGAGGGGCGCGCCCAGAACCGTCGCGTCGAGATTACCCTGTCGCCCATCGAGAGCCAGTTCCAGTAAGGCCAGGCGAGCCCGCCGAGTGCCACAGTGGGGCCTGCCGCCTGAAGCGGCAGGCCCCTTTTCCTTGTCCCGTCCTTGCCGAGTCGCCAAACCCCATCCATGCTTTCCTATCAGCACGCCTACCACGCCGGCAACTTCGCCGACGTCCACAAGCACCTGACCCTGCATGCGGTCATCGATCATCTTTTACGTAAAAACTCTTCGATTACGTACATCGATACCCATGCCGGTCGAGGCCTCTATCCCCTCGATGCCGCCGAGACCTCCCGGCTGCAGGAGTACCGGGACGGGGTCATCCCGCTCTGGAAGGCCCGCCAGGCGCTGGCCAGCGAACCGCTGCTGGGAGATTGGCTGGCGGCCCTGGCGAGTGCCCAGTCAGACCCTTCGCGGCTGACCCACTACCCCGGTTCCCCCTGGTGGATGGGCCATCGGCTGAGGGCCCAGGATCAGCAGTGGCTCTTCGAGCTGCACCCCGGTGAGCACGAGCACCTGAGCCAGCAGCCCTTCCCGGCGGCCGCCCAGCGGATCCATGGCGATGGCCTCAAGGGCCTGCTTCAGCGGCTGCCGGTCAAGACGCCGAGGCTCTGCGTGCTGATCGACCCCAGCTACGAGCGCAAGGAGGAGTATCTCGAGGTAGCGGAGACGCTGCTGACGGCCATGCGCAAGGCGCGCCATGCGGTGATGCTGGTGTGGTATCCGCTGCTGCCGGCGGGCCGCCATCGCGAGCTGCTGGAAGCACTCCGCGACGGGGGGCTGCGCAAGGTCTGGTACGGCGAATTCACCCGGCAGGCCCCCAGCGAGGGGGAGCGCGGCATGTATGGCAGCGGCATGCTGGTGGTCAACCCGCCCTGGGGCCTCGATGAGCGCCTGGTCGCGGCGATGGCGCCCGTGGTGGCCCACCTGGGCGCGCCGGGGAGCTATCGCAGCGGCTGGTGGGTGGAGGAGTAGCGGAAGGAGGGCACGGCTATTTCCCGATGCAGAAGCTGCCGAGGGTCTCGCCGAGGAGCCTTCGGGTGGGCCGCGCTTCAGCGTCATCTGCTAGGTGCTGTTCCGTGCTATTTCCCGATGCAGAAGCTGCCGAAGATCTCGCCGAGAAGATCGTCGGCGCTGAACTCCCCGGTGATCTCGCCCAGCGCCTGCTGGGCGTCGCGCAGGTCCTCGGCCAGCAGTTCGCCGGCACCGAAGCCGGCCAGCTGAGCCTCGCCGTTCTCCAGGGCCTGGCGCGCCCTGTCCAGGGCATCCAGGTGGCGCCGGCGTGCCGAGAAGCGCCCCTCGGTGGTACCGCTGTAGCCCATCACCTCCTTGAGATGGGCCTTCAGGTTATCCACACCCGCACCGGTCCGGGCGGAGAGTCGGATCACCGGGGTGGCTGTGGATAACTCGATGCCGGGCGCGTCCCGGGTAGTGTCGATCTTGTTGCGCACCAGCGTCAGCCGCCTCGGGTCCGGCAGCCTGGCCACGAACTCGGGCCAGATCGCCATGGGGTCGAGGGAGTCGGTAGTGGTGGCATCCACCAGCAGCAGCACCCGGTCGGCCTTCTCGATCTCCGCCCAGGCCCGTGCCACGCCGATCTGTTCCACGGCGTCCGGGGTGTCGCGCAGGCCGGCGGTATCGATGATGTGCAGCGGCATGCCATCGATGTGGATGTGCTCGCGGAGCACGTCCCGGGTGGTGCCGGCGATATCGGTGACGATGGCGGTCTCCTGCTCGGTGAGGGCGTTGAGCAGGCTCGACTTGCCGGCGTTGGGCCGGCCGGCGATCACCACGTTCATGCCCTCGCGCATCAGCGCCCCCTGGCCGGCGGCGGCGCGCACCGCCGAAAGCTCCGCCATCACCCCGTCGAGCCGCTCCGCCACCTTGCCATCGGCCAGGAAATCGATCTCCTCCTCGGGGAAATCGATGGCCGCCTCCACGTAGATGCGCAGCTCGATGAGCCGCTGCACCAGCGCCTCGACCCGGTGCGAGAAGTCCCCCTGCAGGGAGCGCAGGGCATTCTCGGCGGCGGCCCGGGAGCTGGCGTCGATCAGGTCGGCGATCGCCTCGGCCTGGGCCAGGTCGAGCTTGTCATTGAGGAAGGCGCGCTCGGAGAACTCCCCGGGGCGGGCCAGCCGCGCGCCGAGCGCCACGCAGCGCTCGAGCAGCAGGTCCATGATCACCGGGCCACCGTGGCCCTGGAGCTCCAGCACGTCCTCGCCGGTGAAGGAGTGGGGGCCGGCGAAGTAGAGGGCGATACCCTCATCGATCACCGCCGATTCGCCCCGGAAGGGCCCGTAGTGGACGCGGCGCGGGGCAGGGCAGTGGCCCACCACCGCCTCGGCGATCGCGGCGCACAGCGGCCCCGAGACGCGGATGATGCCCACGCCCCCCCGGCCGGGGGGCGTGGCGAGGGCGGCGATGGTGTCCTGATCGTGGAGGATGGCCATGGGAATCTCCTCGTGGTGGCGGGGCCATTGTCCGTTTCGGGCCCCGTAAACGCCAGACCCCCGCACGGGGCGGGGGTCCGGGGAGGTGCGGCAGGGACTCTCCGCTACCGGGTCGTCGTGCCGACGCTACTTGGTCTTCATGCCCTTGCCGACGGTGGGATCGTTCTCGATCTTGCGCGTGATGGCGTACTGCTGGGCGATGGAGATGATGTTGTTCACCACCCAGTAGATCACCAGACCGGCCGGGAACCACAGGAAGAAGAAGGTGAAGACGATGGGCAGCATGCGCATGATCTTCGCCTGCATCGGGTCCGGAGGCGTCGGGTTGAGCAGCTGCTGCACGAACATGGAGGCGCCCATCAGGATCGGCAGGATGAAGAAGGGATCCTTCACCGAGAGATCCTGGATCCAGAACATGAAGGGCGCGTGGCGCAGCTCCACGGACTCCAGCAGCATCCAGTAGAGGGCGATGAAGACCGGCATCTGCACCAGGATCGGCAGGCAGCCGCCCAGAGGATTGATCTTCTCCTTCTGGTAGAACTTCATCATCTCCTGGGACATCTTCTGGCGGTCGTCGCCGTACTGCTCCTTCAGGCGCTGCATCTCCGGCCCCAGCTTGCGCATGCGGGCCATGGACTTGTAGGCCTTGGCGGAGAGCGGCCACAGGGCCAGCTTGACCACGATGGTCAGCAGCACGATGGACCAGCCCCAGTTGCCGATCAGGCTGTGGATCTGGTCGAGCAGCCAGAACAGCGGGTTGGCGATGAACCACAGCCAGCCGAAGTCCACGGTGAGTCGCAGGTTGGGGGCCACGGCCTCCAGATAGTCCTGCACCTTGGGACCCATGTAGAGGGTCGCGCCCAGGCGCGCCTCGCCCTCGGCGGCGACGCTGGTCACCGGCCCGGCGAAGGCGGCGACGTTGCGGTTCTGCGAGTCCGTGGTGGCATAGAAGAGGTTCTGCTGGTTCTGGGGCGGCGCCCAGGCCGAGACGAAGTAGTGCTGGATGATCGCCACCCAGCCCCCCTGGGAGTCACGGTTCTCGAAGCGACCACGTTGAATGTCGTCGAAGTCGACCTTCTCGTAGCGGCTATCCTGGGTGGAGTAGGCCGCCCCCAGATAGGAGCTCATGCCCAGGGCCACGCCGCTGGAGGGGTCCGGGCTGTTGTCGCGGGCCAGCTGGCCGATGAAGCGCGCGGTGACCGGCGCCTCGGTGTTGTTGGCCAGGTAGTAGTTGACGTCCACCGCATAGCTGCCGCGCTCGAAGGTGAAGCGCTTGATGACGTCGACACCGTTGACCTCGGCGCGGAGGTCGACTTCCAGGCGGTCCTCACCCTCGCTCAGGCGGTACTCGGTCTGCTCCGGCGTGAAGGCGATGCGGCCGGCCTGGCCGTCGAGCTGCAGGCCGGAGCGGGCCACGTAGCTGCGGCTCTCGCTGTCGGAGAGCAGCACGTAGGGACGATCCGAATTCAGCGTCAGCTTGTGCTGTGGCAGGGCGGCGTAGACGACATCACCGCCCTGGGGGTCGATGCGCAGGTCCAGCACATCGGTCACCACGGCGATCAGGTCGCGGCTGCTGGTGGGCGAGCTCACCTCGCCGGGCATGGCCTGACTGACGTCGCCCGTTGCGCTGGGCGTGGCGGGCACGGCCAGGCCATCCGGGTCGGCCGGCTGGGCCTCGCCGTTGGCCGGGCTGCTGGTGAAGGAGGGGGCCTCGGGCTCAGGGGAGACCTGGCCATAGTCCTGATTCCACTGCACGACGATCAGGTAGGCGAGCACCGCCAGGGGGATCAGCAAGAGGAGTCGTTTTACGTCCATGAGGTTTCTGCCCGATGGGTGGTGAACTTGCCGCGGGCGAGATGGAAAACATCTGCCCGAGATAGACAAAAGCCTGCCAGAGGCAGGCTGGATGCCGAACACGGACTCTCGGCGGGGATACCGGCAGGGTCGGGGAACACCATGGAAAGGGGCCTCGACATGGTGACGACTCCTGGTTGGCCGGTCATCCGCCCTGACTGGCGTTCGCGCTGGGTGTCCCGGTACCTGGCTGGTCGTCGACGGCGGCCTTGCTTGCCTCGCGCTCCAGACGTCGCCACATCCCGTGCAGCTGGAGATGCAGGACCTCGTTATCGAGCTCCTTCACGCCTCGCCTGGCCATCAGCACGATGTCCACGGCGGGCAGACGCTGCTGCTGAAGGCGTATGGATTCGCGGGCGAGTCGCTTGAGGCGGTTGCGGTCGACGGCACGGCGAAGGTTCTTCTTGCTGACGATCAGGCCAAGGCGTGGATGCCCAAGGTCATTGGGGATCGCCAGGGCCATGAGCCCCTTGCCATGAACCTTGTAGACCGCGTTGTCGAAGACCTGCCGATACTCCCCGGCCGTCAGCAGACGCAGACGGCGGGGGAAGTCCTGACGGGACACCTGGGGTCCGTGATCAGGCGCTCAGGCGCTTGCGGCCCTTGGCACGACGGCGGGCCAGGACGGCACGGCCGTTCTTGGTGGCCATACGGGCACGGAAACCGTGCACGCGCTTACGCTTCAGAACGCTGGGCTGAAAGGTGCGTTTCATAACTCGTTATTCCCACGTGGTTTTCAGGAAGAATCGACAATTTCGAGGCGTCCGGTTTCCACAGAGGACCCCGGGGGTATTCGGCTCAAGACCGGAAATTGTAGTGATATCGCGGCCCGGGTGCAATTTTTCCGTACGCGATCGCCAGTGCGATGATGGCCCAGGCACCTCGCCAGGTCAGCCGGGGGAGCTGCCATCGACCATCATGACTACTATTACTATTTTCTATCCCTTTTAAAGAACCTGTTATTAATAGTGGGGACAATATCTGTGGATAAGCTGGCTTTCCCGAACGTAAACAATCCTCTGCCGCAGGATATAGGCTGTGGACAGGTGGTGGGATGGCGCGGGATGCCCTGTGCAGAAGCGGTGGATGCAATCGCCAGTCGTCCACAGCGAAAGGTTGTCCCCAGCGTTCGGCGGGACCCATCCCCGGGGTCCAGGGAAAGTTTTCCACAGCCGCGGCGCGGCGCCCGCGGGGTGTGGATAACCATCCTCGGGGGCGATACAATATGCGACCGTTTTCCAACCGATGGTGAGGCCGCGTGCCGCTAGCTCTCTGGCAACAGTGTCTGGACACCCTTCAGGACGAGCTGAACTCCCAGCAGTTCAACACCTGGATTCGCCCGCTGCAGGCGGAAGAGGGGGAGTCGGGTGAGCTGTGTCTGCTGGCCCCCAACCGCTTCGTGCGTGACTGGGTCAGCGACAAGTATGCCAAGCGCATCGGTGAGCTGATGCGCGAGCTCTCCCCGGCCAAGCCTCCCAAGGTGGTGCTGACGGTAGGCAGTCGGGGCACCGCGCCCCAGCCCCAGCCACGTGAACTGGGCAACCCGGTATCGGCCGCGCCACGACGCCCCGCGGCACCCGCCGTGCATACCCCACCGCGTGGCGAGGTGGCCGATGAGCGCGAGCTCGACGCCCAGCGCGAGGAGGGCGCGGGCCGCCGGGCGGCCGGGGAGCGCCAGGTGCAGGTCGAGGGCAGCCTCAAGCACAGCAGTGGCCTGAACCCCAACTTCACCTTCGAGACCTTCGTGGAGGGCAAGTCCAACCAGCTGGCCCGGGCCGCCTCGCGGCAGGTCTCGGAGAACCCGGGAGGGGCCTACAATCCGCTGTTCCTCTACGGCGGGGTCGGCCTCGGCAAGACCCACCTGATGCACGCCGTTGGCAATGCCCTGGCCGGGCGGCGGGAGAATGCCCGGGTGGTCTACCTGCACTCCGAGCGTTTCGTGGCCGACATGGTCAAGGCGTTGCAGCTCAACGCCATCAACGACTTCAAGCGCTTCTATCGCAGCGTGGACGCGCTGCTGATCGATGACATCCAGTTCTTCGCCGGCAAGGAGCGCTCCCAGGAGGAGTTCTTCCACACCTTCAATGCCCTGCTCGAAGGCGGCCAGCAGATGATCCTCACCTCCGATCGCTATCCCAAGGAGATCAGCGGGGTGGAGGAGCGCCTGAAGTCGCGCTTCGGCTGGGGGCTGACGGTGGCCATCGAGCCGCCGGAGCTGGAGACCCGCGTCGCGATCCTGATGAAGAAGGCCGACCAGGCCAAGGTCGACTTGCCTCATGATGCGGCCTTCTTCATCGCCCAGAAGATCCGCTCCAACGTGCGTGAGCTGGAAGGGGCCCTGAAGAAGGTGATTGCCGACTCCCACTTCATGGGCAAGCCGATCACCCAGGACTTCATCCGCGAGTCGCTCAAGGACCTGCTGGCGCTGCAGGACAAGCAGGTGGGCGTGGACAACATCCAGCGCACCGTGGCGGAGTACTACAAGATCAAGCTTGCCGACCTGCTCTCCAAGCGTCGCTCGCGCTCGGTGGCGCGCCCTCGCCAGGTGGCCATGGCCCTGGCCAAGGAGCTGACCAACCACAGCCTGCCCGAGATCGGCGATGCCTTCGGTGGCCGCGACCACACCACGGTGCTGCACGCCTGCCGCAAGGTGAAGTCGCTGCAGGAGGAGAGCGCCGATATCCGGGAAGACTACAAGAACCTGCTGCGTCTGCTGACCAGCTGACGACACCTCCGGCATGGGGCGCCGGAGCGACACCGCGCAGCGATCGCCGCTACTCCTTGCCCTCATCTCCCAGCGCCCCCCCGAGCCCCGGCTGTGGTTAAATGATGGCCTAGCCGTTCGGCCCGGGCCGCACGGGCCGCAATCCTTCAGGACTAGACGTGGAGCCGACATGAAATTTTCCATCTCCCGCGAAGCGCTGCTGCGACCGCTGACGCTGGTGGCCGGTGTGGTGGAGCGACGCCAGACTCTCCCGGTGCTCTCCAACGTGCTGATCCAGGTCGATCAGGACCAGGTAGCGCTCACCGGCACCGACCTCGAAGTGGAGCTGATCGGGCGCACCGTGGCCAGCCAGGTGGACGAGCCGGGGGCCGCCACCGTTCCGGCGCGCAAGCTGATGGATATCTGCAAGTCGCTGCCCGACCAGGCCGAGATCCAGCTCTCCCTGGAGGAGGGCAGGGCGGTGCTGCGCAGCGGCCGCTCGCGCTTCACGCTCTCGACCCTGCCGGTGGCGGAGTTCCCCAACATCGAGGACAGCCAGGGCAGCATCGAGCTCGCCCTGCCGCGGGGCGTTCTGAAGCAGCTGATCGACGCCACCTCCTTCGCCATGGCCCAGCAGGACGTGCGCTACTACCTGAACGGGATGCTGCTGGAGATGCGCTCCGGTCTGGTGCGTGCGGTAGCCACCGATGGCCACCGCCTGGCGGTCTGCTCGCGTCCCGTCGAGATCCAGGTGGAGCCGGCCCAGAAGCTGATCGTGCCGCGCAAGGGCATCCTGGAGCTGGTTCGCCTGCTGGACGACGGCGAGGAGCCGGTCAGCCTGACCCTCGGGGCCAGCCACATCCGCGCTCACACGGGGGATTTCACCTTCACCTCCAAGCTGGTGGACGGCAAGTTCCCCGACTACGAGCGGGTGGTCCCCCGCGGCGGCGACAAGGTGTTCATCGCCGAGCGCGCCGAGCTGCGCCAGGTGCTCTCGCGTACCGCCATCCTCTCCAACGAGAAGTACCGCGGCGTGCGCCTGCACCTGGCCGAAGGCAACCTCAAGGTGATGGCCAACAACCCCGAGCAGGAAGAGGCCGAGGAAAACATCGCCATCGAGTACAGCGGCCCTGGCCTCGAGATTGGTTTCAACGTCGGCTACCTGATCGATGTCCTCAACGCCCTAGACGAGGACCGCGTGCAGATGACCCTGGCCGACCCCAACAGCAGCGCGCTGATGGAGGAGCCGGGTGGCGGCGATGCCCTCTATGTCGTCATGCCCATGCGTCTCTAGTGACTGGCGGCGGCACCCGGGGTGCCGCCCTGCCTGGATCTCTCCATGCCACTAGATCGCCTCGCCTTTCAGGGTCTTCGCAACCTTCAAGCCATTGATTTTCAACCGGGTTCTCGAATCAACTTGGTCACGGGAGACAATGGCAGCGGCAAGACCAGTCTGCTCGAGGGTATCCATGTGCTCGGCATGGGGCGCTCCTTCCGGACCCGCCAGATGCGCCATGTGATCGGCCATGATGCCGAGGGCCTGGTCCTGCATGGTCGCCTGGCGGGTGACCCCCCGATTCCCTTCGGCGTGCGCCGCCGCCGCGACGAGAGCGAGCTCGAGATCCGTCTCTCCGGTGAGCGCGTCAGCCGCCTCTCTCGCCTGGTCGAGACGCTCCCCCTTCAGCTGATCAATCCCGATGCCTTCCGTCTCCTGGAGGGGCCTCCCGCGGGACGACGGGAGTTCCTCGACTGGGGAGTGTTTCACGTGAAACATGACTTCCTGGAGGCGTGGCAGCGGGCCCGTCGGGCGCTGAAACATCGGAATGCCCTACTCAGGCATGGTAGAATGGACGGTGCTTCCCTGTCGGCCTGGGAGCACGAGTTCGTCCACTGGAGCGAGCGCATCGATGCCATGCGCAGCGCCTGGGTCGACGCCTTCCTCCCGGTCTTCGAGGAGACCCTGGCCGGCCTGATGCCGTTGCCGGGCCTGCAGCTGCGCTACACGCGCGGCTGGGACAGGCGCCGTGAGCTCGGTGAGATACTGAGCCAGGGCAGGGAGGTCGACAGGCAGATGGGCTTTACCCAGCAGGGTCCGCAGCGGGCGGACCTGGCGGTCAGGCTGCATCGGCGCCCCGCCGTGGAGGTGCTCTCCCGGGGCCAGCAGAAGCTGGTGGTGAGTGCCCTCAAGCTGGCGCAGGGGCGGCTGCTGGAGGCCGCCACGGGGCGACACTGCCTCTACCTGATCGACGATCTCCCGGCAGAGCTGGACAGCGCCCACCGACGGGTGTTCTGCCACTGGCTGGAAAGCATGCACTGCCAGGCGTTCATCACCAGCGTCGATCACGACGCCCTGGCAGATCTGTGGCAGCCCGCCACCCCCGTCGCGATGTTTCACGTGAAACGTTCGCCATCGGGAGAGGGGCAGCTGGCGCCACTGGAACGACAGACTTCATGATGGAGCAGTCAATGAGCGAACAGGCCTACGACTCATCGAGCATCAAGGTACTCAAGGGGCTGGATGCCGTACGCAAGCGTCCCGGCATGTACATCGGTGACACCGATGACGGCACGGGCCTGCACCATATGGTGTTCGAGCTGGTGGATAACTCCATTGACGAGGCGCTGGCCGGCTACTGCAGCGAGATCCGCGTGGTCATTCACCCCGACGAGTCGATCACGGTCAGCGACAACGGCCGCGGGGTGCCCACCGACATTCATGAGGAAGAGGGGGTCTCCGCCGCGGAAGTGATCATGACGGTGCTTCACGCCGGCGGCAAGTTCGACGACAACTCCTACAAGGTCTCCGGCGGCCTCCACGGCGTGGGGGTGTCGGTGGTCAACGCCCTCTCCGAGGAGCTCAAGCTGACCATCTGGCGCGCCGGCGAGGTGTTCGAGCAGATCTATCACCACGGGGTGCCCCAGGCGCCGCTGAGCGTAGTGGGCAAGACCGAGAAGACCGGGACCCGCGTGCACTTCCGCCCCTCACCGCAAACCTTCGCCAACATCGAATTCCATTACGATATCCTGGCCAAGCGTCTTCGGGAGCTCTCCTTCCTGAACTCCGGCGTGGCCATTCGTCTGGTCGATGAGCGCAGCGGCAAGGAGGAGCTGTTCCATTATGAGGGTGGCCTCAAGGCCTTCGTCGACCATCTCAACACCAACAAGACGGTGCTTAATCCGGTCTTCCACTTCAACGCCGAGCGCGAGGATGGGGTGGGCGTGGAAGTGGCGATGCAGTGGTCCGACTCCTTCAACGAGAACATCTTCTGCTACACCAACAACATTCCCCAGCGGGATGGCGGGACGCACCTGGCGGGCTTCCGTGCCGCCCTGACCCGGACGCTCAATTCGTATATCGAAGCCGAGGGCCTGCTCAAGAAGTCCAAGATCAACACCTCCGGCGATGACGCTCGTGAGGGCCTGACGGCGATCATCTCGGTGAAGGTGCCGGACCCCAAGTTCTCGTCCCAGACCAAGGACAAGCTGGTCTCCTCCGAGGTGAAGACCGCGGTCGAGCAGGAGATGGGGCGACTGTTCTCCGACTACCTGATCGAGAAGCCCAACGAGGCCAAGTCGATCGTCAACAAGATGCTCGATGCCGCCCGCGCCCGAGAGGCGGCGCGCAAGGCCCGCGACATGACGCGTCGCAAGGGTGCGCTGGATATCGCCGGCCTGCCCGGCAAGCTGGCCGACTGTCAGGAGAAGGACCCGAGCCTTTCCGAGCTCTTCCTGGTCGAGGGTGACTCGGCCGGTGGCAGTGCCAAGCAGGGCAGGGACCGTCGCACCCAGGCGATCCTGCCGCTCAAGGGCAAGATCCTCAACGTGGAGAAGGCACGCTTCGACAAGATGCTCTCTTCCGCCGAGGTGGGCACCCTGATCACCGCCCTGGGCTGTGGCATCGGCCGCGAGGAGTTCAATCCGGACAAGCTGCGCTATCACTCGATCATCATCATGACCGATGCCGACGTGGACGGCTCCCATATCCGGACCCTGCTGCTGACCTTCTTCTTCCGCCAGATGTCACAGCTGATCGAGCGCGGCCACGTCTTCATCGCCCAGCCGCCCCTCTACAAGGTCAAGCGCGGCAAGCAGGAGCTCTACCTCAAGGATGAGCAGGCGATGACCGACTACCTGACGGCCACCGCCATGGACGGTGCCCGGCTCTATGTCAACGCCGACGCACCGGGGATCAGCGGTTCCCAGCTGGAAGGGCTCGTCAACCAGTATCGTGAAGTGATGCGCCGCATCGATCGCCTGTCGCGGGTCTATCCCATCGAGGTGCTCAAGCGGATCGTGCATGCGGCGCGCCTGGACGGTGAGGCCAGCCTGCGGGACCGTGTGACCATGCAGAACTGGATCGACCACCTGCAGGGCGAGATGGATGCAGTGGTGGCCTATGAGGGTGGCCCGCGCTACACCTTCCGGCTCGAGGAGGACACCGAGCGGAGCCTCTACCTGCCGGCGGTGACGCTTACCGCTCATGGCGTGACCACCGACTATGTGTGGGGCATCGACTTCTTCACCAGCGCCGACTACCGCGGCATGGCCGAGCTGGGCGAGACGCTCGACGGCCTGCTGGAGGAGGGCGCCCATGTGGCCCGCGGCGAGCGTCAGAAGCGCGTCTCGACCTTCTATGAGGCGCTGGAGTGGCTGATGGCCGAAGCGCAGCGCGGGCTGTCCATCCAGCGCTACAAGGGGCTGGGGGAGATGAACCCGGATCAGCTGTGGGAGACCACCATGAACCCCGAGACTCGCCGCATGCTGCGGGTCACCATCGAGGATGCCGTGGGGGCGGACATGATGTTCAACACCCTCATGGGCGACGAGGTGGAGCCGCGCCGCGACTTCATCGAGCGCAATGCGCTGGTGGCCAATCTCGACGTGTGACGCGCATCGATCAGGTGGCGCCATGTTTCACGTGAAACATGGCTGCGCGCCAGGCGTCGGGATAAAGCAGAAAGACAAAAAAGGCCCGCCTCGAGATCGAGGCGGGCCTTCTGCTATTACGGCAGTGAGTAACGCTGCTGGGGGTGAGGGGTGTCGCAGCAGCGAGGAGGTATTACCGGTGCTGGGGGACGGGCCCGTTCGCATCGGGTGCATCGGCCAGCAGCCAGTCGACAAAAGCGGCCAGATCGTCGAAGACGCGGGTGTCGCTGCCCTCTGCCCCCAGTTCCGGGTGGCTGGCCAGGGTGCGTTCCCCCTTGCCGGTGCGAACCAGCACCGGCCGGCAACCCATGGGTTCGCCGGCCTGGAGGTCGCGCAGACTGTCACCCACCATCCAGCTGCCGGCGAGGGTCTGCATGCCGAGCTCGACACGGATCTGCTCCAGGAGGCCGGGTAGCGGCTTGCGGCAGTCGCACTCATCGCCCGGGCCGTGGGGGCACCAGGCGATATGGTCGATGCCGCCACCGGCCTCCTTCACCAGCCGACCGAGCTCTTCGTGCATCTCGGCCAGGGTGGCCTCGTCATAGTAGCCACGGGCGATGCCGGACTGGTTGGTGGCCACTGCCACCGTCCAGCCGGCCCGGCTCAGCCGGGCAATCGCCTGGATGGCGCTGGGGTAGGGGATCCACTCGGCCAGGGATTTCACATAGGCATCGGAGTCGCGGTTGATGACACCGTCGCGGTCGAGGATCACCAGGCGGTCGGGGGAGGGCATTCGGTCGGGCTCCTGCGGTCAGCGAGAGGGGGAGTGTTTCACGTGGAACACGCCCTGCCAAGCGGCCCGGCCATAGATGACGAATACGGCGTGGTTGTTTCACGTGAAACACGCACCCGTTCGCCGGGCATGAAAAAGGCCGGCAGCGCAGGCTGCCGGCCTTCGTTCCCTCTGCCCGGGTTACTGCTGAAGCTGGGCGATATCCGCCACTTCCAGGAAGAGCGCACGCAGGCTGGCCAGCAGCGCCAGGCGGTTGGCGCGGATGGCCGGGTCGTCGGCCATCACCATGACCTGGTCGAAGAAGGCATCCACCGGCTCCCGCAGGCCGGCCAGGGCGTCCAGCGCCTCGGCGTAGCGGCCCTCGGCGAACAGCGGCATCACGCGTTCGCGCCGGGTGCTGACCGCCTCGTGAAGGGCCAGCTCGGCCGCCTCCTGGAGCACGCCGGCGTCGACCTGGCTGCCCACCTCATCGGCCTGCTTGGCCAGGATGTTGGAGACCCGCTTGTTGGCCGCGGCCAGAGCGGCGGCCTCTTCGCGGCCGGCAAAGGCCTGGACCGCACGCAGCCGCCGGGCGAAATCCAGCGGGCGGGTGACCGGGCGGGCACGCACGGCCAGGTAGGCCTCTGCGGAGATGCCCTCGTCCTGGCCCCAGGCGCGGAAGCGGTCGAGCATGTAGCCGAGCACCTCGTCCACCAGCTTCTCGGCATAGGGCAGCTCCTGATGCTGGGCGGCGGCCAGCTCGAGCAGCTCGCGCAGGTCCAGGTTCAGCTCACCCTTGACCAGGATGTTGAGCACGCCGATGGCCGCGCGGCGCAGGGCGAAGGGGTCCTTGGTGCCGGTGGGACGCTGGCCGATGCCGAAGATACCGGTCAGGGTGTCCAGGCGGTCGGCCAGGGCCAGGGCCAGCCCGGTGCGGCTGTGGGGGATGACGTCGGCGGCGAAGCGCGGCAGGTACTGCTCCTCCAGTGCCTGGGCGACGTCGGCGGCCTCGCCGTCATGCTCGGCGTAGTAGCGGCCCATGATGCCCTGCAGTTCGGGGAACTCGAGCACCATCTCGGTGACCAGGTCGCACTTGGCGAGCTCCGCGGCGCGGCGAGCGTGGCCCACATCGCCGCCGATCTGGCCGGCAATGAAGGCGGCCACGGCGGCGCTGCGGTGGGCCTTGTCGGCCAGGGTGCCGAGCTGCTGCTGGAACACCACGCCGGCGAGCTCGTCGATGCGCGAGGAGAGCGGACGCTTGCGGTCCGTATCGTAGAAGAAGGCGGCGTCGGCCAGGCGCGGGCGGATCACCTTCTCGTTGCCCTCGATCACCTGCTGCGGGTCGCTGCTCTCGATGTTCGAGATGGTGATGAAGAGCGGCTTGAGCCTGCCCGCCTCATCGAGCAGGTGGAAGTACTTCTGGTTGGCCTTCATGGAGGAGATCAGCGACTCCGCCGGCACCTCCAGGAAGCGCTCGTCGAAGCTGCCGGTCAGGGCCACCGGCCACTCCACCAGGCCGCTGACCTCGACCAGCAGCGCCTCGTCGATGACCGCGGTGGCCTCCTGGACCTCCGCCTCGGCCAGCACCTGCTCGCGGATGCGCTCCCGACGGCGGTCGCGGTCGGCCAGCACCCAGGCCTGCTCCAGCGCCTCGAGGTAGTCATCGGCATGGGCCAGCTCGATGGCGGCGGGCGCGTGGAAGCGGTGGCCGTAGGTGGTGCGGCCCGCCGCGAGGCCCAGGACCTCGGCCTCGACCACCTCGCTGCCGTAGAGCATCACCAGCCAGTGCACCGGACGGGAGAACTCCACCCGCGAGGCGCCCCAGCGCATGTTCTTGGGCACCGGCAGGGCGGCGACGGCCTTCTGCAGGATGACGGGCAGCAGGGCTGCGGTGGGCTCCCCCTGCTGCTGCTCGCGATAGCCCAGCCAGGTGCCCTTGTCGGACTCCAGGTGGATCAGGTCGTCGACCGTGACGCCACAGGAACGCGCGAAGCCTTCGGCGGCCCGGGTGGGCTGGCCGTCCTTGAAGGCGGCGGCCAGCGCCGGGCCGCGCTTCTCCACCTCGCGATCGGGCTGGCTATCGGCCAGCGCCTCGATGCGCACCGCCAGGCGGCGGGGGGTGGCGTAGGCGCGCACCTCGCCGTGGCCGACGTCGGCGTCGGCGAGTCCGCGACGCAGGCCGTCGGCCAGGGCGTCGGAGAGGGCGTCGATGGCGTTCGGCGGAAGTTCCTCGACGCCCAGTTCAACCAGCAGGGTGTTGGCAGCCATGCTCAAGCGTCTCCCTCGTCGGCAAGCAGTTCCTTCCGCAGGGCCTCGGGAGCCAGCGGGAAGCCGGCGGCCTTGCGGGAGTCGTAGTAGGCGTGGGCCACGTCCCGGGCCATGGTGCGCACGCGCAGGATGAAGCGCTGGCGTTCGGTGACCGAGATGGCGTGACGAGCGTCGAGCAGGTTGAAGGTGTGGGAGGCCTTGAGCACCTGCTCGTAGGCGGGCAGCGGCAGGCCGGCCTCGAGCAGGCGGGCGCAGTCGCGCTCCTGCTGGTCGAAGGCGCCGAACAGGAAGTCGACGTCGGCATGCTCGAAATTGTAGGCGGACTGCTCACGCTCGTTCTGCAGGTAGACATCGCCATAGGTGACCCTGGAGCCGTCCGGGGCCACGGTCCAGACCAGGTCGTAGACGCTGTCGACGTTCTGCAGGTACATGGCGATGCGCTCAAGGCCATAGGTGAGCTCGCCGGTGACCGGGTAGCACTCGATGCCGCCGGCCTGCTGGAAGTAGGTGAACTGGGTCACCTCCATGCCGTTGAGCCAGATCTCCCAGCCCAGCCCCCAGGCGCCCAGGGTGGGGGACTCCCAGTTGTCCTCGACGAAGCGGATGTCGTGCACGAGGGGGTCCAGGCCGAGGTGCTTGAGGGAGCCCAGGTAGCGCTCCTGGAAGTCGGCGGGGGAGGGCTTCATCACCACCTGGAACTGGTAGTAGTGCTGCAGGCGGTTGGGGTTCTCGCCGTAGCGGCCGTCGGTGGGGCGGCGCGACGGCTGCACATAGGCGGAGTTCCAGGTCTCGGGGCCGATGGCGCGCAGGAAGGTGGCCGGATGGAAGGTGCCGGCGCCGACCTCCATGTCGAGGGGCTGAAGGATCACGCAGCCCTGGTCGGCCCAGTACTGCTGCAAGGCCAGGATCAACCCCTGGAAGGTCGAGACGTCAGGCGCCGGCCCGGAGGTCGGCGCGGATGTCGAGGACGAGAGAGTCATTGCGGAAAGCACCGTTGGCCATGAATTCACAGGTCGTCAAGTATACAATCACCGGAAGATCGGTTATAGGCGCACGCCCCGAGACAGAGGATATCCCCATGATCGTAGTGACAGGCGGAGCCGGCTTCATCGGCTCGAATCTGGTGAAGGCGCTCAACGAGCGCGGCCGCCAGGATGTGATGGTGGTCGACGACCTGTCGGACGGCACCAAGTTCGTCAACCTGGCCGACTGCACCCTCGGCGACTACCTGGACAAGGACGACTTCCGTCGCCGGGTCGAGGCGGAGCTGCGTGGCGAGCCGGCCCAGCTGCCCGAGATCGAGGCGATCTTCCACGAGGGGGCCTGCTCGGATACCACCGAGTGGGACGGTCGCTTCATGCTCGACAACAACTTCGAGTACTCCAAGGTGCTGCTGCACTTCTGCCAGAAGCGCGGCATTCCCTTCCTCTACGCCTCCTCGGCCGCCACCTACGGCGGCAGCGAGGTGTTCGTGGAGGCCCCGGAGCACGAGAAGCCGCTCAACGTCTACGGCTACTCCAAGCTGCTCTTCGATCAGTACGTGCGCGCCCGCTGGGACGAGTTCGAGAGCCAGGTGGTGGGCTTCCGCTACTTCAACGTCTACGGTCCCCGGGAGCAGCACAAGGGCAAGATGGCCAGCGTCGCCTATCACCACCACACCCAGATCCGCGGCGGCGACAGCGTCAAGCTGTTCGGTGCCTGGGACGGCTACGAGGCCGGCATGCAGAGTCGTGACTTCGTCTACGTGGGGGATGTGGTCAACGTGAACCTCTGGTTCCTCGACAATCCCCAGGTGTCCGGCATCTTCAATCTGGGCAGCGGTCGCGCCGAGCCCTTCAAGGCGATCGGCGAGGCGGTGATCGACTACTACGGCCGCGGCACCATCGAGTACATCGACTTTCCCGACGAGCTCAAGGGGCGCTACCAGAGCTACACCCGCGCCGATATCGGCAGCCTGCGCCGGGCGGGCTACGATCGCGAGTTTCGCACCGTGGCCGAGGGGGTCGGCGAGTACCTGGAGTGGCTGAATGGCTGAGGCGCCGCCGCCCGTCGAGCGCATCCCCACCGAGCCGGCCCCTCCTGGAGAGTCCGGCGGCGAACGTATCCTGGTGGTCGGCCCCTCCTGGGTCGGCGACATGGTGATGGCCCAGAGCCTGTTCATGACCCTCAAGGCGCGCCATCCGGGCTGCCGCCTCGGCGTGGTGGCGCCCGGCTGGTCGCTGCCGGTGCTCGAGCGCATGGCGGAGGTGGACGAGGCGATCGCTCTGGACGTGGGCCACGGCGAGTTTGGCTGGAAAGCACGCCGCGATGTGGCCCGCGCGCTGCGCGGCCGCTTCGATCGCGCCATCGTGCTGCCGCGTTCCTGGAAGTCGGCGCTGGTGCCCTGCCTGGCGCGCATTCCGCAGCGTGTCGGCTTTACCGGCGAGCAGCGCTATGGCCTGCTCAACGAGCGACGCCGGCTCGACAAGGCCGTGCTCGACCAGACGGTGAAGCGCTTCGTGGCCCTGGGGCTGCCCGCCGGGGAGGCGCTCGATGGTCACGTCCCGATACCGCGCCCGCGCCTCGCCGTGGATGCCGCCAATCTCGCCGAGCTGCGTCGGGCTCACGGGCTCTCGTCACGCCCGGCCATCGGCATGATGCCCGGCGCCGAGTACGGTCCCGCCAAGCAGTGGCCGCTCGAGCACTTTCGCACCCTGGCCGAGGCGCTGGTGGCAGAGGGGTTCGAGGTGCGGGTGCTGGGTGGCCCCAAGGATGCCGAGGCCGGCGAGGCGATCGCCCGGGGGCTGGAGCATGTCCACAACCTCTGCGGGCGGACACGGCTGGCCGACGCCGTGGACCTGCTGGCCGACTGCCGCCAGGTGGTCACCAACGACTCGGGGCTGATGCACGTGGCGGCGGCGGTGGGTACCCGGGTGCACGCCCTCTATGGCTCCTCCTCGCCGGCCTACACCCCCCCGCTCACCGACAGCGCCGAGATCCACACGCTGGGCCTCGACTGCTCCCCCTGCTTCGCCCGGACCTGCCCCCTGGGCCATACCCGCTGTCTCGTCGACCTCTCCCCCGAGCGGCTGCTGGCGGCGGTGCTCGCCGCCGAGCGCCGCCTGGCCGTCGAGAAGTAGCCTGCCCTACTGGACGCTGGCCGGCGTCTCGCCGGTGGCGTCATAGGGCGACTCCACCACCTGGTCGTCGGTCGGCGACGACTCCTTTTCCTCGGACTCCTGAGGGCGGTCTGGCACCAGGCCCTCCCAGAGTCGCTGCTGCAGGGCATTCTCCTCGCGCATCCGGGCGTTGATCCCCGCGAGCCCGTGACGCTCCACCAGGGTCTCGGTGTCGGCCAGCAGCGAGACGCCGAGACCCGCACGGTGCTCCTCGATGGTAAAGCCCATCGCCTCCAGCAGGGTCGGGAAGAGGTCGACCATGGAGGCCTCCCGCCGGGTGCGAGTGCCGGCCTCGATGCCGGGGCCGAGCAGCATGAAGGTGTTGTCGCGCTCGCCGGCGATCAGCAGGTCCCACACCGAGACCCGCATGGTCAGATGGTCGCTGGCCACCACCACCAGGGTGTTTTCCAGCAGCCCCTCCGCCTCCAGGCGCTCCACCAGGTCCCGCGCGAGCCAGGCCGAACATTCCACCGAGTAGAGGATGTCGACGCCGTCGAACTCCCCCTGGCGGTCGATGCAGCTCTGGGCGGGATAGCCGTTGGGGGCGTGGCCGGCGATGGTGAGGTTGACCACGCCCCAGGGGCCGTCGTGCTCGGCCTCCAGCCGGCGGATCTCCTCGACGGTGAAGTCGTAGAGGGAGTCGTCGTGGAGCCCCCAGTTGTTCAGATACTCGGGGTCCTCCAGCCGAGGCGCCAGCTCCTCGCGTCCCATCACGGTGTCGAAGCCGTGGCCCTCGTAGAAGAGCCCCTTGCCGGCGAAGGCGGTGCTGGCACCGCCCAGGTAGCTGAGCCGGTAGCCCTGTTCGACCAGGAGATCCCCCAGGCAGTCGACCCCCGGCACCACCTTGTCGAGCGGCGAGAACTGGCGGTCATGCAGCAGGCCGGCGGGCATCAGCGGCGTGCCGCACTGGCTGGCGATCATCCCGGCCATGGTCCAGCCGGTGTTGTCGAGCTGGCGAACCCCCTCGAAGACCCGGCCGCGCGCGCCCAGCGCATCGAGGTCGGCATAGGCGTCGCCGAAGCGCTCGCGGTCGGCGTAGGTGCGCTCGATGCTCTCCAGGTAGAGCAGCAGCAGGTTGGGCGGATCGGACGGGGCCTGCTCGATCACCGGCGCCACGTAGCGGCGGTCCAGCCAGGCGCCATCGTCGGTGACGATGGCCGCGCCGCGCTGGGTCATGCCGTAGAGCAGGGGGTTGCTGGCCAGCAGCACCAGGGCCAGCAGGCGCTCGCCCAGCCGCCAGCGGTGGTCGGCCCGTACCAGCCAGGTGAAGGCCGCCAGCAGGGCGAGCATGCTCAGGCTGTAGAGCACGGCGGCCACCAGGCGGTCGCTGCCGCCGTGGTCGGACATGCCGGCCTGGAGGTGGAAGAAGATCGCCCCCAGGTCGACGATGCCGAAGCTGTCGTTGAGATAGACGTAGAGCCCCCACAGCGCCAGGGGCAGCAGCGACCAGGGCCACACCCTGGCGGCGGGGCGCGGGGCACGCGGGGCACCCCAGCGCAGCAGCCAGCCGGTAGCGAGCCAGGCGCTGGCGATCACCGTCAGGGCCCAGGCGGGCAGCAGGCTGATGGTCACCACGGCATAGCCGAGGCAGAGCCCGATGGCGAGCAGTGCCCACCAGCGCGGGTGGCGAAGGAGGGAGGGCAGTTGGGGAAGGGGCATGGGTATCATCGGTCAGGGGGCTATCAGCAGAGCTTATCAAGCCTTGGGAGGCGTCACACACTCGGCCGGGTGGTGCCGGCAGGGGGGGGCGCCTTACACTGAGCGTCCCACTTCGCCCTCAAGGACTATCGATGTCGATTGCCGCCGTGCTCATCGTGAAGAACGAGCAGGATCACCTGCGGGCCTGCCTGGAGACCCTCGCCTGGGTCGATGAGATCGTGGTGGTGGATGCCGGCAGCACCGACGGGACCCGCGCGATCGCCCGCGACTTTACCGACAAGGTGGCAGTGGAGGATGACTGGCAGGGCTTCGGCCGCCAGCGCCGGCGCGCCGAGGCGCTGGTGGAGAGTGACTGGATCCTGATGGTGGATGCCGATGAGCGCGTGACGCCGGCGCTGCGCGAGAGCATTCAGGCGGCCTTGTCCGAGGGGGCACCGGCGATCTATACGCTGCCGCGCCTCTCCTGGTGCTTCGGCGCCTTCATCCGCCATTCCGGCTGGTACCCGGACCGGGTGGCGCGCCTCTACCCCCGGGGGCGTGCCGGCTACAACGAGGCCCTGGTCCACGAGAAACTGGAAAACCCCGAGGGGCTGGCGGTGCGACCTCTCGAGGGCGACCTGCTCCACTACACCTACCGCGACCTGCGCCACTACCTCGAGAAGTCCGCCCACTACGCCCAGGCCTGGGCCGAGCAGCGTGAGGCGCGCGGCAAGCGCGGCAGCCTCGCCGCGGGCATCGGCCACGGTATCGGCTGCTTCCTGCGCATGTACCTGCTCAAGGCGGGCTTCCTCGACGGCCGACAGGGGCTGCTGCTGGCGCTGCTCTCGGCCCACTCCACCTTCGCCAAGTACGCCGACCTGTGGATCAGGACCCGGACGTCACCTCCGCCGGAAGACGGCGCAAGAGATCGCTGATCGCCTCGCCCGCCGCGGGGATGTCGATCGTTGTCATGTCCTGTTCGCCGGCGCTGACTGGCGGGCAGAAGGCGAGGCGGTGATCGGCGCGGTTGCAGGTCTGCCAGCGCAGGGGGGTGGCGGAGCGGTGGGCCGGGTAGAAACCGGCGGTGGCGAGATCCAGGCAGCCGGCGAGATGCAGCGGCCCGGTGGAGCCGGCGATGAAGAGATCCGCCGCCGCCAGCGTCCGGGCGAAGTCATCCAGGCCGGCCCGCGGTGGCAGGCGATGAACCTCGATGCCGGCTTCGCGCAGCGGGGCCAGGATCGCCTCGGCGGTGGCTTCCTCGCCGGGACCGGCGGTCAGCACCCACTGGGCTCGCCGTTCTCCCTGCAAGCGGGCATCCACCTCCTGCACCAGCCGCACATACTGCGCGGGGGAGAGGTTGACCGCCGAGCCGCCGCTGCCTCCGTGCAGGAAGACCCAGGGCCGCGCCGGGTCGAGCGCGAGCTCCTCGGCGAGGCGCTCGCGCTGGGCCCGGCGCTCGCCTTCCGGGAGGGGCCAGTAGGGAGGCTCGGGGGCGGCCCCCGAGGCAAGGCCGAGCTCGGTCAGCAGCGCCTCGGCCAGCTCGATGTTGTAGCGGTATTCCGGCTTTTTGGAGCGCGACCTGCGCTGCACCACCCTTCGGTTGTAGAATAGCTGCGCCCACTTGGTGGCCGGGGCCAGGCGCAGCGGAATGCCCGCACGCCACCCCAGCCAGCCGATACGCGGCGTGGAGAAGAGCGTGAGCAGCGCATCGAAGCGCGCCGCCTTCACCTCGGCCAGAAGGCGCCGGTGTTCGTTGCGGTCGGCCTTTTCGCCCGGATCGACCAGCACCCGGTCGACCCAGGGGCAGAGTCGCGCCATGGGCGCCGTATAGGCCGGCACCAGCACGCTGACGTGGGGGGCGGGGCTGGCCGCCTTGAGGCGGGCCAGCGCCGGCCAGGCCAGCATGAAATCGCCGAGCTTGTCGTTGCGAACCACCAGCAGGCGCGAGGACGCGCCCGGGGCAGCGGAAGTAGCAGTCATCCGGGCTCCCGAGCCCCGAGATACCGAAGGAGTCAGCCTTGTCGCACAAGGTCCTGCATATCTGTCTCTCCAGCGGCTGGGGCGGACTGGAAATGTATCCATCACGGATTATACCCGAGCTGGCCCGCCAGGGGTGGCAGGCCCACGGTCTGGCCCTGGCCGGCTCCCGGGTCGGCGAGAGCTTCCGCGAGGCCGGCGTCGAGCCGCTGACTCTGGCCTCGAAGGGGCGGGCGCTGCTGGCCGCGGGCCGGGTGCTGGCCTACCTCGGGGCACACGGGATCGACGTGATCCACTGCCACAAGTCCAGCGACCTGCGCCTGGGAGCGCTGCTGGTGACCCTGCGGCCATCGCTGCGCCTCTTCTTCACCGACCATATGGGGGTGACCCGCCCCAAGAAGGATCTCTACCATCGCTGGGCCTACGGCAAGGTCACGCGGCTCTTCGCCATCAGCGAGGCGACCCGACAGCGCAACCTGGCCGCCTTCCCGCTCCCCGCCGAGCGCATCCGGCGTCTCTACCTGGGTATCGATCCGGCCCCCTATGCGCCCTGTCTCGACGACAAGGCGCGCCTTGCGCTGCGTCGCGAGCTGGGCGTGCCCGATGGCGCCGTGGCCATCGGCCTGCCGGGGCGGTTGACGCCGGGCAAGGGGCAGGAGGTGTGGATCGAGGCGCTGGCTCGCCTGGCCGAGGCTCGGCCCGAGCTTGCCTGGCACGGCGTGTTGATCGGCGGCCTGACGGCGGAGGAGGGCAGCGACGAGGCCCAGGTGGCGGCCCTGCGGCGTCGCATCGGCGAACTGCGCCTCGAGGCACGTATCGCCTTCACCGGCTTTCGCCGCGACCTGCCGCGCCTGTTCGAGGCGCTCGACATCGTCTGCGTCCCCTCGCGTAACGAGGCGTTCGGCCTGACGGTGATCGAGGCCATGGCGGCCGGCAAGGCGGTGGTCGGCAGCGACAGCGGGGCCATTCCCGAACTGCTCGAGGTCGAGACGGGGCGCCTGGCGCCTCCCGAGGACGCCGCGGCCTGGGCCGCCGCCCTGGCCGAGCTGGCCGATGACGCCGAGCTGCGCCAGCGCCTGGGGCAGGCGGCGCGGCGCCGCGTCGAGAAGGACTTTACCCTGGCGGCCCACGTGGCCAGCCTGACCCGCGACTACGAGAATCGACAAGGAGCCGAGGGCGAGTGAGAGCCTGGATCGACAAGTGTGCCTATCTGAGCCGGCGCGGACGGCGCTGGCTGGAGAGTACGGCGCCGAACGAGGTGAAGCGCATTCTGGTGATCCGCCAGTGCGCCTTCGGCGACTACATGGCGGCAAGGCCCTTTCTGGTCGAGCTGCGGCGGCTGTTTCCCGAGGCCCATATCACCCTGGCCACGGTGACGACCTACCGCTATGCGGTGCCGGAAGATCTCGTGGACGAGGTCTTCGTGCAGGAGACCCGAGGCAGCCTGGCGGAGCAGTGGCGCTCCCTGCGGGCCATCGAGCCGGTGGATATCCTCTTCGACCTGGCCGATACCTCCCGCTCGCGGGTGCTGACGCTGATGGCCCCCGCCGCCATCAAGCTGGGCTTTCCCTACCGGGGAGTGTTCAACCACCTGCTCTACGACGTGGGCCTGCGGCGCTCCAACTACCACTACGAGGCCGAGGTGCTGCTCGACTTCCTCAAGGTGATGGGACACAAGCCGCGCTACCCGCTCGACTTTGCCATGCCCCTGCATCGGCCGACGGAGGCGCCTCGGGTCATCGCCTATTTCCCCTTTGCCTCCCAGGCGGAGAAGTCGCTGCCGCTGGACGGCTGGGGCCAGCTGATCGATCAGGCGGCGCAGGCGTTTCCCACCTATCGCCACGTGCTGCTGGAGGGCCACAAGGCCGAGGAGTCCGGCGACTTCCTGGCCGAGGTGGCGGCGCGGCATGCCAACGTCGCGGTCCAGCCGCGGATGTCGCTGGAGGCACTGGGGCCCTGGATGGCCGGCGTATCTGCGCTGGTGTGCGGGGATACCGGCGTGCGCAACCTGGCGCTGGCCACCCACACCCCGACCCTGGGGATCTTCTTCCAGACGCTGCCCTATCGCTACTGGCCTCGCTACGAGTCCTGCCACGAGGCGGTGTTCCTGAGAAGCGGCGAGGTGCCGGGCAGCACCGATATCCTGCAGGGGCTCGAGGAGCTGCTGACGCGGGTCTATCCCGAGCGTGAAGCGCCGCGTCAGCCGGACGCCGGCGCCTCCCCGTAGCCCCGCCGGATCGGCGCCATGGCATCACCGGCGCCGAACTTCTCCAGCGAGCGCTCGAGGCGCGCGAGGTTGGCGTCCTGCCAGGCGCCCTTCGGGCGCAGCCGGCAGCGGTCCAGGTCGATCAGCCAGACGCGTTGCGCCTCATCTACCAGCAGGTTGCGGGCGTTGAGATCGACGTGGTCGAGGCCGGCGTCGTGGAAGCGGCGGATCGTCCGACCCACTTCGGCGAGCAGCGCGTCGCCGGCCCGGCGAGCCTCGAGCCGCTCGGCCAGGGCGCGGGCGCCGGGGAGGCGCTCGGTGATCAGGGCGGCCTCGTAGGTGAGGCCACGGCGGGTGACGGCGGCGGCCACCGGGCGGGGCACCGGCAGGCCGCGTTCATGAAGGGTGGCGGTCAGGCGCAGTTCGCGGAAGGCGCGGGTCTGCTCGAGACCGGTCCACAGGTAGTGCCTTGCGCTGAGCCGGGCGATCAGGCCGCCGCGGCGGTAGGGGCGCAGCACCCACTCGTGGCCGCTGCCGGCGTCCAGGAAGAGGCTGGCGCCGCGCCCCGGCGCCTCGCCGGTGACTCGCCCCTGGCTCCGCCAGTGGTCGGGGTCGACGAGCTGCGGCCCGGGCGGCACTTCGGCCGCGGCGTCACATAAACGCGCCGCATCATATAGAATGAAAACCTTTCCCGCTCGACACGTTGCCAACCCCATGAAGCATCCTCTGCCTGCACAACCCCGACACATCGGCGTGCTGCGACTCTCCGCTCTGGGCGATGTCTGCAACCTGGTACCGACGGTTCGCGCCCTGCAGCGCCAGTGGCCCGAGGCGCGCATCACCTGGATCATCGGCAAGGGCGAGCACAGTCTACTGGCCGGCCTCTCCGGGGTCGAGTTCGTGGTCTACGACAAGGCCACCGGGCTTGCCGGCATGCGTGCGCTGTGGCGCGAGCTGGCCGACACCCGCTTCGACGTGCTGCTGCACATGCAGCAGGCGCTTCGCGCCAGCGTGCTCTCGCTCGGCCTCAAGGCCGGGGTGCGGGTGGGCTATGACAAGGCGCGCGCCAAGGATGCCCAGCACTGGTTCACCCATCGCCAGCTGGCGCCCCATCCCCGGGCCCACGTGCTGGACTCCTTCCTGGACTTCGCGCGCCTGCTGGGCGTGGAGGACCTCTCCCTGGCATGGGACCTGCCGGTGCCCGAGGCGGCCTATGACGAGGCCCTGGCGCTGACCGGTGACGCCCCCTACCTGCTGATGAGCCCCTGCGCCAACCCGCGGCTGCGCAACTTCCGCAACTGGTCTGCCGAGGGCTATGCGGCGGTGATCGAGCACGCCTGGCAGCAGCACGGTCTGCCGACGCTGCTCACCGGCGGCGGTAGCACCCAGGAGCGCGAGATGGGCGAGCGGATCCAGTCGCTGTGCGAGCCTGGCTCGGTGATCGATGCCATCGGTGGCACCTCGCTGAAGGGCCTGCTGGCGCTGATTGCCCGCGCCCGCGCCGTCATCGCCCCGGACTCCGGGCCGGTGCACATGGCCAATGCCATGGGCACGCCGGTGGTGGGGCTCTATGCCACCACCAACCCCGATCGCGCCGCCCCCTACTGCTGGCGGGAGTTCGTGGTCGATCGCTACCCGGATGCCGTGGCCACCTACCTGCACAAGTCCCTGGAGGAGATCCCCTGGGGACAGCGGGTGCGCCACCCCGACGCCATGTCGCTGATCCACGCCGAGGATGTGATCGAGCGCCTGGAGGCGGTGCTCGACCACGCCGCCGCCACCCACCCGGAAAGGGAGCTTCCCGACGATGAAACTTGATCTGACCGCCCTGGAGCGCTCACGCCTGCTGGTGGTGGGCGACGTCATGCTCGACCGCTACTGGCACGGCGGCACCTCGCGGATCTCCCCCGAGGCGCCGGTGCCGGTGGTGCGCGTCGAGCAGAGCGAGGACCGCCCCGGCGGCGCCGCCAACGTGGCGCTCAATATCGCCTCCCTGGGCGCCCGTGCCGCCCTGGCCGGGCTGGTGGGGGATGACGACAACGCCGACCGCCTGGTGTCCCGCCTGGAAGATGCCGGAGTGGGCACTCACTTCGCCCGCAGCCCCGGCATTCCCACCATCACCAAGCTCAGGGTGATGAGCCGCAACCAGCAGCTGATCCGCCTCGACTTCGAGGAGGGGCTCGGCGAGGTGGATACCTCGGCGCTGCTGGCGCGGGTGGAAGAGGCGCTGCCCGAGGCGGACCTCGTCATCCTCTCCGACTACGGCAAGGGCACCCTGAACCGGGTCCAGGAGCTGATCCGCCTGGTGCGTGCCAGCGGCAAGCGGGTGCTGGTGGACCCCAAGGGCAGCGACTTCTCCCGCTACCGCGGGGCCAGCGTGATCACCCCCAACCTGGCCGAGTTCGAGGCGGTGGTGGGCCACTGCCGCGACGACGCCGAGCTGGCCGAGCGCGGCGAGGCGCTGCGCGCGGACCTGGAGCTCGAGGCGCTCTTGATCACCCGCAGCGAAAAGGGCATGACCCTGATCCGCGAGGGCCACGAGCCGCTGCACCTGCCGACCCGGGCCCGGGAGGTCTACGACGTCACCGGCGCCGGCGATACCGTGATCGGCGTGCTGGGCCTGGCCCTGGCCGCCGGCCACGCCTTCCCCGAGGCGATGACCCTGGCCAACCTGGCCGCCGGCCTGGTGGTGGCCAAGCAGGGCACCGCGACTCTCTCCATCGCCGAGCTCTACACCGCCCTGCAGGGCGACAAGCTGGCCGAATTCGGGGTGATCGAGGAGGCGCCGCTGATCGAGGCGGTGCGCGCCGCCCAGGCCCGCGGCGAGCGGGTGGTGATGACCAACGGCTGCTTCGACATCCTGCACGCCGGCCACGTGGCCTACCTGGAGCAGGCGCGCCGGCTCGGCGACCGGCTGATCGTGGCGGTCAACGACGACGCCTCCATCGCCCGCCTCAAGGGGCCCAAGCGTCCCATCAACCCCCTGGCGCGGCGTATGCAGGTGCTGGCCGGCCTCGGCGCCGTGGACTGGGTGGTGCCCTTCGCCGAGGACACCCCCCAGCGGCTGATCGAGGCGGTGCTGCCCGATGTCCTCGTCAAGGGCGGCGACTACCGCCCCGAGCAGATCGCCGGCGGTGAGGCAGTGCGCCAGGCCGGCGGCGAGGTGAAGGTGCTGGGCTTCGAGGATGGCGTCTCCACCACGGCGATGATCTCCACCATCCTCGACCGCGAGGCCTGATGGGCTGGCCCCGGGCCCTCTACTCGGCGGCGCTGCATCTGCTGTCGCCGCTGATCTGGCGGCGCATCCGCCGTGAGCATGCGCTCACTGACGCCCGCGGGGAGGGCGGCGAGAGTCCCCGGGCCCTGCGCCTGGGGCGCATTCCCGAGACGCCGCCCGGCGAGCCCATGCTGTGGCTGCACTGTGCCTCCGTGGGCGAGGTGCTGGCGGCCCGCCCGCTGATCGAGGCGCTGCTCTCGCGCTACCCCGGGCATCGCCTGACCCTCACCACCATGACCGCCACCGGCGCCGAGCGCGCCCGGGCCCTGGCGGCGGCCCGCGACGACGACCGCCTCGTCCACCGCTTCGTGCCGCTGGACTTTCCCGGCGCCGCGGCGCGCTTCGTCACCCGGCTGCGGCCGGCGCTGGCGCTCTTCTTCGAGACCGAGCTGTGGCCCAACCTGCTGGCTGCCTGCCGGCGCCAGGGGGTGCCGGTGGCGGTGGTCAATGGCCGGCTCTCGCCCCAGGCCTTCCGCGGCTACCGCCGCCTGCGCCCCCTGATGCGCGAGGCGCTGGCCTGCGTCGACTGGCTGGCGGCCAAGTCGAGAGCCGATGCCGAACGCTTTCTCGAGCTGGGCATGGCCGAGGCGCGCACGACGGTAGTGGGCTCGCTAAAGTTCGATATCGCCCTCGATGACAAGGCTCTCGAGGTGAGTGAGCGCTTGCGCACCCGGTTCGGTGAGCGCCCGATGTGGGTGGCCGGTTCCACCCACGAGGGCGAGGAGACGGCGCTGCTGGCCGCCCATGCGCGGCTGCGGGAGCGCTGCCCTGACGCCCTGCTGGTGCTGGTGCCGCGGCATCCCCAGCGCTTCGATGCCGTGGCGGCGCTCTGCGAGCAGGCGGGCATGCCGGCGGCGCGCCGCTCCCGGGACGAGTGGCCCACGGCCGACACGGCGGTCTACCTGGGGGATACCATGGGGGAGCTGCTGGCGTTCTATGGCGCGGCGGATCTCGCCTTCGTGGGGGGCAGCCTGGTGCCGGTCGGGGGGCACAACCTGCTGGAGCCGGCCGCCCTCGGCGTGCCGGTGCTCACGGGGCCTGCGCTTGCCAACTTCGCGGAGGTGGCCGAGGTGCTGCGCGAGGCCGAGGCCCTGGTAGAGGCGGCCGACGAGGCGGCGCTGGCCGCCGCCCTGGCGGCGCTCTTCGCCGACCCCACCGAGCGGCGCCGGCTCGGCGAGGCGGGCCGCGCCGTGGTGGCGGCCAACCGCGGGGCGCTGGCGCGCACCCTCGAGGGCCTGGCGCGGCTGCTGCCGACGAAGTGAGGGCTCGCTTCGCCGTCGGGGCAGGTCAGGCGTGGGTTAGTCGCTCCACGCCGTGCTCGGTTCCCAGCAGCAGCACGTCGGCGCCGCGGGCGGCGAACAGGCCGTTGGTGACCACGCCGACGATGGCGTTGATCCTGGCCTCCATGGCCACCGGGTCGTCGATCATGAACTCGAAGCAGTCGATGATCTGGTTGCCGTTGTCGGTCACCACCCCCTCGCGGTAGACCGGATCGGCGCCCAGCTTGACCAGCTCCCGGGCCACGTAGGAGCGCGCCATGGGGATCACCTCCACCGGAAGCGGAAACTCGCCCAGCCGCTCGACCTTCTTGGAGGCGTCGGCGATGCAGATGAACCTCTCCGCGCAGGCGGCGACGATCTTCTCCCGGGTCAGCGCCGCGCCGCCGCCCTTGATCATGTGCAGCTGAGCGTTCACTTCGTCGGCACCGTCGATGTAGAAGGGCACGGTGCCGACGCTGTTGAGCTCGAACACCTCGATGCCGTGGCCGCGCAGCCGCTCGGCGCTGGCCTCGGAGCTCGCCACGGCGCCCTTGAAGTCGTCGCGCAGGGCGGCCAGCCGGTCGATGAACAGGTTGGCGGTGGAGCCGGTGCCGATGCCGAGCACGGTGCTGCGCGAAAGCCAGGGCTTGATCTCGTCGATGGCGGCCGCGGCCACGGCGTCCTTCAGCTGATCCTGGGTCAGGCCGGCCTGGGTCATGGGTCGCTCTCCTTGGGTGGGGTGAATCGGCGGAATGGATGGGGCGGGAAGTCGGGCGCCATTATAGGCCAGCGAGGCCCGTCTGCCGATGAGGGCAAAACACTGCACGAGCGAAAGGCGCCGGGGACAGGTCGGAGAGGGGGTCCGAGGACCAGGGATGGCCGAGGTAGCCTACAGGGACGTATTCATAGCGCCCCCTCGAAGGCCTGTCGCCGGAACAGCCTTGAGCGCTGCTGCGCGCTGTCCTCCCGATGGCAGCCGCTGGACGCCAGGCCGGCCGGGATGCTACCAATAGGGGTTCTCTGCAGTGCAGCAACCGTCTGGCGCCCCGCGTCACGCCTCTGGGATATCAGGATGCTCGAAGCTACCGTCAAGAAGATTCTCCAGGCCCGGGTCTACGAAGCCGCCCGGGAAACGCCGATCTCCCCGGCACCCTTCCTCTCCCGTCGCTTCAACAACACCATCCTGATCAAGCGCGAGGACCTCCAGCCGGTCTACTCCTTCAAGATTCGCGGCGCCTACAACAAGATGGCCCAGCTCAGCGAGGCCCAGAAGGCCAAGGGCGTGATCGCGGCGTCCGCCGGCAATCATGCCCAGGGCCTGGCCATGGCCGCCAAGCTGATGGGCGTCAAGGCGGTGATCGTGATGCCGCGCATCACGCCGGAGATCAAGGTCCAGGCGGTGCGAGCCCGCGGGGCCAAGGTGGTGCTCAAGGGCGATGCCTTCGCCGCGGCCGCCGAGCACGCCCAGGAGCTGATCAAGGAGCACGGCTACACCTATATCCCGCCCTTCGATGACATCGACGTGATCGCCGGCCAGGGCACCGTGGCCGTGGAGGTCCTGCGCCAGCACGCGGGCCGCCTGGACGCCATCTTCGTGCCGGTGGGCGGCGGCGGCCTGATCGCCGGGGTGGCCGCCTATGTGAAGTACCTACGCCCGGACATCAAGGTGATCGGCGTCGAGGCCGAGGACAGCGCCTGCCTGAAGGCGGCCATGGAGGCCGGGCGGCGAGTGACCCTGGGGCAGGTCGGCGTCTTCGCCGAGGGGGTGGCCGTGGCGCAGATCGGCAAGGTGCCCTTCTCCATCGTCCGCGACCTGATCGACGACGTCATCACCGTCAACACCGACGAGATGTGTGCCGCGGTGAAGGACATCTTCGAGGATACCCGGGCGGTCTCGGAGACCTCCGGCGCCCTGTCCCTGGCGGGCCTCAAGAAGTACATCCAGCAGACCGGCGCCGAAGGGCAGACCCTGCTGTGCATCAACTCCGGCGCCAACACCAACTTCGACCGCCTGCAGCATATCGCCGAGCGCACCGAACTGGGCGAGCAGCGCGAGGCGATCCTCGCGGTGACCATTCCCGAGCAGCCGGGCAGCTTCAAGAAATTCTGCAAGACCATCGGCAAGCGCATGGTCACCGAGTTCAACTACCGCTATGCCGACCCCGAGAACGCCCATATCTTCGTCGGCGTCCAGGTCAAACCGGGCGGCGAGGATCGCCAGGCGGTGATCGACCGCCTGCGGGAGGCGGGCTACCCGGTGGAGGACCTCACCGACAACGAGCTCGCCAAGCTGCATATCCGCCACCTGGGCGGCGGCCGGCCGAAGGAGCACTTCGACGAGGAGGTCTACCGCTTCGAATTCCCGGAGCGCCCGGGCGCGCTGATGAACTTCCTGACCCACCTGCCCCACGACTGGAACATCTCGCTGTTCCACTACCGCAACCATGGTGCCGCCTACGGCCGGGTGCTGGTCGGCATGCAGATCCCCAACGGTGACCGCACCCACGTGAAGGAGCACTTCGACGAGATCGGCTATCGCTACTGGAAGGAGACGGACAACGCCGCCTACCGGCTGTTCATGGCCTGACCGGGTGTCCCGGTGGGGTAAGTGCTGACTCGCGCCCTGTGCCACGGCAGCCGGGTGTTTCAATCTGTAAGCGTTGGGTAAGGACGGTTGTGGTGAGGGCCGGATGGCCCTATAGTCACGCCCAGTTCCACCCCCCTACGGAGTCGATGATGAAGCGCAAGCCCGATCTGGTCATGGCACTGGTGCTGCTGTTCTGTATCGGCCTCGTGGCGACCGGCTACGCCCAGGCGCTCGCGGGCAGCTGAGACCGGCGAGGCGGCCGACAGCGCCATGACCAGAGAACGATAGCGAACGGGGCGATGCCGAGAGGCATCGCCCCGTTCGTCGTGTTGGGCGTGGGTATCAGGGCCGAACGACCCGGGCGTCGCTGACAATGGCGTCCAGCGGCACGTCCCAGGGCTCCACCGGCAGGGAGGCGACCCGCTGGCACTCGTGGGCCAGGCCGATCAGCCTTGGCCGCGGGCCGGGGCGGCGGGTGAAGGCCAGGCTGCGGTCGTAGAAGCCGCCGCCCATGCCCATGCGCTGCCCCTCCTCGTCGAAGCCCACCAGCGGCAGCAGGATCAGGTCCAGGGCCCAGGCGGGCAGGCGCCGGGCGCGATGGGCGCCATGGCGGGTCTCGGGCTCCGGGATGCCGTAGCGATTGGTCGCCATGGGGGTGTCGGGGTGGTAGTGCACGAACCACAGCCGGTTGCGCGAGAGTGGACGCAGCACCGGCAGGTGGACGCGGGCGCCGCGACGACGCAGCCAGCCGATGAGCGGCGTGGGGTCGATCTCGGCATCGTTGGGCAGGTAGAGGGCGACCCGCCGGGCGCGCTGGACCTCCGGCAGCCGGCGCAGCCGGCGGCACAGGCGTTGGCTGGCGGCCTGGCGCTGCTCTGGGGTCAGGGCACGACGACGTCGACGCAGCTCGCGGCGCAGGGCCTGGCGAGAACCGTCGAAGGATTCGAGAAGAAGGGGTGCGGCTGGTGTCGTCATGAGGTGGGTCATGGCAGACGAGGTTCCCCAGAGTGCCGCTGTCGTTCTGGCCCTTGAACCCAGTGGTTCAAGGTGGGTGGCCGCAGCCGAACCGTCAGGCTTTCCGACGCACGGACATGCACACGGGTCCGGCTAGCATATGGCCCCCTGGGTACTGCGCATAGGCTCGAGGGACGATAACGACTGGCAAACACCCCAGGGAACACCTTCATCCTACCAGAGCCACCGGGAGTGGCCAACGGATTCTGCAGCGGGCGCTCAGCGCTGGGGGGCATCGGCCAGGGCGCGCTCCAGGCGGGCACTCAAGGTGTCCAAGTGACGCTCGCTGGCGCGCTGGGTATCCAGTGCCTCGAGGAGTTCGTTGGCGATGTTGAGGGCCGCCATGATGGCGATCCGCTCGGTGCCCAGCAGGTTGTTCTGGGCGTGGATGCCGCCCATGGCGCGGTCCAGGTAGCGGGCGGCGCGCTCCAGCTTGTCCTGCTCGTCGGGCGGGCAGGCGATGATGTAGCTGCGCCCCAGCAGGGTGATATCGGTGGTCGGACGCGAGGCGTCGGTCATCGGAAGGCTCCGGGTCGGCCTGCCGGGAGAGCTGCCGCGCGCCCCGGTGGCCCGATGCGTTAACATCCATGGCAGGAAAGGTTTCGGACCTCACTATAAGAGAGCCCTTCCGGGGCGGTCAACGCGCCGCCCCCGGCGAGGCTCTCTCTTGCCCGCCCCCGTCACGGATCATCTCATGTCACTGATCAACGAACGCCAGGACTTCTCCACCATCGCCGACCTCTTTCTGCTCCACGGCAGCATGCAGTCGCCGGCCTTCCTGGATGGCCGCCTGTGTGCTGGCCTGGCCATGCACGACCTCTCCGCAGAGGCGTGGCTCGAGGAGGTCTGCCTGGCACTGGGCGTCGAGCAGCCCCGCGACGAGCCCAGCGCCGAACGCTTCCTGGGCTGGCGGCGCCAGACCCTCGACGCCCTGGCCGGCAGCGAGCTCGGCTTCGAGCCGCTGCTGCCCGATGACCTCTTCTCCCTGGCCGAGCGTGCCCGGGGGCTCCAGGAATGGACCCTGGGCTTCCTGGAGGTGGTCAGGGACGCCGGTGACGGCCCCCGCGAGGCCTGGTCGCCTGCCCTGCGCGAAGCCCTCGACGACCTGGCCGCCGTGGCCGCCATGGAGGTCGAGCTCGAGGAGAGCGCCGAGAACGAGGGGGACCTCTTCGCCCTCACCGAGCATGTCCGCATGGCCGCCATGCTGCTCTACACCGAGCAGCATCCCGGCAGGCCCCAGGTCGAGGATGCCGGGGACGACACCCGCCACTGACCCTGTGCCTGCCTGAGCCCAGACGCCGATCCCCATCCAGAGGAGCCTCCATGCTGCCCGAGATCCTGCCCCGTCCCGCCCCCATCACCAACGACGAGTACCTGGCGCGGCGCCGCGCCCTGATGGCGGCGCTGCCCGCCGACAGCGCCGTGCTGCTGCCCGGCGCCTCCCTGGTCACCCGCTCCCGGGACAGCGAGTTTCCCTTCCGCCAGGACAGCGATTTCCACTACCTGACGGGATTCCCGGAGCCCGATGCCCTGCTGGTGCTGTTGCCGGGGCGCCCCGAGGGCGAGAGCGTGCTCTTCTGCCAGGATCGCAATCCGCTGATGGAGGCCTGGACCGGCATCCGGCTGGGCGCCGAGGGGGCGGTGCGCGAGCACGCGGTGGACCAGGCCTTCGAGAACGCCGAGCGCGACGAGCGGCTCGAGGCGATGCTGGACGGCCGTCGCACCCTCTACCTGCCCCTGGACAGCCCCGAGGCCATGGCCATCGCCGAGGAGGTGCGCAGCGCCCTGAGCGCCAGGGTGCGCCAGGGCGCCTCGCCCCCGACGGCGCTGGCGGATGTGGCGCCGTTGCTCCACGAGGCGCGGCTGATCAAGAGCGAGGCGGAGCTCGCGCTGCTGCGCCATGCCGCACAGATCTCCGCCAGGGCCCATGTGCGGGCCATGCGCACGGCGCGCCCGGGGCTCGCCGAGTACCACCTCCAGGCCGAGCTGGAGCACGAGTTCCGCTGGCAGGGCGGCAGCGGGCCGGCCTACGCCAGCATCGTCGGTGGCGGCGCCAATGCCTGTGTGCTGCACTACATCGAGAACCGCGCCCCGCTGCGGGACGGCGACCTGGTGCTGATCGACGCCGGCGCCGAGTTCGACCTCTATGCCGGCGACATCACCCGCACCTTCCCGGTGAACGGCCGCTTCAGCGAGGCCCAGCGCGCCCTCTATGCCCTAGTGCTGGGGGTTCAGGAGCGGGCCGTGGTGGCGATCGCGCCCGGGGTGACCCTGGCCGAGCTCCACGAGGGCGTGGTGCGGGGCCTCACCGAGGGGCTGATCGGCCTGGGGCTGCTCGAGGGCGAGGTGCAGGCGCGCATCGATGACGAGAGCTACCGGCGCTTCTACCTGCACTCCACCTCCCACTGGCTGGGGCTCGACGTCCATGACGTGGGCGGCTACCGCCAGGCGGGGGAGCCGCGTTCCCTGGTGCCGGGCATGGTGCTGACCGTGGAGCCCGGTCTCTACGTTCCCGCCGATGAGGATATTCCCGCCGCCTTCCGCGGCATCGGTATCCGCATCGAGGACGATGTGGCGGTCACCGCCGGCGGGCACGAGGTGCTCACCGCTGGAGTGCCCAAGGGAATCGACGAGATCGAGGCGCTGATGGCGGCAGAGTGATCGCCCCAAAAGCCATCGAATTTAGCGTTATGTAATTTACATTACGAAATATCCTGCTCGGAGATGCCGTGAATCAACCCCGATCCTCAGCTCGCCCTGGCCGGGCGGGCGACCCGGAGGCCGTCCCGGGCGGCGCCCGGACCCCGCGTCGCGTGGATATCGCCATCGTCGGCGGCGGCCTGGTGGGGGCCAGCCTGGCCTGCGCCCTGGTGCCCATGATCGAACGGGCCGGCCTGTCGGTGGCGGTGATCGAGGCCGCCCCGATCCGCGAGATGGCCGACGCCCCCTTCCAGCCCAGCTTCGATGCCCGGGCCAGCGCCATCGCCCAGGGGTCGGCGGAGCACTTCGCCGGCATGGGGCTGTGGCCGGCCCTGGCCGAGCACGCCGCGCCGATCCGGCGTATCCACGTCAGCGAACGCGGCCGCTTCGGGGCGACCCGGCTCACCAGCGAGGAGCTGGGGGTGGCCGCCCTGGGGCATGTGATTCCCAATGCCTGGATGGGGAAGGTGCTGCATCGGCGCCTGGCCGAGCTGCCCATCGCCTGGCACTGTCCGGCCAGGGTGGAGGAGATCGAGCCGACGTCCGGCGGCCACCGCCTCACCCTCTCCGACGGGGAGCGCCTCGAGGCCGGGCTCACCGTGCTGGCCGACGGCGGCCGCTCGGGGCTCAAGGAGCGGCTCGGCATCGAGAGCGACAGCCACCCCTACGACCAGGTGGCGCTGATCACCAGCGTCGAGCTGAGCCGGCCCCACGACGGGGAGGCCTGGGAGCGCTTCACCCCGGAGGGCCCCATCGCCCTGCTGCCGCTGCGCGGCCAGGCCATGGAGCTGGTCTGGACCCACCCGCTGGGCGCCGAGCAGCGCCGGCTGGCCCTCGGCGACGGCGACTTCCTGGCCGAGCTGCAGCGGGCCTTCTGCGACCGCGCCGGACGGTTCCGGCGGGTGGGGAGCCGCCATGCCTATCCGCTGAGCCTGGTGACCGCTCGCGAGACCACGCGCCCGGGCCTGGCGGTGCTGGGCAACGCGGCCCATGCGCTGCATCCGGTGGCGGGGCAGGGCTTCAACCTGGCGCTGCGCGGGGTGATGGACCTGGTGGCCGCCATGGAGGCCGGCCGGCAGCGCGGCGAGGCGCCGGGCAGCGCCGGGGTGCTGGCCGACTTCGAGGCGCGCCGCCACGCCGACCGTCACAACGTGGTCCGGTTCAGCGATGGCCTGGTGCGGCTGTTCGGCATCGAGAGCGCGCTGCTCTCCCATGCCCGGGCGGCGGGGCTGATCGGCCTCAACCTGGCCGGCCCGCTGCGCCGCGGCCTGGCACGGCGCGCCATGGGGCTGGAACGCTAGAGGAGATACATCATGAGGAAGCGACCATGAGTGCAGTGGGCAAGGAGCGGCCGATGGAGGCGAGTGCGGAGCCTCAGGGCCACGACGAACGACCGGCGGGCGTCGCGGAGCACGCCGAGGTGGTGGTGGTCGGGGCCGGCATGGTCGGGGCGGCCCTGGCCTGCCTGCTGGGCCAGGCGGGTGTCGAGGTGGCCCTGGTGGACGCCCGCGAGTCGCTGCTGGACCACGAGGCGGTGGGGCGTGGGCAGCCCGGCATGCGGGTCAGCGCGCTGACGCCGGTCTCCCAGCGGCTGCTGGAGCGGCTCGGCGCCTGGGAGTGGATGGCGGCGCGTCGCATCAGCCCCTACCGGTTCATGCAGGTGTGGGACGCCGAGGGCAGCGGCGAGGTGAGCTTCTCCGCCGAGCAGGCCGGGGTGGCGAAGCTGGGCCATATCGTCGAGAACGACGTGACCCAGGCCGCCCTGGAGCGGCGCCTGGTGGCGCTGCCCTCGGTGCGGCTGCTGCTGGGTGCCCGGGTGACCGGCTTGACGGACGCCGAGGGGGGGCGGTGCGTGCACCTGGCGGATGGCCGCCGTCTGGTGGCCCCCCTGGTGGTGGCCGCCGATGGTGCCCGCTCACCGCTGCGCGAGCTCGCCGGCATCGAGACCCGCCAGCGCGATACCGGCCACCGGGCAATGGTGACCACGGTGAAGGTGGCGCGGCCCCACGGCGAGGTGGCCCGTCAGGCCTTCCTGCCTACCGGTCCCCTGGCCTTCCTGCCGCTGCGCCTGAACGGCGAGTCTGACCACTGCTCCATCGTCTGGTCCACCTCGCCGGAGGAGGCCGAGCGGCTGCTGGGCCTGGCGCCCGAGGCGCTGGGGGAGGCGCTTGCGGCGGCCATCGACCATCGCCTGGGCGAGGTGACGGTGGTGGACCGCGCGGTGGCCTTCCCGCTGGTGCAGCGCCATGCCGAGCGCTATGTGCTGCCGGGGCTGGCGCTGGTGGGGGATGCCGCCCACAGCATTCACCCCCTGGCGGGTCAGGGGGTTAACCTCGGGCTGATGGATGCGGCGGTGCTGGCGGAGGAGCTGCTGGCGGCGCGGCGACGCGGCGCGGCGCTGGGCGATGAGCGGGTCCTGGCCCGCTATGCGCGGCGCCGGCGCGGCGACAACGCCGGCATGCTGGCGCTGATGGATGGCTTCCGGCTGCTGTTCGGTGCGCGCCACCCGGCGCTGGCGCTGGCCCGCAACCTGGGCATGGGCGCCGTGGACCGGCTTACCCCGCTCAAGCGCCTGCTGCTGCAGCAGGCGACGGGGCATCGGGGACGGCTGCCTAGGACATGCCGCTGATGGAGCCGGCCTAGCGCCGGCTCAACACATTGAGCGCCTTGAGCAGGTTGAGCGCCTCGCCGAGCTGGTAGTCCTCGCGCAGGCGCTCGCTGAGCTCGGCGCGCTCCCGCGGCGCGTCGCGGGAGCGCAGGTGCCCCTCGAGGTCCGCCTCGCGCACCTCGCGGCCCGTCTCCGTCACCTCCACCCGGCCGCGCACCACCTCCACGTCGGGCTCGATGCCCTGGGCCTGGATGGAGCGGCCGTTGGGGGTGTAGTAGAGCGCCGTGGTGAGCTTGAGCCCCTCGCCGTTGCCCAGCGGCATGATCTGCTGCACCGAGCCCTTGCCGAAGCTCTCGGTGCCCATCACCACCGCCCGGCGCTGGTCCTGCAGGGCGCCGGCGACGATCTCCGCCGCCGAGGCGCTGCCGCCGTTGATCAGCACCACCAGGGGCACCTCCGGTGCCGCGCTGCCCGGGCTGGCGCTGAACTGCATCTCGGTGTCCGGCAGGCGCCCCTCGGTATAGACGATCAGGCCGCTATCGAGGAAGGCGTCGGCGACGCCCACCGCCGCCTGCAGCACCCCGCCGGGATTGTTGCGCAGGTCGAGCACCAGGCCGCTCAGCGGCGCCTCGCGCTCCAGGCGGCGAATCTGCTCGGCGACCTGGTCGCCGGTGCGGGTCTGGAACTGGCTGACGCGCAGGTAGCCGTAGCCCGGCTCCAAAAGCTCGCTGCGCACGCTCTCGGTGCGGATCACCTCGCGGGTCAGGGTGACGGTGCGCGGCGAGCTCTCGCCGCGGCGCAGGATGGTGAGCTCGATGCGGGTGCCCGGCTCGCCGCGCATCAGGTTGACCGCCTCCTGCAGCGAGAGGCGCTCGGTGGGGGTGTCGTCGATGCTCAGGATCTGGTCGCGGGCCTGCAGGCCGGCGCGGGAGGCCGGGGTGTCATCGATGGGGGTGATCACCGTCAGCTGGCCGTCCTCCAGCCCCACCTCGATGCCGATCCCGCCGAACTCGCCCTGGGTCGACTCGCGCAGGCTCTGGAACTGTTCACGATCCAGGAAGGCGGAGTGGGGGTCGAGCTCGCTGAGCATGCCGCGCATGGCGTTGCGCAGCAGGGTGGCATCGTCCACCTCCTCCACGTAGGCGCGCTTGATGCGCTCGAACACCTCGGCGAAGGTCTGGATCTCCTCCACCGGCAGGTCGTCATTCACCGCGCTCACGGCGGGCAGGGGGAGCGCCAGCAGGGCGACGGGCAGCAGCGAGGCCAGCAGGCGTCGCGGCGAGAGGGCGAGGCCGGCCCTGCCAGGCATGGGAAGCGCTGGGGTCATGCGATCTCCGCTGTTCCGGGACGGTAGGGAGCCAGCATAGCCCGGCGGCCCCGGGCAGGGAAATAGCGCGCTCCTCAGCGCGTGGCGATCCACGACTGCGGATCGATGGGATCGCCGCCGCGGCGCACCTCGAAGTAGAGCGCCGGACGCTGGTGGCCACCGCTGTTGCCCACCGCTCCCAGCACGTCACCCCGGGAGACCGCCTGCCCCACCTGCACGCCGAACTGCTGGAGGTGGGCGTGCAGGGTCATCACCTGATCGCCGTGGTCGATGATCAGCAGGTTGCCGAAACCGCGCATCCAGTCGGCGAACACCACCCGGCCGGCGTGCACGGCCCGGACCGGCGTGCCCTCGGCGGCCTGGATCAGGATGCCGTTGCGATGCACACCGTCGCCGGCCCGGAAGCGCGAGGCGACGCTGCCCTGCACCGGCCAGGGCAGGTCGCCCCGGGTCTGCTCGATGGCGGTGGAGGGGGGCGGGCGCTCGAGCCTGGCCAGCTCCTCCTGCACCTGGCGCAGCACCCGCTCGGCATGAGCGCGATCCTGCTCCAGCTCCGTCAGGCGGACCTGTTCGCTGGCGTAGCGGCTGTCGAGGTCGGCCACCAGCGCGGCTCGTTCGCGCATCTGCTCGGCCAGGTCGCTGGAGCGGGCGGCGAGCTCCGTGGCCAGGGCGTCGAGGCGCTCGCCGCGGGCGTCGAGCTCGCGGCGGGTCTCGCCCAGGGCGGTATCGAGCCGGGCCAGCTCATCGAGACGCGCGTTGCGGGCCCGGGAGAGATGGTTGAGGTAGTGCTGTAGGCGGTCGAGGCGGGCGGGGTCGTCCTGGTTGAGCAGCAGCTTGAGCTGCGGGCTCTGGCCCAGACGGTAGAGGGCATCGAGCTGGATATTCAGGGCCTCGACCTGGTCGGCGCGCTCCGCCTCCAGCAGGTCGCGGCGCCGCTCCAGGGTGACGATCTCGTCGCCCAGCTCCTCGCGCTCCTCCTGCAGGAGGTCGAGGCGACGATGGGTCTCGGCCAGGGCGGTCTCCACCCGGCGCAGTCCCTGGCTGGCCTCCGCCTGGGCCTCCCGCGTGGTGGTCAGGCGTCGCGAGACCCCCTGGATCTCGCTGCCGATGGCATCGAGCCGCTCCCGGGCCGCCCGCTCGCTGGGCTGGGCGGCCAGCGGCGCGGCCAGGCAGAGCGCCAGCAGCGCCACCGTGAACCGGCCTGCCCCTCGGGGCAGGCGGCGTGGGCTGGCCATGGGGCGGCCCGCGTCAGGAGGCCGCGTCGAAGTCGACCAGCACCCGGCCGGTCATCTCCTCCGGCACCGGCTGGTCCATCAGGGTCAGCAGGGTCGGGGCGATGTCGCACAGGCTGCCGTCCTCCTGGAGCCGCGCCGGGCGGGGGCCCACGTAGATGAGCGGCACAGCGAAGGTGGTGTGGGCGGTCTGGGGGTTGCCGGTCTCCGGGTTGACCATCTGCTCGGCGTTGCCGTGGTCGGCGGTCACCAGGCAGGCGCCGCCGACCTTCTCGATCGCCTCCACCACCCGGCCCACGCAGGTGTCGACGGCCTCGATGGCCTTCACCGCGGCGTCGAAGTCGCCGGTGTGGCCGACCATGTCGCCGTTGGCGTAGTTGCAGACGATCAGGTCGTAGTCGCCGGACTCGATGGCCGCCACCAGCTTGTCGGTGACCTCGACGGCGCTCATCTCAGGCTTCTCGTCGTAGGTCTTCACATCCTGGGGGGAGGGCACCAGGATCCGGGTCTCGCCTGTGTACTCGGCCTCGCGGCCGCCGGAGAAGAAGAAGGTGACGTGGGCGTACTTCTCGGTCTCGGCGATGCGCAGCTGGGTCAGGCCGCGGGCCTCCATCACCTCGCCCAGGGTGTTGGTGAGCGACGCCGGCGGGAAGGCCGCGGGGGCGGGGATGTCGGCGGCATACTGGGTCAGCATCACCAGGCCGTCGGCGGCGAGGCGCGGGCAGACGCGGCGTTCGAAGCCGTCGAAGTTTTCCCGGACGAAGGCGCGGGTCAGCTCCCGGGCGCGATCGGCGCGGAAGTTCATGAAGATGGCGGCGTCGCCCTCCTCGAGCACCACCGGGGCGCCGGTGGGGCGGATGCTGGTCGCGGCCACGAACTCGTCGGTCTCGCCGCGCTCGTAGGCGGCGCGCAGCCCCTCCTCGGCGCTCACCGCCTCGAACTCGCCGACACCCTCGGTGAGCAGGCGGTAGGCCTTCTCGACGCGATCCCAGCGGTTGTCGCGGTCCATGGCGTAGTAGCGGCCGATGATGGAGGCGACGAAGCCGTTGTCGGCGCCGACCAGCTCGGCGAGGCGACCGTTGGCGCGCTCGAGGGAGGCCAGGGCGCTCTTGGGCGGCATGTCGCGACCGTCCAGGAAGCCGTGGACGTAGATACGCTGCGCGCCGCGGCGGGCGGCCAGCTCGGCCATGGCAATGAAGTGGTCGTCGTGGCTGTGCACGCCGCCCGGGGAGAGCAGGCCCAGCAGGTGCACCGCCCGGCCCGCCGCCACGGCGGCATCGATGGGCGCGGTCAGGGCGTCGATGAGATCCAGGTCGCCGTCCTCGATCGCCTTGGTGATGCGGGTGAAGTCCTGGTAGACGACGCGGCCGGCGCCGAGGTTCATGTGGCCCACCTCGGAGTTGCCCATCTGGCCGTCGGGCAGGCCCACGTGGCGGCCGTCGGTGTGGATCAGGGTCGCCGGATGCGCCTGCTGCAGGCGGTCCATCACCGGGGTGCGGGCGGCCAGCACGGCGTTGTGGGCGGCGTCCGGGTTATGGCCGTAGCCGTCCAGGATGATCAGGGCGACCGGGCGTGGCGTGCTCTGGCTGGCGGGGTTCGTCATGGGGCTGTCCTCGATGCGTGGCTGGCGACACCTCAGTGCCCGGGATGGCTTGCAGCGCAGGCGCTGCGCCGGTGTGCTGCCCCGGGGCGGCCGGGAAGCGGGCGGGGTCGCGGCAGATGGCGGATTGCGGCATGATATCGTATGGCGCCGCCGGGCGTCATTGCCGGCCGCAGCCCGCGGGACGTCGTGTATACTGGCCGCCGTTCATTCGGCGGGCCCGCCTGGCCCCGGCCTTCCCTTCGTGCACCGAGACAAGAGTTATCTGGACCCATGATCGATCAGCTGTTTGAATTCGTGCAGAACCACCCGCTGCTGGTGGGCGCCTTCCTGATGGTGCTGACCGCCTGGATCCTCTACGAGGTCCGCAACAGCAGCGCCAACGGCGTGACCGCGAGCGAGGCGACCCAGCTGATCAACCGCGAGGATGCGGTGGTGGTGGATACTCGCGATGCCGACGCCTTCAAGGCCGGCCATATCGCCGGGGCGCGCAACATCCCCCAGAGCCGCATCGACGAGCGCCTGGGCGAGCTCAACAAGGTCAAGGAAAAGCCGATCATCGTGGTCTGCAAGTCGGGCCAGACGGCGGGCATGACCGTGGCCAAGCTGGTCAAGGCCGGCTACCCTCGCGTGCTCAAGCTCAAGGGCGGCATGATGCAGTGGCAGGCCGACGGCCTCCCGGTCGTGCGCAAGTAACCCCCTTCATCGAATCCACTTCGTTCATCGAGTCAAAGGACCTTTCCCATGGCGGAAGAGAACAACCAGAACGCCGCAGCCGGCAACCCGGCGGCCGGCCAGCAGGACAAGCCCCAGCTGCAGTTCTCCGTGCAGCGCATCTACGTCAAGGACATCTCCTTCGAGGCGCCCAACTCGCCGGCGGTCTTCCAGCAGCCCTTCAAGCCCAAGGTCGGCCTGGACCTCAACACCTCCAGCCGTCAGGTGGGCGAGGGCCTCTATGAGGTGGTGATCAAGGTCACCGCCCAGGTGACCCACAGCGAGGAGGGCACCACCTCCTTCCTGGCCGAGATCGAGCAGGCGGGCCTCTTCCGCATCGCCGGCATCGAGGGGGCCCAGCTGGAGCACACCCTGGGCGCCTTCTGCCCCAACGTGCTCTTCCCCTATGCCCGCGAGTGCATCGACAACCTGGTCAACCGCGGCGGCTTCCCGCCCCTGATGCTGGCGCCGGTCAACTTCGAGGCGATCTACGCCCAGAAGAAGAAGCGCGAGGCCGAGCAGGCCCAGGCTCAGGCGACCCAGTAAGGGCGACGGCGACCCGTGACGACTCACCGGAAAGCGCCGCGCATCCACGTCGCCGCCGACTTCATCGTCGGCGGCGACGTCGTTCTGCCCGAGGGGCCGGCCCGCCACGTAGCGCGGGTGCTACGCCTGGGCGAGGGCGCCCCGCTGCGCCTCTTCGACGGCATGGGGCAGGAAGCCAGTGCCGTGCTGGTGGAGGCCTCGCGCAAGCGGGTGGTGGCGCGCATCGAGTCCGTCGAAGCGGGCGGCGGCGAGTCGCCGCTGGCCGTGCACCTGGGCCAGGCGATCTCCAAGGGCGATCGCATGGACTACGCCATCCAGAAGGCCGTGGAGCTGGGGGTGGCGGCCATCACGCCGCTCTATACCGAGCACGGCGACGTGCGCCTCAAGGGCGAGCGCGAGGCGAAGAAGCTCGCCCACTGGCAGGCCGTGGCGGCCAGCGCCTGCGAGCAGTGCGGCCGCGCGGTGGTGCCGCCGGTGCACCCGCCGCTGGCGCTGGCCGAGTGGCTGGCCGAGCGCGGCGAGGCGCTGCGCCTGGTGTTGCATCCGGCCACCGACGCCCAGGGCGGGCTCGAGCGGGAGACTGCCCCGGCCGGCGTGGCCCTGCTGATCGGCCCCGAGGGCGGGCTCGCCGAGGACGAGGTCGAGGCCGCCCGGGCCGCCGGCTTCGCCGCGCTCACCCTGGGGCCGCGCATCCTGCGCACCGAGACCGCCCCGGTGGTGGCGCTGAGCCTGCTGCAGTACCGCTTCGGGGATCTGTGAGCGCTCGCTGACCCCTCTCATCCCTGGCTTCGAGGAACATCGCCATGTCCGATTCCCGTGAACCGCGCACGCCGCGTCCCGCCGCCGGCCGGCGCTACCGTGCCCCGAAGTGTGCGGTGGGCGAGGTCGCCTACCTGGAGGTGGTCACCGTCAACGAGACCGGCGCCTTCCTCGACTGGGGGCATCCCAAGGACCTGCTGCTGCCCTACGGCGAGCAGCGCTTCCGGCCCAGCGTGGGCAAGCGGGTGCTGGTGAGGATCTACGAGGACCAGCAGGGGCGGCCGGTGGCCTCCCAGAAGCTCGACCGCTTCGTCTCCGACGAGGCCGAGGGTCTCGCGGCGGGCGACGAGGTGACCCTGGTGATCGCCGAGCAGACCGATCTCGGCCTCAAGGCGGTGGTCGACCATCGCTGCTGGGGGCTGCTCTATCGCGACGATATCACCCGGCCGCTGCGTCGCGGCCAGCGCCTGACCGGCTACGTGAAGCGCCTGCGCGAGGATGGCCGTCTGGACCTCTCGCTGCTGCCTCCGGGCGCGGCGCGCCTCGACGTGGTGGGCGAGACGGTGCTCAAGGCGCTGCGCGCGAGCGGCGGCTACCTGCCGCTGGGCGACAAGAGCGATGCCGCCGAGATCAAGGCGCGGCTGGGGGTGAGCAAGAACGCCTTCAAGCAGGCCATCGGCCGGCTCTACAAGCAGCGCCTGATCACCCTTTCGCCCACCGGCATCCGGCTGGCGCCGCTCAATCCAGACCGTTGAACTCCTCCTCGTGCAGCCAGGCGGCATGCTTGGGTGCCCGCTTGGTCTTCGACCACTCCTCGATCATCGCCGGCGCGACCTCCTTCAGCCGGCGCATCTGCTCGTCGGTGCCCTTCACGTAGGTCAGCTCCAGGCGATGGCCGTTGGGGTCGAAGAAGTAGATGGAGCGGATGATGCCGTGCTCGGTGGGGCCCACCACCTCGACCCCCTTGCTCTCCAGCTCCGCCTTGGCGGCCATCAGCGCGGCCTCGTCGGCGACCCGGAAGGCGATGTGCTGGACCCACTCCGGGGTGTTGGGGTCGCGGCCCATCTCCGGTGAGTTGGGCAGCTCGAAGAAGGCCAGGATGTTGCCGTTTCCGGCATCCAGAAAGAGGTGCATGTAGGGGTCCGGCGCCTTGGTGGAGGGCACGCGGTCCTCGGCGATGGCCACCAGGAACTCCATGTTGAGCTTGTCCTGGTACCACGCCACGGTCTCCTTGGCGTCGCGGCAGCGGTAGGCGACGTGGTGAATCTGCTCGAGTTGGATCATGGGGCACTCCCGGGGCTATTTAGTTTCAAGTGAAACCAAATCTAGTGGCGGGCGTTACCCCTGTCAAGGACGCTATCGTCTTGGAGCGGCCCTCGCCCATGCGGCATACTGGCGTCACTCCCTCCGAAGCGGATTTTCGACACCATGAGCGAACGCGCCCCGAAGATCGGCGTGGTGATGGACCCCATCGCCGACATCGCCTACAAGAAGGACACCACCCTGGCCATGCTGTGGGCCGCCCAGGACCGCGGCGCCTCGCTGCACTACCTGGAGCAGGAGGACCTCTTCCTGCGCGACGGCCGCGCCTTCGGCCGGCTGCGCGACCTCACCGTGCACCGCGACCCGACCCACTGGTACGACCTCGGCGAGCCCGAGCCGCGCCCCCTGGCCGAGCTCGACGTGATCCTGATGCGCAAGGACCCGCCGGTGGACGCCCATTTCCTCAATGCCGTGCACCTGCTGGGCTTCGCCGAGCGCGAGGGGGTGCTGGTGGTCAACCCCACCCGAGCGCTGCTCGAGTGCAACGAGAAGCTCTTCGCCCAGCAGTTTCCCCAGTGCTGCACGCCGACCCTGGTCTCCTGCAGCGAACCCGAGCTGCGCGCCTTCCATGCCGAGCACCAGGACGTGATCTACAAGCCTCTGGACGGCATGGGCGGCAGCGGGATCTTCCATGTGCGCCCGGAGGGCCGCAACCTCGGCGCCATCATCGAGACCCTCACCGAGCGCGGCCGCCGGCAGATCATGGCCCAGCGCTATATCCCCGAGATCACCGACGGCGACACCCGCATCCTGCTGGTGGATGGCGAGCCGGTGCCCTATGGCCTCGCCCGGGTGCCCATGGCCGGCGAGACCCGCGGCAACCTGGCCGCCGGCGGCACCGGAGTGAGCCGCGAGCTCACCGAGCGCGACCACTGGCTGATCGGCCAGGTGCAGCCGATGATCCGCGACAAGGGGCTGATGTTCGTCGGCCTCGACGTGATCGGCGCCTACATCACCGAGATCAACGTGACGAGCCCCACCTGCGTGCGCGAGATCGACGACCAGCGCGGCACCGATATCGCCGGGCTGCTGCTCGACGCCATCGAGCGCCGGCTCGCCGAGCGGCGGGCCTAGCACAGGGGGGCGGGAGAGCCCATGAGTGCCTGCGTCAACGACCCCATCCGCTATGCGCCGGTGACCCGGCCCCATCGCCACTGGCTGGCCTGGTCCCTGGCGCTGCTGCTGCACCTCGCGGTGATCGGCGTGGTGGCCAGCTGGCAGTTCGCCGCCCCCCCCGCGCCGCGCTCGAGCCTCGACGTGGTGCTGGTCACCCGCCCCAGCGAGGCGCCGGTGACGGCCGACGCCATCGCCGAGGCCGACCAGCAGGCCGCCGGTAAACAGCAGGAGGAGGCGCCGGCGGAGTCCCGCGCGGCGCCCATGGAGGAGCTGCCGCTGGTGCAGGAGAGCGTCAGCGACGTGGACCCGGCCACCCCGGCCGAGCCGGAGCAGGCGCGCCTCGAGCCCGAGGCACGCCCCGACGAGCGGGCGCCGCCCGCCGCCGACAGCGAGGAGGCGCTGGAGACGCCCCCCGAGCCCCGCGAGAGCGCCCCCCAGGCGGCGGATGCCGCCGCCCCGCCCAGCGTCACCGCGCCCTCCGCCTCGGGCCGCGACCTGCTGGCCCAGGCCACCCGCAGCATCCGCGAGCAGGGCCTCAGCCCGGAGGCGGCGGGCCCCGCGGGCGACAGCCCGCAGCTGGCCGCCCAGCGCGCCGCCGAGGCGCGCTACATCGACGACTGGACCCGCCGGGTGGAAGACTACGGCAACCGCGTGCATCCGGCGCCGCGCCATCTGCAGGGACAGCTGCGCATCCGCGTGGTGATCGGCCGCGACGGCGGGCTTCGCCAGGCGGAGGTGGTACAATCCTCGGGACATGCCGAACTCGACCAGGCCGCGCTGGACACCGTCCACGGTGCGGCGCCCTATCGCCCCTTCGATGCGGGCATGGGCAGCCTGGACACCCTCTCCATCACCCGCGTCTGGCGGTTCGGCCAAGGCAATCACTACGGCGTGCGCTAGGACCGCCGGGGAGTCTCATGCAACATTTCGGTTTGAAGGATCACTTCCTGATGGCGATGCCGCACCTGGAAGATCCCAACTTCGCCGGTAGCCTGAGCTACCTGTGCGACCATGACGAGAAGGGCACCATGGGGGTGATCGTCAATCGGCCGCTGGAGCTGACCCTCGAGGCGCTCTTCGAGCAGCTGGAGCTCGGCGGCGAGGAGAGCCCCCATCGCAACGCGCCGGTCTACTACGGCGGGCCGGTGCACAAGGATCGCGGCTTCATCCTGCATCGCGGCGCAAGCACCCCCTGGGACTCCAGCATTCAGGTCACCGAGGAGCTGGCCCTGACCACCTCCATGGACATGCTCCAGGCGCTGGCCGCCGGCGAGGGGCCCGAGGACTTCCTGGTCTGCCTGGGCTGCGCCGGCTGGGAGGCCGGTCAGCTGGAGCAGGAGATCCTCGACAACGCCTGGCTCACCGTGGAGGGGCGCTCCGACATCCTCTTCGAGGTGCCGCCGGAGCAGCGCCTGGGGGCCGCCGCCGGCATCCTCGGCATCGACCTCAATCTGATGACCCGCGAGGCGGGTCACTCCTGATGGTGGCAGGGCGAGGCTGATGGCACGGGAAGGCGAGCGGTTGATCCTGGGGTTCGACTTCGGCACCCGGCGCATCGGCGTGGCGGTGGGCAACGAGCTGCTGGCCAGCGCCCGCGAGCTCGACCCCCTGCCGGCTCGGGACGGCATCCCCGACTGGCAGCAGGTGGCCCGGCTGGTGGAGGAGTGGCGGCCCGACCTCTTCGTGGTGGGGCTGCCGCTGACCGCGGAGGGGGAGGAGCAGCTGATGAGCACCCGCGCCCGCAAGTTCGGCAAGCGCCTGTTCGGCCGTTTCGGGGTGCCCTGCGAGATGGTCGACGAACGCGGCTCCACCGGCGAGGCCAAGGTGATCGCCCGGGAACGCGGCCACCGCGGCAACTACCGGGAGGCGAGCGTCGACGGCATCAGCGCGGTGCTGATCGTCGAGCGCTGGTTCGCCGCCCGGGAGGGGCTGCCCGGCCGCTGAGCGACGGGCTCAGGCCGGGTCGGCCCGATCGAAGTCCTGCACCGAGAGCCCGGCGAACTTCTCCAGGAAGAACACCAGGGTCGCGGGGTGGTGGAAGCGCTCCTCGAACTGCTCCTGCTGGCCGTCACGCCGGCGCGTCACGCTGGCCCGGTACTCGTCGCCCGCCTTCACCACCTGCACGCTGGCCTCCCGGTCGCCCTCGCGCTTCTGCGCCTCGAGCCGCGGTTGCCCCTCCAGCAGCGTCTCCAGCTGCCGCGCGGCCGCGAGCTCCTCGGGGGTGGCCCAGATCGCCTGGTCGCGGTCGCCGTAGCGGTAGAGGATCACCACCAGCAGCAGCGCGAAGACCGCGCTGGTCAGCATCCAGGTGATGGTGACGCCGTCCAGGGAGACCGACAGCAGCACGAAGAGCTGTGCCACCGCCCCCACGGCGAGCACCCCGGCCAGCGGCCGCCACATCCGCGGCCCCATGACCCCGCGCTTGAGGATGTATCCCCACAGCCCCGCCACGGCCACAAGGCCCACCACCAGGTGCACCATGGCCAGCGGGGTCCCACCGCCGGCCAGCAGGGCGATCGCCCCGATCAGCAGCAGCAGGCTGTAGAACACCGCCAGTAGGCGGTAGGCGCGTTGCAGGCTCATGGGTCTCTCCTCGCAGGCTGATGTCAGACATCAAGCATAGGCGAAGCGCGCCGAAGCGCCTCCCGTCAGAGCTCGCGGTCGTCAACGCCCACGCGGGTCGGCACGAACCAGCGCACCGGGCGCAGCTCCTGCTCGATCAGCTCATCCACCTTCAGCAGGGTGGCGAAGATCGCCATGCGCACCGGGATGCCGTTGTCGGTCTGGCGGAAGATCGCCAGGCGCGGGTCACCGTTGAGGTCCACGTCGAGGTCGTTGGCGTCCGGGCGGCTGTCCCGGGGCAGCGGGTGCATGACGATGGTGCTGTCGTTGCAGCGGCCATCCAGGAAGGCGCGGTCCACGGTGAAGTCCCGCGACAGGCTGAAGCCCTCGCTCATCTCCTCGGTGAAGCGCTCCTTCTGGATGCGGGTGGTGTAGACCACGTCCACGTCGCCGAAGTCGCTGGCCAGGCTGTCGCGCTGCTCCACGCGGTGGCCGCGGGAGGCCACCAGGTCGATCAGGTGGCTCGGCATCTCCAGCCCCGGCGGGGCCACCAGGGTGATGCGCAGCGGTGCGTAGAGGGAGAGCAGCTTGATCAGCGAGTGCACGGTGCGGCCGAACTTCAGGTCGCCGGTCATCAGCACGTGGGCGCCGGCCAGCGACTTGCCCAGCCGGGTGAACTCCTTGTCGATGGTGTAGAAGTCGAGCAGTGCCTGGCTGGGGTGCTCGCCGGGGCCGTCGCCGCCGTTGATCACCGGCACGTTGGTGGCGGCGGCGAACTCCGCCACCGAGCCCAGCTCGGGGTGGCGCATCACGATGGCATCGCAGTAGCCGCTCATCACCCGGCTGGTGTCGTAGAGCGACTCGCCCTTGGCCATGGAGGAGAAGGTGAAGCCGGTGGTGTCGCAGACGCTGCCGCCCAGCCGGCAGAAGGCCGCGTTGAAGCTGACCCGGGTGCGGGTGCTGGCCTCGAAGAAGAGGTTGCCGAGCACGGCCCCCTCCAGCACGCGGGTGACCTGGCGCCGCTGGGCGATGGGCTCCATGCGGGCGGCGACCCGCATCAGGTGATCGACATGGTCACGGGTCAGGGAATCGACGGAGAGCAGGTGGGAACTCATCGGCGCGGCCTCGGCTGGCGGGGGAGTGGACGGCCGCTAGTGTACTCCGCCGCGGCGCCGGCTTCACTCGGCCCCGGCGACGGCGGGCGCCACCAGCTCGGCCAGCGCCCGGGCGGCGGCCATCACCTCGGCGATGGCGGTGGCGCTGTCCAGGTCATCCATGGCCACTACCCCCACGCAGGCCTCCACCCCGCTGCGCCGCGGATCGGCGGGAATCGGGCTTGCCACCCCCACGGCGCCGCGCTGGAGCTGGCCCCGGGTCAGGCTGTAGCCCTCCCGGCGGGCCCGGGTGACGGCCTCGGCCTCGCCCGTCTCGGCGGGGCGTCCGGCGAGGATGGCGATGCCCGCCGCGCCCAGGCTGAGCGGATGGCGGCTGCCGACCCGATAGCCGACCCGCAGCAGCCCGTCGTCGGGCTCCGCCACCAGGATCACCACGGCCTCCTCGCCCTGGGCCACCGAGAGGAAGGCGGTGGCCCGGGTGGCGGCCGCCAGTGCCTTGAGGCGCGGCTGGGCCAGGGCGCGCAGCTGGGGCTCGAAGCGCGAGGCCAGCAGGCTGATCCCGGCGCCGAGCCGCAGCAGGCCGTCACGGCCGCGATTCACCAGGCCGTGCTGCTCCAGGGTGGTGACGATGCGATAGGCGATGGCGCGGTGGACCGCGAGGCGCTCGGCCAGCTCGGCCACGCTCAGGCCGCCGGTCTGCTCGGCGATGATCGCCAGGGCGTTCAGGCCGCGGTCGAGGGTCTGCAGGGTGGTGGACATGGGCGACCTCCTGGGCGTCGTGAGCGGCCCCGCTGCGCTCCCGGGAGGCGCGGTTGACGTCGCCGGGAAAGGGGCCTATTTTTCGCATTGTGCGTTCAATAGAGCAAAGTGTGCGATAAAAGTAAAACAAAGGCCAGTCACGACAAAGGCCAGTCACGACAAGCGACGTCGCCGCACCGGTCCAGATGGAGCCCAGCATGACCTCTGCCCCTACCCAACCCGCTGCCGAGGCGGGCGGCTGCCCCTTTCACCGCGCCGGTCACCACGCCGGCGAGCCCGCCCCGAACGGCTGCCCGGTATCCCCCCGGGCGGCGGCCTTCGACCCCTTCGACCGTCCCTACCAGCTCGATCCCGCCGAGGCGCTGCGCTGGTCCCGGGATCAGGAGCCGGTGTTCTGGAGCCCCAGGCTCGGCTACTGGGTGGTGAGCCGCTACGACGACATCAAGGCGATCTTCCGCGACAACCTCACCTTCTCGCCCTCCATCGCCCTGGAGAAGATCACCCCGTCGAGCGACGAGGCCCTCGCGGTGCTCAAGCGCTACGACTACGGGATGCACCGCACCCTGGTGAACGAGGACGAGCCGGCCCATATGGCGCGGCGCCGCGAGCTGCTGGACGCCTTCACCCCGGAGGCGCTGGAGGCCCATGCGCCCATGGTGCGCCGCCTGGTGCGCGAACGGCTGGATGCCATCATCGACCGCGGCCGCGCCGACCTGGTGGCCGAGCTGTTCTGGGAGGTGCCGCTGACCGTGGCGCTGCACTTCCTCGGCGTGCCTGAGGAGGACATGGAGCAGCTCAGGCGCTTCTCGGTGGCCCACACCCTCAACACCTGGGGGCGTCCCTCGCCGGCGCAGCAGGTGGAGGTGGCCGAGGGGGTCGGCCGGTTCTGGCAGTACTCCGGCGAGGTGCTGCGGCGGATGCAGGCGCGCTCGGACGGCCACGGCTGGATGTACGACATGATCGCCAAGAACCGCGAGAAGCCCGACGTCGTCACCGACAGCTACCTGCACTCAATGATGATGGCGATCATCGTGGCGGCCCATGAGACAACGGCGCTGGCCACCGCCAACGCCTTCCGCCAGCTGCTTTCGCGGCCGGCGGTGTGGGCCGAGCTGTGCGCCAACCCCGCGCTGATTCCCGCCGCCGCCGAGGAGTGCCTGCGCCACTCCGGCTCGGTGGTGGCCTGGCGCCGCCTCGCCACCCGGGAGGTGGAGGTGGGGGGCGTGACCATTCCCGAGGGCGGCAGGATCCTGATGGTCACCGCCTCGGCCAACCACGACCCGCGCCACTTCGAGAATCCCGACGAGCTCGACATCTACCGCGACAACGCCGTGGACCACCTGACCTTCGGCTACGGCAGCCACCAGTGCATGGGCAAGAACCTCGGGCGCCTGGAGATGCGCATCTTCCTCGAGGAGTTCACCCGTCGACTGCCCCACCTCGAGCTCGAGGCGCAGGAGTTCAGCTTCCTGCCCAACACCTCCTTCCGCGGCCCGGAGGCGCTCTGGGTACGCTGGGACCCGGCGCAGAACCCCGAACGCCGCGACCCGGCGCTGCGCACCGCCCAGCGCGACTTCCCGATCGGCGCTCCCGAGAGCCGCGCCATCGTGCGCCGGGTCAGCGTCGCCCGTGCCGCGCCCGAGGCCGAGGGCATCCTCGGTGTGACCCTGGTCGACCCGGCCGGCGGCCGGCTGCCCGCCTGGTCTCCCGGCGCCCACCTGGACCTGGTGCTGCCGAGCGGCGAATCACGCAAGTATTCGCTGTGTGGCCCGGCCGACAGCGGCGAGTGGCGCCTCGCCGTGCTGTGCGAGCCCGAGGGGCGCGGCGGCTCCCGCTGGGTGCACGAGGCCGTCCGCGAGGGCGTCGAGCTGCACGTGCGCGGCCCGCGCAATCACTTCCGCCTGGACGAGGGCGCCGAGGGCTACCTGTTGATCGCCGGCGGCATCGGCATCACGCCGATCATCGCCATGGCCGACCGGCTCAAGGCGCTGGGCAAGCCCTACGAGCTCCACTATGCCGGCCGCGGCCGCGACACCATGGCCTTCCTGGCGCGACTCGAGCGCGACCACGGCGCGGCCCTGCGCCTCTATCCCGGGGCCGAGGGGGTGCGACTCGACCTCGCGGCGCTGCTCGCCGAGCCGCGGCAGGGGCAGCTGATCTACGCCTGCGGCCCCGAGCGGCTGCTCGACGCCCTCGCCGAGGGCACCGCCCACTGGCCCGAGGGCAGCCTGCACGTGGAGCACTTCTCCGCCGAGGGCACGGCCCTGGACCCCGAGCGCGAGCAGGCCTTCGAGGTGGTGCTGGCCGACTCCGACCTGACCCTTTCGGTGCCGCGGGACCGCACCCTGCTGCAGACCCTGCGCGCCGCGGGCATCGACGTGCCCAGCGACTGCGAGGAGGGGCTCTGCGGCAGCTGCGAGGTGGCCGTGCTCGACGGCGAGATCGACCACCGCGACAAGGTGCTCACCGCCTCGGAGCGTGAGGGACAGGGCCGCCTCATGAGCTGCTGTTCTCGCGCCAAGGGCAAGCGACTGGTGCTGGGGCTTTAGGCCCCGGCATCCCGATGACTGGTACGCCAACCACACCCACCACAAGGAAAACCAACAATGAAAAAGCTGGTGACCCTGACCGCCGCCTCCGCCCTGCTGGGCCTGGGCGCGCTCTCGCTCTCCGCCCAGGCCCTGGCCACCGAGCTCCAGGTCAGCACCTGGGCCGGCCCCAACCACGGCGTCAACACCATCGTCTGGCCCACCTGGGCGGCCTGGGTGGAAGAGGCCACCGAGGGGCGCGTCACCGTCAACGTGGTGCATGACATGGGGCCGCCCGGCGCCCAGATGGACCTGATCGCCGACGGCGTGGCCGATGCCACCTGGCTCTTCCACGGCCTGATGCCGGGGCGCTTCGAGCTGACCAAGCTGCCGGAGCTGCCCACCTTCGAGGAGTTCTCCTCCGAGGCGGCCTCGGTGGCCTACTGGCGTACCCATCACGAGTACCTCGCCGCGGCGCGGGAGCATCGCGGCGTCGAGCTGATCGGGCTGGGCGTGCATGGCCCGGGGGCGCTCTTCCTGAGGGAGGGCATCGATGGCCTGGACGACCTGGCCAACAAGCGCGTCCGCATCGGCGGGGGCATCATGGCCGACATCTCCAGTGCGCTCTCGCTGAGCGGCGTGGCCCTGCCGCCCGGCGGCACCTACGAGGCGGCTACCCAGGGCGTCATCGACGGCGCCATGCTGACCCTGGAGGGGCTGCGCAGCTTCCGCCTCGCCGAGGTGCTGCCCTACACGGTGGACATGCCCGGCGGTTTCTACCGTGGCAGCTTCTCCCTGGTGATGAATCCCGACACCTGGGCGTCGCTCTCGGACGAGGACCGCGAGGCCATCGCCTCGGTCTCCGGCGAGCGGCTCTCGCGGCTGTTCGGCTACATGATGGACGTGGTGGACGTGCGCGGCGTGGAGTTCGCCCGGGAGCAGGGCAACACCTTCATCGAGCTGCCCGAGGCCGAGGTGGAGCGCTTCAAGGCCATGGCCGCCGACCTGCCCGACCAGTGGGTGGCCCAGGCGGCCCGCCACGACGTGGACGGCAGCGGGGCGCTGGCCTACTTCCGCGAGCAGCTGGCGCTGGCGGCCGAGGAGCCCGGCATGGGGCCGGAGGACGTGGTCGACAACAGTCCGAGGTAGTTTCGTTTGAAACTATTTTGACCTCGGTCAAGGCAGCGAGGCTCCCGCGGGTCGATACTGAGCCCAGACACACGATCACCTGACGGGAGCATCACCATGGCCACTGCCCAGACCACTCGCCCCTCATCCTGGTGGGAACGCCTGACCGAGCGCTGCTACGCCGCCTCCACCCCTCAGCTGGTGCGTGACGTCCAGCACGAGGCGGGCACGACCTACCAGAAGCTGCTGACCGACCTCGACTCCCCTCTGGAGCGTGGCTTCGAGCGCGAGATGGCCCGGCAGTTGGGGGCGGGTCAGCCGGCCACCTTCGTGCCGGCGAAGACCCTGATGCCGGTGATGATGCAGCGCTTCGGCCTGCAGGATGCCGAGCTGGCCGCCCAGCCGGGCTACGGCGCCCTGCGTGACACCTGCAACGCCTGCCCCGTGGTGGGCCACTGCTGGCAGGCCATGCGTGCCGGCGCCGAGGTCGAGGAGTGCCGCGGCTTCTGCCCCAACGCCGAGGCCTTCGAGCGCCGCGCCCAGGGCTGAGCCGTCACGGCAGCTTCGTCCTGATGTCGCTGATAGTGCAATGACAGCGGGCCCTCGACCGGATTGGTCGAGGGCCCGTCCTGTTTCCAGCGCGTTTCCCCTAGGTCCTTACCAGACGCCGAACAGATAGCCCCGCTTGTGGGCCGATCCTGTGGCCTCAGAGACCCGCTGGTTGCTGACCGTGATGCGATGCCTACGTTCCAGCGCCCAGCCCTGGAGGGCCTTCTCGAGTCGCTCGAGGGTCTCGGCGTGGCAGGACTCGCCGGCCAGATCGGTCAGCTCCTGGGGGTCAGTGGCAAGGTCGAACAGTTGGGGGCGGTGGTGCTGGTAGTGCACAGATTTCCAGCGGCCATCCGTCACCATGAAGGCCCTGGCTTCGTCGGGAGCCAGTCCCAGCTCCTTCCGGGCCGGCCGCCAGGCGTAGTCGGCTTCGCTGAAGGCGTACCGACGCCACGGCTCCACCTTGCTGCCGCTGACCAGCGGCAGCAGTGAGCGCCCCTCCAGGACATGATCGAGCGCTCGGCTGTCGCCTCCGGCGGCATCGACGAAGGTGGGCACCAGGTCGATGGCCTCCACCAGCTGCTCGGAGCGGCTGCCTCGGGTGCTGTCGGCCTCGCGACGCGGGTCGACCACGATCATCGGAATGCGCACGCTCGGCTCGTGGAACATCTCCTTTTCCCCCAGCCAGTGGTCGCCCAGATAGTCGCCATGGTCCGAGGTCAGCACGATCAGGGTGTTGTCCAGCTGGCCGCGCGTCTCCAGGAAGGTCATCAGCCGACCGATATGGTCATCCAGCTGGGTGATCAGGCCCATGTAGGTGGGAATCACCCGCTCACGCACCTCGTCGCGGGAGAACTCTCGGGATTCGGGATGCTGCATGAAGGCGCCCAGTACCGGGTGGGGCCGCTCGCGCTCCAGGTCGCTGCGGGCCGCCGGGAGAATATCCTGTATACCGTACATGTTGTGGTAGGGGGCCGGGGCCAGATAGGGCCAGTGGGGCTTGATGTAGCTAAGGTGCAGGCACCAGGGGGTGTCGCCGGCCTCGTCGATGAAATCCATGGCGCGATGGGTGGTATAGGCGGTCTCGGAATGCTCCTCTCGCACCCGCGCCGGCAGGTGGGCATGCCGCATGTACCAGCCGCTGAGCGGCTCGCCGTTCTCGCCCTGTGCCGAGTTGGCGGCGCTGTGCCAGGGGTTGTCACCTTCGTACCCCTGCTCGCGCAGGTAGCGGTTGTAGGGCAGATCCGGGTCGGCGGACTGGTCGGGGTGCAGGCCGTCGTCGCGCTCGAAGGGCTCGAAGCCGCACTGGCTGACCAGCACGCCACGTGAGGTGTCCGGGTCGATACCCAGCCGCGCCATGCCCTCGATGTCGCGACGCATATGGGTCTTGCCCACCAGAGCAACCCGGTAGCCCGCGGGGCGCAGATGGTCCCCCAGGGTGCGCTCGTCGACGCGCAGCGGCACGTTGTTGTAGCTGGCGCCATGGCTGATGGCGTAGCGGCCGGTGTAGAACGACATTCGCGAGGGGCCGCACACGGGGGCCTGGCAGTAGGCCCGTGTAAAGTTCACGCCTTGGCTGGCCAGGGCGTCGATGTTGGGGGTGCGGATGGTGGGATGGCCATTGCAGGCGAGATAATCGGCCCGCAGCTGGTCGGCCATGATGAACAGGATATTGGGCTTGTCCTTGCGCATGGGGTCACCGCCTGAATCGTCTACCGAAGAAGAACGGGCATCGCCCGGAGGTCTTGCGGTGAGACTTTCATTGACAGGCCAAGGCAGGCAATCGACTATTTCACCATGTGAAAAGAGAGACGGCCATGACCAAGCAGATTCGTGCCCTGGCCCGCGGCCTGGCCGTGGTCAACGCCATCGACAGCGCCAGCGGGCCCGTCAGCCTGGGTGAGCTTCACCACGCCACCGGTATCGACCGCGCCACCATCCTGCGCATCCTCGCCACTCTGGAACAGGAGGGGTGGGTCTACCGGGGTATGGGTGACAAGCGCTATCGCCTGACCTACCGCCTGCACGATCTGGGCGAGCACGTCAGCGTCCACGATGCCATTGCCCAGGTGGCGGCTCCCTTTCTGGAGCGGCTTCAGGAGGCGCTTGTCTGGCCCTCGGACATTGCCATCTACGACGGCCAGGGGATGGCGATCGTCGAGACCTCGCGACGGCGCACCGCCATCGTCCTCAACCGGGAAGTGGTCGGCTATCGCCCCAGCATGCTGAAGTCGGCCATGGGGCGTGCCTACCTGGGATTCTGCGACGAGCGTCGGCTCGATGCGATCCTCGCCCGGCTCAGGCAGCAGGGCGGTGAAGAGGGGCGCCTGGCCGGCGATGTGGCCTACATTCGACGGCTTCGCGAGCGGGTCCAGCGGCTGGGGTATGCCCAGCGGGATCCGAGCCTCTTCCCGCTGCCGTCGGCCAGCGAGGAGGAGTTCGACGCGATTGCGGTACCCGTGGTCGTGATGGGAGACGTGCAGGCCTGCCTCAGCCTGGTGTGGGTGAAGTCGGCGCATGCCGAGGAGGAGGTCGAGGCCCGCTTTGCCGCCAAGCTCAGCGAGAGCGCGACGGCCCTTGCCGCTGCCTTCGAGGCCCATCAGCTCTACTGACGCCGCCCCTGAATCGCCAGGGGAGATGCGACTTTGGTCACAATGGCCTGGTTTGGTGCGTCATTGCTTTCACTTGGTGAAAAAAGCCTATGGGCGAGAGCCACGCCCGCCCCTAGAGTCAGCGGGACAACAATGCGTCCAGCCCGATGACTGGATGAAGGAGCTACCCCGATGACACTCACTGAACGCCCGCCCTGGCTGTTCCTGGCGGCAAGCCGCCTGCGTCAGGCCCTGTTTCTTCTCTTCGCCGTGATCCTGGTCGCCGGCGCGCTCTACACGGCTCGCTTCGGCATCTACAACGAGACCCTGGTGCGTGTCGGAGGCCTGGGGATCGGTATCCTGCTGCTGCTGACCCGGCCCAGCACCACCCGCCATCTGGCGCGGCTGCTGCTTGACCTGACCCTCACGGCCCTCTTCGTGGCGGCCCTGGTGCGCTATGCCATGATCGCCAGCATGCTGGAGTTCGGCCTCTACTTCCTGGTGCCCATCGACGTGGTGCTGGGTGTCGGCGCCCTGGTCGTGGTACTGGAGATGGCCCGCCGCGCCGTGGGCCTGCCACTGGTGCTGGTCTGCCTGGTGGCAATCGGCTATGCCCTGTTCGGCCAGCATCTGGGGGGCATGCTGAGTCACTCCGGGGTGGATATGGACAGCCTGATGTTGACCCTCTGGTACAGCTTCGACGGGGTCTTCGGTCGCCCGCTGGCCGTGGTGGTCGGCACCATCATCGTCTTCATCATCTTCGGCACCCTGCTGGAAGCCCTCGGGGCGGGGGATGTGCTGCTCAAGCTGGCCATGCGCGGGCTGGGTTGGCTGCGCGGCGGAGCGGCCCATGCCGCGGTGCTGGCCAGCGCGCTGTTCGGCTCGGTCTCCGGCAGCGCGGTGGCCAATGTGGTCGGCACCGGGGTGGTGACCATTCCGATGATCAAGCGCACCGGCTTCTCGGGGCGCTTCGCCGGAGCCGTGGAGGCCTCGGCCTCCAGCGGTGGGCAGATCATGCCGCCGATCATGGGGGCGGTGGCCTTCATCATGGCCGACCTCACCGGCATTCCCTATCTCTACATCTGCCTGGCGGCACTGATTCCGGCCCTGCTCTATTACGGCAGCCTGTTCGCCTGCATCTCGGTGGAGGCCAAGCGGCTGAACATCGAGCGTCCTGACCACACGCTGCTGCCGCGCATGGAGGGTCGCGACTGGCTGATGCTGAGCACCTTCGTGGTGCCGCTGGGGCTGATCATCGGCATGCTGATGCTGGGCAGCTCGCCGGCCCGGGCCGGTTTCATGGCCATCGCCGTGGCGCTGGGTCTGGGCCTGCTGCTCAACCGTGAGGCACGCTCGCTCAGGGCGATGCAGGTCGCCGTGACCGGCGCGGCTTCGGCCAGCGCCAAGATCCTGGTGGCCGTGGCTGCCGTGGGCATCGTGGTGGGCGTCATGAACCTGACCGGGCTGGGGCTGCGCTTCGCCTCGGCCGCCCAGGCGCTCTCCGACGGCTCGCTGCTGATGTCGCTGATTGTAATGGCGATGGCCTGCCTGATGCTGGGCATGGGCATGCCGACCGTGCCGGCCTACCTGATCATCATCCTGGTGATGGGGCCCGCCGTGGAGGCCCTGGGGGTGCCGACCATCGCCGCCCACATGTTCGTGGTCTACTTCGCGGTGATGTCGGCGATTACGCCGCCGGTGGCCCTGGCCGGCTACGCCGCCTCCTCGATCGCCGATGCCAACCCCATGGGCATCAGCGTCACTGCGGTGCGCCTGGCCCTGATGGGCTTCCTGGTGCCCTTCGCCTTCGTCTACAGCCCGTCGCTGCTGCTGATCACCGACTTCGCCCTGGGCGAGTTCGTCTGGGCCCTGCTGCGGCTCGGGGCGGCCATCTGGATGCTGGCACTCTTCGCCGGCCGCGGCCACCTGTGGGCCATCGCCGGCATGCTGGGCGCCATCCTGCTGGTGCTGCCCGGCCTCTACCTGCAGATCGGCGTGCTGACGCTCGCCGTGCTGGCCGAAACGCTCTATCGACTGCGCAAGAGCGGGCGGTTCGGCCACCTGACCTCGCTTTCCCTGTGAACCCCCCGGGGCCACCCGCGGGTCGCCCCACCCTGTCGACCGGAGAACAATAATGCGCCATCTCACCACGTCCGATCTCAAGCTCACCCTCTGCGCCGGCCTGGTCGGCGGCGCGCTGCTGGCCAGCGGGGCCGCCCTGGCGGCCGAGAACCTGCGCATGTCGACGCTGGGCCCCGGAACCTCGCCCTACATCGTGATGAATACCTTCGCCACCATCGTCAATGACCAGGTCGAGGGCTACAACATCCAGGTCAACGCTACCGGGGCTGCCACACGCCATGCCGTCGAGACGGCCCAGGGGCGTTCGCACTTCTTCATGTCGTCGCCCAACCTCTACCACATGATGGCCACCGAGACCGGCCCCTACAGCGAGGTGCGCGGCGTCGGGGCCCTGGCAGACAACCTGCGTACCGTCTTCAACTTCCCGATGGGCTTCTACCACGTCTCGACCTTCGCGGACTCCGGCATCGAGAGCTTCGACGACATCGCGGGCAAGCGGGTCTTCCTGGGGCCTCCGGGAGGTGCCGCCTATCAGACGGCTCGGCTCTATATCGAGGGGATGACCGGCCTCAAGGCCGAAGAGGACTACCGGGTCGTCAGCCTGGGCTGGGATGCCGCGTCCCAGAGCTTCCAGGACGGCCATATCGACGTCTACTTCAACCCGACCCTGCCGCCGAGCCCCGCGATCTCGCAGATCACCCTGACCAACAAGATTCGCCTGCTGGGCATTCCCGACGACAAGCTGGATGACCCCGCCATGCAGCCGGTACTGCAACGGCCCGGCTTCCGCCTCGGGGAGATCCCCGCCGGGGTCTATGGCGACAATCAGGTGACCGAGGGCGACATCCGCACCGTCGGCGTGACCGTGGGCCTGGTGACCCACAAGGACGTCGCCGAAGAGGCGATCTATGACATGACGCGGGCCTTCTGGGAGGGGCTGGAGGCGCGAGCCGGGCAGATTCCGCTGCTCAGGAACATCACCCTCGATGACGTCTTCGTCGACATCAACACGCCGCTGCACCCCGGCGCCGAGCGCTACTATCGCGAGATCGGCCTGGAGATCCCGGAGGAGGCGCTCGCCGGGCGCGACTGAGGCGCCCGGCTCATTAACAACCCGCTCTCCTTCAACCTGCTGCCCCCTGCCTTGTCAGGGGGCAGCGCCTTATGGGATGCCGCCAGCACCGTGCTACCCCCGCCGACACAGCCCCACCAGCGCCGCCTTGGAGCGCACCCCCAGCTTGGCGTAGGCGCGCTTGCGATAGGTCTCGGCGGTGGAGAGGGCGACATCGAGCGCAGCGGCGGCGGTCTTGAGGGTGTGGCCGCGCAGAAGAAAGAGGCAGAGCTGGCGCTCGCGGGCGGAGAGCGGCGCCAGCGCCGCGGCCTCCTCGGGGCTTGCGGGCAGGGCGGCGGGGCGCGCCTGGCGGTAGTGGCGGCGGATCAGGCTGGCCAGCAGGGGCATCAGGGCGCCGAGGGTCGCCAGCTCGCCTGAGCGGAAGCGTCCCCGGCCGAGGTCCCGGTAGAGGTTGAGGTAGTAGACGACGGGGCCCGCGGGAATCAGCAGCGAGACCTTGTCGGCGAGATCGGGAAAGGCGAAGAGGTGGCGGCGGTAGGCCGGCGACATCGTCTCGGTCTGCATCGGCGCAAGCTCTCCCGGGGCCTCGTCGCTGCCCTCCGCCAGCAGCTGGCACAGCCGGGGATAGTGGGGATCCTGGCGGAAGAGCCCGCCGGCATAGAGGGCGGCGAGGCGTCCGGCGACCTTCGGGAAGCGCGAGTTGTCCACCAGCCGCGTCTCCATCCTGTCGCCCTCGCCATAGGCGAAGAGGATGCACTGTTCGATGCCGGCTCCCCGGTGCAGCAGGGCGATCAGCGCCGCCTCGAAGCGCGGCGTGCCCAGGTGGGCCACGCACTCGGCCGTGGCCGCCAGCAGGGCGGGCCAGTCGGGGGAGGCGCCTGTCGAGGTCAACGTTGCCAGGAGTGCCACCTTCGTCGCAGGGCGTGGGGTTTCTGTCCCCTCTTTGCCGGGACAATCGGCGGTTCGGCCCGGGGATAGGCTGCCGTCAGACAGCTATCTCGTCAGACAACAGCGCCCAACCGTGACAGGAGAGAGGCCATGCGACCCGCCGGACGCTCAGAGACCGATTCGCTCTACTTCGATTATCCGCATTTCCCCTTCGTGCGTCCTCCCGAGCTCGCGGGCCAGGCGGTGCGCCACCGGGTGGCCATCGTCGGTGCCGGTCCGGTGGGGGTGACCGCCGCCCTGGAGCTGGCCCGCCACGGCATCGCCTCGGTGGTGCTGGACGACAAGGCCACCGTCAACGACGGCTCCCGGGCCATCTGCATCTCCCGCCACAGCCTGGAGCTCCTCCAGCAGCTCGGCGTCGATGCGCCCTTCACGGCGAAGGGGCTGGGCTGGACCCAGGGGCGCACCTACTTCCGCGACCGCGAGATCTATCGCTTTCGCATGCCGCACTCCGACCAGGAGCGCTACGCCCCGATGGTCAACCTGCAGCAGCAGTACATCGAGCAGTTCCTGATCGACAAGGCCCAGGCGAGCGACCTGATCGAGTTGCGCTGGCAGAGCGCGGTCACCGGCGTGAGCCAGGATGCCGATGGCGTGACCCTCCGGGTGACCACCCCCGAGGGGGAGTACGCGCTGGCCTGCGACTACCTGCTGGCCGCCGACGGCGGGCGCAGCCGCCTGCGCGAGTCGCTGGGGCTCTCCCTGCATGGCCAGGCCTACGAGGGCCGCTACGTGATCGCCGACGTGCGCCTCAAGTCCGACTTCCCCACCGAGCGTCGCGCCTTCTTCCACTCGAAGGCGCTGCCCGACGCCACCATCCTGGTGCACCGGCAGCCCGATGATATCTGGCGCATCGACTACCAGCTCGGTCCCGACGAGGACCCGGAGCAGGCGGTGGAGGAGGCCAGCATCCGCGAGAAGGTGAGCCTGATCATCCGCGAGGTGATGCACGAGAGCGATGAGTGGGAGCTGGAGTGGTGGAGCCTCTACAAGGCCTACACGTTGGCCCTCGATGATTATCGACATGGCAGGGTGCTGTTCATCGGCGACAGCGCCCACCTGGTGCCGATCTTCGGCGTGCGCGGCCTCAACAACGGCTTGGCCGATGCCGCCAACGCCGGCTGGAAGCTCGCCTGGGTGCTCAAGGGCCAGGCCCCGGACGCCCTGCTGGACAGCTACAGCCCGGAGCGGCGCGGTGCCACCCTGGACGTCTTCGCCAACGCCGGCAAGAGCACCCGCTTCATGACCCCGCCGACCCGCGGCTACCGGCTGATGCGCAACGCCGCCCTGGCGCTGGCCTTCCACAACGACTACGCCAGCGGCTTCGCCAACCCCCGCCAGGTGACCCCCTACACCTACGCCGAGAGCCCGCTGACCCTGGCCGACGACCCGGCCTTCTCCGCCGGCCCGGTGCCCGGGGCGCCGCTGATCAATCGCCGCCTGGGCGACGACGACTTCCTGCTCGACCACCTCGGCACCGGCTTCACCCTGCTGCACTTCAGCGAGGATGGGCGCGTCGAACCTGCCCTGCGGGAGAGCCTCGACAGCCTGCAGGCCCGGGGTCACGACCTCACCCTGCTGCGGGTGGCGCGTTCGCCGGCGGATGCCCAGACCCTGGTCGACGTGGATGGCAGTCTGTTCGCCGGCTATGGCGCCGAGCCCGGCAGCGCCTACCTGGCACGCCCCGACCGCCACGTGACGGCTCGCTGGAAACGCCTCGACCCCACCGCCCTCGAGGCGGCCCTGACGTCCACCCTGGGAGGAGAATGATCATGACCACACCGACGCTGCCCTTCGCCGACCTCGAACGGGTCTACGAGCGCCTGGCCACCACCCTGGATGCGCTGCCGGAGGCCGACGAGAGCCACTTCCTGGCCCAGCTGGCGCTGGCCCTGGCCCATCGCGTGCCCGATGTCGACCAGGTGATGGCGGCCATCGAGGAGGCCCGGGAAGGCGCCACCATCGACCAGGGCTAGGCGTTCTTCGACGCTTCTACCGGCCCCGGCGCCTCGGCGCCGGATTCCGCTTTCCAGCCCCGCAGCTGGCGGGCAAACACCAGCCCCAGCACCAGCAGCCAGGCGCCGGCCAGCGCCAGCAGCACGCCGCTGCCGGCCAGGCGCAGCACCAGGGCGCCCAGGCTGACCCCCACCGACTGGCCGAGGAACAGGCAGCCGGCGAACACCGCCATGGCGGTGCCGCGGGCGGCGGGGGCCATCTGGGTGGCGTTGGTCTGCAGGGTGCTGTGCATCATGTAGAAGCCGAGCCCGGCGGCGAAGGCGCCGGCGGCGGCGCCCACGGCCCCCGGCGCCAGTGCCACCAGGCAGAAGCCGGCTCCCATCAGCAGGCCGCCGAGGGCGGCCAGCCCGGTCTCCCCGAGCCTTGCCACCAGCGGCCTGGCCAGGGCAGCGAAGAGCAGCCCGCCGACCCCGAACAGCGCCACCAGCAGCCCCGCCATGGTCAGCGAGACCCCGAGCCGTTCGTGCAGGTGGCTCGCCGCGAAGGCCAGCGCGCCGAAGGCGGCGATCCCCTCCAGGAACACCAGTGCAAGGATCTGCCGGGCGCGGGGGATAGCCAGCACACCGCTGAGCCGCGCCAGGAAGGCGACGCCGCCGCTGGCCTGCCCCGGCGGTGCCAGCGTCGGCTCGCGCAGCACGGCGCCGGTCAAGAGCCCCCCGGCCAGCAGGAAGAGCAGCGCCAGCACCAGGAAGGCGGCCTGCCAGCCCAGGGTGTCGGCGAGCAGTCCGCCCATCACCTGGCCGGTGATCAGCCCCATCACCGCCCCCGAGAGCATGTGGGCCAGGGTCACCTGGCGCGCCGCGTAGTCGACGCTGTTGCCGACCCAGGCCATGGAGAGCGGGATGATCGCCGCGGCGGTGGCGCCGCTCAGGGTGCGGAACAGCAGCAGGGAGGAGAGCGAGCCGGCCAGCGCCGAGCCGATGGCGCCCAGGGCGCAGGCCAGGGTGGCCAGGCCGATCACCCGCAGGGTGCCGTAGCGATCCCCCAGCGGGCCATAGCAGAGCTGCATCAGGCCGTAGGCGATGGCGAAGACGGTGATGTTCTGGGCCACGTCCGCCACCGGCCGTTCGAAGGCCTGGGAAAGCGCCGGCAGCATGGCGTCGCTGATGCGCATGGAGGCCATGCTGGCAAAGCCGGCCAGGGCCAGCAGCAGGATCATGCGGGTGTTCGTGGAGGGCATGGGGTGTCCGGGTCAGGGCATGGGAATGGCGGTCTCGTCCTTGATCGCGCGCAGCACGAAGTTGGAGTGGACCTGGGAGATGCCCGGCAGGGTGAAGAGTTTCTCGTTGAGAAAACGATCGTAGGCGGCCATGTCCTCGATCACCACCCGCAGCACGAAGTCGGCGTTGCCGGTGGTGGCGTAGCACTGCAGCACCTCCGGGTACTGGGTGACCCGCTCCTCGAAGTCGGTGGTGCTGTCGATGCTGTGGCGGCGCAGGGTGATCATCACCAGGGCGCAGAGCGGCTGGCCGACCCGGGCCGGGTCCACCAGGGCGGCGAAGCGCTTGATCACGCCGCTGGCCTCCAGCGCCTTGACCCGACGCCAGCAGGCCGCGGGGGAGAGGCCGATCTGTTCGGCGAGTTCCTGGTTGGTGATGCGGCCCTGCCGCTGGAGCACCTTCAGGATGCGGCGATCGTGGCCGTCGAGCTGGTCGTCTTGCATGGGGGCATTTCACGTCTTGTCGTTATAGGAAAGATCATTTCCTTTCCAGAATAAAAAAGAAAGTTTGTCTCATATAGTAGTGCTTAACCGGTTGATTTCGAAAGCACCTTTATCGCCATCGGGTCTAGACTTCGCAGCATACAACGATAACGAACCCTTGACCGAGGTGGCGACCATGAACGCTCACACCCCCGCCGTCGTCCCGGGCGATGCCCTCGACGGCGCTCTCGACGACTATACCCTGGCCGACCGCTATACCCGCGACACCGGGCGCATCTTCCTCACCGGCACCCAGGCGCTGGTGCGCATCGCCCTGCGCCAGGCCGCCCTGGACCGCCGCGACGGCCGTCATACCGCGGGCCTGATCAGCGGCTACCGCGGTTCGCCCCTGGGCGGCGTCGACCAGGCCCTGTGGCAGGCCAGGGAGCCCCTGGCCGAGGCCAACATCGAGTTCGTGCCGGCCATCAACGAGGACCTGGCGGCCACCATGATGCTCGGCTGCCAGCAGGTGGAGACCGACCCGGACCGGCAGGTCGAGGGGGTCTTCGGCCTCTGGTACGGCAAGGGGCCCGGCGTCGATCGCGCCGGCGATGCCCTGAAGCACGGCAACGCCTACGGCAGCTCCCCCAACGGCGGCGTGCTGGTGGTGGCCGGCGACGATCACGGCTGCGTCTCCTCCTCCATGCCCCACCAGTCCGACGTGGCCTTCATGGCCTGGTTCATGCCGGTCGTGAACCCGGCGTCCCTGGCCGAATACGAGGCGTTCGGCCTGTGGGGCTATGCCCTGTCGCGCTTCTCGGGCTGCTGGGTCGGCTTCAAGGCGGTCTCCGAGACGGTGGAGAGCGGCGCCTCCCTCGAGGCCACGCCGCTGCCCGAGTTCGAGCCCCCGGAGTTCACGCCGCCGCTGGATGGCCTTCATTACCGCTGGCCGGACCTGCCCGGGCCCCAGCTGGAGGCCCGCATCGAGCACAAGCTGGCGGCGGTGCAGGCCTTCGCCACCGCCAACCCCATCGACCGGCGCCTCTATGCCAACGAGGAGGCGCGCTTCGGCATCGTCACCACCGGCAAGGGGCACCTGGACCTGATGGAGGCGCTGCGCCTGCTGGGGCTCGGCGAGAGGGAGCTGCGCGAGCTGGGGGTGGAGCTCTACAAGGTGGGCATGGTGTGGCCGCTGCACCGCCGCGGCATCCTCGAGTTCGTGCACCCCAAGCAGGAGGTGCTGGTCATCGAGGAGAAGCGCGGGATCATCGAGAGCCAGATCAAGGAGTACATGTCCGAGCCGGACCGCCCCGGCGAGGTGCTGATCACCGGCAAGCAGGACGAGGCGGGCCGACCGCTGATCCCCTATGTGGGCGAGCTGAGCCCGCGGCTGCTGGCCGGCTACGTGGCCGAACGGCTCGAGCGCTTCTTCGGCATTGACCTCTCCGCGCGCCTCGCCAAGCTGGACCGCTGCCGCGCCGAGGCACGCGAGCTTCGCGGCGTGCGCCGCCTGCCCTACTTCTGCTCCGGCTGCCCCCACAACAGCTCCACCAGGGTGCCGGAGGGCAGCAAGGCGCTGGCCGGCATCGGCTGCCACTTCATGGCCTCCTGGATGGGGCGCAACACCGAATCGCTGATCCAGATGGGCGGCGAGGGGGTCAACTGGGTGGGCAAGAGCCGCTTCACCGGTAACGGCCACGTGTTCCAGAACCTGGGCGAGGGCACCTGGTTCCACTCCGGCTCCATGGCGGTCCGCCAGGCGGTGGCCGCCGGGGTCAACATCACCTACAAGGTGCTCTTCAACGACGCCGTGGCGATGACCGGCGGCCAGCCGGTGGACGGCCAGATCACCGTGCCGATGATCGCCCAGAGCTCCGCCGCCGAGGGGGTAAAGCGCATCGCGGTGGTCAGCGACGAGCCCGAAAAGTATCGCGGCCACCGGGGCCAGTTCCCGAAGGGCGTGACCTTCCACCACCGCGACGAGATGGACGCCCTGCAGCGGGAGCTGCGCGAGATCCCCGGCTGCAGCGTGCTGATCTATGACCAGGTGTGCGCCGCCGAGAAGCGCCGCCGCCGCAAGCGCGGCCTGATGGAGGACCCGGCCAAGCGGGTCTTCATCAACCATCACGTCTGCGAGGGGTGCGGCGACTGCTCGGTGCAGTCCAACTGCCTCTCGGTGGTGCCTCGCGAAACGGAGCTCGGCCGCAAGCGCAAGATCGACCAGTCCTCCTGCAACAAGGATATGTCCTGCGTGGGCGGCTTCTGCCCCAGTTTCGTCACCGTGGAGGGGGGTGAGCTGCGCAAGGGCCAGGGGGTGGCCGTGGACGAGGCCTTCTGGCGCCGGGTGGAAGCGCTGCCGCTGCCCCAGGCCCCGCTGCTCACCCGACCCTATGACCTGCTGGTGGGCGGCGTCGGCGGCACCGGCGTGGTCACCGTGGGGCAGCTGATCACCATGGCCGCCCACCTGGAGGGGCGCGGCACCAGCGTGCTGGACTTCATGGGCTTCGCCCAGAAGGGCGGCACCGTGCTGAGCTATGTGCGCCTCGCCCCCGCTCCCGCCGATCTCCACCAGGTGCGCATCGAGGCGGGCCAGGCCGACGCCGTGATCGCCTGCGACATGGTGGTGGCGAGCTCGCGGAAGGCCCTCGACGTGCTCAAGGCCGATACCACGCGGGTGGTGGCCAACCTGGCCGAGCTGGCCACCGCCGACCACGTGCTCTACCGCGATGCCGACATGCAGGCGGACCAGCGCCTGGGCCTGCTGCGCGACGCCGTGGGCGCGGCCAACTTCGCCACCCTGGACGCCAACCGCCTGGCGGAGCAGCTGCTGGGGGATACCGTCTTCTCCAACGTCATGATGCTCGGCTTCGCCTGGCAGCAGGGCCTGCTGCCGGTGGGCGAGGCGGCGCTCAAGCGCTCCATCGAGCTCAACGGCGTGGCCATCGAGAAGAACCTGCGCGCCTTCGCCTGGGGCCGCCTGGCGGCGGTGGAGCCGGAGACCCTGCAGCGTCGCCTGGACGATGCGCCCCTGGCCGCCGACGCCAGCCTCGACGAGGTGATCGCCCGCCACGCGCGGAGGCTGACACGCTATCAGGACGGTGCCTATGCCGAGCGCTATCTGCAGAAGGTGGCCCGGGTGCGCGAGGCCGAGGCGCGCCTCGGTGCCGGCGAGGCGCTGACCCAGGCGGTGGCCACCCAGCTCTACCGGCTGATGGCCTGCAAGGACGAGTACGAGGTGGCGCGCCTCTACACCGAGAGCGACTTCCTCGCCGAGCTCGAGGCCACCTTCGGCGGCGACTACCGGCTCAGCTTCCACCTGGCGCCGCCGCTGCTGGCCGGCCGCAAGGATGCCCGCGGCCGCCCGGTGAAGCGCCGCTTCGGGCCCTGGATGCTCAAGGCGATGAAGGGGCTGGCCCGGCTGCGCGGCCTGCGCAACGGCCCCTTCGACCCCTTCCGCTTCAGCGCCGATCGCAAGCTGGATCGCCGCCTGCTGGCGGAGTACGAGGCGCTGCTCGACGAGCTGGTGACGCGCCTGGACGCCGGCACCCACGCCACCGCCCTGGCGCTGGCCAAACTGCCGGAGGAGATCCGCGGCTTCGGCCCGGTGCGCGAGGCGGCGGCGGAGAAGGCCGCCGCGCGCCGCGCGCGGCTGCTCGAGGAGCTGCGTGAGGGGAGGCCGGTGACCATCGCCGCCGAGGCCGCCTGACGGCATCGCACCGGAAACGCAGAAGGCCACGCATCGCGTGGCCTTCTGCCTGGTGGCCCCTGCGCGTGCGGCCTGCCGGGCGAGGCTCGCCCCTGTGCCTGCCCTCAGCCCTCGCCGGCCGGGCAGCGCTCGGCCGACTCGGCGCGGCGGCGCACCAGCAGCAGGTGGCTCGCCAGCGACAGCAGCCCCATCAGGCCGATGGTCAGGGCCAGGGTGCGCGTGCTGCCGTCGTGGAACTGGCCCACCAGGCCGCCCACCACCGCGGCGATGGTCATCTGCAGGAAGCCGAACAGCGACGAGGCCGCGCCGGCGCACTGCGCATTGGGTGCCAGGGCGCCGGCCATGGTCTGGGGCATCAGGATGCCCACCCCCAGCATGAACACCATGTGCGGGCCCACCACCGCCCAGGGGGCATGCACGCCGAGGAGGGCCAGGCCGGCCATGGCCGCGCCTCCCGCCGCACAGATCAGGGTGCCCCGGGTGATCAGCCGGTCGCGGCCCAGGCGGTGGCTGTAGCGGCCGCTGACCAGGGTGCCGGCGAAGAAGCCCGCCACGATCAGCGTGAACAGCACGCCGTAGAGGGTCGGCGACACGCCCAGGTACTCGATCAGCACGAAGGACGAGCCGGAGAGGTAGGCGAAGAGCCCCGAGAAGGCCGCGGCGTTGACCAGCGTATAGCCGATGAAGGCGCGCTGGCCCAGCAGCAGCCGGAAGTTGGCCAGTATCGCCCGCGGGGCGATCGACTGGCGGCGCTCCCGGGGCAGCGGTTCGGGCAGCAGCAGCACCAGCACGGCGAGCATCACCGCGGCATAGAGCGCCAGCACCACGAACACCGACTCCCAGCCGAAGAATAGCAGCAGCCCCGCCCCCACCACCGGGGCCAGGGCCGGGGCCAGCGCCATGGTGCTGGCCATGTAGGAGAGGATGCGCCCCGCCTCGATGGGGCCGTGGATGTCGCGCACCGCGGCGCGCCCCAGCACCGGGCCGGCGGCGCCCCCGAAGGCCTGCAGGAAGCGGCCCACCAGCAGCCACTCGATGTTCGGTGCCAGGGCGCAGAGCAGGCTTGCCGCCAGGAACAGGGCGATCCCGGCGATCATCACCGGGCGGCGGCCGAAGCGATCCGAGACCGGGCCGCAGAGCAGCTGGGCCAGGGCGAAGCCGGCCATGTAGAGGCTCAGCGTCAGCTGCACCCGGTCCGGGCCGGTGCCCAGCGCCTCGGCCATGGCCGGCATGGCGGGCAGGTACATGTCGGTGGCCAGGGGGCCCAGCGCGGTCAGCGCGGCCAGGGTCGCCACCGTGGCGGGGGAGGTCAGCTTCAGCACCCGATGTTCCTTCTGCTGTGGGGCCTCTCGGAGCGTGGAAAGGCTCGGGAACGCGAGGCGGGCGCCTCTCCGGCCGGAGAGGCGCCCGCTTATCATTAGCCTGCTTATTCTAGATCAGCCGGCGTCGGGTTGCGCCCCCGGGGCGGCCTGGGCGAAGGCCGGCAGGGCGCGGCAGCGCTCGGTGATGCGCCGGATCCTCGGGTAGGGCGAGAGGTCGCACTCGAAGCGCTCGGCGTTGAACACCTGGGGCACCAGGCAGAGATCCGCCAGGGTGGGGGTGTCGCCGTGGCAGAAGTCGCCGCTGCCCGCCTCGGGGGTCAGCATCGCCTCCAGGGCCTGGAAGCCCTCGGCGACCCAGTGGCGGTACCAGGCCAGCTTGGCCGCCTCGTCCGCCCCCAGCTCGCCCACCAGGTACTTGAGCACCCGCAGGTTGTTGAGCGGGTGGATCTCGCAGGCGACCAGCTGGGCCAGGGCGCGCACCCGGGCGCGGCCGGCGGGGTCTTCCGGCAGCAGCGCCGGCTCGGGATGCACCTCGTCCAGGTACTCGCAGATCGCCAGCGACTGGACGAGGGTCACCCCCTCGTCGGTCTCGAGCGACGGCACCAGCCCCAGGGGGTGGCGGGCGAGGTTGGCCTCGCCGCGCTGCTCGCCCTTGACCAGGTTGACCGGGACCTGGTCATGGGCCAGGCCCTTGAGGTTCAGGGCGATGCGCACCCGGTAGGCGGCCGAGGAGCGGAAGTAGCCGTAGAGCGTGGTCATGGGGCACTCCTTGCTGGGTTCGAGACGTCAGGGCTGGTACTTGACCACCTGCTGGTCGATGGCGCCGAAGATGCTGTTGCCGGCACGGTCGAACATCTCGATACGCACCCGGTCGCCGAAGCGCAGGAAGGGCGTCTTGGCCGCGCCGTGCAGGATCTGCTCCACCATGCGCACCTCGGCCAGGCAGCTGTAGCCCACGCCGCCGTCGACGATCGGCTTGCCGGGGCCGCCGTCGGGGTCGGGGTTGGAGACGGTGCCGGAGCCGATGATGGCGCCTGCGCCCAGGTAGCGGGTGCGGGCGGCATGGGCGACCAGCTCGGGGAAACCGAAGATCATGTCGGGGCCGGCCTCCGGCTCGCCGAACTTCTCGCCGTTGAGATGCACGGTCAGCGGCAGATGGACCTTGCCACCCTGCCAGGCGTCGCCCAGCTCGTCGGGAGTGACGCAGATCGGCGAGAAGCTCGAGGCCGGCTTGGCCTGGAAGAAGCCGAAGCCCTTGGCCAGCTCGCCGGGAATCAGGCCGCGCAGGCTGACGTCGTTGACCAGCATGATCAGCTTGATGTGGCCAGCGGCCTGCTCCGGGGTGACGCCCATGGGCACGTCGTCGGTGATCACCGCGATCTCGCCCTCGAAGTCGATGCCGTGCTCCTCGCTGATCGCCTCGATCTCCTCGGTGGGGGCGAGAAACTTGTCGCCGCCGCCCTGGTACATCAGCGGGTCGTTCCAGAAGCTCTCCGGCAGCTCGGCGCCGCGGGCCTGGCGCACCAGCTTGACGTGGTTGAGATAGGCGGAGCCGTCGGCCCAGTGATAGCTGCGCGGCAGCGGCGAGTGCAGCTGGCCCTGATCCAGGCTGAAGGCGCCCTCGGCGCTGCCGTCGTTGAGCTCGGCGTAGCGCGCCTCCAGCCTGGGGCTGACGGCGTCCCAGTTCTCGAGCGCCTGCTGCAGGGTGGCGGCGATGTCGGTGGCGGAGACGCCGCGGGAGAGGTCCCGGGAGACGATGATCAGTTCACCGTCGCGTCCGTTCTTGAGGGTGGCCAGTTTCATGGGCGTTCAATCCTTGTCGTCGGGGGCGGGGCCGCGTGGCGGCCCCGTCGTCATTCTGGGTGAGGGGCGCTTGGCTCAGGGCCGGTTCGGATCGAAGTGCGAGCGCAGGGTCGACCAGACGTCCACGTAGTCGCGCTGGCGGAACTCCGCCTCCAGCGCCGCCTCGGTGGGATGGTAGACATAGCGGCTCTCGAACATGAAGGCCAGGGTGGCGCCCTGGTAGTGAGGCGTCAGCTCGGCATTCGAGGCCTTCTCGAAGGTCTCGGCATCCGGCCCGTGGGGCGACATGCAGTTGTGCAGGCTGGCGCCGCCGGGCAGGAAGCCCTCCGCCTTGGCATCGTACTCGCCGTGGATCAGCCCCATGAACTCGCTCATCAGGTTGCGATGGAAGTAGGGCGGGCGGAAGGTGTTCTCGGCCACCATCCAGCGCGGCGGGAAGATCACGAAGTCGATGTTGGCCATCCCCGGGGTGTCGGAGGCGGAGGTCAGCACGGTGAAGATCGAGGGGTCCGGATGGTCGAAGCTCACCGTGTTGATGGTGTTGAAGCTGGCCAGATCGTACTTGTAGGGGGTGACGTTGCCGTGCCAGGCCACCACGTCCAGGGGCGAGTGGTCCAGGTCGGTGACCCAGAAGCGCCCGGAGAACTTGGCCACCAGCTCGAAGTCGCCCTGCAGGTCCTCATAGGCCGCCACCGGGCTCAGGAAGTCGCGGGGGTTGGCCAGGCCGTTGGCGCCGATGGGGCCGAGGCCGGGCAGCTCGAAGGGGCTGCCGTAGTTCTCGCACACATAGCCGCGGGCAGCGTCGACGCCCGCCCCCAGGCGCACCTGGAACTTTATGCCGCGGGGGATCAGGGCGATCTCGCCGCTGGCGACCTCCAGCTCGCCCATCTCCGTGCGCAGGCGCAGGGTGCCCTGCTGCGGCACGATCAGAAGCTCGCCGTCGGCGTTGTAGAAGAAGCGCTCGGTCATGTCCCGGTTGAAGGCGTAGACGTGCACGCCGCAGCCGGCCTGGGTGCCGGCATCGCCGTTGACGGCGATGGTCAGCAGGCCGTCGACGAAGTCGGTGGGCGCCTCCGGCAGCGGCACCGGGTCCCAGCGCATCTGGTTGGGGTCGGCGGCGGGGCGGGCCAGCGGCGCGGTGGCCACGGCGCGGTCGGGCAGCGGCCGGTAGGCGCTCTGGGAGACCGAGGGGCGGATACGGTAGAGCCAGCTGCGGAAGTTCTGGTGGCGCGGCGCGGTGAAGGCGGAGCCGGTGAACTGCTCGGCGTAGAGGCCGTAGGCGCAGCGCTGGGGCGAGTTCTGCCCCTCGGGCAGGGCGCCGGGCAGCGCCTCGCTGGCGAAGTGGTTGCGAAAGCCGCTCTGGTACTCGAGTGTCTGGGTCGTCATGGGGTCGTCCTCTCTTGTTCTGTCGCCGGGGCCTCGGCCCGGCCTGCGATGGCCAGGGCCTCCTCCAGCACCGACTGCTCGCCGATATGGTTGGCCAGCAGCAGGATCAGCCGGGCGTTGATCCGCTCGCTCTCGGCCTCGCTGCGCTCGCGGTGCAGCTCGGTCAGCGCGGCGTAGAAGGCGTCCGGGTCGGTGAAGTTCGGATTCAGCTCAAGCCGTGGCATGGCGGCCTCCCTGGATGGTGGTGTCGGCGGTCGCGGCGAGGTGGGCGCCCAGGGCGCGGGCCAGGGCATCGTCGACGGCGGCGGCGGACAGGTCACGCCAGCGGGCGGCGACATGCTGGTCGGGGCGGATCAGGTAGCCGGCGCCGGCGGTGAGGCCGTAGCGCTCGTCGATGAGCCCGTCGCGGTCCTCCACCTGGGTGGTGCGCGGCAGGGCGGCGAGGGCGTGGGGCGCCGGGCCGACGATCACCAGGTCGAGATCCGCCTGGCGGTCCAGCAGCTCGCCCAGCTCCGCGGCGAGGGCCTCGGCGCGGGCGGCGTCGACGCGGCCATCGAGCAGCAGCACGAAGCGGTTGCCGAACTGGTGGAGCAGCCAGGCCGCCTCACCGGCCAGGTTCACCGGGGCGTCCTTGGCCGGGCTGCCGGGGCGCAGGTCGGCGGGGCCGCCTTCGGCCGGATACCCATAGGCGTCGGGGCCGTTGAGGGGCGAGCCGTCGTAGCGGCAGGGCAGCGAGAGGCGGCCGCTGTTGACCAGGCTGCGGGCGAACGGATAGTGCTCGGCCAGCTCCAGGGTCACGTCGCGGAACAGCCGGCTGACGCGGCTCTTCGGGGTGATGAAGTCGGTGGCGCGGGTGGAGTTGAGGATATTTTCCGCCGCGCCGTGCTGGCGCTCGGTGTTGTAGGTGGCCAGCAGTGCCTCGGGGGCCTGGCCCTTGAGGATCCGGGCCAGCTTCCAGGCCAGGTTCTCGGTGCTCTGCAGGGCGCCGTTGGCGCCTCGGGCGCCGAAGGGCGAGACCTGGTGGGCTGCGTCGCCCATGAACACCACCCGGTTGAAGATGAAGTCGTCCATCTTGCGGCAGCGGAAGGTGTAGACGCTGGCCCACTCCAGCTCGAACTCCACCTCCTCGCCGAGCATCGCCTGCACGCGGGGGCGGATGTTCTCCTCCTTCTTCTCCTCCTCCGGGTCGGCGTCCCAGCCCAGCTGGAAGTCGATGCGCCAGACGTTGTCCGGCTGGCGGTGCAGCAGCACCGACTGGTTGGGATGGAAGGGCGGGTCGAACCAGAACCAGCGCTCGGTGGGGAAGTCGGCCTTCATGATCACGTCGGCGATCAGGAAGCGGTCCTGGAACACCTGGCCACGGCTCTCCAGGCCCAGCATGTCGCGGATCTTGCTGTTGGCGCCGTCGGCCACCAGTAGGTAGTCGCAGGTCAGGCGGTAGTCGCCGTCCTGGGTGGCGACGGTGAGCGCGGTCTGCCCGGGCTGCGCATCGACCTCGGTGACCCTGTGCAGCCAGCGCAGGTCGATCCACTCGGCCAGCGCCTCGGCGCGGTCGACCAGGTACTCCTCGAAGTAGTACTGCTGCAGGTTGATGAAGGCCGGGGCGCGATGGCCCGCCTCCGGCAGCAGGTTGAAGTCGTAGACCTCGCGCTCCTGGAAGAAGACGCGGCCGTGCTGCCAGGTCACGCCCTTGTCGAGCATGGGCTCCCCGCAGCCGAGGCGGTCGAGGATCTCCAGGGTGCGCTTGGCGAAACAGATGGCGCGGGATCCCACGCTGACGGTGTTGTTGTCGTCCAGTACCACGCTCGCGATGCCCTGCTGGGCCAGGTCGATGGCCGCGGCGAGGCCCGAGGGGCCGGCGCCGACGATCACCACCGGGCAGTGGCGCACCTCGCTGCTGTCGAGCTCGGCGGGGCGTCGGTAGGGGTAGACGGGATTGTTGTAGGTCGTTGGCATGCGATGCTCCCATGGGGACGCCGGGTGCGCTGCACCCGACGGCCGGTCACGGTCCGGGGGATGGTCCCGAGGGACCCTTACTGGTTCTCGACCACTTCCTGCAGCGAGTGCCACATGGCGGTGTCGCGCTCGGCGGTCCAGATGCGCGGATCCGGGTATTCGCCGCCCGCCTCGTCGTAGCAGCGGGTGATGTCGAAGGGCACGCAGTGATCGAAGATCACCCAGTGGCCGTACTTCGGCTTGAGCAGGGCGTAGGTCTCGGCGTAGCACTCGGAGAGCGACTTACCGGCGGCCTTGCCCGCCTTGACGCTCTCGTACATGTCGTTGAGGAAGTCGCGGGTGCCCTGGATGGCTTCCTGGCACTTCTCGGGGGTCTGCAGGGCGTCACCGCGGCCCGGCACCAGCTTCTGGGGCTGCATGGCCTCCAGACGCTCGAGGGTGGCCGGCCAGTACTCGTGGTAGGCGTCGCCGGTATAGGGGGTGGCGCCATACTCCACCAGGTCGCCTGAGAACATCACCTTCTCTTCGGGGAGCCAGACGATGGTGTCGCCCTTGGTGTGGCCGCGACCCAGATGGATGATGCGCACCTCGCGTTTGCCCATGTACACCGTCAGCTCCTTCTGGAAGACGATGTTGGGCCAGGTCAGGCCGGGCACGGAGTCCACGCCCTTGAAGAGGCGCGGGAAGCGGCCCACTTCGGATTCATAGTCCTGCTGGCCGCGCTCCACGATCAGGTCGTAGGTGTGCTGGCTGGCGTAGATGTTCTCGGCGTTGTAGGCGGAGGCGCCCAGCACGCGCACGGCGTGGTAGTGGGTGAGCACCACGTGCTTGATCGGCAGGTCGGTGATCTCGCGGATCCGGCGGATCACGTCCTGGGCCATGATGGGGGTGGCCTGGGTGTCGATCACCATCACGCTGTCGTCGCCGATCACGATGCCGGTGTTGGGGTCGCCCTCGGCGGTGTAGGCATAGAGGCCCTCTGCCAGCTTGGTGAAGCTGACCTGCTTCTCTTCGGTGTCGGCGTGGGACGCGAACTTCTTGCTCATGGTTCCTCCGGAGTCGTCGGGGTCGTCACGCTCTGGCGACGCGCTTCTGTTGTCAGGATGAGCTGCTTGTCTGGTCGAGCGAGCATAGTTGCTTTTGAAACTAGATGTCCAGCATGTCGGGTGATTCTTCGCCGAACACATCGCTCCGAGACGGCAAGATTCTGCCTCAGATCAATGCTTTTCCTGGATTTTGCGACTTAAGTCTAAGTGCTCCATGTCGCAAACTAGTTGCACAGGAGACTGTCAGCCGGCAAGGTGGCGACCATAACAATCACCCGTGACGATCAGGAGCGAACCCGACCCATGCCGACCTCAGCACTCATCTGGCCACGCGTCGGCCGGGGTCTGCAGCTGACGCTGGAGGGGGTGGCCGGTGCCACCCTCTTCGGCATGATGCTGCTGACCACGGCAGACGTGACCGGCCGCTACTTCTTCAACTCCCCGATCCTCGGCGCCGTGGAGCTGACCCAGCTGATGCTGGCGGCGCTGGTGTTCCTGTCGCTGCCGGTGGTGTGCTGGCGCCAGGAGCACATCAGCGTGGACCTGCTCGACGCCATCTTTCCCGCCCGGCTGATCTGGGTGCGCGAGGTGCTGGTCAACCTGCTGGTGACGGCGGCGCTGTGGGTGATGGCCCGACGCGTCTGGGCGCTGGCCGAGCGCGCCTTCGAGTGGGGCGACGTGACCGAGTTCCTGCGCATCCCGCGCGGTTACCTGATCGGGCTGATCGCCGCCATGCTGGCGCTCTCGGCGCTCCTGGCCCTGGCGCGGGCGGTGCTCTACCTGCTGGAAGGGTGCCGGGTGATCCGGCAGGGCGGCCCGCTGAGCCCCGCGACCAAGGCGGGAGGTCCCCATGACTGAGGCACTCTACGGCTTCGCCGCGCTGCTGGTCCTGGTGTTCCTGCGGGTGCCGCTGGCCTTCGCCATGGGCATCGTCGGCTTCCTCGGCTTCTATCTCTTGACCGGCAACTGGAACGCCGCCGAGGCGATGGCCGCCCGGCGGGTGGTGGACACCGCCATGGCAGCACGCCCTTGCCCAGGTAGCGGCTCTTGTCGCCGTCGCGCAGCTCCAGGGCCTCGCGGGAGCCGGTGGAGGCGCCGCTGGGCGCGCAGGCCACGCCCACGGCACCGCTCTCAAGCCGCACCTCGGCCTGGACGGTGGGGTTGCCGCGGGAATCGAGCACCTCGAGGGCGCGAATGTCGACGATCTTGGTCATGCGAGTTTCCTCAGTTGTCTCAGCGATGGAACATTATTGGATGTCGAGCGGGGCGAAGCCCTTCACCAGCTCATCGATGGCCTTGAGCTGGGCCAGGAAGGGCTCGAGCTGGGCCAGCGGCAGCGCGCAGGGGCCGTCGCACAGGGCGGCGTCGGGGTCCGGGTGGGCCTCCAGGAAGAGGCCGGCGAGCCCCACGGCCACGCCGGCCCGGGCCAGCTCGGCCACCTGGGCACGACGCCCGTCGGCGCTGTCGGCGCGCCCACCGGGGCGCTGCAGCGAATGGGTCACGTCGAAGAACACCGGGCGGCCGGTCTGCTGCATCTCGCCGAAGCCGAGCATGTCCACCACCAGGTTGTTGTAGCCGAAGCTCGAGCCGCGCTCGCAGAGGATCACCCGGTCGTTGCCGGCCTCCTCGCACTTGCGAATGATATGACGCATCTCGTGGGGCGCCAGAAACTGCGGCTTCTTGATGTTGATCACCGCCCCGGTGCGCGCCATGGCGACGACCAGGTCGGTCTGGCGGGCCAGGAAGGCGGGCAGCTGGATGACGTCGGCGACCTCGGCCACGGGGGCGGCCTGCCAGGGCTCATGGACGTCGGTGATAATCGGCACACCGAAGCGCGCCTTCACCTCGGCCAGGATCTCGAGTCCCTTCTCCAGGCCCGGGCCCCGGTAGGAGTGGATCGAGCTGCGATTGGCCTTGTCGAAGCTCGCCTTGAAGACATAGGGCATGCCGAGGCGTCCGGTCACCTCGACGTAGGCCTGGGCCACTTCGAGAGCCAGCTCGCGGGACTCCAGCACGTTCATGCCGCCGAACAGCATCAGCGGCAACGAATTGCCGGCCTCGAGGCCGGCAATGGAAACATGACGCTCGGGTGCGCTCATCCCGTTACTCCTGGTGGGAGGACTGCGCGCGGGTGCGCGCCGCCTTGTGCTCCAGCGCCGCGTTGACGAAGCCGGTGAACAGCGGGTGGCCGTCGCGGGGAGTGGAGGTGAACTCCGGGTGGAACTGGCAGGCCACGTACCAGGGGTGGTCGGGCAGCTCGACCATCTCCACCAGGGAGTTGTCGACGCTCTTGCCGGAGACCACCAGGCCCGCCTGCTCGAGCTCCTCGATGAACTGGTTGTTGACCTCGTAACGGTGACGATGGCGCTCGACGATCTCGTCATTGCCGTAGGCCTCGCGGGCCTTGCTGCCGGCCTTGAGACGGCACACCTGGCCGCCCAGGCGCATGGTGCCGCCGAGGTCGGAGGCGGCGTCGCGCAGCTCGATCTTGCCCTCGGGGGTGATCCACTCGGTGATCAGGCCCACCACCGGGTGCTGGGTGTCGTGGGTGAACTCGGTGGAGTTGGCGTCCTCCCAGCCGGCCACGTTGCGGGCGAACTCGATCACCGCCACCTGCATGCCGAGGCAGATGCCGAGATAGGGAATGCCGTTCTCGCGGGCATAGCGGGCCGTGGCGATCTTGCCCTCCACGCCGCGCTCGCCGAAGCCGCCCGGCACCAGGATGGCGTCCTTGCCGGCGAGGCGCTCGGTGCCGTGGCGCTCGATGTCCTCGGAGTCGATGTAGTCGACGTTGACCTTGACCCGGGTCTGGATGCCGGCGTGGATCAGCGCCTCGTTGAGCGACTTGTAGGCGTCGAGCAGTTCCATGTACTTGCCGACCATGGCGATATTGATCGACTTCAGCGGGTTGAGCTTGGCGTCGAGGACCTTGATCCACTCGTTGAGGTCGGCCTCATCGGCCGTGAGCCGCAGCTTGTCGCAGACGATCTCGTCCAGGCCATGCTCGTGGAGCATGATCGGGATGCGGTAGATGGTGTCGGCATCCTGCAGCGGGATGACCGCCCGCTCCTCCACGTTGGTGAACAGCGCGATCTTGCGGCGCTCGCTCTCCTCGAGCTCCACCTCGCTGCGGCAGATCAGGATGTCCGGCTGGATACCGATGGAGCGCAGCTCCTTGACGCTGTGCTGGGTCGGCTTGGTCTTGGTCTCGCCGGCGGTCTTGATATAGGGCACCAGGGTCAGGTGCATGAAGATCGCCCGGTTGGCCCCCAGCTCGCTTCTGATCTGGCGGATCGACTCCAGGAAGGGCAGCGACTCGATATCGCCCACGGTGCCGCCGATCTCCACCAGCGCCACGTCGAAGCCCTCGCCACCCTCAAAGACCCGGCGCTTGATCTCGTCGGTGATGTGCGGGATCACCTGGACGGTGCCGCCCAGGTAGTCGCCGCGGCGCTCCTTGCGCAGCACGTGCTCGTAGACGCGACCGGTGGTGAAGTTGTTGCGCTGGGTCATCTTGGTGCGGATGAAGCGCTCGTAGTGGCCCAGGTCGAGATCGGTCTCCGCGCCATCCTCGGTGACGAATACCTCGCCGTGCTGGAAAGGGCTCATGGTGCCCGGGTCCACGTTGATGTACGGGTCGAGCTTGAGCATGGTGACCTTGAGGCCGCGCGCCTCGAGAATCGCCGCCAGCGAGGCCGACGCGATGCCCTTGCCGAGAGAGGACACAACGCCGCCGGTCACGAAGATATATCGTGTCATGGAGAACCTGTCGAAACGTGATCATGAGGCTCGGCAGGAAGCCGCGCCAGGATGGGACGACAGACTAGCAGAACACGACCAATGGCTCAATTTCGGCCAGCCGCCCGGCGGCTGGCCGAACGCGCCTCAGACGCCGAGGTAGTCCAGGATGCCCTCGGCGGCCTGGCGGCCCTCGTGGATGGCGGTGACCACCAGATCGGAGCCGCGCACCATGTCGCCGCCGGCGAAGACCTTCGCGTGGCTGGTCTGGAAGCGGAACTGGCCCTGCTCCGGCGCCTTGACCCGGTCGCGCTCATCCACCTCGATGCCATGGTCGGCGAACCAGGCGGGCGGGTCCGGCTGGAAGCCGAAGGCGATGACCACGGCGTCGGCCGGAATCACCTCCTCGGAGCCCGGCACCACCTCGGGGCGGCGGCGACCGTTCTCGTCGGGCTCGCCCAGGCGGGTGCGCACCACCTTGACCCCCTCCACCTTGCCCTCGCCCACCACCGCCACCGGCTGGCGGTTGAAGAGGAACTCCACGCCCTCCTCGCGGGCGTTGGCCACCTCGCGGCGCGAGCCCGGCATGTTCTCCTCGTCGCGGCGATAGGCGCAGGTCACGCCGCTGGCGCCCTGGCGGATGGCGGTGCGGTTGCAGTCCATGGCGGTGTCGCCGCCGCCCAGCACCACCACGCGCTGGCCCTTGAAGGAGATGTACTCGCCGGGGTCCTTCTCGAAGCCCAGGCAGTGATTGACGTTGGCGATCAGGTAGTCCAGCGCCTTGTGCACGCCGGGCAGGTTCTCGCCGGGGAAGCCACCCTCCATGTACTTGTAGGTGCCCATGCCCATGAAGACGGCGTCATACTCCTCGAGGAGCCGGTCCATGGTGATGTCGCGGCCGATCTCCACGTTGAGGCGAAACTCCACGCCCATCTCCTCGAACACCGCCCGACGGCGTTCCATCACGCTCTTCTCGAGCTTGAACTCGGGGATGCCGAAGGTCAGCAGGCCGCCGATCTCCGGGTTGCGGTCAAACACCACCGGCTTGACCCCGTTGCGCGCCAGGATGTCGGCGCAGCCCAGGCCCGCCGGCCCGGCGCCGATCACCGCGACCTTCCGATCGGTCCAGGTCACCTGGGACATGTCCGGGCGCCAGCCCATGGCGAAGGCGGTATCGGTGATGTACTTCTCCACCGAGCCGATGGTCACCGCGCCGAAGCCATCGTTGAGGGTGCAGTCGCCCTCGCAGAGACGGTCCTGGGGGCAGACCCGGCCACACACCTCGGGCAGCGAGTTGGTCTTGTGGGAGAGCTCCGCGGCCTCGAGGATATTGCCCTCGGCCACCAGCTGCAGCCAGTTGGGGATGTAGTTGTGGACCGGGCACTTCCACTCGCAGTAGGGGTTGCCGCAGTGCAAGCAGCGATGCGCCTGGCTGGCCGCCTCCTGGGGCTTGTAGGGCTCGTAGATCTCGGCGAACTCCCGCGAGCGGGTGCGGGCATCCTTCTTCTGCGGGTCCTGGCGACCCACGTCGATGAACTGGAAGTCGTTGCTCAGACGGTTGGCCATGTCGATTCTCCTGGAAGTCCTGTTGGTCGCCCCGGCCGGACCCTGGGCCCGGCGGGGCGAATCACCTGTTGTCGAGGGCGTTATTCCGGCTGACGCCGCCTCTTATTCCGGCTGACGCCGCCTCTCTACTCAGGCTGACGCCGGGATTGGGCCAACAGGCTGTTCAGGCTTGCCGCCTTGGGCTTCACCAGCCAGAAGTGGCGGATGAAGTCGCTGAAGTCGTCGAGGATGGCGCGGCCGCGGGCCGAGCCGGTCTCGTCGACGAACTCCTCGATCACCTCGCGCAGGTGGCGGCGATAGGCTTCCATGGTCTCCGTGTTGACGCGGTGGATCTCCACCAGCTCGTGGTTGTACTTGTCGACGAAGGTACGCTCCTCGTCGAGCACGTAGGCGAAGCCGCCGGTCATGCCCGCGCCGAAGTTGACGCCGGTCTCGCCGAGCACCGCCACCAGGCCGCCGGTCATGTACTCGCAGCAGTGGTCGCCGGCGCCCTCGATCACCGCGTGGGCGCCGGAGTTGCGCACCCCGAAGCGCTCGCCGGCGGTGCCCGCGGCGAACAGCTTGCCGCCGGTGGCGCCATAGAGGCAGGTGTTGCCGATGATCGCCGTCTTGTGGCTCTCGAAGCGGCTGCCCGCCGGCGGGGTGATCACCACCTTGCCGCCGTTCATGCCCTTGCCGACGTAGTCGTTGGCGTCCCCCTCCAGGTAGAGGTTGAGGCCACGGGCGTTCCACACCCCGAAGCTCTGGCCGGCCACACCGGTGAAGCGCGCGGTGACCGGCGCCTCCTCGAGCCCCGCCTCGCCGTAGCGCTTGGCGATGGCCCCGGAGGTGAGCGCCCCCACGCTGCGGTCGCAGTTGGTGATGGTGAAGGAGAAGTCGCCGCCGGACTTCGCCTCGATGGCGTCCGCCAGCGCCGCCAGCACCTCCTGGTTCTTGGCACCCGGGTCGTGGGGTACGTTGCGGCTCACCTGGCAGAACTGCGGGGCCTCGGCCGGCACGAAGTCGTTGCCCAGCAGCGGGGTCAGGTCGAGCCTGCGCTGGGAGGCGGTGACGCCCTCCAGCACCTCGAGCAGGTCGGTGCGGCCGATCAGGTCGGTGAGCTTGCGCACGCCCAGCATGGCCATGAGCTCGCGCACCTCCTCGGCGATGAAGCGGAAGTAGTGCTTGACCATGTCCACGGTGCCGCGGAAGTGCTCGCCGCGCAGGAAGTCGTTCTGGGTGGCCACGCCGGTGGCGCAGTTGTTGAGGTGGCAGATGCGCAGGTACTTGCAGCCCAGCGCCACCATGGGCGCAGTGCCGAAGCCGAAGCTCTCGGCGCCGAGGATCGCCGCCTTGACCACGTCGAGGCCGGTCTTCAGGCCGCCGTCGGTCTGCAGGCGGATCTTGTCGCGCAGGCCGTTGATGCGCAGCGCCTGGTGCACCTCGGGCAGGCCCAGCTCCCAGGGGGAACCGGCGTGCTTGATGGAGGTGATGGGGCTCGCCGCGGTGCCGCCGTCGTAGCCGGAGACGGTGATCAGGTCGGCGTAGGCCTTGGCCACGCCGGTGGCGATGGTGCCGATGCCGGGCTCGGAGACCAGCTTCACCGAGACCTGGGCCTCCGGGTTGACCTGCTTCAAGTCGAAGATCAGCTGCGCCAGGTCCTCGATGGAGTAGATGTCATGGTGCGGCGGCGGCGAAATGAGCGTGACGCCGGGCACGGAGTAGCGCAGCCGGGCGATCAGGTCGTTGACCTTGCCGCCGGGCAGCTGGCCGCCCTCGCCGGGCTTGGCACCCTGGGCCACCTTGATCTGCAGCACCTCGGCGTTGACCAGGTAGGCCGGGGTGACGCCGAAGCGCCCGGAGGCGATCTGCTTGATCTTGGAGGAGCGAATGGTGCCGTAGCGGGCCGGATCCTCGCCGCCCTCGCCGGAGTTGGAGCGTCCGCCCGCCTCGTTCATGGCCTGGGCCAGGGCCTCGTGGGCCTCCGGCGACAGCGCGCCCAGCGACATGCCGGCGCTGTCGAAGCGCGGGATCAGGTCCTCGACCGCCTCCACCTCCTCCAGAGGCAGCGGCTCGGCGGCCGGCTTCAGCTTGAGCAGGTCGCGGATGGTGGCCGGCGGACGCTCGTTGACCAGGGCGGCAAACTTCTTCCACTTGGCGTAGTCGCCCTCCTGCACCGCCTCCTGCAGCGCCTTGACCACGTCGGGGTTGTAGGCGTGGTACTCATGGCCGTGCACATACTTGACCAGGCCACCCTGGGAGATTCCCTTGCGCGGCGTCCAGGCGTCGCGGGCCAGCCACTCCTGCTGCAGCTGCAGCTCGGCGAAGCCGGTGCCCTGGATGCGCGAGGCCATGCCGGTGAAGCACAGCTCCATCACCTCGTCGGCCAGGCCCACCGCCTCGAACAGCTGGGAGCCGCGGTAGGAGGCGAGCGTCGAGATGCCCATCTTGGAGAGGATCTTGTAGAGCCCCTTCTGCAGGCCCTTGCGGTAGTTCTCGCGGGCATCGGCCGGGTTGCCGGTGAGCTCGCCGGTGCGCTGCATGTCGGCCATCACCTGATAGGCGAGCCATGGGAAGACCGCGGTGGCGCCCACACCGAACAGCACCGCCATCTGGTGGGCGTCGCGGGCATAGCCGGTCTCCACCACGATGTTGGCGCGCGGGCGCAGTGCCAGGCGGCTGAGGTGGTGGTGGACGGCCCCCACGGCCAGGGCGGCGTGGATCGGCAGCTCGCCCCGCTCGAGGTCGGCATCCGACAGCACCAGCACCACCTTGCCGTCGAGCACGGCCGCCTCGGCCTGGCGGCAGAGCTCGCGAATCGCCGCCTGCAGCCCCATCGCCTCGGGGTCGTAGGCCATGCGCAGCCGATGGGGCGCGAAGGTCGGGTCATCCTGCTCCACCAGGGCGGTGAACTTGCGCGGCGAGAGCACCGGGGTGGTCAGGATGATGCGGTGGGCATGCTCGGGCGTCGCCTTGAAGACGTTGAGCTCGGCACCGATGCAGGTCTCCAGCGACATCACGATCGCCTCGCGCAGCGGGTCGATGGCCGGGTTGGTGACCTGGGCGAACTTCTGGCGGAAGTAGTCGGTCAGCAGGCGCTGCTTGCCGGAGAGCACCGCCATGGGCGTGTCGTCCCCCATGGAGCCCACCGCCTCCTGGCCGCTCTCGGCCAGGGGACGCAGCAGCTGGTCGCGCTCCTCGAAGCTCACCTGGAACATCTTCTGGGCGACATTGAGGGCGTCGGTATCCATGTTGTGGAAGCTGGCCAGCTCGGTCAGCGCCGACTCCAGGTAGTGGGCCTCCTGTTTCAGCCAGCGCTTGTAGGGGTAGGCCGACTTGAGGCGCTCGTCGATGTCGCCGGTGTGCAGCACCTCGCCGGTCTCGGTATCCACGGCCAGTATCTGGCCGGGGCCCACGCGCCCCTTGGCCACCACGTCCTCGGGCTTGTAGTCGTAGGTGCCGATCTCGGAGGCCAGGGTGATGAAGCCGTTCTTGGTGATCACCCAGCGGGCCGGACGCAGGCCGTTGCGGTCCAGCATGCAGAGCGCCTGGCGGCCGTCGGTCATCACCACGCCGGCGGGGCCGTCCCAGGGCTCCATGTGCATGGAGTTGTACTCGTAGAAGGCGCGCAGGTCGCCGTCCATCAGCTCCACGTTCTGCCAGGCGGGCGGCACCATCAGGCGCACGGCGCGATGCAGCTCCATGCCGCCGGTGAGCAGCACTTCCAGCATGTTGTCCATGCTCGAGGAGTCGGAGCCCGTGGTGTTGACGATCTCGTCAAGCTCGGCGATCTCGGGCAGCCGCTCGCAGACGAAGTTCTCCTTGCGGGAGTTGGCCCAGCCGCGGTTGGCCTCGATGGTGTTGATCTCGCCGTTGTGGGCCAGCAGACGGAAGGGCTGGGCCAGCGGCCAGCGCGGTGCAGTGTTGGTGGAGAAGCGCTGGTGGAAGACGCAGATGGCGGTCTCCAGGCGCTCGTCGCCCAGATCCCGGTAGAAGGCCGGCAGATCCACCGGCATCACCAGGCCCTTGTAGGAGATCACCTTCTCGGAGAGCGAGCAGACATAGAACTCGGACTCGCTGCGCAGGGCCTGCTCGGCCAGGCGGCGACCCATGAAGAGATCGACCTCGAAGGTCTCGACGCTGCCGTTCTTGCCCGGCTCCACGAAGAGGTGGCGGATCCTCGGCAGGCACGCCAGCGCCATGGGGCCACAGACGCTCGGGTCCACCGGTACGTCGCGCCAGCCGCGGATCACCAGGCCGCGGGCGCGCAGCTCGCCCTCGAGGGTATCGCACGCCTTGGCGGCGCGCGCGTCATCGTCGGGCAGGAAGACCGCCCCCACCGCAAAGCGCTCGCCCAGGCTGACGCCCAGCGCCTCTACGGCCACTTCGCGCATAAAGGCCTCGGGCATCTTGAGCAGCAGGCCGCAGCCGTCGCCGGTCTTGCCGTCGGCGGCGATGCCGCCACGGTGGGTCATGCAGGTGAGCGACTCGATGGCGGTGCGCAGCAGCTGATGGCTGGCGCGCCCCTCCATGTGGGCGATCAGGCCGAACCCGCAGTTGTCGCGGAACTCGCCGGGCTGATGGAGACCTCTGTTCATTGGCGTGCCTCGGATAAAGGTGATTTCTTTTGCAGCACTATCGTGATATTTTACTCGGTTTTTATTTTTTTACGTCACGCCCCGCAAGGCGTCAGGCTGCACGACAAAAGGCCGCCCAGCATAGACACTCTGCCGGGAACGGCGCAACGCCCGAGGTGCAGCGAAAATCAAAAAACACCTGAAAATCCGCGACTTGCACAACCTCTCCGGGCAAAAAAAGCCCGTCTCTCAATGACTTGCAGAGTGCATAGACGAATCTTCAACGATTCAAATCCAATACTAGACTTTGGTCTAATTCGCCCCCAAAACCCCATGCTGATAGCGCATAAGTCATGCGGATTCTCGGCATGACCCTCTCCCGCGCCCCATGCCGCCCGGCAGTGCCCCCACCAACGACGACGCCCGCACAGGGGTGCGGGCGTCGAGATCGGGAGCCAAACGGAGGCGGAGGCGGCGTCAGTCGCGGGGAAACGCCTCGATCAGCGCCTCCAGCAGCTCGACCGGGGTCTCATCGTAGAGGCAGGCCTCCCCCAGCGCGCGCAGCAGGATCAGCCGCAGGCGGCTGTCGACGTTCTTCTTGTCGAGCCGCATGCGGACCAGGAAGTCCTCCACCGACATGTCGGCAGGCGCGGCCAGCGGCAGCCCGGCGGCCCCGATGATGGCCCGGGTGCGCGCCACCTCGGCCTCGGAAAGCCAGCCCAGCCGCGCCGAGAGCTCGGCGGCCATCAGCATGCCGGCCCCCACCGCCTCGCCGTGCAACCAGACCCCGTAGCCCTGGTGCGCCTCGATGGCGTGCCCGAAGGTGTGCCCCAGGTTGAGCAGCGCCCGGACCCCCTGCTCGGTCTCGTCCTCGGCGACGATCTCGGCCTTGAGCGCACAGCTGCGCTCGATGGCACGGGTCAACGCCGATGCCTCCAGGGCCCTCAGGGCGGGCATCTCGGCCTCCAGCCAGGCCAGGAAGTCGGCATCGCGGATCAGCCCGTACTTGATCACCTCGGCGAGCCCCGCAGAGAGCTCCCGGGGCGGCAGGGTGGCCAGGGTGTCGGTGTCGATCAGCACGGCCCGAGGCTGCCAGAAGGCGCCGATCATGTTCTTGCCCAGCGGATGGTTGACCCCGGTCTTGCCGCCCACCGAGGAGTCCACCTGGGAGAGCAGGGTCGTCGGCACCTGGATGAAGGCGACCCCGCGCTGATAGCAGGCGGCCGCATAGCCGACCATGTCGCCGATCACCCCGCCGCCCAGGGCGATCAGGGTACAGCGGCGGTTGAAGCCCGCCTCCAGCAGGGCATCCCAGATGCGACTGACGCTTTCCAGGGTCTTGGTGGCCTCGCCGTCGGGCAGCACCAGCTCACGCACCTCGACGCCTGCCGGCAGCGAGGCCCGGCAGCGCTCCAGGTAGAGCGGCGCCACCACCTCGTTGGTGACGATCATCACCTGGCGGCCGGCCAGCCAGGGCGCCAGCGCACCGGGCTCGCCCAGCAGGCCGGGGCCGATATGGATGGGGTAGCTGCGTTCGCCCAGCGCCACCTCGAGGGTGCGCGGGCCTGTCGGAGTCTCGCTCATGGGCCTCATGCCTTGCATTGCAGGGGGTCGACCAGCCGGGTAACGCGCCGGACGATATCGTTGACCACGGCCCGGGGGCCACGGCGGTCGGTACGCACGGTGACATCGGCGGTGGCCCGATAGAGGGGATCGCGCACGCCGAACATCTCGCGCAGCACCGCCTCCTTGTCCGGCCGCTGAAGCAGTGGCCGGTTGCGGTCCTTGGCGGTGCGCTTGAGCTGCTGCTCGACGGTGGTGTAGAGGTAGATCACGGTGCCGCGCTCGCGCAGCATGCGGCGGTTCTCCTCGCGCAGCACGGCGCCGCCACCGGTGGCGATCACCACCCCCTCGAGCCGCGTCAGCTCGTCGATCATCTGGGTCTCGCGGTCGCGGAAGCCGAGCTCCCCCTCCACGTCGAAGATCCAGGGGATATCGGCGCCGCAGCGGTCCTGGATCTCGTGGTCGGTATCGAAGAAGTCGCGAGAAAGTTCGGCCGCCAGGAGGCGGCCGATGGTGCTCTTGCCGGCCCCCATGGGGCCGATCAGTATCAGGTTGGGTAGTGCCTGCATCAGCGAAGGGCCACGCCGTCGTCCAGTATCCGGGGAGTGATGAATACCAGCAACTCTACCTTCTCGTTGCTCTGTTGGGTATAGCGGAAGAGGTTGCCGATCACCGGCAGGTCGCCCAGGAAGGGGGTCTTGACCAGGTTGCGCAGCTCCTCGGTCTGCAGGATACCGCCCAGCACCACGGTCTCGCCGTTGTCCACCAGCACCTGGGTCTCGATCTCGTTCTTGTTGATCGGCGGCTCTTCGCCGGGCTGGAACTCGCCGAAGGTGTCGTTGGTGATGGACACGTCCATGATGATGCGATTGTCCGGGGTGATCTGCGGCGTCACCTCCAGCGACAGCACCGCCTCCTTGAAGTCCACCGCGGCCGCGCCGCTGGCCGCGGACTCGCGGTAGGCCCGCTCCTGGCCCTGCTTGATCACCGCGGTGCGCTGATTGGCGGTGATCACCCGCGGCTGGGAGATGGTATAGCTGCGCCCTTCGCTCTCCATGGCGCGCAGCTCCAGATCCAGCAGCACATCGCCGGAGAGGTAGCCGAAGGCGAAGCTGGTCATGCCGCCCACGCCGCGATCGGTGGAGCCGAAGTCCACCGCCAGGCCACCCAGGCCGGAGATGGGCGTGCCATCGGAGGCCCCGCCGAGATCCAGGCGACCACCCGCACGGCGGTCCGGCGAGGAGGCACCCCAGTTGACCCCCAGCTCGCGGGTGGCACTGTCGCTGGCGATGACGATGCGCGCCTCGATCTGCACCTGGCGCACGGCCACGTCGAGGCGATCCAGGGTACGCATGATCTCGTCGATCTGGTCGGCGGTGTCCTGGATCAGCAGGGTGTTGGTGCGCTGATCCACCGCCACCCGGCCGCGCTCGGTCAAGAGCCCGAACCCCTGGCCGCCGCGCAGCAGCGCCGCCAGGTCGGAGGCGCGCGCATAGCGCACCTGGACATACTCGGTGGTGAGCGGCGCCAGCACCTCCATCTGCTCGCGGGCCTCGAGCTCCTGGCGCTCGATGTTGGCCAGCTCGCTGGCCGGCGCCACCACGATGACGTTACCCTCCTGGCGGCTGGCCAGGCCGTGGCTCTTGAGCACCAGGTCCAGCGCCTGGTCCCAGGGCACATCCTCGAGGTTCAGCGTCACCCGACCCTGGACGCTGTCGCTGGCCACCAGGTTGAGGCCGGTGAAGTCGGCGATGATCGCCAGCACCGAACGCACCTCGATGTCCTGGAAGTTGAGGGTGATGCGCTCACCGGTGTAGGGGAACTGCTCGCGGACCCGCTGGTCGCGCTGCTGCTGGGTGACCGGCTGCGCCTCGATGGTGAGCTGCCGGCCGCTCTGGGTGGAGACCATGGCGAAATCGCCGGCCCCCTCGATATCGAGGGTCACGCCATCGCGGCCGGCCCGCGGGGTGACGCGGCGCAGCGGGGTGCCGAAGTCGCTGACGTCATAGACCTGATCCAGGGAGGCCGGCAGCTCCACGCCGCGCAGGTCGGCGGTGATGCGGTTGCGCCCGCTCTCGCGCACCCGGGCATCGACCCCGGCGCGGTCGAAGGTGACCACCAGGCGGCCGGCGCCGCCCTCGCCGCGGCGGAAGTCGATGTTCTCGACGCTGGGACCGCTGGCCACCGACCGGCTGGACGCCGGCTCGCCGGGGGCCGGCGCCGGCGCCGATGCCTGCGCCACGCCGGTATCGGCCGCGCCACCACCGATGGCCAGGCGCAGGCGATTGCCCTGCTCGCGGGTGTTGTAGGGCAGTGGACCCTCGAGATCGAACACCAGGCGCGTACGGGAGCCGGCCTCCAGCGCCGTGACCTGGCGGACGCCACCGATTCCCAGGGCGTAGCTGCGCTGGTCGAGGCGGTTGGCGGTCTCCATCAGGTCGATGGTGAGCCGCGCCGGGTCGTCCAGGCGATAGCCGCGCACCTCGGGCACCGGGCCGGTGAACTGGAGGTCGACCTCCAGCTCGCCACCGCTGCCCTGCCGGAAGTCGAGCCCCTCCAGGGAGGAGGCCGCCAGGGCGCCGGCGGAGAGCGCCAGCAGCAAGAGTGTCGCGAATCCACGCTTCATGATCGGTAGCATTGTTCCCTTCCCCCGCTTGTCGCCCACCCCTGCCGGTGAGCGGCGAATCGCTTGCCTGATTGTTTATCCGGATCTCGTTATCAGGATCTAGTCGTCGAGCGTCAGCTGTGTCGTGCGCTCGATCCAGCCACCCCGCCCGGTGGGCACCACCTCGATCAGCTGCACCGAGGAGGAGGTAATGCTGACGATGCGCCCGAAATCGCTGCCCAGGTGATTGCCCACCCGCAGTCGGTGCACCGTACCGGTCGGCGCCCGAACCAGCGCCGAGGGCTGGCCGCCATGGGTCAGGGTGCCGACCAGGTCGAGCTGGCCGAGGCCATAGGCCTCCAGGGGCTCCCGCGGCCGTGTCAGGTCCGGCGCCAGCTCCTCGGAGCCGCGCGGCGGCTGCTCCGTTTCGGGCAGCCTGGCGATGAACGGACTGCGCCGATCGGCCTCGTCGTAGGGCAGCGCCTCATAGTCGGGGATATCGGGCAGCTCCACCCGCGGGGTCGCACCGGGATTGCTGCGGATCTCGGCCAGCTCGCGATCCAGCGAGCCGAGCTGCGGGTCGGCACATCCCGAAAGCCCCAGCAGCAGCGCGGCCGCCAGTGCCGCCGAAAGACGGTTGGCTCGGTTCATGGCGCCCCCTCCTCGCTCTGGCGGTAGCTGTAGGTCCGCGCCAGCAGGGAGAGCCGGAGTCGCTGGCCGCTGCCCCCCTCCGGCGACAGGGTCATGTCGTGCAGGGTGACGATACGCGGCAGAGCCGCCACGCCGGCCAGAAAGGTGGCGATGCGGTGGTAGTCACCCTGCACCTGGATATCGAAGGGCTGCTCGATATAGTGCTCCCGAGTGACCGTGCCGCGCAGGCGAATGGAGTCGATGGCGAGCTGATTGTCGATGGCGGTCTCGCTGATGTTGTCGATCAGCGAGGGCACCTCGGCGCCGGTGGGCAGCATCTCGCGCAGCGCCGCCATGCGCGTCTCGAGGACGCCCATCTGTTCGCGCATCGCCTCGAGGTTGGCCGCCTGGGCCGCCTTGCTGCGGTAGTCGCGGATCAGCTGCGCCTCCTGGCCGCGCACCCGCTCGAGCTCCTCCTTGGCGGGAGCCGCCAGGTACCAGTGCATGCCGTAGAAGGTCACGCCCAGCAGCAGCAGGCAGCAGAGCAGTTGCAGCGACCAGGGCCAGACGCCGGCCTCCTTGATGTCCAGTTCGCGCCAGTCCAGCTCGCGCAGGCGGCGCATCTCTCCCTTGAGGCTCATGATCCCTCCTCCTCCGCCGACGCCTGATTCGCCGCCGCTGCCCGGGGCAGCTGCTGGCTCATGCTCAGGCTGAAGCGACGCCGCTCACCGCCCCCCTCGGCCTCCACCTCGGAGAGCACCGGCTCGGTGAAGGAGGCGGCCGCCGCCAGCGCACGCAGCTGGTCGGAGACCTGGCGATTGTTCTCGGCCAGGCCGGTCAGGCGCAGGCCGTCACCCTGGCGGGTGAGCTGGGTATAGTGGACGCCGTCCACCAGGCTTGAGGTCAGGTCGCTCAGGACATGGACGGTCTGGGTACGCCCCATCTGCAGCTCGGTGAACACCCGCACCTGCTCGAGCATCTGCTCGCGGATCGCCTCCAGCTCGCTGATCTCGCGGATCGCCGAGTCGAGCTGGCGACTCTGGGCCTGGATATGGGCATTGCGCTGCTGCTGGGCCTGGGCCTCCTGCTCGTAGTGCCAGGTCAGGCCGTAGCCGCCCCCGAGGCCGAGCAGGGCGGCCAGCCCCAGCGTCACGAAGAAGCGCTTGCTGCGACGGGCCCGGCGCTCTTCGCGCCAGGGCAGCAGGTTGATCTCGATGGTCATGGGCGGGACCTCATTGCCAGGCCGCAGGCGGCAAGCAGCGCCGGGGCATCACCGGAGAGCGTCTGGACGTCGATGCGGCCGTTGACCTTCATGCGCGCCAGGGGATTGGCGATGGAGACCTCCATGCCGCTCTCCTGGGCCAGCCGCTCGGCCAGGCCGGGCAGCATGCTGGTGCCGCCGGCCAGCACCATGCGGCGCACCTCCTGCTTGCGACCGGCGGTGTAGTAGAGCTGCAAGGAGCGGCCAACCTGCTGCACCAGGGTATCCAGGAAGGGGCCGAGCACGCTGCGCGGATAGTCCTCGGGCAGGCCGCCGCGCTTCTTGGCCAGGCCCGCCTCGTCGAGGCTCAGGCCGTAGCGGTTGCGGATCTCCTCGGTGAGCTGGCGGCCGCCGAACACGGTGTCGCGGCTGTAGACCACCCGCCCCTCACGCAGCACGTGAAAGGTGTTCATGGTGGCGCCGATATCCACCAGGGCCACGCAGTCCTCCTCGCCGGAGGAGGCGGGCAGCTGATGGCGCACCTCGGTGAAGGCGCGCTCCATGGCGAAGGTCTCGACATCCACCGCCTCGGGGGTCAGCCCCGCCTGAAGCACGGCGTCGGTCAGCTGACTGACATCCTGCTGCCGACAGGCCACCAGCAGCACGTCCTGCTGGTCGGCATAGCGGGAATTGAGGCCCAGCCGCTGGAAGTCGAAGGCGACCTCACTGAACGGAAAGGGGATGTGCTTGTCAGAGTCGAGCTGAATGCGTGCCTCGATCTCGTCGTCGCTGAGCGAGGCCGGCAGCGTCAGCGTCTTGGTGATGGCCGCGCTGGCGGGCACCGCGACCACGGCGCGCCGGGAGTGCGGCTTGGCCTGCTGGACCGCCCGGGAGAGGGCATCGACCACCTCCCCCATGTCCTGGATGCGACGCTCGACCACCGCGCCCTCGCGCAGAGGCCGCACCGCGTAGCTCTCCACCTGGTAGCTGGCGCCTGCACGCCTGAGTTCCACGAGCTTGACGGTTGCCGAGGTGATATCGACACCGATCAATCCCTTGCTGGATGCCCTGAATTGCATCTCGGTCCGCCCCTGCTGATCCATGCGAATGACCGCTTGTTATTTCGCTCACCCCTCGCAACAGGAAGAGTCTGAGCCCCGCGGTCTAGCCCCTGTAAGCAGAGGTTACATGATATTGCCGAATCTCACACGGCTAACCGCAAACCTGCACCCTCAACGCTGGTGACCCTGCGCCTGGATTCCTATAATGGCGTCTCAGTCGCCCCGACCCGTCCCCTTCGCGACGCTCCAGTTCCCTGCACGGATACCGCCTTTTCATGACGTTTATCAGAACCCTGTTCTTTTCCCTGGTCTGGCTGCTGGTGTCCCTCACCACGGCCGTGACCCTGGGCGTGGTGGGCGCCGCGCTCTACTTTGCCCCCGGGCTGCCCGATGTGCGCCAGCTTCAGGACTTCGAGCTGCACTCCCCGCTGCGCATCTTCACCCGCGACGGCAAGCTGATCGGCGAGTTCGGCGAGGAGCGTCGCATGCCGGTGGAGTTCGACGAGATCCCCGGTGACTTCATCCAGGCACTGCTGGCCGCCGAGGACGCCAATTTCTTCGAGCACCGCGGCGTCGATCCCAGGGGCCTGGCGCGCGCCGCCGTGGAGCTCGCCTCCAGCGGCGGCGAGATCCAGTCGGGCGGTTCCACCATCACCATGCAGGTGGCGCGCAACTACCTGCTGACCCTGGACCGCACCTTCACCCGCAAGATCCGAGAGATCCTGCTGGCCCTGCAGATGGAGCAGGTGCTCACCAAGGAGGAGATCCTCGAGCTCTACGTCAACAAGATCTTCCTCGGCAACCGCGCCTATGGCATCGCCGCCGCCGCGGAGACCTACTACAACCGCCCGCTCGGCGAGCTGACCCTGGCCGAGAAGGCGATGATTGCCGGCCTGCCCAAGGCGCCGTCGGCCTTCAACCCCCTGGCCAACCCGGAGCGCTCGCTGATCCGCCGCAACTGGATCCTCTACCGCATGCGCCAGCTGGGCCATATCGACCAGGCCGCCTACGACGAGGCGGTCCAGGCGCCGATCACCGCCCGCCGCTACGTGGCCCAGACCGAGGTGGACGCCGACTACGTGGCGGAGATGGCCCGCCAGTTCGCCGTGGAGCGCTTCGGCGAGGAGGCCTACACCGGCGGCTACCGCATCCACACCACCCTGGACGGCGAGCTGCAGCCCTTCGCCCGTCGCGCCCTGGCCGACGGCCTGATCGCCTACGACACCCGCCACGGGTGGCGCGGCGCCGAACAGCGCGACCTTCCGGCGAGCCTCGTGGAGGCCCAGGCGCGCACCGACCGTCGCGGCCTGGAGGAGGAGCTCGACGAGTCCCCCGAGATCCTGGAGACCGCCCAGCGCGCTGCCGAGCGCAGCCAGACCGAGGTCGAGGGCATCGAGGGCGATGTCAGCAACTGGGTTCAGGTGCTGGAGCGCACTGCGGGCCTCGGCCCGCTGCAGCCGGCCATCGTGGTGGAGAGCAGCGGCCGCGAGATGCGCGTGCTGACCCGCGGCGGCGAAGTTCGCACCATCGCCTGGGACGGCCTCTCCTGGGCGCGGGCCTACCGCGGCCCGCGGGCCCGCGGCCCCGAGCCCGGCTCCGCCGCCGAAATCGCCCGCCGCGGCGACCTGATCCGCGTGCTGGAGCGCGAGGACGGCAGCCTGCGCCTGGCCCAGCGCCCGGACGCCGAGGGCTCCCTGGTGGTGATGCACCCCGACACCGGCGCCATCCTGGCGCTGCAGGGCGGCTTCAGCTTCCAGGCCAGCAAGTTCAACCGCGCCGTCCAGGCCCAGCGCCAGTCGGGCTCGATCTTCAAGCCGTTCATCTACCTGGCGGCTCTGGACAGCGGCCTGATGACCGCGGCCAGCGTGGTCAACGATGCCCCGGTGGTGGTCCAGGACGGCAGCAGCGAGCTGTGGCGACCGGTCAATGCCAGCGGCGACTTCCTCGGCCCGACCCGCCTGCGCGTGGCGCTCGCCCGCTCGCGCAACCTGGTGACCATCCGGGTGCTGCAGGAGGTGGGGCTCGATGCCACCATCGACTTCCTGGAGGGCTTCGGCTTCGCCAGCTCGCGCCTGCCCCGGGGGCTCTCCCTGGCGCTGGGCAGCGCCGACCTGACCCCGCTGGAGATGACCAACGCCTATGCGGTGCTGGCCAACGGCGGCTACCAGGTCACCCCCTGGTTCATCGAACGCATCACCCGCGGCGACGACGAGCGGCTGATCGAGGAGGCCACCCCCATGGTGGTGTGCCGCGACTGCCCCAACGGCCAGACCGAGGTGGAGATCGACGGCCGACTCCACCCGGTGGCACCGCGAGTGGTCGACCCGATGTCCGCCTACATCCTGACCGACATGCTGCGCGACGTGATCGACAGCGGCACCGGCCGCGCCGCCCAGTCGCTGGGCCGTGGCGATATCGTCGGCAAGACCGGCACCACCAACAACCAGCGCGACGCCTGGTTCGCCGGCTACAACGCCGACCTGGTGGCCACCGTGTGGCTGGGCAAGGACAACAACGAGACCACCGCCGAGTACGGCGCCAACGCCGCCCTGCCGATCTGGATCGACTTCATGGGGGACGCCCTGGCGGGCCGCCCCGAGGCGAAGCATCCGCGGCCCGCCAGCCTGGTCACCGCCCGGGTCGACCCGGACAGCGGCCGCCTGCTGCCCGACGGCCACGGCGGCGGCATCAGCGAGCTCTTCCATCCGGATCACCTGCCCAGCTTCCAGCCGCAGCGCGTCGAGCGCGAAGTGGAGCAGCACAGCGGCTCCCAGGGCACCGGCGCCTACGAGGCGATCTTCTAGCGCTGCCTGCCGGGGCGGCAAGGATGCCGCCCCGCCCTCTCACGCACCCCGCTTCCACGCCCGCTGGGATTCACTCACCGGTCATATGGGGATGCCCATGCCACACCTTGCCAGCCGCCTGCTGATCCTGGCGCTGGGGCTCGCCGCCAGCGGCGGCGCCCTCGCCAGCCCCTTCTACGCCCCGCCCTCCACCGGCGAGAAGCCCCATGGTTTCAGCGGTGAGGCCGAGCTCGGCTACACCCACCTCGCCGGCAATACCGACAGCCAGACGCTGATCGGCAAGAGCCAGCTGACCTGGCTGCGCGATCGCTGGACCCACCTGCTGCGCGGTGAGGTGCGGCACGTCTCCCGGGACGGCGAGGCCAGCGCCGAACAGTATCGCCTGACCGGGCGCGAACGCTACGACCTGGAGGGCCCCCACTACCTGTTCGGCTTCGCCCGCTGGGAGAAGGATCGCTTCAGCGGCTACGACCAGCAGCTGGCCGCCATCGCCGGCTACGGCCGCGACCTGATCGAGGGCGAGCGCCACCGGCTCTCGCTGGAGGCCGGCCCCGGCTATCGCCGCGACCGCATCGATACCGAGCCCGACGCCTCCCTCGCCGTGGCCTACGGGGCCCTGGACTGGCACCTCGAGGCCACCGAGACCACCACCCTCAAGCAGGAGCTCTCGGTGGAGGCCACCGACGACAACACCACCTCCCGCTCGCTCTCCTCGCTGACCGCGCGGCTCAACTCGCGCCTGGCGCTGCGCCTCTCTCACGAGATCAAGCGCAACTCCCAGCCCCCGGAGGGCGCCGAGGCGCGCACCGACCACACCACCAGCGCCTCGCTGCTCTACAGCTGGTAGGCGTCAGCACCGTTACCAACACCCAGACACGACGACGCCGGCCCGAGGGCCGGCGTCGCGGAGGCCGATGAGCCATACGTTACACGCCGCGCATTACACGCCGTAAACGTCGTCCACGCTCTTCAGCGGATAGTGGGAGGGGTAGGGCCGACGCGCCACGCCGGAATCCACCGCCGCCTGCGCCACCGCGGAGGTGATCCGCTCCAGCAGGCGCACATCCACCGGGGTGGGGATGATGTACTCGCGGCCGAAGCTCATCTCGCTCTTCTCGTAGGCATCCAGCACCTCCTGGGGCACCGGCTCGCGGGCCAGGTCCTTCAGGGCATGAACCGCGGCCACCTTCATCTCCTCATTGATGCGGGTGGCGCGCACGTCCAGGGCACCGCGGAAGATGAAGGGGAAGCCCAGCACGTTGTTGACCTGGTTCGGGTAGTCCGAGCGACCGGTGGCCATGATCACGTCGGGGCGCACTTCGCGTGCCAGGTCGGGGTGGATCTCCGGATCCGGGTTGGTGCAGGCGAAGACCACCGGGTTGGGCGCCATCTTGCGGATGTGGTCGGCGCTCATCAGGCCGGGGCCGGAGAGGCCGACGAAGACGTCGGCGCCATCGATGGCGTCATCCAGGGTGCGCTTGTCGGTGTCGACGGCGAACATCGCCTTGTAGGGGTTGAGATCCTCGCGACCGGTGTGGATCACGCCCTTGCGGTCGAGCATCACGAGGTTCTCGGCGCGCGCACCGCAGGCCACCAGCAGCTTCATGCAGGCGATGGCCGCCGCGCCGGCACCCATGCAGACGATGCTGGCGTCCTCGAGGCGCTTGCCGGCGATCTCCAGGGCGTTGAGCATGCCCGCCGCGGTCACGATGGCGGTGCCGTGCTGGTCATCGTGGAAGACCGGAATGCTGCACTGCTCGATCAAGGCCTGCTCGATCTCGAAGCACTCCGGCGCCTTGATGTCCTCGAGGTTGATGCCCCCCCAGGTATCGGCGATGCGCGCCACGGTGTCGATGAAGGCCTGGGGGCTCTCGGAGTTGACCTCGATGTCCACGGAGTTGATACCGGCAAAGCGCTTGAACAGCACGCCCTTGCCCTCCATGACCGGCTTGCTGGCCAGGGCGCCCAGATTGCCCAGCCCCAGGATGGCGCTGCCATCGGAGATCACCGCCACCAGGTTGCCCTTGCCGGTGTAGCGGTAGGCGTTCTCGGGGTCGCGGGCGATCTCTCGGCACGGCTCGGCCACGCCCGGGCTGTAGGCCAGGGCGAGGTCCCTGGCGGTAGCGGTGGGCTTGGTCAGCTCGATGGAGAGCTTTCCGGGGATGGGCTTGGCGTGATAGTCCAGCGCGGCCTGTCTTGCATCACTCATAGAGGGTGGGTTCCGGTCAGGGTGAAATCGTCCGTCCACGATATAGAAAAACCTTCCACCACTCAAGTCTCGCGGTTTTCTCGCCTTTTGTACGCTCGTTTGACGCCGATGGCAGCCATTTGCTGCAACTTATGCCTGACGAGCCAGCCATAAGCCATCCCTTATCACAGCGCCCAACATGAAAAAAACCCGCCACGATGGGCGGGTTCTTCGACGGTCCGGGGAACGCCTGGGCGATCAGCGCTTGATGGCGGCACCGAAACGCTTGTTGAAGCGCTCGACGCGACCGCCGGTGGTCGCCTGCTTCTGCTTGCCGGTGTAGAAGGGGTGGCACTGGGAGCAGACGTCCAGGGAGAAGTCGTGGCCGGAGGTGGAGCCCACCTGGAAGCTGGCGCCACAGGAGCAGGTCGCGTTGACCGTCTTGTATTCGGGATGGATACCTTGTTTCATCTTGAGCCTCGTTGAGCTGCATGCCGCCACCTGATCTGCTGCCAGGCACCGCATACGGGTTGTCTATCGGTCGCGCTGACTGATGGTCACGAAAACCGCAAGCGCGAGTGCAAACCGGTCGTTCCGCCCTGGCCGAACTCGGCAGGCAGGGAGGCGCAACATTCTAGCAGAGCCAATCCCGGAGGCCAATTGCCCATCTCGACTCCGCCCCCGCGCGTGCTGGGCGTCGCGGTTCCCTCGCCGCTGCGCAGACTGTTCGACTATCGCCCTGCCGGTGCGCCGCCGCCCGGCGGCTGGGCCCCGGGGCTGCGCGTGAGGGTGCCCTTCGGGCGGCGCGAGGTGGTCGGCGTGGTGATGGAGTGCCGCGAGCGCAGCGAGCTGCCGCTGGCCGAGCTCAGGCCCGTCGCCGCCTGCCTGGACGCCGCTCCCCTGCCCGCCGACTGGCTCTGGCTGTGCCGCTTCACCGCCCGCTATTACCAGCACTCCCTGGGGGACACCCTGCACCAGGCCATGCCGGTGCTGCTGCGCCAGGGCCGCGCCCTGGAGGGGCGCACCCGAGAGCGCTGGCAGCTCACCGCCGCGGGCCGTGACGCGCCCGCCGAGACCCTGTCCCGCGCCCCGCGCCAGGCCGAGCTGCTGGCGATGCTCGCCCAGCATCCCCACGGCCTGGCCGCCCAGGCGATCCTGGCCCAGTCGTTTTCCCGCGACCAGCTCAGGGCCCTGGCCACCAAGGGGCTGGTGGCGTCCCGCGAGGAGCCGCTCACCGCTCGCTCCCGGCCAGATGCCGACCAGCTGCTGGCGGAGCCCGCCCTGCCCCTCAACCGCGAGCAGGCCACGGCGCTGGCCGCCCTGCACGAGCGCCTGGAGGCCTATCACCCCTGCCTGCTGGAGGGGGTCACCGGCAGCGGCAAGACCGAGGTCTACCTGCAGCTGATCGAGGCGGTGGTGGGGCGCGGGCGCCAGGCGCTGGTGCTGGTGCCGGAGATCGGCCTCACTCCCCAGACCCTGGCCCGCTTCCGCAAGCGCTTCCGGGTGCCGGTGGTGGCCCTGCACTCCGGCCTCACCGACCACGAGCGGCTGGACGCCTGGGAAGCCGCCGCCAGCGGCCGCGCGCCCATCGTGATCGGCACCCGCTCGGCGATCTTCACCCCGCTGGCGCGTCCCGGCGCCATCATCGTCGACGAGGAGCACGACGGCTCCTACAAGCAGCAGGACGGCCTGCGCTACCACGCCCGGGACCTGGCGGTGGCCCGCGCCCACCATCACGGCATCCCGCTGCTGCTCGGCAGTGCCACCCCTTCGCTTGAGAGCCTGGCCAAGGCGCGCAGCGGCGAGTGGCGCCATCTGCCGCTGACCCGCCGCGCCACCCGCCATGCCCCCGCCCGGCTGGAGCTGATCGACCTGCGCGGCCGGCCCCGCCAGGGCGGCCTGATCCCGCCGGTGCTCGACGCCATCCGCGAGACCCTGGGCGCCGGTCACCAGGTGCTGGTGTTCATCAACCGCCGCGGCTTCGCGCCGACCCTGGCCTGCCACGCCTGCGGCTGGCTGGCCGAGTGCGACGCCTGCGACGCCCGCATGACCCTGCACCGCCAGCCGCCGCTGCTCGCCTGCCACCACTGCGACCGCCGCCGGGCGCTTCCGGAGAGCTGCCCGCAGTGCGGCAGCATCGACCTGCGCCCCCTGGGCAGCGGCACCGAACGCACCGAGGAGACCCTGGCCGGCCTCTTCCCGAAGGTGCCGGTGCACCGCATCGACCGCGACAGCACCCGCCGCCGCGACGCCTTCGAGCAGGCGCTGGCCGAGGTGCGCCGAGGCGAGCCCTGCCTGCTGGTGGGCACCCAGATGCTGGCCAAGGGCCACCACCTGCCCCACGTCACCCTGGTGGTGGTGGTCAACGCCGACGCCGGCCTCTATGCCAGCGATTTTCGCGCCCTGGAGCAGAGTGCCCAGCTGCTGGTGCAGGTGGCCGGCCGCGCCGGCCGCGCCGCCCACCCCGGCCGGGTGCTGGTACAGACCATGCACCCGGATGACCCCCACCTGCGCCTGCTGGCCGAGCGGGGCTACGCCGCCCTGGCCGAGCAGCTGCTCGCGGAGCGCCGCGCCGCCGCCCTGCCCCCCTTCCGCTTCCTCGCCCTGCTGCGCCTGGAGAGCGCCAGGGAAGAGGCCGCCGGCGAGCTCGCCCGGCGCGCCGCCGCCGCGCTGCGCGGCTGGCTGGCCGAGCGCGAGCTCGCGGTGGAGTGCCTCGGCCCGGTGCCGGCCCCCATGGAGCGCCGCCAGGGGCGCTACCACCTGCAGGTGATGCTCAGCGCCGAACGGCGCAGCGCCCTCCACGAGGCCTGCGCCTGGCTGACCGCCTGGCTGGAGGCCGCGCCCGAGGCGCGCCGCACCCGCTGGTCGCTGGATATCGACCCCCAGACGCTCAGCTGACGCCCGCCCTTTAAAGCCGCGCCACAATTGCCGATAATGGCCGGCCGTGCCCGCTCCGGGCTCCGCTTCCATGCCCGCGCCGCGGGCGAGCGCCTCGTTAGCGCCGGTTCATCGGCCGCTCGCCCCGCTCGACGCCACAGGACATCCGACGCTCCATGAAAGAGACCATCGTTTCGCTGCTCGAAGGCGCCCTCGACACCCTCCGGCAGCAGGGCGTGCTGCCCGCCGACCTCGCCCCGCCCATCAAGGTCGACCCGACCCGGGACAAGGCCCACGGCGACTACGCCACCAACCTCGCGCTGATGCTGGCCAAGCCCGCCGGCAGGAAGCCCCGGGAGCTGGCCGAGGCCCTGATCGCCGCCCTCCCCGAGAGCGACGCCATCCGCCAGGTGGAGATCGCCGGCCCCGGCTTCGTCAACTTCTTCGCCGCCACCGACGCCGCCGCCCAGGTGGTGCGCCAGGTGCTCGACTCAGGCGACGCCTATGGCCGCAGCCTGATCGGGCAGGGCGCCAAGGTGCAGGTGGAGTTCGTCTCCGCCAACCCCACCGGGCCGCTGCACGTGGGCCACGGGCGCGGCGCGGCCATCGGCGACTGCATCTGCCGCCTGCTCGAGGCCACCGGCTACGACGTCACCCGCGAGTTCTACTACAACGACGCCGGCGCCCAGATCGGCAACCTGGCGCTCTCGGTGCAGGCCCGCGTCAAGGGGCTCGACCCCGACCACGAGAGCTGGCCCGCCGACGGCTACCGGGGCGGCTACATCATCGATGTGGCCAACGCCTACCTGGCCGGCGAGACCGTCCACGCCGACGACCGCCACGTCACCGGCAAGGGCGACCCGGACGACCTCGAAGCGATCCAGGAGTTCGCCGTGGCCTACCTGCGCCGCGAGCAGGACCTCGACCTCAAGGCCTTCGGGGTGCACTTCGACGTCTACTTCCTGGAGTCCTCGCTCTACCGCGACGGCAAGGTGGAGGCCGCCGTCGAGCGCCTGGTGGCGAACGGCCACACTTATGAGCAGGACGGCGCCCTGTGGCTGCGCACCACCGCCTTCGGCGATGACAAGGACCGGGTGATGCGCAAGAGCGACGGGCAGTACACCTACTTCCTGCCGGACGTCGCCTACCACCTCGACAAGTGGCAGCGCGGCTTCACCACCGTGGTCAACGAGCAGGGGGCCGACCACCACTCCACCGTGACCCGGGTCCGCGCCGGCCTGCAGGCGCTGGAGGCCGGCATTCCCCAGGGCTGGCCCGACTACGTGCTGCACCAGATGGTGATGGTCACCCGCTCCGGCGTGGAGGTGAAGCTCTCCAAGCGCGCCGGCAGCTACGTCACCGTCCGCGACCTGATCGACGAGGTGGGTCGCGACGCCACCCGCTTCTTCCTGGCCGCTCGTCGGGCCGACTCCCAGCTCACCTTCGACATCGACCTGGCGCGCTCCCAGTCCAACGACAACCCGGTCTACTACGTGCAGTACGCCCACGCCCGGGTGTGCAGCGTGATGCGTCGCGCCGAGGCCGACGGCCTGGCATTCGACCACGCCCAGGCGATGGCCAGCCTGGGCCGGCTCGAGGAGGCCCAGGAGAAGGCGCTGATGAACCGCCTGGCCCGCTACCCCGAGGTGGTCGAGCACGCCGCCGCAAACCGGGAGCCCCAGCAGGTCGCCCAGTACCTGCTGGACCTGGCCGCCGACTTCCATACCTGCTACAACGCGGTGAAGGTGATGGTCGAGGATGACGCCCTGCGCAACGCTCGCCTGGCCCTGGGCCTGGCGACCCGCCAGGTACTGCGCAACGGCCTGGACCTGATGGGAGTCAGCGCCCCCGAGGAGATGTAACCCATGGCGACCCGCAAGCAGACGCCGCCGAAGCGTCGAGGCGCCACCAGCAGTCGCCGCCAGGCCAGCAGGCCGCGCCGCGAGTGGCGCCTGCCCGGCTGGGTATGGGGCCTGGCCGGTCTGGTGGGCGGCTTCCTGCTCTCCCAGCACCAGCACGGGGTGGCGCCCTGGCAGGTCGAGGACTCACCCCTGGCCACGGTGCTGCCGCGCAGCGCCCCGCCGGAGCCCGAGGCCGCGGCACCGGCGAAGCCCAGCGAGCCGCGCATGCCCACCTTCGAGTTCTACACCCTGCTGCCGGAGTCCGAGGTGATCGCCCCGCGCGGCGAGATGCCCTCCTCCACGGCGCGCCCGCCGGCGCCGCCTCCCGTCGAGGAGACGGCCGCCGCCGAGCCCGGCGACGACCCCATTGCCCAGGTGATCGCCGCCAACCTGGCCGCCGACCGCAGCGAGGAAGCGAGCCCGGCCGCCGAGCCAGCCCCCCAGGCCGCCGCCAGCAACGGCCACCGCTACATGCTGCAGGCCGCCTCCTTCCGCGAGTCCGGCGACGCCCAGCAGCTGCAGCGCCGCCTGCGCGACTTCGGCCTGCTGGCCCAGGTCAGCGAGGTCAAGGCCTCCGGCGGCGAGACCTGGCACCGCGTCCAGGTCGGCCCCTACGACGACAACCGCGAGCTCAGCCGCGCCCAGGACCTGATGGTCACCCAGGGCATCGAGCCGCTGCTGATCCGGCTCCAGAACTAGCGGCTCCAGAACTATCCGCCCCGGAGCCAGGCCAGCGCCGATTCAGGGCCGCGCTCGCGCCCTGAGTCGGCGACGCCCCTGACGTCTTGAATTCAGGGCTCATCGCCCGCACCTCTCCCTTCAGCCTATTCGCGGCGCCCGGGTCACCCCCGCGGCGCCGAAAGTCATCGGGAGCCCTCTGCTCCCCCAAGGAGACACACCTCCATGACCACGATCGTATCCGTGCGCCGCGGTGACCAGGTGGCGCTGGCCGGCGACGGCCAGGTGTCGCTGGGCAACACCGTGATGAAGGGCAACGCCAGCAAGGTCCGCCGCCTCTACCGCGGCGAGGTGCTGGCAGGCTTCGCCGGCGGGACCGCCGACGCCTTCACCCTCTTCGAGCGCTTCGAGGCGCAGCTGGAGAAGTACCAGGGCAACCTGGTCAAGGCCGCCGTGGAGCTGGCCAAGGACTGGCGCACCGACCGCGCCCTGCGCCGCCTGGAGGCGCTGCTGGCCGTGGCCAACAAGGACGCCTCGCTGATCATCACCGGCAACGGCGACGTGGTGGAACCCGAGCGCGGCATCATCGCCATCGGCTCCGGCGGCAACTTCGCCCTGGCCGCGGCCCGGGCCCTGCTCGAGAACACCGACCTCTCGGCCAAGGAGATCACCGAGAAGTCGCTGGCGATCGCCGGTGACATCTGCGTGTTCACCAACCACCACGTCACCCTCGAAACGCTCTGAAGGCTGCCCCCATGACCCAGATGACCCCCCGCGAGATCGTCCACGCCCTGGACCAGTACATCATCGGCCAGCAGGACGCCAAGCGCGCCGTGGCCATCGCCCTGCGCAACCGCTGGCGCCGCATGCAGCTCGACGCCGACCTGCGCCAGGAGGTGACGCCCAAGAACATCCTGATGATCGGCCCCACCGGGGTGGGCAAGACCGAGATCGCAAGGCGCCTGGCCAAGCTGGCCCGCGCCCCCTTCATCAAGGTGGAGGCCACCAAGTTCACCGAGGTGGGCTACGTGGGCCGCGACGTGGACTCCATCATCCGCGACCTGACCGAGGCCGCCATCAAGCTGGTGCGCGAGCAGGCCAAGGAGGAGGTGGGCCACCGTGCCGAGGACGCCGCCGAGGACCGCATCCTCGACGCCCTGCTGCCGCCGCCCCGCGGCCAGGAGGACGCGCCCCGCCAGGACGGCGGGACCCGCCAGATCTTTCGCAAGAAGCTCCGCGAGGGTCAGCTCGACGACAAGGAGATCGACATCGAGCTGACCCAGCAGGGCCCCGGCATCGACATCATGACCCCGCCGGGCATGGAGGAGATGACCCAGCAGCTGCAGAGCCTCTTCTCCGGCATGGGCAAGCAGAAGAGCGAGACCCGCCGGGTCACGGTGAAGGACGCCTTCGCCCTGCTGCGCGACGAGGAGGCCAGCAAGCTGGTCAATGAGGAGGAGATCAAGAGCCGCGCCATCGAGGCGGTGGAGCAGCACGGCATCGTCTTCCTCGACGAGATCGACAAGGTGGCCAAGGGCAGCGGCCAGTCCAGCGGCGGCGAGGTCTCCCGCGAGGGGGTGCAGCGCGACCTGCTGCCGCTGATCGAGGGCTCCACGGTCTCCACCAAGTACGGCATGGTGAAGACCGACCACATCCTGTTCATCGCCTCCGGCGCCTTCCACCTGTCGCGCCCCTCGGACCTGATTCCCGAGCTGCAGGGTCGCCTGCCGATCCGCGTGGAGCTCAACGCCCTGACCCCGGAGGACTTCAAGCGCATCCTCACCGAGCCCTCCGCGGCGCTCACCAAGCAGTACCAGGCGCTGCTGGCCACCGAGGGCCTCGAGATCGAGTTCACCGCCGACGGCATCGAGCGCATCGCCGAGATCGCCTGGCGGGTCAACGAGGGCACCGAGAACATCGGCGCGCGCCGACTGCATACCGTGATGGAGCGCCTGCTGGAGGAGGCTTCCTACAAGGGCAGCGACATCGGCAGCCCGCTGACCATCGACGCCGCCTACGTGGACTCCCAGCTCGGCGAGCTGGCCATGGACGAGGACCTGTCGCGGTATATCCTGTAACCACGACCAATCGCCACCACCACTCCCGAGGAGCCGGGTGCCGTAGCGAAGCGATATCTACCCGTGAGCGCTGAGGCAAGCGCAGCCGCGCACGGCGCTCGCCAGGGATGGCGAGCGAGCCTCACTCGTGAGGGAGTATGTTGTGAGGCGACGTGCAAGCGGCAAGCGCAGCCACAGGGTTTCGCTCACGGGATCGCGAGCACGGCAACCGGCATCCTCCAGCGCCAGAGGCGGAAGCCAGCATGACAGCCCCCACCCCCACCCCCACCCGAGTGCACTACCACCGCAAGGCCCAGGAGCTCGAGCTCGGCTACGAGAACGGCGAGAGCTACCGGCTTGCGGTGGAGTACCTGCGGGTCTTCTCCCCCTCCGCCGAGGTGCGCGGCCACGGCCGCGGCCAGGAAACCCTGCAGGTCGGCAAGAAGTTCGTCGGCCTCAAGGACATCACCCCCGCCGGCCGCTACGCCCTCAAGCTGCACTTCGACGACGGCCACGACAGCGGCCTCTTCAGCTGGGACTACCTGTGGTGGCTGATCGAGCAGCGCGAGGCCAACTGGGCGGACTACCTGCAGCGCCTGGAGGACGCCGGCGCCAGCCGCGAGCCGCTGGGCATCGAAATCAGGCAGCTCTAACCCCCGTCAAGACAATCGCCATCGCGGGACGCTACAATGTCGCCCATTCGAGGCAGCGGCCTCTCCCATGCAGCGATTCGGGAGCCCCATCGCATGAGCGCCAACCCCAGCTCCAGGGACAAGCAGACCACCCACTTCGGCTACCAGGAAGTGCCCGTCGAGGAGAAGGCCACCCGGGTGGCCGATGTCTTCCACTCCGTGGCCGCCCGCTACGACGTCATGAACGACCTGATGTCCTTCGGCATCCACCGCCTGTGGAAGCGCCTGACCATCGAGCGCGCCGGGGTGCGCCCGGGTCACAGCGTGCTCGACATCGCCGGCGGCACCGGCGACCTGACCCTCAAGTTCTCGCGCCTGGTGGGGCCGCGCGGGCGCGTGGTGCTGGCCGACATCAACGAGTCCATGCTGCGCGTGGGCCGCGACAAGCTCCTCGACCGCGGCGTCGGCGGCAACGTCGAATACGTCCAGGCCAACGCCGAGTGCCTGCCCTTCCCGGACAACACCTTCGACTGCATCACCATCGCCTTCGGCCTGCGCAACGTCACCGACAAGGACGCCGCCCTGCGCTCCATGGCCCGGGTGCTCAAGCCCGGCGGACGCCTGCTGGTGCTGGAGTTCTCCAAGCCTCCGAGCGCTCTGCTCTCGAAGGTCTATGACGAGTACTCCTTCCGGCTGCTGCCGAAGATCGGCGAGGTGGTCGCCAACGATGCCGACAGCTATCGCTACCTGGCCGAATCGATCCGCATGCACCCCGACCAGGAGACCCTGAAGGGGATGATGGAGGCGGCCGGCCTGGAGCGCGTCGAGTACACCAACCTCACCGGGGGCATCGTCGCCCTGCACCGCGGCATAAAGCTCTGAGGTGGGCATGGCGTTGACCCCGACCCTGCTGCTGGCCGGCCTGGAGCGCACCCTCAATACCCTGCTCGCCCGCGACCCGGCGGCCCCCTCGCGGCTTGCCCGGCTCGCCGGCCAGCGGCTGCTGCTGCGCCTGGAGAACCCCGAGCTGGCCCTGGCGATCCACTACCATGCCCACGGCCTCGACCTGCTGCGCCCGGACGACGCCGACGAGACGGCCTTCGACGCCGTGGTGGAGCTGGACGCCGAGACCGCAGGCGCCCTGCTCGGTGGCGCCTCCCTGGAGCGGCTGATGTTCCAGGGGAGGCTGGCGGTGCGCGGGCGTATCCCGCTGCTGGAGGCCACCCGCGACCTGCTGCTCGACCTCGACCCGGACTGGGAGGGCGAACTGGCCCGCTGGCTGGGCGATGTGCCCGCCAACAGCCTCGCCGAGGGGTTGCGCCGCCTGGGCCGCTTCGGGCTGCGCACCCGGGAGGAGTTCTGTGCCGACCTCTCCGAATACCTGGTGGAGGAGGCGCGCTGGCTGCCCGGCCGCCCACAGCTGGAGGTGCTGCGCGACCACCTCACCGAGCTGGAGATCGCCACCGACCGCCTGGAGGCACGCCTGGCGCGCCTGCACCGCCGCCTGGCGGCGCAGCAGGCCGAGCGGGTGACGCCATGATGCTGCTGCGGCTGCTGCGCATCCTCTGGGTGATCACCCGCTATCGGCTCGACACCCTGATTCCCCTGGAGCGCCTGCCCTGGGCGCTGCGCACTCTCTTCAGGCTCTCGCCGCTGCGCCTGGTGCCCATCGGCGAGCGCTCTCGCGGTGCGCGCCTGCGCCTGGCGCTGGAATCGCTGGGCCCCATCTTCGTCAAGTTCGGCCAGGTGCTCTCCACCCGCCGCGACCTGCTGCCGGCAGACATCGCCGACGAGATGAAGCGCCTGCAGGACCAGGTGCCCCCCTTCCCCGGCGACCAGGCGCTGGCCGTGGTGGAGGAGGAGCTCGGCATGACCGTGGCGCTGGCCTTCGCCCACTTCGACGCCGAGCCGCTGGCCTCGGCCTCCATCGCCCAGGTGCATGGCGCGCGCCTGCACAGCGGCGAGGAGGTGGTGGTCAAGATCATCCGCCCCGGCATCGACCGGGTGATGCGCCAGGACATGGCGCTGATGTACCGCTTCGCCCGGCTGCTGACCCTGGTACCCGAGGCGCGCCGCCTGCGCCCGGTGGAGGTGGTGCGCGACTACGAGGCGACGCTGTTCGACGAGCTCGACCTGCACAAGGAGGCCGCCAACACCTCCCAGCTCAAGCGCAACTTCAAGAACTCGCCGCTGCTCTACGTGCCGGCGATCCACTGGGAGCTGACCCGCCAGCGCGTCATGGTGCAGGAGCGCATCTACGGCGTTCCGGTGGCCGACATCGCCGCCCTCGAGGCCCAGGAGACCGACCTCAAGCGGCTCGCCGAGCGCGGCGTGGAGATCTTCTTCACCCAGGTGTTCCGCGACAACTTCTTCCACGCCGACATGCACCCCGGCAACATCTTCGTCGCCCGGGAGCATCCCCACGACCCCCAGTACATCGCGATCGACTGCGGCATCGTCGGCAGCCTGACCCGCGAGGACCAGGACTACCTGGCCCGCAACCTGCTGGCCTTCTTCCACCAGGACTACTACGAGGTGGCCGCCCTGCACATCGAGTCGGGCTGGGTCGGCGAGAATACGCGAGCCAACGAGTTCGCCGCGGCGATCCGCACGGTGTGCGAGCCGATCCTCGAAAAGCCCCTCAAGGACATCTCCTTCGGCCAGGTGCTGCTGGGCCTGTTCCAGACCGCGCGGCGCTTCGACATGGAGGTACAGCCCCAACTGGTGCTGCTGCAGAAGACCCTGCTCAACATCGAGGGGCTGGGCCGCCAGCTCTACCCCGACCTGGACCTCTGGAAGACCGCCAAGCCCTTCCTGGAGCAGTGGATGAAGGAGCGCGCCGGCACCCGGGGCTTCTGGGAGTCCCTCAAGCGCCAGGCGCCCGAGCTGACCCGCCAGCTTCCCGAACTGCCGGTGCTGGCCCACCAGGCGCTCTCCCAGATGGACCAGGAGAAGCGCCAGCGCCGCCGCCAGGGCGAGGCACTGGGCGGCATCCGCCAGCAGCTGGTTCGCGAGGGTCGGCGCGGCCGCCGCCTGCGCCTGGGGCTCTTGCTGGTGGCCCTGGCGCTGGCCTGGCAGCCGCTGAGCCAGTGGGCCGCCGGCCAGCCCTGGCCCGCCCTGGCCGCCGCCGTCCTCGGCCTGGCCCTGCTGGCCTGGCACTGACCCCCTCCACCTACGTCACGGAACCTTCATCCATGAGCGATATTCTCGAGCGCCTGCAAGCTGTCCTGGATCAACGCCGTCAGGGGGATCCGCAGGATTCCTACGTCGCCGCCTTGCATCACAAGGGCCTGAACAAGATACTCGAGAAGGTCGGCGAGGAAGCCACCGAGACGCTGCTCGCCGCCAAGGATGCGGAACGTGGCGGCGAGGCCGAGCGTGAGGCGTTGATCGCCGAGACGGCCGACCTGTGGTTTCATAGCCTGGTGATGCTGTCGCACCTCGACCTCGACCACCGCGCCGTGCTCGACGAGCTGGGCCGCCGCTTCGGCATCTCCGGCCACGACGAGAAGGCCGCCAGGCAGCAATAGATTCTTACGGCTCCCGGACAGGCCGGGGCCCCCTTCCAGAGGAAGCACACATGTTAGGTGGTATCAGTATCTGGCAGCTGCTGATCGTACTCGGCATCATCATCCTGATCTTCGGCACCAAGAAGCTGCGCAACGTCGGCAGCGACCTGGGTGGCGCCGTGAAGGGCTTCAAGAAGGCCATGCACGAGGAGGAGAAGGGCGAAGAGAAGGACGACGCCCAGACCCAGGCCCGCGTGGACCACAAGGAAGAGACCAACACCTACGACGTCCAGGCCGAGCGCAAGCCCGAGGAACAGGAAGAGCGCAAGTAAGCCGCCATGTTTGACATCGGCTTTCTCGAACTCATGTTCATCGGCGTGGTCGGCCTGCTGGTGCTGGGCCCGGAGCGGCTGCCCAAGGCGGCGCGCACCGCGGGGCTGTGGATCGGCAAGATCAAGCGTACCGTCTCCGGCATGCAGCGCGAGATCAGCGCCCAGCTCGAGGCGGAGGAGCTGCGCCAGAAGCTCAACGAGCAGCAGAAGAAGCTCGACGAGAGCGTGCGCCAGGTCCAGCGTGACGTGGAGAGCCTCGCCGAGCCCGACCGCCCTGCCGAGAGCAAGCCGGACCAGGCCCCCGCACCCAGCGCCGAGCAGCGCCTGGACGACGCCCTGGCCCGCGCCCGCCGCGACGGCGCCGGCAGTCAGGGGCCGGCAGACAATGCGCGTCCCGATGAACGCCCCGAGCCCACCGCCGCCGACAAGGACGCTTCCTCCCGATGAGCAAGACCGGTGACAGCCCGGAACAGCACCAGGCCACCCTGATCGAGCACCTGATCGAGCTGCGCTCGCGACTGCTGCGAAGCGTGGTGGCGATCCTGGTGATCTTCCTGGGCCTCTATGCCTTCGCCAACGACATCTACACCTTCGTGGCCCAGCCGCTGATGGCGCTGCTGCCGGAGGGGTCGCAGATGATCGCCACCGAGGTGGCCTCGCCCTTCCTGGCGCCCTTCAAGCTGACCCTGGTGGTGGCGGTGTTCATCGCCGTGCCCTATGTGCTGCACCAGGCGTGGGCCTTCGTGGCCCCGGGGCTCTACGACAACGAGAAGGCCCTGGCGCTGCCGATCCTGGCCTCCAGCGTGCTGCTCTTCTACGCCGGGGCGGCCTTCGCCTACTACGTGGTCTTCCCGCTGCTGTTCCAGTTCTTCACCCAGACGGGGCCGGAGAACGTGGCGGTGATGACCGACATCAACGCCTACCTCAACTTCGTGCTCAAGCTGTTCTTCGCCTTCGGGGTGGCCTTCGAGATTCCCATCGCCACCTTCCTGCTGATCGCCTCGGGCGCCACCACGGTGGAGAGCCTGTCGAAGAAGCGCCCCTACATCATCCTCGGCTGCTTCGTGGTGGGCATGCTGCTCACCCCCCCGGACGTGATCTCCCAGAGCCTGCTGGCGGTGCCCATGTACCTGCTCTACGAGGTGGGCCTGCTGTTCGGGCGCCTGGCACGCCGCAAGAAGCAGCGGCGCGCGGCGGACGAAGACGAGGCCTGAGCGGCCAGGCATCCATCTGGCCCAGCCCAAGAGTGAACCCCGCAAGCGTGAGCCTGCGGGGTTCCTTTTTGCCGGACGCTTGCGGCCTGGGGAGCCTGCCGCTTGCGGCTCAGCGATCCATCAGCTCGTCGATGCGGTCGACCAGCTTGAAGATCCCGGTGGCCGCCTCGCTGATGCGGGTCGCCAGCATGTAGGCCGGGGTGGTGACCACGCGGTTCTCGAAGTCCACCACGATCTCCTCCACGCCGCAGGTGCGGTGCAGCCCCCCCATGGCGCTGATGGCGCCGGAGACACCCGGGTCGTGGCCGATGGTCACGGCGATGCCATTGCCCAGCAGCTTGGGCACCATCACCGGCGCGATGCACATCAGGCCGATCGGCTTGCGGGCGTCAAAGAAGCCGGCCAGGGCCTCCCGGAGCTCGCCCAGCACCTCCATGTCGGCCCCCGCCTCGGCGAAGCTCGACAGGTTCTTGGCCGCCCCGAAGCCGCCGGGCAGGATCACCGCGTCGAAGTCGTCGGCGTCCAGCTCCGCGAGCGGCGAGATCTCGCCGCGGGCCAGACGCGCCGACTCCGTCAGCACATTGCGCGTCTCGCCCTCGGCCACCTCACCGCTGCGATGGTCGATCACGTGGTGCTGCTCGATGTCCGGGGCGAAGCAGCGATAGCCGATGCCCAGCTGGTCGAGCCGCAGCAGGGTCAGGGTGGTCTCGTAGATCTCGGAACCGTCGAAGACACCGCAGCCCGAGAGAATCACCGCCACCTGTTTGCTCATGCCTGTCTCCTTGCAGGGGTCACCCGCCGGCAGGCGGGCCCGATAATCGAATCCCACACTCTAGAGCGAACGTCCGGGTGCGACAAGGCGAGACTTTCGGCGCACCGGCGCGCTGATATACTCGGAGTCAGCCGCAGCGCCACTGTCATCCAACCGTCATCCTGCGTCGCCACAATGCCGTCAGGCCGGCGACCCACGCTGGAGAATCGCCTTGAGCTTCATGACCACCCGCCAGTTTCCCGCTACCCGCCTGCGCCGCATGCGCCGCGACGACTTCTCGCGTCGGCTGATGCGCGAGCACACCCTGACACCGGCCGACCTGATCTGGCCGGTGTTCGTGCTGGAGGGCGAGAACCAGCGCGAGGCCGTGCCCTCGATGCCCGGCGTCGAGCGCCTGTCGCTGGACCTGCTGATCGAGGAGGCCCGCGAGGCGCATCAGCTGGGCATTCCCGCCCTGGCGCTGTTTCCGGTGATCGACCCGGCCCTGAAGAGCGAGCTGGCCGAGGAGGCCTTCAACGCCAACGGCCTGGTGCAGCGCAGCGTGCGCGCCCTCAAGGAGGCCCTGCCCGAGCTCGGCATCATCACCGACGTGGCCCTGGACCCCTACACCAGCCACGGCCAGGACGGCATCATCGACGAGCAGGGCTATGTGCTGAACGACCGCACCGTGGAGACCCTGCTCAAGCAGGCGCTCTCCCACGCCGAGGCCGGCGCCGACGTGGTGGCCCCCTCGGACATGATGGACGGCCGCATCGGCGAGATCCGCCGGGTGCTGGAGCAGGAGCACCTGGTCAACACCCGCATCATGGCCTACAGCGCCAAGTACGCCTCGCGCTACTACGGCCCCTTCCGCGATGCGGTGGGCTCCTCCGCCAACCTCGGAAAGGCCGACAAGAGCACCTACCAGATGGATCCGGCCAACGGCGACGAGGCGCTCCACGAGGTGGCACTCGACCTGGCCGAGGGCGCCGACATGGTGATGATCAAGCCCGGCATGCCCTATCTCGACGTGGTGCGTCGGGTCAAGGATGAGCTCAAGGTGCCCACCTTCGCCTACCAGGTGAGCGGCGAATACGCCATGCACATGGCCGCCTTCGAGAACGGCTGGCTGGATGCCGACAGCGTGATCCTCGAATCGCTGACCTGCTTCAAGCGCGCCGGCGCGGACGGCGTGCTGACCTACTTTGCCAAGCGGGCCGCCCGCCTGCTCGCCCAGTGATGGAGGGGGCTCGGCCCCTTCCTGGACCCCGAGAGAGTTGCCCATGGAAGACCGTAGCCCCGAATCCGTCCCTCCTGTCGCCGGGCCCGCCGACGTCTCGAGCGAGGAGGCCCTGCCCGAGCCGCCGGCCCCGCGCCTCAACCAGACCCGCACCGGCATCAAGCCCAAGGCGCTGCCGGAGGCGGAGGCGGACCTGGCCGACCCCAGCCTCTACTTCAACCGCGAGCTCTCGCATCTGCAGTTCAACATGCGGGTCCTGGAGCAGGCCCTGGACGAGTCGCACCCGCTGCTAAATCGGCTGATGTTCCTGCTGATCTTCTCCTCCAACCTGGACGAGTTCTTCGAGATCCGGGTGGCCGGCCTGAAGCACCGGGTGGCCCTGGGCGACGACAGCACCGGCATCGACGGCCGCTCGCCGCAGTCGGTGCTCGGCGAGATCTCGCAGATCGCCCACGAGCAGATCGAGCGTCAGTACCGCATCCTCAACGAGGCCCTGCTGCCGGCGCTGGAGGAGCGGGGCCTGCGCTTCCGGCGGCGCAGCGACTGGACCGAGGCCCAGCGCGCCTGGGTGCGCGACTACTTCGATGAGGAGATCATGCCGGTCATCAGTCCGATCGGGCTTGACCCCTCCCACCCCTTCCCACGGCTGGTCAACAAGAGCCTCAACTTCATCGTCAAGCTCGAGGGCAAGGACGCCTTCGGCCGCGAGGGGGGGCTCGCCATCCTGCCGGCCCCGCGCTCGCTGCCACGGGTGATCGCCCTGCCTGCCGAGCTGTGCGAGGAGGGCTTCAACGAGGCCGTCTTCCTCTCCTCCATGATCCACGCCCACGCCGAGGAGCTCTTCCCCGGCATGAGGGTGCGCGGCTGCTACCAGTTCCGGCTGACCCGCAACGCCGACATGACGGTGGACCCGGAGGAGGTCTCGGACCTCGCCTCGGCGCTGCGCGGCGAGCTGCTGGCGCGGCGCTACGGCAGCGGCGTGCGCCTGGAGGTGGTGGACACCTGCCCGGACGAGCTGGCGGACTTCCTGCTCAGGGAGTTCGCGCTCTCCGAGCAGGACCTCTACCGGGTCAACGGGCCGGTCAACCTGACCCGCATGATGGCGCTGCTGGGGGACCTGGATCGTCCGGAGCTCTTCTACCGCCCCTTCTCCCCGGGGCTGCCCAAGAACTTCAGGAAGGAGGGCAGCCTGTTCGACGCCATCGCCGCCGGTGACATCCTGCTCCACCACCCCTTCCAGGCCTTCTCGCCGGTGGAGGAGCTGCTTGCCGAGGCGGCCCGGGACCCCTCGGTGCTGGCCATCAAGCAGACCCTCTACCGCACCGGTGCCGACTCCCCCATCGTCACCTCGCTGGTGGAGGCGGCGCGTGGCGGCAAGGAGGTGACCGTGGTCATCGAGCTGCGCGCCCGCTTCGACGAGGCGGACAACCTGGCGCTCGCCTCGCGCCTCCAGGAGGCCGGCGCCATCGTCATCTACGGGGTGATGGCCTACAAGACCCACGCCAAGATGATGCATATCGTGCGTCGCGAGAAGGGACGGCTGCGCTACTACGTGCACCTCGGCACCGGTAACTACCACTCGAAGACGGCCAAGCTCTATACCGACTACAGCCTGCTCACCGCCGACGAGGCGCTGTGCGAGGACGTCCACCAGGTGTTCCAGCAGCTCTCGGGGATGGGGCGTGCCCGGCATATCGAGACCCTGCTGCACGCGCCCTTCACGCTCCACGAAGGCATGGTGGCGATGATCGACCGCGAGGCGGAGCACGCCCGCAAGGGGCGCCGCGCCCACCTGATCATCAAGTGCAACTCGCTGACCGAGCCCAAGCTGATCCAGGCGCTCTACCGGGCCTCCCGCGCCGGGGTGGAGTGCGACCTGATCATCCGCGGCATGTGCTGCCTGCGGCCCGGGATTCCCGGCGTCTCGGAGAATATCCGGGTGCGCTCGATCATCGGCCGCTTCCTGGAGCACACCCGGGTGTTCTACTTCCAGAATCACGGCAAGGCCGAGGTGTGGGCGTCCAGCGCCGACTTCATGAGCCGCAACATGTTCCACCGGGTGGAGACCTGCTTCCCGCTGCGCGACAGGAAGCTGGCCGCCCGGGTCCGCAAGGACCTCGAGACCTACCTGGTGGACAACTGCCAGAGCTGGCGGCTGCAGCCGGACGGCAGCTACGTCAAGCAGACCCCCGGCGACGCCGCGCCGATCAGCGCCCAGGAGACGCTGCTCTACGCCTACGCCGCCAAGGCGTGAGGGGGCGTGCCGCCGCGCCGATAGCGCGACTGCAGAGGCTTGGGGAGGGAGTCAGCCGCGCTTGAAAGCGGCGAGGTCCTCGGGGTCGAAGCCGTCGACCCGCTCGGGCAGGCCGCGCTCCTGGCGGGCCAGGCGTACCCGCTGGCGCTCGGCGAGCAGCTCGGCATCATCATCCAGGGTGCGCCCGTTGAGCTCGGCGAGCTGGGCCATGCCCTGGTGATAGAAGGTGAGGAGGGTTAAGGCCGTGCCGTTGCCCTCCTCCACGCCGCGACGCAGCGCGGGGAGATAGGCGCTGACCCGGGAGAGGTGGTGCTTGAGCTGCCAGACGTAGCGCATCTCGGTCATCCAGGGGCGCTCGCGCAGCACCGCGAAGGTCAGGCTGGTGGCCACCAGGCCCAGCAGCACCCCCAGCGCGTTGAGCCAGAAGCCGCCATCGAAGGCCGCCTGCAGCAGCTGGGCAAAGACCAGTCCGAAGACGATCAGCTGGCCGGCCATGGCCAGGCTGATCATCTTCGCCTTGCGCCGGTAGGTCTCGGGAGCGTGGGTTTCGAACCGGAATGACATGGGGCCTCCTGGGTGGCGAGTCGGAAATCGAGGTGATTATCCCGACTCCGTCATGCCAGGTACAGCAGCGGCCCCTCATAGACCTGTCGCCGGATCAGCCTCGGGAAAAGACTAACGTAGCCGCTCGGCGGCGCTGAGCAGCAGGTGCTCGGTGGTCTCCCAGCCGATGCAGGCGTCGGTGACCGAGACACCGTGGCGCAGCCGACCGGGCGACAGCGCCTGCTTGCCCTCGTGCAGGTGGCTCTCGATCATCAGCCCGGCCAGGGCGCGCTCCCCCGCCAGGCGCTGGGCCAGCACATCGAGCAGCACCTCGCTCTGGCGACGGTGGTCCTTGCGGGCATTGGCGTGGCTGCAGTCCACCATCAGCCGCGGCGTCAGGCCGGCCTCCTCCAGCGCGCGGCGTGCCGCCTGCACGTGGGTGGCCTGGTAGTTGGGCTCGCCGTGGCCGCCGCGCAGCACCAGGTGGGTGTGGGCATTGCCGGCGGTCTCGCGCACCACCGGGCGTCCGTCCGGGTCGAGGCCGAAGTGCTGATGCGGGTGTGCGGCGGCGCGCATGGCATCCAGGGCCACGCCGATATCGCCGCCGGTGGCGTTCTTGAAGCCCACCACGGCCTCGAGGCCGCTGGCCAGCTCGCGGTGCAGCTGGGACTCGGTGGTGCGCGCGCCGATGGCCACCCAGGCCAGCAGGTCCTCCAGGTAGGGGGCCAGCATCGGCTGCAGCAGCTCGGTGGCCACCGGCAGGCCCAGCTCGGCCACCTCCCGCATCAGCCGCCGGGATACCTCGAGGCCACGTGCCATGTCGCCGGAACCGTCCAGGTCGGGGTCGTAGGCGAGTCCCTTCCAGCCCACGGTGGTGCGCGGCTTCTCCACATAGACCCGCATCACCAGCAGCAGGCGATCCGCCACCTTGGGTGCCAGCTCGGCCAGGCGCCGGGCGTACTCGAGCGCCGCCTCCGGGTCGTGGACGGAGCAGGGGCCAACCACCACCAGCAGGCGGTCGTCGCGGCCGGCGAGGATATCGCGGATCGCCCGACGCTGAGCCTCGACCCGGCGGGCAAGCTCGGGGGTCAGGGGCAGTTCGCGGCGCAGCTCGCCCGGGGTGGGCAGTGGGCGGGCCGCCTGAGCGGCGGGACGGACGTCGGCATCGGGTTGCGCCGCCCTCGGGACGGGGCGGGCGGTGTCATCGAGGGCAGCGGCGGCAAGGGAAGCGTTCATGGGGCATCAACTCCGGGTAGCGGTCATACATCGTGTCGGTCGGGTGCCACCGATGGTGCTACGGTCGGAGGTGGCGCAGTGGCACGACCGCAGCTCGCTAAATCGCCAATAGCCGTAATAGCCGGTAACGCCGGTCAGCGGGCGAATGGCGAAAGCGATGGGTGCGATCATGGTGCCTCTCCTCTCTGTCATCTTGATGTCCGGGTCATATCGACGGCCCCAGAACGCAGAACCCCCGGGGCGGGTGGCCTTCCGGGGGTTCTGTCGGAAGGCGACCCTGATGGGGCGTGCCTCCCGGCGATGTCGTCTGCTGCTCAGGACATGGCCGCCGGCACACCGGTCATAAAGTAGCCATACCAGTAACCCCGGCCGCGCGTCGCCGAATCGAGCCCACGCGCGTCGGCGCCAACAGAAGCGGCGAGGCAGCGGTGCATGTCGATGGCGGGTGCGGTCATGGTCATCTCCTGAGCATTGCCTCATCGTGCCCCATCGTCGTCGGACTGGCAAGGGCGCGAAGGGGCGCGGTTCAGCCGGCGACGACCTGATACCAGCCGACGGTGGCCGGCAGTGCGCTCATGCTCACCAGCACGATCAGGCCCAGGGCCACGGCCAGAAAGCCGGAGTCATCCTTGAAGTTCTCGTCATGTCCCGCCATCTGTCACTCCTTCTTCGAGGGTGGTCTTTGTCAAGGGAGGCGTGTTGCCGGCAATAGTCTAGCGAAGATGCCGCCCGCCATCGACCGGCAGGGTGACGCCGGTGACGTAGCGGTTGTCGAGCAGGTAGCGCAGGCTCTGGTAGATCACCCCGGGGCCCGGGACCATCTGCATGGCGGACTTGGCGCGGGCCTTCTCGGCGTAGGCCTCGTCGTCGCCCTCGTTGAGCATGATCAGCGCCGGCGCGATGGCGTTGACCTGGATCGCCGGGGCGTACAGGGCGGCGAACGACAGGGTCAGATTGTCGAGCCCTGCCTTGGTGGCGGCATAGGCGGCGTGCTTCTTCGAGCCCTTCTGCACCACGTAGTCGGTCATGTGCACGATGTCGCGCTGGGGCTCGCTGCACGCCTCGAGCAGCTCCCGCGCATGCAGGTTGATCAGGTAGGGCGCCAGCATATGGATGCGAAACAGGCGCTCGAAGGTGGCGCCGGCCTCGGGGCCGGTGGAGTCCGGGGCCCAGTCGCTGGCGTTGTGGACGATCGCCCGCAGCGAGGGGGTCGCCTCCTTCAGCCGCGCGATGAAGTCGAGGATGCCCGCTTCGCTGGCGAAGTCGGCCGGCAGGGTGAGGATGCCGCGGCTGCGCAGCGCCTCGAGCTCGGGGCGCTCGCGACGATAGCTGATGATCACCGGGTGGCCGTCGTCCACCAGGCGCTCGGCGCAGTGGCGGCCCAGGCGCTGGGCACCGCCGGTGATCAGGATCGGCGAGGCGCTCATCCGCGCGCCTCCTTGATCAGGCTGCCGGTGGTGGGAATCAGGGGATCCCGGGGGGCATAGGCGAAGACGTCGGAGAAGGTCCGCGAGGCCGAGAGCCCAAGCGAGGCCAGCACGTCGACGCAGGCGTAGACCATGCCCGGCGAACCGGAGAGGTAGACATCCTGGCCCGAGACATCGTCGAGCGCCGCGGCCAGGGCCTGGTCGATGCGTCCGCGGTGGCCGACCACCCGCTCGCCGCTCCAGGGCTCCTCCGGCGAGAGCTCGGTCACCGGGTGGAAGCAAAAGCCGGGGTGGGCCTCGGCCCACTCCCGGGGCAGCCGCTCCAGGTAGAGCTGGCGGCGCTCCCGGGCGGCCCACCACAGGTCGATCTGCCGCTCGGGGTTGGCCGCCAGCGCCGCCTCGGCGATCGCCTTCATCTGCGAGAAGCCGGTGCCCGCGGCGATCAGCAGCAGCGGGCGCTCGCTGTCGGGGTCGAGCACGCAGTCGCCGCCGGGCAGCCTCAGGGTCAGCCGGCGGGCCACCTGGACCAGGTCACGCATGCGCGCGGAATTCTCGCGCTCCGGCCAGTGCTGGATATGCAGCTCGATCACGCCGTCGCCGCCGTGGGCGTTGGCGATGGAGAAGGGTACCCAGGTCTCGTCGTCCAGCCTGAGCTCCAGGTACTGGCCTGGCGCATGGGCCACCGCCTCGGGGCGGCCCTCCAGCTGCACCCGGAAGACGTCCGGGGTGAGGTCCTCGACCTCGTCGACCAGGCAGGTCAGGGTCCTTGGCGTCATGAATGCCTCATGCGGTTGTCAGGGGGTCGTGTTGTCGGGGAGCTCGATGCCCAGCTCGTTCCAGCGCTCGCTGACGCGGGCCTTGACGGCCTCGTCCATGACGATGGGCACCCCCCACTCGCGGTCGGTCTCGCCGGGCCACTTGCTGGTGGCATCCAGGCCCATCTTGGAACCGAGGCCGGAGACCGGCGAGGCGAAGTCCAGGTAGTCGATGGGGGTGTTCTCCACCATGACGGTGTCCCGGGCCGGGTCCATGCGGGTGGTGATGGCCCAGATCACGTCCTCCCAGTCCCGGGCGCTGACGTCGTCGTCGAGCACCACCACGAACTTGGTGTACATGAACTGGCGCAGGAAGCTCCACACGCCCATCATCACTCGCTTGGCGTGGCCCGGGTACTGCTTCTTCATGGTCACCACCGCCATGCGGTAGGAGCAGCCCTCCGGCGGCAGGTAGAAGTCGACGATCTCCGGGAACTGGCGGCGCAGGATCGGCACGAACACCTCGTTGAGTGCGAGCCCGAGGATCGCCGGCTCGTCGGGCGGCCGGCCGGTGTAGGTGGAGTGGTAGATGGCATCGCGGCGCATGGTCATGCGCGTCACCGTGAAGACCGGGAAGGTATCCACCTCGTTGTAGTAGCCGGTATGGTCGCCGTAGGGACCCTCGGGGGCCATGTCATCCGGGTAGATGAACCCCTCCAGGATGATCTCCGCCGAGGCCGGCACGTCGAGGTCGGCGTGGCCGCACTTGACCAGCTCGGTGCGCGAGCCGCGCAGCAGCCCGGCGAAGGCGTACTCGGAGAGCGAATCCGGCACCGGGGTCACCGCGCCGAGGATGGTCGCCGGGTCGGCGCCCAGCGCCACCGCCACCGGGAAGGGCTCGCCGGGATGGGCCTTCTGGAACTCCAGGAAGTCGAGCGCCCCGCCGCGGTGGGAGAGCCAGCGCATGATCAGGCGGTTCTTCGACAGCTTCTGCTGGCGATAGATGCCGAGGTTCTGGCGCTTCTTGTGAGGCCCGCGGGTGATCACCAGCGGCCAGGTGACCAGGGGGGCGGCGTCGCCGGGCCAGCAGTGCTGGATCGGCAGGCGGTCGAGGTCGACCTCGTCGCCCTCGTAGACCCGCTCCTGTACCGGCGCCGAGCGGACCTTCTTCGGTCCCATGCTCATTACCTGCTTGAAGATCGGCAGCTTGTCCCAGGCGTCGCGAAAGCCCTTGGGGGGCTCCGGCTCCTTGAGGAAGGCGAGCAGCTCGCCCACCTCGCGCAGGGCGGCCACGGAGTCCTGTCCCATGCCGAGGGCCACCCGCTTCGGCGTGCCGAAGAGGTTGCCGAGCAGCGGCATGTCGTGCCCCTTGACGTTCTCGAAGAGCAGCGCCGGGCCACCGGCGCGCAGGGTGCGATCGCAGATCTCGGTGATCTCGAGGTAGGGGTCCACCTCGGCGGTGATGCGCTGGAGCTCGCCCCGGGCCTCCAGGGCGCTGATGAATTCCCGCAGGTCCTTGTACTTCATTCGGTTTTCCCGGTTGCAGTACGACGAAAGGGGCAGCATAGCATGCTACCCCCCTGTCTTTCGTACAACGTTTGCACAGTTTTCTGCGCTCGGCGGCCCTTGCGCTGCTGACGAAACCCTTCAAGGCGAAGGCGTTGAAAGCTGGCCGTCGCGAGCGAAGGCGAGACAAGCGCAGCAGGCCAGAATCAACGCCGTTTCATGGCCTCGAAGAACTCGATGTTGGTCTTGGTATCCTTGAGGCGGTCGATGAGGAACTCGGTAGCCGCGGTGTCATCCATGGGGTTGAGCAGCTTGCGCAGGATCCACATGCGCTGCATCTCGTCCTCGGAGGCGAGCAGATCCTCGCGGCGGGTGCCGCTGCGGCGGATGTTGATGGCCGGGTAGACGCGACGTTCGGCCAGCTTGCGGTCCAGGTGCGCCTCCATGTTGCCGGTGCCCTTGAACTCCTCGAAGATCACCTCGTCCATCTTGGAGCCGGTGTCCACCAGCGCCGTGGCGATGATGGTCAGGCTGCCGCCCTCCTCGATGTTGCGCGCCGCGCCGAAGAAGCGCTTGGGCTTCTCCAGGGCGTGGGCGTCCACGCCGCCGGTCAGCACCTTGCCGGAGCTCGGCACCACGGTGTTGTAGGCGCGTGCCAGGCGGGTGATGGAGTCGAGCAGGATCACCACGTCCTTCTTGTGCTCCACCAGGCGCTTGGCCTTCTCGATCACCATCTCGGCCACCTGCACGTGGCGCGCCGGCGGCTCGTCGAAGGTCGAGGCCACCACCTCGCCGCGCACGGTGCGCGACATCTCCGTCACCTCTTCCGGGCGCTCGTCGATCAGCAGCACGATCAGATGGCACTCGGGGTTGTTGCGGGTGATGGAGGTGGCGATGTTCTGCAGCATCAGCGTCTTGCCCGCCTTGGGCGGGGAGACCAGCAGGCCGCGCTGGCCCTTGCCGATGGGCGCCGTGAGATCGATGATCCGCGCCGTGAGGTCCTCGGTGGAGCCGTTGCCGATCTCCATGCGCAGCCGCTCCTGGGGGAACAGCGGCGTGAGGTTCTCGAAGAGGATCTTCGACTTGGCGTTCTCCGGCTTGTCGAAGTTGATCTCGCTGACCTTGAGCAGGGCAAAGTAGCGTTCGCCCTCCTTGGGGGGGCGGATCCTGCCGGAGATGGAGTCGCCCTTGCGCAGGTTGAAGCGACGGATCTGGGAGGGTGACACATAGATGTCGTCGGGCCCGGCCAGATAGGAACTGTCGGCGCTGCGCAGGAAGCCGAATCCATCCTGCAGGATCTCCAGCACACCATCGCCATAGATCGGCTCACCGCTCTTGGCATGCTTCTTGAGGATGGCGAAGATGATGTCCTGCTTGCGGGAGCGCGCCAGGTTGTCGATGCCCATCTCGCGGGCAATCTCCAGGAGATCCGGCACTGACTTTTGCTTGAGGTCGGTAAGATTCATCGGTGTGTTCAGAGATAGCTCGTGGAAGCCGGGCGTCGATGCGCCGCGTTTGGCGGGAGGCGAGACGATAACGCCGCGTGGGGTGCGTTCAGAGCCCGGAGAGGCTGCCACTCGTCACATTGGATCCCGATGGCCATGGGGAAGGCAACCGCAGGGGGCGCCGGCCGAGGGAGTCGAGGGAGCAGATTCGGTTTCGCCTGACCAGCGGCTACGGCGGGGCCGGCTATCGCTGGACATTGTGGGCTGACTGACGACTTGAAGTTGACCGAGACGGGATCGCCGCAGGACGGTCGGAAAGCATTCGGAACAGGCGAACGTCACGATACTAGACAAGGGCCCTATGGAACGCAAGCCCCATGGCGATTGACAGGGCGGGGGGCGCGCCGCACCCTTTCCCCCTCAGCCAACCTCAGGGACTCACCATGACCTCGCCAGCGGAGCCGGCCCAGCCCCCCACCCGACGCCTCGCCGCCATCGATCTCGGCTCCAACAGCTTTCACCTGCTGGTCGCCAACTATCAGGACGAGCGGCTGCAGGTCGTGGCGCGGCAGGGAGATAAGGTGCAGCTGGCCGCGGGCCTCGACGACGAGGGCCTGCTCGACGAGGCCACCATGCAGCGCGCCCTGGACTGCCTGGCCCGCTTCGCCCCCTTCGTGGAGGACATCGCCCCTGGCCAGCTGCGGGTGGTGGGCACCAATGCGCTGCGCGATGCGGCCAACAGCCAGGCGCTGATCGAGCGCGCCGAGGCGCTGCTGGGCTGTCCCATCGAGATCATCGCCGGCCGCGAGGAGGCACGCCTGATCTACCTGGGCGCCGCCCATGCCCTGGCCGAGGAGGGGCGCCGGCTGATCGTCGACATCGGCGGCGGTTCCACCGAGTTCATCATCGGCGAGCGCTTCGAGCCGCTGGCCCTGGAGAGCCTGCGCATGGGCTGCGTGACCTTCAGCCGGCGCTTCTTCGACACCGGCGAGATCTCCGACAAGCGCATGCGCCGCGCGGAGCTTGCCGCCCTCTCGGAGCTCGCCAATATCCGCCGGCACTACCGCGAACTGGGCTGGGAAGATCCGGTAGGGTCCAGCGGCACCATCAAGGCGGCCGCCGCGGTGCTGCATGCCGCCGGAGAGGCGCCGGAGGGGGTGATCACCCGGGCGGGGCTGGCCGCCCTGCGCGAGCGGCTGATCAAGTGCCGGCGCCTGGACCGGGTCGCCATGGAGGGGCTCAAGCCCGACCGCGCCCGCGTCTTTCCCGCCGGCGTCGCGGTGCTCGGCGCCGTCTTCGAGGCCTTCGGCCTCGAGCAGATGCGCTATGCCGACGGCGCCCTGCGCGAAGGGGTGCTCTACGACATGGCCGGGCGCAACAGCCCGGAGGACTCGAGGCTCAAGAGCCTGGAGCTGCTCGAGCGCCGCTACGGGGTGGATGAGCGCCAGGCCGCCAACGTGGCCGCCAGCGCCGCGGCGCTGTTCGACCAGGTGCGCGACGCCTGGGGCCTGGACGACGACCAGGCGCGCTTCCTGAGCTGGGCCGCCCGCCTCCACGAGATCGGCCTGGCGATCTCCCACAGCCAGTTCCATCGCCACGGGGCCTACCTGCTGGAGCACTCCGACCTGGCCGGTTTCTCGCGCCCGGAGCAGCGCCTGCTGGCCTTCCTGGTGCGCGCCCACCGCCGCAAGTTTCCGCTCAAGGAGTGGCAGGCCCTGCCCGCCTCTGCCCAGCCTTCCCACGCGCGCCTGGCCCGCCTGCTGCGCCTGGCGGTGCTGCTCAATCACAGCCGCCCGGAACAGCCCCCCGGCACTCCGCGCCTCTCGGCCGACGGCGAGGCACTGCGCCTGTGGCTGGAGCCCGGCGAGGACCCCATGCTGCTGGTCACCGACCTCGAGCAGGAGTGCGCCTACCAGCAGGCGGCCGGCTTCGGCCTGGCGCTGCTGCCGGCCAGCTGAGCGCCGATCAGGCCACCACAGGAGGGGCCATCACGGCGACGCATGCCACCCCGCCGCCACCGCCAGCCAGCGCTCGGTCACCGGGTCGAGCAGCGCCACCGCCGTCTCCGCCCCGCCCCCGTCGAGATGCCACACCACCAGCAGCCGCTGGCGCTCCCAGGGCGGCACCGCCCGTTCCTGCAGCAGCCGCCTGAGGTCCCGGGAGCCGCGACCGGCCAGGCGCAGCCGCTCGCCGCCGCACCGCGGGCTCAGGCGCAGCCCGCCGCCCACCCTGGCCGCCTCCGGCCACAGCCTCACGTCACACTCCCCCAGCGGCGTCGACAGCGGCGCATCGCCGTCCCAGGTCCCCCGCCAGCTGGCGGGCAGGGCCGGCGGCGGCGCCATCAGGTGGAGCATGCCGCGCCACAGGCGCGCCTCGCCGCCCGGCCAGGCCACCCGTGCCTCGGCGTCGCTGCGCGCGTCCAGCTGCTCGAGCAGCGTCGCCAGGCGCGCCGCCGGCGGGGCCGGCAGGGCCAGTCGCGTGCAGGCATGACGCACCAGCAGCCGCTGGCGGGCGGGGGTGAGCGCCACCAGCCGCGACACCGGCAGCCGGGCAGGCTCACCGCCGAGACGCTCGAGGTCGAGTTCGGCCAGCTCGCCGAGCAGCCCCTCGGCCTCGCCGGCCAGGGCCGCGCTGCGCGCCAGCGCCGCGGCGGCGTGGGGCCAGCGCGCCGTCAGCGCCGGCAGCACCGTGCGGCGCAGGAGGTTGCGATCGAGCCCCTCGTCGGCGTTGGAGGGGTCCTCCACCCAGGAAAGCCCCCGGCGCGCCGCCTCGGCCTCGAGGGAGGCCCGGGAGACCGCCAGCAGCGGCCGCGCAAGCGCCCTGCCCCGCCAGGCCCGCAGCGGCGGCATGCCGGCCAGCCCACGCACGCCGCTGCCGCGCAGGGCGGCGAGCAGGAAGGTCTCGGCCTGGTCGTCGCGGTGCTGGGCCAGCCACAGGGTCTCGCCGACGGCGACGCGACGGGCGAAGGCCGCATAGCGCGCCTCCCGGGCCGCCCCCTCCAGCCCCTGCCCCGCGGCGAGATCCACCGCGACCCGCTCGACGAAGAGCGGCACGCCCAGGTGTGAGCAGAGCCGCCGACAGTGGCGCTCGAAGCCGTCGGCGGCGGCCTGCAGGCCATGGTGCACGTGGAGGGCACGCAGCGGGCGGGGATGGCGCCGGCACGCTTCGGCGGCCAGCGTCAGCAGCAGCGCGGAGTCGAGCCCGCCGGAGAGGGCCACCCAGACGCAGCGCCCCGGCGGGGTCTCCGCCAGGGCGCGATCTATCAAGGATTGCAGAGACATTGAGCCCACTCCCGACCAGCGGGGCCGCTTCCAGCGCAGTCCCAGTCGAACGGTATCCTGATCGGAATAGAGGCGTTACGAGCGAAGCCAAGACAAGGCGGAAAAGACCGAAGCAGCGGAGTTTACGGGGTGGTAAATGAGCATGCTGAGGTCTTTTCCAACGCCGTATTGGCGAGCGCAGTAGCCTCTAACCGATCAGGCAGGGGCGCCGTAGCTCATCAGGCGCTCATAGCGGCGCGCCAGCAGCGCATCGGTATCCATCGCCTCGAGGCGCTCGAGGCTGGCCAGCAGCGCCTCCCTGACCCGCTCGGCGGTGGTGACCGGCTGGCGGTGGGCGCCGCCCAGCGGCTCCTCGATCAGGGTATCCACGAAGCCGAGCTCGCGAAGGCGCTCGGCGGTGACACCCATGGCCTGGGCGGCGTCGGAGGCCTTGTCGGCGCTGCGCCACAGGATGGAGGCGCAGCCCTCGGGGGAGATCACCGAGTAGGTGGAGTACTGCAGCATGGCCAGCTCGTCACAGACGCCGATGGCCAGGGCCCCGCCGGAGCCGCCCTCGCCCACCACGGTGGCGATGATCGGCGTACGCAGGCGCGACATCACCGCCAGGTTGTAGGCGATGGCCTCGGACTGGCCGCGCTCCTCGGCATCGATGCCGGGATAGGCGCCGGGGGTGTCGATGAAGGTGAGCACCGGCATCCTGAAGCGCTCGGCCATCTCCATCAGCCGGCAGGCCTTGCGATACCCCTCGGGGCGCGGCATGCCGAAGTTGCGGCGCACCTTCTCCTTCACGTCGCGGCCCTTCTGGTGGCCGATCACCATCACCGGGCGGCCGTCGAGGCGCGCCACGCCGCCGACGATGGCGGCATCATCGGCGAAGTGGCGGTCGCCGTGGAGTTCGTCGAAGTCGGTGAAGACGTGCTCCAGGTAGTCCAGGGTGTAGGGGCGCTGGGGATGGCGGGAGAGCTGCGAGACCTGCCAGGGGGTGAGGTCCTTGAAGATGGACTCGGTGAGCTTGCGGCTCTTCTCCTGGAGGCGCTCGATCTCGTCGCTGAGGTTGAGCTGGCTGTCGTTGCCGACCAGGCGCAGCTCCTCGATCTTGGCCTGGAGCTCGGCGATGGGCTGTTCGAAGTCGAGATAGTTGGGATTCATTGGCGAGTGGCCTTGTGGTGTTTCACCGCCGGCCCCCGTGGCGGGCAGCGGCGCGAAAAATGAAGTGGCTGGCATTATCGCACCCTCAACGAGCGGCGCAAGGCGGTGCACGGCTGGAGCGCCTTCGCTGAGGGGCGCCGGGTCAGCCCCGACTCTTGCCGCAGCGGACCAGGAAGAGGCAAGCCCTGACCCAGGCTCAGCGGTACTTCAGCCGCACCCCGTCCTGGCCCTGCACCTCGCGCAGGCGGATCAGCAGCTCATCGGTGGGCGAGACCTTCCAGGCGGCGTCGAGCTCCAGCCAGCCGGCGGCCTCGGCGTTGCGGTAGCGCAGGCGCACCGGCAGGCCCTCGGCGTCGCGGTGAGGGTCGAGGCTCGCCCGCAGCGAGTCCACCAGCCGGCCGTTGATGGCCGCGCCGTCCAGGGAGAGCTCCACCGCCTGGCCGTAGCGGGTGCGCGCCGCCACCATGGGGGTGATCTCCTTGCCGCGCAGGCGCAGCCCGCCGGAATAGTCGTCGGAGGAGACCTCCCCCTCGACGATCAGCACCTGGTCGGGCTCGAGCTGGCCGCGCAGCTGGTCATAGAGCTCGCCGAACAGCGACGCCTCGATGCGCCCGGTGCGGTCGTCCAGGGTCAGGAAGGCCATGGTGTCGCCGCGCTTGGACTTCATGGTGCGCACCCCCACCACCAGGCCCGCGACCCGCTGGGGCTCACGCGACGGCTTGAGGTCGCTGATGCGCGTCGAGACGAAGCGCGCAAGCTCACCCTCGTACTCGTCGATGGGGTGACCGGTCAGATAGAGCCCCAGCGTCTCCTTCTCGCCGGCCAGGCGCTCCTTGTCGGTCCACTCGCGCACCCGGCGATACTCGGCGTAGACGTCGCCGCCCTGGGCCTCCTCGTCGGCGAAGGCCTCGCCGAACATGTCGACCATGCCCAGGTTCTGGTTGGTCTGGGTCTGGACGGCGGCCTTGAGGGCGTCATCCAGCGCCGCGGCGAGCACGGCGCGGTTGGGACCGAGGCTGTCCAGGGCGCCGGAGCGGATCAGCGCCTCCAGGGTGCGCTTGTTCATGCGCTTGGGGTCGACGCGGCGGCAGAAATCGAAGAGGTCCTTGAAGGGCCCCTCGGCCTCGCGGGCCTCGACGATGGCGCCGATGGGCCCCTCGCCCACGCCGCGGATGGCGCCGAGGCCGTAGACCACCCGGGCCTCGTCATCTACGGTGAACTTGTAGCCGCCGACGTTGACGTCCGGTGGGGTGACGGTGAGCCCGAGGTTGCGGCACTCCTCGATCAGCGGCACCACCTTGTCGAGGTTGTCCATCTCGGTGGAGATCACCGCCGCCATGAAGGGACCGGGATAGTGCGCCTTCAGCCAGGCGGTCTGGTAGGAGACCAGCGCATAGGCCGCGGAGTGGGACTTGTTGAAGCCGTAGCCGGCGAACTTCTCCACCAGGTCGAAGATGTTGCCGGCGAGCTCCTTGTCGATGCCGTTGGCCGCACACCCCTCCATGAAGCCGGCGCGCTGCTTGGCCATCTCCTCGGGCTTCTTCTTGCCCATGGCGCGACGCAGCATGTCGGCCTGGCCCAGGGTGTAGCCCGCCAGCACCTGGGCGATCTGCATCACCTGCTCCTGATAGAGGATGATGCCGTAGGTGGGCTCCAGCACCGGCTTCAGCCACTCGTGCTGGTAGTCCGGGTGCGGGTAGGAGATCTCGGACCGGCCGTGCTTGCGGTTGATGAAGTCGTCCACCATGCCCGACTGCAGCGGGCCGGGGCGAAACAGCGCGACGAGAGCGATCATGTCGTCCAGGGAGTCGGGCAGCAGACGCTTGATCAGCTCCTTCATGCCGCGGGATTCGAGCTGGAACACCGCCGTGGTCTCGGCGCGCTTGAGCATCTCGAAGGTGGGGCCGTCATCCAGGGGGATGCTGTCGATGTTCAGCGGCCCCTGCCCCTCCACCGCGCGCACCTTGTCGACCATCTCCAGCGCCCAGTCGATGATGGTCAGGGTGCGCAGGCCGAGAAAGTCGAACTTGACCAGCCCGGCCTCCTCGATGTCGTTCTTGTCGAACTGCACGACGAGCCCCGTGCCCTCCTCGTCGCACAGCAGCGGCGAGAAGTCGGTGAGCTTGGTGGGGGCGATCACCACGCCGCCGGCGTGCTTGCCGGTGCCGCGGGTGATGCCCTCGAGCTTGAGCGCCATCTCCCAGATCTCGGCGGCCTCGTCGTCGGCCTCGACGAACTCCCTGAGCGCCGGCTCCGCCTCGATCGCCTTGGCCAGCGTCATGCCCACCTCGAAGGGGATCAGCTTGGAGAGCTTGTCGCCCAGCGAATAGGGACGCCCCTGGGCCCGGGCCACATCGCGCACCACCGCCTTGGCGGCCATGGTGCCGAAGGTGACGATCTGCGACACGGCGTTGCGGCCGTAGCGGTCGGCCACGTACTCGATCACCCGGTCGCGCTTCTCCATGCAGAAGTCGACGTCGAAGTCGGGCATCGAGACCCGCTCGGGGTTCAAGAAGCGCTCGAAGAGCAGGTCATAGCCGATGGGGTCGAGGTCGGTAATCTTCTGGGCGTAGGCCACCAGGGAGCCGGCGCCGGAGCCCCGCCCGGGGCCCACCGGGACGTCGTTGTCCTTGGCCCACTGGATGAAGTCCATCACGATCAGGAAGTAGCCGGGGAACCCCATCTGGATGATGACATCGAGCTCGAAGTCGAGCCGCTCCCGGTAGCGCCGGTCGATCTCGGCGTACTCGGCGCCGTCGCGGGGGTAGCGCTCGGCGGGGAACAGGAAGTCGAGGCGCTCGGTGAGGCCGTCGTGGGAGACCTTGCGGAAGAACTCGTCCTGGGTCATCCCCTCGGGGATCTCGAACTCGGGCAGGAAGATCTCGCCCAGGCGCACGTCCACGCTGCAGCGCGCGGCGATCATCACGCTGTTGGTAAGCGCCTCCGGGATGTCCGAGAAGAGCTCGGCCATCTCCTCGGGGCTCTTGAGGTACTGCTCCTCGGTGTACTTGCGCTCGCGGCGCGGGTCGTCCAGCGCCCGGCCCTCGCCGATGGCGACCCGGGTCTCGTGGGCCCAGAAGTCCTCCTTCTCGAGGAAGCGCACGTCGTTGGTGGCCACCACCGGGGTGCCGCTCTCCACGGCCAGCGCCACCGAGAGGTGCAGGCACTCCTCCTCCAGGGGGCGGCCGGTGCGGGTCAGCTCCAGGTAGAAACGCCCGGGGAAGGCGGCATTCCACTCCTCGAGCAGCGCGCGGGCCTCGTCGCCGTGGTCGCTGAGCAAGTAGCGCCCCACCTCGCCGTCGCGTCCGCCGGAGAGGGCGATCAGCCCCTCGCTCTGGGCCAGCACCCACTCCCGCTTCAGCTCGGCGCGTCCCAGCCGCTGCCCCTCCATCCAGCCCCGGGAGATCAGCTCGGTGAGGTTGCGATAGCCCGTGTCGTTCATGGCCAGCAAAGTGAGCCGGTAGGGGTGCTCCTCGTCGTGGGGATTGGCGAGCCACAGGTCGGCACCGATGATCGGCTTGAGCCCCGCGCCCTGGGCGCCCTTGTAGAACTTCACCAGGCCGAAGAGGTTGGCCTCGTCGGTGACGGCCAGCGCCGGCATGCCCTGCTCCGCCGCGGCCTTGACCAGCGGCTTGAGGCGCACCAGGCCGTCGACCAGGGAGTATTCGGTGTGGACGCGGAGATGAACGAAGGGCGTGGTCATAGGGGGCTCGGGGCTTGGGTGTTCAGAACAGCGCCAGCTGGCGCTTGACCGGGGCGAAGGAGCGGCGGTGCTCCGGCAGCGCGCCGAGGCGCTCCAGGGCGGCCAGGTGCTCCCGGGTCGGGTAGCCCTTGTGGCGGGCGAAGCCGTAGTCGGGATGTCGGGCGTCGAGGGCCCGCATCTGGGCATCCCGGGCCACCTTGGCGAGTATCGAGGCGGCGGCGATGGCGGGGTGGCGGGCGTCCCCCTTGACCACCGCCTGTCCCGGCAGATGATGCCCGGGCAGGCGATTGCCGTCCACCAGCAGGTACTCCGCCGCCGGGACCAGGGCATCGATGGCCCGGCGCATGGCCAGGTGGGTGGCGTGGTAGATGTTGAGCGCGTCCACCTCGGCGGGGCTGGCCTCGGCCACGGCGAAGGCCAGGGCGCGTTCGCGGATCTCGACGTCCAGGGCCTCGCGGCGCCTGGCGGAGAGCGCCTTGGAGTCGGTGAGCCCCGCGATGAGGCGCGCCGGGTCGAGGATCACCGCGGCGGCCACCACCGCCCCCACCAGCGGGCCGCGGCCCACCTCGTCGACGCCGGCCAGGCGCTCGCCGCGGTAGTTCACCACCAGCGGAGGCAGCTCGGCGGCCTTGGCCCTTGCCGAGGTCACGATGCCGCCTCCCCGGCCCGCTCCGGGGCGACGCTCTCCGGCAGCGGTTCGCCCGCCACCAGCGCCTCGATGGCCTCAGCCGCCCGGCGGCTGGCGTCGCGCTGCAGGCCTTCGTGCATCGCGGCGAAGCGCGCCTCCAGGACGGCGCGCCCCGGGGCATCGTCGAGCAGCGCGCCGAGCCGGGCGGCGATCGCCTCGGGGCTCGCCGCCTCCTGGATCAGCTCCGGGACCAGGCTCTCCCGGGCGATCAGGTTGGGCAGCGAGATCCACTCGGTCTTGACCAGGCGCCGGGCGAGCCAGTGGGTCGCCGGCGCCATCTTGTAGGCCACCAGCATCGGGCGGTGGCAGAGCATCGCCTCGAGCGCCGCGGTGCCGGAGGCGAGCAGCACGGCGTCACTGGCCACCATCGCCTCCCGGGCCTGGCCGTCGAGCAGGGTCAGCCGCTCGGCAAGCCCGGGGTGGTCGGCCAACAGCGCCGCGAGCTCCTCGCGCCGCCTTGGCGTGGCCGCCGGCATCACCAGGTGCAGGCCCGGGCGCGCCGCACAGAGCCGTTCGGCGGCGGCGAGAAAGGTCTCGCCGAGAAAGCGGATCTCGTTGGCGCGGGAGCCGGGCAGCAGCGCCAGCACCTCGCCCTCGCCGGGCAGGCCCAGGGCGGCGCGCATGGCGGCCCGGTCGTTCTCGAGGGGCAGCTCGTCGGCCAGCGGGTGGCCGACGAAGGCCACCGGCACCCGGTGGCGGGCGTAGAAGGCGGCCTCGAAGGGCAGGAAGGTGAGCATGGCATCCACGGACTTCGCGATGCCCTTGACCCGCCCCTGGCGCCAGGCCCACACGGAGGGGCTGACGTAGTGGGCGGTGGTCAGGCCCGCCTCGCGCAGCTGCCGCTCCAGGCCCAGGTTGAAGTCCGGGGCGTCGATGCCGACCATGATGTCCGGCTGCCAGGCCAGGGCATCGGCTCTGAGGGTGCGACGCACCCGGATCAGCCCGGGCAGGTGCTTGAGCACCTCGACGAGCCCCATCACCGAGAGGGTTTCCAGGGGGAAGCGGCTGTCGATCCCCTCGCGAATCATGCGCGGGCCGCCGACGCCACGGAACTCGACGCCGGGATGGCGGGCCCTGAGGGCGCGCATCAGGCCGGCACCGAGGATGTCGCCGGAGAGCTCACCGGCGACCAGGTAGACTCGCCGCACCGCCTGCCGCTCGGCCGTGGCCATGATCAGCGGATGATGCCACGGGTCGACGCCTCGATGGAGGCGGCAAAGGTCTCGGTCTCGGCCAGGGCCAAGCGCGTGCGGATCTCGGCCAGCGCCTGCTCGACGGTGAGCCCCTGGCGATAGACCAGCTTGTAGGCCTCGCCGAGCGCCTTGAGGGCCTCCTTCGAGAAGCCGCGACGCTTGAGCCCCACCAGGTTGAGACCATGGACCTGGGCCGGGTTGCCGTTGATCATCACGTAGGCCGGGGTGTCCTTGGTGATGATGGAGCCGCCGCCGGCCATGGCGTGGGTGCCGAAGTGGCAGAACTGGTGCACCGCGGAGAGCCCGCCGAGGATGGCGAAGTCCCCGAGCTTCACGTGGCCCGCCAGGGTCACCTGGTTGGCCAGGATGCAGTCGTTGCCGATCACGCAGTCGTGGCCCACGTGCACATAGGCCATGAAGAGGTTGCGCGAGCCGATGGTGGTCTCGCCGCGGTCCTGGACGGTGCCGCGATGCAGGGTCACCCCCTCGCGGATCACGTTGTCGTCGCCCATCACCAGCCGGGTGGGCTCGCCGGCGTACTTCTTGTCCTGGCAATCCTCGCCCACCGAGGCGAACTGGAAGATGCGCGTGCGCGCCCCCAGCACCGTGGGCCCCTTGATCACCACGTGGGGACCGATCCGGCTGCCGGGACCGATCTCCACGTCGGGCCCGATCACCGTGAAGGGGCCCACCTCGACGTCATCGGCGAGGCGCGCGGCGGGGTCGACGAGGGCAGTGGGGTGAATCAAGCGACCTTCCTCTCGGCACAGATGATCTCGGCCTCGCAGGCCAGCTCGCCGTCGACGGTGGCCTTGCAGGCAAACTTCCAGATGCCGCGCTTCTCGCGGATCACGTCGGCGCGCAGCTGCAGCCGGTCACCGGGCATCACCGGGCGCTTGAAGCGCACGTTGTCGCTGCCCACCAGGTAGTAGACATAGCCGTCGGCGGGCAGCTTGTTGACGGTCTTGAAGCCGAGGATGCCGCAGGCCTGGGCCAGCGCCTCCACCACCAGCACGCCGGGCATGATGGGGTGATGGGGAAAGTGGCCATTGAAGAACGGCTCGTTGATGCTGACATTCTTGTAGGCGACGATGGATTCGCCGAGGTTCAGCTCGGTGACCCTGTCCACCAGCAAAAAGGGGTAGCGGTGGGGCAGATAGTCTCGAATCTCGTTGATGTCCATTACCATCGTCACAACCTCTGAAGTGTCAGGAGCCCCGCCGTCCCGGCGGGTGCGAGCCGACGGCGCAGGCCGTCGGGCAGGCGGAGGATTATAGCGCCCCGGGCGCTGCCCTCAACCGTCACGCCCCTTCTCGAGACGCGAGAGCCGCTTGGCGATGTCGTCGAGCTGCTTGAAGCGCACCGCGTTCTTTCGCCACTGGGCGTTCTTCATGGCGCCGGTGCCGGAGGAGTAGACCCCGGGCTCGGTGATGGAGTTGGTCACCAGGCTCATGCCGGTGACCTGGACCCCGTCGCAGATCGTCAGGTGGCCGGAGAGCCCCACGCCGCCGCCCAGCATGCAGTGCCTACCTACCTTGGTGGAGCCGGCGATGCCCACGCAGCCGGCCAGGGCGCTGTGGTCGCCGATCTGCACGTTGTGGGCGATCTGTACCTGGCTGTCGATCTTGACGTCGTGGCCGATGACGGTGTCGCCGAGGGCACCGCGGTCGATGCTCGAACAGCTGCCCACCTCGACGTCATCGCCCAGCACCACGCCGCCGAGCTGGGCGATCTTGTGCCAGCGCGCCCCGTCGTGGGCGAAGCCAAAGCCGTCGCCGCCGATCACGCAGCCGCTGTGCAGGATGGCGCGCTTGCCCACCACCACGCCGTGGCAGACGGTGGCGTTGGCGTGGAGCCGGGAGCCGGCACCGATGACGCTGTCGGCCCCCACCACGGCGCCGGGGCCGACGATCACGTCGTCGCCCAGGGTCACGCCCGCCTCGATCACGGCATTGGGGCCGATCTCGACCCGCTCACCGAGACTCGCGGAGGGGTCCACCGACGCCGAGGGGTGCACGCCGGCGGGCGCTCGCCCCGCCAGGGGATCGAAGAGGCGCGACAGCGCCGCATAGCCCAGGTAGGGGTTGTCGAGCTCGAGGCGCGCCGTGGGGCAGGTCTCGCCATGCTGCGGATGGAGCAGCACGGCCGCGGCCCGGGTCTCCGGCAGGTCCTTGAGATAGGCACGGTTGGCCAGGAAGGCCACTTGGTCCGGGCCGGCCTCCCTGAGGGTGGCCAGCCCGCTGACCCGGCGGTCGGCGTCACCGACCAGCCGGGCGCCCAGGCGCTCGGCGATGTCGGCAAGGGTGAGGGTCGGGGTGTCGCGTCGGGTCATGGCTTGGGTCCGCTGGTGCCGGCTCAGAACAGGGAGTTGAGGATCTGGGTCACTTCGCCGGTCAGGTCGGGCAGATCCTGGTTGGCGTGCAGCACGCCCTGGGGCTCGACGAGGACGTCGATGCCGTGGCGAGCGATCACCTGCTCGACGGCCTGCTCGAGCCGCGACTCGGCGTCGCTCAGGAAGCGCTGCTCGGCCTCCTGCTGGGCCTGCATGATCTCGCCGACCAGACGGTTGAGCTCGGACGCCTTGCGGTTGGCCTCCTGGCGCTCGCTGTCGCTGAGGCTGCTGGCGCGCTGCTGCAGCTGGGAGAGCTCCTGGTCGAGCGCTTGGGCCTGGCGCTGCTGGCTGCCGATACGGCTCTCCAGCTCGCTCATGGAACGCTGGGCGGCATCGGTCTGCATCAGCGCCCGGCGCCAGTCCAGCACGGCCACCTCGGCGGCCTGGGCAGGCAGGGCCAGGGCGGCCAGCAAGAGAAGGCTCAGGGCAGCGGTAAGTTTACGCATGGTAGGGCTCCTTGGCCGGGCCGCCCCTCCGGGGCGGCCCTTCGATCTGAAGGGGCTGGCGAGATCAGAAGGTCTGGCCAAGCGAGAACTGGAAGAACTGGGTGTCGTCGCCGCTCTCGTCGTTGAGTGGCTCGGCGATGCTGAAGGTGAGCGGCCCCACCGGCGTCAGCCAGGAGAGCCCCACGCCGACGCTGTAGCGCAGGTCGCCCAGGTCCACCCCGGAGCTGCAGTTCGAGGTACCGGTCTCGGTGGCGTAGCAGTCGGTGAGGAAGGTGTTGCCCGCGTCCAGGAACAGCGAGGTCTGCAGTGAGCGGCGATCCTCGATGAAGGGCAGCGGGAAGAGCAGCTCGGCGCTGCCCTGCATCAGCACGTTACCGCCCAGGGTGCGATCGCGCCCGCCGGTTTCCGGCGGCGTGGTGCGCTGGCCCAGAGTGTTGGCGGTGAAGCCGCGCACCGAGCCGAGGCCACCGGCGTAGAAGTTCTCGTAGAACGGGTAGGGGTCGTTGCCGACCACGTCGGCATAGCCCACCTCGCCACTGAACTTCAGCGCCCAGTCGTGGTTGTCGTTGAGCGGGAAGAGCTGGCGGGCCTGGGCGCGCAGCTTGTAGTACTCGGCGTCGCTGCCGGGCACCGCGGTCTCCAGCGACAGGCGCTGGTAGTTGCCGGCGGTGGGCATGATGCCGCGGTTGAGGTTGTTGCGGGTCCAGCTGGCCGTCAGCTTCAGGCTCTGGGCATCGGCCCCCTGCTCGTCGACGTAGCGGGTGATCTCCTGGGCGGTATCGCGATAGGTCTTGACCGTCAGGTCCTCCACCGCGGCGCCGAAGTTGAGACGGGTGATCTCGTTGATCGGGTAGCCGAAGTTGATCCCCGCGCCGTAGGCGTCGGTGGAGTAGGTGGAGATGTCGGAGTCCTCGTAGTCGGTCTCGCGGTAGTAGAGGTTGTAGCCGCGGGAGATGCCGTCGAGGGTCCAGTAGGGGTCGGTGAAGCCGAAGTTGACGCTGGTGAAGGTGTCGCTGCGCTGGGCGCCGACGTTCACCCGGTTGCCGGTGCCCAGGAAGTTGGTCTGGGAGAGGCCCACGCCGTAGATGACACCGGCGCTCTGGGAGAAGCCGACGCTGGCGGAGATCGAGCCGGAGGGCTGCTCCTCCACGGTGTAGGTGACATCGAGCTTGTCCGGCTCACCGGCCACGGGACGGGTCTCCACGTCCACCTGGCGGAAGAAGCCGAGGCGCTCGAGGCGCTGGCGAGACTGGGTGATCGACTGGGTCGAGGCGGGCGCCCCCTCCAGCTGGATCATCTCCCGGCGCAGCACCTCGTCCTGGGTGGTGGTGTTGCCGATGAACTCGATGCGGCGTACATAGGCGCGGCGCCCGGCATCGACCCGGAACGCCAGGTCCACGGTGTCGTCCGACGCGGAGACCTCGGGAATGCCGTCGACGCTGGCGAAGGCGAAGCCCTCGGCGCCCAGGCGCGCACGCAGCGCCTCGGAGGAGGCCGTCACATCGCTGCGCGAGAAGACCTGGCCCGGCGCCACCTCGAGCAGCTCGCGGGCCTCGCGCTCGCTGATCTGCAGGTCGCCCACGAAGCGCACGTCGCCGATGCGGTACTGGCGGCCTTCGTCGACGTTGACGGTGATGAAGATCTGCGACTTGTCCGGGCTGATCGAGACCTGGGTCGACTCGACGTTGAAGTTGACGTAGCCGCGGTCCAGGTAGAAGGAGCGCAGCCGCTCGAGATCGCCGGCCAGCGCCTCGCGGGAGTACTCGTCCCGGGAGAACCAGCCGAAGATGCGGCCGGGGCGATCGTTGAGCTCGAAGACGTCGCGCAGGGTGTCGTCGTCGAAGGCGCGGTTGCCGACGAGGTTGATCTGGCGGATGCGCGCCACGGCACCCTCGTTGATCTCCACGTCGACCTGCACACGGCCCTCGTCGATCTCGCGCACGCTGGTCTCGATGGTGGCGCTGTAGCGCCCCTGCCCCTGGTAGACGCCCTCCAGCTCGCGCTGGATCTCCTCCAGGGTGGAGAGCTGCAGCACCTCGCCCTCGGCGAGACCGGCCTGGCGCAGGCCCTGGCGCAGCTCCTCGTCACCGATGCGGCGGTTGCCACTGATGTTGAGACGGCTGATGGTGGGTCGCTCCACCACCTGGATGATCAGCACGTCGCCGTCCCGGGCGAGGCTGATATCCTCGAACAGGCCGGTGGCGAACAGGCTGCGGGTCGCCTCGGCCAGCTCGCGGTCATCGACGCGGTCGCGAGCGCTGACGGGAAAGGCGTTGAAGACGGAGGCGGCAGAGACTCGCTGCAGGCCTTCCACACGAATGTCCGAAACCTCGAAGGGTTGGGCCTGGGCCGTCCCGGCCCCGACGAGCAGCAGTGCCGCCAGTCCGATGGTCTTGATTCTCATGCAGTCGATTCGCTCGCGTTGATCTGCCAAACCTGTCCAGACAGGCACCTTATACACTTGTGCGGCTCGCTGACAAGGCGATCATCCAGACCTTGTCATTCGGGGCTGATCCGGCGACAGACCTGCGAGGAGGCGCCATGAACCCCTCCCTGGGGGCTACCTAGACCATCCCAGGTCCACGGACCTCCTCTTCGGGCTGTCCCCGGCGCCCCGGCCGAGACGCACTCCACTCGCCCCTCGCGAGGCCTTGCCTACCAGAGCCGCATCAGATCGAAATAGATCGCCATCAGCATCAGGGTCCCCACCAGCGCCAGGCCGATGCGAAGGCCGATCGCCTGGGCCTGCTCGGAGACCGGGCGGCCACGCACCACCTCCACGAAATAGTAGAGCAGGTGGCCGCCGTCGAGCACCGGGATCGGCAGCAGGTTGAGCACCGCCAGGCTGATGGAGAGATAGGCCAGGAAGCTGACGAAGCTCTCCAGCCCCGCCCGGGCCGAATCGCCTGAGATCTGGGCAATGGTGATCGGGCCCGAGAGGTTGGAGGGCGAGATAAGCCCCACCAGCATCTTGCGGATGGCATCCAGGGTCAGCAGGGTCATCTCGCCGGTGCGGGACACCGCCTCGCCCACCGCGGCCACGGGACCGTAGCGGATCTCGCGACGGTACTCCTCGGGCCACTCCACCGGCGCCACGCCGGCGCCGATATAGCCGATGGTCACGCCCTCTTCGAGGGTGTTGCTGCCGGGGGTGATGGCCAGGCTCAGCCGCTCGCCGTCGCGCGCCACCTCGAGGGTCAGCGCCTCGCCGGGGCTCGCCCGCACGATGTCAACGAAGTGCATCCAGTCGTCCACCGGGGTGCCATCCACCGCCAGGATCTCGTCGCCGGCCTGGAGGCCGGCGGCGTCGGCCGCCTCCCCGGGCATCAGCTGGCCCAGCACCGCCGGGAAGGGCGGGCGCCAGGGGGTCACGCCGAGGCTCGGCAGCGGCTGGGGCGGGTCCTGGCGCACCAGCCAGTTCTCCACCGGCAAGCGATACTCGCGGGGCTCGGCGGTGGCGTCACTGCGGGCGTCGACGGTGAGCTCGCCGCTCATGCCGATGGCGGCCACCAGCTTGAGATTGATCTCGTCCCAGCCGCGCACCGCCTCGCCGCGCACCGCGACGATCTCCTGGCCGGCGACGAGGCCGCCGCGCTCCGCCGGTGAACCCGGCTCGACGCTGCCGATCACCGGCGCCACCGTGGTGGTGCCAGCCACGAACAGCGCCCAATAGGCGACGATGGCGAGCAGGAAGTTGGCCAGGGGACCGGCGGCGACGATGGCGATCCGCTGCCACACCGTCTTGCGGTTGAAGGCCTGGTCGAGCTCGTCCTCGGGTACCGGCGCCTCGCGCTCGTCGAGCATCTTGACGTAGCCGCCCAGCGGGATGGCGGCCACGGCGAACTCGGTGCCATGGCGGTCGACGCGGGACCAGATCGGCTTGCCGAAGCCCACCGAGAAGCGCAGCACCCGGACGCCACAGCGCCTGGCCACCCAGAAGTGGCCGAACTCGTGGAAGGTGATCAACAGGCCCAGCACCACGATGACGGCCAGGATGTTCTGGATCAGGCCCAAGTCGCTCTCCTCCTGGAATCGGGTTGGAATGGCATCAGCGGCTCGCCAGCCAGCTCGCGGCGGCGCGGCGCGCGCGGACATCGGCGTCCAGCACGGTCTCGAGGTCGCGCACGGCCTGGACCGGCTCGGCATCGCGCACCCGGGCCACCAGCTCGGCGATGCCGGTGAAGCCGAGGCGGCCCGCCAGGAAGGCCTCCACCGCCACCTCGTTGGCCGCATTGAGGACCGCCGGCGCCGTGCCCCCCGCGGCCATGGCCTCGCGAGCCAGGCGCAGGCAGGGGAAGGCGACCTCATCCGGCGCCTCGAAGTCGAGCCTGGCGACCTGGAAGAGATCCAGCGCCTCGACGCCGGCCTCGATGCGCTCCGGCCAGGCCAGCCCGTAGGCGATGGGGGTGCGCATGTCGGGGTTGCCCAGCTGGGCGATCACCGACCCGTCGCTGTAGGCGGCCATGGAGTGAATCACGCTCTGGGGGTGCACCACCACCTGCACCTGCTCCGGCCGGGCGTCGAACAGCCAGCACGCCTCGATCAGCTCCAGCCCCTTGTTCATCAGGGTGGCACTGTCCACCGAGATCTTGCGGCCCATGGACCAGTTGGGGTGGGCGCAGGCCTGCGCGGGCGTCACCTCGGCCAGCCGCTCGGGCGACCAGCCGCGGAAGGGGCCGCCGGAGGCGGTCAGCAGCAGCTGGGTCACGCCGTGGCGGGCGAGCCCCCCGCGATGCTCAACGGGTAGACACTGATAGATGGCATTGTGTTCGGAATCGATGGGCAGAAGGGTCGCGCCGCTCGTTGCCACCGCCTCCATGAAGAGCGCCCCGGACATCACCAGGGCCTCCTTGTTGGCCAGCAGCACCCGCTTGCCGGCATGCACCGCGGCGAGCGTGGGCAGAAGCCCCGCGGCGCCGACGATGGCCGACATCACCACGTCCACCTCGCGCGCCTCGGCCACCGCCACCAGGGCCGACGGGCCGGACTCGACCTCGGTCGCCACGCCGGCCTCGGCCAGGCGCGCCCGCAGCCAGGCGGCGTCGCGCTCGTCGCCGAGCACCGCCACCGCGGGCCGGTGGACGAGGCAGAGCGCCAGCAGGGGCTCCCGGGAGCGATGGGCGGTCAGGGCGTGGACCCGGTAGCGCCCGGGATGGCGGGCGATCACGTCCAGGGTGCTGGTGCCGATGGAGCCGGTGGCCCCCAGCACCGTGACGGCCTGGCAGGCGGGCGCCGGGGCCTCGCGGGAAGCGGTCATGCTAGAGCACCCCGAGAGCGATCAGGGCAAAGAGCGGCAGCGCCGCGGTGAGGCTGTCGATGCGGTCGAGCACGCCGCCATGGCCGGGCAGCAGCTGGCTGGAGTCCTTGATGCCGCGAAAGCGCTTGAGCATGCTCTCGAGCAGGTCCCCCAGCACCGAGACCAGGGTCACCACCAGGGTCGCCAGCAGCAGGGCCAGCCCGCCGCCGAGGCCGAGCCCCTGCCAGGCGGCGTAGATCAGGGCAAGCGCGGCGGTGGCGACGAGGCCACCGGCCACCCCTTCCCAGCTCTTGCCCGGACTCACCCTGGGCGCCAGCTTGCGGCGGCCGAAGGCGCGGCCGGCGAAGTAGGCGCCGATGTCGGCACACCACACCAGCAGCAGCACGAAGAGCAGCCAGACGGCGCCGGTATCGCGCAGCACGTTCAGCCCCACCCAGGCGGGGAGCAGCACCCAGAGCCCCATGGCCAGGCGCCGCGTGGACGACTGCCACTGCCCGCCGCGGGCGGGGTAGTGAACCACCCAGTAGAGGTTGGCCAGCCAGCCGGCCACGCCCAGCCACAGCGGCCAGGCCATCAGGGCCCCACCGCTGAGCCACAGCATCAGCATCGCCATGGCCAGCACGCCGACCAGCATGAGGCGGTTGTCGCGCTGGCGGATGCCCGCCAGGTTGGTCCATTCCCAGCCGGCCAGCAGCACGATGGCCGCCGTAAAGAGGGCGAAGAGCCCGCCGGACAGGCCGAAGAGGCCCGCCAGCATCAGCGGCGCCAGCCAGGCCGCGGTGATGATGCGCTGTCTAAGCACCTTGTTGCGCCTCGATCTGTTCGTCGGTCATGCCGAAGCGCCGCTGGCGCCGCTGGAAGTCCTCCAGCGCCAGGTCGAAGGCGTCGGCGTCGAAGTCGGGCCACAGGCGTGGCGTGAAGTGGAGCTCGGCATAGGCCAGCTCCCAGAGCAGGAAGTTGGAGATGCGCTGCTCGCCGCTGGTCCGGATGCAGAGATCCACCGGCGCCACCCCGGCCAGGCTCAACTGGGAGGCGAAGGTGGCCTCATCGATGGCCGCAGGGTCCAGCTCGCCGGCGGCCGCGCGCTCGGCGAGGCGGCGCGCCGCCCGGGTCAGGTCCCACTGGCCGCCATAGTTGGCGGCGATCACCAGGTGCATGCGGGTGTTGTCGCGGGTCTTGGCCTCGGCCCGGGCGATGTGCTTCTGGATCGAGTCCGAGAAGGCCGAGAGGTCACCGATCACCGAGAGCCGGATGCCGTTCTGGTGAAGCTTGCCGACCTCGCGCTTCAGCGCCAGCAGGAACAGCTCCATCAGGGCACTGACCTCGGCCCGGGGACGCTTCCAGTTCTCGCTGGAGAAGGCAAACAGGGTGAGGGTCTCGACCCCGCGTTCGGCGGCACGCCGGATGGTGGCGCGCACCGCCTCCACGCCGGCATGGTGGCCACGCACGCCGGAGAGGCCGCGCGCGCGCCCAGCGGTTGTTGCCGTCCATGATGATCGCCACATGACGTGGCAACGGGCCCCCCGGGGTGGCAGGCGTGCCCTCCGTGGCGCTGGAATCTGGGGTGAGCGGTGACGTCATGGGGTCTCGCATCGGGGAGTGGATAGCGAAGGCAGGAGGCCGCCCTCCTGGCGGCCCCGGACTTGCTCAGATCTGCATCAGATCGTGTTCCTTCAGCTCCAGCGTCTTGTCGATCTCGGCGATGTACTTGTCGGTCAGCTTCTGGATCGCGTCTTCGGCCTGGCGCTGCTCGTCCTCGGTGATCTCCTTCTCCTTGAGCAGGGCCTTGAAGTCGCCGTTGGCATCGCGGCGCACGTTGCGCACCGCCACCCGGGCGTGCTCGGCCTCGGAGCGCGCCTGCTTGATGTAGCCCTTGCGGGTCTCCTCGGTGAGCATCGGCATCGGCACGCGGATGTTGTTGCCGGCGGTCGAGGGGTTCAGGCCGAGATCGGCGGCCATGATGGCCTTCTCGACCTTGGGCACCATGCTCTGCTCCCAGGGCACCACCGAGAGGGTACGGGCGTCCTCGATGTTGATGTTGGCCACCTGGTTGAGCGGCACCTGGCTGCCGTAGTACTCCACGGTCACCGCGTCCAGGATGCTGGAGTGGGCGCGCCCGGTACGGATCTTGTTCAGGTTGCCATGCAGCGCTTCCACGCTCTTCTTCATGCGGGATTCTGCATCTTTCTTGATGTCATTGATCACGGTGTCAACCTCTGTCTATCAGCGTGCCTTCCTCGCCGCCCACCACCAGGTTGAGCAGGGCGCCCGGCTTGTTCATGTTGAAGACGCGGACCGGCATGTCATGGTCACGCACCAGGCAGATAGCGGTCAAATCCATGATGCCGAGCTTCTGGTCCAGGGCATCGTCATAGCTGAGCTGGTCGTACTTGACCGCATCAGCGTGCTTGACCGGGTCCTTGTCGTAGACTCCGTCCACCTTGGTGGCCTTGACCACCACGTCGGCGTCGATCTCGATCCCGCGCAGGCAGGCCGCGGAATCGGTGGTAAAGAAGGGATTGCCGGTACCGGCGGAAAACAGTACCACATCCCCGGAGGTGAGATAGCGGATGGCGGTACGGCGATCATAGTGCTCCACCACGCCGCTCATGGGGATCGCGGACATCACCCGGGAGCGGATATTGGAGCGCTCCAGGGCGTCGCGCATGGCCAGGGCGTTCATCACCGTGGCCAGCATGCCCATATGATCACCGGTCACCCGATCCATGCCCGCCTCGTTCAGGGCGGCGCCGCGGAACAGGTTGCCGCCGCCGATCACGATGCCGACCTGCACCCCGATCCCCACCAGCTGGCCGATCTCGAGGGCCATGCGGTCAAGCACCTTGGGGTCGATGCCGAAATCGTGCTCGCCCATCAGCGCCTCGCCGGAGAGCTTGAGCAGGATTCGCTTGTACTTCGACTTGTCGGTGCGGGCCTTGGGTGAGGTCTCGACGTGATCGGATGGGGACATGGCATCTCTCCTGGGGCATCAGCATTGGCATGGGGGCGGCCGGTGCACCGGCCGGATACGCGATGGCGTGCGCTCGCGCGCACGCCATCATCCTGCAGGAACCTCTGACCTCAGCTGCGCTTGGCCTGTTCCATCACTTCCTTGGCGAAGTCGACCTCTTCCTTCTCGATGCCCTCGCCCACTTCGAAGCGGGTGAAACCGAGGACCTCGCCGCCGGCCGCCTTGGCGAACTGGGCAACGCTCTGGTCCGGGTTCTTGACGAAGGGCTGCTCGGTCAGGCTGTTCTCGGCCAGGTACTTCTTCAGGCGACCCTGGACCATCTTCTCGGCGATCTCGGCGGGCTTGCCGGCCATGTCGGGCTGGGCGAGGATGATATCCTTCTCCTTGTCCAGCTGCTCCTGGGGCATGTCCTCGGGACGCGCGACGGCCGGGTTGATGGCGGCGACGTGCATCGCGATGTCCTTGGCCACCTCGGCGTTGCCGCCCTTGAGCACGGTCAGCACGCCGATGCGGCCACCGTGGACGTATTCGCCCACCAGGCCGCCCTCGATGGCGTCGACCACCACGCAGCGACGCACGCCGATGTTCTCGCCGATCTTCTGGACCAGCTGCTCGCGAGCGGCCTCCAGGTCGCCGGCCATCACTGCGGCCACGTCTTCGCTCTTGGCGGCGAAGAAGGCGTCGGCGACCTTCTCGGCGAAGCCCTTGAAGTTGTCGTCACGGGCGACGAAGTCGGTCTCGGAGTTGATCTCGACCATCACGCCGTAGCTGCCGTCCTCGGCCACGCGGGTCACCACGGTGCCCTCGGCGGCGGTGCGGCTGGCCTTCTTGGCGGCCTTGAGGCCGGAGCTCTTGCGCAGGTTCTCGATGGCGACCTCGATGTCACCGCCGGCCTCGGTGAGGGCCTTCTTGCACTCCATCATGCCGAGTCCGGTACGCTCGCGCAGTTCCTTGACCTGGGAGGCGCTGATAGCTGCCATGGGGTTCACCTCTGAATCTGTGTGTCAACGGATAGCGGACCCGTCGCTGTGACGAATCCGACGAATGCTGAGAAAAAAGGGGGCCGCGGCCCCCTTCTCGTCTGTCCGGCTGCCGTGGCATCGACCACCGTGGCATCAACCACCGTGGCGACGGCCACCGAACAGACTAGCCGCGATCACTCGGCGGCGCTGTCGCTTTCCTGGACCACCTCGTCGGTGACCTCGACGAACTCGTCGGGACGACCTTCCTTCGCACGGGCGCAGGCGTCGGCGATGGCCTTGACGTAGATCTGGATGGCGCGGATGGAGTCATCGTTGCCGGGGATCACGTAGTCGACGCCGTCCGGGTCGGAGTTGGTATCCACCACGCCGATGACCGGGATGCCGAGCTTGTTCGCCTCGTTGATGGCGATGCGCTCGTGGTCGACGTCGATCACGAACAGGGCGTCGGGCAGGCCACCCATCTCCTTGATACCGCCGATGGAACGCTCGAGCTTCTCCTGCTCGCGGGTCGCCATCAGGACCTCCTTCTTGGTCAGCTTCTCGAAGGTGCCGTCCTCGCGCATGGTCTCGAGGTCGCGCAGACGCTTGATGGACTGACGGATGGTCTTGTAGTTGGTCAGCATGCCGCCCAGCCAGCGGTGGTTGACATAGGGCTGACCGGCGCGCTTGGCCTCTTCCTTGATGATCTTGCTGGCGCTGCGCTTGGTGCCGACGAACATGACCTTGTTGTTGGACGCGGCCATCTTCTCGACCACATCGATGGCCTCGTTCAGGGCCGGCAGGGTATGCTCGAGGTTGATGATATGGATCTTGTTGCGGGCACCAAAGATGAACTTGCTCATCTTCGGGTTCCAGTACTTGGTCTGGTGACCGAAGTGAGCGCCTGCCTTGAGCAGGTCACGCATATTGACGTGTGCCATGGATGACTCCTGGAAAATCGGGTTAGGCCTCCACGCACCCCATGGATCCGACCGCCGAAGCCCGCTTGAGGAGCCGCGACAGCACCCGGGACCATGTGCCGGTGCATGTGTGTTTTCAAGGCGTTACATTGATATACACCCACCCTGCCACCACACCCCACAGCTCCCTCACGGCGACGCTTAGACGTGCGCGGACGGGAAAGGGCGGGCGATTGCAGGAAGGCGCGCAGCTTTATACCATGGATCATCCGCAAGTTGAAGTCGCCAGGGCGACCCCACCCCCCACCCTCGAGATTCCATGAACGTACCCATCAAGACGCCCGACGAGATCGAGAAGATGCGCGAGGCGGGCCGTCAGGCCGCCAGCGTACTGGAGATGATCACCCCCTTCGTCGCGGCCGGCATCACCACCGGCGAGATCGACCGCCGCTGCCACGACTATATCGTCGACGTGCTCGGCTCCACCCCGGCCCCGCTCGACTACCACGGCTTCCCCAAGTCGGTCTGCACCTCCATCAACCACGTGGTGTGCCACGGCATTCCCGACGACGGCAAGGCCCTGAAGAAGGGCGACATCATGAACCTGGATGTCACCGTCAGGACCGCCGACGGCTACCACGGCGACTCCAGCGTGATGTTCGTGATTGGCGAGACCATCCAGGGCGAACGGCTGTGCCGGGTCACCCAGGAGTGCCTCTACCGCAGCATCGCCCTGGTGCGCCCGGGCGTGCGCCTCTCCGAGCTGGCCCGCGCCATCCAGAGCCACGCCGAGGCCAGCGGCTACTCGGTGGTGCGCGACTTCTGCGGCCACGGCATCGGCGCCGGCTTCCACGAGGAGCCCCAGGTGCTGCACTACGACGGCTATGCCCCCGAGGCGGACATCGCCCTCGAGGCCGGCATGTGCTTCACCATCGAGCCGATGATCAACGTCGGCGACTCCCGCACCAAGGTGCTGCGCGACGGCTGGACCGCGGTGACCAAGGACCGCAGCCTCTCCGCCCAGTGGGAGCACACCCTGCTGGTGACCGAGACCGGCGTCGAGGTGCTCACCGCACGCCGCGACGAAGACCTCTCCTTCCTGGAGCGCTGAGCCGATGCTGCTCCACCACTACCGCTTCGCCCCCGACGAGAGCCTGTTCGATAGCGACGCCTTCCGCGCCGAGCTCGCCGGCAGCCGCTCGCCCATCGCCCCCTTCAAGGCGGCGCTGCGCGAGATCCAGGCGCGACTCGACGGGCGCTTCCGGAGCGGCGCCGACATCCGCGATCTGATCCACGGTCGCGCCTGGTGCCTCGACCGGCTGCTGGCGGTGGCCTGGGAGCAGCATGAATGGCCCGCAGGCGAGGGGCTCGCGCTGCTCGCCGTGGGCGGCTATGGCCGCGGCGAGCTGCACCCCCACTCCGACGTCGACCTGCTCCTGCTGCTCGAGGAGGACGACGACGCGCCCTACCGGGAGACGCTCACCGCCTTCATCACCTTCCTGTGGGACATCGGCCTGGAGATCGGCCACAGCGTGCGCTCGCTCTCCGACTGCGAGCGCGAGGCAGAGGCCGACGTCACGGTGATCACCAACCTGCTGGAGAGCCGCACCATCGCCGGCCCCGAGCGGCTGCGCGAGGCGATGAAGGCCCGCCTCGCCCCCGACCGGCTGTGGCCCGCCGACCGCTTCTTCGAGGCCAAGTGGCAGGAGCAGATCAGCCGCCACCATCGCTTCAACAACTCCGAGTACCACCTGGAGCCCAACCTGAAGAGCTCCCCCGGGGGCCTGCGCGACATCCAGATGATCGGCTGGGTGGCCAAGCGCCACTTCGGCAGCCAGCGCTACGAGGACCTGGTCGCCAATGGCTTCATGAACGACGCCGAACTGCGCATCCTCAGCCAGGGCCAGGCCTTCCTGTGGCAGGTGCGCTACGCCCTGCACATGCTCACCGGCCGCGCCGAGGACCGCCTGCAGTTCGACCACCAGCGCACCATCGCCGAGCTGTTCGGCTTCCGTGACACCCCGGAGCGGCTGGCCGTCGAGCAGTTCATGAAGCGCTACTACCGCCACGTGACGGCGCTGGCCGGCCTCAACGACATGCTGCTGCAGCACTTCGACGAGGCGATCCTGCACGCCGGCGAGGCGCTCGAGACCACCCCGCTCAACGACCGCTTCGAGATCCGCGGCGGCTACATCCAGGCGCGCTCGCGCACCGTCTTCCGCGACCGGCCCGCGGCGCTGCTGGAGCTCTTCCTGCTGATGGCCGAGCACCCCGAGATCGAGGGGGTGCGCGCCGACACCATCCGCCTGATCCGCGACCACCGCCACCTGATCGACGACCTCTACCGCGACGACGTCCGCCACCAGAGCCTGTTCATGGCGCTGCTGCGCTCCGGCGGCAACGTGGCGCGCCAGCTCAGGCGCATGAACCGTTACGGGGTGCTCGGCAAGTACCTGCCGGAGTTCGGCCGCGCCGTGGGGCTGATGCAGCACGACCTCTTCCACATCTATACCGTGGACGCCCACACCCTGCGCCTGCTGAAGTTCATCCACGGCTTCCGCAAGCCCGAGGCCCGCGAGACCTTCCCGGTGGCCGCCAACGTCGTCCACCAGCTGCCCAAGCTGGAGCTTCTGTGGATCGCCGGGCTCTACCACGACATCGGCAAGGGGCGCGGCGGCGACCACTCGCTCCTCGGCGCCCGGGACGTCGAGGTCTTCGCCGAGCGCCACGGCCTCTCGACCCGCGACACCCGCCTGGTGAGCTGGCTGGTGGAACACCACCTGACCATGTCGATGGTGGCCCAGAAGCGTGACACCACCGACCCCGACGTGATCGCCGACTTCGCCCGCCTGGTGGGCGACGAGACCCGCCTCGACTACCTCTACGTGCTCACCGTGGCCGACATCAACGCCACCAACCCGACGCTGTGGAACGGCTGGCGCGCCTCGCTGCTGCGCCAGCTCCATGCCGAGACCAAGCGCGCCCTGCGCCGCGGCCTGGAGAACCCCCTGGAGCGCAACGACTGGGTCAACGAGACCCGCGACGAGGCGCTCTCGCTGCTCGCCGCGGTGGGGGCCGACATGGCAAGCGTGGAGCGCCTGTGGGAGTCGCTGGGCGAGGAGTATTTCCTGCAGTACGCGCCCAGCGAGATCGCCTGGCAGACCCAGGGCATCCTCGCCCACGGCGGCAGCCAACTGCCGCTGATCCTGATCAGCGCCCCGGCCGAGGACATGCCCGAGGGCGGCACCAAGGTGTTCATCCACACCCGCTCGGTGGACGACCTCTTCGCTGCCACCGCCGCCGCCCTGGACCAGCTCGGCCTCTCGATTCACGACGCCCGCATCGCCACCTCCAGCAACGACTGGACCCTCAACACCTTCATCGTGCTGGACGACCAGGGCCAGGCGATCCGCGACCCGGCCCGCATCGAGGAGATCCAGGCCCACCTGGTGGAGGAGCTCGACGACCCGGACGACTACCCCGAGATCGTCACCCGCCACACCCCGCGCCAGCTGCGCCACTTCCGGGTCCCCACCGAGGTGATCATCGAGCAGGACCCCGCCAACGAGCGCACCCTGCTGGAGCTGATCGCCCCGGACCGCCCCGGCCTGCTGGCCAGGGTGGGGCGCATCTTCATGGAGCAGGACATCGCCCTCTCGGCGGCCAAGATCGCCACCCTGGGCGAGAAGGTGGAGGACGTCTTCTTCATCACCACCAAGGCCGGGGAGCCCCTCACCGACCCCGGGCGCCAGGCCCGGCTGCGCGAGCGCCTGGTGGAAGTGCTGGATGTCTCCGGGTAGGCCCGAGTCGGCAGAGTAGCGAGTAGCGCGAGGCTATCGCACTACTTGATAGCGAGGAGCGCCGGGGACGGGGCGAAGAGGGGGTCCTATTCCAGGGATGGAATCGGTAGCGCCCAGGGAAGGGTTCAGAGCGCCCCCTCGAAGGCCCGTCGCCGGATCAGCTCCAAGCGGCCAGGCAGGCAGGCGCTGCGTTTGAGGCATTCTTCCGCCTTCCCTATAATCAAGCCCCTTCCGACCACGTCGCACGTTTCATGTCTCACAACAACGACGACTCACATAACGACGCCCGAGGCCACGGCCGGCGAGGCGCGCCTGGATACCCATGAACCCCGATCTCGACGCCCTCAAGCCCTACCCCTTCGAGAAGCTGGCCGCCCTCAAGGCCGGCGTGACGCCCCCCGAGGGGCTGACCCACGTGCCGCTGACCATCGGCGAGCCCCAGCACGCCCCCTACCCGGCGGCGCTGGCCACCCTGGTCGAGCACCAGGCCGAGTTCGCCCGCTACCCGGCCACCGCGGGACTGCCCGAGCTGCGCGAGGCGATCGGCGGGTGGGCCACGTGGCGCTTCGGGCTCGCTGACCTCGACCCCGAGCGCCAGGTGCTGCCGGTCAACGGCACCCGGGAGGCGATCTTCGCCTTCGTCCAGGCCGCACTCGACCGCACCCGCCCCGCCCGGGTGGCGATGCCCAACCCCTTCTACCAGATCTACGAAGGCGCCACCCTGCTGGCCGGCGGCGAGCCCCTCTACCTGGACTGCCGCGCCGAGAGCGGCTTTCGGCCCGACTTCGATGCCGTGCCCGCCGAGATCTGGCAAGAGGTGCAGATCCTCTTTATCTGCTCGCCGGGCAACCCCACCGGCGCGGTGACGCCGCTGGCCGAGTTCCAGAAGCTGATCGCACTGGCCGACGAGCATGACTTCATCATCGCCTCGGACGAATGCTACTCGGAGCTCTACCTGGACGAGACCGCCCCGCCGGCGGGGCTGCTCGAGGCCTGCGCGGCGCTCGGCCGCCACGACTACCGGCGCTGCCTGGTGTTCCACTCGCTCTCCAAGCGCTCCAACCTGCCGGGACTGCGCTCCGGCTTCGTGGCAGGCAGTGCCGAGCTGATCGCCCCCTTCAAGCGCTACCGCACCTACCACGGCTGCGCCATGGCCCTGCCGGTGCAGCGCGCCTCGATCACCGCCTGGAACGACGAGGCCCACGTGCGCGCCAACCGCGACGCCTACCGCGAGAAGTTCGCCGCGGTGACCGAGATCCTCGCCCCGGTGATGGACTTCCCCGCGCCGGAGGCGAGCTTCTACCTGTGGCCGGCGGTGCCCGGCGGCGACGACGTGGCCTTCACCCGGGCGCTCTACGCCGAGGAGCACGTCAGCGTGCTGCCCGGTTCCTATATGGGTCGTCCCGCTGCCGACGACAGGATGGGTCGTCCCAGTACCGACGACGGGATGGGTCGCGCCGGCTCGAACGGCACCAACCCCGGCAGCGGCAGGATCCGTCTGGCGCTGGTGACCGAGATCGACGCCACGGTCGAGGCGGCCCGGCGGATTCGCCGATTCATCGAGAGGAGAGGCTGATGTTCACCCTGTACGGCATCAAGAACTGCGATACCTGCCGCCGCGCCCGCAAGGCGATGGACGGCTCCGGCATCCCCTACCAGTTCCACGACCTGCGCGAGGACGGCCTCTCCGCCGCCCTGCTCGAACACCTGCTCGAGAAGGTGCCGGTGGTCGAGGCCCTCAACAAGCGCAGCACCACCTGGCGCAACCTCCCGGACGAGCAGAAGCAGGGGGTGGACGCCAACAGCGCCCGCGAGCTGCTGCTCGCCCACCCCACCCTGCTCAAGCGCCCGCTGCTCGACACCGGCGATGAGATCCTCGTCGGCTACCGCGACGGCGACTACGACGACCTGGCCGGCTAGCGCACTCCGCACACCCCTCAGCCGCCGCCCGCCGGCGGCCCGCCCCACACGATACGTCACCTCCACGAGGACACAGACATGCTCAGCTTTGCACTCGGCATCGGTACCCAGAACACCCAGGGCGACTGGCTGGAAGTCTACTACCCGGCTCCCCTGCTCAACCCCGACGCCAGCCTGGTCAAGGCCGCCACCCAGGTGCTCGATGCCCCCGCCGGCAACACCGCGGTGAGCTTCCTGCCCGAACAGTGCGCCGAACTCGCCAGCGCCCTGCGCGAGGCCGGCCACGCCGACCAGGCGGAGCTGGCCGAGTCGCTGGCCGCCAGCACCCGCCCGCTGGTGGCCATGTTCCTGGAGAAGGACGGCGCCCCCGAGTCGGCCCCGGAGGTCTATCTCAAGCTGCACCTGCTCTCCCATCGCCTGGTCAAGCCCCATGGCCTGGACCTCACCGGCATGTTCGGCCTGCTGCGCAACGTGGCCTGGACCAGCGAAGGCCCCATCGACATCGAGGAGCTGCCCGCCCGCCGCCTCAAGGCGCGCCTGGCCGGCCGCCCCCTCTCCGTGGATTGCGTCGACAAGTTCCCGAAGATGACCGACTACGTGGTGCCGGGCGGCGTGCGCATCGCCGACACCGCCCGGGTGCGCCTGGGCGCCTATCTGGGCGAGGGCACCACCGTGATGCACGAGGGCTTCGTCAACTTCAACGCCGGCACCGAAGGCCCCGGCATGATCGAGGGCCGCATCTCGGCCGGCGTGATGGTCGGCAAGGGCTCCGACCTCGGCGGCGGCTGCTCCACCATGGGCACCCTCTCCGGCGGCGGCAACATCGTCATCAAGGTGGGCGAGGGCTGCCTGATCGGCGCCAATGCCGGCATCGGCATCCCCCTGGGCGACCGCTGCACCGTGGAGGCGGGCCTCTACCTCACCGCCGGCGCCAAGGTCACCCTGCTCGACGACCAGGGCCAGGAGGTCAGGACCGTGGCCGCCCGCGAGCTGGCCGGCCAGGATGACCTGCTGCTGCGTCGCAACTCCCAGAACGGCCGCATCGAGTGCCTGACCAACAAGAGCGCCATCGCGCTCAACGAGGCGCTGCATGCCCATAACTGATCCGGCCGGCCTCTCGCCCACCCTGCAGCTGGCCTTCGAGCTGATCCGGCGCCCCTCGGTGACGCCGGATGACCTGGGCTGCCAGGCGCTGATGATCGAGCGCCTCGCGGCGCTCGGCTTCCGCATCGAGCGGCTGCCCTTCGGCGACGTGGAGAACTTCTGGGCCACCCGCGGCCACCACGGTCCGCTGCTGGCCTTCGCCGGCCACACCGACGTGGTGCCGAGCGGCCCCCACACCCGCTGGGACTTCCCGCCCTTCGAGCCCTGCATCGACGACGACGGCATGCTGCGCGGACGCGGCGCCGCCGACATGAAGGGCAGCCTCGCGGCCATGGTCACCGCCGTGGAGCGCTTCGTGGCGGCCCATCCGGAGCATCACGGCCGGATCGGCTTTCTGATCACCTCCGACGAGGAGGGGCCCGCGGTGGACGGCACCCGGGCGGTGGTGGAACACCTGCGTGAGCGCCACGAGCGGCTCGACTACTGCATCGTCGGCGAGCCCTCCTCCACCGCCCGGCTGGGCGACGTGATCAAGAACGGCCGGCGCGGGTCGCTGGGCGGCGTGCTGCATATCAAGGGGGTGCAGGGCCATGTGGCCTACCCGCACCTGGCACGCAACCCCATCCACCAGGCGATGCCGGCCCTGGATGCCCTGACCCGGGAGCACTGGGACAGCGGCAACGGCTTCTTCCCGGCCACCAGCTTCCAGATCTCCAATATCCGCTCCGGCACCGGCGCCACCAACGTCATCCCCGGCGAGGTGGAGGTGGTCTTCAACTTCCGCTTCTCCACCGAGCTGACCCACGAGCAGCTGCGCCAGCGCACCGCGGCGATCCTCGACGCCCACGGCCTCGACTACCAGCTCGACTGGACCCTGAACGGCGAGCCCTTCCTCACCGCCGAGGGTGAGCTGGTCGAGGCGGCCGTGCTCGGCGTGGAGGAGGTGATGGGGCATCGCCCGGAGCTCTCGACCTCGGGGGGTACGTCAGATGGCCGCTTTATCGCTACCCTGGGCAGCCAGGTGGTGGAGCTGGGCCCGCTCAACGCCACCATCCACCAGGTCAACGAGCGCATCCGCGCCGCCGACCTGGACGAGTTGAGCAGAGTCTATGAGGCGATCCTGAAGCGCCTGTTCATCAACGGCAGCGCCCGACCCTGAGGCCGACATGACATCCGACAGCCAAGCGCGCTATCCCGATATCGAGATCTACCTGGCCAGGCCCTCGGTGGAGGCCATCGGCGAGTGGCTCGTCGCCACCATCGGCGCCGAGCCGCTCTCGCCTGCCGGCAAGGGCAAGTGGCGCACCCGCGGCCAGCACGACGGCGAGGAAGTCCCGGTGCTGCTGGTGGAGAAGGCCGCCGACGGCTTTGCCAGCCTGTGGTTCGACAGCCCCCACACCCCCTGGGAGAGCGATGCGGCCTGCGCACGCGACGCCGCGGCGCAGGTGGGCTGCGAGGTGCGCTGCTCGCTGGGCGGCTGGCACCCCGGCGACGACCCGGACCGCTTCCTGAAGGTGCTGCCCGACGGCAGCGAGGCCGAGATCGACTGGCCCGACTCGGGGCACTGAGCCCTTCCGCACCGGCTGCCCCCACAACGCCGGCTGCCCTCACAACGACAGCGCCCCGCACGATGGCGGGGCGCTGTCTGGAGCGGGCGTTCTTCAGGTAATGACGGTAACGTCGTCGGCCTGCAGGCCCCTCTCATTCTCGATGATGTGGTAGCGGACCTTCTGGCCCTCGGCCAGGGTGCGATGACCGCGTCCGCGGATGGCACGGAAGTGGACGAAGACATCCTCGCCGCTGTCGCGGGTGATGAAGCCGTAACCCTTGTTGACGTTGAACCACTTCACCTCGCCGATCTCGCGATCGTCGTTCTCGACCTCGGCCAGATTGACCAGCTGCGGGGTGAGCACGTTGACCGCCAGGGTGGCGACCAGCAGCAGCAGAAAGACCGCCAGCGCCGCGGCCACGTAGACCACGGCGATGCCGCCGATCTCGAGGCTGGCGAACAGCGCCTCGGCGAGTTCGCCGCCGGCGAGGTGCACGAACAGGGCAATCAGCAGGGGCGCGGGGGCGGCCAGCAGCAGGCTGACCAGGCTGCAACGAAACATGACCTTTCGATTCATGGACTCGAGTGACTCTCTTGTTGGTGATGAACGTAATAGACAACCACAGGCAGGTGCCACGGTGAACGATGACACGCAGCGGGACGATTCTAGCATGAGCGCCGATCGGGCGTCCCTTGACCTGGCACAGCGCCTCGAGACGCTGGAGAGCCGGATCGCCCACCAGGAACACTGGCTCGACACCCTGGACGAGGCCATCGCCACACAGGAGCGGCGGCTTACCCGGCTGGAGCGCATCAACGACCTGATGCAGGAGAAGCTGCGCGAGCAGCAGCGGGCGCTGCAGGAGGGAGATGCGACGGCCCCCGGCCCTCTGGACGAGGTGCCGCCGCATTATTGAGGGTTTATAACTCGTCCAGGTAGCGCTCGGCGTCCAGGGCCGCCATGCAGCCGCTGCCGGCGGAGGTGATGGCCTGGCGATAGACGTGGTCCATGACGTCGCCGGCGGCGAACACGCCCGGCACGCTGGTGGCGGTGGCGTTGCCCTCGAGGCCGGACTGCACCCTGATGTAGCCGCCGTTCATCTCGAGCTGGCCCTCGAAGATGCCGGTGTTGGGGCTGTGGCCGATGGCGATGAAGACGCCGGGCGCGGCGATCTCCTTCGTCTCGCCGCTCTCGGTGGAGCGGATGCGCACCCCGGTCACGCCGCTGTTGTCGCCCAGCACCTCGTCGAGGGTGTGGTTCCACTCCAGCACCACCTTGCCCTCCTCCGCCTTCTGGAACAGCTTGTCCTGAAGGATCTTCTCGGCGCGCAGGCTGTCGCGGCGATGCACCAGGGTCACCTTCGAGGCGATGTTGGCCAGATAGAGCGCCTCCTCCACGGCGGTATTGCCGCCGCCCACCACCACCACCTCCTGGTTGCGGTAGAAGAAGCCATCGCAGGTGGCGCAGGCCGAGACCCCCTGCCCCATGAACTGCTGCTCCGAGGGGAGCCCCAGGTAGCGGGCGCTGGCACCGGTGGCGATGATCAGGGCGTCACAGGTGTAGGTGCCGCTGTCGCCCTTCAGGGTGAAGGGTCGCTCGCGCAGCTCCACCTCGTGGATATGGTCGAAGAGCACCTCGGTGTCGAAGCGTTCGGCGTGGCGCTTCATGCGCTCCATCAGCTCCGGGCCCTGCACGCCGGCATCGTCGCCCGGCCAGTTGTCCACGTCGGTGGTGGTGGTCAGCTGGCCGCCCGCCTGGATGCCGGTGATCAGCACCGGCTTAAGGTTGGCGCGGGCCGCATAGACCGCGGCGGTGTAGCCCGCCGGGCCCGAGCCCAGGATGATCAGGCGTTCATGGCGCACATCGCTCATGGAAGAAACCTCGTGGCAATATCGTGTGTAAAGTGGCGCCATTGTAGCAGTCGTGCCGGGATCTGGGCGCGGTTGGGCGTGCCACATCGCTCAAGGCTGTTCCGGTGCGCCTTTCGCTGCCTACAGGACCTCGTCGTCGCGCCCCAATGTCAGGCTGAAGTCCGGCTCGGCGTCGAATTCGTCCACCTCGATGCGCACCTGGATCGGCGCGCAGCAGACGTGGCAGTCCTCCCAGGTGAGCTGGCTGCCCTGGGAGGGGTCCAGCAGCAGGTCGAAGGGGGCATCGCAGTAGGGGCAGCGCACCCGCCGCGGGCTCAGTGACTCTTCGTGCATGCAGACTCCCCGGCCGTCGTCGGCCTGTCACAGGACGATGCCATCCTAGGATGGCCCTTGCCATGGAAGATGGCGGCCCGGCGTCACCGTTTCAAGCGGCCTGACGGGCAGCGGTTGAAAACGCAGCCTATCATGACCATGTCCTATGGATACCAGGAAGGTTCGTTCACTCTCCGCGATGAGGAGGACACCGATGAGCACCGATTCCCTGCCGGATACCCTGCAGCCCCTCGAGGTCGGCGGTCGCACCGTCCACTACCACAGTCTCGCCAGGGCCGCCGAGGCGCTGGGCAGCATCGAGCGGCTGCCCATGACCCTCAAGATCCTGCTCGAGAACCAGCTGCGCTTCGCCGCTGACGAGAGCGTCTCCCGCCAGGATGCCCAGGCACTGGTCGACTGGCAGCGCGAGGCTCGCTCCGACCGCGAGATCGGCTACCGCCCGGCCCGGGTGCTGATGCAGGACTTCACCGGCGTGCCCGGGGTGGTGGACCTCGCCTCCATGCGTGCCGCGGTGGAGTCCCTGGGCGAGGACCCGGCGCGCATCAACCCGCTCTCCCCGGTGGATCTGGTGATCGACCACTCGGTGATGGTGGACAAGTTCGGCAACGCCACGGCGTTTCGCGACAACGTCGCCATCGAGATGGAGCGCAACCGCGAGCGCTACGAGTTCCTGCGCTGGGGCCAGCAGGCCTTCGACAACTTCCGCGTGGTGCCGCCGGGCACCGGCATCTGCCACCAGGTCAACCTGGAGTACCTGGGCAAGACGGTGTGGACGAAGGAGGAGGACGGCAGGACCTACGCCTACCCCGACACCCTGGTGGGCACCGACTCCCACACCACCATGATCAACGGCCTGGGCGTGCTGGGCTGGGGCGTGGGCGGCATCGAGGCCGAGGCCGCCATGCTCGGCCAGCCGGTCTCCATGCTGATCCCCGAGGTGATCGGCTTCAAGCTCACCGGCAGGCTGCGCGAGGGCATCACCGCCACGGATCTCGTGCTCACGGTGACCCAGATGCTGCGCAGCAAGGGCGTGGTGGGCAAGTTCGTGGAGTTCTACGGCGACGGCCTCAAGGACCTGCCCCTGGCCGATCGCGCCACCATCGCCAACATGGCCCCGGAGTACGGCGCCACCTGTGGCTTCTTCCCGGTGGACGAGGAGACCCTCAACTACCTGCGCCTGACCGGCCGCGACGACGCCCAGGTGGCTCTGGTGGAGGCCTACTGCAAGGCCCAGGGGCTGTGGCGCGAACCCGGCGCCGAGCCGATCTTCAGCGATACCCTGACGCTGGACATGGGCGAGGTGGTGGCCAGCCTGGCCGGCCCCAAGCGGCCCCAGGACCGGGTGGCCCTCGGCGACATGCGGGCCGCCTTCCAGAAGGTGATGGACGACGACGCCAAGGCCCCCTCCTCCCCCGAGCGCACGGAGGAAAAGGGCAAGCTGATGTCCGAAGGCGGTCAGACCGCCGTGGGCGTCGAGGAGAGCTACGAGCACCACGACAGCCAGCCCGTGGACCTGGATGGCGAACAGTTCAAGCTCGACCCAGGCGACGTGGTGATCGCCGCCATCACCTCCTGCACCAACACCTCCAACCCCAGCGTGATGATGGCCGCCGGCCTGCTGGCCCGGAAGGCGCGCGAGAAGGGGCTTGCCACCCGGCCCTGGGTGAAGACCTCGCTCGCCCCCGGCTCCAAGGTGGTCACCGACTACCTGGCCGCCGCCGGCCTCGACGAGGACCTCGACGCCCTGGGCTTCCATCTGGTGGGCTACGGCTGCACCACCTGCATCGGCAACTCCGGCCCCCTGCCGGAACCCATCGAACGCGCCATCGAGGCGGGTGATCTCACCGTGGCCTCGGTGCTCTCCGGCAACCGCAACTTCGAGGGCCGGGTGCATCCCTTGGTCAAGACCAACTGGCTCGCCTCGCCGCCCCTGGTAGTGGCCTATGCGCTGGCCGGCAACGTGCGCTGCGACCTGACGCAGGACCCCATTGGCACCGGCAGCGACGGCGAACCGGTCTATCTGAAAGACATCTGGCCCAGCCAGGCGGAGATCGCCGAGGCGGTGGCCCGGGTCAACACCGGGATGTTCTCGAAGGAGTACGCCGAGGTGTTCGACGGCGACGACGTCTGGAAGGCCATCGAGGTCCCCGAGAGCAAGGTCTACGAGTGGCCCGAGTCCACCTATATCCAGCACCCGCCCTTCTTCGAGGGCATGGGGCGGACGCCTGACGCCATCGAGGATGTCGAGGACGCCCGCATCCTGGCGCTGCTGGGCGACTCGGTGACCACCGACCATATCTCGCCGGCCGGCAGCATCAAGCCCGACAGCCCCGCCGGGCGCTACCTGCAGGAGCGCGGCATCAGGCCGGTGGACTTCAACTCCTATGGCTCACGGCGCGGCAACCACGAGATCATGATGCGCGGCACCTTTGCCAACGTGCGCATCAGAAACGAGATGCTCGACGGCGTGGTGGGCGGCGAGACCCGCCACGTGCCCTCCGGCGAGCAGATGGCGATCTATGACGCCGCCATGCGCTACCAGCAGGAGGGAACGCCCCTGGTGGTGATCGCCGGCAAGGAGTACGGCACCGGCTCCAGCCGCGACTGGGCCGCCAAGGGCACCCGGCTGCTCGGGGTACGTGCGGTGCTGGCCGAATCCTTCGAGCGCATCCACCGCTCCAACCTGATCGGCATGGGTGTGGTGCCGCTGCAGTTCCCCGAGGGGGAGAGCCGCCAGAGCCTCGGCCTGACCGGCGACGAGAGGGTCTCCATCGCGGGGCTCGCCGACCTCACCCCGGGCGGCAAGGTGAAGGTCACCATCAAGAGCGACAAGGGCGAGAAAAAGATCGAAGCGCTCTGCCGCATCGACACCGCCAACGAGCTGGAGTACTACCGCCACGGCGGCATCCTCCACTATGTGCTGCGCCGTATGATTGGGGCCGCCTAGGTGGGGCCGCCTAGGTGGGGCCGCCTAGGCCGTCGATGACGCCTTGAGCGCTGCCATGTAAACCCGAAAGGCCCTGCCGGTGAACCGGCAGGGCCTTTGTCTTGCCAGGGTCCTGGCCTAGAAAGAACGGCGGCGGTAGAGGCGATACTCCGGCGTCCAGCAGTTGCGCTCGATGGACGCCCGCAGCTTGATGCCGTTGGTCTTCAGCGCCACTCCCTCGCCCTGGGCCTGGGCGGCCACGTCGAAGGCGATCGCCTTGGAGAGCTCGCGGATCTTCGAGAGCGGCGGCAGCAGCGCGCCCTCCCCCTCCTTGACGATGGGCGCCTCGCGCGCCAGCGCCCGGGAGGCCGCCATCAGCATGTCGTCGGTGACCCGCTTCGCGCTGGAGGCCACCACCCCGAGGCCGATGCCCGGAAAGATGTAGGAGTTGTTGCACTGGGCGATGGGGTAGGTGCGCCCCTCATACTCCACCGGCGCGAAGGGGCTGCCGGTGGCCACCAGGGCCGCGCCCTCGGTCCAGCGGATCACGTCCTCGGGCAGCGCCTCGGCCTGGGAGGTGGGGTTGGAGAGCGGCATGATCACCGGCCGCTCGCAGCCGGCGTGCATGGTGCGCACCACCTCCTCGGTGAAGATGCCCGGCCGGCCGCAGACGCCGATCAGCACCGTGGGCTTGATCCGACGGATCGTCTCCACCAGCTCCTGCCCCTGCCAGCCCTCGGTCAGCGCCGGGTCATGGGCCAGGCGCTTCTGGAAGTCGCGCAGCCAGGTCTGCTCCGCGGTGACCAGCCCCTCGCGGTCGACCATGAAGACCCGGGCGCGGGCCTCCTTCTCGGTGAGCCCCTCGGCCTGCATGGCCACCACCACCTGCTCGGCGATGCCGCAGCCGGCGGAACCCGCCCCCACGAAGACCACCCGCTGCTGGCCGATGCCCTCGTCGCGCGCCTCGCAGGCGGCCATCAGCGTGCCCACCACCACCGAGGCGGTGCCCTGGACGTCGTCGTTGAAGCAGCAGAGCTCATCGCGATAGCGCTCGAGCAGCGGCACCGCGTTGGCCTGGGCGAAGTCCTCGAACTGCAGCAGCACACTGGGCCAGCGGCGCTTCACCGCCGCGATGAACTGGGCGATGAAGGCGTCGTATTCCTCCTGGCCGATGCGCTCATGGCGCCAGCCCATGTACATGGGGTCGTCGAGCAGCGCCTGGTTGTTGGTGCCCACGTCGAGCATGATCGGCAGGGTGTAGGCGGGGCTGATGCCGCCGCAGGCGGTGTAGAGCGCCAGCTTGCCGATGGGGATGCCCATGCCGCCGATGCCCTGGTCGCCGAGGCCGAGGATGCGCTCGCCGTCGGTCACCACGATCACCTTGACCTGGTTCTTGGTGGCGCTGCGCAGGATGTCATCCATGCGATCGCGATCCGGGTAGGCGATAAACAGGCCGCGGTGGTTGCGATAGATATTGGAGAACTCCTGACACGCCTTGCCCACGGTCGGCGTGTAGATGATCGGCAGCATCTCCTCGAGGTGTTCGGACACCAGGCGGAAGTAGAGCGTCTCGTTGTCGTCCTGGATGGCACGCAGGTAGATATGCCTGTCCAGATCGGTCTGGCACTGCTGATACTGCCGATAGGCCCGCTCCACCTGCTCCTCGATGGACTCCACGCACTGGGGCAGCAGGCCGATCAGATTGAACTCGATGCGCTCCTCCTGGCTGAAGGCGCTGCCCTTGTTGAGCAGCGGCATCTCCAGCAGCGGAGGGCCGGCATAGGGAATATAGAGGGGACGCTTGGTTTCAGTGGTCATCTCTGCTCTCGGTGCGGTGACTGGAACGGGTCGTTGGCGCTCTGGCGGCGCTTTTGGAACACTTTACCACGCCCCAAAAGCGCGCGCCCCGGCCTGGGCCGGGGCGCGAGATCACGCGAAAATCACCCTTCGATGCCGCGGCTCAGCAGCCCTTGGCCGCCGGCTGGCGGGCCGCCTCGCCCTCGAAGAAGAGGGGGCGGAGACGAACACCGATCATGTTGCCGGCGAAGGCGGCAACGAGCCACACCCACCCGTGCAGGCTGCCGGAGGCGATGCCACCGAAATAGGCGCCGATGTTGCAGCCGAAGGCCAGGCGGGCGCCATAGCCGAGCATGATGCCGCCGATCACCGCCGCCAGCACCGACTTGGCCGGGATGCGGAAGTTGGGGGCAAAGCGCCCGGCCAGGGAGGCGGCGACCAGGGCGCCGACCATGATGCCGACGTTCATCACCGTGGTGATGTCGCTCCACACGCTGGCCTGCAGGGCCGCGGCGTTGCCCGGCGCCTGCCAGTAGGACCACCCGGTCACGTCGCCGCCCAGCAGCTCGAAGCCCTTGGCGCCCCACAGGGCGAAGGCCGAGGTCACGCCCCAGGGACGGCCGGCCAGGGCCAGGGTGGCGTAGTTGAGCAGCGCCAGGGCCACGGCGCCGAAGAGCAACGGCCAGGGGCCGGTGAGCCAGCGCTGGTTGCCGGCGTCGATGCGCGGCGTCTGCTCCAGCTGGCCATGGCGGCGCTTCTCCATCACCACGGTGAAGGCGGCGATGGCAGCGAAGAGCGCGAGGCTCACCACGATGCCGCCGCCCACGCCGGCGGTCTGCACCAGGGAGACCGGCTGCAAGGCGGGCAGGCTCTGCCACCAGGCGAAGTGGGCGGTGCCGATCACCGAGCCCACCACGAAGAACAGCAGGGTGATCAGCATGCGGGCGTTGCCGCCGCCGGCGGTGAAGAGGGTGCCGGAGGCACAGCCGCCCCCCAGCTGCATGCCGATGCCGAACAGGAAGGCGCCGAAGATCACCGAGACGCCGACCGGCGAGACATAGCCGCTCACCTCGGTGCCGAAGAGGGTGCCGGCGCCCAGGGCGGGGAAGAAGAGCAGCACGGCGATGGCCAGCATCACCATCTGGGCGCGCAGGCCGCGGCCGCGGCGCTCGGTGATGAAGACCCGCCAGGCGGCGGTGAAGCCGAAGGCGGCATGGTAGAGCACCATGCCCAGCAGGCCGCCGATCACCATCAGCGCGCCAATGCGCGCGCCGAAGGCGGTGCCGACGGCGAGGGCACCCAGCAGCAGGGCGCCGGCGGCCACCGCGGGCACGGAAAGTCGTGAGCGTCGGGTCAGGGCGAGGTCACTCATGGCGGGCTCTCTCGGTAGCATCAGGACAGGCGGGGCGCGCCCGTGGAGGAGAGCATGCTAATCATCTATGCAAAGAACGCAAAAGAATTTAAATGAAAATCCTAAGACGAAAAAAGCATAGATTAAGAAGCACTATCGCCTCGATAGCCCCAGGCCCTGAATTTGAAACGGCGATTTGAAACGGCGATCTGTAACGGCCACCCGAAACGGCGAAAGGAGCCGAAGGGCCCCTTTCCCGACTTCCCGACAGCCGGGTGGCGGTCAGACGAAACGGCCCAGGCCCACCGCCTGGCGCAGGCGATCCATGAAGGGCGCCGCCTCGGCCCGGGCCCGCTCGGCGCCCTTGTGCAGCACCGCCTCGATGTGGCCGGGGTCCTCCAGCAGCGCCTGGTAGCGCTCGCGGGGCTCGCGCAGCTGCTCGTTGAGGGTCTCGAAGAGGCGGTTCTTGGCCTCGCCCCAGCCGATGCCGTTCTCGTACTCGGCACGCATGGCGGCGGTCGCCTCCGGACCGGAGAAGGCCGAGTAGATCTGGAACAGGGTGCAGGTGTCGGGGTCCTTGGGCTCGCCGGGCTCCAGGGAGTTGGTCTTGATCTTGCGCACCAGCTTGAGCAGCTTCTTCTCGGGCGTGAACAGCGGGATGGTGTTGTTGTAGCTCTTGGACATCTTGCGCCCGTCCAGGCCGTTGAGCACCGCCACGTTGTCGTCGACCACCGCCTCGGGCTGAGTGAAGAAGTCGCCCTTGTAGAGGTGGTTGAAACGCCCGGCGATATCACGGGCCATCTCGATATGCTGGATCTGGTCGCGGCCCACCGGCACCTTGTTGGCATTGAACATCAGGATGTCGGCGGCCATCAGCACCGGGTAGCCGAACAGCCCCATGGTGATGCCCTTGTCGGGATCCTGGTTGCCGGCGGACTCGTTCTCCGCCACCGCGGCCTTGTAGGCGTGGGCGCGGTTCATCAACCCCTTGGCGCAGACGCAGGAGAGCATCCAGGTGAGCTCGGGGATCTCGGGAATATCGGACTGCTGATAGAAGATGGCATTGTCGGTATCCAGCCCCAGCGCCAGCCAGGTGGCGGCGATCTCCAGGCGCGACTCCTGCACCCGGCGCGGCTCCTGGCACTTGATCAGCGCATGCAGGTCGGCCAGGAAGTAGTAGGACTGCACGTTCGGGTCCTGGCTCGCCTCGATGGCGGGCTTGATGGCCCCGACGTAGTTGCCCAGGTGGGGCGTACCGGTGGTGGTGATGCCGGTGAGAACGCGGGTCTTCGCGGAAGCTGCACTCATGGGGAAAGCGGACTCTGCTGTTCGGAAATGCCCGCTATGGTAACGCGCGCCTCCCCTCAAGGCGACCGGGGCGGATGACCCGGGGACTCAGGCTGGCCAGAGTGGTGGACAAGGCATCGGAAGCCGCAGCGAAGCGATATCTACCCGGGAGCGCTGACACGAGGGAAGCCGCGCACGTCGACCGACAGGGATGTCGGGCGAGGGGCACCCGTGAGGGATTATGTTGTGCCCCGACGTAAAGCGGCGAACGAAGTGTCAGGGTTTCGCTCCCGGGATCGCGAGCGTGGCTCGCGAGGCCCCGTCGTCGCCACATGATCAGCCAAGCAGCGCCTGGGGATCGGTCCACTCGAGGCCGAAGGCCTCGGCCACCGCCCGATAGGCGACCTGGCCGGCGTGCACGTTAAGCCCGGCCAGGAAGTGGGGATCGTCGGCCAGCGCCTGCCGCCAGCCGCGGTCGGCCAGGGCGATCACGAACGGCAGGGTGGCGTTGGTCAGCGCCTGGGTGGAGGTGCGCGCCACGGCGCCGGGCATGTTGGCCACGGCGTAGTGGACGATGCCGTCGACGAGGTAGGTGGGCGCGGCGTGGGTGGTGGGCCGGCTGGTCTCGAAGCAGCCGCCCTGGTCGATGGCCACGTCCACCAGCACGCTGCCCGGCCTCATCTCGGCCAGCATCGCCCGGGTGATCAGCTTGGGGGCCGCGGCGCCGGGCACCAGCACCGCCCCGATGATCAGATCGGCCTCCCGCGCCGCCGCCTCGATGGCGTCGGCGGTGGCGAACAGGGTGCGCATACGCCCCTGATAGCGGTCGTCCAGCACCTCGAGGCGCACAATCGACTTGTCGAGCACCGTCACCTCGGCGCCCAGCCCCAGCGCCATGCGAGCGGCGTTCTCGCCCACCACGCCGCCGCCGATCACCGCGACCCGGGCCGGCGGCACCCCGGGCACCCCGGGCAGCAGCACGCCGGCGCCGCCCTGGGCCTTCTCCAGGGCGTGGGCTCCGGCCTGGATCGCCATGCGCCCGGCCACGGTGCTCATGGGCGCCAGCAGCGGCAGGCCGCCCTGGCGGTCGGTGACCGTCTCGTAGGCGATGCAGGTGGCGCCGCTCGCCATCAGGCCCCGGGTCAGGGCCTCATCGGCGGCCAGGTGCAGGTAGGTGAAGAGCGTCTGGCCGGCGCCGAGCCGCGCGATCTCCTCGGGCTGCGGCTCCTTCACCTTGAGGATCAGCTCGGCCTCCCGCCAGAGCGTGGCGACATCGGCCTCGAGGCGGGCCCCCGCCGCCTCGAAGGCGGCGTCCGTGAAGCCGGCCCCCTCGCCGGCCCCGGCCTGCACCGTGACCGCATGGCCGCGGCCGACCAGCTCCCTGGCCCCGGCGGGGGTCAGGGCGACACGGTACTCGTGGGTCTTGATCTCGCGGGGGACGGCGATCTTCATGGGGGCTCCTGTACCTGGGGACCTGTCCCTTCATTACAGCACAGCCCGGCGCCCGCCGTCGGCGCCATCACGCCGCCACGGCGGCCTCGCCGGTGAGGTGCCTCAACGGAAAGCGGCGACTCAGGGGCGATGCGTGCCGCAGTGCCAGCAGGCGTCGAAGACGCCCTCCTGGGGCTCGCCGCAGCCGGGACAGCGCCAGGCCGGCGCCTCGCTCTCGCCGCTCAGGGCCTGGCGAATCAGCGTCTCGGCGCGCTCGCGGTTGTGGGGCTTCACCCACACCTCGGGCTCGCACTCCCCCAGCGGCAGCTCGCCGGCGCCGCCGCCCAGGGTCATGTTGCGCAGCTCGCTCGGGATGCCGGCGGCCTCCAGCAGGTTGTGCACATGGCTCACCAGCAGCCCGTTGGAGTGGGCGAAGACGCGCACCGAGTCGCCGACCATGCTCAGTCCCGGAAGACCCGCACGCCCAGCGCCTTCAGGTAGCTGGTCTCGGGGATCGCCGGGTGCACCGGGTGGTCCGGCCCCTGGTGGCCCTGGAAGAGGATCTGGCCGTGGCGGTCCTGGTGGCGCACCGCGCCGCGCACCACGTCCACCAGCCGCTCCGGCGCCAGGTGCATGGAGCACGATGCCGACAGCAGCAGGCCGTCGCGTCCCAGCAGGCGGATCGCCTCGCGGTTGAGCTTGCCGTAGGCATGCTCGCCAACGGGGATGTCCTTGCGCTTCTTGATGAAGGCCGGCGGGTCGAGGATCACCACGTCGAACTCCTCGCCGTCGGCCTTGAGCGCCGCCAGCACCTCGAAGGCGTCGCCCTCACCCACCGCCACCTGCTCGTGCAGGCCGTTGAGCACGGCGTTCTCGGCGACGCGCTCGAGCGCTGCGGCCGAGGCGTCCACGCAGAGCACCTCGCGGGCGCCGTGGGCGGCGGCCTGCACGCCCCAGCCGCCCACGTAGCTGAAGAGATCCAGCACCCGCTTGCCGGCCACGTACTGGTTGAGCCAGGCGCGGTTGACGCGGTGGTCATAGAACCAGCCGGTCTTCTGGCCGTCGAGCACCGGAGCGGCGAAGCGCACGCCGTTCTCTTCCAGCAGCACGGGATCACCCACCTCGCCCTTGACCACCTCCACGCCGAGCTCGAGGCCCTCCTGACGGCGGCCGCTGGTGTCGTTGCGCAGCACCACCGTGGTCGGCGCGAGCACCTTGTCCAGGGCGTCGAGCAGCTCGGGCAGCACCGCCTGCATGCCGGCGGTGTTGAGCTGCACCACCAGGGTGTCGGCGAAGCGGTCGATCACCAGACCCGGCAGCAGGTCCCCCTCGCCGTGCACCAGGCGGTAATAGGGCGCGGCGAAGAGGCGCTGGCGCAGGGCCAGGGCCTGGTTGAGGCGATGCACCAGCAGCGAGCGGTCGAGCCCCTGCTTGGGGTCCCGGGAGACCAGCCGCGCGCAGATCAGCGAGTTCGGGTTGACGTAGGCCACGCCCAGCGCCTTGCCGTTGGCGGCCTCCACCACCACCTGCTGGCCGGGCGCAAGGCCCTTGAGCGGGGTGGCGCCGGTGTCGATCTCGTTGGAGTAGAGCCACAGGTGGCCGGCCTTGAGGCGGCGGTCGGCGTGCTTGTTGAGGCGCAGGGAGGACAGGGTCATGGGAATCTCTCGAGAATCAGGTCTGGCAGTGGGGACAGTAGACGCTGGCCCGCTGCCCGAGGGTGACGAGGCGCAGTTCGGCGCCGCACTGCCGGCAGGGCTGGCCGTGGCGGCCGTAGACGTTGAGGCGCTGCTTGAAGTAGCCCGGCTCGCCGGTGCCACCGACGAAGTCGCGCAGGGTGGTGCCGCCCTGGGTGATGGCGGCGGCCAGCACCTCCCGGGCGGCGGCGACCAGGCGGTCGTAGCGCTCGCGGCTGATGCGACCGGCGGCACGGCGCGGGTCGATGCCCGCCATGAACAGCGCCTCGCTGGCGTAGATGTTGCCCACCCCCACCACCACGGCGTTGTCCATCAGGAAGGGCTTCACCGCCACCCGGCGACCGCGGGAGAGCGCGAAGAGCCGCGCGCCGTCGAAGGCCTCCGACAGGGGCTCCGGTCCCAGGCGCGCCAGGCGCGGATCCTGCTCGGGAGTGCCGGCCAACCAGTCGACGAAGCCGAAGCGCCGCGGGTCGTGATAGCGCAGGATGGCGCCGTCATCGAGCACCAGATCGAGGTGGTCGTGCTTCTTCGGCAGCTCGCCGAGGCGCGCGATGCGCAGGCTGCCGGACATGCCCAGGTGCCAGAGCAGGGTGCCGTCGGCCAGATTACCGCAAACCGAGTCGCCGCCGGCCAGCGGCACCAGCAGGTACTTGGCGCGCCGGGCCAGCGTCCCGATGCGCGCACCCACCAGGCGCTCGGCCAGGTCGGCGGGCACCGGCACCCTCAGCCGCGGCTGGCGCACGATGACCTCGGTGATCTCGCGGCCCTCCACGTGGGGGGCGATGCCGCGGCGGGTCGTCTCGACTTCGGGCAGTTCGGGCATGGGCGCTCTCGTTCGGCTCGGCCGCCTGGGGGCCTCCACAAGGGGGCTCTGCCAAGAGCCCTACAAACGCCTGAACCCGGCCAGTGGAGCCGGGTTCAGGGGGACAGGCAAGAACACCTGCGGAAGACGACCAAGGCTTACTTGATCTTGGCTTCCTTGTACATCACGTGCTTGCGGACAACCGGGTCAAACTTCTTGAACTCGAGCTTGTCCGGGGTGTTCCGCTTGTTCTTGTCGGTGGTGTAGAAGTGGCCGGTACCGGCACTGGACACCAGCTTGATCTTGTCACGCATGACTGCTGCTCCCTGAATGGATATCGCTTAGACGGCTTCGCCGCGCTTGCGGATGTCGCTGAGCACCGCGTCGATGCCCTTCTTGTCGATCACACGCATGCCCTTGGAGGAGACGCGCAGCTTGACGAAGCGGTTCTCGGACTCCACCCAGAAGCGATGGGTGTGCAGGTTCGGCAGGAACCGACGACGGGTCTTGCGCTGGGAGTGTGAAACGTTGTTACCAGTCACCGGGCGCTTGCCGGTAACCTGACATACTTTTGACATTGGAGCCTCCAACCGCTGGGCCAGGTGTTCGGCGCCTGATGCGCGAACCCTGAGTGTTCAAAACCTGTCGGGCAAACCGGGAGATCCCGTGAAATTTGACCCAAGGGAATTCAAAGGCTGCACTTTATACCAGAGACCGCCACGCCGGGCAAGCGCGCAGCGCAGATCCAGCAGGGCATAAGGTGGCGCCGCAACGGGGCGTGGCGCACGTGGCCAGCCGATGGCGGAGAGCATGCTTGCGACCCTGAATCCCGGACGTCAGATCGACGTCAAACCCAGGAACCGAGCGCAGCCGGGCGCGCAGTTTATCAAAGCGCCTGATAAAGCGCTAGAGCCACCCCCGCTCGGCAAAGGAGACCACCTCGCCATCCCCCACCACGAAGTGGTCCAGCACGCGGATCTCGAAGAGCCCCAGCGCCTCGCGCAGCCGATCGGTGATGCGCCGGTCGGCATCACTGGGCTCGGCCACCCCGGACGGGTGGTTGTGGGCGAAGATGATCGCCCCGGCCCCCAGCTCCAGGGCCCGGCGGGCCACCTCGCGGGGATAGACCGAGGCGCTGTCCAGGGTGCCGCGGAACAGCGACTCGTAGCGGATCACCCGGTGCTGGCTGTCGAGGAAGAGCGCGGCGAACTCCTCGTGCCCCAGGTGGCGCAGCTGCGCGGCGAGGTAGGAGCGCACCAGGGTGGGCGAGGTCAGCGCCTCGCCCCGGGCCAGCTGGCTGGCCAGGTGGCGCCGGGAGAGCTCCAGCGTGGCCTGCAGCTGCACGTACTTGGCGCTGCCCATGCCCCGGGCGGCGCAGAAGCGCTCGCGGTCCGCCTCCAGCAGCGGGCGCAGCCCGCCGAACTCCAGCAGCAGGTCGCGGGCCAGGTCCACCGCCGAACGGCCGGGCAGCCCCACTCGCAGAAAGATCGCCAGCAGCTCAGCGTCCGACAGCGCCTCCGACCCCAGCGCCAGCAGCTTCTCCCGGGGGCGCTCCCCCTCCGGCCAGTCCCTGATCGACATTGCCGCCTCCCTGCCCTGTCTTGTCCTGTCCTCTTGCGCTCAGTGTAGCCGCTCTTCCCGCAAGGTCGGCGCGTCTACGCAAGGTGGGGCGCCGGTGGTAAGGTAGGCGGCTGATATCACCGCCGGGAATCCGTCCATGCCATCGCCCTCCCGCCGCGTACTGCTCGGCATCAGCGCCGGCATCGCCGCCTACAAGAGCGCCGTGCTCGCCCGCCTGCTCAAGCAGGCCGGCTGCGAGGTGCGCGTCGTCATGACCGAGGGCGCCCAGGCCTTCATTACCCCGCTCACCCTGCAGGCGCTGACCGGCGAGCCGGTGCGCACCTCGCTGCTCGACCCGGAAGCCGAAGCCGGCATGGGCCACATCGAGCTGGCCCGCTGGGCCGACACCATCCTGATCGCCCCCGCCACCGCCGACCTGATGGCACGGCTGGCCGCCGGCATGGCCGACGACCTGCTGACCACTCTGTGCCTGGCCAGCGAAGCCGAGAAGGTGATGGCCCCGGCCATGAACCAGGCGATGTGGCGCCACCCGGCGACGGCACGCAACGCCACCCGTCTCATGGACGACGGCTGGCGCCTGCTGGGGCCTGCGAGCGGCGACCAGGCCTGCGGCGATGTGGGGCCCGGGCGCATGCTGGAGCCCGAAGCGATTCTCGCGGCGCTGCTGGACGCGGGCCAGGTGTCGAACACCGGCGACGCCCCGGCCGCGGGCCTGGCCGTGACCATCACCGCCGGCCCCACCCGGGAGCCGCTGGACCCGGTGCGCTACCTCTCCAACCACAGCTCCGGCAAGATGGGCTACGCCCTGGCCGAGGCCGCCGCCGCCCTGGGCGCCCGGGTCACCCTGATAAGCGGCCCGGTCAGCCTGCCCTGCCCTGCGGGCGTGGCGCGCCTCGAGGTGGAGACGGCCCTCGAGATGCACGAGGCCGCGATGCGGCTGGCCGCGCAGAGCGATCTGTTCATCGGCTGCGCCGCGGTGGCCGACTACCGCGCCGAGCAGGCCGCCGAGCACAAGATCAAGAAGGTCGAGGGCGAGGAGGGGCTGACCCTGCGGCTGGTCAAGAACCCCGATATCATCGCCAGCGTGGCCGCCCTGCCGGAGGCCCGGCGCCCCTTCGTGGTGGGCTTCGCCGCCGAGACCCGTGACCTCGCGGCTTATGCCCGGGACAAGCTTACCCGCAAGAGGCTGGACATGATCGTGGCCAACGACGTCTCCCGCGAGGGGCTCGGCTTCGGCGCCGACGACAACGCCGCCCTGGTGCTGTGGCGGGAGGCGGCCCGGCAGGAGAAGGCGTCGCCGGAAGGCGACGCTCTCGCCGAGGAAGAGCTCGCACCCCAGACCAAGTCACGGCTCGCCATGGCGGTGATGCACCGCGCCCTCGCCTGCCTGCAGGCGCGCCGGCACCCCTGAATCCGACCCACGACCCTGGAATCTCCCGATGTCCGACACCCCCCGACCCGCCGCTCGGCCCCGCCTGGCCGTGAAGCTCCTCGACGAGCGCCTGCGCGACTATCTGCCCGGCTACGCCACCGACGGCTCCGCCGGCATGGACCTGCGCGCCCTGCTCGAGGCGCCCCTGACGCTGGCCCCCGGCCAGTGCGAGCTGGTGCGCACCGGGCTCGCCATCCATATCGCCGACCCCGGCCTCGCCGGCCTGATCCTGCCCCGCTCGGGGCTGGGCCACAAGCACGGCATCGTGCTCGGCAACCTGGTCGGCCTGATCGACTCCGACTACCAGGGCGAGCTGATGATTTCGGTGTGGAACCGCGGCCAGGCCCCCTTCACCCTCGAGCCCTTCGAGCGACTGGCACAGTATGTGCTTGTTCCCGTGGTGCAGGCCGAGCTCGAGCTGGTCGACGACTTCGACGCCAGCCGCCGCGGCGCCGGCGGCTTCGGCAGCTCGGGCCGCCACTGACATCCGCCCCGACGCGACCCACAGGACAAGGACACCCATGACAGACGAGACCCAGACCGTTCCCGCCTCCATCTTCCGCGCCTACGACATCCGCGGCATCGTCGATGACACCCTGACCGAGCCGACCGTCGAGGCGATCGGCCGCGCCATCGGCAGCGAGGCCGCCGCCCGCGGCGAGTCCACCGTGGTGGTGGCCCGCGATGGCCGCCTCTCCGGCCCGCGCCTCCAGGCGGCGCTGACCCGCGGCCTGAACGCCGCCGGCCGCGACGTCATCGACATCGGCATGGTGCCCACCCCGGTGCTCTACTTCGCCACCCACGTGCTGGACGGCACCGCCTCCGGCGTCATGGTCACCGGCAGCCACAACCCGCCGGACTACAACGGCTTCAAGATCGTGCTGGCCGGCGAGACCCTCTCCGGCGACACCATCACCGCCCTGCATACGCGCATCACCACGGGCGACCTGACCGAGGGCGCCGGCAGCGTGCGCGAGGTGGACGTGCGCAACGCCTACCTGGCGCGCATCCTCTCCGACGTGCGCCTGGCGCGCCCGCTCAAGGCGGTGGTGGACTGCGGCAACGGCGTGGCCGGCGAGCTGGGCCCTGCGCTGGTGGAGAAGCTCGGCGCCGAGACGCTGCCGCTGTTCGCCGAGATCGACGGCACCTTCCCCAACCATCACCCGGACCCGGGCAAGCCCGAGAACCTGGTGGACCTGATCCGCGCGGTGAAGGAGAGCGGCGCCGACATCGGCCTGGCCTTCGACGGCGACGGCGACCGCCTCGGCGTGATCACCCCCTCCGGCCGGCTGATCTACCCCGACCACCTGATGATGGCCTTCGCCGAGGACATGCTCGAGCGCAACCCGGGCGCCAAGGTGATCTTCGACGTCAAGTGCACCGGCAACCTGGCCCGGGTGATCGACGAGGCCGGCGGCGAGCCCGAGATGTGGCGCACCGGCCACTCGCTGATCAAGGCGCGCATGAAGGAGACCGGCGCTGCACTTGCCGGCGAGATGAGCGGCCATATCTTCTTCAAGGAACGCTGGTACGGCTTCGACGACGGCCTCTACGGCGCCGCCCGCCTGCTGGAGATCCTCTCCCGCCAGGACCTCGACGCCGACGCCTTCTTCGACCGCTACCCCCAGGACATCGGCACCCCGGAGATCAACGTCACCGTCACCGACGAGACCAAGTTCGACCTGGTGGCCCGCCTGGCCCGCGAGGGGGACTTCGGCGAGGAGGGGGTGAAGACCACCCTGGACGGTATCCGCGTCGACTACCCGGACGGCTGGGGCCTGTGCCGCGCCTCCAACACCACGCCGGTGCTGGTGCTGCGCTTCGAGGGCAAGAACGAGGCGGCCCTCGAGCGCATCAAGGCGCAGTTCGCCGCCGCCCTGGCCCGGGTCGCCCCGGAGCTGGACGTGGCGCTCTGAGCCCACGGGATCGATGACCGCCGCCGCGCCCGCGGCGGCTCCGCCAAGAGCAAGAGCACGAGCAAGAGAAGGGAACCGACAATGACCGAACAGACCCGCGACCCGCGCCTGGTAGTGGAAGTGCTCTCCGAGGCGCTGCCCTATATCCAGCGCTTCACCGGCAAGACCGTGGTGGTGAAGTACGGCGGCAACGCCATGACCGAGGACACCCTGATCGACTCCTTCGCCCGCAACATGGTGCTGATGAAGGAAGTGGGCATCAATCCGGTGGTGGTCCACGGCGGCGGCCCGCAGATCGGCGACCTGCTCAAGAAGCTCAACATCGAGTCGCGCTTCGTCAACGGCATGCGGGTCACCGACGCCGAGACCATGGACGTGGTGGAGATGGTGCTGGGCGGCCTGGTCAACAAGGGCATCGTCAACCTGATCAACCAGTGCGGCGGCAAGGCGATCGGCCTCACCGGCAAGGACGGCAGCCAGATCCGCGCCCGAAAGCTCAAGGTGGAGCACCAGACCCCGGAGATGACCGTCCCCGAGATCATCGACATCGGCCATGTGGGCGAGGTGGAGCACATCTCCACCGACCTGATCGAGATGCTCGCCGAGCGCGACTTCATCCCGGTGATCGCCCCCATCGGCGTCGATGCCGAGGGCCACAGCTACAACATCAACGCCGACCTGGTGGCCGGCAAGGTGGCCGAGGCCCTGGGCGCCGAGAAGCTGATGCTGCTGACCAACGTGGCCGGCCTGATGAACGCCGAGGGCGAGGTGCTCACCGGGCTGACCACCGCCCAGGTGGACGAGCTGATCAGTGACGGCACCATCCACGGCGGCATGCTGCCGAAGATCCGCTGCGCCCTTGAGGCGGTGAAGGGCGGCGTGAAGAGCGCCCATATCATCGACGGCCGGGTGCCCCACGCCACCCTGCTGGAGATCTTCACCAACGCCGGGGTCGGCACCCTGATCACCGACACCACCACGGACGCGTGACGCGCCGGCCGCGGTCCTAGCGTCTCGCTTTGCGCGATGCCGGGTCCGCGGCTAGCATGGGTCGACCATCAGAAAAGAAAAGAACACTATGACGCAGGCAACCCCCACGCCCAGCCGCCGCGAGCAGATCCTGCAGGCGCTGGCCCTGATGCTGGAGGAGGACAGCGGCAAGCGCATCACCGTGGCCGCCCTGGCGAAGCAGGTCGGCGTCTCCGAGGCCGCCCTCTACCGCCACTTCCCCAGCAAGGCACGCATGTTCGAGGGGCTCATCGAGTTCATCGAGGAGACGCTCTTCGCGCGCATTACCCGCATCCTCGAGGAGAGCCCGGAGGCGCTGCCGCGCTGCGGGGCGCTGCTCACCCTGCTGCTGGCCTTCGCCGAGAAGAACCCCGGGCTCTCCCGGCTGCTCGACGGCGGCGTGCTCACCGGCGAGACCGCACGCCTGCGGGTGCGCATCCACCAGCTCTTCGAGCGGCTCGAGACCCAGCTCAAGCAGGTGCTGCGCGAGGCGGAGCTGCGCGAGGGGCGCCGCCTCTGCCTGCCCGCCTCCGCCGCCGCCAACCTGCTGCTGGCCGCCGCCGAGGGGCGCATCAGCCAGTACGTGAGAAGCGACTTCAAGCGCCGCCCCACCGAGCACTGGGAGGCACAGTGGGCGCTGCTCTCGGCCCAGCTGCTGCGCGAGAGCCCGCAGCCGGCGTAGCCGGTCCCTCTCCCGTCAATGAATAACCCCCGCCGGACTCTCATCCGACGGGGGTTATCTAGGTTTGGCACCACTGAAAAGTGAAGCTGCCTTCCGGGCTTACGCTGCCAGGGCGTCACCGATCTGCTGGCGGATCTTCTTCATGGCGTTCTTCTCGAGCTGGCGGATGCGCTCGGCGGAGACGCCGTAGACGTCGGCCAGCTCGTGCAGGGTAGCCTTCTCGTCGGCCAGCCAGCGGCGCTGCAGGATATCCCGGGAGCGCTCGTCCAGGGCGGCCAGGGCCAGCTGCAGGCGGTGGGTGGCGTCGTCCTCCCAGTCGCTCTCCTCGAGCCGGACGGCCGGGTCGGCGGAGGCATCCTCGAGGTAGTGCACCGGCGCCTGCCAGCTGCTCTCCTCGTCCTCGCCCGGGGCGGCATCGAAGCCGGCATCATGGGCGGAGAGGCGGCCCTCCATGTCGCGCACCACCTCGGGCTTGACGTCGAGGTCCTTGGCGATGGCGTCGACCTCGTCGCCGCTCAGCCAGGCCAGGCGCTTCTTGGCGCTGCGCAGGTTGAAGAACAGCTTGCGCTGGGCCTTGGTGGTGGCGATCTTCACGATGCGCCAGTTGCGCAGCACGAACTCGTGGATCTCCGCCTTGATCCAGTGCACGGCGAAGGAGACCAGGCGCACGCCCTGGTTGGGATCGAAGCGCTTGACCGCCTTCATCAGGCCGACATTGCCCTCCTGGATCAGGTCCGCCTGGGGCAGGCCGTAGCCGGAATAGCTGCGGGCGATATGCACGACGAAGCGCAGGTGCGACAGGACCAGGCGGCGGGCCGCCTCCAGATCGCCCTCGTCATGCAGGCGGTAGGCCAGCTCGCTCTCCTCCTCGGCGGTCAGCAGCGGGATGCTGCGGATGGCCTGGAGGTAGCCGTTGAGGTCGTGCCCCGGGGAGAGATGGCCCACCGGAAGAAGACTGGTGCTCATGTGCAGGATGTCTCCTTGTCAGCCCAGAAATGCATTGGCGTTCAACTACATCAGACGCCGGAAACAGGGAAATGTTCCATGGAACCACGCCAGAGGCGTGGTTTCCAGGTGCCTGGCGGCCTGATCGCGGGCCTCGTGCCTCAACCTCGGCTTCAGCCGTTCTCTTGCCGCTAGCGCGGCTTCAGCGCTTTTCGTGTCGCTACCGCGGCTTGACCTCGGCGAGGTGGCGACTCACCGCGATCCAGGCGCCCATCCAGCCAAGCAGTATACTACAGCCCACCAGGGTCGCGGAACCGGCGGCGCCCAGCCGCGGCAGGCTGAACGTGGCGCCATAGCTGGCCGCCAGGGCCGAGACGGGGGCGGCCAGCCATTCGCTGCCGAGCGTCAAGAGCCCCCAGGCCAGCAGGCCGCCGCCGAGCCCGTACCAGGCCCCGCTGTAGAGGAAGGGCCGGCGCACGAAGGCGTGGGTGGCGCCGATCAGGGTCACCACCTCGATCTCCTTGCGGCGGTTCTCCACCGCCAGGCGGATGGTGTTGCCCACCACCAGCAGCACCCCGCCGCCGAACAGCACTGCCAGCGCCAGGGCGACGCGGCGCCCCAGCTCGGCCAGGTGGCGCAGGCGCTCGATCCAGGCCAGGTCCAGGCGCACCTCCTCGACCCCCGTCATCGCCTCGAGTTCCCCGGCCAGGCCCCGCACCGCCTCGGGCGAGGGGTCCCGCGGGATCACCACCACGCTGGCCGGCAGCGGGTTCTCCTCCAGGCGCCCCAGGGCGTCGGCCAGCCCCAGCGCCTGCTGGAACTCCGCCATGCCCTCGGCCGCGGTGATCAGCCGGGTACGGCCGACCCCCTCGTTGGCGGCCAGCGCCTCCTCGATCCGCTCGGCCTGGGCCTCGTCCACGTGGTGGGCCAGGTAGACGGTCAGGGTCGCGCTCTCGGTCAGCTCGGCGTCCAGCAGCCGGGCGCCATCCAGGGTCAGCCACAGCGCCGCCGGCAGCACCAGGGCGATGGCGATGGCCAGCATGGTCACCAGGCTGCCGATGGGCGCCTTGAGCAACCGCCAGGCGCTGTCCAGGGCCATGGCCCGATGGTGGCGCAGCCAGCCGCGCAGGCGGCTCGACGAGCGGGTGCGGTGGGTGCGGGCCCCGCGGGGCGGCGGCGGAGCGGGCCGGCGGCTCATGCGGCCTCCTGGTCGGCCACCAGCCGCCCGTCGCGCAGGCGCAGGATGCGGTGGCGCAGCCGGGCGATCAGCGCCAGGTCGTGGCTGGCGATCATCACCGTGGTGCCGATGCGGTTGAAGTCCTCGAACAGCCCCATGATGTCGGCGGAGAGCTGGGGGTCGAGGTTGCCGGTGGGCTCGTCGGCCAGCAGCAGGGCCGGCTTGTTGACCACCGCCCGGGCGATGCCCACCCGCTGCTGCTCGCCGCCGGAGAGCTCGATGGGCAGGGCCTTCTCGCGATGCAGCAGCCCCACCTTGTCCAGCGCCGCCCGCACCCGCCGCGCCGCCTCCCGGGGCTCCACGCCCTGGATCTCCAGGGGCAGCGCCACGTTGTGGAAGATCGAGCGGTCGTGGAGCAGCTGATGGTCCTGGAAGACCACGCCGATCTGGCGCCGGTAGAAGGGCACCTGGCTGGCGTGGAGCCGGTCGATATCATGGCCCGCCACCAGGATGCGCCCCCGGGAGGGGCGCTCCAGACGCATGATCAGCCGCAGCAGGGAGCTCTTGCCGGCCCCGGAGTGGCCGGTCAGGAACACCATCTCGCCGCGGCGCACGCGGAAATCGAGGTTGGCGAGCGCCTCGAAGCGCCCGCCGTAGCGCTTGCCCACGTGCTCGAAGACGATCATTGCGCGGCGTCGTTCCCGTCCCGGTCGAACAAGGCGTCGACGAACTCGCCGGCCGCGAAGGGCCGCAGGTCGTCCAGCGACTCGCCGACGCCGATGAAGCGGATGGGGGTGCCGAGCTGCTTGGCCAGGGCGAAGATGATGCCGCCCTTGGCGGTGCCGTCGAGCTTGGTCAGGGTCACCCCGGTGATGGGTACCGCCTCGTTGAAGGTGCTGGCCTGGGAGAGCGCGTTCTGGCCGGTGCCGGCGTCGAGCACCAGCATCACCTCGTGGGGGGCGGTGGCGTCCACCTTGCCCATCACCCGATGCACCTTCTTGAGCTCCTCCATCAGGTGGGCCTTGTTGTGCAGGCGACCGGCGGTGTCGGCGATCAGCACGTCGACGCCCCGCGCCTTGGCGGCGGCCACGGCGTCGAAGATCACCGAGGCGCTGTCGGCCCCGGTGTGCTGGGCGATCACCGGCACCTTGTTGCGCTCGCCCCACACCTTGAGCTGCTCCACCGCGGCGGCGCGGAAGGTGTCGCCGGCGGCCAGCATCACGCTGCGGCCCTCGCGCTGGAAGCGCTGGGTGAGCTTGCCGATGGTGGTGGTCTTGCCGACGCCGTTGACCCCCACCACCAGGATCACGAAGGGCCCTTCGCCCTTGGGCGGCAGGGTCAGCGGCTGGCTGACCGGCTCCAGCAGGTCGGCCAGCTCCTCCTGCAGGGCGCGATAGAGCGCCTCGCTGTCCTGGAGCTCCTTGCGGGAGACCCGTGCGGTGAGGCGGTCGATGATCTCGGTGGTGGCCTCGATGCCGACGTCCGCCAGCAGCAGCTGGGTCTCGAGGTCCTCCATCAGGTCGTCGTCGATCTGCTTCTTGCCGAGGAACAGATCCGCCAGGCCGTCGGTGAGGTTGGCGCGGGTCTTGCCGAGACCCGCCTTGATGCGCGCGAACCAGCCCTTCTTCTCGCCGGCCTGGGGCTTCTCCTGCAGCGCGGCGCGAGCGGGCTCGGGCTCGGGCTCGGGCTCGGGCTCGGGCTCGGGCTCGGGCTCGGGCTCGGGCTCGGGGGGCTCGGGCTCGGGCTCGGGCTCGGGCTCGGCAGCAGGCTGCGCGCTGGCCGCCTCGGGCTCAACGGCCGGGGCCTCGGCGGCGGTTTCCAGCGGCTCGGCCGATGCGGAAGCCTCCCGGGTCTCGAGCGCCTCGACCCTGTCGGCCTCCTCGACGACAGGCTCGGGGGCCGGCTCGACTGCCGGTTCGTGCTCCTGTGCGGAAGCCGACTCGGGCTCGGGGCGCGTCTCCAGCGCCTCCTCGGCGGGCGCTTCTTCGGCAGGCGCCTCCTCGACGGGGGGCTCCGCAGGCTCGACGCGCTCGGGCTCGACGCGCTCAGGCTCGGCGCGGACCTCGGGCTCGGCCGCGGCCTCGGGCTCCTCGGTCGCCTCGGCGACCGGTTCCAGGCGCTCCTGCTCTTCGCGGGTCGCCTCGTGCTCCTGCTGCTTCTTCTTGCGCTTGAAAAAACCGAACATGGACAGAATCAGCCTTGCGAATAATCGAATCGCCACATCCTACCACCGCCCACCATGACTGTGGATAAGCCCCCGGGTACAATCCCCGCCATGACACGACGCCCATCACCCCCCCGCCGCTCCGGCAGGCCCACCGGCGGCCAGCCAGGCGGCAAGAGCGCCGGCCGCCGGGTCGCCGGCCGCCTGAGGATCATCGGCGGCGACTACCGCCGCCGGCTGCTGCCGGTGCTCGACAGCCCCGGCCTGCGCCCCACCCCGGACCGGGTCCGCGAGACCCTCTTCAACTGGCTCGCCGCCGCCCTGCCCGGCGCCCGGGTGCTGGACCTCTTCGCCGGCACCGGGGCGCTGGGCCTGGAGGCGCTCTCCCGCGGCGCCGGCGACGCCACCTTCGTGGAGCGCGACGCCCGGGTGGCCGGGCAGCTCGGCGAGAATCTGGCGACCCTGGGCGCCATGGAGCGAGGCCGGGTGGTCACCGCCGACGCCACCGCCTTCCTGGCCGGGCCGCCGACGCCCTGTTCGCTGGTGTTTCTCGACCCGCCCTTTCGCCAGGGGCTCGCCGAACCCTGCTGTACGGCCCTGGAGGCGGGCTGGCTTGCGGAGGAGGCCTTCATCTACCTGGAGTGCGAGGCGGACCTGACGCCGGCCGTGCCGGCCACCTGGCGGCTGCACCGCGAGGTGCGCGCCGGCGACAGCCACGGCCGGCTCTACCGCCGCGACTCGTCGCCGCACGACGACGCTTGCTGAGTCCCGGGCGCGGCGTTACGCTGCTGCCCATTCATCCCGCCATCAAGCAACCTCGCCCCGCCCCGGGGCACCGGCTCGGCCTCGAGGAGTGTTCAAGCAGGACCGGTCGCAAGGACCATTTCGAAGGGCCATCCCGGAAGGACATCAGGAGAACAGCATGAGCATCGAACTCTTCAACCGCCTCGAGCAGAAGGTCACCAGCGCCGTGGAGGCCCTGGAGCTGCTGAAGATGGAAGCCGAGGAGCTGCGCGAGGAAAACGCCCGCCTGAAGCAGGAGCGCGAGGAGTGGGAGCGCCGCCTGACCGGCGTGCTGGGCAAGCTCGACGAGATCGAGTCCAGCGAACCCCAGAGCGCCTGAGCGCCCTCAGCCGGCGCTGAGCGCCAGCGACATCAGCCGCGCATCCTCTCGCGCCGCACCCGCCGCCCCGGCCTGCCGTGGCGGCGTCGTTTCCGGGCCTGGCAGCGACGCAGGCCGTGGCGGGTAGTAGCCGCGACGCACGCCGTCGTCGGTGAACCCCGCGGCCCGGTAGAGGGCGATGGCAGGCGCATTGCCCGCCCGCACCTCCAGCAGCAGCCGCTCGCTGCCCCAATCACGGGCCTGGTCGGCCACCACCGCGAGCAGCTTTCGCGCGAGGCCCTGGCCGCGCCGGGCCTCGTCCACCAGGATCGCCTGCAGTTCCGCCTCGAAGGGCAGCCGGGCCACCGCCGCGTAGGCCGCCAGCTCATCACCACCCGCCTGACCATCGCCTACCATCAGGCCATAGACCGCCGTGGCGGGGTCCGCCAGGGTCGCCGCCAGCTGGGCCTCGGAGCCCCCCATCGGCCAGCCGCTGGCCTCTTCGAGCGCCGCCACGCACGGCAGGTCGGCCTCGGTCAGGCGCACCAGCGCGGGCTTGCTCGCGGGTGACCTAGCGCCCACCCGGCACCTCCTCGGCCGATTCCCAGGCCCGCCCCCAGGCCAGCAGCTGCGGCAGCAGCGCGCGCTTGGCCTCGGCGCTCTCGGCCAGTTCCCCGAGCGCCGGCCCCTGCCAGGCGGGCAGCGCCAGCGGCGGGCAGTGCCCGTCCTCCAGGGAGAGCACCTCGCCGAGCGTCGCCTCCTCGCCGAACAGCAGCAGGCGCTCGGGCGACCAGCCGCGCCGGCGCGCGCCGGCGACAAAGGCCTGCAGCCCCTCGCGGGCCTCCTCCAGGGGCTCGTGCACCGTCAGCCCCTCCTCCAGCGGCCAGCGGAAGGGCTGGAAGACCGGCAGCGGCGAGGCGATCCCGGCGGCGCGCAGCAGGTTGCCCAGCAGCTGAAGCTCGGCGCGACCGGGCGGCCGCTCGCCGGCCAGCAGCAGCAGCCAGCGCCCCTCCAGGCAGGCCGCCTGGAAGGCGAAGCGCAGCGGCTCCCGGGGGGCCACCGGCTCGGCGGGCACGGCCTCGACGGGCGCTGCCGCCTCCTCCGCCGGGGGCGTCTCGAGCAGTGCCCTGGCCATGCCGGGGCGTGGCGGGCGTGCCGCCCGCGGCGGTTCCGGCTCGGCCGGGCGCGTCGGGGCCGCCTCGCGAGCCTCGTCCAGCAGCGCGTGCAGGCGCTCCCCGGGGGCCTCGGCGGGGGGCGCCTCGGGCAGCTCCCACTCGCAGGCCGGGGTCGGGCGGGCATTGGGCAGCGCATAGCGCGCCACCCAGGCCGTCAGCCCCATGGCCTCCAGGTACTGGAGCCGCTGCGGCTCAGTGGTCACGACTTGCTGCCACCCCGACAGTCGGGCGAGTCGGGCCGGCTCTGGCCGCTGGCCTGCCATTCGGCGGGGGTGTAGAGGTGCAGCGCCAGGGCGTGGACCGGGCCGGCCAGCTCATCGGCCAGCAGGGCATAGACCTGCTGGTGGCGCTTGACCGGCATCAGCCCCTCGAGGCGCTCGGAGACGAGAGTGACCTTGAAGTGGGTCTCGGAGTTGGGCGGCACGTTGTGCCGATGGCTCTCGTTCTCCACCGCCAGAAAGACGGGCGCGAGGGCCTGCAGCTTCTCTTCGATGGTGGCCTGAATGCTCATGGCGGCTTCCCCGGACTGAGTGAAAATGGAGGATGGGCAGGTGAAGTGAAGTCCCCATTGTACCCGCTCTGCCGGGCGGTAACGATGTGGCTCACCGACACTGCTCGGGGCTGATCCGGCGGCAGGCCCCGGAGCGCCGGACCGACGAGGAGGCGCTGTGAATACCTCCCTGTACGCTACCGACGCCATCCATGGCGTAGGACCTCCTCTTCGGCCTACCCCCGGCGCCCCTCGTCATGGGCGGCCTCCTTTAATTGGCAATGCTCATGCTGGGCGGCGCCGGCCAGCGGCACCCGGGCCAGGCTCGCGCCCAGCGCCAGCAGCGTGGCCAGGGCGCCGAGCCACAGGGTGGCCTGCACCGGCATGCCGGTGGCCAGGAAGGCGCCCACCAGGGCGACCCCCAGCGACTGCCCCACGGTGCGCGAGGTGCTCATGATGCCGGAGGCGTTGGCGCTGCGCTCCCGGGGCACGGTGCTCATCAGCTCGCGGTTGTTGGGCGGCTGGAAGAGCCCGAAGCCGACCCCGCAGAGCAGCATCCGCCACAGCACCTCGACCACCCCCGCCTCGGCGGGAAGGCGCGCCAGCAGCACGAGCCCCACCAGCATGAGGGCGAGCCCGGCGCTGGAGAGCAGGCTGGGGTTCAGGCGATCGGCCAGACGGCCGGCGCGCGGGCCCACCAGCATGATGGCCAGCGGCCAGGGGGTGAAGAGCCAGGCGGTCTCCAGGGGCGTGAAGCCCATCTCGCTCTGGAACAGGAAGGAGAGCGCCACGAAGGCGAGCCCCTGGCCCACGAAGGCGGTGCCCTGGGCCACCAGCGCCAGGCTGAAGCGCGGCTCACTGAAGATCGAGAGCGGCATCAGCGGATGGCGGGCGCGCCGCTGGCGGCGCAGGAAGAGCAGCGCGGCCGCCACGCTCAGCGCCAGCCAGGCGGCCACCTGCCCCGCCGGCATGCCGTGGCCGACGCCATCCATGGCCAGGAAGAAGCCGCACAGCATGGCCACCGAGAGCAGCGCCCCGGCCAGGTCGAAGCCGCCACGGCGGCCCGCCTCCCGCGGCAGCGCCTTCCAGGCCAGCACCACGGCCACCGCCCCCAGCGGCAGGTGCAGGGCGAACAGCCAGGGCCAGTCGGCCACCGAGAGCAGCACGCCGCCGATGGCCGGCCCCGCCGCGTAGCCGCCGGCCACCACCATGGCCGAGAGCCCCAGCGCCGAGCCCAGCAGGCGCGAGGGGAAGATGGAGCGGTAGAGCGAGGGCCCGATGGAGAGGGTCGCCGCCGCCCCCAGCCCCTGCAGGGCGCGGAACAGCAGCAGCGTCTCCAGACTGGTGGAGAGTGCGCAGCCCACGGAGGCCAGGGTGAAGATGCCCACCCCGGCCACGTAGATCCGCCGCCGGCTGACCAGCTCGCTGAGCGCGGCGAAGACCAGCAGGAAGGCGGCACAGCTGATCTGGAAGAGGTTGGTGACCCACACCGCCCGGGAGGCGGGCACCTCGAGCCCCGCCGCGATGGAGGGCAGCGCGATGTTGATCATGGTGGTATCCACCACCGCCATCAGGGTGCCGAGGATCAGCGCCAGCACGGCCAGGCGCCGCTCGGGCCCCGGCAGGCCATCGTCGCCGGGGCGGGACTCAAAGAGTCGGCTCATTCCATCTTCCATCGAGGGTCAACACGAAGAAACCGGCCGGAGCCGGTTTCATGGTGCCAGGTTTCGGGCGGGGCCTAGTCCTGGTCGACGTCCATCAGCAGCGAGTCGTCGACCTCGGAGATCTCGAGGGCCGCCTCGTCGTCGAGGTCGATGGCCAGGTAGCTGTGCTCCACCTGCAGGAAGCGCTGGAACAGCGGCCAGTCGATGGTCTCGGGCCACTGGCGCTCGTCCTCCTCCCAGGCGCGCAGCTCGGTCTCGAGGATCTCGAGGTAGCGCTCGCGCACGAAGCCCTCCAGGGCCTCCGGGGTGTCCATCTCGGGAATCAGATAGACCGTGCTTTCGCGCTCGACGTCGGCCAGGGCGATGTCGTCATCCCCCATCGTCGGCTCAAGGGCATTGATCCAGTCCACGAAATGCTGGGTAGGGCGGACGCTCAGGGCAGAGCGGTTGAGCAGTTTCATGGTGGTCTCCTCGACGTCGAAACGATGACCATTATGGGCGCTGGCCGCGGGGTTTACCAATGCTTCCCACCCTTCCGGCCAACCGGATAGACATCGCCCAAGCGAGGGGCGCCGGGGACAGGCCGAAGAGGAGGTCCTACGCCAGGGATGGCGTCGGTAGCGCCCAGGGATGGGTTCACAGCGCCTCCTCGCAGGCCTGTCGCCGGATCAGCCCCGAGCACTACCGACATCACCAGAAATGTCACTCCACCTCCGGCCTCATGGCCGGGAACAGCAACACATCGCGGATCGAGGCGCTGTCGGTCAGCAGCATCACCAGGCGGTCGATGCCGATGCCCTCGCCCGCGGTGGGCGGCAGGCCGACCTCCAGGGCGCGCACGTAGTCGGCATCAAAGTACATCGCCTCGTCGTCGCCGGCCTCCTTCTCCGCCACCTGCTCGCGGAAGCGCTCGGCCTGGTCCTCGGCGTCGTTGAGCTCTGAGAAGCCGTTGGCGATCTCGCGGCCGCCCACGAAGAACTCGAATCGCTCGGTGACGAAGGGGTTGGAATCCTTGCGCCGCGCCAGGGGGCTCACCTCGGTGGGGTACTCGGTCACGAAGGTGGGCTGCTTGAGGCGGTGCTCCACGGTCTTCTCGAAGATCTCGACCTGGATCTTGCCCAGGCCCCAGCCGTCCTTGACGTCGATGTCCAGGCGCTCGGCGATCTGGCGGGCGGCGGCCTCGTCGGCCAGCGCCTCAGCGTGGATGTCCGGGTTGTATTCGAGAATCGAGTCGAACACGGTGATCCGCTTCAGCGGGCTGCCGAAATCGTACTCGTAGTGCTCGAGCACCTCGCCCTCGCTGTTGCGCACGGTGTTGACCACCGTGGTGGTGCCCAGCACCTCCTGGGTGATCGCGCGCAGCATCTCCTCGGTGAGGTCCATCAGGTCGTGGTAGTCCGCGTAGGCCTGGTAGAACTCGATCATGGTGAACTCGGGGTTGTGCCGAGTGGAGAGCCCTTCATTGCGGAAGTTGCGGTTGATCTCGAAGACCTTCTCGAAGCCGCCTACCACCAGGCGCTTGAGGTAGAGCTCAGGCGCGATGCGCAGGAACATGTCGATGTCCAGCGCGTTGTGGTGGGTCTTGAAGGGGCGCGCGGTGGCGCCGCCGGGGATCGCCTGCAGCATGGGGGTCTCGACCTCCATGTAGCCGCGCGCCTCGAAGAAGCGGCGCATGGCGCTGATCACCCCGGCGCGGGTCTCGAACACCTGGCGCGAGTCCGGGTTCATGATCAGGTCGACGTAGCGCTGGCGGTATCGCGCCTCGAGATCGGTGAGGCCGTGGAACTTGTCGGGCAGCGGGCGCAGGCTCTTGGTGAGCAGCTTCGCCTCCACCATCATCACGTAGAGATCGCCCTTGCCGGACTTGTGCACCGGCCCGCGCGCCGCGACGATGTCGCCGATGTCCCAGCCCTTGATCTCCTCGAGGGTCTCCGCCGGCAGGCCCTTCTTGTCGACGTAGAGCTGGATCTGGCCGCTGACGTCCTGGATGACGACGAAGGGCCCGCGCTTGCGCATGATGCGTCCGGCCACGCCGGCCTGGCGCCCCAGCGCCTCCAGCTCTTCCTTCTCCTTGTCGCCCAGCTCAGCGATCAGCTCGGCGGCATGGCTGTCGCGGCGGAAGTCGTTGGGGAAGGCGCTCTCGCCGCGCTCGGCGGCACGCTCGCGGCGCGCGGCCAGCTTGGCACGGCGCTCGGCGATCAGGCGGTTCTCGTCCTGCTGCGGGGAGGGGCTCTCGTTGGCCATGTCGTTACAATCCTTGCTTGAGGCTGGCGACAATGAACTGGTCCAGGTCGCCGTCCAGCACCTTGTCGCAGTTGCTGGTCTGCACGCCGGTACGCAGGTCCTTGATGCGCTGGTCGTCCAGCACGTAGGAGCGGATCTGGCTGCCCCAGCCGATATCGGCCTTGGAGTCCTCCGCTTCCTGCTTGGCGGCGTTGCGCTTCTCCATCTCGTGCTCCCACAGCCGCGCCTTGAGCTGCTTCATGGCGAAGTCGCGGTTGGCGTGCTGGCTGCGCTGGCTCTGGCAGGCCACCACGATGCCGGTGGGCTCGTGGGTGATCCGCACCGCCGAATCGGTGGTGTTGACGTGCTGGCCGCCGGCGCCGCTGGAGCGGTAGGTATCGACGCGCAGGTCCGCCGGGTTGATCTCGACCTCGAAGCTGTCGTCGATCTCCGGTGACAGGAACACCGAGCAGAAGGAGGTGTGGCGACGGCCGCCGGAATCGAACGGGCTCTTGCGCACCAGGCGGTGCACGCCGGTCTCGGTGCGCAGCCAGCCGAAGGCGTGGTCGCCCTGGATATGCACCGTGGCCGACTTGATGCCCGCCACCTCGCCGGCGGAGAGCTCGGTGATCTCGGCCTTGAAGCCGTGATGCTCGGCCCAGCGCAGGTACATGCGCAGCAGCATGTTGGCCCAGTCCTGGGCCTCGGTGCCGCCGGAGCCCGACTGGATATCCAGGTAGGCGTTGTTGGCATCCATCTCGCCGGAGAACATGCGGCGGAACTCGAGCTTCTCGAGGCTCGCCTTCATGCCGTCGAGCTCCTTCTGGACCTCGTCGACCGTGGCCTGATCCTCTTCCATCTCGGCGAGCTCCAGCAGGTCACGGCTGTCCGCCAGGCCCTGCTCCAGCTCGTCGATGGTCTCGACGATCAGCTCCAGCGAGGCGCGCTCCTTGCCAAGCTTCTGGGCATAGTCCGGATCGTTCCAGATGCCCGGGTCCTCGAGCTCCCGGGAGACTTCCTCTAGCCGGTCTTTCTTCTCGGCATAGTCAAAGATACCCCCTCAGGACATCTGTCCGCTCAGACAGGTCCTTGATGAGGTTGTGGATGGGGTTGGTTTCCAGCATGGCTCACTCGCCTGAATCTGCAGTGGAAAAGCGGCCGCCGCGGTGCGGCATGGCGCCTGGGCCGCGGCGGCTCGGAAAAGTCGTCCATTGTAGCGAACCTGACGCCACCCCGCATCCGCCGCGAGGCGGCTTCCGGGCCTGCCCCGGGCCCAGACGCGGGAAACCCGGCCGAGGCCGGGTTCCCTGGGTGCACCTGGCTAGCTGCCGCTCAGAAGCGGTAAGTCAGCTGGGCGCCAAAGCCGTGGGCCTCGTTCTTGTAGTCGGCTCCAAACTGCCCGCGAGGATCTGTTGGGCCACCCTGCTCAATACGAGTCCCCCTCTCAGTCAGGTAGGAATAGGCAAGGTCAAGGGTCAGATCGTCCGTCGGGCTCCAGCCGGCGCCGATGGAGAAGATGCGTCGGTCATCAGAGGGGATGCGTACGCTGCGGTCGATGTCATTGGTCGGAGTGTTGTCGATCGTCACACCGGCACGCAGTGCCAACTGCGGATTCAACTGGTACTCACCACCCACGGCAAACGCCCAGGCGTTGGAGTAGTTCTGCGGCTCATTGGTAATTTCTCCAAGATTCTCACCCTCTACCAGAATCTTGTCGAAACGACTCCAGCGCGCCCAGGAGGCCCCTGCCATCAGTTTCAGGTTATCGGACATCTGCTGAGTAATAGAGAAGTTCACAGTCTCAGGCGTTGTCAGGTCGAGGCTGGCCTTATCTTGAAGCGGAACCTGAACAGTGCCCATAGGCGTATCTACCGGTCGGGACGCAATGGAGCCATCGGGAGCCGTGGCCCGGAAGTCGCCTTCGAGGGTATAACTTACTTTGGACCGATAGGTTAGACCCAGCGTTGTCTCAGGAATTGGCTGATAGATCACACCCAGGTTGTAGCCCCAGGCCTCGTCATCACCCTCCACCCTCGAATCCAGCTCAACTCCCGGGGCTGCGGGCGCATTACGATAGAGCTTCCCATCCACGCGGTTGTAGGACACACCAGCTCCCACCGCCCACTGTTCATTGAAGCGATAGGACACCGTCGGCTGGGCGCTCATCACAGTGACTTCTGTGCGCGTGCCGAAGGTACGGCCGGCAAAACTGTCCTCATACTCTGTCTTTGAGCCAAAAGGTGCATAGACCCCGAAGCCGAATGCCAGCTGATCATTGACCGGGTGTGCATAGAAGGCAAAAGGGATAAGGGTGCCTGGCACCATGTCTCCCTCGGAAGTGCTCCCTCCGGTTCCGGGAAGCGTCGGCGTGTATTCGGCATTCTTTATATCGGTATTGACGTTCAGATAGGTCCCACCGGCGGTCACCTGGGCGCGGTCCAGGAACGACATGCCGGCCGGGTTGCCGAAGACGATGGTGGCGTCGTTGACGTTCGAGCTGCGCCCGGCGTGGCCATAGCCCTGGCCGCTGACGCTCTGCTCGTTGATCTGGTAGCCGCCCGCATGGGCCTGGCTGGTAAAGGCGGCTGCGGCGATGGCCACGGCCAGGGAGAGGCGGTTGAACTTGTTCTTCATGTGATCCATCCCTTGGGGTTCTGTTATTCACGCTGATACTGGCGTGTGCTCTCGGCGGAGACAGGCGCGTGCCCTCCCCTTTTCGCGCAACCCTCTCCCGGTTTCAAGGGCAAACGTTCGTTTTAATGCCACATCTGCTAATACTTTGGTCGCACAGCTGTTTGATTGATCGAATTTTCAACGAGTTAGCAAATACCCTCCCGCTGTGCCGGAACCGCCATCCCCTTCTCGCCCGCCCGCCTTGACCCTTGGGTAACACATAGGTTTTACACTGGGGTTATCCGCCACCAGAACCAGACCGGGACCGGCAAGGCACCGACCTGCACGGCTCCGATCTGCGAGGCTCCGATTGGCAAAGTACCGGCCTGGGAGGCACCGTCATCATGAAAGTCAGCGAACTGGCCAGGGCCGCCGGCGTCACCGCCGAGACCGTCCGCCACTACGTGCGCGAGGGGCTGCTGGAACCCCGGCGCCACCCCGACAACGGCTACCAGCTCTTCGAGCGGGGCGACCTGGAGCGACTGCGCTTCATCCACCGCGCCCGCAACCTGGGCTTCGGCGTGGCGGAGATCCGCGAGATCCTCGCCCATGCCGACCAGGGCGACTCCCCCTGCCCCATGGTCCGCGACCTGCTGGCCAGCCGGCTGCCGGAGATCCGCGCCCGCATCGAGGAGCTGCAGGCGCTGGCCGCCCGCATGGAGCAGGCACTCGAGACCTGGGCCGAGATGCCCGACGGCACCCCGGACGGCCACAGCCTCTGCCGGCTGATCGAAAGCTTCCCCGAACCCCTGCGTGACAACCTGCACGAAAACCAGGCGCGCGACACAGAGCGCGGCGACGCCCGCCGCGCGCCCACCGGCACCACATCCCGCGAGGAGACCCCGTGAACGCTCGCATCCCACTCGAACGTATCGTGCCCGGCATGAGCTGCCAGGGCTGCGTGAAGCGCATGCGCGAGGCGATCCAGGCCCGCGACCCCGAGGCCGAGGTGATCGGCACGCCGGCCGAGAAGCGCCTGGAGGTCTCCACCGTGCTGGATGCCCAGGCGCTGGACCAGACGCTCGAGGAGGCCGGCTATCCGCCCGGGGAGCTCAATGAGGCCCCTGCCGAGGAAGAGCCCACCGCGGCCGAGCCCGGGCTCGAGTCCAAGCCCACTGAGCAGGCGACGCCCGTGCCGGCCCCATCGGCTCGCGACGAACGCGCCACCACCCGCCGGCTCTCCATCGGCGGCATGACCTGCGCAAGCTGCGTCGCCAGCGTTCAGAAGGCGCTGCAGCGAACGCCGGGCGTGGTCAGCGCGGAGGTCAACTTCGGCACCCGCACCGCCCAGGTGCGCGGCAGCGTGAGCGAGGCCGAGCTGATTCGCGCCGTGGAGGCGGCCGGCTACGAGGCCGAGCCGATCCTCGACCTGCGCCAGGCCGAGGAGGCGCGCGCCGAGAAGGACGCCCAGCACTATCGCCAGCGCCTGCGCGGCAGTTTCTGGTCCCTGGCGCTGGCGGTGCCACTGATGGCCAGCATGTTCGTCTACCACCCCCACCCGGTGGGCATGGGCCGGCTCTTCTGGCTGGTGATCGGCCTACTGACGCTGGCCGTGCTTGCCGGCCCCGGCCGCCACTTCTTCGTCAACGCCTGGAAGAACCTCAAGCACCACCAGGCCAACATGGACACCCTGATCGCCATGGGCACCGGCACCGCCTGGGCTTACTCCATGGCGGTGGTGGCCTTCGCCCCCTGGCTGCCCGCGGTGGCACACGGCATTTACTTCGAGGCCTCGGCGATGATCATCGGCCTGGTGCTGCTGGGCAACGCCCTGGAGCTGCGCGCCCGAGGCCGCACCAGCGAGGCGCTCAAGCGCCTGCTGGACCTGCAGAGCCGCACCGCCCGGGTGATCCGCGATGGTGAGGAGCGCGAGCTCGACATCGACGAGGTGCGCGAGGGCGACCATATTCGCGTGCGCCCCGGCGAGCGCCTGCCGGTGGATGGCGAGGTGACCGAGGGGCAGAGCCATATCGACGAATCCATGCTCACCGGCGAGCCGCTGCCGGTGGCCAAGGCCGCCGGCGACGAGGTCAGCGCCGGCACCGTCAACGGCAAGGGCTCGCTGGTCTACCGGGCCACCCGGGTCGGCGCCGACACCCGGCTCGGCCGCATCACCGAGCAGGTGGCCAGCGCCCAGAACTCGCGCCCGCCCATCGGCGAGCTGGCCGATAAGGTCTCCAGCATCTTCGTGCCCACGGTGATGATCATCGCCGTGCTCACCGCCCTTGCCTGGTTCAATTTCGGCGCCGAGCCGCGGGTGATCCATATGCTGGTGACCGCCACCACGGTGCTGATCATCGCCTGCCCCTGCGCCCTGGGCCTGGCCACGCCGATCTCCACCATGATCGGGGTGGGCAAGGCCGCCGAGCACGGCGTGCTGGTCAGAAGCGGCGAGGCGCTGCAGATCGCCAGCAAGCTCACCACCCTGGTGGTGGACAAGACCGGCACCCTCACCGAGGGCCGGCCGAGCGTAACCGAGGCCGAGGTGCTCGATGGCGACAGGCAGGCGCTTCTGGGCCTGGTGGCAGCCCTGGAGCGCGGCTCCGAGCATCCGCTCGCCGCGGCCCTGCTCGCCTACTGCGAAGAACAGGCGGAAGAGGCCGACGCCGAGGCCGCCGAGATCCGTAATTTCGAGAGCGTCACCGGCGGCGGCGTGAAGGCCGAGACGGTCGACGGCCAACCGCTGCTGCTGGGCAACGCCCGCCTGCTGGAAGAGGCCGGGGTCGATCTCGCTACCGGCCGCGAGAAGGCCGGCGAGCTGGAGGAGAAGGCACGCACCGTGGTCTATCTGGCCATCGGCGGCAAGCTTGCCGCGCTGTTCGGCATCAGCGACCCGCTGCGCCACGACACCGTGGCGGCCATCAAGCGCCTGCAGGCCGACGGCCTCAAGGTGGTGATGCTGACCGGCGACAACGAGCACACCGCCGCCGCCATCGCCCGGGAGGTGGGCATCGACGAGTTCCGCGCCGGGCTCTTGCCCGAGGACAAGCATGCCGAGATCGAGCGCCTGCAGGCGGCCGGCGAAGTGGTCGGCATGGTGGGCGACGGCATCAACGACGCCCCGGCGCTGGCCCGGGCCGACGTGGGCTTCGCCATCGGCCAGGGCACCGACGTGGCCATCGAGAGCGCCGGCATCACCCTGATGCGCGGCTCGCTGCACGGGGTGGCCTCGGCCATCGAGATCAGCCGAGCGACGCTCTCCAACATCAAGCAGAACCTGGTGGGCGCCTTCGGCTACAACACCCTGTGCATTCCCATCGCCGCCGGGGTGCTCTACCCCTTCACCGGGATGCTGCTCTCCCCGATGATCGCGGGGGCCGCCATGTCGCTCTCATCCATCACGGTGGTGAGCAACGCCAACCGTCTGCGGCTGTTCAAGCCCCATAACGAGAAAGGCCCCGCGTAAGCGGGACCGGAAGGAGGTGAGTCATGAACGTTATCGTCAACCTGGCGGGGATTGCTGCCATCGGGCTGATTGTGTGGTGGTTCTGGGTGGCAAGAACCTAGCCCCAAAAACGCCAGCGGCCGGCATTTCTGCCGGCCGCTGGGTGCTATTTCAGGCTAGATAGGGCATGAGGGTCTACCCCCGATTTTCTGAAGTGTGACGGTATTCACCTGACAGTCGGCCGCTGAAAAGCAAAGTGGTCATAGTGCCCCCCGTGGGTTATAGAACGAGTGTCTGACGCTCGGCTGTAACACCATGAGGAAACGACTATGACCACCGAAGAAAAGGTAGCACGCCGCAAGCTCAGTCTCCTAGAACTGGCCAAGGATCTGCAGAATGTCAGCAAGGCCTGCAAGGTCATGGGCTACTCCCGGCAGCAGTTCTATGAGATCCGTCGCAACTATCAAACCTTCGGCTCCGAGGGGCTCGTCGACAAGCTCCCTGGGCCGCGGGGACCACACCCCAACCGCGTCAGCGAAGAAATCGAAACGGCCATTCTCGAGCACAGCCTGGCCTTCCCCACCCACGGTCCTGTCCGCGTCGCTCAAGAACTGGCGCTACGTGGCATTCAGGTCAGCTCTACGGGCGTCAGAGGCGTATGGGGACGCCATGACTTGCTGACCCGGCATGAGCGCCTCCTGCGGCTCGAGAGGGCCACACGCGAGCAGAAAATCGAGCTGACCGAAGAACAAGTTCGCCACCTGGAGCGGTTCAGCCCTGAGTTCCGCGAGCGGCATATCGAAGTCCACCACACCGGCGAACTGGTCGCTGTCGATACCTTCTTCGTCGGTACCCTCAAGGGGGTTGGCAAGGTCTATCTGCAGTCCGTCATCGACTGCTTCAGCCGCTACGCCTGGGGCCGCCTCTACACCAGCAAACTGCCCATTACGGCCGTGCATGTACTCAATAATGACGTGCTGCCCTTCTTCGAGGCTCACAACGCCAAGGTCAGCACGGTACTCAGCGACAACGGCCGAGAATTCTGCGGCCGTAAGGATCAGCATCCGTATGAGCTGTTCCTTCAGCTCGAAGAGATCGAGCACCGCACCACCAAGGTGCGACGGCCGCAGAGCAACGGCTTCGTCGAACGGCTGCACCGCACCTTGCTGGACGAGCACTTCCGCATCCAGGGACGCACCAAGTGGTACGAGGCCCTGGAAGAGATGCAGCAGGACCTGGACGACTATCTGGTCACCTACAACACGAAACGGCCGCATCAGGGCCGCAACATGAAGGGCTCGACGCCCTATGCCGTGTTCAAGAAAGGGCTCCCAAAAGCGACGAAGAAGGAACCCAGGAAAACGGCAGAAAACACTGCTTAACTATAGGGAGCCCACGGGGGCATGTGTCAGGCGAATACCATCACTGTACAGATTTTCCTCGCTTACTTACAAGGACTCCTGGTTACTCATCCGCTCAAGCCACGCATGAGGGTTAAATTCAAATTCATCGTCATTACCAGAAGCACTTCCCAGCAGCCATATCAGTCTAGCCTCCTCGGGCAGGAGCGAGAATGCCCGATCTACAGCAGACTGATTATATATATGATCATGACCTCCTGATCCATCATGATCAATATTCACTGGCTCACAGGAAAAGCCAGCTTTCTCATGATCATGAAAATAGGGAAAGGAGATAATAGAGCCAAGAAAGTCATCACCACCACCGCCACTGATGCTGTACTCTCCCAGCACAATAATAAGGCCTTCGAAATTAGGATTCCCGCTAAATCTCGCATGCCCGTCGATAATCAGAACCCCACTCTGTCCATTATATGATTTCGAGTCATTGAAGTGCTGCCTAACATAGAAATCGTTACTGTTTGCGCAGCCTAGACAATCCCTAACCACCCCTCGCCCATTCTCTCCACCTCCATCTGTGTCATATGCTTTTTTCGCACTACTCACCCATAAGTCGCTCGCTTGCTCTAGGTTAGAGCCAGAAAACTGGAGATAATAGTCTCTATCAGTAAGCGCACTTCCTGAATCAGCATCGAAGATATTCCCACCCTGCTCCACTATTTGATAATAGGATTGCGACGATGGAAAGTACTCCACCGAAGAGAGCGAAGCCCCATTCCCAGCATTGTATTTTGCCAACCTATAGCCGTCGTCATTTAAAATCTCACCACTGGCATTGAGAACGTTATTTCCATCCAACTCATAGAAGGAATCCTGATAATTCGCCCCTATGACATCAGTTTCTTGTGCACCACCTTCTTCTGCGGGCGCCTGTGGCTCACTAAAGACTATCGGCGAAGGGAAGGAGTTTCCACTGGAATCCCACGACACCTCTCCAGCCACAACGTTGTGCAAGCGATTCGTGAAGACGTTCACTCTCCCACTATCAAAGTTCTGGCTGTTGAAAGTCGAGAAATTTACATCCGGGTCTCGCATTATTGCTGAAATGAAATCATGAAAGCGATCAGGATCATTGAGTATAGGTGCCGCCAGCGAGGTTGACACCCCCCCTTTGACGCCACACATGCGATTCCCTTTCGGGCAATTTCTTGAATAATCAACTTTACCATCTGCAGTTACAACATTCGAGGCATGGTAAACGCCATCCTCGCCGCCTGAAGACCCGGGAACAAATTTCACATCTGAGTGACTATCAACGCTATCAATCTCAGAACTGGACGGATTCTTCTTCTGATATATTATTCCGGCGACAACGCGCCTCGCCTCGGCACGACTCCGGGCCGATATGGCTGGACTATAGTTCCCAATCACATCAACATCTTCCCCGCCATCAGTCTCAGACTGGGAGGTCTTTCGGAATGAGCTGACACAGACTGGGTTGACAGCAGCCAGCTTACCAATGCCCTCCAGCCGGACACTAAACTCGACTTCTCTTTGCGCCACTATCTCGTAATCAGCACCATTCTCGATATCACCCGACACGACAATTCCGACTGAAACTAGATAAACATTCCAGTCACTTTGCTCATCCGGGGCAGCCACCTCGCTCCTTATCGTATAATAGACACTATCATCGTCATCGATCTTATTATAACCTCCAATAAGATCACTCATGGCATTCAAAAAACCTTCCAGGGTAGGAGTGTCGAAACTCTCCCCATAGACACCAGAAAGCACCTCTGCAGCGCCATACTCAGCTGCCATCAACGCCCTATCGGAAGCTCGGTAGTTACCAGCCATGGACTCTTCCAGGCGAGAGTTCTGCATACTAGACAGAGATAAAAGTAGCGCGACTACCAAAAGCACAAGGCTGACGATCAGCGCCGCTCCCCTTTGGCCTCTTTTGTTCATGTTCATCTCTCCCCCACCTAGAAAACATTAATAGGCTTAATCAGCAATCAATATCTGGAGAGAGCTCACACACGACCTTCTCTCGCCTAACCGACATAAAGGAAAACTCATCACTCTCGCCATCAAGCCTAATAAAGACTTGATAAACACCATTAACAATTACACCAGCACCAATATTTACACCAGTTAGGAGCGTCATGACTGGGCTTTTCTCTTCCTCACTCTCCCCACAGGTGTAGCAGCCCCTCACCACGCCTCGACCATCATCATCGACTTCATTCAGAAAATACCTAACTCTCCTAAGCGGCATATCAGGAGTGGCACAATATGGATCATTTACCCTAGAATACCGGTCATCTGCTCCTTGATCATACCGCATCTCTAGGACTTCACTACCTCCAGCGCTATCATCACCGGGATTACAGTTCACTGGAAGTAAGGCGGGATCACTCAACAATGACACAGAAGAAGCCGTTCTAATATCTGCCGACACCACATCCGAAACATACCTGAGACTCTCCTGTCTCGTGGAAAGCCCCTCCATCTCATTAAACGTCCGTTTCGTCATGACAAATAACTGAATAGCCCCCGCCACCACCAGAAGGCCAATCACCAGAGCCACCATAAGTTCGACAAGGGTAAAGCCAAGGTTACGCTTCAAGGCACACCTCCAGCCCACTTCCAACACAAACGAAACCAACTTTATTTGACAACAAAAGCCTGGCCTGGCAAGTGAACATGGTAGACATAACGCGAATATAGACCATCACCCTCATCTCTCTCTATCGTCCCAAACCTTTCATCAAGCCAGTATATTTCCACCGTATAACCACAAGAGGTGCCAACCTTCTCAGTTAAAACGACCTCCATCTCAGGAAGTTTGTCTCTCCACTCCACGTTGGCATCATCCATAACCCGAGACAGCCGACTGGGACTGGGAGGGTTCTCGGCACTTGATGGGCACGCCACATAAGAGACCACCTCCCCATCCTCTTCCTTTTCCTGAAGCTCCAGCAGTTTTGCCCAAATACGTTCTTTGACATCTTTAGCTGCGAGATTGGCGATGGTACCCTGATAGGAGAAGTGTGCACTCTGGAGGGCATTTAGTTGCATGGCGGCCAACCCCAACAAGCCGAAGGAGAGTACCAGGATGGCAATCAACACTTCCAGCAGAGTAAACCCTTTCTGGAAGTGCCTTATTTTTCTTGAATGAATCACCAAGGCCTACCCCCTCTCTATGCGCCCGGAGGGCCCGATTACGACGCTCCTGTCTCCGACATCAATTTCACAGCCTGGGTCAGCCTCTCCCTCTATCTCACAGCCATTTCTTCTTCCCAACGAGTTGAATATCACCACGGCTTCAGAAACCAATACACGACCATCCCTAGCCTCACGCACCATCAGCACGTCGTCATCTCTAACAACTTCAATTCTCCAGGCGCCACTTTCATTATCCAATGTAATCTGCGCAGCAATATTTTCCCTGCGCTTGACGGCCTCGCTTCTGGCATAGGTTAGGCTGGTGAGAATCTCGTTGAAGTCGGCAGCTTGACGATTGGTGGTTACCAGGCTCTGAAAGCCCGGCACAGCAACGGTCGCAAGAATAACGGCAACCGCGATGGTGACCAGCAACTCAATCAGGGTAAAACCTGAAGGGCGCCCCAAAGGCTTACCAGCAATCATCTGCGCCAGCACCTCTTTCGCCTCTGTGCGTCAAAGTAAATGTCCCACAACCGTCTTTATCTCTTTCCTGAGCACCTTGGGGCTCAGCTGAAAGCACATATAGGTAGGGCTCCAAATCATCTTCTTCTGGAGCAATAATTATGTAAAACTTATTTTCCGACTCTCGTCCAGAAACATTTAGATCCCCAAAACATGCTTCGTAATCATTGATTCTGGTATAGCAACGCTCCAGGTCACCTGCAGCTGTCATCAGTAGTGCCTTAGCGTCTGTCCGCCTTGATTCGGTAATGTACCGCTGATAGCTCGGATAGGGAGTTATTGTCAAATCCTGTGTACGGCAAGTCAGGCGGCAGTCCTGTCTGACTGATCGGTAGCTCCCTGGCGGCTAGCAAAGGATAACTCCTATAGGCGATTTGATCATCCGGGACCCTACAAGTAGGATCGAGGTCATCCAGATTCAGGCTTGACTCGCGACCCAGCCTCTTGAGCGTTTCCACGTAATCATGATCACTGCAGGGAAGCACCTTCCTGTTACGTTCCTCGTCTTCAGAGGGGACCCCTGCCGCGTAGCCCTTGTGATAGACAACGTGATAGCTCAACGAAAGGAAATGATCATCAGGAGAAGGCGCCCTGACAAGATCGTTTACCCATATGGCATCTTCCAGAATCTTCCTGCCAATCGGTACGGGATAATAGGGCATGTTCCTTGAACTGGAACCTGGCAAGCCGCTGACACTGTAGATATCACAGGGAATATCGCCCTTTTTTCCAGCCACCTTCATATAGGACGTCATGATTTCGACATCATTATCAGCCACCAGGATGTCAATATCTTCACCAGGCGCCACTTCAGGCAAGGACTCAAACCAGCGCAGCGCAACATAGTTGACATCTTCTTCTTTCATTACCCTAAGGAAACCAGCAATCCCGAGCGATGAGTCGATGAACCTGCGCTGATTCCTCGGCCTTCCAAGAGCAGCAGAAACTCGGCGCCTGATGGCTTTCTTGATATTCATCCTAATCGTCCTCATCGAAACTTCAAGGGACCGCACAATAGCGTCAGGTCAGGCGGCTTCACTTTGAAGTGCACGCTTTTTCTTCTCATGCGCTCCTACACCCGAGAACATATTATCGAAAACCTTCAACGCCATCTCTCTCGTGTAATTTCCCGCGAGAACCTGCGGCCAGACATCTACCTCATCACGACAGACAATGGTCTCGACTCTGATAGGAACCTCTTGAAAGCCCAGCGCACTCAATACCGATACGCGATGATGACCTGATTTCACGACCCACCTCCAATCACCCGAAGACTGAACCAGAATATCTGCCCTGATATCACCATCAACAAAATCGTGCCTCTGGAATCCATTCTTGCTGACGGATTTCGCGATAGCATACAGCCTTTCCACTTCAATCACGAGTTTATCGCCCGAGACCGGTCCGCAAAAATTGCATCCATGCTCGATACTGATATCAGATGTTGATACCTGGCTATTATCTTCTTTCTCTGTCTTGATGATTTTCTCTATTCGCTCTTCTACCGTTAAGTCTTCCCATGGTTTTATCACTACCCAGGGCGGCTGACTGCCAAGCATCGGTATGTCGTCCCCAGAAGCACCAAGCACCTCTGCAGCACAGCCAGGTTGATAGCTCGAATAGAATTCCAACAACTTGGAGTGGATAGACTGTCTCCCATCGCCCCCTGGCAATGATCGACCAAGAGCCTCCCTGACTGCCTCAACGAAGGGGTGCCCACCTTCGCTGCCCAGAGAGAAGACAAACAGCGACCTTCCGTCATCCATTTTTCCGGTGATCAGGAAGTGCCTCTTTCTATTCAAGTATCTCAATGACCTTGGGTTACCATCAAATGAGAGCAGTGGCATAGGCGCTGACGAACTGATCGGCCTGACACTGTAACCAAGCCTTGCCAGCAAGCGCTTAAGAATTAAAACCACTCTTTCTCTTGACTTGGACATGACTCGACTCCTTGGTAGCCAGGCAATATTCTTCACCAAGTAATATTTTTATTACAAGGTGAGAAACCGCATCAACAATAGCCCCTTCGACGAGGCCATCCACACCCCACCCATACACCATCATGAAAGGCTGACAACTCAAGAGAACACTCACTTCTAATCGACACATGAGTGCCACCAGACGGGCTAGATTTCCAACTTCTCCTTGACTGTCGAAAGGACCTTTTCCATGGGCGAGCCCTTGATGGAACTACCCTTGAAATAGAAGACAGACGCTTCTTTACGGGCATCTCCCCATGGATCAACTCCTTCATTCAGCAATGAATCGCAATAATCCAGCGCCTCCTCCCACGTCATCGCCACCGGGCCAGGGACGGAGAACTTATCACTGAAGAAACCCTGATCTTCGGCGGAATAATCAAGGTGATCTGGAGCCAGAAAGACGATCGGCATCTCCAGCGGCAGGACGTCAATGAAAATACTGGAGTAGTCTGTTATCAGAAGGTCATAGCAATGCAGATCCCTGTAGATATCATCGCCTGAGCCATTCCCGACGAGGCGTGCAGGACCACTGTTCAAGGCTTCTGGCACGGGTTCTTTCTCCTGGCAAGGGTGCAACCTGACATCCAGCGTGGCACCCATACCGCGAAGCCTGCCATGAAGGACCTCCCCTTCGGGTACGGGAACCTTTGCAAAGAGCGACTCGCGCCCCAGGGCTCTGTGCGTAGGTGCGTAGAGAATTCTTCTGGTTCGCTTGTCGCTATCCATCCGGCCGAGAGAAAACTGCTGTCGCAGGTTCTCACCTCTGATCGATCCCGCAACCAACCCCTGTCTATAGGTCCCTTTGAAAGCCGCTCCAGTGCGCTCGCGATCAACATCGCTCTGGAACACCAGCAGGTCCCAAGTCGGATTTGCCCAGGGAAACATCACCCTCTGGACTTCAAGCATCCAGTTGTGAAGCCCCCTGTAACCCCTGCCAGCAAAACCCTTGTCGAGAAGTCCCGACACTGCCTTGAATCTCTTGAGCGGGATGCCGTGCCACAGCTGGATCTTGTAGGCACCAAATGCCGCAATTCGGTTGTGATCATGCGCATAGTGTGTGTAGACACACACTCCTGCGCGCAGTGTTGTCAGGAATCCACGCAGGGTATTGGCCTTTATCACCGGATATCCACGACCTTCAAGGTCGTGAAATATCTCGTCCGATTTGGTGCTCCATACCACACGAATAGCTGCATAATCTCCATTGTCACGCAGACTCTCGTAAAGCATGCGTGAGTGGTCAGCGTACTTGTAACCACTGCAGCTTCCAAAGACCCATAGCCTCCTATTCCTTGGAACCAGGAGTGTCAGGAGCGCGATGGGCATCCACACGAGGTCAACTGACACACGACTCAAGATTCTGGTGATATTCATATGGAATACCTGGAGGTGAAGACTTCTTGCATTCGTCACTGGTCCTACTACCATCGCCTCATTATTGAGGAGCCGGCCCCTTCCAATTTCATGGGCGTTCAGCCAAGCAGCTCACCCCGCTCTCCATGCACGCTTCATCGTGATGGCCACCTGATAAATACTTGCCGGCAAGGCCAGCGCCAGCATTCTCATCATGTTCTCACACCCCAGCCCCTTCAGGCTGACGTGGGGGAAATCATGATAGCACTGACGACCCTGAAGTTTTTTTTCGGTTGCCCATGCAATGATCTTTCTGTTGATGATTCGCCTTAGCTGCATGTCACAAGCCGGGTCAAGTCTTGGCTCCTCCTCTCGGATAAAATCCGCCAGCGGATGCACGGTTAAATTATCAGGACACTTCGTCACAAAACTGTTATCTAGATGCCACTCGGTTGTGACCTTTTCGCAGTAGTAAAACTCCTCGATACAGATCAAAAGCTTCACCCAGAAGTAAACATCTCCTCCTCGCCTGTATCTCCCTTCTGGAAAACCGCCCAGGCGATCGAACAGACCTCTCCGCATACAGGCAGAGTTCATATGGACAAAATCGTTATGTGCAAAGAATGAAAGCCCGTCGATTCTCCGGTAACGCCCAGATTGAATCCCACTGTTCTTTCCGACGATTTTTTCTCCCACCTTCATCACATAGTTATTGCAGATAAACTCAAGATCTCCATTACGAGCGATGACCGAGTGGAATACAGAGAGGTGATCATCTCGCATGGCATCATCGGCATCGAAGAATATGACCCACTCGGCACGCGCCTTGCTGACCCCGAAGTTTCGGGCCGCATACCCTCCTGGACCCGGCTTGTCCCGCCGGTAGAGACGCAGCACCCCTGCCCTCTCGTGGCGCTGCAGAATCTCCAATGAGCCATCGGTGGAGCAGTCATCGACCGCAATGACCTCGAAATTCCGGAAGATCTGGGCATGGACGCAGGCCAGCGACTTCTCCAGATAATCTGCCTTGTTGTGAACAGGAATGATCACCGAGAAGAAGGGGGTTTTCTCATCATGCTGTTCGTCATTATTGCTCATGGTACAAAGCGCCTCGGAAAGATCGCACCGGGAAGGAGTTACAGGTTGGCCATCATCTTGAAGGTGGTATTGCGTGCCATCAGGTCGTCATAGGTACCGCTGTCGGCCACCTGTCCGGACTCGAGGATATAGATCATGTCGCAGCCCTTGACGGTGGTCAGGCGGTGAGCAATCAGCACGATGGTCAGGTTGCCGGCCAAGCGCTGTATATCCTCCATCACCCGGCGTTCGGTGATTCCATCAAGGGCGCTGGTCGCCTCGTCAAGGACCAGCACTTTCGCCTGCTGGTAGAGTGCTCGGGCTATCCCGATGCGCTGGCGCTGTCCTCCGGAGAGCTGAACGCCACGCTCGCCGACCCAGGTGTGGATGCCCTCCGGCAGCTTCTCGATCAGTTCATCGAGCTGGGCCATCCTGAGGGCTTCCAGGGCCCTGGCTTCATCGATCAGGTCCTGTTCCACGCCGAAGGCAACGTTCTCGAGGATGCTGGCATCGGCCAGGAAGATCTGCTGCGGCACCAGCCCCAGGCCGGCCTGCCACCGACGCAGATTCTCGGAGCCCAGTGGCACGCCATCGATAAGCACCTCCCCCTTGTCTGGCTGGATCAACCCCAGCAGCATGTCCACCGTCGTGCTCTTGCCGCTGCCCGAGGCTCCGACCAGGCCGATCATCCGGTTGGCTGGAATCGTCAACGTCAGTCCGTTCAGCGCCCTGTCCTTCTTTCCCGGGTAGGCAAAGGTCACGTCCTGCAATCCGATGGCATGCTCGGGCACCAGCGGCACGATCACCTCCTGCCACCCTGGCGATACGTCATCGGGATTCTCACGGCTCGCCAGCAGGTCATCGCGCAGACTGTAGTAGGCCGCCAGGTTGCCGCGAATCACCGAGATGGCTGAGTAGATTCGCTGGAAGGCCGGCAACATCTTGAAACCAGCCAGGGCGTAGATGGAGAGCGCCGGCAGGATCGCCCCCAGGTTGCCCTCATAGAGATTGAGCAGGTAGAGCACCAGCAGCACGATGGAGGCAAAGGCCACCAGCTCGATGGCATAGCGGGGGGCATCACTGAGTCCCTGAGTGACCCCCTGCCCACGTGCCACACGATAGCTGGCCTGCTCGAAGCGACGCACGAAGGTGCCCTGTCGATGCATCAGCAGCAGGTCCTTGATCCCGCCGAAGCCCTCGGTCATCAGCTTGAATCGCTTGGCCTGGGCGCTGGAGACACGCCGGCCATTGGTCACCAGGAAGCGGCGCACCGTCTTGTAGAGCAGCAGATAGGTAGCCGCGAAAATCAGGGCACCGACCATGGCCACTACCGGCTGATAGAGTAAGATCGCCAGGATCATGCTGGAGACCATCACCAACTTGGCATTGAGCTGGAGGCTTGGAGAAATGATCTTGGTGGTGGCTCGCTGCACCTCCTGGGACGCCTTGCTGATCAGGCGACTGGTGCTCTGTCCGGAGTGGAAGAGCCAGGGCTGGTGCAGGTAGTAACGGTAGAGTCGGCTCGACAGCTCGGCCCCCACGCTGGCGCTGTAGAGCGACAGCCGCCAGGTGGTGTACATGGAAAACATCGCCGAGAGAAACAGGATCACCAACACCATGACCCCCAGCAGGGTCAGGAAGGCCTCGGGGCTCTGCAGGCCGCTGGCCTGGTAAGCCCAGGCCATGCGCCCCTCGCCCCTTAGCCGCTGCATGTCTCCCACCACGGCCATGAAGGGGCCGATCGACACGACGCTGGCGATCTCGGCAAACGACATGATGATGATCAGTCCCTGCAGGCGCAGCAGCCGCAGGCGCTGGTCTCGGCTCAGCAGGGAAAAGAGTTCACGCAGGTCCTTCAACATGGCATCACCATCCCGGTTTCGCTCAGACTGGCTTGGAAGAGTGGAGCCCGACAGGGCCCGAGAGATCGATGGTGCCGTCCTCGATTCCAGCTGGGACATTGCCGGCCAGCAGGCGATCATTGCGCGCCTGCCACACCAGGTCGGCCATGCTGTCGGCGGGGTGATAGGCCAGCGGTGCAGACTGCAGCAGGCGCCGGACCTCCAGGTGGTCCGAGGCCCCCAGCGCCCGGTCCAGCTCCTGCAGGAAGGCCTCCAGGCGGGGCCACTCCCAGAACGGTTCCCGGGAGGTCATGATCCGGTCGTGGCGAGTTCCCGACACCGCCTCGCCGATCAGCAGCTCCTCGAAGAGCTTCTCGCCCGGCCTCAGCCCGGTATGGACGATCTCGATATCGCCATCGGGATGCTCGCTGTCCTTCACCTCCAGGCCCGAGAGGCGAATCATGTTGACCGCGAGGTCCTGGATGCGCACGGGCTCCCCCATGTCGAGGACGAAGACCTCCCCCCCCCGGGCCATGGCCCCCGCCTGGATCACCAGCTGGGCCGCCTCGGGAATGGTCATGAAGTAGCGGGTGATCTCGGGATGGGTCACCTTCACCGGCCCGCCCCGCTCGATCTGCTCGCGGAAGCTAGGCACCACGGAGCCGCTGGAGCCCAGCACGTTGCCGAAGCGAACCATGCAGAAGCGGGTAGCACAGCCTGAGCGGGCAAGGGCCTGGCAGATCAGCTCGGTCAGCCGCTTGGAGGCGCCCATGGCATTGGTCGGGCGAACCGCCTTGTCGGTGGAGACCATCACGAAGGTCTCCACCCCGGCGCTGATGGCAGAGCGGGCCAGTTTCAGGGTGCCGAAGACGTTGTTGCGGACCCCCTCGATCAGGTTGTACTCCACCATCGGCACATGCTTGTAGGCCGCCGCATGGTAGACGGTATGCACCTCGAAGCCGTCGAAGATCGCGGCCATGGCATCGCGATGCTGGATGGAGGCCAGCAGCGGCTTGACCTCGACGCCGGATCGACCCACGCCGGGATGCCCCAGCAGCTCCTGCTCGATGGAGAAGAGCGCGAACTCGCAGTTGTCGACCAGCAGCAGCCGTGCGGGCTGCTGGTCGATGATCTGTCGACACAGCTCGCTGCCGATGGAGCCGCCGGCACCGGTGACCATCACCGACTTGCCGCGGATATTGGCATCCATCAGGTCGGGGAACTGGGGGACCGGGTCGCGACCGAGCAGATCCTCCACCGCCACATCCCTGACCTCGCTGATGCTGGCGTTTCCGGCAATGACATCCGCACTGCCGGGGATCGTCTGCACCGGGATGGAGAGCGTCGAAAGACGCTGGAGGATCTCGCGGCGACGGCTGCGGGTGGCGCTGGGGATCGCCAGCAGCACCATGGCGGCACGATGCTCGTCGACGAGGGTCTCCAGGTCGCAGGGCTGATGCACGTGAAGGCCATCGACGAGAGTACCCTCGAGGCCGCGCCAGTCATCGATGAAGGCCACCGGCTCGTACTCCCTCCCATGGCGCAGCGCCGAGGCCAGCTCACAGCCGGCGGCGCCGGCCCCATAGATCACCACTGGTCGCCGCTGGCGGCGCTGACTCACCAGGTAGAGCTCGCGCAGCGCGTAGCGCACGCCACCCACGCCCACCAGCAGTGCCAGCCCATGGATGACCGCCACCGATGGCGATAGCAGGCCCCCCATCATCCCATCGAACAGCAGCACCAGCAGCGACGAGACCAGAGCCCCTGTGCCCAGGCTGAGTACGGCGCTGGGGTTCATGTAGCGCAGCACCAGCCGGTAGATTCCCAGCCAGTGAAAGCACGCCAGGGTGGCGACGGTGACCAGGCCTGTCAGGAACCACAGACTCGTAGCAAACGGAGCCAGTCCGGTGTCCCAATGCAGCAGGACCGCCAGGTTGAGACTCATCGCCACGGTCAACGCATCGATGAGCTGAAGCAGGTGGCGCTTGCGATGACGAGGCATCGTCATCAGGGCGTCGAGCCATGTCATATTGCCTACTCCCTATCCGTTGTCTCACCAAGCCCCAGCGCCTCAAGGACTCGCCCCCAGTGCAGATACTTGAAGTTCTGATTCTCGGGCGCATTCCGCCCGTCCTGGAGCACCACCAGGCCCTGCGGGAAATCGGAGCCGAAGCCATGGGCACTGACCGCGACCCCGTCGGTATCACGCACGTCACCGAACCCGGCGACAGGGTCCGCGTCCACCCGGAAGGTGCCCTGCAGTCGATAGGGAGGGCGCGCATCCAGCACGGCGAAGCGGTGGTTGCCCTGGCTCGAGACCAGCAGGAAGTCGCTGCCATACAGGGCGAGTCCCTCGATATCAGCGGCCAGCGGCGGCTCGGCACGCACCACCAGTTCCCGCGTGGTTGCGGCCTCGGGAGCTGCCGCCATCACCCAGACGCCGACATCCTCCTCGCCGATGAAGAGGCGCTCGGTCCGGTCGTCCGCGACGCAGCCCTCGGGCTGGCTGTCGAGCCGAAACTCGCGCAGCAAGGTGATCTCGGGGCCGGCGTCGGCGAGCTCCAGCCGATGATGCTGGTAGCGCCCATCCATCGTGTTCGTGAAGACGTGCAGTTCATCGCCGTGGCGATAGAGGCAGGTGCCGTAGATCTTCTCGAGTTCCATCCTGGCCAGCCCGACGGGAACCACCCGGCCATCGCGCCCGATCTCGAACACCATCAGGCCACCCTCGTCGCGATGGGTAGCCACCGCGAGATCCCTGTGGCGCCCCTGCATCGGCACGCCCTGGCGCAGGTCGATGTTGTTGAGTCGCCCCACCGGCAGGGACTGCACCCTCTGGCCTTTCAGGTCATAGACCTCGAGCCCACGCTGCTTGTCGGTGCCTAGCACGCGGCTATCGCCCGGGTGGGAAGCGTTGAACCAGATCGCGCTGTCATCGGCGGCATCGCCGGCGCTCTCGACCGGCGTCGTCTCTCCCTGGGCCACCAGCACCGTCGGCTCGCTCGACACGGTCGTCACTAGGAGCGCCGCCAGGCCAAGGCCCAGCGCCGGCAGGAGCCAGCCTCTGGCGATCATGGTGCGAGTCCCCTGACAGGCGCGGTCAAGGGCGATGGCTCGACTTCCCGGGCCGCCGCCAGGGCGGCCGCCGCGAGAAAGACCCAGAAGATGGGGGTCCTCGCGCCGTAGGTCGAGATGCCGTAGAACACGGGCCCCAGGAAGGCGACCCTTCCGGCCATGTCCAGGCGCAGGAAGATCCTGGCGATGAACGCCATGAAGATCGCAAGACCCACTATTCCGTAGTAGAAGAGCAACGCCACCCAGGTCGAGTGGATCTCATGGCGGCTTCCGAAGCGCATGTCCAGCCCCTGCCCGGCCCCAAGGAAGAGGTATGCCGGGAACTCGACAAGCCGGGTATAGCCCCGGATCTCTGCCTGGGTGGCGACATCTGTCCCAGCGAAGCGCGAGACGGCCACGTCCGCGGTCTCCAGGCTGAAGAGCATATAGAGGAAGAGCGGGACCGCCACGATCCCGATGATGACCGCAAGTATCCGCTCCCTGCCGCCGGACCCGACCGCCATGTTGTCGATGAAGCGAAGGTAGGCCGCCAGCAGCGAGAAGAAGATCCCCAGCAGGGCGGACCGGGACTGGGTGACGAAGACCAGCACCACGCTGATGACACCGATCGCGAACAGCAACTGTCCGCTGCCCTTGCCTCTCAGCAGGTAGAAGAAGGTCGAGAAGACGCAGATCACGTAGAACGCCATCTGGTTGGGGTCGTTGAAGAATCCCTGGTAGCGGCTGCCGACCTCGTAGCGTCCGAGCCCGGTGGCCCAGAAGAGGAACAGCAGCACGATGCTGGCCCCGCACGCCAGGGCGACCGCTCTTCTGACGCGTTCATCGCCCAGTGACGGCAGCAGGAACAGGAACAGCAGAACGCCGTAGACCCAATAGATGGAGGCCTTGAGGAAGGCGGGGTTCTGCGCAACAAGTACCCAGGCCAGGTTGGCGATCAGCGCATAGCCGCAGAAGGCCAGCAGGAAGAGCGCCGTCAACCGCTCGTCCTGGCTCCGGAAGGGAATCGCGAAGGAGTAGACGAAGCCCAGCAGCAGGAAGTTCAGGGCAAACAGCAGGTGAGCCGGCTGCGGCTGGCCGCTCGACAGCACATAGAACTGGGACAGAAAGACACCGAGTGCCCAGAGATATGCAACCATGACCCCCTTCCTCCCTGCCCGGCATGGCATGGCCGCCACCGCCCGCAACGGGCGATGGCGACTAGCGGTACGCGTAGACGTTGTAGTAGCCGTACTGGCGGTTGGTGGAATAGGCCACGGCATTGAGCACGGCCCCCCTCACCCGCACACCCGCATGCTCGAGCCGGCGCTTGGTGATCTCGAGCTCCTTGGGCGGATTGACGCCATAGCGAGCCACCATCAGGCAGGAGCCGGCGTGCTTGCCGACGATGGCCGCATCGGTCACCGCCATCACCGGCGGGGTGTCCAGGATCACCAGGTCATAGTGGGGTGCCGCCCAGTCGAGCAGGTCATGGAAGGGTTGCTGCATCAGCAGCTCGGAGGGGTTGGGCGGCACCATCCCGCGGGCCAGGAAGTCGAGGTTGTCGATCCCGCTGGGTCGGATCGCCTCGTCGATACCGATCTGGGTGGTCAGCAGCTCCGAGAGCCCGCCCTTGCCGGCCTGCTGGAAGGCGTGGTGCAGATGCCCCTTGCGCATGTCGGCGTCGATCAGCAGCACCCGCTGCCCGGCCTGGGCGCAGACCACAGCGAGGTTCGCGGCGATGAAGCTCTTGCCGGCCTCGGGGCTCGCCCCGGTGATCATCAAGCGATTGTTGCCGGATTCCAGCATCGCGAAGTAGAGGCTGGTGCGCAGACCACGCAGGGCCTCGACCGTCGGCTCTTCGGGGTCGGTGATGGCCAGCAGCCCGCGGAAGATATTGACCCCCTCCTTTCGGCGGCGCCTAAGGAAGTGCGACAGCTTGTGCTGGCCCGATGAGACCGGCACGATCGCATAGACCGGCAGCCCGATGGCCTCGAGTTGCTCAGGCGTCTCGACGGCGCGGTTGAAGGCCAGCCGGAGCATCACGCCCACGATGGCCAGCAGCACGCCCATCAGGGCGCTGCCGAGTGTAAGCAGACCCACCCGGGGGGCGATACTTCCGCGCTGCAGCACGGCGGCATCGAGTATCCGCACGTTGCCGACAGTGCCCGCCCGTACCAGCCGCATCTCCTGGCGCTTGTTGAGCAGCTGCACGTAGATCTGCTGGTTCACCTGGGTATCTCGGGTGAGGCGCAGCACCTCCTGCTGAGTCTCCGGCAGGTCGTTGACACTGGCCTCGAGCTGGAGCTTCTCGGCCTGCAACTGCGAGCGCTTGCGCAGCAGGGCCTGATAGTTCGGGTGGGTGGGACGAAAACGCTCGGCCAGCTCCGCCTCGGCCAGGGCCAGCTCCGAGAGCTGGTTATCCACGGCGACCAGGCTGCGCAACAGGTTCTGGGTCTCGAAGGTCAGGTCGACCGAGTCCCGCTCGGCGCGGTAGTCGTTCAGGGCATTCTCGGCTTCCGTCAGCTCCACGTTGACCTGGGGAATCTGCTCCTCGAGGAAGGCCAGCTGCTTCTCGGCTTCCTCGGACTGTCGCTGGACATTCTGGGACAGGAAGACCCCGGTGATGGTGTCCAGCACCCGAACGATCTGCTCGCGATCCTGGCCGCTGAGCATCACCTGATAGACGCCGGAATCCTTGCCCCGAGACTGGATGGTCAGCCGCCGCTGCAGCTGTGAGATGGCATCGAGCTGCGACACGCGGCGGATCATGAACTCCGCCCCGGGATGGGCCTCGAGCTGGCTCACGAAGAGACGGTAGCCGGAGGCCTCATCATGCACCGTCTCGCCGACTCTTCCGGTCAGCACGGGCACCTCGCCCCGCTTCAGCACGTACTGGCCCTCCTCGCCCACCCGCAGCACATGGGTCCGCCCCTCGGCCTGGCTCGGCACGTCGAAGCGGGTGACCTGCAGCGACTCGCCCGCCCACACGTAGGGGCTGCCGTCCTGCTGGTGCCCGCCACCCAGCGAACCCAGCCAGCCGGCCAGGATACCAGGGGTCAGCCGATCGACCTGGTCGCGAGTGAAGCCATGGTTGACCAGAAAATCGCCTGCGAAGGGCAGGCGCCGGGGCTCGATCTGGATGGCCAGGTCGAGGCGGTCCACGGTTTCACCGATCACCATTCTCGACTGAAGAATCTCCAGCTCTGCGGTGGTCGGGTTGCCTCCCTGATCCCCCACCGCCAGGGTCTCGAGCAACCCCAGAGTGGTGCGCCGTCCCTCGATCTGGATCAGGGTATCGGCCTGATAGATCCTGGGCTGGGAACCAGCGTAAAAGTACCCGCCCAGCAGAAACAACATGCCCGTGAAAATGATCTTCCACTTGTGCTCCATAAGGATGGATACGATCTTCACGAGGCTGATATCTGGGATGTCGCGGGACGGCTCACTCGACAACCCGTGGTGACCTGGAAAGACTGTCATGACCATGATCTCTCGTTATAGATCCCCGACATTATCGACCGATCTTGCGACATCACCCGGCAGATTCACCGACGGCAGCAGCAGCGAGATCACGTTGTTCCAGCGCGCCAGCGGGGCCGAAGTCACATAGACAACATCCTGAGGCTCGAGGGGGAAGCGGGTGCCCAATATCAGCCGAGTAGCATCGCGGATATCGAGCTGGTAGACGGTTGCCACCTTGTCAGCGGCGGCGTCGGGTGCCTTGGCGCGCACCACGAAGATGCCCGATGGCTGAGCACGACTCTCGTTGACGCCACCCGCCCTGGCCAGGGCCGTGGTCAGGGTGACACGCTCGTTGCCCAGCGCGATGGATCCCGGACGCTGCACCTGCCCCAGCACCACCACGTTCTGGTTCTCCGAGGTCGGCACATGGAGCACATCGCCGTCGCGCAGCAGCCGGTTCTGGCTCATGTCACCCTGACGCAGCATGGCATGCAGGGATATCGTCTCGTCGCGGCCATCGCGGTTCAGAGTGACGTTGTGCCAATCGGCGTTGGGCCGGGCGCCGCCCGCCTCGCTGATGGCGTCCAGCACGGTCATCGGCACGATGGTGATCGGCAGGGTACCGGGATTCTCCACCGCCCCGCTGATATAGGCCTTCTGGGAGCGGAAGGCGGCCATGCCGACCTCTACCTGGGGTGAGGCGATCACCTCGGAGAGCCGACGGGTCAGCAGGCTGCGCACCTCCTCCAGGGTCATGCCGGCCACCCTCACCCGTCCCACATAGGGGTAGAACATGGTGCCGTCGGGGCGCACCCGGTTACCGGTCTCCGCCGCGGCACGCTCCCCCCCCGCTGGAATGGTCAATTCGGGGTGGTCGTAGACGATGACGCTCAGCACATCGCCGGGGCCGATCCGGTATTCGTAGTTCTCGATTTCCTGGCGAAGCGAGCCTGACATTGCACGGGGCATGTCAGCCTCTACCACCGGAGCATTGACGAGTTCAGGAGTAATTGGCACCACATCGACACGAGAATCGAGGGAAGAATCCACGTTTCGATGGTCGATATGACCTCCCGGAGCAAGGGCACAGCCCCCCAGCATCAGCAGCGCCACTAACACCCCAGCTGCTCCCAAGGATTTTCCGGTAGTGGGCGTTTTCGAGGAGATTTCCTCAACCGCATTTATTGTGACAGGGAGCATATGGGTATCCCCTTCTTCTTCGCGAGAACACGCTACCGCCCCGGAATCATGGTGCTTTTCCGAGGCCCCGGGAGCCCCACCAGTCACCACATGGACTGGCAGCATCAGCCGTTATCACGACCCACCGGGATGGCAATCACGACTCATCACTCCGCTTACATCAGCTTACAGGGTTACAAAAAATACACATTCTGATTTTCAGCAGGTCACTGGGGTGACACTGAACATTAACAACCAATGTTCTGTAATGAAGTGAGCTCATGGGCGAGTGTGATGGCGGTTAGTCATCGCTTTCACAATGGGCATGAGATCGCTGATACGAGACGCACTAGAAGAGACAGCCCCCATCACGGAAGCCGTAGCAGGAGAGGCAGGAAATCAAGGAAAAGCGCCGAAAACCGGCAGGCCGAGGGACGTCATGCGGGAGGGAGTCGCCGACGCTGCCGCTCACTCCTCGCGGCAGCGCCAGCGCGCCAGCAGGTTCAGCAGGGCCAGGGCGAGCAGCCCGGCAGCCAGCCAGCCCAGGCCATCCACCAGGCGATGATAGCCGACGGGAGGCGACAGCGGGCGCTGCGTCATGCCGAACTCCACCACCCGGGTCAGGCCGTAGAGAATGAGGGCAAGGCTTGCCAGGGGCAGCGCGGAGTGGCGGCGTGCCAGCCAGCGGGTGAGGGCCCAGGGCACACGCGGGGCCGGCTTCGCACTGGGCTTGGCGGGCGCCTTGCGCGCTGCTGGCGCCTTGCGGGCGCGCGCCCTGGGTTGTACCCGCCGCCGGGCGGGAGACCCGGACACCAGCCCCCAAGCCCAGCGAGAGGCGCGCCACAGCACCCAGCCAAGGGTAAAGCTCACCGACAGCGCCAGACCGCCCATCACCAGAACATATGCCATCGGGCGAACCCTTCGTTGCGATACCGGGCGGACATTGTGCCACACCGAGAGCGGCGAGCGAGGAGCGAGGCCGGATTGGGGGGATAGGCGCGCGCCATGGAGAGCCCCCTGCGGGGGCTCTCCATGGGCAGCCACCAGGCGTTATTCGCCGGCGCGGTAGAGGTTCTGGATGCTGGAGAAGTCGAGGGCACCGCTGCCCTGGGCGCTGTGCAGGGCGAAGAGGTTGCGGGCCTGGGAGCCCATGGGCACCGAGGACTTCGAGCCCAGAGCCAGCTCCCAGGCCAGGCCCAGGTCCTTGGCCATCAGGTCGGTGAGAAAGCCGCCCTGGTAGTCACGGGAGGCGGCGGAGCCCTCCATCACGCCGGGCCAGGGGTTGTAGACGTTCAGCGCCCAGTTGCCGCCGCTGCTCTGCTTCATGATCTCGGAGAGCACCGCCGGGTCCATGCCGTTCTTCACGCCCAGCGCCAGGGCCTCGGCGGTGCCGCTCATCAGGATGCCGAGCAGCATGTTGTTGCAGATCTTGGCCACCTGCCCCGCGCCATGGTCGCCGGCGTGGAAGATGTTCTTGCCCATGGCCTCGAGCACCGGCTTTGCCTTCTCGAAGCCTGCCGCAGGGCCCCCGACGATAAAGGTCAGGGTGCCGGCCTTGGCGCCGCCGACGCCGCCGGAGACCGGGGCATCCAGCCAGGTGATGCCGCGTTCGGCGGCGGCGGCGGCGGCGGCACGGGCATCGTCAGGGGAGATGGTGGAGGCGTCGATCACCAGCGGCTGGCCCTCCACGGCATCCAGCAGGCCCGGCTCGCCGCCCCTGCCCAGGTAGAGCCCCTTCACGTGGGCCCCGGCGGGCAGCATGGAGATGATCACCTCGGCCCCGCGGGCGGCCTCCACGGCGTTGGCACCGCGGCTGGCCCCCTCGCTCTCCAGCGCCTGCATGGCGCTTTCCATCAGGTCGAAGACGGTGACGCTGTGGCCGGCCTTGACCAGGTTGCTGGCCATGGGCGCGCCCATGTTGCCGAGGCCGATAAAGGCGATTTTCATGATGGCTCCTTGAAATTGTGACGTTGTTGTTGGGGTCTTGAGGTCATCAGCCGACGCGGTGGCCGAGGCCCAGGTCGCGCAGCGGGTGGGATTCGCTGTCCCAGGGCGAGACGAACAGCGCCTGGATCGCCTCCTCCGGCACGCTGGCCACGTCGGCATGGCTCCAGCGCGGGGCCTTGTCCTTGTCGATCAGCAGCGCCCGCACGCCCTCGACGAAGTCGCCGTGGCGGCAGCACTGCACCGACAGCACGAGCTCGTCGCGGAAGGCGTCGGCGAGGCTGGTGTGGGCGTGCCGGTCGAGCATGCGCCACACTAGCTGGGCACTCATCGGGCAGCCGGCGGCCAGGCGTGCCCGGTTGGCGGCAAGCCAGGCGTCGTCGCTGTCATCGGCGAGGATGCGACTCACGGCGGTGACGGCGTCCACGGCGCCCACCAGGGCCTGGATCTGATCGAGGCGCGGCATCACCTGGCACGTCGGGGCGGTGGCCCGATCTTCATGGCGGTCCAGGGCGGCCTGGACGCCGGCGCGCAGGGCCGGGCCGCCGCGGTCGCCGTAGTCCGCCTCGGTCAGGGCGGCAAGCACCAGGCCGCGGCGCTCACGGGGGATGAAGCGGTCGGCCATGCCGAGATCCAGGGCATCGCGGGCGTTGAGCTGGGCGCCGGTCAGACCCAGGTAGGCACCCACCCCGGGGGGCATGCGGCTGAGGAACCAGCTGGCACCGATATCCGGGTAGAGCCCGATGGTGATCTCCGGCATGGCGATGCGGGTGGTCTCGGTGACGATCCGCTGGAAGCCCCCGGCCATCAGGCCAAGCCCGCCACCCATGACGATCCCGTCGCCCCACACCATCAGAGGCTTGGGGTAGGTGTGGATGCGGTGGTCGAGGTGGTACTCGGCGGTGAAGTAGGTCTCGGCCAGCAGGCTGTCGCGGCCGGCGCCACGGTTGTCGCCCGCCTCGGTCAGCGAGCGGTAGAGGGCCACCACGTCGCCGCCGGCGCAGAAGGCCTTGTCGCCGCTGCCCTCGAGCCAGACCGCCAGGATGCTGCGATCCACCGCCCAGGCCTCGAGCTTGGCCTCGAGCTGGTGAACCATCTCCAGGGAGAGGGCATTGAGGGACTTGGGGGCATTGAGGGTGGCCACGCCGATGCGCCCGCCGCAGGCGGTGGGCAGCTCGTCGAAGGTCACGGGAAGGTCCGACATCCAGAACTCCCTATATTGTTAAGTAAGCTGAAGGGATTCGATCACGCCATCGGCCAGCAGGCGACGGGCGGCGATCAGGCGCATGATCTCGTTGGTGCCTTCGAGGATCTGGTGCACACGGGTATCGCGCACCAGCCGCTCCAGGGGGTATTCGCGGATATAACCATAGCCACCGTGGAGCTGCAGGGCCTCGTTGCAGACCTGAAAGCCTACATCGGTGGCGAAGCGCTTGGCCATGGCGCAGTGGGCCGGCGCCTCGGGGTCGTTCTGGTCGAGGCGCCAGGCGGCCTGGCGGACCATCAGCCGGGCGGCGGTGAGTTCGGTGGCCATGTCGGCGAGCTTGAACTGCAGCGCCTGGAACTGGTTTAGCTCGCGGCCGAACTGCTTGCGCTCGCTCATGTAGTTGCGGGCCAGGGTCAGAGCGTGCTGGGCAGCCCCCAGGGAGCAGCTGGCGATATTGAGGCGCCCGCCGTCGAGCCCCTTCATGGCGAACTTGAAGCCTTCACCCTCCGCCCCCAGGCGGTTGGTGACCGGCACGCGCACGCCGTCGAAGCTCACCAGCCGGGTCGGCTGGCTCTTCCAGCCCATCTTCTCCTCGTTCTTGCCATACTCGATGCCCGCGGCGTCGGCCGGCACCACGATGGCCGAGACCCCACCGGCACCGCTGTCGGGCTCGCCGGTGCGCGCCATCACCACCAGCACCTCGGTGCTGCCGGCGCCGGAGATGAACATCTTCGAGCCGCTGATAACATAGTCATCACCCTCGCGCACCGCCTTGGTCCTGAGGTTGGCGGCGTCGGAGCCGGCACCCGGCTCGGTCAGGCAGTAGGAGCCCAGCGCCTCACCGCTGATCATCTGCGGCACCCAGGCCTCGCGCAGGGCGTCGTCACCCCAGCTGGCGATCATCCAGGTCACCATGTTGTGGATGGTGAGGTAGGCGGTGGTGGCCACGCAGCCCTGGGCGAGCTGCTCGAAGATCAGCGAGGCGTCGAGGCGCGACAGCCCCAGACCACCGTGTTCCTCGGGCGTGTAGATCCCCAGGAAGCCGGTCTCGCCGGCGCGGCGAATGACGTCGAGGGGGAAGTGGGAGCTGGCATCCCACTCGGCGGCGTGGTCGGCCAGTTCGGCCTTCGCGAAGTCGGCGGCGGCCTGGACCAGCGCCCTCTGGTCGTCGCTCAGGGAGAAATCCATGGTGCTATCCTCGTTTCACGTGTCGATTGTCTTGTTGTTGGCTGTCGTGTCGTTGACGCCTTGCTGCCGGCTGCTACCAACCTAGCACTTGCTAGGTTTATCCCACATCACTCCATGGTCGAACAAGCACTTTACGTTAACGTAAACCTCGGCTAGTGTTGCCGTCAGGCGGGCGGCCTGCGCCCCGCCCCGCCCTACAATAAAGGAAGACGCTCATGACTCAGCGCACAGCGAGCGCCGCAGCCCAGACCGGCGGCCTGCCCATTCAGCGACGCACCTACACTATCGGCGAACTGGCCAAGATGTTCGAGGTGACGCCCCGCACCATCCGCTTCTACGAGCAGGAGGGGCTGCTGGCCCCCGAGCGCCGCGGGCAGACGCGCATCTATCGCGAGAAGGACCGCGTACGTCTCAAGCTGACCCTGCGCGGCAAGCGCCTGGGCTTCTCGCTGGCCGAGATCCGCGAGGTGGTGATGATGTATGACGCCATGCCCGACGGTAACGCCCGCCAGCTTCAGCGTCTTCTGGAGATCCTGGCCGACAAGCGCGCCAACCTGGAGCGCCAGCTGGAGGACATCCGGCTGATGCACAAGGAGCTCGACGACGTGGAGAGCCGCGCCCGGGAGGTGCTCGCCGGCCTCGGCGTCGAGCCCCCGACGCACTGAGCCAGCCACGACCAGGGTCATGACCGTGTTGCACCACTGCACACCCAGCAACAACAAAGAGACGGTAGACGATGACACGCCAACATAATCCGATCAGCTACGTCAGCGGCATCAGCGACACTCCCCTCAAGGGCCAGACCATCGGCGACTGCTTCGATGAGACGGTGGCCCGCTTCCCCGACCGCGAGGCCCTGATCAGCCTCCACCAGGGGCTTCGCTACACCTGGGCCGAGCTGCAGGCCGCCGTCGACCAGGCCGCCCGCGCCCTGCTGGCACTCGGCGTCACCAAGGGCGATCGCGTCGGCATCTGGTCACCCAACTGCGCCGAGTGGACCATCACCCAGTTCGCCACGGCGAAGATCGGCGCCGTGCTGGTCAACATCAACCCCAGCTACCGCACCCATGAGCTGGAGTACGCCCTCAAGCAGTCCGGCGCCTCCACGCTGATCCTGCAGGGCAAGTTCAAGAGCTCCGACTACGTGGCGACCCTGGCCGAGCTGGCGCCCGAACTGCGCGAAGGCGGCCCCGGCACTTTCAAGAGCGCCAAGCTGCCCGAGCTCAAGCGGGTGGTCTGCCTGGACGCCGACCGGGCGCTGACCGGCATGTTCAGCTGGCAGTCGATGCTGGCCCACGCCGATGAGGTCTCCGCCGAGCACCTGGCCGACGTGCAGGGTACCCTGCAGTTCGACGACCCGATCAACATCCAGTACACCTCCGGGACCACCGGCGCGCCCAAGGGCGCCACCCTCTCCCACCACAACATCCTCAACAATGGCTTCTTCGTGGCGCGCACCATGGCGCTCACCGAGGAGGACCGCATGGTGATCCCGGTGCCGCTCTACCACTGCTTCGGCATGGTGATGGGCAACCTGGGCTGCGTGACCCACGGCGCCACCATGATCTACCCGGGCGACGGCTTCGACCCCGAGGCGACCCTGCGCGCGGTCTCCGAGGAGAAGGCCACCACCCTCTACGGCGTGCCCACCATGTTCATCGCCGAGCTGGAACTTCCCAACTTCGAGAGCTTCGACCTCTCCCACCTGCGCACCGGCATCATGGCGGGCTCCATCTGCCCCATCGAGGTGATGCGCAAGGTGATCGACCGCATGAACATGAAGGACGTCACCATCTGCTACGGCATGACCGAGACCAGCCCGGTGAGCTTCCAGACCCAGACCGACGCCCCGCTGGAGAAGCGCGTCACCACCGTGGGCACCATCCACCCCCATCTGGAGGTGAAGCTGGTGAGCCCGGAGACTGGCGCCGTGGTGGGCCGCGGCGAGACCGGCGAGCTCTGCACCCGCGGCTACAGCGTGATGCTCGGCTACTGGAACAACGAGGAGGCCACCGCCAAGGCGATCGACAGCGCCGGCTGGATGCACACCGGCGACCTCGCCACCATGGATGACGAGGGCTACGTGGCGATCGTGGGGCGCATCAAGGACATGATCATCCGCGGCGGCGAGAACATCTACCCGCGCGAGATCGAGGACTTCCTCTACACCCACCCCGCCATCTCCGACGTCCAGGTGATCGGCGTGCCGGACGAGAAGTACGGCGAGGAGGTGATGGCCTGGGTGAAGCTCGCCGACGGCCAGCAGCTCGACGCCGACGGGCTCAAGGAATTCTGCAAGGGCAAGATCGCCCACTACAAGGTGCCGCGCTACGTGAAGTTCGTCGACGAGTTCCCGATGACCGTCACCGGCAAGATCCAGAAGTTCAAGATGCGCGAGGAAGCGACCCACGAACTCGGGCTGGCCTGACGAGCCATCTCGCAACCGTGTACAAGGGGCGGGCCGGCGGCCTGCCCTTTTTCGTGATCGCTACCAGCTCTGTCGGGGCACAGCAACCCACCGAAGGCGGCATTGGCGATGGCTTGCCCCGGATGGTATTACCTCTCTGACCACCACCCAAAGCGAGACCGCCATGCAGGACCTGCTTCTCCCCCTGGCCATGACCGGTGCCTTCGGCGCCTTCATCGGCACCCTCTATCGCCTCTCGCGCCGCCCCGGCTACCAGCGTCCGCTGCTCTTTCCGCTGGTGGGCCTGGCGGCCGGCATCATCGGCTTCGTGATCTACCGGCTGCTGGTGGCCACCACCGGTGCGCCGCTCTGGCTGCTGCCGCTGCTGGTGGTACTGCAGGTGTGGCTGTGGCTCGGCCCCTTAGGCCCCGCCTCCCGGGCCGAGGGCCAGGACGACCCCGGACGCTGAGGCTCAGCCCCCCGCCAGGCGAAACTCGCCGATCTGCGCCACGGTGCGCTGCCAGCCCTCGCGTTCACGGCAGGCGGCGAGAAATGCCTCGAGACGCGGATAGCCCGCAAGCCCGCCGCGACCGGCCAGCGCCAGCACCGGGAAGCTCATCTGGATATCCGCGGCGCTGAACGTCGCGCCGGCAAACCAGGGGCCCTCGGCCAGTTCGCCCTCCCAGAAGTCCCCCAGCCGCCGAATCTCCGGCCCCAGGTACTGCTGCTCCACCCCGCGGGCGAACAGACGCCCCAGCGGACGCGCCAGGGCGGGTACCGGCGGCTGGCCGAGCCGCGAGAACACCAGGCGCATCACCAGCGGGCCCATCCCCGACCCTTCGGCATGGTGCAGCCAGAAACGATAGCGTTCCCAGGCATCGCTTCCCGCAGTCGGGGCCAGCCGCCGGTCGCCATCATGGTGCTCGACCAGGTAGTCGATGATGGCGCCGGACTCGGCTATCGCCCGCCCCTCTCGAGACAGGTCACGGATCACCGGCGCCTTGCCCAGCGGGTGGACGGCCCGCAGGGAATCCGGCGCCAGCAGGGTGGAGGGATCGCGGCGATGGGTGACCAGCTCATAGGCCACCCCCAGCTCCTCCAGCAGCCAGACCACCCGCTGGGAGCGGGAGTTTTCCAGATGATGCACTTCGATCATGTTGCCTCCTGGTGCGCTTGCCTCACGCACCCTAGCACGGCGCAGGCCGCCGATCTCCTGCCAAGGTCGCCTTTGCTGCGCCTCGGCCGGGCACTAGACTGACCAGCAATGAGTCCCCAAGACAACAACGATGACAACGAGAATGGAGAACGCCATGGCCAAGGTCCTGGTGGTGGACGATGAACCCAACATCGTCCTGTCGCTGGAGTTCCTGATGCAGCAGGCAGGTTTCGAGGTGGTCACCGCCGAGGATGGCGAGAGCGCCCTGGCGCGGGTGGCCGAGGGCACCCCGGACCTGGTCCTGCTGGATATCAGCCTGCCGGGTATCAGCGGCTTCGACGTGCTGGAACGCCTGCGCGCCGATCCCGGCCACGCCCGCCTGCCGATCATCATGCTCACCGCCCACGGACGCGAGGTGGAGCGCGAGAAGGGACTGGCGCTGGGCGCCGACGATTACATCACCAAACCCTTCTCCACCCAGGCGCTGGTCGACAAGGTCAAGGCGCTGCTCGCCGAGGTCTCCTGATGGCTCGACGTCTCTCCGGGCTGCCCCGCCGCCAGCGGCTGATCGGCCTCTGGCTGCTGCTCAGCGGCATCAGTGTCTTCGGCGGCGCCACCTTCGCCCTGTGGCTCGACACCCTCTTCCAACCCCAGGGACTGGCCCGCCTGGTGCTGTGGCTGGGCTGCTTCTCGGGCGGCGGCACCATCTTCCTGGTGGGTCTGTTGCTGGAGCGCCAGCTGTTCACCCCGCTGCGCCACCTGCAGGTGCAGCTCGCGCGCCTGGTGGCCAACCCCGATGCCCGGGAGGACTACCCCCCCGAGGGCTGGCTGCGGGCACTGGGGCCCGATCTGGTGCGGGTGCGCGATGCCTGGCGGGCCGACCGCGGCCGCCTGGCCACCGCCCACGCCGAAGGCGCGCGCAGCGCCGCCCGCATCCGCCAGGAGCTCGAGACCCTGCTCCAGGTGCTCGACACCCCGCTGCTGCTCTGCGACCAGCACCGTCGGGTGCTGCTGTTCAACCAGGCGGCCGAGACACTCTTCGAGAATCATCATGGGCTGGGGCTGGGCAAGCGTCTCGAGAGCCTGCTGCCCGCAACCAGCCTCCAGGATGCCCTGGGCCAGCTGCCTCGCGACGGCTCGCCGCGGGAGGTGCTGGTGCCCTGTGACGAGCGCTGGCTGCGCGCCGTGCTGCGCCGGGTGCCCGGCAGCCACGGCGAGACCCTGCTCACCCTGAGCGATACCACCGCCGCCTGGACCAGCGAGATGGGCGCCCGCGCCGAGCTGCTCGACAGCTTGCCCCGCCTGCGCCGCCACAGCGCCAGCCTGACCAGCGCGGCCGATGCCCTGAGCTCCCTGGGCAACGCCTCGGGGGAGATGCGCCAGCGCCTCGAGCGGGTGATCGACGAGGAGAGCCAGTCCCTGGGCCAGGACATCGAGCAGCTCGCCGCCCTGGTGGAGCAGATGCAGCACGAGGGAGAGCGGCTGGTGCCGCTATGGTCCAACGACCTGTGGCAGGCCCTCAATGAGCGTCGCGCCGGCCAGGTCACGGTGGTGCCGGTCGGCATGCCCGCCTGGTTCAAGGGCGACGCCACGGCGCTGCTGGTGCTGCTGGGCTCCCTGATCGAAGACCTCCAGCAGCAGCGCAACCCGCAGGGCCTCGAGGGCGAAGTCTGCCTGGGCAACAAGCGGGTCTACCTGGACCTGATCTGGCGCGGGGCACCGCTCAGCGAGCGCCAGCTCACCGAATGGCAGCAGCAGCGCCTCGACGACCTGCCGCTCTCGCCGCGGGTCGCCGACGTGCTGCGCCAGCATGCCAGCGACGCCTGGAGCCTGGCCGATGACGACGGCGTGCATGCCCGCCTGCGCCTGCCGCTGCCCGCCACCGAGCGGGTCGGGGCGCCGCGCCCGGCCACCGAGCCGCGCCCGGAGTTCCACGACTTCGGCATCGCCGAACTTCCCCCGCCGGACGCCGAGCTGGCGGCCCGCCCGCTACGAGCGCTCGAGGTGGTGGCCTTCGACACCGAGACCACCGGCCTGGAGCTGCGTCGCGGCGACACCGTGATCAGCATCGGCGCCTGTCGGGTCGTCAATGCCCGGCTGCTGGCCAGCGAGGTGTTCGACATGCGGGTCGATCCCGGCAAGCCGATTCCCCCGGCCAGCACCGCGATCCATGGCATCACCGACGCCGACGTGGCGGGCGCCCCGCCGCTGCCGGTGGTGCTCCCGCGCTTCCGCGACTACGTGGGCGATGCGGTGATCCTCGCCCACAACGCCGCCTTCGACCTGCTCGCCCTGCAGCCGCCGGGGGCCGGCGTGACACTCGACATGCCGGTGCTCGACACCCTGCTGATCTCGCGGGCCTTGGATGCCAGCCTGGATGGCCACGACCTCGACAGCCTGGCCGAGCGCTACGGCCTGAGTTTCCCGCCGGGCACGCGGCATACCGCCCTGGGCGACGCCCGGGTCACCGCCGAGCTGTGGCTGGCCCTGCTGCCACGCCTGGAGGCCCGCGGCATCGAGACCCTGGAGCAGGCGCTGGCCCTGCAGAACAGCGCCCTGACCAAGGAGGATGCCTGCGCCTCATGACCCCAATGGCCTGGCCCCGGCGGCGGTCGGCATGAAGACCCCGCGCCTCGGCGAACGACTCACCGCGCTGGTGCTGCTGGCCACGCTGCTGTTCACCCCCCCGCTGGTGCTGCTCTTCGACCGGCCCGCCGGGGGGCCCTCCTGGCTGCCGCTCTACCTGTTCGTAGCCTGGGCCGTGGTGATCGCGCTGGCCGCCTGGCTGCTCGAGCACCCTTCGGGAGAGTGACGATGACGGAGACCGGGCGATGAGGACCGATGCCGTGGTGCTGAGCGTCGCCTTCGGCTACCTGGCGCTGCTCTTCGTGATCGCCGCCTGGGGTGACCGCCGCGCCGAGCAGGGCCGCTCGCTGATCGGCTCGCCGACGGTGTATGCGCTCTCCATCGCCGTCTACTGCACCGCCTGGACCTTCTACGGCAGCGTAGGCCGGGCCGCCCAGTATGGTCCCAGCTTCCTGCTCATCTACCTGGGCCCGACCCTGGCCATGCTGCTGGCGCCCTTCCTGATCCGCAAGATGGTGCGCATCGCCAGCGCGCAGCGCATCACCTCCATCGCCGACTTCATCAGCGCCCGTTACGGCAAGAGCTCGAGCCTCGGCGCCCTGGTGGCGCTGATCGCGCTGATCGGCATCACCCCCTACATCACCCTGCAGCTCAAGGCGATCACCGTCAGCCATGCGGTGCTGGTCAACTATCCCCAGGCGCCGGAGCTGAGCATCGCCGAGGAGGCATTCTGGGTCGACAAGTCCTTCTGGGTCGCCCTGGTGCTGGCGGTCTTCATCATCCTCTTCGGTACCCGCCACCTGGATGCCAGCGAACGCCACGAGGGCATGGTGGCGGCCATCGCCTTCGAGTCGCTGATCAAGCTGCTCGCCTTCCTTACGGTGGGCCTGTTCGTGGTCTTCGGGCTCTTCCACGGCCCGGGCGACCTCTTCGCCCAGGTGGCGGCGAGCCCCGACCTGGTGGGGGCGATGGGGCTCGACGCCATTCCCGGCGGCGCCAGCGGCTGGATGGGCATGCTGGTGCTGGCCTTCCTGGCCTTCATCGCCCTGCCCCGCCAGTTCCAGGTGCTGGTGGTGGAGAACGTCGACGAGCGCCACATCAAGCGCGCCACCTGGCTCTTTCCGCTCTACCTGCTGGCCATCAACCTGTTCGTGATCCCCATCGCCCTGGCCGGCATGCTGCTCTCTGCCGGCGACCCGGACAGCTACGTGCTGACCCTGCCGCTCTCGGCGGGCTTCGAGGGACTGCCGCTGCTGGTCTTCATCGGCGGCCTGTCGGCGGCCACCAGCATGGTGATCGTCGAGACCATCGCGCTCTCCACCATGGTCAGCAACCAGCTGATCATGCCGCTGCTGCTGCGCACCCGGCGACTCCACCTGAGCAGCCGAGGCGAGTTGGCCGGCTGGCTGCTGGGCATTCGCCGGGTGGCCATCGTGCTGATCCTACTGCTGGGCTACCTCTACCATGCCCTGATCGGCGACTCCTACAGCCTGGTGACCATCGGCCTGGTCTCCTTCGCCGCCGCCTGCCAGTTCGCCCCGGCGATGCTGATCGGCATGTACTGGCGCGGCGCCACCGGTCGCGGTGCCGCCCTGGGGCTGATCGCCGGCACCCTGATCTGGGCCTGGACCCTGCTGATCCCGGGCTTCGCCCAGTCGGGGTGGCTGGACGACGCCTTCCTGAGCGCCGGCCCCTTCGGCCTCGCGTGGCTGAGGCCCTACGCCCTGTTCGGCCTGGAGGGCTGGGACATCTACTCCCACTCCCTGCTGTGGAGCCTGACCGCCAACGTCGGCCTGCTGGTGGGCGTCTCGCTGTTCACCCGGCAGACCCCGCTGGAGCAGACCCAGGCGGCGCTGTTCACCGAGGCGATGCACCCGAGCCTGATGGAGACCTCGCTGTGGCACGGCCAGACCACCCGGGGCGAGCTGCGCTCCCTGCTCGACCGCTACCTGGGCGCCAACGCCACCGCCCGGGTCTTCACCGGCTATCCCGGGGAGGAACCCACCAACGACCAGCCGGCCCCGCCGGAGCTGATCGCCCGGGCCGAGCAGGCGCTGTCCGGGGCGCTCGGCAATGCCTCGGCCCGGGTACTGATCAACTCCGTGGTGCGCGGCGAGGCGCTGGACCTGGAATCGATCCTGAGCATCCTCGACACCACCTCGGAGACCCTGGAGGTCAACCGCCGCCTGGAGCAGAAGTCCGAGGAGCTGGCCCGCGCCAGCGAGGAGCTGCGCGCCGCCAACGAGCGCCTGCGCGAGCTGGATCGCCTCAAGGACGAGTTCGTGGCCATGGTCAGCCACGAGCTGCGCACCCCGCTCACCTCGATCCGCGCCTTCGCCGAGATCCTGCGCGACAGCGGCGACCTGCCCGAGGAGAAGCGGATCCACTTCCTGAACGTGGTGGTCAAGGAGAGCCAGCGGCTGTCGCGACTGATCGAGGAGATCCTCGACCTGGCTCGCCTGGAGAGCGGCCGGCTGACCCTCAACCCGCAGAAGCTGGACCTGGTGGAGCTAACCCGCCACAGCGTGGATGCCGTGCACCATATGCAGGAGAATCGGGGGGTGGCGCTGGAGGTACGCATCGAGGTCGAGACGGCGGCGGTGGTGGGCGACCCGGATCGTCTGGAGCAGGTGATCATCAACCTGCTGGACAACGCCGGCAAGTTCGCCGACGACGCCGACCCGCGGGTGCTGCTGCGCCTGGCCCGCCACAAGAACCATTACCGCCTGGCGGTGGAGGACAACGGCCCCGGCATCGCCGACGACGAGCGCGAGCGGGTGTTCGAGAAGTTCCACCAGATCCAGCGCCCCGGCGAAAGCCCCGAGAAGAGCCGTGGGCGCCCGCGCGGCAGCGGCCTGGGGCTGCCCATCAGCCGCGGCATCGTCGCCCACCTGGGCGGCCGGCTGTGGGTCGAGGACGCCCCCACCCTGGGCGGCGCCTGCCTGATCATGGAGCTGCCCGAGGCGCCGCAGGCCCAGAAGGCCTAACCCCGCCTGGCGCGGCGCTTCAGGGCCCTGATCTGCTGCAGGTCATGGCGAAGCAGCAGGCGCTGGTCCTCGCCGAGGCGCGACAGGTCGACCCACCCATCGGCGCCCCGCCCCGACCTGACGCCCCGGCACTGCTCCTCCAGCAGCAACCCCTGCAGGCGCTCCAGCGCCGCGGTCAGGGCGCGACTGGTCTCGGCGGGAAGCGCCTCCTTCAGCACCAGCACCGCCAGTCGCTCCCGGGTGTCGACCTCGCGCACCCCATGGCGCAGCGAGAGCAAGCGGACGGCGGCCACCAGCGGCAGCACCGCCTGCTGCTTGAGGTTGATCGCCCTCTCATGGGGCGCCCCATCGAGTGACCCCGACAGTCGACCGAAGCGGTCCAGGGCCACCGGCTGCTCGTCGAGCAGCGCGCCCATCTCGTCCAGGAAGAGCCCGGCCTGGGGCATCAGCCGCGCCACGCGATCGGCCAGCGCCTCCGCCAGGGTGCCCTCCCCATGCACGGCCCGGAAGTCGAGCAGGATGTTGGCCTGCTGCACCCGCTTGACCCGACGCCCCGCGGTCCAGATGGCCAGCTGCTCGCTCCACTCCGAGAGTCGCTTGCGCCACATGGGCCAGCGCGCCATCACATGGCCGCTGCACAGCGGGATACCGGCCTGGTCCAGCCGGTCGGTGAAGCGCTCGCCCAGCACCTGGAAGTAGCCGTCGATCTCGGTGTGCCGGCTGTCCGGATAGTCGGCAATGATCATGCCGTTGTCCTGATCGGGGCCGAGCAGGCTCTCCTGGCGAGCCCCGGAGCCCATCACGATGACGCAGTAGGGCACCGGCGGCGCACCCCACCCCTGCCCCTCCATCTCGCTCAAGGCCAGCTGGATGGCGCGCCGGTAGAGCCAGTCATTGTGGTCGCTGATCAGCTGGCTGATGCGCCAGGCGGGCAGGTCGAGGCGCATCAGCGCCTCCGCCAGGCGAGGCTGCCAGGCGTGGGCCTCGGGCAGGGTCGGCGCCGGGCCCAGCTCGGCAAGGGCGTCGCGCAGCGGGGCCAGCAGCGGCGGCAGCCGCGCAGGGTCGGGATGCTCCTCGTGGGCGAACAGCGAACGCCACGAGGAGGCACGGTGAAGCAGGCGCATGACGACTCCGGGCTGCGGAAATCGATCCAGTGTAGCGGCGCGCCCGCCGAGGCACACTTGGGCGAAAGGGGGATGGCGGGAGCGCGTCCCGCCACGCCGGCGTTACCGGTCAGCGGGGCCGGAACATCCCCTCGCCCACCTCATCGATGAAGCGCTGCGCCTTGCTGACCATCAGCTGGTCGCAGGCCTCCCGGCCGGGCACCATATCGGAGCGTTCGAAGCGGTGCTCCTGCACCTCGCCGTCCTCCCCGGGCTTGCGGATCCAGCCGCTGACCCGGTACTGGCCGCCCTGGTCGGCGGGCTCGGAGATGATCTGGTAGCCCTTGTAGGCCACCGGCTCGGCGGCCGGCGCGCTGCCCGGCGCCTTCTCGCCGCCGCCGAACAGCCCGGACAGCAATTTCTTCAGCATCTGAGATCCTCCCGAAACGATGACACCGGCATAAGCCGGTGTCGACACAGTAGTCACTTCAGGGAACGCCTGATTTATGTCGCGAGCGAAGAGAGGTTGGCCGCCACCGGAGCGCAGAAACCGGAGCCTATGCGGTACTAGGTGAGGATTTCGAGCACCGCTGGCGGCCAAGATATCGAGCGCAGCAATAAATCAGCGTTTCCTTAGTCCTGCTTGCGGCCCTTGCCGGCCGCGATACGCAGGCGCAGGGCGTTGAGCTTGATGAAGCCCTCGGCATCCTTCTGGTCGTAGGCGCCGGCGTCGTCCTCGAAGGTGGCGATGGACTCGTCGAACAGCGACTGCTCGGACTGGCGCCCCACCACGATGGCGTTGCCCTTGTAGAGCTTCATGCGCACCACGCCGGAGACGTTCTTCTGGGTCTCGTCGATGGCGGCCTGCAGCATGCGGCGCTCCGGGCTCCACCAGTAGCCGTTGTAGATCACCTTGGCGTACTTGGGCATCAGCTCGTCCTTGAGGTGGGCCTCCTCGCGGTCCAGGGTGATGGACTCGATGGCGCGGTGGGCCTTGAGCATGATGGTGCCGCCGGGCGTTTCGTAGCAGCCGCGGGACTTCATGCCCACGTAGCGGTTCTCGACGATGTCGAGACGGCCGATGCCGTTGTCGCCGCCCAGCTTGTTGAGGGTCTCGAGCACCTCATGGGGGCGCATCGGGGTGCCGTCGACGGCCACGATGTCACCCTTCTCAAAGGTCAGCTCCACGTAGGTGGGCACGTCCGGGGCGGTCTCCGGAGAGACGCTCCAGCGCCACATGTCCTCCTCGGCCTCGGCCCAGGGATCCTCGAGGATGCCGCCCTCGTAGGAGATGTGCAGCAGGTTGGCGTCCATGGAGTAGGGGGATTTCTTCTTCTTGGAGGAGAAGTCCACCGGGATGCTGTGCTCGTCGCAGTAGGCCATCAGCTTCTCGCGGGAAGTCAGGTCCCACTCGCGCCAGGGGGCGATCACCTTGACGCCGGGCTTGAGGGCATAGGCGCCCATCTCGAAGCGCACCTGGTCGTTGCCCTTGCCGGTGGCGCCGTGGGAGATGGCGTCGGCGCCGGTCTGGTTGGCGATCTCGATCAGGCGCTTGGCGATCAGCGGGCGCGCGATGGAGGTGCCGAGCAGGTACTCGCCCTCATAGATGGTGTTGGCGCGGAACATCGGGTAGACGTAGTCGCGCACGAACTCCTCGCGCAGGTCCTCGATGTAGATCTCCTTCACGCCGAGGGCCTGGGCCTTGGCGCGTGCCGGCTCGACTTCCTCGCCCTGGCCGATGTCGGCGGTAAAGGTCACCACCTCGCAGTTGTAGGTCTCCTGCAACCACTTGACGATAACGGAGGTGTCCAGGCCACCGGAGTAGGCGAGCACGACCTTCTTGACATCGGACATTCGGGGCTCCTCGATGAAAGCTAGGGGGTTGGCATCAGGGGAGGCAGTATAGCGCGCCATTGGCACGGCGAATACCGGCCCCGGGACGCCCAGAAGCCAACCTGCTAGACTTGCGCGGATTCGCCCCGGGTCCCCGCGGGGCGGGGCGACCGAGACCGAAAGACGCAAGGAGAGGGTGCATGAGCGAGGCGATCGCCCGCGAGCTGCTGGCACAGCGATTCCGCAGCTTCCTGCCGGTGGTGGTGGACATGGAAACCGGCGGCTTCAATGCCGAGCGCAATGCGATCCTGGAGATCGCCGCGGTGACCCTGACCATGGACGCCCAGGGCTTCCTGCTGCCCGAAGCCACCTACGCCTTCCACGTGAAGCCTTTCGAGGGTGCCGACGTCGAGCAGTCGGCGCTGGACTTCACCGGGATCAGGCTCGATGACCCGCTGCGTCAGCAGGTGGCGCTCTCCGAGGCCGAGGCGCTCGGCGAGATCTTCCGCCCGGTGCGCAAGGCGATCAAGGCACACGGCTGCACCCGCGCCGTGCTGGTCGGCCACAATGCGGCCTTCGACCACGGCTTCCTGAATGCCGCCGTCAACCGCTGCGGCATCAAGCGCAACCCCTTCCACCCCTTCTCTAGCTTCGACACCGCCTCGCTGGCCGGCCTTATCTACGGCCAGACGGTGCTGGCCAGGGCCTGTCGCGCCGCCGGCATCCCCTTCGACAACGGTGAGGCCCACTCGGCGCGCTACGATACCGAACGCACCGCCGAGCTGTTCTGCGCCATGGTCAATCGCTACAAGGAGCTGGGCGGCTGGTCCCAGGCCCAGCGCGAACAGGGGATGGACGAGGTGCCGTAGGCGGCAGCCGGCATGATGCGATCAGACGCATAAACAGGGAACCCCGCCGGCAATGCCGACGGGGTTCCATGACGCCAGCTGGTGGCTCGACGCTGTCGCTGCTGCCTCGAGGGCTCAGGCGTCGTGCTGGTGCTTGGCGGCGGTTTCCTTGATCAGCTTCTCGAGCTCGCCGCTCTGGTGCATCTCCACCACGATGTCACAGCCGCCGACCAGCTCGCCCTCGACCCACAGCTGGGGGAAGGTGGGCCAGTTGGCAAACTTGGGCAGCTCGGCGCGGATATCCGGGTTGTCCAGGATATTGACGAAGGCGAAGCGCTCGCCGCAGGCCATCAGCGCCTGTACGGTCTGGGCGGAGAAGCCACACTGGGGCAGCTGAGGGGTTCCCTTCATGTAGATCAGGATGGGGTTTTCGCTGATCTGGCGCTGGATGTTCTCGAGGGTGGTGCTCATGGCGTCTCCCTATGGATGTCACGGATGACAGAGGTCGCGGATGGCGGCGCGGGGCAATACCCGAGCTCGACGGTAGGTCTTGGTGATCGCCCATTCTACTGATACGACGCGCGTTGCGCATCCCCTGGCGCCTGGCTAGGATGGTCGTTTTTTCCCGTGGAGCACGCCCAATGGCCACTCGCCACTTCCTGACCCTGCTGGACCTGAGCCAGGATGAGCTGCACTACCTCATCCAGCGCGCCATCACCATCAAGAACGAGCTGAAGGCCCAGGGGCCCCGCTATACCCCCCTGCCCAACCGCACCATGGCGATGATCTTCGAGAAGTCCTCGACCCGTACCCGGGTCTCCTTCGAAACCGCCATGGCACACTTCGGTGGCCACGCCCTCTTCCTCTCCCCCCGCGACACCCAACTGGGTCGCGGCGAGCCCATCGGCGACACCGCCCGAGTGCTCTCGGAGATGGTCGACATCGTGATGATCCGCACCTTCTCCCATCAAGGGCTGGAGGCGTATGCCGCGGCCAGCTCGGTGCCGGTGATCAACGCGCTGACCGACGACTACCATCCCTGCCAGCTGCTGGCCGACGTGATGACCTGGACCGAGCTGCGCGGCAGCGTCAAGGGCAAGACGGCGGTCTGGATCGGCGACGGCAACAACATGTGCCACTCCTGGATCAATGCCGCGCGTCAGTTCGACTTCCAACTGCGCGTCTGCTGCCCGGAGGGCTACGAGCCGCGCCAGGATATCCTCGAGGCCGCCGGCGACCGGGTCACGATCCTGCGCGATCCCAGCGATGCCGTGGTCGACGCCGACCTGGTCACCACCGACGTCTGGGCCTCCATGGGCCAGGAGGAGGAGCAGGCCAAGCGCGAGGCGGACTTCTCCGGCTTCCAGGTGACCGAGGCGCTGCTCGACCGCGCCAGGGCCGACGCCCTCTTCCTGCACTGCCTGCCCGCCCACCGCGGCGAGGAGATCAGCGAGACCCTGCTCGACGACCCGCGCGCCGTGGTCTGGCAGGAGGCGGGCAACCGTCTGCATGCCCAGAAGGCCCTGATCGAGTTCCTGCTGCTCGGTCGCGTCGACGGCTGATCTTCCCGGGGCCCTGCGACGCTCCACCGCAGAGCCCCGGGCCCATCACCGACTTAGACCTTTGTATAACCACGACCTTGGTAGTATAATGCGCCGCAGCACACCCCCTGATTGACAGGAAATGCGGCCCATGATGATCGACGCTTCCCCTATCGCCTCCATGCAGCGCAGCCTGCGCCAGTGCCTCTCCAACATGGCGGCCCTGCTCTACCACCATGGTCACGTGCTGGAAACCGTCTCCATTCCCCATCGCGGCCTCGACCGCCAGGATGTGGCTCGCCTCTCCCGCTCCTCCAGCGAATGGCAGACCTGCGAGAAGGTGCTGGTCAACAGCGAGGCGGCCTCCTGGAACGAGCACAACCGATTGGTGCTCACCCCCCTCGGCCGCGAGCTTCTGTTCGACATGTTCGGAGAAGGCGCCGCCGACTGCACCTGAGCCCTGACGGCCAGCGACGCCAGAAGCCCCGCCCGGCATCGCCGCGGCGGGGCTTCTGCATCGGGAAACGCCCCCGCAGCGACGGCCGCGGCCGCAACAACGCGCCGACGCCTGCCGCGCACAGGCCAAAGAAAAACCCCCTGACGCCGGGCGCCAGGGGGTTTTTCATGGTGTCTTGTTGGTGGAGCCTAGCGGGATCGAACCGCTGACCTCAACACTGCCAGTGTTGCGCTCTCCCAGCTGAGCTAAGGCCCCACACCGTCTCGCCTTGCGAGAACGAGGCAGATATTACGCACTGATCCCGGGTTCGTCAACCCCCTCCATGCCTCCCCCGAAGGATGCTTTCCACCTGCACCGAAGTTGTGCCACTCTTTGGCATGAGAGTCGTCGTCTCTCCCTACCTTTTCCCTACCAGCCCATTCGCTCAGGAGCCGCCGCCTTGATCCGGGTACTGATTGCCGATGACCATCACCTGGTGAGGACGAGCATCGCCCACCTGTTGAACGCCGAGGAGGACCTCAGCGTGGTCGGCGAGGCCTCCGACGGCGAGACCGCCATCGCCGAGACCCGCCGCCTCTCCCCCGACGTGGTGCTGATGGATATTCGCATGCCGGGGATCGGCGGCCTGGAGGCCACCCGCAAGATCCACCGCACCCAGCCCGACACCCGCGTGCTGGTGCTGACCGCCTGGCTCGAGGAGGCCTTCGCCCAGCGACTGCTGGACGCCGGCGCCTTCGGCTTCCTGAGCAAGGACTGCCAGCACGAGGAGATGGTGGCGGCCATCCGCGGCGTCTTCCACGGTCAGCGCTACGTCAGCCCGGAGGTCGCCCAGCGGCTGGTGCTGTCGCGTATCGATGCCGCGGACAACCCCTTCGACCAGCTCTCCCAGCGCGAGATGCAGGTGGCGATGATGATCGTCAACTGCCAGAAGGTGGCCGATATCTCCGACCGGCTCTTCCTCAGTCCCAAGACGGTGAACACCTACCGCTACCGCATCTTCGACAAGCTGGGCGTGCAGACCGACGTCGAACTCACCCACCTGGGGCTGCGCCACGGCCTGGTGGAGGGCTTCGCCAGCGTGGAGTGAGCCGCCCCGGCCTGCCGTCCGGCCTGATCTGCTAGGATGGCACTCCCGTCCATGACCGCACCGCCTCCATGAGCTTCGATCACCGCCACTTCCTCGGCACCGTCAGCGAATCCCCGGGCGTCTACCGCATGCTGGATGCCCGGGGCGAGACCCTCTACGTGGGCAAGGCCCGACGCCTCAAGGCGCGCCTGGCCAGCTATTTCCGTGGCGCCCTGAATGCCAAGACCCAGGCCCTGGTCTCGCGCATCGCCGACATCCAGGTCACGGTGACCAACAGCGAAACCGAGGCGCTGCTGCTGGAGCAGACCCTGATCAAGGAGCTGCGCCCGCCCTACAACATCCTGCTGCGCGACGACAAGTCCTATCCCTTCGTCTTCGTCACCGACCGCCACCCCTTCCCGGCGCTGGAGTACAAGCGCGCCCGGGCGCGCCGCGACGACGGCCGCTACCTGGGCCCCTACCCCAGCAGCCTGGCGGTACGCGAGAGCCTCTCGCTGATGCAGAAGATCTTCCGCATCCGCAACTGCGAGGACAGCGTCTTCGCCCACCGCACGAGGCCCTGCCTGCAGTATCAGATCGAGCGCTGCAGCGGCCCCTGCGTGGGCCTGATCGGCGAGACAGAGTACCGACGCGACCTGGAGCACGCCGTGCAGTGCCTGGAGGGCAGAAGCGAGCAGGTGACCGGCGAGCTAACCGCGGCCATGGAGGCGGCCAGCCAGGCGCTGGCCTTCGAGGAGGCCGCCCGGCTGCGCGACCAGATCCAGCAGCTACGCCAGCTCCAGCAACGCCAGTTCGTCGATACCGGCGACGGCGATGCTGACATCTTCGCCCTGGCCACCCGCCCCGGGGCGCTGTGCATCTCGGTGCTCAGCGTGCGCCACGGGCGGCTGCTGGGGGCCCGCCACCATGCCCCCGCCAACGGGCTCGACCTGCCCGCCGAGGAGCTGCTCGCGGAATTTCTCAGCCAGTACTACCTGGGGCAGGACAACGAGATTCCCCGCGAGCTGATCACCAGCCATCCCCTGGCGGATCGCGCGCTGATCGAGGCGGCGCTCGGCGAGCGCGCCGGCCGGCGCGTGCGGCTCACCGACCGGGTGCGCGGGCACCGCGCCCAATGGCAGTCACTGGCCGTCACCAACGCCGAGCAGCAGCTCGCCAGCCAGTTGGCCAGCCAGGCCCAGCTCACGCGGCGGTTCGCGTCGCTGCGCGAGGTGCTGGGCCTGGCCGAGACCCCCGCTCGCCTGGAGTGCTTCGATATCAGCCACAGCCACGGCGAGGCCACCGTGGCCTCCTGCGTGGTGTTCGACCAGAACGGCCCGCGCAAGTCCGACTATCGCCGCTTCAATATCGAGGGAGTGGCCGCCGGCGACGACTACGCCGCCATGCGCCAGGCGCTGACCCGACGCTTCCGCCGACTCACGGACGGCGAGGGGGAGCGCCCCGACGTGCTGCTGGTGGATGGCGGCAAGGGCCAGCTCAACCTGGCCCGGGAGGTCTTTGCCGAGCTCGGTGTCAGCGGCATCGCCCTGGTCGGCGTCGCCAAGGGTACCACCCGCAAGGCAGGCCTGGAGACCCTGTTCCTCGAGACTGCGGACCGGAGCCTGGACATGGACCCGGCCTCGCCGGCCCTGCACCTGATCCAGCACGTGCGCGACGAGGCCCACCGCTTCGCCATCACCGGCCATCGCACACGCCGCGACAAGGCGCGCCGCACCTCCACCCTGGAAGGCATCCCCGGCGTCGGGCCCAAGCGCCGCCGCGAGCTGCTGCGTTTCTTCGGCGGGCTGCAGGGGGTCAAGCAGGCCAGCCGCGAGGAGCTGGCGCGGGCGCCAGGCATCAGCGCCACCCTGGCCGAGGCGATTCATCGCGCCCTGCATGGATGAAGTCCGCCAAGGGGGATAGAATGAGCGGGCGCTCGGCACCACCCACCGGCAAGGACAGCGTCACGCAATGAACATCCCGAATCTCCTCACCCTCGCCCGTATCGGCTTCATTCCGCTGCTGGTGGTGTTCTTCTACCTGCCCTTCTCGTGGAGCATGCCGCTGGCCGCCGGCCTGTTTGCCCTGGCCTCTATCACCGACTGGCTCGACGGCTACCTGGCCCGGCGCTGGGACCAGGCCACCCCCTTCGGCGCCTTCCTCGACCCGGTGGCCGACAAGCTGATGGTGGCCGTGGCCCTGGCGCTGATGATCGAACGCTACGAGGCGGTCTGGCTCACCCTGCCGGCGCTGGTGATCATCGGCCGCGAGATCGTCATCTCGGCGCTGCGCGAGTGGATGGCGGAGATGGGCAAGCGCGGCAAGGTCGCGGTCTCCTGGATCGGCAAGGTGAAGACCACCCTGCAGATGGTCGCCATCTTCCTGCTGCTGGCCTTCGCCCCGGGCACTCCCATCGCCCATCTCGCCGTGGCCACCCTCTACGTGGCGGCCGTACTGACCCTGTGGTCCATGGTGCTCTACCTGCGCGCCGCCTGGCCGCACCTCAGCGATTCCATGTGAGCGCGCGCAAAAGCGTTTGACAGTCACCGACTTATCCGTATAATTCGCTCTCGAGTCAGGCGGGAATAGCTCAGTGGTAGAGCACAACCTTGCCAAGGTTGGGGTCGCGAGTTCGAATCTCGTTTCCCGCTCCACCTCCCTTCGGGAGGTGAACATCTGACTCGGTGAGGCTGGATGGCAGAGTGGTCATGCAGCGGACTGCAACTCCGTGTACGCCGGTTCGATTCCGACTCCAGCCTCCATTTCCCCCTTTTTCTGCTCGACACCGTGCCGCCCGGATGGCGAAATTGGTAGACGCAAGGGACTTAAAATCCCTCGGTGGCGACACCGTGCCGGTTCGAGCCCGGCTCCGGGCACCAGTCTCTCCGTCCTTCGCCTGGACCGACACCCAAGCGGCGCACCAACGGGGCCTTGCCTCATGAACCTGCCGCCCCTGCGCGACCCCTTCTTCACCTATCGTTTTCGCCGCCGCCTGCATGTGGTGCGCGTGCTGTTGGCCCTGACGATCACCTTCGTCATCATCCGCCTGTTCGAGATCCCCCACTCCAGTTGGGCGCTGGTCAGCACCGTGATGGTGATGGGCAACCTGCCGCATATCGGCGGCGTGCTCGACAAGGGCCGCCAGCGACTGCTGGGCACCGTGCTCGGCGCGGCCAGCGGGCTCGCGCTGATCCTCTTTCCTCCCGCCGCCCCCCTACTGATTCCCGCCGGCAGCCTAGCCGCCATCGGCATCGCCACCTGGCTCACCTTCGGCAATCGCCACGGCTACAGCGGCCTGATGTTTGCCATCAGCCTGCTGCTGGTGGTCGGCGACGGCAGCCACGACCTGGGCATCGGCCTGTGGCGCGCCTTCGACGTGCTGCTCGGGACCCTGGTGGGCATCACCGTCACCGTGCTGGTGCTGCCCCAGAAGGCCACCGACATGATGCGCTTCATGCTGGCCGAGAACCTCGACCGCATGGCGCGCCTGTTCCATGCCCACACCACCGCCGCGGCCGCCCTGGACGTGGATACCCGCGCCCTGCTCAAGGCCACCAGCTCAGCCCTGGTCAAGCAGCGCGGGCTGGTCGATGCCATCCATCGCGAGCGCCGGCTCACCCGCGACGAACTCGACGACATCATCTCCCTGCAGCGCCGCATGCTCTCCACCATCGAGCTGCTGCTGGAGACCCACTGGACCACCCGGGAGGGCCACGACCGCATCGAGGCCATGACGGGGCTGCGCGAGGAGCAGCACCGGCTGGCCCGGGAGCTCGGCACCCTCGCCTTCCAGGTACGCACCGGCCAGCCCATCGCGGTCACGGTGAGCCCCTTCAACCTGCAGCGACACGCCGAGCTGGCCACCACCGCGGTGAGCGATGAGGGACGCACCCTCTTCAGCCCCAGCGGCTATCTGTGGCTCAATCGCGAACTGGCCCGTGTCACCGGCGACCTGGTCGCGCGCCTCGGCGGCCTGACCCGGCTTCCCAGCCGCCGCCTGCATCGCGCCTCCGGACGCAAGTGGGCGCCCCGCGACACCGCCACCACCGACATAGGAACGCAAGATGACCCACGGCAATCATGATGTGCTGATCATCGGTGGCGGCGTTGCCGGCCTGGTGCTGGCCCTGGAGGTCGCCGAGCGGCGGCGGGTCACCCTGCTGCGCCCGGCCAGTGACGACCAGGGGGCCAGCCGCTGGGCCCAGGGCGGGATCGCCGCGGTGCTCTCGCCCAGCGACGACTTCGATGCCCACGTGGCCGATACCCTGGTGGCCGGCGACGGCCTCTGCGACGAGGCCGCGGTGCGCTTCACCGTCGAGCAGGGGCCGGCCGCCATCGCGCGACTGCTGGCCCTGGGCGTGCCCTTCACCCCGGACCCCAGCCCCGGAGCCGCCTACCCCTACCACCTGACCCGGGAGGGCGGCCACGGCGCCCGGCGCATTATCCACGCCGCCGATGCCACGGGTCTGGCGGTGATGGAGACCCTCAAGGCCCATGTGACCGCACACCCGGCCATCCAGGTGCTGGACGACCTCACCGCCATTGGCCTGATCGGTGACACCGCCGGGGCCTGCCGCGGGGCGCGCTGCCTGGATGGCCAGGGCCGGCTGCACGAGCTGCTGGCCGCGGACACGGTGCTGGCCACCGGCGGCGCCAGCGGGCTCTACCGCCACACCACCAGCCCCCATCCGGCCAGCGGTGAAGGCATGCTGATGGCGGCCGAGCTGGGGGCGGAACTGATGAACCTGGAGTTCCAGCAGTTCCACCCGACCTGTCTCTATGATCCCGACGGCAGCCCCTTCCTGATCAGCGAGGCGGTGCGCGGCGAAGGTGGACGGCTGCTGAACGTCAACGGCGAGCGCTTCATGCCCGCCCTGGACCCGCGCGCCGAACTGGCGCCGCGCGATATCGTCGCCCGGGCCATCGATGCCGAGATGCAGCGCACCGGCAGCGACCATGTACTGCTCGATATCCGCCACCTGGGCGAGGCGGCGATCCGCCACCACTTCCCTACCATCCATGCCCACTGCGCCAGCCGCGGCCTGGACATTGCCCGGGAGCCGATCCCGGTGGTCCCCGCCGCCCACTACAGCTGCGGGGGACTGGCCACCGACCTGGCCGGGGCCACCACGGTGCCGAACCTCCACGCCATCGGCGAGGTGGCCTGCACCGGGCTGCACGGCGCCAACCGCATGGCCAGCAACTCGCTGCTGGAGTGCCTGGTGTTCGCCCGCAGCTGTGGCGCCGCGCTGCTTCAGGAGGCGCACCCTGACGCCTCGGCCCAGGTCGCGCCCCTGGTGCCGCTCCCGGACACCGGCGACAGGCTGGCCGACCCCGCGGTGCTGTCCAGACTCCGCGAGCGGATGCGCCAGATGATGAGCGCGCGGGTGGCGATCGTGCGCCATGATGCCGGGCTGGACGAGGCCGCCGAGACCCTGGAGGCACTGCAGCGCGAGCTCGCCCCGCTGGTGACCGCCTGCGCCCCCACGGTCGCCCTGGCCAGCCTGTGGCAGGCCTTGCGCCTGGCGCGGCTGACCGTGGCCAGCGCCCGCGCCCGCCGCGAATCCCGCGGCCTGCACTACAACCCGGACTGCCCCGACCACGCCCCGGGCATCGCGCAGCCCTCGCGGATCCACCTCGCGGACCTCGACTGACGGCCTCCTGCCTAGCGCTGCGGGACCAGCAGGCGACGCAGCCGCCAGAGCGAGGCGGCGTCACTGCTGTCCGGCCACAGCCATAGCCGTCGCCCGTTGAGGCGCAGGCCGATCAGCCAGGGGCCGAGGTAGTCGCACTCGAGGGAAGCCGGGTGCCAGGGCGCCTCGCCGTTCTGGCGCCACTCCCAGCGCAGGCCGCCATCGGCGGTCATCAGGGCGCGCAGCTCGCCACGCACACGCCGCCGGGCGGCGTCGAGGACGACACCCGGCATCGCGACAGCGACCAGGGCGGCCAGCCAGGCCGGGGCATGCAGAAACGCCATGCCAACCACCGCAGCGGCCAGCAGGGCGTGAAGGAGAAGAGAGAGCCTAGACGGGACGATGCCCAATGCTGTCGGCGCTTTCGGCATGCTCGACGATCAGCTGCACGATGCGGCGGCGGTCCGGATCCTCCGGCCAGTCGCGGCGCATCAGCCACATGAACAGGTCCTGGTCCTCCTCGTCGATCAGCTGCCGAAAGGCCCGCTGATCCGCCTCATCGAGGCTGTCGTAGCGCTGCTCGAGGAAGGGCACCAGCAGCAGATCCAGCTCCCACATGCCGCGGCGGGAGTGCCAATAGAGCCGCTTGCGCAGTGCCGCTTCCTGGGGTGATTGCTCGTTCAACGTCGACCTCGCCTGTCCGGTGGGATGTGTCACCACAGTATACCCGACCCCCCCGTGAACGGCAGCCGCCAGCCGCGCCATCTGCCAATGGTCGTAGTGCGTTGTTTTATCACAATTTGCCGAGTATGCTTTGGTGAAACAACAGCGCCAGGCGGGCCGGCTCTTGCGCCCACCGCAGAGGGAGAACGTCGATGACCAAGTCCGAGTTGATCGAGCAGATCGCCGCACGGCAGCCGGAGCTGTCGATCAAGGAAGTCGAGGCTGCCGTGCGCCTCATCCTCGATGACATCACCGACACCCTGGCCGAAGGGGGACGCGTCGAGATTCGCGGCTTCGGCAGCTTCTCGCTGCACTACCGGGAACCCCGGGTGGGCCGCAATCCCAAGACCGGCGAACCGGTCGCGCTGGACGGCAAGTTCGTGCCACACTTCAAGCCAGGCAAGGAGCTGCGCGAGCAGGTAGACGCCAGCCGCGCCCTGGGCTACTGATCGGCTCCGATCACTCATACCATGACCACCGGCACCACCATTACAGGGGACACAAGCGCATGCGTTGGCTAAAAGGCCTGATCCTGGCCGTCATTCTGCTGGTCGTCCTGCTGGTCGGCATTCTCTTCGCCGTGAACAACCAGCAGGCCCTTCCGCTCAACCTGATCTGGCTCGAGCTCCCCGCGGCCTCGCTGTCCGTCTGGCTGCTGGCCTCCCTGGCAGTCGGGGTGCTGCTCGGCATGCTGGCCATGAGCGGCGTCTACCTGCGCCTGCGTACCCTGCTGACCCGCGCCCAGCGCCACAACCAGCAGCAGCGCAAGGAGCTCGATCGACTGCGCGTTCAGGAGCTCAAGGAACTCCCCTAAATGCCCGACGCCCTGCTGCTGACGCTGTTGTTGGCAGCGGTCGCCATCGGCTGGTGGCTCGGCCGCCGCGAACGCAGCAAGCCCTCCGATCCCGCGCCATCATCCGGGCTGGCGCGGGATTATTTCGTGGGGCTCAACTACCTGCTCAACGACCAGCAGGACCGCGCCATCGAGACCTTCGTGGCGGCACTCGAGGTCAACAGCGAGACCATCGACACCCATATCACCCTGGGCAACCTGTTTCGCGCCCGCGGCGAGGCGGACCGGGCAGTGAAGATCCACCAGAACCTGCTCGCCCGGCCGACGCTCTCCGGCGCCCAGGGCGAGCGTGTGCAGCTGGAGCTGGCGCGCGACTTTCTGGCGCTGGGGCTGCTGGACCGCGCCGAGCGGCTGTTGCATACCCTGGTGCGCGACTCCCAGGACGAGGAGCGGCGCCTGTCGGCCAAACGCCTGCTCACGGACCTGCTGGAGCGCGAGGGAGAGTGGCAGGCGGCACTCGAGGTGGCCCAGCCCCAGCTGATACGCCAGAGCGATGACATCCGCCGCGCCGCCGCCCACTGGCTCTGCCAGCTGGCAGAACAGGAGCGCTTCGAGGCCAGCCCCGGCCTCGCCCGCAAGCACCTGCGCCGGGCGCTGGCCATCGACCCCCGCTGCGTGCGGGCCAACCTGCTGCTGGCCGCCATGGAGCACGATACCGGCCACTACCGCCAGGAGATTCGTCTGCTCGACCGCATCCCCGGCCAGGATGCCGCCTTCACCCCCACCCTGCTGCCTCCCCTGGCCACCGCCTATCGCCTGCTCGACGACGAGGACGGGCTGATTCGCCACCTGCAGCAGTTGGTGGAGCGTACGCCCTACACCAGCGTGATCATCCTGCTGGCCGAGACGGTGCGCCACCGGGATGGCCTGCAGGCCGCCATCGACCTGGTCAGCGAACAGCTCAACCGCGAACCCAGCCTGGGCGCACTGGACTACCTGATTGACCTCTACCGCCAGCACAGCGTGGGCGAGCCCCTGGCGCAGCTCCAGCTGCTGCAGCGTCACACCCACACGCTGCTGGAGGCACTGCCCCGCCACCGCTGCCGGCGCTGTGGCCACGCCGGCGAGCAGCTTCACTGGCAGTGCCCGCGCTGCCGCAGCTGGGGCACCACCAAGCCGATCACCGGCATCGAAGGCGAATAGCCCGACCTCAGCCGGCGGCCAGCTCGGCCTCGATGGCCGCCAGCGCCACCATGGGATCATCGGCCTGGGTCACCGGGCGCCCTACCACCAGGTGGGTGCTGCCTGCCGCCATGGCATCACTCGGGGTCATGACGCGCCGCTGGTCGCCGGCCACAGCGAAGCTCGGGCGGATGCCCGGGGTGACCTTGAGGAAAGACTCGCCGCACAACTCGCGCAGCCGCGCGGCCTCCTGGGCCGAGCAGACCACCCCGTCCATGCCGCTCTGGCTGGCCAGCAGCGCCAGGCGCTCCACCTGCTCCGCCGGCGTGACGCCGACCCCCACCTCGGCCAGGTCCTCGGCTTCCATACTGGTCAGCACTGTCACCGCGATCAGGTGGGTGGAGAGGCCGTGGCGCTGAAGCCGCTCCCTGGCCGCCTCCATCATGCGACGACCGCCGCCGGCGTGGACGTTGACCATCCACACGCCCTGCTCCGCCGCCGCCTGAACGGCGCCGGCCACGGTGTTGGGAATGTCGTGGAACTTGAGATCCAGGAACACCTCGAAGCCGCGACCATGCAGCGCCTCCACCACGTCGGGGCCGCTGCGGGTGAACAGCTCCTTGCCCACCTTCAGGCGGCAGCGGGCCGGATCGAGGCGATCGGCCATGCACAGGGCGGCATCCAGGGAGGCATAGTCGAGAGCGATGATCAGGGGCGAATCGGTAGACACAGGCCGGGCTCCAGGCAAGGGACGGATGGGCAACATTATATCAGCCCGAGCCACCAACTCGCGTAGGAGATCGCCCCACGGGGGCGTCTCCCCGGGAGCCCTCCCGCGAAGCGCGAGGCCACCCCACGCTGCCGGCCCTGGCCTACATCGGCTGGCGGCACCCGCTGACGATGGAGGCCGCAGGCGCCCGCTAGCTTGAAGGGTGTCCCAACGAAGCGGGCTCCGGGACGGCGGCACGACCCGACGGCCCGCGCCTGGGGCACCCACGACGGTGAAAGCCAGGAACCGCCATCACCCATTACAGCAACAAGGTAAGGAGATGATCATGAAGGGAGTGACACGCAACGCACTGGCCGGGGCACTGCTCGCCCTGCTGCTCGGCCTGGCACCACTCGGCGCCGTGGCGCAGGAGGTGGCGCCGATCAACGTCAACACCGCCGACGCGGAGCTGCTCACCGAACTGCCGGGGATCGGGCCGGCCAAGGCGGCCGCCATCATCGAGGAGCGCGAGGCCAATGGGCCCTTCGAGAGTGCCGAGGACCTGACACGGGTCAGCGGCATCGGCGCCGGCACCGTCGCCAACCTGGAAGATCAGGTCAGCTTCTGAACCGGCCAGAAGCGCAGCGGCCGCCGGGAAGGCGCCCGGCGGCCGCTCGATTTCACGACAGCAGGCGACAAAGGGACCTAGGGTGGCCTAGAGGCGCAGGCCGCCGTCGCACTCAATGACCCGCCCGGTGAAGTAGGCATTCTCGAAGATGAAGGCCACGCTCTGGGCGATATCCTCCGGCTGGCCCAGGCGGCGCAGGGGCACACCGGAGGTCAGCTTCTCCAGCATGTCCTGGCGCATGGAGGCGGTCATGTCGGTCTCGATGAAGCCCGGGGCCACACAGCCGGTGCGAATGCCATAACGCGCCAACTCCTTGGCCCAGGTGGTAGTCAGCGCGACGACCGCCGCCTTGCAGGCCGCATAGTTGCTCTGCCCCATGTTGCCGGCCCGGGAGATGCTGGAGATATTGACGATCACCCCCTCGTTGCCCGCCTCGATCATCTGGCTGGCCGCCTCGCGGCCACAGAGGAAGACACCGGTCAGGTTGACGTCCATCACGGCCTGCCAGCTCTCCAGCGACATCACCTTCTCGACCTTGCCCTGCTTCGCCTTCACCAGCAGGGCGTCACGCAGGATGCCGGCGTTGTTGACCAGGCCGCTCACCGGCCCCAGGGAGGCAGCGATATCCCCGAAGGCCTGCTTTACCGACGTCTCGTCGGCCACGTTGGCCACGAAGCCACGAGCCTCGATGCCCGCCTGATGAAGCCGGGAGACGGCATCGTCCAGGGTGGCGGCATCGGTATCGATCAGCGCCAGACGGGCGCCTCGGCTGCCCAGCAACTGGGCCATGGCCAGGCCGAGGCCGCGGGCGCCACCGGTAATGGCAATCACGGAGCTATCGAGTTTCATCGTCAATCCTCCAGGGAATGGGGCGATTCAGGGCCGACCTGGCGGCAGAGTCCTGGACATCGCTCTTTTGGGGTACAAGTAAGGTAGCAGAGTTTGTGCGGCGCACCATAGCGCTATCGATATGACAATCTATGCGGGCTGGCACCGTCGAGGCGAGCGATGCGCGTCAACGCTTGAGTTTTCGCGAAGCGCCCCCATCTATTGCGCAATTGATCCTCGCGGAGTTCCCATGCCCTTCCTGCTTGCCTTTACCCTCTTCGCTCTGCTCGACTTCGTCATCCTCTTCTCGGTAGGCAGTCAGATCGGCCTGCTCACCACCTTGCTGATGGTGCTGGCCACCGGCTTCATCGGCCTGCACCTGATTCGCCGTGAAGGGGCCGCCACCTTCGCCCGTGCCCGGGAGCGCCTGGAGCGCGGGGAAGTGCCCTCCGGCGAGCTGCTCACCGGCGCCGCGCTGATCTTCGGCGGCGCCCTGCTGATGGCCCCCGGGTTCGTCTCCGACGCCCTGGGGTTCCTGTGCCTGATTCCCGATGCACGCCGCCTGCTGGGCAAGCTGCTGGCCCGGCTCGGGGTGCGCGCCCAGGGCATCCACGTGGGCGGCTTCGCGTCCGGTCCCCGCCACGGCGCCGCTGACGACTGGCAGCAGGCCTCGGGCGACCCTCGGCAGGGGGATGCCAGGGCGTCATCCTCGGCCGGCGACGGCAGCAACGGCGACGGCCCGCTGGAGGGAGAGTTCATCTCCCGCGACGATGCACGGCGCTGAGCCAAAAAAATTTTCCCGGGGGCCTTGAAAGCCCCTTGGCGAGCCCCACTTATCGCTCAGCAACAGGTTTCGGCGCGGCTGTCGCGCCATTGACACGGAAGGCGTCCAGCGCCTCCCTCCTCGCAGGCGGAGCCTGCGAGGCGATGACCAGAACCGCCGGGAGACCCCGGCCATGTGAACCATCAGGAGAACGTGAGCAATGAACATCCGTCCCTTGCACGATCGCGTCATCATCCGTCGCGTTGAAGAAGAACAGAAGACCGCTGGCGGCATCGTGCTTCCGGGCAGTGCCCAGGAAAAGCCGACTCGCGGCGAAGTGCTTGCCGTCGGTAACGGCCGGATTCTCGAGAACGGTGATGTGCGCCCGTTGGACGTGAAGGTCGGCGATACCGTGATCTTCAAGGATGGTTTCGGCGTCGAGAAGCAGAAGATCGACGGCGAAGAAGTCCTGATCATGAGCGAATCCGACATCCTGGCCGTGGTCGAGGGCTGATTGCCCACGCCCCTCGCTATCCCTCAGACGTTCACGAATTGATAGGAAGAGATCGAAATGGCAGCGAAACAAGTCAAGTTCTCCGACGACGCCCGCAAGCGCATGGCCCGTGGTGTCGACCTGCTGGCCAACGCCGTCAAGACCACACTGGGCCCGAAGGGTCGCAACGTGGTGATCGAGAAGTCCTTCGGCGCCCCGACCGTCACCAAGGACGGCGTCTCCGTGGCCAAGGAGATCGAACTGAAGGACAAGTTCGAGAACATGGGTGCCCAGATGGTCAAGGAAGTCGCTTCCAAGACCTCTGACGTCGCCGGTGACGGCACCACCACCGCCACCGTGCTGGCCCAGTCCATCGTCAACGAGGGCCTGAAGGGCGTCATCGCCGGCATGAACCCGATGGACCTCAAGCGCGGTATCGACCAGGCCGTGATCGCCGCCGTCAAGGAGATCGAGGCCCTGTCCGTGCCCTGCACCGACACCAAGGCGATCGCCCAGGTCGGCACCATCTCCGCCAATGGTGACAAGCGTATCGGCGAGATCATCGCCGAGGCGATGGAGAAGGTCGGCAAGGAAGGCGTCATCACCGTCGACGAGGGCCGTGGCTTCGAGGACGAGCTGGAAGTCGTGGAAGGCATGCAGTTCGACCGCGGCTACCTGTCGCCCTACTTCGTGACCAACCAGGACACCATGCAGGTCGAGCTGGAAGACCCCTACATCCTGCTGGTCGACAAGAAGATCTCCAACATCCGCGAGCTGTTGCCGGTGCTGGAAGCCGTCGCCAAGGCGGGCAAGCCCCTGGCGATCATCGCCGAGGACATCGAGGGCGAGGCGCTGGCCACCCTGGTGGTCAACACCATGCGCGGCATCGTCAAGGTCGCGGCTGCCAAGGCCCCGGGCTTCGGCGACCGTCGCAAGGCCATGCTGCAGGACATCGCCATCCTGACCAACGGCACCGTGATCTCCGAGGAAGTGGGCCTGACCCTCGAGCAGGCTACCCTGGACCACCTGGGCACCGCCAAGCGCGTGACCATGTCCAAGGAGAACACCACCATCATCGACGGCGCCGGTAACGAGGGCGACATCGAGGCCCGCGTCAACCAGATCCGCGCCCAGATCGAGGAGACCTCCTCCGACTACGATCGCGAGAAGCTCCAGGAGCGCGTGGCCAAGCTGGCCGGCGGCGTGGCCGTCATCCGCGTCGGTGCCGCCACCGAAGTCGAGATGAAGGAGAAGAAGGCCCGCGTCGAGGACGCCCTGCACTCCACCCGCGCCGCGGTCGAGGAAGGCGTGGTGCCCGGCGGCGGTACCGCCCTGGTGCGCGTGCTGACCAAGATCAAGGACCTCAAGGGTGACAACGAGGACCAGACCCACGGCATCGCGATCGCCCTGCGCGCCATGGAGTCTCCGCTGCGCCAGATCGTCACCAACGCCGGTCAGGAAGCCTCCGTCATCCTCAATGAGGTGAAGAGCGGCGAAGGCAACTTCGGCTACAACGCCCAGACCGGCGAGTTCGGCGACCTGTTCGAGATGGGCGTGCTGGACCCGGCCAAGGTGACCCGCACCGCGCTGCAGTCCGCCGGCTCCGTGGCTGGCCTGATGATCACCACCGAGTGCATGATCGCCGACGATCCGGAAGAGAAGGACGCCGGTCCGGACATGGGCGGCATGGGCGGCATGGGTGGCATGGGCGGCATGATGTGATCACGCCCCCTGCCCCAGGCGCTGCATCACGCAAGGCCTGAGACAGACCCCGTCGGCGAGAGCCGGCGGGGTTTTTGTTTTAAGATACCCACCCTCCACCCATCAGCCGACCCCAGCCGCCTGCCCATGCTCCCGAATATCCGCATCGTTCTCGTCCAGACCTACCACCCCGGCAATATCGGTGCTTCGGCGCGAGCCATGAAGACCATGGGCCTTGCCGACCTGGTGCTGGTCAACCCGCGCCAGTTCCCCGACCCCGAGGCGACGCGGCTTGCCGCCGGTGCCGAGGATCTGGTGGAGAACGCCCGGGTGGTGGGCTCGCTTGGCGAGGCAGTGGCCGACTGCGTGCAGGTGGTGGGGGCGAGCGCGCGGCTGCGCAGCCTGCCGCTGCCCCATTTCGATGAGCCCGACGCCATGGCCCGGGAGCTGGTCGAGCACGCCGCCGCGGACCCGGTGGCGCTGGTGTTCGGCCGCGAACGCTCGGGCCTCACCAACGACGAGATCCGCCTCTGCAGCCACCAGGTGAGCATTCCGGCCAACCCCGAGTACGGCATCCTCAACCTCTCCCAGGCGGTGCAGGTGCTGGCCTACGAGGTGTACAAGGCGTGGCGCCGGCGTCCCGAGAGCGGCTACCGGCCCCAGCGCCCCGAGGAGGAGCGCGCGCCCAGCCGCGACCAGCTCGGCCACTTCCACGACCACCTGTCACGGGTGATGCGGGAGAGCGGTTTTCTCACCCAGCCCCACGCCCGGACCGAGGCCCAGCTGCAGGCTCTCTTCGCCCGGGCCCAGCCCAGCCGCAAGGAGCTCTCGCTGCTGCGGGGGCTGCTCAGTGCCCTGGAGCCACGGGGCAATTAGCGGCTCCCACCGCCCAGACAACGTCGACAAAGCGTGACATTTGCCCGGCACCGTTGCGGATATACTCCAAGCGTCACGTTCCGGGTCTTTTCCATGCGCCTTTGCCTTCGCCTTATGTTTGCGGCCCTTGGCCTGCTCGCCCTGCCCGTGCAGGCCGCCCCTCCTCCCCTGGCGCTGGAGGGCTGGGAGTACCGCTGGGGTGACTCGCCTCCCGGCCCGGACGGTAGCCCTGCCTGGCTCACTGAGGCGAGCGGCTGGCAGGCCATCGACTTTCCCTCGAACCCGCCCGGGCGCCAGGGCCAGCAGCACGCCTGGTTCCGCACCACTCTGCCCGACGGCGAGTGGCGCGACCCGGTACTCTATATCACCAGCATCGACCTGATCGGCCAGCTCTATCTGGACGGGGAGCTTCTCTACCAGTACGGCGAGTTCGACGCCGACGGACGCGGCGATTTTGCCGGCTGGCCCTGGCACATGGTCGAGTTGCCCGAGGACTTCGCCGACAGAACGCTGCACTTGCGCATTTTTTCCTACTACACCGATATCGGCCTGTGGGGTGAAGTGCAGCTGATGGATCGTATCGACGGTCTGAACGGAGTGATCCAGGGGTCCGCCAAGGCCCTGGCGGTGGGCGCCTTCTGCCTGCTGCTGGCGGTGCTGGCCCTGCTCTTCGCACTGCTTGGCGAACAGCGACGCGGCTTCATCGGCATTGCCCTGTTTGCCTCGGCCTCGGGGCTGATGCTCCTGGCCGAGGCACCCGCTCGCCAGTTGCTGCTGGAGCGTGCGCTATGGTGGGACACCCTGCGCGCGGCCAGCTACTTTACCCTGCCTGTGGCCATGGGCCTCCTGCTGGCCCACTGGCTCGAGGGCACTGCGGCACGCTGGATGCGCTGGCTGTGGCGCCTGCACCTGGCCTATCTGGCAGGGGCCCTCACCCTGGTACAGGCCGGCGCCATCAGCCTCTCGCTGACCTTCCCCGCCTTCGATGCGCTGCTGGCCATCACCCTGCCGCTGATGCTGCTGCTGGCCCTGTGGCAGGCCTCTCGGCTAGGTATGGAGCAGCGGTTGGTCGTGGCAAGCTTCGTCCTCTTTGCACCGCTCTTGCTGGTTGACATGCTCGTGGCCCACGGCTTCGTGAGCTGGCGCAGCATCCCGCTGAGCTCTGGCGCCCTGGGCTTCGCTCTGGCCATTGCCGGCATTTCGCTGTGGGACTACCGACGTACCCAGCAGCGACTCGCCGAGCTCAACCGGAGCCTGGAGCGCCAGGTGGCCGAGCGTACCGCCGAGCTCGACCGCATGGTGGAGACCCTGGAAGGCTACTCCTACCAGGATGCCCTCACCGGACTCAAGAACCGGCGCTACTTCGACGAACTGCTGGCGCACGAGTCACGACGAGCCGACCGTGAGAGGGAGCCGCTGTCGCTGGTGCTGATGGACCTGGATCACTTCAAGCAGGTCAATGACCGCCACGGCCACGAGGCTGGAGACCAGGTGCTGAGGCAGTTCGCCACTCTGCTACAGGCGCATTTCCGCGACTCCGACGTGGTCTGCCGTCTGGGCGGCGAGGAGTTCGTCGCCCTGCTGCCGGGTGCCGACCCCGCCGACGCCGCGGCCCGCGCCGCTGCCGTGACCCGCGCGGTGGGCCAGCACGTCTTCTTATGGGGCGACAAGCCACTGGAGAGCGTCACCCTCTCCTGTGGTGTCGCCAGCTACCCGGCCCACACGGCTGAGCCGCTGGCCTTGGTTGGGCTGGCGGACCATGCGCTCTACTGCGCCAAACGCAGCGGACGCAACCACAGCGTGACCTGGTCACCGGACGCCGAGGGTGACGACAGCCGCGTTGCCGCCCTCGGGTAGAGCGGCGCAGAACAGGCCGTCAGAACAGCATGGCCGCCGCCCAGCCGAAGGCGATCAGCGGGATGTTGTAGTGCAGGAAGGTAGGCACCACGCTGTCCCAGATATGGTCGTGCTGGCGGTCGACGTTGAGGCCCGAGGTCGGGCCCAGGGTGGAGTCCGAGGCCGGGGAGCCGGCGTCGCCCAGCGCCGCGGCGGTGCCCACCAGGGCCACCGTGGCCAGGGGCGAGAAGCCGAACTGCACCGCGAGGGGCACGAAGATCGCCGCGATGATCGGGATGGTGGAGAAGGACGAGCCAATCCCCAGGGTGATGAAGAGCCCCACCAGCAGCATGATCAGCGCGGCCAGGCCGCGGTTGTCGCCGATGATCGCGAAGCTCGACTGCACCAGGCTGTCGATCTCGCCGGTGGCGTTCATCACCGCGGCGAAGCCCGAGGCAGCGATCATGATGAAGCCGATCAGCGCCATCATGCGCATGCCGCTGGTGAAGAGGTCGTCGGCCTCGCGCCACTTGAAGACCCCCCCGAGGGAGAGCAGCGCAAAGCCCATCAGGCCGCCCAGCACCATGGAGCCGGTCCACAGCTGGATGCCCAGCGCCGCCACGATGGCCAGCCCCGACATCACCAGCCCCAGGGTATGAGGCTCACGCGGCTCGGGGTGATGGTGCGGCACATTGGTGGTGGCCACCTCCAGCGCCTGGTACTCCCGCGGCTTGCGGTAGCTGAATAAGAGCGCCACCGCGAGCCCCAGCGCCATGCCGCCCACCGGCACCGCCATGGCCATGGGCACCATGCCCCGGGTGATCTCGAGCCCCAGCAGCTCGCCGGCGCGGTTGATGTTGGCCAGCAGGATATCGTTGAGGAAGATCGCCCCGAAGCCCACCGGCAGCAGCATGTAGGGAGCGGTCAGGCCGAAGGTCAGCGCGCAGGCCACCGCCCGGCGATCCAGGCGCAGCTGGTTCATCACCTTGAGCAGCGGCGGGATCAGGATCGGAATGAAGGCGATATGCACCGGGATCAGGTTCTGGGAGGAGATCGACACCAGCAGCACCGCGGTCAGCAGCAGCGCCTTGACCGTGGCCTGGCGCGCCTCGCTGGCCTCCTGGCCCAGCAGGCCGATCAGCTTGCGCGCCAGCAGGTCGGGCAGGCCCGAGCGCGAGATCGCCACCGCGAAGGCCCCCAGGGTGGCATAGGCCAGGGCAACCTGGGCACCGCCGCCGACGCCGTCGTTGAAGGCGGAGAGGGTCTCCTCGATGGAGAGCCCGCCCACCAGGCCGCCGACCAAGGCCCCGACCACCAGGGCGAAGACCACCGAGACCCGCGCCAGCGACAGGCCCACCATCACCAGCACCGCAAGAATCACTGCATTCATGTCATGTATCCGAACAGGAGGAAGGGGTTGAATGACAAAGCGGCGGATTCTACCAGAGACCACCCGCACAGCCGAATCCTCCACCTGTCATCTTTCGGTCATGCCGGTGTGATCGATCTGTCATCTGCCTGGGCGAGGATATCGGTGGGTCGATGCATTACGGCTCGGCAAGGGAAACTGCCCCGCCCCGCAGGGATGCGCCGGTGCAGGAAGCACCTCAGGAGGAGCGGCCGAGGGCCGGTCAGGCACCGGGAGGGTGCCCAGGGAGGCATGGCGTCACGCCACGGCATCTGCCGTGGCGTTCTTGTGGGTCGCAGGCAGGGGCGTCACGACCAGCCCGGCACGCCCTCGCGTATGCGCCGCGAGAAGTCGGGGGCGTCGTGGGCCTTGCGGGCACGCTCGGTGATGTCGCCAAGCCTTCTGAGTTCGGCGAGCCGATAGCCCGGCACCAGGCCGCCGTGGTCGTGGACATAGCCGGGCAGCAGCCCGGTGAGCAGCAGCCGATGATCCAGCGGCAACCCCTCGATGATCCGCCGCATCATGGCGAAGACCAGGGTGGTGCAGTTCGCGGTGATGGTGTGGTAGAAGCGCGGCTCTCCCTGCAGGCGATTGGCCTCCGCCACCAGGGCCAGCAGCAGATCGCGACGCGCGCTCTCGCCCAGCGTGACCCGATAGAGGGTGACGGACTCCTCGCGCACGTTGCTGCGCAGCCGCACGGCATCCCGCTCGTCGGCGGCGATGATGGCCAGCTCATACTGCTTGAAGAAGCCGCCGATCTCCGAGAACGCCTCGTGGCGCTCGCGACGCACCTCCACCGAGAAGGCCAGGAAGTCGTCGATCTCGCCCTCCTCGTCCGCGAAGCCGAACGACAGCAGCACATGGGCGATGCCGGGACGCCCCCAGCCGGAGACGATCAGATCCAGCGAGGCGAGTCGGCTCAGCGGGTAGCGCCGCGGCTCCCAGGCCACCCGGGCCCGATCGCGGGTCTGCCAGTCGAAGCAGCGCACCCGGTCCAGGGTCAGCCACTCGCCTTCCTGGCGGCCGGTGGCCAGGTGGGCCACATCATCGGCCCAGTCGAGATCCGCCGCCGGCTCGAGGCGGCGCCACCAGGCCAGCAGCGCCAGCATCTGCACCGCAAGCCCGGCGATCGGTCCTATCCTCGCGCCCTTGCCGTAGAGCCAGAGCCAGAGCCCGCTCGCCAGCAGCCACAGGGCCACCGCCAGCAGCCGGCCGGGGCGCGCCAGCGGCAGGCGATGCCCGAGCGCCAGCCCACCCCACAGGGCACACAGCGCCATGGCCAACCTCAGGCCGAGATCGACGATCAGCAGCATCGAAAGTCTCCAGAGCGGAATGGCGCGAGGCTAGCATGGCCGCCCCAGGGCGGCCTCAACGCTTCTTCCGGGATGCGGCGGCGCAGGCCGCCGCCGCAGGGGGGGATCAGGCGTCCGGCAGGGCCGCGGTGATCATGATCTCCACCTTCCAGTCCGGACGGGCCAGCTTGGCCTCGGTGGCGGCGCGCACCGGCGGGCGGCCCGGCACCACCCAGGCATCCCAGGCCGCGTTCATCTGGTCGAACTCGGCCATGCTGGTCACCCAGACCTGGGCGCTGATCAGGTGCTCCTTGGAAGTGCCGGCGGCGGCCAGCAGGCGGTCGATCTTGGCCAGCACCTGCTCGGTCTGACCGCGCATGTCGGCGCTGGCGTCGTCCGGCACCTGGCCGGCCAGGTAGACGGTGCCGTTGTGGACGGCGGCCTGGCTCATGCGGGTGTTGCTGTCGTGATAGGTAACGCTCATGTGACTCTCTCTCGTCTCGTCGGGCGGGGCCCGGAAGTGGGTCGGCCTCCCCGGCCAGGCAGGCACCGGGAAGGCCGACAGGGTAGCGCCCCCGGCCCCACCAGGCGAGTGCCGAAGGCAGGGCCGGAGGCATTTCGGCCTCAGTAGCCCAGCCGAGCGGGCAGCCAGGTGGCCAGCGGCGGCACCGCGATCAGGATCAGGATCGTGAGGATGATGGGGATCAGGAAGGGCAGCACCGCCGTCACCACCTGCCCGTAGCGCAGCCGGGTGATGCCCACCATCAGGAACAGCACGTTGCCGAAGGGGGGCGTGATCACCCCCACCGACAGGGTGATCACCATGACGATGCCGAAGTGGATGGGGTCGAGGCCCGCGGCGAGCGCGGCCGGCACCACGATGGGCGTGAAGATCAGGATGCTCTCCACCACCGACATGAAGCAGCCGATCAGCAGGAAGAAGAGCGCGAAGGCCAGCAGCAGGAAGACGGTGGGCATGTCGATGCTGGCCACCTGGCCGGCCAGCGCCTGGGGAATGCCGATGCGCACCAGGATCCAGCCGTAGAAGCTCGACACCGCGATGATCAGCAGGATCGCCACGCTGAACATCAGGGTGCGTCGGAAGGCCCGGTAGAGGGCCTTCGGGGTCAGGTCGCGGTAGACCACCGCGCCCAGGATCACCGCGTAGAAGGAGGCCACGGCGCCCGCCTCGGTGGGCGTGAAGAAGCCGCCCCAGATGCCCCCCACGATGATCGCCGGCATCATCAGCGGCAGGATCGCCCGGCGCCCGGTACGCAGCACCTCGCGTCCGTCGAAGGGGGTCGGCGCCGGCATCACCACCCGCTGGGTCGCGCCCAGGGCCACGGTCATGCCCATCAGCAGCAGCGCCATGAGAATGCCCGGCAACAGCCCCGCCATGAACAGGGCGCCGATGCTGACGTTGGCCAGCCAGCCGTAGACCACCAGGGCAATGCTGGGGGGCAGGATCGGGCCGATCACGCTCGACGCCGCGGTGATCCCGGTGGAGTAGCCGAGGTCATAGCCGCGCTCCTTCATGGCCTTGATCTCGAGGCTGCCGAGCCCCGCCGCATCGGCCACGGCGGTGCCGGACATGGTGGCGAAGATCGAGCTGGCCACCACGTTGGCATGGCCCAGCCCTCCCTTGGTGAAGCCGACCAGGGCCGTGGCGAAGTCGAAGATCCGCGTGGTGGTGGAGCCGGTATTCATGATGTTGGCGGCCAGGATGAACAGCGGGATCGCCAGCAGCGTGAAGTTGTTGAGGGTCTGCACCATGCGCAGCGACATCAGCTCCACCGGCAGGCCACCGCTGCCAGTCACCGCCAGGGCGATGAAGGAGGTGATGCCGATCGCCACCACCACCGGCAGGCCGATGATCATCAGCGCCAGCAGGCCGCCCACGAAGATTGCCAGTTCCAGCATCAGTGCGGCTCCTCATCGTCGCGGGCGCCACCCGGCAGCCAGGCCACGCGGCCGCGCAGCGCCTGCCAGGCGGCTATCAGCGTCATCCCGGCGAAGCCGATGAAGATGCCGTAGTAGAGGTAGCTGAAGCTGATCCCCAGCGAGACGGTGCGGTTGTTGGCGCTCATCTCCGACATGATCCAGGCGCCCCAGGCGGCCAGCGCGAAGAAGCCGCAGGAGAGCAGCGCATTGAGACGGTACTGGAGGTCCAGCGCCAGCCGCGACATGCGATGGCTGAAGAGATCCACCAGCAGGTGCTCGCCGCGCACCAGGGCGGAGAGCGAGCCGATGCCGACGGCGTAGATGGCCAGCAGGGAGGCCACCTCCTCGGTCCAGGGCATGCCCAGCCCGATGAAGTCCCGCGCCACCACGGCGGCCACGATGAGCAGCAGGATGCCCGCCAGCAGCAGCACGCCCAGCGCATCGCAGACCAGGGTCAGGCCGCGCAGCAGCCAGTAGGCCAGGCGGTCCACGGGCCCTTGGGGTATCCCGGTTTCTTGCACCACGAAAGACTCCTCGATGATTCCCGGTCACAGCACGGCGGCGCCCCAGGGGGCGCCGCCGGCATCGTCACATCAACGGTTAACGCGGGCTCAGTCGTTGCCGCCCAGCGCGTCATCCATCACGCCATCGGCCATCTCGGCCAGGATGCGCTCGATGGCCGGCATGGCCGCCTCGCGAAACGCCTCCACGTCCGGCTCGATGATGGTCATGCCGTTGGCCTCGAGCTGCTCCAGGTAGTACTCGTCGAGCTCGCGCTCCACCTCGGTCCCGTGCAGGCGGGCCACCTCGATCGCCTCGGCGATCAGCGCCTGGTCATCGGCCTCCAGCCTGTCCCACCAGCGCTTGCTGGCCACCCAGTTCCAGGGGAACTGCACGTGGCTGGTGAGGATGATGTGGTCCTGTACCTCCCACAGGCGACGGGTGTAGGGCGACGAGAGGGAGTTCTCGTGACCGTCCACCTGGCGGGTCTGCATGGCCAGGTAGATCTCCGGCGCCGGCACGTTGACCACGGTGGCACCGATCTCCTCCCACACCTGGAGCCACACGGGCAGGGAGGGCAGGCGCATGCGGAAGCCCTGCAGGTCCTCGGGCGAGTGGATCGCCTTGTTGGCAGTCATGTGGCGGGGGCCACGATGCTGGGTCCCGAAGTACTTGATGCCGCCCTTCTCCTCGGCGATCTCGACCAGCGTCTGGCCGGAGGGGCTCTCCATGAAGGCATCCACCTCGTCCCAGGTGGCGAAGACGAAGGGCACGGTGATGGCGTCATACTCCGGGGCATACTGCTGACGCCAGTTGCCGCCGGTAATGGAGAGCTGGGTCTGGCCCAGGTTGAGCAGCTCGAGCACGGCGTTCTCGCCGCCAAGGGAGCCGGCCAGGAAGGGACGCACGTTGAAGCGGCCCGGCGCCTGCTCCTCGAGGTACTCGGCGAAGCGTTCGACGGCGGCGCTTTCCGAGCCCCCCTCGCTCATGGTGTTGTTGACCTGGATCTCGATGGTGCTCGCCAGGGCCAGCGGGGCAACGGCCAGCCCGAGGCTGGCCAGGGTGGCGATGAGTGTCTTGCGCATCAGCGTGTCTCCGCGATTCTTGTCGTTCTGGTGGTTCGCCGGCGGCCGCTGGCAGGCCGCGCGGCGCAGTATGTCGATCTTGTAACAGTCGTTGGGCTTGCTCAAATCGACGTTCATGAAGGCAGGCTTCGCCGATCACGATAGCGAAGAATAGCCCGGCCGGCCTGGCGGCGACGCCTCGGCAGCGCCGGATACGACCAAAGCAGCATAGGCATGCGAACCGCCGGGGGACTCTGATGCCAGGGGGCGCTGCCCTTCCCCCTCCACCCCAAGACGGGAGATTTCACCATGCACGAAGCCACCCCCATCGCCTTCATCACCGGCGCCACCTCCGGGATCGGCGCGGCCTGCGCCCGGCGCTTCGCCGAGGCCGGCTGGTCGCTGGTGCTCTCGGGACGCCGCCAGGATCGGCTGGAGGCCCTCCAGGCGGAGCTCCAGAGCGACCGGGTGGCGGTCCATGCCCTCGCCGTGGACCTCGCCGACAGCGAGGTCGTGCAGGCCGCGATCGATACGCTGCCCGAGGCCTTCCAGCGCATTCGCGTCGTGATCAACAGCGCCGGGCTGGCACTGGGCAAGGGGCCGGCCCAGCAGGCGGAGCTGGCCGACTGGCACCGCATGATCGATACCAACATCAAGGGGCTGGTCACGGTGACCCGCCTGCTGCTGCCGCACCTGATCGCCACGGGGCCGGGCGCCACCGTGATCAACCTCGGTTCCATCGCCGGCCACACCCCCTATCCCGGCGGCCACGTCTACGGGGCCACCAAGGCCTTCGTGGAACAGTTCAGCTACAACCTGCGCTGCGACCTGGCCCCCCACGGGGTCCGGGTCACCGACCTGGCGCCGGGAATGACCGAGAGCGAGTTCACCCTGGTGCGCATGAAGGGCGATGCCGGCATCGCCGAGGAGTACTACCGAGGCACCCGCGCCCTGCAGCCGGACGATGTGGCCCGCCAGGCGCTGCACATCGCCGAGCTGCCGCCCCACGTCAATATCACCCGCCTGGAGGTCGCGCCGATCTGCCAGCAGTGGTCGCCCTTCACCATCCTGCGTGATGAGTGATGGCCACAGCCCCTTACACCGGGGTCAGCCAAGCGCCGAACGCCGCCAGGTCAGCTTCCAGCTCCCCACGCACCAGGCGGCCATAGAGCCTCTGCAGGCGAGCGGTCACCGAGCCGTCGGCGATGGGGGCACCGACGGCGGGCCCCCCGCTGCGGGCGCCGATATGGCGCCCATCGAGCTCGCGCAGCGGCAGGATCTCGGCGGCCGTCCCGGTCAGGAAGGCCTCGTCGGCGATGTAGAGCTCGTCACGGGTGATGCGCCGCTCCACCACCTCCAGGCCGAGCCCCTCCCGGGCCAGCCGGATGACGCTGTCGCGGGTGATGCCCTGCAGGCAGGAGGTTACCTCGGGGGTGTGCAGCACCCCGTCGCGGAGCAGGAAAACGTTGGCCGCAGAGGCCTCGGCCACGTAGCCCTCGGGGTCGAGCATGATCGTCTCGTCGAAGCCCGCCTTGACGGCGGTGTTGAGGGCCAGCATCGAGTTGACGTAGTGCCCGTTGGTCTTGGCGCGGCACAGGCTGATGTTGACGTGGTGACGCGCCCAGGAGGAGGTCAGGGCGCGCAGGCCGACACTCGCCACCTCGGGGGTCAGATAGGCGCCCAGATCCCAGGCCGCGATCATCACATGGGTGGAGAGACCCTTCGCCCTCAGGCCGAGTCCCTCGGCGCCGAGGAACACCGTGGGCTTGAGGTAGGCGTCGGCGAGACCGTTGCGTGACAGGCAATCGCGCTGGGCCTGGATCAGGATGTCGGCATCGAAGGATAACGGTATATCCAGCGCATGGACGCTGTCGAGCAGCCGGCGGGTATGCTCGGCCACCCGGAACAGGTGGGTACCCTTCGACCCGGCGTAGGCGCGCACGCCCTCGAAGCAGCCCATCCCGTAGTGCAGGGTATGGGTGAAGACGTGCACCCTGGCCTCGCGCCAGGGCAGCCACTCACCATCCATCCAGATCCAGCCATCTCGATCATGCAGCGGCGTCATCGGCGCCCTCCTCCCCGGTGATAAGGTAACAGTCTGGCGCGGCCGGCTAGAGCCGCCCGGCTCTGGCCCAGGCCTCTCGCCAGCCATCGATCAGTGCGCGCTGGTGGGGTTGCAGGGCCTGGTAGCCCCAGGCGGCGATCTCGTCGTCCTGGGGGTCCGGCACCCGGATATCGCTGCCCGCGAGGGTCTGGATCACCGCGTGGCCACACAGCGGGACATAGCCCTCCGAGTAGCCCCCCTCGTGAACCAGCACCAGGCGGCCCTGGCAGACCCGCTCGGCCAGGGCCTTCACACGGGCGGTCATGCCCGCGAAGGCGGCGCTGTTGAGCAGCATCTTGCCGAGCGGATCCTTGGCGCAAGCGTCATAGCCGCAGGCCACCACGATCAACTCCGGAGCGAAGGCCTCGATGGCCGGCAGCACCAGGGTGTCCATGGCGTACTCATAGGCACCGATGCCACAGCCGGGTGGCAGCGGCAGGTTGAGGTCGGTGCCGAGGGCCGCTGCCCCGCCCTGCTCCGCAAACTCACCGGTTTCGAGCGGATAGTTGCCCGCCTGGTGGAGGGAGATCGTCAACACCTCTGGGGTATTCCAGAAGGCGCCCTGCTGACCGTTCCCGTGGTGCACGTCCCAGTCGAGGATCGCCACCCGCCCCACCTGGCCCAGGGCGCGGGCGCGCATCACCGCCACGGGGATATTACCGAGCAGGCAGAAGCCCCGGCCGCGATCGGCCTCGGCGTGGTGGCCCGGAGGCCGGCACAGCGCGTAGGCCTGACTCAGCTCACCGGTGGCGACCGCCTCCACGGCGCCCACGGCCAGCCCCGCGGACTGGCTTGCCGCCGCCAGGCTCCCTGGCAGGTAGGGCGCGCAGTCGCCACCGTCACCGCCCCGCCCGGCGTCACCCGCTGCCAGGGCATCCAGGTAGCGGGTCGTATGGAAGCGCTCGAGATCCTCCCGGCTCGCCGGCGGCGGCTTGCACACCGCCAGCTCGTCGATCAGGCCCGAGACCTCCAGCAGGTTCTTGAGCCGGCGCTTGCTCTCGGGGCTCTCCGAGGCGGGCTGAGGCTGTAGGAACTCGCCAGGTGCCGAGAACACGCCGATGGCACCTGGATCGTGCCAGAAGCAGCGCTCGTGCCAGAAGAACCCGGTGGCAGCGCCCGTCATGCGGGCGTCTCCAGCCGTTCCCACACCTCGATCGCAGCGGCGAGGTCCTCCAGCGACGCCCCCACCGACTTGAACAGGGTGATCGCGTCGGGAGAGGAGCGCCCGGGCTTCACGCCGCGCAGCAGCTCGGCCAGCTCGCCACGGATGTCGGCGAAGGCGAAGGCCCCCTCGTCGATGGCCTGGAGGATATCCCCCGCCTCGCCCCGGGCGCCGGCGTAGGTATCGACGAAGACCTCGCTTCTGACCAGGCACTCGGCATCGGTCTCCCGCATGGTCGGGCGGAAGGCGCCGATCAGGTCGAGGTGCGTGCCGGGCGCAAGCCAGGCGCCGCGGATCAGCGGCTCGGTGGAGAGCGTCACGCAGCTGATGATGTCCGCCTCCCGCGTGGCCGCTTCCAGGTCGGTCACCGCCGAGGTGTCGAAACGGTCGGCATATTCGGCGGCGAGGGCCTCAGCCTTTGCGAGACTGCGTCCCCAGATGCGCACCCGCCGAATGGGTCTTACTGCCGCGTGGGCCTCGATCACCATGGGCGCCAGCTTGCCGGTGCCCACCACCAGCAGCGTCTCGGCGTCCTCGCGGGCCAGCTCGCGGGCTGCCAGCGCCGAGGCCGCGGCGGTGCGCCGCCGGGTCAGCTCGCTGCCGTCGAGGCAGGCCAGGGGGCGCCCGTGGGCACCCTCGCTCAGCAGGTAGACTCCGGCGATCGCCGGCAGCCCATGCTCGGCGTTCTGCGGGAAGACATTGACCATCTTCACCCCGATGTAGCCCTCGCGCTCCCAGGCGGGCATCAGCAGCATGGTGGCCTCGCCGTCGGGCCGGTGCATGGCATGGTGGTGACGAGGCGGCGACTCCACGCCTTCTCGGAAGGTGTGTGCCAGGCGCTGCACCAGGCGTTCCCAGGGCAGCGCCTCGGCCACCTCAAGGGCCGAGACGACTCGCATATCAGGCCTCCGGGATCGCCGCAGTGACCATGATCTCAACCTTGAACTCGGGCAGCGCCAGCTTGGCCTCGGTGGCGGCACGCGCCGGCGGGCGGCCGGCCACGACCCAGGCGTCCCACACGCTGTTCATCTCGGCGAACTCCGACATGTCGGTGACCCACACCAGGGCGCTGAGCACATGCTGCTTAGAGGTCCCCGCCGCCGCCAGCAGGCGGTCGATCTTGGCCAGCACCTGCTCGGTCTGGCCGCGCATGTCGGCGCTGGTGTCATCGGGCACCTGACCGGCCAGGTAGACGGTACCGTTGTGGACGGTGGCCTGGCTCATCCGGGTATTGCTGTCGTGGTAGGTAACGGTCATTTTGCATCTCTCATGGGCGGGTGCCGATCGGCACCGATCAAGGGGCTGCGTCAAGCAGCGGTATGACCAGGGCGGCGGCGTGCTGGAAGAAGCGCGGATCTCGCGCTCAGCGGCGCACGACACGCCTGATCAGGCTGGTGGAAAAGCGTCATGGCAACACCTCCTAGCGCAGCAGCGAGGGAATCCAGGTGGAAAGCGCCGGGAAGGCCGCCAGCAGCAGGATGACGATGATGAAGGCCACGTAGAACGGCAGCGAGGCGATGATCGCCCGTTCGTAGGGCACGTTGGCGATACGCGCCGCCGTCATGAGCGTCATGCCCACCGGTGGCGTCACGTTGGAGATGTTGAGCACCACGATCATCAGGATCGCAAAGTGCAGCGGATCAAAGCCCAGCTGGATCATTGCCGGCACCAGCACCGGGGCTACCACCACCAGCGCCGGCAGCACATCCATCACCGTCCCGACAATAATTAACAGCACGCAGACGGCCATCAGCTGCAGGAAGGCGGAGTCGCTGAAGGTGGTGATCAGGCCGGCAGCGTCGCGGGCGATGCCCGAGCGGGTGACGAACCAGCCCAGCACCGCCGAGGTGGCCAGCAGGAAGAACACCACCCCGGAGAAGCGCACGGTGATGATCAGGGCGTTCCAGATCTTCCGCCAGGTCAGGTTGCGGTAGAAGACCACGCCGATGAAGATCGTGTAGATGGCGGCGAAGCCCGACGCCTCGGTGATGGTGGTCAGCCCCGAGAGGATGCCGCCGAGGATGATCAGCGGGACGATCATCGCCGGCAGCGCCATCAGGAAGGAGAGCGCCGCCACCTTCAGCGGGGTGGGCGCCTGCTTGGGGTAGCCCCGCTTCCAGGCCAGGACGAAGCTCACCCCAAGCAGCGCCAGGGCCATCAGCAGGCCGGGAATGATGCCGCCGGCGAACAGGTCGATCACCGAGATGTCGCGCAGCAGGGTCGCGTAAACCACCATCACCACGCTGGGCGGGATGATCGGCCCGATGATCGAGGAGCAGGCGGTGATCGCCGCCGCGTACTCGGCGTCGTACCCCTGGCGCTTCATCTCAGGGATCATGATCTTGCCGATCGCCACGGTATCGGTGATCGCCGCCCCGGTCAGGCCGGCGAAGAACACCGACACCGAGACGTTGACGTGGGAGAGCGCGCCGCGCACCCGCCCGAACAAGGCATTATTGAAGGTGATCAGCTTCTGGGTCAGCCCGCCCTGGTTCATCAGTTCGGCGGTGAAGATGAAATAGGGCACGGCGATCAGCAGGAAGCCGGAGACGCCGGAAAACATGCGGTCGGCGATGATGCCGAGCATCCGTTCGCCGCCCATGGCATAGCCGCCGGCAAGCCCGGAAAGGGCCATCACCACCGCCACGGGAGCACCGATCAGCAGCAGCAGGATGAAAGCGATGATCGCTGGCGTCATGGGCGTTTCTCCCCGTCGGCGGTCTCGATGAGCTCGTCGATCATCTCGCGCTCGTCGATAAAGTGTTCGAGCAGGTCAAAGCCCTGCACCAGGTGCAGCAGGATGATGGCGCCGCTGATCGGCACCACGATGGCGGTGAACTTGCCATGAACGCGAATCTGGTCGGAGACCATGTAGACCTGGCGGGTTCCCTGGAAGTAGTCCCAGCCGTACCAGAGCAGCAGCGCACCGAACAGGCCGATGGCGAGCAGGCTGAGCACGGCAGCTACCACGGTCAGCACCCGGGGCAGGCTTCTGACCAGCAGGGTCATGGCCACGTGCTCGCCATAGCGCAGCGAGATGGTCATGGAAAGGAAACCGATCCACGGCAGGAAGAGCCGCGCCAGGGAGTAGGTCCAGCTCAGGGTACTGCCGGTGGCCAGCTTGTAGACGAAGGCCGTGAAGGAGATGCCCAGCATGGCCAGCACGCAGGCAATGCAGGTCACGATCGCCACCTGATTGACGATGTCGCTCAGGCGTCGCAGGGGCTGCAGGAGGGGCATGGCGTCACCTCAGTCAAGCGCCCGGCCGATAGGCGGCCGGGCGCAGGGCGATGAAAGCCTCGGGGTCAGCGCCCGTAGGTAGCAACGTCGGACTCGGCCACCTCGACGCGAACGCGCTCCACTTCCTCCAGGAAGGCATCCACACGGTCACCGTCGAGGCCGAAGTCGTTGACGATCCACTCGCGCCAGGCGGGCGTGGCAATCTCAGACATCCGCGCCCGCTCCTCCGGGGGCATGATGTAGCACTCCTGGAAGGTCTCGCAGGACTCCTCCCAGCTGGCGGTGGCCAGTGCCCCGGACATGCCGTGGCCGATGGCGATGGCCTCGCGGGCCGAGGTGACGATGGCCTCCTGCTGGGATTCCGTGAGGCTCTGGAACCAGTCCTCGCTTACCAGCCAGGCAGCGCTGTTGTACACGTGGCCGGTCAGGGTGGTGTAGTCGGTCACCTCATGGAAGTTGAAGGTGGTGTTGAGCACCGGCGCGTTGAACTGACCGTCGGCGAGGCCGGTTTCCAGGGCAGTGATCACCTCGCCCCAGGGCAGCGGGGTCGCCGACGCACCCAGCGCACGCATGATGGCCACGTGGCCCGGGTTCTCCTCGGTGCGGATGTTGAGCCCCTCGAGGTCGTCGACGGTGCGGATCAACCGCTCGTTATTAGTAAAGGCCACGAAGCCGCCACCGTCATCGAAGGTGCCGAGATAGCGCATGTCGGTCTGTTCGACGGTGCCGGACATGAAGTCGGCGAACCACTCACCGTCGAAGAAGGCCCACGCCTGGCGCCAGTTATCGAAGATGAAGGGCGCCGTCATCATCTGGTAGTCCGGGTAGAAGGAGGACATCGCGCCGGTGGTGATGATGGTGGACTGCAGGGTGCGCCCGCCCTGCACCTCCCTTGCCGTCTCCACCTCGGAGCCCAACTGGCTGTTGCCGAAGATCGACACCGTTATCTCGCCGTCGGTGCGGGTCTCCACGAGATTCTTGAAGTGCACCAGCGCCGGATACACCTCGTTGTTACTCATGTTCTCGGGAAGAATGGTGGCAATGGCCATCTCCTCGGCCTGGGCCTGGGCGGCCGCCATGGCCAGCGGGAGTGACGCCAGGGCGAATAGCCCGGTAAGGGATCTCATGCGCATGATGCCTGCCTCTTGTCCGTTATTCGTTGCATGGCTCGGGGATCGGCAGTACCGCAGGCACTGCCCTGCCTCAAAGCCTAGGACGGACGGACGAAGGCTGCTTGCCCCCGGCTACGGAGCCTTTGCCCAGGGCTCAGCCAATGGTGTCAACGATCGGCCGAGGGCGGGGTGCCGAAATGGCGTCTGTAGGAGCGTGAGAAGCTGCCCTGGTCGCGAAAACCCACCAGGGAGGCCACTTGGCCAAGGCTCAGATCACTGTGGCAGACCAGCGTCCGGGCATGCCTGAGCCGGCGCTGCTGCACGTAGGCCTGGGGAGTGACGCCGGTCATTTCGCGGAAGCGGGCATGGAAGTGACCCACGCTCAGCGCACAGAGGGACGCCAGCTGCTCGACGCGAATCTCATCGGCCAGGTGGCGATCCACCCAGGCCTCCAGGCGAGGCAGGTCCAGGCGATCGCAGGAGCGTCCTGCAAGGCCGACTCCGTCAACAGCAACTAGCGGTTCGTCCTGTAGATGCAGGTAGATGGCTCGCAGCATCAGCGCGGCAATTTCATTGTGCAGCCCGGGGCACTGTTCCAGCTGCAGCATCAGGCTGTCGGCCAACTGACGCAGCCGGGGAGGCACCCCGAAGAACCGCGGCCGCTCGAACAGGCGCGAGAGGGCGTCGGCCTCGCGAAGCCCCTCAAGGCCAGCCACGGGTATGTCCAGCACCAGAGTACGGTTACGACCGTCGCCGCGGTAGTCGTGATCGCGGGTACAGGGAATCAGGCAGCCCCGCCCACCGGTGATACGGTCGCCATGGCCCTCAACGGCCAGCTCCGTCTGTCCACAGGTCGCCAGAATCAGCTGATGATGGTCATGGGCGTGAGCGACATGCTCGCCGCCCAAGGTTTTAGCCCGCACGGCAAGTTTGTTCATGACAAGGCACGCAGTGTTCTCGTGATCCGGCTTTCATGATGGGTGACGGCAGGCGATCTCGGCAACCGCGGCCCTCTCCCCCCGGAACCCACCAGGCAGACGCCCCGCACCAGGGAGACGCCCGACACCCGGGCGTGGGCGATGATCGCCTGGCCGGCATGCTGGTCATTCATGTGATCGCTCCAGAGTAGCTGGCGCAGGGGAGCCCTGCGCCAGCGCCTTGTTTGGCTGTCGGGGATCAGCTGCCGCCATTGGCGGCGCGAGAACCGGTATAGCCACGCATGAAAGCGGCCAGGTTGTTACCCAGGTGCTCGGTGGGATAGCCCCCTTCCTGCACGATCACCGTGGGCAGCTCGATGGCGGCGAGACGCTGCCCCAGGGCCTGGAAGTCGTCGGTCTCCAGGGCCAGACCGGCCAGCGGGTCATCGCGATGGGCATCCAGCCCCAGCGGCACCACCAGGGCCTCGGGCCGAAACGCCGTCATGGCCTCGATGAGCTCCTCCAGCGCCGCCATGAAGGCGACCCCGTCGCTGCCCAGCGGCAAGGGGCGGTTGAGGTTGGCGCCCCTGCCCTTCCCCTCGCCGATCTCGTCGACCCCGCCCCAGAAGAAGGGATAGAAGTCGGCCGGGTCCGCGTGAACGGAGCCGGTCCAGACGTCGCCACGGTCATAGAAGATGTCCTGGGTGCCATTGCCGTGATGCAGGTCCACATCGAGGATTGCCACGCGAGCATGGCGCTCGCGCAGCACCTCGGCGGCCAGGGCCGAGTTGTTGAGGAAGCAGAAGCCGCCGGCGCGATCGGGCCCCGCATGGTGGCCCGGCGGGCGACACAGTGCGTAGGCGCTGGCAACGCCGGCCAGCACCGCGTCCGCCGCCGCCTCGGCGCTGGCGGCATTCGCCATGACCCCGCTGAACGTCTCGGCCGTCAGGGGGCAGGCCATGTCGTGCATGTGCCAGCCCGCCTGGCCCACCGGGTGACGGGGATAGTGGTGGCCGCCGCCGCAGGGGTGCACATTGGGAGATACCACCGCGGTCGCCTCGGGAAGCGCCGACCAGCGCGAGTGGATGGTTTCCAGGAAGTCGAGGTAGCGCCTGGTGTGGATCCGCGACAACCGTTCACGCAGGCGGGGGGTGTCCGGCATTTCCGGCGACGTGACCTCGATGCCCAGGCTCGCCAGGCCTTCCAGCAACATCTGAGCCCGCAGGGGTCCCTCCGGCGATGCCACCTGCCGGCCTCTCAACAGGAAGCTCGGCGGCGCATGCAGCTCCTGATCCGGGTGATAGAAGAATTTCACAGCACCAGCTCCTCAAGTCGGAAATATGGGTTTACCGAACCACAAGCTCCTGATGGCTCTCTCGCCCCCACCTGCACAAGAACAGGGCATAGGCTTTCAGCACATGCCGGATAGACTCGATATCGACCCGCTCATCGACGCCGTGAATGTTCTCGGCAACGGGTCCGTAGCAGGTCCCGGTGATGCCACCATGCACATGAAATGCGCGCAGGTCTGTCGTGCACGTCAGCGCCTGGGAGGTGATCGCATTACCTGTCAGGTCGTGGTGACATTTTCCCAGCAAACGTATGCCAGAATTCTCCATATCGATCACCACCCCCTCGGAGCGAAACCCGTGAAACTCCACCCTGAGATTGGAGATGCCTTTCCCCAGTCCTGCCTTCGCCTTTTCGACACACGCCTCCACCAGCTTCATGGCGTCATCGACGGCCATCTCGGAGGGGAAACCCAGCCGGCCCTCCAGACAAGCATGAGCGGGAACGCTGGAGGCCCAGTCACCCCCTTCGATGCGTCCTATGTTCAGGTTGAACGGCTTTTCCATGTCTTGATAGAGGGAGTGCCGAGGCAGCGCATTGATCTCCGCCTCGAGGGCCTTCAAGGCAGCAAAGAGTGACGTGATGGCCTCGATGGCGTTGCTTCCGGCACTGGTATCTAGCACATGCGTCGGCACGCCATCGAGGCGGATGCGAAACCACAGCACGCCCACCTGCCCGGACACCAGCTTGGCGCCGAAAGGCTCGGGAATCAGCACGAAATCGCCGGCATGGCCAGCCTTGACGCAGGAGAGAGCGCCGTGCCCTGAGCACTCCTCCTCGATGACGGTCTGCAGCGTCAGGGGGTGATCGATCTCGATGCCGGCCTGCCGAACTGCCTTGACGGCCATCGCCATGGCGGCGATACCGGCCTTCATGTCACCCGCCCCCCGGCCATAGAGCCAGCCGCCATCTCGCCAGGGCTCCCAGGGCGGGCGTGCCCATAGAGATTCCGGTTCAGCCGGCACCACATCGAGGTGGCCATTGTAGACGAGATGCGGGCCTTTCGACTCCGGATTGAGCATCCCCATCACATTGTATCGAGCCGGAATGGGTGATGGCTCAACCTGATCGATTTGAAGGACAGAAGCCTCCATTGGCACTCGCTTTACCGTGAATCCTTCCTGGCGATACCACGCCTCCATCACCTCGAGTGCTTCCTGTTCATTGCCCAGCGTACTGTAGGCCCTGACCAGGGATTCCGTCAGGCAAAGCGTCTCCTCGAAGAGCTCATCGCAGGTCGACATGACCCGCTTCTCCGGCTCGGTAAGCATGAATTGGCTCCATTATCGTTGTGGAAGCTCGATCACCCTGTTGACTCAAGACCCGGGCGTTGAATCGACACCAGTTTCCCGATCGGCCTATTCATGCTTTGCACCTTTATCGCCTGTTTGCAAGCAAAAAAACGCCCCGCTGGTGCATAAGCGAGGCTAATACAAAGAATAAAAAATGAAAAATTGCCTTATGGGACCCGGGCCGGTACCCCTAGAACAAACAACAAGACGGGACCCTCCCGGATGCACCCATCCCAGGCCACCTCATGGCAGTCGCTGCTCCAGACTCACCGACGCCATTGCGCCATGCAGATAATCGAAGAACAGTCGCTCTGCCTGCGAAAAGCGCGAATCTTTGTGCCATACCAGGTGGAGGTCGATATTCGGCACCCCCTCGTAGGGCGGAAGTGGCCAGAGCAGACCCTTGTCGACATCCGCCTGGACCGTGTGCTCGGGCAAGCAGCCGATGCCCCAGCCGGTACGCACGAAGCGCTGGATCTCTTCCAGGCTGCTGGACGTGACCACCACCTCGCCGGTCATGGCCGCATGCGCCCGGTAGACCGCGATTTCCGCAAGCGCCCCGGACAGCTGGGCGCTGGTGAAGGAGACGAAAGGCTCTCGCGCCAGCGCCTGGAGCGAGAGGTTCTGTTGGCCGAACAGGCGATGGGAGCGGCCGCAGTAGAACCGGTAGCGCTGATGGACAAGCAGCTGGCCGTTGAGCCCCTCGACCGGATGCGGCAGCAGGCACACCCCGACGGTACCCATCTTCTGCAGCATCGCCTGCACGACGTCCTGACTCGACAGGACGCTCACCTCACAGGTGATCCGCGGGTGCTGCTCGTGGAAATCGCGCAGGACGTTGTCGAGAAACGAGCACTGGATGCCGCTGACCAGCAGCAGCGTGACCTGACCGGCCACCTCCGGGGAGGTCTCCCGCACCGTGATGCCGAGCCTCGCCACGTTGGCATAGATCTCGAGCGCATCGCGGTAGACCAGCTCGCCCGCCTCGGTGACGCGAAATCGGTGGCTGCCCCGCTCGATGAGACTCTGTCCGAGGTGCGACTCCAGCCGCTTCAAGGCCAGGCTGACCGCCGGCTGGGACAGATTGAGGCGCTGAGCCGCGCGACTGATGCTCTTCTCCTGAACGATGCTCACGAAGGTTCGCAGCAGGTTCCAGTCGAGGGTGTCGTGCACGGACCTCATCGGGTGCATCTCCTGTGGCAGTCCACTGAAAAGCTTCGAGAATACGCCAGCCGCCCGGAGCTGCACATTCAACGCAATCTCATCTCTTCCCCCTGCCATGGAGACAAGCGGCATGAGCGTCACCCCTGCCCCACACATCGACGGCCAGCGGCTCTGGTCTTCTCTCATGGACATGGCACGGATCGGCCCCTCGCCCAATGGGGGCAGTCGACGCCTGGCCCTCAGCGATGAGGACATCGCCGGCAGACGGCAGCTTCTCACCTGGACCGATGCGCTGAAGTGCGAATGGCGCACCGACCAGGCCGGCAACCTCTTCATCCGCCGCGCGGGCCGTGATGACTCCCTGCCCCCTATCGGCATCGGCAGCCACCTGGATACCCAGCCGCTGGGCGGGCGATTCGACGGCATCCTGGGAGTACTGGCGGGGCTCGAGATCTTTCGCACCCTGGATGAGGCGGGCATCACCACGCAGCGCCCCCTGGAGCTCATCGTCTGGACCAACGAGGAAGGCAGCCGGTTCGCGCCTGCCATGGGCGGCAGCGGCGTCTACAGTGGCCGTCTCTCTCTGGAGGCCTTCCGCAACGCCCGGGATCGCTCGGACATGTCCCTTGGCGAGGCGCTGGATCACTCGGGCTTCAAGGGGAGCCTGACCCGCGACGACCTGCCCCTGGGCGCCTACCTGGAGCTGCACATCGAACAGGGCCCGGTCCTGGAGCGCAAGGCGCTGCCCATCGGCGTGGTCAGCGGCGTCCAGGGCCTGCGCTGGTATGACATCGAGTTCACGGGCGATTCCGCCCACGCGGGCCCCACGCCCATGGGCTACCGACACGACCCGCTGCTGGCCGCCACCGCCTTCATCGAGGCCATGCGCGAGACGGTCCTGGCAGACGTCGAGGGCATGTCACGCCTGACGGTCGGGGACTTCCAGGTTGCCGAACCCTCGCGCAACGTCATTCCTGGCAAGGTGCTCCTGAACGTCGATGTGCGCCATACGGACGAGGCCCGCCTGGCGGAGCTCGACCGCCTGCTGCGCCACCATGTGGCCGCCGCGGCCGAGCGCGAGGGGGTCACGGCCCGCGTCGAGGAGCTCTGGCACATGCCGGTGACGCGCTTCGACACCACCCTGGTAGACGATCTGTCGGCAGCCGCGCGTGCCCACGGCCTGGACCCCTTCACCATGATGAGCGGTGCCGGCCATGACGCCGTCAACCTGAGCTACGTGACGCCGACCGCCATGCTGTTCATTCCCTGCCGTGAAGGCATCAGCCACAACGAGCGGGAGTATGCAGAACCCGAACACTGCGCCATCGCCACCCAGGTATTGTGCGATGCAGTGCTGCGGGCGGCGAGCCGGCCATGAGGCGGCGCTGATCGCTCGTTTTCATCCAGGCTCGCAAGAGTCGACCTGACCCACCAACAAGCCATAACTCAACGGGGAAGACCATGAAGAAGCCTTTGACCATTGCCATCGCGGCCGCCACCCTGGCCTCCACCGCAGCGCTGGCAGAGCCTCGCTCGGGCGGCATCATCAACACGGTACTGCAGCCGGAACCCCCGGGGATCATCGCCGGCATCCACCAGAATGCGCCGACCCAGACCGTCTCCGGCAACATCTACGAGAGCCTGCTGCGCTACAGCACCGACCTCGAGCCGATGCCTCAGCTCGCCCACAGCTGGGAAGTGAGCGATGACGGTCTCGTCTACACCTTCCACCTGAACGAGGGCGTGACCTGGCACGATGGCGAGCCCTTCACCTCGGCCGATGTGGTCTTCTCCACGGATGTCTACCTGCGCGAGATGAACCCTCGGACTCGCACCATCCTGGCTCACGTCGACAGCATCGAGGCACCGGATGACCACACCGTGGTCTTCAGCCTCAAGAACCCCTTCGGCCCCTTCCTGCTCTCCTTCGAGGCGGGCACCATGCCGATGATGCCTAAGCATATCTACGAGGGCACCGACTTCCGCAACAACGATGCCAACAGCCACCCGATCGGCACCGGCCCCTTCAAGTTCGAGCGCTGGGATCGCGGCAGCGTCATCCAGCTGGTGCGCAACGACGACTACTACGAGGAGGGCCTGCCCTACCTCGACGGCATCAACTGGCACATCATCCCCGATGCCTCCTCCCGGGCGGTGGCCTATGAGAACGGTCGCGTCGATGTGCTGCCGGCCAACTCCGTGGAGAACTTCGACATCCCGCGGCTGAGCGCCCTGGACAACACCTGCCGCACCGAGGCCGGGCACGAGTACTTCAGCCCCTTCGCCATGCTGTGGATGAACAATCGCGAGGGCCCCACTGCCGACAAGCGCTTCCGCCAGGCGGTGATGTACGCCATGGATCGCGAGTTCGCCCGTGACGTGCTGTGGAATGGCCTTGGCAATGTGCCGCTGTCCGCCTTCGGCTCCAACGCACGCTTCCAGGACGACAGCCTGCCCCCTTACGACCACAACCCCGAGCGCGCTAGAGAGCTGCTCGACGAGATGGGCTATGACGGCGAGGAGGTCCGCCTGCTGCCGATCCCCTACGGCGAGACCTGGGTCCGCTGGGCCGAAGCCGTGCAGCAGAACCTGCGCGAAGTGGGCATCAACGTCCGCACCCAGTCCACCGACGTGGGCGGCTGGAACCAGCGCCTGGGCGACTGGGACTATGATCTCGCCTTCACCTACCTCTTCCAATATGGCGACCCGGCGCTAGGCATCTCGCGCACCTATATCTCCAGCAATATCGCCAAGGGCTCTCCCTGGAACAATGTCCAGGGCTACGAGAACGAGCGCGTCGACGAGCTGTTCGACCTGGCCGCCACCGCCTACCCGGACTCGCAGCGCGAGATCTACTACCAGGAGGTGCAGGAGCTGCTCCACGAGGACGTCCCGGTGGGCTGGCTGCTGGAGCTCGGTTTCCCGACCATCTATCGCTGTGACGTGCAGGATCTGGTGACCACCGGCATCGGCCTCAACGACGGCTTCAAGAACGCCTGGCTTGATCGCTGAACTCGGCTGACTTGACCGCTGAGCTCGGGTGGGGCGGCCGCGTGCCGCCCCACACCTGCACCATGTCGCCACGGGGGTAATGGCATGCTCTATGCCAGATTGATCGTCATGCGGCTGCTGAAAGCCGTCGTCGTCCTGTTTCTCATCGTCATCTTCAACTTCTTCCTGATCCATATGGCTCCCGGGGATCCCGCGGCCGTGCTGGCCGGAGAAGCGGGAGCCACCGATGAGCAGTTCCTGCGCCAGCTGCGCGAGCAGTTCGGACTCGACCAGCCGATCTATGTCCAGCTGTGGCGCTATGTCTCCGGCATCGCCATGCTCGATTTCGGCTACTCCTACCGCCAGCAGATGCCGGTCTTCGACCTGATCATGGCGCGCATGCCCGCCACCCTGCTGCTGACCGGTACCGCCTTCGTGCTGTCGCTGGCCCTGGGCATCCTGGCAGGTTCCCTGGCCGCTGCCCGTGCCAAGAAGCCCTCTGGCTCGCTGATCATGGCACTCGCCCTGCTCTTCTATGCCACCCCGCTGTTCTGGGTCGCGCTGATGGCGGTGGTGCTGTTTTCGGTCTATCTCGACTGGCTGCCCGCCTATGGCATGTACACCATTGGCGCCGGCTACACCGGCCTGGCCCTGGCGCTGGATGTCGGCAAGCACCTGATCTTGCCCGCCACCACCCTCGCCCTGTTCTTCATGGCCATCTACACCCGCATGACCCGCACCTCGATGCTCGAGGCCAGCCAGCAGGACTACGTCAAGACGGCCCGCGCCAAGGGGCTGTCGCCACGGATCATTCAGCGGCGGCATATCCTGCGCAATGCCCTGCTGCCGATCATCACCCTGGCGGGCCTGCAGGCCGGCCAGATGGTGGGGGGCGCGATCCTCACCGAGACGGTGTTTGCCTGGCCCGGCATCGGACGCCTGATGTACGAGGCGCTGATGCAGCGTGACTACAACCTGCTGCTCGGGATCTTCTTCTTCTCGGCCGCCCTGGTGATCGTGTTCAACATCCTTACCGATCTCGTCTATCGCCTGGCCGATCCGCGCATCAAGGAGGCCTCATGAGCTTCTTCGCCCGCTTTGCCCAGAACCGTGGGGCCCTGATCGGGCTGATCATCCTGGTCACGATCATCCTGATGGCCATTTCCGCCCCCCTGTTCTATCCGGAATCTCCCTGGCGCATGGTCCAGCGGCCCTTCCTGCCGCCCCTGGAAGTCGACGGCTTTCCGCTGGGCACCGACACCATGGGCCGCAACGTGGCCGCCGGGCTCATGCATGGCGCCTGGGTCTCGTTGCTGATCGGGCTGGTCTCGACCCTGGTGGCACTGATGATCGGCGTTCCGCTCGGCGCCGTGGCCGGCTACTACGGCGGCCTGATCGATGACGCTCTGATGCGCTTCACCGAGTTCTTCCAGACCATTCCCAACTTCGCCCTGGCCATCGTGCTGGTGGCGATCATGCAGCCCAGCGTCACCTCCATCGTGGTGGCCATCGCCCTGGTCAGCTGGCCACCCGTCGCCCGCCTGGTACGCGCCGAGTTCATGTCGCTGCGCCATCGCGAGTACGTGGAGGCGGCACGCCTCGTCGGCCAGTCCAACCGCACCATCATCCTTCGCCAGATCCTGCCCAACACCCTGTCGCCGATCATCGTGCTGGCCTCGCTGATGGTCGCCACGGCCATCCTGCTGGAATCGTCGCTCTCCTTCCTCGGCCTGGGCGACCCCAATGTGATGTCCTGGGGCTACATGATCGGGGCGGCGCGCACGGTGATTCGCCAGGCCTGGTGGCTGAGCTTCTTCCCGGGCCTGGCGATCCTGCTGACCGTGCTGGCCTTGAACCTGGTGGGCGAGGGGCTGGATGACGCCCTGAACCCGAAACTGAGCCGCGAGCGCTCCTGAGCGAGGGGAATCCCATGAACGAGACATCCTCCAGTCCCCTGCTGAGCCTGCGCAACCTGACCATTGCCCTGCCCAAGGGCGCCGACCGCGCCTATGCCGTGGAGGACGTGAGCTACGACGTGAAGCGTGGCGAGATCCTCTGCGTGGTCGGTGAGTCAGGTTCCGGCAAGTCGATGGCCGCCAACGCCATCATGGGCCTGCTGCCCAAGGGCGTCCGCCCGGTGGGCGGCGAGGCGCTCTTCGATGGCCAGGATCTCCTGACCCTCACCGAGAAGCAGCATCGTCAGCTGCGCGGCCTGCGTATCGGCATGATCTTCCAGGAGCCGATGACCGCGCTGAACCCGCTGATGCGGGTCGGCGCCCAGATCAGCGAGGTCTTCGAGGCTCACGGCCAGCTGAGCGGCCGTGAGCGGCAGGAGAAGGCGCTGGCCCTGCTCGTCGAGGTGGGCATCCCGCAGCCCGAGAAGGCCATCCGTGCCTACCCCTTCCAGCTCTCCGGCGGACAGCGACAGCGCGTGATGATCGCCATGGCCCTGGCACTCGAGCCGGAGCTTCTGATCGCCGATGAGCCGACCACGGCCCTGGATGTGACGACCCAGGCCCAGATCCTGGAGCTGATCCTCGACCTCCAGCGCCGCCGCGGCATGGCGGTGATGTTCATCACCCACGACTTCGGGGTGGTGGCCGAGATCGCCAACCGGGTCTGCGTGATGCGCCACGGCAAGATCGTCGAGCTCGGCGATGCCAGGCCGGTGCTCGACAACCCCCAGCACGACTACACCCGGGCGCTGATCGAGGCGATCCCCAGCGACGTGATTCCCGAGGCCCGCGGGGCCGAGACCGACACGCCGCTGCTGCGGGTCGAAGGGCTCAACAAGGTGTTCCGCTCGCGAGGTGGGCTCTTCAAGCCGGCCCGGGAGGTGCATGCCCTGCGCGATGTCTCCTTCTCGCTGGTGAAGGGCGAGACCATCGGCATCGTCGGTGAATCGGGCTCCGGCAAGTCGACCCTGGGGCGCTGCGTGGTCCGTCTCGAACATCCGGACAGCGGCACCATGGAGCTCTCCGGCACCGACTTCATGAACCTTAGGGGGGAGGCCCTGCGCCGCGAGCGCCACCGGGTGCAGATGATCTTCCAGGACCCCTACGCCTCGCTGAACCCTCGCCACCGGGTGGGCTACGCCATCGCCCAGGGGCCGCTCGCCAATGGCGTGCCCAGGGCCAAGGCGATGGCCCAGGCCGACGAGCTGCTCGAACTGGTCGGGCTGGGCGGCACCGCCGACCGCTTCCCCCACGAGTTCTCCGGCGGCCAGCGCCAGCGCATCGGCATCGCCCGGGCGCTGGCCCTCGAGCCGGAGCTGATCGTGGCCGACGAGGCGGTCTCGGCGCTCGACGTATCGATCCAGGCGCAGATCCTCGAGCTGCTCGAGGAGCTCAAGCAGAAGCTGTCGCTGTCGCTGCTCTTCATCACCCACGACCTGCGGGTGGCCGCCCAGATCTGCGATCGCATCATCGTGATGCAGCATGGGCGAATCGTCGAGCAGGGCCCGGCCCGGGATGTCTTCCTGGCGCCGCAGGAGGCCTACACCCGCCAGCTGCTCGAGGCCATTCCCGGCCGGCCGGAAGCCCTCGAGACCGCATGAACTCGGCACGGCAAGCCGATTGATCCGCCAGGAGGGGAGAATGGAATCACTGCTGAAGGCGATCGAGGGGATCGTGGGGCCCGCGAATGTGCTGCGGGGCGATGACGTCGCCGCGCGGCGGGTGGACTGGATGAGCGGCGCGCCCTGTCGCGCCGCGGCCATCCTGCGCCCAGCCTCCACCGAGGAGCTGGCGGCCGTGATGATGAAGTGCCATGCCGCCGGCCAGCCCGTGGTGACCCATGGCGGACTGACCGGCCTGGTGCACGGCGCCGAGGCGGATGCCGATGAGCTGGTGATCTCGCTGGAGCGCATGACCGCCATCGAGGCGCTGGACCCGGTCGGCGGCACCCTGACCGCCCAGGCCGGGGCACCGCTGCAGAGAGTGCAGGAGGCCGCCATGGAGGCCGGCATGCAGTTTCCCCTCGACCTGGGGGCACGTGGCTCCTGCACCATCGGCGGCAACATCGCCACCAATGCCGGCGGCGTGCGGGTGATCCGCTACGGCATGATGCGCCAGCAGGTGCTGGGACTGGAGGCGATACTGGCCGACGGCCGAGTGGTCAGCTCCATGAATCGCATGCTCAAGAACAACGCCGGCTTCGACCTCAAGCAGCTGTTCATCGGCAGCGAGGGAACGCTCGGCATCATCACCCGCGCGGTGCTCCGGCTGCAGCCGTTGCAGCCGGTGCCACAGACCGCCCTGGTGGCCTGCGCCGACTTTCCGGCGCTCACCGGGCTGCTCCAGCACATGAGACGAACGCTCGGGGAGCAGCTCAGCGCCTTCGAGGTGATGTGGCGCAGCCACTATGCCCTGCTCACCGAGGAGAGCGGCCGCCATGCGCCGCCGCTGCCGTCCGACTTCCCCTTCTATGCGCTGATCGAGAGCCTGGGCAGCGAGGCGACAGAGAGCGCCCAGCGCTTCGCAACGGCGATCGAGTCGGCCTTCGAGGCCGGGCTGCTGAGCGATGCCGCGGTGGCAAGCTCCGAGCAGCAGCGCGAGCGCCTGTGGGCCATCCGCGAGGATATCGAGGGCCTGCTTCACCACATCGCGCCTCGGTTCGCCTTCGATATCAGCCTGCCGATCGCCGACATGGAGGACTACGTGCAAGCCCTGGAGCGGGCCGTGAGCGCACGCTGGCCCGAGGGGCGCATCGTGGTGTTCGGCCACCTGGGTGATGGCAACCTGCATGTCACCGTGGGCACCGGCCGCGACGATGCCGAGACACGCCGCGCCGTTGAGGCGCTGGTCTACGAACCGCTGGCCGCGCTGGGCGGTTCCATCTCGGCCGAACACGGTATCGGAATCGAGAAGCGCGATTACCTGCACCTCTCGCGGACCCCCGAAGAGATTGCCCTGATGCGCACCCTGAAGCAGGCCCTGGATCCCAAGGGGCTGCTGAACCGGCACAAGGTGCTGCCGGACATCGCCGAATGAGCCTGACCATTGCCCGCGCGCAGCTGGCCCGGCTGCGCCATAGCGAGCGACTGACGGCGCTGCTGCTGATCGCCACCATTGGACTGTTCTGGGGCGGCAACTGGCCGGCGGTACGGTTCATACTGATGGACGTGCCGCCCTTCACCCTGCGAACGATCGGCTTCACGACGGGAGCCCTGCTGCTGCTGAGCTGGGCCCGGTGGCGACGGCTGCCGCTCCGGGTTCCGGCCGACGAGTGGCCCTGGCTCATCGCCACGGGACTCTTCACCATCCTCGGCTTCAACCTGGCCACGGCCTTCGCACAGCTCAGAATGCCCACCTCCCAGGCCGCGATCATCGCCTTCAGCATGCCCTGCTGGGCCCTGCTGATGGGATGGTGGCTGCTTGGCCAGCGCATCACGCGCCGTCAATGGCTGGGGCTGGCGTGCGGCCAGGCGGGCCTGCTGGTGCTGCTGGGCCCCACCGCACTGGCCGGCGGCACCCGGGGGCTGACGGGGCCCCTGATCATGCTGGGTGCGGCGCTTTCGTGGGCGCTCGGCACGGTGCTGATCAAGAAGCGCGGCGTCTGGCAGAGCCACGCGGTGGTCATCACCGGCTGGCAGTTCGTGATCTGCGCTGTGCCCATGATCGTGATGATGGTGCTAACGGAGTCACCGCCGCCTCCGGCGTCCTGGCAGGCCAGCACCTGGCTGGCCCTGGGCTATCATCTGCTGTTCTCGATCACCCTGGCCCAGATGCTGTGGTTCATGAACGTGAATCGGCTGAGCGTGGCACAGGCCACCATCTCGACCCTGATCATTCCGACCGTAGGCGTCTCCAGTGCCATCCTGCTGCTCGGCGAGCCGCTGAGCGCCAAGGTCTTTCTTGCCCTGCTGCTGACGCTGGCCGCCGTGGCAATCGTGATGCTGCAAAAGAGGAAAAGCCCATGACCCTGACCATCACCGTACCGCAGGACGCCGATCGCGCCGACTGGGAGCGCCTGTATCGCGGCTATGCCGAGTACTACGGCATGCCCATGGACGCCACGATCCTTGATACCGTATGGGGATGGCTCCAGGCGTCGGACGCGCCGCTGCAGGGCCTGCTGGCCCGCACCGACGCCGGCGAGGCCATCGGCCTGATGCACTTTCGCGCCATGCCATCGCCGCTGCGCGGTGCCACCATCGGCTTCCTGGACGACCTCTTCCTGGCCCCCGCCCATCGCGGCAGCGGCGCCGTGGACGAGATGCTGGACGAGCTGCGCGAGGAGGCTCGCCGCCAGGGCTGGCCCTTCGTGCGCTGGATCACCCGCGAGCACAACTACCGTGCCCGCGGCGTCTATGACCGTCACGCCACCCGCACCGATTGGCTGACCTACCAACTCGAACCCTGACACCCATTTATGACGACTGACCGGGAGTTCTGCATGCCCCGCTTTCCCGACCACCTGACCGGTGACGGCCCCCACAACCCCTTCCCCGGGGTGCGCGTGCTGGAACGCCGCCTGGGCCGCGAGATCCCCCACCAGCTCGGCTCCAACGAGGGGCTCGACATGCCCCACCGCGCCCTGCGCGAGCACTTCGGCGACGCCATGGCGGCCCACGTCTACAGCTACGGCGACGCCGAGGCGCTGGGCATCCGGCGGCGCCTGTGCGAGCAGAAGGGCATTCCCCTGGAGGCGATGCTGGTGGACGCCGGCGCCGACAGCCTGATCGCGCTGTCGCTGCGCGCCGCGACCACCGCGAGCGACGTGGTGGTGAGCACCACCGGCACCTACCCCACCTTCGCCTACTTCGCCCGGGGCCACGGCTGCCGGCTGGTGGAGGTGCCCTACGACGAGGGGCCCGGCCGCCTGGCGCCGGATCTCGACGCCCTGGCCGCTGCCGCCCGCGAGCAGGGGGCCCGGCTGGTCTACCTGGCCAATCCCGACAACCCCGGCGGCCACCTGCATCGCGACGCCGACGTGCTGGCGCTGCGTGACGCGCTACCCGACGACTGCTGGCTGCTGCTGGACGAGGCCTATCACGACTTTCGCGAGGATGCCGACGGCGAGTTCGGGCGGCGGGTGCTACCCGGGGTGATCCGGCTGCGCACCCTTTCCAAGGCCCATGGCCTGGCCGGGCTCAGGGTCGGCTACGCCATCGCCGAGCCCGAGACGCTGGCGGTGATGATGAAGGTGCGCATCCACTACGCGGTGTCGACCCTGAGCCAGGCTGCCGCCGAGGTGGTGCTGGACGCCCCCGACGAGGTGGAAGCCCACGTGGCGGCGGTACGGCGGCGGCGCGAGCGGCTGGCGGCCCACCTGCGCGAACTGGGGGCCGACGTGCTGCCCAGCGCCACCAACTTCGTCGGTATTCGCCTGGCCAGCGCCGAGCTGGCCGGCCAGCTGCACGCCGCCCTGCTCGACGAGGGCAAGCTGATCGCCCGCCCTGCCGACCCGGCGCTGGGCCATGTGCTGCGCATCACCGCCGTGGAGGACGCCCTGGTGCCGGGGCGGCTCGCCACCCTGGAGGCGGCACTCACCGCGCGCTGACGCGCTGAAAGGGCGAGACCTCGCACCGAAACGCCGGCACCGCCCGAGGGCGGTGCCGGATCAAGCCCCGAAGCGAAGTCACCGGGGCACTCAGCAGCGCCCCTGCATCCTCAGCCCGGGCGGACAGAAGCCCCTGCCGCGGCGGTCATGGCGACGGTCATCATAGTAGTAGTACCGCTCCACCCGCCGATGGCGATCGCGATAGTAACGACGATCATCCCCGCGATAGTGGCGATGGCCGCTGTAGCCGTCCACCTCGATCAGCGGGCGGGTCTCGACTCGGGCAGGGGTATAGCTGCAGCCCGCCAGGGTCAGGGTAGATGCCACCATGGCCAGCATCAGCAAGCGCACGGGAGTCCTCATGGAGTTACCTCGCAAGGCAGTCGAGAAAAGGGGCTCCCTTCGTTCCCGGTTCGGTGTCGCTGCCCGTCATCGTGGATGACGGTGGCCTCTGGCGGGCCGGCGAAACGCAAACAGTGTTCTATAACCTTGTACCCGCCGCCGGCCAATCGCCAGACCGGAGCAGGGAAAAAACGTGCAACCTCACTGCCGCGTCGTCAGCAACGCCCCTTCTTGGCCTGCCCCGGCGGGCAGAAGTAGCCGCCGCGCGAGTGGCCGCCTCGGTCGTCATCGATGACGATCAGCGGTTCGGACTTGATGCGGGCAGGGGTATAGCTGCAGCCGGCCATGACCAGGCTGGCCGCCACCAGCATGAGGGGCAAATACAGGTGCCGTGACATACGACCTCCTTGTTCTCTATCAGGGGAACTTCATCGCCACCCATTCTATCCAAGCGCCCGGCAGGCGCCCATGTGGCGCGTCGGCGACATCCGCGTCGCCAGCCGGAGACAGTAGCCAAGCGGCGACGCCCGTCGCATAGTAGGCCTATCATTAGTCTGCAAACGGGACCTCCCATGGAGAGCGTGCGCCGTCATTCCCTGCTGCTTATTGTGCTGGGCAGCCTGGTCGTCACCCTGGCCATGGGCCTGCGCCATGGCTTCGGCCTGTTCCTCGAGCCCATGAGCACCGAGCTGGGCTGGGGCCGCGGCGTCTTCGCCTTTGCCCTCGCCCTGCAGAACCTGCTGTGGGGGCTCTCCCAGCCCTTCGCCGGGGCCCTGGCCGACCGCTTCGGCGCAGCCCGCGTGGTGGTCATCGGCGGCGCCCTCTATGCCCTGGGCCTGCTGTTCATGGGCCTCTCGGAATCGGCGCTGGGCATGACCCTCTCCGCCGGCATCCTGATCGGTCTGGGGCTCTCCGGCACCACCTTCTCGGTGATCCTCGGCGCCGTGGGGCGCGCGGTGGCCCCGGAGAAGCGCAGCATGGCCATGGGCATCGTCAGCGCCGCCGGCTCCTTCGGCCAGTTCGCCATGCTGCCCGGCACCCTGGGCCTGATGGGGTGGCTCGGCTGGTCGGCAGCGCTGCTGGCGATGGGCGCCATCGCCGCGCTGATGCTGCCGCTGGGCGCCATGCTGCGCGACCGCCCCTCGGCCAAGGCCGCCAGCGACATCAGCCTGGGCGCCGCGCTCAACGAGGCCGCCAACCATCGCGGCTTCTGGCTGCTCTGCCTCGGCTTCTTCGTGTGCGGCTTCCAGGTGGTGTTCATCGGCGTGCACCTGCCCGGCTACCTGTTCGACAGCGGCATCGCCGTGCAGGTGGGCAGCACCGTGCTGGCCCTGGTCGGCCTGTTCAACATCTTCGGTACCTACGCCGCCGGCTGGCTCGGCGGGCGCTACTCCAAGCCGCGCCTGCTCACCTGGCTCTACCTGATCCGCGGCGTGGTCATCACCCTCTTCCTGGTCGCGCCGCTCAGCCCCGGCAGCGCCTACCTCTTCGGCATCGCCATGGGCCTGCTGTGGCTCTCCACCGTGCCGCTGACCAACGGCATCGTCGCCTCGGTGTTCGGCGTCCAGCACCTCTCCATGCTGGGCGGCATCGTCTTCCTCTTCCACCAGCTCGGCTCCTTCATGGGCGTCTGGCTGGGAGGCTTCCTCTACGACCTGCAGGGCGACTACGCTGTGGTATGGAACATCGCCATCCTGCTCTCGGTGGTGGCCGCCGCCCTGCACTGGTTCATCAGCGAGCGGCCGGTCAGCCGCCCCGCCCCCACGGAGGCCGAGGCATGAGCCGCTCGCTCCTGCTGCCGATCGCCGCCGCCCTGCTGACCGCCATGGCCCTCGCCCTGGTCTGGTGGGGCTGGCACCACCTCGACGCCGCCCAGCTGCTGCTGGGCAGCCGGCTCTGCTGAAGGACGCCTCTGAACGGCAGGGCTGACCGCCCACGCTGACGGCTAACGTTGCCCCCACCCGGCGGAAGACAACCGCCACCCTGGTGCCTATACTGCACTGCAGCATTCACGGATGAGCAGGAGCAGGCATGGCACGCTATTCCCCCTTACGAACCGAAACGGCGCCCGACCGGGGAGACGCCCGATGACCGGCATCATGGCGATCGTCGTGGCGCTGGTGCTGCTGATGGTCCTGGCCTACCGCGGGCTCAGCCTGCTGATTCTCGCCCCGCTGCTCGCCGCCCTGGTGGCGCTGGTCTCGGTCGACACCCCCCTGCTGGCCAGCTACACCCAGGTCTTCATGGGGGCCGCCAGCGATTTCATCCTGCGCTTCTTCCCACTGTTCCTGCTGGGGGCAATCTTCGGCAAGCTGATGGAGGATTCGGGCAGCGCCGAGGTGCTGGCCAGCGCCATCGTAAAGCGCCTGGGCGACGCCCGCGCCATCCTGGCGGTGGTGCTCGCCTGTGCGGTGATGACCTACGGCGGCGTCTCGCTGTTTGTGGTGGCCTTCGCGGTCTACCCGATCGCCGCGGCGCTGTTTCGCCAGGCCAACCTGCCCAAGCGGCTGATCCCCGGCACCATCGCCCTGGGCGCCTTCACCTTCACCATGACCGCGCTGCCGGGCACGCCGGCCATCCAGAACGCCATTCCCATGCCCTACTTCGGCACTTCGCCGTTTGCCGCGCCGGGCCTCGGCATCCTCACCGGCCTGGTCATGCTGGTGCTGGGACAGGCCTGGCTGAACCGTCGGGCGCGTCAGGCACGGCTGGCCGGCGAAGGCTATGGCGAGCATCAGGACAACGCGCCGCCCGCCGGCCACCTTCGGGAGCGTGCGGCGGGTGAGGGCTTCGACCTGGCCGAGATGACCCCGCCGCCGGCGGTGCGCGACCTGCCCCCCTTGCCGCTGGCACTGCTGCCCATCGTGCTGGTGATCGCCCTGAACCTGCTGTTCACGGCGGTGGTGATCCCGGCCATGGAGACGGGGTATCTCGCCGAGCCGGCCTATGGTGCGACCAGCATCGAGTCGGTGCGCGGGGTCTGGTCGGTGATCGCCGCCCTGGTGGTCGCCATCGCGGTGATCATCGTCGCTAACCTCAGGCGCCTCGAGTCGCTCACCACCACCCTGGACAGCGGCGCCAACGCCTCGCTGCTGCCGATCTTCAACACCGCCAGCCTGGTCGGCTTCGGTTCGGTGATCGCCTCGCTCGCCGCCTTCGAGGCGATCAGCCTCTGGGTGACCTCGGTGGGCGGCGACAACCCGCTGATCTCTCTCGCCATCGCGGTCAACCTGCTGGCGGGCATGACCGGCTCGGCCTCCGGCGGCATGAGCATCGCCCTGGCCACGCTGGGCGACACCTACCTGGCCATGGGCCAGGCCGCCGGCATCGCCCCCGAGCTGCTGCACCGGGTCACCGCCGTCGCCACCGGCGGGTTGGATGCCCTGCCCCACAACGGCGCGGTGATCACGCTGCTCTCCATCTGCGGCCTGACCCATCGCCAGGCCTACCTGGATATCGCGGTGGTGGCCGTGGTGGTCCCGATCCTCTCGCTGGTGCTGCTGATCGCCCTGGGTACGCTGGTCGGCTCGTTCTGAGGCGGCCGCCGCCGCGGGGCCTATCCTGCGGCGGGCGTGGCGATGGGCCGCCCCACGGTCAGCGCCTCGCACAGCGGAGTGGGCAGCTCGCGGTAGGCGGCGTCTGGCTCGACCCCCAGGCCGTCGAGCACCTTGGTGAAGAAGGCCCGCCCGGCCACCACCGCCACGAGGTCGAAGATCTCGTCGTCGGCCAGGCCCGTGCGCCTCAGGCGCTCGACGTCATCGGCGGTGACCCGGCTGGCATCCCCCGCGACCCGGCGCGCAAACGCCAGCAGCTCCCGCTCCGCCGCATCGAGGCCGCAAGGTTCGCGACCGCCGGCAATCGCCGCCACCGTCTCGTCGTCGAGCCACTGCCCCAGCGCCTTGCCGTGAGCCAGGGCGCAGTAGCTGTTGCCGAGCACGCTGGCCGCAGCCAGGGTGGCCAGCTCGAAGCGCCGCGGTGTGACGTGCCGGCGAATGCTCGCCAGCAGGGCCGCCCAGGCCGCCATCACCTCAGGGCGATGGCTGAAGGCCCTTGCATAGTTGGGCAGGTAGCCGAAGTGCGCCGCCTGGCGCCGGTACATCTCGCCTACCGCCTCGTCGGCCCGCTCGGGCGGGATGGTCTGGATGAAGGTCATGACACGCGCTCCTGAAGAAGGACAGTCGGAGAGGGACAGCCGGCCCGAGGCCTTCTCGCGGCCGGCGCGGTAGCGGTCGGCACCTAGGCCGTCTCGGCACGGGGGTGCAGCCAGCGGGGCAGCAGCTCGTCGGGGTCGAAGGCGGCCTCGGGGTCGACGCGAAGGCCGCAGGCCGCCAGGCGATCGCGCAGGGTGCCGTCCCGCCAGGCCTCGAACAGCTCGCTGCAGCCGCCCACCAGGCGCCCGCCGACGAAGATCTGCGGGATGGTGGCGGCCCCGGTGCGCGCGGCCAGCACCGGGCGCACCCGGCCGCAGAGGTTGCCGGCCTGGCAGGCCACCGAATCGAGATCGACGCTGCGCACCTCGACGCCCAGCCGGGCAAAGAGCTTGCGGGCCGACCAGCAGAACTCGCACCACTCGAGGGCGAACATCACCACCGGCGCCGAGGCGATCGTCTGGTCGACGAAGGCCAGGGCCTCGGCGTCCGGAGTCGCCTTCGCGGCGACGCCCGTCGCGGGCGGTGTCATTGGGCGGGCATCGAAGCGATACCCCGGCGTGGAGCGTGACAGGGCCAGCTCCTCGTCATCCATCTCGTCACGGATGCTCTCGAAGAGCGGGGTCGAGAGGTAGCGCTCGCCGGTATCGGGCAGCATGCAGACGATGCGGCTGCCGGGCGGCGAGCGCCGCGCCACCGCCAGCGCCGCCGCCAGGGTGGCGCCGCTGGAGATGCCGGCGAAGATGCCCTCGCGTCGCGCCAGCTCCCGGGCGAGACGCAGCGCCTCGGCGCCGGCCACCGGCATCACCTCGTCCACCAGGCCCGCCGCCACGGCCTGCTCGGTCAGCGGGGAGAGGAAGTCCGGGCTCCAGCCCTGCATCAGGTGGGGACGAAAGCCGGGATGGCTGAGCGTCCTACTGTCATCGCCACCGCGGGGCTGGGGCACCCCGCTGCCGAGCATCGGCGCGTTGTCCGGCTCGGCCACCACTACCCGCGTCGCCGGGTCGGCCGCCTTCAGCGCCCGGGCCACGCCCTGCAGGGTGCCGCCGGTACCGAAGCCGCTGACCCAGGCGTGCAGCGGCTCGCCGGCCAGGTCGTCGAGGATCTCCCGGGCCGTGGTGCGCCGATGCACCTCGGCGTTGGCCGGGTTCTCGAACTGGCGGCACAGGTAGTAGCCGTGGGTCTCGGCCAGCTCGATGGCCTTGGCGAGCATGCCGCTGCCCTTCTCCGCCGCCGGAGTGAGCACCACCCGGGCACCGAGGAAGCGCAGCAGGCGGCGACGCTCCACGCTGAAGTTCTCGGCCATGGTCACCACCAGCGGGTAGCCCTTGCGGGCGCAGACCATGGCCAGTCCGATGCCGGTATTGCCGCTGGTGGCCTCGATCACCGTCTGGCCGGGCCGCAGTTCGCCGCTGCGCTCGGCCGCCTCGATCACGGCCAGCGCCATGCGGTCCTTCACCGAGCCCATGGGGTTGAAGGCCTCCACCTTGGCGTAGAGGTGGATGTCCGGCGGGGCGAGCCGGGCGAGCCGCACCAGCGGCGTGCCGCCGATGGTCTCGAGGATGCTGTCGTGGCGTGCCATGGTGTCTCTCCTGCGCGTGCTGTGATGGGGGGGTACCCGCCAAGCATCGTCAGGCGCCGGGGAAGCGGACGTGGGAGCCAGCGTGGTTTTTGCGACTCCTCCCGGGCGCACCACCGTTTAAAAAGCGAGATTGGCCGCGGGGAAGCGGCGCCGGGCGGACTATACTGAACAGGTTGTCACTGGCGTGGCGCGGCCACCCGGGGCGAACGATGAACGCGCTGACCCTCAACCTGCTGGGCGATCTCGAACTGCGTCGAGACGGCCTGCCTGTGGCGCTGCCCCCCTCGCGCAAGACTCGCGCCCTGCTCGCCTACCTCGCCCTGCACTCCCGCCCCTTCAGCCGCGAGCACCTCTGCGACCTGTTCTGGGAGCTTCCCGACGACCCGCGGGGCTCGCTGCGCTGGAGCCTCTCGAAGCTGCGTCGGCTGGTGGACACCCCCGGCCGCTGCCGGCTGCTTGCCGACCGGCTCTCCGTCGGCCTGGATGTCTCGGCGCTGGATATCGATGTCACCGCCCTGCAGCGGTTGGTGGCCGGCGGGCTCGCCGAGGCGCCCGTCGACTCCCTCGAGGCCATCGCCCTGCGCTACCGAGGTCCCCTGCTGGAAGGCCTCGACCTGCCCAACGTCCACGACTTCCACAGCTGGTGCCTGGCCGAACGAGAAGGTGCCATGCGCGCCCAGTCGCTGCTGCTCGCCGCCCTGGTGGAGCGACTCCGCGAGCAGCCCGAACGGGCCCTGCCCCACGCCCAGGCGCTGGTGAGGCTCTCGCCCTACGACGAAGCGGCACGCGCCCGCCTGGTCGGCCTGCTGCAGGCGCTGCACCGCCCGCGGGAGGCCGAGCAGCAGTATCGGCTCGGCATGCGGCTGCTCGGAGAGGCCGGCATCCCGGTCTCGGGCGCCCTGCCCGGGGCACGCCGGGCACGCCCCGCGCCAGGCGGCAAGGTACCGCCCGGCGAAGGGTCCGCCGCGCCGTTCCCGAGCCTGCCGGCGGCCCCTCCGGCCCCGCCCCCGGAGAGCAACGAGGCACCCTCAGCCCTACTCGAGGGCCTGACCGACCTCGACCCGGAGTCCCTGGAGGTGCTGCGCTGGGCGGCGGTGCTCGCCCCCCGGATCGAGGTCGCAAGCCTGGGCCGCTACTCGGGCCTGTCCGGCGGTCGCCTCGGTGCCGCCCTGGAGGTAGCCGAACGCCGCGGGCTGATCGTCACCGGCGAGGGAGGCCCCCGGTTTGTCGATACCTGTAGGGTCCCGGATGATCAAATCGCCTATAGGAGTTATCCTTTGCTAGCCGCCAGGGAACGGTTCCCGGCATGGGCAGCGACCACTGCGCCGGGATCGTTCGCAAGACGCTCGAGCGCCTCAATGGCGTGAGCGAGATCCAGACCAATATTGCCAACCACCATGTCAGCGTGACGGTCGGGGAAGACGGGCCCGATGCTGACGCCCTGAAAGGCGCCGTCGAGGGGGCCGGCTACGATGTCGCCGCCGTGCAGGCCGAAGGGGACGACACCGGCGACGACGCCGAGATCGAGGCGGCCTACCTCGCCCAGGCGCGCCAGCGGCGCTTCACCCGCACGAACCCGCAAGGAGAGTCGACATGAACCGTCACAACGCGATGATGATCGCCTGTCTGGTGCTGATGGGGGTGGCCATGTTCACCGTGCTGTGGCGCGGCAACCCCTTCGGTGCCGGTACCTGGCTGCTGCTGCTGCCCATGGGGCTCTGCCTGGGGCTGCACCTGTTCGTCCATCGCCACCGCCATGATCACGAGGAATGAGCGCCTCGCCGGGAAGTTGCCCTGAGTCAAGGCAGCCGCGCCGGCGACACGGCATGCTGACACCATCACCCATGAGGTATCGTCATGACCCGACCCGTCACCGCATCAGGGCAAAGCGCACGAGGAGGCCGCCTGCTGGCCCTGCTCCTCGCGCTGCTGCTGGCGGTGACCGCGCTGTCGAGCCATGGCGCCATGGAGAGCCACCAGGCCGATTGCGGCCTCGTCGCGCAGGTACAGCTGCTCGACGCTGAGACCCCGGACGAGCACCGCTGCGCCAGCTGCGCCGCGCTGCCGCCCTCCATCGACCTGGCCACGGCCGCCCCTCACTTCCCGGCCCTCGCCCCGGCGCTGGCCGTGATCGCCCACCGCCCCCTGCCCCCGCGGCGTCCTCCCAGAACCTGACCGAACACCGGCGGACCCCTCCGCCAGGAAGGCCGCGCGCCTTCCCGATCCATTCGGACCCGTTTGTCAGGAGATCCTCCCATGCTCAACACCTGTCTTGCCCTGATAGGCAACCTGCCCTGGCTGGGCTGGCTGATGCCCTTCGCCATGCTGTCCCTGCTCGGCCTCGGCATCGCCGCCCTCGCCAAGTACCTGTTCACCTCCCGCCCCACGTCCCGTGACCTTCCGGAGGCCCGCCCATGAATCGCTTCGGCTCCACTCTGCTGCTCTCCGCCGCCCTGCTGCTCGGCGCCGGGACCGCCCACGCCGCCCTGCCCGACAAGGCGACCATGTTCAAGAACCCGGAATGCGGCTGCTGCGACGAGTACGCCCGCCAGCTCGAGGCCCGCGGGGTCGAGGTGAAGATCGTCGACGATATCGAGGTCGGCAAGATCAAGCAGCGCGTCGGCCTGCCCTTCGGCCTCGGCTCCTGCCACACCATCCAGATGGGCGGCTACGCCATCGAGGGACATGTGCCCTTCGAGGCGGTGGAGAAGCTCTTCGAGGAGCGCCCGGACACCCGCGGCATCGGCCTGGCCGGCATGCCCATCGGCACCCCCGGCATGCCCGGGCCCAAACAGGGCGACTGGGATGTCTACCAGTTCCGCGACGGTGAGGCCTCGCCCTTCATGACCCTCTGAGCCAGCGGGCCACGCCGGCCCCTCGACGCCGCCCCGGCCAGCGCCGGGGCGGCGTCGTCTCAAGGGCCAGGCCGCTGGCGGTTCACTCCCAGGGCTCGATGCCCAGGTAGAGTCGCCCCTTGAACCCCTTGCGGCTGGTCAGCGGCACGTAATGCCCTCGCGCATCCTCCTTGACCGGCCGCCCGCGCCCCTCGCCCCAGTCCTCGTCGCCGAGGATATAGCGCAGCCGCCAGCCCCCGGCAGCAGCGGTGGCCAGGATCACCACCTTCTCGCGGAAGAGGTTCTCCTCAGGCACCCGGCGGCTGACGAACCAGCGCCCCCCCACCTTGAACTCGGTGCTGCGCACGGCGATGTCGGCCGTCAGCATCATGGTGCGCCCCTGGGAGACGGTGATCCTCGTGCTGTCCAGGTAGACGGAGAAGAGCACCGGGTGACGGGCATGGTCGTGGCCGGCCCGCTCGGGATGGAACATCTCGTCATAGCGACGGAAGATCGCCGAGTCATGCTCCACCCGGCGCTCCGAGAGCGCCACCGGCGGAAAGAGCCGCGGCATCACCGTGCACTCGAAGTGGTAGCTGCCCTCGATGTCGTTCCCCTCGTCGCGGGCCTGCTGCAGCGAGGGCGGCAGCGGCAGGTGGTCGACCACCAGCTGCCCCTGCATGCGGGCATCGCCGAACAGGAAGCGCGTCAGGTTGAGGTAGCCGGCCTCGGAGTTGACCATGCCGAAGGGGCCGCTGTGGGCCAGGTAGAGGTGCACCCGCGGGGCGTCCTCGACCCAGGCGCAGTCGGTCTTTACCAGGCCGTCGCTGCGCGCGCCCACCACGTGGCGGGTGGCGTTGTAGTCGCGGTGGTTGGTGCCCACCAGGCAGAAGAAGCGCTCCGGCGGGAAGTGTCCCCCCAGGCGGTTGACCCGGCCCCCGCGCGGGGAGAGCTTGAGGTAGCCAGCGATGCTCTTGCGGTTGAAGTTGCTGATGTCCCAGAGGCCCAGGAAGCGCGGCACGTTGAACCCGGCCATCTCGATGCCATCGTGGGGGGTGCCGTAGGTGAAGACCTTGTCGACGCAGGCCCGCGCCTCGGCGCTGCCCGCCTCGGGGTTCTGCAGCAGGCAGCGGCAGACCAACCCGCCCATGGAGTGGGCCACCAGGTAGACCTTGAAGGCTTCCCGCGCCTCCTCATCGTCGCCGCAGATCCGCTCGCGCAGCCACAGGATCCGCTCGGAGAGCGTCCGTGCCGCCTCGGGGATCGAGGGGCGCTGCCCCTCGCCGCCCTCCCCCTCGTAGTAGCGGTGGATCAGCAGGGTCCGGCGGGGCAGCCGGTCCTCGCGCTCCGCCCCCTCGGCGTAGACGTCCCGGTAGCCGTGATCCTTCATCAGGCGGATCACCGGCGACTCGAAGATCAGGGAGTCGAACGCCCCGCTGGGCCCCTGGCGTACCCGGGTCGCCCCCAGGTTGAAGCCCATGTAGGGCGTGTTGATGGTCGCCTCGATCTCGCTGTCACGCATGGCGAAACCGCGCACGTAGATGATCGGGTGGTAGCGCTCCCTGGTCATGCTGACGCTCCTCTGCCGGCAGGACCCGCGCTGGGTGGGCCCAGCCGCCGCGGGAGTCGCCGGGCAAGCAGTTGGCGGACCCCATGCGCATCCCGCCCTGCCTGGAGCCCTCGATGGCTTCCCTGATCAGCGTAGCCCAGGAATGGCGATCGTTGGCAGGCGCTTACCATGAAGGCATTGTCGGCCGGAACAGCGCCGGCCGGCATGGCGGGAATCAGGCCTTGAGCACGTAGCGCAGGATCTCCACCACCTGGTCGGTGGTGGTGCACCAGGCCTGGGCCTCGGCGTCGACCTCCTTGAGGGGGTGGACGATCTCCGCGGCGTGGAGCGTCACGTAGGGCTTGCCCAGGGCCGCACAGTAGCCAGCATCGAAGGCCGCGTTCCACTGCTTGTACTGGTCGCCGAAGCGCACCACCACGAGGTCGCTCTGCTCGATCAGGGTGCGGGTGCGGATGGCGTTGACCTTGGAGGACTGGTGGTCGCGCCAGAACTGGCTGGGCGTCTCGCCCAGGTGGTCGCCGGCGGCATCGCTGGCGGCGTGGTCGGTCACCGGGGCGGTGAAGACCACGTCCAGCCCGGCGGCCTCGGCGCCGCGCTGGATCTCCTCGCGCCAGTCGGTGTGGATCTCGCCGGACAGATAGACATGAAAGCTCATGGCAGGCTCCTGGTGGGGGATGGACGAATCGGACCCGCCATCATAGCCCAGGGCGATTTTAATGAAAAATTGTTCCAGGAATGCAGGGGCCGATCAGGCGGGGCTCGCCGCCACTCCATCGCCCACGCTGAGCGTCTCGCCCACCCCCGCCAGCAGGATGGCGTTCTGGCCGAAGTAGCCGCCGGGAGCGAGGCGCGGGTTCATCTCCACCAGGGTACGCAGCGGCTCACCGGGCACCGGGATCTCGCCGCTGTGCTGATCCACGGTGGTGATCTTGCAGCGCTGGCAGGGCTTGCGCAGCCCCAGCCGCCAGCGGCCGTCGGGGGAGCCGAGCGCTTGCCAGCCATCCTCGGCGAAGGGCTCGGCCCCCTCGATCACGATATTGGGGCGAAAGCGGCTCATGGGCACCGGCGACAGCTCCTTGGCGGCAAGCCGGCGGTTCAGCTCGGCGAGCGACGCCGTGGAGGCCACCAGCAGCGGATAGCCGTCGGCGAAGGCGGTGTGGGCCCACTCGCCGGGGGCCAGGTAGTGGGGTTCCACCGGGCGAAGGTGGTCGGGGGCAAAGCGCACCAGGCGCAGGCGGCTGCCGCGCAGATCCCCCAGCGCCGCGGCCAGCCAGTCGCGGGCCTCGACCCCTTCATCCAGGGCGTCGCAGCGATCCTCCCAGACGGTGACCGAGAGACGCTCCTGCTGGTGGGCGGCAAGGGCCACGCGCAGCGGTGCGACCCCGGGGTGGGCAAGCACCAGAGCATCGTGCTCCAGGGAGACGCGGATGGACACCATGGCCGGCAGCTGACGTTGGGTGACGAAGCGGCCGACATCGTCGACCACCATCCAGCGGCGATCCCAGGGCAGGCCTTCGGCGGTCAGGCGCGCGTCGTCGAGGGCGATGCCGCCCAGCGATTTGACCGGATAGATGGCAAGCTGGGTGATCCTCACGGGCGGCTCCTCGGTGGGGTCTGCCCGACGCCTGGCCCGGGCGGGAAGGCGTTACAGTCGCCGGGTCTCGATCACATGGCCGATGATCGGATAGCCGGCCTTGCGGGCGGCCTTCTCGGCCTCGAGCTGCGCCTCGATCTTGGAGATGCTGGAGGAGACATGCTCGAAGACGGTGTCCAGCTCGAGGGGCTTGGTGCGCACCGCCAGCTTGACGCGGTGGCCGGTCTTCGGCGAACCGGCCGGCTTGCTGCGCGGCGCCTTGGCCTCTTCGTCGGCCTCCTTGGGCCATTCGGGGGGTGACGTCACCGCCTTGCGCCGTGTCTCCTGCGCGTTATCCATGAAGGCGTTGATCTCGCGACGCATCTGTCGCTCGAACTCACTCAGTTCCGTTTCCATCGTGTCTCCGTCTACCTCGTTCTTGGCGCGATTGTACCAGAACTCGCGCCAGGACAAGGCCTCAGGAGACCTCCAGGGCGATCTTCAGCACGCCGTCGCGCTGGTGGGAGAAGAGGTCGTAGGCGTCGACGATCTTCTCCAGCGGATAGCGGTGGGTGACCATGGGGCCGAGGTCCAGGCGGCCGCTGTCGATGATCTGCATCAGCCGGCGCATGCGCTCCTTGCCGCCGGGGCAGAGCGAGGTGACGATGCGATGGTCGCCGAGGCCGGCGCAGAAGGCGTCCAAGGGAATGGTCAGGCTCTCGGAGTAGACCCCCAGGCTCGACAGGGTGCCGCCGGGCTTGATCACCCGCAGCGCCTGCTCGAAGGTCTGCTGCAGCCCCAGCGCCTCGATGGAGGCATCCACGCCGCGGCCGCCGGTGAGCTTGAGGATCTCGGCGACCACGTCAACTTTCCGGAAGTTGAGGGTCACGTCGGCGCCCATCTTCCTGGCCATCGCGAGGCGCTCGTCGACGCCGTCCACGGCGATGATCAGCCCCGCGCCGCGCAGCCGGGCACCGGCGGTGGCGCACAGGCCGATGGGGCCCTGGGCGAACACCGCGACGCTGTCACCGATCTTGATATTGGCCGACTCGGCGCCGGCGAAGCCGGTGGACATGATGTCCGGGCACATCAGCACCTGGTCGTCGGTGAGGCCGTCGGGCACCGGGGAGAGGTTGGCCTGGGCGTCGGGCACCCGCAGGTACTCGGCCTGGGCGCCGTCGATGGTGTTGCCGAAACGCCAGCCGCCCATGGGCTTGTAGCCGTGGGCATGGTGGCCACCGTCCTGGGCGCTGCACCCATCCTGGCAGGCATAGGAGGTGAAGCTCGGGCAGATGGCCCCGGCGATCACCCGCTGGCCCTCGTGGTAGCCCTGCACGTTGGCGCCGAGCTTCTCGATCACCCCGACCGGCTCGTGGCCCACGATGAGCCCCTTCTCCACCGGGTACTCGCCCTTGAGGATATGCACGTCGGTGCCGCAGATGGTGGTGGTGGTGACCCGGATCAGGGCGTCGTTGGGGCCGATGTCGGGGATCGGCCGGTCGTCGATCTCGATGCGGCCTGGCTCGACGAAGACGGCGGCTTTCATCATGGCGGGCATGGGCAAGGCTCCAGGTTCCGGAAAGGGTGCCCTACAGCTATAGCAGGGGTTTGCCACCTCTGCCCTTGATGGAGGTCAAGATCATGCCGCAATGCCGCACAAGGGGCTGCCCTTCCCAACGCCTCGCGGCCGCCGTAATCTGATTGTTTTCCCGCGAACGATATCGCCATCCAAGGAACCGGTATGTCACCCGCCGACACCCTGCGCCTGCTGCTGCTCTCCTCGCTGTGGGGGCTGTCGTTCATCTTCATGCGGGTGGCCGCCCCGGAGTTCGGCGCGGTCTCGCTGGTGCTGGTGCGCATGGGCGTGGGTGCCCTGCTGCTGGTGCCGCTGCTGCTCAGCCTCTACTACCTGCGCCTGGTCTGGCAGCACAAGGGCAGCCTGCTGCTGCTGGGCGTGATCAACCACGTGCGGCCCTTCTCGCTGCTGGCCCTGGCCACCACTCGCCTGGAGGCCGGCTTCACCTCGCTGATCAACGCCACCACGCCGATCTTCACCGCCCTGCTCGGCGCACTCTTCTTCAGCGTGCCGATCCAGCGCCGCCAGTACCTGGGCCTGGCCCTGGCCCTCTTCGGGGTCTACGTGCTCTCGGCGGACCGCCTGGATTTCGCCCTGGGCGGCGACGGCTGGTTCATCCTGGCCGTGCTGGGCGCCACCTTCTGCTACGGCATCGCCGGCAACTATTCTCGCAACCACCTGTCCCACCTGCCGGCACGGGTGCTGGCGGCGGGCAGCTCGGCCATGTCGGCGCTGGTGCTGCTGGTGCCGGGCCTCCTGCTGTGGCCCAGCGAGCCGATCAGCGGCCAGGCCTGGGCCAACGCCCTGGCGCTGGCGGCGCTCAGTACCACCGCCGCCTTCTTGATCTACTTCGCCCTGCTGGCCAGCGCCGGGGCCACCGCCACCTCCACGGTGACCTTCCTGGTGCCGGTCAGCGCCCTGCTGTGGGGCTACCTGCTGCTGGGCGAGCGCCTGAGCCTGCAGATCCTGGCCGGCATGGCGATTACCCTGGCCGGCACCGCCGTCGCCACCGGCCTGCTGCGGCTGCGCCGGCACGCCCCGCCATCCCCCTCGGCCGCGACCGCGGCACAGCCGATGGCGGCAACCCTCGATGCAACACCCGCTGCAACACCCGGGGCCACCCCCGACGACACCCCACTCGACAATAACCACTCTCGACACTGACCCTCCACGAGAGAACCCCAGGAGAACCCCATGAGCCTTTCCCCCTTTCATCTGGCGATTCCCGTCCACGACCTGCCCGCGGCCCGCACCTTCTACGGCGAGGTGTTCGGCCTGGCTGAGGGCCGCTCCAGCGAGCAGTGGGTCGACTTCGACTTCTTCGGCCACCAGCTGGTGATCCACGAGCACCCGAAGATGCCCTACCAGGAGCAGGTCAACACCAACGCGGTGGACGGCCACGACGTGCCGGTGCCCCACTTCGGGGTGGTGCTGGGCTGGGAGGAGTGGGAGAGCCTGGCCGAGCGGCTGCGCGCCCGAGGCACCGAGTTCGTGATCGAGCCCTACGTGCGCTTCAAGGGCCAGGTGGGCGAGCAGGCCACCATGTTCCTGCTCGATCCCTGCGGCAATGCCCTGGAGTTCAAGGCGTTCAAGGACATGAGCCAGCTGTTCGCCAAGTAGCACCAGCGGCGCAAGACCGGCCAGACGCAACGCGGCCGTGGCATCTCTGCCACGGCCGCGGTTGTCTCACCAGAGGGACAACCCAGGATCAGAAGTTCGGCTTGCGCTTCTCGACGAAGGCGCTCATGCCCTCGGTCTGCTCGTCGCCGGCGAAGCAGAAGGCGAACAGCGCGGTCTCCAGCGCCAGGGCGCTGTCGAGGTCCTGGTCCATGCCGTCGTGGATCGCCTGCTTGGAGGCGCGCACCGACTGCGGGCCGTTGCCGCCCAGCTGCTTGGTGAGCTCCTCGGCATAGGCCTCGAGTTCCGCCTGGGGCATCACCCGGTTGACCAGGCCGATGCGCAGCGCCTCGGCGGCGTCGATCTTGCGCCCGGTGGTGCAGAGGTCCAGGGCCATGGCCGGGCCGACCCGGCGCGGCAGGCGCTGGGTGCCGCCGAAGCCGGGGATCACGCCCAGCAGCACCTCGGGCTGGCCGAAGATGGCGTTGTCGCTGGCCACCGCCCAGTCGCAGGCCAGGGCCAGCTCGCAGCCGCCGCCCAGGCAGAAGCCGTTGACCAGCGCCACGGTGGGCACCGGCAGGGTCTCCAGCCGCTTGAGGGTGGCGAGTGCCTGGCGGGCGAAGGCGCGGGCCTCTTCCGGTGTCTTGGTGCGCATCTCGGCGATGTCGGCACCGGCCACGAAGGACTTCTCGCCGGCGCCGGTGATCAGCACTGCGCGCAGGTCGTCGCGGGCCTCCAGCTCGGCCAGGACGCGCTCGAGCTCGCTAAGCACGGCGCTGTTCAGGGCGTTGAGCGCCTTGGGGCGGTTGATGGTCAGGCGCACGATGCCGGCGTTGTCGACCACCTCGATCAGCTGCTCACTCATGGGGAACTCCTTGGCTTGTTGTTCAGTGGATGGTTCTGTGGACGTTCGAGACAATAACGCCCAACCCTAGCGAACGCTTGGTTGGGCGGCAATCCCCTCTTTTGTCTGGCTCGGCCTGTCGGGGCCGTCTCAAGCCATGCTGACGACGACCCGGCCGCGCACGCGGCCGGCGAGCAGCGCCTCGGCCGTGTCGATGGCCTCGTCGAGGCCGATGGTCCGGGTGATGGTGTCCAGCTGGGCGGGGGCGAGCAGCTCGCCCAGCCGGCGCCAGGCCTCGAGGCGGTCGGCCCGGGGCCGCATCACGCTGTCGATCCCCGCCAGCGTAACGCCGCGCAGGATGAAGGGCGCCACCGTGGCCGGCAGGTCCATGCCCTGGGCGAGCCCGCAGGCGGCGACGCAGCCACCGTAGCGGGTGCCCGCCAGCACATTGGCCAGGGTGTGACTGCCCACCGAGTCGATGGCGCCGGCCCAGCGCTCCTTGCCAAGCGGCCGGCCCGGCTCGGCGAGCTCGCTGCGGTCGAGGATCGCCTGGGCCCCGAGCCCCTTCAGGTAGGCCTCCTCCTCGGGGCGCCCGGTGGCGGCGATGACCCGATAGCCCAGCCGCGCGAGCAGGGCGATGGCGTAGCTGCCCACGCCGCCGCTGGCGCCGGTCACCAGCACCTCTCCATGGTCCGGCTCGAGCCCCTGACGCTCCAGCGCCATGACGGCGAGCATCGCCGTGTAGCCCGCGGTGCCGATGGCCATGGCCTGGCTGGCGGTGAAGGCCGAGGGCAGCGGGATCAGCCAGTCGCTCCTGAGGCGCGCCTTCTCGGCAAGCCCGCCCCAGTGGGTCTCGCCCACGCCCCAGCCGTTGAGCAGCACGCTGTCGCCGGGCTTGAACTCATCGGCGCTCGAGGCCTCGACGGTCCCCGCCAGATCGATCCCCGGCACCATGGGAAACTGCCGGACCACGGGGCCCTTGCCGGTGATGGCCAGGGCATCCTTGTAGTTGAGGGTGCTGCACTCCACCCGCACGGTGACGTCCCCCTCCGGGAGCCGTGACTCGTCCAGGGACTGGATGGTGACGCGCTGGGCGTCGTCCTGCTTCTCGATCACTATCGCCTTGAACATGGCTCACCTCGCGATGATCATCTCGGTGGGTTTATTCGTAGACGTGGAAGCCTCGACCGGTCTTGCGGCCCAGGTAGCCCGCGGCCACCATGCGCTTGAGCAGCGGGCAGGGGCGATACTTCGGGTCGCCGAAGCCCTCCTGCAGCACCTCCATGATGGAGAGGCAGACGTCCAGGCCGATCAGATCGGCCAGGGCCAGCGGGCCCATGGGGTGGGCGGCGCCCAGCTTCATGGATTCGTCGATGTCCGCGGCGCTGGCCACGCCCTCCTGGAGCAGGAAGGCCGCCTCGTTGATCATCGGCACCAGCAGGCGGTTGACCGCGAAACCGGGGGAGTCGGCGATGGCCACGGCGGTCTTGCCGAGCGATTCGGTCAACGCCTCGATGCGCGCCACGGTGGCGTCACTGGTCTGCTCGGCGCGGATCACCTCGACGAGCTTGAGCACCGGCACCGGGTTGAAGAAGTGCATGCCCACCACCCGCTCCGGGCGCTCGCACACCGCAGCGAGCCGGGTCAGCGACAGCGACGAGGTGTTGGAGGCCAGGATCGCGTCGTGGGTCAGGCGGCTCAGGTCGCGGAACAGCTTCTCCTTGAGGGCCGGCTGCTCGGGGGCCGCCTCGATGATCACCTCGCAGTCGCGCAGGGCGTCCAGCGCGGTGGAGGTGGCCAGGCGCGCCAGGGCGGCGTCCTTGTCGGCCTCGGAGAGCTTCTCCTTGGCCACCAGCTTGCCCAGCCCCTTGTCGATGCCGCCTCGGGCACGTTCCAGCTGCTCGTCGGCCACGTCGTAGAGCTGCACGGCAAAGCCGTTCTGCACCAGCACCTGGGCGATGCCCTGCCCCATGGTGCCGGCGCCGACGACGCCGATCGGTTGCTCACTCATTGCACTCTCCTGATGATTTTTCTTGATCTGCTGTGGACTGTCGCTCGAAGCTTTTTCCGGCGGCAAGCCTGCGGGGAGGCGCTGTGAACCCCTCCCTGGGCGCTACCGACGCCATCCCTGGCGTAGGACCTCCCCTTCGGCTTGCCCCCGGACGCTCCTCGCTTGAGTCAAGGGCGATTGGCTTTTGTGATCTGCTGCTACTGCTTGCGCGCTTCTTCGCGCAGCACGAACTTCTGGATCTTGCCGGTGGAGGTCTTGGGCAGCTCGGTGAAGATCACCGTCCTGGGCGCCTTGAAGTGGGCCAGGCGCGCACGGCAGTGATCGATGATGTCCTGCTCGGTCACCTCGCCGTAGCCCACCTTGAGCTTGACGAAGGCGCAGGGGGTCTCGCCCCACTTCTCGTCGGGCTTGGCCACCACCGCGGCCTCCTCCACCGCCGGGTGCGCGTAGATGGCATCCTCCACCTCGATGGTGGAGATATTCTCGCCGCCGGAGATGATGATGTCCTTGGAACGGTCCTTGATCTCGATGTAGCCGTCGGCATGCCACACGGCCAGGTCGCCGGTATGGTACCAGCCCCCCTCCATGGCCTGCTCGGTGGCCGCCGGGTTCTTCAGGTAGCCTTTCATCATGGTGTTGCCGCGCATCAGGATCTCGCCGATGGTCTGGCCATCCTTGGGCACCGGCTCCAGGGTGTTGGGGTCGGCCACGCAGAGCGCCTCGAGCATGTGGTAGCGCACCCCCTGGCGGGACTTGAGCTTCGCCCGCTCCTCGGCGGGCAGCGCGTTCCACGCCTCGCGCCAGGCGCAGGAGGTGACCGGGCCGTAGACCTCGGTGAGGCCGTAGACGTGGGTCACGTCGATGCCGAGGCGCTCCACGCCGGCGATCACCGAGGCGGGCGGCGCGGCACCGGCAGTGGTGACCTTCACCGGATGGCCGAAGTCGCGCTTCTGGTCGTCCGGCAGGTTGACCAGGCCGTTGAGCACGATGGGGGCGCCGCTGAAGTGGGTGACCCCCTCGTCGGCGATCAGGTCCATGACCCGCTTCGCCTCGACCTTGCGCAGGCAGACGTTGGTGCCGGCGGCGGCGGCGATGGTCCAGGGGAAGCACCAGCCGTTGCAGTGGAACATCGGCAGGGTCCAGAGGTAGACCGGGTGGTGGGGCATCGCCCACACCAGGATGTTGCTGGTGGCGTTCAGGTAGGCCCCGCGGTGGTGGTAGACCACCCCCTTGGGCTTGCCGGTGGTGCCGGAGGTGTAGTTGAGCGAGATCGCCTGCCACTCGTCCTCGGGCAGCCGGTAGGCGAAGTCGGGGTCCCCCTCGGCGAGCAGCGCCTCGTACTCCAGCCCGCCGATGGCGCGCCCCTCGGCCATGAACTGGGCATCGGCCACGTCGATGATCAGCGGCTTGTTCTCGAGTGTCGCCACCGCCTCCTCGATGACGTCGGCAAACTCCGGGTCGACCAGGATCGCCCTGGCCTCGCCGTGCTCGAGCATGTAGGCGATGGCCTCGGCGTCCAGACGGATGTTCAGGGTGTTGAGCACGAAGCCGGCCAGGGGCACGCCGAAGTGGGCCTCGAACATGGCCGGCACGTTGGGCAGCATGGCGGCCACCGTCTCGCCGGGCTTGACGCCGCGCTTCGACAGCGCCGAGGCGAGCCGCCGGCAGCGCTCCCAGGTGGTCGCCCAGTCGCGGCGGATCTCGCCGTAGACCACCGCCGGATAGTCCGGGTAGACCGAGGCGGTGCGCTCGATGAAGGTCAGCGGCGACAGGGCCACATGATTGGCCGCTGTCTTGGGCAGGCCCTGTTCGAAGATGCTCTGGCTCATGCTTGGCTCCGTGGAATGTCGTGATGCGTTGTCATGAACGGCCGCCGCCGGCGCGGGGCCGGCGGCGAATCGATGCGAGATCAGTGGGCGGCGGCGTCGAAGGCGGCGAGGCTCGCCATGCCGGCCTCGATCACCGCGCGCTGGGCGCGGCCCACCGGCAGCCACTGGCGGATGGCGTAGTCGGCGCTCTGCCGCTTGGCCCGGTAGAAGGGTTCATCGCGGCCGGCGGCCACGGCGGCGCTGGCCTTGAGCGCGGCCTGGCCCATCTGCCAGGCGCAGAGCACGTGGCCGGCCAGGTTCAGGAAGGGGGTGGCATAGGCCTGGACGGCATCGGCGCCCTGTTCCGGGTCGGCCCCCGCCTCGAGTACCGCGGCCATGGCGGCGCGCAGGTCGGCGGCACCGCCGGCCAGGCTCTCGCCCAGGGCGGCGTGCTCGTCGCTGGCCTTGAGGGCGTCGGCGGTGGCCTCCACCTGGTCGATCAGCCCCCCGAGGGCCGCACCGCCGTCGCGCTGCAGCTTGCGCCCGGCCAGGTCCAGCGCCTGGATGCCGTTGGTGCCCTCGTAGATGGGGGCGATGCGGGCGTCGCGCAGCAGCTGGGCGGCGCCGGTCTCCTCGATGAAGCCCATGCCGCCGTGCACCTGCACGCCGAGGGAGGCGATCTCCACGGCCTGGTCGGTGGAGAAGCTCTTGACCACCGGGATCAGCACGTCGACCCGGGCCTGGGCGGCGGCGCGCTCGGCGTCATCGGCGGCGTGGCGGGCCAGGTCGAGCTGGGTGGCGCAGTAGAGGGCCAGCGAGCGCAGGGCATCGGTGCGCGCCCGCATGGAGAGCAGCATGCGGCGCACGTCGAGATGATCGCTGATGGTGCAGTCGTCACGCCCGGAGCGCGGGCTGCGCCCCTGGGTGCGATCCAGGGCGTAGGCGAAGGCGTGCTGGCAGGCGCGCTCGGCCACGCCGATGCCCTGGATCCCCACCTTGTGGCGCGCCTCGTTCATCATGGTGAACATGTGGTTGAGGCCGCGCCCCTCCTCGCCCACCAGGTAGCCGATGGCGCCCTCCCCCTCGCCGAAGCTCAGGGTGCAGGTCGGGGAGCCGTGGATACCCAGCTTGTGCTCGATGGAGGCGCAGATGACGTCGTTGCGCTCGCCGAGCGAACCGTCCGCATTGACCAGGAACTTCGGCACCAGGAACAGCGAGATGCCCTTGTTGCCCTCGGGGGCATCGGGCTTGCGGGCCAGTACCAGGTGGATGATGTTCTCGGCGGCGTCGTGCTCGCCCCAGGTGATGAAGATCTTCTGGCCGAACAGCCGGTAGCTGCCGTCCTCCTGGGGCACGGCGCGGGTGCGCACCTTGGAGAGATCCGAGCCGGCCTGGGGCTCGGTGAGGTTCATGGTGCCGGTCCAGGTGCCCTCGACGAGCCTGGGCAGGTAGCGCTCCTTCAGCTCGCCGCTGCCGTGGTGGGCCAGGGCCTCGATGGCGCCGGCGGTGAGCATGGGGCAGAGCCCGAGGGCCATGTTGGCGCCGTGCAGCATCTCCTGGACGGCACTGGCCACCACCTCGGGCAGCCCCTGGCCGCCCAGCGCCTCGGCCACGCCGATGCCGTTCCAGCCGCCCTCGGCGTAGGCCTGGTAGGCTTCGACAAAGCCGTCGGGCAGGGTCACCCCGCCGTCGTCGCGGCGGGTGCAGCCCTGGCGGTCGCCGCTTGCGTTGAGCGGCGCCCAGACCTCGCCGGCAAGCCTGGCGGCCTCCTCCAGCACCGCCTCCACCAGATCGGGGCTGGCTTCCTCGAAGCCGGGCAGCGAGAGCGAGCCATGCTCGAGCAACTCCTCCAGGACGAAGCGGATGTCGCGAACGGGGGCGGCAAAGGGGATCATCGAAGCACCTCGGGGAAAAATGATAACGGCGATAGTAGATTCCCTACTTTTCACCGGCCATTATCCCAAGGTCTTACCCCGCCTCGCCCTCCGCGCCTCAGCTTCGGGAGGGCAGCGGCTCGAGGCCGGGCAGCTCCTCCTGGGTGGGCTCGCTCTCCTGCCTGGCCTCGGCCTCGTCGAAGTAGGCCACATGGGACTCGTCGGCCGGCGGCGGGCCGACCAGGGGCTCGGCCACGTCCACCTCAGGGACCGCCCCGGAGAGGTCCTCCATGTGCTCGTGCTCGGCGGCCCCCTGCAGAAGCTCCTCGGTGACCACAAGCTCAGCACCGGCGGCAGACATCGGCGTGGTGGCATGGAAGGGCGCCACCGGCACCGGCGCCGGACGCACGCTGCGCCGCCAGCCGAAGAAGGCCACCAGGAACAGGCCCAGGGCGCCGAAGCTCCAGAACAGCCCGGCATCGCCCAGGGCGGCCATCACCGGCGAGATAAGCGGCGGACTGATCGCCGAGCCGATGGCGTTGATCAGCAGCAGGCCCTGGCTCATGCGCACCAGGGCACCGGAGGGCGCCCGGTCGGCGGCGTGGCCCACCGCCACCGGATAGAGCGAGAAGACCCCGCCGCCGAGCAGGAACAGCAGCCCCGCCAGCAGCCAGGTGGACATCGGCAGCCACAGGATCGCCGCCGAGATCAGCGCACAGAAGCCACCGATGGCGATCAGCACGATCTGGCGATCGTGGCGATCCGACCAGCGCCCCACCGGGTACTGCAGCAGCATGGCACCCAGGATCACGACGGCCATCATCTGGCCGATCCGATCCACCGAGAGGCCGATGCGCTGCAGGTAGAGGGGCAGCAGCGCATAGACCGCGGCCACCGCGATCCCCGAGCCGAAGCTGCCCATCACCCCGGTGGGCGTGAGGGTGATCAGGCGGTGGGGCGGCAGCGGCTCGGCCTTCTCGATCAGCGGCGAGACCCGCGGGATCATCGCCATGGGCAGCACCGAGAGCGAGGCCAGCATGGCGATCACCATGAAGGAGGCCGCCCCGCCCATGGCCTCGGTGACGCCCAGCAGCAGCTGGCCGAGCACCCCGGCGGCGTAGAGGGAGATCATGTAGAGCGCCAGCAGGCGCCCGCGCACCCTCTGGTCGCCGGCGGTGAGCAGCCAGCTCTCGATCACCAGGTAGACCCCCACCGTGGCCCAGCCGCCGATCAGGCGCAGCGCGAACCAGGCCCAGGGGTGATCCACCAGGCCCTGCAGCAGCACGGTGACCGCCACCAGCGAGGCGAAGCTGCCGTAGGCGCGGATATGGCCGATGCGCAGCAGCAGGCGGTCGTTGAGCATGGCCCCCAACGCCAGGCCGATGAAGTAGGCCGAGGAGACCCAGCCGATCACCACCGCCGACTCGCCGGCGGCGTCCAGGCGCAGGGTGATCACGGTGGCCAGGAAGCCGTTACCGATGCCGAGGATGAAGAGACCGAGCAGCGGCGCCAGGGCCATGGTCAGCAGTTGCCGCGACATTGCATGCCTCACAGCGAAAGGAAAGACGGAAAGAGTGGCAGAAAACGGGACATCTCGCCTGTCCGGCGGGCCTGAAGCGCCGGCGGGGTATCGGAGCGCGCGAATCATACGCCCGATCGGCGGCGAGTCAATCGCTTTCCCGAGCTGGCATCAGGAAAGTGGGATTTTCTTCTGCCAGCTTCCCTCAACTTGGCAAGATCATCCGCCACACCCCCACCCCTCCCCACCTCACGCCTCAGGGCTTCTGCAGCAGCACCACGTCGGCAGCAGGAAATTCCACGCTCATGCCGAGATCATCGGCAAGCCACCGGAAGGTCGTCTCGCTGAAGAAGGCCACGTGGGTCGGGTCGAGGATGTAGTGCCAGCGGGCGAACGCCTCGCGATCGGTGGCCCGCTTGGTCATCAGCCCCAGCCAGCCGCCGGGACGCAGGCGTTGTGCCAGGCGCGCCAGCTCTGCCCCCGGCGCGAAGAGGTGCTCGACCACCTCGGTGGCGGTGATGAAGTCGTATTCGGCCTCCAGCACGCTCGCCTCCGGCGCATAGAAGGGATCGTAGACCGCCATGGGATGGCCCGCCTCCTCGAACATCACCGAGAGGGTCGGCCCGGGGCCGGCGCCGAAGTCGAGCCCCCGGGCGTCGGGGGCGAGGCGCTCGCGCAGCGGGTCGGCGAGGCGCGACAGGAAGCGCCGGTAGCCGGGGTCCTCCGGGGAGTTCTCGTGCTGGTCGTAGACCGCCCGCTCCTCCTCGGGGCCGAGCCGGAAGGCCGGCGGCACGAACACCAGCGCGCAGCGCCGGCACTGGTGGTACTCGCGCCGCGCATCGCGATGGTAGAAGGCCGCGTCGTCAGATGCGCATAGCGGGCAGGTCGGCATCGTCGTATCCTCTGTGCCAGAACGTTCTTGCCACTCCAGGACAAGACCAAGGAGATGTGAATGCTGTCAGGTCTGGATCATCTGGTCATCACCGTGACCGACATTTCCCGCGCCGTGGACTTCTACTCCCGGGTGCTGGGGCTGGAGGTGCGCTATCGCGACCGCGAGCGCGTCGACCTGATCCTCGGCGACCTGGCCCTGCGCCTTCACTGGACCGCCACCGATATCGAGCCCAGGGCGGCGACCCCCACCCCCGGCAGCATCGATATCTGCCTGCGCAGCCTGCTGCCCCTGGACGAGGTGGCCCGCCACCTGGCGGCGCTGGAGGTGGAGGTGGAGCTCGGCCCGGTCGAGCGCCAGGGCGCCACCGGCCTGCTGGAGTCGGTCTACTTGCGCGACCCGGACGGCAACCTTATCGAGATCAGCCGCCCCCTGCGCCAGGCGGCCACCGAGGCCGCCGAGGGCTGAGCCCCCCGGCCGGCGCTGGCAATGCGTCTGCCGGTCGGTATCATGACGCCCCGAGATTCGATTCCACGGCCAGGGACGCCCCATGAGCGACAATTTCCAGAGTGACCGGCCCCGACACGACCAAGTCCAGAACGACAACGTGATCATCGAACGGCGCGAGCCCCCCGATACCACCATGCCCATGGTGGTCTACGCCCTCTACCTGGTCAGCTTCGTGGTGGGCTTCACCTCGGTGATCGGCGTGGTGATCGCCTACGTCTACCGTGGCAAGGGACCGGCGTGGCTCGACGAGCACTACCGCTACCAGATCCGCACCTTCTGGATCGGCCTGCTCTACGCCACCATCGCCTCCATTCTGGTACTCGTGGCCATCGGTATCCCGCTGCTGATCGCCCTGGCGGTGTGGCTGATCGTGCGCTGCGTGAAGGGCTTCCGCGGCCTGCAGGAGAAGCGCGCGCCGGAGAACGTGGACACCTGGCTGTTCTAGGCGACGCACCCATGGCCGACTCCCGCTCCCAGTCCAGTCCCCGTCAGGCCCGCGCCATCGCCGGGCTGTGGAAGAGCCTGGCCGGCCGCAGGCTGGCCACCCTGTGGCGCCTGTCGCGCCTGGCCGGCCCCCTGGTGCACCGCTTCAGCCGCCGCGAGCGCGAGGTCACCGAGATCAACCTGGGCGAGGTCTACCCGGCGCGCAGCGCTGCCGAGCGCCGTCGCCTGGCCCGGGAAAGCCTGACCCACTCCACCGCCACCATGCTGGAGCTCGGCTTCGCCTGGATGGGCGACCCCGAGAGGGTCGAGGCCTCGATCCTGGCCGTGCACGGCCGCGAGCTGCTCGACGAGGCCCGCGCCGAGGGCCGCGGGGTGATCGTGCTGGCGCCGCACTTCGGCAACTGGGAGGTGCTCAACTTCTGGCTCTCCAGCCACTTCCCCTTCACCGCCATGTACGAGCCGCCGAAGATCGCCGAGCTCGACGCCGTGACGCGCGCCGGGCGCGAGCGCATGGGGGCGAGCCTGGTGCCCACCAACCCCAGGGGCGTCGCCGCCCTGCTCAAGGCGCTCAAGCGCTCCGAGGCGATCGGCATCCTGCCGGATCAGGAGCCCGACTGGGGCAGCGGCGTCTTCGCCCCCTTCTTCGGCCGCCCCGCCTACACCGCCACCCTGCTGCCCAAGCTGGTGGCACGCACCGAGGCGCGGGTGGTGACCGGAGTCGCCCGACGCATCCCCGGCCGAGGCTTCGAGCTCCACTTCCTCCCCGCCGACGCTCGCGTCTACTCCCCGGACGAGGCCGAGTCCGCCACCGGCGTCAACGCCTGCGTGGAGGCCGCCATCGCCCTGGACCCGGCCCAGTACCAGTGGGAGTACAAGCGCTACCGCAAGGTGGTCGAGGAGCAGCAGGGCCACCCACGCCATCAGGAGTTCCGGCTCTACTGAGCTTCTGGTTCATCCCCCCCGCCCGTCACTCCCGCCCGTAGCGGTCGTCCAGGCGCACGATGTCGTCCTCGCCCAGGTAGCTGCCGGACTGCACCTCGATCAGCTCCAGGGGAATCAGCCCGGGGTTCTCCAGGCAGTGCACCCGGCCCACGGGAATGAAGGTCGACTCGTTCTCCCCCACCAGGAAGGTCTCGTCGTCCAGGGTCACCCGGGCGGTGCCGCTGACCACGATCCAGTGCTCGGCGCGATGGTGGTGGAGCTGGCGCGACAGCCGGGCCCCGGGCTTCACCGTGATGTGCTTGACCTGGTGGCGCTGGCCGGCGTCCAGGGTCTCGTAGTGCCCCCAGGGGCGGTAGACCGTGGCGCTCTGGCGGGTCTCCGGGCGGCCCGCCGCCTCGAGGCGATCGACCAGACCGCGCAGGGCCTGGCTGCTGGCACGGTCGGCCACCAGCACGGCGTCACGGGTTTCGACCACCACCAGGTCCGCCACCCCCAGGGTCGCCACCAGCCGCGACTCGGCGTGAACCAGAAGCCCCCGGCTCGCCTCGCAGACGACGTCGCCCTGCAGGGCGTTGCCGTCACCATCGCGGGGCAGCACCTCCCACAGCGCCTGCCAGGAGCCGATGTCGCTCCAGCCCGCCTCCAGCGGCACCATGGCCGCCCGGTCGGTGCGCTCCATCACCGCCACGTCGATGGAGTCCGCCGGGCAGGCCAGGAAGGCCGCCTCGGCGGGACGCAGGAAGTCCAGGTCGGTGGTGGCGCCCGCCAGGGCCTCGCGGCACGCCGCGAGGATCATCGGGGCGTGGGTGGCCAGGGCCGCCAGGGCGTCCGCCGGGCGCATCACGAAGATGCCACTGTTCCAGTAGTGGTCGCCGGCGGCCAGGAACTGCTCGGCCCGCGCCGCGTCGGGCTTCTCCACGAAGCGCGCCACCGCGAAGCCTTTCCCGCCCAGGGGGCCACCCGCCTGCAGGTAGCCGAAGCCGGTCTCGGCGCGGGTCGGCACCACCCCGAAGGTGGTCAGGTAGCCCGCCTCGGCCAGGTCGACGGCGCGGGCCACCGCCTCGTGGAAGGCGGTCTCGTCACCCAGGTGGTGGTCCGAGGGCAGCACCAGCAGCGGCCCCTCGCGCCCCTCGCCATGGGCCAGCAGGGCCGCCAGGGCGATGGCCGGGGCGGTGCCGCGCCCCTCGGGTTCGAGCAGCAGGGTCGCCCCCTCCACGCCGGCCCGGCGCAGCTGCTCGGCGGCCAGGAAGCGATGCGCCTCGTGGCAGATGACGATGGGCGGCGCCAGCGCGAGCCCCTCCAGGCGAGCGAGGGTGCGGGCCAGCAGGCTGCCCTCCTCCTCGAGGGCGAGGAACTGCTTGGGGCGCGCCCGGCGCGACAGCGGCCAGAGCCGCACGCCGTTGCCGCCGGCCAGGATCACGGGAGTCATCATGGGCCAAAGTCCTCATGCAGCCAGCCGCGCAGGGCCTCCAGGCCGTGCTCGGCAGGGCCCGGCGCCGGCATCAGGCCGGGCTCGAAGCCCCGCGCCAGGAAGGGGGCAAGCAGGGAAGCGTCTGCGCTGATCACATGCACCGGCACCCCGAAGCCCGCCTCGTCACCGATGATCAGGGGGGCGGCCTGGTGGTCGCCCAGCAGGATCAGCAGGGCCTCGTCGCCGAGCGCGTCCGCCGCCCAGCGGGCGCTGACCTCCAGGGCGTAGTCCACCGAGTGCGCATAGTGCTCGCGCACCCGCTCGAGATCCTGCCACAGCTCGTCCGGCGGGATGCCGGCGTCCTCCCACTGATAGAAGATGCTGCCGTCCCCCACCGCGTCCCAGTCGTCGAGCACCGGCAGGATCGGCGTCCAGGGCGCGTGGCTCGAGATCAGGGCGACCTGGGCAAACAGCGGCGCCTCGGCCGGGGCGCGGATGCGCTGCTCGAAGTGGTGCAGGGTGAACTGGTCGGGCATGGTCACCCAGTTGAGGGGCGGCCCGGCGTAGTCGATGTCGGCGGCGGCGTGGATCTCGTCGAAGCCGTAGGCCTCGCCCTCCGGCCAGGCCAGGGTGATGGCGGGCATCACCGTCAGGGTGCGATGCCCACTGGCCCGGAAGTCGTCCACCAGGGTCGGCCTCTCGCTTGCCAGCATCAGCCGGTACCAGAGCGAGTTGTCGATCCTCAGGCCGCTCAGGGTGCTGGCATGGGCGAGCCAGGACTGTCCGCCGCGGATCGGCGCGTCCAGCAGCCCCGTGGCCATCGCAAGCCCGGCCTCTGCCAGGCGCGCCTCCATGGCCGCCAGCCGCGGGAGGGTCACCTCGCTGAAGCGCGGATCGAACACCGAAGACTCGCCATAGGACTCCACGAAGACCAGCAGCACATCACGCCCGGCAAGCCCCGGCAGCGCGGTGGCCCGGGTGGGCGACGCCGCCATGCGCGCGGCGAAGTCGCGATGGGCAAGGCGGGTCTCCACCAGCTGCTGCCCCTGGAAGCGCAGGGTATCCATGGCCGGCGCCCGGGCCACGGGCAGCCAGCGCTGATGATGCCACTGGGCCGCCATCAGGGTGGTACTGGCAAGTAGCAGCAGGAGCGCGACCAGCGACACCGCTGCGCCCGTCGCCTGCCGCTGTCCGGCACGCAGCGCCCGATTCAGCGCCCAGCCGATCAGGCCGACCAGCAGCAGGGCCGCCAGGGTGGTGGCCCAGGCCATCCCGGTGCCCAGGTTGCCCTCCAGCAGGTGAAACACCGAACGCAGCAGCGGCAGGTCCAGATAGAGGTTCAGCGAACGGCCGAGGGCCAGGTGGGTGGCCGCATCGCCGAGGCCGGCGAGCACCGCCACCATCACGACGACGGTCAAGAGCGGGCGCAGCCAGCCCAGTCGACCGGCCGGCAGCACCACCAGCAGGGCCACCAGCAGCAGCGCCTCCAGGGCGACCCAGCGGGTGGCGATCTCCCCGAAGCGCAGCCACAGGGGCAGCAGCAGCAGCAGGTTAAGCAGGACGGCAAGGCCCAGCAGTCGCAGCATCGCGGGGGGATCCTCGAGGGTGGGGTTATCGTTATAGGGTAGCGCACGAGAAAATTGTGTACGCATGACTTACCATGTACAAGGATTGTCTCACAAGGATCCACCCGCCATACGTGCAGGATCTCCCCTCCGCGACGACACTGTTGTGCAGGAGCGGGTCTGCGAGAACGAGCCAGGAAGCCCGGGAGAGACGCGATGCCCCTGAGACGACACCCTCGCCTGACGGCGTGCCTGGCCATGGCGCTGCTGCTGACACTCTCATCAGCCCTGCCGGCCGCAGCCGAGACCGCCCCCGGCGAGGTCGATGCCCTGTTCGACAGCATCACCGAGCAGGCCGAGGCGCTGGCTGGCCGCCCCCACGACCCCGGCACGGCCGAGCTGCCCGAGGCGCTGCGCGATCTCGACTACGACACCTATCGACAGATCCGCTTCCGCCCGGAGGCCGCCCTCTGGGCCGACGAGGGCCTCTTCTCGGTGCAGCTCTTCCACACCGGCTTCCTGTTCGAGGCCCCGGTCCACCTGCATACGGTGGAGGACGGCGAGGTGACCGCGCTGGACTTCGACCCCGCCCGCTTCCGCTACGACGACGCCGCCGCCGCCCTGCCGGAGCGGGACCTCTCCGGCGCCGGCCACGCCGGCTTCCGGCTGCACTTCCCCCTCAACCGGGCCGACTACCAGGACGAGTTCGCGGTATTCCTCGGCGCCTCCTACTTCCGCCTGGTGGGCCGCGGCCAGGGCTACGGCCTCTCCGCCAGGGGCCTGGCCATTGACACCGCCCTGCCCCGGGGCGAGGAGTTTCCGGCCTTCCGCGAGTTCTGGCTGGTGCGCCCGGCCCCGGAGGCCAGCCGCATGACGGTGCTGGCCCTGCTCGACAGCCCCTCGCTTGCCGGCGCCTACCGCTTCGACATCGTGCCGGGGCGCGATATCCAGGTGGAGGTGACCGCCAGGCTCTTCGCCCGCCGCGACGTGGAGCGGCTCGGTGTGGCGCCGCTGACCAGCATGTTCGCCCACGGCGATACCACCCCCCGGACCGTGGACGACCACCGCCCAGCAGTGCACGACTCCGACGGCCTGCTGGTGCACACCGGGCGCGGCGAATGGATCTGGCGTCCGCTCACCAATCCGCGCTCGCTGCGCGTCTCCTCGCTGCTCGACCGCGACCCCGGTGGCTTCGGCCTGGCCCAGCGGGAGCGAAATTTCGACCGCTACCTGGACCTCGAGGCCCGCTACGATCGCCGCCCCAGCCAGTGGGTGGAACCGCTCGCCCCCTGGGGGGCGGGGCGCGTGCAGCTCATCGAGATCCCCGCGCCGGACGAGACCCACGACAACATCGTCGCCTTCTGGGTGAGCGACACGCCCCTGCGCGCCGGCGAGCGCCGCGAGCTGCGCTACCGCACCCACACCTTCGGCGCCGAACCCGCCGCGGCGGCACCGGCCCGGGTCATCCGCACCCGCCAGGGCTGGGGCGGCGTGCCCGGCGATCCCAGCCCGCCGCCGCGCAGCCGACGCCACTTCATGGTCGACTTCGCCGGCGGCGAGCTCGAGAACCTCTCCCCCGACCAGCCGGTGGCGGCCGAGCTCACGGCGAGCCGCGGCGAGATCCACCACCTGCAGACACGCCCGCTGCCGGACGGCCGCGGCTGGCGCGCCTCCTTCCGCCTCGACCCCGACGGCCAGCAGTCCAGCGACCTTCGCCTGCGGCTCCGCCTGCGCGACGAGGTGATCAGCGAGACCTGGAACCATGTCTGGCACCCCGACGAGCGGCGCTAGCCTCGCCGCCCGCCGCGGCCGCCACGCCGGCGCTCGGCTCCCGGGACTGGCGCTGCGCCGGGCACTGCTGGGCGGCCTGGTGCTGCTCACCACCCTCGTCGGGACGGGGCTGATGTGGCACATCCTCTCGCCCGGCGGCATCACGCCGCTGCGCGGGGGCATCCTCGCGCTCTTCACCCTCACCTTCGCCTGGGTCGCCGTGGGCTTCTGGAGCTCCGTGGCCGGTTTTCTGCTGCTGCTCGCCGACCGCGACCCCCTGACCCTGGCCCGCCGGCCCCGGGTCACCGACGAGCGTCAGCTGCCTATCACCCGGCGCACCGTGCTGGCCATGCCGATCCACAACGAGTCGCCCGAGCAGGTGGACGCCGCCCTCTCGGCCACCGCCGAATCGCTCATCGCCACCGGCGAGGCGCACCACTTCACGCTCTTCGTGCTCAGCGACACCACCGACCCGGCCATCGCCGCGGCGGAGGCCCGCGCCATGGCCGCCCTGCAGCGGCGCCTCGAGGGGCGCCTGGCCATGCACTATCGGCGCCGCGCCGACAACGCCGGGCGCAAGGCGGGCAACCTCGCCGAGTTCTGCCGCCGCTGGGGGGCGGCCTTCGACTTCATGGTGGTGCTGGATGCCGACAGCCGCATGGAGGGCGAGACGCTGCTGGGGCTGGTCCGCGCCATGCAGGCCCGCACCGGGGTAGCACTGATCCAGACAGTGCCGCTGCCGGTGCGCCAGCTCACCCTGTTCGGCCGCCTGGCCCAGTTCGCCGCCAGCCTCTATGCGCCCATGCTGGCCGCCGGCCAGAGCGCCTGGCAGGGCGACGCCGCCAACTACTGGGGGCACAACGCCATCCTGCGCCTGCGCGCCTTCATGGACCACGCCGGCCTGCCGCCCTTGCCCGGCCGCCCGCCGCTGGGCGGCGAGATCCTCAGCCACGACTTCGTGGAGGCCGCCCTGCTGCGTCGCGCCGGCTGGGAGGTGCAGCTCGAGACCCGGCTGACGGGCAGCTTCGAGGAGATGCCCGGCAACCTGCTCGACTATGCCCGCCGCGACCGGCGCTGGACCCAGGGCAACCTGCAGCACCTGCGCCTGCTGGCGGCGCCGGGCCTGCACGGCCTGAGCCGGCTGCACTTCCTGCTCGGCGCCACCGCCTTCGTCTCCTCGCTGCTGTGGCTCGCCATCCTGCTCGCCGGCAGCCTGGATGCGGTGCTGATCGCCCGCAGCGAGCCCGCCTACTTCGGCCCCGGCGAGCAGCTCTTCCCCTTCTGGCCCCGGGCGCACCCCGAGCTGATTGCCGCCCTGCTGGCGATGACCGCCACCCTGCTGCTGCTACCCAAGCTGCTGGGGCTGCTGCTGGCCCTGGGGCGACGCGCCGCCGGCTACGGCGGGCGAACACGCCTTTGCCTGAGCGCCCTGCTGGAGGGGCTCGCCGCCATTCTGCTGGCCCCGATCATGATGGCCTTCCACAGCGCCTTCGTGATCGGCGTGCTGACCGGCACCAGCGTCGAGTGGGGCGCCCAGGCCCGCGAGGGGCGCCACGTGCCCTGGCGGGAGGCGCTGCGCCACACCGCGCCCTTCGCCCTGCTCGGGGGGCTGTGGATCGCCCTTGTCCACTGGCAGGTGCCGATGCTGGTCGCCTGGCTGGCCCCGGTCTGGGTGGGGCTGGCCCTGTCGCCGCTGCTGGTGCGCTTGAGCGGCAGCCGCCGGGCGGCCGCCTGGCTGACGAGACGGGGGCTGCTGCACACCCCGGAGCCCCAGGCCCATGCCAAGCTGCTGGAAGAACACCACGACCTCGCCGCCAACGACGCGGCCGAGGCCGATACGCTGGCCCTACGGCCACCGCCTCCCGAATGTCCCGGAGAGATGCCCAACCAGATACTGGATCGCGCCAAGGCTGTAGATTCTGACTCTGGTGAGGGGCGCCGGGGGTAGGCCGAAGAGGAGGTCCTACGCCAGGGATGGCGTCGGTAGCGCCCAGGGAGGGGTTCACAGCGCCTCCTCGACGGTCCGGCGCTCCGGGGCCTGCCGCCGGATCAGCCCCGGGGAAGATCCATGACGACATGAGGATGCTTGATGAAGGAGGTTTTGTCTCCTGCCCGCCTGCGCCAGGGCGCCGGCATCGCCCGCTCGCTGCTGATCTACTGGCGCCCCGGGCGACAGCGCGCGCTGCGTCGCCTCTACGCCGACTTCGTCGGTCCCGGCGACCTGGCCTTCGACGTGGGCGCCCACCTCGGCGACCGCACCGCCGCCTTCCAGGCGCTGGGCGCCCGGGTGGTGGCCCTGGAGCCCCAGCCCGGGCTCTTCCGCTGGCTGGCGCGGCTGGTGGGCGGTCGGGCCGGGGTCATCCTGCTACCACAGGCCGCCGGCGCCGAACCCGGCGAGGCGGAACTCGCGGTGAGCGAAGCCAACCCCACCGTCTCCACCCTGGCTCACGAGTGGCGTGCCACCATCGGGGCGCGCAACCCCGGCTTCCAGAACGTGCGCTGGGAGAGCCGCCGGCGGGTCGCGGTGACCACCCTGGACGCGCTGATCGCCGAGCACGGCACCCCGCGCTTCTGCAAGATCGACGTGGAAGGCTTCGAGGCCGAGGTGCTGGCGGGGCTCTCCCGGCCCATCGAGGGGGTCTCGGTGGAGTTCGTGGCCGGTGCCCTGGAGGTGGCCGAGCGCTGCGTGACACGCCTGGCCGCGCTGGGCGACTATCGCTTCAACGCCATCGAGGGAGAGCGCCGTCAGTTCCGCTGGCCCGAGTGGCGAACGGCGGACGCCACCCTCGGGTGGCTCGCGCAGGGCGCCGACGGCCTCCCCTCCGGCGACCTCTACGCGCGGCTGGACACCCCGAACGCCACCACGCCCCCGGATGCCTCGACCGCGGAGACGACCCCATGAGCCCCTCCCCCGCCCACACCCCACCGGCCTTTCCGCGCTGGCAGGACCTGACGACCCCCGAACTCGCCGAGCTTCCCGAGGCGAGCGTGGCGGTGATGGTGCTCGGTGCCATCGAGCAGCATGGCGCCCACCTGCCGCTCTCCACCGACCTCGACATCGGCGAGGGGCTGCTGGCCGCCGCCCTCGCGCGGCTGCAGGCGGGCTTCCCGCTGGTGCAGCTGCCGACCCTGGCGGTGGGCGCCAGCGACGAGCACCTGAGTTTCCCGGGTACGCTCAGCCTCTCGCCGGAGCTCGCCATCGCCACCCTCGAGGCCCATGGCGACGCCGTGGCCCGGGCCGGGTTCCAGCGACTGGTATGGCTCAACAGCCACGGCGGCAACAAGGCGGTGATGGACCTGGCCGCCCTGCGGCTGCGCCGCCGCCACGGCCTGCTGGTGGTCAAGGTCCACACCATGCGCATGCCGCTGCCGGATGACCTCCCGGAGGCGGCGCTGCCCGCCGAGGAACTACGCCACGGCCTGCACGGCGGCGCTCTGGAGACTGCCCTGATGCGCCACCTGGCACCGCACAAGGTGCGCCTGGCGCACCTGGACCACCCGATCTCCCGGGGCCAGGCCATGGCGGAGGAGGGCCAGCTGCTGGGCCCGGAGGGGGAAGCGGCCTTCGCCTGGCTGGCCGAGGACCTGCATCCGGAGGGCGTCGTCGGCAACGCCCACCTCGGCAGCGCCGAACTGGGCGCGCGCCTGACCGACCACTACGCCTCGCGCATCGCCCGGATCCTCGAGGAGACCCGCGCGATGCGCCTCGAGCGTCCCCACGGCGGGCCTTGACGGCGCCGGTTCGTCGCCTCAGCGTCGCGCCCGAAACACCTCGTCGAGCAGGTGGCCGGCGCGGTCCGCCTTGGCGCTCAGGTAGCGGTGGTTGTGGTCGTTGAGGCTGCCGTAGAGCGCCTGGCGCTCCACCACCTCGATGCCGCCCTCGGCCAGGGCCGCCATCTTCAGGGGGTTGTTGGTCATCAGCTGCACCCGGCGAATCCCCAGCGCATCCAGCATGTCCACCGCCACCCCGTAGCGACGCTCGTCCTCGCCGAAGCCGAGCACCTGGTCGGCATCCAGGGTGTCAAGCCCACTGTCCTGGAGGGTATAGGCGCGCAGCTTGTTGGCCAGGCCGATGCCACGCCCCTCCTGGGCCAGGTAGAGGAGCACGCCGCCGCCCAGGGCCTCGATCTCGGCCACGGCGTTGCGCAGCTGCTCGCCGCAGTCGCAGCGCAGGCTGCCGAACAGGTCGCCGGTAAGGCAAGCAGAGTGCAGGCGCAGCGGCACGGCCGCCTCCGGCGCCTCGAGGGGCGGGTCGCCGATCACCACCGCCACGTGCTCGCGCAGCCCGTCGGGCTCGCGAAACAGGATGAAGCGGCACTCGTCGGCGTCGGCCAGCGGAATCCGCGCCTCGCTGACCCGGCGCAGCAGCCCGCCGGCCCCGTCCAGGCAGCGCGCCGCCTGCTCGGCCTTCACCGCCAGCAGGGTGCCGTCGGCCACCGCCGCCTGCACCGCCTCGCCCCGGGACGCGTCGACCCGCGCCACCAGGGCCGAGGGGATCAGCAGCGCCCGGCGCATCAGCGCCAGGGCAGCCAGATCGGCCGGCTCCGCTCCCTCCAGGGCCGAACGGCACTCGTCCAGCCCCGCCTCGCCGAGGCTCGCCGCCGGCGTAGCCCCGTAGGCCAGGCACTCGAGGCGCCGACGCACCCGCCCGGCCGGCAGCGGCAGCCGTGCCGCCGTGCCGCCCTCCCCCGCGCCGAGGGTCGCCAGACGATGCCGGCTGAGCACCAGCGCCGGGGAGGTGCCGGCCAGCTCGCCCAGCCGCGCGACGGCCGCCTCGGCGGCCCCCTCGAGGGCCTGGACCAGCACCCTGGACTCACCGGCCATCAGCAGCACCGGCAGCCCCCGTCGTAGATCGAAGATGGCCCGTTCAACCTGATGCATCGCTCTCTCCTGGTGGTTTCGATGCGCTTGGCGTCGCGCCCAAGATCTGCGCATGATGGTGGTCAGCTCCCCGGCAGGAGGCCCCATGGGCGCCACCGATTCGACGCTCTCCCTGGAGGAGGCCTGGCAGGCCCTCGTGCATGCCGCTCACCCCGACCGCGAGCCGCCCGCACAGGCATCCGACCTGCGCCTCTCGGCGGCCGGCTGGCAGGCCGCGCGCCCCGTCGCGCCAGAGGCCCGCGAACTGCTCGACTGCCTGGCCCCGCTGGCCGCCCGGCCCGGCCGGCTGGCCATCGCCCAGCTCGGGCAGAGCCTGGACGGGCGCATCGCCACCGAGAGCGGCCACTCCCACTACGTCAACGGCCCGCAGAGCCTGGTGCACCTGCACCGGCTGCGCGCCCTGGTGGACGCCGTGGTGGTCGGCGCCGGCACCGCCAGCGAGGACGATCCCCTGCTCACGGTGCGCCATGTGACCGGGCCCCACCCGGTGCGGGTGATCCTCGACCCCCGCGGCCGGGTAACGCCGGACCGCCGCCTGCTGCGCGACCCCGTGGCGCCGACCCTGCACCTGCACGGCGAGGGGGCGCCTCCGCAAGGCCCGTCGGGGGCGCATGTGGAGCGCCTGGCGCTGCCGCTGGTCGAGGGCGGCTTCGCCCCGCGGGCGGTGCTCGACATCCTGGCCGAGCGCGGCCTCGCCCGGGTGCTGATCGAGGGCGGAGGCATCACGGTGTCGCGCTTCCTCGAGGCCGGCGTGCTCCATCGCCTGCACCTGCTGGTGGCCCCGCTGCTGATCGGCTCCGGCCGACCGGGGCTGGTCATGACGCCCATCGCCACCCTCCACGAGGCGCGCCGCCCCACGTCGCGGACCTTCCGCTGCGGTGACGACACCCTCTTCGATCTCGCGCTCGGCGCCCCGGCCCCCTGAGCCCTCGGGCTCGCCACCGGCGTTCCCCGGCACGACGTGAAGCGCCCGATGCAGCAACACCAGGCCGCCGGGCAGACTCGCCAGCAGCACGATGATTCCGTAGGCCATGGAGATCGCCACCCCCTGGGCCGGCGGCAGCCCCGCAAGCCCCCACACCAGGGCGGCGGCCCCCTCGCGCACCCCCCAGCCGGCGAGCGTGATTGGGATCAGCATCGCCAGCAGCACCGGCGGCACCAGCGCCAGCAGGGTGGCAAGCGGCAGCTGGACGCCGATCGCCCGGGCGGCGCAGACGAACACCAGGGCGTAGCTCACCACCACCAGCAGCGACCCGGCGAGCTGCCTGGGCCACACCGAGGCCGCCAGCAGGCTGCGCCTGAGATCACCACCGAGGCCCACCAGGGCCGCCGGCGGGCGCCTGGCCAGTTGCCAGACCACCAGAACCATCAGCAGCAGGGCGGCGCCCCCGGCCGGCAGCCAGACCGATGCGACCGCGCTCCGGAAGGCGCGGCTCAGCAGCTCATGCCAGAGCGGCGAGGCGGTCAGCACGGCCAGGGTCAGCAGCGCCATGGCGAGCTGACCGGAGGCACGCTCGATGATCACCGCCCGCCAGGCGCCGCCGCGCTGCCCGCTGTCGCGGGAGTGGCGCCAGGCCCGGGCGGCATCGCCGGCCACCCCGCCCGGCAGCACCTGATTGAGGAAGAGCGCCAGGTAGTACTCCCGCAGAGCGCGGCGGAACCCCAGCGAGAGCCCCAGCAGGCGAGCGGTGAGCCGCCAGCGCCAGGCGCTCAGCAAGAGGGGCGGCAGGGTCAGCGCCAGGGCCAACAGGGCCCAGCCCGGCGAGAGCCGCTGCACCTCGGCGAGGATCGCCCCCGGCTGAAGCCACCCGACGAGACCGACCAGCAGTACCACCCCCACCAGCGGGCGCAGCAGGCCCTGGCGTGCGGGGCGGCGCGCTCGCCGGGCTGCTCGTTGGGAAAGGGCCATGCTCAGGCGCCCCTGGCCGACAGCGGCGGCAGCGCCAGCAGGTCGCGATGCCCCACGACCAGCCCCAGCTCCCCGGCGGCGAGGCCGGCCAGCCGCCGCTCGCACCAGCGCGCGAGACGCGCCTGCTCTTCCGGGGCCTGCGCCAGGGCGGCGTCATGCCAGCCTCGTACCAACGGCTCGGCCAGGGGCCACTGCGCCTCCTCCTCCGCGGCCAGGTGCCAGGGGGTGGCCGCGCTCTCCACCCGGTAGCCGGCCGCGGTCATGGCCGCCGCCAGCACGCCGGGGGCGTCGCCGCCCAGCGCCGGGCCAAGCCCCTTGTCGCGGCGCTGGTGGGCCTGGAAGAGCGCCCGGACCGCGATGTCCTCCTCATCCTCGATTCGCTCTCCAGCGGCATCCAGGAAGGCCCAGTCGCCATCCACGCTCAGCGTGAAGAGCAGCGCCTGGCCGCGCACGGCCGCGGCCGCCACCAGCGCCTCGGCCCAGGGGCGCGAGACCAGGTCGAAGAGCGCCGAGGCCACCACCAGGTCGGCGCCCTCGAGCAGGCCATCGTCCACCGGCGCCAGGTCGCGGCAGCTGGCCTCGACGGTCAGCCGGCCGCCGGTGGGGTCGCGCAGGGTGGCGCCATGGCGTCGGGCCAGGGCCAGCAGCGCCGGGTCATGGTCCACCAGGCGCCAGCGCTGGGGGCCGGGCAGGCGCGGCGCGAGGAAGCGCAGGTTGCTGCCGCTGCCACATCCCAGATCGAGGATGCCATGCGCGCCATCCTGTGCTGCGGGCCGGCCGGCGAGCCAGTCGGCGGCCAGGCCCGTCAGGCAGTGGCTGCGCGAGCGGGCGTCGAGCGCCTCGCGGCGGGAGAGCCAGTCGGCGCTGAAGCGCTCGGCTGGGGGCATGGCCGCGGCGTCGGACCGGGCGGGGGCGGGTAGCGTCATGGCGGGCTCTCCTCGGGCGCCTGGCCGGCGTCGGTAGGGTTGGGGGTGGGGGCGAGAGAGGGAGCCGCAGCGCCCTCCAGGGCCGCCAGGAAGCGGTCGCCGGCCTGCTGCCAGTCGCCCAGGTGGCCGCGGGCCTCCCGGGCGCCGCGGCGCAGCCGGCAACGCAGCGCGGCATCGTCGAGCCAGCAGGCCAGGGCCGCGCCCAGGGCGGCGGCATCGTCCGGAGGCACGGCCAGGCCGGCTCCCGGTGGCAGGGTGTCGATCAGGGCACCGCCGGTGGTGGTGAGTACCGGCAGGCCGCGGGAGAGCGCCTCGGTGACCACCATGCCGTAGCCCTCGTAGCGCGAGGGCAGCACGAAGAGCTCCGCCCGGTGGTAGGCGGCGGCCAGCTCGGCGGCACTGCGCTCCCCGGCCCAGTCGATGCGCCCCTCGAGGCCGTAACGGCGAGTGGCCTCGTAAAGCCGGGCGGCATGGGCGGAATCGCGCTCGGCGCTGCCGATGGCCGTCAGGGTCCAGTCGCGCTCCCCGAGGCCGGCCAGCGCCTTGAGCAGGAGATCGTGGCCCTTGCGCGGGACCAGGGTCGCCACGCAGAGCAGGCGCCGGGGGCCGGGGGATTCGAGGTCCAGGGCGCTGGCCGCCAGCGGCACCGGCTCGACGCCAGGCTCGACCACGCGGAGCCGCTCGGGCGCCACACGAAGGCGCTCGAGGCCCCGGGCGGTGAAGCGGCTGGTGACGATCACCCGCCGCGCCAGGGCCAGGGCGCGGGTCTCGCTGTCGAGCAGCGAGCGGCGGGTCGCCTCGTCCAGGCCGGTCTCGTCGGCCAGCGGATGGTGGACCAGGGCGATGATCGCCAGGCGATCCGCATGGGGAGCGATCACCTCGGGAAGCCCGCCCATGGCGAGGCCGTCGATCACCACCCGGGCACCGTCGGGCAGCGCCGCGAGCGCTCGGGTCATGCTGCGTCGGGCCAGGTCGTCCGGCATGGGAAAGCGCCCCTCGAGCCCCACCACCTCGACACGGCAGCCCCGGGCCCTGAGCGCTTCGGCGATGCGGGCGTCATAGAGATAGCCACCGGTGAGCTGGCCGGGATCGCCGGCCACGATCATCGTGACGGGCATCGTCACGGACCGGGCCAGAGTAGCGCTCACCATCACAGGGGGCCCTCGAAGCTGGCCCAGGCGATATGGGATTCGTGGAGGGTCACGGTCATCGCCTCGAGCCCGCCGGCGCCCTCCCCCAGCCGCCCCAGCTGAATCGCCGTGGCCAGGCGCTCGAAGATCACCCGGGCCATGAACTCGGTGGTGGTGTTGCGCCCCTGGAACTCCGACAGTTCATCGAGGTTCTGGAAGTTGAACTCGGCGAGCACCGCCTTGAGCGCCTCGCTGGCCAGGCCGATGTCCACCACCAGGTCATGGTCGTCGAGCTCGCGGCGCTGGAAGGTGACGTCCACCACGTAGGTGGCGCCGTGGGTCCGCTGGGCGGGCCCGAAGATCTCGCCGCGAAAGCTGTGGGCGATCATCACGTGGTCGCGAACGGTGAGTCGGTACATGTCAGGGCTCCAGTCGGTCGGATTCGGATCCGTCGGCGTCGAATCGGTCGGGCGAGGCATAGCGCAGCCGGTGGCAGAGCACCTCGCCGGCCCCGGCGGCCAGGCGAGGCATCAGGGCGGGCAGCTCGGAGAAATCGCTCTCGCCGCTGATCAGGGCGTCGAGGCGAGAATCGCGCAGCAGCTCGAGCGCCAGCGCCAGGCGGCGGCGGTGATCCCAGCGCGGCGTGCGCTCGGCGGGCAGGCGGCCCACCTGACTGCCGATCAGCTTGAGCCGCCGGGAGTGGAAGGCCTCCCCCAGCGGCAGGCTCGCCTCGCGATCGCCGTACCAGCTCATCTCCACCACCCGCGCCTCGTCGCCGGCCAGCGCCAGCGCCTGGCGCAGCCCCTCGGGGTTGCCGCTGGCGTGGATCACCAGGTCGTTGTCCCCCGGCGCCTCGCCGGCCAGCCGGAAATCGACGCCCAGGGCGCGAGCGAGCTCGGCCCGTCCCGGCGAGACGTCCACCAGCCGTACCCGGGTGCCGGGAATCGCCGCGCAGAGCCAGGCCACCAGGGCGCCCACCACGCCGGCGCCGATCACAGCGATGCGGTCGCCCAGGCGCGGCTCCGCGTCCCAGCAACCGTTGAGCGCGGTCTCCATGTTGGCGGCGAGCACCGCCCGGGCGGCGGGCAGGCCCGCCGGCAGCGGCGTGACCGCGCCGGCCGGCACCACGTAGCGGTCCTGGTGAGGATGCAGGCAGAACACCTCCCGCCCCAGCAGCGCCGCGGGGCCAGCCTCGACCACCCCGACGCTGACGTAGCCGTACTTCACCGGCCAGGGGAAGTCGCCGACCTGGAGGGGGGCGCGCATGCGCTGCCTCTCGCTCTCGGGCACCCGCCCCTGAAAGACCAGCGCCTCGGTGCCGCGGCTGATGCCGCCGAACAGCGCCCTGACCCGCACCTCCCCCTCGCCGGCGGCGGGCAGCGGCTCCTCGCGCAGTTCACCGTGACCGGGGGCCAGGGTCCAGAAGGCGGTGGCGGTGTCGACGGACATGGCGGCTCCAGCGGCGAGGCGGGCGAATACTTCTACAATAATGGTACAATAACACGCAAATGAACAATTTTATCGCTGCCGGCGGTCCACAGTGGGGCCGACTGCTAGGGTAATGGTCATGAGCTCATCGCCTTCAGCATAGCGGCTATGCCTCGCCACCATGGCCGTCGACAGCGGCCATCGACAGCGGCGATCAACAACCATCAGGGAGCCCGGATGCCCTCTCCTCTCTCGTCCCACCCGCCTGCGCCAGGGCCCGCCGAGGCGACGCGGCCTTGGCGCCTGGCCATGGAGCTGGCGCTGGGCGGTCTCACCCTGCTGGGGCTTCTGGCCTCGCTGGGGCTGGTGGGATCATGGGTAGCGCCGCTGGCCATCGCCACCTACCTGGGGATGGCGGCCCTGCTGTGGCGCGCCCTGCGGCGCCGCCCCATGCGCCAGGGCGGGCTGGGCACGGCCAACCGGGTCACCCTGGCGCGAGGCGTGCTGGTGGCCCTGCTGGCCGGCACCCTGGCCGACCCGGCCCTGCTGGCCGCCCACGGAGAGTGGCTCTTCGCCCTGGCACTGGTCGCCCTGGCCCTGGACGGCGTGGATGGCTGGGTGGCCCGACGCACCGCCAGCGCCAGCGCCGTGGGGGCCCGCTTCGACATGGAGCTCGACGCCTTCTTCATCCTGGTGCTCTGCCTGGCGCTGCTGTTGCTGGAGCGCGTCGGCCCCTGGGTGCTGGCCATCGGCGCCATGCGCTACGCCTTCGTGGCGGCGAGCTGGCGCTGGGCCTGGCTCGCCGGCGAGCTTCCCGAGAGCCTGCGCCGCAAGGCGGTCTGCGTGTGGCAGGTGGCTGCGCTGATGCTCGCCCTGCTGCCGGCCATGTCCGACCTGCTCGCTGGCTGGCTGGCGGCCACCGCCCTGGCGGGGCTCACCCTCTCCTTCGCCGTGGACGTGCGCTGGCTATACCGCCACCGGTAGCTAGAGCTATCGCAGTTACCAGTGGCGCGTCAGCGAAAGGCGCCGGGGACAGGCCGGAAAGGGGGTCCGTGGACCAGGGAGGGTCTAGGTAGCCCCCAGGGAGGGGTTCATGGCGCCCCCTTGCAGGCCTGTCGCCGGAACAGCCTTGAGCGATCCTTCCATCTACGGATAGCCCTGCACCGGTAGCCTCGGGGCTGGCAAATGCCCCCGGGCCTGCTAGAGTGAACCCTCGCTTGACGGGGTGCCGGTGGAACCGGCTGAGATCGCCATACGACAGTGCGCCACACCGGTGCGGTCGTCACGGCGGGGCCCGTTGAACCTGATCCGGTTAGTACCGGCGTAGGAATCAAGCGGCGGCCTCCCCCGGCTACCCCCGTGTAGCGCGTCACCCCCAGGCCCCACTCCCTCCCTCGCCCGCACTCCGGATCGTCACCCGACAATCGGAGGCAAGATGGGCTACCGCTTCAGCGACCTCACCGCCGCCTGCCAGGACGACTGGCGCGCCTATATCGAACACGACTTCGTGCGCGGTCTCGCCGAGGGCACCCTCGAGGAGGGCGCCTTTCGCCACTACCTGAAGCAGGACTACCTGTTTCTGATCCACTTTGCCCGGGCCTACGCGCTGGCCGCCTACAAGAGCCGCACCCTGGCCGACCTGCGCCAGGCCCATGAGGGGCTCAAGGCCATCGTCGACGTGGAGCTCGGCCTGCACGTGGGCTACTGCCGCGAATGGGGCATCACCGAGGCGCAGTTGGCCGCGCTGCCCGAGGCGCGGGCCACCATGGCCTACACCCGCTACGTGCTCGACACCGGCAACCGCGGCGACCTGCTCGACCTGCACGTGGCGCTGGCCCCCTGCCTGGTGGGCTACGGCGAGATCGCCAACTGGCTGGGCGCCCAGCCGAACACCCTGCGCGGTAACGCCAACCCCTATGACGCCTGGATCGCCATGTACGAGGGCGAGGAGTTCCAGGCCGCCATGCGCGCCGAACTGGCATGGCTCGACGCCCGCCTGGCCGACGTCACCCCGGCACGCTTCGACGAGCTCGTCGAGGTGTTCCGCGATGCCACCCGGCTCGAGATCGATTTCTGGCAGATGGGGCTCGACCGCAGCCTCTGATTCACCGACAACAACGCACCAAGGATCCCCACCATGAGCAAGACCGCCCACTTCCTCGCCGAGACCGCCAAGGTCGACGAGGCCGCCATCCAGCCGCTGCCCGGCTCGCGCAAGCTCTACGTCGAAGGCTCGCGCCCCGACATCCGCGTGCCCTTCCGCGAGATCTCGCTGTCGCCGACCAAGACCTCCGGCGCCGACGAGGAGAACCCGCCGCTGCTGGTCTACGACACCTCCGGCCCCTACACCGACCCGCAGGCCGAGATCGACCTGCGTCGTGGCCTGCCCGAACTGCGCCGCGCCTGGATCGAGGCGCGCGGCGATACCGAGTTCCTCGACGGCCCCACCAGCGAGTACGGCAAGCGTCGCGCCAACGACCCGACCCTGGCCCAGTTGCGCTTCGACCTGAGCCGCACGCCGCGCCGCGCCAAACCCGGAAAGAACGTCACTCAGCTGCACTACGCTCGCCAGGGCATCATCACGCCGGAGATGGAGTTCATCGCCATCCGCGAGAACCAGCGCCGCCAGGCGTTGGGTACGGCAGAGGTCGAGCGCATCCTCGGCCATCAGCATGCCGGCCAGAGCTTCGGCGCCCGCCTGCCGGAGGAGATCACCCCGGAGTTCGTACGCGCCGAAGTGGCCGCCGGCCGCGCCATCATTCCCTGCAACATCAACCACCCGGAGTCGGAGCCGATGATCATCGGCCGCAACTTCCTGGTGAAGATCAACGGCAATCTGGGCAATTCGGCGGTCACCTCCTCCATCGAGGAGGAGGTCGACAAGATGACCTGGGGCATCCGCTGGGGTGCGGATACCATCATGGACCTCTCCACCGGCCAGAACATCCACGAGACCCGCGAGTGGATCATCCGCAACTCGCCGGTGCCGATCGGTACGGTGCCGATCTACCAGGCGCTGGAAAAGGTCAACGGCTTGGCTGAGAACCTCACCTGGGAGGTGTTCCGCGACACCCTGATCGAGCAGGCCGAGCAGGGGGTGGACTACTTCACCATCCACGCCGGCGTGCTGCTGCGCTATGTGCCGCTTACCGCCAAGCGCGTCACCGGCATCGTCTCCCGCGGTGGCTCGATCATGGCCAAGTGGTGCCTCTATCACCACCAGGAGAGCTTCCTCTACACTCACTTCGAGGAGATCTGCGAGATCTGCAAGCAGTACGACGTGGCCTTCTCCCTGGGTGACGGCCTGCGCCCCGGCTCCATCGCCGACGCCAACGACGAGGCGCAGATGGCCGAGCTCAAGACCCTCGGCGAGCTGACCAGGATCGCCTGGAAGCACGACGTGCAGGTGATGATCGAAGGTCCCGGCCACGTGCCCATGCACCTGGTCAAGGAGAACATGGACAAGCAGCTGGAGTACTGCGACGAGGCGCCCTTCTATACCCTCGGTCCGCTGGTCACCGATATCGCCCCGGGCTACGACCACATCACCTCCGGTATCGGCGCGGCGATGATCGGCTGGTTCGGCTGCGCCATGCTGTGCTACGTCACGCCCAAGGAGCACCTCGGCCTGCCCAACAAGGATGACGTCAAGACCGGCATCATCACCTACAAGATCGCCGCCCACGCGGCGGATCTCGCCAAGGGCCACCCGGCCGCCCAGCGCCGCGACAACGCGCTCTCCAAGGCGCGCTTCGAGTTCCGCTGGGAGGACCAGTTCAACCTCGGCCTGGACCCGGACACCGCCCGCGAGTACCACGACGAGACGCTGCCCAAGGACTCCGCCAAGGTGGCCCACTTCTGCTCCATGTGCGGGCCCAAGTTCTGCTCCATGAAGATCACCCAGGAAGTGCGCGACTACGCCGCCGAGCACGGCCTCACCGGCGACGCCGATGCGGTGATGAAAGGCATGGAGGAGCAGGCGGAGAAGTTCCGCCAGAAGGGCAGTGAGCTCTACCAGGAGGTGTGAAGGTGGTGTAAGCCAGGCGCATGCAGCGCACTCAACGCTGAGTTTGGCTAGGCTGTAGCGGTGCCCCACCTCGATTCCGGGAGACGCCCCATGTCTGAGTTGGAATTGTCAGAGACGGACCGCTACGCCTACCCTCACCGCGTGCTGCACTGGCTGGTGGCTGCGGTGCTGCTGCTGTCGCTGGCCAGCGGCCTGACCCTGGGGTTTCTCGGCTTCGAAGGGGCCATGGAGCGCCTGGGCCGGGCCGGCACCGACTTTCTCTACACCTCTCACAAGTCCCTCGGCGTGGCCCTGCTCGCGCTGATGACCCTGCGGGTGATGACGCGACTGCTCTATGTGGTGCCCGACCATGACCCGCCGCTGCACCCCTTCCAGCGCATCCTCAGCACCACGGTGCACCACCTCCTCTACCTGGCGCTGCTGGCCCAGCCGATGCTGGGCTGGGCCGCCACCGCCAGCGGCGACTTTCCGGTGCAGTTCCTGCACTGGCACCTGCCCGGCATCGTGCCCGTGAACGAGGCGCTCTCGGAGCGGCTGTTCGAATGGCACGGCTGGATGGGCTGGGTGATCCTCGGCCTGGTGGCCCTGCATATCAGCGGTGCGCTCTACCACTGGCTGATCCGTCGCGACGGCGTGATGGCACGCATGAGCCTCTTCGACCCGGATCGGTAGCGCTGGCACGCTCCCTGCATGGATCGGGTAATGCCTGATCCGACAGGAGCCCGACCATGCCCGACCGCCCGATCTTCACCCCCTCCCTGGCCACGCCGTTGGACGCCGCGGCCTTTCAGCGCCGCGCCCGTGAGCACCTGGCGATGCTGTACGGCCCCCGCGCCGACGAGGTGCTGCGCCGGCTCACGACGCTGCTGGCCCATCAGGCGCCGCCGGCCCCCTCCCCGGGCGAGACCCGCGTGCCGCTGTGGAGCGAGCGCGACCAGTGGCTGATCAGCTACGGCGACAGCCTGCTCGACGGCAAGCGCCCGCCCCTCGCGGTGCTGGGGGACTTCCTCGATACCCGGCTGCCCGACACCTTCAGCGGCGTGCATGTGCTGCCCTTCTTCCCCTGGAGCAGCGACGACGGCTTCTCGGTGATCCACTACCGGGAGGTGGACCCGGCGCTGGGCGACTGGCCCCAGGTGCGTGCCCTGGCCGAGCGGCGCGACCTGGCGGTGGACCTGGTGCTCAACCATGTCTCCCGGGAGTCGCTGTGGTTCGTCGACTACCTGACCGGCAGCCAGCCGGGGCGCGACTACTTCATCGAGATGGACCCGGAGACCGACCTCTCGGCGGTGGTGCGCCCGCGCAGCTCGCCGCTGCTGGTGCCGGTGCCCACCCGCCGCGGCACCCGTCACCTCTGGGCGACCTTCTCCGAGGACCAGATCGACCTGAACTTCGCCAACCCGGACGTGCTGCTGGAGTTCATCGGCATCCTGCTCTTCTACCTCAGCCAGGGCGCCCGCATCGTCCGCCTCGATGCCATCGCCTACCTGTGGAAGCGGGTAGGCACCCCCTGCATCCACCTGCCCGAGACCCACGAGGTGGTGCGCCTGCTGCGGGCCGTGGTGGACCACGTGGCGCCGGGCACCCTGCTGCTCACCGAGACCAACGTGCCCCACCACGAGAACCTCAGCTACTTTGGCCTGGAGCGCCTGGCAGAGGACGGGGAGCCCGACGAGGCGCATCTGGTCTACCAGTTCTCGCTGCCGCCGCTGCTGCTGCACACCCTCACCGGCGGCGACGCCACCCTGCTGGCCAGCTGGCTCACAAGCCTGCCCCAGCTGCCGCCCGGCTGCAGCTACCTCAACTTCACCGCCAGCCACGACGGCATCGGCGTGCGCCCCCTGGAGGGCTGGCTGCCTCCCCACGAGATCGAGGCGCTGCTGGAGCTGATGCATCGCTTCGGCGGCTTCGTCAGCATGCGCAAGCGCCCCGACGGCGAGGACGCACCCTACGAGATCAACATCACCTGGTTCGATGCCATGCAGGGCACCCGGCGCGGCCGGGACCCCTGGCAGATCGAGCGCTTCCTGTGCAGCCAGCACCTGATGCTGGCCCTGCAGGGCATCCCGGCGCTCTACCTGCACTGCCTGACCGGCACCCTCAACGACCTGGAAGGCGTGGAGCGCAGCGGCCGGCTGCGCTCCATCAACCGCCGCCGCTGGCATCTGGACGAGCTCGACGAGCTGCTCGACAGCCGCAACACCCCCACCCGGGAGGTGTTCCTGGCGCTGAAGAGGCGCCTGGCCATCCGCCGGGCCGAGCCCTGCTTCCACCCCGACGCCCCCCAGCGGGTGCTGCCCGCCCCGCCGGCGCTGCTGGTGGTGGAGCGTGGCCCGCTGGCCGACGGCAGACGCCTGCTGGCGATCCATAACGTCAGCGACCAGCGCCAGCCACTGGCGGTGGCGGCGCTGGCCGCGGGGGAGTGGTTCGACCTGCTGGAGAATGGGCCCTGGGCGCCGGTGGAGAGCCTCGCCCCCTACCGCACCCTATGGCTGGTCCAGACGCCCTGAGTGATAGCAAGATCGGCTCGAGGCTATTACGGCGACAGGCCTTCGAGCGGGGCCGGCCCTCCGGGGGCGCTGTGAATACCTCCCTGTACGCTACCGACGCCATCCCTGGCGTAGGCCCCCTCTCCGACCTGTCCCCGACGCCTCTCGCTATCGTGTGCCGCCATGGACCAACCCGACTACACCTCGCCGCGGTTGTCGGCCTCCACGGCGTCGTGGAGGCGGCTCAGGAGGTCGGGAATCGCCGAGCGCACCCGGTTCCAGCTCGGGATGAAGGGGCGCTCGCCGGGATTGTCGAGGAAGGCGTTGCCGGCCTCCAGCAGGTTGGCGGCGAACAGCTCCACGGCGCGCTCCTCGGCGTGGCGGTCCAGGGCGAGGCCGTTCATCACCGCGTCGTGATGGTAGGCCTCGATCAGGTCCAGGGCGAGGCGGTAGTAGGTGGCCTTGAGGGTGCGGAACCCCTCGGCGCTGAAGGTCACGCCCTGGGTAGCCAGCTTGCGGTAGAGCGCCTTGGCGATGTCCAGGCTCATGCGGTTGAGCCCCGCCGAGGCGTCCTCCTCCGAGACCGGCTGGTGCTTGTGGTCGTAGGCATCGGCCAGGTCCACCTGGCAGAGCCGCTTGGTCGAGTGGTTGCGGTGCACCTCCGAGAGCACGCCGATCTCGAGCCCCCAGTCCGCCGGGATGCGGATGCCATCGAGCACCTCGGCGCGCATGGCAAATTCCCCGGAGAGCGGATAGCGGTAGCTGTCCAGGTACTGGAGGTAGGGCAGCGGCCCGTGCATCTGCTTGAGCGCCCGCAGCAGCGGCGTGACCATCAGCCGCGACACCCGGCCGTTGAGCTTGCCCTCGGCGATGCGCGGGTAGTAGCCCTTGCAGAACTCGTAGTTGAAGTGGGGGTGGGCCACCGGGTAGAAGAGCCGTGCCAGCAGGCCCCGGTCGTAGGTGAGGATGTCGCAGTCGTGGAGCCCCACCACCGCACCGCGGGCCGAGGCCTGCACGTAGCCCGCGCAGAACCAGACGTTGCGCCCCTTGCCGGGCTCCCGGGGCGAGAGGCCGTGCTCCTCCAGCTCGGCATCCAGGGCGCGCAGGCGCGGGCCATCGTTCCAGAGGATGCGATGGCGCTGGGGCAGCCGGGCGAAGAACTTCCGGGCGTGCAGGAACTGCTCGCGGTCGGCCCGGTCGAGCCCGATCACCACCTCGGCCAGGTAGGGCACCTCGGCCAGCGCCTCGACGATGCGCGACAGCGCCGGCCCCTCCAGCTCCGAGAAGAGCGACGGCAGGATCAGGCTCATGGGCCGACGATGGCCGAACTCGCAGAGCTCCGCCTCCAGGGCCGCCACCGGCCGCCGGGTCAGGTTGTGGAAGTCGGTGATGATGCCGTTCTGATGGAAGTCGCTCATGCCGCTGCCTCCTCGGCCGCCTCGACGGTCTCACGCAGTGCCGCCGGAATCACCCGGCGGTCGGCTCGCCCCCACCAGTAGGCCACCCCCTCGGCCCAGCCGGCGGGTCCCGTCGCCTCGCTGCGGTAGAGCGATGGCTGGTCCGGCGATACGTCCAGGCCATGGCAGCCGCGGATCACCACCGCCTGGTCCACCGCCTCCAGCATGGGGATGTCGTTGGGGCCGTCGCCCAGGGCCAGGGTCAGCGGCCGCCGACCGCGCAGCGCCTCGAAGCGGGAGATCAGCCAGCTCACCGCGTTGCCCTTGTGGGAGGCGCCGGTGGCGTGCCAGAAGCGCCCGCCCCTCACCAGCTGCAGGCCGTCGCCGGCGAGCCCCACGCGGAAGCCCTCGAGGCGCGCCTCATCCTCCTGCCAGATCAGCGGCTCGCTGCCCTCGCGCATCCGCGCCAGGCGGGCCTCGGGCTCGGGCAACCCGGTGAAGTCGACCAGCTCATCCAGGGTCATCTCGCTGATGGTGGTGAAGCGCACCCCGAGACGCTCGCGCCATACCGCCAGGCGCTTGCGGACGAAGCCGATGTCCACCCCCAGGGTGCGGATGCCAAGCCCATCGGGGCCGAGGCGGTCGACGCGCGCATGGCACCAGGCCGGCGGCAGCCCCACCACGGCGCCGTTCTCGGCGATGAAGGGGGTATCGGTCAGGCCCAGCTCCCGGCGCAGCGGCACGATCTCGCTGCGGGTCTTGCTGGTCACCGGAATCACCGGCACACCCAGCTGCTTGAGCCGCGCAAGCCAGGGCCTGGCGGGTTGCCAGTCGTAGCTGTGGTGGTCGAGCAGCGAGCCGTCCAGGTCGGTGAACAGCAGCCGCGGCGTCAGGGCGGCATCGAGGCCGGCGGACGGCGCCTTTCCAGAAAAAGGTCCAGGTGAGTCGGTCATGGCAGCTCCCAGGCAAGAGGGTCACTCAGCTCCATGCACAGGACATGCCAGGCTGCAATACGGCGGGTGGTGGCGCGACGGCGGAGACCCATGCGCACCATCTCGGCGCATCATGACGCACCAAAAAAGAGCGCCCCGAGGCGAAAAGCCTCGGGGCGCCGGGAACCGCCGTCGTCGCGGATCAGAAGCGGTAGCGAAGACCCACGCTTGCCGCATCGAAGTTGTAGCGGGACTTGTCCAGGTAGCGCATGTAGTCCGCGCCCACCGACAGGTTGGGGGCCACGTCGAATTCGGCGCCGGCCCCGTAGGAGAAGCCGCTCTCGCGGTCGATGTTGAAATCCACCTCGGTGAAGCCGGCCAGGCCGTAGAGGCGGAACTCCGGCGCCACCGGCAGGATGCCCTTGGCGTAGGCGCCGATCAGGTAGTCCAGCTCGGCCCCGCCATCGGAGCCGCCGCCGCCCAGGTGGCCCTCCACGGCGAAGTAGTCATTGACCTGGGCGCCGCCGCGCAGGCGCAGGCCGACGCTGTCGCGATCGGGGGCGCGGTCGCGGTCGAGCTCCCAGAACATGGCGTCGCCGCCGATATAGGCCTGGGGATAGAAGGTCTGCTGGGCCTGGGCGGTGGTGGCCGCGCCGGCGGCCAGGATGGCCGCGGTTGCGGCAACAAGCGTGATGCGTTTCATGGCGCTCTCCTCGTTAATGAACACCGTTCTATAACATCTGTAGTGTGGTCCCGGGAACGCCACTCTTCAAGGTGGGAATGTGCAAAAGTGCGCCAAGCGACGTCGCCCGGCGGCGACGCCGCCTGGTCTCACGCCCGCTTCGACAGGCCCAGGAACAGGATCCCCGCCAGCACGATGCCGCCGCCCACCAGCTGCACCGGGGTGAGCGCCTGTCCCAGCACCAGGTAGCCCAGCACCAGGGCCGCCACCGGCTCCACGTTCATGGCCGGGGCGTTGCGCGCCATGTCGAGCCTGGGCACCGTGATGAAGAGCACCGAGAAGGCCAGCGCATAGCAGAGCGTCAGCAGTGCAAGCCCCGTCCAGCCGGGCAGCGACTGGGGCGGCGCCATGCCGCCTGGCACGAGCCCGAGGCCCCCCGCGATGACCATGGCCACCAGCACGGTGAGCATGGTCAGCAGGCTGCGCAGGGTGCTGCCGACGCCGGCCAGGCGGTGCTCGGTGATCCACAGGGCGCAGGAGAAGGCGGTGGCGGCGGCCAGGCCGAAGGCCACCCCCGCGAACCAGTCCGGTCCCATGGCCCCGGGGTCGGCGAGCCAGGTCGGCACGTCCAGTACCACCACCAGGCCGACGAGGATCACGCCCATGACCAGCGCCGCCCGCGCCGTCGGCCGCGGCCCCCCCAGCGCCCAGGAGAGCAGCGCCAGTTGGATCGGCAGGGTATTCATCAGCAGTAGCGCCACCACCACCGGAATGCGCGCCACCGCCGAATAGAGGCAGAGGCTCTGCACCGCCACCAGCAGGCCCACCGCCAGCTGCCAGCGGCCGGAGCCTTCGGGCAGTCGCCACGACTTGCGCTGGAACACCACCAGCGCCGCCAGTGCCAGGGCAGCCACGCCGGAGCGCAGCACGATGGCCAGCAGCAGGCCGGCACCGGCATCGAAGGCGACCCGGGCGGCCACGTGGTTGGCGGCAAACAGGGTGGCGAGGCCGCACATCAGGGCCAGGGCGAGGGGCCGCGGGAAAGGAGCGGGGGCCACCGAAGCGCCAGAGGGGGTCGACATGTCACGGCTTCCATGCAGAGTGTAGGGGACAAGGGCAGCACATCATGATGGGCGTCAAGCCGAGAGGCGACCACCGGCGGCGGCCTCATGTTAGACTAAAGTCCAAACCTTCTCTCACCCTCCATCCCACAAGAGGCGTCGATGAACGAGCCGGTGCTGGTGATCAACTGCGGGTCCTCCTCCATCAAGTATGCGCTGGTGCCGGCGGCGGCCGACCAGCCGCGCCTGACCGGCCTGGCCGAGCGGCTGGGCAGCGGCGATGCCCGCCTCAAGGGCGTCGACAGCCGCGGCGAGGCCTTCACCCGCGACCTGGGTGACGCCGGCCACGTCGAGGCCCTCGCGGCGATCCTCGAGGGACTGGAGGGGCGCCGGCCCGGCGCCGTGGGGCACCGCATCGTCCACGGCGGTGAGCAGTTCACCCGCGCCGCGCTGATCGACGATGACGTCGTGGCCGCCATCGAGGCCACCAGCGCGCTCGCGCCGCTGCACAACCCGGCCAACCTCCAGGGGGTCGCCGCCACCCGCGCGCTCTTTGCCGAACTGCCCCAGGTGGCGGTCTTCGATACCGCCTTCCACCAGAGCCTGCCGCCCCGCGCCTACCGCTATGCCCTGCCCGAGGCGCTCTATCGCGAGCACGGCATCCGCCGCTACGGCTTCCACGGCACCAGCCATGCCTATGTCAGCGCCCGGGCCGACGCCCTCGCCGGCATCGAAGGCGGCTGGCTGACCGCCCACCTGGGCAACGGCTGCTCCACCGCCGCGGTGTGGCAGGGGCAGAGCCTCGACACCAGCATGGGCCTCACCCCGCTGGAGGGGCTCGTCATGGGCACCCGCAGCGGCGACGTCGACCCCGGGCTGCACGCCCACCTGGCCCGCCAGTTGGGCTGGGGCCTCGAGGAGATCGACCGCGTGCTCAACCGCGAGAGCGGCTTGCTCGGCCTCTCCGGGCACTCCAACGACATGCGCGAGCTGGAGGCCGCCGCCGAGGCGGGTCACGCCGGCGCGGCACTGGCCGTGGAGGTGTTCTGCTACCGCATCGCCAAGTCCCTGGCCGCCCTCTCCTGCGCCCTGCCCCGCCTGGACGGCATCGTCTTCACCGGCGGCATCGGCGAGAATTCGCCACGGGTGCGCGAGCAGGTGGTGGCGCTGCTGCCCCACTTCGGCCTCGCCCTGGACCCCGAGACCAACCGTGAGACGATTCGCGGCCGCGAGGGCCGCATCGACGCGCCGGCCCCGAACCGCCCCGCCCTGTGGGTGATCCCCACCGACGAGGAGGGCCGCATCGCCGACGAGACCCGCCAACTGCTGGGAGAGACCGCCCGATGACGCCCCGCCCCGCCCGCCCCGCTCCCCAGGCCATCCTGCTGGTGCCCACCGGCGAGGGCGCCGGCCTCACCTCGGCCTGCCTGGGCCTGATCCAGGCGCTGGACACCATCGGCCTCAAGGCCGGCTTCCTCAAGCCGCTGCGCCAGGACGAGCTCAATGGCCCGGGGCCGGACCGCTCCTGCGCCCTGGTCAACAGTACCCTGGGGCTGCGCCCGCCGGCGCCGATCCCCCAGGCCGAGATGGAGCGCCTGCTGCGCCAGGACCGCCTCGACGTGCTGATGGAGCAGGTGGTGGAGCTCCAGGAGGCCGCCCTCGAGGCCTTCCCCGACGGCGCCCCGGAGCTGCTGGTGATGGAGGGGCTGGTGCCGACGCGCCACGCCAGCTACGCCGCCCAGGTCAATGCCCAGTTGGCCCACGCGCTGAACGCCCGGATCATCTTGGTGGGCAGCGGCGACCTGGCCGATCCCCAGGCGCTGGCCGAGCAGCTCGACATGCACGCCCGCGCCTTCGGCGGGGTCGGCTCGGCCCGCACCCTGGGCTGCATCCTGATGCGAATGCACAACATGCCCGGGGGCGAGGACGCCAGTGGACTGGCCCCCGGAACCGCCGCGCCGGCCCTGGAGGAGGCCCTGCTCGCCGAGCTGCGCCGCCACTCCCCCGCGCTCGCCACCGAGCGCTTCCACCTGATCGGCATGGTGCCCTACGCCCCAGCGCTCTCCGCCCCGCGGGTGCTGGACGTGGCCCGCGCCCTGGGGGCCCGCTTCCTCAACGAGGGGGAGCCCGAACGGCGGGTGCTCTCCACCAGCCTCTGCGCGCGCAGCGCCTCCAATGCCCTGCACATCTTCAAGCCCGGCGGGCTGGTGGTGGCCTCCGGGGACCGCGACGACGTGGTGCTGGCCTCGGCCCTGGCCACCATGAACGGCGTGCCCCTGGCCGGGGTGCTGCTCACCAACGGCTTCATCCCCGGCGACAACATGATCGAGATGTGCCGCCCGGCGCTGAAGACCGGCCTGCCGGTGATCAGCGTCGACACCGACAGCTTCACCACCGCCAAGAACCTCGGCCAGATGGGTAACGACATCCCCATCGACGACTTCGAGCGCGCCGAGAGGGTGGCCAACTTCGTGGCCGCCCATATCGACCTGCAGTGGCTCAAGGACCACCTGAGCCGCGGCTATACCCGCCGTCTCTCCCCTTCCGCCTTCCGCCACCAGCTGGTCAAGCTGGCCCAGCAGGCGGACCGGCGTATCATCCTGCCCGAGGGCAGCGAGCCGCGCACCGTGGAGGCCGCCGCCATCTGCCAGCGTCGCGGCATCGCCCGCTGCGTGCTGCTGGGCAAACGCGAGGAGATCATGGAGGTGGCCCGCCAGCGCGGCATCGAGCTGCCCGAGGGGCTCGAGATCATCGACCCGGACAGCATCCGGGCGCGCTATGTGGCGCCCATGGTGGAGAGGCGCACCGGCAAGGTGAACGAGCTGACCGCCGAGGCCCAGCTCCAGGACAACGTGGTGCTCGGCACCATGATGCTGGCCCTCGACGAGGTGGATGGCCTGGTCTCCGGTGCCATCCACACGACCGCCAACACCGTGCGTCCGGCCTTCCAGCTGATCAAGACCGCCCCGGGCTATGAGCAGGTCTCGTCGATCTTCTTCATGCTGCTGCCCGAGCAGGTGGTGGTCTACGGCGACTGCGCGGTGAACCCCGACCCGGACGCCGAGACCCTGGCCGAGATCGCCTTGCAGAGCGCCCGCTCCGCCCAGGCCTTCGGCATCGAGCCGCGGGTGGCGATGATCAGCTACTCCACCGGGGAGTCCGGCTCCGGCGCCGACGTGGAGAAGGTGCGTCAGGCCACCCGCCTGGCCCGGGAGCGGGCCCCCGAGCTTCTGATCGACGGCCCCCTGCAGTACGACGCCGCCGCCATCGAGAGCGTCGGCCGCCAGAAGGCGCCGGACTCCCCGGTGGCCGGGCGCGCCACGGTGTTCGTCTTCCCCGACCTCAACACCGGCAATACCACCTACAAGGCGGTGCAGCGCAGCGCCCGGGTGGTCAGCGTGGGGCCCATGCTGCAGGGCCTCAACAAGCCGGTGAACGACCTCTCCCGCGGGGCGCTGGTCGATGACATCGTCTACACCATCGCACTGACCGCCATCCAGGCCGCCCAGCGCGGCTGAGGGGCACTCCCCTGACACACCAGCGCCTCTCCCAGTTCACTGGGCGGGGCGCTGCGCATGGAGGAAGTGGCCTACTCCACATTGCCCTTGAGCCGCTCGCTGCGCCGGCGCAGCAGCTCCATGGTCACCAGCAGCAGGGTCGAGAGCAGGATCAGGATGGTGGCCATGGCGGCGATGGCCGGGCTGATGTTCTCGCGGATCCCGGAGAACATCTGGATCGGCAGGGTGCGCTCCGAGGGGCTCGCGATGAAGAGCGCCACCACCACCTCGTCGAAGGAGGTGGCGAAGGCGAAGAGCCCGCCGGAGACCACCCCCGGCACGATCTGCGGCAGCACCACCGTGAAGAAGACCCGCAGCGGACTCGCCCCCAGGCTCGCCCCGGCGCGCACCTGGTTGAAGTCGAACCCCTGCAGGGTGGCGTTGACGGTGATCACCACGAAGGGCACCCCCAGCACGGTGTGGGCCAGCACCAGCCCCGTGTAGGAGTTGAGCAGCCCCACCTGGGCGAAGAAGAAGTACATCCCCACCGCCACGATCACCAGCGGCACCACCATGGGCGAGATCAGCAGCGCCAGGATCAGCCCCTTGCCGGGGAAGTCGGCGCGGTTGAGCCCCACCGCCGCCAGGGTGCCGAAGATCATCGCCAGCAGGGTCGCCAGCGGCGCCACGATCAGGCTGTTCCTGAGCGCCGCCAGCCAGGGGCCCGAGGTATCGAAGATGGTGGCGTACCAGCGCAGCGAGAAGCCCGGCAGCGGGTAGGTGAGAAAGGAGCCGCTGCTGAACGAGAGCGGGATGATCACCAGCACCGGGGCGATCAGGAACAGCAGCACCAGGCCGCAGAAGACCCGGAAGACCCAGAACCAGAGCTTCTCCACCGGCGAGGCATAGGGAGGCAGCGCCATGTCGTTCTCCTTGCGGGCTCAGTGCCGGATCAGCTGCCGGCGGTTCACCAGGCGGTGGTAGACGAGGTAGAGCAGCAGCGTCACCAGCAGCAGGATGCTGCCCAGCGCCGCGGCCATGCCCCAGTTGTTGGTGGTGTTGGTGTAGTAGGCCACGTAGTAGCTGACCATCTGGTCGCCGGGCCCGCCCACCAGCGCCGGGGTGATGTAGTAGCCCAGCGCCATGATGAAGACCAGGATGGTGCCGGCCGCCACCCCGGAGACCGTCTGGGGCACGTAGACCTGCCAGAAGGCGGCGAAGGGGTGGGCGCCCAGCGACACCGCGGCGCGCTGGTAGCTCGGCGAGATCCCCTTCATCACGCTGTAGAGCGGCAGCACCATGAAGGGCAGCAGGATGTGCACCATGGCGAAGAAGACCCCGATGCGGTTGAACACCAGCTGCAGGGGCGAATCGGTGATGCCCAACGCCATCAGCGACTGGTTGGCCAGGCCGTTGGACTGCAGCAGGATGATCCAGGCCGCGGTGCGCACCAGCAGCGAGGTCCAGAAGGGCAGCAGCACCAGGATCATCAGCAGGTTGCTGGTCTTCGCCGGCAGGGTCGCCAGCAGGTAGGCCAGCGGAAAGCCCAGCGCCAGGCAGATCAGCGTTACCCCGCCGGCGATCACCAGGGTGCGCTGGAACACCGCCTGGTAGAGCCGGTCGCCCGGGGCCACGCGCTCGATCTCGCCGTCGGCCCCGCGTTGCAGGTCCAGGGAGGCGAGCAGGTAGCGGTCGGTGGTGGCCGGTGCGGCGCGCTGGATGCCGCGCCAGGTGGCGGTCTCGCCCCAGGCGGCGTCGATCTCGATCAGCGTCGCCGTCCAGTCATCGACGTTCTCCCCCGCCGCCGGCAGGCCGCGCAGGGTGCGGGTCAGCAGGCCGCGATAGCCGCTGTCCTCGTAGTTGAGCCGGCGGCTGATGCGCCCGAGCCCGCCGCCCTGGCGGGAGTCGCGCAGCTCGGCGGCAAGGGCCGCCATGGTGGCCTCGTCAGGCAGGTCGAGGCCATCCCACTGCTGTAGCGCCGCCGCGGTCTGCGGCATCACCGAGGCTAGCTCGCTGTTATCCACGCTGCGCCACAGCATGTTGCCGATGGGCACCACGAACACCACCACCAGGAAGAGCGCCAGGGGGGCCACCAGAGCCACCGCCCGCAGCTTGCGCAGCCGCTCGGCGCGCCTGAGCTGGGCGCGCAGGTTACCCGCCGGCCGGGGCTCCGGCATCGACGCCGCCGTCGTGGACATGGGCCTCTCCCGCTTGCATCAGGGGCCGCCGCGGCCGTGCCGCGGCGGCGGAAAGGGGGCAGCGGCCACAGCCGCTGCCGAGGGGCGGCTCAGCGCGCCGCCCAGGCGTTGAAGCGCTGCTCGAGCTCCTCGCCGTGGTCGACCCAGAAGTCGGTGTCGATGGCCAGGGCACCCTCGAGGTTCTCGTCGTGGGTCGGCATGCGCCGCGCCTGCTCCTCGTCGAGCTGCTCCAGGGCCGCCGGGTTCACCGGGCCGTAGGGGATGCGGCTGGAGTAGGCCGCCTGGGCATCGGCCTGGCTGGCGAAGGCGATGAAGTCATAGGCCTCGTCCAGGTGGTCGCTGCCGGCCACGATGGCCCAGTAGTCGAGGTCGTAGATGCTCTCGTTCCAGACGATCGCCAGGTTGTTGCCCTCCTCCTGGGCAGCGGCGATGCGGCCGTTGTAGGAGGAGGTCATCACCACGTCGCCGGAGACCAGCCACTGGGGCGGCTGGGCGCCCGCCTCCCACCACTGGATGTGCTCCTTGATCTCGTCGAGCTTGGCGAAGGCGCGGTCGACCCCCTCGTCGGTGGCCAGCACCTCGTAGAGCTCGTCGGCGGACACGCCGTCGGCCAGCAGGGCGAACTCCAGAGTGTACTTGGCGCCACGGCGCAGGCCGCGGGTGCCGGGGAACTGCGCCACGTCCCAGAAGTCGGCCCAGGAGGTGGGCGAGCTCTCCAGGGCATCGGCGTTGTAGGCCAGCGCCGTGGACCAGACGAAGACCCCGACGCCGCACTCGTCGATCGCCGAATCGATCAGCTCCCCCTCGAGGCCGAGGCGGTCCCAGTCGATGGGTTCGAAGAGCCCCTCGAAGCAGCCGCGCACGAGCTCGGGCGACTCCACCTCCACCACGTCCCAGCTGACGTTGCCGGTCTCCACCATGGCGCGGATGCGCGACAGCTCGCCGTTGTAGTCCCCCGGCGTCACCGAGACCCCGCTGCTCTCGGCGAAGGGGCCGTAGTAGGCCTGTTGCATCGCATCGCCGGAGGCGCCGCCGAAGGAGATCACCGTCAGCGCCTGGGCGCCGGCAGAGACCGCGAGCCCCGCCGCCATCAGGCCGCCGAGGGCGACGCCGCGAACCAGCGGCCGACGCCGCGAAGGAAGGTGCAGTGGTTTCATGAGACTCTCCCGAACTGTTGTGTGTTGTTGCTGGGTGGAGCGTTGACTCGGTGCAGCGGAACGCCCCGCTGCGGGGTTACCACGCCGGCAGTGGCGCCGGCGCCATGGCGCCTGGGCCCTCAGGGGGCATCCAGGGCGCGCACATCCTCGTCGCGCCAGCCGATCTCGATGAGATCCCCCGGGCGCATGCTGCTCTGGAACTCGGTGACCGGCACCCGCGCCACGAACTGGTCGTTACCGGCCAGCGCCAGGCGAATACGCAGGTGGTCGCCCAGGTAGATGAACTCCTCCACCCGGGCCTGGAAGCGGTTGGGCAGCCCCTGGCTCGCGCCGTTGAGCTTGATGCGCTCCGGGCGGATGGAGAGCTGGGTTGCGGCCCCGTGGGCCAGCCCCGGCAGAGGCACCGCCCCGGTGGCCAGGCCCTCGGCGAAGCTGACCCGGCAGCGGCGGTCGGCCAGCGACTCGATGCGCCCCGGCAGGGTGTTGTTCTCGCCGATGAACTGGGCCACGAAGGCGTTGGCGGGGTGCTCGTAGAGCGCCTGGGGGGTGTCGATCTGCTGGATCACCCCGTCGTTGAAGACCGCCACCCGGTCGGACATGGTCAGCGCCTCGCCCTGGTCGTGGGTGACGAACACCACGGTGAGGCCGAGCTGCTCGTGGAGCTGCTTGATCTCCAGCTGCATATGCTCGCGCAGCTGCTTGTCCAGGGCGCCCAGGGGCTCGTCCATCAGCACCAGGCGCGGCTCGAAGACCAGCGCCCGAGCCAGGGCCACGCGCTGCTGCTGGCCGCCGGAGAGCTGGGTGGGCCGGCGGCGGGCGAAGTCGCGCAGCTGGATCATGTCCAGGATCTCCGAGACCTTGCGGTTGGCCTCGGCGGCGGGCAGGCGGCGGGTCTTCAGCGGGTAGCGGATGTTCTCCTCCACCGTCATGTGGGGGAAGAGCGCATAGTTCTGGAACACCATGCCGAAGTTGCGCTTGTGGGGGGGCACCCGGTTGAGGCGCTGCTCGCCGAGATAGATGTCACCGGCGGTGGGGTTCTCGAAGCCGGCGAGCATCATCAGGCAGGTGGTCTTGCCGGAACCGGAAGGCCCAAGCAGGGTGACGAACTCCCCCTCGTGGATGGTCAGGTTGAGGTCCTTGACCACCAGCGACTCGCCATCGTAGGTCTTCTGCACCGCCTCGAAGCGGATCAGCGGCGAAGGGGCGCCCGGCCCGTCGGTGGCGTGCCCGTCGGATTGCCTGTGGATATCGGACATCATGGCTCCCGGCCTGAATTGAGACGTTCACTGGAAATGTCTACGATTCAAGCTATGCAGGGCCCTCCAGGCCGTCAAGCCAGCCCATGGACGCACCGATAAACGCAGTGACCCTGACCCGCCTCAAGCCCGCCGCGCGGGCCGCTGGCCCCGGGTGGCGAATGGGCATATCCTCAGCCCATGGACTCGCCTTCGCACTCCTGAAGGCTCCCCGCTTCATGACGGAGACTCACATGCCCGGCCTGCTTCCCGACGTCGACCCCGATGGTCTGCTCGAATACTCGGTGGTCTATACCGACCGCGCCCTGAACCACATGTCCTCCCGCTTCCAGGAGGTGATGCGCGATATCTCCAGGCAGCTCAAGCGGGTCTACCACGCCCACAGTGCGGTGATCGTGCCCGGCAGCGGCACCTTCGGCATGGAGGCGGTGGCGCGCCAGTTCGCCAAGGAGCGGCGCTGCCTGGTGATCCGCAACGGCTGGTTCAGCTACCGCTGGAGCCAGATCCTCGAGATGGGCCGCATCCCCGCCGACATCAACGTGCTCAAGGCACGCCGCCTCGACGAGAGCAACCCCGCCTCGCCCTTCGCTCCGGCGCCCGTCGAGGAGGTGATCGAGGCGATCCGCGACCAGCAGCCGGACATCGTCTTCATGCCCCACGTGGAGACCGCCGCGGGGATCATCCTGCCGGACGACTATATCCGCCAGGTGGCCGATGCCATCCACCAGGAGGGTGGCCTGCTGGTGCTCGACTGCATCGCATCCGGCGCCATCTGGGTCGACATGCAGGACCTCGGCGTCGATGTACTGGTCAGCGCGCCCCAGAAGGGCTGGAGCGCCTCGCCCTGCTGCGCCATGGTGATGCTCTCGCGCCAGGCCCGCGAGGTCATCGACGACACCACCAGCTCGAGCTTCGCCTGCGACCTCAAGAAGTGGCTCACCATCATGGAGACCTACGAGGGCGGCGGCCATGCCTACCACGCCACCCTGCCCACCGACGGGCTGGTGACCCTTCGCGACGTGATGGTGGAGATCGAGGCCTATGGCCTGGAGAAGGTGCGCGACGAGCAGCAGGCGCTGGGCGACGGCGTCCGCGAGCTGCTGGCCGAGTTCGGCTACCGTAGCGTGGCGGCCCCCGGCTTCGAGGCCCCCGGCGTGGTGGTCAGCTACACCGATGACGCCGGCCTGGTCGGCAAGTTTGCCGAGGCGGGCCTGCAGGTGGCCGGCGGCGTGCCGCTGATGTGCGACGAGGGCGAGGGCTTCCTGACCTTCCGCATCGGCCTGTTCGGCCTGGAGAAGCTCCACGACCGCGAGCGCAGCCTGGCCCACCTGCGCGGCGCCCTCGAGACGATCGCCCGGGCGCAACCGGTACCCCCCGGCGAGGCCTGATAGGGCCACCGCCTTTAACGGCTCAACCTTCAACGCCAAAGCCTGCAACGACAAGGCTCACCATAAGAAGAGGGGCGGCCATCTGGCCGCCCCTCTCGTGTTTGCGTAGTTCGTGTTTGCGTAGTTCGTGCTTGTTTAGCTCGTGCTTGCGTAGCGCGCCGAAGCGGCGCCGAGCCTCAGAGGCTGCCGACGCCGCGCGGCACGAAGCCGAGGTTGTTGTCGACCTCCTTGACGCCCGCGGTATTCTCGGCGGCCACCTGCACGGCCATCTTCTCCTGCTGGTTCTCGACCAGGCCCCACAGCTGCACCTTGCCGTCGGAGACCATGACGTTGATCCGGTCGACCAGCACGCCGGTGTTGGCGTCGACCTCCTTGAGGATGGCCTCGCGGATCTCGCGGTCATCCGCGGTCACGCTGGCCTCGGTGGCCACCACGGAGAAGCCGCGCAGCAGGTTGGAGCGGCTGACGATGCCCACCAGCTTGCCCTCCTGAACCACCGGCACCCGCTTGATGTGATGCTTCTCGAGCAGCCGCGAGATCTTGTGCAGCGGCATGTCGCCTGCGATGGTGATCGGGTCCTTGGTCATGATCTCGTGGGCACGGCGACCGTGGGACTTCACGTAGTCGGCGGCATCGTGGCCAGCGAACAGCTTCAGCCACCAGGACTTGCGGCGCGCGGTGTCGTTCTCCACCCGGCGCATCAGGTCACCCTCGCTGACGATGCCGAGCACCTTGCCACCATCATCCACGACGGGGACCGCGCTGATGCCGTGCTCCAGCAGCAGGCTGGCGATCTCGCGCACCTCGCTGTCCGGCGACACGGTGACGACGTTCTGGGTCATGACATCTGCAGCTTGCATCGGGAGTTCTCCACGGATTTATGGGAATACACCCTGAAGATAGCAACTTGCCGGCGGCGACGCATTGACCGGAGCCGGGTTTGCTGGACGCCGTTTCAACCCTGTCCCCGGTTCATTCTGCCTGGCCCGCCCCCTCGGCATGGACCCGCTCCACGTCGACGATCCGCGAACGGCTCATCACCACCTTCCAGCGTTGCAGGGTCGGCGGCCGGTCACCCTGCACCTCGCGAATCACCAGGTTGATCAGGTGACGTTTCTCCACCTCCTCGCGCACCACCTGCCCCTCCTCCAGCCGGTAGACCCGGTGGCTGCCCTTGTCCATCAGCCGCGCCAGCGGCGAAAGGTCCAGGGTCAGGGTCTCGCGGGTGTGCTCGTAGCCGCTGAGGAAGCGCGTCGGCGACATCCGCGAGCGTGAGCGATAGTGCAGCACCACCTCCTCGCGCTGGGCCACGTTGCGCTTGCGCACCCGCTGGATCTCCTCATCCAGCTTGAGGAAGCGCTGATAGTCGAACCACTCGAGCTGGTGGCCCACCGTCACGTTGCGGGTGGGGTCCAGGTACTGGCGTCGCCACTTGGGCCGCCCACGGCGCAGGAGGCGCCACAGGGTGTTGCGCAGGTCGTCCTTGAACACCTCGCGCAGGGCATAGAGCACCGCCATGGCCAGCACGAAAAGCGCGGTGATATCGGACAGGGCGTCACGCACCCGCAAGAGCCCCAGCGAGACGAACACCATCACCACCGCGGTGGCCAGTGCCTTGACCGCCTTCTGCTCGCCCCCGCCGAGCTCCTGGGTCTTCTGCTTGAGGGTCACCGGGTACTCGATCAGGCGGCGCAGCAGCCGCATCTTGTTGGACATGCGGGTCGGGTCCCGGGTGACCCGCTCGGAGTTGTACTGCTGCGTCTCTCGATGGGCGCCCTCCTCCCGGCAGATGGCCAGGAGCCGCTTGCGAATCTCGCGAAAGCGCGCGCCCCTGGGCAGGTTGGCCACCAGCGCCAGCAGGCGCTGCTCGGTGAACCAGGAGAGGTAGTTGTCGATGGTGACGTAGTAGCGGCTGAGGCTCTCCTCGGCGGGCTCCTGGCGACGCAGCCGCTTGAGAATCCCGGTGGCAAGCTCCGTATGCTCCTCCAGCCGCGCCTCCAGGGAGACCTCCTCCGTCTCTCCCTCGCGCTCCTTCGCCTGGCCACCGGCGGGCCTGTGCCTCTCGTTGGCAGCCGGAGCGCTCTCCTTGCCGGTCGCCCCTGTCGTCTTGCCGGCTGCGCCCTTCTCCTTGCCGGCGGCGGCCTTCTCGGCCCGGCGCACCCGACGGGCGGCATCCAGCAGCGGCTGGTTGGAGCCCTCGAGGGCCACCACGTACTGGTAGGCGTAGAGGCTCATCCCCAGGCGGTACTGCGCCGGGTCGAGGCGCCCCCGTTCGGCCAGCCGACTGAGCACCAGCGGCAGGCGGTAGCGGTCGCTGTAGTAGGTGCGCTTGACGTGGATCGCCGCGTGGTAGAAGGCCTCCTCGGCGAGCACCTGGGGGCCGAGCCCCAGCTCCCCGGGCACGAACAGGTAGAGATCCAGCTGGTGGGCGGTCTCCTCCTGCAGCACCCGGGAGATACGCAGGGAGAGCGCATCCGCGCGATCCACGCTGATCATTGGCCGGGATCCGGTGAGGCGCCGCGGGGGTTGGTGTCGCCCTCGGGGTCGGCCACCTGGGCCTCACCGGGCTCGCGCCCAGCGGCGTCGCGAAGGGCGTCGGCGGACTCCGTGGCCCGGGCGATGCCCTCGTCGCTGCCGTCCAGGCGGCCGCCACCGCGCCCCTGCATGCTGATGTTGAGGCGCGGCATGGCCAGGTCGAGGCCCTGCTCCTCCATGCGCTGCTTGAGCAGCAGGTTGAAGGCACGGGCCACGTCCCACTGCATCTCGGGGGCAGTGCGAAAGCGCATGCGCAGCACCGGGCAGCCCTCCTCGAAGGCCTGGATGCCCTGCATCTCCAGCGGCGACCAGATGTAGTGGCGCATCATCGGGTCCTGGCGCAGCGCCTGGGCGGTCTCCTGCATCAGGCTGATGGCATCGTCGATCTTCATCTCGTGGGGGATGCGGATGCGCATCAGGGCGATGCCGAACTGGCGCGACATGTTGTGGATCGAGGCGATGCGGCTGAAGGTGATGATATGCACCACCCCGTCCAGGTCGCGCAGGCGCACGGTGCGCAGGGTCAGCCCCTCCACCGTGCCCATGTGGCCGTTGATCTCGACAAAATCGTCCACCGCCAGCGAGTCCTCGATGAGAATGAAGATGCCGGTGATCAGGTCCTGCACCAGGGTCTGGGCGCCGAAGCCGATGGCCAGGCCGATCACACCGGCACCGGCCAGCAGCGGGGTGACGTTCACCCCGAGGTTGGCCAGGCCGACGATGGCGGCAATGATCACGATGGTGGTGAAGATGACATTGCGGATCATCGGGGTGATGGTCTGGGCCCGGGCCTGGTTGACGCGCCGCCCGCGGGTGCGCGCCGAGCTGGTCAGGGCGCGCTGGATGGCGGTATCGGCGAAGATCCACGCCAGCCAGGCCAGCAGCACGGTGAAGGCCATGGCCAGCAGCGCCTGACCGATGCGCGCACTGGCCACCCCCTGCTGGCCGATGCCGATCAGCGAACCGCCCCACACCTGGGTGGAGAGCTCGACGAAGGCCAGCCAGGTGGCGGCGTGGGCCAGCACGTAGCCGAAGCGCTCCAGGCGCTGGCGGTACTGGCTGATGCGCCGGCGCCGGTGGCGCTTGCTGCGCCGCTCGCCATGGCGACGCAGCAGGCCGGTGACCACCAGCGCCAGCACCAGCAGCGAGGCGGAGATGATCGAACGGGCCAGCGCCGTGCCCACGTCGCCGCCGGTGACGAAGATCGCCACCAGCGAAGCGCCCACCAGCAGCAGCGCCGGCACGTGCCAGAGGCTGCCGATCACGCCCACCACGCTGGCACTGCCGCTGCTCTCGCGGCGCTCGCGCCAGGGGCGATTCCTGATGATGTGCTGGATGGGCCGCTGGAAGCGCAGGATGAAGCGAATGCTGAGCAGCGCGGCCAGCATGTTGGCGAGCACCGAGAGCAGGCCGGCCAATTCGTCGCCGATCAGGTCGGTCAGGCGTCCGGAGTTGAAGGCATCGCCCAGCGCGATCAGCGCGCCGATCACGAACAGCGGCCGCAGCGCGCGCTGCTGCAGGATCTGCACCGCCACGAAGCGATGCCCGCGGGTAAACACCGACACGAAGGTCTCCACCACCACCGAGAGGGTGCGGCCACACAGGGCGATATAGGCCACCACCAGGGCCATGGTGCGACCGGAGCTCTCCGGGATCAGCTGCGCCATGCCCAGCACCAGGAAGAAGGCCAGCGCCCAGGGCAGCATACGGCGCAGGAAGTGCACGGTGAGCAGCCAGGCCCGCGGGTCCCGGGGCAGGTCGAGCGGCCAGCCCCGGCGGCGGGCCAGCAGGCGCCCCAGGGCGATCAGGATCACCAGCAGGCCGACCCAGATGCCCAGCAGCACGGCCCCCTCCACCAGGAAGCGCATCAAGTCGGCATTGCCGGTGCCGGTCACCAGGCCGCTGAGGTCCTCCCAGCCCTGCTCCAGCTGGTCCTGCCACTGGTCGATGGGCGAGTGCCCTGCCTCGGCCTGCTCGCCCAGGTCGCTCAGGGTCTCGGCCAGGGCCCCGAGCAGCCCCTGGCGCGGCGCCAGGGCTGCCTCCTCGGCCGCCTCGCCGTGCACCGCCTGCAGCTCGCGCAGGCCCTCCAGCAGCTGGCCGCGCCGCTCGGCATCCTCCAGGGTGGCGATCACCTGCTCGAGGGATTCCTGGAACGCCTGGGGGTCATGCTCGGCGGTGGCCTCCCCGCCTCCGACCAGCCCCGTCAGGCCCAGCTGCTGGGCCTGGGCGGGCAGCGCCAGCAGGAGCAGCAGCAGCCAGGCCAGGCAGGTGACGAGGGTTCGGCGCAGTGGTAGGAACATCGTTTCTCCGTGTTCGGTCGGCGACGCAGGCCGCTGATATGTTAGGCTCCTCGCGAGCCCATCGGTCACGCACAGGATGCCGCCATGACGCCTCTCCCGCCACCCGAGCCCCGCAATCCAGACGGCGAGACGCGCCGCGTCGGGGTCGAGATCGAGTTCGCCGGTCTGCCGCCCCGCGACACCGCCGAACTGGTGCGCGAGCTGTTCGGCGGCGAACTGACGGTCATCAGCCCCCACCGTCTCAAGGTTCAGGAGACCCGCTGGGGCGATTTCGTCATCGAGCTCGATACCCAGTATGCCCATCCCGACCGCGAGGTGCTCGACGCTCGGCCGAAGGACGACACCGAGTGGGAGCGCCAGCGCCACCAGATGCGCGTCGACTTCCACACCCGCACCCGGGAGCTGATCGGCGACGTGGTCACGGGCCTGGTGCCCACCGAGATCGTCTGCCCGCCGGTGCCCTGGGACGAGCTGGACGAGCTCGATGCCCTCTTCGACGCCCTGCGCCAGCACGGCGCCAAGGGCACCGACGCCAGCCTGCTCTACGGCTTCGGCCTGCACCTCAATCCCGAGGTGGCGAGCCTCTCGGTGGAGAGCCTCCTCGACCACCTGCGTGCCTACCTGCTCACCGCCGAGTGGCTGCGCGAGCAGATCGACGTGGACATCACCCGCGAGGTGCTGCCCCACGCCAACCCCTTCCCCAAGCCCTATGCCCTCAAGGTGCTCGACCCCCGCTATGCGCCGGATCTCGACACCCTGATCGGCGACTATCTCGAGGACAACCCGACCCGCAACCGCGAGCTCGACATGACCCCGCTGTTTGCCCACCTGCGCCCCGGCTACCCCCACCCGCTGTTTCGCAACAAGCTGGTCAAGGCACGCCCCACCTTCCACTACCGGCTGCCCGACGCCCGGCTCTCGGAGCCCGGCTGGGGTTCGGTGACGGAGTGGAACCGCTGGCTCGAGGTGGAGAGGCTGGCCGCCGACAAGGAGCTGCTGGCCAAGCGCAGCGCCGGCTACGTGGCCAAGCACACCCGCTCGCCGCTGGCCCGACTGTGGCTGCGCATGCGCGGCTGGGCGGGCACCTCGTGAGCGATCCCCGCCCCCTGATCGGCATCACCACCTCCGACGACAAGAGCCAGATCGCCTGGCTCTTCGACTGGTTCGCGGTATGGCGCCACGGCGGTCGCCCGCGGCGGCTGTCTCCCTCGCGCCCCCTGCCCGAGCGCCTCGACGGCCTGATCATCGGCGGCGGCGACGACATCCAGGCCCACCTCTACAATGCCGAGGTGCAGCTCGATGTGCGGGTCGACCCCCAGCGCGACGAGCTGGAGCTGGAGCTGCTCGAGCGCTTCATCCCCGAGGGCACCCCGGTGCTCGGCATCTGCCGCGGCGCCCAGCTGATCAACGTCTACCGTGGCGGCACCCTGGACCCGGACATCTACACCACCCACGAGGGGCTCAAGCGCCGGCGCACGGTGCTGCCGCGCAAGACAGTGGATATCGTCGGCGCCAGCAAGCTCCACCGCCTGCTGGGGGTGAGCTGGTGCCGCATCAACAGCTTGCACCATCAGGCGGTGCAGGAGACCGGCGAGGGCATCGAGATCGTCGCCCGCGACCGCGAGGGCCTGGTCCAGGGCATCGAGTCCCGCGACCACGACTTCCTGATCGGCGTGCAGTGGCACCCGGAGTGGCTGATCTTCAACCGTCCCCAGCAGCGCCTGATCCGCGCCCTGGTCAACGCCGCCCGGCGCCAGCAGACGGTCCAGGCGGAGGCCTGAACACGACGGCGGCCACCCGAGGGTGGCCGCCGTCTGCCGTGCCGGGTCGCTCTCACGACTCCAGCGTGGCCTCCAGGGTGATGGTGGCATTGAGCAGCTTGGAGATGGGACAGCCCGCCTTGGCCTTCTCGGCGCACTCCTCGAAGGCGGCCCGGTCAGCTCCCGGGATCTTCACGCGGGTCACCAGATGGATGCTCGGGATATGGAAGCCGCCCGCCGGGTCCTCGGCCAGGGTCACGGTGGCCTGGGTGTCGATGCTCTCGGCCTCCATACCGGCATCGCCCAGGATCAGCGACAGCGCCATGGAGAAGCAGCCGGCTTGGGCGGCGCCGATCAGCTCCTCCGGATTGGAACCCGCCTGGCCCTCGAAGCGCTGGCGGAAGTCGTAGGGGGTCTCCTTCAGCACGCCGCTCTCGGTGGACACCGTGCCCTTGCCGTTCTTGATGCCGCCCTGCCAGCGGGCGGAAGCCGTCTTGGTGATGCTCATGGGTCACTCTCCCTGATGAAAGGCAGTGATGAGGTGAATGGCTACCACAGTGTAGCCGCCTCTCAGGCCAGCGCCTCGAGCGCCGCCTCGTAGTCGGGCTCCTGCTTGATCTCCGGTACCAACTCGGCGTGGATCACCCGGTCGTTCTCGTCGAGCACCACCACCGCCCGGGCGCAGAGGCCGGCCCGATCCCCGCTGCAGAGATCCACCCCCCAGTCGCGATGGAACTCGTGGTGGCGGAAGGTGGAGAGCGTCTCGACGTTATCGAGCCCCTCGGCGCCACAGAAGCGGGTGGCGGCAAACGGCAGGTCGGCGGAAACCACCATCACCACGGTATTGGCCAGGCCGGAAGCCAGCTCGTTGAACCTGCGCGTCGAGGTGGCACAGGTGGGGGTGTCGATGCTGGGAATGATGTTGAGCACCTTGCGCTTGCCGGCATAGTCGGCAAGGGTCACGTCGGCCAGCTCGGTGTTGGTCAGGGTCAGCGGCGGGGCGGCCTGGCCGACCTCGGGAAACTCACCGGCCACGTCGATCGGCACGCCGCCGCGGGTCACCTGTCTCATGGGACGCACTCCTGATATTGGCTGTACAAGCGGGTCAGAGGAGTCTCGAGACTAGCGGCCGCGCGCGCCCCCGGCCATGGCCCGAAATCAACGCTTGCCGTCACGCAGCGCGGCCAGGGCCGAGGCCAAGGCCGCGGTGCCAAGCTCGCGCATCGCCACCATGTTGCGCTCGGGGATCGCCTCGGGGTCCGGATAGTGCGCAAGCGCCCGCTCGAGGCCCGCCTCGCGCAGCAGGTGCAGCATCGGCCAGGGCGAGCGGTTGGTGAAGTTGGCGGCGTCCTCCTCCTCGGCTCCCTCGAAGCAGTAGTCGGGGTGGAAGCTCGCCAGCTGGTAGGTGCCCTCATATCCCTGGTCGGCAAGCAGCGCCTCGGCCACGGCGAGGAAGTCGAGATAGTCGTCGAAGGCCTCGAGCCCCGGGGTCAGCACCAGCAGGGTGGTCTCGATGGCGGGCGTCTCGTCGAGGCGCTCGCACTCGGCCACCAGGGTGAGCAGCGCGCGCTCCCAGTCGCCAGCCTCCACCGCCACGTAACGGATGGTGTCGCGGGCCACCTCGCGCCCGGCGAAGGGGCAGACGTTGCGGGCGACCACGAAGGTCTCGACCCAGGCGCGGGTGGCGGCCAGGGCCTGGGCCTGATTCGGGGTGGGCTCGATGGATGCGGACATGGGGACTCTCGTGGCAGCAGGAAAAGCGGTCTGGGGAAGGCGGTCTGCTATTGTGGCAGAAACCCGACCGCCACGAGGAGCCACGATGTCCGCCATCTCGTCACCCACCGTCACCCTACCCGCCACCGCCCATGAGCCTGCGGTCGAGCTTCCCGCCATCGGCCAGGGCACCTGGCACATGGGCGAGGGGCTCGCCCCGCGCAGCGACGAGGTGCGCGCCCTGCAGCACGGCCTGGAGCGTGGCCTCACCCTGATCGACACCGCCGAGATGTATGCCGACGGCGAGGCCGAGGCGGTGGTGGGCGAGGCGCTGCTGGGCCGGCGCGACGAGGCCTTCCTGGTCTCCAAGGTCTACCCCTGGAACGCCGGGCGGGACTCGGCCATCGCCGCCTGCGAGGCGAGCCTGACACGCCTGGGCACCGACCATCTGGACCTCTACCTGCTGCACTGGCCGGGCAGCGTGCCGCTGGAGGAGACCCTGGAGGCCTTCGAGCGGCTGCGCGAGGCGGGCAAGATCCGCCGCTTCGGCGTCTCCAACTTCGACGTGGACGAGATGGCAGCGCTATGCGCCCTGCCCGGCGGCGAGGCGTGCGCGGTCAACCAGGTGCTCTACCACCTCGGCTCCCGGGGCATCGAACACGCCCTGCTGCCCTGGCAGCGCGCCCGCGCTATTCCCACCATGGCCTACTGCCCGCTGGCCCAGGCCGGCCAGCTGCGCCGGGAGCTGCTCACCCACCCCGAGGTGCTCGAGATCGCCTCGTCGCTCGGCATCACCCCCACCCAGCTGCTGCTGGCCTGGACGATCCGGCCCCGCGGCGAAGGCGCGCCCCGCGACGTGATCGCCATCCCCAAGGCAACCCGCCTCGAGCACGTGGAGCAGAACGCCAGGGCACTCGAGATCTCCCTGACCGAGGAGGCGCTCGCCCGCCTCGACGCCGCCTTCCCCGCGCCGGCCCGCAAGACGCCGCTGGATATCGTGTAGGGGTTACGCTCCTCGTCGGGAGGCCAGGCGATCGGCCAGCCGCGTCGGCTCCGGCAGCTTGGTGCGCCCGAGGCAGAGGATCACCCAGTCGAGCGCCGTGGCAAGCGAGAGGCGATGCCCCGGCGAGACGAAGAGCGGCTTCACGCCCACCCGCGAGCGCAGCACCGCGCCGATCACCTCGTCGTCGGGGCCGTCGGTGAGCGGCGCCCAGTCCCCCCGCTCGGGTCCAGGCTCCCCGTGGCGCCCGCAGAGCCTCGACTTGGCCACGCCGATGGTGGGCAGGTCGAGCCACAGCCCCAGGTGCGAGGCCACCCCGAGCCGGCGCGGATGGGCGATGCCCTGGCCGTCCACCATCACGAGATCGGGCATCACGCTGAGCCGCTCGAAGGCCGCCAGCGCCGCGGGCACCTCGCGAAAGGAGAGCAGCCCGGGGATATAGGGCATCCGCGTGGGCTCACGGTGCACCACCTCTTCGACCACGTCGAATCCGCCCGGCGCCCGCGGCGGCCAGGCCAGCACCACCACCGCCGCCCGGGTGATCGCCCCACCCTGCTCGAAGCCGATATCCACTCCGGCGATTCGCCGCACCTCGCCCAGGCGATCCTCAGGCTCCACCCGCCCGGCCAGGCGACGCTGCAGGGCGATGGCCTCGCGGGGCGAGAGATTCCAGTCGTGGAGGTGGCGATTCAGCATGCTCGACTCCTCAGGATGAGGCTCAGGACGCGGGTGGCAATGCCTCCACGTCGCGCAGAGCGTCGCGAACGATGGCCTCGCGCTTCGGAATATCGGCCATGCGGTTGGGGGTATCGATGTTGAGCGCGAAGAAGACCGGGCCACTGGGCCACTCGACCCAGCCGACCCACCAGCCCAACTCGCCGGACCAGCCGGTCTTGCCGCGCAGGATCCAGTCGGAACCGGCCTCGCTGATCATCAGATCCTTGACCAGACGCTGGTCGGCCTCCTCGAAAGGCAGGGCATGGCGGTAGAGGCGATCGAGAAAGTCGATCTGCCCCTCGGCGGAAATCGCCAGGTGACCGGGCTCGAGCCAGAAATGTTCGAGGTTGTCGCCGACTTCGGCATTACCGTAGCCGATCAGCTCGAGATAGCGGCGCTCGTCCGCCTCGCCGATCTCCCGAGCGAAGTGCTGGTAGAGCCAGACCGTCGAGCGACGCATGGCGGTACGCAGGTCCTGATCGGCATCCCACGCCGGCACGCCGCGCTCCACCCCATCCCAGGCGAAACGCTGGAACTCATCCTTGGCCACACCGGCGTCCAGGGCAAACAGGGTATGCGGCACCTTGAAGGTGGAAGCCGGCACGAAGGCCGTCCGGGCACGCTCGGCGTCGTGCACCCAGGTCTGCACCGTCTCGCCACGCTTATCCACCACCAGCAGGGTACCCTCGGCCTCATGGGTGTCGAAAAGTTCTGCCCAGCCGTCGTGGGTCTGCCAGACGTCGGCCACCGCGGCCAGGGGCGACAGTGCCAGCAGCAAGGCACCTGTCATGAATGATTTTAGGGTCATGGGTTTCTCCGGTGATCATGGTTATGATCGCTGCTCTCACAGCGGGCGAAGAATAGTGGCGCCATTGCTCCCCTCACAAACGATGATTTCTAGCACGAGCCATGAACAGGATTAGGTCATGAGACGCCCTCACCTGCCCCTCAATGCCCTGCGCGCCTTCGAGGCCTCGGCCCGCCTGCTGAGCTTTACCCGGGCCGGTGACGAACTCAACGTGACCCAGGCCGCAGTCAGCCATCAGGTCAAGCGGCTGGAGCTGCAGTTGGGCGTAGCGCTCTTCAAGCGCCTTCCGCGGGGCCTGATGGTCACCGCCGAGGGCGAAGCGCTGCTCCCGGTGCTGCGCGATGCCTTCGACCGCATGGCCGAGATGCTGGAGCGGCTGGAGAACGGCCAGGTACGGGAGATCCTGATGGTGGGGGCGGTGGGCACCTTCGCCGTGGGTTGGCTGCTGCCACGGCTGGGCGGATTCCAGGCGCGCTTCCCGCTGCTCGAGGTGCGTCTGTCGACCCACAATAACCGGGTCGACATGCTTGCCGAAGGGCTGGACTACGCCATCCGCTTCGGTGATGGCGCCTGGCATGCCTGCGAATCCGAGCGGCTGTTCGAGGCGCCGCTCTCGCCCCTCTGCACGGCGCGACTCGCCGAGTCGATGAGCAGTCCCGCCAGCCTGCTCCAGCACACGCTGCTGCGCTCCTATCGGGATAACGAGTGGCCCAGCTGGTTCGCCGCCGCGGGCATACAGCGGCCTCCTCCGCTACTGCAAGGGATCACCTTCGACTCCTCGCTGGCGATGATGGAGGCCGCCACCCAGGGGGCCGGGGTGGCGCTGGCACCGCCGCGGATGTTCGAGCGCCAGCTCGCCTCGGGCAGCATCGTCCAGCCGTTTGCCGCCACGACCTCGCTGGGCAGCTACTGGCTGACCCGTCAGGTATCGCGACCGGTGACCCCGGCGATGGCGGCATTTCGCGACTGGCTCCATGAGGCCGCATGGCAGGCCTACGGAACCGCCAGTGAGACGCCTCCCCCGGCCGGATCCAGCAGCATGACCGGGGATTAGCACTCAACCTGGTTTGCAAATCCCTCACACTGGCATAGCCTCGTGGCTTCGCCCTGCATGCCGGGAAGGGAGCCCCGCCGATCATGTTGACGCTGATTCATACCGCCGACTGGCACCTTGGCCAGACGTTCCACGGCCAGGAGCGCCACGCCGAGCACCGCGCCTTTCTCGCCTGGCTGCTCGACACCCTGGCCGCGCGCCAGGCCGACGCCCTGCTGGTGGCCGGCGACATCTTCGACGTGGTCAACCCCTCGCTTGCCGCCCAGGAGCTGCTCTACGACTTCATCGTCTCCGCCCACGAGCGGCTGCCGCGGCTGGATATCGTACTGATCGCCGGCAACCACGACAGCGGCAACCGCATCGAGCTGCCCGCCCCGCTGATGCGCCGCCTGCGCACCCACGCCCTGGGGCGCGTGAGCTGGCTCGACGACGGCCGCCTCGATGCCGAGCGCCTGCTGGTGCCGCTCACCGACGCCGCCGGCGAGACCCGCGCCTGGTGCCTGGCGCTGCCCTTCCTGCGCCCCGCCGAGGTGACCGGCGCGGCGCTGGCAAGCCGCGACGACGACGGCGGGCCCGGCGACGCCGCCGACGCCAATGACTACGTGGCCGGCATCACCCGGGTGCATCGCCAGCTGATCGCCGCCGCCGAGGCGCGCCGCGAGCCCGGCCAGGCGCTGGTGGCCATGAGCCACGCCCACCTGCACGGCGCGGCGGTCTCCGAGGCCAGCGAGCGGCCCATCGTGATCGGCGGCGAGGAGTCGATCTCCGCCGCCCTCTTTCCGCCGACGATCGCCTACGTGGCACTGGGCCACCTGCACCGCGCCCAGCAGGTGGGCGAGGCGCGCATCCGCTACAGCGGCAGCCCCCTGCCGCTGGACTTCAGCGAGGTGGCCTACCCCCACCAGGTGGTGGAGGTGACCCTGGACGGCGAGTCGCTGGCCGAGGCCACGGCGATCCCGGTACCGCGCCCCGTGGCCATGCACCGTATCGGCCCCGGCCCTATCGAGAGCGTGCTGGCCGAGCTCGAGGCCCTGGAGAACGACCCGGCGCTGCCGAAGGAGCACTGGCCCTGGCTGGAGGTGCGGGTCGCGCTCGAGGCCCCCCTCCCCGACCTGCGCGCCCGGGTGGAGGCCGCACTCAAGGACAAGGCGGTGCGCCTGCTGCGCCTGGAGCGCCGCCTGCCCACCGTCGAGGGAGACGCCACCGCGGCCCGGGTCGACCTGGAGAGCCTGGGCCCGCGCAGGCTCTTCGAGCGCACCTGGGAGGCGCGCTGGGGCGAGCCGCCGGGCGACGACGTGCTGGCCGACTTCGACCGCCTGCGCCAGGAGGTGCTGGACGCCGACGACAGCGAGGCGAGTGGCCGGGAGGCGCGGCCATGAAGATCCTTGCCCTGCGCCTGGAGAACCTGGCCTCGCTGCCGGGGCCCCTCGAGCTCGACTTCACCGCGCCGCCGCTAAGTGACGCCGGCCTGTTCGCCATCACCGGCCCCACCGGCGCCGGCAAGAGCACCCTTCTCGACGCCCTGTGCCTGGCGCTCTACGGCAGCACCCCGCGGCTGCGCCAGGCGCCGGCCCGCGACAGCCAGATCGATGACACCCCGGACTCCCGCCTCACCACCAGCGATGCCCGCACCCTGCTGCGCCGCGGCACCGCCAGCGGCTACGCCGAGGTGGATTTCCTGGGCCGCGACGGACGCCGCTACCGCGCCCGCTGGGCAGTGCGCCGCGCCCGGGAGAAGGCGACCGGCCGCCTGCAGGCGGCGGAGCAATCGCTCACCGACCTCGACGACGAGCGCCTGCTGACCGCCCAGAAGCGCGAGTTCGAGCGCCTGCTGCCGGAGCGACTGGGGCTCACCTTCGACCAGTTCACCCGCGCCGTGCTGCTGGCCCAGAGCGAGTTCGCCGCCTTCCTCCAGGCCGACGACAACGCCCGAAGCGACCTGCTCGAGCGCCTCACCGGCACCGCCGAGTACTCCGAGATCTCCATGGCCGCCTACCGCCGCGCCAGCGAGGCGCGAAAGACGGTGGAGGCCCTGGAGGCGAAGCTCGCCGACGACCTGCCCGCCGAGCCCGAGGCCCGTGCAGAGCTCGAGCGCGTCGCCGAGGCCACCCAGCAAGCCCTCACTCACCTGCAGACCCAGGCGGAATCGCTCCAGGCGACGCGCCGCTGGCACGAGGAGGACGACCGGCGCCACGCGGCCCATGCCGAGGGCCTGGCGCAGCAGCAGGCCGCCGAGGCAACCTGGCAGGATCTCGCCGAGGCCCGCCGCGACCGCGACTGGCGCCGGCTGATCGCCCCCCGGCGGCACGCCCTGGCCCGCCAGGCGGCCCTGCCCGCCGAGCTCGACGCCCTGGCGGCGACCCGGCGCGAGACCGACGCGGCACTGGCCACCGCCGAGGCCGAGCACAAGGCCGCCGGGCGCGCCCTGGCCGAGGCCGAGCAGGCCCTCACGCACGCCGGCGAGGCACGCCAGCGCGCCGAACCGGCCCTTCATGAGGCCCGGGCGCACCAGCACGCCCTCAGCCAGCGCCAGCGCGAGCTGGCCGAGTGCGAGACCCAGCTCACCCAAGCCCGGGCGCAGGCCGCCAAGCTGAGTGACGACCACCAGCGCGAGCAGGCCGCCCAGCAGAAGCGCCATGAGCAGCAGCGTCAGTGGCAGGCGGCCCTGGCCGAGCTGGTGGGTGAGCACTCACACCTGGCGGCCGCCCGCCAGGCCGGCCAGCAGGCCCACGATCGGGCCGCCGCTCGCACCCTCGCCCTGGAGGCGCTGGCCAGCCGCTGGCAGGAATACCAGCGTGCCGAAGAGGCGTGCCGCCACCAGGCTCACCAGCAAACGACCGACCGCGAGCGGCGCGAGCGCCTGCTGGCCGAGGGGCAGACGGCTCGCCAGGCCCTCGACCGGGCCCAGGGCCACCTGGAGAGCGTCACCGCCCTGATCGAGCGCAGCCGCGCCGTACGCAGCGAGAGCGTGGCCCGGCTGCGCGATGGCCTGCGGGAAGGCGAGCCCTGTCCCGTCTGCGGTGGGCAGGACCACCCCTGGCGCCATCAGCCACCGGCCACCCCCGAGGCGGCTCAGCTCGCCGCCCAGGAGGCCGAGGAGGGGCGCCAGCTCGAGGCCGCCCGGCAGGCCCGCGACGATGCCCAGGCCCGGCGCGACACCCTGCTGGGCGAGTACCGCGCCCTGGAGGCCGCCCTTGCCCAGGGCGAGCGGACGCTGGCAGGCGCCGAAGCGCGCCTGGCGGAGGCCCGCACGGGCCTGAGGGAGCACCCGCTCCACGACGAGCTCGACGCCGAGGAGGCGCCGGCCCGGGAGGCCTGGCTGCAGGCCCAGCGCCACGAGAGCGAGGCGAGCCGCCGGCAGGCCCAGCAGACCCTGGAGGCGCTGGCGCGAGCCGAAGCCGAGCTCGCCCCCCTGGAGGAGTCGCTGCGCCAGGGTGAGCTGGCCCTCACTCGCCTGGAGGGGGATAAGGCCAGGGCCGACCGCGACCTGACGGAACTGGAACGGCGCCTCCCCGAGCTGCAGCGTCAGCATGACGACACCCAGCGTGCCCTGCGCGCCCTGCTCGGCGAGCACGCCTCGGCGGAGGCGTGGCAGCAGCGACTCGACGCCACCGAGGCCGAGGCCCGTCAGGCCCGGGACGGCGCGCTGGCCCGCCGCCACGCCGCCGAACAGGCGCAGCAGCGCCTGGCCCAGCGCCAGGAGCACCTGGCGGAGCGGCTCAACGCCCTGCAGCAGGAGCGCGACGACCTCGCCCGCGAACTCGCCGACTGGCGGGCCCAGCACCCCGCGCTGGACGACGCTACCCTCGCGCGGTTGCTGGCCCAGGACGACGCCGAGGCCCGGGAGGAGGAGCGCAACATCGAGGCGGCCGACCAGGCTCGCCAGCAGGCCGGCGCCGCCCTGGCCGAGCGGCGCCGGGCGCTGCTCGCCCACCGCCGCGACGGGGGGCTGGGCGAGCCAGGGTCAGAAGAGGAAGAGACCGACGACGAGGCGCTGCTGAGCGAGCGCACCGCCGAGGCAATCGCCCAGCGCCGGGAGGCACTGGCGGCGCGCCAGGCCGAGCTCGCCCCGCGGCTGGCGGCCGCCCAGGGCGAGCGTGACGCCGCCGCCTTCGCGCTGGCCGACGACGACCGCCGCCGTGAGCGGCAGCGGGCCGGCCAAGGCGAGCTGGGAGCCGCCCGGGCCGAGTACCGCCGCTGGGGCCGGATCAGCGAGCTGATCGGCTCCGCCGACGGCAAGGTGTTCCGGCGCATCGCCCAGGCCTACAACCTGGAGCAGCTGCTGGAGCACGCCAACTCCCACCTGGCGGGGCTGACCCGCCGCTACCGCCTGGCGCGGGGCGGCTCGCCCTTGGGTCTGCTGGTGGTGGATCAGGACATGGGCGACGAGACGCGCTCGGTGCACTCGCTCTCCGGCGGGGAGACCTTCCTGGTCTCCCTGGCGCTCGCCCTGGGGCTCGCCTCCATGGCCTCCGGCGAGCTCACCATCGAGTCGCTGTTTATCGACGAGGGGTTCGGCAGCCTGGACCCGCAGTCGCTGGCCCTGGCCATGGAGGCGCTGGACGGCCTGCAGGCGCTGGGCCGCCGGGTGGGAGTGATCTCCCACGTGCAGGAGATGCACGAGCGCATCCCGGTGCAGATAAGAGTGGAACCGCAGGGCAACGGCACCAGCCGCGCGCGCATCGTCAGCGCCTGAGGGATTCCAGCCTTTCGAGAAGCTCGGGGATATTGGTCTGGATGATATAGAAACGCCACTCGCGCTCAGGTCGACGTTCAGACATGCATGGCCTCGCGCTCGATGTAGGGGCGAAGCTCCGGGCGAAGCGCCTTGTCGGTCACCAGGTCAACCGGCCGCCCCAGCAGATCCTCCAGGAAGAACTGTAGGCCGAAATAGCGATCCGCCGTCGCGGGGCCATCGAAAGAGACCAGGATGTCGACATCGCTGGACGTCCCCGCCTCATCCCGCGCCACGGAGCCGAAAAGAGCCAGGTCATGAACCCCGAACTCTCGCACCATCTCGGGGAAGTGCCGCTGTAGCAGCTGCATGGTCTCCTGCCTATTACCCATCACTTCCTCCACGGACGCGGACGGCCCAGCACTCGATATCAAGACCCTATCATAGCACTCCGCATGAGCGGCCTACCCCTTCCAGGGCAGCGGCGGCGGCATCAGCCGCTCCTCGTCGCTGAAGCCGGCCACGCGGCCGAAGCGCTCGCCGCCGGCTTCCCATTCGCGCTGTGCCTCGACGATCTCCGCCTTGCTGTGGCCGACGAAGTTCCACCAGATCAGCACCTCCTCGCCCAGCGGCTCGCCGCCGATCAGCAGCACTCGGGCGCCTGCCGGCAGGGCCAGGGTCATCGCATCGCGCCCGCGGCCCAGGTAGGCCAGCTCGTCCACGGCGAGCGCCTCCCCTTCCAGGCTCGGCGCGCCCTCCAGGGGCAGCAGGGCGTACTCGAACTCGGGCCGCAGCGGCAGGGTCAGCGTTGCCTCGCGCTCGACGGCGAGGTCCACCCCCACCAGGGGCGAAAAGGTGAGCGTGGGCGCCTCGCGGCCGGCCAGCTCACCCACCAGCAGCGTCAGGGTGACGCCCTCCTCCTGCCAGGTCGGCAGCTCGGGGTAGTGGTCGAAGCGCGGCGCGGTATCGCGATGGGCGTGCGGCAGGGCGATCCACAGCTGGGCCGCATGGAGCTGCGGGTCCTCCGGCAGCGACTGCTCGGTGTGGCTGATGCCGCGCCCGGCGGTCATCAGGTTGACCTGGCCCGGGCGGATCACCTGCTCGCTGCCCAGGCTGTCGCGGTGCAGCACCTCGCCGGCGATCATCCAGGTGAAGGTCTGCAGGCCGATATGGGGGTGCGGCCCCACCTGCATGCCGCGGCTGTCGCCCTTGAAGACCGCAGGCCCGGCGTGATCCAGGAAGCACCAGGCCCCCACCAGGCGCCGCTGCCGCGAGGGCAGCACCCGGTGGATGGGAATGCCGCCCACCTCGGCCTTGCGTGCCGGCACATGCTGCACCTGGCGCCGGCCCTCTACCACCGGGCAGTCCAGCGACGACGACGCCGTGGCGTCCTTGATCATGTCACTCATGGCGGTCTCCTCGTAGCGGGCGTGATGGTCTCACCATAGCCTGCACAGGGCCTGGCGTCCGCCGGCATTTCCCGGCCTCAGATCGCCACCGGTCCCACGGGCACGATCCCGGTCGGGTTCAGCGCCCTGATGGAGTAGTAGCCCGCCTTGATGTGCTCGAGGTTGACCGTCTCGGCGATGCCCTCCAGCGCCAGGAGGCGGTGCAGATAGGCGTGCAGGGCCGGCATGGCGGCCAGGGTGTTGCGGTTGCACTTGAAGAGCCCGTGGTAGGCCGCATCGAAGCGCACCAGGGTCACGAAGAGGCGGATGTCGCTCTCGGTCAGCGCCTCGCCGAACAGATAGGCGCGTCCGTCGCCGAGGCGCGCCTCCAGCGCATCGAGCCGGGCGAAGACCTTGCCGTAGGCCTCCTCATAGGCCGCCTGGCTGGAGGCGAAGCCGGCCTGGTAGACGCCGTTGTTCAGCTCGGTGTAGATGACGTGATTGAGGGCGTCGATCTCCGCGGCCAGGTGGTCGGGGTAGAGGTCCGGCCCCCGGTCGACCAGGTGCGAGAAGGCGCCATCGAGCATGCGCAGGATATCGGCTGACTCGTTGTTGACCAGGGTGTCGGTGTGGGTGTCCCACAGCACCGGCACCGTGGCGCGGCCGCTGACCTCGGGGTCGGCGCGGGTATAGAGCTCGTGCAGGTAGCGGGCGCCGTGGTGGGGGTCCTCGTCGGCGCCGGGGAAGCCGCCGAACTGCCACCCCTGGTCGGTGAGGCGCGGGTTGACCACGGTGACGCCGATCAGCGCCTCGAGCCCCTTGAGCCGGCGCGCCATCAGGACCCGGGAGGCCCAGGGGCAGATATAGGCGACATAGAGGTGATAGCGCCCGGGCTCGGCCTTGAAGCCGCCCCTGCCGGTGGGGCCGGGGGCGCCGTCCGGGGTGATCCAGTGGCGGAAGGTCGAGGTCTGGCGAATGAAGCGCCCCTCGTCGTCCTTCGCCTGAACCGGCTGCCAGTTCGCCTGCCAGATGCCGTTGACCAGCATGTTGCGTCCTCCAGGTGGTGAGGCACCCGCCGTGGTGGGCGGGTGCCGGGTCGGGTCAGTCGCCTCGACGGCTCAGAACCGCTTCGCGACCAGGCCATCCAGCGAGAGACGGCCGGCGCCCTGAAGGGTGAGCGCCACGGTGGCGGCGAGCAGGGCCAGGGCGAACTCGTAGCCGCCGTTGGCGATGAACAGGCCGTGGCTGATATGCACGCTGAAGATGGCCACCAGCATGGTGAAGGCGGAGACCAGCGCCGCGGGGCGGGTCAGCAGGCCGAGCATCAGCGCCAGGCCGCCGAAGAATTCCGCACCGCCGGCCAGCAGCGCCATCAGCAGGCCGGGTGCCAGCCCGATGCTCTCCATCCACTGGGCGGTGCCCGCCAGGCCATGGCCGCCGAACCAGCCGAAGAGCTTCTGGGCGCCGTGGGCAGCCAGGATCAGGCCAACGGGGATGCGCAGGGCCAGGGCGCCGTAGCCGCCGGCGGTATCGAACAGGGATTTCACGAGCTGGGTCTTCATGGGGTCTTCCTCATCAGGGTGACTCGGGGAGCCGAGACCGTCTGTGGCCTCGAGCGATGAGGCCACTCTACTCTCGCCACTAAGGAGGAATAAGCACGAAGATATTGCATGACTATCAATGCAATGTTGATAATTACCACTCCCCCTTCCGCAGGAGCCCGCCATGGACCGCCTCGAGGCCATGCGCACCTTCGTCACCGTGGTGGCCGAGGGGAGCTTCACCCGAGCCGCCGAGCGCCTGGCGCTCTCCCCGCAGCTGGTCAGCAAGTATGTCTCGCAGTTGGAAGAGCACCTGGGGGTGCGCCTGCTCAACCGCACCACCCGCCGGCTGCACCTGACCGAGGCGGGGGCCGCCTATCGGCAGCGCGCCGAGCAGGTGCTGGCCGAGATCGGCGACATGGAGAGCGAGCTTGGCGAGCTGCAGGGCCAGGCCCGCGGGCGGCTGCGCATCAGTGCCCCGGTCTCCTTCGCCATCCGCCACCTGGCGCCGCTGATCAACGACTTCCAGCGGGCCCACCCCGCCGTGGACATCGACCTGCAGCTCAACGACCGCAAGGTGGATATCGTCGAGGAGGGGTTCGATATCGCCCTGCGCATCGGGCGGCTGAAGAGCTCCTCGCTGATCGCCCGGCGTATCGCACCGGTGCGCCTGGTGCTGTGCGCCTCGCCCGGCTACCTGGCGGCCCAAGGCACGCCCGAGCACCCGAGGGAGCTCGCCGGGCACCGCTTCCTGCGCTACCGCTACATGGAGGAGAGCCAGGAGCCGCTGCTGAAGTGGCTGCCGCGCAGCGGCGGCGGCGGAAGAGCGGGCGGCGAGCTGACCAGCAACAATGGCGACGTGCTGGTGGAGGCCGCCGTGGGCGGGGCCGGCATCGCCCTGCAGCCGACCTTCCTCTGCGGCGACGCCATCCGCCAGGGGCGCCTGGCGATCGTGCTGCCCGAGCATGAGCCCGAATCGCTCGGGCTCTATGCGGTGTACGCCCACCGCCAGCTGCTGGCCAGCAAGGTGCGCCACTTCGTGGACTTCCTGGAGGGGTACTTCGGCGACCCGCCCTACTGGGATCGCTTCTGAGGCGGGGCCACCCCCGCTCTTGCCATCACCCGCACGCCGCTGGTGCTCAGGGGCCAAATGCGAAGGGTGACCGGCGGGGCCCGGCTCTGGTTAGATGACACTCTGACGAGGCCCTCACCGCCCTCCCCCACTGCCATCCGGAGCCCGCCCATGTCTCGCGCCATCGATATCCCCGCCGCCGACGGCACCATCGACGCCCATCTCTTCACGCCCGCGGGCGCCGAAGGCCCCCTCCCGGCAGTGGTGCTGTTCACCGATATCGGCGGCCTGCGCCCCTGCTATCACGAGAAGGCCCAGCGCATCGCCGACAACGGCTATGCGGTGCTGATGCCCAACGTCTACTACCGCGATGCCCGCGGGGTCGTGGTGCCGGAGGGCAAGTCCTTCCGCGACCCGGACGTGCGCCCGACGCTGTTCGGCTATGCCGCCCACCTCACGCCAGAGGCGCAGTCCCGCGACTTCGCCGCCCTGCTCGGCTGCCTCGATGGCGAACCCGAATTCGCCGCGGGCAAGCTCGGTGTGGTGGGCTACTGCATGACCGGCGCCTTCACCCTGCGCATGGCGGCCGACTACCCCGACCGCGTTGCCGCCGCGGCCGGCTTCCACTCGGCCCGGCTGGCGGAGGCCGGCGACCCGGCGAGCCCCGTCAACGTGGTCAGCCGCATCCAGGGGCGCGTCTATCTCGGCCACGCCGACCAGGACGAACTGCTGCCGGCCGAGCAGATCGCCCGCATGGACGAAGCCCTGGCTGCGGCCGGCGTGCACTTCATCACCGAGCTCTACCGGGGCGCCGCCCACGGCTTCACCGCCAAGGACGCCCCCTCCTATGACGCCGCCACCGACGCCCTGCACCACCGGCGGCTGGCCATGCTGCTGGAAGAGACCCTGTAGCGCCGCCACCCGAAGAGCGAGCCCGCCATGAACGAACTGGAGCTACTGGCCGACCTGCACCGCCACAACGAACGCCAGGGGCCCGGCGGCCAGGCTGAAACCCGGCTCGCGCTCCAGCTCGCTGGGCTCTGCGGGCGGCGCGACCTCGCCATCGCCGATCTGGGCTGCGGCACCGGCGCCTCCACCCTGGTGCTCGCCGAGGCGCTCGATGCCCAGATCGTGGCGGCGGATTTCCTCGAGCCATTTCTCGACATCTTGAAGGCCCGCGCCCTCGAGGCTGGCCTGGCCGAGCGCATCACTCCCCGCCACGCCTCCATGGAGGCGCTCGACTTCGCGCCGGAATCGCTGGATGCCATCTGGTCTGAAGGGGCGATCTACAACATCGGCTTTGCCCGCGGCGTGCGCGAGTGGCGCCGCTTTCTCAAGCCCGACGGCGTCCTGGCGGTCTCCGAACTCACCTGGCTCACCGAGCAGCGCCCTGCCGAGCTCGACGCCTTCTGGCGCGCCCAGTACCCCGAAGTGGACACCGCCTCGGCCAAGCTCGCCGTGCTGGAGCGCCACGGCTATTCACCGCTCGGCTACTTCGTGCTACCGCCACACTGCTGGCGAGAGCACTACTACCGCCCGCTGCAGGAGCGCTTCCCGACCTTCCTCGAGGCCCATGGCAACAGCCCCGCCGCCCAAGCCATCATCGAGGAGCAGCAGCAGGAGATCGAACTGTACGAACGCTATGGCGAGTATTTCGGCTATGGGTTCTATATCGCCAGGAAGGTTGCCGAGGGGTGACGAAGCCAGGGCAATAGACAGCCGCTTGCGGCCAAGAGCGGCCTTTCAGCCGGAACCACCAACTCAGCACGGCTGCTGTTAAGCAAACCTTGGTTTTATTTACATGATGACGTCACGTTGGCAGCAAGGCCAGAGGGGAAAACCCAGTGAAACTAGGAAACTCAGAAGGGGCGCGGTTGCTGGCTGCTATCACCTAACCGCTAGCAGGCTGGATGGGCGCGGGCCCCCGCACATATCCCCACCACCATTCCGGATGGCCGACATCGGCACATCTTCGTGATCGACGACCATGATGTGAGAAGGCCGTCGTGACTAGGGTGCGTTAACAATTGCTGATGGAGATCGGGCTGATTTAGAATATCAGCATTTTTCGGAATCAGCAGGATACGTCACCCTCTCGACTTCCCTCCATACACAAGACTTGAGCTTAACTCTCGGATAGGCGATCGACGCCAGAATGCCGACAATGGCTACCGCAATCATCAGTTCGATGAGCGTGAAGCCGGCGCTGCGCCGGGTGCTGCCTGTGGGGCCCTGGGGCCTGCGTCGGGTGCTCGGTTGGGTCACGCCGCGCCTCTCCTGCCTTCGTTACGTTTGGTTTCAGTATGTATCAGGAACACGGTTTTCGATAGGGTGCCGGGGCAAAAATGCCCGGATGGTAAGCGATGGCTTACAGTGTAGCGCCTGGTCCGCAAGGAAGCAGGCGTGCAGCACGATGGCAGGGCGCCTGTCGGCGCCTCACCGCTGCGCGCCCAAACAACAACGCCGCCGTCACTTCCATGACGGCGGCGTTGACGTAGATGAACGGCCCGGGCGCGCTACTCGCTGACGATCACCCGCTCGCGCAGCTCGCGGGGCATGGAGAAGGTGATGGTCTCGGCGCGGCCATCGAGTTCCTCGGGGGCGGCGGCACCGAGCGCCTGCAGGCGGGCGATCACGCCCTGCACCAGCACCTCGGGGGCGCTGGCGCCGGCGGTGACGCCCACCACGCTCACCCCTTCCAGCCAGGCGGGATCGATCTGCTCGGCGTTGTCGATCAGGTGGGCGGGGGTGCCGACCCGCTCGGAGAGCTCGCGCAGGCGGTTGGAGTTGGAGCTGTTGGGGCTGCCCACCACTAGCACCAGGTCGGCACCGGCGGCCAGCTCGCGCACGGCGTCCTGGCGGTTCTGGGTGGCGTAGCAGATGTCATCCTTGCGCGGCCCTTCGATCTCCGGGAACTTGGCGCGCAGGGCGTCGATCACCTTGGCGGTGTCGTCCATGGAGAGCGTCGTCTGGGTGACGAAGGCGAGCCGGCTGGGGTCCTTCACCTCGAGCCTGGCCACGTCCGCCTCGTCCTCCACCAAGTAGATGGCGCCGCCGTGGGAGGTGTCGTAGCGCCCCATGGTGCCCTCCACCTCGGGGTGGCCCTCATGGCCGATCAGCACGCACTCCTGGCCGCGGCGGGCGTAGCGCAGCACCTCCAGGTGGACCTTGGTGACCAGCGGGCAGGTGGCGTCGAACACCTTGAGACCGCGGCGCTCGGCCTCCTCCTGCACGGCGCGGGAGACGCCGTGGGCGGAGAAGATCACGATGACATCGTCGGGCACCTCATGGAGCTCCTCGACGAAGATGGCGCCCCGGCGGCGCAGGGTGTCCACCACGAAGCGGTTGTGGACCACCTCGTGGCGCACGTAGATGGGCGCCCCGAAGACATCCAGCGCCCGGTTGACGATCTCGATGGCGCGATCGACGCCGGCGCAGAAGCCGCGCGGGTTGGCCAGCCTGATCTGCACGGAGTTAGCTTGCATGATTGTCTGCCTTGATGCGTCGGGGGCATCTGCCTGGGATACAAGGGAAAGCGCTGAGTTCCGTCGCGAGCGAAGAGAGGCTGGTCGCCGCCGGAGCACAGTCACCGGAATGTAGCCTGCTACATGAGGATGACGCGCACCGCCGGCGGCCAGGATATCGAGCGCAGCAGGAAGTCAGTGTTTTCCTAGTGCGTCGTCGCGGGCTTCACGTCCAATACTTCCACCTCGAAGGTCAGGGTACGCCCTGCCAGCGGGTGGTTGAAGTCCACGTCGATCATGTCGCCGTCGATGGCGCTGATCACCCCGGGCAGCTCGCCGCCGGCGGGGTCGGAGAAGGACATCACGGTGCCTACCTCCAGCGCCTCGTCGCCAAAGTCGTCGCGCTTCAGGCGCTGGATGTTCTGGGGGTTGTGCTGGCCGAAGGCGTGCTCCGGGGTGATCTGGAAGCTTGCGCTCTCGCCGGCGGCCATGCCCTTCATGGGGTGCTCGAAGCCGGGCGGCAGGTTGCCGTCGCCCACCTGGAAGGTGGCGGCGGCCTTGTCGCGGGTGGAGTCCACCACGGTGCCGTCTTCCAGCTTGAGGGTGAAGTGCAGGGTCACTTCCATGCCCTCGTCGATGCGGTAGTCGCTCATTGCGCTCTCTCTATCAGGAATTGCGTTGCCGCGCGCGGCGCTTCTCGCCGAACACCGACTCCCAGATCAGGCCGATGGCCCCCAGGGTGATGCCGATGTCCGCGACGTTGAAGGCCGGGTAGTACCAGCCGGCGACGTGGAAGGAGAGGAAGTCCACCACGTAGCCGTGCACCAGGCGGTCGTAGAGGTTGCCCAGGGCCCCGCCGATGATGGCCGCGAGCGAGCACGCCAGCAGCGTCTCGTCGCGCTTCAGCCGGGTCAGCCAGATGGTCAGGCCGACACTGGCCCCCACCGCGATGGCGGCGAAGAACCAGCGCTGCCAGCCGGGGTGGTCGGCCAGGAAGCTGAAGGCGGCGCCAGTGTTGTGCAGCAGCGTCAGGTTGAAGAAGGGCAGCACCTCCACCGGCCGGGCGTACGTCAGCCAGGCGCTGGCGGCGTACTTGGTGGCGAGGTCCAGCACGATGATCGCCACGGAAAGCCACAGCCAGCGCAGCGGGCGCTGCATGGGCGGCACCCCTGGGTGGTTGGCGGGGGCGTGCTTGGCATGCGAATCAGGCATGGAGGCGCGTCTCGCCGGGGCCCTCGGGCAGGTTGCTCACGCAGCGGCCGCACAGGTCGTCGTGGCCCGCGTGGCTGCCCACGTCCTCGCGGTGGTGCCAGCAGCGCTCGCACTTGCGGTGGGCGCTTGCGGCCACGGCCACCTTCAGGCCGGCAAGCTCGGTGGCCTCGGCGCCCTCGGTCTGCTCACCGTCGGCCAGCGGCTTGAGGGTCACGTCGCTTGTCAGCATCACGAAGCGCAGCTCCTCGCCCAGCTTGGCGAGGGTCGCGTGGAGGGTGTCGTCCACGTAGAGGGTGACCTCGGCGGCCAGGCTGCCCTTGATGGTCTTGGCGTTGCGGGCGTCCTCCAGGCACTTGTTGACCGCCTGCTTCACCTCGAGCACCTGCTCCCAGAAGTCGCGACCCATCTCGGCCTCTTCGGGCAGAGTGGCGAGGCCCTCGTAGTACTCTTCTAGCAGCACGCTGTCGCCGCGCTCGCCGGGGATGTTCTCGAAGATCTCCTCGGCGGTGAAGCTGAGAATCGGGGCGACCCAGCGGGCGAGCGCCTCCACCACGTGGTAGAGGGCGGTCTGGGCGCTGCGCCGGGCCAGGGAGTCGCGCTGGGTGGTGTACTGGCGATCCTTGATCACGTCCAGGTAGAAGCCGCCCAGCTCCCGGGCGCAGAAGCCGTGGACCTGCTGATAGACGTCGAGGAAGCGATACTCCTGGTAAGCCTTCTCGATGCGCGCCTGCAGCTGGGCGGCGCGGTCCACCACCCACTGGTCCAGGGCCAGCATCTCGCCGAAGGCCACGGCGTCGCGGCTCGGCTCGAAGCCGTTGAGGTTGGCGAGCAGGAAGCGCGCGGTGTTGCGGATGCGGCGGTAGACGTCGGCGGTACGCTTGAGGATCTCGTCGGAGACCGCCATCTCGTTGCCGTAGTCGGTGGAGGCGACCCAAAGGCGCAGGATGTCGGCGCCGAGCTTGTCCATCACCTCCTGGGGCGCCACCACGTTGCCCATGGACTTGGACATCTTGCGGCCCTGGGCGTCCACGGTGAAGCCGTGGGTGAGTAGCCCGCGGTAGGGCGGGTGGCCGTCGATGGCGCAGCCGGTCAGCAGCGAGGAGTGGAACCAGCCGCGGTGCTGGTCGGAACCCTCCAGGTAGAGGTCGGCCACGGGGCCCGTCTTGTGGCCGTGGGGGTGCGAGCCGCGCAGCACGTGGCGGTGGGTGGTGCCGGAGTCGAACCAGACGTCCAGGGTGTCGGTGACCTTATCAAAGTCCGCGGCCTCCTCGCCCAGCAGCTCCGCCGGGTCGAGGCGGAACCAGGCGTCGATGCCCTCCTTCTCGACGCGCTTGGCGGCCTCCTCCATCAGCTCGACGGTGCGCGGGTGCAGCTCGCCGGTGGCCTTGTGCAGGAAGAAGGGGATCGGCACGCCCCAGTTGCGCTGGCGCGAGATGCACCAGTCCGGGCGGTTGGCGATCATGCTGTGCAGGCGCGCCTGGCCCCAGGCCGGGGTGAACTGGGTGGCCTCGATGCCCTCAAGGGCGCGCTCGCGCAGGGTCTTGCCGTCCTTGCCCTTCACGTCCATGCCCACGAACCACTGGGCGGTGGCGCGGTAGATCACCGGGGTCTTGTGGCGCCAGCAGTGCATGTAGCTGTGAGTGATCGGCTCGTGGTGCATCAGCGCGCCGACCTCGCGCAGCTTCTCGACGATCTGCGGGTTGGCCTTCCAGATCATCTGGCCGCCGAAGTAGGGCAGATCGTCGGCGTAGACGCCGTTGCCCTGTACCGGGCTCAGGATCTCCTCGAAAGCCATGCCGTGCTCGCGGCAGGTGACGAAGTCATCCATGCCGTAGGCGGGGGCGGAGTGGACGATGCCGGTGCTGCCCACCTCGGCCTCGACGTAGTCGGCCAGATAGACCGGCGAGAGGCGATCATAGAAGGGGTGGCGGAAGCGGATGCCGTCGAAGGCCTCGCCGCGGGCGGTGGCGATCACCTCGCCGGTGAGGCCGAAGCGCGAAAGGCACGATTCGACCAGCTCCTCCACCAGCACCAGCAGCCGCTCGCCGGTATCCACCAGAGCATAGGTGAACTCGGGGTGGACGTTGAGCGCCTGGTTGGCGGGGATGGTCCAGGGGGTGGTGGTCCAGATGACGATGGCGGCGGGCTTGGGCAGCGCGGCCAGGCCGAAGGCGGCGGCCAGGCGGTCGGCGTCCTCCACCGGGAAGGCCACGTCGATGGCGTCCGACTTCTTGTCGGCGTACTCCACCTCGGCCTCGGCCAGGGCGGAGCCGCAGTCGAAGCACCAGTTGACCGGCTTCAGGCCCTTGAAGACGTAACCCGCCTCGACCATGTCGGCCAGGGCGCGGATCTCGCCGGCCTCGTTGGCGAAGTCCATGGAGCGGTAGGGGTTCTCCCAGTCGCCCATCACCCCCAGGCGCACGAAGTCGGCCAGCTGGCCCTGGATCTGCTCGCCGGCGTACTCGCGGCACAGCTCGCGGGCGCGCTCGGCGGCCAGGTGCTTACCGTGGGTGGTCTCGACCTTGTGCTCGATGGGCAGGCCGTGGCAGTCCCAGCCGGGCACGTAGGGGGCATCGAAGCCGGCCAGGTTCTTCGACTTGACGATGATGTCCTTGAGGATCTTGTTGACGGCGTGACCGATGTGGATGCTGCCGTTGGCGTAGGGAGGGCCATCGTGCAGCACGAACAGCGGCTTGCCCCGACGCTCCTCGCGCAGGCGGTGGTAGAGGTCCTGCTGCTGCCACTGGGCCAGCCGCTCCGGCTCGCGCTTGGGCAGCATGCCGCGCATCGGGAAATCGGTTTCTGGCAGGTTCAGAGTGTGCTTGTAGTCGCTCATATCCTGGGGGTCAGCCGTCGTCGTGGTCGGCGGGGGTCCCCGCCGAGGAATCGGAAGTCACGGCCTCGCGCGCCAGCGGCGCCGATGCCAGAGGAAGAGAATCGTCGTTATTCAGGCCGGGGCCCTGAGCACCGGTTTCGGGGTGCTGTGAAACAGAAGCGCCGGCTTCGGGGCGCTGTAAAGTGTGCTCGGCAAAGTAGGCGCGGGCGCGGCGCTGGTCGGCCCCGATCTGCTGCTTGAGGGCGTCGAAGTGCTCGAACTTCACCTCGCCGCGCAGCTTGGCGCAGGGGAAGACCCGCAGGCGCTGGCCGTAGAGGTCGCCGTCGAAGTCGAACAGGTGCACCTCCAGCACCGGCCGGGTGCTGCCCACCGAGGGGCGCCAGCCGATATTGGCCACGCCAGGCAGGCGGCGGCCGTCGGGCAGTTCGGTCACCACCGCATAGACCCCGTGCAGCGCCAGGGAACGCACCGGCTGGGGCAGGTTGGCGGTGGGCACGCCGATGGTGCGGCCGAGCTTCTGGTCGGCCACCACGCGCCCGCCCAGGCGGTAGGGGCGGCCCAGCAGCCGGGCCGCCGCGTCGAAGTTGCCGCTGGCCAGCAGGGTGCGGATGCGGGTGCTGGAGACACGGTCGTCGTCGACGGTGAAGGTGCGGGTGTGCTCGACGCTGAAGCCGTGCCGCTCGCCCACCTCGGCCAGCAGGTGGAAGTCGCCGCGGCGGTCGCAGCCGAAGCGGAAGTCGTCGCCCACCACCAGGTGGCGCACGCCGAGGCCATCGATCAGCACCTTCTCGATGAAGGCCTCGGCGGTGAGGCCGCGCAGGGCGTCGTTGAAGGGCAGGCAGAGCACCCGTTCCACCCCCGCCTCGCCCAGCAGGCGCACCTTGTCACGCAGCAGGGTGAGCCGCGGCGGCGCCTGGTCACCGGCGAAGAACTCCCGGGGCTGGGGCTCGAAGACCACCACGGTGACCGGCAGCTGCAGCTTGGCGGCCTGCTCGCGACACTGGTCGAGAATCGCCTGGTGGCCGCGGTGGACGCCATCGAAGTTGCCGATGGTGGCCACGCAGCCGCGGTGCTCGTCGCGCAGGTTGTGCAGTCCTCGGATCACTTGCATGGCGTTGCTCGAGCCCCGCTGGCTGGGTGAATGGCGAAGGGTGGGTGGCGAAGAAGGTTATAAAGTGGGCGATTATACCGGACCGCCGGCCCCTTGACAGCCGGGCCGTCTGGCTGCGGAGGCTGCGCTATCCGGGGCTGTTCCGGCGACAAGCCCCTCAGCTCTTCATCTTGAAGTGCCGCAGGCGCACGCCGGTGATGGCAAGCCAGGCGAAGTAGACGCCGGCGCCGGCTACCACCAGGGCACCCAGCCAGGCCACCCGGGGCCAGACGCCCCAGCCCAGCCACGCCTGCCAGTCGGGCGAGATCAGCCACAGGCCGAGCCCCATCACCGCGCAGCCGCCCAGCAGCTGCACCGCGTAGCGGCCCCAGCCGGGCTGGAACACCAACACCCGCTCCTTGTGCAGCAGCCAGCCCAGCAGGCCGGCATTCAGGAACGCCGAGAGCGCCGTGGCCAGCGCCAGGCCGGCATGGGCCAGGGGCCAGATCAGGATCAGGTTGAGGACCATGTTGGCGACCATGGCGATGATGCCGACCTTCACCGGCGTGCTGGTGTTCTGGCGGGCGAAGAAGCCCGGCGCCAGCACCTTGATCAGCATAAAGGCCACTAATCCAAACGCATAAGCTCGAAGGCTCATCGCCGCCATGGTGATGTCGTGCTCGGTCATGGCGCCGTAGTGGAACAGCGAGATCAGCAGCGGCTCGGCCAGTATCGCCAGCGCCAGGGCCGCCGGCAGGCCCAGCAGCAGCACGGCGCGGATCGCCCAGTCGAGCATCTCGCTGAAGTGCTGGCCGGACTGCGCGGCGTGGCGCTTGGAGAGCGCCGGCAGGATCACGGTGCCGATGGCGATGCCGAAGACCCCCAGCGGCAGCTCCACCAGGCGGTCGGAGTAGTAGAGCCAGGAGACGCTGCCCGGCGCCAGCAGCGAGGCGAGGATGGTGTCGAGCAGCAGGTTGATCTGGGAGACCGAGACGCCGAACAGCGCCGGCGCCATCAGCACCATGATCTGCTTCACCCCGGGGTGGACGAAGCTCGGCCAGGGCCTGGGCATCAGCCCCAGGCGCACCAGGAAGGGCACCTGGAAGGCGAGCTGGGCGACGCCGGCGATCAGCACCCCCCAGGCCAGCGCCATGGCCGGCTCGGTCATCAGCGGGGTGAGCAGCAGGGCGGCACCGATCAGCGAGAGGTTGAGCAGCACCGGGGTGAAGGCCGGGATGGCGAAGCGGTTCCAGGTGTTGAGCACGCTGCCGGCGAAGGCCGTCAGCGAGATCAGCAGCAGGTAGGGAAAGGTGAGCCGCAGCATGTCGGCGGTGAGCGCGAGCTTGGCGGGGTCGCGGCCGAAGCCCGGAGCGAAGACCCACACCAGCCAGGGGGCGGCGACCATGAACAGCGCGGTGAGCAGCGCCAGCACCACGGTGAGGCTGCCGGAGACGGCATCGAGCAGCTCCTTCACCTCGCGCTTGCTGCCCCGGGTGGCGTACTCCGAGAGCACCGGCACGAAGGCCTGGTTGAAGGCCCCCTCGGCAAACAGCCGGCGCATGAAGTTGGGGATCTTGAAGGCGACGAAGAAGGCATCGGCGCCGCTGCCGGCACCGAACAGGGTGGCCACCACCACGTCGCGCACCAGGCCCATCACCCGGGAGAGCATGGTCATCACGCTGACCACCAGGCCCGAGCGCATCAGCCCGCCGGCCTTGGGGGCCACCACCTTGTCGTTCTCGCCCACCGGGGTGGGGGGCGTCTGCTCGCGATCCGTCACGTCTGCGTCCTCAACCAACCAGGCAGAAAAGGCTACTCGGGGCTGTCCCGTCGACAAGCCTGCGAGGAGGCGCCATGAACCCCTCCCTGGGGGCTACCTAGACCATCCCTGGTCCACGGACCTCCTCTTCGGCTTGCCCCCGGCGCCCCTCAGAGCCAGCAGCTGCAGCCGCTAACCGCTCTCCGTACGATATCCACAAAAAAACCGGCCGCAGCCGGTCTTTCTGCTGGAGGCCCGCCCTCAGGGGCGAGTCACTCCGATGGCATCCGGCCTGCTCAGGCAGCCAGCGCCTTGACGCGAGCGTTCAGGCGGCTCTTCAGACGCGCGGCACGCTTCTTGGAGAGCACGTCCTTGTCGGCGATGCGGTCGATGACACGCTGCGCCTGCTGGAACTCGGCCATGGCCACGGCGTGGTCGCCGCCGTTGATCGCCTTGATGACGCGCTTGATATAGGTGCGCACCATGGAGCGCTGACCGGCTTTCAGTACACGACGGCCTTCGGCCTGACGGGCGCGCTTGCGAGCTTGCTTGCTGTTTGCCACTTGATGTCTCCTTGGAGATTCTTCGCCGCCCGTGTGATGACGGCATCGATAACGTATTGATCCGGCAGAAAAGTACACGACTTTCCGCCGGCTTGGCCATCTGGCCGACCGCTTGACATCAGCGATCGTTCACGGGCCGTGTCTGAGAGGATGGCGTATCCTATCACAGCCCGCGCCGCGCTTGCCATAGCGCCGGTGACAAGCGCGGCTAGAGCACCACCAGGTTGTCGCGGTGGATCAGCTCCGGGGCCTCCATGAAGCCGAGGATCGCCTCGATCTGGTGGCTCGGCTTGCCGAGCAGGCGCGCGGCGTCATCGGCGCCGTAGTTGACCAGCCCCTTGGCCACGCGCTCGCCGGCCTCGTCGAGGCAGAGCACCATGTCGCCACGGCGAAACTGCCCCGCCACCGCCTTGACCCCTACCGCCAGCAGGCTGGAGCCGCTCTCGCGCAGCACCTTCACCGCCCCGGCATCCAGGGTCAGGGTGCCGCGCACCTGCAGCTGGCCGGCCAGCCAGCGCTTGCGCGCCGCGATGGGGGCCTGGTCCGGGCGCAGCAGGGTACCCAGGCGCTCGCCCGCCATCAGCCGGGTGAGCACCTCAGGCTGGCGGCCGCTGGCGATGGCGGTGAAGGCGCCGGAGCGCGCCGCCAGGTGCGCGGCGCGGATCTTGGTCACCATGCCGCCACGGCCGAGCGCCCCGCCGCCGCCGGCCACCGCGGCCAGCGCCGGGTCGTCGGCGCGCCCCTCGTGGATCAGCCGCGCCTCGGGGTTGCCGCGCGGGTCGGCGTCGAACAGCCCCTCCTGGTCGGTGAGGATGATCAGCGCATCGGCCTCCAGCAGGTTGGCCACCAGGGCGCCCAGGGTGTCGTTGTCGCCGAAGCGGATCTCGTCGGTGACCACGGTATCGTTCTCGTTGATCACCGGCACCACCCGCAGGTCGACCAGGGTGCGCAGCGCCGAGCGGGCGTTGAGGTAGCGCTTGCGATTGGAGAGGTCGTCGTGGGTCAGCAGCACCTGGGCGGTGAGCAGGCCGTGGCGGGCGAAGTGGCCCTCGTAGCACTCGGTCAGGCCGTTCTGGCCCACCGCGGCGGCGGCCTGCAGCTCGTGCACCGCCGAGGGGCGCGCCTGCCAGCCGAGGCGCACCATGCCGGCGGCCACCGCGCCGGAGGAGACCAGCACCACCTCGATGCCGCCACGATGCAGCGCGGCGATCTGGTCGACCCAGCCGCCGATGGCGGTCTCGTCGAGGCCGCGACCGTCGTTGGTCAACAGCGCGCTGCCGATCTTCACCACCACCCGCCGGGCACCGGTCAGCGCCTCGCGCCCCGCCACCTGCTCGTTGCCTTCCACTTGGTTGTCCAAGGCCATCAACCTCAAGCTCAGAGACACTGCGCGAGCGCAGCTAGTTTATCCCTCAGGGCGCGTATTCGACCTCGACGTCGTAATCGTCGTCATCGAAGTCGTCGTCCTCGTCGACCTTCTTGCGCCTGCGGCCGAGGCGCGCCTCGGTGCGGGCGACCGCTTCCTCTTCCATGCGCTGGCGCATCTCGCGGGCCCGCTCGGCGGCCTCCTCGTCCTCGTTCTCCAGCTGGCGCTGCTCGGTGAGCCAGCGGTGGGCGGCCTGCACCAGGGCGTCGGTGCCGTCGGCGGAGATCGCCGAGATGCGGAACACCGGCCCCTCCCAGCCCAGCCGGCGCACGATCTCGTCGGCCTTCGCCTCGCGCTCCTCGGCGGGGAGCAGGTCGAGCTTGTTGAGCACCAGCCAGCGCGGCAGCTCGGCCAGCGCCGGGGAGAACTCGCCCAGCTCGTGGATGATCGCCTCGGCGACCTCCACCGGGTCGGACTCGTCGAAGGGCGCCACGTCCACCACGTGGAACAGCAGCCGGGTGCGGGTCAGGTGCTTGAGGAAGCGCAGCCCCAGGCCGGCGCCTTCGGAGGCCCCCTCGATCAGCCCCGGCACGTCGGCCATCACGAAGTGCTCGTGCATGCCGAGCTTTACCACGCCCAGGTTGGGCACCAGGGTGGTGAAGGGGTAGTTGGCCACCTTGGGCTTGGCGGCGGAGACGGCGCGGATCAGCGTCGACTTGCCGGCGTTGGGCATGCCGAGCAGGCCCACGTCGGCCATCACCTTCATCTCCAGACGCAGGTTGCGGCGCTCGCCCGCGGTGCCCGGCGTGGTCCGCCGCGGCGCGCGGTTGGTGGAGGACTTGAAGTGGATGTTGCCAAGCCCCCGGCGCCCGCCCTGGGCCACCAGCACCACCTGCCCGATCTCGGTGACGTCGGCGATCACCTCGAGGGTCTCCTCGTCGATCACCGTGGTGCCCACCGGCACCTTGATGTGCAGGTCCTCACCGGCGCGACCGCTCATCTGCCGACCCATGCCGGGCTGACCGTTCTGGGCCTTGTAGAAGCGCTGGTAGCGGAAGTCGATCAGGGTGTTGAGGGCGTCATCACCGATCAGGTAGACGCTGCCGCCGTGGCCGCCATCGCCGCCGTCCGGGCCGCCCTTGGGCACATACTTCTCACGCCGGAAACTGAGGCAACCATTGCCCCCGTTGCCGGCCTCCACGATGATCGAGGCTTCGTCGACGAACTGCATCTGTCACTCTCCTGACGGCACCTGAGATCCCAACCGCCATAGTATATGTACAAGAAGGCCCCGCCTGGGCGGGGCCTTCCTGCTGCAAGCCTCAGGCGTCTCAGGCAGAGACGACGCTGACGAACTTGCGGTTCTTCGGACCCTTGGTCTCGAACTTGATCACACCGTCGTTCAGGGCGAACAGGGTGTGGTCGCGGCCGAGGCCAACGCCGACGCCGGCGTGGAACTTGGTGCCGCGCTGACGCACGATGATGTTGCCGGCGGTGACGGCCTGGCCACCGAACAGCTTGACGCCAAGGCGCTTGGATTCTGAATCGCGGCCGTTACGCGTGGAGCCGGCTGCCTTCTTATGTGCCATGGAAAAATCCTCCGTTCAGGGGATGGGCCGCTTACGCGGAGATCCCGGTGATCTTGACTTCAGTGAACCACTGGCGGTGGCCCTGACGCTTCATGTGGTGCTTGCGGCGACGGAACTTGATGATGGTGACCTTGTCGCCACGGCCGTGGGATACGATCTCGGCAGAGACCTTGGCACCCTCGACCAGCGGGGCGCCAATCTTGACGTCGTCGCCATCGGCAACCAGCAGCACCTCGTCGAAGTCGACGGACTCGCCGGTCGGGACTTCGATCTTCTCCAGCTTGAGGGTCTGGCCTTCCTGAACGCGGTACTGCTTGCCGCCGCTCTTGATAACTGCGTACATGCTTTTCTCTCCAGGACTCATCAGGGTTGGCTCTTGATCGACCTGCGGCGAGTGGCGCCTCTTCTGGCACCATCTGACAGGGAGCGGGATGAGTGGGCCGCGCATTATAACCGCGTGCCGATGGCGACACAACCCGCGCCGCGCCTGCCGCTGGCGCCGGCATGCCCACCCCGCGGCGGCTCGCCTTGACGCCCATGAGGGGGCCCCATAGCATGGCCGGCAACCCAAGGCCAGAGGGGGCCGCCACGCCCCGGCCCCCATCAATTCCGTCGAAGCCGCCTCCATGACTGCCAATGTCTCCTCCCCCACCGCCGCTCCATCGCCGATCCACGCCGTCGTGGCCGAGGATTTCGCCGCGGTCAACCGCACCATCATGGATCAGCTCAACTCGCGGATTCCGCTGGTGGAGACCATCGGCCAGTACATCATCGAGAGCGGCGGCAAGCGGCTGCGCCCGCTGCTGGTACTGCTGGCGGCCCGTGCGCTTGGCTACCAGGGCGAGCGCCATGTGACCCTGGCCACCCTGATCGAGTTCATGCACACCTCGACCCTGCTGCATGACGACGTGGTGGACGAGTCCCATATGCGCCGCGGCAAGGCCACCGCCAACGACGCCTGGGGCAACGCCCCCTCGGTGCTGGTCGGCGACTTCCTCTACTCGCGCTCCTTCCAGATGATGGTAGGGGTGGGCTCCATGCGGATCATGGACGTGCTCTCCTCCGCCACCTGCGTCATCGCCGAGGGCGAGGTGCAGCAGCTGACCAACGTGGGCAACCCGGACATCGACGAGGCGGCCTACTTCGAGACCATCCAGGGCAAGACCGCCATGCTCTTCGAGGCCGCCAGCCACAGCGGCGCCATCCTCGCCGAGGCGACCCCGGAGCAGGAGGCCGCCCTGCAGTACTACGGCCGCTACCTGGGCCTGGCCTTCCAGCTGATCGACGACCTGCTCGACTACCAGGGCGACGCCGAGGCGATGGGCAAGAACGTCGGCGACGACCTGGCCGAAGGCAAGCCGACCCTGCCGCTGATTCAGGCCATGGCCGCCGGCACCCCGGAGCAGGCCGCGGTGATCCGTCGCGCGATCCGCAAGGGCGGGCTGGACCATCTCGACGAGGTGCTGGCCATCGTGAACGCCACCGGCGCCCTCGACTACACCCGCACCCGGGCCGAGGAGATGGCCGACCTGGCCCTCGCTCAGCTCGAGAAGTTGCCCGCCTCACCCTACCGCGACAGCATGGCCGATCTGGCCCGCCTGGCGGTGGAGCGCAAGGCGTGAAACGGCCCGCCGCGCAGGGCTTGCAAAGCGCCCAGCGGCGGGTATAATGCGACCCCGTTGAGGCATCAGCCCAACGCGTCGGAGCGTAGCTCAGCTTGGTAGAGCGCTGCCTTCGGGAGGCAGAGGTCGTAGGTTCGAATCCTGTCGCTCCGACCAACGAATTCAAGGCCTTGCGGTTACCCGCAAGGCCTTTTTCGTGTGCCTGACTTGTTCACCCCCTAGGCATCTTCATCCTTTCGCTGGGCGGTGAGTCGGCGGCGCGTCAGGTGACGGTGATGACGTTGCAGCCGGCAGTGTGGCTGACACGGTGGGAGACGCTGCCCACCACCATGCCCCTGAGATCGCTCATGCCGCGGCTGCCCATGACGATCGCATCGGCATTGACCTCCTCGGCGACCTCGATGATGCGCTCGCCGGGCTTGCCCTGGCGTACCAGCTCCTTGACCTCGATGCCGGCCAGGTCGACCGCGGCCTTGGCCTTGTCGATCACCTGCTGCCCGGCCTTGCGCACCCCTTCCGCCAGCTTCTCGCGTTCGACCTCGGACATGGGCTCGGTGCTGCCACCCACCAGGATGCCGATGTTGTCGGGCGCCGACTCGGGGACATTGAGCAGGTGGAGGGTGGCGCCGCCGCTGCGCGCCAGCTCGGCCGCCACCGCAAGCGCTCTTTCCGCGTGGGCGGAACCGTCGACGGGAACCAGTAGGGTCTTGTACATGGCGTGAATGCCCTTGTTCATGTTGTGGTAGGAATGGGGCAAGGAGACCCCCTCTTTCTCAGCCTAGCCCCTGTGCCGGTTTCGGCAATGTCCTGGATCAAGCCGCCCAGCCGAAGCCGAGGATCGGCATCGCCAGGGCGAACACCACCAGGGTGATCACCACCAGCGCCGCGAGGCTGATCAGCGCCCCGGCGCGCACCATCTCGGCCACGCTGAGCCTGCCGCTGGCGAAGACCACGGCGTTGGGCGGCGTGGCCACCGGCAGCATGAAGGCGCAGCTGGCGGCCATGGCCACCGGCACCGAGAGCAGCAGCGGGCTCGCCCCCAGGCTGACGGTGAGCGAGGCGGTCAGCGGCAGGATGGCCGCCGCGGTGGCGGTGTTGCTGGTGACGTGACTCATCAGCATCACCGCCAGCGCCACCATGGCCACCATGGTCCAGGTGGGCCAGCTGCCGAAGACGCCGAGCCCCTCGGCCACCACGGCGGCCAGGCCGCTCCCCTCGATGGCGGTGCCGAGGCTGAGCCCGCCGCCCACCATGATCAGCACGCCCCAGGGCAGGTGCTTGGCGCTCTCCCAGTCCATCAGGAACTGTCGCTGGCGCCAGCGCGCCGGCACCACGAACAGCAGCAGCGCCCCGATGATGGCGATCCCGGCATCGCTGAGCTCCACCCCGAGGGCGCGCTCCAGCAGCGGCCGGGTGATCCAGGCCAGGGCCACCAGAACGAAGATCGCCGCCACCCGCTGCTCGGGCCGGGTCATGCGCCCGAGATCCCGGGCCTGGTCGGCGAGCATCTCGGCCACCCCGGGCACCTCGCGGCGCTCCACCGGGTAGACCCAGCGGGTGAGCAGCCACCAGGCCAGCGCCAGCAGCAGCAGCGAGGGGGGCACGGCCACCGCCATCCACTGGGCGAAGCCGATCTCGATGCCGTAGCTCTCGCCCATGAAGCCCGCCAGCAGGGCGTTGGGCGGGGTGCCGATCAGGGTGCCCATGCCGCCGATGTTGGCGGCCAGGGCGATGCCCAGCAGCAGCGTCAGGGCCATATGGTGGCTGGCGCCGGCGCCGCCCTGGCGCTCCAGCATGGCCAGCACGGATAGACCGATGGGCACCATCAGCGCGGCGGTGGCGGTGTTGCTGACCCACATGCTCAGCGCCGCGGTGGCGAGCATGAAGCCCGCCACCAGCCGGTCCGGGCGGCTGCCCGAGACCCGCAGCACCAGCATGGCGATGCGCCGGTGCAGGCCCCAGCGCTGGATCGCCTCGGCCAGCAGGAAGCCGCCGAGGAAGAGGAAGATCAGCGGATTGGCGTAGGGGGCGGCCACCGAGTGGATGGTGCCCACGCCGAGCAGCGGCAGCAGCGCCACCGGCAGCAGGGCGGTGACGGCGATGGGTACCGGCTCCAGCACCCACCACACCGCCATCCAGGCGGTCAGCGCCACCACCTGCCAGGCCGCCGCCGGCATGTCCGCCGGCGCCTCCATCCACAGCAGCAGTGCCGCCGCCAGGGGGCCGAGAAAGAGGCCGAGGGTGACCTGGAGTCGCTCACGCCGGGCCTGGCGCCGCTCCGCGTCCTGGCTCGCCTCCTCGGCGTCGCGGGTCTGGGGGTCATTCATCGCGTCTCTCCTTGCTCGCGTCTCGACGGGCGGGGCGCGCTACAGCCAGCGCTCCAGCCGCAGCAGGCGGGTCAGCCAGGCGTTGGCGTGTCGCCAGGGGCCGCCGGGCTCCCGGGCGAGGCGGACCATCTCGTCGTCCTGGCGTGTCTCCCAGCCCAGCCGGTCGTCATCGAGGGTCACCCGGTAGCTCAGCTCGGGGCTCGCCCCCTCCTCCACCAGTTCGCGAAACTCCCGGGCCAGGCCCTCGCTCTCGGCCAGCACGCCCAGCTCGCTGTTCCACCATACCGAACGCGGGTCGGCGTTGGCCGAGCCCACGAAGACGGTCTCCTCGTCTATCGCCAGGGCCTTGATATGCAGCGCCGAGGCGGAGGTGCCCGGCATGCCCATGGTGGCCCCCTCGCCGTCGGCGTGCTCGGCGCGCAGCTCGAAGAGCGCCACGCCGCTCTCCAGCAGCGCGCGGCGATGGGGCATATAGGCCCCGTGGACCACCGGCACGTCGGTGGCCTCCAGGGAGTTGGTGACCACCTCCACCGCGACGCCGGCCTCCGCCAGCGCCTGCAGCACCCGGCTGCCCTCGGCGGTGGGCACGAAGTAGGCCGAGACCAGGCTCAGGCGCGCCTCGGGGGCCACCCGCGCCCACAGCTGACCCGCCATGGTCTCGTCCAGGGCCGGGCGGCCGCGCCAGGCCGGCTTGCCCGGCGGGTCCCACAGCGCCTCGGCCCGCCCCCAGTGCAGGGCATCCACCAGGCGCTGGCGATCGCGCTCCTCGTGGCGCTCGCGCAGCGCCTGGAAGTAGTCGGAATCACTCTCCTCGGCGAGCCGGGCGGCGAGCTCCTCGCGCAGGGCCCGCCAGGCGTCTGGCTCGACGCGGTGGTAGCGCCCCACGGGCTGGGCCAGGCCGTGGTTCCAGTAGAGATCGAAGCTCATCGACAGGGGCTCGACCACCGCCCCCACCGCCAGCAGGTCCAGGTCGGCGAAGTTGCGCGGCTCGCTGGCGTTGTAGTACTCGTCGCCCAGGTTGCGGCCGCCGGCGATGGCCAGGGCGTTGTCGGCGATCCACAGCTTGTTGTGCATGCGCCGGTGGTGGCGCGGCAGCACCGGGATGGTGGCCAGCACCCGGGTGGCCAGGTTGGCGCGCCCCACCGGCAGCGGGTGGTAGACGCGCACCTGCAGGTTGGGGTGGCTGTCCAGGGCGGCCAGGCGCTGGCCCTGCCCCACAGCGCCGATGTCGTCGATCAGCAGGCGCACCTCGACGCCGCGCTCGGCGGCGTCCAGCACCCGGGCCAGCAGCACCCGGGTGGTCAGGCCATCGCCCATCAGGTAGGTCTGGATGTCGAGGCGGCGCTCGGCCCGGGCGGTGAGCAGGCCACGCACCGCGAAGGCATCCTTGCCGTTGGCCAGCAGGGCCAGGCCGCTCTGGCCCGGGTGGGCCTCGGCCTGCTCGGCGGCCCAGCGGCCCAGGGGGGTCTCGGCGACCTCCCAGGGCGGCAGCGCCGTAGTGTGCACGCGCGGCTGCGGGGCGCCGGCGCAGCCCGCCAGCAGCAGCAGGAGCGCCAGCAGCGGGGCGAGCCGGAGCCGTCGCGGCCCGCCGGCGGGCCGCCACGCCTCAGGCATCGCCATCGTCGTCGGCCAGCCGTCGCGCCAGCGCCTTGCGCGCCTTGTTGCGGCGATAGAGCCGCACCAGGGCGATGCCGAGCGCGGTGGCGACCATGGCCGCCAGGGTCCAGCCCTGCCAGTAGCGGGCGGCGTCGCCCATCATCGTCTCCAGGGTGATGATCAGGATGAAGCCCAGCGCCTGGCTGGCGATGGCCAGGGCGCGCAGGGTGTCGAAGGCAGGCTTGGCCATGCAGGCTCCCATGACGAGGGTGGCGGACGGATGACAGCCCTGCCGCCCGGCAGTAGGCTTGGCAGGGTCAGGGTATCGACGCAGGCAGCGCCTTTTCGGGTGACCAAGTGTACCCGCTCGCGCGCCGGCCGCCGACCCTGCATCGCCACGACCCTGCCCCATTGTTCAGGAGCCCGCCCCATGGATGCCATCGCCCTCGGCCCCGTGCTGCTCTCGGTGCCGCGCCTCTACGCGCTGGGCGCCGCCCTGCTGCTGCTGGCGCTGAGCGCCTGGCTGCTGGGGCTGCCGCGGGGCGAACACGCCCGCTGGTTCAACGGCCTGGTGCTGGCCTGGCTGGTGGGGGCGCGCACCGGCCACGTGCTGCTGCACCTGGAGGCCTACGCCGCGGCCCCGCTGGATATCCTCAAGCTGTGGCAGCCGGGCTTCCACGGCCTGTGGGGGCTGGTGGCTGCGTTGCTGTGGACCGGCTGGGCCCTGCGCCACCATCTGCTGCGGCTGATCGGCGCCATGGCGCTGACCGTGGGGGCGGCGAGCCTGTGGCTGGTGATGGTGACGCTGGCCCCCCTGGGCAGCGGCCTGACCATCGACGCGCTGCCCGATATCACCCTGGAGACCCTCGACGGCGAGACCGTCAATCTGCGCGACCTGCAGGGCGAGACGGTGGTGCTCAACCTGTGGGCCACCTGGTGCCCGCCCTGCCTGCGCGAGATGCCGCTGCTGGCCGAGGCCGACGCCCGCGACGGCGTCACCGTGGTGGTGGCCAACCAGGGCGAGGAGCTGCTGCAGGTGATCCGCTACCTGGACGACCAGGGGCTCGAGTTCCGCTACCCGCTGCTCGATCCGCGCCAGGAGCTGATGGTGCTGCTGGAGGCGCCGGGGCTGCCGACCACGCTGCTGTTCGACGCCTCCGGGCGCGCCGTGGAGCGCCACGTGGGCGAGCTATCTCGGGCCCAGCTCGGCGCCTGGCTCGACCGCCACTGAGCCAGGCGCCGAGCCGGGCCCAACGCGACAGACTCTGTTGCAGTTGCCTGCAGCGAGAGGCGCCGGGGGCAGGCCGGAGAGGGGGTCCTATGCCAGGGATGGCATCGGTAGCGTACAGGGATGTATTCACAGCGCCCCCTCGAGGGCCTGTCGCCGGAATAGCCTCGAGCAACGGCCCGAGACGAATCACCACGCTTAAGCCGCGCCGCCCTTTGCTGTAAGATACCGCGCCCTGTTCGGCCCGCCCCGTCCCGGCGGCCATGAGCGCACCCACTCTTCAGCATCCTCCGAGGCATCATGAGCGACTTCTCCCCCGGCCAGCGCTGGATCAGCGACGGCGAGGCCGAACTCGGCCTGGGCACCATCCTGAGCTGCGATGCGCGCAGCGTCACCGTGCTGTTCGGCGCCAGCCAGGAAACCCGCACCTACAGCAGCCGCCAGGCCCCGCTGACCCGGGTGGTGTTCGGCAGCGGCGACCGCATCCGCGCCGCCGAGGGCTGGACCCTGACCGTGGACGACACCAAGGAGCTCGGCGGCCTGATCGTCTACATCGGCGAGGACGAGCGGGGCGAGCTCACCGAGCTGCCCGAGGCGCGGCTCGCCGACACCATGCAGTTCGACCAGGCCCGCGACCGCCTGCTCACCGGCCAGGTGGACCGCAACGACTGGTTCGAGCTGCGCTTCCGCACCCTGCACCACCACCACCGCATCGAGCAGAACCCGGCGCTGGGCCTGGCCGGGCCGCGCATCGACCTGATCCCGCACCAGCTCTACATCGCCGACGAGGTCTCCCGGCGCCATGCCCCTCGGGTGCTGCTGGCCGACGAGGTGGGGCTGGGCAAGACCATCGAGGCGGGGCTGATCCTGCACCGCCTGCTGCTCACCGGGCGCGCCGAGCGGGCGCTGATCCTGGTGCCGGCAAGCCTCTGCCACCAGTGGCTGGTGGAGCTGCTGCGCCGCTTCGCCCTCGAGGTGACCCTGCTCGACGAGCAGCAGAGCCAGGCCCACGGCGATGCCAACCCCTTCGAGGCCGGGCAGATCATCCTGGCCAGCCAGGACTGGCTGTTCGCCAACCCCCACCGCCAGTCCCAGGCCCTGGCCTGCGCCTGGGACCTGCTGATCGTCGACGAGGCCCACCACCTGGACTGGAGCGAGGAGCAGATGGGCCCCGGCTACGCCTGCGTGGCGCGCCTGGCCGGCGAGAGCGAGGGGGTGCTGCTGCTCACCGCCACCCCCGAGCAGATGGGCGTGGCGAGCCACTTCGCCCGCCTGCGCCTGCTCGACCCGGACCGCTACCATAGCCTGGAGCGCTTCCGCGAGGAGGAGGCCCACTACGTGGAGGTGGCCGAGGCGATCGATGCCCTGGAGCGCCTGCCCGGCGATGACGCGGACCGCGACCGGGTCGCCGCGGTGATCAACGAGGCCGACAGCCTGGCGCTGCTCGCCACCCTGGCCAACCCCGAGGCCAGCGAGGCCCAGCACGCCGCCGCGCGCGACCAGCTGCGCGACCAGCTGCTCGACCGCCACGGCACCGGCCGGGTGATGTTCCGCAACAGCCGCCGCCACGTGGGCGGCTTCCCGGAGCGGCGCCTGCACGTCACCGAGCTGGCCCCGCCCTCGGCCTACCGCCGGGTGCTGCGCAAGCTGGAGCGCGACGAGGACTACCTCGACGAGCTGCTGATCGAGACCGGCCTCGACCACCCCGAGGTGCTGATCTACCTGGACGCCATGTACCGGGCCCTGGCCGACGACCCGCTCAACGAGGAGCCCTGGTGGCAGATCGACCCGCGGGTCAACTGGCTGCTGGAGCGGCTGGCCGACGACGGCGAGGGGGGGCTCGCCGGCGACAAGGTGCTGGTGATCGCCCATGATCGGGAGACCGCCCAGGGCCTGGCCGAGGCGCTGCGCGTGCTGGGCGGCTACCACGCGCCGGTGTTCCACGAGGGGCTCTCCCTGGTGGAACGCGACCGCGCCGCGGCGGCCTTCGCCGACGAGGAGGAGGGCTGCCAGGTGCTGGTCTGCTCGGAGATCGGCTCCGAGGGGCGCAACTTCCAGTTCTGCCGCCACCTGGTGATGTTCGACCTGCCGCTGCACCCGGACCAGCTGGAGCAGCGCATCGGCCGCCTGGACCGCATCGGCCAGCGTCACGCCATCGAGATCCACGTGCCGGTGTTCGAGGCCAGCCCCGGCGAGAAACTGCTGCGCTGGTACCGCGACGGCATGGACGCCTTCAGCGCCCCCCACGGCATCGGCAGCGAGATCTTCGATGCCTTCGGCGACGCCCTGGCCGAGGCGCTGGTCGACGACGAGGGCATGGCGGAGGTGATCGAGGAGACCCGGGTGCTGTTCGAGAGCCGCCTGGCCGAGCGCGACGCCGGGCGCAACCGCCTGCTGGAGCTCAACGCCTGCCGCCCCGGCCGCGCCGAGGCGGTGGCGGCGGCGATCCGCGAGCTGGACGAGGACCGCGCCCTGCCCCGCTACCTGGACCTGGCCCTGGACATCTTCGGGGTGGACAGCCAGGAGCTGGGCGGCGGCATCCAGCACCTGCTGCCGAGCCCCCAGATGCTCGACGGCCTGCCCGGCCTGGCCAAGGGCGAGGAGGGCTTCTCGGCCACCTTCTCGCGGCTGCGCGCGCTCTCCCGGGACGATGTCCAGCGGCTCTCCTGGGAGCACCCGCTGCTGCGCGAGATGATGGGCCGGATCCTGGACGGCACCATGGGCAACACCGCGCTGGCGCTGCTCCGGCACCCGGCGCTGCCCCCCGGGCGGATCATGGCCGAGCTGGTGTTCCGCACCCACTGCCCGGCCCCCAGGAAGCTGCACCTCAACCGCTTCCTGCCGCCCACCGCGGTGCGGGTGCTGCTCGACGAGTCGGGCGTCAACCTGACCGACAAGATCTCCTTCACCGGGCTCTCGAAGAACCTGCAGAAGGTCAAGAAGGCCATGGCGCGGGACCTGATCCGCAGCCGCCTGGAGGTGCTACGCGAACTGCTCGACCGCGGCGAGGCCGAGGCGGAGCGCGAGCTGCCCTCCATCACCGAGGCGGCCCAGGGGCGCATGCGCGAGGCGCTGGATGGGGAGCTGGCCCGCCTGACGGCCCTGGCACGCCACAACCCGGCGGTGCGCGAGGACGAGCTCACCGCGCTGCGCGCCGAACGCCAGGCGCTGGACGAGGCCATCGAGGGCACCCGCCTGCGCCTGGACTCGGTGCGGGTGATCGTCACGGTGGGCGAAGAAGCAAGGTAGACGGGGCTGTTCCGCCGACAGGCCTTCAGCCCAGAATATCCGCCAGGGCGGCTTCCAGGGTCTCGAAGCGGAACTGGAAGCCCGCCTCCTGAAGGCGCTTCGGGCGCATGTCGGCGCCGGTGAGCAGCAGCCGCGACATCTCGCCGAAGGCGGTCTCCAGCACGATGGCCGGCACCGGGAAGATGGCCGGGCGCCTGAGCTGCTTGGCCAGGGTGCGGGTGAACTCGGCGTTGGTCACCGGGTGCGGGGCGCTGCCGTTGAAGGGGCCCTCGAGCTCGTCGTTGTCGAGCAGGAAGAGGATCGCCCGCACCAGGTCCTCGCGATGGATCCAGGGCATGAACTGCTGGCCCGTGCCGAAGCGCCCCCCCAGCCCGAACTTGAAGGGGGGCAGCATCTTCTGCAGGCTGCCGCCGCCGCTGTCGAGCACCAGGCCGATGCGCAGCAGCACCACCCGGGTGCCGAAGTCGGCCGCCTCGCGGGCGGTGTCTTCCCAGCGCTTGCAGAGCCGGTGGGCAAACTCGTCGTGGGGCGGCGTCTCTTCGCTGACCTCGCGCCCCTCCTGGTCGCCGTAGTAGCCCATGGCCGAGCCCGACACCATCACCCGAGGCGCTCCGCTGCCGCTGGCCTTGAGCTGCTCGCAGAGGATCACCAGGTCGCGGGTGATGTTGACCCGCGAGTCGATCAGCCGCTGCTTCTGGTCATCGCTCCAGCGCCGGGCGGCGATGGATTCGCCGGCCAGGTTGACGATGGCGTCCGGCGGGGTGTCCACGAAATCCAGCACCGAGCGACGAATGTCCGCCCCCGCGGGCAGTCGCCCTTTCACCGCCGCCGGGTCCCGCGACACCACCAGTAGCCGGTGTCCCGCCTCGACCAGGCGCTGGCACAGCCGCTGCCCCACGAATCCGCTGCCGCCGGTGATCAGCACTCGCATCGCGCTCTCCTGTTACCTGTAGTGACGTCTGATGGATGACGGGTATCTGCCATAGGTTATACAGCTGTTGTACACTTCTGCTAGTCTAGCTGAAAACCACCAAGAGTGACGCTGCCATGCGCTCTGATCCCCCTCCTGCTACCGCCATCATCGGGGCCGGCATCGCCGGCCTGGCCTGCGCCCGGGCGCTGGATGCCGCCGGCCTGCCGGTGACCCTGTTCGACAAGGCGCGCGGCGCCGGCGGGCGAATGTCCAGCCGTCGCCTGCCCGAGGCGGTGCTCGACCTGGGGGCCCAGTTCTTCAGCGTCCGCGACCCCGCCTTTCGCCGCGCCGTGGCGGCGTGGCGAAAGGCCGGCTGCATCGCCCCCTGGCCCACCTCGCTGTGGTCGGCTCAGGAGGGGCGCTGGGCGCGCCACGAGGATGACCTGGAGCGCCTGTGCGGTGCGCCGCGCATGAGCGCCGTGACCCGCCACCTGGCCGAGGGGCTGACGCTGCTGGCCGGGACCCGCATCGAGCGCCTTGAGGGCAGCGCCGGGGAGTGGCAGCTGGTGGACGAGCATGGCGCGCACCACGGCCCCTTCGCCCGGGTGGTGATCAGCACACCCTCCCCCCAGGCCCACCCCCTGGTGGCACCTCACGACGCCACCCTGGCCGAGGCCTGCGAGGGGGTGATCCAGCGCCCCTGCTGGGCCGCCTGGGCGCTGTTCGATGCCCCCCTGCTGGCGCTGCCCGGGGTCGATGCCGACTGGCAGGCGGTGCGCCTGAATGATCCGCGGCTGCGCTTCGTCACCCGCAACCAGCTCAAGCCCGGGCGCCAGGCGCAGGGCGAGAGCCTGAGCCTGCTGGCCAACCTCGAGTGGAGCGAGGCGCGCCTGGAGGACAGCCCCGAGACCGTCGTCGAGGCGCTGCTCGAGGCCTTCCAGCAGGCGCTGCCCGAAGGCGTCCGGCTGCCTGCGCCCAGCGCGCTGGGCGCCCATCGCTGGCGCTACGCCCAACCCGACGTCTTCGCCACCGGCGAGGCCGTCAACCGCGACTACCGCCTCTCGGCCAGCGGCCTGGCGCTGTGCGGCGACGGCTGGCGCGGCCCGCGGGTCGAGGACGCCTGGCTCTCCGGCCACCATCTCGGCGAGGCCCTGGTGGCCGACGCCACCTGAACCGACCGTGACAGGAATTCGCCATGTCATCCGCCCAGACACCCACTGCCTCCAGGATCGGGAGGTCCTGCACGCCATGAACGACCACTCACAGCACGCCGGCGATACGCCCCTCTACCCGATCCGCGAGGTCTCCCGCATCACCGGCGTGAACTCGGTGACGCTGCGCGCCTGGGAGCGACGCTACGGGCTGATCAAGCCCCAGCGCACCCCCAAGGGGCACCGCCTCTACGCCCGGGAAGACATCGAGCGGGTGGAGCAGATCCTGCAGTGGCTCAACCGCGGCGTGCCGGTCAGCCAGGTGTGCGAGCTGCTCGACCGCCCCGAGGCCAGCGAGGCCCCGCCGGCCGACGCCAGCGACTGGCCGGGCCAGCGCGCGCAACTGGTCACCGCGGTGGAGGCCCTGGACCTGGCACGCCTGGAGACCCTCTACGCCCAGTCGCTCTCGCTCTATCCGGTGGCGGTGTGCCTCGCCGAGCTGTGGGCGCCCGTGGTGCAGGCGCTCGAGGAGCGCTGGGGCGAGCGGCTCGGCGATACCCTGCAGCGTCTGACCCTGGAGGCCTTCCTGCGCACTCGCATCGGCACCCGCCTCTACCATGCCAACGGCCAGGCGCCGGGGCCGGTGCTGCTGATGGTGCCGCTGCCCGACGATCCCGGCACCCTGTGGCAGCTGCTGGCCGCCCTGGCAGCGAGCGATCGCGGCTATCGGGTGTCGCTGCTGGACGCACCGCTGCCCTTCGGCGAGCTGCCCCTGGCGGTGGAGGCGCTGGGCGCCGCCGGCGTGCTGATGACCGGCAGCCACGCCGGACGCAGCGACCTGGTGCGCCGCCAGCTGCCGCGCCTGGCCGAGCAGCTCGAGGTCCCGCTGACGCTGTGCGGCCCGGTGGCCCGCATCCGCGAGGCCGACCTGACGGAGAGCGGCGTCGCGGTGCTGGGCGACGACCTGGGCCTGGCGATGGCGCGGCTCGGCGAGCTGCTGCCTCCGGCCCTGCTGCCCATGGCGAAGTGAGCGCACCATGACTCACTCCCTGATGTGGTTTCGCAGCGACCTGCGCGTGCAGGACAACCGCGCCCTGGCCGCGGCCGCCGCCCGCGGCCCGGTGGTCGCCGTCTTCCTGCGCGCCTTGCCCCACTGGCGGCGCCACGGCCACGGCGCCACCCCGCTCGACTTCCGCGCCCGAGGCGTGGCCGCGCTCCAGGAGGCCCTCGCGGGGCTCAACATCCCGCTGCTGCACCGCGATATCGAGGACTTCAGCGAGTCCCCGGCGGCGCTGCTGGCCATCGCCCGGGAGACCGGCGCCAGCGCCCTGCACTTCAACCACGAGTACCCGCTGGACGAGCAGCGCCGCGACGCCGCCGTGCTCGCCGCCTTCCGTGACGCCGGGCTCGAGGCCCATGGCCACCACGACAGCGTGGCCTTCGCCCCGGGGGAGCTGCTCACCGGCAAGGGCGACTACTACGGCGTCTTCACTCCCTTCGCGAGAAGCTGGCATCGCCAGCTGACGGCGGAGCGCCTGGCGCTGGCCGACACTCCCGCCCCCCAGGCGGAGACCGGCATCACCAGCGACCCGCTGCCCGCGCTGCCCGAGCTCAAGGATGCGCCCATCGACGGCCGCCAGTGGCCCGCCGGCGAAGGCCCCGCCGCCGATCGCCTGGAGCGCTTCCTGCGCTTCCGCGGCCGCCACTACGCCAGGCAGCGCGACTTCCCGGCGATCCGCGGCACCAGCGAGCTCTCCCCCTACCTGACGCTGGGCATGATCTCCCACCGCCAGTGCCTGCAGGCGGTGCTGGCCGAGAACGACGGCCGCCTCGCCGAGGGCGATGCCGGCCTGGTGGCCTGGGTCAACGAGCTGGTGTGGCGCGAGTTCTACCGCCACGTGGCGGTGGGCTTCCCCCAGGTGTGTCGCCACCGCCCCTTCCAGGCCCATACCGAGGCGCTGGCCTGGCGCGACGACGACGAGGGCTTCGCCGCCTGGTGCGAGGGGCGCACCGGCTACCCCATCGTCGATGCCGCCATGCGCCAGCTCGTCGCCACCGGCTGGATGCACAACCGCCTGCGCATGATCACCGCCATGTTCCTCTCGAAGCACCTGCTGATCGACTGGCGCCGCGGCGAGGCCTTCTTCCTGCGCCACCTGGTGGACGGCGAGTTCTGCGCCAACAACGGCGGCTGGCAGTGGGCCGCCTCCACCGGCACCGACGCCGCCCCCTACTTCCGCATCTTCAACCCCACCACCCAGTCCCAGCGGTTCGACCCCGAGGGCACCTTCCTGGCCGAGTGGCTGCCGGCGCTGGCCGGGCTGCCGGCGAAGGCCCGTCACGCGCCGCCCCGGGACCTGCTCGGTGGCGTCGACTACCCCGCCCCCATCGTCGATCACAAGGCGGCACGGGCCCGAGCCCTCGACGCCTTCAAGGCGCTGAAGGCCGACTGACACCGCGGCAGCGACCGATTCAGGAGTCACCCATGACAGCGACAGCAGACCAGCGGCTGGAGGCCTTCTGCGCCTTCTTCAAGAAGCTAGACAAGAGCTGTACAAAATATCTCTACGAGTTCTATACTCCCGATGTGCTCTTTATCGACCCGCTTCACCGGATAGAGGGCGCCAGGGCCCTGGAGCGCTACTTCGCGACCCTGTACGAGAACGTGACAGCGTGCCGCTTCGACTTTCACGAGCGACAGCGTTCGGGCGACCAGGCCTTCGCCACCTGGACCATGCACCTGACCCATCCTCGGCTCGATGGGGGGCGCGAGATACGGGTATCGGGCTGTTCGCACCTGACCTTCGCCGCGGATGGCCGGGTGGCCCGGCACCAGGACTACTTCGACGCCGGCGCCATGCTCTACGAGCGCCTGCCGCTGCTCGGCGGCGTCATCCGGCTGGTGAAGCGACGACTCGACGGCTGACGGAACCCCCGGCGGCCACCCCGGTAGCAGGACCCCGATCATGGAGGTTGCATGTCCCTATCCGGCACCCAACGCATCTGGCTCACCGGCGCCACCTCCGGCATCGGCCGCGCCCTCGCCGAGCGCCTGCTGGCCGATGGCCACCGGGTCGCCCTCAGCGCCCGGGGCGAGGCGGACCTCGAGGCGCTGGCCGCCGGGCGCGACAACGCCCTGCTGCTGCCCCTGGACGTGAGCGACCGCGCCGCGGTGGCCCGCGCCGGCGAGCGGATCGCCGCGGCGTTCGGCGGCCTCGACCTGGCGCTGCTCAATGCCGGCACCTGCGAATACCTGGAGGCCGACCGTTTCGACGTCGACCTGGTGGAGCGGGTCTTCGCCCCGAACTTTCACGGTGCGGTCTACTGCATCGCGGCCGCCCTGCCGCTCTTGCGCCGGGCCCGCGCCGAGGGCGGACGGCCGCTGCTCGCCGCCACCTCCAGCGCCGCGGCCTATCTGCCGCTGCCCCGCGCCGAGGCCTACGGCGCCTCCAAGGCGGCGCTCAGCCACTTCCTCGAGGCCCTGCGGCTGGACCTCCACGGTGAGGGCATCGGCGTCAGCCTGATCCACCCCGGCTTCGTGAAGACCCCGCTCACCGATCGCAACGACTTCGCGATGCCGCTGCGCATCGAGGCCGACCAGGCCGCCGAGGCGATCCTCGACGGGCTCGCCCGCCGCCGCCTGGACATCCACTTCCCGCGCCGCTTCACCCTGCTGGTGAAGCTGATGGGCATCCTGCCCCCGGCGCTGCGCCACCGCCTGGGCCTGCGCCTGGTGCGCACGACCACCACCACGGAGACCGCTCCATGACCGCCTTTCATCGCCACCCCGGGGCGCCGGAGCCCTCCCGCCGCATCGCCGTGATCGGCAGCGGCATCGGCGGCATGGCCGCCGCCTGGTACCTCTCCGGTCGTCACCAGGTGACCCTCTTCGAGGCCGCCGACCGCCTGGGCGGCCACACCGCCACCGTGGATGTCGAGCTGGACGGCAGAGACTATGCGATCGATACCGGCTTCATCGTCTTCAACGACTGGACCTACCCCCACTTCCGGCGCCTGCTGGCGCGGCTCGGGGTGCCCTCACAGCCCACCGAGATGAGCTTCTCGGTGCACGAGACGGCGCGGGACTTCGAGTACAACGGCCACACCCTGGCGAGCCTGTTCGCCCAGCGTCGCAACCTGCTGCGCCCCAGCTTCTACCGCCTGCTGCGCGACATCCTGCGCTTCAACCGCGAGGCGACCCGGGCGCTGGAGACCGGCACCCTGGACCCGGCCATGACCCTCGGTGAGTGGCTCGAGACCAACGGCTACAATGACGCCTTCCAGCGCCACTACCTGCTGCCCATGGGAGCCGCCATCTGGTCGGCGAGCCTGCAGGACCTGCGCGACTTCCCGCTGCAGTTCTTCGTGCGCTTCTTCCGCCACCACGGCCTGCTCTCGGTGAACGACCGCCCCCAGTGGTACACCCTGGTGGGTGGCTCATGGAGCTATATCCCGGCGCTCACCGCCCCCTACGCCGACCGCATCCGGCTCTCGACGCCGGTGCAGGGCATCCGCCGCCTGGCCGACGGGGTCGAGCTGCGCACCGCTGCCGGCACCGAGCGCTTCGACGAGGTGGTGCTGGCCTGCCACGCCGACCAGGCGCTGGCCCTGCTGGAGGACCCGACGCCCCCCGAGCGCGAGATCCTCGCCGCGCTGCCCTACCAGGACAACGAGGTGGTGCTGCACACCGATACGCGCCTGCTGCCCCGCCGGCGACGCGCCTGGGCGAGCTGGAACTATCGCCTCGACGGGCGCGGCGCCGACGAGCGCATCTCGGTGACCTACGACATGAACATCCTCCAGCGCCTGGAGGCGCCCCACACCTTCTGCGTCACCCTCAACAACGGTGACGCCATCGACCCGGACAAGGTGCTGGGGCGCTTCACCTACGCTCACCCCCAGTTCACCCTGGCCGGCGAGGCGGCCAAGGCGCGCCACGCCGAGATCTCGGGCCCCGCCTTCCGCACCCACTACTGCGGCGCCTACTGGCGTAACGGCTTCCACGAGGATGGGGTGTGGAGCGCGCTGCGGGTGGCCCGTGGCCTGGGCTGCAACGAGGAGGGGCCGAGCCTGGCGGAAGGCGTGCCCACGGCGGCGCCCGCCTCCCTCGAGGGCAGCGCGGCATGAACCACGCGCCCCGCTCGCGGATCTACCGCGGCAGCCTGCGTCACCGGCGCTTCCTGCCGCGCCACCACGCCTTCACCTACCAGGTGTGGATGGCGTGGCTGGACCTGGACGAGCTTCCCGGGCTCTTCGACGGGGTGCCCGGCTTCAGCGCCCGGCGTCCGGCCCTGGCGCGCTTCCGGCGCGAGGACTATCTCAAGGACGACCTCAAGGACAACCTCAAGGACGACCCCAAGGGCGAGCTCGCCCCCCATGACCGGCCGCTGAAGCAAGCGGTACGCGAGGAGCTGGAGCGCCAGCTGGGCTTCGCCCCCGATGGCCGCATCTGCCTGCTGACCCAGCTGCGCACCTTCGGCGTCGGCTTCAACCCGATCTCGCTCTACTACGCCTTCGATGCCGAAGGCGAGCTTCGCGCCGTGCTCGGCGAGGTGACCAACGTGCCCTGGGGCGAGCGCGCCCGCTACGCCTGCGCGGTGGAGCCGGCTCGCCGCGTCCACCGGGCGACCTTCGACAAGGCGATGCACGTCTCGCCCTTCAACCCCATGGACATGGTCTACCGCTGGCGCTTCAACACTCCGGAAGAGCGCCTGCTGATGCACATGGAGACCTGGCAGGGCGAGGCGTGCCACTTCGACGCCACCCTGACCCTGGAGGCCCGGCCGGCGACCCGGGGCGTGCTGCTCGCCACCCTGGCACGCCAGCCCTGGATCAGTCTCAAGACCCTGGCCGGCATCCACTTCGAGGCCCTGCGCCTGTGGCTCAAGCGCGTGCCGATCCACGACCACCCCGGCCCAGACCCGAGTTCCCGCAAGGAGAGGTCCACGTGAACACCCTGCGCTCTGCACGCACCGCCCGCCCCCTCGTGGAGGAGGCCGACCGCCTGACCCGCTGGCTGCGCCCCCGGCTGCTCGACCAGCTCGATCGTCTGGAGGGCGGCCAGGTGACCCTGATCGAGGGGCACCGCCGCCACCAGCTGGGCCAGGGCGGCCCCATGAAAGTCACCCTGGTGGTGCGCGACAGCCGCGCCTGGAAGCGCCTGGCGCTGGGCGGCACCGTGGGCGCCGCCGAGGCCTACATGGACGGGGACTGGGATACCGATGACCTGGTGACCCTGGTGCAGCTGCTCGCCGCCAACCTGGAGCGGGTCAACGGCGAGCTGGAGAACGGCACCGCCCGCCTGGGCCGCTGGCTGCTCTCCGCGCTCTATCGCCTGCAGCGCAACAGCCTCAAGGGCTCGCGGCGCAATATCGCCGCCCACTACGACATCGGCAACGAGCTCTTCGCCACCTTCCTGGACACTCGCCACCTGATGTACTCCAGCGCCGTGTTCCCCTACCCGGAGGCGAGCCTGGAGGAGGCCTCCACCTTCAAGCTGGACCTGATGCTGGACCGCCTCGACGTGCGCCCCGAGCACCACCTGCTGGAGATCGGAAGCGGCTGGGGAGGCCTTGCCATCCACGCCGCCCGCACCCGCGGCTGCCGGGTCACCACCACCACCATCTCCGAGGAGCAGTACGCCCATACCGCGCGGCGCATCGCGGAGGAGGGGCTCGGCGATCGCATCACCCTGCTCAAGCAGGACTACCGGGAGCTCGAGGGGCGCTTCGACCGGCTGATCTCGGTGGAGATGATAGAGGCGGTGGGGCACCAGTACCTGGACACCTACCTGGCCACCCTGGACCGCCTGCTGGCCGACGATGGCCTGGCCATGCTGCAGGCGATCACCATCCGCGACCAGCGCTTCGAGGCGGCCAAGCGCGAGATGGACTTCATCAAGCGCTACATCTTCCCGGGCGGCTTCCTGCCCTCCCACCGCGCCATCCTCGACGGCCTGGCCCGGCGCACCTCGATGAACGTGCTGGCCCTGGACGAGATCGGCACCCACTACGCGCGCACCCTGCGCGAATGGCGCCATCGCTTCGAGGCCAACCTCGAACGGGTGCGTAAGCTGGGCTATGACGAGCGCTTCATCCGCATGTGGCGCTACTACCTCTGCTACTGCGAGGGCGGCTTCCTGGAGCGCAGCATCGGCACCTGCCACCTGCTGCTGGCCAAGCCCGGCGCTCGCCCCGCTCCGCTGACCGGCAGCCACTGAGGCATGGCCATGGTCTCGGCCCTGCGCCAGCCCGCCACCCGGCGCACCCTGCTCAACCTGGCGGCCTTCGAGCTGGGCTGGCTGGCCTGCGTGCTGGGGGGCTCCTGGGTCGCGGTGCCGGCCGCCGCGCTCCTTCTGGGCCTGCACCTGGCGTGGCAGGCGCGGCCCGGCGAGTGGCGCTGGCTGGCCGGCTTCGCGGCCCTGGGCCTGGCGGTGGACGGTGGGCTCACGCTGGCCGGCGGCTTCGAATTCGGCGACCAGCCGCTCGCCTTCGGGGTGCTGCCGCTCTGGCTGTGGCTGCTGTGGCCGCTCTTCGCCACCCTGCTCCACCACTCCCTGGCCTGGCTGTGGCGGCGCCCCTGGCTCGCCGTACTGGGCGGCGCCATCAGTGGCCCCTTCTCCTACTATGCCGGCGCCCGCCTGGCCGATGTGACCCTCGCGCCCTGGCTGCTGCCCGCCCAGGCGCTGGTGTGGGGCCTGCTCTGCCTGTGGTTAACCGTTCGCCTCGGCCACGGCGAGCGCTCCCGCGCCTGACCCCTGCGGCTGACGGCGCGCCTCGAGGGCGGCGGCCGGTTCCGGCCGCGCATAGAGGAAGCCCTGAACCAGATCGCAGCCCGCGGCCCGCAGGAAGTCACGCTGCGACTCGGTCTCGACCCCCTCGGCGATCACCTCCAGGTCCAGCCCCCGGGCCATGGCCAGCACCGCGGTGACGATGGCGGCATCGGCGCGGTCGCCGGGCAGGGCGTGAATGAAGGCGCGGTCGAGCTTGAGCTTGTCCAGCGGCAATTTCTTGAGATAGCCCAGCGACGAGTAGCCGGTGCCGAAATCGTCGATGGCGACGGGGTGCCCCAGCGCGCGCAGCGCCTCCAGGCGCGGGGCAATGTCGCCGGCGCGCTCGTCGAGCAGCACCGACTCGGTGATCTCCAGCCCCAGCAGCCGCGCCGGCACCCCGTGGCGGGCCAGCCCCGCGCTGAGCGCCGACTCCAGCTCGCCCTGGAACATCTGCAGCGCGGAGACGTTGATCCACACCGGCAGCTCGGGCATCCCCAGCCGGCGCCAGCGTGCCTGGCAGGCCAACGCCTCGTCGATCACCCAGTTGCCCAGCGGGGCCATCAGGCCGTGGCGCTCGGCCAGGGGGATGAAGTCGGCCGGCGAAATCAGCCCGTCCCGGGGGTGACGCCAGCGCAGCAGAGCCTCCCAGCCCACCAGGCTGCCGTCGTCCAGGCGGTGCTGCCCCTGGTAGTGCAGCTCCAGCTGGGCGCCGGTGGCCAGGGCGTGGCGCAGGTCGTTGACCAGCCCCAGCTGCGGACTCTCCTGCACGTCCAGGGCGGGGCGGAAGCGCTGGCTGTGATTGCGCCCATGGCGCTTGGCGGAGTAGAGCGCCGACTCCAGGCGCTGAAAGAGGGTATCGGACTCTCGGCCATCCTCGGGGGCGCGGCAGCTGCCGATGGTGAGCCCCAGGCGCAGCGAGTGCCCCTGCAGCTCGAAGGGCTCGGCGAGGTGAGCGTGGAGGCCGGCGACCCACTGGTCGTGGTCATCGAAGGTGGTGGTGCGGATCACCATGAACTCGTCGCCGCCCAGGCGCCCCACCACGCCACCGGCCACGTGGTGGGCCAGGCGCTGGCCGAAGCGCGCCAGCAGACGGTCGCCCTGCTCAACGCCGAGGGCGTCGTTGATCGCCTTGAAGCCGTCGATGTCGACCAGTGCGATGTCGAGGCTCTCCCCGGCGCGCAGGTGGCGCAGCCGCGAGGCCATCAGGTCGTGGAGGCGCCGCCGATTCGGCAGGCCGGTGAGGGGGTCCTCGAAGCCGATCCGGCGCAGGTCGCGCTCGCGCGCCTTGTGCATCGAGATGTCGGTGAACAGGCAGACATGATGGCTGAGCCGCCCGCTGGCGTCGCTGATGGCCCGCACGCGCAGCCACTCGGGGTACTCGTCGCCGTGCTTGCGCCGGTTCCACAGCTCCCCCTCCCAGCGCCCGGTGGCCTGCAGGGTCTGCCAGTAGCGCTCGAAGAAGGCGGTGTCGTGGCGCGGGGCCGCCAGCGAGGTGGCGTTGCGGCCGCGCACCTCCTCGAGGCTGAAGCCGGTGATGCGGGTAAAGGCGGGGTTGACGGCGAGAATGCGGTTGGCGGCGTCGGTGATGATGACGCCATCCTCGGTCAGCGCCAGCGCCTCCTGGCCCAGCCGGGCGTGCTGGTGCTCGCGGCGCACCTGCCGCCAGGCGTCCGCCAGGCCGACCGCCACCAGCGTCAGGGCCACGCCGCGCAGGAGCAGGTCGGGCAGCCAGAGGGTGGCCGTGAGGCCGACCAGGCCCACCCACAGCAGCGGGCGGTTGAGGGAGAAGGGTGGCCACATGGGTTGGCTAGGCTCGTGCGTGAATGGAGAGGCTCTCGTCAGCCTATCGGCAGAACGGACGTTTACTGTACCCCACGGGGCGCCCGGCCATTCCACGCTGACGTCGGAGATGGGCGCTCGGCGTGCATTCCCCCTGCGCGGACAGTAGACTTAACGGCAGTCGCCTGGCGGCGGCCTGTCGCCTGCCGCGCACAATTACTTCGACCTTCGGAATGACCCAGTGACCAAGCAACACTCCTTTGATCGCGAAGAACTGCTGGCCTGCTCCCGCGGCGAGCTGTTCGGCCCCGGCAATGCCCAGCTGCCTGCCCCCAACATGCTGATGCTCGACCGCATCACCCGCATCTACGAGGATGGCGGCGACTTCGGCAAGGGCGAGCTGATCGCCGAGCTGGATATCCACCCCGACCTGTGGTTCTTCGACTGCCACTTCCCGGGCGACCCGGTGATGCCCGGCTGCCTGGGCCTGGATGCCATGTGGCAGCTGGTCGGCTTCTATCTGGGCTGGCTCGGCAACCCCGGCCGCGGCCGCGCCCTGGGCTGTGGCGAGGTGAAGTTCACCGGCCAGATCCTGCCCGATGCCAAGAAGGTCACCTACAAGATCGATATCAAGCGCATCATCACCCGGCGCCTGATCCTCGGCATCGCCGACGGCACCGTGTCGGTCGATGGCCGCGACATCTACCAGGCCACCGACCTGCGCGTGGGCCTGTTCACCTCCACCGCGAACTTCTGAATCAGGAGGCTTCCATGCGACGAGTGGTAGTCACCGGCCTGGGTATCGTGTCCTGTCTGGGCAATGACCGTCAGGCCGTTCTCGAGGCGCTCAAGGAAGGGCGTTCCGGTATCCGTTTCAAGGAGGAGTACGCCGAGCGCGGCTTCCGCAGCCAGGTGGCAGGGGTGGTCGACATCGACCTCGACGCCCTGATCGACCGCAAGCTGCGCCGCTTCATGGGCGACGCCGCGGCCTTCGCCTATGTGAGCATGGCCCAGGCCATCGAGGACTCCGGACTGGCCCCGGAGATGGTCTCCAACGAGCGCACCGGCCTGATCGCCGGCTCCGGCGGCGCCTCCAGCGCCAACCAGGTCGAGGCCGCCAACATCATGCGCGAGAAGGGCCTGCGCCGGGTGGGGCCCTACCGGGTCACCCGCACCATGGGCAGCACCGTCTCCGCCTGCCTGGCCACGCCCTTCAAGATCAAGGGGATCAACTACTCGATCTCCTCGGCCTGCGCTACCTCCGCCCACTGCATCGGCAACGCCATGGAGCAGATCCAGATGGGCAAGCAGGACATCGTCTTCGCCGGCGGCGGCGAGGAGGAGCACTGGACCCTCTCCTGCCTGTTCGACGCCATGGGCGCCCTCTCCACCCAGTACAACGAGACCCCCGACAAGGCCTCCCGTCCCTATGATCAGGCCCGCGACGGCTTCGTCATCGCCGGCGGCGGCGGCATGCTGGTGCTCGAGGAGCTGGAGCACGCCCGCGCCCGCGGCGCGAAGATCTATGCCGAGGTGGTGGGCTACGGCGCCACCTCCGACGGCCACGACATGGTCGCCCCCTCCGGCGACGGCGCGGTGCGCTGCATGCGCCAGGCCATGGCCACGGTGGACGGCAAGATCGACTACATCAACACCCACGGCACCTCCACCCCGGTGGGCGACGTGGCCGAGCTCAAGGCGATCCGCGAGGTGTTCGGCGACACGACGCCGGCCATGAGCTCCACCAAGTCGCTGACCGGCCACTCCCTGGGCGCCACCGGCGTGCAGGAGGCGGTCTACTCGCTGCTGATGATGGAGAACGACTTCATCGCCGCCTCGGCCAACGTCGAGACCCTCGACGAGCAGGCCGACGGCTTCGACATCGTGACCCAGCGCCGCGACGGCGTGAAGATCGAGCGGGTGCTCTCCAACAGCTTCGGCTTCGGCGGCACCAACGCCTGCCTGGTGCTGGAGAAGTTCAAGGACTGAGCTCGAGGGCTGAGCTCAGTGACTGAGCAAGACAGCGTGACTGGCTGAAACGAGAACGGCGCCCCGCGGGGCGCCGTTCTCGTGGTGGCCGACGGGTGGCGGCGGCGGAGCCTGCCGGGCGGCCAGACCGCAAAGTGTCAGCGCCTGGCGGACACCTCGAGCGGAGCCGCCTCCCCCCCCGCGGCGGCCGGGCGCGGCACCTCGGAGATCTCGGCCAGCCGCGCCTCGATCCACGCCTCCACCTCGACCAGCACCTCCTCCGGCGTGCGGCCATCGGTCTCGATGGGCTCCCCCACCACCAGCGACAGCCGCCCCGGGTTCTTGACCCAGTGGCGCCCCGGCCAGCGCTCGCCGGCGTTGTGGGCCACCGGCACCACCGGCACCCCGGCGCGGCAGGCGATCACCGCCCCGCTCTTGTTGTAGCGCTTGCGCTGTCCCGGGGCCACCCGGGTCCCCTCCGGGAAGATCAGCACCGAGAGCCCCTCGTCCAGGCGCTGCTTGCCCTGGGTGAGCACCTGCTTCATGGCCCGGGCGGGCCGGGAGCGGTCCAGGGCGATCGGGTGCAGCAGGCGCAGCCCCCAGCCGAACAGCGGGATGCGCAGCAGCTCCTGCTTGAGCACGGTGCACACCGGCGGCTTGAGGATCTGCAGGTAGATGGTCTCCCACTCGCACTGGTGGTTGGCCAGGATCACGCAGGGCCCCGCGGGCAGCCGCTCGCGCCCGCGGATCTCGTAACGTACCCCGCACGCCCAGCGAAACCAGGCGGTGATCAGGTGGTTGTAGACGTTGAGCAGGCGGTAGCGGCTGCCGAGCGGCAGCAGCGGCGCCAGCGGCAGGAAGAGCACTCCGCACACCAGCATGATCAGGAAATAGCCGACGTAGAAGAGCAGGCTGCGCAGGACATTCATGGGGACGACGGCTCCTCCGGCGGCTCGGGGTCGCGACGGTTGGCCTCGCACCAGGCATCGAGCATCCGCCCCACCTCCAGCCGCCAGGGTTTCTGGTGGACGCCGAAGACCTCCAGCACCCGCCGGCAGTTGAGCACCCGGCGCAGCGGATGGTCATGGTGGTGGTGCATGGCCTTCACCTCGCCCAGGGCGACCCGCTCGCCGAGCCCCTCGAGCCGGGTAGCGAGCTGGGTGCGCACCATGGAGACGAAGGTGTAGACGCTGACCGGCTCGGTGCCGGCCAGGTGGTAGCTGCCCCAGGCCTCGGCGCCGCAGTGCTGCTGCTGGAGCATGCCGATCAGCGACATCGCCACGGCATCCGCCGAGGTGGGGCAGCAGGTGACGTCGGCCTCGCCGCGCACCTCGCGCCCGGCCACCAGGGTGTCGACCAGCTCCCCCAGCCAGGCGTGGCTGCCCTCGAGGGCGAACAGCGGCCCCAGCCGCACGATCAGATGGCGCGGACACTCGGCGCGAATGCGATCGCCGGTGGCCACCAGGCGGCGCAGGCTCTCGTCCCGGGGGCGCGGGATGACGTGCTCGTCGATGGGCTCGGCGAAGCCATCCTCGTAGAGCTGGTCGGAGACGCACCACACCAGCGCCACTCCGGCCTCCCGACACACCTCCATGCAGCGCTCCACCGCCTCGGCATGGGCGGTGACCTCCGCCGGTGCGGCGCGGATGGGGCGCGACAGCGGGGGGATCACCAGCGCATCCGGCGCCACCTCGGCGAGCCGCTCGGCATCGATCACGCTGCCGGCGTCGATGACCAGTTCGGTATCGGTGCGCCGGTTGGCCTCGCGGGCCAGGGCCAGGCTCAGGCAGTGGCCGGCATCCAGTATCAGCAGCTTCACTCGTGCTCCTCCCTGCGCCCGCCGGGTCGCTCCGCCCTAGAACGGAATCTCGTCATCGAAGTCGTCGAAGCTGCCCGGATCCGGCGCCCCGTAGTTGCCCGGCTGGTTGCCCGGCTGGTTGCCCTGCTGCCCCTGCTGGGGCGGCGCGGGACGCTGCTGGGGCTGGGCCGGACGCTGGGGAGCACCGCCACCCTGGGGCTGGCCGCCGCCGAAGTTGCCGGCCGGCTGCGGCGCGCCGCCGTAGCCCCCCTGCTGGGGCGCACCACCGCCGTACTGGCCGCCCTGATAGCCGCCCTGGGGGGCGCCGCCGCCCTGGAAATCACCGCCGCCACGAGAGTCGAGCATCTGCATGTCGTTGACCACGATCTCGGTGCTGTAGCGATCCTGGCCGTCCTGGCCCTGCCACTTGCGGGTCTGCAGACGGCCCTCGACGTACACCTTGCTGCCCTTCTTGAGGTACTGCTGGGCGATCTCGGCCAGCTTGTTGAACAGCACCAGGCTGTGCCACTCGGTGCGCTCCTGGCGCTGGCCGCTCTGCTTGTCCATCCAGGTATCGGTGGTGGCCAGCCGCAGGTTGGCCACCGGGGCCCCGGAGGGCATGAAGCGAACCTCGGGATCCTGTCCCAGGTTGCCGATCAGAATGACCTTGTTGACGCCACGGGCCATGTTGGACTCCTTGCTGTCATGAATGCATGTGTCTGCAGGCAGGCCTGCAGGATGGCGCATCGCGCGCCCGCTTGCGAGCCGCGTTTCAGGCGCGCTCCTTGCCAGTATCGATCACCTTCGCCAGGGCCTCCTCGTCGAGGCGCCGGCGATCCACCTTGAGATAGGCCAGCCGCTCCTCGGGCACCACCAGCACGTCCTCCACGCCGGCCACCTCGGCGAAGCGGGCCGCCAGGGCCTCGAGGGCCGCGCCCTGGTGCTCGTCATCCAGCGCCACCACCTCGCTGGCCAGGTGGGGCGGCGGGGTCATGCCCGCCATCAGCGCCAGCCACACCAGCACCAGCAACCCGGCGCCGACGAAGACCGCGGAGAGCCCCCACTGCTGGGCCAGGAAGCCGCCCAGCACGCCCCCCAGGAAGGCGCCGAGGAACTGACTGGTGGAGTAGATCCCCATGGCGGTGCCCTTGGCCCCGGCCGGCGCCAGCTTGCTGAGCATCGACGGCAGGGTCGCCTCGAGCAGGTTGAAGGCCACGAAGAAGAGCCACAGCCAGGCCAGCAGCCCCCACAGGCTGCCGCCCAGGCCGGCCAGCCCGCCGAGGCTCAGGGCAATGGCGGCGATGGCGGTCAGGCACATCGCCTTCATCTGGCGGCGCTTCTCGGCCAGGATCACCAGCGGCACCATGCCGAGGAAGGCCAGCAGCATCACGCCCAGATAGGTGAGGCCATGACGCTCCACCGCGATCCCGGCCTCCACCAGCCGGAAGGGCACGGCGACGAAGATCGCCATCAGGATCAGGTGCAGGGCGAAAATCGAGAGATCCAGGCGCAGCAGGTCGGCACGCCCCAGGGTCCTGCCGAGCTGGGCCCGGTCGATCCCCACGTCGCGGTGGCGCAGGCGGTGCGGCGCCGGGGGCACCAGCTTCCACAGCACCACCAGGCCCAGGGTGGCCAGCGCCGCGGTGAACCAGAACACCGCCGAGAGCCCGAAGGCGGCGGCCAGCCAGGGGCCCAGCACCATGGCCACGGCGAAGGCGACGCCGATGGAGAGCCCGATGGTGGCCATGGCCGCGGTGCGCACCTGCTCGCGGGTCTGGTCGGCGAGCAGCGCCATGATGGCGGCGGCCACCGCCCCGCTGCCCTGCAGGCAGCGCCCGAGGATCACCCCGCCGATGGAGTCGGCCTGGGCCGCCACCACGCTGCCGACCATGAACAGCAGGAGGCCGAAGGCGATCACCGGCTTGCGGCCGAGGCGGTCCGAGAGGGCGCCGAAGGGGATCTGCAGCAGCGCCTGGGTGAGCCCGTAGACGCCCAGCGCCAGGCCCACCAGCAGCGGCGTGGCGCCGGTGAGCTCGTCGGCATAGAGGGCCAGCACCGGCAGCACCATGAACAGGCCCAGCATGCGGGTGGCATAGAGGCCGGCCAGGCCGGTGATGGCGCGCCGCTCGCTGGCAAGCAGCAGCCCGGAAACCTTTCGCATAGGGAGGATGACGTTCCATGCTCGGGCGCGAGGCCCTTGAGTGAATCGCATATTCTAGCGGCTCGCCACCACCCAGGGAAAGCCGCCGCCCCGCGCCGCTTTGCCGCCGGCGCGGGCGGGCCCGTATAATCGTCCTTTTGCTGCGCCCGAGGTGGGAATGGACAGGATTCTGGTCAGGGGTGCCCGCACCCACAACCTGAAGGATATCGATGTCGAGCTGCCCCGCGACAGGCTGATCGTGGTCACCGGGCTCTCCGGCTCGGGCAAGTCGTCGCTGGCCTTCGACACCCTCTACGCCGAGGGCCAGCGCCGCTACGTGGAGTCGCTCTCCACCTATGCGCGCCAGTTCCTGTCGATGATGGAGAAGCCCGACGTCGACCATATCGAGGGGCTCTCCCCGGCGATCTCCATCGAGCAGAAGTCCACCTCCCACAACCCGCGCTCCACCGTGGGCACCATCACCGAGATCTATGACTACCTGCGCCTGCTGTTCGCCCGGGCCGGCACCCCGCGCTGCCCAGAGCACGGTGAGGACCTCGAGGCCCAGACGGTCTCGCAGATGGTCGATCAGGTCCTGGCGCTGCCCGAGGGCAGCAAGCTGATGCTGCTGGCGCCGGTGGTCAAGGGGCGCAAGGGGGAGCACCTGCAGCTGCTGGCCGAGCTGCGCGCCCAGGGCTTCGTGCGCGCCATGGTGGATGGCCAGGTGCTGGAACTCGATGACATCGCGCCGCTGGACAAGAACAAGAAGCACGACATCAGCGTGGTGGTGGACCGCATCAAGGTCCGCGGGGGGCTCCAGCAGCGCCTGGCGGAATCCTTCGAGACGGCGCTGGGCCTCTCCGACGGCATCGCCATGGTCCACTTCATGGACGGCGAGCATGACGACATCGCCTTCTCGGCGCGCTTCGCCTGTCCCGTCTGCGGCTACTCCATCGCCGAGCTCGAGCCGCGCATGTTCTCCTTCAACAACCCGGCCGGCGCCTGCTCGAGCTGCGACGGCCTCGGCGTGCAGCAGGTCTTCGATCCCGACAAGCTGATCAGCCACCCGGAGCTCTCCCTGGCGGAGGGGGTGATCAAGGGCTGGGATCGCCGCAGCGTCTTCTACTTCAACCAGCTGCAGTCGGTGGCGGAGCACTACCGCTTCACCCTCGAGACCCCCTGGCAGGAGCTCGCCCGCCACGAGCGCGAGGTGATCCTGCACGGCAGCGGCCACGACGAGATCGCCTTTCACTACGTCAATGACCGCGGCCGGAAGGTCACCCGCCAGCACCCCTTCGAGGGCATCCTCCCCAACCTGCAGCGCCGCTACCGCGAGACCGAATCCAACATGGTCCGCGAGGAGCTGGCCCGCTACATCACGGTGCAGCCCTGCCCCGCCTGCCACGGCTCGCGGCTGCGCAAGGAGTCGCGCCATGTCTTCATCGACGAGCGCAGCCTGCCGGAGATGGTGCACCTGCCCATCGGCGAAGCCTGGGCCTACTTCAAGACCCTGGCGCTGCCGGGCCGGCGCGGCGAGATCGCCGAGAAGATCATCAACGAGATCTACGCCCGACTGGAGTTCCTGGTCAACGTGGGGCTGGACTACCTGACCCTGGAGCGCAGCGCCGACACCCTCTCCGGCGGCGAGGCCCAGCGCATCCGCCTGGCCAGCCAGATCGGCGCCGGCCTGGTGGGCGTCATGTACATCCTCGACGAGCCCTCCATCGGCCTGCACCAGCGCGACAACGACCGCCTGCTCAAGACCCTGGAGCACCTGCGCGATCTGGGCAACACCGTGATCGTGGTGGAGCACGACGAGGACGCCATCCGTGCCGCCGACCATGTGCTGGACATTGGCCCCGGCGCCGGCGTCCACGGCGGGCGCATCGTCGCCCAGGGTACGCCTGCGGCAGTGATGGCCAATCCCGACTCCCTCACCGGCCAGTACCTGGCCGGCACCCGCCGCATCGAGGTGCCGCCGTGGCGCATTCCCGGCAACCCGGAGAAGGTGTTGCGCCTGGTGGGCGCCACCGGCAACAACCTTCAGGACGTCACCCTGGAGCTCCCGCTGGGGCTCTTCATCTGCGTCACGGGCGTCTCCGGCTCCGGCAAGTCGACGCTGATCAACTCGACGCTGATGCCGATCGCCGCCCGGGAGCTCAACCACGCCACCAGCCTCACCCCGGCCGCCCATGAGCGCATCGAGGGGCTCGACCAGCTCGACAAGGTGATCGACATCGACCAGAGCCCCATCGGCCGCACCCCGCGCTCCAACCCGGCCACCTACACGGGGATCTTCACGCCGATCCGCGAGCTCTTCGCCGGGACCCAGGAGGCACGCTCGCGCGGCTACAAGCCGGGCCGCTTCTCCTTCAACGTCAAGGGCGGGCGCTGCGAGGCGTGCCAGGGCGAGGGCATGATCAAGGTGGAGATGCACTTCTTGCCCGACATCTACGTGCCCTGCGACGTCTGCAAGGGCAAGCGCTACAACCGCGAGACCCTGGAGATCCAGTACAAGGGCAAGTGCATCGACGAGGTGCTGGCGATGACCGTGGAGGAGGCGCTGGCCTTCTTCAGCCCGGTCCCCGCCATCGCCCGGCGCCTGCAGACCCTGCTCGACGTGGGGCTCTCCTACGTGCGCCTGGGGCAGAGCGCCACCACCCTCTCCGGCGGCGAGGCCCAGCGGGTCAAGCTGGCCAGGGAGCTGGCCAAGCGTGACACCGGCAAGACCCTCTACATCCTCGACGAGCCCACCACCGGGCTGCACTTCGAGGACATCCGCCAGCTGCTCACCGTGCTGCACCGCCTGCGCGACCACGGCAACACCATCGTGGTGATCGAGCACAACCTGGACGTGATCAAGACCGCCGACTGGCTCGTCGACCTGGGCCCCGAGGGTGGCTCCGGCGGCGGGCGCATCATCGCCGTGGGCACCCCGGAGCAGGTGGCGAAGATGGAGGCCTCCCATACCGGGCGCTTCCTCAAGCCGCTGCTGGACCGGGCCGAGCACAGCAAGAAAAGGACTGAAAGCGTCACCTGATGCCCCAGAGGGAAGCGGCGCCGGGGGCAGGCCTGGAGGGGGTCCTACGCCAGGGATGGCGTCGGTAGCGCCCAGGGAGGGGTTCACAGCGCCCCCGCTCAGGCCTGTCGCCGGAAAAGCCGCGGATTCAGCCCACTCACCGGAACTCCTCTCGGCATGCCCAACATGAAAAAAACCGGCCCCTCGAGAGGGGCCGGTTTGGCGTGCCTTGGCGGAAGGCCGGTCGAGGATCACTCCTCGGCGGCAGCTTCCTCGGCCTCGACGACCGGACGGTCGACGAGCTCGACGTAGGCCATGGGCGCGTTGTCGCCGGTGCGGAAACCGCACTTGAGGATACGGACGTAACCGCCCGGACGCTCGACGTAACGCGGGCCCAGCTCGTTGAACAGCTTGCCCACCGCTTCCTTCGAGCGGGTGCGGGCGAAAGCCAGACGACGATTGGCGACGCTGTCCTGCTTGGCCAGGGTGATGAGCGGCTCGACGACGCGACGCAGCTCCTTGGCCTTAGGCAGGGTTGTCTTGATGACCTCATGCTCGATCAGCGACACGCTCATGTTCTTGAACATGGCCTGGCGATGCGAGCTGGTCCGATTCAGATGACGACCACTCTTACGATGACGCATGGTTGTGATTCCTTACCAAACTGGGACTCGGGTCGGCGCTCACGCGGAGGCCTTGTCGTCCTTCAGGCTAGCCGGCGGCCAGTTTTCCAGCCGCATGCCCAGGGAAAGACCGCGCGCTGCCAGAACGTCCTTGATCTCGTTCAGGGACTTCTTGCCGAGGTTCGGCGTCTTGAGCAGCTCCACCTCGGTGCGCTGGATCAGATCGCCGATGTAATAGATGTTCTCGGCCTTAAGGCAGTTGGCGCTGCGAACGGTCAACTCGAGATCGTCTACGGGGCGCAGCAGGATCGGATCGATGTGATCCTCCTCCTCCTCCACTTCCTGTTCCTTGTCGGCTTCCAGATCGACGAACGCGGCCAGCTGATCCTGCAGGATGGTCGCGCTGCGACGGATCGCCTCTTCGGGATCCAGGGTGCCGTCGGTCTCCAGGCTGATGATCAGCTTGTCGAGGTCGGTGCGCTGTTCGACACGCGCGGCCTCGACGCTGTAGGAGACCCGACGCACGGGGCTGAAGGTCGCATCCAGCTGCAGGCGGCCGATAGCACGAGACTCGTCGTCTGCCCCGATGCGAGCGTCCGCCGGCTCATAGCCGCGGCCGCGTGCCACCTTGAGCTGCATCTTCAGCTCGGCGCCCTCGTTGACGTGGGCGATGACGTGCTCGGGGTTGACGATCTCGACGTCGTGGTCGAGGGCGATGTCACCCGCGGTGACGACGGCCGGGCCCTGCTTGTTCAGCGAGAGCACCGCCTCATCGCGGCTGTGCATCTTGATCGCCACGTCCTTGAGGTTCAGGAGGATCTCGATGACATCTTCCTGGACCCCTTCGATCGCGCTGTACTCGTGATCGACACCACCGATCTCGACTTCCACCACGGCACAGCCGGGCATGGACGAGAGCAGGATACGACGCAGTGCGTTGCCCAGGGTGTGGCCGAAGCCACGCTCGAAGGGCTCGAGCACGATCTTCGCGTGATGTGCGCTGATCTCTTCGACCTTGATGTCGCGCGGGCGAAGAAACTCGGTCACTGAACGCTGCATATGTACACCTTTCAGGCTGCCAAACGGATACTCGGTACTCTGAGCCGGCCCCCGCGAGGGGGCCGGGCGCTAGCAGCGCTTACTTGGAGTACAGCTCGACGATCAGGGCCTCGTTGATGTCGGCCGTCAGGTCGCCACGCTCGGGCAGCGCCTTGAACGTGCCTTCCATCTTCTTGGCATCGACCTCGATCCAGGTCACATCGCCGCGGTTGGCGGCCAGTGACAGGGCACTCTGGATGCGCGCCTGGTTCTTCGCCTTCTCGCGAACGGAGACCACGTCACCCGGCTTGACCTGGTAGGAAGCCACGTTGACGGTGCGGCCGTTCACGGCGATGGCCTTGTGGCTGACCAGCTGCCGAGCCTCGGAGCGGGTAGAGCCATAGCCCATGCGGTAGACGACGTTGTCCAGTCGGGATTCGAGGAGCTGCAGCAACACTTCGCCGGTCGCGCCCTTGAGACGGGCCGCTTCCTTGTAGTAGTTGCGGAACTGCTTCTCGAGTACGCCATACATGCGGCGCACTTTCTGCTTCTCGCGAAGCTGCAAGCCGTATTCGGAAATACGCTGACGACGCTGGCCGTGCACACCCGGAATCTGCTCGGATTTGCACTTCTTCTCGAAGGGAGTCACACCGCTCTTCAGGAAGAGGTCGGTGCCTTCACGACGAGACAGTTTGCACTTCGGTCCAATATAACGAGCCATGAATCTGTCTCCTTAAACGCGGCGTTTCTTCGGCGGACGGCAGCCATTATGGGGAATGGGCGTCGCGTCGGTGATGCTCTGCACGCGGAAGCCGGCGGCATTGAGTGCGCGCACGGCGGATTCACGGCCAGGACCGGGGCCCTTGACCAGCACGTCGACGTTTTTCACACCATACTCGGCTGCAGCGGTCGCTGCACGCTCGCTTGCTACTTGAGCAGCGAACGGGGTGCTCTTGCGAGAACCACGAAAACCCGAACCACCGGCAGTTGCCCAAGAGAGAGCATTGCCCTGGCGGTCTGTGATCGTAATGATCGTGTTGTTAAAAGAGGCGTGGATATGCGCAACGGCATCCACTACCTGCTTTTTAACCTTCTTGCGATTGCTACGCGGGTTAGCCATGTTGATGTATCTTCCTGTCTTTACGCCAGAACGTGCGTGTTATTTGCGGATCGGCTTGCGCGGGCCCTTACGGGTGCGCGCATTGGTCTTGGTACGCTGACCACGCAGCGGAAGACCACGACGATGACGCAGACCACGGTAGCAACCCAGGTCCATGAGACGCTTGATATTCAGCGTGACATCACGACGAAGGTCACCTTCTACGGTGTACTTGCCGACCTCGGAACGCAGGGTATCCAGCTCTTCGCTGGACAGATCCTGGATCTTGGTGGTCGGCGCGATGCCGGACGCGGCACAGATGTCCTGTGCACGAGTGCGGCCAATCCCGAAGATATAGGTCAGCGAGATCGCCGCATGCTTGTTGTCCGGGATATTGACGCCTGCAATACGGGCCATCAGCTTACTCCGAAATTTGAGCGGCTTGCTCGTTGGGTCTACTACAAAAGGCGCAACAGCATACCCCTTTCCCCGCGAGAGGGCAAGAGGCATGCCGGCACCCGGTTCAGTACAGCGTCAGGTTCAGCCCTGGCGCTGCTTGTGCCGCGGCTCGCTGCAGATGACGCGCACGGCGCCATTGCGACGAATGATCTTGCAGTTGCGGCACATTTTCTTTACGGAAGCACGAACTTTCATCGTTCCATCTCCAAGGTTGGCTCGCACCGCGAGTCGATCGCTCGCCCCGCGGTGCGCCAATTCACGTGCGGCGCGCCTCAGCGCATGATGCCGCCGCTACCGTAGCCTTTCAGGTTGGACTTCTTCATCACCGACTCGTACTGGTGCGACATGAGGTGCGATTGCACCTGGGCCATGAAGTCCATGATGACCACCACGATGATCAGCAGCGCGGTACCGCCGAAGAAGAACGGCACGTTCCACGCCACGATCAGGAACTGGGGCATCAGGGAAACCGCAGTGATGTACAAGGCGCCAAACAGGGTCAGACGGGTCATGACCTTGTCGACGTAGCGAGCAGTCTGCTCGCCCGGACGAATCCCCGGCAGGAAGGCACCCGACTTCTTGAGGTTGTCGGCGACGTCCTTGGGATTGAAGACCAGCGCTGTGTAAAAGAAGCAGAAGAATACCACTGCCGCGGCGAAAAGCAAGATGTGCAGGGGCTGCCCCGGCCCGAGGGCCTGGGAAGCACGCTGCAGCCACTCGAGGCCGTCGCCGGCACCCACCCACTGACCCAGCGAGGCCGGGAACAGCAGGATGCTGGAGGCGAAGATGGGCGGAATGACGCCCGCCATGTTCACCTTCAGCGGCAGGTAGCTGCTCTGGCCGGCGTACATCTTGTTGCCGACCTGACGACGCGGGTAGTTCACGGTGATGCGGCGCTGGCCGCGCTCGATGAACACCACGAAGGCCACGGTGGCGACACCCAGCACGGAGAGTGCCAGCAGCGGCAGCACGTTCCAGGCGCCTTCGTTGCGGGCCAGCTCGAAGGCCTGGCCCACGGCACCCGGAAGGCCCGCGACGATGCCGGCGAAGATCAGCAGCGAGATGCCGTTGCCGATCCCCTTCTCGGTGATCTGCTCGCCGAGCCACATCAGGAACACCGCACCACACACGAAGGTGACGATGGCGGTGAAATAGAAGCTGAAGTCGGCCGTGTAGGCGATACCCTGGCTGGCCAGGCCCACCGACATGCCGGTGCCCTGGACCAGGGCGAGCAGCACGGTACCGTAGCGGGTGTACTGGCTTATCTTGCGACGGCCGGCCTCGCCTTCCTTCTTGAGCTGCTCAAGATGGGGCGAGACCGCGGTCAGCAGCTGCATGATAATCGACGCCGAGATGTAGGGCATGATGCCCAGCGCCATGATGCTCATGCGCTCCAGGGCGCCACCCGAGAACATGTTGAACATGCCCAGGATGGTGCCCTGCTGCTCCCTGAACAAGGCAGCAAGCTGGTCAGGATTCATACCGGGCACGGGGATGTGGGCACCGATCCGGTACACCACGATGGCGAGGAGCACGAAGCGCAGACGCGCCCACAGTTCACCCAGACCGCTGCCCATCGCCGGCATTTTTCCTGACTTGGCCATTTAGTCCTCTACCTTGCCACCGGCGGCTTCGATCGCAGCACGGGCACCCTTGGTGACCTTGATGCCGCGGACGGTAACCGCCTTGTTCAGTTCGCCGGAGAGGATCACCTTCGCGTGCAGCGTGGCGTCCTTCAGCACGTTGGCCTGCTTCAGGGTCTCCAGGGTGACCTCGTCACCGGCGACCTTGGCGAGCTCGCCCAGGCGCACTTCTTCGGAGGCCAGCGACTTCATGGAGGTGAAGCCAAACTTCGGCAGACGGCGCTGCAGCGGCATCTGACCGCCCTCGAAGCCGGGCTTGACGCTGCCGCCGCTGCGCGACTTCTGGCCCTTGTGGCCGCGGCCACCGGTCTTGCCCAGACCGGAGCCGATGCCACGACCGACGCGCTTCTCGGCGTGCTTGGAACCCGGTGCCGGGCTCAGGCTATTGAGTTTCATGGATTACTCTCCCTCAACGCGCACAAGGTAGTTGACCTTGTGGATCATGCCGCGTACGGCAGGGGTGTCTTCCAGTTCAACCGTGTGACCGATGCGGCGCAGCCCGAGGCCCTTCATGGTGGCCTTGTGCTTGGGCAGGATGCCGATGGTACTGCGGGTCTGGGTAACCTTGAGTGTTGCTGCCATGGTATTTACCCCGTGATCGCTTCGACAGACAGACCGCGCTTGGCGGCGATGTCTTCCGGCGCTTGCATGGCAGTCAGGCCCTTGACGGTAGCCCGCACCACGTTCACCGGATTGGTGGAACCGTAGCACTTGGCCAGGACGTCGTGGACGCCTGCCAGCTCGAGCACGGAGCGCATGGCGCCGCCGGCGATGATGCCGGTACCCTCGGAAGCCGGCTGCATGTACACCTTGGAGGCGCCGTGACGGGCCTTGACCGGGTACTGCAGGGTGGTGCCTGCGAGGTTGACCTTGACCATGTTGCGGCGAGCCTGGTCCATCGCCTTCTGGATCGCGACCGGCACTTCACGCGCCTTGCCACGACCGAAGCCGACACGGCCCTTGCCGTCGCCCACGACGGTCAGGGCGGTGAAACCGAAGATACGGCCACCCTTGACCACCTTGGCGACACGGTTGACCTGGACCAGCTTCTCCTGGAGGTCGCCGCTTTGCTGTTCGTTCTTCGCCATCGTAAAACCCTTTAGAATTCCAGGCCGCCTTCACGAGCGGCGTCGGCCAGAGCCTTCACGCGGCCATGGTACTTGAAGCCGGCACGATCGAAGGCCACCTGGGTGATGCCTGCTTCCTTAGCGCGCTCGGCAATCAGGGCGCCCACCTTGGCGGCGGCGTCTGCATTGCCGGTTGCACCCTCACGCAGGGCCTTGTCCAGCGTGGAAGCGCTGGCCAGGACCTTGCCACCATCCGGCGAGATAATCTGCGCGTAGATGTGACGGGGGGTACGGTTGACGCACAGGCGATACACGCCCAGCTCGCGGATCTTGGCGCGAGCGCGGCGGGCACGACGGAGACGAGATTCTTTCTTCGCGTTCATAACCCTGCCTTACTTCTTCTTGGCTTCTTTGCGACGCACCTGCTCGTCGGCGTACCGGACACCCTTGCCCTTATAGGGCTCAGGCGGACGGAAGGCGCGGATTTCCGCTGCAGCGTGGCCGAGCTTCTGCTTGTCCGCGCTCTTCAGCACGATCTGGGTGTTCTTGGGCGTTTCCGCCGTGACACCCTCAGGCAGCGTGTAATCGACCGGGTGCGAGAAGCCCAGTGACAGATTGAGCGTCTGGCCCTTGGCCTGGGCACGATAACCGACGCCGATGATTTCGAGGGTCTTGGTGAAGCCTTCGCTCACGCCGGTGACCAGGTTCTGAACCAGGGCACGGGTGGTGCCGACCATGGCCCAGCTCTTGGCGGCCTCGCTCGGCGTAAAGGTCAGCTGACCCTCTTCCTGACCGATCACCACATCGGGGTGAATGGTCAGTGACAGCGTACCCTGGCCGCCCTTGGCGGTCAGCTGGTTACCGTCGAGCTTGATCTCGACGCCAGCGGGCACTTTTACCGGATATTTGGCTACGCGGGACATTCCAAACTCCTAGAATACGGTGCAGATGACTTCGCCACCGACACCGGCCTTGCGAGCCGCGCGATCGGTCATCACACCCTGAGAGGTAGTGACAATCGCGATTCCCAGGCCATCGGCGACCTTCGGCAGCTCGCCCTTGCCCTTGTACTGACGCAGGGACGGCTTGGACACGCGCTGCAGATGCTCGATGACCGGCTTGCCCTCGAAGTACTTGAGGGTGATGGTCAGTTCGGGCTTGGCGCTCTCGGTCACCGCGAAGTCGGTGATGTAACCCTCGTCCTTCAGCACGCGGGCCACCTCGATCTTCAGCTTGGAGGACGGCATGGTGACCGTCTCCTTGGTGGCCATCTGCGCATTGCGGATACGGGTAAACATATCCGCCAGAGTGTCTTGCATGCTCATTTACATTGCGCTCCTGATATCTCTACGTGGCGTTACCAGCTGGACTTCTTCAGTCCGGGTACGTCGCCACGCATGGCGGCTTCACGCAGCTTGTTGCGGCCGAGGCCGAACTTGTTGTAGTAGCCGTGCGGACGGCCAGTGATGCGGCAGCGGTTGCGCTGACGCACCGGGCTGGAGTCACGCGGCAGCTGCTGCAGCTTCAGCGTTGCCTCGAAGCGCTCTTCATCGGAAGCGTTGACATCCTGGATGATCGCCTTCAGCGCGGCCCGCTTGGCGGCGAACTTCGCCACCAGCTGGGTGCGCTTGAGCTCACGCTCAATCATGCTCTTCTTTGCCATGGTCCCACCCCTTATTTCTTGAACGGGAAGTTCAGCGCGCTCAGCAGCGCACGACCTTCTTCATCGGTGTTGGCGGTGGTGGTGATGGTGACATCCAGACCACGGATCCGATCGATCTTATCATACTCGATCTCCGGGAAGATGATCTGCTCACGCACCCCCATGGAGTAGTTGCCACGACCGTCGAAGGACTTCGGGTTGAGACCACGGAAGTCACGAACGCGGGGGATCGCGATATTCACCAGGCGATCGAGGAAGTCCCACATGCGCTCGGAGCGCAGGGTCACCTTGATCCCGATCGGCCAGCCTTCACGCACCTTGAAGCCCGCGATGGACTTGCGCGCCTTGGTCACCATCGGCTTCTGACCGGAGAGCTTCTCCAGGTCACCGATGGCATTCTCGATCAGCTTCTTGTCGCTGGTCGCTTCGCCGATGCCCATGTTCAGAGTCACCTTGGTGATCCGTGGCACCTGCATCACGTTGGCGTAGCTGAACTGCTCTTTGAGTTGAGCCACCACCTCGTTCTGATAACGTTCTTTCAAGTTCGCCATTTTGCTACCCGACTCGCGTTAGGCGTCGATCTGCGTCTGCGTCGACTTGTAGATACGTACCTTGGTACCGTCTTCCTGAACCTGGAAGCCGACGCGATCCGCCTTACCGGTCTCCTGGTTGAAGATGGCTACGTTGGACGCGTGAATCGGAGCCTCGCGCTCGACGATACCGCCCTGATTGCCCGCCATGGGGTTGGGCTTGGTGTGACGCTTGATCATGTTCACACCGGACACGACAAAGCGGTCGTCCTTGAGGACGCGCTTGACGGTGCCACGCTTGCCCTTGTCCTTGCCGGCGATGACGATCACTTCATCGTCACGTTTGATTTTTTGCATATCCGCCTCGCTCCTTACAGCACTTCAGGCGCCAAGGAAATGATCTTCATGAACTTCTCGGTACGAAGTTCACGGGTCACCGGCCCGAAGATACGGGTACCGATCGGCTGTTCGTTGGTGTTGTTCAACAGAACTGCCGCATTTCCGTCGAAGCGGATCAGCGAACCGTCGGGACGACGGACGCCGCTACGGGTGCGAACCACCACCGCCTTGAGGACCTGGCCTTTCTTGACCTTGCCACGCGGAATGGCTTCCTTCACCGTGACCTTGATGATATCGCCAACGTGGGCGTAGCGACGGTGTGAACCGCCCAGCACCTTGATGCACTGCACCCGGCGCGCCCCGCTGTTGTCGGCGACATCCAGCATTGTCTGAGTCTGAATCATCGGTTTTCTCCAAACCTAATCTGACTGCACTGGTTTGACAGGCGTGAGCCGATCAGCCCTTGGCCTGCTCGACCACCTCGACCAGCTTCCAGGACTTGGTCTTGGACAGCGGACGGCACTCCTGGATGGAGACCGTGTCGCCTGCCTTCGCCTGGTTCGCCTCGTCATGGGCGTGCAGCTTGGTGGAGCGCTTGACGTACTTGCCGTAGATCGGGTGACGCACGCGGCGCTCGATCATCACGACGATGGACTTGTCCATCTTGTCGCTCACCACCTTGCCGGTGAGCGTACGAGCTTTCTTCTCTTCGGCCATCTCAGTCACCTGCCTTCTCGTTGAGCACAGTCTTCACCCGGGCGATGTCCCGACGAACCTGCTTGAGCAGATGAGTCTGGCTGAGCTGACCGGTGGCCTTCTGCATGCGCAGGTTGAACTGCTCGCGGAGGAGTTCGAGGAGCTGACCCTTCAGCTCGTCGACTGACTTTTCACGGATTTCCTGGGCTTTCATCACATCACCGTCCGTTTCACAAAGGTGGTGGATACGGGCATCTTTTGCGCGGCGAGAGTGAAGGCCTCGCGGGCCAGCTCTTCGGACACGCCTTCGATTTCATACAGGACCCGGCCCGGCTGGATCTGTGCGACCCAGTACTCGACGGAACCCTTACCCTTACCCATACGGACTTCGAGTGGCTTCTTGGAAATCGGCTTGTCCGGGAACACGCGGATCCAGATCTTGCCGCCACGCTTGACGTGACGGGTGATCGCGCGACGGCCGGCTTCGATCTGGCGCGCAGTAATGCGGCCGCGACCGGTAGCCTTCAGGCCGTATTCCCCGAAGCTGATCTTGCTTCCGCGATGCGCCAGGCCACGGTTACGGCCTTTCTGCATCTTGCGGAATTTCATACGCTTGGGTTGTAACATCGACTCGCTCTCCCCTTACCTGGAACCTTTCTTCTTGGAGGGCGCGGCCTGAGGCTGCTTCGCCTTGGCGCGGACCTCTTCGATGCCCCCGAGGATCTCACCCTTGAAGACCCACACCTTGACACCGATGATGCCGTAGGTGGTCTTGGCCTCGAAGGTGGCGTAGTCGATGTCCGCACGCAGGGTATGCAGCGGAACACGACCTTCCCGGTACCACTCGGTGCGCGCGATCTCGGCGCCACCCAGGCGACCGGAGAGCTGCACCTTGATGCCGCCGGCGCCCAGGCGCATGGCGTTCTGTACCGCGCGCTTCATGGCACGACGGAACATGACGCGACGCTCGAGCTGGCCAGCGATGTTCTGGGCCACGAGCATGGCGTCCAGCTCGGGCTTGCGAACTTCTTCGATGTTGACGTGAACGGGCACGCCCATCATCTGGGTGACCTCACGACGCAGGCGATCGACATCCTCGCCCTTCTTGCCAATCACGATGCCCGGACGGGCGGTGTGAATGGTGATGCGTGCGTTGTTGGCCGGACGCTCGATGGTGATGCGGCTCACGGAGGCGTTCTTCAGACGCTCTTCCAGGAAGCGGCGCACTTCGAGGTCGTTGTTCAGCTTGTCGGCATAGGCGCCGCGCTCGGCATACCAGACCGACGTATGGTCCTTGACGATGCCCAGGCGAATGCCTGTCGGATTGACTTTCTGACCCATCTGGTCGACTCCTACTTCTCGGCTACCTTGACGGTGATGTGGCAGGTGCGCTTCAAGATACGATCCGCGCGGCCCTTGGCACGCGGCTTGATACGCTTGAGCGTCATGCCCTCATCGACGCAGATGGTCGAGACACGCAGCTCGTCGATATCCATGCCGTTGTTTTCTTCCGCATTCGCGATGGCGGACTGCAGCACCTTCTTGACCAGCTTGGCAGCCTTCTTCGGTGAGAAGGTCAGCAGGTCGAGCGCCTCGGCGACCGGCTTACCGCGCACCTGGTCAGCCACCAAACGGGCCTTCTGGGCGGATAAACGAGCGCCACGCAGCTTAGCTGTGACTTCCATCTCTCAATCCTCTCTGGCTTACCGTTTGGCTTTCTTGTCCGCCGCATGACCGCGATAGGTGCGGGTAGCAGCGAATTCGCCCAGCTTGTGGCCAACCATTTCCTCGGAGACATGCACCGGGACGTGCTGGCGACCGTTATGGACTGCAATGGTGAGCCCGACCATGTTGGGCAGGATCATGGAACGACGCGACCAGGTCTTGATCGGTTTGCGGTCGTTCTTCTCCACTGCAGCCTCAACCTTCTTCAGCAGATGAAGGTCAATAAAGGGACCTTTCTTCAGTGAACGTGGCACAGCCGTTACCTCTTAAAGTGTGTTACTTGGCCTTGCGGCGACGAACGATCAGCTTGTCGGTGCGCTTGTTCTTGCGGGTCTTGTGGCCCTTGGTGGGGATACCCCACGGAGTCACCGGGTGACGACCACCGCTGGTGCGGCCTTCGCCGCCGCCGTGCGGGTGATCCACCGGGTTCATGGCCACGCCGCGAACGGTCGGACGCACACCTCTCCAGCGCTTCGCACCGGCCTTGCCAAGCTGACGCAGGCTGTGCTCGGAGTTGCTCACTTCGCCCAGGGTCGCGCGGCACTCGCTCAGCACCTTGCGCATCTCGCCGGAGCGCAGACGCAGGGTGGCGTAGTTGCCGTCACGGGCGACCAGCTGGGCGCTGGTGCCGGCGCTGCGAGCGATCTGAGCGCCCTTGCCAGGCTTCAGTTCGACGCAATGCACGGTGGAACCCAGCGGGACGTTACGCAGCGGCAGAGCATTGCCCTGCTTGATGGCCGCGTTCACGCCGGACTCGAGACGGTCACCCGCCTTCACGCCCTTGGGCGCGATGATGTAGCGACGCTCGCCGTCCAGGTACTTCAGCAGCGCGATGTGGGCGCTACGGTTCGGATCGTACTCGAGGCGCTCGACGATGGCCGGAACGCCATCCTTGGTGCGCTTGAAGTCGATGATCCGGTAGTGCTGACGGTGCCCACCGCCCACGTGACGGGTGGTGATGCGACCGTTGTTGTTGCGACCGCCGCTGCGCGACTGCTTCTCGAGCAGGGGCGCGTAGGGCTTGCCCTTGTGCAGGTCTTCACCAACGATCTTGACGACGTGGCGACGGCCGGCGGATGTGGGTTTGGTCTTGACGATTGCCATTGTCCGTACTCCTGCCCTTATTCGGCGCCAGAGAAGTCTTCAAGGGTCTCGCCGGCGGCCAGCGTAACGTAGGCCTTGCGATACCCCTTGCGGTGACCCAGACCGTGCGCGGTGCGCTTGGTCTTGCCCTTGACGTTCAGCGTCTGAACGCGGTCGACCTTCTTGCCGAACAGAGCCTCGACGGCCTTCTTGATCTCGGGCTTGGTCGCGTCGCTGGCCACCTTGAACACGTACTGGTTGCGTTCGGCAGCCATGGCGGCCTTCTCGGTCACGTGCGGACCCAGCAGGACCTTGAATACACGCTCCTGGTTCATGCCAGCTTCTCCTCGAATTTGCGCAGGGCGGAGACGGTGACCAGCACCTTGTCGAAGGCGACCAGGCTCACCGGGTCGGCGGCAGCCACGTCCACCACATCCACGTTGGGAATGTTGCGGGCAGCCAGGTAGAGCTTCTCGTCGACTTCCTCGGTGACGATCAGCACCTTCTCCAGACCCAGCTCCTGGAGCTTGGCGACCAGCTGCTTGGTCTTCGGCGCTTCGACGGAGATCTCCTCCACGGCCACCAGACGCTCCTGGCGAACCAGCTCGGAGAGGATGGAGCGCATCGCCGCGCGGTACATCTTGCGGTTGACCTTCTGGCTGTGGTCCTGAGGACGAGCCGCGAAGGTCACGCCGCCGCTGCGCCACAGCGGAGAGCGGATGGTGCCGGCGCGAGCGCGACCGGTGCCCTTCTGACGCCACGGCTTCTTGCCGCCACCACGCACGTCGGAACGGTTCTTCTGAGCGCGAGTGCCCTGACGACCACCGGCCAGATAGGCGGTGACGACCTGGTGCACGAGCGCTTCATTGAATTCTTTGCCAAAGGTGGCGTCGGACACTTCGACGGTGCCGGCGCCGGCAGCAAGATTCAGATTCATCGGTGATTTCCCCTTCAGCCAGCTTTCACGGCGCTGCGCACGACGACGTCACTACCGGTGGCACCGGGCACGGCGCCCTTGACCAGCAGCAGATTACGTTCGGCATCGACACGCACGACTTCGAGGCTCTGGACGGTGCAACGGACGTTGCCCATCTGGCCGGCCATCTTCTTGCCCTTGAACACGCGGCCCGGCGTCTGACACATGCCGATGGAGCCCGGTGCGCGGTGGGACAGGGAGTTGCCGTGGCTGTTGTCCTGGGTGCGGAAGTTCCAGCGCTTGATGGCGCCCTGGAAGCCCTTGCCCTTGGAGGTGCCGGTCACGTCGATCTTCTGACCAGCTTCGAAGAGGGATACGGTGAGTTCGCCGCCCACTTCCGGAGCTTCTTCGCCTGCAGCCAGACGGAACTCCATCAGCGAACGACCGGCCTCCACACCCGCCTTGGCGTACTGACCCGCCTGGGCTTTGGTGAGGTGCTTGGCCTTGCGAGAACCGGCTGTCACCTGAATCGCCGCGTAGCCGTCGGACTCGACGGTCTTGACGCGAGTGATGCGGTTGGGTGCAACCTCGATCACGGTTACGGGCACAGAAGCGCCATCCTCGGTAAAGACGCGGGTCATCCCGGCCTTCTTACCGACTAAACCGATAGTCATACTCAGTCTCCTTTAGTGTACGGGGCTATCACCCGCTATGGCTGCCCTTTCCAGAGCATTCCACTAGCACGTTGTATGGCGCCTCACGGCGCGGCGGCTGCTGCTCATACCCGCTTTTGTGCAGAGGCGATGAGCGCTGGGCCGCGAGTGTCTAGTGTGGAATCAGTCGAGCTTGATCTGCACGTCCACGCCGGCGGCGAGGTCGAGCTTCATCAGGGCATCAACGGTCTTTTCCGTGGGCTCGACGATGTCGAGTACACGCTTGTGAGTACGAATCTCGTACTGGTCGCGCGCGTCCTTGTTGACGTGCGGCGAGATCAGCACGGTGTACCGCTCGCGGTTGGTCGGCAGGGGGATCGGACCACGAACCTGGGCGCCGGTACGCTTGGCGGTCTCAACGATCTCCGCGGCGGACTGGTCGATCAGGCGATGGTCGAAGGCCTTCAACCGAATGCGAATCTTCTGGTTCTGCATTAGCCCTTAACTCCAATGGATCTCGACGGCGCGAGCCGTCTACCCACGCATTCAAAGGATGCGCATTATAGGTGCGCCGCGGATGAGTGTCAAACACTCTCCGCGGTGCGCAGAAAGGGGGCCCCGCGAGGAGCCCCCTTCGATCATCGAGAAGCCGAGGCTTACTGGACGATCTTGGCCACGACGCCGGCGCCGACGGTGCGGCCGCCTTCACGGATGGCGAAGCGCAGACCTTCGTCCATGGCGATCGGGGCGATCAGGGTGATGACCATCTTGACGTTGTCGCCCGGCATCACCATCTCGACGCCTTCCGGCAGCTCACAGGTACCGGTGACATCGGTGGTACGGAAGTAGAACTGCGGACGGTAGCCCTTGAAGAAGGGAGTGTGACGACCACCCTCTTCCTTGGACAGCACGTAGACTTCGGCTTCGAAGACAGTGTGCGGCTTGATGGAGCCCGGCTTGGCCAGCACCTGGCCACGCTCGACCTCGTCACGCTTGGTGCCGCGCAGCAGGGCGCCGACGTTCTCACCGGCACGACCTTCGTCGAGCAGCTTGCGGAACATCTCGACACCGGTAACGGTGGTCTTGGTGGTGTCACGGATACCGACGATCTCGATCTCTTCGCCGGCCTTGACGATGCCGCGCTCGATACGACCGGTCACCACGGTGCCGCGGCCGGAGATGGAGAAGACGTCCTCGATCGGCATCAGGAACGGCTGGTCGATGGCACGCTCCGGCTCCGGGATGTACTCGTCCAGGGCCTTGATCAGGTTGGCAACGGCGGTGGTGCCCATGCCGTTCTCGTCTTCACCGTTCAGCGCCATCAGGGCGGAGCCGGTGATGATCGGGGTGTCGTCGCCCGGGAAGTCGTACTCGTTCAGCAGCTCGCGAACTTCCATCTCGACCAGCTCGAGCAGCTCTTCGTCGTCGACCATGTCGGCCTTGTTCAGGAACACGACGATGTACGGAACGCCAACCTGACGGGACAGCAGGATGTGCTCGCGGGTCTGCGGCATGGGGCCGTCAGCGGCGGAACAGACCAGGATAGCGCCGTCCATCTGGGCAGCACCGGTGATCATGTTCTTGACGTAGTCGGCGTGCCCCGGGCAGTCGACGTGCGCGTAGTGACGCACTTCGGACTGGTACTCCACGTGAGAGGTGGCGATGGTGATGCCGCGCTCACGCTCTTCCGGGGCGTTGTCGATGGTGTCGAATGCACGCCATTCGCCACCGAACACCTCGGCGGAGACGCGAGTCAGGGCCGCAGTCAGAGTGGTCTTGCCGTGGTCGACGTGACCGATGGTGCCGACGTTGACGTGCGGTTTGGAACGCTCAAATTTTTCCTTAGCCACTGCTATAACCTCTTTACGTTAGCTAACGGTTACCCGTTTTGGTTGATGACGGCTTCAACGACGCTGGACGGCGCCTCTTCGTAATCCGCAAACTCCATGACGTAGCTTGCGCGGCCCTGGGTCTGAGAACGCAGATCGGTCGCGTAACCGAACATCTCAGCCAACGGAACCCGAGCGCGGATGATCTTGCCCATGGACGAGTCATCCATACCCTGCACCAGACCGCGACGGCGGTTCAGGTCGCCCATGACGTCACCCATGTAATCCTCGGGGGTCACGACCTCGACCTTCATCACCGGCTCCAGCAGCACGGCCTTGGCCTTCTTGGCGCCTTCCTTGACGGCCATGGACGAAGCGACCTTGAACGCGGTCTCGTTGGAGTCCACGTCGTGGTAGGAACCATCGTACAGCGTAACCTTGACGTCGATCATCGGATAGCCCGCGATGACACCGTTCTGCAGCTGCTCGTAGGCCCCTTTCTCGACGGCCGGCACGTATTCCTTGGGAACCACGCCGCCGACGATCTCGGAGGCGAATTTGAAGTGCAGGTCTTCATCTTCGCCCTTGTCTTCCTTGGTGAGCGGCTCGATGCGCAGCCAGACGTGGCCGTACTGGCCGCGACCGCCGGACTGACGCACGAACTTGCCTTCCTGCTCCACCGTGCCACGAATGGTCTCGCGGTAGGCGACCTGCGGCTTGCCGATGTTGGCCTCGACCTTGAACTCGCGACGCATGCGGTCGACGATGATGTCGAGGTGCAGCTCGCCCATGCCGGAGATGATGGTCTGACCGGTCTCTTCGTCGGTCTTGACGCGGAAGGAGGGATCCTCCTGGGCCAGCTTGCCCAGCGCCACGCCCATCTTCTCCTGGTCGGCCTTGGACTTCGGCTCGACGGCCACGGAGATCACCGGATCCGGGAACTCCATGCGCTCCAGGATGATCTTGTGCTCCTGGTCGCACAGGGTGTCACCGGTGGTGACGTCCTTGAGGCCGATACAGGCGGCGATGTCGCCAGCGCGCACTTCCTTGATCTCCTCGCGGGAGTTGGCGTGCATCTGGACGATACGGCCGACGCGCTCCTTCTTCGACTTCACGGAGTTGAAGACGCTGTCGCCCGAGTTCAGCACGCCGGAGTAGACGCGGATGAAGGTCAGGGTACCGACGAAGGGGTCGGTGGCGATCTTGAACGCCAGGGCGGCGAAGGGAGCCGCGTCGTCGGCCTCGCGGGTCGCGACGGTGCCGTCCTTGTCGTCCAGCTCACCCTCGATGGCCTTGACCTCGGTGGGAGACGGCAGGTACTCGACCACCGCGTCCAGCACCGCCTGCACGCCCTTGTTCTTGAACGCCGAGCCACAGGTGACCAGCACGATCTCGTTGCTCAGGGTGCGGCGACGCAGGCCGGCCTTGATCTCTTCCTTGGTCAGCTCACCGCCTTCCAGGTACTTGTCCATCAGCTCGTCGGACGCCTCGGCGGCGGCCTCGACCATCTGCTCGCGATACTCCTCGGCCTTGGCCTGGAGCTCGGCGGGGATGTCGACCAGCTCGTAGGAGGTACCGAGGTCTTCCTCGTTCCACTTGATGGCCTTCATCTCGATCAGGTCGATGACGCCCTGGAACTCTTCCTCGGTGCCCCAGTTGATCTGGATCGGCACAGCGTTGGCGCCCAGGCGATCCTTGAGCTGATCGACCACCATGAAGAAGTCGGCACCGGTGCGGTCCATCTTGTTGACGAACACCATGCGCGGCACTTCGTACTTGTTGGCCTGACGCCACACGGTCTCGGTCTGCGGCTGAACGCCGGAAGAGCCGCACAGCACCACGACGGCACCGTCGAGAACCCGCAGGGAGCGCTCCACCTCGATGGTGAAGTCCACGTGCCCAGGGGTGTCGATGATGTTGATGCGGTGCTCATCGAACTGGTGGTTCATGCCCTTCCAGAAGGTGGTCACGGCAGCGGAGGTGATGGTGATACCCCGCTCCTGCTCCTGCTCCATCCAGTCGGTGGTGGAGGCGCCTTCGTGAGTCTCGCCCAGCTTGTGGTTGACGCCGGTGTAGAACAGCACGCGCTCGGTCGTGGTGGTCTTGCCGGCATCGACGTGAGCGACGATACCCAGGTTGCGGTAGCGGTTAAGTGGAGTCTTGCGAGCCACGGTGGAACTCCCCGTTGGTTGGCGATGCGTTTAAGGGCACTGCGCTGGTGAGCGCAGCACATCCCCGACGGGGAGGCGCTGCACCCACCACGCCGCACTCAGAAGCGGTAGTGCGAGAAAGCCTTGTTGGCTTCCGCCATGCGGTGCACGTCTTCACGCTTCTTGACCGCGGAGCCCTTGCCTTCGGCGGCGTCCAGCATCTCGCCGGCGAGGCGCTGCACCATGGTCTTCTCGCCACGGCGGCGAGCGGCGTCCACCAGCCAGCGCATGGCCAGCGCCTGGCGGCGGGACGGACGGACCTCCACGGGCACCTGATAGGTCGCGCCACCGACGCGGCGGGACTTCACCTCGACCATCGGCTGGATGGTTTCCAGCGCCTTGTCGAAGATCTCCAGCGGGTCTTCATTACTACGCTCGGCAACCCTGTCCAGCGCACCATAGACGATGCGCTCAGCTACGGACTTCTTCCCGCTGAACATCAGGTGGTTCATGAACTTGGCCAGGCGCTCACTTCCGAACTTGGGATCCGGGAGAATCTCGCGCTTCGCCGCAACTCTTCTTCTAGGCATGATAAGCCCTCTGTGGAAGGGTCCTTCAGGTAAACCCGGAACTCCCGCGCGGCCCTGTTGAGCCCGCGACGCCCGACCTTACTCTTATCAGACCGATATCAATTCTGGGTGTCGTTGCGTACCGAGGCCGATCAGGCCTTGGGACGCTTGGCGCCGTACTTGGAACGGCCCTGCTTGCGGTTCTGCACGCCGGAGGTGTCCAGGGCGCCGCGCACGGTGTGATAGCGCACACCGGGAAGGTCCTTGACGCGGCCACCGCGGATCAGGACCACGGAGTGCTCCTGGAGGTTGTGACCTTCACCGCCGATGTAGGAAGAGACCTCGAAGCCGTTGGTCAGGCGCACGCGGCAGACCTTACGCAGGGCCGAGTTCGGCTTCTTCGGGGTGGTGGTGTAGACGCGGGTGCAGACGCCGCGCTTCTGCGGGCAGGCCTGCAGCGCCGGCACGTCGCTCTTGCTGACGGGGCGCTTGCGCGGCTTGCGCACGAGCTGATTGATCGTTGCCATGGGTTGTAGCTGACTCCAATGGGTTGCCTTGGCCTTTTCCAGCGGGTGCGGGCGCACCCGCCCCACTGTTAAAGGCTGCGCATTCTAATAGCTGACCCCCTGCCCCGTCAAGACCGGGAGGCCGTCCATCTGGACGGCCCCGCGATCCCGGGGCCCGGGTCAGAGTTCCTCGTCGCCGGAATCCAGCGCGGTGAGCTGGGCGCCCAGCTCCTGCTCGACGTCGTAGGCCGACGGCGCCAGCTGGCGCTCGGTGCCTTCGCGCCGGCGACGACGCTCCTCGTGATGGGCGAGGCCGGTACCGGCCGGGATCAGGCGTCCCACCACCACGTTCTCCTTCAGGCCGCGCAGGTAGTCGCGCTTGCCGGTGACCGCCGCCTCGGTCAGCACCCGCGTGGTCTCCTGGAAGGAGGCCGCGGAGATGAACGACTCGGTAGCCAGGCTGGCCTTGGTGATACCCAGCAGTACCCGCTGGTACTTGGCCGGGAATTTCTCTTCCTTCTCCAGGCGGGCATTCTGCTCCAGCACCCGCACCAGCTCGACCTGATCGCCGGGGATGAAGTCGGAATCGCCCGAGTCGGTGATCTCCACCTTGCGCAGCATCTGACGCACGATCACTTCGATGTGCTTGTCGTTGATGCCCACGCCCTGGAGGCGGTAGACCTCCTGGATCTCGGCGGTGATGTACTTGGCCAGCTCCGCCACGCCCAGCAGGCGCAGGATGTCGTGGGGGTTGCTGGGACCGTCGGAGATCACCTCGCCCTTCTCGACGCTCTCGCCCTCGAACACCGCGATCTGGCGCCATTTCGGGATCAGCGCCTCGAAGGGATCGCCGCCGCCTTCCGGAGTGATCGTCAGGCGACGCTTGCCCTTGGTCTCCTTGCCGAAGCTGATCACGCCGCTGATCTCGGCGAGGATGGCCGGCTCCTTCGGCTTGCGCGCCTCGAACAGGTCGGCCACGCGGGGCAGACCCCCGGTGATGTCCTTGTTACCGGACGCCTCCACCGGGATACGCGCGACGATCTCACCGACGCCGATCTTCGCGCCGTTATCGGCGGTGACAATCGCCTTGCCGGGCAGCAGGTACTGCACCGGGGTGTCGGAGCCGGAGAGGGTGACCGGCTTGCCGGCATCGTCACTGAGCAGGATCATCGGGCGCTTGTCACGGCCGGCCATGGGGCGCGCCGCCGACTCGATCACCTCGATGGAGGAGAGACCGGTCATCTCGTCCACGCTGCGGTGGATGGTCAGGCCCTCGTCCATGTCGGCGTACTGCACGGTACCCTCGGCCTCGGCGACGATGGGGTGGGTGTGCGGATCCCACTTGGCCACGGCCTGGCCGGCCTCGACGGGGTCGCCATCCTTGACGGAGAGCTCGGCGCCGTAGGGCAGCTTGTAGTACTCGCGCTCGCGGCCGTGATCATCGGCGACGGCCAGGGCGCTGGAGCGGGAGACCACCACCAGCTTGCCGTCGGCGCGCTCCACGTACTTGATGTTGTGCAGGCGCACGCGGCCGCCGTGCTTGACCTGGACGCTGTCCACCGCGGAGGCACGGGAGGCCGCGCCGCCGATGTGGAAGGTCCGCATGGTCAGCTGGGTGCCCGGCTCACCGATGGACTGGGCAGCGATGACACCCACCGCCTCACCGATGTTCACCTGATGACCGCGCGCCAGGTCGCGACCGTAGCAGGCGGAGCAGACGCCGTGAGCGGTCTGACAGGCGATGGCGCTGCGCACCACGATCTCGTCGACGCCCATGGTGTCGAGCTCGGCGCACCATTTCTCGTCGAGCAGGGTGCCACGCGGGATCAGCACCTCGTCGGTGGCCGGGTCGATGACGTCCTGGGCCACCACGCGACCGAGGACGCGCTGGGCCAGGGAGACGATGATGTCGCCGCCCTCGATCACCGGGTGCAGGGTCAGGCCCTCCTCGGTGCCGCAGTCGATCTCGGTGATCACCATGTCCTGGGCCACGTCCACCAGGCGACGGGTCAGGTAACCGGAGTTGGCGGTCTTGAGTGCCGTATCCGCCAGACCCTTCCGCGCGCCGTGGGTGGAGATGAAGTACTGGAGTACGTTCAGGCCTTCACGGAAGTTGGCGACGATCGGCGTCTCGATGATGGAGCCGTCCGGCTTGGCCATCAGGCCACGCATGCCCGCCAGCTGGCGGATCTGGGCGGCACTACCCCGCGCCCCCGAGTCGGCCATGATGAAGACGCTGTTGAAGGAGTCCTGCTCGACCTCGTTGCCGTCACGGTCGACCACGGTCTCCTTGGAGATGCCGACCATCATCGCCTTGGCCACCTTGTCGTTGGCCTTGGACCAGATGTCGATCACCTTGTTGTACTTCTCGCCGGCGGTGACGAGACCCGAGGAGAACTGGTCCTCGATCTCCTTCACCTCCTCCTCGGCGGCCTCGACGATCTCGGCCTTGGCGTCCGGGATGACGAAGTCGTTGACGCCGATGGAGGCGCCGGACCAGGTGGCCAGGCGGAAGCCGGTGTACATCAGCTGGTCGGCGAAGATGACGGTCGGCTTGAGACCGGCGCGGCGATAGACCTCGTTGAGCAGCGCGGAGATCGCCTTCTTCTTCATCGGCTGATCGATCAGCGCGAAGGGCACGCCCTCCGGCAGGATGCGGAACAGCAGCGCGCGACCCACGGTGGTGTCGTAGAGGCGGCGATGATGGCTGCGCTCGCCGCTCTCCTCGTCGACGTCCACCTCGTCAAGGCGAACCTTGACGCGTGCATGCAGGGCGACGTGCTGGGTGCCGAAGGCGCGCTCCACCTCGTCGAGGTTGGCGAACACCATGCCCTCGCCCTTGGCGTTGATCTTCTCGCGGGTCATGTAGTAGAGACCCAGCACCACATCCTGGGAGGGCACGATGATCGGCTCGCCGTTGGCCGGCGACAGCACGTTGTTGGTGGCCATCATCAGCGCCCGCGCCTCGAGCTGGGCTTCCAGGGTCAGCGGCACGTGGACCGCCATCTGGTCACCGTCGAAGTCGGCGTTGTAGGCGGCACACACCAGCGGGTGCAGCTGGATCGCCTTGCCCTCGATCAGCAGCGGCTCGAAGGCCTGGATGCCGAGGCGGTGCAGGGTCGGGGCGCGGTTGAGCAGCACCGGGTGCTCGCGAATGACGTCGGCGAGGATGTCCCACACCTCGGGCAGCTCGCGCTCCACCATCTTCTTGGCGGCCTTGATCGTGGACGCATGGCCCAGCGACTGCAGCTTGGAGTAGATGAACGGCTTGAACAGCTCCAGGGCCATCTTCTTGGGCAGGCCGCACTGGTGCAGGCGCAGGGTCGGACCCACGGTGATCACCGAGCGGCCCGAGTAGTCGACGCGCTTGCCCAGCAGGTTCTGACGGAAGCGACCCTGCTTGCCCTTGATCATGTCGGCCAGGGACTTCAGCGGGCGCTTGTTGGAGCCGGTGATGGCCCGGCCGCGGCGACCGTTGTCCAGCAGGGCGTCCACCGCCTCCTGCAGCATGCGCTTCTCGTTGCGCACGATGATGTCCGGCGCATTGAGGTCGAGCAGCCGCTTGAGGCGGTTGTTGCGGTTGATCACACGACGGTAGAGGTCGTTGAGGTCGGAGGTCGCGAAGCGACCGCCGTCCAGCGGCACCAGCGGACGCAGGTCCGGCGGCAGCACCGGCAGCACCTCCATGACCATCCACGCCGGATCGTTGCCGGAGTTGTAGAAGGCCTCGAGCAGCTTGAGCCGCTTGGAGAGCTTCTTGATCTTGGTCTCGGAGTTGGTCTGCGGGATCTCCTCGCGCAGGCGGTCGATCTCCTCGCCGAGGTCGATGTCCTTGAGCAGCGCCTGGATCGCCTCGGCACCCATGCGGGCGTCGAAGTCGTCACCGAACTCCTCGAGGGCCTCGAAGTACTGCTCGTCATTGAGCAGCTGGCCGCGCTCGAGGGTGGTCATGCCCGGGTCGATGACCACGAAGCTCTCGAAGTAGAGCACCCGCTCGATGTCGCGCAGGGTCATGTCCAGGAACATGCCGATACGGGACGGCAGCGACTTCAGGAACCAGATGTGCGCGACGGGGCTGGCCAGCTCGATGTGGCCCATGCGCTCGCGGCGCACGGCGGCCTTGGTGACCTCCACGCCGCACTTCTCGCAGATGATGCCGCGATGCTTCATCCGCTTGTACTTGCCGCACAGACACTCGTAGTCCTTCACCGGGCCGAAGATCTTGGCGCAGAACAGGCCGTCGCGCTCCGGCTTGAAGGTACGGTAGTTGATGGTCTCGGGCTTCTTGACCTCGCCGTAGGACCAGGAGCGGATCATGTCCGGCGACGCCAGCGTGATCTTGATCGCGTCGAACTCTTCGGACTGAGACTGCGATTTGAGGACTTTCACCAAATCTTTCATGGGGTCGGCTCCGCTGCGGAGTTGTCATGGGCGGGGGCGGCTTGCGCCCCCGCGGACCGTCATTCTGTGAAGCGTCGGCCGCCTCAGCTCTCGAGCTCGATGTCGATGCCCAGCGAGCGGATCTCCTTCACCAGCACGTTGAAGGATTCCGGCATGCCCGCCTGCATGGTGTGGTCGCCATCCACGATGTTCTTGTACATCTTGGTGCGGCCCTCCACGTCGTCGGACTTGACGGTGAGCATCTCCTGGAGGGTGTAGGCGGCGCCGTACGCCTCCAGGGCCCACACCTCCATCTCACCGAAGCGCTGACCACCGAACTGCGCCTTGCCGCCCAGCGGCTGCTGGGTGACCAGGGAGTAGGAGCCGGTGGAACGGGCGTGCATCTTGTCGTCCACCAGGTGGTTGAGCTTGAGCATGTACATGTAGCCGACGGTCACCGGACGGTCGAAGGCGTCGCCGGTACGGCCGTCATAGAGCGTCATCTGGCCGGAGTCCGGCAGGTCGGCCAGACGCAGCAGGTGCTTGATCTCGTGCTCGTCGGCACCGTCGAACACCGGCGTGGACATCGGCACCCCCGCCTTGAGGTTCTTCGCCAGGGCGATCACCTCGTCGTCGCTCAGGGTCTCGAGCTCCTCGACCCGGGTACCCGGGGTGGAGTTGTAGACCTGGCCCAGGAACTCGCGGATCTCGGCCACCTGCTGCTCGCGAGCGTCGCGCAGCAGGGCCTCGATCTTGCGACCCAGCCCCCAGGCGGCGAGGCCCAGGTGGGTCTCGAGGATCTGACCGACGTTCATGCGCGACGGTACGCCCAGCGGGTTCAGGACCACGTCCACCGGCTCGCCGTTGTCGTCGAAGGGCATGTCCTCGATGGGCATGATCGCCGAGATGACACCCTTGTTACCGTGACGGCCGGCCATCTTGTCGCCCGGCTGCAGGCGACGCTTCACCGCCATGTAGACCTTGACGATCTTGAGCACGCCCGGCGCCAGGTCGTCGCCCTGGGTCAGCTTGCGCTTCTTGTCCTCGAAGCGCTCGTCCATCTCGCGGCGGCGATTCTCGAGCTGCTCGTCGGCCTGGGCCAGCAGCTCATTGAGGGCCTCGTCCTGCAGGCGCAGCTTGAACCACTGCTGGCGCGGCAGCTCCTCGAGGTAGCTCTCGGTGAGGAGGTCGCCCTTCTTCAGCTTGGGACCGCCGTTCACGGCCTCGCCGTTCAGGGTGCGCTTGAGACGCTCGAAGGTGGCGTCCTCGGCGATGCGGTAGGTCTCCTGGAGGTCCTTGCGCACCTCGTCGAGCTGCATCTGCTCGATGGCCAGCGCCCGGGAGTCCTTCTCCACGCCGTCACGGGTGAAGACCTGAACGTCGATGACGGTCCCCTTCATGCCGGTGGGGGCACGCAGGGAGGTGTCCTTCACGTCGGAGGCCTTCTCGCCGAAGATCGCGCGCAGTAGCTTCTCTTCCGGCGTCAGCTGGGTCTCGCCCTTGGGCGTGACCTTGCCGACCAGGATGTCGCCCGGCCCCACTTCGGCGCCGATGTAGACCACGCCCGCCTCGTCCAGCTTGGAGAGTGCCGACTCGCCCACGTTGGGGATATCGGAGGTGATCTCCTCCGGCCCCAGCTTGGTATCGCGGGAGACGCAGGTCAGCTCCTGGATGTGGATGGTGGTGAAGCGGTCTTCCTGGACCACCCGCTCGGAGAGCAGGATGGAGTCCTCGAAGTTGTAGCCGTTCCAGGGCATGAAGGCGATGCGCATGTTCTGGCCCAGGGCGAGGTCGCCCATGTCCACGGAGGGACCGTCGGCCAGGATGTCACCGCGCGCCACCTGGTCACCGGGGCGCACGATGGGGCGCTGGTTCTGGCAGGTGTTCTGGTTCGAGCGCACGTACTTGGTGAGGTTGTAGATATCGACGCCGGCTTCGCCGCCGATGATCTCGTCCTCGCCGACCCGGACCACGATGCGCTTGGCATCGACAGAGTCGATCACGCCGCCGCGGCGCGCCACGGCGCAGACGCCGGAGTCACGAGCCACGAAGCGCTCCATGCCTGTACCGACCAGCGGCTTGTCGGCACGCAGGGTGGGCACCGCCTGACGCTGCATGTTTGCCCCCATCAGGGCGCGGTTGGCGTCATCGTGCTCGAGGAACGGAATCAGCGCCGCGGCCACGGAGACCACCTGACGCGGGGAGACGTCCATCAGCGTCACCTGCTCGGGACGCATGAAGGTGGTCTCGCCCTTGTGGCGCACCTGCACCAGGTCATCCACCAGCTTGCCGGCCTCATCCACGGTCGCCGAGGCCTGGGCGATGACGAAGTCGCCCTCCTCGATGGCGGAGAGGTGCACCACCTCGTCGGTCACCTGGCTCTCCACCACCTTGCGGTAGGGGGTCTCGAGGAAACCGTAGCTGTTGGTGTGGCTGTAGGTGGCCAGGGAGTTGATCAGGCCGATGTTGGGGCCTTCCGGCGTCTCGATCGGACACAGGCGACCGTAGTGGGTCGCGTGAACGTCACGCACCTCGAAGCCGGCCCGCTCGCGGGTCAGGCCGCCCGGGCCGAGCGCGGAGACGCGGCGCTTGTGGGTGACCTCGGAGAGCGGGTTGTTCTGGTCCATGAACTGGGAGAGCTGGCTGGAACCGAAGAACTCCTTGACCGCCGCGGCGACGGGCTTGGCGTTGATCAGGTCCTGGGGCATCAGGCCCTCGCTCTCGGCCATGGAGAGACGCTCCTTGACCGCGCGCTCGACGCGCACCAGGCCCACGCGGAACTGGTTCTCGGCCATCTCGCCCACGCAGCGGATGCGGCGGTTGCCCAGGTGGTCGATGTCGTCCACTTCGCCGAAGCCGTTGCGGATATGGATCAGCTCCTTGAGCACGTCAAGGATGTCGCGACGATCCAGCACACCGGAGCCGGTGTCGCTCTCGCGACGCAGGCGGCGGTTGAACTTCATGCGACCGACGCCGGAGAGGTCGTAGCGGTCCGCGGTGAAGAACAGGTTGTGGAACAGGGTCTCGGCGGACTCCTTGGTGGGCGGCTCGCCCGGGCGCATCATGCGGTAGATCTCGACCAGCGCCTCGAGCTGGGACCCGGTGGTGTCCAGCCTGAGGGTGTCGGAGATGAAGGGACCGCAGTCGAGATCGTTGGTGTAGAGGGTCTCGAGGCGAGTGATGCCCGCCTGGCCCAGCTTCTCGAGCAGCTCCGGGGTGATCTCGGTGTTGCAGGGGCAGAGCAGCTCGCCGGTGTTCGGGTCCACCTGGTCACGGGCCAGGGTCTTGCCGAACAGGTACTCCATCGGCACCTCGAGACGCTCGAGGCCGGCCTTCTCCAGCTGGCGAATATGCTTCTGGGTGATGCGACGGCCTTCCTCGACGATCACGCCGCCATCGGCGTCCTTGATGTCGAAGGTGGCGGTCTCGCCGCGCAGGCGCGACGGCACCAGCTCCACGGAGAAGCCGGACTTCTCGACGTGGAAGACGCTGGTCTCGAAGAACTCCTCGAGGATCTCCTCGGCGCTCATGCCGAGCGCACGCAGCAGCACGCTCGCCGGCAGCTTGCGGCGACGGTCGATACGTACGAAGACGCTGTCCTTGGGATCGAACTCGAAGTCGAGCCAGGAGCCGCGGTAGGGAATCACGCGGGCCGAGTAGAGCAGCTTGCCGGAGGAGTGGCTCTTGCCCTTGTCGTGGTCGAAGAAGACGCCCGGGCTGCGATGCAGCTGGGAGACGATGACACGCTCGGTGCCGTTGACCACGAAGGTGCCGTTCTCGGTCATCAGGGGGATCTCCCCCATGTAGACTTCCTGCTCCTTGATGTCCTTGATCGCCTTGTTGGACGAATCCTTGTCGTAGATGATCAGGCGGACCTTGACGCGCAGCGGGGCCGAGTAGGTGACGCCACGCAGCTGGCACTCCTTGACATCGAAGGCCGGGGTGCCGAAACGGTAGCTCACGTACTCCAGGGCGGCGTTGCCGGAGAAGCTCTCGATCGGGAAGACGGACTTGAAGGCGGCATGCAGGCCGACTTCCATCCGCTCTTCGGGCGAACGGTCCTGCTGGAGGAAGTCGTAGTAGGAATCAAGCTGGATCGCCAGCAGGTAGGGCACATCCATCACTTGGGGCAGTTTGCCGAAATCCTTGCGGATGCGTTTTTTCTCAGTGTATGAGTAAGCCATCTGTATTCCCCAGCTTGTTCACCATGGGTGACCGATGCGTGGTCGGCGCCACCCGACGGACGCGACGCCGTCAGGCGATGAAGGCAAGCGCCTGGCATGGGCGCTCGCCTTCGGAATTCGGCTGGCGGTTCTGCCCTGTCGGCAGAGGCCAGTGACAACAGAAAAAGGCCGGCAGCGGGTGTCCCGCCACCAGCCATGGAAGCTTACGCAGCGCGTGAAGCCATGGAGCCCAAGTCTTACTTGAGTTCCACGCCTGCGCCGGCTTCTTCCAGCTTGGCCTTGGCCGCTTCTGCGTCTTCCTTGGACATGCCTTCCTTGATGGTCGCCGGCGCGCCGTCGACGGCACCCTTGGCTTCCTTCAGACCCAGGCCGGTGATCTCGCGAACGACCTTGATCACGTTGACCTTCTTGTCGCCGGCGCTGGTCAGCACCAGGTCGAACTCGGTCTGCTCTTCGGCGACTTCACCAGCGGCAGCCGGGCCAGCCATCACGGCGGCAGCGGCAGACACGCCGAACTTCTCTTCCATCGCTTCGATCAGTTCGACCACTTCCATGACGGACATGTCGGCGACGGCGTTGATGATGTCTTCTTTGGTCAGTGCCATTGTCACGTTTCCTAACTTTGCGGGAGTCGCGGTGACCCGACGACTCGGGATTCAATATACGATTCAGGCGGCCAGCAGGAGTTCGCCAATCAGACGGCCTGCGATCAGGCGGCCTGTGATCAGGCGGCTTGTTCCTGCTTCTGGTCGCGCAGGGCGGCCAGGGTACGGACCAGCTTGCCGGCAGACGCTTCCTTCATGACGGACATCAGCTTGGCGATGGCCTCGTCGTAGGTCGGCAGGGTCGCCAGGCGGTCGATATCAGCAGCCGGGATCAGCTCGCCTTCGTAGGCCAGCGCCTTGACTTCGAAGTCCTTCTCCGACTTGGCGAACTCCTTGAACAGACGGGCGGCGGCGCCCGGATGCTCGGTGGAGAAGGCCAGCAGGGTCGGGCCAACAAAGCTCTCGTTCAGACACTCCCACTGAGTGCCTTCGAGGGCGCGGCGTGCCAGGGTGTTGCGAACAACACGCAGCTGGACGCCATTCTCGCGGGCCTGCTTGCGCAGATCGGTCATCTTCTCGACCGTGACGCCACGAGAATCGGCAACTACGACGGAGAGCGCACCCTTGGCCGCTTCACTGACCTCGGCAACAATCGCCTTCTTGCCTTCGAGTGCTAGTGGCACAGTGATCACTCCTTCGTGCCGGAACCTCGCGATGAGGACTCCGGTGGTTACCATCTCCCCCACCGCTTGCCCGGAGGCGCCTGGCGGGGGTCCTGGGTGATGGTGCTCACCAGACACCTGGCGGCCACACCATCTGCGCAGGCCATCCCGGAGGGATGATTAAGCCGCCCTTCACGGGGAAGGGCGGCACCTGCGGTCTTTGACGGTGCCCCGCCGGCGAATATCGACTCCGCTCGGGGACCGCAAAGTTCTTGCAATAGTTCGATCCGCTGCCCGATCAGACCAGGGCAGAGTGATCCAGAGTCACGCCCGGGCCCATGGTGGTGGACAGGGTGATCTTCTTGAAGTAGATGCCCTTGGAGGAGCTCGGCTTCAGACGCTTCAGGTCAGCGACCAGCGCTTCCAGGTTGCCCTGGATGGCAGCGGCGTCGAAATCGACCTTGCCAAGGGTGGTGTGGATGATGCCGTTCTTGTCGGTACGGAAACGCACCTGACCGGCCTTGGCGTTCTTGACCGCAGTGGCCACGTCCGGGGTCACGGTGCCGACCTTGGGGTTCGGCATCAGGCCGCGCGGACCGAGGATCTGGCCCAGCTGGCCGACCACACGCATGGCGTCCGGGGAGGCGATGACCACGTCGAAGTCGAGCTGGCCCTTCTTGACCTGCTCGGCCAGGTCGTCCATGCCGACGATGTCGGCACCGGCTTCCTTGGCGGCATCGGCGTTGGCACCCTGGGTAAAGACGGCAACGCGCACGTCCTTGCCGGTACCGTTGGGCATCACGGTTGCACCGCGAACCACCTGGTCGGATTTACGCGGATCGACGCCCAGGTTGATGGCGACGTCCAGCGACTCCTTGAACTTGACGGTGGAGAGCTCGGCGAGCAGTGCCACGGCCTCTTCCAGAGAGTAGGCCTTGGTCGGGTCGACCTTCTCGCGAATCAGTTTTGCACGCTTGGTCAGCTTGGCCATGATCAGAGACCCTCCACGTTCAGGCCCATGCTGCGGGCGCTACCGGCAATGGTACGCACAGCGGCGTCGAGATCGGCAGCCGTCAGATCCGGCTCCTTGGTCTTGGCGATCTCTTCGAGCTGCTCACGGGTCACGGTGCCGACCTTCTTCTTGTTCGGCTCACCGGAGCCGGACTTGATGCCAGCGGCCTTCTTCAGCAGGACCGCGGCGGGCGGGGTCTTGGTGATGAAGGTGAAGCTGCGGTCGGAATAGACGGTGATCACCACGGGAGTGGGCAGACCCGGCTCGATCTCCTGGGTCGCGGCGTTGAACGCCTTGCAGAACTCCATGATGTTCACGCCGTGCTGACCCAGAGCGGGACCGACGGGGGGACTCGGATTGGCTTTGCCAGCTGCAACCTGCAGCTTGATGTAAGCCTGTACTTTCTTGGCCATGGTAAGACTCCAGTTGGGTAGTAGCGCCTTGCGGCTCCCCGGTGATGCGGCCACCTCGGCGGCCGCCTTGCTTGTGTCAGGCCGAGCGGATTACTCCTTCTCGACCTGAGCGAATTCCAGTTCGACCGGCGTCGAGCGACCGAAGATCAGCACGCTGACCTGGACGCGGCTCTTGTCGTAGTTGACCTCTTCGACGACGCCGTTGAAGTCGGCGAAGGGGCCGTCGATGACACGCACGGACTGACCCGGCTCGAACAGCGTCTTGGGACGCGGCTTGTCGGTGCCGTCCTGGACGCGACGAAGGATGGCATCGGCCTCCTTCTGGGTGATCGCGGCCGGCTTCTCCTTGGTGCCACCGATGAACCCCATGACGCGCGGGGTCTCGTTGACCAGGTGCCAGGTCTCGTCATCCATCTCCATCTCGACCAGCACGTAGCCGGGATAGAACTTGCGCTCGCTCTTGCGACGCTTGCCGTCACGCATCTCGACGACTTCTTCGGTCGGCACCAGGATCTCGCCGAAGCGATCTTCCATGCCGTACATCTTCACGCGCTCCTTGAGGGAGCGCATGACATGCTTCTCGAAGCCGGAGTAGGCGTGAACGACGTACCAACGCTTGGACATGGAGACTCCTAACCAATGACGCCGGACATCGCCCAGCCAAGAAGGGTGTCGATCAACCACAGCATCAGGCCGACCACCAGCACGGCCACCAGCACGATGGCGGTGGTCTGCACGGTCTCGGGACGCGTCGGCCAGACCACGCGCTGGATCTCTTTCTTGGCGGCGCGGGCCAGTTCGGCGAGCTCGCGGCCGCGGGCGGTGGTCAGGGCCACTACGCCAGCCAGCGCACACAGCGCGACGACACCCAGCACGCGGTAGAGCAGGGCCTGATCGGCGAAATAGGTATTACCGACCACGGCCAGAACCAGCAGAGTGACGACAGCCGCCCACTTGAGTCCGTCGTGGCGCGACTCCTGCACCTCGGCGCTATGCTTCATGAAAAGAGACTCCTCAGGGTGCGGCAATCGAAACATGAAATCTTTCGGGGACTCGCCAGCCTGGGGAAGGCTGGCAGGCCAGGAGGGAATCGAACCCCCAACCTGCGGTTTTGGAGACCGCTGCTCTGCCAATTGAGCTACTGGCCTGTATCTGCCTCTCGACCACCCTTTGCAGGCGGTCCGACACAGCGGGCGCCATGATAGCGGATAGGCATCCGCCTGGCAACCCCTTCCGCCAGAGGGGGCGGAAAGAGAAAAGGCGAGCCTTGGCTCGCCTTTTCAATGTGGAGCTCATGGACGGATTTGAACCGTCGACCTCACCCTTACCAAGGGTGTGCTCTACCCCTGAGCTACATGAGCAAAACCTTTGCATCCGGAGATGCTGGAGCGGGCAGCGGGAATCGAACCCGCACCATCAGCTTGGAAGGCTGAGGTTCTACCATTGAACTATGCCCGCCTACCCACTCTTGCTGCCTGCACGCCTCGAGAGGCGCCTGGCGAAAATCTGGTGGAGGGGGAAGGATTCGAACCTTCGAAGCTTTCGCGGCAGATTTACAGTCTGCTCCCTTTGGCCACTCGGGAACCCCTCCAGCTGGTGGCATATCCTACCACCCTTTCCCTCGGTGTCAAGATGCTGTTTTATCAGCCTTCCCGACCGGAAACCTGTCGCCTTGCCGGCGCCGGCTTCCCCTTGGAACGCGGCGCATTGTGTCAAAGCAGCATGGAGAATGCAAGCCCAGCGCGAATCTTTTCCAGCGCCACCGGCGCCGGCACCCTGGGCGCCCCTGACATCCGGCCGGCACGCTCGGCGGCCGTGAGCGGGAAGCAGGCCTCCAGTCCGCCATAGACCATATCCGGCCACACCGCATGGGGCACCTGGAGGCCCCTGGCGACCACCCGCGCATCGCCGCCGGTGAGCAACAGCGGCAGCGCCACCCCCTCCATGTCGCAGACCTCGGCGTAGACGCGGTTGATGGCGCTCACCGCCGCCATGTAGATGCCGTGGTTGACCGCCTCCACCGTCCGCCTGCCGGGCACCAGCAGCTCCTCGGCCTCGCTGTCGGGATCGATCGCCACGTTGCGGGTACCCAGCTTGAGACTCTCCTTCATCAGCCGCAGCCCGGGCAGGATATAGCCCCCCAGGTGGCGTCCGCCCGGCAGCACGAAGTCGATGGTGATGGCACTGCCGCAGTCCACGGCACAGCAGCCGCCCGCCAGCTGGTAGCCCGCCAGCGCTCCGAGCCAGCGGTCGACGCCCAACCGCTCGGGCTCCTCGTAGCCGTTGGTCACCCCGAGCGCCTCCGGGGTCGAGCGCGCCACGTGAACGTGCCCCACCTGGCGATGGAGCAACGCCACGGTCTCCTCCAGCACGGCGCGTCGCGCCACGCTGGAGATGCGCACCGCCTCCACGATGTCCAGATCGGGGATATCGGCGCCCGGGCGCCACTCCTCCCGGGTCCATACCGCGCCCCGGGAGCGAATCTCGCTGCTGTCGGCATCCTTCAGCCGCCACTTGGAGAGAGTGTTGCCGATATCGAGGTCGAGGATCATGAGCGCGCTCGCACGCTGATCTCGCCGCCAGCCAGCCGCTCGAGCCGACCCTCCCGGCGTACCAGCAGGTTGCCCGAGCCATCGACCCCTTCGGCCACCGCCGCCTCGCGGCGCTCGCCGCGCAGGATATCCACCTCATGATCCGCGAAGGCGTGACGCTCGTTCCAGGCCGCCTGCCAGGCGGGAAAGCCCTGCGCCTCGAAGCCGGCCATCAGCGACAGCAGCGCCTCGATCAGCTCCACGGCGAGCTCATTGCGCGACACGCCGGGCGCCTGGTCATGCACGGCGGCGGCGGGCTGATCCAGCCCCGCGCGAAACGCCGCGGGCAGGCCGACATTGATCCCCATGCCGATCACCACCTCGCAGGGCCCCGCGGTATCCCCCGTCACCTCGACCAGGATGCCGGCCAGCTTGCCGAACCCACCGTCCGGCTGCTCCAGGAGGACATCGTTGGGCCACTTGAGGCGAGGCGCCGCGCCGTGGCGCTCCAGCACCTGAGCCAGCACCACGCCTACCGCCAGGCTCAGCCCCTCCAGCGCCGCCACACCGGAATCGACCCGCCAGCCGAGCGACAGCATCAGGCTCTGCCCCCAGGGAGTGTTCCAGGGGCGCCCCCGCCGGCCGCGCCCTGCGCTCTGCTGCTCCACCAGGCAGACCTCGCCATGGCCGGCGCCCTGGTCGAAGCGCTCACGCAGGAAGGCGTTGCTCGACGGCAGGGTCTCCTCGACGAACAGCCGCGTCAGCAGCCCGCGCGACTCCCGCGACAGGCCGGCGACGATGCGCGCCCCGTCGAGGAGCTCGAGCGGCTCGGCAAGCCTGTAGCCCTGCCCCTTCACCGCCTCCATGGCGATCCCCAGCGCCTCCAGCTTGCGCAGCTGCTTCCACACGGCCGCCCGCGACACGCCGAGCCGCTCACCGAGCTGCTCGCCGGAGTGGAACTCGCCGTCGCTGAGCAGGCGAATCAGGTCTCCGATGGTCATTCGTAACCCTCAGACGGGAAAGGGCATCATTCTAGCGGATGCGAGGCGCCCCCGGAAACGTCGGAGATACAAACCTCCCCACCGGCGAGCCCGGGGCCCAAACGCGAAAAGCCCCGACCATCTCACGATGATCGGGGCTTTTCTCTATAAGTGCCTGAGGATGTACCCGGTCGGCGTCCCGATACTCTCCATGGGGAGACCCCTGGCTCGCTATGCTGCCGCCATGCGAAAAACCCCGACCATCTCGTGATGATCGGGGCTTTTCTCTATAAGTGCCTGACGATGACCTACTCTCACATGGGGAGACCCCAAGGTGTGGGACATGAACTTCGACAGCGATACCAATGTCATCGACGTCGCCGTCAGACGGCTACGTGCCAAGGTGGATGGCCCCTTCACTGTCAAGCTGATCCGGACCGTAAGAGGCATGGGGTATGTGCTGGAGTCAGGGGAGGGTCAATGACCTTTTATCCCCTCTCCTTGACGGCGCGCCTGGCCACGCTCTTCTCCTTACTGGTCGCAGGCCTGCTGCTGCTGCTTGGACTGTGGCTCGAGCATCTGATTCGCGGCCACTTCGATGAAATCGATCACATGGAATTGACAGCAAAGCTGAACATGATCGAGAACCTGCTTGACCGAGTCGACAGCCCCGCCGCACTGAATACACTGCCCAGATATCTTGACGACCTATTGACGAGCCATGCGACGCTGTCCGTCTCCATCCGCGATGAGGAGCAGCGAATACTCTACGCCTACCAACCGGAATTTCTCGAACCAGTAAAGAATGGAGACGTTGACTCAGCCAGTACCCGCTGGAGCGTGGCGGGCTACGAATTCATTGGTCATGAGGTTCAGAAGCGCCTTCCTCTACCGCAGCCCATACCGGTACATGTCCTGCTTGGCCTGGATATCACGCACCATGCTCACTTTCTCGAGGACACCCGCCGCTATCTTTGGACGGGCATTGCGATAGCCGCCCTGCTGACAGCATTGCTCGGCTGGCTGGTCGCGCGTCAAGGCCTCGCCCCACTCAAACGGATCACTGCTGCTGCCAGGCGGCTATCGGCCGAACGCTTGGGAGAAAGGCTGGACCTGCAAGCCACGCCACCGGAAATGGTCGAGCTGGCCAATGCGTTCAATGGCATGCTGAATAGGCTCGAAGCCGACTTTCAACGCCTCAGCGAGTTCTCGGCGGATATCGCCCATGAGCTGCGCACCCCGGTGTCCAATCTGCTTACCGAAACCCAGGTCGCCCTGTCACGACCACGCAGCACAGAGGAATACCAGGACGCACTGCACTCCAACCTGGAGGAGCTGGAACGACTGGCGCGAATGATCGCCGACATGCTGTTCCTGGCCAAGACCGATCATGGGCTACTGCCAAACCCTGCCGAACCGGTCCATCTCGAGGAGGAAGTGACCGCTTTGCTGGAGTTCTATGACGCCCTTGCCGAGGAGAAACAGGTCAAGATGCAGCTCAGTGGTACCGCCACAGTCACCGGCGACCATCTGATGCTTCGCCGAGCGATTGCCAACCTGGTGTCGAACGCCGTGCGGCACACCCCCCCTGACGGCAGGATCGAGATCACCATTACCCATGACCAGGATATGGCGAGACTGTGGGTCAGAAATCCTGGAGAGACGATCCCCGCCGATCAGTTACCGAAACTATTCGATCGCTTCCACCGGGCCGACAACATCCGCAACCACCATGGCGAAGGCGCAGGTCTGGGACTCCCCATCACCCGATCAATCGTCAAGGCCCATGGTGGAGACGTCGCGGTCCGTTCTCAGAATGGCATCACAACCTTCTGCCTCACCCTGCCGCTCTCCGGCACGCAACGTACATCATCGGAGGTGTGATTCGATGGCTCTCAATTCCAGTCAACCCAATCGCTCTGCCCGCCTTGTCGCGCTCGCCGTGGGCATCCCCTGCTTCCTGGTGCTGGCCGTGCTCATGGCCATGCCCTTCATGGCCGGGGATGAAACGACCCTCCGGGTCGACGGCCCGGTACCGACTCAGCCGGGGGCAGAACGCGGCGGGGTCCACTTCTCCGGCACGGTGCACCAGTGGAGCGTGGCGGGCAGTCTCGTGATCGATGCCGAGCAACAGGCGCAACTCTCCTTCCAACTGCGCGGGCCCGACGGTAACCCGCCTCGACAGGCCATGCGCGTCCCGATCACCTTCGTCATGCCCGGCCATGACATGTCACTCAGCCAGACGGCCGAACCGACCGACCGCGACAGCTACGCGCTCGCGGCACCGCTCCCCATGTCGGGTGCCTGGCAGATGCGTATGACGTTCTCGGACGTGACCGGCGTGCTGGCGTTCGACGTCAGGGACTGACGATGCCAGGGATGCACCACGGCGGCGACATCCAGCCTCAGAGCACGGGCGCGAGCAGCTAGGCCGCCCGCGCCGCCACCCGGTGCCAGAGCGACTGAGCCTCGATCTCTGCTGGGTGCATCTGCCGGGACCGCGCGAAATCCACCTCGAACATCGACTCGACCTCAGCGGCGAACGACGGGTCCATCACCAGCGCCGTGACCTCGAAATTGAGGCGGAAGGAGCGGTTGTCGAGGTTCACGGTGCCTGCCGCCGCGCCGATGTCGTCCACCAGGAAGGCCTTGCCGTGCAGGAAGCCCCCTCGTAGCGATAGACCTCGACCCCCGCCTCGAGCAGCGAGTCGAGAAAAGCGTAGGCGGCGAAGTAGGTCAGCGGATTGTCCGGCCGCTCCGGGATCAGCACCCGCACGTCCACGCCGCTCAGGGCGGCCAGCTTGAGCATCGAGAGCACCCCCTCGTCGGGCACGAAGTAGGGGCTGGAGATCCAGATTCGCTCATGGGCGGCGTGGATCGCCTGCTGGATCATCAGGCTCGCGGTCTCGAAGCGATCCGCGGGCCCGGTCGGCAGGATCAGCACCGGGGTGCCGTGGCCGCTCGGCCCCCGTGGCGTCCAGGGCAGCTCGGGCAGTTCCTCCGTGGCCCAGTGCCAGTCCTCGAGGAACACCAGCTGCAGCGCCAGGGCCGCCGGCCCCTCGATCAGCAGGTGGGTGTCGCGCCAGGGACCGATGTCCGGGTGGCCCTGCAGGTACTCGTCGCCGACGTTGAAGCCCCCCACCCAGGCCCGCTCGCCGTCGGCCACCACGATCTTGCGATGGTTGCGGAAGTTGAGCTGGAAGCGATTGCCCGGCCCGCGGGTAGAGTGGAACCGGTGCACCCGGACCCCGGCCTCCTCCATCTCCTGGAGATAGCGGCCCGGCAGCGCATAGCTGCCGATCTCGTCATAGAGGAAGAAGACCTCCACCCCCTCCCGTGCCTTCTCGATCAGCCGGGCCTGCAGCGCCAACCCCACCTCGTCGGCGCGCACGATATAGAACTGCACCAGCAGATAGCGCTCGGCGGCCTCGATACCGGCAAACAGGCTCTCGAAGGTCTGCTCGCCATCGATCAGCAGCTCCACCCGGTTGCCACCCAGAAACGGCAATTTGGCCAGCTGCTCGACGCCCACCAGGTGCTTGTCGGCGTGAGCGGCCGAGACCCCGTGAGCGCGCAGCTCCGCCAGCTTGTCGGCCAGCGCCTGCCCCAGCGCCGAGTCCTCGTCACGTCGGGAAGACACATAGCCCTGGAACTTGGTTCGGCCGAACACCCAGTAGGCGGGCACGGCCACATAGGGCACCGTATTCAGCGAGACGATCCACGCCACGGCCCCCTGGGAGGTACGGCTCGACATCATCGCGTCCAGCGACGAGGCCAGGCCCACCAGGTGGGCAATGCCCATCACCAGCAGGAGCCGGCGCCAGGGTCGACGTCGCCTGGCCGGCACTTGACCTGAGGCGGGTGGTTCTCGCGTCCCCCTCACCTGCGGCATCCGCTCTGACGTCCGTTCAGAAACCTCACGCTTATCATCGCCGTTTCTCTCGTGCCGAGTCGGCGGAAGCGGCGCTGGCAGGGTCAACCTGCTGGAGATAGGTCACGCCCAGCAGCTGGCGACGCGCCAGCCAGACGATCAGCGGCGGCAACAATAGCCACTGCAGCAGTGGGGCCAACCCCGTTCCCAGCAGCGGCAGGGTGGGCATCAGCTCACCGTACTGCCAGCGATCCTGCAGGACCGTGGCGTGTCATTCCAGGCCGATCGTGATCACGACGCCCACCGCCACGAAGCCGAGAAGCGCAAGCGCATCTGGGCAGCGCAACCAGTCGCGCCGGCGCCGCACCCCCGCCACGACCCAGTAGGCGACAAGGGCGATGAGCACGTCACCCAGGGTCGCCCGTGTGCAGAACAGGACGGCGTCCCAGTGCGCCATGGCCGGCATCTCGGCGAAGAAGGGGACCTGCAGGAACTCCCACGGGAAGTTGAGCAGCAAGGCGAACAGCGCCACGTTGAATTCCGGGGTGGCCAACAGTCGTTTCGGCTGGCCGTATCCGGATCGTGTTTCCGTCATGTCACCTCTCCAACCAGCACAGCCAGAACAGACAGGGGGTCGATGTACCGGACAACGGCAGCGTCAGGCTCCGTTGCTCTGGGACCAACCACCACCGGCTGGTCACACCAGCGCGCGCCAGTGTTCCACGCCGTTCACAGCCAGGCAACCTGCGCGCTGTCCCCGGGTTGGAAGGCGGGGCTCACTTGATGTCGGTCAAGCGACATTCGATGCTGGTGAGCTATGGTGAATAGAACCACTCAGCGTCGGACCACCATGCGCCATGCACCCTCACAGCTTATGCAACCGCCAAGCTCCGTGTGCCCCCATGAAGTGGGCAGAGTGCTTGCTGGTCGGCTTGTTTGCACTGCTGCTGAGTGGCCTGGTGCCAGCCTATGCCGAGGAACCGCACGCCGGTGCCGGTGCCGGTGATTTCGAGCACAGCCTGGTAGTGGCGGCCGTTTCTACCACTGTGGATATTGAAGCGTGGCGCGAAGAAGGACCACATTGCCGGCATGGCCATGGCCAGTTCGTACTATCTAAGGGAGTGCCGCGTGGCGACCGCCCGGATATCGAGCTCGACGATACCCTGACGGTCGCCACCGCGCCAGCTACTCCTCCCATTCTGGTGGCCGCCTCCGGCACACCGCGACAACGACCGGCCAAGTCCGGCGTTCCCGTCTATCTGCTCACCGAGCGCGTGCGCCTGTAAGCCGTACATTCGCTCTACTCGGAGCCGCGGCACCGGCATACCCACGAACGTTGTCGGTTTGGTGCTACGGTCACCGGTGTGCTAACTGAGATCTCGATACCTGGTCTCATGTCTTGATACATACCAGTAAAGTGAGTGATTGCCATGAACGTTGAAACCTTTCGTGATGTGGTCGAGTGGACTCGGGCCCTGCATGAGCATCTGGCCAGGTGCCTGAAGCACTGTTCAACACGGCAGGAGGAAGAGCGCGCCAAGTGGCTGTTGGAATACCTAGCGGATCATGAGGCGGCACTGGAGAAAACCGTCACTAGCTTCAAGGAGCAGGCTGCCACCAAGGCGTTGAATACCTGGCTCTACGACTATATTGCCTACGCGCCCATCAAACCCCACCTGTCGTGCAGCGCGCCCTATGCGGAGATGAGCTTCGACGAGATTTGCCAGGAGATCTTCGACCTCCATGAGCAGGTCATCGGCTTCTATCGCTATCTCGAAGGGCGTACCGAGATTCCCGAGACGCGCAAGCTGATCGGTGAACTCCTGAAGCTCGAAGAGCATGAAGCGATGCGCCTGGTCCACCAGACCAACCGCGCCAGGGACCTCTAAATGGTCGATGCTCCCACCACCTCGACAGCGGCGATGAGTCGTCTATCGCAGTACGGTATCCCGACCGATGGTCTGATGACGGAGCTGTTGCGCTACCAGCACGATCTCTGGCAGCGCAGCGTGCTCCATCTGGACACGCTGCGCCAACGCGCCGAGAACATGATCGCGCATGAGCGGGCCGGCAAGCCGCCGCTGCTCGACTTCGACTACGAGATGATCCTCGACGGTCGTCGACTGGAGCGCCCCGCCAACTATGCGCTGCTGCGGATCACCCGGGTGGGCGATGACTGCCTCAAGGACTGCCTCGATGCAACCAAGCCCCCTGTGATGATCGTTGATCCACGCGCCGGCCACGGCCCGGGCATCGGCGGCTTCAAGCGCGACTCCGAAGTCGGAATGGCGCTCCACGAAGGCCACCCGGTCTACTTCGTCGCCTTCTCTCCGGAGCCCATGGCCGGGCAAACGCTGGGTGACGTACTGCATGTTCTAAGGCGCTTCGTCGAGACGGTGGCCGAACACCACCCTGGCAAGCCACCGGTACTCTACGGCAACTGTCAGGCGGGCTGGGCCATCGCCCTGCTTGCGGCGGACTGTGAGGGGCTGGTGGGGCCCGCGATCCTCAATGGCTCGCCGCTCTCCTATTGGTCGGGTGAGTCCGGCGTCAACCCCATGCGGCTCGCCGGCGGGCTCATGGGCGGCGCCTGGCTGACACACCTGTTGGCCGACCTGGGTGATGGGCGTTTCGACGGCGCCCACCTGGCCGCCAACTTCGAGTCGCTCAAGCCGGCGAACACCCTCTGGCAGAAGGAGTACCAGCTCTTTGCCCATGTCGACACCGAGCGCGAGCGATTCCTCGACTTCGAGCGCTGGTGGACGGGCTTCTACGCACTGAGCAAGGAAGAAATCAGCTCCATCGTCGAGAACCTCTTCGTCGGCAACAAGCTCGAACGCGGCGAGCTCAAGGTCTGTCCGGGCTGCACCGTCGATCTACGGCGCATCCGCAATCCACTGGTGATCTTCGCCTCCAGCGGCGACAACATTACCCCGCCCCACCAGGCGCTGAACTGGATCCCGGCGGTCTACCCGGATACCGCAGCGCTCAAGGCCGCGGAGCAGCGCATTGTCTATCTGCTCAACCCCCATGTGGGCCATCTCGGCATCTTCGTCTCGGCCAAGGTTGCCCGACTCGAGCATCGAGCGATCCTCGAGAGTGTCGGTGAGCTGAACGACCTGGCGCCCGGCCTCTACGAGATGCACATCGACAACCCCACCGGCGACCCCGACTGCCACAAGCCACAATTCCGGGTGCAGTTCAAGCAACGTCGGGTAGAGGACCTGAACTATCCCAATCAGGCGCCGGCATTCGAGCAGGTTAGCGTACTATCCGAGTACAACGTGGCTCTCTATGAGACGTTTCTTGGCCCCTGGGTACGGCTAATATCCAATCCATGGACGGCAGAGGCGCTGCGACAACTACACCCCGCCAGAACCAGCCGTTTGCTGTACGCCGAGCGTTTCAACCCTTGGATGGCCTCTGTGAAGCCGTTGGCAGGCGCCGTGGCAACCGCACGCGATCCACTCGACAAAGACAATCCGTTTTCCCAGTGGGAGGCGCTGAACAGCGCGATGATCGGCTCCTGGCTCGAACTCGCGGGAACCCTACGCGACGGTGCCAGCGAGATCGCGTTTCGCGGACTCTACGGCTGGCCGTTAGCCATTGAGGAGATAGGCATGGGAGAAGCGTGAGACATCATGTACGACCACCATGGGTCACCGATACTGAATCCACTCTGGGTGATCGCGATCATCCTCATCGTCGCAGCCCTGTACTGGCTCCGGGTTCTCGCCGCGCCCATGGCATTCTCACTGTTTCTGATGGCGCTGGTGTGGCCTGTTTACCAACACAAAGCATTCAAGGGAAAGTGGGCACTGCGTGGATTGGCGCTTATCGTTTCGATTCTGGTCGTGTTGACTGCCACGGCGGCGGTTCTCCTGCTGATCGGCTACGGCGCCCGTACCATTGCATACGGCCTGTCGCTGTACGGCGAACGCGCACAGGAGACCTATCGCACCTTCGGCCTATGGCTCGAAGGTAGGGGGATTGGACTTTGGCCCGCCGTAGGTGATCCATTCAGCCCCAACGGACTCTTTCACCTGGTTCATGAGGCCGTGCTACGCATCAATGCAATCATGGGCTTTGTGGCATTGACCTTGATCTTCCTGATCCTGGGCTTGCTGGAAGCCAGTGCCTTTCAGCATCGCCTACCTCATGCGTTTGGTACGGATGTAGCCGACCGACTCTTGAGGGCCTTCCATATTCTCGGATGGAAATTTCGCCGCTACATGCTCGTCAGGACCGCGGTAAGCGTACTGACCGGCTTGTTGACCTGGATATTTTCGCTAATGGCGGGGCTAGACTTTGCCATTGCCTGGGGCATACTGGCCTTCGCGCTGAACTACATTCCCTTCATCGGTTCCATTCTCGCGGTCTTTCCCCCTGTCCTTTTCGCCATTGTCCAGTTCGAGTCATGGCAGACCCCGGCACTGGTTCTCCTCGGCATGACACTCATCCAGTTCTCGATCGGCAACCTGCTCGACCCCAGACTCGAAGGACGTGCCCTTGCCGTCTCCCCCTTCGCCGTCGTTTTTTCCATTTTCTTCTGGGGAATGCTGTGGGGCATCCCCGGCGCCTTCATGGGGGTTCCCTTGACGATCGCCATTGCAACAATATGCAACCATTTCCATGATGCCTGCTGGATAACACGACTGCTGACTCCCCAATCCAAGCGAGAGAACGTGAAGAAAAATCTGTGATTTATTAACTTCCTAAGGACAGGAGGCGGACTCTTCCCGAGCTGTTTGGTACGGCCATCAGTGGCCTCCACGATCCGGCGCTTTATATGAGCCCCCAGGCCAGATAATAAGCGCCAGCCCCAGTAGCGTGATCGCCACGCCTGCCAACTCGATGGGGCTAAAGCGCTCGTCCAGCAGCAACACGCCAATCAGCAAGCCAAAAGCCGGCGTCAGAAAGGTAATAGAATTGAGCTTGGTAAGCGGCGCCCGGGACAGCAGTGCATACCACAGCACGACCATCAGAGCGGTAGCCGGCACTGACAGTGCAAAGAGCGTACCGGCAAAATTCCAGCTCCAACGGATCTCCCACTCCTCACCCATGACCAACGAGCCCCCAAACAGAAATACCGCTCCAATCATCAACTGGAAGCCCATCGGAATCCAGATATCACCATCCTTGCTGCGGCGTTTGAGAAGAATATTGCCCACCGCTGTTCCCAGTGCACCGACGAGCACATAAAAGGCGCCTTCAAGGCGACCCGCGGTGTAGTCAAAACCAGGTAGAGCAAGAACGACAACACCGACGAAGCCGATCATCAGGCCACACAGAATCTGTCGGGACAAGACTTCCTTAAGAAACCAGACAGCGAGGATAGCGGCGATCAATGGCTGAACGTTGGCCAATACGGTGGCGATACCGCTTGCAAGCTTTCCGGCACCGAGAAACATGCCGCCAAAGCCGATAGCGGTGAAGCTTAGGCCGATCAGGGTGAGCTTCCCAATCTCCCCTGGCCGTGGCCAGCGCCACTTACCACAGAGGCTGGCCAAAGCCACCAGTATGGCGCCGGCCAGCAGCGCTCGCAGCGCGGCAAACAGCAATGGCGGCGGAGCATCGGGGTTCCCTATCACGATCAGGGGAAAGCACAGGGCCCACAACAAGGCAACGAGGACCATGCCCCCTATCGTGGTGGGAGACAAGAATGTACTGACCGCCGAGCAGTCTCGGTGACGGAATACCCCTGATCGGTTACCAGGCCGGCTTCATCTGCTTTCAGTCCCCCAGTGTCAGGATTTATCAGTCAGCCCACATCAAATCGTGTGGTCATGGCTCCCCCTCTCATTATGAGACTTGTCGCGGCACGCGCACCAATGAAAACATGCCGTCTCTCACTGCTTGTGTCTATCATGTGCCGAACCACCCTTTCTTCTTCGCTGTAGAACGACTTTTACCAGGGCTGTAGATTGCAAAAAGCAGACAGTCCCAACGAGGCCGAGGAACCAGAACCGAAACCAATTAGGGTCCGGCACCCCACGCTGAAAAACTAGATTCCTGAGACTCGGATCATAGTGCAGGAAAAGAAAGTAGATCCCATGAAGCGACACTAGGTAGAAAACCATATAGGCGTAGTTCTGGAGATGCTTCCATGTTGAGTTTCCCAGGAAGCGCATGGCCTTGTCGGATGATATGGCAAATAGGACAAGCCCAAAGAAGAGGGCGACTGAACCGACCAGGTTGGCAAGCCCGAACCCCGGGTCCACAAGTATCGGACCCGAAAGCCCCACCACCGGCAGCTCCTGATAGCCAAAAAAACCGCGGATAGACCAGCGTGCCCAGCCATCCCACACCAGAAAAGCATGTACAGAGGAAAAGATAGCAAACCATATCCCGAAGGCTCGCCGCCAATTCACAAGGAAGCTCAGTCTCCTAGGCCATATTGTCGCCATAGGGCCTGTCGTCATGGCGGCAAATAACAGGATGAAAGCAGCGTCACCGATGGCTCGCCAGGTACGCATCTCGACATCCCAGTCCATTCGGCTTAACCAAAAAAGGTAGGCCGCCATGGCGCCGATCAGTGCAACAACGATATGCTGTCCTAATCGACGTTTTCTGATCGGCGCATTGGCTTTTATTGAAGACATCGCCTCCTTTTCACTAGCTCTTCTGGCTGCTCCGTGATCGCCCATCTTTTCCTCCTCTCTAGACAGCCCTTGAACACATGGGCATCGCCATTTGACGCATGAGGATGCTCAGGGTCGAGCACGGATGATTACCGTATAAAAATTAGCAACAGAAAATTCACCCCTTTTTACACTTATTCCTCATGGCGGTGACGGAACTCTACCTCAGTGGTAGGCTCACCAATTCTGTCGATACGCAGTTGCAGTCTGTAGGCTCCCTCTTCCGGCAAGCTGAAAAAATTGCCATAGGTGATCGTATCGGAAATATCCATCGGTTCCAGCTGGAGAAACTCACTCGAATGCCCCTCATGTCGCAGGCGCGCGGCCACCTTGGCATCCTCTATCCGCTGACCGCTCGACTGGTCCACCAAGGTAACAGTCAGGTGCTGTTCACGGGTCATCACACCCTCGCGCCCCTCGTGGACGATAGGGTGATCCTTGATCATCTCCGCCGGCAAGATGCCGATATACACGTTCATGCCATCCACTGATTGGTAATAGCCGCCATCATCCGCCAACAAGGGCGCGGATACCCAGGATGCCAGTAGCACCATAAGAATCAGTATACTTTTCATGGCTCTCATCGTCTTTTCCTCCATACCTTGTTGAATATCACACTATCACTGGTCGCAACACAGTCACCCAGATAACAACCTCGGCTCGTACTTTCTCAAACTGTTATCGCTTCCTGTTATTAGTCGGCGGCGTCTGATGACAGCTCCATGGCTCCTGTCTGGCGTTATCCTTCACGTTCTGATCAACAAACCGATAGTGTTCCTCCTTGAGTCGATTCCACCAACCCTGGCTGATTTTCACAGCGTGTTTCTCTAGAATCTCCTCGACGCAGTCGAGACACAGCCTCGAGGCATCGTACTCCAGGTCCAGCCTCCTTTTTTTTGGGTCGAAGGCAACACTATCCAGCCCGTATAGCTCGTCGATGTCGGCGACAGCAGCACGAATGTCCTTATCGTCGCTGGGCTTCAGTTTAAGGTGACGAGTCACCAGATTGACCTCGGATACGCCGAGACGATGATCTTCATTTTTCATGGGATATTCACCTCTTCTGCCAATTTTTTCTTACACAGGCTCGATCAGCCAGCCGTGTCAGACGGCATGCTTCACTCCCCTTTGGAATGAGCAGGGGCCTTGGGATGCACTCGGGGTATAAACCCCGGAATTTTCTTCATATAGGCTCTGTATTCCTCGCCAAACTCTTTCATAGCCATCTCTTCTTCACGGCGAGCAAGTCGCACATAGACCACAACCAGGACCGGGAACATGATGAGGGTCAACAGCGTGGGCCATTGCAGAAGGAACCCGAACATGATCAGGATAAAGGCGGCATATTGCGGGTGGCGGCAGCGCGCATACCAGCCGGTCATGGCGAGTTCGTTACGCTGCTGAGCTTGATGAAGCACTCGCCAGGCAGACGCCAGAATGAAGAACCCCGCTACGATGACGAGACTGCTAGCGATATGCAGAATATTGAAATGAGGATCTCCCTCTACCCCCAGCAGGGTCTGTAGCAGGTGGCCGCTCTCGTGAGAGAAAGGGTCGAGTTCAGGGAAGCGCGATGTCAGCCATCCAGCCAGAAAGTAAATGGTCAGCGGGAAACCGTACATCTCCACGAACAGCGCCACCACAAAGGCCGAGAAAGCACCCAGACTTCGCCAGTCAGTCTTGCTCTGTGGCTTTATGAAACTGAAGGCGAAAAAGATGAATACGGCCGAATTCAGGACAACCAGTATCCACAGCCCATAGGCGCTGTGTTCCGCGTTCATCATTGGTCCTCCTCGTTCTTTCTCTTGCCGTGGTGGCCACCGTGACCGCCGTGTATGAACACATGCATCAGCGGACAGGCCAGCAAGATGAGAAAGGGTAGAAACTGTATGAAGTGAACCCTATGCTCGGCCCATAGCAGGTACACCACGAATGCAAGAAAAAGCCCTAGTGGTAGCCAGAAACGTATTGGCTGCTGCCCGCCAGAATCGGCAGGGTGCTTGTCGTGTTTCATCTTTCACCTCGCATGCCTTGAAAGTCGGCCAAAATAGGGGGCGGACTCACGGATGACACGTAATGCCAAAGACCTCATTGAAAGCGTCACTTTTATGGAGGCCAAGGCGCTACTTGACCGCTTCACTATCGGTCTTCACCTTCTGCTCCCCCCTCGTTACCGATTGACCACGCGACCAGCCGATCAGGGCCACGCCGGCCACGATCATCGGCAGGGTCAGCAGCATGCCCATGGTCACCCAGCCGAAAGCGATGAAGCCGATATGGGCATCGGGCAGGCGCACGAACTCCACGGCGAAGCGGAAGACGCCATAGAGCAGCAGGAAGAGCCCGGAGATCAGCCCGCTGCGCCGTGGTGAACGCGACAGCCACCAGAGCACCGCGAAGAGCACCACCCCCTCCAGGGCGAACTCGTAGAGCGCCGTGGGGTGGCGCGGTTCCGGCCCCATGTGCGGGAAGGGCATGGCCCAGGGCAATTCGCTGACCCGGCCGGGCAACTCGTGGTTGATGAAGTTGCCGATCCGCCCGGCACCCAACCCGATCGGCACCAGCGGGGCGATGAAGTCGGTCAGCCGGAAGAAGCCCAGGCGGTGCTTGCGCGCGAACACCAGTGCCGCGACCAGCACCCCGATCAGGCCACCGTGAAAGCTCATCCCCCCTTCCCAGATCCTCACCAGCCACAGCGGGTCGGCCAGCCACTGCCCGCTGCCGTAGAAGAGGGCATAGCCCAACCGCCCTCCGAGCACCACGCCCACGGCGGCATAGAAGATCAGGTCGCCGATATCATCGTGAGTCAGGCCCAGGCGGTGGGCCCGGAGGCGACCCAGCCACCAGGCGGCGACGAAACCCAGCACGTACATCAAGCCATACCAGTGGATCGCGAACGGGCCGAGGCTGATGGCCACCGGATCGATCTGAGGATATTGCAGCATGGGGTATCTCCCTGTTCACTCGAGACGCGACCAGTCGCGTCCACCGTTATCGCTGATCAACAGCTGATTGAGGTCATCGGCCGCGACCAGGCGCTGGGGATCGTTCGGATCCACCGCCAGATGCATCAGATAGCGCTCTCCCCACTCACCCTTCACCACCTCCCAGTCACGGCTGGCTTCCTCGGCTCGCAGCAGGCCGATACCCAGCATGAAGACGTAGAGTTCTCCACCATTGACTTCGACCAGGCTCACCGGATAGCGCTCGGGGTGGATCTGGCGCCAGCGCTGGCCGCCGTCGGGGCTCATCAGCAGGCCGGCCTGGGTGGCGGCATAGAGCTGGTCGGGATATCGGCTGGAAGCCGCCAGGCCGATCAAGCCCTCTGGCGCTGGGGCCTGAAGCTGCCATTGGTGGCCACCATCCAGGCTGATCTGCAACTGGCCACGATAGGCCCCGTAGAGCACATCCGGATCGGCCTCGCTGACCGTCAACTGGTGGAAGTCCACCGGGCCATCGGCGCCGGCGGAACGCTGCTCCCAAGAACCGCCCCCATCGGTGGAAACCATGACGCCGAGGTTGCCGCCGTGCGCCGGGTGACCACTGGCGAAGAGTGTGTCGGCCTCCTTCGGATGGGGTGAGAAGCCCATGAAGTCGTGGGTCTCGCCGGAGACCTGTCGCGCCCTGCCGTCGGCGCCAACGATATGGAAGCCGTGGTGAGTCGCCAGCTGGATGCGCTGGCTATCGGTGCGGTCGAAGGCCACGCCATGAATATGGGTCTTCTCGCGCAGCTCCTCGAGGCTGACGCCTTCAGACTCGCCGGAACAGCCGGCGAGTGGTAACGACAGCAGCAACAGGGGCAGGATCATTCGATATCGTGTCATGTGCATTGACTCGTTGCCTCACCGGCGACCTGCAATGAGCTGGCCACCGACGGGTAAGGTGGTAAATCAGCGAATCCGGACCGTGGCCATCATGCCCAGCTCCTCGTGCTCGATGATGTGGCAGTGAAGCAGCCAATCGCCGGGCTCGCGGAACACCATGCGCAGTTTCAGACGCTGGTAGGGCGCCAGGTTGACGGTGTCCTTCCAGGCCAGCCAGGGAGCATCGCGCCACTCACCCTCGGCATCGCGGGTGGCGATCACCTGGAAGTGGGTGCCATGCACGTGGAAGGGGTGGTCCATATGGGAGTTGTTGAAGACTTCCCACTCCTCCACCTCGCCGGCCTGGCCCTCGAAGAGGATCTCGTCCATGGCGAAGGCGCGGCCATTGATCAGGAAGTCCACCTCCGGCCGGCCGGCCATCTCGGACATGTCGTGGCCATTCCCATGACCGTTTCCATGGCCACCTCCATGACCATTCTGGGCAGCGCCATGGCCACCACCGTGAGCGTCATGGTCATCCGACGCGCCCGACATGCCGCCATGCTCATCGTGGCCAGCGTCTGGCATGCCGCCTTCCTCGCCATGTCCCGCACCGTTATCGTCATGGCCCGGCATCACCTCAGTCAGCTCCACCCGACGCTGCACCGCCGGCTCGACCAGGGGCTCGACGCTACCCAGCCGATCAGGCAGGGTGACGGCGGGCTGTACGCCCGAGTTACGGGTGTGGATTGCCAGCAGCGGCGCAACCTGGTCCAGATGGGGCGGACGATCACCCATCCAGCCACGCTCGTAGGGGTGGCTGGCCAGCCAGAAGCGCCCTTCGACCTGTTCACTCACCCGGACCAGCAGGTCGGCGCGCTCGCCCGGGGTGATCAGCAGCTCCTCCAGCGGCTGAGGCCGCTCGATCAGCCCGCCGTCGGTGCCGATCAGGGTCAGTTCGTGCTCCTCCAGGCGCAGACGCAGATAGCGGCCGGCGCAGGCATTGATCAACCGCAGACGCAGGGTGGTGCCCGGCGCCACATCGAGGCGCGGTTCGCGCTGGCCGTTGACCAGCAGCAGTTCCCCCTCGCGGCCGTTCAGCCAGTCCTCGGCGGTGTGGGGAGCGACCTCGCCCGTTGCCGTCAGGCGCAGGTCGCTGACCACCAGCAGGTGCTCCTCCACCTCCATCGGCAGCACATCCTGGGGCGGGCGCACCAGCAGGGCGCCGGCCAGGCCATGGGCCACCTGTCGGGCGGTGCCCTGGTGGGGATGAGGATGGAACCAGTGCAAGCCAGCGCTGCCCTCCGGGAAGGTGTAGTGGTAGCGGCGTGACTCGCCTGGCGCCACGGCATCCCAGGGGGCGCCATCCTGGGCCTGGGGAACCGGCACGCCGTGCCAATGCACGGTGGTCTCCTGCTCCAGTTCGTTGATGAGGGTGATGTCCAGTTCATCTCCCTCGCGGACCTCGATCAGCGGTGCCACCTTGCCGTTGTAGAGCCACAGCCTGGCCTCGAGCTCATCGCCGAGCGGCACCGCATGGGGGGCCGGCGTCAGCGCACTATGAAAGCGGCCGGCCGTCTCGCTCAGGTTGGCGATACGTGGCAGCGGTTGCAGCGGCTGGCCGCCTTCGGGAAGCAGGGCAGGCGCCATGCCGTGGCGTTGCGTGCGGGTGGCGGCGAAGGCCATGTAGCCGGTCGATGACAGGACCAGGCCACCCAGGGCCGAGTAGCGCAGGAAATCGCGACGATTCATCAGGTTGTCCTCGTGACATGAACACTCTCACCGCGGGGGTGCCCGCGGCGCCATCGGGGGATGGGGTTCAGCGACGAGGAGGCCGTTCGAAGGGCGCGGGAGGCCCGGACGGATTGCCCAGATCAGGTCCGGACAGGGGGATGGAGGAGACCGCCCCCTCAGCGGCCAGCCGGGCCATGGAGGCTCCGCACTGGGCACAGGGCAGGCAGCAGGGGGACGCTGCAGAGGAGTGTGACTCGCTCGGTTCGGCCGTTTCCGACGTGTCCCATGCCACCGGGTCTTCCAGTGACAGGCTCTCCAGGCAGGCCACATCACCATGATGCCCACCCGCGGCAACGGGCGCCGCAATGGCCAGCAACAGGGCCATCACCAGGCAGAGCAGCCAGTGGCAGGAGAGTCGACGCATGGGGTGAAACGGCCTTGTCAGCCAATGGAAGAACGAGTATTTCATGGCCTCGAGGATACCCGCAACCTGGGTCCTGCACGCAGGTTTACCATCAGATAACTCTTGATTTGCATCAATGGACAGTTTGCGCCGCTGGCCCTAGCCCGGATATTGCACCGGGATGGCCAGAAGCACCCAGATGTCGGGCTCGGTGGGCATGATGGCTCTCAGTACTTGAAATTGGCTATTTCTTGATCAATTTCATGGGCTCCGGACGCACTACCCCCTACCCCCATGTGTTTTCTGTGCCGGGGACAGCACGCCGAGGCGCTACCCCGGGACCAACTTGTCAGCCAGTTTCAGGAACAGGGCCTGTTCCGGGTACTGGCTGCTTAGCATCAGCCGGATGGTGCGCGTGTTGCGGGTGATGACGGCACCGATCTTCAGCAGCTTCAGGCGGATGGTGTTGACCTGGGCCTGGGCGAAGGCGGTGCGCTTGAGGTAGACCCGGCGTAGCCGCTCCAACAGCAGGTAGGCCAGCCCCGAGAGCAGCAGCCGATACTGGTTGGGCCACCATTCGTGGCAGCTGGTGCGGTCGGAGAACAGGAGCTGCTGCTCCTTGATGCGGTTCTCCATCTCGCCCCGGGCGCAGTAGCGATTGTCGTAGAGCCACTCGGCGCTGCAGCCGCGCAGGTTGGTGACCACGTAGCGCGTGTTGAAGCCACGCCGGCTGGTCTCGGACTTGACGATCACCTTGCGCTGTCGCTTCTTCCAGCTGTCCGCGGCGTACTCGATGAAGCCGAAGACCCGCTGCTTCTCCCAGCTCTTCTCAAAGCGGATGGCCGACTCGTAGTCGATGTCCAGGGCCAGCTTGGCCAGCCGCGGGTTGCCGGCGAGGCCGACGATGTAGTCGACACCGTGGCGCTCGCACCAACTGAGGATCAGCGGGCGGCAGAAGCCGCTGTCGCCGCGGAATACGACCTTTACCTCAGGCCACGCCTGGCGCAGCCGCCGAACCAGCAGGGCAAGAATGGCGCCGGCGTGGTGGGCGGCATCTCGGTAGGCCGGGCGAAGGTAGCTGGCCAGCAGCTGATCGCCACAGAACACGAACAGCGGCAGAAAGATGTAGTGGTTGTAGTAGCCGTTGAAGTGCCGCCCGAGCTGCTGGCCGTGCACCCGGTCGTCGGTGGCATCGAAGTCGAGGTAGAGCGGCTTCTTGGGTGGCCGCCGGAACGAGCGGATCAACTGCTCGATCATTTCCTCGTGGATGGTGACCGCCCAGTCCCGATCGGCTTGCTGCTCGAAGCGACACAGCGTGGACTGGCTGGCCAGCACGCCGTCGGTATCGACGGCGGTCTGCAGGGCGATGTCGTGACGCAGCGCCTGGTGGTCGTTGAGATCCTCGTAGCCCAGCGCCAGGCCAAGCACGCGCTGCCGAACCAGGGTTTCGGTGCGATGCAGGCAGCGTTGAGGATCGCGATCATCGCTGAGCCGGCGAGCGACGGCGCGGGTCAGGCCCATCTCACGATCGAGCTGACGCAGCAGCAGGATACCGCCGTCAGAGGTGACATCACCGCCATCGAAGCGGGCGATGACCGGACGGCCTTTGCAGCGTGGAAAGGAAGCGGACGGCGTGGTACATTTTGTCATGGCGGCTGAGGCGGTTGGTTCTGGTGTAGGAGCTTGAATCATAACCGATTTTCAGCCGCCTTTTTCATGCCCGGTGCAATATCCGGGCTAGGGTTATAGCCACATGGCACAGATTAAGTGAGCTCCACGAGATGGGTCCACAGGCGACCGAACAGAGTACAACACCCGGCCGGAGCGGACTTTCCGTCTGGCTGGGTGCTGTGCTCATCCTGGCGCTGCTGCTGGCCACGCCTCTGGCCAAGGCCGACGTGGTGCAGCATGCCCACCCGGGCGACCAGGTTGCACCAGCCGGCCTCGAGCTCGCCTTTGGCGAGGCATCGCCCGACGCCTGGCTTACCGCACCGTCTGGCTTGCCCCACTGCCACCACGACCATGCCTGGCGCCCCGCGTCGGGCATCTTGCCCCGCGGCGAGACACCCGATAGCGCGCCTGAAGCGACCAGCCCGGCAACCCCCATTGTCGGGCCACCCCCGCACCTCACCTCTCCGCTTGGCCACACCCACCCCGGGCCCAGCGTTCGGCCCTCCGCTCCTCTCTACCTGCTGACGCAACGCTTCCGCTCCTGAGTTCTGGGTGGCTTACCTGACACCCTCGAGGCACGGCATTGACCTCTGTGCCGCACATAGCCGGAATACTGTAAGCAGTGGCCCTCGACTGGGCCAATCGGCAGCAAGGAGAACGACCATGAACATTCGCAAGCAGACTCTCGCCCTCGGGCTCGCGCTGGCCATCGGTGCCAGTGGTTCTGGGATCGCCCTCGCCCATGGCATGCCGGACTCTCGACCCGGTCAGGGAAGCGGCATGATGGGAGGAATGATGGGCGGTGGCGGCCAGGGCGGCATGGGCCCCGGCATGATGGGGGGCATGATGGGCGGCGGCGGCCAGGGCGGCATGGGCCCCGGCATGATGGGAGGCATGATGGGCGGCGGCATGATGCCCTGCCCGATGATGGGCGAGGGCATGGGCATGATGTCGGTGCTCGACTCCGATCAGCGCAGCCAGATGCGCGAACTGATGCAGGAGCACCGCCCGGCCCAGTTCGAGCGCAAGGGGCGCCTGATGAACCTGCGCGACGACCTGATGGCCGAGATGCACGGCGAACGTCCGGACCCTGAGCAGGTGCAAGAACTCCACGGCCGCATGGCCGAGTTGCACGGCGAGATGATGGCCGAGATGGTGCGCATGCGTAACGCCATGCACGACCTCATGACCGATGAGCAGCGCGAGCAGCTCCGCCAGGCGGCGCCCGCCGACGTGGATCCCGAGGACCACGATGCCCATCACTGATCGGCGGAGTCACTGAATACGCAACATCAAGGACGGCCAACCCTGGCCGTCCACTCGGCGACAGCTGCAGGAGGCACGTGATGAGTGACACCAGGTCCAGAACGATCACCCTGACGGTACCCGGCATGGGCAGCGACCACTGCGCCGGCATCGTGCGCAAGACCCTCGAGCGCCTCGATGGCGTGAGCGAGATCCAGACCAATATCGCCAACCATCATGTCAGCGTGACGGTCGAGGAAGGCGGACCCGACGGCAACACCCTGAAGGGAGCCGTCGAGGGTGCCGGCTATGACGTGGCCGCCGTCAGCGGTGGTGGCCAGCAGCAGATTCGCCTGACGGTGCCCGGCATGGGCTCGGACCACTGCGCCGGCATCGTGCGCAAGACGCTCGAACGCCTCGATGGCGTGGGCGAGATCCAGACCAATATCGCCAGCCACCGCGTCAGTGTGACCATCGAGGCCGGTGGCCCCGATGGTGAGGCGCTGAAGCGCGCCGTCGAGGGGGCCGGCTATGACGTGGCCGCCGTGCAGACCGAGGAGCAGGAGGCGGGCGACGGCGACGCCGAGATCGAGGAGGCCTACCTCGCCCAGGCGCGCAAGCGCCTGATCATCGCCGGCATACCCGCCACCCTGATCATGCTGTTGATGATGCCGCACATGTTCTGGCAGCCGATCCCGGGCTACCTGGCCATCGTCGCCCTGCTGGCCTTCCCGGTGATCTTTCTCTACGGCGGCGCCGCCACGCACCGCTCGAGCTGGCGCTCGCTGAAGAACGGCACCTTCAACATGGACGTGCTGATCTCCATGGGCAGCCTGCCGCCCTACCTGATCGGCCTGGTCGGCTTCATTACCCCCATGACCTCGTTCATCGAGATGGGCGCCACCATCATGACCTTCCACCTGCTGGGGCGTTACCTGGAGGCCCTGGCCAAGGGGCGCGCCTCCCAGGCCATTCGCCGCCTGCTGACCCTGGGCGCCAAGACGGCCCGGGTGGAGCGCAACGGTGAGGAGGTCGAGGTGCCGGTCAAGGAGCTGGCGCCCGGCGACATCATGATCGTGCGCCCCGGCGACAAGGTCCCCACCGACGGCGAGGTGGTCGAGGGCGAGAGCCACCTCGACGAGTCCATCGCCACCGGCGAATCGATCCCGGTCTACAAGAGCCCCGGCGACAGCGTGATCGGCGCCACCATCAACAAGGAGGGGCGCCTGCGGGTCAAGGCGACCCGGGTCGGCGGCGACACCTTCCTCGCCCAGGTGGTGCGCCTGATCGACCAGGCCCAGGGCTCCCGGGTGCCGATCCAGGAGTTCGCCGACCGCATGACCGGCCGCTTCGTGCCGGCGGTGATCCTGATCGCCCTGGCCAGCCTGGTGGTGTGGCTGCTCATTCCGGACGCCCTGCGCCCGATCCTCGACTGGGGCGCGACCTTCCTGCCCTGGGTCAACCCCGAGGCCGCCACCCCGGTGCTGGCGATCCTGGCCGCCGTGGCGGTGCTGGTCATCGCCTGCCCCTGCGCGCTGGGCCTGGCAACGCCAACGGCGCTGATGGTGGGCTCCGGCATCGGTGCCGAGCGCGGCATCCTGATCCGCTCCGGCGAGGCGATCCAGACCTTCAAGGACGTCAAGGTGATGGTGCTGGACAAGACCGGCACCATCACCCGCGGCGAACCGACGCTGACCGAGGTGGTGGCCGCCGAGGGCGTCGAGGAGTCGCGCCTGCTGACCCTGGCGGCGAGCGTGGAGAACGCCTCGGAGCACCCCATCGCCCGGGCCATTGTCGACGGTGCCAAGGAACGCGATGTGACGCCCGGCGAGGTCAGCGAGTTCCGCTCCACCGGTGCCCGCGGCGTCTCGGGCCGGGTGGGCGACGCGAGCGTGCTGATCGGCAATCGCCGGCTGCTCGAGGAGGAAGGCGTGGCCGGCCTCGAGGCCCTGGATGACGCCATGGGCAAGCTCGAAGCGAAGGGGCGCACCGTGGTGATCGTGGCCGCCGACGGCCAGGCCCTGGGCCTGGTGGCCGTGGCCGATACCCTCAAGGAGGAGTCGGTCGAGGCCATCCGCGGCATGCATGCGCTGGGCCTGCACGTGGTGATGATCACCGGCGACAACGAGCGTGCCGCCCGGGCCGTGGCCGAGGAGGTCGGCATCGATGAGGTCCAGGCCGGGGTGCTGCCCGAGGGCAAGGTCGACGCCATTCGCGCCCTGCAGGCGAAGCACGGCAACCACGTGGCCATGGTGGGGGACGGCATCAACGACGCCGCGGCGCTGAAGCAGGCCAACGTGGGCATCGCCATCGGCGCCGGGGCGGACGTGGCCATCGAGGCCGCCGACGTGACCCTGGTGCGCGGCGAGCTGACCGGGGTGGTGGAGGCCATGCACCTCTCGCGCGCCACCTTCGGCAAGATCGTTCAAAACCTGATCTGGGCCAGTGCCTACAACGTGGCCGCCATTCCCATCGCCGCCGTGGGCCTGCTGCACCCGATGATCGGCGTGATCGCCATGACCGCCAGCTCGCTCTCGGTGATCGGCAACTCGCTGCTGCTCAAGCGGGGCTTCACCCGCGCCAACCCGCAAGGAGAGAAGACATGAACCGCCTGCACCACGCAATGATGACCGCCTGCCTGGTGCTGATGGGGGTGGCCATGCTGATCGTGCTGTGGCGCGGCAACCCCTTCGGCACCGGCACCTGGCTGCTGCTGCTGCCGATGGGGCTCTGTCTCGGCCTGCACCTGTTCATGCACCGCCACAGCCACCGAAACGATGAATGACCCGCGTCCTCGTTCCCGCTTCGCGATTCGCCCGGGAAGTTGCCTTGGATCAATGCAGCTCGAGCCACCAAGAGGCAAGCTGAAGGCCTGACTCAAGGGAGTTCCTCATGCACCGGCTCATTCGGACATCAGCAACACAGCGCACAGGAGGCCGCCTGCTGGCCCTCCTGCTCGCGCTGCTGTTGGCGATGGTCACGCTGTCGAGCCACGGCGCCACCATGGCGTCATCCCCTGACTGCAGCGTCGCCGCCGAATGGGTGGCCGATGATGCTCATGCGAGCAGCGGCCTCAGTGCCGAGCACGACCATGAGGCCTCATCCTGCGTCACCTGTTCCACCGCCACGGGCCAGGCGCGACTCCCCGTGGTGGGTCCGCAGCGCCAGGCCGACTCGCCGGCCATGGCCCTGTTCCCGCAGATCCCGCTGCCCCCCAGACGCCCTCCCAGAGCCTGATCGAACGCAGGCGGCATCGCCGTCGGATTGCGACTCCCCGTCGCATCAAACATTACATTCATCAGGAGTTCTTCATGACTATCCGTTTATCAGCAGCCCCCATGACACGCCAGGCATCCCCGGCTTTCCCTCTTTCCCTCAGCGGAAAGACTCTGCTCCTCGGCTGGCTCATGGCCGCCGGACTGGCCATCTCTACGACACCGACGCTCGCCGCCGCCCTTCCCGCTGGAGACGTCATCACCGCCAACGAGCATGACGCCTCCCTCACTCGCCTCAACTTAACCAGTGGTGAGACCACGACCCGATCGATCGGCATTTCGCCCCACAACATCCAGGTCAGTGCGTCCGGACGCTACCTGATGGCCGTGGGGGAGCCCGTATCCGATGACCATGGCGATGGCCACGGCGGCGGGCATGCCCACGGAGATGCCGTCGGTGAGCTCAAGCTCTACCCGGCCAACGATCCAGCCGGCGTTCTCATGGCCAGCATCGAAGTGGGCAGCCATCCGGCCCATGTGGTCAGTGACCAGGAAGGCCGGTTCGCCTTCGTCACCAACGCCGGAGGTGACAGCGTCTCGGTCGTCGACCTCGAAGCCAGGGAGAGCGTTGCCACCATCGCCACCGGCGAGTATCCCCACGGTCTGCGCCTGAGCCCCGACGGCCGGGAGCTCTATGTGGCCAACGTGCTGGATGGCAGCGTATCAATCATCGATGTCGAAGCGCGGGAAGAGGTCGCTCGCCTGCCGGTCGGCCAGGCTCCCGTGCAAGTGGGCTTCACCCCGGATGGCACCCGGGTCTTCGTCTCATTACGGGACGAGAACCGCGTGGCCGTCATCGACACCAACCGCCGCGAGGTCGTCGAGCGCATCGAGGTGGGCCGGCTGCCGATCCAGGTACACGCCACCCCGGATGGACGCTACATGCTGGTGGCCAATGAGGGCACTGAGGACGAGCCCGATAACCGGGTCTCGGTCATCGCTCTCGACAGCCTGGCGGTGGTGGCCACCCATGAGGTCGGTGCCGGTGCCCACGGTGTTAGCGTCGATGATTCCGGGCGCTTCGCCTTCGTGACCAGCCTCTATGACGACAGCCTGTCGGTCATCGACCTGGAGGCCGGGACCGTGATCAGCCGCTATGACACCGGCCAGGGTCCCAACGGCGTGACCTGGGTAAACCACTGAGAGGAGACAGGACCATGATGACGCAATGTGCCGCCCTGATGGGCCCCCTGGGCTGGATCATGCCCGTCGCCATGATGCTGCTGCTCGGTCTCGGCATCGCTTCGCTCACCAAGTATCTGTTCACGCCCCGCCCCACATCCCGTGACCTTCCGGAGGCTCGCTCATGAATCGCTTCGGCTCCACTCTGCTGCTCTCCGCCGCCCTGCTGCTGGGCGCCGGCACCGCCCACGCCGCCCTGCCCGACAAGGCGACCATGTTCAAGAACCCGGAATGCGGCTGCTGCGACGAGTACGCCCGCCAGCTCGAGGCCCGCGGGGTCGAGGTGAAGATCGTCGACGATATCGAGGTGGGCAAGATCAAGCAGCGCGTCGGCCTGCCCTTCGGCCTCGGGTCCTGCCACACCATTCAGATGGGGGGTTACGCCATCGAGGGTCACGTGCCCTTCGAGGCGGTGGAGAAACTCTTCGAGGAACGCCCGGACACCCGCGGCATCGGCCTGGCCGGCATGCCCATCGGCACCCCCGGCATGCCCGGCCCCAGGCAGGGTGACTGGGACGTCTACCAGTTCCGCGACGGCGAGGCCTCGCCCTTCATGACCCTGTAATCCATCACTATGGCAGTAGAGAAAGGCCGCTTCACTCTTGAGTGAAGCGGTTTTACTGTTTATTAGAAGCACAACTACGCCTTGACATGGAACGCAGGCCAAGCCCACCTCTTCGTCAAACCGCTACCCGCCGAAGAGGTGAATGTGTTCTCCGTCAGTCGATAGCGTCCACGGACTTGATAGCCCCGACTTGTCCCACCCATTATTCAAGGCCGTATCCTCCGGTGGCGCTCCTGCACCGCCAACACCGCCAGCGTCAGGGCCGTCAGCGGTAGTGCAAAGTAGAGCATGGTGACGCTGAAGACCGGCAGCGCATCGTGGTGAGTGGCGGCCAAGATCAGGTAGAGGGTATAGGCCAGATAATAGGCAAACAGCACGCCGCCCTCCCAGCGGCTGATCACCCCGCCGGTGAAGCAGATTGGCAGGCAGGCCACGGCCACCGCAATCATGACCGGAATATCGAAGCCCACCATCGCATCAGGGACAGCAATGCCAGTGGGGGCCAGCAACCCGGTCAGGCCCAGCACTCCGAGGATGTTGAACACGTTGCTTCCCACCACGTTGCCCACGGCAATGTCGCGCTCACCACGCAGTGCGGCAACGATCGAGGTGACCACTTCAGGCAGCGAGGTACCCGCCGCAATGATAGTCAGGCCGATTACCTGGTCGCTCACGCCAAGGGCCTGAGCAAATACCACGGCACCGTCCACCAGCCAGCGTGACCCCAGTACCAGCATGCCCAAGCCCCCCAGCACATACGCCAGGTTGCTCACCAGCCCGTAACCTTCCGCGCGAGGCTCCACGGGGCTCTCCGGCGAGGGCTCCCGACGGCTCTGGCGAAACAGGTGTTAATGGCCAAGTAGCGCTGCTCCTCGTCGAACAGGCGCACCACGATCTGCTCTGGCGGCAGGCTGGCGTACTCGGGGCGGTGGCACACGTCGAGGATCTCCTGTTCTTCGGCCGGTGTTAGCGCGTTAGCCGGCACCGGCCGGCCGACCAAAGGGCGCTGGTCCTCGTGCAGCTCGCCGCCGCGCGTCCAGCGCTGGTACGTCCTGGCGGTGATGCCCAGCTCTCGGCAGGCGGCCTCCAGGCGGGCCCCCTGGGCCCTGGCCTCTTCGATCAGCGCGATGGCGCGTTGGCGATCTGGGGTGCTGATCATGCGTCCTCGTCCCCCCAGATCGCCCTCGCCTTTTTTCTGAGGGCCAGTAACGCTGCGGTCTCCGCCAGGGCCTCGTTCTTGCGGGCGAGCTCCTTTTCCAGCGCCTTGATGCGCTTGCGCTGTTGCTTGGCCTCGTCGGCTTCACGCTGGCGTTCCGAGTGCGAGAGGCTGGCGGCTTGCTCGCAGTCATGCCGCCACCGCCCCAGCTGTTCGGGGAAGATGCCCCGACGGCGGCAGTATTCCGCGGTCTCCTGAGCATTCATCGAGGCGGTTTCAAGCACGGCGTTGAACTTGTCCTTGGACGACCAGCCATCGGTGCCTTTGCCCAGCGCGTCCGGCAGGCAACGTCCCTCGGCGCGGGCTTGCTTGCGCCAGGTGTAGACGGTGCCCAGCGAGATCCCTTCCTGCTCCGCGATCACCTGCGGGGAGAGGTTGTGGGGAGGCAGCAGCTTGGTGACCACGGCTTGCCGGCGCTCCTCTGAGTAACGAGGCATGAGTGTCTCCTTTCGCCCCCTGATCGGTTTATAGGAACAGGGTATCAGAGGGCACGACAGTCATCCTGACACAGGGGGGCTCCAAGGATATCCGTGAGTAGTGTGAGTCAGAATTTCGGGAAACCAAGGGGGCACTGGGCGAGGCCCCACTGCAGATCTACAGAGCACTGATGCCCATTCCACCAGTCACTTCGTCGACCAAATGCAACATAACCATTAATTATGTTGCATTTGGAAATCTTGGAAAGCATGCCTCGCTCACTACAACCCATTTACGGACTGAATTTTTGAAAAAAACCGCGCAGCATCCCTTGAAAAATCGAAAAAGGAATGTTTCACTACCCTTGCCTTGGGTTGCTGCATCACTGGGTCCGAGTGGAGAAAGTCCTAACTTATTAAGATGGGACCTCCCCAGTCCAAATCTTCGACGAAACATAGAACGTGCCTAAGGCATTAAAGGGCATAGACCCGCGTAGCGGGTATTTTCGAAGACTAGTGAGCGCCGTAAGCACCTATAGGCATTGCCCCGCCGATGTGGGGATTGTCGAAAGACGACCAGGTGTAGCTTCATTCGCACCATTGCCGCGCCGATGTGGGGATTGTCGAAAGACGACGAGGTGTGGCTTCATTCGCACCATTGCCCTGCCGATGCGGGGATTGTCGAAAGACGACCAGGGGTGGCTTCATTCGCACCATTGCCCTGCCGATGCGGGGATTGTCGAAAGACGACCAGGTGTAGCTTCATTCGCACCATTGCCCCGCCGATGTGGGGATTGTCGAAAGATAACCAGGTGTAGCTTCATTCGCACCATTGCCCCGCCGATGCGGGGATTGTCGAAAGACGACCAGGTGTGGCTTCATTCGCACCATTGCCCCGCAGATGTGGGGATACTGGGCCCACTGGGATCAACTTCCAGTGGGCCCAATCTTTGACGCGCCCCCATTGCCAGCAGGCTAGCGCTGCCGCCCGCGGCGGTGGTTGGGCCCAATCTTTGACGCGCCCCCATTGCCAGCAGGCTAGCGCTGCCGCCCGCGGCGGTGGTGTCGATGCACAGGTGGCTCTCCACCAAGTAGCGTTCTGGGGCGATGGTCTGGGTCTCCAGCGGCACGATGGCACCATCGCGGCCAGCCACAGCCGCGATGCCCTCGACCTAGAGGCTGCCGTGGAGAACGGCGACGAAACCAACTCGGCCCTGGCAGCCCGTTGCGGCGGACAACCGCTAGCTCGCAATAATTCGAGACAGATAACAACCAGTGGCGCAGTTATCCGCCCTCCGCAACATTTTGAATAAGTAGGTGTACGTCACAGTGGACTCCGGGCACCCTCCCCGTGACTATCCGCACGGGACTAGACAGCTAGGATGATGAAACTTCGGCGTCTCTAGTTGTGCGACTACCCGCTAGCCTAGGCTTTGTCCGAAAACTCGAATTTGCTAATGTCACCTATGCCGCAGCAGCATAGGTGACCCATGGCAGGACGCTACGAGATCTCCGACAACGGCTGGGCCCTCATCGAGGACATCGTCTCGCCGCCGCAGCGGACAGGGCGCCCCCGCCGCGATGACCGTCAGGTGTTGAACGGCATCTTCTGGATATTGTGCTCGGGCGCCAAGTGGCGTGATCTACCTGAGCGCTATGGCCCTTGGAAGACCGTCTACGACCGCTTCCGCCAGTGGCGCGATGACGGCACCTTCGAGGCTATCCTGGCACGTCTCCAGCTCCGCTTGCGAGAAGATGGCCTGATGGATCTGGATACCTGGATGATCGATTCGACATCGATCCGCGCCACCCGGGCCGCTTCTGGAGGCGGCAAAAAGGGGGGCGCCAAGAACCCGTAGACCATACCCTGGGCCGCAGCCGGAGCGGCCTGACGACCAAGATCCATATGGTCTGTGACCGGCACGGTTGGCCGCTAACCTTCACACTGTCGGCCGGGCAGGACTCGGATACTCGGCACTTCATTCCCACCATGGAGCACGTTCATCTGACTGGGGCCAAGGGCAGGCCGTGCAAGCGCTAGCCGCTTCATCGTGGCGGACAAGGGCTATGATAGCGATCCGCTGCGCGCTACTGCGACCGGCACCGCATGAAGCCGATCATTGCCCGGCGCAAGATGAAGCGAAAACCACGCCCCGGGGCCCCAAGGGGCTTTGATAAGCCCCGCTATCGAGAGCGCAACATCATCGAGCGCTATTTCGGCTGGATCAAGGAACTGCGCCGTGTCTGCACGCGATACGACAAATTGGCCAGCAGCTTCAGGGCCATGGTATGCCTGGCGTGCATAGACCGCTGCCTACGGGCAGACTTTTCGGACAAAACCTAGCCTGCCTAGACCACGCTCAGCGCTATTTTTTCCTACACAACCCAGGCATCGTAGGCAGAGAGAGGCGCTTGGCGTGTTCCTGAATCGGTTTTCGGCACATGATAGGCTGTATATGACGGCCACGAAGAGCCACCTTCTCTCATCCAGCCTGAGGATTGATGAACCTGTGAAGATTCCCGATAGAAGCGCTGAAAAATCAGCATTAATGCAGTTTGTTGACAACCTGGCCGAGCAGCAGATCACTGATGATGGCCTTGACCCAGAAACCGGGGCTACGTGGAGCGATATTCGCAACGACTATGAACGGGAATTGAATGCCCTAGTTGAAAGCCATCCGCCACAGCACGTGCTCACACACTTTATCGACAGAGCTGCCGAATTGTATGAGATTTGGGATCCATTGACTTTCATTGAACAGGAAATCGAGTACTTAAAAGATCCAGAAGTCTGGCGCCGCTAGCGTTTGGCTCTGGAGGGGGCAGCTCAGCACATGGGCTTCGAACGGATAGTGTTCTGCTCAACCTGGGATTGCATGGATGCCTCTTGCTGACAAGAGAGGCAGGCCAGTCGGGGTTATGTGAAGCGGCCCCTGAACTGTACAGATGCCAAGCCCGTATCAGACGCAACCTGCCGCTGAACAAACCGTCCGCGGAGCTCCCTGGCCAGCGACATTAGGTGCCCACGTAATAACAGGTGGGCACCTATTAATGACCTCCCCAAGCACTGAACGTGAGATACGTCGCCGTCGCTACGTCCCGTCGTTCCAGGCCAAGGTCGTTGCGGCCTGCCTGCACAGCGATACCTCGATTGCCCAGATCGCCCTGCAGCACGAGCTCAACACCAACCGCGTCCAGACCTATATTCGCAAGGCCAAGAGCCAGCTGCCAGCAGCGGCCAGCCTATCAACCCCGTCCTTTACCTCCGGTGAGATCCACATCGACGAGATCTGGCTGTCCACCGAGCCATGGATATGCGCGCCGGCCCGGATACTTCGCTGGCTCGGATGGTGAAGGTGTTCGGCGCGGCCCCCGCACTGCGCCTCCCTGTTCGCCAACCGCCGCGGTAATCGCATGGAGGTGCTGACACACGATAGACTGGGCGTCTGGGTATGCGCCTAGCACCTAACCTTCACTCAGCCAGCCACGGGCATAGTGATCGCGTACCGTTTCACCCCGACCAGTTCACGTCACTCGACGTCCTGCAGCTCAGATACTAATCAAGGTGGTGGACTCGTATAACCATCCTCCGATTTCAAGCCGATCGCTCACTCCCTCCTGGCCTGATTGATTCGACAAGCGATCCAATTCTCCACCTCATGTTCAACCCAGGCCACCCGACGGCTCGTGATCGTTACCGCAGGAGGGAATTGTCCAGCCTCGATGAGCCGATGCAGCGTCGTGCTGCTGATCGCACATCGATCCAGGACTTCGTTGCGGCGCAGAAGCTTCATCTCCATACCCCCTTTCCGTTGGCGAGCCGTTCTTTGCTCACCCCCTATAAGGGGTATAGCCATTGCTGCCTCGTTGTTGACTGCTTCCAGCCACATTGGACGGTCCTAGAGCAGGCTTTCCATCAGTGCTGGGTAAGATCACGCTGTCCGCAACGCTGCTCACGAATGAGCCGCATGATCCATCGATCAATCTCATCCTCATCCCAGACAACCGTTCTGCCCCCTATGACGGTCGGTGCGGGGAAAGCACCCGACTTGACAAGGCGGTGCAGTGAAGTTCGGCTGAGCGCGCAGCGATTCAGCACCTCATGTTGACGCAAACGCTTCATGCTATTCCCTCAGATAGATTGGTGAGTGATTGACTACCTCACCGCTCTATAAGGGGTAGAGCGAGCTCCACCTTACCGTGCTATGGTCAAGGCGGCTGCGAGCAACCCTTCTCAACACACCGCTCCTCACCCCGAACAGGGGTTGAGCGTTTCTCCACCAAACAGGAGCATGGCAGCGGCGCGCGAATAGGCTGGTTGAATGGTGCCCACTTATGATCGACAAAACCGATCGACGATTACATAGTCATTTAATTTATCGATTAGAATGCCGAGCTCGAGCCGATAGTGACTCTGAAGCACTGATGGTGACTCAGCACAGAATAGCGGGGGTATCCATGGGGGTGCATTCACTGCTAGCGATCCATTTACTCCTTATTAAACAATATTTTATGTATACTATTAGCGGGACGCCGCCTCCACCAAACAGTCGACGAATCAAGCACCTACGGGTGCTTTTTTCGTTTCTGGCCCTGCCGGGCGGCTGCCATCGGCCCGTCATGATGCGCGCGGCAGAATGACCTGCCCTCCCCTGAGCACCCTGGCCTGCGACTTTGGTCGCAGACTTGACTCGAAAACCACTTGATACCAGCCTCAGGGGGAGCCATTATCTGCGCCCACTCGTCATCCCCCCCCCTGCGGGGAGCCGGGCGAGGCCAAGACCGGGGTGGCATCGGGTCGGGGGCGCCGAGGCGCTTCACTACCGATAAGACCCTACCACTGTTGACATTTCCCGATCTGGATTCGAAACCCCATGAGCAAAGTCCTGATTATTGGCGCCGGCGGCGTCGGCGGCGTGGTGACCCACAAGTGCGCCCAGCACCCCGAGGTCTTCAGCGAGATCATGCTGGCCAGCCGCAACGAAGCGAAGTGCCAGGCGATCGCCGCCCAGCTGGATCGCCCGATCCAGACCGCCCAGGTGGACGCCGACAGCGTCGATGACCTGGTCAAGCTGATCGAGTCGTTCAAGCCCGACGTGCTGATCCACGTGGCCCTGCCCTATCAGGACCTGACCATCATGGAGGCCTGCCTGAAGACCGGCGTGCCCTACCTCGACACCGCCAACTACGAGCATCCCGACGAGGCGAAGTTCGAGTACAAGGAGCAGTGGGCCTTCCAGGAGCGCTACAAGGAGGCCGGCAACATGGCCACCCTGGGCTGCGGCTTCGACCCGGGCATGACCAACATCTACTGCGCCTACGCGCAGAAGAACCTGTTCGACGAGATCCACCGCATCGACATCCTGGACGCCAACGGCGGTGACCACGGCTACCCCTTCGCCACCAACTTCAACCCCGAGATCAACATTCGCGAGATCACCGCGAAGGGTCGCTACTGGGAGAAGGGCGAGTGGAAGGAGACCGACCCGCTGGCGGTGAAGCGCACCTTCGACTTCGACGGCATCGGCGAGAAGGACATCTACCTCCTCTACCACGAGGAGCTCGAGTCCCTGTGCCAGAACATCAAGGGCCTGGAGCGCATCCGCTTCTGGATGACCTTCTCCGAGAAGTACATCACCCACCTCAAGGTGCTCGAGAACGTCGGCATGACCAGCATCGAGCCGATCGAGGTAGGCGGCGCCAAGATCGCCCCGCTGGAGTTTCTCAAGGCGGTGCTGCCCGACCCGGCCTCGCTGGGCCCGCGCACCAAGGGCAAGACCAACATCGGCATCATCGCCGACGGCATCAAGGACGGTAAGCGTCGCAAGGTGTACATCTACAACATCTGCGACCACGAGAAGTGCTACGAGGAGGTCAAGTCCCAGGCGATCTCCTACACCACCGGCGTGCCGGCGGTGACCGGCGCCATGCTGATGCTGGAAGGGATCTGGAAGGGCGCGGGCGTGTTCAACGTCGAGCAGCTCGACCCCGACCCCTTCATGGCGCGCATCGGCGAGATGGGGCTGCCCTGGCAGGTGGTCGAGCTCGACCCCGACCACGACCCCCTGGCCTGAGCCATGGCGAATGCACGCGAGCAGGGCCTGGACTTCGACGTCCGGGCCTGCCCCTCCCCGGCCTATGTGGTGGACGACGCCCTCCTGCGCCGCAACCTGGAGCTGCTCGGGCAGGTCCAGGCGCGCAGCGGTGCGCGCATCCTGCTGGCCCTGAAGGGCTTCGCCATGTGGAACACCTTCCCGCTGGTGCGCCAGTATCTGGTGGGCACCACGGCCAGCGGGCAGGACGAGGCGCGCCTGGGGGCGGAGACCTTCGGCGGCGAGGTGCACTGCTACTCGCCGGCCTTCACCGAGGAGGAGATGGCGTTGGTGCTGCGCTACGCCGACCACCTGAGCTTCAACTCCCCGGGCCAGTGGCGGCGCTTCCGCGAGACCATCGCGGCGGCGCCGCGCCGGGTCTCCTGTGGCATGCGGGTCAACCCCGAGCACTCCACCGGGGCGGTGCCGCTCTACGACCCCTGCGCGCCGGGCTCGCGGCTCGGCACCCGGGCGGCCGACCTCACCCCCGAGGTGGTGGAGGGGCTCGAGGGGCTGCACTTCCACACCCTGTGCGAGCAGAACAGCGACGATCTGGAGTCGACCCTGGCGGCCTTCGAGGAGCGCTTCGGCCACTACCTCCCCGGCCTGAAGTGGGTCAACTTCGGCGGCGGCCACCACATCACCCGCGCCGACTACGACGTCGAGCGGCTGGTGCGGGTGATCCGTGGCTTCCGGGAGCGGCATCCGCACCTGACGGTCTACCTGGAGCCGGGCGAGGCGATCGCGCTGAACACCGGCTACCTGGTCTGCTCGGTGCTGGATATCGTCGAGAATGACGGCCCCATCGCCATCCTCGACACCTCCGCCACGGCGCACATGCCCGACGTGCTGGAGATGCCCTACCGCCCGCACATCATCGGCGGCGGTGAGCCGAACGAGAAGGCCCACACCTACCGCCTGGGGGGCATGACCTGCCTCGCCGGCGACGTGATCGGCGACTACTCGTTCGATGCGCCGCTTGAGATCGGCGACCGCCTGGTGTTCACCGACATGGCCCACTACACCATGGTCAAGACCACCACCTTCAACGGCATCCGCCTGCCGTCGATCTGCCGCATCGACGAGGCGAGCCGCGAGGTGAGCACGGTCCGCACCTTCGGCTACGTGGACTACATGCAGCGGCTCAGCTGAGCCGCCTGCCGCTCGACCCGCACCACCCAGAAGCCCCTCGCGGGGCTTCTTTCATTTCTGCCCCGCGCACTTGCACTCCTGCCCCCCGGGGCTTCACCCCCGCCTCCCGGGCCTCTATGGTGGAGCAAAGCCACTGCCACAGGGAGTTCGTGATGACGCAGGCCGCAAGGTGCAGGGTCTACAAGTTCGGCGGCGCCTCGATCCGGGACGCCGACGCCATTCGCCGGCTGGGCAGCCTGCTGGCCGAGAAGGCGCCGCGGCCCCGCGCCATGGTGGTCTCGGCCATGGGCAAGACCACCAACGCCCTGGAGGCGCTGCTGCGGGCGGCCCGCGAGCAGGACGAGGCGGGGTATCGCCATCGGCTCACGGCGATCCGCGAGGACCACCTCGGCGTGGCCGAGGCGCTGTTCGGCCCGGGCTCGAGCGTGGCCGACGCGCTGGAGCAGCGACTGGCCGAACTGGACGCCGCCCACGCCGCCCACCGCGAGGCGCCCTACCCCTTCCACTACGACCAGACCGTGGGCATGGGCGAGCTGCTCTCCACCACCCTGGTGGCCGCCTGGCTCAACGCGGTCGGCGTGGCGACCCGCTGGTGCGACGCCCGGGCGCTGATCGTCACCGACGAGCATCATCAGGCGGCCGAGATCGACTGGGCGACCACCCGAGAGCGCATCGCCTCGCTTGCCGCCGAGTGCGACGAGGTGCTGCTGACCCAGGGCTTCATCGGCGCCACCGCCAGGGGTGCCATGACCACCCTGGGCCGCGAGGGCTCCGACTTCAGCGCGGCGATCCTCGCCGAGGCCCTGGGCGCCGACGAGCTGACCATCTGGAAGGACGTGCCGGGACTCTTCAACGCCGACCCGCGGCGCTTCGCCAATGCGCGCCAGATTCCTCGCCTGAGCTACGCGGAGGCCCTGGAGCAGACCTGGCACGGCGCCAAGGTGATCCACCCGCGTACCCTGGCCCCGCTGCAGCGGGCCGGCATCCCGCTGACGGTGCGCTCCTTTCTGGACCCCGAGGCCCCGCCCAGCACCATCGGCCCCGAGGCGGGCGAAGGCGACCGCCAGCCCGCCTTCATGCTGCGCGACGACCAGGTGCTGCTCGATATCGCCCCCCGGGACGGCGGCTTCCTCGACGAGGCGCTGGTGGCCGAGGTGCTGGCCCGGCTCGGCGAGGCCGACCTGCACGCCAACCTGCTCGACATCGAGGCCCTGCGCCTGCGCCTGGTGGTCGACCACCGGCCCGAAAGGCTCGACCCCCTGGGGGATACGCTGGCGGAACGCTTCGCGCTGTCCCGCCACGATGGCCTGGTGCTGCTCACGGTGCGCCACCCCGACGAGGCGCTGATGGCCGCCCTCGACGCCCACCGGAGCCGGCTCGTCGTGCGCTGCAACGCCACCACCGCCCAGCGGCTCTACCCCGCCGCCGAGTGTCCCGCCACCTGGCAGATTCCCGACTGAGCGCGAAGGCCGAGGCACCCTTTCGCGGTCTACACGCCCTGTACAATGGCGCCGACTCGGGACAACCCGGGTCGAGGTCGTCCGGCAAAGTCCGTATCATGCGTAAGGCGTCATCGAGGACAAGTCCCATCGCCCACACGCAAGAGACGGAGGTCACAGCGTGAACCCCATGCGAGCCCTACCCCTGATGCTCGGCTGGCTGCTGATCGCCCTGCTGGCACTGGCCGGCCCGGCCCAGGCCCAGCCGGCCGACGCGGGCAGCCAGACGGCGAATGCCACCCTGGCCGACCTGCTCGAGAACGAGGAGACCCGCCGGCAGCTGATCGAGCAGCTGCGCGGCATGGCCGAGGCGCCCGCCGCCGAGCCCCCCACAGAGGAGGCCCAGGCCTCGCTGCCCCGCCAGCTGGCCGAGCTGACCAGCCGCGTCGCCAGCGATATCGGCGGCCAGTTCGGCAGTGCCGTGGAGGCGGTCGGCGACCTCTTCACCGGCGGCCTGGAGGACAGCACCTTCGACACCGCGGCCTTCACCAGCGCGACCGTCAACCTGGGCCTGGTGATCCTGGCCACCCTGGCGCTGTTCGTGGCCTTCCGGCGCCTGGCCAAGCCGCTGTTCACCGGGATCAGCCAGTGGTCGCTCAACGGCGAGGGGCTCACCCCGGTGCTGCGCCTGGTGATCTGCGTGGCCCTGGCCGCCCTCGTCGACGTGCTGGTGGTGGCACTGGCCTACGTGGGCGGCAACCTGGTCGCCACCTTCGCCATCGGCGAAACCGGCGAGCTCTCCACCCGAGCCTCGCTGTTCCTCAATGCCTTCCTGGTGATCGAGCTGCTCAAGGCGGCGCTGCGGGTGCTCTTCTCGTCGCGCTACGAGGGACTGCGCCTGCTGCCGATCACCGCCGCCGAGGCCTCCTACTGGAACCGCTGGATCGCCCGGCTGATCGGCCTGGTGGGCTACGGCCTGATGGTGGTGGTGCCGCTGATCAACGTCTACATCGCCCCGGCCCTGGGCCAGGGGGTCGGCACCCTGATCATGTTCGGCGCCTTCCTCTACGCGGTGATCGTGGTGATGAAGAATCGCCTGCGGCTGCGCGACGCCATCAACGACAAGGCGAATCGCGCCACCATGGCCGCCACCCGGGTGAGCCTGCAGCTCTTCGCCCGCACCTGGCACCTGTTCGCCCTGGCCTACTTCGTGATGGTGCTGGTGGTGACCCTGACCCGGCCGGTGGATGCCCTGCCCTTCGTGCTCTTCGCCACCCTCAGGACCATCGCCGCGGTGGTGGTGGGCATGCTGCTCTCCAGCTTCCTGACCCAGACCATCGGCCGGCGCATCACCCTCTCCGATGACCTGCGCCGCAAGCTGCCACTGCTGGAGCCACGCCTCAACAGCTACGTGCCCAACGCCCTGCGGGTGATCCGCACCCTGATCCTGGTGCTGGTGATCATGCTGGTGCTCAGCGCCTGGGGCGCCTTCGACCTGGCGGGCTGGTACGCCTCCGAGGCGGGTCGCGGCCTGGTCGGCAAGCTGGTCAGCGTGGCGATGATCCTGGTGATCGCCATCGGCGCCTGGCTTGGCCTGGCCAGCCTGATCGAGCACAAGCTCAACCCCGAGACCGGCACCGGCGAGCCCGATGCCCGCGCCAAGACCCTGCTGACACTGTTCCGCAACGCCCTGGCCATCGCCCTGATCACCATGACGGCGATGATCGTGCTGGCCGAGATCGGCATCAATATCGGTCCGCTGATCGCCGGTGCCGGTGTGCTGGGCCTGGCCATCGGCTTCGGCGCCCAGAAGCTGGTCCAGGACATCATCACCGGCATCTTCATCCAGGTGGAGAACGCCATGAACACCGGTGACGTGGTGACCGTGGGCGGCATCACCGGCACCGCCGAGCGCCTGAGCATCCGCTCGGTGGGCATCCGCGACGTCAACGGCACCTACCACATCGTGCCCTTCTCCAGCGTGGACACCGTCTCCAACTACATGCGCGAGTTCGGCTACCACGTGGGCGAGTACGGCATCGCCTACCGCGAGAGCATCGACGACGCCATCGTGGCGCTGCGCGAGGCCTTCGACGAGCTGGCGGCCGGCGACGACCACAAGATGAACATCCTCGCCCCGCTGGAGGTGGCCGGCGTCACCGCCCTGGCGGACAGCTCGGTGAACATCCGCGTGCGCATCAAGACCACCCCGGGCAACCAGTGGGCCGTGGGGCGCGCCTACAACCGCCTGGTCAAGCTGCACTTCGACGGCAAGGGCATCGAGATCCCCTTCCCCCACACCACCCTCTACTTCGGCGTGGGCAAGGAGGGCGAGGCGCCTCCCGCCAACCTGCGCATCATGCAGCAGAACTTCGACATCGACGGGCGCCCCGGCGGCCAGCCCCGCTCCGGCGAGAGCAGCCGCGCGGGCGAGGAGGACCCGCGCTCGAAGCCCAACCCCGAGTTCAAGGGGGACTTCGACGAGGACTGAGCCGTCGGCTCAGCACCCTCACAAGGCAAGGCGGGGCTGCCATCGGCAGCCCCGCCTTTTTCCTGCTCCACGGCGTCGCCCCCTGGCCACCCCGTGGCCGGGTCCCGCGGAGCCATGCCAGCAGCGAGGAAGAAGGCAGGAGCCGCCAGCAGAAACAAGAAGGGGGCGCCGGATGGCGCCCCCTTCTCGGGTGGTGGCAGGGTGGCCGGGGCCGCCCGGCCTCAGGCCGGCTTCTTCTCGTCGGCCTTCTCTCCCGCAGGCTTGCCGCCCTTGCCCGCGGCGTCCTCGGGCTTGGCTTTCGAGGGCGTCTTTTCGGCCAGCACGTCCTTGTCCTCGCGGGGCTGGGGCAGCGAGGGCAGCGACTTGTCGAGCAGCTCCACGCTCTGGCGATAGTAGAGCTGGCTCTTGTTGTGCTCGCCCAGGTTGGCGTAGAGCCGCGCCAGCTCGGCACACACCACGCCGCTGGGGCGCTGGCGCTGGCTCGCCTCGAAGTACTCCTGGGCCTTGCCCCAGTATGCGTTGCGCAGCGCCAGGCGACCCAGCGTCAGCAGCAGGTCCGGGTCGTTGGGCCGCTCCTGCAGCCACTTCTCGGCGGTCACCAGCTGGCGCGCGGCATCCACGTCGAGCAGGCCGTAGCGCAGCACCAGGCGGCTGTCCCAGTGCTCCTTGAGGGAGTGGCGCAGCAGGCGCTCGGCGATGGGCTCCTGACGACCGCGCACCAGCGCCTCGGCGTAGAGCACGATCAGGTCGATGTTGCCGCGCAGGTGGTCGGGCATGTCGGCCCACAGGCCGCGCACCTTCTCGATATCGCTACCCTCGCGGGCCTCGCGCACGATCAGCTCACGGTAGGCGCGCTGCTCGAGCTGGTCGCGCTCCTCCTTCGAGATCAACTGCTGGGCGCCGAGGCGCGGCATCAGGCGGCGCAGGCCGTCCCAGTCGCTGACGCTGAGGTAGGCCTGCTTGAGCTGCTTGAGCACCTGGGGATGGTTGGGCAGCTGGCGGTCCAGGCGGGTGAGGATCGCCAGGGCCTCCTCGTACTGCTGGCGGTCCAGCATCAGCTGGGCCTGCATCATGCCCACCGCGGTATCGGCCCCCTCGGTGCTCAGGTGCGCCCGCTTGAGCAGGGTGTCGGCCTGGTCGAAGCGGCCCTGGTAATGGGCCGCTAGCGCCGCGGAAAGGTAGTTGACCAGCGGGGTGCTGGAGTCGTCCGCCGCCTTGACCAGCGACTTCTCGGCCTTCTTCCAACGCCCCTCGGCCAGCGCCACCAGGCCGCGCACGGTGCGCTTCATGGCGTTGCGGTTGCGGGCGCGGCTGTTCCACACCTTGAAGCGCGAGACCGGACGGGTCAGGCGCATCAGCACGCGCAGGGCGAAGTGCAGCACCAGGAAGCCGGCCAGCAGGATCACCAGGCCAAACCAGAAGGAGGTCTGCACCGAGGTGTCGCCGACGCGCACCAGCCAGTAGCCGGGCACGGACATCATCAGCTGGCCGAAGAGCGCGCCGAGCGCCAGGCCCAGGACGACGATCAGGATCAGCTTTCTCATGCGTCATCTCCCCGGCGCGACTCGAAGCGACGCTCGATGAAGGTGGCCAGGGCCTGCTGGGAGCCGCTGATGTCCGGCAGCTCCGGACGGATCGCCTGGGCCTTGAGCTCACCCAGACGCTCGACGACCGACTGCACGCCGGAGGCGTCGGTATCGTAGTAGCCCTCGATCAGGGTCAGCGCCTTGTCGAGGCTCGCCTCGAAGAGCGACTGCTCCTCCTTGAGCAGCGCCAGCTGGGACTGCTCCAGCACCAGGCGCACGCTCTGGCGCAGGTAGGACTCCTGCTCGGGGGTGATCAGCGCTTCCAGGTCGGCATCATGGTGGCGGATGGTGACCAGCTCCTTGAGCTCCTGGCCGAAGCGCGAGAGCTGCTGCTGCCAGGTGCCGCTGGGCGCCTCCGTGATGCCGGAGCGCACGGTGATCTCCTCGATCTCCTGGGAGAGCGGCTGGCGGGCGATCTGCTGCTGCTGGGCGTTGAGGGCCAGCCACAGGCCGGTGCGGTCGACCCGCGGCACGGCCTCCAGGGCGGCCAGCTCGCTGGCGATCTCGCGGCGCACCGGCACCAGGGCGGGGTTGTCCGCCTCGCGCAGGCGCTGGTCGGCGGTGCGCAGCAGGGCGGCCGCGCCCTCGACGTCGCGCTCGAGTTGCAGGCGCTGGTTGGCCAGGCGCAGCAGGTAGGCGGCCTCGGCGTGCAGCCAGTCGCGCTCGTCGGCCTCCTGCTCGCTGGAGAGCTCGTCGAGCACCCGGTCGAGGGTCTGGTTGACCTCGCCGCGATAGTCGGCGAACTCCCCCTGCAGGCTGGCGATGGCGTCGTCCAGGGCGGCGTCGCGCTCGCGCTCGCCCTCGTCCAGGCGGCTCTCCAGGCCCGCCAGGTCGGCGGCGCTGGCGAACTGGCCGGAGGCGGACTCCAGCTCACCGATGCGCGCCTGCTGGGCCTCGAGCTTCTGCCACGCCTGCCAGCCGAACAGCACCACGGCGATGGCCAGCAGGATCACCAGCACGATGGCGGCGAGGCCCGCCTTGCCGCCCTTGCCGTCACCGCCGCCAGCCGGGGGAGCCGCGGCACCCGCGCCGCTGCCGCCGGATACCGGCCGGGGCTCGGCGGGCTTGCCCTTGTCGGCAGCGCCAGCAGCCTTGGAGGCATCGGCCGGCTTGGCCGGCGGGGGCGTGCTGCCGGCCGCCGCGGCGTCAGGCTTGCCCGAGGCCTGGGCCGGCGCGGCGGCGCTGTTCGCAGCGGGCTTCGACTCGGCACTCTCCGCGGCCCCGGCCGGCTGAGCCGAGTCCTGGGAGGCCGCGTCCTGAGTGGTCTTGTCGTAGCGCCGCGAACGACGCCGGTTCTGATGATTGCCCTTGCCGGCGTCGCCGCCCGAGGTCGCCGCTTGCGCGCCGTCAGACGCCTTCTGTTCATCCTGCTCGTGTGGTTGCTTGCTCATCTTGTCGCTAGCCCTTTTCGAGATCGTCTTGATCGACATCGGCTTCCTGCGGGTGACAGGCGGCGGCCAAGGCCGTCGTCAGCGCGGTCGGCGTGGCGCCGGACGCCACGACAGGGGCACGAAACCCCAGCTTGCCGGCCAGTGTAGCCAACCGGGCGCTGGAAACGATTAGCGGTTGGTTCAAGGCGGCACCTGTGCACCATCTTGCCAGATGTTCGAGGATTTCTCCGCTGCTGACCACCAGGGCACGAAAGTCGCCCCGGGCCAGGCGGCGCTGCATGTCGGGTGAGGGGGAGAGCGGGGTGCGGCGATAGACCGCCAGGCGGGTCAGGCGGGCGCCGCGCGCGGCGAGGGTCTCGGCCAGCAGGGTACGCCCCCCCTCGCCGGCCACCAGCAGGATCTTCTCGCCGTCGAGGCGCTGCAGGGAGCCCAGCCGCAGCAGCGCCTCGCTGGTGTCCTCGCCGGCCGCGGCAGGCGGCACATGCACCCGCACGCCGAGCGCCTGGTGCAGGGCGGCGGCGGTGGCCGCCCCCACGGCGTAGTAGTCGATGCCCACGGGCAGCTGCGGCCAGTAGCGGTCCAGCGCCTCGGCCAGACACTCGGCGGCGAAGGGGCTCACCACCACCACCCGCCGGAACTGGTCGAAGTCGAGCCAGGCGGCGCGCTGCTCCGGCGTCTCGGGCAGCGCCTCCAAGCGCAGCGCTTCGAGGCGGGCCACCGGCAGGCCGCGGGCCTCGATGGCCGCGGCCAGCACGTCGCCCCGCTCGCCGGGGCGTGTGATCACGACCGGCTGGGCCCCCATCAGCCGGCGCCGTAGACCTCGGCGAGGATCTCGCCGGCGCCCATCTCGAGCAGCTCCTCGGCGACGCGGATGCCCAGCGCCTCCGGCTCGTGGATGGAGCCACGCCCCTCGGCGCGCAGCACCCGGCTGCCGTCCGGGGTGCCCACCAGGGCGCGCAGCCACAGGGTCTGGCCGTCATTCTCGAACACCGCATGGCCGCCGATGGGGACCTGGCAGCCGCCCTCCAGCCGGGTGTTCATGGCGCGCTCGGCGCGCACCCGGGTGGCGGTGTCGGGGTCGTCCAGAGGCGCCAGCAGACCGATCAGCTCGGGGTCGTGGAGGCGGCACTCGATGCCCAGCGCCCCTTGGCCGCAGGCCGGCAGGCACACCTCGGGGGGCAGCTCCATGGCGATGCGGTCGTCGAGGCCCAGGCGACGCAGCCCGGAGGTGGCCAGGATGATGGCGTCGAACTCGCCGGCGTCGAGCTTGGCCAGGCGGGTCTGGACGTTGCCGCGCAGGGAGAGGATCTCGAAGTCCGGGCGCGCCTCCTGCATCTGCAGGCCGCGGCGCAGGCTGGAGGTGCCGATGCGCGCCCCTTCGGGCAGCTCGTCGAGGCTCCGGTAGTGGTTGGAGACGAAGGCGTCGGTGGCCTCGGCGCCGGCGAAGATCACCGAGAGGCCGAGCCCCTCGGGGAAGTGCATCGGCACGTCCTTCATGGAGTGCACGGCGATGTCGGCGCGGCCGTCGAGCATCGCCTCCTCCAGCTCCTTCACGAACAGCCCCTTGCCCCCCACCTTGGCCAGCGGCGTATCGAGGATCTTGTCGCCGCGGGTGGACATGGCCACCAGCTCCACCTCGAGGCCAGGGTGGAGCTCCATGAGGCGGTCGCGGACATGTTCGGCCTGCCACAGGGCCAGTTGACTCTTGCGGGTGGCAATACGCAGCTTGGTGATGGCTTGCACGAAGTTCTCCCTGTACCGGTTCCCCTGCCGGCGTCCAGCGTCGCCGGCGCCCGGTGGTATTGGCATTCTCTAGAGCATATCGGCTGTCATCATAAAGCACCCGGCAGGGCAGGAGAAATCGACGCCCCGGGCGCCCCCTCGCCACGCCGACGGACTCTGGTACACTGCCCGGCATGTCCAGCCAGCGCCGCCGCGGCGGCGCCGGGGCCCTGTGGCCCCGCTTCACCGCAACCCGTTACGCAGGATGCCCAGTCCGATGAGCGCAGATTCCACCACCGCCGGCACCAACCAGTCCTGGGGCGGCCGCTTCAACGAGCCCACCGACGCCTTCGTGGCCCGCTTCACCGCCTCGGTCGACTTCGACCAGCGCCTGGCCTTCCACGACATCCAGGGCTCCATCGCCCATGCCACCATGCTGGCACGGGTCGGGGTGCTCAGCGAGGCCGAGCGCGACGCCATCGTTCAGGGCTTGACCGAGATCGCCGGCGAGATCGAGCGCGGCGAGTTCCAGTGGTCGGTGGCGCTGGAAGACGTGCACATGAACATCGAGGCGCGGCTCACCGACAAGATCGGCATCACCGGCAAGAAGCTGCATACCGGCCGCTCCCGCAACGACCAGGTGGCCACCGACATCCGCCTCTTCCTGCGCGACGAGATCGACCGGGTGGCCGCCGAGCTCGCCCGCCTGCGCCGCGGCCTGATCGAGCTGGCCGACCGCGAGGCCGACACCATCATGCCCGGCTTCACCCACCTGCAGACGGCCCAGCCGGTCACCTTCGGCCACCACCTGCTGGCCTGGCACGAGATGCTGGCCCGCGACCACGAGCGGCTGCTCGACTGCCGCCGCCGGCTCAACGTGATGCCGCTGGGCGCCGCCGCCCTGGCCGGCACCACCTACCCCATCGACCGCCACGTCACCGCCGAGCTGCTGGGCTTCGCGCGCCCCGCCGAGAACAGCCTGGACGCGGTGAGCGATCGCGACTTCGCCATCGAGTTCACCGCCTTCGCCAGCCTGCTGCTGATGCACCTGTCGCGGATGAGCGAGGAGCTGGTGCTGTGGACCAGCGCCCAGTTCGACTTCATCGACCTGCCCGACCGCTTCTGCACCGGCTCCTCGATCATGCCGCAGAAGAAGAACCCCGACGTGCCGGAGCTGGTGCGCGGCAAGACCGGCCGAGTCTACGGCCACCTGATGGGCCTGCTGACCCTGATGAAGTCCCAGCCGCTGGCCTACAACAAGGACAACCAGGAGGACAAGGAGCCGCTGTTCGACGCCGTGGACACCGTCAAGGACTGCCTAAAGGCGTTCGCCGACATGGTGCCGGCCATCGAGCCGAAGAAACCGCAGATGGCCGAGGCGGCCCGCCGCGGCTTCTCCACCGCCACCGACCTGGCCGACTATCTGGTGCGCCGCGGCGTGGCCTTCCGTGACGCCCACGAGATCGTCGGCCTCTCCGTGGCCTATGGCATCCGCGAGAGCAAGGATCTCTCCGAGATGAGCCTCGAGGAGCTCCGGCAGTTCTCCGACGTCATCGAAGGCGACGTCTTCGAGGTGCTGACCCTGGAGGGCTCGGTGGCCGCCCGCAACCATATCGGCGGCACCGCCCCGGATCAGGTGCGCGCCGCCGCCCAGCGCGCCCGCGACGCCCTGGCCGCGATGGAGAGCGCCGCGGAGGCCGGCGCCTGATGCGCCGCCTGGCACTCGCCGCCCTGCCCCTGGCGCTGGTCATGGCGCTGGGCCTGGCCGGCTGCGGCCAGAAGGGCCCCCTCTACCTGCCCGATGACGAGCAGGCGGCCGAGCAGTACGGCCCCCGCGACGCCGCCACCGCCCCCGACGACAGCGAGACCTAGGCATGGATCATTTCGAGTACCGCGACGGCGTGCTCTACGGCGAGGAGGTCCCCCTGACCCGCATCGCCGAGCAGTTCGGCACGCCCTGCTACGTCTACTCCAAGGCCACCCTGGCCCGGCACTTCCGCGCCTATACCGAGGCGCTGGGCGGCCATCCCCACCTGATCTGCTACGCGGTGAAGGCCAACTCCAACCTCGCCGTGCTGGGCCTGCTGGCCCGCCTGGGCGCCGGCTTCGACATCGTCTCCGTGGGCGAGCTGGAGCGGGTACTGGCCGCCGGCGGCAACCCCGCCAAGGTGGTCTTCTCCGGTGTCGCCAAGCAGGAGGCCGAGATGGCCCGGGCGCTGGAGGTTGGCATCAAGTGCTTCAACGTGGAGTCGCGTCCCGAACTCGAGCGCCTCAATGAGGTGGCCGGCCGGCTCGGCAAGGTGGCCCCGGTGTCGCTGCGGGTCAACCCGGACGTGGATGCCGGCACCCACCCCTACATCTCCACCGGGCTCAAGGACAACAAGTTCGGCATCCCGGTGGACGAGGCGCTGGCGGTCTACGAGCTGGCCGCGAGCCTGCCCCATGTGAAGGTGAGCGGCCTGGACTGCCATATCGGCTCCCAGCTCACCGAGCTCGCGCCCTTCCTGGACGCCCTGGACCGCCTGCTGGTGCTGCTCGAGCGCCTGCGCGAGCGGGGCATCGAGGTGGAGCACCTGGATCTCGGCGGCGGCCTCGGCGTGCCCTATCGCGACGAGCACCCGCCGGCGCCCTTCGACTACGCCTCGGCCCTGCTGGAGCGCCTCTCCCGCTGGGCGGGCAGCGAGCGATTGACCCTGCTCTTCGAGCCGGGCCGCTCGATCGCCGCCAACGCCGGCGTGCTGCTGACCCGGGTGGAGTTCCTCAAGCCCGGCGAGACCCGGAACTTCGCCATCGTCGATGCCGGCATGAACGACCTGATCCGCCCCGCCCTCTATCAGGCCTGGCAGGCGATCCTGCCGGTGGATACCCGCCGCGCCCGGGAGAGTGCCACCTACGACGTGGTGGGCCCGGTGTGCGAGACCGGCGACTTCCTGGGCAAGGAGCGTACACTGGCCATCGCCCCGGGCGACCTGCTGGCGGTGCGCTCCGCCGGCGCCTACGGCTTCGTGATGGCCTCCAACTACAACAGCCGCCCGCGCCCCGCCGAGGTGATGGTGGACGGCGAGGCCAGCCACCTGGTGCGCCGCCGCGAGCGCCTCGAGGAGCTGTGGGCCGGCGAGGCGCTGCTGCCCGACGACGAGGAGGGCGCGCGCTGATGCTGCTGCACTTCACCAAGATGCACGGGCTGGGCAACGATTTCATGGTGATCGACCTGGTCACCCAGCGGGCGCGCCTGCAGGACGACCAGATCCGCCGCCTGGCCGACCGCCGCTTCGGCGTCGGCTTCGACCAGCTGCTGATCGTCGAGCCGCCCCGGGACCCGGACATGGACTTCCGCTACCGGATCTTCAACGCCGACGGCAGCGAGGTGGAGAACTGCGGCAACGGGGCGCGCTGCTTCGCCCGCTTCGTGCGCGACCAGCGCCTGACCCACAAGCACGAGATCCACGTGGAGACCGCCGGCGGCCCGCTGGTGCTGCTGGTCGAGGATGACGGGCGAGTGCGGGTCGACATGGGCGAGCCGCGCTTCGCCCCCGAGGCACTGCCCTTCGATGCCGCCGAGGATCGCCCGCTGCACCTCCTGGCGGTGGACGGCGAGCGCGTCGAGATCGGCGTCGTCTCCATGGGCAACCCCCACGCGGTGCTGCGGGTCGAGGACGTCGACCGCGCCCCGGTGGCGCGCCTGGGCCCGGCCATCGAGTCCCACCCGCGCTTTCCGAAGCGGGTCAACGCGGGCTTCATGCAGGTCGTCTCCCCCCACGAGATCCGCCTGAGGGTCTTTGAACGGGGCAGCGGCGAGACCCTGGCCTGCGGCACCGGCGCCTGCGCCGCGGTGGCCTGCGGCATCCGCCAGGGGCTGCTCGAAAGCCCGGTCACCGTGCACCTGCCCGGAGGCGACTTGAGCATCGAATGGGGAGGCCCCGGCACCTCCCTGGCCATGAGCGGCCCCGCCGAACGCGTCTATGACGGCCGCATCATCCTGACCTGAGCCCATCGGGCCGACCGCCGAGGAATCCGCATGTCACGAGCCGCCCCCGAACCGCGCAAGACCCTCGACCCGGACCGGGTCGCCGAATGGCTGGCCACCCACCCGGACTTCTTCGTCGGTCGCGAGGGCCTGCTGCAGCAGCTCAAGGTGCCGCATCCCGAGGCCCGCGGCGCCACCTCGCTGCTGGAGCGGCTGGTCCACGACCTGCGCACCCGCGCCGAGCAGGCCGAATGGCGCCTCGAGCAGCTGCTGGAGTCGGCCCGCCACAACGAGGCCCAGTACCGCCGCACCCGGGAGCTGGTGCTGGCCCTGCTGGAGGCCGAGGACGGCGACGCCCTGGGCCAGGCCCTGGCCACCCAGTTCTGCGAGCGCTTCTCCACGCCGGCGGTGGCGCTGTGGTGTCCGGCCAGCCTCACCGACGCCGAGCCCCAGCCGCCCCAGGCGCCGCGCCAGGTGCTCGACGAGCACGCCGGCTCACGCCTGGCGGCCCTGCTCGACGGCCGCACCAGCCGCTGCACCCGGCTCACCCCCACCGACTGGAAGCGGCTGCTGCCCCACACCACGGCGCCACGGCGCTCCGGCTCCTGTGCCATCACCCGGCTGACCCTGGGCGAGCCGCTGGGCTACCTGGTGCTGGCCAGCCCCGACGCCGATCACTTCCGCGCCAGCATGGATACCCTGTTCACCGAATACGTGGGCGACGTGGTGGCCCGGCTGCTGGTGCGCCACGCCGGGCGCCATGGCTGAGCCCCCCTCTGCCGCGCCCCTGGCCCGCGAGGTCGAGGCCTTCCTGGGCGGGCTCGCCCGTACCGCGAGCCCGGCCACCCTGGACGCCTACCGCCGCGACCTCGCCGCCCTGCTGGCCTTCCTGGACGAGCGCGGCATCGAGGAGTGGTCACGGCTGGACGCCGCCCTGCTGCGCCGCTTCCTGGGCGATGAGCGCGCCCGGGGCCTGGCCCCGCGCAGCCTGGCCCGGCGGCGCTCGGCGATCTCGCGGCTGGCCGACCACCTGGTGGCCGCCGGCCGGCTGACCCACAATCCGGTGGCCCTGACCCGAGCGCCGCGCCAGCCGCGCCACCTGCCGCGGCCGGTGGACGTCGACCGTCTGAAGGGCTTCCTGGAGACCCCTCACGACGGCTCGCCGCTGGCGGTGCGCGACCAGGCGATGCTGGAGCTCTTCTACTCCAGCGGCCTGCGCCTGGCCGAGCTGGCGGGCCTCGACCTGACCGACCTGCAGCCCGAGCGGGTGCGGGTGCTGGGCAAGGGCGGCAAGCCCCGCCAGGTGCCGGTGGGCCGCCATGCGCGCCGCGCGCTGGACACCTGGCTCGCCCTGCGCGAGACCCTGGCGGCGCCCGGCGAGACGGCGCTCTTCGTGGGCCAGCGCGGCACCCGCCTCGGCCACCGCGCCATCCAGCAGCGCCTGGCGCTGATCGCTCGCCGCCGCGGCCTCGACGAGCACCTGCACCCCCACCGCCTGCGCCACTCCTTCGCCAGCCATCTGCTGGAGTCGAGCCAGGACCTGCGCGCCGTCCAGGAGCTGCTGGGCCACGCCAACCTGGCCACCACCCAAGTCTATACCCGGCTCGACTGGCAGCACCTGGCGGCCAGCTACGACGCCGCCCACCCGCGGGCGCGGCGCCGGACCGCCGCGGCCCCCGACGAGGAACCATCGTGAGACTCGAGGCGATCACCTTCGACCTGGACGACACCCTGTGGGACAACGGCGGGGTGATGCGGCGCACCGAGGAGGGCCACTACGCCTGGCTGGACGCGGCGCTGCACGAATGGCTGGAAGGGCGGATGCAAGATCGGCTGGAAGAGCGCCTCGGCGGCCACGCCGACGGGGCATCGCCGTCAGACGCCCGCGGCCGCTTCGCCGAACGCTTCCCCCTGGCGGCCTTCATCGAGCGCCGCCTTCGCCTGGCCGGCGCCCACCCGCTGCGCCGCGGCGACTTCACCTGGCTGCGCCACCGTGCGCTGGCTGAGCTGCTTAACGAGTACGGCCTGGCCGCGGAGCACGCCGACCACTGGGCCAGCCGCGCCATGGAGCGCTTCATGGTGCTGAGGCACGAGGTCACGCCCCATGAGGAGGTGGATGAGCTGCTGGACGAGCTGGGCAGCCGCTACCGGCTGGCCAGCATCACCAACGGCAACGTGGAGATCGCCCGCCTGGCGCTGGGGCGCCACTTCCCGGTGGCCATCGCCGCGGGCGAGCTGCTCGCCCCCAAGCCCGACCCGCGCCCCTTCCTGGCCGCCCTGGCCCGGCTCGGCACCCCGCCATCACGGGCGCTGCACGTAGGGGATTCCTGGGCCGAGGATGCCCTGCCGGCGCGGCGCCTGGGCATGCAGGCGGCCTGGATCGGCCCGGACGACCGCGCCCTGCCCGCCGGCATCCATCGCCTCGACCACGTCCGCGAGCTGCCGGCGCTGATCCGCTGGCTGGAAAGGCAGCGATAACGAAAGGCTCTGATAGCGAAAGGCGCCGGGGACAGGACGGAGAGGGGGTCCGAGGACCAAGGATGGCCGAGGTAGCCTACAGGGACGTATTCATAGCGCCCCCTCGAGGACCTGTCGCCGGGAAAGCCTTGAGCGATGTATACGTCTGCGATAGCGCTGGGAACTAGTCCAGCAGCCAGGCGTCCAGGCGCGCATGCGCCTCCTCGACGCCCTGCCCCTTGAGCGACGAGAAGAGCTGGATGCTGACCAGATCCTCCCACTCGCGCAGCCGCGAGCGCACCTGCTGCAGGGCGCTGGCCGCCGCGCCGCGCTTCAGCTTGTCGGCCTTGGTGAGCAGGATATGCACCGGCATCGCCTTGTCATCCGCCCAGCCCAGCAGGGTCTGGTCGAACTCCGAGAGCGGGTGGCGCACGTCCATCACCAGCACCAGGCCGCGCAGCGAGGCGCGGCGCTGCAGGTAGTCCGAGAGGTGGCGCTGCCACTCCAGCTTGACCTGCTCGGGCACCTTGGCGAAGCCGTAGCCGGGCAGGTCCACCAGGCGCCGGTCGGCATCCTCGCCCAGGGTGAAGAAGTTGATCAGCTGGGTCCGGCCGGGGGTCTTGGAGGTGCGCGCCAGGGCCTTCTGGCGGGTCAGGGTATTGATGGCGCTGGACTTGCCGGCATTGGAGCGTCCGGCGAAGGCCACCTCGGCGCCGCTGTCGGGCGGGCACTGGGCCAGGGTCGGGGCGCTGGTGAGGAAACGGGCGGTCTGATAGTTGAGTCGCGCCATGGCGATGACATCCTGACGATGGTCGAAGGGAGACGGGGCGCGGCTTGCATTCCCGCCGCCGGGGTGATTCGGTATAATGCAGTGTCTTTTGTCTGCGACCCGGGGCACGCTAGTGTACCACCGCGCCCTCGACGTCCGCGAACCGCCGGCGCCTGCGCAAGGCCCCGGGCAGGCTCGCGATCCGGGCGGCTCCCAGGGTACGTACCGGTCAACAATGTAACGGCAAAGTGGATTAGCGATGAGAAAGTTACTGGCAAGCCTGGCATTTACCATGGGCGCCGTCGGCGCCGCCCACGCCGACCTGGAGGCCGACGCCGATGCGGCGGCGGGCCGCGAGAAGGCGCAGAGCTGCGCCGCCTGCCACGGCCAGTCCGGCATCAGCCCCTCCTCGGCCTTCCCGCATCTCGCCGGCCAGCAGATGTCCTACACCGCCAAGCAGATCATGGACATCCGTGACGGCCACCGCCTGGTGCCCCAGATGGCCGGCCAGGTAGACGACTTCTCGGACCAGGACGCCTGGGATGTCGCCAAGTACTTCGCCGACCAGGACGCCAACCTGGGCCAGGTCGACCCGGATTATGAACTGCTGGAGCGCGGCGAGGAGCTCTACCGGGCCGGCGACCTCTCCAGGGGCATCCCGGCCTGCGCCGCCTGCCACACCCCCACCGGGGAAGGCATCGGCAGCGCCATCTACCCGGCGCTCTCCGGGCAGTTCGTCGAGTACACCGTCGCCACCCTGCAGGACTTCGCCTCCGGCGAGCGGGCCAACGACCCGGCCAACATCATGCGCGACATCGCTGCCAAGATGAGCGATGCCGACATGGAAGCCGTGGCCAACTACGTGCTGGGCCTGCACTGAGTCAGGCCCGTCGCAGATAGCGATGCCCCGCTCAGTACGCGCCAGGGCGGCCCACGGGCCGCCCTTGTCGTATCGTCGCAGGCCCGGCCGCCACCAGGGAACCCTCGGTGGCGAACGCGCTCAAAGGCAGCGACGCCCGGCCCCGCCGGATCATTCAAGGAGAGAGTTCGTGATGTTCAAGCCCCTGATGTTCGCCCTTGCCGGCCTCGGCCTGTCGAGCCTGGCCACCGCCTCCCCGCTGGTCGAGGGCCAGCACTACGAGGTGCTGCCCCAGCCCGTCGAGACCCGCGTCGCCGAGGGCCAGATCGAGGTCACCGAAGCGTTCTGGTACGGCTGTCCGCACTGCTACAACCTGCAGCAGCACGTCACCGCCTGGTACGAGACCCTCGATGAGGACGTCAGCGTGGTGCATCTGCCCGGCACCATGGGCGGCGACTGGAACAAGCACGCCGCGGCCTTCTACGCCGCCGAGGAGCTGGGCATCGTCGAGGCGGTCCACGCCGACTTCTTCGACGCCATCCACCAGCAGAACCGTCGTCTCACCGAGACCGATGACCTGGCCGACTTCTTCAGCGGCTACGGCGTCAGCGAGGAGGAGGCGCGCCAGGCACTCGGCTCCTTCGCGGTGAAGAGCAAGGTCAACCAGGCCCACTCGCGGCTGCGCGCCATGCGCCTGATGGGCGTGCCCGCCCTGGTGATCGACGGCCGCTACCTGGTCACGCCCAGCAGCGCCGGCAGCCTCTCCAACATGCCCCAGATCGCCGACGCGCTGATCGAGAAGGTCCGTGAGGAGCGTGGTGACAGCTGAGATGTCGCATCTGGCCGAGGCAAGGACGCCGCCCCTCGAGGGCGGCCACCTGAAGCTGCTCACCTTCAACATGCAGGTGGGCATTCAGACCTCGGCCTACCACCACTACCTGACCCGTAGCTGGCAGCACCTGCTGCCCCACCCCAAGCGCCTGCGCCGGCTGGACATGGTCAGCGAGGTGCTGGGGCGCTTCGACATCGTCGGCCTCCAGGAGGTGGACGGCGGCAGCTTCCGCTCCAGCAACGTCAATCAGGTGGAGTATCTCGCCGGCCGCGGGGGCTTCCCGCACCATTTCAAGCAGCTCAACCGCAACCTGGGCCGCATCGCCCAGCACAGCAACGGGCTGCTGTCGCGGCTGGCTCCCAGCCGGATCGAGGAGCACCGCCTGCCCGGCACCCTGCCGGGACGGGGTGCCATCCACGCCCGCTTCGGCGAGGGCCCCGATGCCCTGCACCTCTTCGTGGCCCACCTGGCGTTGGGTCATCGCACCCGGGTGCGCCAGCTCGACTACCTCTCCGAGATCATCCAGCCGCTGCGCCACGTGGTGGTGATGGGCGACCTCAACTGCACCCCCGAGCAGCTCCACGGCCACCAGCGCTTCTGCGCCTCGCTGCCGCTGCATCCGGTGCGTCCGCTGCTCAGCTACCCCTCCTGGCAGCCGCGCCGCGCCCTGGACCACATCCTGCTCTCCGACTCGCTGCAGGCCGACGACGTGCGAGTGCTGGACCACCTCTTCTCCGACCACCTGCCGATCGCCGTGGATGTCCGGCTGCCTGCCGCCTGCCTGCAGGCCATGACCGCCCGCCTCAAGGGCGAGCCAGGCTGAGGAGGGGCAAGGCGCCGGGGGATACGCGAGAATGACCCTCGAGGGTGAAACCCAGGGTTGAGAGCCAGGGATGACGATCGTCGCCGAATCGGCGATGATGCCCGTCGTTTCCGCTTCTGCACGAGACCTCCCATGACACCCCCTGCCCGCGAACCGGCCCTGCTCCGGGGCCTGGACGCCTTTACCGACCGCATCGGCACCAGCATCGCCTGGCTGGTGATCCTCATGATGCTGGTGCAGTTCGCCATCGTGGTGATGCGCTACGTCTTCAGCATCCATAACACCGTGATGCAGGAGTCGGTGATGTACATGCACGCCGCGGTCTTCATGCTCGGCGCCGCCTGGACCCTGCGCCGCGACGGCCATGTGCGTGTGGATATCTTCTACCGCCGCCTCTCCGCCCGGGGGCGCGCCTGGGTCGACCTCTGCGGCACCCTCTTCCTGCTGATTCCGGTGGTACTCTTCATCGGCATCGGCAGCTACGGCTATGTGCGCAGCAGCTGGGCGATCATGGAGCGCTCACCGGACGGCGGCATTCCCGGCGTCTACCTGCTCAAGACCCTGATACTCGTGATGATGGCGCTGCTGCTGATCCAGGGCATCGCCCAGCTGATCCGCCAGGTGCTGATCATCCGCCACCGCCTGCCCAACGACACCCCGCAGCACGAGGAGCTCCTGTAATGCTGGCCACCCTCCTCGAGTTCATGCCGCTGATCATGTTCGCCGCGGTCTGCGGCGTGCTGATGCTGGGCTACCCGGTGGCGCTGTCGCTGGCCGGCACCGCCCTGATCTTCGCCGGTATCGGCTATGCGCTGATCCAGATGGGCGTGCCGGTGCCCTTCGAGACCCGATACCTGGGCGCCATGCCCAACCGCCTCTACGGCATCATGACCAACCAGACGCTGCTGGCGGTGCCGCTCTTCGTGCTGATGGGGGTGCTGCTGGAGAAGTCGCGCATCGCCGAGACCCTGCTCGACGCCATGTCGCTGGCCTTCGGCGCCCTGCGCGGCGGGCTGGGCATCGCCGTGGTGCTGGTCGGCATGCTGCTGGCGGCCTCTACCGGCATCGTCGGCGCCACCGTGGTGACCATGGGGCTGCTCTCGCTGCCCACCATGCTCAAGCGCGGCTACTCGCCGTCGCTGGCCACCGGCAGCATCTGCGCCACCGGCACCCTGGGTCAGATCATCCCGCCCTCCATCGCCCTGGTGCTGCTGGGCGACGTGCTCAACAACGCCTACCAACAGGCCCAGCTCTCCATGGGGGTGTGGAGCCCGCGCACCCTCTCGGTGGGCGATCTCTTCATCGGCGCCCTGGTGCCGGGCCTGCTGCTGGTGGTGGCCTATATCGTCTACCTGGTGATCACCGCCTGGGTGAAACCCGAGGCCGCCCCGCCCGCCGACCGCGACTCCCTGATGAAGGAGCTGGGCCACACCGGCAGCCTCTGGCCGCTGCTGCTCAAGGGGCTGGTGCCGCCGGTGCTGCTGATCGTGGCGGTGCTGGGCTCGATCCTGGGCGGCTTCGCCACGCCCACCGAGGCCTCCGCGGTGGGCGCCTTCGGCGCCTTCCTGCTGGCGCTGGTGAACCGCCGCCTGAGCGTGCCGGTGCTGCGGGAGGTGGTGCAGTCCACCGCCCAGGTCACCAGCATGGTGTTCCTGATCCTGATCGGCGCCGCGCTCTTCTCGCTGGTGTTCCGCGCCTTCGGTGGCGAGGAGCTGGTCACCGAGCTGTTCGAGGCGCTGCCCGGCGGCGTGGTGGGCGCCACCCTGGTGGTGATGCTGGTGATCTTCCTGCTCGGCTTCATCCTCGACTTCATCGAGATCACCTTCGTGGTGGTGCCTATCGTCGGGCCGGTGCTGCTGGCCATGGGGGTCGACCCGATCTGGCTCGGCATCATGATCGCGGTGAACCTGCAGACCTCCTTCCTGACACCACCCTTCGGCTTCGCGCTCTTCTACCTGCGCGGGGTGACGCCGGATTCGGTGCCCACCTCGGCGATCTACCGGGGGGTGACGCCCTTCATCGCCATGCAGCTAGCCATGCTGCTGGCGCTGGCGCTGATGCCGGGACTGGCCACCTGGCTGCCCTCGGTGCTCTAGCCAAGGACTGGCGCCTCCTGCCGGCTTACTGGCAGAGCGGCGCCAGCCACTGCTGGGCCAGCAGCAGCACCACCGCGTAGCGCCCGCCCTTGGCCACGGTGATCAGCAGGATGGCCCGCCACCAGGGCAGCCGGAAGACGCCGGCCAGCACGGTGAGCGGGTCGCCCACCACCGGGGCCCAGGAGAAGAGCAGGCTCCACTCGCCGAAGCGGAAGTACCAGCGCTCGGCCCGGGCCAGCCCCGCCGGGGAGGCGGGAAACCAGCGCCGGTCCTGGAAGCGGCGCGCATAGCGCCCCATCCAGACGTTGATCAGGCTGCCCAGGGTGTTGCCGGCGGTGGCCACCGCCCACAGCATCAGGGCCGGCTCGCCCAGGCACCAGAGCCGCGCCAGCCAGACCTCGGAGCCCCCCGGCAGCAGGGTGGCGCTGACCAGGGCCACCACGAACAGACTCAGCATCCTCTTCCCTTCTCAGGTGACCGCATGACCGACGCATCCGCCCCGTCCACGCGCGTGATTCCCAATGTGCTGACCATCGCCGGCTCCGACCCCAGCGGCGGCGCCGGCATCCAGGCCGATCTCAAGACCTTCTCGGCGCTGGGCGCCTATGGTACCAGCGTGATCACCGCCCTGACCGCCCAGAACACCCAAGGCGTCAGCGGCGTGCACCCGGTGCCCGCCGAGTTCATCGCCGCCCAGCTCGAGACCCTGCTCGACGACGTGCGCATCGACGCGGTGAAAATCGGCATGGTGGCGAGCCGCGAGGTGGCCGAGGTGATCCGCGCGGCGCTGACCCGTCGCCGCCCCCGCTGGGTGGTGCTCGACCCGGTGATGGTGGCCAAGAGCGGCGACATCCTGGTGGACGATGCCGGCATCCGCGCGGTGCGCGAGGTGCTGGTGCCGCTGGCCGACCTGGTCACCCCCAACCTGCCGGAGGCCGCGGTGCTGCTCGACGCCCCGGTGCCGGGCGACCGCGACGGCATGCTGGCCCTGGCGCCGGCGCTGCGGGCGCTGGGCGCCGGTGCCACCCTGCTCAAGGGCGGCCACCTCGCCGGCGAGGAGTGCCCCGACCTCTTGATCACCGACGAGGCGACCCGTTGGGTCGAGGGCGCCCGGGTCGACACCGCCAACCTGCACGGCACCGGCTGTACCCTCTCCTCGGCCATCGCCGCCCGCCTGGCCCTGGGCGAGGCCCTGCCGGCCGCGGTGGCGGGCGCCAAGCAGTGGCTGGGCGCGGCCCTGGCCGCGAGCCGGCGCCTTGATGTGGGTCAAGGGCGCGGCCCGGTGCACCACTTCCACGCCTGGTGGTAGGGCGAATCCGGCGTTTTGCTCCTTGCAGGGGCGGCGCCGGCCTCCCATCCTGAAGGTCCCACCCTCGGGAAGCGGAGACCGCTACCATGACCCAGACGCTGCTGTTCGCCTGCGACCTCTCGGCCGAGAACCGCGCCGCCTTCGCCCGGGCCCTGCGCCTGGCTAGCGAACAGGGCGCCCGCCTCGACGTGATCCACGTGCTCGACCCCTACCTGCCGCGGCGGGTGCTGCATGACCTGGAGGAGGCGGTGGTGGCCGACATGCAGGCGATGCTGACCGATATCCGCGAGGACTATGCCCTCCCGGAGCCCCAGATGCTGCTGCAGACGGTGGCCGGCTCTCCCTACGCCGAGATCATCCGCGAGGCCCACGAGCGCGAGGTGGACATGATCGTCCTCGGCGCCCACCGCAAGCGCGGCCAGCCCGACCTCGTCGCCGGCACCACCCTGGCCCGGGTGCTGCGCAGCGCCCCCTGTCCGGTGCTCACGGTGAGCCACCTGGCCAGCCAGGAGTGGCGCGACATCCTGGTGCCGGTGGACTTCTCGCTGACCTCCCGCCATACCCTGCGCGAGACCCTCAAGCGCTTTCCCGAGGCACGACTCACCCTGCTCCACGCCTGGGACATTCCCGGCGAGCGGGAGCTCGGCTCCGACGGCGACTACGCCCGCTGGCGAGACCGCGAGGTGGCGCGGCTGCGCACCCAGCTGGAGCGCGAGACCGAACAGCTGATGGCCGAGCTCGACAGGGTGCCGGAGCTGGAGCTGGTGCTCGAGCAGGGCGACCCCCTGGAGGTGCTGATGACCCGCCTGCGCCGCCAGCCCCCGGACCTGCTGGCCCTGGGCAGCCGCGGCCAGCTGGGCCGACAGAGCCATATCACCGAGCAGCTGCTGGCCGAGCCCCATTGCGACATCATGCTCTGCCGCGCCTGGTAGGCAATATTCGATACAGAACCTCTACGCGCTGATAAAGTCTGTACATGACTACAGACCCATCGCCGGAGGTTCCCCATGCATCGTCCTGCCCGCTCTGCCCTGGCTCAGGGCCTTCCCGCCCCCCTGGCGGCCCTGCTGCTCGCCCTGCTGCTGACCTGGCTGCCGCTGCGCGCCGACGCCACCCAGACGGTGGAGGTGCGGGGCGTGCAGTTCGCCACCGCGCTGGAGGAGTCGGGCCAGGCCTACCGCCTGATCGGCCACGGCCTGTTCCGCTACATGATCTGGACCGCCTATGCCGGGGCCTACTACCAGGCCCCCGAGGCCCTCGAGCCGGCCCCACTGTCGTCCGTACCGCGCCGGCTGGAGCTCGAGTACTTCCACGCCATCGCCGCCGATGACTTCGCCGCCGCCACCCGCGACAGCGTGCGCGAGCACCTGGGCGACGCCGCCTACGGCGAGCTGCTCCCCGCCCTGAATGCCTTCAACCGGGCCTATCGCAGCGTCGAGCCCGGCGACCGCTACGCCCTGACCTGGGACGGCGAGGCCCTGCGGCTGGCCCTCAACGGCGAGACGCTCCATACCAGCGACGACCCGGCGCTGGCCAACGCGCTCTTCGGCATCTGGCTGGGTGACCGGCCGCTGCGGGACGACTTCCGCGACGCCCTGCTGGGGCGCCGCTGAGCAGGCGCGTGCTACGCTCTCTGCTTCCAAGTCAGGCAGCGGTCATGAATCATCGGGGAGAGCAGAGATGAAGGCACTGATCCAGCGGGTCACCCGGGCCAGCGTGGCCGTGGAGGGGCGCACGGTGGGCGCCATCGGGCAGGGCCTGCTGGCCCTGGTGGGCGTGGAGAAGGGCGACGACGAGGCCGCCGCCGACCGGCTGCTGCACAAGCTCTTGCACTACCGGGTGTTCGGCGACGCCGACGACAAGATGAACCTCAACCTGCAGCAGGTCGACGGCGGGCTGCTGCTGGTCTCCCAGTTCACCCTGGCGGCCGACACCCGCAAGGGGCTCAGGCCCAGCTTCTCCAGCGCCGCCCCGCCCGACGAGGGCCACCGGCTGTTCCACTACCTGCTGGCACGCGCCGAGGCGGCCTGGCCCCGGGTGGAGAGCGGCGAGTTCGCCGCCAACATGGAGGTCTCGCTGGTCAACGACGGGCCGGTGACCTTTCTGCTGGAGAGCTGAGGGCACCAAGGACGCCTACCAGGTGACGCCAGGGAAGCGCGAAAGCGACATATCCCCCGGGTTGCTGGCGCAAGGGAAGCGACGTCCGACGATCGCCAGGGATGGCGAGCGAAGGTCACCCGTGAGGGATTATGTTGTGACCCGACGGACAAGTCGCGAGCGCAGCGCCAGGGTTTCAACCCGGGGGTCGCGACTCGTGCTTCCCCGGCACAAACACCCGCCTGTGGCTGGTCCTCAGCTTTCCCTGAGCTCGGCCTCCATGGCCTCCAGCGCCTCCTCAGCGGCGAGCCACTCGGCCTCGAGGTCATCCAGGCGCGACTTGAGCTCGCCCTGGCGCGCCAGGGTGGCGGTGAGCTCCGCCTTGCGGGCGGCGTCGGTGTAGAGCGCGGCGTCGCCCAGCATCTCTTCCACCTCGGCCAGCTCCGCCTGGACCTTCTCCATGGCCTGCTCGGCGCGGTCGCGCTGCTTCTTGAGCGGACGCAGCTTCTCGCGCAGCTCGGCGGCGGCGCGTCGTGCTGCGCGGCGATCCTCCCTGGGCGCCTCCTCGTCCCTGTCGGCACGCGCCTCGCGGCGCTCGCCCTCGAGGCGCGCCTTGAGCCAGGCCCGGTAGTCCTCCAGGTCGCCGTCGAAGGGCTCGACCCGGTGGTCGGCCACCCGCCAGAACTCGTCCACGGTGGCACGCAGCAGGTGGCGGTCGTGGGAGACGATGATCACCGTGCCCTCGAAGGCCGCCAGCGCCTCGGTGAGCGCCTCGCGCATCTCCAGGTCCAGGTGGTTGGTGGGCTCGTCCAGCAGCAGCAGGTTGGGCTTCTGCCAGGCCACCAGCGAGAGCGCCAGGCGCGCCTTCTCGCCGCCGGAGAAGCGTCCCACCTCGCCGAAGGCGTCATCGCCCTGGAAGCCGAAGCCGCCCAGGAAGTTGCGGATCTCCTGCTCGCTGGCCTTCGGTGAGAGCCGCTGCACGTGCATGAAGGGGGTCGAGGCGAGATCCAGACCCTCGAGCTGGTGCTGGGCGAAGTAGCCGATGGCCAGGTGCTCGCCGGGTACCCGCTTGCCGGCCAGCAGCGCCAGCTCGCCGGTCAGCGACTTGATCAGGGTCGACTTGCCGGCCCCGTTGGGGCCCAGCAGGCCGATGCGCTGGCCGGGCAGCAGGGTCAGCCTGACCTGGTCCAGCTGGACCTTCGCCTCCCCCGCCTCGTCGCGATAGCCGAGCCGCGCCTCGTCCAGCACCAGCAGCGGGTGGGAGGTCCTGTCGGAGGCGGGAATGGTGAAGTGGAAGGGGGAGTCGGCGTGGGCCACGGCGATATCGCCCATGCGCTCCAGCATCTTGAGGCGGCTCTGGGCCTGGCGCGCCTTGGTGGCCTTGGCCCGGAAGCGCGCCACGAAACGCTCGATCTCCTCGCGTCGCGCCTGCTGCTTGGCCGCCTCGGCCTGCTGCAGCGCCAGCTTCTCGGCCCGGGTACGCTCGAAGGTGGAGTAGTTGCCGCGGTAGAGCACCAGGCTCTGGCGGTCGAAGTGCACGATGTGATCGCACACCGCATCCAGGAAGTCGCGGTCGTGGGAGATCAGCAGCAGGGTACCGGGGTAGCGGGCAAGCCACTGCTCCAGCCACAGCAGGGCGTCCAGGTCCAGGTGGTTGGTGGGTTCGTCCAGCAGCAGCACATCGGAAGGCATGAAGAGGGTGCGGGCCAGGTTGACCCGCATCCGCCAGCCGCCGGAGAAGTCCGACAGCGGGCGCGCCAGGTCCGCCTGGGCGAAGCCCAGCCCCACCAGCAGCTGGGCCGCGCGGGCCGGCGCGCTGTAGCCGTCCAGGGCCTCGATGGCGCCGTGCAGCTCCGCCTCGCGGTGGGCGTCGTGGGCCTCCCGGGCCGCCTCGAGCGCCGCCTGGGTGGCGCGCAGCTCGCGGTCGCCGTCCAGCACATACTCGACGATGGGACGATCGAGGGCCTCCACCTCCTGGGCCATGTGGGCGATGCGCTGGCCGCCGCTCATCTCGACCTCGCCGCGGTCCGGGGCCAGCTCGCCGAGCAGCAGCTTGAAGAGGCTCGACTTGCCGGCGCCGTTGGGGCCGACGATCCCCGCCTTGTGACCGGCATGCAGGGTCAGGTCGGCCCCCTCCAGCAGGGCCTGGGTGCCGCGTTGCAGGGAAACTTGGCGCAGTGCGATCATGCGGGCTCCACGGGCTGTGCATGGGGGTCGCCGCCCTGTCGGCGACGACCGATAAAATGAACGATGATTCTACCGAAATGACGGCCGTCCTGCGGCGCCGTCTGAGCGAACACTCCCTGTGGGCGTTCGCCCTGGCCCTCTACGCCCGCCCCGGGGTCGAGGCGGCCTGCCTGGCACTGCAGGACGAGGCCGGCGTCGACGTCTGCGAGCTGCTCTGGCGCTGCTGGCTACTGCAGCATGGCGCTCGGCCCGGCCCGGCGGCCGAGGCGGGAGTGGCCGAGGTGCGCCGCTGGCAGGCCGAGATCACCGCCCCGCTGCGCACCCTGCGCCGCCGGCTCAGGCCCGAAGCGGCCAACGATGCCGGGGTCGCCACGCTGCGCGAGACCCTCAAGCGCGCCGAGCTCGAGGCCGAACGCGAGGCCCTGACGCGACTCGAGCGACTGGTTCTCGCGGGCGAAAAGCGGCTGTCTCCGGCCACCGGCATAAGTACCGAAAAAGTCCTGGAAAGTGCCCTTCTCCTGCAGAAAAAAACCCATCTTTCAACGCTTCAGACGCTGATTGCCTCGCTTGACCCTCACCCGGCCCCACGCTAGCCTGAAAACCACATGTGCGAGCGAAAGGCCCGTGTCGTGCCTGTCATTTTCGTAAGAACGTGACCATCCAAACCGTAAGGGGACTACAAGAATGAAGGCAACCAAGCTGTTGACCACGGCCACCGTCGGCGCCCTGCTTTTCGGCATGTCCGCGGCGGCCCATTCCGCCAACTGGCGCTATGCCCACGAGGAGTTCGAGGGCGATGTCCAGGACGTCTTTGCGATGGCGTTCAAGGAGTATATCGAGGAGAACTCCGACAACACCGTCCAGGTCTATCGTTTCGGCGAGCTGGGCGAGTCCGACGACATCATGGAGCAGACCCAGGCGGGCATCCTGCAGTTCGTCAACCAGTCACCCGGCTTCACCGGCGCGCTGATTCCCGAGGCGCAGATCTTCTTCGTGCCCTACCTGCTGCCCACCGATGAAGCGCAGGTCATCGAGTTCTTCAACACCAGCGTGGCCATCAACGAGATGTTCCCGGAGCTCTACGCCGAACAGGGCCTGGAGCTGCTCAAGATGTACCCGGAAGGCGAGATGGTCGTCACCCTGGACGAGCCCTTCACCACCCCGGAAGAGCTGCGCGGCAAGAACATTCGCACCATGACCAACCCGCTGCTCTCCGAGACCTACCGCGCCTTCGGCGCCAGCCCGACGCCGCTGCCCTGGGGCGAGGTCTATGGCGGCCTGCAGACCGGCATCCTGCAGGGTCAGGAGAACCCGATCTTCTGGATCGAGTCCGGCGGCCTCTATGAGGTCTCCCCGAACCTGGTCTATACCGGTCACGGCTGGTTCACCACCGCCATGATGGCCAACCAGGACTTCTTCAACAGCCTCTCCGAGGAGGAGCAGCAGCTGGTGCGTGACGCCAGCGAGCATGCCTACGAGATCATCATCGAGCATATCTCGGGCCTGGCCGACGAGTCCCTGGCCAAGATCCAGGAGGCCTCCGACGAGGTCACCGTCACCCGCCTGACCGAGGAGCAGATCCAGGCCTTCCGCGACCGCGCCCCGCAGGTCGAGGAGCGCTTCATCGAGATGACCGGTGAGCGTGGCCAGGCGCTGCTCGAGCAGTTCCACGCCGACCTGGAAGCCGTGATGGCCGACGACTGATCGTCGTCTGCTCGTCATCACCGCTGATGCAAGGGGGTGGCCGCGAGGCTGCCCCCTTCTGGTTGATCCCCCTCGGGTTCACGACGACGCCATTGCCGCGGGGCCCGTGCGTCGTCGCGTACCCGGTGAGGATCCCGGCCACTCAGCGTTGAAGCCCTGGCGGCATCGCCCGGCCGGACGGCGTACCCTCGAAGAACGACAGTGATATGCGTGCGTGGGGAATGGAGAGGAGCCCGCCGACATGGAAATGAACGAAGACGACATTGCCGAAAAGAACTACCGCTCGACCCTGCCCGGTCCGCTGGGGCCCATCGACACCTGGATCAGCCGGATCGAGGCGGTGATCCTGGCCATGGGGGTGATCCTCATGGCCATCAACACCATCGCCAACGTGCTGAGCCGCTTCCTCCTCGGCGAGAGCCTGCACTTCTCCGAGGAGATCAATCGCATCCTGATCGTGATGATCACCTTCGCCGGCATCGGCTATGCGGCCCGCCACGGGCGCCATATCCGCATGTCGGCCATCTATGACGCCGTGCCCACCGGCGGGCGTCGCTGGATGATGATCGCCATCAGCCTGTTCACCGCCCTGGTGATGTTCGTGCTCTGCTACTACTCGATCGGCTACATCTCCACCCTCTACGGCCGCGGTCGCGTGCTCCCCTCGCTGAGCATCCCGGTGTGGATGATGTACGTCTGGGTGCCGATCGGCTTCGCCATCACCGGCATCCAGTACCTGCTCACCGCCATCAAGAACCTGACCTCCCGCGACGTCTACCTCTCGACCCATGTGGTGGACGGCTACAAGGACACGGAAACGGAAGTCTGATCCCGATCGGGCTAGCGAGGACACCTCACCATGACAGCCATCATCCTCTCCATCATGATCGTGCTGCTGCTGCTCGGCTTCCCGATGATGATCCCCCTGGCGACGGCGGCGTTCGTCGGGTTCTACATGACCTTCGGCGGCCTCGGCCAGATGGAAACCCTGATCCAGCAGATGATGGGCGGCATCCGCCCCACGGCGCTGATCGCCGTGCCGATGTTCATCCTGGCCGCCGACATCATGACCCGCGGCCAGTCCGCCAACCGCCTGATCAACATGGTCATGGCCTTCGTGGGGCACATCAAGGGGGGCCTGGCGGTCTCCACCGCCGCCTCCTGCACGCTGTTCGGCGCTGTCTCCGGCTCCACCCAGGCCACCGTGGTGGCGGTGGGGTCGCCGCTGCGCCCACGCATGCTCAAGGCGGGCTACAAGGACTCCTTCACCCTGGCGCTGATCATCAACTCCAGCGACATCGCCTTCCTTATCCCGCCGAGCATCGGCATGATCATCTACGGGGTCATCTCCGGCACCTCCATCGGTGAGCTGTTCATCGCCGGCATCGGCCCGGGCCTGCTGATCCTGGCCATGTTCTCGGCCTACTGCGTCGTCTACGCCACCATCCACAAGGTGCCGACCGAGCCCAAGGCGACCTGGAAGCAGCGCGCCGTCTCGGTGAAGGACGCCCTCTGGCCGCTGGGCTTCCCGGTTCTGATCGTGGGCGGCATCTACGGCGGCATCTTCAGCCCCACCGAGGCCGCGGCCGCCTGCGTGCTCTACGCGGTGATCCTCGAGTTCGTGGTGTTCCGCTCGCTGAAGCTTCACCACATCTACGCCATCGCCAAGTCCACCGGTCTGATCACCTCGGTGGTCTTCATCCTGGTGGCGGTGGGCAACGGTTTCTCCTGGATCATCTCCTTCGCCCAGATCCCCCAGACGATCCTCGCCGCCGTGGGCATCAACGAGGCCGGCCCGGTGGGCGTGCTGATCGCCATCTCCATCGCCTTCTTCGTGGCCTGCATGTTCGTGGACCCCATCGTGGTGATCCTGGTGCTGACGCCGATCTTCGCCCCGGCCATCGCCGCCTCGGGCCTCGACCCGGTGCTGGTGGGCGTGCTGATCACCCTGCAGGTGGCGATAGGCTCGGCGACGCCACCCTTCGGCTGCGACATATTCACCGCCATCGCCATCTTCAAGCGACCCTACTGGGAGGTGATCCGCGGCACGCCGCCCTTCGTCTTCATGCTGGTGCTGGCCGCCGCGCTGATCATCATGTTCCCGCAGATCGCCCTGTTCCTGCGCGACATGGCGTTCCGCTGATCCACTGAGCACCGACCCAACAACCCCCAGGGAGACACGCCATGTTCAATCGGATACTGGTCCCGGTGGATGGCTCCAAGGGAGCGCTGAAGGCCCTGGAGAAGGGCGTCGGCCTGCAGATGCTGACCGGCGCCGAGCTCTATATCCTGTGCGTCTTCAAGCACCACAGCCTGCTCGAGGCCTCGCTCTCCATGGTGCGCCCGGACAGGCTCGAGATCCCCGACGACGCCCTCAAGGAGTACGCCACCGAGATCGCCGTGCAGGCCAAGGCCCATGCCCTGGAGCTGGGCGTGCCGGCAGACAAGCTGCGCGCCTTCGTCAAGGGTGGGCGCCCCTCGCGCATCATCGTGCGCTTCGCCCGCAAGCGGGAGTGCGACCTGATCGTGATCGGCTCCCAGGGCACCAACGGCGACAAGAGCCTGCTGCTCGGCAGCGTGGCCCAGCGCGTCGCCGGCTCCGCTCACTGTCCCACCCTGGTCGTCTGACCCAGGTGGTATCATGGCCGCGGTCGGGCCGGTCTTGCACCCTCGCCGTGCGGAACCGCCCCGCCCCCGCGGAGTCCCATGGTCTCCAACCACCGATGGCGCTTCGCGCCTAACCACAAGGCCCGTTCATGAAGAGACTGCTGACCACCGCTTCCCTGACCGCCCTGCTGGGCGCCGCCCCCCTGGTGCTGGCTGCGCCGGAGACCGACGAGGGGCGTCTCGGCTACAGCCTGGGCGTGACCCTTGGCCAGAGCATCCAGCAGGACGTCAGAGACCTGGACGTGGACGCCTTCACCCAGGCGATCCGGGACGTCTTCGCCGGCGGCGAACTGGCGATGAGCGATGAGGAGATGGCCGAGACCCTGATGCAGTTCCAGCAGCAGGCGATGGCCGCTCGCCAGGCCGAGGCCGAGCAGCGGGCCGAGAACAACCGCGCCGAAGGCGAGGCCTTCCTGGCCGCCAACGCCGAGGCGGAGGGCGTCGAGGTCACCGCCTCCGGCCTGCAGTATCGGGTGCTGGAGTCCGGCGACGGCGCCACCCCGGGCCCCGAGGACAGCGTCGAGGTGCACTACGAAGGCACTCTGATCGACGGCACCGTCTTCGACAGCTCCCTGGAGCGCGGCGAACCGGTCAGTTTCCGCGTCGACCAGGTCATCGACGGCTGGCAGGAGGCCCTGCAGCTGATGAGCGTCGGCGACAGCTGGGAGATCGTGATCCCCGCCGAGCTGGCCTACGGCGCCCAGGGCCAGGGTCCCATCGGTCCCAACGAGACCCTGATCTTCCGCGTCGACCTGCTCGACGTCATCGATGACTGAGCCCGACGCCGGAGCCCCATGATCCCTTCCTCCCTTCCCGCCGCCGGCCTTGTGCTGGCGGCGTTCGTCGCTGCCCCGGCGGCCGCCGACGCCCTCCCCGACCTGCCCCGGCTGGGGCTTTCCGGGAGCGACGCCAGCGTGATCGGCGTCTCTTCGGGCGGCTACATGGCCACCCAGCTCGCCGTGGCCTGGCCCGAGCGCTTCCTGGGGCTTGCCGTGCTCGGCGCCGGCCCCTGGTCCTGCGCCCAGGGCACCCTGCGCCGCGCCCTGGGGCAGTGCATGACCACCCGGCTCGGCCCGCCGCCCCTCGATGAGCTGGAGCAGCGCCTCGCCGGCTACCGCGAGCATGACCGCGTGGGCAGCGCCGAGGCCCTGGCCGAACTGCGCGCCTTCGTCTGGCATGGCAACGCGGACGACACCGTCGCCCCGGCCCTGGGCGCGGCCCTGGCCGAGCAGCTCGCCGGCTGGCTGGCGGATCCCGAGGCGCAGCTGCGCTTCGTGACCAGCGACAACGTCGGCCACGGCTGGCCCATCGGCCAGCGGGCGACCCCGCCACCGACCACCGAACTGGGCGACTGCCGCCAGGGCGGCGGCACCCACCTGCTGGGCTGCGGCCAGGACCTCGCCGGTGAAGCGATGGCCTGGCTCCACGAGGCGCCGTCAGGGGCGCACAAGGCGGAGGAGCCGGGGGCCAACGAGGCGTCGGAGGCGCCCGCCGGCGACCTGCTGCACTTCGATCAGGGCGATTTCGCCGTCAAGGGGCTCGATGACTCGGGCTACCTGTTCGTGCCGGAAGCGTGCAACGAGGGGGGCTGTGCACTGACGGTCGCGCTGCACGGCTGCGGCATGGGCGCGGAGCAGATCGGCGAGACCTTCGTGCGCCACAGCGGCCTCAACGAGTGGGCCGCCGCCCACGATCGGGTGGTGCTCTATCCCCAGGCCGAGACCAGCCTGGCCAACCCCCAGGGGTGCTGGGACTGGTGGGGCTTCGCCGAGAGCACCTGGCAGCTTCACCCGCTGCACGACACCCGAGAGGGGACCCAGGTCCGCGCCCTCATGGCGATGATCGAGCGCCTGCAGGAAGCCGCGACCCCGCCCTGAGGCGGGGTCGCAGCGTCAGCCGAAGACGCCAGTCAGAGCGCCTCGTCGAGGGCCGAGAGCAAGGCATGGGGCGCCGGCGAGTAGAGCACTCGCCGCAGGATGGTGCCGTCGCGATCCACCAGGTAGAGCGACGAGCTGTGGTCGATGGTATAGGCCATGGCCGACTCCGGGGTCTCGACCCGCCGCCAGATCACGCCGTAGCGCTCGGCGAGCGCCTCGAGCTCGGCCTCGCTGCCGGTGGCGCCGATGAAGGCATCGCCGAAGAAGCCGGTGTACTCCGCCAGCCGCTCGAGGGTGTCACGCTCGGGGTCCACCGAGATCATCAGCGGCACCACCCGCTCGCGCTCCGCCTCGTCCAGCTCGGCCAGCGCCTGGCGCACCACGGCGAGGCTCATGGGGCAGACGTCGGGGCAGTAGGTGTAGCCGAAGAAGACCACCGCCAGCTGGTCCTCCTCGAGCTGGGCAAGGGAGAACTCCCCGTGGGTCGAGGAGAGCTCGATGGGGCCGCCGGTCGGGCCATTGCCCGCACCGCTCGTCGCGAACTGCTGCTGGAACCAGCCGTAGCCGCCCACCCCCAGCACCAGCACGATCAGCGCGATCCCCGCCCAGAGTCCCTGTCGTTTCATAGTCGGCTTCTCTCCACCTCGAAGTTGAATCCGCTGCCCAGGCGGTGGTCACCGCGGGTGACGATCACCCTGGCCCGCCAGGGCATCACCGCCTCGGTGCAGATCGGGATCTGCCCCTCACCGCGGAAGGCGCCATCGGCCTGTCGGGCCAGCGGATAGCGATGCAGCCCCATGTCCATGTCGCGGCCGACGAAGTCCACCACCACCGAGTCCGCCTCGACGCCCTCCAGGGCCACCGACATCGGCAGGAGCTCCAGCGCGCGGATCTCGCCCTCGGCCCCCAGGTCCAGCGTCAGGCTAGCCCCCTCACCCAAGAGCGCCTGGCAGGGGCCCCGGCTCAGCTCGCAGCCGGCCTCCTCGGCGTACCAGCGCACATCGCCGTCACCGCGAAGACTGTAGCTGGTCAGGTACCAGAGTGCCACGGCCACGGTGCCCAGGGTGAAGAGGACCAGCAGCCGCAGCAGCGGAGGGCGCGAGATGGCCGGGTCGGAGGAGACAGAAGTCGGCATGGTGACGAGGGAAAGTGCTCACGAGAGGAAATGTCGCGGTAAGCTTATCAGCATTCGCCTGTGGCAGAGTGCGCAAGGATGTCGCAGGGCAACCCGATCAAGGAGATGACCATGACAGGCGTGGCAAACGCGCTGGGGCCGCTGTTCCTGCTGATCCTGCTGGGCGCCGCCCTGGGCCGGCTGCGCCAGCCGGGCGGCGACTTCTGGCCCCAGCTGGAGCGGCTGATCTACTTCCTGTTGTTTCCCGCCATGCTGGTGTCGACCCTGGCCACCGCCGACGTCAGCCAGGTGCCGGTGGCGCGCGTGGCCCTGGCCCTGCTCGGCGCCATGGGCCTCTTCGGCGTCCTGCTGTGGAGGCTGCGCGGCTGGCTGGGCCTCGATCCGCCGGCCTTCACCTCGGCCTTCCAGGGGGCGCTGCGCTTCAACACCTACGTGGGGGTGGCCGGGGCCGCCGCCCTGCACGGCACGCCGGGCGCCACCGTGGCCGCCGTGGCCGTGGCGCTGATGGTGCCGGTGGTCAACGTCATGTGCGTGGCGAGCTTCATCGCCGCCGGGACCCTCGGCGCCGGCAGCCTCGGCAGGAGCCTGGCGGCGCTGGCCCGCAACCCGCTGATCCTCGGCTGCCTGATCGGCATCGGCCTGAACGTGAGCGGCATCGGGCTGCCGGGGTGGAGCGCGGACACGGTGGAGCTGCTCGGCCGCGCCGCCCTGCCGCTGGGCCTGGTGGCGGTCGGGGTGGCGCTGCGCCCCGAGGCGCTGCTGCGCCTCGATCGCGGCGTCTGGGTCACCAACGCCATCAAGCTGGGGCTGATGCCTGCCCTGGTGCTGCTGCTCGCCCTGGCGCTGGGTCTCGACCCGGTGAGCCGAGACGTGGCGCTGCTGTTCGCCGCCCTGCCCACCGCTACCTCCGCCTATATCCTGGCGCGCCAGCTGGGCGGCGACGCCGAGATGATGGCGGCGCTGATCACCGCCCAGACCCTGCTGGCCATGGCTACCCTGCCCCTCTGGCTGCGCCTGGCCGGCTAAGGGCGCCGCCAGGACAAACGCAAATAAAAAATATTCGCATTACTGTTGACGCCGCAAATGAGAATGATTACTCTTGCTTCCAGTGGCGTTGATGAGCCGCCACTGCCATCGCAGGTACCGCCAGTCACCTGCCATGGTTTCTCCCTCCTCATTGCTAGTCACGGTCTTGCCGCCGCCCTGCCCAGGGCGGCTTTTTTGGTCTGGCGAGTCCCTCCTCATTGCTGCTCCTTACCACCTCAGGGTCTTGCCGCCGCCCCATCGAGGGCGGCTTTTTTTGGCCTGGCGAGTCCCTCCTCATTGCTGCTCCTTACCACCCCAGGGTCTTGCCGCCGCCCTCAACCTCAAAAACGAAGCCCCCGCACGGGCGGGGGCTTCGAGGAGCGAAAGAGGCGCGTGATCAGTCGACGCGGCGGTAGATCAGGTCCCAGACGCCGTGACCGAGGCGCTCGCCGCGGGCCTCGAACTTGGTGAGCGGGCGGAACTCCGGCCGCGGCACGTAGGGGGCGGTCTGGGGCTCGGCGGTGTTGGCATAGCCCGGGGCGGCGTCCATCACCTCGGCCATCCACTCGGCGTAGGCCTCCCAGTCGGTGGCCATATGGAAGGTGCCGCCGACCTTGAGGCGGCTGCGTACAAGCTCGACGAAGGCGGGCTGCACGATGCGCCGCTTGTGGTGCTTCTTCTTCGGCCAGGGATCGGGGAAGAAGAGCTGCAGGGTGTCGAGGCTACCCTCGGGCAGGCACTCCTCGAGCACCCGCAGGGCGTCTTCCCGGTAGACCCGCAGGTTGGTCAGGCCGCGCTTGTCGGCCTCGTCGAGCAGCTTGCCCACGCCCGGGGCGTGCACCTCGATGCCGATGAAGTCGGTGTCGGGGTGGGTCTCGGCCTGCTCGATCAGCGAGGCCCCCATACCGAAGCCGATCTCCACCACCCGCGGCGCGCGGCGGCCGAACAGGGCATCCAGGTCCTGGCGGCCGTCGGCCAGGGTCAGGCCCAGCCGCGGCCAGATCTCCTCGAGGCCGCGGGTCTGGGCCTGGGTCATGCGCCCGGCACGCAGCACATAGCTCTTGATGCCGCGGCGGTGCAGCGGGGCGTCCGGGCCTTCCGGTCCGGTGGTGGCGGTATCGTCGCGGGACTGGTCACTCATGGGGCGGTCGGGGCTCTCGTTCTGGGCGCGGGTGTCAGGCGTTCGGTGCGGGCGATCGCTGGAGGCGTCAGCCGTTGATGCGGCCGGCGAAGGGCGAGGAGGGGTCGGCGCTCTGGCGACGCGGCATGCGCCCGGCCAGGAAGGCCTCGCGGCCCGCCTCCACCGCCTTCTTCATGGCGCTGGCCATCAGCACCGGCTGGCGGGCGTGGGCGATGGCGGTGTTCATCAGCACGCCGTCGCAGCCCAGTTCCATGGCCATGGCGGCATCGGAAGCGGTGCCGATCCCGGCATCCACCAGCACCGGCACGCTGGCCTGCTCGATGATCAGGCGGATGTTGTGGGGGTTCTGGATGCCGTGCCCCGAGCCGATCAGCGAGCCCAGCGGCATGATCGCACAGCAGCCCAGGCGCTCGAGCTCGCGAGCCACGATGGGGTCGTCGCTGGTATAGACCATGACGTCGAAGCCGTCCTTGATCAGCACCTCGGCGGCGGCCAGGGTCTCCACCACGTTGGGGTAGAGGGTCGAGTCGTCACCCAGCACCTCGAGCTTCACCAGGTTGTGGCCGTCGAGCAGCTCGCGGGCCAGCCGACAGGTGCGCACCGCGTCCTTCGCCGTGTAGCAGCCGGCGGTGTTGGGCAGCAGCGTATAGCGCTCCGGGGAGATCACGTCGAGCAGGTTGGGCTCACCGGCCTCCTGGCCCAGGTTGGTGCGCCGCACGGCGAAGGTGACCACCTCGGCGCCGGAGGCGGCGATCGCCTCGCCGGTCTCGTCGAAGTCCTTGTACTTGCCGGTACCGACCAGCAGGCGGGAGGCGAATTCGCGCCCGGCGACGCGCAGGGGCTGGTCCTGGAAGAAGTCTGTCATCGAGTCTGCCTTGTGTGGTTGTCTTCGCGATAGGGCGTCGGGCGCGGTGCTCAGCCGCCGCCGATGGCGTGCACGACCTCGACCCGGTCGCCCTCGGCCAGGCGGGTATCGGCATGTTCGCTGCGAGGCACGATCTCCTCGTTCACCTCCACGGCGATGCGCCGGCCGGCGAGCCCCAGGGACTCGACCAGCTGGGCGACCGTGAGCTCGGGCGCCAGGGTATGCGCCTCGCCATTGAGCTGGATCTGCATGGCCTTCTCTCTGCGCTCCGGTGGCTGTCGTTGCGTTGGCTTTCGGACCCGACATTGTAGCCGAGTCCGCCCGGGCGGGGTACGGTGGCGGCCATGACGCGAGATGAGGAGACCCCGATGCAGGACCGAGGCTGGTGGCTGGGGGCGGCGCTCTCCGGCGCCCTGGTGGTGATGGCGGGGGCCTTCGGCGCCCACGCCCTGGAGGGGCAGCTGGCCCCGCGCCTGGTGGCGGCCTTCGAGACCGGGGTGCGCTACCAGGCCTGGCACACCCTGGCGCTGCTCGCCGTGCTGGCCTGGCGCGCCGCGACGCCCCTGGCCGGACAGCGGCTGGCCATGGGCCTGTGGGCGGCCGGCATGGGGCTCTTCTCGGGCTCGCTCTACGCCATGGCGCTGAGCGGCTCGGGCGGGCTCGGCATGATCACGCCCGTCGGCGGGGTGCTGCTGATCGCCGGCTGGCTGGCCCTGGCCGGCGCGGTGCTGCGCGCACCGCGGCGCTGAGTTCGCCCGCGGCCGGGCGCGCGGGCCGGTTCAGTCGCGATCGGGCAGGGCGTAGGTGGCGGTGACCAGCGCCACCGGCTGCTCGTCGCCGGCGGAGAAGAGCTGCACCTCGCCCACCGCCAGGCGCCGGCCCAGCTTGAGGATGCGCGCCGTGGCGATGATGTCGCGGTCGCCCCGCGGACGGCGCAGGAAGCGGCAGTGCAGGTCGCTGGTGACCGCCATGGGCTCGGGACCGATCTGGGCCAGGATCGCCACGTAGAGGCAGACGTCGGCCAGTCCCATCAGGGTGGGACCGGAGACGCTGGCGCCGGGGCGCAGGTGCTCATCGTCAATGGCCAGGCTCATGGTGGCACGCATGTGATCGACGGCCTCGATGGTCCCGATACGCTGGGGGAAGACCTCGTCGAGGAAGTCCTCGATGGTGGCGGCGGTCATCAGGGTCATCGGCGGGCTCCTTGCAGTGGATGGGGCGAATTGACGCTGGCGTCAACATAACCGAAAGCGCCCCGGGCAGATACTGAACTGCACCCCGAAAGTTGGACATCCAATCCAACCTTCGGGGTGTTTTTATGAGCAATCGAATCAGCAGGATACGTCACCCTCTCGACTTCCCTCCATACACAAGACTTGAGCTTAACTCTTCCTGACAGATGGAACAGCAGTTGATCGCGCCACCTCATTGAGGTCAACTGTTCTAAGAAAGTAATTGACGAACAGATCCATTCTCTCGTCAACTGCCTTCACTGCCATAACGTTATTATCAACCAGACCTTCAGATGCAACCCAAGCTCGCCTATTTAGCCGAACTGCCTCTCCAATTTTTGCGAAGACAGTTGAGCCAGGAAGGATCACCTTACCCTTCATCTTTCCAGCAACTTCAGCCGACACATAATTACCAGATTTATTCAGGACTCCATGACTATTTAGGACAGCTTTCGAAATATCGCCCACCTTATAGACCGGATATTGGCCGTCAACCTCACCTTGAAATGCCTTCGGAAAACCGACACCGCTCTGGATTGAGGCCACATCGGCTAAAACGCATGACACCCATCCCTCCGGCAATACCCACTCGCTCATGCCTTCACCTCATCGCTAGCGTCATCCTCCAGCCCCAGCGCGTCGGCCAGCAGCCGCTTCTGGGCGGCGGCTTCGTCCTGGCTGCCGAGGGCGGCCATCAGGCCGTCGAGCTCGCGCAGGGCTTCGGTCAGCTCGCTCATCGCCTCGGCGGCGAGCACGTCGGGCTCGGGCAGGTTCTCGGCGGCGAGGCTGTCGGCGTCCTTGAGCCAGGTGATATCCAGCGAGTCGCCCTTGGTGTCGCGAATCCATTCGCGGCTGAAGCGGCGCCAGCGGGAGGTCTGCAGCTTATCGTCCACCCCCGCATTAGCATCATCGGCAGCGGCGGCGCGGTCGGTTTCGATCTCCTCGGCGCCGAAGCTCCAGTCGCCCTCCTTGCGGGCGGCCAGCTGCTCGGCCAGGGCGTCGCTGCCCGTGGGGCTGTAGCACTGTTCGAAGGGCTTGAGGTGGGCCTCGGTGAAGGGGGTGCGCTTGCCGAAGCTCGGCATGTTGGTGCGCAGGTCATACACCCAGACGCTATCGGTGCAGCCCTCGTCCTGGTGGGGGTTCTCGGCGGTGCCGCGGGTGAAGAAGAGCACGTTGGTCTTCACGCCCTGGGCGTAGAAGATGCCGGTGGGCAACCGCAGGAGGGTGTGCAGGTGGCACTTCTCCATCAGGTCGCGGCGGATCTCGGTGCCCTGCCCCGCCTCGAACAGCACGTTGTCGGGCAGCACCACGGCGGCGCGGCCGCCGGGCTTGAGCCCGCGGTAGATATGCTGCAGGAAGGCGAGCTGCTTGTTGCTGGTGCGGTAGGTGAGGTCATCGCGGGTAATGCTGGCCTCGCCGCCCTTGGCGGTACCGAAGGGCGGATTGGCGAGAATCACGTCGGCGCGGGGCAGCGCCTTGCCGGCCTCGCCCAGGGCGTTGCCCAGGTGCACCACGCCCTCGTCGTCGCCCTCCATGCCGTGCAGCAGGCAGTTCATCAGCGCCAGGCGGCGGGTGCCGGGCACCAGCTCGATGCCGACGAAGGCCTTGAGCTTCTGGAAGGCCTGGGCCCTGGCATCGAGATCGAAGTGATCATCGGTCTGCTGCTTGATGTAGGCATCGGCGGCGATCAGAAAGCCCGCGGTGCCGGCGGCGGGGTCCTGGATCACTTCGCCGGCTCGGGGGCGCAGGCAGCGCACCATGGCGTTGATCAGCGCGCGGGGCGTGAAGTACTGGCCGGCGCCGGACTTGGTCTCGTTGGCGTTCTTCTCCAGCAGCCCCTCGTAGAGGTCGCCCAGGCCATCCTTCTGGGCGCTGAACCAGTCGATGCGGTCCAGGTCGCGGATCAGCTGCTCCAGGTGGCGCGGCTCGCGCAGGCGGGTCTGGGCGTCGGCGTAGATGGCGGCGATCAGCCGGTCGCTGCTCTTCGAGAGGTCGAGCAGCATCTGCTTGTAGTAGTTGAGCAGCGAAAGCCCCGAGCGGCCGGTGAGGTCCGGCCAGCGGGCGCCCTCGGGCAGGGCGTGGGCGTTGAGCAGCCCGGCCTGGGTGTTCTCGTACTCCATCTTGATGAACAGCAGCAGCACCAGCTCGGTGACGTAGTCGGAGTAGTTGATGCCGTCGTCGCGCAGCACGTCGCAGAGGTTCCATAGCTTCTGGACGATGTCGTTCTGGGTCATGAGGGGTCCTGATTGAGTATGTCGATGTAGGCCCGGTAGGCGAAGATCCGATTGCGTTTCTGACCGGTCAGCTCATGGACGATGCCAAGGATGTCTTCGAGAGGGGTCAGCACACGCCCTACGGTAGCCGGCGTCAGCCCGGTGCGTTCACTCAAGTGGGCGACATTGGCGATGGGCTGCTGGAAGAGCGCGTCGAGCAGCAGCCCCGCCGAGCCGGCCTGGCGACCCAGCTCGCCGAGGCGCGCCTTGTCCTGCTCGCGCAGCTGGTTGAGCCGCCGAGCCGTTGCAACTGCCTGATTGGCAGTCTCGGCCACGGCGTCCACGAAGAACAGCAGCCAGGCCTCCCAGTCGCCGGTGACCCGTACCTGCTGCAGACGCTCGTAGTAGACCTGGCGATGCTTCTTGAAGAACACCGACAGGTAGAGCAGGGGCTCGCTGAGGATGCCCGCTTCCACCAGGATCAGCGGAATCAGCAGACGACCCAGGCGCCCGTTGCCATCCATGAAGGGGTGGATGGTCTCGAACTGCACGTGGGTCAGGGCGGCCTTGATCAGTGGGTCGGTGGCCTCGGGCATGTCGTTGATGAAGCGCTCCAGCGCCGCCCAGCACTCGGCCAGCCGATGGGGCGGAGGCGGCACGAAGACCGCTTCATCGGGGCGGTGCCCCCCGAGCCACACCTGGTTGCTGCGAAACTCCCCCGGTCCGCGGTTGATGCCACGCCCGGACGTCATCAGCGTCGTGTGCATCTCCATCGCCACGCGATGGCTGATGGGGAAGCCCTCGCGGATGCGCTGCACGCCCAGCATCAGCGCATTCACGTAGCAGGAGACTTCCTGCACGTCGTCCATGGGTACGCCCGGCATACCCTCCATCTCGTAGAGCATCAGGTCGCTGAGCGAGGACTGGGTGCCCTCGATCTGCGACGACATGACGGCTTCCTTGCGTACATAGCTGTAGAGGAAGAGTGAGGCGTCGGGCAGCAGGGTGCTGATGGCGTCAAGACGGCCCAGCGCCAGCATCGCCTGATTGATGCGCCCCTGCAGCTTGCCGTCGAGCGCCAGCGCCGGCCATGGCGGCAGCGGGTCGGGGATGAACGCCTGGCAGCGCAAGCCGCCAGCGATGCTCTCCTCATAGTGGCCTGTGAGTCCGCGCTCCATGGGGGATCCCTCTCACCGCTCGAAAGCGGGCCTGGGTAAAATAGCGTCGCGCCTTATTTTAAGTTACGCCTGAAATTAAAATAAGGCCTGCCGCTATTTTACCTTCTCGCCGCTCTACGGGGGCCGTCGTGGCGATGGCATCGACATATCCAGGGGACCTGTCGAAAAAAACGGCTTTCTTGAACATGTCCTCGAGACATGTCGACGCCATCGACATGTCCGCGCAACCTGTCGAAAAAATCGCATTTCTTGAACATGTCAGCTCGCCTCCCAGAGGGCATCGTTGAGGGCCTCGAGGACCTCGTCGAGGTGATGGTCGAGCACGGCATCCAGGCGCTGGATGCCCCCCTGCTCGGCAAAGCGCTGGTGAATGAAGTCGCGGTCGAGCACCACTTCGTGGGTGAGCTGCTTGGCCAGGCGGTCGAGCCACTTGCGCTGGGCGGGTGTCCAGCTATGCAGGGCGTAGATGCGCTGCATGGCGTCGCGCACCCGCTGCTCGAAGGGCACCAGCGCCTCGCCCAGGGCGGCACGGCGGATATGGCCGACGATGCTGGCGGCGATCTCCTGATTGGTGGCGTTGCGCCAGGCGCTCTCCAGCCGGGCCTCGCTGTAGCCGGCGCCGTCGAGCAGCAGGCGTACCTCCTTCAAGGTCTCGCGGGTGAGGTCCCGGGGGCGGTTGACCACCACGCCCAGCGCCACCGAGTCATTGAGCCGCTCACGAATGAAGGCCTCGAAGCTCTCCAGGTAGTCGGCGGGCTTCTCGTGCACCCCGTAGCTCTGGGTGCGGCCCAGCAGCTCGTCCCTGCCTTCATAGATCAGCGGCAGGCGCTCGCTGCCGAGCAGTGCCTTCACCTCGGCCACCTGGCCAAGCAGGCCGGCATGCTGGTGCAGGAAGCTGGCCGCGGCCTGGGGGCCCAGCTCACGCAGATGCTGGTGGAGTCTCTCCGGCGCCACGCCCCAGCTCTGCTCGAGGCTCTCCAGCTGCTGGCGCAGGTCATCGCGCGCTTCGGCGCGCTTGGTGGCCTTGCGCATCACCCGCATCAGCATCTGGCTGTACTGGTCGAGGACGTCATCGGCGTGGCTCTCCCCGGCCGCCTGGCCGGGGGCCTCCAGGGCCCGGGCCAGCTGTGCCGGGTCGCTGAGCTCCTCGTGCAGCTGCTCCAGGGTCACGCCGGGGTCCTTGACCAGCGGCTGCATGGTGTTGACCTCGGCGAGCGCCGCATAGAGGTCCACCGGGTCGTAGATGGTGAACACCGTCTTGCCGATCTCGTCGCAGCGGCGGGTGGCGCGACCGATCATCTGCTCGTAGAGGATGCGCGACTTCACCCGGCGCAGGAACACCAGGTGGCAGATGCGCGGCACGTCGATGCCGGTGGTGAGCAGGTCCACGGTGATGGCGATGTTGGGGTACTTGTCGTTCTTGTATCGGCGGATCAGGTCGTCGACCTTGTCCGCCTTGCCGGTGATCTTGGCCACCGCGGCCTGGCGGTAGGCCTCGCCGTAGTGGGCGTGGAAGGCCTCGTCGAGCAGGCGCTTGACCATGTCGGCGTGCAGGTCGGTGGCGCAGAAGATCAGCGTCTTCTCCTCGCCGAAGGGGTCGAGCTCCCGGGCCAGCTGTTCGCAGATCACACGGTTGAACTCCGGCGCGATCACCCGCCGGTTGAAGGCCTCGATCTCGAAGTCGAGCTCATCCTCCAGCTCGGCGCTCTCCACCTCGCCGGTGCGGGAATCGATCAGGCTGACCGTCTCGCCCTTCGCGAAGTGGATGCCCTTCTGGCTGAGCAGGGTCTCGTAGCGAATCGGCGGCTCGTGGTCGATCAGCCAGTCGTCGGCCACCGCCTCTCGATAGGAGTAGGTGAAGACCGGGCGGCCGAAGATCTCACTGGTGTGCTTGGCCGGGGTGGCGGTGAGCCCGATGCGCACGGCGTCGAAGTGGTCGAGCACACGGCGGTAGCGGGAGAGGTACTGGCCGGCGTCGCGGGTGGCCAGCTCTCCCTCGGTCATCTCCTGATCCAGGGTGTAGCCGCGGTGGGCCTCGTCGACGATAAGGCAGTCGTAGGCGTCCACCGGCGGCGGGGCGTCGGCCATGAAGAGCCGCCGCGCCATGGCCTGCACTGTGGCGACCTGCACCCGGGTCTCGGCCTCGGCGGCCATATCGCCCAGGGTGGCGACGTTGTAGATCTGCGAGAGGGTGTGGTTCTGCTCCAGCGGCGCCTCGTCGAAGGCGTCCTGGGCCTGCTGGCCCAGGGCCGTGCGGTCCACCAGGAAGAGCACTCGGCGGAAGCGCTCGGTCTTCAGGAAGCGGTAGATCAGGCCGATGATGGTGCGGGTCTTGCCGGTGCCGGTGGCCATGGCCAGCAGCGCACGGGGCGCGCCCACTTCCAGGGCGGCCTCCACGGCGCGAATGGCGTTCTCCTGATAGTCGCGCAGGCGCAGGTAGCCGAAGCCCTCCTCGCGCAGGCGCTGCTCGGCAAGGGCACGGCTGCGCTTGAGGCGGTCGAGCAAGCCCTCGGGGCTGTGGAAGTGCGGCAGCGCCCGGGCCAGGTTGCCGGGTTCGCGCACGTCGCGGAACCAGATGCCGGACTTCTCGGCCAGCTGCGGCAGATAGGGCCGGCCGTTGCACGAGAAGACGAAGGGCACATGGAAATGGCCCTCGGCATCGTCGGGCCAGGCGACGGTGCGCCCCTCCTCCTGCCACGCCGGGGTGATGCCGACGACAAAGCCGCGCCGATCGAAGCCGCGGGCGTAGCGCTCCGCCTGGGCGAGCTTGCCGGCCACGTCGATATTCTGGCGCTTGGCCTCCACCACGCCGATGGGCACCAGCCCATGGAACAGCACATAGTCGGCGCGCTGGCCATTGGGCAGCTCCCACTCGGCAATGGCGAGGGTCCGGCCGGCCTCCGGGCGCACGCCCTTCTGCCAGGTGAGTTCCAGGGTATCGGCCTCCCAGCCGGCCTCCTGCAGCTGCTGGTCGATCAGCAGGCGAGTGAGCTCTTCATCCAGGCCCAGCTGGGCGTTGAGCGCACGGTCGGCCTGACCTACCCGCTGGCGCAGCGCCCGGGGCGGCTCGCCTTCGGCCCCCGTGCGAGCCTGCTCGGCCAGGCGCCGCTGGAACTCCCGCTCGCGGCGTTCGAGTTCCGCCTGCTGGGCCCGCGACTGCTCGGCCAGGGCGCGGGCCTCCTCGTCCATGGCCTCGGCAAGCTCGGCGTACTCCTGCTTCTCGCGGGCTTCCAGCTCGGCCAGCTGGCGCTGGGCATCGGCCTGCTCGGTGGCAGTGGCCAGCTCGCCCTGCAGGCGCGCCATCTGGGCCTGGAGCTCGCGCAGCTCGCGACTGGGGTCTTCCGGTGGACGAAAGGCGCCGGGCTTGAAGTCGGGGTCGGCGAAGGCGCGATGAAACCAGACCGCCAGGCTGCGGGCGACCTTGAGCCCCTGGATCGCCTCGCGGTGCTGGGTGCGGAACTGGTGGGTGGCGCGGTTGCCTTCGATGCGCAGGGTGTGGAAGAGCTCGCGCACCGTGGGGTCGAGCCCCAGGGCGCTGTCGATGCGGTAAAGGAGGTCGCGCTGGCCGGTACGCTCGTCCACTCCGATGCCAAGGCGGGCAGCGATGTCCTGGGCCATGGCCTCGGCGAGCTGGCGCAGCTTGATCAGGGTGGTGTTGGGATCGTGACTGAAGGCGCGCTCGGCGCTGGCGGCGAGCTCGAGAAAGACCGGGTCGTGGCCGGTCAGAAAGGCGAAGTTGCCGCCGGCATCCTGCCCGGCGCTGCCGCCATCCCCGCGGCCTGGTGGTCCCTGCATAGGTGGTACCCGTTCCCGGTTTGCCTGAGCGTGACGCCCCCCGCTCTCCCGGCAGGGTGGGTCCGACATATCCTTAGCCTGCCACTAATTCGGGGAGGGGGCCAGCGTCGGGCTGCCGGCCGTCTTGCGCACCAGAGCCATGGCGGCCTCCAGCTCGCGTGCGTTCTCCTCGAAGCGCTGCCGGCTCAGGGTCCAGCCTTGGGTGAGGTGCTCGCGCAGCACGCGGGTGGCCCACTGGCGGAAGCGGGTGCCTTGTGGAGACTTGACCCGATACCCCACCGAAATGATGACATCCAGATTGTAGTGCTCAATGCTCCGAGAGACCTTTCGCGCGCCCTCCTGCCGAACTATCCGGAATTTCCGGATAGTTGAATCACGCTCCAGCTCACCTTCGGAATAGACGTTCAGCAGATGCTCATTAACGGTGCGGACATCCTTGCCGAATAGCACAGCCATCTGCCTTTGCGTTAGCCAGACGGTGTCCTGCTCCACGTCCAGCCGCACCTCGACCTGCTGATCGGCCTCTTGATAGATGACGATGGGTGCCTGGCTACTGGTGTTCATATCCTGCTCCCTGAAGCTGCGGCCTACCCCTGCCTGAACTTGCCGATGGCCGTCCCGGCTGGCGGTCCCTGGCAATGCGTTCTGTGGATGCTACGCCGCGGTGTTGATGTGCGCCAATCACCGACGGTGCCCCGCACCACCCTCCCCACCGACAACAAGCCCGGCACGCTGGCCGGGCTTGCTGATGCTTCCAGGGGCGGACGCCGACTCAGCCGAGCCGGTCGTGGCCGTTGTCGAGGAAGGGGTAGTCGGTGTAGCCGGCCTCGGCACCGCCGTAGAAGGTGCTGGGGTCGGGCTCGTTGAGGGCGGCCCCCAGGCGGAAGCGCTCGGGCAGGTCGGGGTTGGCGATGAAGGGGCGGCCGAAGGCCACGGCGTCGGCGGTGTTGTCATCCAGGCGGGCCTGGGCGCGCCCGGCATCGTAGTTGCCGCAGTAGATCAGCCCACCCTTGAAGCGCTGGCGCATCTGCTCCCGGAAGCCTTCGGGGTAGGTGATATCGCCACCGATCCAGTCGGGCTCGTTGAAGTGGAGGTAGGCCAGGCCGCGGCGGTCGAGCTCGCCGGCCAGGTAGAAGGCCATCGCCTCGGGCTCGTCGTCGGTGAGGCCGAAGAGCTCGAGGAAGGGGGTCAGACGGATGCCCACCCGTGCGGGGCCGAACACCTCGGCGACCGCATCGACCACTTCCAGCACCAGACGTGCACGGTTCTCGAGCGAGCCGCCGTAGCGGTCGGTGCGCAGGTTGGTGCCGGTGGCGAGGAACTGATTGAGCAGGTAGGCATTGGCCGCGTGCACCTCGACCATGTCGAAGCCCGCTCGCCTGGCGCGCACGGCGGCCTGGCGGTAGTCCTCGACGATGCCGGGGATCTCCTCGGTCTCGAGCGCCCGCGGCGTGCTGGTGGGGTGCGGCCCCGCCGTGCCGTCCTCGAACTCGACGAAGCACTCGGCCCCCTCGCCGCGCAGAGCGCTCGGTGCCACGGGCGGCTGGCCGTCGGGCTGCACCAGCTCGTGGGAGACGCGCCCCACGTGCCACAGCTGCAGGGCGATGCGGCCGCCCTTGGCATGGACGGCCTCGACGACGCCCTTCCAGCCGGCCTCCTGCTCGTCGGTCCAGATGCCCGGGGTATAGGCATAGCCGCGGGCGGTGGGCGAGATGTTGGTGGCCTCGCTGATGATCAGCCCGGCGCTGGCGCGCTGGCCGTAGTAGATCTGCTGCAACCTGCCGGGAACGCTGTCCGGCGTGCGCGAGCGGGTCAGCGGCGCCATGATCACGCGGTTGGGCAGGGTGAGGCTGCCCAGTTGAAGCGGGGTGAAGAGCCCGGGGTTGCGGAAGGGGGTAACAGGCATCGAGACGCCTCCAGGTGAAGAGTGAATGGACGGGTATCCGTCGTCGCCCGACATCGTAAGCCTGTTAATGACTGATGTCAGAAACAGTGACAACATCGACCGGATAGCCTGGGGCTATGACGCCCAGGACGCCGGCCGGCCCCGCGGGCGTGATAGGATTTCCCGAAACCTGACCAAGGAGCGCGCCATGACCGCCGCCGAGATGCTCGACTGCCTGGTGGGCTTCCCCACCGTCTCCCGGGATTCCAACCTCGACCTGATCGCCTTCGTGGAGGCCTTCCTCGACGAGCACGGCGTGCCCCACTGGCGGGTGGAGAGCGACGATGGCAGGAAGGCCAACCTGCTGGCGCGCATCGGCCCGGACCTGGCCGGCGGCGTGGTGCTCTCCGGCCATACCGACGTGGTGCCGGTGGACGGCCAGCCCTGGTCCACCGACCCCTTCACCCTGGTCGACAAGGGCGACGGCCGCCTCTACGGCCGCGGCACCTGCGACATGAAGGGCTTCATCGCCTGCGCCCTGGCCGAGGTGCCGCGCTGGGTGGCCCTCGACCTCAAGGCGCCGATCTGGCTGGCGCTCTCCTACGACGAGGAGGTGGGCTGCATCGGCGCGCCACGCATGATCGAGCGGCTGATGGCCGAGCACCCGCGGCCCGCCGCGGTGATCGTCGGCGAGCCGACCATGATGCACCCGGTGGTGGCCCACAAGGGCGCCACCAATCTGCGCACCACCGTGACCGGGCGCGCGAGCCACTCCAGCCAGGTCAACCAGGGGGTCTCGGCGATCCACGTGGCGGCCCGGCTGGTCACCTACATCGAGGGGGTGATGGCCGAGCTGCGCGCCGAAGGGCGCGTGGACGAGGCCTTCAACGTGGTGCACTCGAGCCTGCACGTGGGCAAGATCGCCGGCGGCACGGCCATCAACATCATGGCCCGGGAGTGCACCTTCGAGTGGGAGATCCGCCACCTGCCGTCGGACCGCTTCGAGGAGCTGCTGGGCCGGGTCAACGCCCGGGCCGCCGAGCTCGAGGCCGAGATGCAGAGCCGCGCCCCGGAGGCGAGCATCGTCACCCAGGCGCTCAACGAGACGGTGCCGGCGCTGGCCGACGACAACAACGCCGAGGTGCTGGCGCTGTGCCATGCGCTGCTGGGCGAGCGCCCCGCCGGCGCGGTGGCCTACGCCACCGAGGCGGGCCAGTTCCAGCGCCAGGGCCTGCCCACGGTGATCTGCGGCCCGGGCAGCATCGGCCAGGCCCACCAGCCCGACGAATATATCGACAGCGAGCAGCTCGAGGCCGGCGCGGCGTTCATGACCGCCCTGGGCGAGCGGCTGCGCCGCGCCTGACTCTCGCCGCCGCCGATGATCAGCCCGACATAGGCCCCCTGATCAAGGAAGAGGAGACCCCCATGCCCCGACTGCTGATCGTCAAGACCGGTGACGCCTTCCCCGAGGTGGTGGAGGCCTACGGCGACTTCGAGGCGCTGTTCCAGCAGGCGCTGGCCGCCGCCGGCTTCGACGCCGCGGTGCTCGATGCCCGCCACGAGCCGCTGCCCGCCCTCGAGGAGATCGACGGCCTCTATATCACCGGCTCCCACGCCATGGTCAGCGACGCCGAGCCCTGGAGCGAGGCGCTGAAGCCCTGGCTGGTGGACGCGCGCGAGCGCAACACGGCGATGCTCGGGGTCTGCTACGGCCACCAGCTGATGGCCGCGGCGTTCGGCGGGGTGAGCGACTACCATCCGGCGGGGCGCGAGTCCGGGAGCCATGAGGTGACGCTCACCGAGGCGGGACGCGCGGACGCCCTGCTCGGCCAGCTGCCCGAGCGCTTCCCGGCCCAGCTGACCCACGCCCAGGCGGTGCTCGAGGCGCCGGAAGACGCCGTGGTGCTGGCCCGCAACGCCCACGACGCCCACCAGGCGCTGCGCTACGGGCCGCGCCAGTGGAGCGTGCAGTTCCACCCGGAGTTCACCCCGGAGGTGATGCGCGCCTACCTGGCCCGCCAGGTGGCGGCGCTGCGCGACCAGGGACAGGACCCCGAGGCGCTGCTGGCCGGCGTCGGCGCCACCCCCGAGGCCGGCTCGCTGCTGGTGCGCTTCGCCAAGGCGGTGGCAGGGGAGCCGTCGCGCCGAGAGTGAACTCGTCGAATCGGAACCCGCTGGCTCAGTGGCGCTCGCCCACCGGCGGAGCGGGCTCGCCGCGTTCGATGCTCGCTTCCGCCGCCGCGTCGCGCAGGCGGCGGGCATCCGGGGCACCCTCGGCGGCCTTGCGGCGCTGGCGGTAGAGGTCGCGCAGGGAGCTTGCCAGCATGGCGGCGACGATCAGGCCGCCGCCCACGAAGGCCAGCGCCGCCGGCACCTCCCCGACCCACCACCATACCAGCAGGGTGCCGGCCAGGGTCTCCACCAGCATCACCAGGCTGACCTCGGCGCCGGGCAGGTAGCGCGCGCCGGTCTGGATCAGGAAGTAGGCCAGCGGCAGGATCAGCCCCATCAGCGCCAGGCGCTGCATGTCCTCGGCAGCGGGCAGCTGGGCGCCCCCCATCAGCGCGGCCGGCACCAGCATCGCCAGGCAGCCCAGGGGCAGCACCACCGTGGTGTCGAGCCCCCGGGTACCGCTGCCGCGCTGGGCGCTGGCCACCGTGGTATTCACGGCGATGGCCACCGGAATGATCAGCGCCACGGCCAGGCCCAGCAGGCTGCCCTGCCCCACCTCGCCGGCGGCCATCAGGCTGGCCCCGACCACGCACACCCCGATCACCACCCAGGTCTGGCGGCGCAGCCGTTGGCCGAACAGCAGCATGCCGATCAGCCCCGCCGCCAGCGGCGCCAGGTTGAGCATCACCAGCACGTTGCCGGCCGTGGTCAGCCGCGTGGCGCCGACGAAGGCCCAGGCGCTGGCGGCGAAGGCCAGCGGGCACCACAGCGCCGCCGGGCCGCAGGCGCGAATGGCCTGGGGCAGGCGCTCCCGATAGCGCAGCGCGGCGATCGTCAACAGCACCAGGCCGAGCATCAGCCCGCGCCAGAACATGAAGGTGGCCACGTCCACGCTGGTGTCCTTGACCAGCAGCGCATCCGGCGACAGCAGCAGCACGCCGGTGACCGTGATCAGGTAGCCGCGCAGACGAAACGGCAGCCGCTTCCACATGATTCTTACTCCTTGCTGGCAGACGATTCAGGGCGCACAACGACAACAGGCCGGAGCGGAGCTCCGACCTGTCGGGGGGTGTGGTGCCGCCCGCTGGGCGGCAACCGTTACCTCAGGCGCGTGACGGGCGACGAATCGGCGCCTCACCATCCTCGCGACGACGGCGCGGGGCGCGCTCGGGGGCGCCGCTGTCCTCGCTGATCTCCAGGGCGCGGCCGGCAACGCGGGCGCGGGCCATCTTGGCCAGGATGCTGGCCGGCAGCGAGCTCGGCAGCTCCACCACGGAGAAGGAGGTGCGGATATCGATGCGGCCGATACGCGAGCCCTCGATGCCGCCCTCGTTGGCCAGCGCCCCGACCAGCTGGCCGGGCTTGACGCCGTCCTTGTGGCCCACGGAGACGCGGTAGCGGGTCATGCCCTCGCTCGGGCCGCGGCTCTCACGACGCGGCGGCTTGCCGTCGCGGGTGGGTCGATCGTTGCGGGCTTCCTTGCGCGGCGCCTGCATGCGGCCGATGGGGGCCTCGTCGGCACGGGCCAGGCGGGCGAAGGCGCAGGCCAGCTCGATGGGGTCGTAGCCCTCCTCGACCAGGCGGCCCACCAGGGCGCGCTGCTCCTCGGCACCGGCGGTCAGCGCGGCGATCACCTTCTGGTGGAAGACCTCGTCGCGATGGGCGCGGATGGCGGCCTCGTCGGGCACCTCCATCTCGGTCATCTTCTGGCCGGTGGCCTGCTCGATCCAGCCCGCCTTGCGGCCTTCGCGGAAGCCCACGAAGGTGATCGAGATGCCGGTACGCCCGGCACGGCCGGTGCGGCCGATGCGGTGGGTGTAGGCCTCGGAGTCCTGGGGCAGATCGTAGTTGAAGACGTGGGTGATGCGCGGCACGTCGAGGCCGCGGGCGGCCACGTCGGTGGCGATCAGCACGTCGACCTTGCCGCGCTTGAGGCGCTGGATGGTGCGCTCGCGCAGGCTCTGGTCCAGGTCACCGGAGAGGCTGGCCACGTTGACGCCGCGGGCGGAGAGCTGCTCCATCAGGGTGGTACAGGCGGCCCGGGTACGCACGAAGACGATGGCGGCATCCACCGGCTCGACTTCCAGGATGCGCGACAGCGCCTCCAGCTTGGCACCGCCATCGACGCGCACCAGGCGCTGCTCGATGTTCTCGCCGGTGGTGGTGCGCGACTCGATGGCCACCTTCACCGGGTCCACCAGGTAGCGGTTGACGATGCGCTCGATCTCGGTCGGCAGGGTCGCGGAGAAGAAGACCCGCTGGGCTTCCTTCGGAGTGTCGGCGACCACGCGCTTGACGTCGTCGATGAAGCCCATGCGCAGCATCTCGTCGGCCTCGTCCAGCACCAGGGCGGAGAGCCCGTCGAGCTTGAGGCTGCCGCGATCCAGGTGATCGATGATCCGGCCGGGGGTGCCGACCACGACCTGGGCGCCACGCTTCAGGGCGCCCAGCTGCTCGCGATACTCCTGACCGCCGCACAGGACCGCCACTTCCAGGCCCTGGAGGTTCTGACCATAGCGGCTGAAGGAGACGGCCACCTGCTGGGCCAGCTCGCGGGTCGGCGCCATCACCAGCACCTGGGGCTCGCGACGGGTCAGCTCGAGCCGGGAGAGCAGCGGCAGGGCGAAGGCAGCGGTCTTGCCGGTGCCGGTCTGGGCCTGGCCCAGCATGTCACGCCCTTCCAGCAGGGCCGGAATGGTCTGGATCTGGATCGGCGAGGGGGTCTCGTAGCCCAGGGTCTCGACGGCAGACAGAACGGCGGGGAGCAGAGCGAGGTCACCGAAGCTCGGCGAGGCGACAGAAGTCGGGGTCATCAATCACACCTTGGTAGGCCGGGGTTGCCGGCAAAAGTTCATTGGCGTCCCTGACGCGAACAATACGGTCAGGCGCGCGGCGCCCTTCAGGGGCAGCAGCACGGGACATCGGAGTCGGGGACGCCGGTCGCACCAGGCATCGGGTCCATGCCATCGAGGATGGCGATCAGGAACCCTGTGGCGACCATTTGCGCCGATCTCGCCAGGGTGGCGGGATCTCGGTGGCGCTCCATCTACACAATTCGAACGCTTGCGGCCAGCGAGTGTCACTGGGCCTGGCGTTGCGGCGCGCATCCTGTGCTCGGTCGAGGACCGGCGGTGGTGGCGTCGTACATGATGGTGGGGTCAGCACATGCGAGGAAGGCCGCATGCTACCATCGCCACTCTGACCTGGCCAGCCTTTTCGCCGGGCACGCCCCTCTTTCCGCTCCGGGAGACACGCCATGCCGACGCTGTGGGTCGACGCCGACGCCTGCCCCAAGGTGGCGCGCGAGATCATCGTACGCGCCGCCGAACGTACCTCGACCGCCGCCTGGTTCGTGGCCAACCACGCGGTGCCGCTGCCGCGCTCGCAGTGGGTCAAGGCGCTGGCGGTGAGCCAGGGTTTCGATGCCGCCGATGACGAGATCGTCGAGCGCCTGCAGGCGGGGGATCTGCTGATCACCGCCGACCTGCCGCTGGCCATGGCGGCCATCGAGCGCGGCGCGAAGGTGATGACCACCCGCGGCGAGGCATTGAACGAGAACAATATCCGCGCCCGGGTGCAGATGAGGGATTTCATGGAAACCATGAGAGCCAGCGGCGAGCACACCGGCGGGCCGAGGGGCTACTCAGACGGAGACCGCCGCGAGTTCGCCAACGCCTTGGATCGCTGGCTGGCGAAGAACCGTTAACCCTTCTCGCGGATGCCCTGGCCCGGCAGGCGCTCGCGGTCGTGGGGGCGGTCGAGCTCCAGCAGCGGGCCGTGGGGCACGATGCGGGTGGGGTTGATGGTGTCGTGGCTGTAATAGTAGTGGCGCTTGATATGGTCGAAGTCGACCGTCTCCCGGATGCCCGGCCACTGGTAGAGCTCGCGCACGTAGTTCGAGAGGTTCGGGTAGTCCTCGATGCGGCGCAGGTTGCACTTGAAGTGGCCGTGGTAGACGGCATCGAAGCGGATCAGGGTGGTGAAGAGGCGGACATCGGCCTCGGTGAACCACTCGCCGGCCAGGTAGCGGTGCTCGGCCAGGCGCGCCTCCATGCGGTCGAGCGCCTCGAACAGCGCCACCACGTGCTTCTCGTAGACCTTCTGCTCGGTGGCGAAGCCCGACTTGTAGACGCCGTTGTTGATGTGGTCGTAGACGTCGGCGTTGACCGCATCGATGGTCGCGCGCAGCGCCTCGGGATAGAAGTCGAGGCGGTTGCCGGTCAGCTCATCGAAGGCGCCGTTGAACATGCGCAGCAGCTCCGAGGACTCGTTGTTGACGATGCGCCCGCCCTGCTTGTCCCACAGCGCCGGCACCGTCACGCGGCCGGTATAGCCCGCATCGGTCAGGGTATAGAGCTGGTGATGGAAGTCGACGCCGTTGACCGGGTCGCCGCTGGCCCCCTCGGCCACGTTGTAGGTCCACCCCTCGTCGAGCATCAGCGGACTGACGTGAGAGAGGCCGATCAGTTCCTCGAGGCCCTTGAGCTTGCGCAGGATCATGACGCGATGCGCCCAGGGACAGGCCAGCGAGACATAAAGGTGGTAGCGACCCGCCTCGGCGGGCAGCCCCGGCTGGCCGTCAGGCCCCTTCTCGCCACCGGGGGTCACCCAGTCACGCAGCTTGGCGGACTCGCGTACGAACTCGCCGCCGTGCTTGTCGGTGTCATACCACTGGTCGTGCCACTTGCCGTTGATCAGAAGGCCCATGAAGCGTCTCCTCTGGGGGCGGCCCCTGGCCGCCGATGGATCGTGATGCGACCATCCTATTGCGAATTCATCGACTCTTCAGCGCATATTCTGGGCTCAATCGTTCGATAAAATTGAACCATCCTGGACCATGCAGCCGCTCGCCCCCTGGGCCAGCGCCTCGGCCAGGGCCCGGGTGGCGGGGCCGGCGCGGTCGCGATCGCGGTGGATCAGCTGCACCGGGATCTCGCGCACGCCGCCGACGGAGAGCGGCAGCGGCTTCAGCCGTCCCGCCGCAAGGGCGCCCTGAATGCGCGTCTCCGGCAGCCAGGCGAAGCCCAGGCCTCGCTGCACCATGTCGATAGAGGTCTCCAGGTGGCTCACCGTCCAGCGCTGCTCGGCCTTGAGCCAGCCCGAATCCAGGGACTGCCGCTGCGCCGAATCGCGCACCACCAGCTGGCGGTGCTGCACGAGATCGCGCAGGTCCAGCGAGCGCTCCAGATGGTGAAGGGGGTGGTCGGGGTGGGCCACCGCCAGGAAGCGCACGGTGACCAGCGGCTCGCCCAGGAAGCCCTGGGCCGAGAGGCCGGAGATCACGAGATCCGCGCTGCCGTCGTAGAGCATCTCGATGCCGCCGTTGAGCACCGTTTCGTGCAGCTGGACCCGCACATAGGGGTAGGCCTCGGAGAAGTCATCCAGGGCGCGGGCCAGGGCGTCCGAGGGGAAGACCTGATCCACGGCCAGCACCACCTCCGCCTCCAGCCCCTCCGCCAGGCGCCCGGCCACGTCCTCCAGGGCCGCGGCGCTCTCGATCAGCTGGCGGGCGCGGCGCAGCAGCAGCTCGCCGGCCTCGGTCAGGCGCACCTGGCGGCCGACCGGCTCCAGCACCTGGACGCCGAGCAGCTCCTCGAGCTTATGCACCGCGTGGTTGAGGGTGGAGGGGCTCTTGTGGATCGCCTCGGCGGCGCGGGCGAAGCCGCCGTGGTCGACGACCGCGGCCAGCATCTGCCACTGGGCCAGGGTGACGCGTGACATTTCGATATCCTCGAATGAACAAAGCGAAACAATGCGCTTAAGTTTCGAAAAAGTCGGCCTAGAATGCCAGATATCGCTTCATAAAGAAGCCCTCACGACAGCCAGAGGTCCCTATCATGACAGCTCCCCTCCTTCGCCAGGTCGATCGCCTCCAGTCCAGCCAGCCGAGCCAGGACGGTGACGGCGTCAAGATCAAGCGGATCCACGACTTCGGCGGCGGGCTGGACCCCTTCCTGATGCTCGACGAGCTGGGTTCGGATCGTCCCGACGACTATATCGGCGGCTTCCCGCCCCATCCCCACCGCGGCATCCAGACCCTCACCTACGTGATCCACGGCGGCCTGACTCACGAGGACCACCTGGGCCACTCCAGCACCATTCACGCCGGCGACGCTCAGTGGATGCACACCGGGCGCGGCATCATCCACTCCGAGATGCCGCTCACCGACCACCATGGCCTGCACGCCTTCCAGCTGTGGTTGAACCTGGCCGCCAGCGAGAAGATGAGCCCGGCGGACTACCGCGACGTGCGCGGCGGCGAGATGCCGCGACTGGCCGGTGCCGAGGCCGAGCTGATCGCCTTGGGCGGCCGCTGGGCCCGTGATGACGGCGAGGCGGTGACGGGCCCCCTGGACGCCCTGGCCGGCAGCGGCGGCGTGGCCCACCTGCGCCTGGCAGCGGGAGGCAAGCTGACCCTGCAGGCCGACGCGCCTACCCTGCTGGCCTACGTGTTCGAGGGCGAGCTTGAGGTGGGCGATGCGCTGGTGCCGGCGGGCCATCTGGCGCGACTCTCCAAGGGCGACCACCTGGCACTGGCCAGCGCCACGGGCGGCCAGGCCCTGCTGCTGGCGGGCACCCCCCACCGGGAGACTGTCGCCCACTACGGCCCCTTCGTGATGAACAGCCAGGCCGAGCTCCAGCAGGCGCTGCGCGACTATCGCGACGGCACCCTCACCGGCTGATTGGCATGGTTCCGGAGGCGCAGGGGTTGATTTTTCACTCTCCCCCGGGCCCAATGGATAGTTAGTAAACGCCGTTTCTGAACCGGCTGGCCGCGCTGCAATGCAGCGCGGCTGATCCTACTGTGCATACGTACAGCCTAGGCAGACCATACGTCATGGGTTATGGTTCTCAGGCCTTTTTTCTCTTTTTCATTATTCACTGGCCTTTACCCATGCTGCGAATCCTCCATTCGCTGCCCCGCACGCACAAGCTGTTATTGTTGCCGGTCGCCACCATGGTTACCGTGCTGGGCGCACAGAAGATTGTCACCACCTACCAGGATGTCCAGCGCGAGCACCGTACGCTCGACACCGTGATCGTTCCCCTCGAGGTCGACGCCAGACCCGGCCTTCCCACCCTCAGCTTCGAACGCAGCCCCGTCGGCGACGCCATCGAGATGGCGAGCCAGGCGCTAGACGCCACCCGGCATCAACTGCCCTTGGCCAAGCTCGTCGACGGCGAGGCGCTCGACCTCGACCTGATCAACAGCGCCAGCGCCTCCGCCGATGGCGGCCTGCCGCTGGCCCTCACTCGCCCGACCCACAGCGGCGCTTCCGACGCCTCCCAGGCACAGTCCAAGCTCGATCAGGGCGCGGTGCACATGGCAGTGGTAGTGGGCACCATCGGCAGCGGCATGCTCGACCACGATGGCGCCCTGATGGCCGACGCCACCTCCTATGAGCCGGTGTCGGACGAGGAGCTCGGGCTGTTCGACGATGGCCCCGTGATCCTCGAGAAGGAGATCGCCGCCACCGAACCCTTCGTGCCGGAGTGGCAGACCTATACCGTCAAGCAGGGCGATACCTTCGCGGTGATGGCCCAGAACCAGCTGGGGCTCGGCTACAGCGAGGTGCTGCGCCTGCTCGACGAGCTGCCCGACAAGAATGCCCTGACCCGCTGGCGCGCCGGCAACACCTTCGAGTACCAGCTCGACGAGGAGGGCAAGCTGCTCGCCCTGCGCATGATGCGCAACGCCCGCAGCGGCTTCATGGTGGAGCGCGATGATGCCGGCTTCGAGGTCGCCACCATCGAACGCACCGGCGAGGCCTCCCAGCGCCTCTTCGCCGGCACCGTCAGCGGCAGCTTTGCCCGCTCGGCCCAGGCCACCGGCCTCTCCAGCGCGGAGATCAGCGAGCTGACCCGCGTGCTGGGCCAGCGCCTCGACTTCCGCCGCGACACCCGTCGCGGCGATCGTTTCCAGGTGCTGGTGGAGTCTGACGTCATCGACGGCTCGAGCTTCGACCCGCGGGTGCTGGCGGTGCAGTACGAGGGCGAGCGCTTCGACATGACCTTGGTGCGCAACGGCGCCGACAGCAAGTTCTACACCCCGGACGGCGAGAGCCTCGATCCCGCCTTCAATCGCTATCCCTTCGAGGGCAGCTACCGCCTCAGCTCCGGCTTCAACCCGAGTCGCCGCCACCCGGTCACCGGCCGCGTGAGCCCCCACCGCGGCACCGACTTCGCCATGCCCATCGGCACGCCGATCATCGCACCGGCGGACGGCCGCGTGGAGAAGGTCGCCAACCACCCGGTGGCGGGTCGCTATGTCGTCATCCGCCACGACAACGGCTACCAGACCCGCTACCTGCACCTCTCCCGCCCGCTGGTCAGCCGCGGCGACCGCGTGACCATGGGCGAGCGCATCGCGCTCTCCGGCAACACCGGCCGCAGCACCGGCCCGCACCTGCACTACGAGGTGCTGGTGAACAACACCCAGGTCAATGCGATGACCGTGGAGCTGCCGGAGAACAAGAGCCTCTCCGGGGAGCAGCTGGTGGCCTTCAAGCGCCAGGCCGAACCCCTGCTGGCCGCCCTGCAGAGCGGCGAGACCGGCGCGGTGGTGGCCAGCCGTCGCGACAGCGGCGACGACGAGGGCTGACCCCTCGCCTGATATGCCACAGCGCCCCGCTCCCCAGCGGGGCGCTGTGGTTAGTGCCTGACCCCGGGGCCGCGGCACGCGCCGGCTGAACCGCCCCTGCCGCCCTCTCCAGGTACGGAGACACCGCTTGTCCTCGCCCCATATGCGCCGCACCCAACCCGCCCCTCCCCCCGCGAACCGCCTGGCGGCCTTCTTCGGGGTCTTCCGCTACAGCCGCCGTGCGCTGGTGCTGGTCTGGCAGACCTCGCGGCCACTCACCGTGGGCCTGGCGCTGTGCACCCTGGTGGCCGGCGTGCTGCCCGCGGTGGCGGCCTGGATCGGCCAGCTGATCGTCGACTCGGTGGTGGAGGCCATGGCCTACCATCGCGAGTCCGGCGCGCCCCTCACCCTCGAGAGCGCCTGGCCGGTGCTGCGCTACGTGCTGGCCGAGGCCGGGGTGATCGCCGCTATCGCCATGGCCCAGCGCGGCCTCTCGGCCCAGCAGTCGCTGCTGCGCGCCCTGCTCGGCCAGAAGGTCAACGTGATGATCCTCGAGAAGGCTGGCACCCTGTCGCTCGCCCAGTTCGAGGACTCGGAGTTCTACGACAAGCTGACCCGGGCCCGCCGCGAGGCCTCGATCCGCCCGCTGGGGCTGGTCAACAAGACCTTCGGCCTCGCCCAGAACGGCATCTCGCTGATCAGCTTCGGGGTGCTGCTGGTGCAGTTCTCGCCCTGGGCGCTGCTGATCCTGGCCGTAGGGGCGCTTCCGGTGTTTCTCTCCGAGGCCAAGTTCTCCGGTGACGCCTTCCGGCTGTTCCGCTGGCGCTCGCCCCAGACCCGCATGCAGATGTACCTGGAGACGGTGCTGGCCCGGGAGGACAGCATCAAGGAGGTCAAGCTGTTCGGCCTGGAGCCGCTGCTGCTCGACCGCTACCGCAGGATCTTCGACACCCTCTACGGCGAGGATCGTCGGCTGACGATTCGCCGCGAAAGCTGGGGCTTCGCCCTCGGGCTGCTGGGCACCCTGGCCTTCTACGGCGCCTACGCCTGGGTGGTGGTGGAGACGGTGAGCGGGCAGCTGACCCTGGGCGAGATGACCATGTACCTGATGGTCTTCAAGCAGGGCCAGGCGGCGCTCTCGGCGAGCCTTACCTCGGTGAGCGGCATGTACGAGGACAACCTCTACCTCTCCAACCTCTATGAGTACCTGGAGCAGCCGGTGGCGCCCCAGGCCGGCACCCTCACCGAAGGCGCCCACCCCGGCGACGGCATCCGCTTCGAGAACGTCGGCTTCACCTACCCCGGCGCCGACAGGCCCGCCCTCTCGGGGATCTCGCTGCATCTGCCCCCCGGCCAGAGCCTGGCCCTGGTGGGGGCCAACGGTTCCGGCAAGACCACCCTGATCAAGCTTCTCACCCGCCTCTACGAGCCCGGCGAGGGACGCATCCTGCTCGACGGCAGCGACCTCGCCGAGTGGGACATCCAGGCCCTGCGGCGGCGCATCGGGGTGATCTTCCAGGACTTCGTGCGCTACCAGCTCAAGGTGGGCGAGAACCTCGGCGCCGGCGACGTGGCGGCGTTCGAGGACGAGGCGCGCTGGCAGGAAGCGGCGCGACGCGGCCTGGCCGACGACTTCATCGCCGGCATGCCCGGCGGCTACCACACCCAGCTGGGGCGCTGGTTCAAGGGGGGCCAGGAGCTCTCCGGCGGCCAGTGGCAGAAGATCGCCCTGTCGCGGGCCTACATGCGCGAGAGCGCCGATATCCTGGTGCTCGACGAACCCACCGCGGCCATGGACGCCGCCGCCGAGGCGGCGGTGTTCGCCGACTTCCGCGAGCACAGCCACGACAAGATGACCATCCTGATCTCCCACCGCTTCTCCACGGTGCGCGCCGCCGACCAGATCCTCGTCATCGACGGCGGCGAGATCCTCGAGCAGGGCGACCACGCGAGCCTGATGGCCGCCAACGGCCGCTACGCCAGGCTGTTCCGGCTGCAGGCCAAGGGCTACGAGTGACTCGCGTCGCCGCCCGCTAGAGCGCCAGCGGGCGGTTGAGGGCCCGCAGCAGGGCGTCATCGCGCTCGTAGATGTCCGGGCGGAACACCAGCTGGCCCTCCTCGCCCGGGTGCACCGTCCAGTAGTGCAGGATCACCGGCATGCGCCGGGCCAGCGAGACGTTGCGGGTCTGGCCCGCCTCGATCAGGGCGCCAATGTCCTGGTTCGAGCCGGTGTCGTCGAACAGCAGCTGGGCAAACTCCAGCACTCCCTGCACGCGGATGCAGCCGGAGCTGAAGGCGCGCTGCTCGCGGGCGAAGAGCCCCTGGGCCGGGGTGTCGTGGAGGTAGACCAGGTGGTCATTGGGGAAGCGGATCGCCACCTGGCCCAGGGCATTCTGGGGCCCCGGCGCCTGGCGCAGCATGATATTGCCGGGGTTGTTCCAGTCCACCTGCCAGGGGTCCAGCGGCGCACCGGAGGGGCTCAGCACCTGCAGCCGCTCGCGCCAGAGGTAGCCGAGGTCGCGGCGCACCTGGGGCAGCACGTCCTCGCGCAGAATGGTGGGCGGAATCGTCCAGGTGGGATTGACCGTCATGTGGGTGATCTCGGAGCGCAGCGACGGCGTGCGCCGGTAGGGGCGCCCCACCACGATGCGGGTCCGCCAGAGCTCCCCGTTGGGCCGGAAGTAGCTGAGCTGGTAGCCGGCGATGTCCACCAGCACGAAGGCCTCGGGCAGCCCGTGCAGCAGCCAGCGGGCGCGCTCCAGGTTGAGGCGGATCTGGTCGATGCGCACCGCCACTGGGACGTTCAGCGCCGCCCGGGTCTGGGGGCCGACGATGCCATCCGGCTCCAGCAGGTGGCGCCGCTGGAAGCGCTTCACCGCCGCTTCCAGGGGAGCATCGAAGCGCCGCGGATCGGGGGTGTCGAGCTCGGCCCCCGGGAAGGCGCCCGGGTCGGCGGCCATCACCTCGAGCTCCCCCTCCATGGCCAGGCGGCTGCGCAGCAGCGCCACGACGTCATCCACGTCGCCCCGCCGCAGCACCCGCGGCTCTCCGGGAAGCGGCGACCAGCCCCCGACCCGCTCGATGTTGCGATAGCGGGCCAGGCCGCTGCGCAGGCGCTCGTAGGGGGCATAGGCGGGGCGCGCCTCGCCGAAGGCCTGCTCGAAGCGCTGGCCGTCCACGGCGCGGGAGATCGCCTCGAAGTCGAGTCGCGCCGGCTCCAAGGGGATCTCCCACTGGGGGTCCACCGCGCGCGGATCCAGGCGGCCGCGCTGCAGGTGGCGCAGGGCGGTCAGCAACAGCGTCGAGGTCCTGAGGTCGAAGCGCGCCTGCTCGGCCGGGCCGGCATTGGCCTCCTGGAGGCGGCGATGCTCGGCCACCAGGCGGTCGGCCCGGTAGTCCCGCGGGTCCAGCCCGTCGCTCTCCAGGGTCTCCAGGGCCTCGGCGAAGGCGGCCACCCGCTGCCGCTCCCCCCAGGCGGCGCGGTGATCGCGGGCGGCATAGAAGCCCCGCAGTTCGGCACCCTCCCCGGCCGGCATCTCGGCCAGCAGGCGGGCGATCTCTGCCTTCAGATCGCCGCGCGGGGCCTCTCGCGGCGCCTCCTGCGCGCCGACCGACATGGAGAGCATCAGCGCCAAGATGGCGAGGATGGTGACAAATGGCCGCATGTTCACTTCCTTTTATCGTTTAAGGCTAAATTGGCTTTCCCTGCCTCTCTCTCCATAATAGTCCCAGGTGCGGGGCCACAGGGAAGCGGGCCCCGCTTCGTCTTGCCTGGCCCTCGGCCCGTGACCGATTCTCGAGGTAGTGTTTTCATGACTCGCTCCCTGCTTCCGCTCCCCCTGCTCGCCGGCTGCGCGCTGTTCGCTGCCGGCCAGGTTCATGCCGATACCTTCCTCGCCCAGGCCCTGCATCCCGACGCCCTCCCGGGCCAGACCCTGGACCAGCGACTGACCCGCCTGGCCCCCGGCGCCGACCCTCAGGTGCTGTCGCTGGCCGCCAATGCCCTGGCCTGTGCCGACCCGGACGCCAGGCGGCTGGCGGTGATCGACTACTCACTGCCCTCCACCGAGCCGCGCCTGTGGGTCTTCGACCTGCCCCGTAACGAGCTGATGTTCGAGGAGCTGGTCTCCCACGGCCGCGGCTCCGGTGACGCCATGGCCACCACCTTCTCGAACGTGCCGGAGAGCTACCAGTCGAGCCTGGGGCTCTTTCGCACCATGAACAGCTACTACGGGCGCAACGGCTATTCGCTGCGCCTGGAGGGGCTGGAAGCCGGCGTCAATGACCTGGCCTACCAGCGCGCCATCGTCATCCATGGCGCCGACTACGTCAGCGAGTCGTTCATCGAGCAGACCGGCCGCCTGGGCCGCAGCCACGGCTGTCCGGCGGTGCGCCAGGAGGTCACCTACCCGCTGATCGACAGCATCAAGGAGGAGCAGTACCTGTTCGTCTACTACCCGGACCCGGAGTGGCTCGAGGGCTCCGCCTTCCTGGCCTGCGACCGCGACGACCGCCAGCTGGCCCTGCGCTGACTCCTGGGTGCCGCCGCCGGCACCAGGATCGGGCACGCCCGTGCCGCACTGCACCATCAGAAAGCCCCTGCCCCGCTGAACCGAGGGCCGCCCGACGCGGGCGGCCCTCGGTTTTTCTATCAAGCCAATGAAATCCTGATAAAAAATCCACAAATGGCAGATCGCTTGCTTAATACGGATCAAGACCTGTTGGGCGTGGACCAGGCTCCGTGGAGCACGAGTGCGTCGAACCTGACCTTCAACGTCGAAGGGCTCGTTTGCTAACGCGACTGACTGATCCGCGAGGTAACGCCATGAACATTCTCAACAAGGCCAACAGGATTCGCCTGCTGGACTTCACCACTCCCCAGATGCGGGCCTTCCACTTCTCCTGGTTCGCCTTCCATATCTGCTTCTTCGGCTGGTTCGGCATCGCCCCTCTGATGGCGGTGGTCCGCGAGGACCTCAGCCTGACCCAGACCCAGATCGGCAACACCATCATCGCCTCGGTGCTGATCACCGTGATCGTGCGCCTGGCGATTGGCGTGCTCTGCGACCGTATCGGCCCGCGCAAGACCTACTCGGGCCTGCTGCTGCTGGGCTCGATCCCGGTGATGGGCATCGGCTTCGCCAACAGCTTCGAGACCTTCCTGCTGGCGCGCCTGGCCATCGGCGCCATCGGCGCGGCCTTCGTGATCACCCAGTACCACACCACCATGATGTTCGCCCCCAACGTGGTGGGCACCGCCAACGCCACCAGCGCCGGCTGGGGCAACCTGGGCGGCGGCACCACCCAGATCCTGATGCCGCTGATCTTCTCCGGGCTGCTGATGCTCGGCGTCAGCGAGACCCTGGGCTGGCGCCTGGCCATGGTGGTGCCGGGCGTGGTGATGTTCGCCACCGGCATCGGCTACTGGCTGTTCACCCAGGACGCCCCCAACGGCAACTTCGCCGAGCTGCGCGCACGCGGCGAGCTGCCCGAGGCCACGGGCGAACACGGCGCCGGCAAGAGCTTCATGGCCGCCGCCCGGGACATCCGCGTCTGGGCGCTGTTCGTGGTCTATGCGATCTGCTTCGGCGTCGAGCTGACCATCAACAACATCGCCGCCATCTACTTCTTCGACCACTTCGACCTGACCCTGGCCATGGCCGGGATGCTCGCCGGCCTGTTCGGGCTGATGAACGTCTTCGCCCGCACCCTGGGCGGCATCTTCTCCGACCTGTTCGCCAGGAATGGCGGCCTCAAGGGCCGCGTGCGCTGGCTGTTCATCGCCCTGATCTGCGAGGGCATCGCCCTGGTCGCCTTCTCCCAGATGCACGTGCTCTCCTACGCCATCGGCATCATGCTGGTGTTCAGCCTGTTCGTGCAGATGGCGGAGGGCGCCACCTATGGCGTGGTGCCCTTCATCAACAAGAAGGCGCTGGGCGCGGTGGCCGGCATCGTCGGCGCCGGCGGCAACGTGGGGGCGGTGGCCGCCGCCTTCCTGTTCCGTTCCGAGGCGATCACCTACCAGCAGGGGCTCTTCTACCTGGGCCTGACCGTGCTGGTGCTGGCCTCCTGTGCGCTGCTGGTACGCTTCTCGGACGAGACCGAGGCCGAGGAGGCCAAGGCGTACCGGGACGCCCTGGGCGAGGACGCCGGTGCCGGCGCCCTCTCGCTGCGCTGAGCCTGGCGGCCGACGTGGCCGCCTCGCCCCCATCACCGACCGCCGCCCGCCCGGGGCGGCGGTCGTCCTGGCCAGGGAGGTTACCCCATGACATCGGCATCACGCCTGCGACAGGCCGCCAGGCGCTGCGAGCTCGGCGCCCTCGAGCAGCTCTCCGCGGCCTGCGGCATCGTCATCGACACCGGTCGCCTGATCCATGCGCTGCAGAAGGAGCGCGGCTGCAGCGCCATCTACCTGGCCTCGGCGGGGCGGCGCTTCGCTGCCGACCGCAGCGAGCAGATCGCCGACAGCCAGTCGGCCGAGCTGGCCGTCCGGCGGCGCCTCGCGGAGCTTGCCGATCTCCCGGAGCAGACGGCCCAGGGGGCCCGGCTGCTGCGCCGCGGCGCGGAGGTGTGGCAGGCCCTGGACGCCCTGGAGACGGTGCGTGGCGCCGTGGCCACCCGACGGATGACACCGGACGACGCCACGCGCGACTACAACGGCCTGATCGGCGGCCTGCTGGGCCTGGTGTTCGAGGCCGCCGATGGCGGCGGTGACACCCGCATCACCCTGGCCCTGGTGGCCCTCTTTCACCTGCTGAAGGGCAAGGAGCTGGCCGGCCAGGAGCGCGCCTGCGGCGCCCACGGCTTCACCGCCGGCGGCTTCGACGCCGCCCATCGCCGGCTGCTGGGGCGGCTGCTCGAGGCCCAGACGCGCTGCTTCGCGACCTTCCTGGAGTTCGCCAGCCCCGAGGCCCGAACCTGCTGGGAGGCCGCCCTGCCGGAGAGCAACCTGGCACCGGTCCAGCGCCTGCGCGAGATCGCCGGGGCAGCGCCGGTGGATGCCGCCGCGGCCGGCGTGCGCGACCCCGCGCAACTGGGGGAGCTCTGGTTCGCCCTGACCACCCGACGCATCGACGCCATGCACCGGGTCGAGGCCTGCCTGGGCGAGGAGCTGGCTTCGCTGTGTGCCGAGCGCCTGGCCGCCGCGCGCCAGGCGCTGGCCGCGCCGCCGTGTGACACCGGCCCCTCGGCGCTCGACCCGCTGCTGGGCGATACCGTCGCGGCCACGCCCGGCGGCATCGACGGGCAGGCGACGGCCGAGGCCCTCGCCTCGCCCCTCAATCGCTCGCTGCTCGAGCTCGTGCGCAGCCAGACCGACCGGCTGCAGGGGCTCGGCAACGAACTGGCGAACACCCGCAAGGCGCTGCGCGAGCGCAAGCTGGTCGAACGCGCCAAGGGGGTCATCATGGCCAACCAGGCCATGAGCGAGGAGCAGGCCTACCGCTACATGCGCAAGACGGCCATGGACCAGAGCCGCAGCATGGCCGACCTCTCTCGCGCCATCCTCGACCTCGCCGACCTGCTGCCGAGCCGCCAGCCGGCCCGGCATGGGCCGGGCGACTGACCAGACCCTCGCCACTTCCGGGCGGCAGACCTCTCAGGCGGCGGAGCTCTCCTCGATCAGGGCCTTGAGCTCGGGAACGCAGCTGCCGCATTGGGTGCCGCAGGCCAGCCGCGCCCCCAGCGCCTCGATGCTGGCATCCCCGTCGCGGATGGCGGTCACGATGGTGCGCCTTCCCACCTGGTGGCAGCTGCAGACCACCGGGCCGCTGTCGGCGGCGCCGGCGTCACCGCCGGCCAGCAGCCGACGACGCCGCGCGCCGTCCAGGGCCTCGCCCCGGGCCGCCTCGGCGAAGCGCTCGTCGAGCCAGGCCAGCCCCGGCAGTTCGCCGGGCGGCCCCACCATCAGCCACCAGCGCAGGCGCCCCGCTTCGATGCCGGCGGCACGCAGGCGCCCGCCGGAGGGGTCCTCCCCCCACAGGCTCACCGGCACCGGCAGCCGCGCCGCCAGCCAGGCCAGCCAGTCGCGATCGGCGCTCTCGGGTGCGCCGGCCAGCTGCCAGCGCTGGCAGTGGGCCAGGGAAATGCGGGCCCAGTAGGCGCTCGCTTCGCACCAGTCGACCGCACCGGCCAGATCCGGCGCCACCAGCAGGGTGGCCTCCCAGGCGATCGCCATTGGGGCCAGCGCCACGGCGCCCTGCTTGGTCTCGGGCTGGCCGGAGAGCGGGTCGAGGTGGGCGGCGAGCAGCCGGCCGGCCAGGGCCGCACCGCTGAAGCGTTCGCTCCAGTGCATCGGCACGAACACCTCGCCGCGCCGCTGGCCCCTGGCGATCCGCACCCGTCCGACATAGTCGCCGCCGGCGCCGCGCAGCCGGGCCAGCTGCTGGTCGGCCACGCCCCAGGCCGCGGCATCGGCCGGGGCCACCTCGATAAAGGGCTCGGGGCGGTGGTTCATCAGCCGCGGCGAGCGGGCGGTGCGGGTCATGGTGTGCCACTGGTCGCGGATGCGCCCGGTGTTGAGGCGCAGCGGTCGCGCCGCGCAGAGCGCCTGCTCGGGCCCGCGGGGGCGCACCGGGATCAGGCGGGCCAGGCCGTCGGGGGTGGCGAAGCGGCCCTCCTCGAACAGCCGCGCGGTGCCGCGGGGCGCGGCGGCCGTGACCGGCCACTGGATGGGCGAGAGGGCGTCATAGTCGGCGCGGTCGAGCCCGGCCAGCGCGGAGATATCGAACAGCCGCTCGCCCGGGGTGCCGGCCAGGTTCTCGAAACCGGAGAGCCGGGCGTGCTCGTCGAAGATCTCCGCCGGGTGCGCATAGGGAAAGGCCTCGCCGTAGCCCAGCCGGCGGGCCACCTCGCAGATGATCCACCAGTCGTGGCGCGCCTCCCCCGGCGGCGGCAGAAGGCCGCGCTGGCGGGAGATGCGCCGCTCGGAGTTGGTCACGGTGCCGTCCTTCTCGGACCAACTCGATGCCGGCAGCACGATATCGGCGTACGCCAGCAGGTCGGTGTCGGCAACGCACTCGGAGACGATCACCAGCGGGCACTGCTCGAGCGCCGCCCGCACCCGGTCGGCACGGGGCAGGCTCACCGCCGGGTTGGTGGCCATGATCCACAGGGCGTGAATCTCGCCGCGCTCGATCGCCTCGAACAGCTCCACCGCCTTGTGGCCGGGAGCCTCGGGGAGGGTCGGCGTGAGCGAGGGCGTCGACCAGAAGCGGGTGACCCGCTCGATGGCGCCGGGGCTGTCGTAGTCCATATGGGCGGCCAGCTGATTGGCAAGGCCCCCCACCTCGCGGCCGCCCATGGCGTTGGGCTGGCCGGTGATCGAGAAGGGGCCGGCCCCGGGAAGGCCCAGCTTGCCGCCGGCCAGGTGGCAGTTGATGATCGCATTGCCCTTGTCGGTGCCGCTGCTGGACTGGTTGATCCCCTGGGAGAAGAGGGTCACCACGTGGAGCTGGCTGGCGAACCAGTAGTAGAAGGTCTCCAGGCGCTCCGGGTCCAGGTCGCAGTCGGCGGCCACGGCCGCCAGCGAGACGTCATCCTCCCGGGCCGCCGCCAGGGCCGCGTCGAGCCCCCGGGTGTGGCGCGCCAGATAGAGGGCATCGAGCCTCCCACGGTCGGCCATCCAGGCCAGCAGGCCGTTGAACAGCCGGGCATCGCTGCCGGGGCGAAGGCCCAGGTAGAGGTCGGCGATCTCGCAGCTGTCGGTGACCCGGGGGTCGATCACCACCACCCGCATCAGCGGGTTGCGGGTCTTGGCCACCTTGAGGCGCTGGTAGAGCACCGGGTGGTTCCAGGCCAGGTTGGAGCCCACCAGCACCACCAGCTCGGCCTCCTCCAGGTCCTCGTAGCTGCAGGGCACCGCATCGGCGCCGAAGGCGCGCCGGTGGGCGGCCACCGCCGAGGCCATGCAGAGCCGCGAGTTGGTATCCAGGTGCGGGGTGCCAATGAAGCCCTTGAAGAGCTTGTTGGCAACATAGTAATCCTCGGTGAGCAGCTGGCCCGAGAGGTAGGCGGCCACCGCCTCCTTGCCATGCTCGCGTCGCGTGGCCGCCAGCCGCTCGGCCACGGCCTCCAGGGCCGTGGCCCACGCCACCTCGCAGCCGTCCACCCGCGGCCGCATCAGCCGGCCCTGCTCGCCCAGGGTCTCGTGCAGCGCCGAGCCCTTGACGCAGAGGCGTCCGTGGTTGGCCGGATGGTCGGCATCGCCGGCCACCGCGGTCAGCTGCCCGTCCGCCAGGGTCGCCCGGACCCCACAGCCGACGCCGCAGTAGGGACAGGTGGTGCTGATTTGCCGCATGGCAGTCTCCCGCTGTTATCGTTTCCAGGGCCCATGAACGCAGACGCCCGCCGCGTCCCGGTCTGGCCAGGAAGCGGCGGGCGTCGTTGCCCCGAGAGGCGCCGACATGGCGCCTTATGGATACTCAGGGCGATGCAAGCGGGGTGCCAACCCGCCCTACCCCGTGCCTGACGCCTGGCATTTCGCGCCGTGCCCGCCACGGGGTGCCACCTCGCGCCGGGTCGACGCCGCCGAAACCCGCCTCATCGCGGTGCACACCCTCCTTCCGCTGCACCAGCGAGGCGCTCCCCCGGCCCCCGCCCTCTCCCGCCACGCCGCCGCCGGGCCTCGGCAAGCCATTGATTAAATGGCATGTCTGGCGCGACAGCCGCCTGCTGGCGAGATTCTTGATGGGTCTGCTCAGGCGGCGATCAACGGCGATCGCCCGTCAACGAACATCAGGCAAGGGCGCCTCGCACCCGTCTCTCCACGAGACGGGGTCGAGGCGCCCTTTTGCGTTCACCCACAGGCAGAGGAGGAGCTCCATGCCTCCGCACAGCACCCAGGCACCCCAGGACCCGCTGGTCATCGTCGGCAACGGCATGGCCAGCCACCGGCTGCTGGAAGCGTTGCTCAGGCAGCCGGCCAGGCCTGCCCGCATCACGGTGATCGGCGAGGAGCCCACTCCCGCCTACAACCGCATCCTGCTCTCGCCGCTGCTGGCCGGCGAACTGGAGCGCGACACCCTGACCCTGCGCTCGGCCGAGTGGTATGCCGAGCAGGGCATCGAGCTGATCCTCGGCGAGCGCGTCACCGAGATCGATCGTCAGGCACAACGCCTGACCACCGATGCCGGACGCCACCTGGCCTACGGCCGCCTGGTGCTGGCCACCGGCTCGCACCCGGCGCTGCCGCCGCTGCCCGGCATCCGGCTCGCGGGCGTCCATGCCTTCCGCGACCTGAACGATGCCGCCACCCTTTCCGACTGCGCCAGCCGCGGCGGCAGCGCCGTGGTGATCGGTGGCGGCCTGCTGGGCCTGGAGGCCGCCGAGGGGCTGCGCAAGCGCGGCATGGCGGTCACCCTGCTGCAGCGGGCGGAGCGCCTGATGAACCGCCAGCTCGATGCCACCGCTGCGGGCCTGCTCGAGCAGGAGCTCGTCGGCCGCGGGCTTGCGGTCATCACCGGTGCCCGGCTGGCCGCCCTCGAGGACGATGGCCAGGGCCGTGTCGCCGCCGTCTGCCTCGAGGGGGGGCGCCGCCTGCCCACCGACTGCGTGGTGGTGGCCATCGGCATCGCGCCCAACGTCGAGCCGGGGCGAGCCGCCGGCCTGGCGGTGGACCGCGCCATCCGGGTGGATGGGTACCTGACCACCTCCGACCCGGCGATCTTCGCCCTCGGCGAATGCTGCCAGTTCGAACAGCACACCTATGGCCTGGTGGAACCGATCTGGCGCCAGGTCGAGGTGCTCGCCGCCCACCTCGCCGGTGAAGCGGTCGGCGGCTACGCGGAGCGCCCCAGCGCCACCCGGCTCAAGGTAAGCGGCATCTCGCTCTACGCCTTCGGCCCCACCGAGCCCGAGCCCGAACACGAAGTGCTCAGCTATCGCGACCCTCAGCAGGGCGACTACCGCCGCCTGCTGCTGCGTGACGGCCGCCTGGAAGGTGCCGTGCTCTACGGCGACACCGCCTCCGGCCCCTGGTACTTCGAGCAGGCCCTGGCCGGGCGCGATCTCAGCGACTGTCGCGCCGCCCTGCTGCTCGGCGCCGCCGACGCCCAGGCCCTGCTCGACGACGCATCGAACGAATCACCGCAACGCCCCGCGAAGGAGGCCGCATGAACACGCCCGTCAAACCGCAACTGATCGTCATTGGCAACGGCATGGTCGGCCACCACCTGGTCGAGCAGCTGGTCGAGCGCGGCGCCACCGAGCGCTACGCCATCACCGTGTTCGGCGAGGAGCGTCACCTGGCCTACGACCGCGTGCACCTCTCCGAGTATTTCAGCGGCCGCGACGCCGCCTCGCTCGCGCTCTCCACCGCCGACTACTACGCCGAGCACTGCATCGAGCTGCGCCTGGGCGAAGCGGTATTCGCCATCGACCGCAATGCCAGCGAGGTGGTCACCGACCAGGATCGCTACCCCTACGACCGCCTGGTGCTGGCCACCGGCTCCTACCCCTTCGTACCGCCGATCCCCGGCAACGACCGTGAGGGCTGCCTGGTCTACCGCACCCTGGAAGACCTCGACGCCATCCGCGAAGCCGCCGAAAGCGCCGCCACCGGCGTGGTGGTGGGCGGCGGCCTGCTCGGTCTGGAAGCCGCCAACGCCCTGCGCGGGCTCAACCTCGACACCGCCGTGGTGGAATTCGCACCGCGGCTGATGCCGATGCAGGTGGACACCGAAGGCGGCGAGCTGCTGCGCGAGAAGATCGAATCGCTGGGCGTGCAGGTGCTCACCGGCCGCGCGACCCAGGAGATCGTCGACGGCGAACGCAGCCGCCACCGCATGGTGTTCCAGGACGAGAAAGTGCTGGAAACCGACCTCATCGTCTTCTCCGCCGGCATTCGCCCACGCGACGAACTGGCCCGCGACTGCGGCCTGGAGATCGGCGAGCGCGGCGGCGTGGTGATCGACGACAACTGCCTGACCAGCGACCCGGCCATCCTCGCCGTCGGCGAAGTGGCGCTGTGGAACAACAGCATCTTCGGCCTGGTTGCCCCCGGCTACCAGATGGCCAAGGCCGCTGCCGCCACGCTGCTAGAAGGCAACGAGCCCTTCAAGGGCGCCGACATGAGCACCAAGCTCAAGCTGATGGGCGTCGACGTGGGCTCCATCGGCGACGCCCACGGCGACCGTACTCCCGGAGCACGCCAGTTCCGTTTTCTCGACCCGCTCAAGCAGCAGTATCGCAAGCTGGTAGTCTCCAGCGACGGCAAGCGCCTGGTCGGCGCCATGCTGGTGGGCGACAACAGCTACTACGATACCCTGCTGCAGTACTACGCCAACCGCATCGAGCTGCCCGAGGACCCGGCCTCGCTGATCCTGCCGGCCGGCAGCAGCGCCGCCCCTGCGCTGGGGCCGGACGCCCTGCCGGACACCGCCATGATCTGCTCGTGCCACAACGTCACCAAGGCGGACGTGTGCGCCTCCATCGACGGCGGCGCGGTCGACCTGGGCGCGGTAAAGGGCGCCACCAAGGCCAGCACCGGCTGCGGCGGCTGTGCCGCCCTGCTCAAGACCCTGGTGGATCACGAACTCGAAAGCCGCGGCGTGGAGGTCGACAAGTCGATCTGCGAACACTTCCACTACACCCGCCAGGAGCTCTACGACATCGTGCGGGTGGAGGGCATCAAGACCTTCAGCGAGCTGATGGAGAAGCACGGTTCCAAGGTGGGTCATGGTCTCGGCTGCGATATCTGCAAGCCGGCGGTAGCCTCGATCCTGGCCTCCTGCTTCAACGAGCCGATCACCGACGCGGCCCACATCCCGCTGCAGGACACCAACGACACCTTCATGGCCAACATGCAGAAAAACGGCACCTACTCGGTGGTACCGCGCATCGCCGGCGGGGAGATCACCCCCGACAAGCTGGTGGTGCTGGGCCAAGTGGCGCAGAAGTACGAGCTCTACACCAAGATCACCGGCGGCCAGCGCATCGACCTGTTCGGCGCCCGTCTCGAGGACCTGCCGGCGATCTGGGGCGAGCTCATCGAAGCCGGCTTCGAGACCGGTCACGCCTACGGCAAGTCGCTGCGTACCGTGAAATCCTGCGTAGGCAGCACCTGGTGCCGCTACGGCGTGGATGACAGCGTGGGCATGGCGATCCGCCTGGAGCATCGCTACAAGGGGCTGCGCGCCCCGCACAAGATCAAGTTCGGCGTCTCGGGCTGCACCCGGGAGTGCGCCGAGGCGCAGAGCAAGGATATCGGCGTGATCGCCACCGAGAACGGCTGGAACCTCTACGTCTGCGGCAACGGCGGCATGCGTCCGCGCCACGCCGAGCTGTTTGCCACCGACCTCAGCGACGAGGCGCTGATTCGCACCATCGACCGGGTGCTGATGTTCTACATCCGCACCGCCGACCGCCTGCAGCGCACCTCGGTGTGGCGCGAGAACCTGGAAGGCGGCCTGGAGTACCTCAAGGAAGTGATCCTCGAGGACCGCCTCGGCATCGGCGAGGAGCTGGAGCGACAGATGCAGACGGTGATCGACGCCTACCAGTGCGAATGGGCCAATGCCCTGAGCGACCCGGAGAAGCTCAAGCGCTTCAGAAGCTTCGTCAACGACAGCCGCCCCGACCCGGACATCATCATGACCACCGAGCGCGGGCAGTTACGTCCCGCCTGAAGGAGTCTTTCCCCATGACTATCGCCTCTGCAGCAGCCAACACCATGACCCAGACCTGGCAACGCCTCTGCACCCGCGCCGACCTGGTGCCCCACTCCGGCGTCGCCGCCTGGGTGGAGACCCCGGAAGGCCCCGTCCAGGTGGCGATCTTCTACCTTCCAAGCGACCCGAACACGTCGCAGCCAAGCGACCCGAACACGTCGCAGCTCCCCGGCCACGCGCAGGAGCTCTACGCCATCGACCACCGCGACCCCTTCTCCGGGGCCAACGTCATCGCCCGCGGTATCGTCGGCGATCTAAAGGGCGAGCCCGTGGTCGCCTCGCCGCTCTACAAGCAGCACTTTCGCCTCGGCGACGGCCGCTGCCTGGAGGACGAGGGCGTTCAACTGCGCACCTGGAAGGTGAGCTTCAAGGGCGAGGAGGTGTGGATCGAGGCATGAAGGTCTAATAATAAAATATTGATACCGTACCGAGTGAATAGGGGAAAATCTCCTTTATTCACTCGTTCTCAGCATGATAATTCCCCTACTCCATCATCATGACCATGCCGATACCGTCGGTACATCGCGGATTTGATTACCAAAAATAACCATAAAAAACTCATTCTTTACAGTACCGACACCGGCGACAACACTTCCCCTGCTTCCTGCATTGAGTCGCCAGGTCCCCTTCATTCGATGACGGCATCACATCGCGATGTTCGGCCAACAGCATAGCGGAACGACCTGGCCAACCGATCGACTGCCTGCGCCCCCCCTTGAAGCCATGGCGGACGCAGCCACTGATTAGATGGAAACAGGGATGATGAGGGAAACATCACGCCAGGCCCTGCTGCTGGGTGGCCAGCCGCTGGAGGGAATTGCGGCACTGTCGCTGCCGCAGTATGCATGGCAGTTTCGCCGCATCAGCTGCCTGATCGAAGCCGAAGCGCTCCTGACCTCCAGCCCACCGCCCCTGGGGGTCATCCTGCTGGAAGGCCTGCTGGCCAGCGCCCCCCGGCACCTGGAAAGAGTCCTCAATCTGGTTCCGGATCTGCTGTGGGTCGCCCTGTTTCCCCCCCACAGCCTCCAGGACGAACGGACGGTGAGGTTCATCGCCCGCTACTGCCATGCCTGCCTTCCGCTACCCCTGCACCCCGACCAGGCCAACCATGTGTTGGAGAGCACGCTGGCCATGGCATCACTGCTGGGCCGTGCCGACTCGCACCCTGGCCACGCGACACCATCCCGTGCCGGCGTCTCCCTGGTCGGCAGCTCCCCCGCCATCCAGACGCTGATGAGGGATATCGACAAGATCGCCGCGGTGGATGCCCCGGTCCTCATCACGGGGGAGTCAGGCACCGGCAAGGAGTTGACGGCGAGGCTCATTCACACGCGCTCTGCTCGTCACACGGGCCCCTTCAATGCGGTCAACTGCGGCGCCCTGCCCGCCGGGCTGATCCAGTCGGAGCTCTTCGGTCACGAGAGGGGGGCCTTCACCGGCGCCGACCGGCGCAAGGTCGGCATCATCGAGTCGACCTCGGGCGGCACCCTCTTTCTTGACGAGATCGGCGACCTGCCCCTGGAGCTCCAGGTCAACCTGCTGCGCTTCCTCGAGGATCACCGCTTCCTTCGCCTGGGCGCCCAGCGCGAGAGCGAAGTGGATGTCAGGGTACTCGCCGCGACGCATGTCGACCTGGAAGGCGCCGTCAGGGAGGGGCGTTTTCGAGAGGACCTCTACCATCGGCTCAACGTCCTGCAAGCCAGGACGCCGCCCCTGCGGGAGCGGCCAGAGGATATCGAGCAACTGGCCAACCACTTCTTCCAGCAGTTCCGCCGTGAAGCCTCCCGCCGCGTACGCGGCTTCAGCCACGACAGCCTGATCACCATGCGCCAGCACGCCTGGCCGGGCAACGTGCGGGAACTGATCAACCGGGTCAGGCGCGCCATGGTGATGTGCGAACAGCGCCTGATCACCCCCGACGCCCTGGGCCTGGAGAGGCGAAATGGCCTCTCCCGAGAGGGTGTTTCCCTGGAACAGATCCGCGACGGCGCGGAACGCGAGGCCGTGATCGCCGCCCTGGCTCGCAACAAGCAGCAGGTGCTGCATGCGGCGCGGGAGCTCGGGGTGTCCCGGGCGACCCTCTACCGCCTGATCGAGAAGCACCACCTTCACCGCACGCTCGAGGAGCGCGCCTAACCCGACACAGGAAATGCCACCATGACTCCCTACCAGCGTTTCATCATCGCCGTGACGGGCGCCGTGTCGTTGACCGGCGCGGCACCGCTGCTGGCCCAGCAGGAGATCCGGCCGGTCGGCCAGGAACCCCCTCCCGAAGAGGTGCAGTTCAATGTCCAGTCCCTGGCGGAGTATGGGGGTGTGCTGACGCCGCGTGGGCGACTGATGCTGGAGCCGGAGTTCCAGTACACCCACGAGAGCATCAACCGCATGACCTTCGAGGGCGTGAAGATCCTGAGCACCCTGCTGATCGGCGTCTTCACCGCCCAGGACCTTAAGAGAGACAGCTACATGGCCGCCCTGACCGGACGCCTCGGGGTCACCGACCGGCTCGAGCTGGAGATGAAGGTGCCTTATGTTTACCGAACTGAGACCCAAAACATAACGGTGGCTGAAGTTAACCCAGAATTTACTATAGATAGGACACTCTCGAACCAAAGCCTGGGCGATATCGAAGTGGCCGCCCACTACCAGCTCAATCGAGCCCGGGAGGGGCGCCCCATCTATATCGGCAACCTGCGCTACAAGTCCACCACCGGCGACGGCCCCTTCGATATCTCCCGCGACAGCGCCGGCATAGCTCGAGAGCTGCCGACCGGCACCGGCTTCCAGGCCATCGAACCCAGCCTCACCGTGCTCTTCCCCTCGGCGCCCGCCGTCTACTTCGCCAACCTCGGCTATACCTACAACCTGAGCGACACCGTCAATCGCAATGTCGGCGGCGACATCTTCGTGGGCAAGGTCGACCCGGGCGATGTGGTCCGCGTTAGCTTCGGCATGGCCTACGCCATCAACCCCCGGACCTCCTTCACCCTCGGCTACAAGAACGACTTCATCGGCAAGACCCGTACCGAATACTTCACACCTGATACCGGATCTACCACACAGAGCTCAAGAACTCTCAACGTGGGCGCCATGCTGCTGGGCTGGTCCTACCAGCTCAACCCGGACACGGCGATCAACCTGAACCTGGAGTTCGGCATTACCGATGACGCGCCGGACACGGTCCTGACCCTGCGCGTGCCCTTCGGCATGGACCTGTTCTGAACCGTCAAGCGCCCCGTCAGCGCAGCAGGCCCGGAAAGGTATCGACGATCGCCTGGCGCTGACGCGCCATCTGCAGCCGGCCGATATTGCCGACGTGCACCTGGATCTCGACGCGCTGGTCGATCGCCGCGCCGGAGGCATTGGTCACCACCCCGCTGAGAATCGCCTGGTTGGTGACCTGGTGCAGCGCCGCCGTGAAGCCCCGGCTGTCCTCCAGGGTCACGCCGGAGAAGCCGGCCAGCCCCGTCAGGTCCACGCCATTGGGGGTGAGGTCGGTGATACGGACGCCGGTTCCTGGTCCCACCAGGGTCGCCTGCCCCGTCGGATCGCTCAGGGTGCGAGATACCAGATCCACGCCCGTGGCCGTGATATTGACCAGCGAGACCAGCTGGACCTGGTTGTCGATCAAGGTCGTCAGCTCCGCCCCGAAGGCGAGCTCCATGCCGCCGATGCGAAAGCCGCCCCGGAGCGTCTCCAGCGTGGCCTCCTCGATCACCTCGCCACGGTAATAGATATCGTGCTCGCCCTGGGCCTCCGACCAGAAGCGTTCGCCGCCAGACGCCTCGAGAGGCATGAGGCCCCACCAGCAGAGCAGCAGCCCGACCGCCAGGCCTGGGCGAAAACCGGCCGCCCCTGAGCAGGTCGGCAGCACAGGCTGCTGCTCGCCACGCGTCTTTCGCTGATACGTCATCATGGCTCAGCGCCCCAGTTCGTTGCTGGCGGGAAGGGTGAGCAGGCCGGCCCCGATGCCCGTCCTCCGGACCCCCTGGTCCACGGGAGAGCTCGGCCGCACGGCCCAGTCGCGCTCGTGGTTGAAGTGTCGCTGGGCCACCGCCAGCTCGGCCCTGGCGCCCAGCACGGTGCCGTTCCAGAGCGACTCGAAGTGCTCGCGGGGCACCACCAGGGTCCCCGCGGCGGGATCGCCGACCAGCACATGCTGGCTGTCGATCCCCTTGACCACGACGAAGTGCCGATAGCCGGCCGTGTCGACCATGGTGATGGCGGGCACGCCGATGCGCAGGAAGTCATCCAGCGAGATGCGAAAGCCGTCCGAATCGAGCCCGCGGTGGTCGAGGTAGCGCTTCATGTCCAGCATCGAGAAGCCGTGCCGCTGGATCTGCTCGGCGTCGCCGGCCCGGATCATCCACTCGAACACCTCGGCCTCGGTGGTGGGCCGCTCGTAGTGGAAAGTCAGCAGGGTGGCCACCGACGCGGAGCCACAGCTGAAGTCGTACTGCTGGGGAACCACCCGCTTCCAGCCGATCTCCTGAAGACTGCTGGCCGCCACCTGGAAGGTGCCGAAGTGGCTGGCAATGGTGACCTGGCCGGACCCGGCAACCTGTGCCGCGGCAAGGGTAGTGCCGATGAGCAGCAGCGCGGCGGAGAGTCGACGCACCCGGTGGCGGCCACAGCGTGCCAGGAAAGCCCCTGATGGCATGATGATCTCCCCTGGGCCCTCGATGGCCCACGATGTCTCTGCCTCGGGAACGCGAGCGTCGCCTAGTCGGCCGAGATGAAGACGCTGATCCCCACCGCATTGTTGATGGCATTGCCGTGGCCGGTCACGGCACTGAAGATCCCCGTGCCGCTGTAGTTCCCCATGGCATTGTTATCGAAGCGGATATTGCCCGACACCATGTCGCCGTTCACCACCGAGACCTGGGTATCGCTGACGATGGCCTGCATGTTCTGAATGCTCTGTGCGGTCTTGAAATGCATCACCGTGCCCTCCCGCCCCCGTGTCGACGCCATCGACTCGGGATCCAGCTGCTCCAGCGCGGCGAAGCCACCGACTGGCTCGCCCCCCTGACCATCGGCCATCAGGGACGTGGCGGCACTCAGCGCCACGGATGCCATCAGGGTGGCGACGGCCCAGCGCCAGACCCCCGGAGGTCCCGCTTCCACTGCCTCGACGTCGTGCCCCTTCATGATCTGTTCCCCCTCGGATAGGGTGTCTCGAGATCCACGGAAGCCGGCGGCGCAGCGCCGCCGGCTTCAGGTTGCCGGGCCGAAACCCGTCTCGATGGATCAGTTGCCGATGCTGACGTTGCTGTGTGCCGCCACGTTGGTACCGGCGACCTGGGCGTTGTAGAGCCCGGTGGAGACGTTCATGTTGCTGATGCCACCGAACACCCCGGACGCCACGGTGACGTTGGCCGCGCCGGTCATCAGGCTGGCATTGCCACCGTTGCCCCCATGGCCCCCGGCGCCGCCGTTGCCGGCCGTGGCGAAGGCATCGCCGGTGGCACCGCTGCCGGCACCACCGCCGCCACCGGCGCCACCGCCCCCATTACCAGCCACGGCGCTGGCATCGCCACCGTCACCGCCGTTGCCGGCGGTCGCCATGCCGCTGCCGCTGCCGCTGCCGCTGCCGGTGCCGGCCCCGCCGTCCCCGGAGGTTCCGGTGGCACTCGCCGTGCTGTCGGCGCCGGCGGCCTGATCGGCCGAGAAGGAGCCGCTGGAGGCGTCATCGGAGAAGTCGTCGCCGATCTCACCGATGGCGGCGAGGTTGGCGGCACTCGCGCTGGAACCGCTGCCGGCGGAGGCATCGCTGTTCCCGCCCTCACCGTTGCCCATCCCGTGGCCCAAACCGATGCCACCGGCATCACCGCCGCCACTGCCGCTGCCGGCGTTGGCCACGGCCTGACCGCCGGAGCCGCCATTGCCGCTGCCGCCGTCGCCGCCGGAACCGGCGCCCAGGTTGATGGAGGCGGCATAGCCACCGCCGCCGCCCGCGGCGCCAGCCGCACCATCCCCGGCGTTGATGCGGATGCCGGCGCCATTGACCACCGCGCTCATCTCTTGCAGGGAGATGACGCTGGTGGAGGTGTTGTAGGACTCGCTCATGGCCCAGGCATCGCCACCGCGGCCGACGCTGCCGCCGCCGCCGCCGGTACCGCTCCCGGTGCCATAGCCACCGGCGCCATAGCCACCGGTACCGCCGTTGGCTCCGGTAGAGGCGTCATCATTGGAGTCGTCGAAGTTGGTCCCTCCGTTGGCGCTGCCGCCTACGCCCCAGCCTCCAGCGCCGAAGCCGCTGCCTGCCCCGCCGTTGCCGCCGGAGCTGCTTCCCCCTACCGCCGTCGCCGAGGAGGTCACGTTCTGATCCACGCTATCCGCCACGCCGGCGCTCGGGTTGGCGTGCGCCGTCGAGACGGCGAAGGCCAGGGCCAACAGGGGCGTGCCTGCGATTACCAGATACTTTTTCATGATCGTTCTCCCTATCCTGTTCCGATCGGATTGTTCTTGCTGGCAAGACTGCGAACAGGTGTCCAGGCGACATCTGGCTGTACCCTTGAATGCCGATGCCCGCTCGCAGCGCACATCACAACGCACGATGCGTGCCAGACCGGCCCGCCATGATTTCAACTCGTTGATTTTCAGAGTGCTTTTCGCAACTCCATCGGCATCTCCCCGCCCGGCATGCCGGCATCGGCCTGACAGAACGTCACAGAGGTGTCGCAAGGCTGAGGCAGCCGTCGGCAGCGGCATCGCTACTTTCAGAAAATCATAAGAAAATTCAATGGCTTGAATCGAATATCGGAAAGTGACTCAGCGGCTGGACAGCCTCTGGATGCATGGCCACCCGGCTCGCCGAGCGTTATGCTGGAATGATGCATTGCCGCATAGAGTGCTGACCGACTCAGCGATGAACGAGGAGCGCAGATGAGCGAGACCAAGCGGATCGACCTGGCCCTGCAGGGCGGCGGCGCCCACGGCGCCTTCACCTGGGGCGTGATGGACCGCCTGCTGGAGGATCCCCGTATCGAGATCGAGGGGATCAGCGGCACCAGCGCCGGCGCCATGAACGGCGTGGTGATGGCCGACGCCCTGACCCGCGGCGACCGCGACACCGCCCGCCAGGCCCTCCACGACTTCTGGGCCGCGGTGAGCCGCGCCGGCATGACGAGCCCCATCCGGCGCACCCCGCTGGACGTGCTCACCGGCAACTGGAGCCTCGACCACTCGCCGGGCTATGTCGCCATGGACCTGATGAGCCGGCTGGTCTCGCCCTACCAGTTCAACCCCTTCAACCTCAACCCGCTGCGCGACCTGCTGGCCGAGCGGGTCGACTTCGAGCGGGTCCGCCGCTGCCCGGAGCTCAAGCTGTTCGTCACCGCCACCAACGTGCGCAGCGGCAAGCAGCGCATCTTCACCCGCGAGGAGATGAGCGTGGAGGCGGTGATGGCGTCGGCCTGCCTGCCCACGGTGTTCCAGGCGGTGGAGATCGACGGCGAGGCCTACTGGGATGGCGGCTACATGGGCAACCCCTCTCTGATGCCGCTGATGGAGCACTGCGGCTCGCGGGACATCGTGATCGTGCAGATCAACCCCATCTACCGCGAGGAGCTGCCCACCAGCGCCGCGGCGATCATGAACCGCCTGAACGAGATCACCTTCAACGCCTCGCTGATCAAGGAGGTGCGCATGATCGCCATGCTGCAGCGCCTGCTGGGCGACCATGGCGTCGATATCGGCTGCTACGCCGGCACCCTCTTCCACCGCATCGCCGGGGACGACACCCTGGGCAGGCTCTCGGTGTCGAGCAAGATGAACGCCGAGTGGTCGTTCCTCTGCCACCTGCGCGACGAGGGGCGCCGCACCGCCGAGGACTGGCTTGCCGAGAATTTCGCGAACCTGGGCAAGCGCTCCACCCTCGAGGTGGAGAGCGTCTATCAGGATACGGAACGGTGACGCTGAGAGAACGTTGAAAGGGAGGCTGATTTTGCACAGCAGCATGACGCGGGCGGCACCATGCTCAGCATGAGGCGGAAGCGCACCCCGCGCCCCGCCCGCTGTCGAAGGCTACAGGAAGGAGTCACAGGAGGGAGTAGAAGCGCTGTACGGCACCGTCGGCGGCTGTCACCTCCCTGACATCGCGCGCTGACAGTGTCGACATCGGGACGTCACACATGACGCCCGCTCGCGACAATCAGGAGAGCTGCGCCGATGGTACGCATTGACAAGAAGGCCACCCGCCTCTACGTGCTGGACACCAACGTCCTGCTGCACGATCCCGTCTCCCTCTACCAGTTCGACGAGCACGAGGTGGTCATCCCCATGACCGTCCTCGAGGAGCTGGACAAGCACAAGAACGGCGTCCGCGAGATCGCCCGCACCGCCCGCCAGGTCAGCCGCACCCTCTCCGACCTCACCGCCAATGTCGGGCTCGAGCAGATCCGCGATGGCATTCCCATCCCGCGCCTGAACGGCCCCGAGGGGCGCCTGCGCCTGCTCTGCTACACCGACCTGACGCCCCTGGAGCCCCTCGAGGAGAACCCCGACAACCGCATCCTCGCCGAGACCTGCCGGCTGCGCCAGGAGCGCCCGGACGCCTCGGTGATCCTGATCACCAAGGACATCAACCTCAGGGTCAAGGCCGCCGCCCTGGGCGTGCCGGTGGAGGACTACCTCAACGACCGCGCCTTCGACGACAGCGACGCCATGCTGGAAGGGGTGCGGGTCTACCCGGACGCCGGCAGCGAGCTGTGGAACGGCCTGTCACTCGACGTCAGCGTCGAGCGCGAGGGCCAGCGAGTGACTTACCACCTCAGCGGCGAGATCCCCACCGAGTGGCACCCGGGCATGCTGGTGGCGGACAGCGACGACGAGGGCGGCTTCGAGGCCATCGTGCGCGAGGTGAGCACAAGCCGGGCCCGCCTCGACCTGCTCACCAACTATCGCCACGGCGCCAGCGTCTGGGGCGTGCACGCCCACGACTGCCGGCAGAACTTCACCCTCAACCTGCTGATGGATGACGACATCGACCTGGTGACCATCGCCGGCAGCGCCGGCACCGGCAAGACCTTCATGACCCTGGCCGCCGCCTTCCAGCAGACCCTCGACACCAAGCGCTTCGAGCGCATCGTCTTCACCCGGGCGCCGATCTCCATGAGCGAGGATATCGGCTTCTTGCCCGGTACCGAGGAGGAGAAGATGTCGCCCTGGATGGGCGCCTTCCACGACAACATGGACAACCTGCTGCGCGACGAGAACGGGGAATCGAGCTGGGACAACGGCGCCACCCGCCAACTGCTCGGTGCCCGGGTGCAGATCCGCTCGCCGGGCTTCATGCGCGGGCGCACCCTCAACGACACCTTCCTGATCATCGACGAGGCGCAGAACTTCACCCCCAAGCAGTTGAAGTCGCTGGTCACCCGAGCCGGGCGCAACACCAAGATCGTCTGCCTGGGCAACGTCGGCCAGATCGACACCCCCTACCTCACCGCCAACAGCTGCGGTATGGCGGCGGTGGTGCAGCGCTTCCGCGACTGGCCCCACGCCGGCCATGTCACCCTGAAGAGCGTCGAGCGCTCGCGGCTGGCCCTGGCCGGCGAGGAGCTGCTCTGACACGCCACCGCCCGCTTCCGCCTGAGGCCCCCACCGGCCTCAGGCGGCGCTGAACAGCAGCACCAGGGCGAGCCCCACGGCGACGACCACCATCAGCACCGCGGCGTGGCGACGCAGCCACGCCTCCCCCTCGCCCAGCGCCTCCAGCGCCGCGGTGCCCGAGCGCTCCAGGCCGACCCACCAGGCCACCCAGGCCGCCTTCCATGCGGCCAGCCGCTCGAGAGCATGCCCGGCGGCCCTCCACAGCCGGCCGAGGCCCTGGGCCAGCGGCCACCAGAGATCCCCCGGCGGTGGACGCCGCCAGGCCGCCCGCAGCACCCCACGATGCACCAGCCACCCCACCAGCAGCGACAACGAAAGCCCGAGCAGGGCCGGCCACCCGAGGCCGATGAGCTCTGCCGCCGGCGGCCAGGCGGGTGCCATGCCCAGCGCCGGCAGCCACAGCGGCAGGGCCAGGGCGCTGGCCAGCAGCAGCAGCCAGGCCAGCGGCATGGGAGCGGCCAGCGGCATCAGCCCGTCATCCCGGGCCTGCCGCTCGCCCTGCCACTGGCACCACAGGGTACGCGCCATCAGCGCCGTGGTGCCCACCGCCGCCAGGGAGAGCCAGGTCACCAGGCCCGCGTAGCCGCCGTCGTAGAGCGCCTCCTTGAAGGCCCACTTGGTGGCGAGCCCGGAGCCCAGCACGCCGGCCAGGGAGAGCGCCGGGGCGGCCAGCAGCAGCGCCAGCGCCCAGGCCGGCAGCCGCGGCGGATGCTCGGCGATACCCACGCCCAGGAACAGCGCCCCCTTGGTGAGCCCATGGTGGGCGGCGAAGAGCACCACGGCGGGGGCCAGCGCCGGCCACAGCGCGGGGGCGGTGAGCCCCGCCCCCACCAGGGCGGCCAGCATGCCGAGCTGGCTGACGCTGGAGTAGGCCAGCACCGCCTTGGGGTGGCGCTGGCAGACGCCCACCAGGGCAGCGCCGATAGCCCCCGCCAGGCCCACCGCCAGCATGGCACGACCGAGCCAGGCGATGCCCTCCGCGGCGGTGGGCTCGCCCAGCGGCAGGGTCGCCATCCAGCCCACCACCCCGGCCTTGACCATGGCCCCGCTGAGCACGGCGCTGGCCGGCGTCGGCGCCACCGGGTGGGCCAGGGGCAGCCAGAGGTGCAGGCCCGCCACGCCGGCCTTGACCCCGAAACCGAGCCACAGCAGCACGCCGATCCAGGCGCCCTCCTCCAGTGTGGCGAGCCCCTCGCGCAGCTCGCCCAGGGTCAGGACTCCCAGGCTGCCGGCGCCCCACAGCAGGCCGCCCAGGATCAGCCCCTCGCCGAGCATCGCCATGATCAGGTAGGCGCACCCGCCGGTCAGGGCATCCCGGGTGCCGGAGTGAATCACCAGGCCGTAGGCGGCGAAGGTCATCACCGCGAAGCCCAGGTAGAAGCTGGGGATGTCCTCGGCCACCAGCAGCAGCAGGTTGCCGGAGAAGGTCAGCGGCCAGAGCACGGCGAAGCGGGCAAGCCTCGTGGTCGCCGCGCCGTTGCCGGCGGTGGCCCGCTCGCCGTCCCCGGCCAGATAGCCGCGGGCGTACCAGCCGGCGAGCAGCCACAGCAGCGCGGTGAACGCCAGCAGCACCCGGCGCGGCTCGTCCAGCCCCCAGACCCCGCCCAGCAGCCAGGCCGCCATCGACAGCTCACCGTCGCCGCCCAGCAGCGCCAGGGCCAGTGCCGGCAGCGGCGCCGTGGCCCACAGCGGATCGAGCGGAAAACGCGCCTCGTCGCGCCCGGCCAGGGCCGCCATCAGCGGCTCGCGCAGCACCAGCAGCAGCGGCCAGAGCAGCGCGGCGATCATCAGCACGGCGAAGATCTCCTGGCTCATGGCAGGTACTCCAGACTGGCGACCCGGGTCGCCCACTCCAGCGGGCTGTAGGGCAGCCCGGCCAGCAGCCCCGCCATCACGCTGAACAGCGCCGTGATGATGACCGGCAGCAGCAGCCAGGCATTCGTCTCGAGGCGGCCCAGATGGCGCTCCTCTGGCCAGGTCCCCACGCCATGGGCCGGGCCGGGCCGGAACCACAACCGGTAGAGGATCGGCAGGAAGTAGGCCGCATTGAGCAGGCTGCTGGCCACCAGCACGGCGATCACCCAGGACATCCCGGCCTGTACCGCCCCGGTGCCCAGGTACCACTTGCTGAGAAAGCCCACCAGCGGCGGCAGGCCGATCATCCCCAGAGCGCCGACGGTGAAGGCCAGGCTGGTCAGCGGCATGCGCCGCCCCGCCCCGTCGAGCTCATCGATGCGGTGGATGCCGAGCTCCTCGGCATAGTTGCCGGCGCAGAAGAACAGCGTGATCTTCATCAGCCCCTGGTGCAGCAGGTGGGAGAGCGCGGCGATGGTGCCCAGGGGCCCGAACAGCCCGATCCCGAGCACGATGTAGCTCACCTGGCTCACCGTGGAGAAGGCCAGCCGCGGCTTGAGCTCCACCTGGGCCAGGGCGCGCACGGAGCCGTAGAGGATGGTGACGGTGGCGATGACGGCAAGCCCGGAGAGCAGCCCCAGCGCGTGGCTGAGCTCGGCGCCATAGACGTCATAGACCAGGCGCACGATGCCGAAGGCGCCGGCCTTGACCACCGCCACCGCGTGCAGCAGGGCGCTGACCGGCGCCGGCGCCACCATGGCCCGGGGCAGCCAGCCGTGCAGCGGCACCAGGCCCGCCTTGACCCCGAAGCCGGCGATCAGCACCCAGAAGATGGCGATCAGCACGCCGCGCTGCTCGGCGCCGAACTCGGCGAGGATCTCCCGCTGGCCGAAGCGGATATCGCCGGCCAGGGCGTGCAGCGCCACCATGCCGATCATCAGCACCAGCCCCGCGGTCAGGGTGAAGCGCAGGTAGAGGGTGGCCGCGGCCAGCGCCTTGGGGGTACCGCGATGGGCCACCAGCGGGTAGGTGGAGAGGGTCAGCAGCTCATAGAAGATCAGGAAGGTGAAGAGGTTGCCGGCCAGGCTGATGCCCAGGGTGCTGGCCACGCAGAGGCTGAAGAAGCCGAAGAAGCGCCGCCGGTTGGGCGAGTCCTCCAGGTAGCCGATGGCATAGATGGTGGTGAAGAGCCACAGCAGCGAGGAGAGTCCGGCGAACATGATGCCCAGGGGGTCGGCGCGCAGCACGAAGGCGAGCCCCTCCAGCACCGGAAACTCCACGGCGTAGGCATTCCCCTGGCTGAGCCCGCGCACCATCCAGGCCACCAGGCCGATCTTGAGCACGGCGGCGGCCAGGTTGAGCCCGGTGCGGGCGCGGAAGGCCCCCTCCGGCAGCAGGAAGATGATCGCCGCCGCCGCGAGCGACGTGGCCAGGGTGGCGACCGGGAAGAAGGCCCCGCTCATGGCACCCCTCCCTGGCGCAGCAGCGACAACGGCCACTCCGCCACCAGGCCGAGACCCACCGCGGCCAGGGCCAGCAGCAGCGGCGTAAGGTCGGTGCCCCGCGGCAGGGGATGGAACTCATGGCGCGGAGCCTCCTCCACAAAGGAGCAGCGCAGCACCCGGAACACATAGGCGGCGGTCAGCAGGGTGCCGAGCACCAGCACCACCGCCCAGGGCCACTGGCCCGCCTCCAGCGAGGCCTGCAGCAGCAACCACTTGGCGGTGAAGCCGGCGCTGGGCGGCAGCCCCATCAGGGTCACCGCGGCCACCCCGAAGGTCATCAGCGACAGCGGCAGCCGGCGGCTGGTGCCGGCCAGGTCGACCAGGCGGCTGGCACCGGTGGAAAACAGCAGGTTGCCGGCGGCCATGAACATCGCCGCCTTGGCCAGGGCGTGGCCGGCCAGCTGCAGCCAGGTGGCCTGCCAGGCCAGCGACGCCACCGAGGCGGCGGCGCCGGCCAGCAGCGGAAAGGCCAGCATCAGGTAGCCGAGCTGACCCACCGTGGACCAGGCCACTACCTGCTTGAGGGAGTCGGCCCGCCACGCCTTGATCCCGCCCCACAGCACCGCCGCCGCCCCCAGCAGGCCCAGCGCCCAGGCCGCCCCAACGGCCTCCGGCAGCAGCAGCCGCCACAGGGTGATCAGGATGAAGAAGGAGGCCTTGACCACCAGGGCGCCATGCACGGCGCTGACCGGGGTCCAGGCGCTGGCATGCACCGGGGCCAGCCAGCCGTGCAGCGGAAAGATCGCCGCCTTGAGCAGCAGGCCCCCGGCCAGCAGCGCCATGGCGATGCGGGTGGTGGCATCGGGCTCGGCCACCGCGGCCAGGCCGCTCAGCTCCAGGGTACCCCAGGCACCCAGCAGCAGCGCCACCCCCAGCAGCCAGGCCAGCGACCCCACCAGGGCGTAGAGCAGGTAGCGCAGGCCGGCGCGGATCGCCTCGGCCTTGCCGGGCAGCAGCATCATGCCCACCGCACACAGCCCCATCAGCTCCAGGCCGGCATAGAGCAGCAGCAGGTCGGCGGCCACCCAGATCACCCCCAGGGCGAACGCCAGGCCGCCCAGCAGCGGCCAGAAGCGCGCATGGGGCGCGTCGGCAGGCAGCGCCGCGCGGCGGTGGCCCACGCCGTAGGCGGCGCTGGCCAACAGCACCAGCTGGGTCAGCAGCAGGAGCAGCGCCGCCAGGGCATCCAGCCGCCAGTGCAGCGAGAGCCCGCCCAGTGCCAGGCTGCCGTGCAGCGCCCCCTCCCCCGCCCGGGGCAGCAGCCACAGCGTCACCAGCGGCAGCGCCCCGGTGGCCAGCACCACCGTGCGCATCTGGCACGGCGGTTTCCAGAGGGCCAGCAGGCCCAGCGGCAGCGGCGCCGCCAGCGTCAGCCACAGCAGCAGGCTTGCGGCTTCACTCATGGGCGGCCTCGGGCTCGAGGGTCACGCTGCCCTCCAGGGCATGCAGGCGGCGCAGCAGCAGCGCGCCCAGCACCGAGCCGACCAGCGCCACTGCCAGCCCCACCAGGATCAGCCCCTGCACCTCGGGTGCGGTGCCCGCAAGCCCCGCCAGCAGCAGGAAGACGCCGGAGCCGAGCACGTTGAAGGCCAGCAGCCGGCGCAGCAGGTGGCGATGGTGGGCGAAGGCCCACAGCCCCAGCGCCATCACCCCAAGCCCCGCCGGCACCAGGGTCGGCATGGCGGCCTCACGCAGGGAGAGCCGCTCGCTGGCGAGCAGGCCCACCAGCGCCAGGCCGGCAAGCAGCAGCCAGGCCAGTACGGCGAGCCAGCGCGCCGCCGCCTGGACGCCGGAGCGCGGGGTGGTATCCCGCTGGGGCAGGCGCGGCACGTCGCCGGCGCGCCCCAGCGCATGGAAGAGGGCAGCACCGGTCAGCAGTGCGCCCAGCACCGCCTCGGCGACGGCGAGCCAGGGAGCCCCCAGCCGCCACCAGGCGAAAGCCATCACCAGGGCGAAGGCGATGAAGGCCAGGCAGGCGCGGGCCAGCTGCCGGTCCAGCAGGCAGAGCAGCGCCAGGAGAATCAGGGCAGTCGATATCATGACGAAGATCCTGACCACTTTGCGGGACGCATGCCAGGCCGCGCCCTCACGCTGGATCAGCGTCGCGGGTGAGCGGCGAGGCATCGCTGGGCCCGCAGATCCGGTTGCGCCCCTCGTGCTTGGCCCGGTAGAGGGCCCGGTCGGCATCGCCCAGGGCGCCCTCCAGGCTGCCGTCGGGAAGCAGAATTGCCAGGCCCAGGCTGACCGTGAAGCGGATGGTCGCCCCCTCGACCTCCAGGACGATCTCCTCCACCGCCCGGCGCAGGCGCTCAAGGATGGGCCAGGCCTCGTCGGGAGAGATATCCACCAGCAGCACGGCGAACTCCTCCCCGCCGATGCGGGCGAAGAGGTCATAGGGGCGCAGGCACTCGCGGCAGGTGGCCGCGAAGGCCTGCAGGGCGAGATCACCGGCCGCGTGGCCGTGGGTATCGTTGAGGGCCTTGAAGTGGTCGAGGTCGAGCATCGCCAGGGGCAGGGCCTCGCCGTGGCGACGGGCACGTGCCTGGAGTGCCGCGCCCTGCTCGAAGAAGGCGCGCCGGTTCAGCGCCCCGGTGAGCATGTCGGTGCTGACCAGCCGGCGGACCTTGTGCTCCTCGTGCTTGCGCTCGGTGATCTCTACCAGCAGGCCGTCCCACAGGGTGCTGCCGTCGCGGCGGCGCTGCGGCCGGGCGCGGGCCTCCAGCCAGCGCTGGCCACCCGGCAGGTCGAGACGCAGCTCCAGCTGGCAGGGCTCCAGGCTCACTGCCGACTGCGCCAGGACCACCTCGAGCCGACGTCGATCCTCCGCCATGACCCGGCCCAGCAGCCGCTCGATATCGTCCATCACCCGCTCGGGGGTCTGTCCGATCAGCGCCACCAGCCCTTCGCTGGCATAGAGCAGCTCCAGATGGCCGGCCGCATCCTGGCGCAGGCGGAACACCGCCCCGGGCAGGCGCGAGACGGTGCCCTCGAGCCGCGCCAGCAGCTGCCGATCGTGGAGCTCCCGCTCGCGCATGCCGGTGACGTCATACTGGATCACCAGCAGCCGCAGCGGGCCGCCGGGGCACTCCTCCAGGGGCTGGATCATGGTGGTCTGGTGGCGCAGGGCACCATCGGCGCGCCGGCAGAGCAGCACGCCACGCCATGCCTGCCGCGTGGAGAAGCAGTGTTCGAGAGCGAGTGAGAAGCCGCCATGCAGGGGGTCGGCATCCAGCGTCACTGCCCGACGACCGAGGAGCTGGTCGGCAGGGTGGCCGGCATGGCGTTCGAAGTCGGGGTTGACGCGCAACACCACGCCCTTCTCGTCGAGCAGCATCACCGCCCCGGGATAGTGCGCGAGCAGCAGCGCATCGAGGCCGGGGGCGCTCTGCTCGCCTCCGGTCCGCCAGCGCTGCCATGTCCGCCTGACTCTCTCCATGCCCAAGCCACGACACTCCCTGCGTCAAGTGGAAGGGACCTCTCCGGGTCCGCCCTCCACCCTAACCCAGAATGCGCGGCCTGGCACCTGTACGCCTGGCCGATGCCGCTCGACCGGGGGCAGCGCCTAGAGGCCGAGCTTGTCCGCCACGTAGTCGGCGTCCTTGTCGCCGCGGCCGGAGAGGTTGACCAGGATGTGCTGGTCGGCGGGCAGCTTCGGCGCCTCGCGCATGGCCCAGGCCACCGCGTGGGCGCTCTCCAGGGCGGGGATGATGCCCTCGACCCGCGATAGGGTCAGGAAGGCATTCAGGCACTCCTCGTCGCTGGCGCTCTGGTAGTCGACCCGGCCCTGCTCCTTGAGGTAGCTGTGCTGGGGGCCCACACCGGGATAGTCGAGGCCGGAGGCGATGGAGTGCACCGGCATGGGGTTACCGGCCTCATCCTCCAGCACATAGCAGGCCATGCCGTGGATCTCGCCGGGCTTGCCCAGCGTCAGGGTGGCGGAGTGGCGCGGGGTGTCGAGGCCCTCGCCGGCCGGCTCCACACCCACCAGGTGCACGCCCTCGTCCTCGAGGAAGGCGGTGAACATGCCGATGGCGTTGGAGCCGCCACCCACGCAGGCGGTGACGTGGTCCGGCAGGCGGCCATGGCGCGCCAGGAACTGCTCGCGGGCCTCGCGGCCGATGACCGACTGGAAATCGCGCACCATCTTCGGGAAGGGGTGCGGCCCCACCACCGAACCGATGGCGTAGATGAAGTTCTGCGGGTCCTTGAGGTACTCCTCGAAGGCGCTGTCCACGGCGTCCTTGAGAGTCGCCGTGCCGCGGGTCACCGGCACCAGGGTGCAGCCGAGGATCTTCATCTTGGTGACGTTGGGGTGCTCCTTCTCGATGTCCACCTGGCCCATGTGGATCTCGCAGGGGATACCCACCAAGGCGCAGGCCGTGGCCAGGGCCACGCCGTGCTGGCCGGCGCCGGTCTCGGCGACCACCTTGGTCTTGCCCATGAACTTGGCCAGCAGCGCCTCGCCCAGGCAGTGATTGATCTTGTGGGCGCCGGTGTGGTTGAGGTCCTCGCGCTTGAGGTGGATCTGGGCACCCCCCAGCTTCTCGGAGAGCCGCCGGGCGTGGAAGATCGGGCTGGGCCGGCCCACATAGTCGGCGAGCAGGCTGGCCAGCTCCTGCTGGAAGTCCTCGCGAACGCGGATCTCCTCGTAGGCGGCGTCGATCTCGTCCATCACCGCCTTGAGCTCCGGCGGAATCAGCTGGCCGCCGAAACGACCGAAATAGCCCTGGGCATCGGGGAGGTTGGCGAAGGGGGAAGTGCTCATGGTGTCTGTCCTGGAGGCATGCCGAAATATCGTCGGCACAGTTTGCCCAGCCGCCCCGACAGTGTCGAGGCGACCTTGGGCGAGCGGGGTCGGCCCCTCCGGGGTCAGCGTGACAGACGCTGGCTCAGCCAGTGACCGATATCCGCGACCTGCTGGGGGCAGACCGCATGGGCCATGGGGTACTGGCGATAGTGGGCCGGATAGCCCAGCGACTTGACCCGCTCGAAGCCCGCGCGGCCAAGCGCCTCGGGCACCACCGGGTCGAAGCTGCCGTGGTGCACCTCGACGGGCAGTTCGCGGTTGGCCTCGGCCAGGGCAATGCTCTCCGCGGTGGCGAAGTAGGTGGAGAGCGCCAGCAGGCCGCCCAGCGGCTGCTCGAAGGAGAGCGCCGCCTGGTAGGCCACCGCCCCGCCCTGGGAGAAGCCGGCCAGGATGATCCGCCGGCTGTCGATGCCGTGGCCGATCTGCTCGCGCACCAGGCCCTGGATGCGCTCGGCGGAGGCCTTGAGCTGGCGCTCGTCGACGCGCCGCCCCAGGTTCATCTCGAGGATGTCGTACCAGGCCGGCATCACCATGCCGCCGTTGATGGTCACCGGCAGGCGCGGCGCATGGGGCAGGATGAAGCGCACGCTGGCGTCGGCCGGCAGCGAGAGGGCCGGCACCAGCGGCTCGAAGTCGCTGCCGTCGGCGCCCAGGCCGTGCAGGATGAAGACACAGGCATCGGCGGGCTTGCCGCCCTTCGGCTCGATGATCAGCTCACCGGGTTGGCTCATGGGGAGGGCTTCCATTGGTCGGGGAAATCAGACCCGACACCCTACCGCAAAGCCATGGCGGCGGCGAGACGCCAGGTCCGTCAGAAGGGCCAGATGAGCGGAATCAGCGTCAGGGCCACCGCGGCGGTGATCAGGTTGAGCAGCCCGCCCACCCGCAGGAAGTCGCCGAAGCGGTAGCCGCCCGGCCCGTGCACCATCAGGTTGGTCTGGTAGCCGATAGGCGTGAGGAAGCTCGCCGAGGCGGCGAACATCACCGCCACCACGAAGGGCATCGGGTTCACCCCCAGGCTCTCGGCGCTGGCCATCACCACCGGGAAGGTGATCACCGCGGCGGCGTTGTTGGTGACCAGCTCGGTCAGCAGCGCCACCAGCAGGTAGGACCCGACCAGCAGCAGCAACGGATTGCCATCCGCCAGCGCCAGGGCCCCTCCGGCCAGGGCCGCCGCGGCCCCGGAGCTCTCCAGCGCCGCGCCCAGGCCGAAGGAGGCGGCGATGGTCAGCAGCACCTGGGTATCCAGCCCGCGCTTGGCGGCCCCCACCGAGCAGCAGCCGGTCAGCAGCACCAGCGCCGCCCCCAGCATGGCCGCATTCATCATGCTCATCACCCCGAGGCTGGCCAGGGCCACCACGCCGGCCAGGATGCTCCAGGCCAGCCAGGCCTTCTCGTGAACGGGGCGTGCCGCCCCGTTGAGCTGGCTGATCAGCAGGAAGTCCCGCGACTGGCGATGGCGCTCGATGAAGGGCGGGCGCGCCTCCAGCAGCAGCACGTCGGCGGGCTGCAGGCGCACCTGGCCGAGGTTGCCGGCCACCCGCTCGCCGCCGCGGCACACCGCCAGCACGGCGGCACCGTAGAGGGTGCGGAAGTGGCCGTCGCGGATACGCTGACCGACGAACTGGCACTGGCTGGAGACCACCGCCTCGACCAGGCGGCGCTCCTTGAAGTCTTTCTCCAGGCTCGACTCACCGTGGCGCGACGGCATCAGGCCGCGCACCTGCTGCAGCTCCACCGCCCCCTCGCTGGTGCCGGCGAACACCAGCCGGTCGCCGCCCTTGAGCCGTTCACCGGGCCCCACCACGCTGACCACGTTGCCGTCGCGCTCGATCTCCACCAGGAACAGCTCCTGGAGGTGGCGCAGCCCCGCCTCTTCCACCGTGCGATTGACCAGCGGCCCCTCCGGGTCGACCTCCATCTCGATGGTGAATTCGCGGGGGTTCTCGAAGGCCGCCGCGGCGCCGCGCCGCGCCGGCAGCAGCCGCGGCCCCAGCAGGATCAGGTAGGCGAGGCCGACCACCGCCACCGGCACGCCCACCCAGGCGAGATCGAAGAGCCCCATGGCAAGCTCGGGTGAACGGTCCACCAGCAGGCCGTGCACCACCAGGTTGGTGCTGGTGCCAAACAGGGTGATGGTGCCGCCGAGGATGGAGGCGAAGCTGAGCGGCATCAGCAGGCGGTGGGCCGGCACGCGCACGCGGCGACTCCAGCTCAGCACCGCGGGAATGTAGGTGGCCACCACCGGGGTGTTGTTAAGGAAGCCGCTCAGGGAGGCCACCGGCAGCAGCAGGCGCAGCAGCGCCCCGCTCTCGCGGCGCGGCCGGCCGAGCACATGGCGAATGATCAGGTCGATGCCGCCGGTCTGGCGGATGGCGGTGACCAGCACATACATGAAGGCCACGGTGAACAGGCCGGTGCTGGCGAAGCCGCCCAGCGCCTGGGACGGTTCGAGGATGCCGAGCGTCAGCAGCAGGATCACCGCGCCCAGCAGGACGATATCCGGCCCCAGCCGCGAGAAGGCCATCAGCGGAAAGACGGCGATCACGACGGCGAGGGAGATCCAGGCATCCAGGGGCATGGCAGGCATCCGGTCAACGAGAGTGCCCCTATTCTGCCGCTCGCCGATTATTCTAAAAAGTTCTTTGTAGAAATTCCCTTATTCCACAATTAGCCATATCGATCCTACCTTCCTGCCTGAGCCGGCACCCCGGTGCGCCCCTCCCGGCCAACTGGCGCGCACGCGAAAGGGCCCGCACGTGGCGGGCCCTTTCTCGACTCCCGAAGGAGTCACATCAGTGTCAGCTGGCGATTAGCCGATGACCTTGATGTTGGAAGCCTGGAGGCCTTTCTTGCCCTGGGTGACGTCGAAGGAAACCTTCTGGCCGTCTTGCAGGGTCTTGAAGCCGTCAGCCTGGATCTCGGAGAAGTGAGCGAACAGGTCGTCACCGTTGTCGTCCGGAGAGATGAAGCCGAAGCCCTTGGTGTCGTTGAACCACTTGACAGTACCGGTAGCCATTATCGAATTCCTCTAATAGCGTTTGATTTTCCGGGAAATACCCGAGTTGCAGTGGGTAGAACAAGAAACCTTTCACCGGGAAATCGATGCCATGAGCCTTCGATGACCACTTGCGATGTTCGACTTGCTAACCAACTGCGCACAGCTTGCGCCCTTCTCGGGCGCAGGTCAAACACTATTTGCCTTCGATGACGAGAAAGTTACTCCCCGGCCAGAATCCAGGCCGCGGCCTTCTCGGCGATCATCAGCGTCGGCGAGTTGGTGTTGCCGCTGGTGATGGTGGGCATCACCCCGGCATCCACCACGCGCAGCCCCGCCACACCGCGCACCCGCAGGTGCGGGTCGACCACCGCCATGGGATCGTCGTCGCGCCCCATCTTGGTGGTGCCCACCGGATGAAAGATAGTGGTGCCAATATCCCCGGCGAGCCGCGCCAGGTCCTCGTCGCTCTGGAACTCGACGCCGGGTTTCACCTCCTCCGGCTGGTACTTCGCGAAGGCGGGCTGGGCGGCGATGCGCCGGGTGACCCGCAGCGAATCCGCCGCCACCTTGCGATCCTCCGGCGTGCTCAGGTAGTTGGGCGCGATGGCCGGCGCCTGGCGCGGGTCGCGGCTGGTGATGCGCACCGTGCCGCGGCTGGTGGGGTTGAGGTTGCACACGCTCGCCGTGATCGCCGGGAAGTCATGCAGCGGCTGCCCGAAGGCCGGCAGGCTCAGCGGCTGGACGTGGTACTCGATATTGGGATGCACGTAATCGTCGCTGCTGCGGGTGAAGGCACACAGCTGCGACGGCGCCATGCTCATGGGGCCGGTGCGCTTGAGGGCATACTCCAGGCCGATCTTCGCCTTGCCCACCAGGGAGTTGGCCATGGTATTGAGGGTCTTCGCCCCCGTGACGCGATAGACCGAGCGGATCTGCAGGTGGTCCTGCAGGTTCTCCCCCACCCCGGGCAGGTCCACCACCACCGGGATGTCGTGCTCGGCGAGCAGCCCCGCCGGACCGATGCCGGAGAGCTGCAGCAGCTGGGGCGAGCCGATGGCGCCGGCGGCGAGGATCACCTCGCGGGCCGCGCGGGCCACGACCTCGGCGCCGTTGCGCTCGACGCGCACGCCGCGGCAGCGCGGCTCGCCGCTCTCTCCACGCTGGAGCTCGAGACCCAGCACCTGGCTGGAGTGCCAGAGGGTCAGGTTGCCGCGGGTCTCGACGCCGCGCAGGAAGGCCTTGGAGGTGTTCCAGCGCCACCCCTTGCGCTGGTTGACCTCGAAGTAGTCCACCCCTTCGTTGTCGCCACGATTGAAGTCCCGGGTGCGGGGGATGCCCGCCTCCACCGCCGCGGTGGCGAAGTCGTCGAGCACCTGCCAGCTGAGGCGCTGCTTCTCGACCCGCCACTCGCCGCCGTGGCCGTGGAAGTCACGATGGGCGGCGTCGGCGTCGCCGCTGGCATCCAGGCGGTGGTGGTCCTCGTGCTTCATGAAGTCCGCCAGGCAGTTCTCCCAGCGCCAGGCGGGCTCGCCGGTGAGCTCGGCCCAGCCGTCGTAGTCGCGCGCCTGGCCGCGGATATAGAGCATGCCGTTGATGCTCGAGCAGCCGCCCAGAGTCTTGCCCCGCGGGTAGATCAGCGAGCGGCCGTTGAGCCCCGGGTCGGGCTCGGTGCGAAAGCGCCAGTCGGTGCGGGGGTTATCGATGCAGTAGAGATAGCCCACCGGGATATGGATCCAGTGGTAGTTGTCGCGGCCGCCCGCCTCGATCAGCAGCACCCGGTTGGCCGGGTCGGCGCTCAGGCGGTTGGCCAGCAGGCAGCCGGCGGTGCCGGCCCCCACCACGATATAGTCGAATTCCTGGTCAGCCATGGCGTTCTCTCACGTCACAGTTGGCTCGCGGCTATCCCGGCGACAGCTTTGCGAGGGGGCGCTGTAAACCCCTCCCTGGGCGCTACCGATGCCTTCCCTGGCATAGGACCCCCTCTTCAAGCTGTCCCCGGCGCCCCTCGCCCGAGCATTGGGTCGCCAGACTTACTTGTGGGTCGGCATGGCGAACTCGGCGCCGCCGCGGATGGAGTCGGACCAGCGCTGCATGATCGACTTCTGCTTGGTGTAGAAGCGCACCCCCTCCTCGCCGTAGGCGTGGGTATCGCCGAACAGCGAGCGCTTCCAGCCGCCGAAGCCGTGCCAGGCCATGGGCACCGGGATCGGCACGTTGATGCCCACCATGCCCACCTGGATGCGACGGCCGAACTCACGGGCCACGCTGCCGCTCTCGGTGAAGCAGCTCACGCCGTTGCCGAACTCGTGGTCGTTGATCAGCTGGATGGCGGTGGCGATGTCGGGCACCCGCACGCAGACCAGCACCGGGCCGAAGATCTCCTCCTTGTAGATGGTCATCTCCGGGGTGACGTGGTCGAACAGGGTGCCGCCCATCCAGAAGCCCTCGGCGCAGCCCTCGCCGGCGCTTGCCGCATCGAAGTCGCGGCCGTCCACCACCAGTTCGGCACCCTCGGCAACGCCTTTCTCGATATAGCCGGTGATGCGCTGGTGCGCCTGGGCGGTGACGATGGGGCCCATCTCGGCGTCGAGCTCCATGCCGTTCTTGACCTTGAGGGCGCGGGCCCGCTCGGCCAGGCGCGGTACCACCTGGTCGGCCACGTCGCCCACCAGGACCGCGACGCTGATCGCCATGCAGCGCTCGCCGGCGGAGCCGTAGGCGGCGCCGATCAGCGCATCCACGGCCTTGTCGAGGTCGGCATCGGGCATCACCACCATGTGGTTCTTGGCGCCGCCGAGTGCCTGGACGCGCTTGCCGTGGTGGGCGCCGCGCTCGTAGATCAGGTTGGCGATCGGCGTGGAGCCCACGAAGGAGAGCGCCCGAACATCCGGGTGGTCGATCAGCGCCTCGACGCTCTCCTTGTCGCCCTGCACCACGTTGAAGACGCCGTCCGGGAGTCCGGCTCGCTTGAGCAGGTCGGCGATCAGCAGCGAGGCGCTGGGGTCCAGCGGGCTCGGCTTGAGGATGAAGCTGTTACCGGCGGCGATGGCCACCGGGAACATCCACATCGGCACCATGGCCGGGAAGTTGAAGGGGGTGATGCCGGCCACCACGCCGAGCGGCTGGCGCACCGTCCAGTTGTCGATGCCGGTGCTGACCTGCTCGGTGTAGTCGCCCTTGAGCAACTGCGGGATGCCGCAGGCGAACTCGACGATATCGATGCCGCGGGCCACCTCGCCCTGGGCGTCGGTGAAGACCTTACCGTGCTCCCGGGTGATCGCCTCCGCGAGTTCATCCTTGTGGGCGTTGAGCAGCTCCAGGAACTTGAACATCACCCGGGCGCGACGGATCGGCGGGGTATCGGCCCAGGCCGGGAAGGCCGCGGCAGCGGCAGCTACGGCGCTGTCCACATCGGCGCGGGAGGCCAGGGCCACCCGGCCGCTCACCTGGCCGGTGGCCGGGTTGAAGACCTCCTGGCTCTGGCCGGACTCGCCGGCGGTCATTTGCCCATTGATATAATGCAGGATGCTGGAGTTGCTCATGGTGGTCTCGTCTCGTCATTGTCGGCATGGGGGGCAGACGTCCACTGTCCATGACAGGAAGCGACGGATACGCGCCTGTTTGGCACTAGACTAGCCCCATCGCCACCCGAATCAATTGAGTAATTCAAAACCAGGATATAAGCTCTGCTAATATCACCCCATGATGACGAGAGGCCTCCCCATGCAGGACCTTCAGACCCTGCGCGCCTTCGTTGCGGTCGCCCACGAAGGCAGCGTCTCCCGGGCCGCCGAGCGCCTCCACCTCACCCAGCCGGCGGTGAGCCTCAAGCTCAAGCAGTTCCAGGCCAACCTGGAGCTCACTCTCTTCCGTCGCCGTCCCCAGGGGCTGGCGCTGACCGAAGACGGCCAGGCGCTGCTGCCCGCCGCCCAGAAAGCGCTGGCCGCGGTGGCTGCCTTCGAGGAGCAGGCCCGCGCCCTGCACAGCACCCTGCGCGGCCGGCTGAAGATCGGCACCATCGTCGACCCCGAGTTCATCCGCCTGGGCGCCTTCCTGCACCGCCTGGTGGAGCGCGCCCCGCAGCTCGAGACGGAGCTCTCCCACGGCATGAGCGGCAGCGTGCTGGAACGGGTCCGCCGCGGCGAACTCGACGTGGGCTTCTATCTCGCCCCGCCGGGTGAAGGCCCCGGCGAGGGCTCCGCGGAGATCGTCCACCGTGAGCTCACCCACTTCCACTACCACGTGATCGCCCCGGCCGGCTGGGGCGGCCGCCTGGCCGGTGCCGACTGGGCGCAGCTCGCCCGACTGCCGTGGATCGTCACCCCACAAGACTCCGTCCACCACCGCCTGCTGCACGGCGTGCTCGACCCGCTGGGGCTCGTCCCCAACGGCGTCGCCCAGGTGGATCAGGAGGCCTGCATGCTCGACCTGGTGCGCGCCGGGGTCGGCCTGAGCCTCGCCCGGGACGCCCTGGCCATGACCGAGCGTCAGGAGCGCGGCCTCGCCGTGGCCGAGGGAATCCGCCTGCCCTGCGCGCTCTGCTTCATCTGGCGGCGCGACCGCAGTGAGGAGGCGGTGATCGCCGAGGCCCTGGCGGTGCTGGAGCGAGTCTGGGGGGAGCCTCTGAGCCAAGCCGTCACTTGACCGCGATCAAGGGCATGAACCATGTTGGATGGCATGTGATGTGAAAGATGAATCGCGGGGCCAGCATGGCGTCGCACAGTCAGCCACGCAGGGAGCCGGCCATGCTGTTCATCGACACACCCCGCAACACGCTGCACCTCGCCGAGGCCGCGCGCTTCGCCGGCGGCAACGATGCGGCCTTCCGGCTGCGCCTGCGCCAGGAGGCCGCCCGCTTCTATCTGGAGCTCAGGGAGGTTACGCCCAGTGCCGGACAGTATGCCGAGGCCGCCCGCTTCATGAGCGACATCAGCGGCCTGGCACTGACCCCGCAGCATGCCCGCGACCTGCTGCTGCTCTATCCCCATGCCCGCATCCGGCTGGCGGCATTTCGCTCCAGCCAGGATCTCGAGGTGCGCGAGAGCCTCGCCTTCGCCCTGGCCCACTTCCTGCTGGGCTGCCGCTGGCCTGCCGCCAACGACCACGTCGACGGCGAGCGCTTCCTGGCCCTGCTCCAGGAGCAGGCCCGGGCACTGGGCTTCCCCTGCCATGACGAGGGGCCGACGATGCCCTACACCGCCGGCCCCATCGCCAATGATCACGAGGCCCTGCTGGCCTCCCTCGGCTCACCGGCAGGGTGAACCGAGGCGGTCACATCACCGGCACGCCGGTGACCCAGACATGCAGATGGAAGGCGAACAGATAGTAGGCAACCAGGCCCGCCACCACGGTGATGGCGGTACGCACCGCGCTCGCCGCCTGGGCCGGCGGTGCCGGGCGACGGCGGGCAGAGCGGAAGTCGAACACCGCCCAGAGCAGGAAGGCGCCGAAGAAGACGATGTCGCCGAGCCGGCCGTTGGCCAGCAGGTGAGCGAAGGCCCACAGCTTCACGGCGATGATCATCGGGTGCCCCAGCTTCACCTTGAGGTGGTTGCCCGGCACATAGGCCGCCACCAGCAGGATGAAGGCGGGAATCATCAGCAGCGACACGGCGTGGCGCAGCCCCACCGGCGGAAACCACACCCAGGTGGGCGACAGGCGCATCTGGCCATAGCCCCAGATCGCCAGCGCCAGGCCGACGATCGAGACCACCGAGTAGGCGGCCTTCCAGGGCAGCTCGCCCATCTGGGCGATCCGAGCGTTGCGCCAGTCGTCGGCGACGATGCGCACCGAGTGAACCCCCAGGAAGATCAAGAGGCCGAGTATCATCACGGTCATGGCAGAGACTCCATAATCAGAAAGTGAACAGGCCGCCAGCCTACCGCACCCGCATGACCGCGTCGCGCCCCTTCCCCCCTTAGACTTTCGCCGCGCAGCGACGCATCATGGGGGCCTACTTCTCCACCACCGGCTGCACGACGACCATGGCCCTGGACACCACCGCCCTCAACCGCCAGATGACCCACTTCGATGGCCACGACGAGATCTGGCTGTTCGGCTACGGCTCGCTGATCTGGAAGGTCGACTTCGCCTACCTGGAGCGCCGCCCGGCGTTCATCCACGGCTGGTCGCGGCGCTTCTGGCAGGGCTCCCACGACCATCGCGGCACCCCGGAGGCGCCTGGCCGCGTCGCCACCCTGGTGCGCGACCCGGGGGCGGTGTGTCACGGCATGGCCTACCGCATCACCCCGGAGGTGCTCGGCCCGCTGGATGTGCGCGAGAAGAACGGCTACCTGCGCGAGGTCGTCCCGCTGCATTTCACCGATGGCGACAGCGCCGAGGGGCTGATCTATCTCGCCACCGAGGAGAATGCCGCCTTCCTCGGCGACGCCCCGCTCGACGCCATCGCCGCGCAGATCGCCCGTGCCCACGGCCCCAGCGGCCCCAACCGCGACTACCTGCTCAACCTCGCCGAGGCGCTGCGCGAGCTGGAGGTGGAGGACCCTCACGTCTTCGATCTGGCGCACCGCCTGGCCCACCCGGCCTAGCCTGCCTGGCGCCGAGATCCGGCGCCGACAACAACAACCAGCCAGGAGCGATCCTCCCATGAGCGTGACCCTCGACGATATCCGCGCCGCCGCCGCCCGTATCCGGGGCAGCATCGAGCGCACCCCCTGCCTGCACTCCCATACCCTGTCGCGCATCGCCGGCTGCGAGCTCTTCATCAAGTTCGAGAACCATCAGTTCACCGCCGCCTTCAAGGAGCGCGGGGCGTTGAACCACCTGCTGAGCCTCAGCGACGCGGAGCGGGCCCGCGGCGTGATCGCCATGTCCGCTGGCAACCACGCCCAGGCGGTGGCCTACCACGCCGCCCGGCTCGGCATTCGCGCCACCATCGTCATGCCCCGCCACACCCCCAACCTCAAGGTCCGCAACACCCGTGACCTGGGCGCCGAGGTGCACCTGGAGGGAGACGGCGTCGCCGAGGCCGGTGACTATGCCCGACGCCTGGCCGAGGAGCGCGACCTGGTGTTCGTCCACCCCTACGACGACGAGCGCATCATCGCCGGCCAGGGCACCATCGCACTCGAGATGCTCGAGGAGGCCCCCGACCTCGACGCCCTGGTGATCCCCATCGGCGGCGGCGGGCTGATCGCGGGCAACGCCATCGCCGCCACCGAACTCAAGCCGGGCATCGAGGTGGTCGGCGTCCAGACCAAGCGCTTCCCTGCCATGAAGCAGGCCCTGGCCGGCGAGCCGATCCACTGCGGCCACGCCACCCTGGCCGAGGGGATCGCCGTCAAGCAGCCCGGCCGGCTGACCCTGCCCATCGTGCGCGAGCGGGTGCGCGACATCGTGCTGGTGGACGAGCCCGAGATCGAGCGTGCCATCCTGCTGCTTCTGGAGATCGAGAAGACGGTGGCGGAGGGGGCCGGCGCCGCAGGACTGGCCGCGGTGCTCGCCGACCCCGAGCGCTACCGCGGCCGCAGGGTGGGGCTGATCCTGTGCGGCGGCAACATCGACATGCTGGCGCTCGCCTCGGTGATCCAGCGCGGCCTGGTGCGCACCGCCCGCATCGTGCGGGTGCGAGTGGCGATCCCCGATGTGCCCGGGGCGCTGGCGGAGCTCACCCGGCTCTTGGCCGACCAGCGCGCCAACGTGATCCAGATCGCCCACCAGCGCACCTTCACCGACCTCTCGCTGCGCGCCACCGAGGTGGAGGCGACGCTCGAGACCCTGGGCAGCGAGCACACCCGGGAGGTGATCGAGGCGCTGCGCGCCGAGGGCTACGACCCGGTGCTGCCGGCCAACGAGGTGCATCCCGACGAGCGCTGGTCCGCCCGCGCCGAGGGTTAGCGCAGCGGCGCCCTCCTTGCCCTACTGCTTTCTGCGCGTAGCGCCCTGGCCATGCCAGGCGTACCCTGTTGCCCACCGCATATCGTGACGATCCTCATCGATCGAACACTACAAACAGGGAACCGTGATGAGCAACAAGATCCGCGTCGACGCCCCCCTTGTCATCCTGCATGGCGACGAGATGGCCCAGGTGGCCTTCGAGAAGATCCTCGATACCTTCGTGACCTCACGGCTGGAGATCCCGCTGGTGGAGATCGACCTCTCGGCGGAGAACCGCCTGGTCACCAACGGTCAGGTGATTGTCGACGCCGTCGAGGCGCTCAGGGAGCACGGCGTGGGGATCAAGAACGCCGGCATGACGGTCAACCGCACCCAGCTCGGCGAGCTGCTCGCCAAGCACCCCGAGATCGACGGTACCCGCCTGCACCCGCTGGCCACCAGGTCGCCCAACGGCGCCATCCGCAAGGGCATCGGCGGCAACATCACCCGCGAGGACATCGAGTTTCGCAACCTCAAGGTCTCGCGCCCCGAGTGGATCGGCCGCGACATCGAGGTCGACACCATGGAGACCGGCGGCATCAAGGACAGCTTCAACGAGCTCTCCCGGGCCACCGGCGTGGTCAAGCTGATGTTCGTGGGAGCCAGCGGCGACCCGGTCGAGCTGCACCGCCGCGAGGTCAACAAGGGCGACCCCTGGCTGCTGGCCACCAACGATGTGGAAGACGTGAAGGCCTGGGCCCACCGCTTCTTCCAGCGCGCCATCGGCGAGAAGCGTGACATCTACCTGGGCCTCAAGGACACCGTGATCGCCGGCTACGACGGCGTGATGCGGGCCGCCATCGAGGAGATCTTTGATCGCGACTACCGCGAGCAGGTCGAAGCGCTGGGGCTCTCCTATCACTACGAGCTGATCGACGCCCAGGCCGCCCGCCTGGTGGCCAATCCGCCGGAGCGCGCCCTGTGGGGGGTACCGGACAACACCACCGGCCGCAAGCTCTACAAGCTGGTGGAGGAGCTCAAGCGCTACGGCATTCCCGACCGCAAGGCCCAGGTCTCCATCTCGCGCATGAGCGCCGGCGGCGGCGACCAGTACGGCAGCTTCAACGCGCCGGCCTCGGAAGACGGCATCCTCAAGGTGATCGTCGACGGCGAGGAGAAGCACGCGCGGCGGGTCAGGAAGGGCGACGCCATCCTGCTGATGTCCAACGACCAGGCGGCGATCAAGGACTGGGTCCTGCAGGTCTTCCGCGACGCCTCGCGCAAGGGCAAGGAGGTCTACTTCGGCCTCAAGCGCGAGTACATGGAGTACGACGAGGTGTTCAGCACCGCGATCACCGACGTGCGTCGCGAGCTCGCCGAGACCGGCACCCCGCCGCCGTCGTTCATGATCATGCGGCCCTCCAGCCAGCTCATCAAGATGATCACCGACCCGCCCCGCAACGCCCTCTACCCGGCCCAGAACCTGGACGGCGACATCTTCTCTGACATCTCCGCCGCCCTGGGCGGCAGCCTGGCCACCGCCAGCTCCATCATCGAGAGCAAGGACGGCACCATGCTCTTCGAGGCGCCCCATGGCACCGCTCACGACCTCTACCTGAAGTATCTGGAGACCGATGGCCAGGAGGCGCACTTCAACTCCTCCGCCCTGCTCTTCGCCGTGGCCAACGCCCTGGAGACCCTGGGCGAGCGCGACGAGAACGACGCCCTGATCGACTACGCCCACGCCCTCAAGGCGGCGCTGATCGATACCGTGGATGCCGGCATCATCACCGGCGACCTCAAGGGCAAGACCCGCGACCCGGCAAGCGAAACCCTGGTCGACATGCACGGCTTCCTCGACGCCGTGGCCAGCCGGCTGACGGCGTAACCCGTCAAGCGGCCTTCCCGAGCGCCCGCCATGCAGGCATGGCGGGCGCTCTGTACGGTAAGGAGAGGACCTCACCGGAAGCCCTCAGACTGCGCGGCGGACACTGCTCCTGATGATGGGAACCACGGGGAGGGTAAGCTGCACCGGGGAGAGCTGGCCTTCACGAATCTGCTCCAGCAGCAACCTCGATGCCGTGGCCACCATCTCTTCAAGTGGCTGACGCACCGTGGTCAGCTGGTAGCTGGGCCAGGATGCCACCGGCGTATCATCGAAGCCGATCACCGAAACGTCTTCCGGCACACGGCGGCCAAACTCGGATCGCAGCGTTTCGATGACGGCAATGGCCATATGATCATTGGCGGCGAAAATGGCATCGGGATAGGGAGGTGCCGCGAACAGGCGACGCGTCGCCTCGCACGCCTTGTCGAATCGGTAATCCCCACACTCCTCGGCCCAACACGCCACGCCTTCCTCCGCCAGGGCATCGAGAAAACCGCGCCGACGATAGGCCCCGGTAGAGGACGTCGGCAAACCGTTAAGGAAAGCGATACGCGCATGACCCTGGGCGACCAGGTAGCGTGCCGCCCAGTAGCCCCCATGGTAATTATCGCCGGAAACCTGACTGACCCCGGCAGAATCGACGGTCCGGTTGATCATCACCACCGGAATGCTGCGGTCGACGCACTCCTGGGCAAAGGGTGTCGCCAGCGACGCCGCAAGCATCAGGATCCCTTCGGCCTGGCTCTGGAGAATCTCCGACATGATGCCTTCGGTATTGCCATCATCGCTCACCAGAAACAGCAGGAGGTGATAGCCCTCGGCCTGGAAGTACTGGGAAGCCTTCGCCAGGGTCAAGGCATAGAAGGGATTATCCAGCTGAGAGACCACCACGGCGATGGTGCGCGACGAACGCGTGATCAGGGAGCGGGCGATGGTATTGGGGCGATAGCCGAGCTGCCTGGCAGCCTCTAGCACCTTCTCTCGGGTCTTGTCGGAGATGCTGGCATTGGGTGAAAAGCAGCGACTGACGGCCGACTGCGAAACACCGGCAAGCTGCGCGACTTCGCGGGAAGTCACGGATTTCTTCTTCATGGACCCTACTCAACGGTCAGATGGGAAGCGTATATAAGCATTGGTTCAGATCACAGGCAGAAGGCCTTCGGCTGCCCAGCGGGCAGCCAAAGGGGTCAGCCGTCCGCCTGAGCGCGCAGATGAGCACTCAGCGCCATCAGGCGGCGATCGCGCCACTCCTGGCGCTCGGCAATGGCCGCGCCGGGCAGCCGATCTCGCCGCTCCTGGCTCAAGGCAGCCAGGGTGTCGCTCGCCCAGGGGTCATCACCGCCACGCTCGCGGTCGACTTCCCGATATAGCGGTCCGTAGCGCCGGGCGTAGTCGACCACACCAGCGGGGGCGTTGAGGTCGATGGTCTCGAAGGGGCCCATGAAGGCCCAACGCAACCCGAGCCCGTGGCGCACCGTCTTGTCGAGGTCTTCAGCGGAAACATAACCGTCACGATAAAGTCGGAGTGCCTCGTTGAGCAGCGCGCCCTGAAGGCGATTGAGCACGAAGCCCGACAGCTCCTTTCTCACCAGGATGGGCGCCTGCCCGACGCTCTCCATGAGCTGCAGGGTACGTTCAACCGCCGCGTCCGCGGTAGCGGGTGTCGGTACCACCTCCACCAGCGGAATGAGATAGGGCGGATTGACGGGGTGAGCCACCAGGCAACGTTCCGGATGTTCGAGGTGGCTCGTGAAGCGCGACGCCGCGATCCCCGAGGTGGAACTGGCCAGGATGGTCTCGGCCGACACCACGGACTCCAGCTCGGCGTAGAGCTGCTGCTTGAGCGTGCAGTCCTCTGGGCCACACTCTTGAACGTAGACAACGCCGGCCATCGCCTCGGCGAGGCTCGCCTCCGTGTGGATACGTGCCATGATCGGTTCCACCGCCTCGACCAGGCCGGCACGCTGGAGGTCTTCCAGGGACTGGCGAATGGCGCCCAAGGCGTTGCTCAGCGCGTCCCGGTCCACATCGTAGAGAGTGACCGGCAATCCGGCCCGGGCAAACACGATGGCCCAGGCCCGACCGATCAACCCGGCTCCCGCCACGCCTACCTGCATTGTCATGGGCTCGACTCCTGTTCGGTATGTGGTTGTTATTGCAGCGATGTCACCTGGGACTCGCGAACTCCAACTGGGCAGTCTTCAGCGTCCAGGCAAGTCGACGCAAGCCAGGTCGTGACGATGACAGCATATCGATGAGTACGCGACCCGGCACTGGCAGGGACGTCACTCTCCAGAGCATGCATGAATACGTATTCAATATAAGCATGAATCCCCCGCATGCAAGCTTCGCCAGCACACACCTCACACCTAAGCATGCCTTGGCTGCCGACGGGGAGCGCACGTCCAGACAGTACTAGACGATAGTCGCAAGCGACCCTTACTCACCCAGTACCTCATTCGACAATACATCAGTAACTAACTGTATTAAAAGCAATAGTCTCGTTACTGCCTGCCTGAACCGCTTTCAGCTCCAGTCATTGCATTCGTATGCAAAGACGACTAGTTTTGAACCTAGTCGAACAAGCTTCGCCACACACTTCGCAGAAAACAGACGGGGCAGCCCATGATTCGCCATCTCAAGTCAGGTACGTCCACCGAGGCCCGAGCCGAGGCCGACCGCAAGGTCAGGGAAACTGTCGAGCAGACCCTCGCCGCCATCGAAGCCAGGGGTGACGATGCCGTCCGCGAGCTATCCGAAAAGTTCGACAGCTGGTCGCCGGCCTCCTTCCGGCTGACCCAGGCCGAGATCGAGCAGGCCATGTCGGAAGTCTCCGCACAGGATCTCGAGGACATTCGGTTCGCCCAGGCCCAGATTCGAAAATTCGCCGAGGCCCAGTTGGCCTCCATGCAGACCGTCGAGGTGGAGACTCGCCCCGGAGTGGTGCTGGGCCACAAGCACCTCCCGGTCAATGCGGTGGGTTGCTATGTGCCTGGCGGCGCCTATCCCATGGTCGCTTCCGCCCACATGAGCGTACTCACGGCCAAGGTGGCCGGCGTCAAGCGGGTCGTGGCGGCCGCCCCTCCCTACAAGGGCAAGCCGCACCCGGCCATCGTCACCGCGATGCACCTGGCCGGCGCCGATGAGATTCTGGTACTTGGCGGCGTGCAGGCGGTTGGCGCCATGGCGATCGGCACCGAGAGCATCGCGCCGGTCGACATGCTGGTCGGTCCGGGCAATGCCTTCGTCGCCGAAGCCAAGCGACAGCTCTTCGGCCGGGTCGGTATCGACCTCTTCGCGGGCCCCACCGAGACGCTGGTCATCGCCGACGATACGGTCGACGGCCTCCTGTGTGCGACCGACCTGCTGGGCCAGGCCGAGCACGGCCCCACCTCACCGGCCGCCCTGCTGACCAACTCCGAGGCTCTCGCCAAGGAGACCATGGCCGCCATCGATGAGCTGCTCACCAAGCTGCCCACGGCAGAAATTGCCCGTCAGGCGTGGGAGAGTTATGGCGAGATCATCGTCTGCGACTCTCATGAGGAGATGCTCCAGGTGGCCGACGAGATGGCCTATGAGCATGTGCAGGTGATGACCGAAGATCCCGAGCTCTACCTGCAGCGACTAACCAACTATGGCGCGCTCTTCCTCGGCCCGCGCACCAATGTGGCCTACGGCGACAAGGTGATCGGGACGAACCACACCCTGCCCACCAAGAAAGCGGCGCGCTATACCGGCGGGCTGTGGGTCGGCAAGTTCCTGAAGACCTGTACCTATCAGCGAGTGCTGACCGACGAGGCATCGGCCGAGATCGGCAGCTACTGCTCACGCCTCTGTGCCCTGGAGGGCTTTGCCGGGCACGGCGAGCAGGCCAACGAGCGCGTGCGCCGCTACGGCAAGCGCGACGTCCCCTACGCTTCCGCGGTTGACGCATGAAGTTGCCGACCACGCCAAGCCTGCGTCTGGATGGCCGCCGAGCCCTGGTGACAGGTGCCAGCCAGGGCATAGGGCTCGCGGCGGCCTGCGCCCTGGCGCAGGCCGGTGCGGCCGTTACCCTGGTGGCACGCAACGCCCAGCGTCTCGACGAGCTGGTCGCGGCGCTGCAGGCAGCCGGCCATCAGGCCGAGGCGCTGGCCCTGGATGTCCAGGACCTGGACGCGGTGCAGAGCGCGCTGCGTGGCCGTCGTTTCGACATCCTGGTCAACAACGCCGGCACCAACCGCCCCAAGCCGATCGACCAGGTCTGTGCCGAGGACTATGCCGCCGTCATGGACCTCAACGTGCGCGCCCTCTATTTCCTGACTCAGGCCGTGGTCGAACACATGCCCCAGGGCGCCAGCGTCATCAACGTATCGTCGCAGATGGGCCACGTCGGCGCGGCCAATCGCAGCCTCTACTGCGCCTCCAAGTCCGCCGTGGAAGGCATGACCCGGGCCATGGCGGTAGAACTCGGGCCGCGGGGCATACGCGTCAACAGCGTCTGTCCCACCTTCATCGAGACACCAATGACAGCGCCGTTTTTCCAGGAGCCCGGCTTCCTGGAAGCCGTGCTGGCCAAGATCCCGCTGGGACGACTCGGCCAGCTGGAGGACGTCATGGGCCCCGTCGTCTTCCTCGCCTCACCCGCTGCTGCCCTGGTCACGGGCAGCGCCCTGATGGTGGATGGAGGCTGGACCGCCCACTGACGTCATGGTCACGCCCCACCGGGGACGTGACCGCCTTCCTTGTTTGAACGCATGACAACAACACAACAATCTCCAGAAGGGAGCACCACATGAAGAAGATGACCAAGTTTGCCCTCACCGGCCTGGCCGCCGGCGTGGCACTGGCCGCCCTGTCGCCAGCGCCCTGCGAGGAAGGCGTATTCTACCGATTCGCTTCAGCGTGTCAAGCGGCGGTGGGCGGTGCTCAGCACCCCGTCCGATTTCCGCTGACTGCCTACCTCATCCTGCCGAGGCGCTGCGAATAGAGCCCTCAGCGAGCCCTGCAGAACAAGTGGTGCGCATTCTAGCGAATCCGCGGCGCGTGTCAAGCGAGTAGATTTTCGAAACTTTCAAAAACCCGAAGCAGAACAACCACTTCTACCACCTGTTACCGCCTGCAACCTTGCTGGTCACCGGCAGCGGATGCGTACTTTACGGCTTCCCCCGGCCCGGGGCAAGCCCTCTCTGTAAAAAAGTTTCAGGATAATGGCAGAACGGCGAATCCGGGGAGTCAGCACACCGCCCGAACCATCCACAGCGCCGCGGCGAAAGGGGCTGTGGATAGATCGGCGAACGGCGACCGGAAACGACTGCGCCCGCACTTGGGCGGGCGCAGCGTCCACTGGCCTGGGCCAGTCGGATCATGTCCGACTACTTGAGCGTCACCCGGGCGTAGCGCTTCTTGCCCGCCTGGATCACGTAGCTCTGGCCGGTCGCCAACATATGATCTCGCTCGACCACCTCGCCATCCACCTTGACCCGGCCGTTGCCGAGCATGTCCTTGGCCTGGGCGCTGTTGTTGGCCAGGCCGGAGCGGTTGAGCACCGCCGCGATGGGCGCCTGCTCGCTGCCCTCGAAGCCCACCTCCACCTCGGGCAGATCCTCCGGCAGCTCGCCCTCGGCCAGCTGGTTACCCGCGAAGCGGTGCGCATTGGCCGCCGCCGCCTCGCCGTGGTAACGCGCGATCAGCTCGCGGGCCAGGATCATCTTGATGTCCCGGGGATTGGCACCGCCCTCGACGTCACGCTTGAGCGACTCGATCTCCTCGTTGGACTTGAGCGAGAGCAGCTCGAAGTAGCGCCAGATCAGGCTGTCCGGCATGGAGACCAGCTTGTTGAACATGGCGCCCGGCGCCTCGTCCACGCCGACGTAGTTCCCCAGCGACTTGGACATCTTCTGCACGCCGTCCAGCCCTTCCAGCAGCGGCATGGTGATCACCACCTGGGGCGTCATGCCGAAGTGCTTCTGCACCTCGCGCCCCATCAGCAGGTTGAACTTCTGGTCGGTGCCGCCCATCTCGATGTCGGCCTCCAGCGCCACGGAGTCGTAGCCCTGCACCAGCGGATAGAGGAACTCGTGGATGGAGATCGGCTGTCCCGCCTTGTAGCGCTTATCGAAGTCGTCGCGCTCGAGCATGCGTGCCACAGTGCTCTGGGCCGCCAGCTCGATCATCTTGGCGGCGGTGAGCTCGCCGAACCACTCGGAGTTGAAGCGCACCTCGGTCTTTTCCGGGTCGAGGATCTTGAACACCTGCTCCTTGTAGGTCTGGGCGTTGGCGCGGACCTCCTCCTCGGTGAGCGGCTTGCGGGTGACGTTCTTGCCGGTGGGGTCGCCGATACGACCGGTGAAGTCGCCGATCAGGAAGATGATCTGGTGGCCGAGATCCTGGAACTGACGCATCTTGGTCAGCAGCACGCTGTGCCCCAGGTGCAGATCGGGGGCGGTGGGATCGAAGCCCGCCTTGATCCGCAGCTTGCGCCCGGACTCCAGCTTCTTGATCAGCTCCTCTTCCAGCAGGATCTCCTGGGTGCCTCGCTTGAGCAGCGCCAGTGCGCTAGCCACGTCGCTCATTGTCTCCTACTCCACGTGTACGGTTGCCGGGCCCCGGCGGGGGCCATCGATTGGGCCAGGATGGTAGCATGAGTCGACGCCTTGCGGTGACGCCCCAACGACCCGAGAGAGTGCCATGTCCCTCTATATAGGCCTGATGTCCGGCACCAGCCTGGACGGTATCGACGCCGCCCTGGTGGAGATAGACGACACCTCAGCCAGCGGCTGCCCCCGCCTGCTGGCCTCCCACGCCGAGCCGATGCCCGCGGCGCTGCGCGAATCTTTGTGGGCGCTGTGCCACGCCGCGGGGGCAGGCTTTGCCGAGCTGGCGGCGGCGGAGGACGCCTTCTGCCGGCTCCAGGCCCAGGCCGTGGCCACGCTGCTGGCGGCGAGCGGCACGCCCCGCGAGGCGGTGGAGGCCATCGGCAGCCACGGCCAGACCATCGAGCACGCCCCACAGGGGCACGCCGGCGGGCCCGCCTATACCCTGCAGCTCGACAACCCCAGCCTGCTGGCCGAGCTGACCGGGCGCTGCGTGGTGGCCGACTTCCGGCGCCGCGACCTGGCGGCCGGCGGCCAGGCGGCTCCCCTGGCGCCCGCCTTCCACGAGGCGCTGTTTCGTGCCCCCGGCGAGTGGCGGCTGGTGCTCAACCTCGGCGGCTTCGCCAACCTGACCCTGCTGCCACCCGCCGAGGACCCGAGGGCCCCGCTCGGCTTCGACTCGGGGCCGGCCAACGCCCTGCTCGACGCCTGGCACGCCCGCCATCGCGGCGGCGATTTCGATGCCGACGGCGCCTGGGCGGCCTCGGGGCGGGTAGACGAGGCACTCCTGGGTCGGCTGCTGGCGGAGCCCTTCTTCCACCTGCCGCCGCCCCGCAGCACCGGGCGCGAGCTGTTTCATCTCGACTGGCTGGAGGGGCACCTGACGGGGCAGGAGCGCCCCGAAGACGTGCAGGCCACCCTGGCGGAGCTGACGGCACAGAGCGTGGCGCTGGCGGTGGCCATGGCGCGCGAGCGACTCGAGGCTCCCACCGCTGCGCGGCTGATTCCCTGCGGCGGCGGCGCCCACAACCGCGACCTGCTGGCCAGGCTCGACCGGCACCTGCCCGATTCGCGCCTTGCCGATAGCGAGGCGTGGGGCTGGCCGGCCGACTGGCTGGAGGCCGGCGCCTTCGCCTGGCTGGCCTGGCGAAGGCTGCACGGCATGCCCGGCAACCTGCCCTCGGTCACCGGCGCCGCCGGCCCCCGGGTGCTGGGCGGGGTCTACGCCCCCTGAGCCACGGCGCCAGGGGCGGGCCGGCCGCCGCCCTGCCGGGTCAGAAGTCCTCGTCGCGCTTGAGCGAGAGCTGGCTTGCCGCCTCGCGTGCCTGGGCCAGCCCTTCGCTGCCGGCGTCACCGTACTTGATCATCATGCGCAGGTCGTTGGCCGAGTCGGCGTGCACCAGCGCCACCTCCTCGGTGATCTTGCCCGCCCGGAAGAGGTCGTAGAGCGCCTGGTCGAAGGTCTGCATCCCCAGGTCTCGGGAGCGCGACATCACGTTCTTGATCTCGTTGACCTCGCCCTTGCGTACCAGATCGCCGATCAGCGGTGACTTGAGCATGATCTCGATGGCCGGGCAGCGGCCACCATCCACCGTGGGCAGCAGCTGCTGGGCCACGATGGCGCGCAGGTTGAGCGAGAGGTCGAGCCAGATCTGCTCGTGCCGCTCGTGGGGGAAGAAGTGGATGATGCGATCCAGCGCCTGGTTGGCGTTGTTGGCGTGCAGGGTCGCCAGGCAGAGGTGGCCGGTCTCGGCGAAGGTCAGCGCATGCTCCATGGTCTCCCGGGTGCGGATCTCGCCGATCAGGATCACGTCGGGCGCCTGGCGCAGGGTGTTCTTCAGCGCGACCTCGAAGGAGTCGGTGTCGATGCCCACCTCGCGCTGGTTGATGATCGCCTTCTTGTGCGGATGCACGTACTCGATGGGATCCTCGACGCTGATGATATGGCCCCCCAGGGTCTCGTTGCGCTGCTGGATCATCGAGGCCAGGGTGGTCGACTTGCCGGTACCGGTGCCGCCCACCACGAACACCAGGCCACGCTTGTTGTTGGCCAGCTCGCCCAGCACCGGCGGCAGCGACAGCTCCTCCAGGTGGGGGATCTCGAAGGCGATGCGCCGGATCACCATCGCCTTCTGGTTGCGCTGCTGGAAGGCGCTGACGCGAAAGCGCCCCTTGTCCCTGAGGCTGAGCGCGAAGTTGGCCTCGCGCTCGACCTGGAAGCGCGCCATCACCGCCTCCGGGATCGACGCGCTGACCAGCTCGTCGACCTGGGCCACGGAGAGCCCCTGGTCGCCCAGGGGAGTCAGCTTGCCGGCCATCTTGAGGGTCGGCGGTGCATTCACCGAGATCAGCAGATCCGACGCCTCCTTCTGCACCATGATATCCAGCAGCTGGTAGAGCCACTCTTTCGCCGTCATGTCCCTGCTCCTCTTCCCCGTTGTTCCCTGCCGCGCGGCCGACCCCCGGTCAGTTGGCCAGCACGCCCTTGGCCTTGGCCTGCGCCTCGTCGCGCGCCACCACGTTGTCCGCCACCAGCTTGGCCAGCGAGGCATCGAGGGTCTGCATGCCCAGGTTGCCGCCGGTCTGGATGGCCGAGTAGATCTGCGCCACCTTGTCCTCGCGGATCAGGTTGCGCACCGCCGCGGTGGCGATCAGGATCTCGTGGGCCGCGACGCGCCCGCCGCCCATGCGCTTGAGCAGGGTCTGGGAGACCACCGCCTGCAGCGACTCCGAGAGCATCGAGCGCACCATGGATTTCTCATCACCGGGGAAGACGTCGATGATCCGGTCGATGGTCTTGGCCGCCGAGGTGGTGTGCAGGGTGCCGAACACCAGGTGACCGGTCTCCGCCGCGGTCAGCGCCAGGCGAATGGTCTCCAGGTCACGCAGCTCACCCACCAGGATCACGTCGGGGTCCTCGCGCAGGGCGCTGCGCAGCGCCGGGGCGAAGCCGTGGGTGTCGCGGTGCACCTCGCGCTGGTTGATCAGGCAGCGCTTGCTGCGGTGAACGAATTCCACCGGGTCCTCGATGGTGAGGATGTGCTCGTAGCGGTTATCGTTGATGTAGTCGATCATCGCCGCAAGCGTGGTGCTCTTGCCCGAGCCGGTGGGACCGGTCACCAGCACCAGGCCGCGGGGCAGCATGGAGAGCTGACGGAAGACGGTGCCGAGGCCGAGGTCCTCCAGGGTCAGCACCTCGGAGGGAATGGTACGGAACACCGCGCCCGCGCCACGCGCCTGGTTGAAGACGTTGACACGGAAGCGCGACACGCCGGGCACCTCGAAGGAGAAGTCGGTCTCGAAGAACTCCTCGTAGTCACGGCGCTGGCGGTCGGCCATGATGTCGTAGATCAGCTTGCGGACCTCGCGGTCCTCCATGGCTGGCACGTTCAGGCGGCGAATGTCGCCATCGACCCGGATCATCGGCGGCAGGCCCGCCGAAAGATGCAGGTCGGAGGCCTTCTGTTTTGCCGAGAACGCCAGCAGTTCGGTAATATCCATGCGTTTTCCCTTGCTCCCGAAGCCCTGGTGACATCTTGTAATGTTCAGTATGACAGAGCTTGCCACATGACGGCCCCTTCTGCCTCCACCCCCCTCGCCGAATCGCTGGCCGCGGTGCGCCGGCGCCTATCCGCGGCCCTGGCGGATGCCGGCCGGCCGACCGAGGGCGCGCAGTTGCTGGCGGTCAGCAAGACCAAGCCGGCGGCGCTGATCCGCGAGGCCTGGCATCTCGGCCAGCGCGAGTTCGGCGAGAACTATGTCCAGGAGGCGCTGGCCAAGCAGGCCGAGCTGGCCGACCTCGACGGCATCGTCTGGCATTTCATCGGCCCGCTGCAGTCGAACAAGACCCGCGAGGTGGCCGAACACTTCACCTGGGTACACAGCGTAGACCGTGAGAAGATCGCCCGGCGTCTGAACGATCAACGCCCGGAGGCAATGCCGCCGCTCGAGGTCTGCCTGCAGGTCAATATCAGCGACGAGGCCACCAAGTCCGGTGTGAGCCTCGCCGAGCTGCCGGCGCTGGCCGAGGCCGTGCTGGCGATGCCGCGCCTGCGCCTGCGCGGCCTGATGGCGATCCCGGCCCCGGCCGAGACCCCCGAGGCCCAGCGAGAGCCCTTCGCCCACCTGCGCGAGGCCCTGGAGGCGCTGCGCCGCCGCTTCCCCGGGGCGCCGCTGGACACCCTCTCCATGGGCATGACCAGCGACCTGGAGGCCGCCGTGCGGGAGGGCGCCACCCTGGTGCGGGTGGGCACCGCCATCTTCGGGGAGCGCGAACCACCCCGCTGAGCACCGACCGAACAACGTAGCCGCCGGATGCTCCACCGGCTCCATTCGACGAGCGATACAGGACACCCCCATGGCCACCAGAGTCACCTTCATCGGCGCCGGCAACATGGCCAGCGCCATCATCGGCGGCATGATCGACAGCGGCTTCTCGCCCTCCGCGATCACCGCCACCTCCCCGAGCGACGCCTTCCTGGCCCCGGTGCACGAGCGCTACGGCATTCACACCAACACCGACAACGTTGCCGCGGTCGCCCAGGCCGATGTGGTCGTGCTGGCGGTGAAGCCGCAGATCATGAAGGAGGTCTGCGAGGGGCTGGCCGGCGTGGTGCAGCGCCAGCGCCCGCTGATCATCTCGGTGGCCGCCGGCCTCGATGCCGCCACCCTGGAGGCCTGGCTGGGCGGCGACCTGCCGCTGGTCCGCTGCATGCCCAACACCCCGGCCCTGGTGGGCGCCGGCGCTTCCGGCCTCTGTGCCAACGCCCGCGTCAGCGACGAGCAGCGGGCCCTGGCCACCGAACTGATGGAGGCCGTGGGCCTGGTGGAGTGGGTCGAGGAGGAGCACCTGCTCGACGCCGTCACCGCCGTCTCCGGCAGCGGACCGGCCTACTTCTTCCTGATGTTCGAGGCCATGGAAGAGGCCGGCGTCAAGCTGGGCCTGCCTGCCGACACGGCCCGCCGCCTGGCCATGCAGACCGCGCTGGGCGCCGCGAAGATGGCCATGGCCAGCGACAAGTCCCCCGCGGAGCTCAAGCGCAACGTGATGTCGCCGGGCGGCACCACCGAACGCGCGATCGAGCACCTCGAGGCGGCCGAGCTGCGCCGCATCATCGCCGAGGCCATGGACGCCTGCGCAGCACGCGCCCGTGAGATGGCCGCCGAGCTCGGCGGCCGCTAGTTCCAGGATCAGTTCTAGTTCCAGGATCAGTTTCAAGGGGCCGCCGGGCGGCGGCCTGCCCACGACATGGAGGAACCCTCATGGGAAATGCCGGCCTGCTGCTGATCAACACGCTGGTCAACCTGTACATCTTCCTGCTGATGCTGCGCTTCCTGCTGCAGGCGTCTCAGGCCGATTACTACAACCCCATCAGCCAGACGGTGGTCAAGATCACCCAGCCGGCGGTGCGCCCCTTTCAGGGCTTCCTGGGCCCGGTGCTGGGTCGCTTCGACATGGCCACCCTGGCCGCCGGCTTCGTGATCAAGGCAGTGAGCATTATCGTCATCCTGCAGATGGCCGGCTTCGGCATGGCGCCGGTCGCCGCCGTGGCCATCGGCGCGGTGGCGGCGTTGGCCAACGCCATCCTGAAGATCTACTTCTTCGCGCTGATCGCCATGATCATCCTCAGCTGGGTCTCCCCCAACGCCAGCCATCCCGGGGCGCTGCTGGTGATGCAGCTGGTGGAGCCGATCATGGCGCCGCTGCGCAAGGTGATCCCGCCGCTCGGCATGATCGATCTGTCGCCCATCGTGGCATTCATCGCCATCAGCCTGATCGATGGTATCGTGGTGGGTTCACTGACCCGCGCCGCCGGCGTGGCCGGCGCCCTGGTCGGGCTCTGAGGCCCGCCCTCAGCGCCCACCGCAACGACTGGACACGGAACGACTGATGCCCGAGTTTCCTGGTGACTCGGTCGGCCTGGTGACGCCCCAGACGGCGCACTTCGACGACCCCCTGGCCCTGGCCTGCGGCAGGACGCTGCCGGCCTATGACCTCGTCTACGAGACCTATGGCACCCTCAACGCCGAACGCTCCAACGCGGTGCTGATCTGCCACGCGCTCTCCGGCCACCACCATGCGGCCGGCTACCACCGCGACGACGAACGCAAGCCGGGCTGGTGGGACGCCCATATCGGCCCCGGCAAGTCCATCGACACCAACCGCTTCTTCGTGGTCTCGCTCAACAACCTGGGGGGCTGCCACGGCAGCACCGGCCCCAGCTGCGAGAACCCCGAGAGCGGCCGGCTGTGGGGGCCGGAGTTTCCCATGATGACGGTGGGCGACTGGGTGAACAGCCAGGCGCGGCTGGCCGATCGCCTGGAGATAGAGCGCTTCGCCGCGGTGATCGGCGGCAGCCTGGGCGGCATGCAGGCGCTGCAGTGGACGCTGGCCTACCCGGAGCGGGTCGCCAGCGCCGCAGTGATCGCCGCCACCCCCAAGCTATCGGCGCAGAACATCGCCTTCAATGAGGTCGCCCGCCAGGCGATCCGCTCGGATCCGGACTTCCACGACGGCTGGTACACCGAGCACGACACCGTGCCGCGCCGCGGCCTCAAGCTGGCCCGCATGGTGGGGCACATCACCTACCTCTCCGAGGACGCCATGGGCAGCAAGTTCGGGCGCGACCTGCGCACCGACGACCTCAACTTCGGCTTCGACGTGGAGTTCCAGGTGGAGTCCTACCTGCGCTATCAGGGCGACACCTTCTCCACCTCCTTCGATGCCAACACCTACCTGCTGATGACCAAGGCGCTGGACTACTTCGACCCGGCCGCGGCCCACGGCGGCGACCTGGCCCGGGCGCTGGCCCCCGCCACCTGCCCCTTCCTGGTGGTCAGCTTCACCACCGACTGGCGCTTCCCGCCCTCGCGCTCCCGGGAACTGGTCAACGCCCTGGTGCGCGCCGGCAAGCCGGTCAGCTACGCCAACATCGACTCGACCCACGGCCACGACGCCTTCCTGATGCCGGAACCCCGCTATCAGGCGGTGTTCGCCGCCTTCATGGACCGCGTGGCCGGCGACCTCGGCCTGGAGACGCGCGCATGATGAACCGCCCCGACTTCAAGCTGATCCACGACTGGGTGCCCCCGAACGCCCGCATCCTCGACCTGGCCTGCGGCGATGGCAGCCTGCTGGCGGCCCTGGCGCGCGACAAGAATGTCACCGGCTACGGCCTGGAGATCGACCCGGACGGCATCACCGCCTGCATCGCCCGCGGCGTCAACGTCATCGAGCAGAACCTCGACGAGGGGCTCGCCAACTTCGATGACGACGCCTGCGACCTGGTGATCATGACCCAGGCCCTGCAGGCGCTGCGCCGCCCCGACCGCATGCTCGACGAGATGCTGCGGGTGGCCAGCGAGGCGATCATCACCTTCCCCAACTTCGCCTACTGGCGCCATCGCGTGCACCTGGGGATCCGCGGCTACATGCCGGTCTCCAAGTCGCTGCCCCACGCCTGGTACGACACCCCCAACATCCACCTCTCGACCTTCAACGACTTTGAACAACTTTGCCGCGACAAGGGTCTGATCATCGTCGACCGGGCGGTGGGCATCGGCGACCACGAGGGACACTGGACCTCGCGGCTGTGGCCCAACCTGTTCGGCGAAATCGCGATCTTCCGGGTCACCCGACGCGCCTGACCCGGCAACGGCAAAGAGGGTTCACGATGAGGCAAGGCGTCCTGAAGGGCCTGCTCGCCGCCGGCCTGATGCTGCTGGCCGGCACCGCCGCCGCCCAGCAGTACGAGCAGGTCGGCAACTATCAGGTCCACTACAGCGCGGTGAACACCAGCTTCCTGCCCGAGGAAGTCGCCCGCGAGCACAATATCCAGCGCAGCCAGGTGATGGCGCTGCTCAACGTCAGCGTGCTCGAGGAGCGCGAGGACGGCACCACCCGCGCCCTGCCGGTCTCGGTGAACGGGACGGTCGGGGGACTCGCCAGCGGCGACGCCCGCACCCCGCTGAGCTTTCGCACCCTGCGCAGCGGCGACGCTGCCTCCCAGATAGCGGTATTCCGCATCCACGACGACGAGGCGATGCGCTTCGACCTGGAGGTCCTCCACGACCGCAACGCGGAGCCGGCCCGGGTCAGCTTCATCCAGCGCTTCTACATCGACCGGTGAGACAGCCGCCTGGGGCACCCCTCGCCCACCTCGACCAGCTGGCCGACACCGCGGCGCTCGGGGTGACGCTGCCCGACGGGCGTGCGGCCTTCCTGGTGCGGGTGCATGGCCGGGTCAGCGCCTTCGAGAACCGCTGCTCCCACCGGGGCGTGCCGCTCGAGGCCGAGCCCCACCGCTTCCTCGAGGCCGGCGGTGAGCTGATCCAGTGCGCCATGCACGGCGCCCTCTTCCTGCCCGAGAGCGGCGAGTGCGTCTTCGGCCCCTGCCAGGGCAGGCGCCTCGTGGCGATTCCGATCTCAGTCGACGCCGAGGGGCAGGTCCACCTCGCGATGGAGTGAGACCGCAAGCGAGGGGCCCAGGCGGATCGCCACCGGCACGCCGCCCCGGCGCACCACCTCGCAGCGCTGCGCCAGCACCTCCACGCCGCGCGCCGCCGCCGTGCGCAGGGTCGCCGCATAGGCGGGATCCAGGTGCGCCGCCGGCGCCACGTCCTCGATGCCCTCGTGGGCCACGCAGAACAGCAGCACCGCGCGCTGGCCGCGCTCGGCCAGCGCCGCCAGCACCTCCAGATGCTTGCGGCCCCGCTCGCTCACCGCGTCGGGGAAGTAGCCGTGGCCGTCGGCCTCCTTCAGGGTGACCTGCTTGACCTCCACGAAGGCGCCGCCGCGCGCGGGGTCGTCCAGGCGGAAGTCGAGCCGCGCCGAGAGCCCACCGTCCAGCACCACCCTTGCCTCGCGCTTCAGGTCGGCGTAACCGGCGAGCCCGGGCACCCGGCCCTCGCGCAGGGCCTCCTCGACGATGCGGTTGGCCCGCCCGGTCTGCACCGAGGCCGCGGCCAGGGTGCCATCGGGCTGGGGCAGCTCGATCAGCTCCCAGGTCCAGGCCAGCTTGCGCGCCGGATTGTCGCTGGGCGAGAGCCACACCCGGCAGCCGGGCACGTTCACGGCCCGCATGGAGCCGGTGTTGGGGCAGTGGGCGGTGACCTCGCGGCCGTCGTCGAGGCGCACGTCGGCGAGGAAGCGCTTGTAGCGCCGCAGCAGCGTGCCCGGCACCAGCTCGGGGTAGTCCATGCGCGCCCCCTACTGCCGGGCCAGGAAGCGTGCGAGACGCGCCACCGCCTCCTCCAGCCGCACGATGCCGGTGGTGAAGGCGATGCGCACGTGATGCTCGCCGCCCGCGAGGGCGAAGTCGATTCCCGGCGTGATCGCCACGTTCTCCTCCTCCAGCAGGCGCCGGCAGAAGGCCTGGCTGTCGTTGCTGTAGCGGGAGATATCGAGCCACAGGTAAAAGGCCCCCTGGGGCGGCAGCGAAGGCGCAAGCCCCAGGGGTGCCAGGGCCGCCAGCAGGGCGTCGCGGCGACGCGAAAGCTCATGGCGACGGGCCTCCAGAATCTCCCGGCACTCGGGCGTGAAGGCCGCCAGGGCGGCGTGCTGGGCCGGGGTGGGGGCGGCCAGGAAGACGTTCTGGGCCAGCCGGGTGAGCGGCTCCACCGCAGCCTCGGGCGCCAGCAGCCAGCCCAGGCGCCAGCCGGTCATGCCGAAGTACTTGGAGAAGCTGTTGACCACGAAGGCGTCCGAGGTGATCGCGGCCACCGAGAGTGGCTCGAGGTCATAGCAGAGCCCCTGGTAGATCTCGTCCACCAGCAGGTGGCCGCCCCTGGCCGCTACCGTCGCGGCCACGGCCGCCAGCTGCGCCTCGTCGAGCATATGGCCGGTGGGGTTCGAGGGGGTGGCCAGCATCGCCAGCCGGGTGGTGTCGCGCCAGTGGGCCTCGACCAGGCCGGCATCCAGCTGCCAGCCGCTGGCCGGCCCCACCGGCACGGCGTCCACCTCGGCGCCGGCCAGGGCCATGAAGTGGCGGTTGCAGGGGTAGTTGGGGTCGGCCATCAGCACGCGGTCGCCGGGGCCGGCGAGCAGCTGGCTGGCCAGCAGCAGCGCCCCGGAGGCGCCGGGGGTCACCAGGATGCGCCGCGGGTCGACCTCGGCGCCGAAGTGCTCGGCATAGTGGCCGGCGATCGCCTCGCGCAGCGCCGGCAGTCCCGCCGCCGGCGTATAGCGGGTATGGCCCGCGGCCAGGGCCGCCTGGCCAGCGGCCACCACCGGGGCCGGGGTGGGAAAGTCGGGCTCGCCCACCTCCAGGTGGATGACGTCGTGGCCGGCCGCCTCGCGGGCCTGGGCGGTTTCCAGCAGGCTCATCACCCGGAAGGGGGCAACCTTATCGATGCGTGCATTCCACGCCATGGCGGGCTCCTGTGGCAGACGACCGACGCCAGGGAGCCTTGCTCCCGCGGCGTGGTCACAGTGTCATATGATCGAGGGCCCATAGTGTAGCGACTTTGGTGGCAAGGCCGCAGCCGGCGGGGAGGGCGAGGTTGCAAACCCCCGGTTTTTCCGCTAAACAAGCATCCCTTTGGCGTGAGATACCTTGCACCCAGGCAGGTATTGATCAGCAGTCACTCAAGTAACGAGGCAGTCCCATGCCAGTAGCCGACAAGAAAGCGGAAGCTCCCAAGAAGTTCACCCCCTACGAGCCGGCGGCGGGTGAAGAGTACATGAACGAGCAGCAGCTGGAGCACTTCCGCCAGATCCTGCTGGGCTGGAAGCAGGAGCTCATGGAAGAGGTGGACCGCACCGTGCGTCACCTGCAGGAAGAGGCGAACAACTACGCCGACCCGGCCGACCGCGCCACCCAGGAGGAGGGCTTCAGCCTGGAGCTGCGCACCCGGGATCGCGAGCGCAAGCTGCTCAAGAAGATCAACGAGACCCTCGACAAGATCGACGAGGATGACTACGGCTTCTGCGAGGCCTGCGGCGTCGAGATAGGCATCCGCCGCCTCGAGGCGCGCCCCACGGCCACCCTGTGCGTCGACTGCAAGACGCTGGCCGAGCTCAAGGAAAAGCAGCTGGGCGGCTGATCCAGGCATGCCGATGGCCTGCATGAACCCTCGCAACGGGCACCCCTGGGTGCCCGTTCGCGCGTCTGATGGCGGGAGCCGCCCATGAGCCACTACCGCGGCCGCTTCGCCCCGACCCCGTCGGGCCCGCTGCACTTCGGTTCGCTGGTGGCCGCCCTGGCCAGCTTCCTGGATGCCCGCCGCGCCGGCGGCGAGTGGTGGCTGCGCATCGAGGACATCGACCCGCCGCGCTGCCCGCCGGGTGCCGCCGACGAGATCCAGCGCCAGCTCGCGGCCTTCGGCCTGCACTGGGACGGCCCGGTGCTCTGGCAGCACGACCGCGGCGACGCCTATCAGGCGGCCCTCGACCGCCTGGTTGCACTCGGCCTGGCCTATCCCTGCAGCTGCTCGCGCAAGCAGTGGCGCGAGCATGCGGTCTACCCCGGCTGGTGCCGCGAGGGCGTGCGCGAGCCCGGCAGGCCAGTGGCCTGGCGGCTGCGCAGCGACCTGGGCCTGCATCCGGTGGTCTGGCAGGACCGCCTCTTCGGCGAGCAGCGCTTCGATCCCGCCGAGCTCGGCGACGTGGTGCTCAAGCGCAAGGATGGCCTCTGGGCCTACCAGCTCGCCGTGGTGGTGGACGACGCCGGGCAGGGGATCAGCGACGTGGTGCGTGGCTTCGACCTGCTCGACAACACTCCCTGGCAGCGCCAGCTGCAGCACGCCCTGGGCTACCCCGCGCCGCGCTACCTGCACCTGCCGCTGATCATCGGCGAAGGGGGCCAGAAGCTCTCCAAGCAGAACCTGGCCCCGGCCCTGCCCACCGACGGCGACGCGGTGCGCCCCCTGCTGCATGCCGCCCTCGTGGCCCTGGACCAGGCCCCGCCCGCCGGGCTCCGCGGGGCGCCAGTGGCGGAGCAGCTCGCCTGGGCCATCGCCCACTGGGAGGTCTCCCGCATCCGCCCCGAGCCACACCGAACGCGCGATGCGCTCCGGTCCGACTGAGAGGCGCCCATGTACGTCTATCGCATCCTGCTGTTCCTGGTGCTCGGTGGCTACCTGCTCTCGCCGCTGATGATGAGCGGCTGGGCCAGCCCCGGCGTGGCCTGGTATCGCCCCTTTATTATTTGGGGGGTGCTGATCGCACTGACCCTGTGGCTGGAGCAGAAGAGGAAGCTCGATGAACGCTAGCCTGACGCGGCGTTGCTCGCCTGGTACCGGCTCCCCGAGCATCATCTGGGGGGGGGCTGATCGCGCTGACCCTGTGGCCGGAGCAGAAGAGGAAGCTCGATGAACGCTAGCCTGGCCGGGATGTTCGCCCTGGGCACCGGCTTCCTGCTGGTGCTCTTCCTCTGTGCCCTGGCGGTGGAGCGCGGGCTGATCGGCACGCGGATCACCCGCCACCCGCTGGTCTACACCCTGGCGCTCGGGGTCTACGCCAGCGCCTGGGCCATCTACGGCAGCCTGGAGCTCGCCTCCACCTCCGGCTACGGCTACCTGGCCTACTACCTGGGGGTGGCCGGGGCCTTCCTGCTCGCTCCGGTGCTGCTGGTGCCGATCCAGCGCATGACCCGCACCTACCAGCTCGCCTCGCTCTCCGACCTGTTCGCCTTCCGCTTCCGCTCGCGCTGGGTCGGCACCCTGATCAGCCTGCTGGCGGTGCTGCCGCTGCTTGCCCTGCAGGTGCAGACCATGGGCGATGCCATCTTCCTGATGACCGGCGCCGCCTCACCGTCGCTGCTGGCGCTGGCCTTCTGCGCCATGATCGCCCTGTTCGCCATGCTCTTCGGCGCCCGCCAGGGCCGCGTGGATGGCCACCATGACAGCCTGCTGGCGGTGATCGCCCTCTCCTCGCTGGTCAAGGTGGTCGCCATGCTGGGCCTCGGCGCCTTCTCGCTGTTCGTGGTCTTCGACGGCCCCGCCGACCTGCAGACCTGGCTCGACGGCCCCGGCCAGGCCTTCCAGGCCGACGTGATACAGCCCGACCCCGCCCACTGGCGCACCCTGCTGCTGCTCTTCTTCGCCGCGGCCCTGCTGATGCCGCACATCTTCCACATCACCTTCACCGAGACCCACTCCCGCCACACCCTGCTCCAGGCCAGCTGGGCGCTGCCGCTCTTCCTGCTGCTGATGGCGCTGCCGGTGCCGCTGATCCTGTGGGCGGGCCAGCGCCTCGGCGCAGACGATCTGCTGCCCTCCGCCTATCTGGCCTTCGGGCTGTCGGAGTCGCTGTGGATACAGTCGCTGGCCTTCATCGCGGGGCTTGCCGCCACCAGCGCCACCATGGTGCTGATCGCCCTGGCCCTGGCCGGCATGATCCTCAACCACGTGCTGCTGGTGGCCCACCCCCCCGAGGCCCAGCTGAACCTCTACCGCTGGCTGCTGTGGCTGCGCCGCGCCCTGGTGGGCGCCGTGGTGCTGGGCGGCTGGCTCTTCTACCGCACCGTGGGCGTGCATCACGACCTCACCACCCTGGCGCTGGCCGCCTTCGTCGGCATGGCCCAGTGCCTGCCGGGGCTGCTGGCCCTGCTCTACTGGCCCGGCGCCAACCGCAAGGGCATGGTCTCGGGGCTGGTGGTGGGCCTGCTGGTATGGCTGCTCGGCCTGTGGGGGCCGCTGCTCACCGGCCTGCCCGCGCTGGTGGTCATTCCTCCCGGCCTCGAGGCCCTGGCCGGCGAGCCGGAGTGGTACGTGATCACCCTGGTCTCCCTGGCCAGCAACGCCCTGGTCTTCATCCTCGTCTCCCTGGCCACCCCCACCTCCGAGGGTGAGCGGGCGGCGGCCGAGGCCTGCTCGGTGGACGCGGTGATCCGCCCCAAGCGCCTGCCGCTGGACGCCGCCAACGGCGAGGAGTTCAAGGCCTGCCTGGCCCGAGCCCTGGGCGACGAGGTCGCCCGCCGCGAGGTCGACCGAGCACTCGACGACCTGGGGCTCTCCCCCCTGGACGGCCGCCCCTACGCCTTGCGCCGGCTGCGCGACCGCCTGCAGGCCAACCTCTCCGGCCTGATGGGCCCCTCGGTGGCCCAGGACATCGTCGACCGCTACCTGCCCTATCGCCAGGGCAGCACCGGCGCCACCGAGGACATCCACTATGTGGAGAGCCGCCTGGAGGCCTACCGTTCGCGCCTCACCGGCCTTGCCAGGGAGCTCGACGGCCTGCGCCGCTACCACCGCCGCACCCTGACCCGCCTGCCGGTGGGGCTCTGCGCCTTCGGCGAGGACGGCGAGCTGCTGATGTGGAACGACGCCCTGGCCACCCTCAGCGGCATCGACGGCGCCAGCGTGATCGGCGCCCGCCGCGACAGCCTGCCGGCGCCCTGGGGCGAGCTGCTCGGCCGCATCCTGGCCGAGTCGCACAGCCACCTCTACAAGCAGCCGGTCACCCTCGAGGGCGGCGTCCGCTACCTCAGCCTGCACAAGGCCGAGCTCGCCGGCGACGACAGCGAGCCCGGCGGCATGGTGGTGCTGGTGGAGGACCACAGCGAGATGAAGTGGCTGGAGGACGAACTGGTCCACGCCGCTCGCCTCGCCTCCATCGGGCAGCTGGCCGCCGGGGTGGCCCACGAGATCGGCAACCCCATCACCGGCATCTCCTCGCTGGCCCAGAACCTGCGCTACGACACCGAGGACCCCGAGGTCCTCGAGACCGCCGGGCAGATCCAGCAGCTCACCGACCGCGTCTCGCGGATCGTCTCCTCGCTGGTCGGCTTCGCCCACGGGGGGCGCCACCTGGGCGGACAGACCTTTGCCCCGGTCTCCCTGGCCGAGGTCGTCGACGAGGCCATCCACTTGATCCACCTCGCCCGCTCGGGCGACGATGTCCGCTTCGAGAACCACTGCCCCGCCGAGCCCCGCGTTCAGGGCGACGCCCAGCGGCTGCTGCAGGTGATGGTCAACCTGCTCGGCAACGCCCGCGATGCCAGCGGCCCCGGCGACCGGGTCGTCATCGAGGCGGCCCCCGAGGGGGCCGGGCTGAGGGTGACCGTGACCGACGAGGGCCACGGCATCGACGAACGGATGCGCGACCACCTCTTCGAGCCCTTCACCACCACCAAGCCGCCCGGCCAGGGCACGGGGCTGGGCCTGCCGCTGGTCTACAGCATCGTCGCCGAGCATCACGGCCAGATCGAGATCGAGTCCCCGCCGCCGGGGGACGAGCGCGGCACCCGCATCAGCCTCTGGCTGCCGCTGAACCCACAGGAGGGTGAGACACCGCGATGAGCCGGATCCTGATCGTAGAAGACGAAGCCATCATCCGCAGCGCCCTGCGCCGCCTGCTGGAGCGCCACGACTACCGGGTCGAGGAGGCCGGCTCGGTGGACGAGGCCACGGCCCTGGACCCGCAGCGCTTCGACCTGGTGATCAGCGACCTGCGCCTGCCCGGCGAACCAGGCACCGAGCTGATCCATCGCGCCGCCCCGGTGCCGGTGCTGATCATGACCAGCTACGCCAGCATGCGCTCGGCGGTGGATGCCCTGAAGCAGGGGGCGGTGGACTACGTGGCCAAGCCCTTCGACCACGACGAGCTGCTCGAGACCGTGGCCCGAGTGCTGCACCTGCAGGCCTCGCGGCGCGCCGAGCCGCCGGACATCACCGAGCCCAGCGGCCAGGCCCAGCCGATGATCGGCAACTGCCCCGCCATGCAGCTGGTCTACTCGCGCATCCGCAAGACCGCACCCGCCGACGTCACCGTGCTGATCCAGGGCGAGTCCGGCACCGGCAAGGAGCTGGTGGCCCGCGCCCTGCATCAGCAGAGCAAGCGCGCCCATGCCGCCCTGATCTGCGTGAACTGCGCCGCGATCCCCGAGACGCTGATCGAGTCGGAGCTGTTCGGCCACGAGAAGGGCGCCTTCACCGGCGCCAGCGCCTCGCGCACCGGCCTGGTCGAGGCCGCCGATGGCGGCACCCTCTTCCTCGACGAGATCGGCGAGCTGCCGCTGGACGCCCAGGCCCGGCTGCTGCGGGTGCTGCAGGAGGGCGAGATCCGCAAGATCGGCTCGGTGGAGACCCGCCACGTGGATGTGCGCCTGATCGCCGCCACCCACCGCGACCTGCGCGCCCTGTCGAAGACCGGCGAGTTCCGACTCGACCTCTACTACCGCCTCAACGTGATGCAGATCGACCTGCCGCCGCTGCGCGACCGCGAGGAGGATGTGCTGCTGATCGCCGATGCCCTGCTGGAGAAGGCGTGTCGCCGCCATGATCGCGAGGGGCTGCGCCTCTCCCGCGCCGCACGCCGCGAGATCCACGACTACCCCTGGCCCGGCAACGTCCGCGAGCTGGAGAACGCCCTGGAGCGCGGGGTGATCCTCGCCGAGGGCCACCTGATCCACCCGGACGACCTGGGGCTCTCCCCGCCCAGCGCCGCGTCCCCCGCACCGCGCAAGCCCCTTGCCTCCGAGCCCGAGTCCGCCAAGGCCTCCGCCGGCCCCGACGACGAGGGCAGCGGCGAGGACGACCTCTCCCTCGAGGACTATTTCCAGCACTTCGTGCTGGAGCACCAGGACCAGATGAGCGAGACGGAGCTGGCCCAGAAGCTCGGCATCAGCCGCAAGTCCCTGTGGGAGCGGCGCCAGCGCCTGGGCATCCCGCGCAAGAAGAGCCCGCGACGCAAGGCCGACTGAGCGCCCGGACTCCCTGTCGCCCCAGGCGCCACCCTGTGACCATCGTCTATGCGACCAACGATACGGCGCCCGCGGCCAAGGCCGCGGGCGCCGTCGCAGGGGGCCTGACACCCCATCCTGCGCCATTTGTTACCGTCCCACACAGCCCGTGCCCCACGATGGAGCCCAAGGGGTAACACTTTCCCGTCCCGGCTGCAGAAGCCAGCAGGCGCCACCCCCTAGATCACTGATAGATAAGGTATAAAATTCAGATGGCACGCGGCCTGCTATATACCTTGGCAAGAAAAACAAGTTCCGGAGTCACCGGCTGCCCCAACAAGAACAACGCTGCAGCCCAGGATGACGAGGCCCGCACCGCCAACAACAACAAATACCGCGGGCCAGTGCAGCAAGGCACGATTAGCCAACAAGAACAACAGGTAACGTGCCCGGCCCCTCGCTTGCCAACAACAACAAGCCCCGCGAGGCACCGGAAGCTCAGGACGCGACGCATCAATACGGCCAACAACAAGAACAATCGCCGTCGAAGATGCACCCCCGGCAACAACACCAACAAGCCGGGGGGAGGCAGATCAGCTGCCGTCGTGGTTGGATTATTGTTTTGAATACGAGGCGGTTACCACCAGGAGCGCCAACAAGGACAACAACACAGCTAGCCTGTTCTTCTCCTTGGTGACTGTGGTGCGTATTCAAGGCGATGTGCCATCACGAAGAAGAACCAGCAGCAGGATGCTGCAAGACCACTTGAGGGGGAGGCCAGCCGGCCTCCCCCTTCTATTTGGCCGACGGCGGCGAGGCGTCAGGCACCGCGCCACACCGCCGCCATGCTATGCAAGGTCCCGGGGGTCGGCTACACTCGGACGCTTTAGCACCCTTTTTTCGCACTGCGAGTCGATATCGACGCATGTTCAAAGGATTTACCCGCTTCCTGCAGAGTCCGGGCGAACGCCTGAAGTCCCTCTTCGGCCCCGACAGCAGCGCCGGCCCACCCGAGCCGCGCGTCATCCCCCGTCAGGAGCACCCGGTGTCGCGCCAGCACTTCAGCGATGCCGCCCTCAAGGTGCTCTACCGGCTGCACAACGCCGGCTACCAGGCCTACCTGGTGGGCGGCTGTATCCGCGACTCGCTGCTCGGACGCATGCCCAAGGACTTCGACGTGGCCACCGACGCCACGCCGGAAGAGGTCAAGGAGCTGTTTCGCAACTCGCGCATCATCGGGCGGCGCTTCCGCATCGTGCACGTGCGCTTCGGCCGCGAGGTGATCGAGGTGACCACCTTCCGCGGCAAGCCTGGCGATGACCACGGCGACCATATCGCCCAGCAGTCCGACGAGGGGTTGCTGCTGCGCGACAACGTCTGGGGCAATATCCAGGAGGATGCCCTGCGCCGCGACTTCACCATCAATGCGCTCTACTACAGCATCGCCGACTTCTCGATCCACGACTTCGCCAATGGCGTGCGCGACATCGAGGCACGCACCCTGCGCCTGATCGGCGATCCCGCCACGCGCTACCGCGAGGATCCGGTACGCATGCTGCGGGCGGTGCGCTTCGCCGCCAAGCTCGACTTCCACCTGGATCCCGCCACCGAGGCGCCGATCCGCGAGCTCGCCCCGCTGCTGCTGCAGATTCCGCCGGCCCGGCTGTTCGACGAGATCCTCAAGCTGTTCATGTCCGGGCATGGCGTGGCGACCTTCCGGCTGCTGCGCCACTACGGGCTCTTCGAGATGCTCTTCCCGGCGGCCGCGGAGGCCATGGACGCCCTGCCCTGGGCCGAACCCCTGGTGGAGGCCGCCCTGGCCAGCACCGACCGACGCATCGCCGAGGAGCGCCCGGTCACCCCGGCGTTCCTGTTCGCCGCGCTGCTCTGGGGGCCGGTGGTGCTGCGCCAGGCCGAGCAGGAGGCCAAGGGGCTGCCCCCCATCCCCGCACTGCAGGCGGCCTCCCAGCAGGTGGTCTCCCACCAGCTGCAGCACATCTCGATCCCCAAGCGCTTCAGCCTGCCGATGCGCGACATCTGGGACCTGCAGCAGCGCCTGCCGCTGCGTCGCGGACGCCGCGTCTACCAGACACGGGAGCACCCCCGCTTCCGGGCCGCCTACGACCTGCTTTTGCTGCGCGAGGCCGCCGGCGAGCTCGAGCCCGGCCTCGGCGACTGGTGGACCGCCTTCCAGCAGGCCGACGAGCATGAGCAGCGCCGCCTGCTCGACAAGGCGGGCGCCAACCCCGCCGGCAGCGGCGCCCCGCGCAAGCGCAAGCGTCGCCGTCGCGGCCCGCGCGGCGGAAACGGCGGCGACAACGGCAACGCATGAGCCCCCACCGCGCCTGGATCGGCCTGGGCAGCAACCTGGACGATCCGCGCCGGCACGTCGCGCAGGCCCTCGTGGAGCTCGACCGCCTGCCGCTGACCCGCCGCCTTGCCGCTTCCCGCCTCTATGCCAGCCGGCCGCTCGGCCCCCAGGACCAGCCCGACTTCATCAACGCCGTGGCGCTGCTGGAGACGCGTCTCTCACCGCTGGCGCTGCTCGATCAGCTGCAGGCGCTGGAGCAGCGACATCGCCGGGTCCGTGCGCGCCGCTGGGGGCCCCGCACCCTGGACCTGGATCTGCTACTGTTCGATGACAGCGTGCTGGCTCTGCCGCGCCTCGTCGTGCCCCATCCCGAACTGAGGCAGCGCGCCTTCGTGGTGATGCCGCTGCTGGAACTCGCGCCTCAGCTCGTGCTGCCGAATGGCGAGCGCCTGGCGGCAGCGGCCGACGCCCTGACGGCCGAAGGGCTGACACCGCTGCTACCGCCGACCTGATCTCGCCGAGGAAGTGTTACCTATCGACACGCCCTGGCGGTTCGGGTAACAATCGCAGGTTACTTTCAGCACGGTTACCGGCAGGAGACGCCCTCACCTTGCGCCCCCTGCTGCCACAACGATGAGAGCACGCCATGAAAACCGTCACCCTGAGCACGCTGCAGGCCTTCAAGCGCGCCGGTGAGTCATTCAGCTGCCTGACCGCCTACGACGCCTCCTTTGCCAGGGCCGCCAGCGACGCCGGCATCGAGGTGCTGCTGGTCGGCGACTCCTTAGGGATGGTCCTGCAGGGGCACGCCAGCACCCTGCCGGTGACGCTCGAGGAGATCTGCTACCACACCCGCTGCGTGGCCCGCGGCAAGGGCGCGAGCCTGCTGATGGTCGACCTGCCCTTCATGGGCAATGCCAGCACCGAGCGCCTGCTGGAGAATGCCGGCGAGCTGATGCGCGCCGGCGCCGAGCTGGTCAAGGTCGAGGGCGAGGCGTGGATGGCCGAGGGCATCCGCGAGCTGACCCGCCGCGGCGTGCCGGTATGCGCCCACCTGGGCCTCACCCCGCAGACGGTCTACCAGCTGGGCGGCTACAAGGTGCAGGGCCGCGAGGCCGAGCGTGCCACCCAGATCCTCGAGGACGCCCGCATCCTGGTCGAGGCCGGCGCCTCGGTCATCCTGCTGGAGTGCGTGCCGGCGAGCCTCGGTCGCGCCATCACCGAGGCGCTCGACGTCCCGGTGATCGGCATCGGCGCCGGTCCCGACACCGACGGCCAGATACTGGTGATGCACGACATGCTCGACGTCACCGCCGGCCGCAAGCCGCGCTTCGTCAAGAACTTCATGGCCGAGGCCGACAACGTCCAGGGCGCCTTCCGGCGCTACCACGAGGACGTCAAGGCCCGGCGCTTCCCCGCCGAGGAACACTGCTTCTAGCTGGAGCCCGCAATGCGCACCCTCAGAGAGATCCCCGCCCTGCGCGAGGCGCTGGCGGACGTTCGCCGTCGCGGCGAGCGCATCGCCCTGGTGCCCACCATGGGCAATCTGCACGACGGCCACCTGGCGCTGGTCGCCGCGGCCCGCGAGCGTGCCGACGTGGTGATCGCCACGATCTTCGTCAACCCCATGCAGTTCGGCCCGAACGAGGACCTCGACGCCTACCCGCGCACCCTCGAGGCGGATCAGGCGGGGCTCGAGGCGGCCGGCTGCGACCTGCTGTTTGCCCCGGAGGTGAGCACGGTCTACCCGCGCCCCCTGGAGGCGCAGACCCGCATCGCGGTCCCCGAGGTCACCGAAGGGCTGTGCGGCGGCTCGCGCCCCGGCCACTTCGACGGCGTCACCACCATCGTCGGCATGCTCTTCAACCTGGTGCAGCCGGACATCGCCTGCTTTGGCGAGAAGGACTACCAGCAGCTGGCGGTGATCCGCCGCATGGTGGCCGACCTGCACTTCCCCATCGAGATCGTCGGCGTGCCCATCGTGCGCGCCGAGGACGGCCTCGCGCTCTCCTCGCGCAACGGCTACCTGAGCGCCGAGCAGCGCGCGGTGGCCCCGCGGCTCTACCAGACCCTGGGCGAGCTGCGCGAGGCCCTGGAGGCCGGCGAGGCGACCGGGCCGACCCTGGCGCGCGGCTACGCCCGCCTGCAGCAGGCCGGCTTTGCGCCGGACTACCTCGAGCTGCGTGCCGCCGACCTGGGCCCCGTCACGCCCACCACCCGCGAGGCCGTGCTGCTGGCAGCCGCCCGGCTCGGCGCCACGCGCCTGATCGACAACCTGACCCTGACCCTGCCGCGCTGAGGCAGCCTACCCGGAGGACCCCACGTCCATGTTCACCATCATGCTCAAGGCCAAGCTGCATATGGCCCGCGTTACCCATGCCGTGCTCAACTACGAGGGCTCCTGCGCCATCGACGGCGAGCTCCTCGACATGTCCGGCATCCGCGAGAATGAGCAGATCCAGATCTACAACGTCGAGAATGGGCAGCGCTTCACCACCTACGCCATTCGCGCCGAGGAGGGCTCCCGGGTGATCTCCATCAACGGCGCCGCCGCCCACCTGGCCGGCCCCGGCGACCGCGTGATCATCTGCAGCTACGCCCACTACAGCGAAGCGGAGCTCGAGAACCACCAGCCGGCGCTGGTCTACCTGCAGGAAGGCAACACGGTCAGCCATACCAGCCACGCCATCCCGGTACAGATGGCCTGATCATGCCCCAGGGCCGCGGCCGGCAACCACGCCGGCCGCCCCGCCCGCCCCCGGACGCCATTCACCGGTGTTCCCCCCCCCTCCTCGCTCCGCGCTTTCTCCCCCTGCGCCCATGGAAGCATTGCCGCGGCGCACAAGAGTCACCTATGCTGGACTGACCCGGCCCTGCCCCGTTGCTGAGCGGCACGGCCGCAAGCCCGTCGTCTACCATTCAGGAGAACTCTCCCATGCAAGAAGTGGTGATCGTTGCCGCACGTCGTACCGCCATCGGCGCCTTTGGCGGCTCCCTGGCCGGCATTCCCGCCAGCGACCTGGGCGCCCTGGTGATCAAGGACCTGCTCGCCACCACCGGCGTGTCCGGCGACCAGGTGGACGAGGTGCTGATGGGCCAGGTGCTCACCGCAGGCGTCGGCCAGAACCCCGCCCGCCAGGCCGCCATCAAGGCCGGCCTGCCCGCTGCCGTGCCCGCCATGACCATCAACAAGGTGTGCGGCTCCGGCCTCAAGGCGCTGCACCTCGCCGCCCAGGCGATCCGCTGCGGCGACGCCGAGCTGATCATCGCCGGCGGCCAGGAGAACATGTCCGCCTCGCCCCACGTGCTGCCCAACTCGCGCAACGGCCAGCGCATGGGTGACTGGAAGGCCGTGGACACCATGGTCCATGACGGCCTGTGGGACGCCTTCAACAACTACCACATGGGCATCACCGCCGAGAACCTGGCCGAGAAGTACGCCATCACCCGCGAGGCGATGGACGAGTTCGCCGCCGCCTCCCAGCAGAAGGCCTCTGCGGCCATCCGCGACGGCAAGTTCAAGGGCCAGATCGTCCCGGTGGAGATCCCCCAGCGCAAGGGCGACCCGGTGGTGTTCGACACCGATGAGAACCCCCGCGAGGTGAGCGCCGAGAAGCTCGGCGGCATGCGTCCTGCCTTCAAGAAGGACGGCACCATCACCGCCGGCAACGCTTCCTCCCTCAACGACGGCGCCGCCGCGGTGATGCTCTGCTCCGCCGAGAAGGCCAAGGCGCTGGGCCTTACGCCCCTGGCGCGCATCGCCGCCTACTCCAACGCCGGCGTCGACCCGGCCATCATGGGCATCGGCCCGGCCCCGGCCACCCGTCGCTGCCTGGAGAAGGCCGGCTGGAGCCTGGACGACCTCGACCTGGTCGAGGCCAACGAGGCCTTCGCCGCCCAGGCCCTCTCCGTCAACAAGGAGCTCGGCTGGGACGTCAGCAAGGTCAACGTCAACGGCGGCGCCATCGCGCTGGGCCACCCGATCGGCGCCTCCGGCTGCCGCGTGCTGGTGACCCTGCTGCATGAGATGATCGCCCGCGATGCCAAGAAGGGCCTCGCCACCCTCTGCATCGGCGGCGGTCAGGGCGTGGCGCTGGCGATCGAGCGCTAAGCGCACACTGCGGCACGAGCGGCGCCGGAGGCAGGTCGCAGAGGGGGTCCTACGCCAGGGATGGCGTCGGTAGCGCCCAAGGACGGGTTCACAACGCCCCCTCGAGACCTGTCGCCGGACAAGCCGCGGGCCAAAAAGAAACCGCCCCCGCAGCCTGGCTGCGGGGGCGGTTTTCGTTGCGGCTGGGCGCCTGGCGCTTAGAGCGCAGGCTCGGCGGCTGCCTCGGCCTCGAAGGCCGCCTTCTCTTCCGGGGTGATCTCCTTGATGGTGAGCTTCACCCGGTTGCGGTTGTCGATGTCGAGCACCTTGACCACCACCTCGTCACCCTCGTTGAGGAAGTCACGCACGTCGTTGACCCGCTCCGGCACGATCTGGGAGATGTGCACCAGACCGTCGGTGCCCGGCATGATGTTGACGAAGGCGCCGAAGTCGGCGATGCGTACCACCTTGCCCAGGTAGAGCTTGCCGATCTCCGCCTCGGCGGTGATCGCCAGCACGGTGTCGATGGCCGCCTTGGCCGCCTTCTTGTCCTCGGCATAGATACGCACGGTGCCATCGTCGTCCAGGTCGATGGAGGCGCCGGTATCCTCGCAGATCTTGCGGATGGTGGAGCCGCCCTTGCCGATGACGTCGCGGATCTTCTCCGGGTCGATCTTGATGGTCGCCATGGAGGGGGCGTTCTCGGAGACCTCGGTGCGGCTCTGGCCGATCACCGCATTCATCTGCTCGAGGATGTTGAGGCGCGCCTCCAGAGCCTGCTGCAGCGCCTGCTCCATGATCTCCTCGTTGATGCCCTCGATCTTGATGTCCATCTGCAGGGCGGTCACGCCCTCGGAGGAACCGGCCACCTTGAAGTCCATATCGCCGAGGTGATCCTCGTCACCCAGGATGTCGGTCAGCACGGCGAAGCCGTCGTCATCCTTCACCAGGCCCATGGCGATACCGGCCACCGGGGCCTTCATCGGGACGCCGGCGTCCATCAGCGCCAGTGACGCACCGCACACCGAGGCCATGGAGCTGGAGCCGTTGGACTCGGTGATCTCGGAGACCACGCGGATGGTGTAGGGGAGCTCGGCATCGTCGGGCAGCATGGCCTGCACACCGCGACGCGCCAGGCGGCCGTGGCCGATCTCGCGACGCTTGGGACCGCCCATGAAGCCGGCCTCGCCCACGCTGTAGGGAGGGAAGTTGTAGTGCAGCAGGAAGCGGTCCTTGCGCTCGCCCTCCAGCGATTCGATCAGCTGGGAGTCGCGCAGGGTGCCGAGGGTCGCCACCACGATGGCCTGGGTCTCGCCGCGGGTGAAGATCGCCGAGCCATGGGTCTTGGGCAGGGTGCCCACCTCGATGGCCAGCGGACGCACGGTCCTGTGATCGCGGCCGTCGATGCGCGGCTCGCCCTTGACCACGCGATGGCGCACCACGCGCTTCTCCAGGCCGGAGAAGGCCCCCTTGACCTCGTCGACGGCGAACTTGCCCTCCTCTTCGCCGGCGAGCTGGGCGACGGCCTGCTCCTTGAGGGCGGAGAGGGCATCCTGGCGCGCCATCTTGTCGGTGATGCGGTAGGCCTCGCCCACCTTGGCCTCGAACGCGGAGGCCAGGGCGGCCTTGAGCTCGGTGTTCTCCGCCGGTGCCTGCCACTCCCACTTCGGCTTGCCCGCCTCGGCGGCCAGCTCGTTGATGGCCTGGATGGCCACCTGCATCTCCATGTGGCCGTAGAGCACGGCGCCCAGCATCTCGTCCTCGAGCAGCTCCTTGGCCTCGGACTCCACCATCAGCACCGCCTTCTCGGTGCCGGCCACCACCATGTCGAGCTCGGAGGTGGTCAGCTCCTCGACGGTGGGGTTGAGGAAGTAGCCCTTCTCCTCGTTGAAGCCGACGCGGGCCGCGCCGATGGGGCCGCTGAAGGGCACGCCGGAGATGGCCAGGGCCGCGGAGGTGCCGAGCAGCGCCGCGATGTCCGGGTCATGGTTGCGGTCGGTGGAGAGCACCGTGCAGACGACCTGCACCTCGTTCATGAAGCCCTTGGGGAAGAGCGGGCGGATCGGGCGATCGATCAGCCGCGAGGTGAGGGTCTCCTTCTCGGTGGGACGCCCCTCGCGCTTGAAGAAGCCGCCGGGGATCTTGCCGACCGCGTAGGTCTTCTCCTGGTAGTGGACGGAGAGCGGGAAGAACGGCTGGCTCGGATTGGCCTCCTTGCGCGCCACCACGGTGCAGAGCACCACGGTGTCGTCCATGGTGACCATGACGGCACCGGTGGCCTGGCGGGCGATGCGCCCGGTTTCCAGGGTGACGGTGCTGCGACCGTACTGAAATGTCTTCTTGACCGGATTCACGGCGACTTCCTTCCTATCTACTTTTCTGTGTTGGGGTCGTTTTGACTCGGCGACCATTTTAGGGGTTGACGCGCCCCGCGGCCACCGGATAGCGACATTTCCACCCAGACATCACCGGCCGGGGTTGATCCGGCGACAGGCCTTCGGGGAGGCGCTGTGAATACGTCCATGTACGCTACCTCGGCCATCCCTGGTCCTCGGACCTCCCCTACGACCTGTCCCCGGCGCCCCTAGTCCGGCGCCAAAAAGCAAAACGGGTAGCCCCCCGAGGGAGCTACCCGTTTCAAAAATGCTGAAGAAAAGGGGGATTTCGCATTGCGAGCGATGAGAGGCTGGTTGCCGCCGGAGCGCAGGAACCGGAGTGTAGCTCGCTACATGAGGATTCCGAGCACCGCCGGCAGCCAGGATATCGAGCGCAGCAGCGAAATACCCTTTTCTTAGCGACGCAGGCCCAGACGCTGGATCAGTGCCTGATAGCGCTCGAAGTCCTTGCGCTTCAGGTAGTCAAGCAGCTTGCGGCGCTGGTTGACCATGCGGATCAGGCCACGACGGGAGTGGTGATCCTGCTTGTTGGTCTTGAAGTGGTCCTGCAGGCCATCGATGTTGGCGCTCAGCAGGGCTACCTGCACTTCGGGGGAACCGGTGTCGTTCTCGCCGCGACCAAATTCGCTGACGATTGCGGACTTCTGCTCGGCTGTCAGTGCCATCTGTCTCTCCAGTAAGCAATATGCCTGAATGATGAGTGTGTGAGACCACGCATATTTGCAGTCTCGGGCGTTTCTCCCTTCAATCGGCCGCGGTGCTCAGCAGCCGTTTCGGCGCCACCTCCTGTGGCGCCGTTACCGCGCCGAGGCCCAGGAAGGCCCCGTCGCAGTAGAGTCTTGCCGTCTCGCCGGTGGCGATGCCCGAGGCATCGACACGCGCCGCCTGACCCAGGGTCAGGCGAGCGGCCGCCGAGGCGTCCAGCTCGAGTCGCGGCAGGTGCGCGACCAGCACGTCGACGGGCAGCAGCGTCGCCTCCCGGGCGGCCTGGTCGGGCAGCGCCTCCAGGGCCTCGAGGGTCAGCATGCCCGGCGCGGTGAAAGGGCCGATCGCCAGGCGCCGCAGCGCGCTGATATGCGCGCCGCTGCCCAGGGCCCGACCGATGTCCTCGGCCAGGGTGCGCACATAGGTGCCCTTGCTGACCTTCACCTCCAGCTCGAAGGCCTCGCCCTCGAAGGCGAGAAGCCGGGCATCATACACCGTCACGCGCCGCGCTGCACGCTCGATCGTCTTGCCCTCGCGGGCCAGCTCATAGAGCTTGCGCCCCTGATGCTTGAGCGCCGAGTACATCGGCGGCACCTGCTCGATCTCGCCGTGGAAGCGCTCGAGCACGCCCTCCACGTCGGCCGCGGTGAGCGGCGGCACCGCACAGCGTTCGACCACCTCGCCCTCGGCGTCGCCGGTATCGGTCACCGCGCCCAGTTCGACCCGGGTACGGTAGACCTTGTCGGCGGCCAGCAGGTGGGCGGAAAACTTGGTCGCCTCACCGAAGCAGACCGGCAGCAGCCCGGTGGCCATGGGGTCCAGGGTGCCGGTATGACCGGCCTTCTGGGCCTGGAACAGCCGCCGGGCACGCTGCAGGGCGTGGTTGCTGGAGAGGCCCTTGGGCTTGTCCAGCAGCAGCACCCCGTTGACCGGCAGGCCGCGACGCCGACGCGCCATCAGTCGCGCCCGCTGTCGCTGCCGGGCTGACCCTCGCCGCTCGACTCAGCGCCCTCGTCGCCGCTCTCCTCGCCACTGCGGGAGCGGTCGCTGGCGACCGCCTCCTGGATCAGCGAGGAGAGCCGCTGACCCCGCACCACGCTCTCGTCGTAGTGGAAGCGCAGCTCCGGCACGTGGCGCAGCTTGATGCGCCGCGCGACCTGGCCCCGCAGGAAACCCGCGGCCTGCTTGAGAACCTTGAGGTTCTCCTTGATCCGCTCCGGGGTGTCCTCGCCCAGCAGGGTCACGTGGACGTCGGCGTAGCCGAGGTCACGACTGACCTCGACGCCGCTGACCGTCACCATGCCCAGGCGCGGGTCCTTGACCTCGCGCTGGATGAGTACCGCCAGCTCCTTCTGGAGCTGGTCGGCCACCCGGTCGGTTCGCTTGAACTCGCGCATGAACGACTCCTCGAGCCCTTAGAGGGTCCGCTCGACCTTGACCTGATCGAAGACCTCGATCTTGTCGCCGACCTGGACATCGTTGTAGTTCTTCACGCCGATGCCGCACTCCATGCCGTTGCGCACTTCCTGGACGTCGTCCTTGAAGCGGCGCAGCGACTCGAGCTCACCCTCGTAGATCACCACGTTGTCGCGCAGCACGCGGATCTTCTTGTTACGGAAGACGCTGCCCTCGACCACCATGCAGCCGGCCACGGCGCCGATCTTGGGCGCGCGGAAGACGTCACGGACCTCGGCCACGCCGACGATCTCTTCCTTCCACTCCGGCGCCAGCATGCCACTCATCGCCTGCTTGACCTCGTCGATCAGCTGGTAGATGACGCTGTAGTAGCGCAGATCCAGGCCTTCACGCTCGATGATCTCGCGGGCCGCGGCGTCGGCACGCACGTTGAAGCCGACCACGATGGCCTCGGAGGCCAGCGCCAGGTTGGCGTCGGTGCCGGTGATGCCGCCCACCCCGGAGGAGACCACGGCCACCTGCACCTCGTCGGTGGAGAGCTCTTCCAGCGCGCCCTTGATCGCTTCCAGGGAGCCCTGGACGTCGGCCTTGAGCACGATGTTGACCTTGGCGACCTCGTCCTGGCCCATCTGGCTGAACATGTTCTCCAGCTTGGCCTTCTGCTGGCGAGCCAGGCGCACCTCGCGGTACTTGCCCTGACGGAAGTTGGCGACCTCGCGGGCCTTCTTCTCGTCGGCCACCACCATGAAGTCGTCACCGGCGTCCGGGGTGCCGTCGAGGCCCTGGATCTCCACGGGCATCGAGGGACCGGCCGAGTCGACCTGCTGGCCCAGCTCGTTGGTCAGCGCGCGCACGCGGCCGTAGTGTAGGCCGGCCAGCACGATGTCGCCCTTCTTCAGGGTACCGTTCTGGACCAGCACGGTGGCCACCGGGCCGCGGCCCTTGTCGAGGCGGGACTCGACCACCACGCCCTTGCCGGGCGCTGCCGGCACGGCCTTGAGCTCGAGCACCTCGGAGACCAGCTGGATCGCTTCCAGCAGGTCCTCGATGCCTTCACCGCTCTTGGCCGAGACGTGAACGAACTGGGTGTCGCCGCCCCACTCCTCGGAGATCACGCCGTGCTGTGAAAGCTCGTTCTTGACCCGATCCGGATCGGCCGCCGGCTTGTCGATCTTGTTGACCGCCACCACCATGGGCACATCGGCCGCCTTGGAGTGCTCGATCGCCTCGATGGTCTGGGGCATCACGCCGTCGTCGGCGGCCACCACCAGGATGACCACGTCGGTGGCCTTGGCGCCGCGGGCACGCATGGCGGTGAACGCCGCGTGGCCGGGGGTATCCAGGAAGGTCACGCCACCGTGCTCGTCCTCGACGTGGTAGGCGCCGATGTGCTGGGTGATGCCGCCGGCTTCACCGGTGGCCACCTTGGCCTTGCGGATATAGTCGAGCAGCGAGGTCTTGCCGTGGTCGACGTGACCCATCACGGTGACCACCGGCGAGCGGGTGATCTCCTCGCCCTCGTAGGAGATGCCTTCGAGCATTTCGGTCTCGAGGGCGTCGTCCTTGATCAGCTTGGGCTTGTGGCCCATCTCCTCGACCACGATGGCCGCGGTGTCCTGATCGATGGTCTGGTTGATGGTCACCGCCGCGCCCATGGTGAACATGGCCTTGATGACCTCGTTCGCCTTGATCGACATCTTGTCGGCCAAGTCGGCGACGCTGATCGACTCGGGGATGGAGACCTCGCGGACGATCGGCTGGGTCGGCTTCTGGAAGCCGTGCTTGCCGCCTCCCTGAGTGCCACCACGACGACCGCCGCGGCGCTCGGCGCGCTTGGCCTTCTTGGCACCGCCACGCCGACGCTCGTCGCGATCATCGTCGTCGCGCTCGTGCCGCCCCTTCTTGGCGGCGGCCTTCTTGGGCGGCGCGGTACGACGATCGGTACGGCCTTCCTTGGGCGGCGCGGGCGGCTCGTCACCGGCCGGTGCCTCCTCGAGCTCGGGCACCGGGATCTGCGGCTCGGCTTCGGCCTTCTCGGCCTCGAGCTTGGCCGCGGCCTCGCGGGCGGCCTCATCGGCGGCGCGGGTCTTGGCGGCTTCGGCCTCGCGGGCCTCCTGCTCGGCCTGGGCCTGCTGGGAGTCGGCCATGTCACCGACCAGCTGGCGCGGCCCGGTCTCCTCGACCGGCTCCGGCGTCGCCTCTTCATCGGCCCGCTTGACGTAGGTACGCTTCTTGCGCACCTGCACCTCGATGGTCTTGCCGCGCTCGCCGGTGTTGATGCGCGTACGCGTCTTGCGCGTCAGGGTGATGCGGTTCTTCGGCGCCGCGGCGCTGGTGCCACCACCGTGACTCTTGGTGAGGTAGTCCAGCAGCTGGCGCTTGTCCTCTTCGGACACCGCATCGCCTTCGGTCTTGTGGCCGAGACCGGCCTCTTTCATCTGTTCCAGCAGACGAGGCACGTCGCGCCCCACCTTCGCTGCAAAATCCTTAACGGTCATCTCTGACATTACGACCCTCCTGAGCCCGTGACCCCAATTCTTCGCTTCGAATCCTCTCGCCCGGTCTCTGGTTACCGGGCATGGCGCCTGTCACGCCAATCGCCTTCGAGCTATTCGTTTTCAAACCAGGGCGCACGGGCAGTCATGATCAATGCCGCGGCGCGCTCCTCGTCCATCCCCTCGATGTCCAGCAGGTCATCGACGGACTGCTCGGCAAGATCTTCCATGGTGGCGATCCCGCGGCTGGCCAGGATGAAGGCCAGGTGGCGCTCCATGCCGTCCATCTCCAGCAGGTCCTCGGCCGGCTGTGCGCCGTCGAGCTCCTCCTCGGAGGCGATGGCCAGGTTGAGCAGCTCGTCCTTGGCGCGGGCGCGCAGCTCCTCGACGATCTCCTCGTCGAATTCCTCGATCTCGAGCATCTCCTCGACCGGTACGTAGGCGATCTCCTCCAGGGAGGTGAAGCCCTCCTCCACCAGCAGGCGCGCGACGTCATCGTCGATGTCCAGGTGCTGGATGAAGTGCTCGACCAGGCTGTCGATCTCCTGGTCGCGCTTGGCCTCGGCATCCGCTTCGGTCATGACGTTGATCCGCCAGCCGGTCAGCTCGGAGGCCAGGCGCACGTTCTGGCCGCTGCGGCCGATGGCCTGGGCCAGGTTGTCCTCGGCCACCGCCACGTCCATGGCGTGGGCATCCTCGTCCACCAGGATGGAGGCGACGTCCGCCGGCGCCATGGCGTTGATCACCAGCTGGGCGGGGTTGTCGTCCCACAGCACGATGTCGACGCGCTCGTTCTGCAGCTCCGAGGAGACCGCCTGGACGCGGGAGCCGCGCATGCCCACGCAGGCGCCGACCGGATCGATGCGCCGGTCGTTGGTCTTCACGGCGATCTTGGCCCGGGAGCCCGGATCACGGGCGGCGCCCTTGATCTCGATGAGCTGCTCGGCGATCTCCGGCACCTCGATGCTGAACAGCTCGATGATCAGCTCCGGGCAGGTGCGCGACAGGATCAACTGGGCGCCGCGCGCCTCGGGATCCACCTTGACCAGCAGGGCGCGCACGCGCTCGTTCATGCGATAGCGCTCGCCGGGGATCATCTCGCTGCGCGGCAGGAACGCCTCGGCGTTCTCGCCCAGGTCGATGATCAGGCCGTCGCGGGTGGTCTTCTTGACGATGCCGGAGACCAGCTCGCCCTCGCGCTCGGCGTAGAGGCGCACCACCTCGGCCCGCTCGGCCTCGCGCACCTTCTGCACGATCACCTGCTTGGCGGTCTGGGCGGCGATGCGGCCGAAGTCGGCGTTCTCGATCTTCTCCTCGACCACATCGCCCAGCGCCAGGGGCGGGTCGCGACGCTCGGCGAAGGAGAGCTTGATCTCGTGGTCGGGACCATCGAAGTCGTCGTCTTCCACCACCGTCCAGCGGCGGAAGGTCTCGTACTCACCGGTACGACGATCGATATGCACCCGCACGCTGGCCTCTTCATCCTCGAAGCGCTTGCGGGACGCGCTGGCCAGGGCCGCCTCGACGGCCTCGAAGATCACCTCGCGGGGAACTCCCTTCTCGTTGGAGATCGCGTCAACGACCGCCAGAATCTCTTTGCTCATGCCATTGCCTCGCCAGAAAACCTATCCTCGAGCGTCATGCTCATTGCGCCGTGCCGACCGGTAGCCTGATGGTCACGGCTGACCATCGACCGGGTCCTCGAACCTTGGCACCACGTGCGCCTGGTCGATGCTCTCGATCGGAAAGCAGTACTCCTCGCCGTCCATCTGGAGCAGCACCTCATCCCCCTCGACACCGGCCAGCAGGCCCTGGAACTTGCGTCGCCCCTCGAAGGGCACACGCAGCTTCAGCGCCACATCGTGGCCGCGATAGCGGGTGAACTGATCGAGGGTGTAGAGCGGACGGTCCATGCCCGGGGAGGAGACCTCGAGGCGGTACTCGCCGCGGATCGGGTCCTCGACGTCGAACACCGCACTTACCTGGCGACTGATGTCGGCGCAGTCGTCCACACTGACGCCATTCTCGTGATCGATGTAGATCACCAGACGGGAGTGCCTGCCCTGGGATTGAAAGTCGATGCCCCACAGCTCGAAACCCATGGCAGTGACCACGGGTTCGATCATTGCGTGCAGGGCTGCATCCTTGATTGCCACGAAAATATCGCTCCTACAGCCGTTGCATCAGGCACCTGGCCGGGAGTCATCAGGAAAGTCAGGTGGCTGATTGGCGTTGCCCGGAACAGCCGCCGGGCGCGCAACGCCCTGCATGCTGCTAACAAAAAGCCCCTTCACAGGAAGGGGCTTTCAGAAGAAACCTGTATACCACTCCGGCAATCTGACCGCCCCTTCTCTTCGAACTTTAGCGCATGGACCGCAATTCGAAAGGCGTCAACCGGAAGATGGTAGCGGGGGCCGGATTTGAACCGACGACCTTCGGGTTATGAGCCCGACGAGCTACCAGACTGCTCCACCCCGCATCAATCTAGGTCGGTGATTCTACGCATCACCGCGACTTACGTCAAGGGATGCTCACCGCTATGCCAATCCTGCTGTCTGAAGGACCGCCTGTGCGCCCAGGGCGCTGCGGTGAATCAGATGGTGCCGAAGGCGGGACTTGAACCCGCACGACCGTAAGGTCACTACCCCCTCAAGATAGCGTGTCTACCAATTCCACCACTTCGGCATCAGGGGAGGCTGGAAACTGCGAAGCGATCTAGTCGTCGCTTCCCTCCAGCACTGGCGCTGCATTATCCATACCTTGAGCACTGTCGTCAAGGGTCGGAATGCCGCGCTGCTGCTCGATCAGACGGGAGTCGGGAATCCCGGCCTCCGGCGCCTGGCTCGCCTGGGTGGCATACCAGGCCAGGGTCAGGGAGGTGGCGAAGAATGCCGCCGCCAGTACCGCGGTGCTCTTGGAGAGAAAACCGCCGCTGCCGCGGGAACCGAACACGGTCTGGGAGGCACCGCCACCGAAGGCGGCGCCGGCTTCGGCGCCCTTGCCCTGCTGCAGCAGGACGAGGACGACCAGGGCGATGGCGATCGCCACGTGGATCATGAGAATGACAACTTGCATGGAATCAACCTGCTGACTGACAGATGGCTAGGAAATCGTCGACCTTGAGCGAGGCACCGCCCACCAGGCCGCCGTCGATATCGGGCTGGGCGAGCAGTTCGGCGGCATTGCCGGCGTTCATGCTCCCCCCATAGAGCAACCGCAGTCCATCGGCCAGCTCCCGGTCGTAGCTGGCCTGGTAGTCGCGAATGCCGGCCATGACCTCCTGGGCCTGCTCCGGCGTGGCGGTGCGACCGGTGCCGATGGCCCACACCGGTTCGTAGGCGATGACCACGCGCGGGCGCTGCTCCGGCTCCAGGCGCGACATCACGAACCCCACCTGGCGCAGCACCACCTCCATGGTGCGGCCGGCATCGCGCTCCTCGAGGGTCTCGCCCACGCAGAGCACCGGCGTCAGGCCGACGCTGAGGGCGGCCAGCAGGCGATCGAAGACCTGCGCATCGCCTTCGCGATAGAGCTGACGGCGCTCCGAATGCCCGACCAGGGCATAGCGCACGCCGAACTCGCACAGCATGCGCCCGCTGACCTCGCCGGTATGCGCCCCGGAATGCAGCGGATTGAGCGACTGGGCGCCAAGCCGCAGCGGAGTGTCGGCGAAGGCGCGCCGCGCCGCATCCAGGTAGGGGAACGGAGGAAAGATCACGACCTCGATCCCCTCCGGCAGCTCGGCCTCGGCAAAGGCACGACCGAACGCCTCGACCAGATCGGCCGAGCCATTCATCTTCCAGTTGCCGGCAAGCAGCGGGGTACGCATCGACTGTCCTCTTTCAAGGTGGAGCGAAATGGTATAGGAGCGGCCCTGTCAAGACAACCGGCCCCGCTCAGCCCAGTAGCGACTCGACCTCGGCGGCGATGCGTCGCGCCAGGCCGTCCACATCCAGGTGGGGACGCCCCTCCACCATCACGCGAATCAGCGGCTCGGTGCCGGAGGGGCGCAGCAGCACGCGCCCCTCGTCGCCCAGCTCGGCCTCCACCTCGGCCACCACCGCCTGGAGTTCCGGCCGCTCCATGAGCAGCGCCGCCTTGCTGCCCGGCGTGAGCCGCACGTTCACCAGCGCCTGGGGCGCCTTCTCCAGGCCGGCCAGCAGGCGCTGCAGCGGCTTCTCCTCGCGCACCATGATTGCCAGCACCTGCAGCGCCGAGACAATGCCGTCGCCGGTGGTCTGCACGTGGCCACAGACGATATGGCCCGAGGATTCGCCGCCCAGTTGCCAGCCCTTGGCGGCCAGCCGCTCCATCACGTAGCGGTCGCCCACCTTGGCGCGCTCGAAGGGCACGCCCATCTCCTCGAAGGCCGCCGCCAGGCCGAAGTTGGACATCAGGGTGCCCACCACGCCGCCGCCCAGCTCGCCGCGGGCGTGGCGGTCACGGGCGATCAGGTAGAGGATGTCGTCGCCGTCGATCTCGCGACCGTCGGCATCCACCAGCAGCACGCGGTCGCCGTCGCCGTCGAAGGCCACGCCGAGGTCGGCGCCCTGCTGGATCACCGCCGCGCGCAGTGCCGCCGGGTGGGTGGAGCCGACCGCCTTGTTGATATTGAGGCCATCGGGGCTCGCGCCGATCAGGCTCACCTCTGCGCCCAGCTCGCGGAACACGCTGGGGGCGATGTGGTAGGTCGCGCCGTGGGCGCAGTCCAGCACCACCTTCAGGCCCGTCAGGCTCACCCGATCCGGCACCGTGGACTTGCAGAACTCGATATAGCGGCCGGCGGCATCGTCGATGCGCGCCACCTTGCCCAGCTGGTCGGCCGCCACCGTGGTCAGCGGCTCGTCGAGCATCGCCTCGATCTCCCCCTCGAGGGCATCGTCCAGCTTGGTCCCGGCGGTGGAGAAGAACTTGATGCCGTTGTCGGCGAAGGGGTTGTGGGAGGCCGAGATGACGATCCCGGCATCGGCACGGAAGGTGCGGGTCAGGTAGGCGATGCCGGGCGTCGGCATGGGGCCGAGCAGGGCCACGTCGACGCCGGCGGCGGAGAGCCCCGCCTCCAGCGCCGACTCGAACATGTAGCCGGAGATCCGGGTGTCCTTGCCGATCAGCACCCGCGGGCGACGCTTGCCGCCGCGCGCGGCCAGCACGCGGCCGGTGGCCCAGCCCAGCTTGAGCATGAAATCCGCCGTGATGGGGGGCTCACCGACGGTTCCGCGGATTCCGTCGGTGCCGAAATAGCGTCGTGTCATCAGCATCCTTCCTTGAGTACGGCCCAGGTCATGTTCACCGCATCCACGCTGGGGGCCACGTCATGGACACGCAGGATGCGGGCGCCACGCTCCACCGCCAGGGCCGTCAGCGCCAGCCCCCCGGGCAGGCGCTCCTCCACCGGACGCTCCAGCACCTTGCCGATCATGCTCTTGCGGGACATGCCCACCAGCAGCGGCAGCTCGAGCACCGCCAGGCGCTCCAGGCGATTTAGCAGGCGCAGGTTGTGCTCCACGGTCTTGCCGAAGCCGAACCCGGGGTCGACCAGCAGGCGCTCGCGGCGCAGGCCGGCCGCCTCGCAGGTGGCGACCCGCTCGGCGAGGTAGTCGACCACCGCTTCCTCGATGGGCACATCATAGCGGGGCGCCTGCTGCATGTCGCGGGGCTCGCCCTGGCGATGCATCAGGCAAACCGGCAGGCCCGTGCCGATTGCCGCGGCCAGCGCGCCCTCGCGCTCCAGGGCGCGCACGTCGTTGATCATGCCGGCCCCCAGGGCCGCGCTCTCGCGCATCACCTCGGGGCAGCTGGTATCCACCGAGACCAGGGCGTCCAGCTCGCGCACCAGGGCCTCCACCACCGGCGCGACCCGGTCGAGCTCCTGCTGGGAAGAGACCTCATCGGCGCCGGGGCGGGTGGACTCGCCGCCCACGTCGATGATCGCCGCCCCCTCGGCCAGCATGCGCTCGGCGTGGCGCAGGGCGTCATCCAGGGCCACATGGCGGCCGCCGTCGGAGAAGGAGTCGGGGGTGACGTTGAGGATCCCCATCACGCGGGGAAAGCTGAGGTCCAGCCGGTGGCGGCCGCAGGCGAGGGAGGCAAGGGTCGAAGTCATCATGGCTCGTGGTGGCGGGAATCGGGGCTCATAATCGCACAGGCGCCCCACGATGGGGGCGCCTGTCAGGGGGTGGACGCTGCGGCTTCAGGAGCCGGCCGGGCCGCCCAGCGGGTCGGAGGGACGGCGGCGGGGCTCGTCGTCCTCCTCGTCGCCGCCGGCCTCATCCTCGGGGGTGGCCTCGGGGGTCGCCTCGGCGGCAGGCTCGTCGGTCACCGGTGCCCCGGGACCGGAGGAGTCGCCATCCTCCCAGTCCTTGGGCGGACGCGGATCGCGCCCCTCCATGATGTCCTTGAGCTGGTCGGCATCGATGGTCTCGTACTTCATCAGCGCCTCGGCCATGGCGTCGAGCTTGTCGCGGTTCTCCTCGAGGATGGTGCGCGCCTGCTCGTAGCACTCGTCGATCACCTTGCGCACCTCCTTGTCGAGGCGCGAGATGGTCTCGCCGGACTTCAGCTTGCCGCCGCCCTGGCCCGGACCGCCGAGGAACTGGTGGGACTCGTCCTCGTCGTACATGATCGGGCCCATCTCGTCGGAGAGGCCCCACTTGGCGACCATGTTGTGGGCAAGCTCGGTGGCGCGCTTGATGTCGTTGGAGGCCCCAGTGGTGACCCCGTTCGGGCCCAGGGTCATCTCCTCGGCGATGCGGCCGCCGAACAGCGAGCAGATCTGGCTGAGGATCTGCTGACGCGACAGGCTGTAGCGATCCTGCTCGGGCAGGAACATGGTCACGCCCAGGGCGCGACCGCGGGGGATGATCGTCACCTTGTAGACCGGGTCGTGCTCCGGCACCACCAGGCCGATGATGGCGTGGCCCGACTCGTGGTAGGCAGTGTTGAGCTTCTCCTTCTCGGTCATGACCATGGAGCGGCGCTCGGCGCCCATCATGATCTTGTCCTTGGCCAGCTCCAGCTCCTCCATGCCCACCAGGCGCTTGTTGCGGCGCGCGGCGAACAGCGCCGCCTCGTTGACCAGGTTGGCCAGGTCGGCGCCGGAGAAGCCCGGGGTACCGCGGGCGATCAGCGACGGCTTGACGTCGTCGGCCAGCGGCACCTTGCGCAGGTGCACGTTGAGGATGTGCTCGCGGCCGCGGATGTCGGGCAGCGGTACCACCACCTGGCGGTCGAAGCGGCCCGGGCGCAGCAGCGCCGGGTCGAGCACGTCGGGGCGGTTGGTGGCGGCGATGACGATGATGCCCTCGTTGGCCTCGAAGCCGTCCATCTCCACCAGCAGCTGGTTCAGTGTCTGTTCGCGCTCGTCGTTGCCGCCGCCCATGCCGGCACCGCGCGAACGGCCCACGGCATCGATCTCGTCGATGAAGATGATGCAGGGGGCCTGCTTCTTGGCCTGCTCGAACATGTCGCGCACGCGGGACGCACCCACGCCGACGAACATCTCGACGAAGTCGGAGCCGGAGATCGAGAAGAACGGCACCTTGGCCTCGCCGGCGATGGACTTGGCCAGCAGCGTCTTACCGGTGCCCGGCGGCCCCACCATCAGCACGCCGCGGGGAATGGTGCCGCCCAGGCGCTGGAACTTGGAGGGGTCGCGCAGGAAGTCGACCAGCTCCTCGACCTCCTCCTTGGCCTCGTCGCAGCCGGCGACATCGGCGAAGGTAGTCTTGATCTGATCCTGGGAGAGCAGCTTGGCCTTGGACTTGCCGAAGCTCATCGGCCCGCCCTTGCCGCCGGCGCCACCCTGCATCTGGCGCATGAAGAACATGAAGATGGCGAGAATCAGCAGGATCGGGAAGCTGGCGATCAGCAGCCGCGTCCACAGGCTCTGCTCCTGGGGCTCCCTGCCGACCACGGTGACGTTGTTGGAGAGCAGATCGTCGATCAGCTTGGGATCCTCCGCCGCCGGCCGGATGGTCTGGAACTGCGAACCGTCGGCCCGCTCACCGGTGATGCGGTAGCCGTCGATGGTCACGCTGCGGATCTGCTGGTTCTGCACCTGCTGGACGAACTGGGAGTAGTTCATCGACTGCGGTGTCGTGTCGACGGTGAAATTGTTGAACACCGTCAGCAGCACGGCTGCGATGACCAACCAGAGAATCAGATTCTTCGCCATATCATTCAAGGGTCTACCCTCATTGCAAGCTACTCTCGGCCAACGATGCCTGGCTCTAAGACCACGAATGGAGAGGCCATGTTCCGCCTCGCGGGCCGTACCCGCACCATCCCACACTGTGGCACAGTTGGGCGGCCATGTCTGGCCATAGCGCTATTAGTCTAAAGCTATTGTCGATCGCCCAGGGCCGGCGCCGCCGCACCCTGGCTCGTGTCGTCGGGCCGAGCCGCGGCTCAGCCCCGAAATCCGTCTGCCAGCAGGTAGACTTCGCGCGAGCGGGCGCGGGACGCCTCCGGCTTGCGTGTCACCACCTTGGCAAAACTCTCGCGCAGCTCCTTCAGATAGGCATCGAAGCCCTCGCCCTGGAACACCTTGGCCAGGAAGCGACCGCCGGGGCGCAGGGTCTGGCGCGCCAGGTCCAGCGCCAGCTCCACCAGGTACATGGCCTGGGGCTGGTCGATGGCGCTCATACCACTCATATTGGGGGCCATGTCGGACATAACAAGGTCCACCGGCCTGCCATCGAGGACGGCGAGTATCGCCTCCAGCACGGCCTCCTCGGTGAAGTCGCCCTGAATGAACTCGACGCCGGCCAGGGCATCCATCTCGAGGATGTCCGAGGCGATCACCATGCCTTCAGGGCCTACGCGGTCGGCCGCCACCTGACTCCAGCCGCCCGGGGCCGCGCCCAGGTCGATCACGCTCATGCCGGGCTTGAACAGCCGGTCCTTCTCGTCGAGCGCCAGCAGCTTGTAGCTGGCACGGGAGCGATAGCCGTCCTGCCAGCTCTGCTGCACGAAGCGGTCGTCGAAGTGCTCCTTGAGCCAGCCGGCGCTGCTCTTGCTGGCACTGCTCTTGCCTGCGCTGCCCTTACTGGCACCAGGCCGCTGGCGGCGCGAGCCGTCGGATGCGCCGTTGCGGGACGAGGAAGTGGATCGAGCCACACGATCACCTTGACTGAAGACGCCGAGCAGAGCGCAGACATGCCGGCCCGGTTCGGTATGATGCAGAGCTGGACGAGGGCCCGGTGGGCCTTGCCATGCTTTCGCCGGCGCGCATTTCACCGTACCATGGCAGGTTACGCGCAACCGGGAAGACGCAAGATACCATGAGCTTGTCACAGGCACAAAAGAAAGCATTTCGCAGCATCGGCCACCACCTCAACCCGGTGGTGACGGTGTCGGAGAACGGTGTCTCCGAGGGGGTGCTGGCGGAACTCGACCGGGCGCTCGCCGATCATGAACTGATCAAGGTGAAGCTGGCCCTGGCCGAACGCGACGACCGCGCCGCCATGCTCGAGGAGCTGCTGGCGGCCAGCGGCGCCGAGCGCGTGCAGACCATCGGCAAGATGGCGCTGCTCTACCGCAAGAGCCCCCAGGCCAACCCGAAGCTCTCCAACATCAAGCGCTTCGAGAACCACCACGGCCGGCACTGAGACCAACCGGCAAGCCGCCGAGGAAAAGCCCAGAAAGAGCCAAGGGCTGAAAAAGCAAGCCCGCGACATGATGTCGCGGGCTTTTCCATGCCGGCTGGGCTCGGCTCAGCGGTGCTCGACGCTGGATATCTCGTACTCGACCTCGCCGCCCGGCGTGCTGACCACCACCACGTCGCCCTCCTCCTTGCCGATCAGGGCACGGGCAATGGGCGAGGTGACGGAGATCTTGCCGGCCTTGATGTCGGCCTCGTCCTCGCCGACGATCTGGTAGCTCACCTCCTCGTCGTTGCCGAGGTTGATCAGCTCCACGGTGACGCCGAAGATCACCTTGCCGGTCTGCGGCAGCTTGGCTACGTCGATCACCTGGGCGTTGGAGAGCTTGCTCTCGATCTCCTGGATACGCCCCTCGATGAAGCCCTGCTGTTCGCGCGCCGCGTGGTACTCGGCATTCTCCTTGAGATCGCCGTGTTCACGCGCCTCGGCGATGGCCGCGATCACTTTGGGGCGCGCCTCGCTCTTGAGCTCCTCGAGTTCCTTGCGCAGGCGTGCTTCGCCGGCAACGGTCATCGGGACCTTGTTCATTGCGTTGCTCCTGCATGCAGTTCCTGTAGCCGCCGCACCGTGATCTCGTTGCCATACTCCAGCGCCATGCAAACGGCACTCGCCCCTGCCAGGGTAGTGGCATAGGGCACCTTGCGGGCCAGTGCGGTGCGACGGATCACCGACGAGTCGTTGATCGCCTGGCGACCCTCGGTGGTATTGACGATGTAGGCGATGTCGTCGTTCTTGAGCAGATCGACGATATGCGGACGACCTTCATAGACCTTGTTGACGACCTCCACCTCGAGGCCAGCGGCTTCGAGGGCTGCGGCAGTGCCGCGAGTCGCGCACAGGGTGAATCCCAATCCTAGCAGAGAACGGGCGATCTCGATAACTCCCGCCTTGTCCGGTTCGCGCACCGAGAGGAACGCCTTGCGCTCGCCGGTCAGCGCCGGGATCGCCTCGCCGGCGCCCAACTGCGCCTTGTAGAAGGCCTCGGCGAAGGTCTCGCCCGAGCCCATCACCTCGCCGGTGGACTTCATCTCCGGCGACAGGATCGGGTCGACCCCGGGGAACTTGTTGAACGGGAACACCGCCTCCTTGACGCTGTAGAAGTGAGGCACGATCTCGCGGGTGAAGCCCTGCTCGGCCAGGGTCTTGCCGGCCATGCAGCGGGCGGCGACCTGGGCCAGCGAGGTACCGATGCACTTGGAGACGAAGGGGGCGGTGCGCGAGGCACGCGGATTGACCTCGATGACGTAGATCTCGTCGTCCTGCCACGCCAGCTGCACGTTCATCAGGCCCACCACGCCGAGCTCGACGGCCATGCGCTTGACCTGATCGCGCATCTCGTCCTGCACGTCTGCCGGCAGCGAGTAGGGCGGCAGCGCGCAGGCGGAGTCGCCGGAGTGCACGCCGGCCTGCTCGATGTGCTGCATGATGCCGCCGATCACCACCTCGTGGCCGTCGGAGACGGCATCGATGTCGATCTCGATGGCGGCATTGAGGAAGTGATCGAGCAGCACCGGGGAGTCGTTGGAGACCTTGACCGCATGGGTCATGTAGTTCTCCAGCTCGTCGGCGGAGTAGACGATCTCCATGGCGCGCCCGCCGAGCACGTAGCTCGGCCGCACCACCAGCGGGTAGCCGATCGCCTCGGCCTTGGCGAAGGCCTCGTCGAAGCTGCGCGCGGTGGCGTTGGGCGGCTGCTTGAGGCCCAGCTTGTCGATCATCTGCTGGAAGCGCTCGCGGTCCTCGGCGCGGTCGATGGCGTCCGGGGTGGTGCCGATGATGGGCACACCGGCGGCCTCGAGCTCGCGGGCCAGCTTGAGCGGGGTCTGGCCGCCGAACTGCACGATCACGCCGACCGGCTGCTCCTTGTCGGCGATCTCGAGCACGTCCTCCAGGGTCACCGGCTCGAAGTAGAGACGGTCGGAAGTGTCGTAGTCGGTGGAGACGGTTTCCGGGTTGCAGTTGACCATGATGGTCTCATAGCCGTCGTCGCGCATGGCGAAGGCGGCATGGACGCAGCAGTAGTCGAACTCGATGCCCTGGCCGATACGGTTGGGCCCGCCGCCCAGCACCATGATCTTCTGGCGATCGGAGACCTCCGCCTCGCACTCCTCCTCGTAGGTGGAGTACATGTAGGCGGTGTCCGAGGCGAATTCGGCGGCACAGGTGTCGACGCGCTTGTAGACCGGACGAATCCCGGCCTTCTGGCGGGTCTTGCGGAACTCCTTCTCGGATACGCCGAGCAGCTTGGCCAGGCGTGCGTCGGAGAAGCCCTTGCGCTTGAGGCCAAACAGCTCCTGGGCGCTGAGCTCGGAGAGCGAGCGCTTGGCCACGTCGTGCTCGATGCGTACCAGGTCCTCCAACTGGACGAGGAACCAGGGATCGATCTTGGTCAGGGCAAAGATATCCTCCACGCTCATGCCGGCACGCATGGCATCGGCGACGTAGAAGATGCGGTCGGCGCCGGCGGCCTGCAGCTCACCCTTGATGTGCTGCATGGCCTCCTCGGTGAACTCGCTCACCTTGGGGTCGAGGCCGTCGTTGCCGGTCTCCAGGCCGCGCAGCGCCTTCTGCAGCGACTCCTGGAAAGTACGCCCGATGGCCATCACCTCGCCCACCGACTTCATCTGGGTGGTGAGGCGGTCGTTGGCCTGGGGGAACTTCTCGAAGGTGAAACGCGGGATCTTGGTGACCACGTAGTCGATGGCCGGCTCGAAGGAGGCCGGGGTACGCCCGCCGGTGATGTCGTTGGAGAGCTCGTCCAGGGTGTAACCCACCGCCAGCTTGGCGGCGATCTTGGCGATCGGGAAGCCGGTGGCCTTGGAGGCCAGCGCCGAGGAGCGCGACACCCGCGGGTTCATCTCGATGACCACCATGCGCCCGGTCTTGGGGTCGACGCCGAACTGCACGTTGGAGCCGCCGGTCTCGACGCCGATCTCGCGCAGCACCGCAAGCGATGCGTCGCGCATGATCTGGTATTCCTTGTCGGTCAGCGTCTGCGCCGGGGCCACGGTAATGGAGTCGCCGGTGTGCACGCCCATGGGGTCGAAGTTCTCGATCGAGCAGACGATGATGCAGTTGTCGTTCTTGTCACGAACGACCTCCATCTCGTACTCCTTCCAGCCCAGCAGCGACTCGTCGATCAGCAGCTCGTGGTTGTTGGAGAGTTCGAAGCCGCGGGTGCAGATCTCCTCGAACTCCTCCTTGTTGTAGGCCACGCCGCCGCCGGAGCCGCCCATGGTGTAGGAGGGGCGAATGATCACCGGGAAGCCCAGCGACTCCTGAATGCGCCAGGCCTCCTCCATGGTGTGAGCCACCTCGGCCTTGGGGCACTCCAGGCCGATGCGCTTCATGGCTTGGTCGAACAGGTCGCGGTCCTCGGCCTTGTTGATGGCGTCGGCGTTGGCACCGATCATCTCCACGCCGTACTTCTCGAGCACGCCATGCTTGTCGAGGTCGAGCGCGCAGTTGAGCGCGGTCTGGCCACCCATGGTGGGCAGGATGGCGTCGGGGCGCTCGGCCTCGATGATCTTCTCCACCGCCTGCCAGGTGATCGGCTCGATGTAGGTGGCATCGGCCATGGCCGGGTCGGTCATGATGGTGGCCGGATTGGAGTTGACCAGGATGACCCGGAAACCCTCCTCGCGCAGCGCCTTGCAGGCCTGGGCGCCGGAGTAGTCGAATTCGCACGCCTGGCCGATGACGATGGGGCCGGCGCCAATGATCAGGATACTGTTAATGTCGGTACGCTTGGGCATGGTGCTCCCCGCTTAAAAAGGTGACGAGTAGTGACGTTTCGGGGCTCGGCCTAGCGGCGGGCCTTCATCATCTCGACGAAGCGATCGAATAGCGGCGACACGTCGCGCGGTCCGGGGCTCGCTTCCGGGTGGCCCTGGAAGCTGAAGGCCGGGCGGTCGGTCAGCTCGATGCCCTGCAGCGTGCCGTCGAACAGCGAACGGTGGATGGCGCGCACGTTGCCCGGCAGGCTCGCCTCGTCGACGGCGAAGCCGTGGTTCTGGCTGGTGATCATCACGTGGCCGCTGTCGAGGTCCTGTACCGGGTGGTTGGCGCCATGGTGGCCGTGGTTCATCTTGACCGTCTTGGCGCCGGCGGCCAGCGCCAGCAGTTGGTGACCGAGACAGATGCCGAACACCGGCACGTCGGTCTCGAGGATCTCCTGGATCGCCTTGATGGCGTAGTCGCAGGGCGCGGGGTCACCGGGGCCGTTGGCCAGCAGGATGCCATCCGGATTGCGCGCCAACACGTCGCTGCCCGGGGTCTGGGCCGGCACCACGGTGAGGCGGCAGCCGCGAGAGGCCAGCATGCGCAGGATGTTGTACTTCACGCCGTAGTCGTAGACCACCACGTGGAAGGGGCGCTCGCTGCCACTGGCATCGACGTTACCCTGGCCCAGCACCCACTCTGCTTCGTTCCACTCGTAGGCCTGCTTGCAGCTGACCTCCTTGGCCAGGTCCATGCCCTTGAGCCCGGGGAAGTCGCGGGCCGCGGCCAGGGCGCGCTCGACGGCATCGTCGCCCTCGGCCTCGGCGCCGGCCAGGATGGCACCGTTCTGGGCACCCTTGTCGCGCAGGATGCGGGTCAGACGGCGGGTGTCGATGTCGGCGATACCGAGCACGTTGCGACTCTTCAGGTAGTCGGAGAGCGACTGCTCGGAGCGGAAGTTGCTGGCGATCAGCGGCAGGTCGCGGATCACCAGGCCGGCGGCCGCGATGCCGTCGGACTCGACGTCCTCGGCGTTGACGCCGGTATTGCCGATATGCGGGTAGGTGAGGGTCACGATCTGTCGGGTATAGGAAAGATCGGTGAGGATCTCCTGATAGCCGGTCATGGCCGTATTGAACACCACCTCGCCGCTGGTTTGCCCATCGGCGCCGATGGCGGTGCCGTGAAACACACTGCCGTCTTCCAGGGCCAGTATCGCGGGTCTGCTCAATGCGGGGCTGTTCAAGACAAGGTCCTCCCATGCTGATGCGAGCCTGAGGGGCGCAGGCTCGGCGGCTATCGTCGCGGCGACAGATTTGGCTCGTAAAAAAGCGGGACGAAGCCGATGGAACCGGTTTCATCCCGCTTGTTGTCTCTGTTTGCTCGGGGCTGGCCACGCAACAAGCGCGCAGTTGGACTGCTGTATTTCAGGCGCCCGGCCAAAATTTTGGAGATGTTACAGGATTCTCCCAACTTCGACCACCCCCTACTGCCCCAGAAGTGTTGGATTCCGCCGCACCTCAGGGGCGCCCCGGGGCAACTCAGAGACCCAGCACGTCCTGCATACCGTATCGACCGCTTTCCTGGTCGGCCACCCAGCGCGCCGCCCGCACCGCGCCCTTGGCGAAGGTCATGCGGCTCGAGGCCTTGTGGGTGATCTCGATGCGCTCGCCCTCGGTGGCGAACATCACCGTGTGCTCACCGACGATGTCGCCGGCGCGCACCGTGGCGAAACCGATCTCCTTGGGGTCCCGCGGCCCGCACTGGCCGACACGCTCGAACACGCCGTGCTCCTTGAGCGTGCGCCCCAGCGCCTCGGCCACCACTTCGCCCATCTTCAGCGCGGTGCCGGAGGGCGAGTCGACCTTGTGGCGGTGGTGGGCCTCGATCACCTCGATGTCGTAGCCCTCGTCGCCCAGCGCCCGGGCCGCGGTCTCGAGCAGCTTGAGGGTCAGGTTGACCCCCACGCTCATGTTGGGAGCGAAGACGAAGGGCAGCCGCTCGCGGTAGCCGTCGAGCTCGGCCAGCTCGTCGTCGGAGAGCCCGGTGGTGCCGATCACCATGCGCTTGCCGTGCGCCGCGCAGAAGGCCAGGTTGGCCAGCGTGACCCGGGGCGCGGTGAAGTCGATCAACACGTCGAAGTCGTCGACGATGGCGTCAAGGGAGTCCACCGCGGCGACACCCAGCTTGCCGAGCCCCGCCAGCTCGCCAATATCGGCCCCGGCCAGCGAACTGCCCGGCTCGACGATACCGCCGGCCAGGGTGGCGCCGGCATCCTCCTGCACGGCGTTGACCAGGGTGCGGCCCATGCGGCCGGCGACACCGACGATGGCGATACGGGTCATGCGGACTCCTGCGAAATCTGACGAGTGGGGATCGAGGCAGTATATCAGAGCCAGAGCCCGCCTGGCCGAGCGCTTGGGCAACGACGGCGGAATCGCCCACACTGGGCATGACGACACCACTCAAGGAACGCCATGTCTGAGTCGATGCCGCCCGACACCACCCGTGCAGCCGCCCTGCTCGAGCTGCTCGAACGTCATCCGCGCGTGCTGCTCACCGGCCCGCCCGGCAGCGGCAAGAGCACCCTGGCGCGGAGTACGGCGACAGCCCTGGCCGGGCGCGGCCAGGTGTGCCGCTGCCTGGCCGCCGACCCCGGTCTGCCCGGCTTCGGCCCGCCCGGCGCCGTGTGCCTGGGGCGCTGGGACGAGCGCCTGGGCGACTGGCAGTTGGAGGCCATCGAGGCGCTCGCTACCCTGGACAGCGCCCGCTTCCGCCTGCCGCTGACAGAAGCCGTACGTCGCATGGCCGCGCAGGTCGACGAGGGGCCGCTGCTCATCGACGCCCCCGGCGTGGAGCGCGGCATCGGCGGTGCCGAGCTGCTGCCGACACTGGCCGGCGCCGGCCGGGTGAGTGCCGTGGTACGCCTGGCACCGGCGCAGGTGAGCGACCCGTATCCGCATGAGCGCGCCACCCTCGGCCTGGCGACGCTGAGCCTGCCTGCGCACCCTCGGGCGCACCACCCCGGCAAGCAGCTGCGCCGCCAGTGGCGCACCGCCGCCTGGGATGAATATCTCCACAGCGCCGAGGCGCGGGAGCTCGAGCTGGCGGCACTGACCATCGTCGGCGCCCCGCCACCCGGCGACGTGCCGCATACCTGGCCAGGGCGTCAGATCGGCCTGCTCGATGCCGGCGGGGCGACCCTGGCCATGGGCGAAGCGTACGCTCTGGTGGGGGATCGGCTCAGCGTGCGCACTCCGCCCCTGACGGGCACGCCGCGTACCCTGGTGATTCGCGATGCCCGGCGCAGCGCCGAAGGACAGCTCGGCACGGCGCGCCCTCACCCTCGCTCCTCTGCCGCATCCGGTGAAGCGCCGGCGCTCTCGTACACTCCTCAGGAGAGCGCCACCGGCCCCCGCCCGGTGCTGCGCCTCGATAGCCTGCGCGCCACGCTGGTCAACGGCGTGTTCGGCGACCCGCTGCTGCACCTGCGCCTGCGCCACCGCAAGCGCAGTCTGCTGTTCGACCTGGGCGACCCCGGCCGGCTGCCGGCGCGGCTGGCCCACCAGATCAGCGACGTGTTCATCAGCCATGCCCATGTCGACCATATCGGCGGTTTCCTGTGGCTGCTGCGCTCGCGCATCGGCGACTACTCGGCCTGCCGGGTCTACGGCCCGCCCGGGCTAGCCGCTCACCTGGACGGCTTTCTGCGCGGCATCCTGTGGGACCGGGTCGAACAGAAGGCGCCTCGCTTCGAGGTCTTCGAGCTGCACGGCGAGCGCCTGGCCCACTATCGGCTCGTCGCCGGCCAGCCGATGCAGGCGCGCTCACCGCGCGAGGTCGACGACGGCGTGATCCACGCCGAGCCCAGCTTTCGCGTGAGAGCGATCACCCTCGACCACGGCACCCCGGTACTGGCCTTCGCCTATGAGCCGGCGACCCAGCTCAAGGTGCGCAAGGAGCGCCTGAACGCACACGGCTGGGCGCCCGGCCCCTGGCTCGGTGAGCTCAAGCAGCGCGCGCAGGAAGGCGGCGACGCAGGCGAGATCGCCCTGCCCGACGGCAGCCGTCAGCCCGTCGCCGGGCTGGCCGAGCAACTGCTGTTCGCGCAGCCAGGCCAGCGCCTGGTCTATGCCACCGACTTCGGCGACACACCCGAGAACCGCGAGCGCCTGTGTGCGCTTGCCCACGGCGCCGAGGTGCTGTTCTGCGAGGCTTCGTTTCGTGAAGACCAGGCCGAACAGGCCCGGCGCACCGGCCATCTGACCGCCCGCGCCTGCGGCGAAATCGCCGCCGCGGCCGGGGTCGGCCAACTGGTACCGTTCCACTTCTCGCGCCGTCACGTGGCGGACGTGAGCGAGCTCTACGCCGAAGTTGGCCGCCATTTTCCGCGGCTGGCCGCCACGCCGGGCAGCGAGAGCACCGACGAGCAGCACGACGACGTGGAAGGCTAGCCTGGCTCCCGCCTGCCGTCCTGGCGCAGCAGCAGCCCGATGGCGGTGAGCACCAGCGCGCTGCCCGGCAGCCAGTGCCAGCCGAGCTGCTCGGGGGCGGTGGCGAACAGCAGCAGCATGGAGACGAAGGGCACCATGTAGCCGTAGGCGGTCACGGCTCCCGGCGTGAGCACCGCCGTGGCGCGCTGCATCAACCAGAAGGTGAGCGCGCTGGAGAAGAGCCCGAGATAAACCACCAGGGCCAGATCGTGCCAGCGCATGGCGACGAGGTGGGTAGCCGGCTCGATGGCGAGCCCCAGCAGGCCGATGGCGATCCCGCCCAGCCCCAGACTCCAGAAAGTGCGCACCGCCGCCGACTCGGGCAGCCACTGCCGCGCCAGCCCCCACTTGCTCAGCACCGGGTAGAGCGCCGACGACACGCAGCCGAAGAAGAACACCGCCTCGCCGATCCCCACCCGCATGCCTTCACCGTGGCTGCGGGCCTCGGCGAAGGCGAGCGCCAATGCCCCGGCGGCGCCCAGCGCGAGAATGGCCGGCAGCTGCCAGCCCAGCCGCTCGACGCGAAAGCCCAGCCCCAGCAGGTAGGCCAGCAGCGGCACGGTGACGTAGAGGGTGGCCATGGAGAGCGCAGTGGCGTGATGGGCGGCCCAGAACATGGCGCCGAAGAAACCGGCCAGGCACAGCCCCATCAGCGTATAGAGCGGCAGCAGCCGCCAGGGCGGGAGGAAGTCGGACGAGCGCCGCGCCAGCCACCACAGCCCGGCACAGGCGATGGCGAAGCGCAGGCTGGTGAGCGACAGCGGCGGCAGCTCGCTCATCAGCCCCACGGCGGGAAACGACAGTCCCACCAGCAGGGCCCACAGCAGCATGCCGAGGTGGGCCAGGCGGGGCGACAGCGGGGTGCTCAATTTTCCCAGACGATGGCTAATGTTTCATCCAGTTGCATGACGTTGGAACTCAAGGGTCCTAGCCTGCACCACCCGATCACCCACCCGCCGACTGACTCACTCGCACTCTGCACACCTGAAACCGACATGCTCGCCTCCGTTCAGCGATATACCCGTCTATGCTAGCAACCTGTAGGCATCGGGTACCATTAAGCATGTGAGTTCAGCCCTCTACTGTCCGAGCCACGCCCAACCCGAATAACTTTCGGCTCCAGCCGGACAGCTTCCGGCTAAACAGTAGCTCATAAAGCACCGGCACCAGCCCAAGAGTGATCAATGTGCCGAGCAGCAGCCCCCCCATGATGGTCACGGCCATGCCAGTCCACAGTGTCCCACCGAACAGCAACAGCGGCACCAAGCCTACGATGCAAGTCAATTGGGTCATGAGTATAGGGCGCAGGCGTGCAACTGCTGCTGTAACAACTGCCTCGCGCCGCTTTCTTCCGACATTCCTCTCGGTTTCTATTCTCTCAAGCAGTAAGACGGCATTGCTGGTAATGATGCCGGCCAAGGAGAGCACACCGAAGCTCGCCATGAAGCCAAACGGCTCATTCGCAATGGCCAGCGCCGGCCCAACTCCGGCCATGGCAAACGGCATGCAGATGATGATCAAGGCAAGCTTGCGAAAGGAGCCAAACTGCCAAAGAAACAGTAACACCATGGCCAGAGCAGCAATTGGCAGATATTTCGCTAAAGGTTCATTGGACTCGGCTGCTTCTTCGATCTCACCACCCAGCTCAATGCGATAACCAGGTGGCAGCACGATGTCCTCGATAGCAGCTGAAACTCGGTCCGCCACCTGTTCTGCGGTATTCTGTGTGCTACGCCCCTTGACGGTTAGCGTGCGCTCCAGATTGCGGCGATGGATCGCCGAGGGCTCCCAGCTTAGGCTCGCAACGGCAATCGCGGATAGCGGGATTGGCAAGCTGCCGTCTACCGGATAGATCAGTGTGCTGGTTACATTTTCCGGCTCGGCACGCTCAACGTCACCACCCCGCGCAATCAAAGGTATGAACGTGTCATTGTCGCGCAGCATGGAAATCTCCACACCGCTATAGCGGCTGGCCAGCGCATCAGCGATACCCTGGCTGCTGACAGCCTGAATCTTGGCCTTGTCCTGGTCTATCTGAACGTCCACACGCGGCACGCGCGGCCCCCAGTCGTCTCGCACCTGTTCCATTGCAGGCTGGGAGCGAAGCGCCTTCTTTATCTGATTACCAATATCCCGCAGGACCTCCTCCTCAGGGCCTGAGACACGATAGACCACAGTGCCAGCATCGTTCTCACCTCGCGAAAAGCGCTTGATGTCCGCACGTACTGCGGGATGTTGTTGCGCCATCCAGTTTCGCGTGCGCGCCATGACCTTGTCGACGTCACTGGAATGAGCAACCGAAACGGTGAAGTAGCCTACATGAGAAGCCGGTAATGGTGGCGTAATTACCAACACGACACGAGGCCCACCTTCGGCCACGTAACCAATGCTAGTGGTCACCTCGGGGTTATGCTCCGGATCACTTAGCCATCGACTCAGGTCACGCACCACCTCCTGCGTCAGCCGTGAGTCACTACCCGGCTGCAGTTCAAGCTCAATTTGGAACTGGGGTCGATCTGAGGGGGGCAGAAAACCAGCCGGCTGGTTCGCCAGGATGACTAGCGACCCTGCCAATACCAGCGTCATCGCGGTCAAATACGGCCACTTGTGCTCCAGCACGAATTCGATCAGCCGAGCATAGGCCACACGGAAGCGGCTATGCTTCGGCGCGACGGCTGCATCATGCCTACCTCCCTTGAGGAAGCGGTAGCACAAGAGTGGAATCACCGTCAGACACAGCAACCAGGAACCCAGCAAAGCCACCGTGAGCACCACCACAAGGGGGCGCAAATATTCATTGGTTACCGAGTGACCGAAGAAGAAAGGCGAAAAGGCGAGAATTATGACCAATGACGAGGCCAGTAGCGGCATCGCCAGGGTGCGACAGGTTTCAATGCAGGCATGACGGCGCGCTTCTCCCGCGGCGAGGCGGCGCTGAATGTCCTCCACGATCACGATACTATTGTCCACCAATAGCCCCAACGCGATGATGATGGCAGCCATTGAGACGATATGCAGCTCGATGGCCAGCACACGCATTACCAGTAGAGTGGCGCAAATGGTCAGGGGCACGATACTTCCGGCCACAACACCGGCTCGCCAGCCGATGAACAGCACTACGACGATCATTACGATCACGATGGTTTGTACCATCGTATTGCCCATGCTGTTGATCTCTTGCTCGACCACGTCAGCCTGGAAGGTGACATAGTCTAGCGAGAAGCCGGCGGGTAGTAACGGTTTCAATTCTTCTACCCGATCCCGGACCGCCTGACCTACCCTCTGAATATTCTCGCCAGTGCGCATCGACACCCCAAGCACCACGGCCTTCTCGCCATGGTAGATAGCGGCGCTTTCCGGTGGATCAGGTGTCAGTACCTTGATCTGAGCGATATCTCCCAAGCGCACCATGGCCGGTGTCTCTACACCACTTCCTGCCGCCCCGGGCACACTCAACGCGAATTCGCGCAAATCCTGCAGCGAGCTCAGCTCACCCGACACGGCAAGGGAGCCATTCAATCCGGCCATTACGACCTGGCCACCTGACTGTGCGATGTTCTGCTCCTGCAACTGCTGCTGGATTTGAGGAATGGAAAGTCCTAGCCCCGCCAGGCGAGCACGGTCGAACTCGATATAGACACGCTCTTCCTGCAGGCCATGCATGCTTACCTTTTGCACACCCGGCACGCGATACAGCCCTTCTCGCAACTGCCGAAGCGGCGCCCGCATCTCGCTCATCGTAAAACCAGGTGCAGTGACGGCTAACGAGGCAATTGCCACGCTACCAAATTCGTCGTCGATCTGTGGCGGCAGGGTACCAGTTGGAAATTGTGGTACCGCCTCCTCTACCTTGGCCCGCATGCGCTGCCAGGCTGGCAGCATATCCCGCACCTCGTCGTGCAAGCTGACGTGCATTATCACGCTGCCGGCTCGCACTATGCTCCTCACAGTCTTGAGTTCTGGCAGCTGACGCAGCCGCTCCTCAAGCGGCCGTGCCACAAGTTGCTCCATGCGCTCCGCCGACATGCCGGGGTTGGCGACGAATATCATCGCATCGCGGATGGTGACGGTTGGCTCTTCCTGCGCGGGAAAGCTCAGGAAGGTGGAGACTCCACCCACCAGGATGAGCAGCGCCGCCAAGAGAGTGAAGCGGCTGGAATTCAATGCTGCAGTGGTGAGCTTCACTGGTGCACTCCCGTCAACAGGGTCTGCGCCTCATGAACGATGACCGACTGACCTTCATGCAGGAACGCGGTGCCTGCCACCACGACTTGCTCCCCCTCTCTCAGTCCCTCTGCAATGACAACACGCCCGTCAGGTTGCAGAGATCTCTCAGTGCGCACCGTGCGCCGCTGTAGCGTGCCTCCTTGGGCATCGATGAGGAATACGCTGGCTTTGCCCACTTCCGTGCCGGGCATAATGGCAGTGATGGGCAGGGTAACGGCCTGGTTGACCTGGCTGGCCAGCTCAATCGATACCGCCCCACCACTGCGGACATGCTCAGGGAATTGATCGACCCGGAAGATGGCCTGAACCAGCGAGCCCCTGTCACTGCGACTCGAGAGGCGTTCCAGCGTCAGTGCTAGCCTATCTCCATCGCTGTTGGCCTGTGCCTGCATGCCCGGCGCCAGCATAGCTGCCACCCGGTCCGGCAACATCACGACCACCTCCAGCTCACCCTCCGATTCCACCAGCAGGATCGGCTGCCCTGCCGCGACGTCGGAGTATGGTTCAACATTGCGTGCAGCGACCACGCCATCGAAGGGGGCAGTGATACGCATCAGCTCCAGATCACGTCGAGCCTCTTCTACAGCAGCTTCGGCGGCTTCCAATTGGCTCACCGCCTGCTGGTGGGCGGTTTGCACCGCCTGTAATGCAGATGCAGAAATCACCTGATTGCGTGCCAGCGTCTCGTGCTGACGCAGGTGGTGTCTGCGTTCGTCCAGCGTAGCGGCGGCGGCACTTCGCTCGGCCACCGCCCGGTCGAGGTGCCAGCGCGCGGGCGACTCATCGAGCCGCGCAAGCAACTGTCCCGCACGCACGCTATCTCCCACATCCACTCCTATGGCAACGACACGACCAGGTGACTCGAAGCCTAGGGCAGCACGCTGACGAGCTCGCAGCGTGCCTACAAAGCTATCGGCTCGGCTCTGGACGGTCTGGCCGACCACCTCAACCTTGACCGGCTTCGGTGGGGTCGTCGGTACCGTGGTCGAATCAGCGCAAGCCGAAAGCAACAACACGGCGAGAAGTGCAAAAAGCACCAACCTACCCTGACCGGGCATGGTGATTGGAATCATGAGGAAGGCCTTTGATGATCGCAGAGCGACGAGAGCGGTGGAGTCAGGGCAGCTCTCCAATCGCGTTTTCCAAGGCGTCGCGCATGGCCTGGCGCTGCTGTGCGCTGAACTGATGTAGCCCAAGAATCTCCAGTAGCGCGATACCATCAAGGGCCGCTGCCAGGATCATTACCATCCCGGCATTAGGGGCGTTGCTGAACGCCTCAAAGTCACGGGCGTAATACGCCTTTACCGGTTCGAGCAAATGAGGATAGGCAGCAGCAGCAGCCAACAAGTTGGTCAGCAGCGTGCGCTGCTCCTCTGACATGTCGAAGGTTTCGTCCAGTAACAGGGACAGCGCGTCCTTCACGGGGATCTCACCGGATCGCACAGCGTCCTGCATGCGGGTACGTACATCCCACTGCTCGACCATCCTCTCGATCAAGGCGCCAAGCAGGTCGTCGTGTGTCTTGAAGTGATAGATCAAACCACCCTTGGTTACTTTTGCCTCAGCCGCTACGGCATCGATGGTCAAGTTCTGCACACCGTATTTGGCAACGAGACCAGCGGCTGCATCGAGAAGCTTGTCACGCGAGCTTGAACGGCCCGGGCGCCGACGAGAGCCTGTCATGGGGATTCTCCATCTTCAAACTATACTATACGTATAGTATAGTTTCATGAAACTTCATGTCAACACAGCAGATCACTCATGACGATGCCTCCCCGCACCACTAGCTCCTACCCAACGCTCATGGTCATCGCACTCGCCACCATGACATTGAGCGGCTGTGCCACCCTGCCACCCAGTGGAATTTCAGGGGAGCCGGCCCTGGATGTTCCCACGCACTGGTCATTCACGGCTCCCGATGGTCAGGGAGTCGTCGTAGGAAACTGGTGGCACAGCTTTGGCGATCCGACACTGAACGCACTGGTTGATGCAGCACTTGATGCCAATCCCGACCTGGCAATCGCCGTAGCCCGCTTGGCCCAGGCACGCGCTCTGAGGAGCGGCGTCAGAGCGGAACGGCGTCCTAAAATTGACGCCGTTGCCGGCGCCGAGCGCGGGCGCAATAGCAGCGCGGAGCCAAAGACAGAGCGCACTGCTGTCGGCCTACGTGCAACCTGGGAAGTAGATTTGTTCGACCGCACCACCCTCGCAATGCGAGCTGCCGAAGACGATGCCGAAGGCGCTCTCCAGGCGCTACAGGCAGCCCGTATCTCCCTGGCAGCGGATGTTAGTACCGCTTACCTCGAGCTGCGTACACTGGCACAGCGCCTAACACTGCAGCGTGAAGCGATCCACATTGCGCAGCGGCAGATAGAGGTGTCACAGCACAAGCTCGCTGCAGGCCATGCCACTTCGTCGGACGTCGAGCACCGACGGCGGGAGTTGGCAGAGAAACAGGCGACAATGACGCAGCTCAATGGCGAATACCAAATGCAGCTGCACCGATTATCACTACTCCTGGGGGATGGCCAGGTGCCGCAACTGGAGAACCTGCATCTTCCTATCGCCTCCCCTGCTCCCCCCAGCCTACTGCTGCCCGTAGAGCTCCTGGAGCGCCGACCGGACGTATTGCACCAGGCGCATGCACTGGACGCCGCACTGGTACGTGCGGGCATGGCACGACGAGAGGTTTATCCTAGCCTGCAAATTGCCTGGCAGAGGGGGAAGGAGCGCATAGCTCAGGCAGGTGGTTCAGCTGCACCTCAACTGGTAATAGGCTACGGGCTATCCATCAGCCTGCCGCTGCTTGATGGCGGGCGTATCCGCACAAACATCGCGATACGGGAAGCCCAGGTGCAGGAAGCGATGGCTGTATATGAAAAGGCGCTTCTCGAGGCACTCATCGACGCCGAGACCGCACTCACCCAATGGTCGATGGCCGACGAGTCCTTGCTGGAGCGGCAGCGCGCTGAGTCTGCTGCAGCGATTGCCGCACGCAATGCGACCAGCCTGTACGAGGCTGGGATGGCAGATCTAGAGCTGGTGCTAGCAGCCCAATTGAGCCATCTGCACACCCGGGATGCGCTAGCACAGGCCATTGGGTCGCACGGGGTCGCAGCTATTGGCCTGCGTCGTGCTTTCGCTGGGGAAATTTAATCACCTCCCCGCCCTCCACCCGAGTGGCTAGCCGCAGGCAGCCACTCGGACACAAGAGCAGCGCTCAATTTTCCCAGACGATGGCCAGTTCCTCGTCGCCCGCCATGCGCTGCAGGTGGGAATCCACCACGCCCTCGAGGCGGTCGAGCACCTCATCGTCCAGCGCCTCGATGGCCACCAGCAGCTTGCCCGGCTCGACGCGCATGACGCAGGAGCCGCCCTCGAACGCCACGCGACTCTGCTCCTCGCCCTGCTCCACCTCCAGCTTGTGCGCCCAGTGCTTGCACAGCCGTTTCATCACCCTCGCCCCGGACTCGGTGGCGATCTCGGCACGCGACATCGGCATAGCAACGATCTCCATTCGTATCTGAGCCAACAGACTAAGATGCCGGAGCGGGTTGGCGCCAGCCCCGATGCGCAGCGCAGGGCGGAACGCCGGGTTCGAAGGAACCGTCCACGCCGAAAACGCAAAAGCCCCCGACACCGCAAGGGCTCGGGGGCTTGCGTGGCGCAGTTCCGCCTTACGGCTTCATGTCCTCGAAGAACTTCTTCACGCCGTCGAAGAAGCCGCTCTTCTTGGGCGAGTGGTGGGCGCTGTTGCTGCCCCCCAGGCTCTCCTGGAACTGACGCAGCAGCGCCTTCTGGTCTTCGCTGAGGTTGACCGGGGTCTCCACCACCACCTTGCACAGCAGGTCGCCGGGCGGACCGCCGCGTACCGGCTTGACGCCCTTGCCGCGCAGGCGGAACAGCTTGCCGGTCTGGGTCTCGGGCGGGATCTTGAGCTTGACCCGGCCGTCCAGGGTGGGCACTTCGAGCTCGCCGCCCAGCGCAGCGTCAACGAAGTTGATCGGCACCTCGCACTGCAGGTGCTTGCCGTCGCGCTGGAAGATGCGGTGCGGCTTGATCGCCACCTGCACGTAGAGATCGCCGGGCGGGCCGCCGTTGATGCCGGACTCGCCCTCGCCGTTGAGACGAATGCGGTCTCCGGTGTCGACCCCGGCGGGAATCTTCACCGACAGGGTGCGGGTCTCGCGCACGCGGCCTTCGCCGTGGCACTTGTGACACGGCACCTTGATGTGCACGCCGCTGCCGTGACAGGTGGGGCAGGTCTGCTGCACGGCGAAGAAGCCCTGCTGCATGCGCACCTGGCCGTGGCCGGCACAGGTGGGGCAGGTCTCCTTGGTGGAGCCAGGCTCGGCGCCCTCGCCGTCGCAGCGGCTGCACTCCACGTGACGCGGCACGCGGATGTCCACCGTGGTGCCGGCCACCGCACTCTCGAGGTCGAGTTCGAGGTTGTAGCGCAGGTCGCTGCCGCGCTGCGGCGCATGGGGGCTGCGCCGGCCGCCGCCGCCACCGAAGATGTCGCCGAACACGTCGCCGAAGATGTCGCTGAAGCCGCCGGCACCCGCGCCGCCGAAGCCGCCCGCACCGAAACCGCCGGCCTGGCCGTCCACGCCGGCATGGCCGAACTGGTCGTAGGCGGCACGCTTCTCGCCGTCGGAGAGGATCTCGTAGGCCTCGGAGACCTCGCGAAACTTCTCGGCGGCCTTGTCGTCATCCGGATTGCGGTCCGGATGGTACTTCTGCGCCAGCCGTCGGTAGGCCTTCTTGATCTCTTTGGTGTCGGCCCCTCGCTCGACGCCGAGCACCTCGTAATAATCGCGTTTGGACATGGGTCCATGCGCCTCCTGGTCTAGGCAGTGCTGCCCGATCCGCGGAAACGGCAACGCGGGAGTCGTCCCCCCGCGCTACCGTCGTCCGTGGCATCGCCGTGGCGATTACTGCTTCTTCTGGTCGTCGTTGACTTCTTCGTACTCGGCGTCGACCACGTCATCTTCCTGCTTGGCGCCGGCCTCCTGGCCTTCGCCACCGCCCTGCTGGGCCGCTTCGGCCTGGGCGGCATACATCTTCTGGGCCAGGTTGCCGGAGACCTCGGTCAGCTTGTCGAGCTTGGCCTGGATGTCGTCCTTGTCGTCACCCTTGATCGCCTCCTCGAGCTCCTTGGCGGCGCTCTCGATGGCTTCCTTCTCCTCGTCGCTGGCGTGCTCGCCGGCTTCCTGCACGGTCTTGCGCGCGGCGTGGACCATGCCGTCGGCCTGGTTGCGCAGCTGCACCAGCTCCTCGAACTTCTTGTCCTCGTCGGCGTGGGCCTCGGCGTCGCGGACCATCTGCTCGATCTCGTCGTCGGAGAGGCCGCTGGAGGCCTTGATGACGATGGACTGCTCCTTGCCGGTGGCCTTGTCCTTGGCGGAGACGTTCAGGATGCCGTTGGCGTCCAGGTCGAAGGCGACCTCGATCTGCGGCACCCCGCGCGGCGCCGGCGGGATGTCGGCCAGGTCGAAGCGGCCCAGCGACTTGTTGCCGCCCGCCTGCTTGCGCTCGCCCTGCAGCACGTGGATGGTCACGGCGGTCTGGTTGTCATCCGCGGTCGAGAAGGTCTGGGTCTTCTTGGTCGGGATGGTGGTGTTCTTCTCGATCAGCGGGGTCATCACGCCGCCCAGAGTCTCGATGCCGAGCGTCAGCGGGGTGACGTCGAGCAGCAGCACGTCCTTGACGTCGCCGCCCAGCACGCCGCCCTGGATGGCTGCACCCACGGCCACCGCCTCGTCCGGGTTGACGTCCTTGCGCGCTTCCTTGCCGAAGAATTCGGCGACCTTCTGCTGCACCATGGGCATGCGGGTCTGGCCGCCGACCAGGATGACGTCGTCGATCTCGGAGGCGGAGAGGCCGGCATCCTTCAGCGCGATCTTGCAGGGCGCCAGGGAGCGCTGCACCAGGTCTTCCACCAGCGACTCCAGCTTGGCCCGGGTCACCTTGACGTTGAGGTGCTTGGGACCGGTCTGATCGGCGGTGATGTAGGGCAGGTTGACGTCGGTCTGCTGGGCGCTGGAGAGCTCGATCTTGGCCTTCTCGGCGGCTTCCTTGAGGCGCTGCATGGCCAGGTTGTCGCCGGAGAGATCGATGCCGCTATCGGCCTTGAACTGATCGACCAGGTAGTTGATCAGGTGCATGTCGAAGTCTTCACCACCCAGGAAGGTGTCGCCGTTGGTGGCCAGCACCTCGAACTGGGTCTCGCCGTCGACGTCCGCCACCTCGATGATGGAGATGTCGAAGGTGCCGCCGCCCAGGTCATAGACCGCGATGGTCTTGTCGCCGCGGGACTTGTCCATGCCGTAGGCCAGCGCCGCCGCGGTGGGCTCGTTGATGATGCGCTTGACCTCGAGGCCGGCGATGCGGCCGGCATCCTTGGTGGCCTGACGCTGGCTGTCGTTGAAGTAGGCCGGCACGGTGATCACCGCCTCGGTGACCGGCTCGCCCAGGTAATCCTCGGCGGTCTTCTTCATCTTCTTAAGCACTTCGGCGCTGATCTGGGGCGGGGCCAGCTTCTTGCCCTTCACCTCGACCCAGGCATCGCCGTTGTCGGCCTCGGTGATGGTGTAGGGCACCATCTTGATGTCCTTCTGGACGACGTCGTCCTTGAAGCGACGACCGATCAGGCGCTTGATGGCGTAGAGGGTGTTGGTCGGGTTGGTGACCGCCTGGCGCTTGGCCGACTGGCCCACCAGCGTCTCGCCATCGTCGGTGTAGGCGATGATGGAGGGCGTGGTGCGAGCGCCTTCGGCGTTCTCGATCACCTTGGCGCTGTCGCCGTCGAGCACGGCCACGCAGGAGTTGGTGGTCCCCAGGTCAATACCGATGATGCGTCCCATAGGAAATCCTCGAAAAGTCGTTGCTGTGTATCCGGAGTCGTGTTCTGCGGCCTGCGCCGCGGAGTTGACGTCTATCTGGGGGCCGCAGGCCTCATTTCAAGTCCCGAGGCCAGGATTTGTTGCTCAGCCGGCGGCCTGGCTGACCACCACCATGGCCGGCCGCACCAGGCGGCCGTTGAGCAGATAGCCCTTCTGGAACACGTCCATGACGGTGTTGGGGTCGAGCTCGGGGTTGGGCACCATGGCCATGGCCTCGTGGAACTGCGGGTCGAAGGGCTCGCCCGCCGGCTCCAGGATCTCCACCCCGAACTTGGCCAGCACGTCGCGCTGCATCTTCAGCGTCATGGCGACGCCCTCGCGATGGGCCTCGGTGGCCTCGTCCGCCATGGCCTCGAGGGCCTTCTCCAGGCTGTCCACTACCGGCAGCAGCTCCTTGACGAACTTCTCCAGGGCGAACTTGCGGGCCTTCTCGGCCTCCTGCTCGGCCCGGCGGCGCACGTTCTGGGCCTCGGCGGCGGCACGCAGCGCCTGGTCCTTGGCCTCGGCGACGCTCTGCTCCAGCTCCTCGACGCGGGCGGCCAGCAGCTCGGCCTCGGGGTTGTCGCTCGCCTCGGCGGCGGCCTCGGTCTCCTCGGCCGCCTCGATGGCCTCCTCCAGCTCGCCTTCGATGGGCTGGGGCTCGGCCTCCTGCTCACGACGGGCAAGTTCCTCGTCCAGCGGGGTCTGGGGATCTCTGGCCATGGGTCTCTCCTGACAGGGATGCGGCGGCGCCTGGCCGCCGATGCAACATGAATGAGGGGGTTGAACGGTTCTGCGAGCTATATGGGGACGCCAGGGCGGATCTCAAGGTGAGACAGCCGGGAGAGGCCGATCCGTGCATTGTGGGGCATCGTGGACTACTGTATAAACGCACACATATTGGATGTATGACCAGTAGTCCTGAGATCAGGGCGCGCAGACTTCCCGGGAGGCCTCATGCTGACAGAGCTTGCCATTCGCGACTTCGCCATCGTCGACCACCTGGAGCTGGAGCTCGCCGGCGGCATGACCGCCATCACCGGCGAGACCGGCGCCGGCAAGTCGATCCTGCTCGGCGCCCTGGGGCTCTGCCTGGGCGAGCGCGCCGATGCCGGCAGCGTGCGCCACGGCGCCGAGCGCGCCGACCTCAGCGCGCGCTTCGATATCGCCGCGCTGCCCGAGGCCCGCGCCTGGCTCGCGGCCCGGGAGCTGCCCGAGGACGATTGCCTGCTGCGGCGCGTAGTGAGCACCAATGGCCGCTCCAAGGCGTGGATCAACGGCCAGCCGGCCACCGTGGCCGATCTCAAGGCGCTGGGCGAGCGGCTGATCGAGATCCACGGCCAGCACGCCCACCAGGCACTGCTGCGCGAGGAGACCCACCTGCGCCTGCTCGACGACTTCGCCGGCCACCGCGAGGCGGTGGGCGAGATGGCCGAGACCTTCCGCACCTGGCAGGCCGCCAGGCGCCGGCTGCGGCGGCTGGCCGAGGACGGCGACGAGCTGGCCGCCCGCCGCCAGCTGGTGCGCTATCAGGTGGAGGAGCTCGACCAGCTGGCGCTGGCCGAGGGCGAGCTCAAGGCGCTGGAGGAGGAGCAGGAGGAGCTGGCCCACGCCGAGGAGCGCCTGCGCGAGGCGCAGTTCGCCGCCGAGTGCTGCGACAACGACGAAGGCGGCGCCATGAGCCTGCTGACTCAGGCGATCAACCACCTCTCGGCGCTGCCGGGCAGCGACCGCGGCCGCCTGGCCGAGGCGCTCGCCATGCTGGGCGATGCCCGCATCCAGGTCGAGGAGGCCGCCCGGGAGCTCCACCACTTCGCCGAGGGCACCGAGCTCGACCCGGAGCGCCTGGCCTGGGTCGAGCAGCGCCTCGGCGAGGTGCACCGCCTGGCCCGCAAGCATCATGTGATGCCCGAGGAGCTCACCGCGCTGCACCAGCAGCTGCAGGAGGAGCTGGCTCGCCTGGAAGGCGGCGAGGAAGATCTCGAGACCCTGGAGGCCGAGGTGGACGCCCTGCGCGAGCGGTGGCGGGGGCAGGCCCGCCAGGTGGGCGACGCGCGCCGCCAGGCCGCCACCCGCTTCGGCAAGGCGGTCCAGGAGCAGCTCGCCTTCCTGGCCATGGGCAAGGCGCGCTTCGAGGTCGAGGTGCTGGAGCGTGACACCCCCGCCGCCGAGGGCCTGGAGGGCGTACGCTTCCTGATCAGCGCCAACCCCGGCCAGCCGGCCCGGCCGCTGGCCAAGGTGGCCTCCGGGGGTGAGCTGTCGCGCATCAGCCTGGCGATCCAGGTGGTCGCTGCCCGCCACTCCACCATTCCCAGCCTGGTGTTCGACGAGGTGGACGTGGGGGTCTCCGGCGCCACCGCCGAGATCGTCGGCCAGCTGCTGCGCCGCCTGGGCGAGCAGGGCCAGGTGATGACCGTGACCCACCTGCCCCAGGTGGCGGCCCAGGCCCACCGGCACCTGCACATCGAGAAGCGTGCGGAGCAGGAGACCACCCTCACCCGCATGGCGCTGCTCGACGAGGCCGGCCGGGTGGGCGAGCTGGCGCGCATGCTGGGCGGGGTCAACCTCTCCGAACGCACCCTGGCCCACGCCCGCGAGATGCTCGACGCCAGCCAGCGCCCCCACCACTGAGCCCACCCGCCGGCGGCGGACCCCCGAACGCGCGCGGCCCCGATCGAGGATCGGGGCCGCGCTGAGCCGTGGGCGCCGGTCGTGGGACCGGCTGCCGGGCCGCTACTTCTTCTGGGTGGCGTCCTGGCGGGTCACGCTCGAGCCCTTGGGGCGCACATAGAGCACCAGGGCGTGGTCGACGAGGTCGAAGCCATGCTCCTCGGCGATCTCCTGCTGGCGCCGCTCGATGGTCTCGTCGAAGAACTCGATGATCTCGCCGCTCTCCAGGCAGACCATGTGATCATGGTGCTCGTCCTGGGAGATCTCGAAGACGGCGTGGCCGCCATCGAAGTTGTGGCGCACCACGAGGCCCGCGGACTCGAACTGGGTCAGCACGCGGTAGACGGTGGCCAGGCCGACGTCCTCGCCGGCTTCCAGCAGGGTCTTGTAGACGTCCTCGGCGCTCATGTGGTGCTCGCCCTGGGCGTTCTCGAGGATCTGCAGGATCTTGACGCGGGGCAGGGTCACCTTCAGACCGGCCTTGCGCAGTTCATGGTTCTGGTCGGCCATGGTTGCTCTTCGCAGTATCGGGTAGGGTCGGGTATGATCGACCGAAACCACGATAGTGAAGAACAGGCGCAAATGCAAAAGTTGACAAGAATCGTCACCCTTTCTGCCGCCCTGCTGCTGGCCAGCGGTTGCAGCTACTTCGGGGTCTACAAGCGGGACATCCCTCAGGGCAACCTGGTCACCGCCGACATGGTGGAACAGCTGCGTCCCGGCATGACCCGCGACGACGTGGTCTACGTCATGGGCCGCCCGCTGCTGGAGGCACCCTTCGACGCCAACCAGTGGGACTACGTGTTCCGTCTCGACGAGGCCTACGGCGGTGTGGAACGGCGCCGCGTGACCCTGACCTTCGACGGCAACCGCCTGGTGGATATCCAGCGCGAGGGTAACCTGGAGCGCGATATCGACCTGCGCGCCAGCGAGGGCGCCGGCCCCCAAGTAGAAGGCGCCGAGCCGCTGGAGACCACCCCGGAGCCGCAGCCAGAAGGCGGCGCGACCGTGCCCATGGGCGGCGAGCCGGCCAGCGATTTCTGAACCCGCAGGCGACGCCCCTGGACGCCCCGCCGTGGCCCTGCCCGGCGGGGCGTCAGCGTTTTTCGGCGGCCCGGGCCAGCCGGGCCTGCTTGGGATCGATGGTCAGCGGGCGGTAGAGCTCCACGCGATCGCCGGCCCGCAGGCGATGGGTCGCCGGCTCGCGCAGCCGCCTGCCGAAGATGCCGAGGTCTGGCTGCTCGAAGGCCTCCGCGGGCAGCTCGGGGAAGCGCCCGGGCAGGTTGGCCAGCACCACCGCCTCGCTGGCGGTGGTGCCCAGGGGCACGCTCAGCGCCACCACGGCCTGATGCCCGGGCAGGGCGAAGGCCACCTCCACCGCGATCTCGGCCATGGCTCAGCGCCCGTAGAGCTGATCGGCGCGGCGGGTGAAGGCCTCCACCAGCTGCCCCGCCACCTGCTGGAAGAGCTTGCCGAAGGCCATGCCCAGCAGGCGGTTGGCGAACTCGAACTCCATCTCCAGGCACACCTTACAGGCGTTCTCGCCCATGGGGATGAACATCCAGCGCCCGCGCAGGCGCTTGAAGGGGCCGCTGACCAGCGACATCTCGATGCGCTCCGGTTCGATCAGGTCGTTGCGCGTGGCGATGCTCTGCTCGATGCCCGCGCGCCCCAGGGTCATCTCGCCGATCAGGTGGGAGTCATCCCGCTCGATCAGGCGGGCGCGACGACAGCCGGGCAGGAACTCCGGATAGCGCTCGAAATCGTTGACCAGGTCGAACATCTGCTGGGGGGTGTGTCGCACCATGGCGGTTCGGTTGACCGTTGGCATTGAGCTCTCCGCTGACTTCACAGTGCCCAGGGCGTATCATGAGCCGTTATTTCAGGCCTTGAATGGTATCACGCTTCCCCCCATATCGAAGGGGCGGCCGCCAAGGGCACGGACAGACACGAGGTTTCATGGCCAACAAGAAAGGCAAGGGCAATGGGCCCACCAGCAACGTCATCGCCCAGAACAAGAAGGCGCGCTTCGAGTACCACATCGACGAGGTGTTCGAGGCGGGCCTGGTGCTGGCCGGCTGGGAGGTGAAGAGCCTGCGCGCCGGCAAGGCGCAGCTCACCGACACCTACATCCTGGTCAAGAACGGCGAGGCCTGGCTGCTGGGCAGCCATATCATGCCGCTCAACACCGCCAGCACCCACGAGATCGCCGACCCCGTCCGCACCCGCAAGCTGCTGTTGCACCGGAAGGAGATCGCCAGGATCTTCTCGCGGACCCAGGACAAGGGGCACACCTGCGTGCCGCTCAAGCTCTACTGGAAGGGCAACCGGGTGAAGTGCGAGCTGGCCCTGGTGACGGGCAAGAAGCTCCACGACAAGCGGGCCACCGAGAAGGACCGCGACTGGCAGCGCCAGAAGGGTCGCATCATGCGGGAACAAAACAAGGCGTAGGCTGTCACAGTGACGCACATCCTGATAGGATGCGCGATCAAGGGGGCGACATGGTTTCGACGCCGGTGACAACCCCTGCGGTGCATGCCGAGAGCGTGATGTATCTCGTAAATCCAACATCACAAATGAATAGTCGCAAACGACGACAACTACGCTCAGGGCGCGCTGGCAGCTTAAACGCTGTTAGCTTCTAGTCCGGCCCCGAAGTGATGTGCCCATTCATCACGGAGGGGATATGAGCCAAGACTGATGGGATCGTGATCGGTAGCGTCCTCATGCCGGTTGCTAAATCTACGAGGAATCGCGTCGCTGGATCCTGACCGTTGGAGCCAGAGGCGTTAAATCAAATAACGGAATCTAAGCATGTAGAGCCAATGGGCGAGTGCTGGCGGACGCGGGTTCAATTCCCGCCGCCTCCACCACACAAAGGTTTCAGGACTTCCCAAGAAGCACCAGAAACCGCATGAATAGGGGCCTCCGGGCCCCTTTCTTGTTTCAGGAGCATCCACCCGAATCTTTGACATACCCCCATTGATGGGGGTAAATCTGGGGGTACAACGTCGAAACCAAAATTTGATACCCCCAACCCACCCGGCACCAGCAGTAGCCGGGGCTTTGCCCGCGAGCTCACCCATTGGATGGGGGTGCCGAGACTGGGGGTACTGGCCACGCCTTCCATGAGGTACCCCCATGAGCCGCCAGACCAACAAACTCACCGCCACTGCCGTTAAGTCAGCAAAACCCACAGACAAGCCGGTTAAAATGGCCGATGGCGGCGGCCTCTACCTGGAGGTCCGGGCGAGTGGGGGCAAATACTGGCGGATGAAATACCGTTTTGCCGGTAAAGAAAAACTGCTCGCCATCGGCACCTACCCCGAGATCTCGCTGGCTGACGCTCGCAAGGCACGCGAAAAGGCCAAGGAGCGGCTTAGTGAGGGGGTGGACCCCAGCATGGCCAAGCAGCTTGAGCGCAAGCTGGGGCAACAGGTCGCTGCCAATACCTTCCAGCTGGTGGCACAGGAGTGGCTTGAGCGTGTTCACCAGCATGATGTCGTGCCTGATCACTACCAGCGCAACCGCCGACGACTCGAGCGCGATGCCTTTCCTGTTCTCGGCAAGAGACCGCTTTCCGAGATCTCCGCGGCTGAACTGCTGGCCTGCCTGCGCCGCATCGAGGACAGGGGCCATGTGGAAACAGCCCACCGCGTAAAAGCACTGTGCGGACAGGTATTTCGCTACGGGATCTCCACCGGGCGCGCCGAGCGAGACCCCACCCCTGACCTTCGGGGCGCGCTTCGCCCCCATAGATCCCAGCACTTCGCAGCGCTCACGGAGCCCAGCGCCGTTGCAGAGCTCCTGAGAGCGATCGATGGCTACGGCGGCCAGCCCGTCACTATCGCCGCACTGCAGATCGCTCCTATGGTTTTTACTCGCCCAGGGGAGCTGCGCCAGGCCAGGTGGAGCGACATCGACCTGGATAACGCGCTGTGGTCGTTCACAGCCAGCAAAACCGATCAGCCGCTCCTCGTTCCCCTCCCCTCCCAGGCTGTAGCCATCCTGCGCGATCTCTACGGCCTCACTGGCCGCTCAGAATATGTATTCCCCGGCGCGCGCAGCCACAAAAGGCCGATGAGCAACGTCGCGATCAAGGCGGCTTTGGATCGAATGGGATTCAAAGGGCAGATGACTGCTCATGGCTTCCGAGCCATGGCCCGAACAATCCTAGCTGAACGACTGGGCTATCCACCTGAGTACATCGAACAGCAGCTTGCGCATGCAGTGCGCGACAGCAATGGACGGGCATACAACCGGACCCAGTTTCTGGAGCAGCGGCGTGAGATGCTTCAACGCTGGGCAGATTACCTGGATGAGCTGCGCCAAGCCCACCCATCGTCAAGTCAAAGCTCGGCGCAATAGCAAGATAACAGCCTTGCCAGTCAAAGCTTTCAGGGAGAAATACGTCCTTATTGACAGGCTCCCAGCGCCACCTGGTAGGAGCGCTGGATATGATCCTCCATCAGCGCCTGGGCAGCGGCCACTTTTCCCGCCAGTGCCAGCTCTACCAGTTGGTCATGCTGCTGGTTGAGCTGATCGCGTACCTGGGGAGCCCGTGGGGCCAGGCGCCGATAGCGGTCGAACTGATCATGGAGCTGCTCAATGAAGCGCAGTAGCCACACAGAGCCGCAGGGGGCGAGTAGTGTCCGATGGAACTGGCCATGGAGCCTTTCCCACTCGTCAACCTGCTCCGGGCACTCGTCGGCCCGCTTCAGGCGATGGGCCGCGGCCAGCAGCTCCGATTCCCATGCCGCATTTCCCCGCTCAATGGCACGCACCAGTGCCATACACTCCAGTTCACGGCGCATCTCGGCGATGTCATCAAGCTCGCTACGATCCAGCCTCGGGACTCGAAAACCCCTCTGGTTCTCCTGGATCAGTAGCCCGTACGCCGCTAGCCGATTGAGTGCCTCGCGCAGCGGGCTCAAACCGATGTCATAACGCTCCCTCAGAGCACTGATCGCTACCTTTTCCCCTGCCTCAAAGCGCCCGTTGACGAGCTCTTCCCGCAAGGTGTCGTAGATGAGGCTGGACCGGGTCCGGCCACTCTTCCGTTTGGGTGCTGCCATGCCTCCCTCCGTATTGATGCCAGACCGTTTAATTGCTGACCATTTGACGCTTTGCCTGCTCGGATCCTATAGTCAACAGCATAATCGATTTCTTGATCTATGCGCGACATATTGGGATTGCATCTATGGTTTCAAGAATTACCGACACGGAATGCTCAGCGCCATGAGCACTGGCCCTCAGGCGCCGCTGGGTGCCCTCTTCTGGTCCTTCACCCGCATCGGCCTGCTCGGCTTCGGCGGTGGTCCGGCCATGATACAATCAGCAGGATACGTCACCCTCTCGACTTCCCTCCATACACAAGACTTGAGCTTAACTCGGACTTGGTCTACCTGTGGCGCACCGCGTTTCCCCGCCTCGCTCACGGGGCGGAGGAGCGCTGAGACATCATGATCGTTGCAGGCGCCCCTGGCGCCGGGAGGTATCGATGGAAGGCTGGCCACGTCATGAACCCGATGAGCTGGAAGCGGTGACCCGCGTGCTGCGCTCGGGGCGTGTGAACTACTGGAACGGCGAGGAGGGGCGCGCCTTCGAGCAGGAGTTTGCCGAGTATCACGGCATGCCCCATGCCATTGCCGTGGCCAACGGCACCCTGGCGCTGGAGCTGGCGCTGCGAGCGCTCGAGGTGGGTGTGGGTGACGAGGTGGTGGTGACACCGCGCAGCTTCATGGCGTCGGTCTCCTGCGTGGTGGCCTGCGGGGGGCGCCCGGTGTTTGCCGACGTCGATCCCGACACCGGCAACCTCACCGTCGCGAGCGTAGCGGCGGTCCTGACGCCGCGTACCCGGGCCGTGGTGGCCGTGCACCTGGCGGGTTGGCCCTGCGATCTGGGGGCGCTGCGGGACTTCTGTGATCGTCTCGGGCTCTACCTTATCGAGGACTGCGCCCAGGCCCATGGCGCCCTCTGGAACGGCTGGAGGGTCGGCAGCGTCGGCGATGCGGCGGCCTTCTCCTTCTGTACCGACAAAATCATCTCCACTGGCGGCGAGGGCGGCATGCTGCTGCTGAAGGACGCAGCGGCCTGGGAGCGCGCCTGGAGCTACAAGGATCACGGCAAGTCTTGGCGGGCGGTGCACGCCGAGCATCCACCTGGATTTCGCTGGCTGCACGGCAGCTTCGGCAGCAACTGGCGGCTCACCGAGATGCAGGCAGCCATCGGGCGCTGCCAGCTGCGCAAGCTGGCCGGCTGGGTGGCCCGTCGCACCGAGAATGCGGCACGCCTGGCGGCAGGGCTCAACGGGGTGGCGGGGCTTCGCTTTCCGGCCTGCCCGCCACAGGCCATGCCGGCCTGGTACCGCTTCTACGCCTATGTGGAGCCCGAGGCGCTGACGCCGGGCTGGGACCGAGACGCCCTGGTCGCCGAGATCAACTCGCGAGGAGGCCACTGCCTGCACGGTGGCTGCAGCGAGATCTATCGGGAGCAGGCCTTCGAGGGCACCGATCTTCGTCCTCGCGCGCCGCTGCCGGTGGCGAGGCGACTGGGCGAGACCAGCCTGATGTTCCTGGTGGACCACACGCTGTCTGTCGAACAGATGGGCCGCCTGGCCGACACGGTCGCCGAGGTGATGGCCATGGCGACGCTGGTGGAGCGCAAGTGGCCCGCTTTCGAACGTCGGCGCCGGCCTCGTGTCATAGCGGGTGACAGGCAACCGGAGATCGACCGTGCTCGCAGATATCCAACGATTCTTCCAGCAGGTGCTGGCCGATCCCGAGGCGCGGGATGACAAGGCGCCGACCCTGGAGCTGGCCACCGCCGCCCTGCTGTGCGAGGTGATGCGCGCCGACTATCAGGAGGACCCGGCGCAGCTGGTGGCGCTGCGCGAGATGCTGCGAGGCCGCTTTGCGCTCGAGGACGAGGCGGTGGATGAGCTGGTCGACCTCGCCCGGGAGGAGGTCGAGAGCTCGGTGGACCATTACCAGTTTGTCAGCCTGATCAAGCAGCACTATGACTACCCGAAACGCTGCGAGCTGGTGCGCATGATGTGGGACCTGGCGCTGGCCGACGGCGAGCACCATCACCTGGAGGAGCACCGCATTCGTCAGCTCGCCGACCTGCTGCACGTGGGCCACGGCGACTTCATCCGCGCCAAGCTCCAGTCCCGGGGTGAGCGCGCTTGAAAGAATTCTCTGCAGGCGGTGTTTCTGTGAGAGAAAAATGTCGATAATTAGTCTCGCAACAGATATAAAATCTTAATTTTCCACCACTTGCCGATGTTCCGCCGAGGCCTGCTAGACTTCACGCCATGATTGCCCTGCCGCGAGGCGGGGTTTTCTCTTTGGCTGAGCAGGGAGACTTCCATGTCCCGCAACATCATCGTTCTCGGCGCCGGGATGATCGGCGTCTCGGTGGCCTGGCACCTGGCGCGCCGCGGCCACGACGTTACCCTGGTGGATCGTCGCGCCCCGGGCCTCGAGACCTCCTTCGGCAATGCCGGCATCATCCAGCGCGAGGCGGTGCGCCCCTACGCCTTCCCCCGGGATCTCGGCACCCTACTGCGCGTGCTGCCCAACCGCGAGGTGGACATCCGCTATCGTCCGACTGGCATGGTCGGCGCGGCGGGGCCGCTCCTGCAGTACTGGATCAACTCCGGCGGGGCGCGCTACGCGCGCATCGTCAACGAGTGGGCCTCGTTGATCATGCGCTGCCAGGACGCCCACGCCCCAATGATCGAGGCCGCCGGCGCCGAGGCGCTGGTGCGCAAGGGCGGCTGGCTGGAGCTCTACCGGACCCGCAAGGCGCTGGACGAGCGCCTGGTGGAGGCCAAGGAGAACCAGGAGCGCTTCGGCGTGGAGTACGAGGTGCTGGATGCAAAGGCACTCTATGCCAAGGAGCCGCACCTGGCCGAGGGGCTGGTCGGTGCCATCCACTGGACCCAGCCGTGGATGGTGGCGGACCCGGGCGGCCTGGTGCAGGCCTACGCCGCGAACTTCGAGGCGCTTGGCGGCCATGTGATGCAGGCCAGCGTGGAGGAGGTGCATCAGGTGGGCACCGGCTGGCGCGTCACCACCAGCGAGGGGGCTCTGGAGGCGCAGCAGGTGGTGGTGGCCATGGGCCCCTGGAGCGGCGAGCTGCTGTCACGGCTGGGCCTCGAGGCGCCGCTGTTCGTGAAGCGTGGCTATCACATGCACTACTCGGCGGAGGGAGAGGCCCGGCTCAACCACTGGGTGATGGATGCCGAGCGGGGCTTCCTGCTCGAGCCGATGCGGGCCGGCATTCGTCTGACCACCGGCGCGGAGCTGGCCGACCTGGACGCGCCGCCCCAGTATAAGCAGCTGGCGGCGGCGGAGAAGGCGGCGCGCAAGCTGTTCCCCCTGGGCAAGCGGCGCGATGCCCAGCCGTGGAAGGGCGCGCGTCCCTGCATGCCCGACATGAAGCCGGTGATCGGCGCCGCGCCTGGCAAGGAGGGCCTGTGGCTGGCCTTCGGCCACGGCCACCAGGGCTTCACCCTGGGGCCCGCCACCGGTGAGCTGCTGGCCCAGATGATGGATGGAGAGACCCCGGCGGTCGACATGGCGCCGTTCCGCCTCGACCGTTTCTGACGGCGCCTCGGGTTGCAAGGCCCTACACGACAGCGGGCGCCTGATTGCCAGGCGCCCGCTGTCTCGTCGGGGGGAGGCTATCCCTCGGCCTTGCCGTTGCTGCTATTCCGGCGGCGCAGCTGGTGGATGGCCAGCTTGATCAGCACCGTGACCACGAAGACCAGCCAGCCGGCGGTGGCGAAGACGTTGAACAGCATCATCTTCTGCGGTCCGCTCAGCGGGGCCAGCACGCTCTCGATGACGATGCCAAAGAAGAAGGCCAGGGTCAGCGGCAGCGCCAGGATATGCATCCACATCTCGGTGCGCCGTTTGCGCACGTGGTAGCGGCGCAGCAGCACGCGAATGGGGCGATGCACGAAGCTGACCAGCACCAGCGCCCCCAGCATCAGCAGCGCGGCCAGGGTGGGCTCGATGCTGCCGACCTGCGCCGTCAGGCTGATCGACCAGTACACCACCAGCCAGGACAGCCCGGACAGAACGGTGACCAGATCGGCATAGTGGCGCACCTTCGGCATGTTCACTTCCCTCGTTGGATCTGCGGGCATGATACGGGAAATCAGCGCCGCGTGAAGAGCCGGCGAACCCAGTACCAGCGGTTGATCAGCAGCGCGGCGAAGATCAGCACGCAGCCCGCAAGCTGCAGCGGCGTCATGGTCTCGCGGTACCAGGCGGCGGCCAGCAGGGCGGTCCAGACCGCCTCCAGCATCAGGATCACCGCGGCATGGCTGGGGGTGGTGAGCCCCTGGGCGTGCACCTGGAGGAAGAAGCGCAGGGTGCTGGCCAGCAGCACGCTGGCGGCCAGCCAGCCGAGGGTCACCCCGCCGATGCGCCCAGGCCAGGGCTCGATCAGAAGCGAAGCCAGGCCGAGCAGCAGGCCCACCACGCTGAGCTGGATCACCGTGAGCGGCAGGGCCGGCACCCGGCGTACCACTCGCGAGTTGACGTTGATCAGGATCGAGAAGAGCACCGCCGAGGCGGTGATGAGGCCCTGGCTGGCCTCGATGCGCAGCCCCGCGTTGAGCGACAGCAGGGCGAAGCCGAGCAGTGCCACCGGCAGGGCAATCCAGGTGCTGCGCGGCGGGCGGTCGCCGAACAGCAGGCGGGCCATCACCGGCACCAGCAGGATGCCCAGGCTATTGATGAAGGCGCTCTCGCCGAGGTGACGGGAGTGGTAAAGGCCGAGGATCCACAGCGCCAGGGCGGCGCTGAACAGCACGCCGACGCCGGAGGCGGCCAGGATGTCGCTGCGGGACAGCCGGCGCAGGGCGGGCAGGGCGAAGGCGCCGAGGAGCATCCCGGCCAGCAGGAAGCGGGTGCCGATGAACAGCAGCGGCGGCATGCCGTTCAGGGCCTCCTTGGAGAAGATCCAGCCGGCCGCGGCCAGCAGGGTGACCAGCAGCAGCAGCAGGTCGGCGCGCAGCGGCGCCCGGGTGGTGGTGTTGGGCATGGGGTCCTGAGGGGCTGAGAGTTGGCCCGAGACGGGTGACAAGGATGTTAGCAGACAAAGTAACTTGCCGTGTGCCGATCGGCACGCTCGCCCGACGGCTTCCGGAATCTTTGGGCATCTTTCCGTATAATGGGCACATGCTTCCTTGACCCGCCGACACAGGACCCGCCGTGACTTCACTGACCCTGACCCGCCCCGATGACTGGCACCTGCACCTGCGTGACGACGAGGCGCTGGCCGCCGTGGTCGGTGCCACTGCTCGCCAGATGGGCCGTGCCATCATCATGCCCAACCTCACGCCGCCGGTCACCACCACCGAGCAGGCCCTGGCCTACCGCGAGCGCATCCTGGCCGCGCTGCCGGCGGGCAGCGCCTTCGAGCCGCTGATGACGCTCTACCTCACCGACAGGACGCCGGCCGAGGAGATCGAGCGCGCCCACGCCAGCGGCCTGGTGCATGCGGTCAAGCTCTACCCGGCCGGTGCCACCACCAACTCCGATTCCGGCGTCACCGACCTCGCCCACTGCGACGCCGCCATCGCCGCCATGGCGAGGCTCGGCCTGCCGCTGCTGGTACACGGCGAGGTGACCGACGCCGAGATCGATATCTTCGATCGCGAGGCGGTGTTCATCGAACGGGTGATGAAGCCGCTGCTCGAGCGCCACCCCACCCTGAGGGTGGTCTTCGAGCACATCACCACCGCGGATGCCGCCGAATTCGTGACCAGCGCTCCGGCCAACGTGGCCGCGACGATCACCGCCCACCACCTGCTCTACAACCGCAACCACATGCTGGTGGGCGGCATTCGTCCCCACTACTACTGCCTGCCGATCCTCAAGCGCGAGCGTCACCGCCAGGCGCTGCTGGCGGCGGCGACCTCCGGCAGTCCCAAGTTCTTCCTGGGCACCGACAGCGCCCCCCACGCCCAGGGTGACAAGGAGAGCGCCTGCGGCTGCGCCGGCGCCTACACCGCCCCGGCGGCCATCGAGCTCTATGCCGAGGCCTTCGAGGCGGCGGGTGCCCTGGCGCGACTGGAGGGCTTCTCCAGCCACTTCGGGCCGGACTTCTACGGCCTGCCTCGCAATGCCGACACCATCACCCTGGTGCGTGAGCCGTGGCAGCTGCCGACCTCGCTGCCCTACGCCGCAGGCCAGCGCATCGTGCCGCTGCGTGCCGGCGAGACGCTGGCCTGGAAGCTGCAGGCATAATGCCTCCGCGCCCGCCGGGCCCTTGCGAGGCCCCGGCGGGTGCCGCCAGTTTTCGGGCAGGGCCTCGCCCGGATCTGTTATCGTGCCGTTGAATTCATCGGACCTGAATGGAGAACCCCATGCCACTCCTGGACAGTTTTCGCGTTGATCATACCCGGATGGAGGCGCCCGCCGTGCGGGTCGCCAAGGCCATGCAGACCCCCTCTGGCGACAAGATCACCGTCTTCGACCTGCGCTTCTGCCTGCCCAACCGCGAGATCCTCTCGGAGAAGGGTATCCATACCCTGGAGCACCTCTTCGCCGGTTTCATGCGGGACCATCTCAACGGGCCCGAGGTGGAGATCATCGATCTCTCGCCCATGGGTTGCCGTACCGGCTTCTACATGAGCGTGATCGGCACGCCCAGCGAAGCGGACGTAAGCCGCGCGTGGCTGGCCGCCATGGAGGATGTCACCCGGGTGCCGAGCGCGGATCAGATCCCCGAGCTCAACGAGTACCAGTGCGGCACCTACACCCTGCACTCCCTGGAGGAGGCACAGGCGATCGCTCGGGACATCATCGCCCGCGGGATTGGCGTCAACAGCAACGAGGCGCTCTACCTCAGCGAGGCCTTCCTGGCGGAGGCGGAGGGCAAGAGCGCCTGAGCGCCTCGCGCCAGGACCTTCGGGCCTGCCATCACGCGACACTGCCGGCCCTAGGGCCGGCAGTGTCGTATGTGGGGGCGTCACGGCGGTGTTGAGGGTGCGCTGGGCGCCTCGGCCGGCGAGACCTGGCGCGTCAGGAAGTCGATGCCCGCCTCGATGGCGCTGCCGCGGGTCAGGAAGCTCAGGAAGTGACCACGCCCATGCTGAAGATAGAGTTCGGCCTCGCCGCCGCGGGCCACCAGCGCCTGCTGGAAGTCGGTGCTGTGGTCCAGCGGCACCAGGCGGTCGCGGGTGCCGTGGAACAGGAAGAAGGGCGGCGGCTGGCCGTTGATCTGGCGGGCCGGTGAGGCGAGGGCATACTGTTCCGGCACCTCGGCGCGGGTGCCGCCCAGGAACTCCACCACCAGCCGGCCATCGGGAAACTTGAACAGGTCGCTCGGGATGCCGCCGGCCAGCACGGCGGCGAGCCGGGCGTGTTCGCCGCCATGGGGTTCGGCCAGGGGCCCCTCCGCCCCTGCCAGGGCCAGCAGGCTGACCAGGTGGGCGCCGGAGGAGAAGCCCACGCCGACGATCCTCGCAGTGTCCACTCGCCACGCTTCGGCGTTGGCGTGAATCCAGGCCATGGCCTGCTGGAGGTCGTGCAACTGGGCGGGGAAGCGGTGCTCCGGGGCGAAGCGGTGTTCGATGTTGATGGTGACGTAGCCCCGGGCGGCCAGCTGCTCGGCGATGCCGGCCATGTCCCGTGGGGTGCGGTTCTGCCAGCCTCCGCCGTGGACCAGCAGGGCGGCGGGGCGCAGTGCATCATCCGCCGAGCGCGGCAGCAGCACCTCGGCCCGCAGGGGGCTGGGCCAGTCCGGTGGTGTGTAGGTCCGCGCCGGCAGCGCATCGAAGGCAAGGCTGGGCGTTTCGGTCGAGGTCGCCGCGACCGGCGCGAAGCTGTCGTTGAGGTGGGTGGAGCCGCAGCCGGTCAGCAGGGCGCCGGCCAGCAGCAGCGCCGGCACCCACCGCCAGGGATCAGGCCCGCTCCGCCAGGGCATCGCTGGGCTGCTCGACGGGGAGGCTCGCCAGGCGCTTCACCATGGCCTCCACCATGTGGGCGGAGTGGGTGGCGGCCTTCTCCAGGAACGCCTCGAAGGAGAGGTGGTTGTCGCCGCCGCCGGCGATATCGGAGAGGGCGCGGATCACCACGAAGGGGCAGCCGTAGAGCAGGCAGGTCTGGGCGATGGCGGCGGCCTCCATCTCGGCGGCGAGCATGGTGGGGAAGCGCCGGCGGGTCTGTTCCACCAGGTTGGGGCAGGCCATGAAGACATCGCCGGTGGCGATCAGCCCTTCCACGACGCGGACCTCGCCCAGGGATTCCACGCTCTCCCGCGCGATGGCCACCAGGCGCGGGTCGGGCAGGTAGGCGGCAGGCATCTGCGGTACCTGGCCATGCTCGTAGCCGAACACCACGGCGTCCACGTCATGGTGGCGCACCTCGCTGGAGATCACCACGTCGCCGATCGCCAGATCCTTGCCGAAGCCGCCGGCGGAGCCGGTGTTGATCACGGCATCGGGCTTGTAGATGTCCAGCAGCAGGGTGGTGCCGACCGCCGCGTTCACCTTGCCGATGCCGGACTGCAGGATCACCACCTCGACCCCGTGCAGCCGTCCGCTGTGGAAGGTGGAGCCCACGTGAGAGCGGGTTTCGCGCCCCTCCAGCAGGGAAGCCAGGTGCTCTACCTCCTGGGCCATGGCGCCAATGATTCCGATGCGTTGCATAGCAGGTCCTGGTGGTGGGGCCCGTCGCGGCGGACCCCGAAATGAGTCTCGGGTACTGGCCCGGGTGTCGGGGTCAGCGTGCGTCGTGCATGTCGGCGGCCTGCAGGGTGTTCTCGAGCAGGGTGGCGACCGTCATGGGGCCGACGCCGCCGGGCACCGGGGTGATCCAGCTGGCGCGCTCGGCGGCGGCGGCGAAGTCGACGTCCCCCGCCAGGCTGCCGTCCTCCAGACGGTTGATGCCCACGTCGATGACGATGGCGCCCTCCTTGACCCACTCACCCTTCACCAGCCCCGGCTTGCCCACGGCCACCACCAGCAGGTCGGCGCGACGCACGTGCTCCTCGAGGTTGCGGGTGAAGCGGTGGCAGACAGTGGTGGTGCAGCCGGCCAGCATCAGTTCCAGCGCCATGGGGCGCCCGACGATATTGGAGGCGCCGACCACAGTGGCGTCCAGCCCGCGCACCCGGAGATCGGACTGCTCGAGCAGCGTCATCACCCCCTTGGGGGTGCAGGGGCGCAGCATGGGCAGGCGCTGGGCCAGGCGGCCGAGGTTGTAGGGGTGGAAACCGTCCACGTCCTTGTCGGGGCGGATTCGCTCGAGGATCGGCCGGGCATCGAGATGGGCGGGCAGCGGCAGCTGCACCAGGATGCCGTCCACCGCCGGGTCGGCGTTGAGCTGATCCACCAGGGCCTCGAGCTCGAGCTGGCTGGTCTCGCTCGGCAGCTGGTGCTGGAAGGATTCGATCCCCGCTTCCACGCAGGCATTGTGCTTGTTGCGCACATAGACCGCCGAGGCCGGATCCTCGCCCACCAGCACCACGGCGAGCCCCGGCACGCGGGCCCCGGCGTCGCGACGTGCCTGAACCTGGCGTGCGACCTGCTGGCGGACTCGGGCGGCTATGGACTTGCCATCGATCAGTTGGGCGGACATCGCGCTTCCTCTGGCGGCTGGGTGGGCGGTGCGGGCTGGCAGCCGGCCCGCGGAAGAAGGCGTGATTTTCGCATGCCGCGGCGTCGAAACAAAGCGCCGGGCCCTAATGTCGATGATCCAAGCGCTTGACCGCAGGGGAAAGTCACGTAGAATACGCAGCGCTCGACGAGGCCCCTGCGGCGGCGTCAGGCCGGCATGAATCGCGGCGGAGTGTAGCGCAGTCTGGTAGCGCGCCTGCTTTGGGAGCAGGATGTCGGGGGTTCGAATCCCTCCACTCCGACCACAACCTGTTGAATGGTCTGTAGAAAATGAGATCCGTGGGTTGCGGTTCGGCAGTCTGAAGAGTAGAATGCGCCCATAGCTCAACCGGATAGAGCAACGGCCTTCTAAGCCGTAGGTTGCAGGTTCGAGTCCTGCTGGGCGTGCCAGCTCTGGCAGGATGTGGTTCGAGCTGTTGTCGATTATGGTGGATGTAGCTCAGTGGTAGAGCCCCGGATTGTGGCTCCGGTGGTCGTGGGTTCGATCCCCATCATCCACCCCATTTCGACAGGCGGTAGTTTCGACAGTTGTTTCAAGGCAGTGGTGGATGTAGCTCAGTGGTAGAGCCCCGGATTGTGGCTCCGGTGGTCGTGGGTTCGATCCCCATCATCCACCCCACTCCTTGACTTCCTCCGTTCGATCCTCGTTTCTGTTCTTCTGTTGCGTTGTATCCTCACGCGGGCTCCACGAGTCGGCGTTCTTGTCGTTTCTGGCGTTTGTGCCATGGCGTAGCCGATTTCGACGCCGCTGGTCGTACTGCCCTTGTAAAAACGTCCGAAGCCCCCATGTTCTGCGGCATGGCGCTTGCCAGTGCCGGGCGGGATTCATAAAATCCCTTCTTTGATCTTTCCACTCTTCAACATAACGCCCCCAGTCGGTAGAGGACATTTCATGCAAGTTTCCGTCGATACGACCTCCCAGATCGAACGCCGCATCACCGTCCAGGTGCCGGCCGCCGAGATCGACGAGGCCGTCAATGCCCGTCTCAAGGATGCCGCCAAGAACGTTCGCATGGACGGCTTCCGCAAGGGCAAGGTGCCGATGTCGGTGATCCGTCAGCGCTACGGCCGCGACGTGCGTAACGAAGTGGTGGGCGAAGTGATGCGCGAGCGCTATGTGCGCGCCATTTCCGAGAACGAGCTCAACCCGGCCGGCTTCCCGCGCATCGAGGCGACCGTCGACGAGGCGGGCAAGGACCTCGAGTTTGTGGCGACCCTGGAGGTCTATCCGGAGTTCACACTTTCCTCCATCGAGGGCACCGAGGTAGAGCGCCCGGTGGTCGAGGTCGTCGAGTCCGACGTCGACGAGATGATCGAGACCCTGCGTAAGCAGAATGCCGGCTGGGAAGAGGTCGAGCGTGCCGCCGCCGAGGGCGACCAGGTGACCATCGACTTCCAGGGCTTTCTGGGCGACGAGCCCTTCGAGGGCGGCAGCGCCGAGGGCCACAGCCTGGTGCTGGGCTCCGGCAGCTTCATCCCCGGCTTCGAGGAGCAGCTGGCGGGTGTCGCGGCCGGCGAGGAGAAGGAGATCAAGGTCACCTTCCCCGAGGACTACCAGGCCGCGCACCTGGCCGGTCAGGAAGCGACCTTCAAGATCAAGCTGCACACGGTGAAGGCTCAGGCCCTGCCCGAGGTGGACGCCGAATTCGTCAAGAAGTTTGGCGTCGAGGACGGCGACCTCGACAAGTTCCGCGCCGAGGTCAGGAAGAACATGACCCGCGAGGCCTCTCAGGCCGTCGACAACCGCGTCAAGCAGCAGGTGCTCGAGGCGCTCAAGAAGGCCAACGAGATTCCGGTGCCGCAGTCGCTGATCCAGCAGGAGACCGACGGCCTCAAGCGCCAGGCGGCCCAGCAGTTCGGCCTGGGCGAGGACTTCGATGTCTCCCAGCTGCCCAACGAGCTGTTCTCCGAGCAGGCCAAGAGCCGCGTCCAGGTCGGGCTGCTGCTGGCCGAGGTGATCAAGTCCGGTGAGCTCGACGCCACCGACGACGAGATCAAGGCCAAGGTCGAGGAGCTCGCCGAGCAGTACCAGGAGCCCGCCCAGGTGGTCGAGTACTACATGGGCAACGAGCAGATGAAGACTCAGCTGAAGTCTGCCATTCTCGAAGAGAAGGCCGTGGACAAGCTGCTCGAGCAGGCCAGCGTCAAGGATGTCACCATGACCTACCAGGAGGTCCTGGCCGCTGCCCAGCAGCAGGCCGAGGCCGACGAGGAGGAGAGCGAGGAAGAGGGTCAGGAAGAGAGCAAGGCCTGATCTCCTTCACCGCCTCCGGGCAGGCGCGCCGACGTTCGGTGCGCCTGCCCAGCCGCTTCCATTCTCCGGATGCAAGGACGTCACACTGATGAGCAACGAGTTCGAGATCCACAACGCCGGTGGCCTGGTGCCGATGGTGGTCGAGCAGAGCGCGCGCGGCGAGCGGGCCTATGATATCTATTCCCGCCTGCTCAAGGAGCGTGTGATCTTCCTGGTAGGTCCCGTGGAAGACTACATGGCCAACCTGGTGGTGGCTCAGCTGCTGTTCCTTGAGTCCGAGAACCCGGACAAGGACATCCACCTCTACATCAACTCCCCGGGCGGGGCGGTGACCGCGGGGATGTCGATCTACGACACCATGCAGTTCATCAAGCCCGACGTCTCTACCGTCTGCATCGGCCAGGCGGCGAGTATGGGGGCCCTGCTGCTGGCCGGCGGTGCGGCCGGCAAGCGCTTCTGCCTGCCCAACTCGCGGATGATGATCCACCAGCCCCTGGGCGGCTACCAGGGCCAGGCCTCGGATATCGAGATCCACACCCGTGAGATCCTCGGTATTCGCGACCGGCTCAACCACATCCTGGCGCACCATACCGGCCAGGACATCGATACCATCGCGCGGGACACCGACCGCGACAACTTCATGAACGGTGTGCAGGCGGCCGAGTATGGCCTGATCGATGCGGTGCTGGATAAGCGGCCGACATCCTGATAGCGTGAATTTCATCACGTCCTGACACCGTTCTCCGGTAGCTTGTGCTGCCGATGTGAGCCCGGCCGGGCGCCATGTGCGCCGGGCCAACTGAAATGAGGTAAGCGAATGGCCGACGGCAAAGGCAAGGACGAAGGCGGCAAGCTGCTCTACTGCTCGTTCTGCGGCAAGAATCAGAACGAGGTGCGCAAGCTGATTGCCGGCCCGTCCGTCTATATCTGCGATGAGTGTGTCGACCTCTGCAATGACATCATTCGCGAGGAGGTGCTCGATGCCGATGCCGAGACCGACGAGGAGCGCCTGCCGACTCCCCGCGAGATTCGTCACACCCTCGATGACTACGTGATCGGCCAGGACCGCGCCAAGATGGTGCTGTCAGTTGCCGTCTACAACCACTACAAGCGCCTGCGCTCCGAGGTCAGGAAGGACGACGTCGAACTCGGCAAGTCCAATATCCTGCTGATCGGTCCCACCGGCAGCGGCAAGACCCTGCTGGCCGAGACCCTGGCGCGCTTGCTCAACGTGCCCTTCACCATCGCCGACGCGACCACGCTGACCGAGGCGGGCTATGTGGGCGAGGATGTCGAGAACATCATCCAGAAGCTGCTGCAGAAGTGCGACTACGACGTCGAGAAGGCCGAGCGCGGCATCGTCTACATCGACGAGATCGACAAGATCTCGCGCAAGTCGGACAACCCCTCCATCACCCGTGATGTCTCGGGGGAGGGCGTGCAGCAGGCGCTGCTCAAGCTGATCGAGGGCACCACCGCCTCGGTGCCGCCCCAGGGCGGGCGCAAGCATCCGCAGCAGGAGTTCCTGCAGGTCAACACCGGCAACATCCTGTTCATCGTCGGCGGTGCCTTCGCCGGCCTGGATCGGGTGATCCGCGACCGTGCCGAGAAGGGTGGCATCGGCTTCAGCGCCGAGGTCAAGAGCAAGGACGAGTCGCGCGGCGTGGGCGAGCTGCTGGCCGACGTCGAGCCCGAGGATCTGGTCAAGTTCGGCCTGATCCCCGAGTTCGTGGGGCGCCTGCCGGTGATCGCCACGCTGACCGAGCTCACCGAGGATGCGCTGATCCAGATCCTCACCGAGCCGAAGAACTCGCTGGTCAAGCAGTACGCCAAGCTGTTCGAGATGGAAGGCGTGGAGCTCGAGTTCCGCGAGGACGCCCTGCGTGCGGTGGCGGTCAAGGCGATGGCGCGCAAGACCGGCGCCCGTGGCCTGCGCTCGATCCTCGAGTCGGTACTGCTCGACACCATGTACGAGATTCCTTCCCTGGAGGGGGTTAGCAAGGTGGTGATCGACGCCTCCGTGATCAGCGGCGAGAGCGAGCCGCTGCTGATTTACTCCCAGCAGCAGGAAGTGGCCGGCGACGGCACCGACGGCTGAGCGGTTCGGGTCCGGCGCCAGCGCCGGGCCCCGATGCGGGAGCGTGCCTCGCCACAGCCGGTGACCCGCCGGCCAGGCGAGGCCGCTCCCGCGTTCTTTTGTGCGGGCGCTGTCTTTTTTCGTCATCCATCGTCAGGCCTTCCCTTGCAAAGCAGCCGGCGCGCCCCCACCCCTGTCACATTCATCCGTTTTGTTTGAGGAACGTCTGCGATGCAGCAGAACGCCGATCAGACCCTGAGTCTGCCCCTTTTGCCGCTGCGGGACGTGGTCGTCTACCCGCAGATGGTCATTCCGCTCTTCGTCGGCCGGGAGAAGTCGATCCAGGCCCTCGAGGCGGCCATGAGTGCCGACAAGCGGGTACTGCTGGTGGCCCAGCGCGAGGCCAGCAAGGACGATCCCGACCGGGATGACCTCTTCGCCATCGGCACCGTGGCAGAGATCATGCAGCTGCTCAAGCTTCCCGACGGCACCGTCAAGGTGCTGATCGAGGGGGTCTCCCGCGCCGACGTGGGAATCATCCATGCCGGCGAGGCCTTCACCTCGGCCGAGGCGGTGCTGCGCGAGAGCGAGCCCCTGACCGAGCGCGAGCAGGAGGCCCTGGTGCGCGTGCTGCTCAACCAGTTCGAGCAGTACGTCAAGATGTCCAAGAAGGTGCCCAACGAGGTGCTCAACTCCCTCTCCGGCATCGAGGACCCGAGCCGCCTGGTGGACACCATCTGCGCTCACCTGTCGCTGAAGATCGACGACAAGCAGCGGCTGCTGGAGATGGATCGCGTGCGCGATCGCATCGAGCACCTGATGGCGCTGATCGAGGCGGAGATCGACCTGCTGCAGGTCGAGAAGCGCATCCGCTCCCGGGTCAAGGACCAGATGGAGAAGTCCCAGCGCGAGTACTATCTCAACGAGCAGATGAAGGCCATCCAGAAGGAGATGGGCGAGCTCGAGAATGTGCCCAACGAGGCCGAGAAGTACGAGCAGGCCATCGAGGCCTCCGGGATGCCCAAGGAGGCTCGCGAAAAGGCCACCCAGGAGCTCGGCAAGCTCAAGATGATGTCGCCCAACTCCGCCGAGGCGACGGTGGTGCGCTCCTACCTCGACTGGCTGGTCTCGGTGCCCTGGAAGAAGCGCACCCGGGTCAAGCACGACCTGGTGCACGCCCAGCAGGTCCTGGACGAGGATCACTACGGCCTCGAGGAGGTCAAGGCGCGCATCCTCGAGTACCTGGCGGTGCACAAGCGTGTCAAGAAGCTCAAGGGTCCGGTGCTCTGCCTGGTGGGGCCGCCCGGGGTGGGCAAGACCTCGCTGGGCAAGTCCATCGCCCGGGCCACCAACCGCAAGTACGTGCGCCTGGCGCTCGGCGGGGTGCGTGACGAGTCCGAGATCCGCGGCCATCGTCGCACCTACATCGGCTCGCTGCCGGGCAAGGTGATCCAGCGCATGTCCCGGGCCGGGGTCAGGAACCCGCTGTTCCTGCTCGACGAGATCGACAAGATCGGCATGGACCACCGTGGCGATCCCGCCTCGGCGCTCCTCGAGGTACTCGACCCGGAGCAGAACGACACCTTCAGCGACCACTACCTCGAACTGGACTACGATCTCTCCGAGACCCTGTTCATCTGTACCGCCAACTCCATGAACATCCCGGGGCCGTTGCTGGACCGCATGGAGGTGATTCGTCTGCCGGGGTACACCGAGGACGAGAAGCTGGCCATCGCCAAGCGCTACCTCGCGCCTAAGCAGCTCAAGGCCAACGGCTTCCAGGAAGGGGAGCTCGCCTTCGCCGACGAGGCGATCCTCGAGCTGATCCGCTACTACAGCCGCGAGGCGGGCGTGCGCGAGCTCGAGCGCCAGATCGCCAAGGTGTGCCGCAAGGTGCTGCGCGAGCGCCTCGAGAAGGAGAGCCAGGAGGGCGCTCTGGCACCGCAGACCCTGGCCGCTGCCGACATCGAGGCCTACGCCGGCGTGCGCCGCTACAGCTACGGCCTGGCCGACCAAGATGACCAGGTCGGCCGCGTGACGGGCCTGGCCTGGACCTCGGTGGGCGGCGAGCTGCTCAATATTGAGTCGGTGGTGACGCCGGGCAAGGGGCGCATCAACAAGACGGGTTCGCTCGGTGAGGTGATGAAGGAGTCGGTGAGTGCGGCCCAGACCGTGGTGCGGGCCCGAGCGCTAAAGTTCGGCATTGACCCTGAGCGCTTCGAGAAGGAGGACCTTCACATCCACGTGCCCGAGGGCGCCACGCCCAAGGACGGTCCCAGCGCCGGCATCGCCATGGTCACCGCCATGGTCTCCGCCTACACTGGTCGCCCGGTGCGCTGCGACGTGGCGATGACCGGCGAGGTCAACCTGCGCGGCGAGGTGCTGCCTATCGGCGGCCTGAAGGAGAAATTGCTGGCCGCTCGGCGCGGTGGTATAAAGACCGTGCTGGTGCCCGAGGAGAATCGCCGCGACCTCAAGGAGGTTCCGGATAATATCAAGGAGGCTCTCGACATCAGGCCGGTTCGCTGGATCGACGAGGTGCTTGAAGTTGCGCTGGCCAAAAGGCCGGAGTCTTCCGGAGAGGAATCTCGATCCGAGGATGCCGCCTCATCCCCGTCGATGATCAGCACGCATTGACAATAATTTCCCCACCATGTTTTGTCGAAAAGCCTGATATGGTGGGGTCCGGCGCGGTAGCATGCTTGACAGTCCTTTCATCGCATTGCTATAAAATGCGCCATGCCGTGATCGTGACCTTCCGGTTGAGTTGTTGCGCCGATTAGAGCCAAAATCCGAAAAATCAAGGGGTGAAGTGTGAACAAGTCCGAGCTGATCGAAGCCATCGCCGCGTCTGCCGACATTCCCAAGGCAGCCGCTGCCCGGGCCCTGGACGCCATGGTCGAGACCGTGACCGATAGCCTGAAGAAGGGCGACAGCGTCTCCCTGGTGGGTTTCGGCACCTTCCAGGTCAAGGAGCGCGCTGCGCGTACCGGCCGCAACCCCCAGACCGGCCAGCCGATCGAGATCAGCGCCGCCAAGGTGCCGAGCTTCAAGGCCGGCAAGGCGCTCAAGGATTCCGTCAACTGAGGCGTCCCGCACGCCGCGCCGCTGATGGTTGACTCTCCTACAGGCGCATCGCCCATGGCGGTGCGCCTGTCTTGGTTTAAAGACCGCACTTTCCACACAATACGTTGCCGAGGCCTGCATGCTGCAAAGTATTCGTGACCGCTCCCGAAGCTGGGGCGCCAAGATCATCGTCGGGGCCGTGGTCGTGACCATGGCCCTGTTCGGCGTCGAGTCCCTGGTGGGTCTGTTCGGCGGCGGAGGCGACGAGATCGCCAAGGTCAACGGTGAGCCGATCACTCGCCAGCAGCTGGAGCTCGAGGTTCAGCGGGCGATCCGCAGCGGTCAGGTGCCTCCCGAGCAGGAGCGCGCCCTGCGCGCCCAGATGCTCGACCAACTGATCACCGACCGCCTGCTGACCCAGTATGCCGAGGAGGGTGGCCTGCACCTCTCCGAGGAGCAGCTCGACCAGATCATCGTGTCGCTGCCGGAGTTCCAGGACCAGGAGGGCCGCTTCGACAGCGAGCTGTTCCGCAACCGCCTGGCCAGCGCCGGCTATACCCCGGTGGCCTTCCGCGAGGAGCTGCGCGTGGACATGAAGCGCCAGCAGCTGCAGCAGGGCCTGGCCTTCAGCGACTTCACCCTGCCAAGCGAGCAGGAGACCCTGGCGACCCTGCAGCGCCAGACCCGCAGCTTCCGCTATGCCGCGCTGTCCGCCGAGCAGGTGGAGGGCGACGTGGAGGTGACCGAGGCCGCGCTGGAGGAGTACTACGCCGCCAACGCCGACAACTACCGCCGCCCCGAGCAGGTGCGCCTGGAGTACGTGCTCATCGACCGCCAGGAGATGGCCGAGGCGGTCGAGGTAGAGGAGTCCGCGTTGCGCGATGCCTGGAAGGAGCGCACCGCCGACGCCGATCGTCGCATCGCCCATATCATGCTGACCGTCGATGGCGAACGCAGTCGCGACGAGGCGCGTGCTGAGCTTCAAGCGGTGCGCGAGCGGCTGGCCGAGGGCGAAGCCTTCGCCGACCTGGCCCTCGAGGTCTCCGATGACACCGTCACGGCGGAGCAGGGTGGCGATCTGGGCGTGATCAGCCGCGGCTTCTTCGGCGACAGCTTCGACGAGGCGGCCTTCAGCCTCGACGAGGGTGAGGTCTCCGATATCGTCGAGACCGACAACGGCCTGCATCTGCTGACCGTGACCGGCCTCGAGCGACAGTCCTTCGAGGAGCTGCGCGACGAGCTTCGTCGCGAGCTCGCGCTCTCCCGGGTCTCCGGCGAGTTCAACGAGCGGGTCCAGCGCCTGATCGACGAGAGCTTCGCCGCCGACGACCTGCAGAGCGTCGCCGACGACCTCGGCCTGGCCCTCCACGAGAGCGACTGGGTCTCTCGCGACGGCGCCGAGGGCGTGCTCTCGGAGCCCGGCGTGATGAGCGAGGCCTTCAGCCCCGACGTGCTGGAGGAGCGCTTCAACAGCGAGGTGATTGAGCTGGATAACGACCGCCGCTTGGTGGTGCGCGTGGCGGAGCATCGCGAGGCCACCACCCTGCCCCTGGAGGAGGTGCGTGACCAGGTCGAGGCCAGCGTGGCCGCCAACCTTCGCCGCGATGCGCTGATGGCACTGGCCGAGGAGCGCCTCGCGGCGCTGCGCGACGGCGACGAGCAGGGCCTCGACTGGCAGCGGGTCGACGGCGTGGGCCGCCAGGAGACCCAGGGCCTCTCCCGCGCGCTGGTGGATGCGGTGTTCCGCCTCCCGGCCCCCGAGGGCGATGCCCCGGTCTATGGCCGCGCCGCCGATGGTGACCGGGTGGTGCTGATCGCCCTGGAGCGGGTCGAGGAGGGCGAGCTGGATGCCCAGGTCGAGCAATTCGTAGCCAGCATGGCCGAACGGCTGCGCGCCCAGGCCGCCATCCTGGGACTGCTGGATGACCTGCGCGACAGGGCGGAGATTCGCCGCTAGGGTCCTCGGCTAGCCGCAAGGCCAGCGAAAGGAGCAAGCTTCAAGGCAACCCCTTGGCTTGCTCCTTTTTCATTGCTGGCCCTGACCCTTGTCCGCTTCGTCCCCTTGATCGTTGTGTTATGATATAACACTTTCTCCGTCCGAGGCCTCCCTCATGCCCGCACCCCTGGCCAATATCCCCGTGCACCTGATCACCGGCTTCCTGGGCAGTGGCAAGAGCACCCTGATCCATCGGCTGATCGAGCAGAAACCCGCGGATGAACGCTGGGCGGTGCTGGTCAACGAGTTCGGCCAGGTGGGCATCGACCAGACCATGTTTGAGGAGCGCGACGACCTGGTGGTGAAGGGGCTGCCGGGTGGCTGCCTCTGCTGCCAGCTGGCCTTCGTGATGCAGGCGACCCTGGTCAACCTGCTGCATCGCCATCGCCCGGACCGGCTGATCATCGAGCCCTCCGGGCTCGGCCATCCCGCGGGGCTGCTGGAGGTACTGAGGGGCGAGGCCTTCGAGGGGGTGCTGGCGCTGGGGGAGATGGTCGCCGTGCTGGACCCCCGCCGTCTGGATGACCCGCGTACCCTCGAGCACGAGACCTTCCGCGACCAGCTGACCCTGGCCGACGGGGTGGCACTGACCATGGTCGACCTGGCAAGCCCCGAGCAGGTGGCGAGGGCGAAAGCGTGGCTCGCCGAGCTGTGGCCCGCTAAGCGCTGGATCATGGAGGCGCCCCTCGGCCGCCTGCCGCTGGCGCGACTGCTCGACGCCGGAGCGCCCGCCTCGCCGCGCGCGGCGCCCGACAACGAGACCCACCGACGGCTTCGCGACGCGGTGGGCGGGGCGCTCGGCTCGCAGGGCGTGGTGCTGGAGGCATTCGCGGCGCCGCTGCCCGCGCCGGGGCGGCCCCAACGGGAGGAGGGCGCGGCGCTGGGACACGCCACCCTGGGGTGGCGCTGGCACCCCGACGACCGGTTCGAGCTCGACCGGCTGGCCATGGTGCTGGGGGAGCTGCCGGCCACCCTGCGGGTCAAGGGAGTGTTCCACTGTGACGCCGGCTGGCGGCTCTACAATCGCGCCGCGGGGGCGGTCAGCCTCACCGCCAGCGCCTGGCGGCGCGACTCGCGCCTCGAGGTCATCGGCGCGGCGGGGAGCCTGCCCGACGCCGAAGCGCTGGAGGCGCGCCTCGAGGCCTGTCGGCTCGGCGCGGGGTCACCCGCCTAGGGCGAAGTGCTCAAGCCTGGGGGCCTGCCCCTCCTCGATGACGATCTCCCACCCCTGGCCGGGCTGCCAGTCGCCCAGCACGAGGCGCGTGGCGGCCTCGCCGTCGACGCTCAGGTCGTGCACCGCGGGGCGGTGGGTGTGGCCGTGGATCAGGGTGGTGACGCGCTGTTCGGCCATCACCCTGACCACCTCCTCCGGCGTCACGTCCATGATGTCCTCGGCCTTGTTGGAGTTGGCCTCCCCGGACTGCTCGCGCAACTGTTTCGCCAGGGCGATGCGCTGCGCCAGGGGCATGGAGAGCACCTGGGCCTGCCACAGCGGGTTGCGGGCCTGGGCGCGGAAGGCCTGGTACTCGGCGTCCAGGGTGCAGAGGCTGTCGCCATGCATCAGCAGGATCCGCTGGCCGCCGAGCGTCACCACGCTGGGGTCGGGGAGCAGGGTGGCGCCGGCCGCCTCGGCGAAGCGCTTCCCGAGCAGGAAGTCGCGGTTGCCATGCATCAGAAAGAGCTCGGTGCCGTCATCGGCCAGGCGCCGCAACGCCCGGGCGACGCGCTGGGCCAGGTCGGCGTTGCCGCTGGGGTCCTGGCCGGCCAGGTCGAGCAGGTCGTCGCCGATCCACGCCTCGAAGAAGTCGCCCAGGATGTAGAGCGCGTCACAGCCGCAGGCGCGCGTCTGAAGCCAGTGCAGGAAGCCTTCGGTGACCTCGGGGGCGCCGGGGTGCAGGTGCAGGTCGGAAATCAGCAGGGTGGTCATGGCAGCGGGGTCCTGGGCTGGCGGGCAGAGGGCAAGACGCCCGCGCGGGGCGGGCGTCGGCCGGGGCAGGGCGGTGAATCAGGCCTCTTTCACGTAGGCCTTCTGGATCACCACGTCCTCGGCAGGCACGTCGGCGTGCATGCCGCGGCGGGTGGTGGCCACGCCCTTTATCTTCTCGACCACGTCCATGCCCTCGACCACGCGGCCAAAGACGCAGTAGCCCCAGCCCTGGATGGACTTGCCGCTGTGGTTCAGGAAGGCGTTATCGGCCACGTTGATGAAGAACTGCGCGGTGGCGGAGTGCGGGTCCTGGGTGCGTGCCATTGCCAGGGTGCCGGTCTCGTTCTGCAGGCCGTTGTCGGCCTCGTTCTCGATGGGGTCGCGGGTGGGCTTCTGGTTGAAGTCCTCGTCGAAGCCGCCGCCCTGGACCATGAAGCCGTCGATCACACGGTGAAAGAGGGTGCCGTCATAGAAGCCGTCGCGCACGTACTGCTCGAAGTTGGCAGCGGTCTTCGGCGCCTTCTCGTAGTCCAGCTCGATGCCGATGTCGCCGTAGGTAGTCTGCAGAGTGATCATGCGTAAGTTCCTGTGCGGTAAAGGGGCCTCGCCTTGGCGTTGCCCATGGACGTGGCGCTATAATACCGGTTTTGCCTCGAGGCGCGAAGTGAGCGCCCGCACCTTCAACCAGAGGTTGTTTTCCCAACCATGACCACCGACACCACCAGCGCGCCGAATTTCATTCGCAACCAGATTCGCGACGAGATCGAGGCCGGTCGCACCGGCAAGATCGTGACCCGCTTCCCGCCGGAGCCCAACGGCTTCCTGCATATCGGCCACGCCAAGTCGATCTGTCTCAACTTCGGCCTCGCCGAGCAGTTCGGTGGTGACTGTCACCTGCGCTTCGATGACACCAACCCGGCCAAGGAAGAGCAGGCCTACATCGACGCCATCCAGGAGGACGTCCGCTGGCTGGGCTTCGAGTGGGCCGGGGCGGTGCGCTTCGCCTCGGACTACTTCGATCAGCTCTATGCCTGGGCCCAGCACCTGATCCGCGAGGGCAGGGCCTACGTGGATGACCTCTCGGCCGACGAGATCCGCGAGTACCGCGGCACCCTCACCGAACCCGGCCGCCCGAGCCCCTACCGCGAGCGCACGGCCGAGGAGAACCTCGATCTGCTCGAGCGCATGCGTGCCGGCGAGTTCGCCGAGGGCGAGAAGGTGCTGCGGGCCAGGATCGACATGGCCTCGCCCAACATCAACCTGCGCGATCCGATCCTCTATCGCATCCGCCACGCCCATCATCACCAGACCGGCGACAAGTGGAAGATCTACCCCTCCTACGACTTCACCCATGGCCAGTCGGACGCCATCGAGGGGATCACCCACTCCATCTGCACCCTGGAGTTCGAGGACCATCGCCCGCTCTACGAGTGGTTCCTGGAGAATCTGCCGGTGCCGGCGAGGCCCCGCCAGATCGAGTTCGCCCGGCTCAACCTCAACTACACCCTGACCTCCAAGCGCAAGCTCAAGCTGCTGGTGGACGAGGGCATCGTCGACGGCTGGGATGATCCGCGTCTGCCGACCATCTCCGGGATGCGCCGCCGCGGCTACACGCCGGCCTCGATCCGCAGGTTCTGCGACATGATCGGCGTGACCCGTGCCGACGGCGGCCTGGTGGACATTGCCATGCTCTACCATGCCATCCGCGCCGACCTCGAGGACAACGCGCCCCGGGCCATGGCGGTGCTCAAGCCGCTTAAGGTGGTGCTGACCAACGTGCCGGAGGGGCATGAGGAGGTCTATGAGGTGCCCGGCCACCCGGCCCGGAACGATCTCGGCGTGCGCAGGCTGCCGTTCACCCGGGAGCTCTATATCGATCAGGACGACTTCATGGAGGAGCCGCCCAAGAAGTTCTTCCGCCTGGCGCCGGGCCAGGAGGTGCGCCTGCGCAACTCCTACGTCATCCGTTGCGACGAGGTGGTCAAGGACGCCAACGGCGAGATCGAAGCGCTCCACTGCTCCGTGGACTTCGATACCCTGGGCAAGAACCCCGAGGGTCGCAAGGTCAAGGGCGTGATTCACTGGGTCAGCGCCGAGCACGGCGTGCCCATGGAGGTGCGTCTCTACGACAACCTCTTCACCGTGGAGCAGCCGGACCGCGACAGGGATGCCGACTTCCTCGACCACCTCAATCCGGAGTCGCTGGTGGTCTGCCAGGCCATCGGCGAGCCGAGTCTCGCCGAGGCTGCCGCCGAGAGCCGCTTCCAGTTCGAGCGCGTGGGTTACTTCTGCGCCGACCGCCATGCCTGCCGCGACGGCAAGCTGGTGTTCAACCGCACTGTGGGCCTCAAGGACAGCTGGGCCAAAGTCATGAAGAAAGACGCGCAGACGAAGGGGTGATCGTGAGCAACGAGCTGCAGATCTACAACACGCTGACCCGCCGTAAGGAAGCCTTTACCCCCATCGAGCCGGGCCGGGTGCGCATGTACGTGTGCGGCATGACCGTCTACGACTACTGCCACCTGGGCCATGCCCGGGTGATGGTGGCCTTCGACGTCATCACCCGCTACCTGCGCCATCGCGGCTATGACGTCACCTATGTGCGCAACGTCACCGACATCGACGACAAGATCCTGCGCCGTGCCGACGAGAACGGCGAGAGCATCGCCTCGCTCACCGAGCGCATGATCGAGGCGATGCACGAGGATGAGGCGCGCCTCTTCGTGCTGCCCCCCGATCAGGAGCCCCGGGCGACCCGCCATGTCGGCGACATCATCGCGATGGTCGAGACCCTGATCACCAAGGGCTACGCCTATGCCGCCGACAACGGCGACGTCTACTACCGGGTGCGCAGGTTCGAGGGGTACGGCAAGCTCAACAACCGTGATCTCGACGAGATGCGCGCTGGGGCGCGCATCGAGGTGGACGAGCACAAGGAGGATCCGCTGGACTTCGTGCTCTGGAAGGCCGCCAAGCCCGGCGAGGCCAGCTGGCCCTCCCCCTGGGGCGAGGGGCGCCCCGGCTGGCACATCGAGTGCTCGGCCATGTCGAAGTGCTGCCTGGGCGACACCTTCGACATCCATGGCGGTGGGCCGGACCTCACCTTCCCCCACCACGAGAACGAGATCGCCCAGTCCGAGGCCGCCAACGGTAAGCCCTTCGTCAATACCTGGATGCACGCCGGGGCGGTGCGGGTGAACCAGGAGAAGATGTCCAAGTCCCTGGGCAACTTCTTCACCATCCGCGAGGTGCTCGAGCACCACGACCCGGAGGTGGTGCGCTACCTGCTGGTGGCCAGCCACTACCGCAGCGCCATCAACTATTCGCCGGACTCCCTGGCCGAGGCCCGCAAGTCCCTGGAGCGCTTCTACCACTCTCTTGAAGGGCTGGCTCTGGAAGGGCTGGCTCAGGAAGCGAGCGAGCCGGCAGCAGGCGCGGTGGCGCCCGAGTTCAGTGCGCGCTTTACCGCCGCCATGGATGACGACTTCAACACGCCCGGGGCGCTCTCGGTGCTCTTCGACCTGGCCCGCGAGCTCAACCGCGCCAGGAAGGAGGCGCCCGAGCAGGCGCCGGCCCTGGCCCTCGAGCTCAAGCGCCTGGGTGGCATCCTGGGCCTGCTGCAGCAGGACCCGGCGACCTTCCTCAAGGCGGGCGCCTCCGGCCTGCCGCTCTCGGAAGCCGAGATCCAGGCGAAGATCGACGCGCGCGCCGCAGCCAAGCAGGCGAAGGACTTCGCCGCCGCCGACGCCATCCGCAACGAGCTCGCGGTGCTGGGCATCATCCTCAAGGACTCCCGCGAGGGTACCACCTGGGTCTTCGAGAAGCCCGACGCCTAGCCGCAAGTCAGCAGCGTTATCCCGGAAAGCCCGGCCCCCCTGTGGGGTCGGGCTTTCTGGTTGTCGCGGGCAGGCCCAGTGCGCCAGGGGGCGCGAGCCTAGGTGGCAGGCGGCAGCGGGATCTGCCGCGGCCAGTCGTTGGCCACCACGAAGAGGCGTCGCCAGCCCGTCTTCGCCTGCCAGAGGGCGAGTTGCACCGGCGAGGCGGGCTCCCGGAAGTGCTCGGCTAGCCGGGCCTCGACCTCGCCCAGGGGCTGCAGGCACTCATGGCGGGGCAGCGCCAGCCAGTGAGGCTTGGTCAGCCTGGCCGCCCGGGTGCCGGTCGGCAGCCCATCCCGGAAGACTCGCCACGCTCCCCAGAACAGCCAGGTCCCGCGGAGGTGCGCCGGGTTCGCTTCCCGGGGCACCGGCAGGGGGTGGCGCCAGGGGTAGAAGAGCACTCCCGGCATGGCCAGCTGGCGATGGATCTCGAGGGGGCGAGCGGCGCCCACGGCATCGCCGCCGATCAGCTCGCGCAGGGCCTGGCGGGTCTCGGGCTGCTCGGTCAGGCGAAGCTGGTGTCGATGGAGGTGCTCGCGCTTGCCGCCCAGGCTGTCGGCGCCGCCGGGGCCGATCCAGCGCGCCTGGTCCTCGGCGCTTCCCGGTCCCTCGATCAGCCCCAGGTAGTACTTGATGGCGACCTCGAGATGGATCAGCGCCGTCTCGCCGCGGCGGCGGTAGAGCAGATCCAGCTCGCCCAGCGTCTGCTTGCCGCGATGGATGCGCAGGTTGTGGGCGAGCAGCTCGGTGCCCGGGGCCGCGTCGAGCAGGAACTGCCAGAGCCGCTCGTGGTAGAGCCCCATGCGGCCGACGAGGGCCTCGCCGACGCAGGCCTCGAGGGCTGCCGGGTCGGCCTCGAGGTCATCCAGCCAGGCGGCGAGTAGGGCGTCGTCACCCAGCCCCAGCGCCTCGCGGCTAGGCCGGCCTGGCCAGGGCATGTCGAGCAGGTCGGGTGCCAGCAGCAGCCACGCCAGGTCGCGGACCAGCGGGTGGTAGCAGCGGTCGAGCAGGGGCGGGGTGGCGTGCGGCATCCGGGGCATCCTTTGCGTTGGCGGCAAGTGTCTGACAGCCAAGGGCTGTGATCCCTATACTGCAGCATACCTTCACACTTCCCGGGTGGTCACTCGCCATGCGTATCCCGTTTTCTCGCCCCCTGGCCATCGCGGCCGGCACCCTGCTGACTCTCTCCCTCGCCCAGGCAGAAGGGCCCGTGGTGGTCTCTTCCAAGATCGATACCGAAGGCTCGGTGCTCGGCCAGCTGATCGTCCAGCGCCTGGAAGCTGGCGGCATCGAGGTGCGGGAGCGGCTGCAGCTGGGCGGCACCAGTATCGTGCGCGAGGCCCTGCTGGCCGGGGAGGTCGACCTCTATCCCGAGTACACCGGCAACGGCGCCTTCTTCTTCGACATGACCGACAGCGACGTCTGGCACGACGCCGAGGCCGCCTACGCGACGGTGCGTGAGCGCGACGCCGAGCGCGGCCTTGCGTGGCTGACGCCGGCACCGGCCAACAACACCTGGGCGATGAGCGTGCGCGGCGACCTGGCCCGGGAGCAGGGGCTCGCGACCTTGGAGGACCTGGCCGCCTGGCTGGGCGACGGCGGCGATTTCAGGTTCGCCGCCAGCGCCGAGTTCGTCGAGTCCGAGCAGGCGCTGCCGGCCTTCCAGGCGGCCTATGGCTTCGCGCTCTCCGATGACCAGCTGCTGGTGCTCTCCGGCGGCAATACCGCCTCCACCATGCGCGCCGCCGCCCAGCGGACCAGCGGGGTCAACGGCGCCATGACCTACGGGACCGACGGTGGGCTCAACGCCCTGGACCTGGTGGTGCTGGAGGACACCCTCGGCGTGCAGCCAGTCTACCAGCCGGCACCGGTGGTGCGCGCCGAGGTGCTCGAGCGTCATCCCGAGATCGAGTCGCTGTTGGCGCCGCTGTTCCAGGCCCTCGATCTCGAGGTGCTCCAGCGCCTCAACGGCGACGTGGCAGTGAACGGGCTCGATCCGCGCCAGGTGGCGGCCGACTTCCTCGCCGGCCTGGAGGAGTGACCCGTGACGCGCAGGGACGCGCCACCCGCCAATCGGGTGATCGGACTGTTGGCGCTGATGGCGGCCCTCGGCGTCGGCTGGCTGGCCGCGGTGAGCGTGGCGCCCAACCGGATCGTGCCGGGCTCTCCCCTCCGGGCCCATGAGGCCGCCGGCTGGCTGGGTGCCCTGGCGCTGCTGCTGCCGCTGCTGGGGCTCGCGGTGCTGGCCTGGCGTCCCACTCGGCGCCGGCTCTGGCTGGCCCTCGCCCTGACCATCGGCGTGGTGATGGCGCTGCCGGCCTGGCTTGCCGTGGCGGCCCTCCTGAACCTCGACCCCGGCGAGCCCCAGGCGCGCCTGGGGCTGGGCGCGGGCTTCTGGCTACTGCTCTTCTGTCTCTCGCTGATGGTGATCGAGCTGCGCACCCGTCTCGTGCTCGGTGCCGCCGCGGGCTGGCTGCTGGTCGCGGCGGTGCTGGCCGCCTGGTGGCTGGCCTCTCCCTGGCTGGAACCGCTGGCGCTCGCCCGGGAATACCGGGGACGCAGCGGCCAGTTCGCCGGTGCCGTGGTCGACCACCTGCTGCTGGTCGGCGCCGCCGTGGGAGCGAGCCTGGTGCTGGGGGCGCTGATCGCGCTGGCCATGCGCCGTCACCCGGCCGTGGAGCGGGTCGGGCTCGCCCTGCTCAATTTCCTGCAGACCATCCCGAGCCTCGCCCTGTTCGGCCTGCTGCTGGCGCCGCTTGCCTGGCTCTCGGCCAACCTGGCCTGGGTCAACGCCCTTGGCGTGCGCGGCATCGGCTGGGCGCCGGCCTTCCTGGCCCTGCTCGGCTACAGCCTGCTGCCCATGGTGCGCAACACCTTCGTCGGGCTCTCCGCGGTGGATGCCGGAGTGCTGGAGGCGGCGCGGGGCATGGGCATGAGCCGTGCCCAGGTCTTCCTGCAGGTGCGCCTGCCCCTGGCGCTGCCGGTGGTGCTGGAGGGGGTGCGCATCACCACGGTGCAGGCCATCGGCCTGGCAGCAGTGGCGGCGCTGATCGGGGCCGGCGGGCTCGGTACCTTCATCTTCCAGGGGCTGGGCCAGGCGGCCATGGACCTGGTGCTCTTGGGCGCGCTGCCGATCCTGGCCATGGCACTGGCCGCCGACTCCCTGCTGGGCGCCCTCACGCGTCGCCTGGACACCCGCATCGCCCCAGGAGCCACCCCATGATCGAGCTTCGCGAGGTGACGAAGCGCTTCGGCACCGAGACCGCGGTGGAGCGCCTCTCACTGCGGGTGGAGAGGGGCGAGCTGTGTGCCCTGGTGGGCACCTCCGGCTGCGGCAAGTCGACCACCCTGCGCATGATCAATCGCCTCATCGAGCATGACGAGGGGCGCATCCTCATCGAGGGACGGCCGGTACGGGAGTTCGACGAGCGGCAGTTGCGCCGTCGCATCGGTTATGTCATCCAGAGCACCGGGCTCTTTCCCCACTGGACGGTGGCGCGCAATATCGGCCTGGTGCCGCGCCTTCTGAAGTGGCCGACACCGCGGATCCGCGAGCGCGTCGAGGCGCTGATGGCCCTGCTGGGGCTTCCGCCGGCCCAGTTCGCGGACAAGTACCCGCATCAGCTCTCCGGCGGCCAGGCCCAGCGGGTCGGGGTCGCCCGGGCGCTGGCGGCGGACCCCGACATCCTGCTGATGGACGAACCCTTCGGCGCCCTGGATCCCATTACCCGCGAGACGCTGCAGGCCGAGCTGCGCCAGCTGCAGGCCCGGCTCAACAAGACCATCGTCTTCGTGACCCACGACATGGACGAGGCGCTGGCCCTGGCCGACCGGCTGGTGGTGATGCGGGCCGGGCGCATCGTGCAGCAGGGCACGCCGCTCGCGCTGCTGCGCGAGCCGGCCGACGACTTCGTGGCCTCGCTGCTGGGCGGCGATGACCGCGGCCTCAAGGAGGCCGGCATCATCCGGGTTGTCGAGCGGATGCAGCCGCTGTCACCGCGGCTGCTGCCCCGGGCGCGGGTGCATCGCGATGCAACCCTACGCCAGGCCCTGGCGGTTATGTTCCGTGAGCACGCCGACCGCCTCGCCGTGGTGGACGACGAGGACATGGCGGTGGGGGAGCTCTCCCTGCGGCGCCTGGTGGAGAGCCGCCGTGAGGCATGAGCCAACCGGGGCGGACGGCGCTGCTGCACGGCTGGCGACCTGGCGCGCGCCGTTGGCCTGGCTCGCCTGCCTGCTGTTGCTGGCCTCCGGCATGGCCTGGCTGGAGCCGCTGTTTCGCTGGCTTGAGCCCGACACCCGCCAGGTGATCTACCCCCATGCCGACTTCCTGCTGCTGCTGGGTCGTCACCTGCTGGTGGTCACGGTGGCCTCGCTGCTGGCCATTCTGCTGGGGGTGGCCGCGGCCGTGCTGGTGACCCGGGAGGGCTGGCGCGACTTCCTGCCGCTGGTGGCGCAGTTCGCCGCCATGGGACAGACCCTGCCGCCAGTGGCGGTGCTCGCCCTGGCCGTGCCCGTGCTGGGCTTCGGCACCTGGCCGATCATCGTGGCGCTGCTGTTCTATGGCCTGCTGCCCATCGTGCGCAACACCCTGGCGGGGTTGGAGGGGATCGACCCCGCAGTGCACGAGGCGGCGCGCGGCATGGGCATGAGCCACGGGCAGGTCCTGCGCCAGGTGGAGCTGCCCCTGGCCGCGCCGGTGATCCTGGCCGGCATCCGCACCTCGGTCACCATCAACATCGCCACCGCGGCGCTCGGCGCCACCGTGGGCGCGAGCAACCTCGGCGCGCCGATCATCTCCGGCATCGTCAACGGCAACAGCGCCTACGTGCTGCAGGGGGCGGTGCTGATCGGCCTGCTGGCGCTGGCCATGGACAGCGCCTTCGAGCGCTGCCAGCGGCGGCTCACGCGGCCCGGGGCCGGCCCCTGAGCCAGTGCCTCATTCGCCCGCCAGCAACGTCTCGATGGCCTCGCGCATCGCCGGTGACTCCGGCCGAACGCGGGAGGGGAAGTGAGCCACCACCCGGCCGCTCTCGTCGACCAGATACTTGGTGAAGTTCCAGCCCGGCGCCTCGCTCTGCCGGGCCAGCTCGGTGAACAGCGGGTGGGCCTCCGGGCCCCGGACCGGGATCGGCGCGAACATGTCGAAAGTCACGCCGAAGTTGATGAAGCAGACCTCGGCGGCCCCCTCCTCGTCGATCTCTTGGTTGAAGTCGTTGGAGGAGAAGCCCGCCACCTTGAGCCCGTGCTCGGCGTAGCGCTGGTGCAGCGCCTCGAGCCCCTCGAACTGTCCGGTGAAGCCACAGCGGCTGGCGGTATTGACCAGCAGCAGCGGTGAGCCGCCCATCCGCTCCTTGAGGTTGACCACCTCGCTTGAGTGCAGGCGCCGCAGGTCGTGGTCGAGCAGGGCGTCCGGGTCGGCCTGGACTGGGCCGGCCACCAGGGCCGCGGCGAGGGTCAGGCAGTAAAAGGTCATGGCGGGCAGGGTCGGGGTCCACATGGCGGATCGGCTTCCAGGGTGAGGGCCCGCGAGGGCCGGGATACGGTTGACCGCGGCCACCGCCAGGGGTTCTGGGCAGTCGAATCCACCAGCGTAGGTCACTTGCCTGGCAAGATGGATGCACGTCATCGCATTTTACGTTAACGTCAACTCGGGTTGCGTTGACCCGCCGGGGGCAATCCTCCTGGCAAAGGGCGAGGCAAGCAACAACACTGCCCTCAAAAGGGGTAGAGGAAACCGAGATGACAACGACACAAGATATCCATACGCCCGACTTCCTTCGCGGCGACGAGTTTTCCATTCCCACCTTTCGCCTGCTCCGGCAGGACGGCACCCTCCATGAGGGAGCCGTGGCGCCCGCGCTCGAGCGCGACCAGGCGCTGAAGATCTACCGCGCCATGGTGGCGACCCGGGTGCTGGACGAGCGCATGATGGCCGCCCAACGCCAGGGACGGCTCTCCTTCTACATGCAGTGCACCGGCGAGGAGGCCGCGGTGATCGGCTCGGCGGCGGCGCTCGACGACGCCGACATGATCATGGCCCAGTACCGCGAGCAGGGGGCGCTGGTCTATCGCGGCTTCAGCTACGACGAGTTCATGAACCAGCTGTTCGGCAACGAGCTCGACTACGGCAAGGGCCGCCAGATGCCGATCCACTACGGCTCGCGCAAGCTGCACTACATGACCATCTCGTCGCCCCTGGCCACCCAGATCCCCCAGGCGGCTGGCTACGCCTACGGCCAGAAGCTGGCGGGCGAGGGGCACTGCACCATCGTCTTCTTCGGCGAGGGGGCGGCCTCAGAGGGGGACTTCCATGCCGCGCTGAACATGGCCGCCGTCCACGAGGTGCCGGTGATCTTCTTCTGCCGCAACAACGGCTATGCGATCTCCACCCCCTCCATCGAGCAGTTCGCCGCCGACGGCGTGGCGCCCCGGGCCTTTGGCTACCGCATGCACGTGATTCGCGTCGACGGCAATGACGTGCTGGCGGTGCTGGCCGCGACCCGCAAGGCCCGTCGCATCGCCGTGGAGGAGAACAAGCCGGTGCTGATCGAGGCGATGACCTACCGCCTGGCGGCCCACTCCTCCTCGGATGACCCCTCTGGCTACCGCTCGAAGAAGGAGGAGGAGGCGTGGCGCGACAAGGATCCCATCCAGCGCATGCAGAACTGGCTGCTGGCCAGAGAGTGGTGGGACGAAGAGGAGGAGAAGGCGCTCCAGGAGACGCTGCGGCGCGAGGTGCTGGAGACCATGAAGCGTGCCGAGAAGCGCCCGCCGCCGCCGCTCGACAGCCTGGTCACCGACGTCTATGCGGACGTGACCCCGGCGCTTCAGCGCCAGCTCGATGGGCTCAAGGCCCATATCCGCAAGTACCCTGAGGCCTATCCGAAGGGGGCACGCTCCCTGGACCCTGACGTGAGCGCCAGCCTCGATACCCAGGGAGGGGAGTGAGATGCCGACCATGAACATGCTGCAGGCGATCAATAACGCCCTCGACATCGCCATGGCCGAGGACGAGAAGGTCATCTGTTTCGGCGAGGACGTGGGCTTCTTCGGCGGGGTCTTCCGCGCCACCAGCCACCTGCAGGAGAAGTACGGGAAGGCGCGCTGCTTCAACACGCCGCTGGTGGAGCAGGGCATCATCGGCTTCGCCAACGGCCTGGCTGCCCAGGGCTCGGTGCCGGTGGCCGAGATCCAGTTCGCCGACTACATCTTTCCGGCCTTCGACCAGATCGTCAACGAGACCGCCAAGTTCCGCTACCGCTCGGGGGATCTCTTCAACGTCGGTGGGCTGACCATCCGCACCCCCTACGGCGGCGGCATCTCCGGCGGCCACTACCACTCCCAGTCGCCGGAGGCCTACTTCGCGCATACCCCGGGCCTCAAGGTGGTGGTGCCGCGCAACCCCTACCAGGCCAAGGGGCTGCTGCTCTCGGCCATCCGCGACCCCGACCCGGTGCTCTTCTTCGAGCCCAAGCGGCTCTACCGGGCCTCCACCGGCGAGGTGCCCGAGGCGGACTACCAGCTGCCCCTTGGTGAGGCCGAGGTGACCCGCGAGGGCAGCGACATCACCGTGCTCGGCTGGGGTGCTCAGATGGAGGTGATCGAGCGCGCTGTGGCGCTGGCCGAGAAGGAGGGCATCTCCTGCGAGGTGATCGACCTGCGCTCCATCCTGCCCTGGGACGAGGACACCGTGGTCGAATCGGTGCTCAAGACCGGGCGCCTGCTGATCACCCACGAGGCGCCGCTGACCGGCGGCTTCGCCGGCGAGATCGCTGCCACCATCCAGGAGCGCTGCTTTCTCTACCTGGAATCTCCCATCGCCCGGGTGACCGGCCTGGATACCCCCTTCCCGCTGACCCTGGAGAAGGAGTACCTGCCGGACCACCTGAAGATCTTCGAAGCGATCCAGGCCTCGATGGCCTTCTGAGGGAGACAAGACGATGAGCGATTTCATGCTGCCCGATATCGGCGAAGGTATCGTGGAGTGCGAGGTAGTGGAGTGGCACGTGGCCGAGGGCGACGTGATCGAGGAGGACCAGCCGGTGGTCGAGGTGATGACCGACAAGGCGCTGGTGGAGATCACCGCCCCCGAGGCGGGGCGGGTGACGCGGCTCTACGTGCAGAAGGGCGAGATCGCCAAGGTGCATGCGCCGCTGTTCGGCTATGTGGCCGAGGGGGAGGCAGACGAGGGGCCGCCTGAGGCCGTGCCGGAAGCGACGCCCGATGACACCGGCACCGCCGCGCAGGCGCCAGGGCCAACCGTCGACCAGGCCCCGAGCCGGGACCGCCGGGCGCCCGACGCCTCGGAGGTGGCCCCGGATGAGGAGAGAGCCGAGCCAGGGCGTGGCCCCTACGGGCGCATCCCGGTCGCCCCGGCGGTGCGTCGCCTGCTGCGCGAGCACGACCTCGACCCCGAGGCGGTGCCGGGGTCCGGCCGTCAGGGACGGGTGCTCAAGGAGGACGTGCTGCGCTACCTGGAGGAGGGCGGGCCGGTCGAGCGGGCCGCCGAAGGCATCGCGGCGGCCGACGCCGGCAGCCGGCAGGAGATTCGCGTGGAGCCCCTGCGCGGCGTTCGCGCCGTCATGGCCAGGCGCATGGTGGAGGCGGCCAGCACCATCCCGCACTTCCAGTACGGCGAGGAGATCGACGTCACCGAGCTGCTGGCGCTGCGCCAGCGGTTGAAGCCCCTGGCCGAGGCCGAGGGCGTGCGCCTGACCCTTATGCCCTTCTTCATGAAGGCGATGGCGCTGGCGGTGCGCGAGGCGCCGATCCTCAATGCCCGGCTCAGCGATGACGAAAGCGAGATCCACTACCTTGCCTCGGTCAACGTGGGGATGGCGGTGGACAGCCGCGCCGGCCTGCTGGTGCCCAACGTCAAGGGGGTGGAGCACAGGAGCCTGCTGTCGGTGGCCGAGGAGGTGGGGCGCCTCACCGAGGCGGCCCGGGCCGGCAAGGTGAGCCAGGCAGACCTCAAGGGCGGCACCATCAGCATCTCCAACATCGGGGCCCTCGGGGGCACCTATGCCGCGCCGATCATCAACGCTCCAGAGGTGGCCATCGTGGCCATCGGCAAGACCCAGTGGCTGCCGCGCTTCGATGCTGAGGAGCGCGTGGTCAAGCGGGCGATCATGACCGTCACCTGGGCCGGCGACCATCGCATCATCGATGGCGGGACCATCGCGCGCTTCTGCAACGCCTGGAAGGGCTTCCTGGAGGGACCCGAGACCATGCTGCTCCACCTCGGCTGACGCCGAGAGGTTGAACGATGACCCAGGCGCCCCTGCAGCAGTTCTACATCCCGGAAGAGCAGTCGATCTACCTGCTCAGCCACCACGACGCCCGCAAGCTCAAGGCGTGGGTGGCGCTGTGCCAGGCCCAGCTCGAGCAGCTGGGCTACCGGGAGATCGCGCTGATCGGCAAGGGCGCCTACGGCTTCGTCTTCGCGGGGCTCACCGCGCTCGGCGACGAATACGTCTTCAAGTTCACCCGGGTCAACCTGCCCCAGCATCTCCAGGACCGCCTCGAGGAGGAGGCCTTCATGCTGGAGCAGGTGGACCACCCCCGGGTCCCGAAGCTGATCGCCTACCAGCGGGTGCGCCACCAGTCGATCCTCGTCATGCAGCGGGCGCCGGGCCTCAACCTGGAGGAGGTGTCGCTGCGCGAGGGGCGGCTCTCGCCGCGCCTGGTGGTGCATATCGCCGGCCAGCTGGCCGATATCCTGCGCGCGCTGCGCCGGGAGTCCGGCCCGGCGGGCCGGCCCATCGTGCATGGCGACATCAAGCCCTCCAACCTGGTGTTCGACGCCGCCACCGAGAACATCGCCCTGATCGACTGGGGCTCCTCTGTGTTCGCCCAGCTCGACGCCAACCAGCAGTTCGTGGCGGCCAACGTCATGGAGCTGATGTCCGACAACCTGCAGCAGACCAACGCCCGCCTGGGCGATGTCTACTTCATCGGCGAGGAGCAGCTCAATGGCGCGCTCTCCTCGCCGCGCTTCGACGAGCAGGGGGCCGCCGGCACCCTCTATGCGCTGGCCTCGGCGCAGTCCTGCCGCTTCGGCCACCGCGCCATTCCCGCCACCTCCCTGGGGCTGCCGGTGGAGTTCGCGCGCATGCTCGACGGCATGCTCGACCCCGATCCGCGCCGGCGCCACCGGGCCGGCGACCACTTCATCCGCGAGATGCCCAGGCTCGCCCGGCTGGTGATGATCGACCTGCCGGTCACGCCGCCCCAGGCGCTGGTGCCGGTCTGGGTGCGACCGGCCGAGCGCGAGATCGACACCGTGGTCTACAGCTCGCGCAAGGCCTTCCTGCGCGAGGAGGGGGCGCCGGAGACCCTCAACGACGTCAACGACGTGCAGCTCGATCGCTACTACAAGAACTTCATGCAGGGGATGGGCGAAACCGAGAAGGCCTTCCTGGCCGCGGTGAGCCGGCTGGGGCGCTACCCGGTGGTGGGGGGGCTGGCGGTGCGCTGGGAGGCCGATGGGGTCTACATCGACACCTCGCTGAACCTGCACGACGCCGCCCGGCGCCCGGCCTTCATCGCCGCGGTCAACAACATGGTTCATCTGGCCCGGGCCATCTACCGCCAGGGCATCTTCAAGAGCTGCCTGTTCAATGCCCGGGACACCCTGCACCTGGATCGCGAGGGGCCGGAGCAGCCCTTCCGGCTGGAGCCCGGGATGCGCCTGGCCTACGAGGTCAGCGCGATGCCGGAGCTGGAGGACCGCAGCCGCCTGCACAGCTACTTCGAGGATGGTCCCGATCCCGAGGAGTTCCTGGTGCTGCCGGAGGCGATCATCACCTCCCTGGAGGCGCTCAACGAGATCCACCACACCGGCATGATCATCTTCGAGGCGCTGCCGGCCCACCTCAAGATCCACAGCTACTACCGCCTGCTCGACCCCTCCCGGGAGGCGGAATTTCGCCGTCGCCTGGAGGACATCCTCGACGCCGTGGGGCTGATCGAGGGGCTCGGGGTCTCCGGCTTCATGAAGATGCCCTACAAGGACACCCGCTTCTTTCCCCACGTGGAGCGCCAGCCGGAGCGCTTCTATCCGCGTAACCCGCGCGCCGCGCTTCGGGAATCAACACGCAGGGCAGAGGGCGACTGACCCCGATTCAGCGGTTCATCGCCTGGGGCAGGTAGAGGGCAATCTCCGGGAAGAGGTGCATCAGGGCAATGGCCGCCAGCATCAGCAGGAAGAAGGGCAGGGTGGCCCGGGTGATGGTCAGGATGTCCTTGCCGGTGAGCCCCTGGATCACGAACAGGTTGAACCCCACCGGCGGGGTGATCTGCGACATCTCCACCACGATCACCAGGTAGATGCCGAACCAGATCAGATCGAAGCCCGCGGCGCTGATCACCGGCATGATGATGGCGGTGACCAGCAGGATCAGCGAGATGCCGTCCAGGAAGCAGCCCATCACCAGCAGCAGCAGGGTCAGGGCCATCAGCAGCAGGGTGGGGGAGAGCCCCATCTCGCCTATGGCCCGGGCCAGCTGCATCGGCACCTGGGTGAAGCCCATCGCCGAGGTCAGAAAGGAGGCCCCGGCGATGATGAAGGCGATCATGCAGGAGGTCCGGACCGCGGCAAAGAGCGACTCACGGAAGACGACCGAGCCGAAGTGGCCGTTCCAGCGGGCGATCAGCATCGATAGCACCACTCCCACCGCGGCGGCCTCGGTGGGGGACGCCAGCCCGCCGTAGATGGAGGCGATGATGCCGCCGATCAGTGCAAGGATCGGCAGCAGCGAGAGGGTCTGGCGCAGCTTCTGGGCAAGCGGCAGGGAGGATTCGTCCGCGCCGGTGAGCCCCGCCCGGTTGCCCTTGAGCAGCGACCACAGGATCAGATAGCCCATGAAGAGCGAGAGGATCATGAGCCCCGGTCCGATGCCGGCCATGAAGAGCCGCGAGATGGACTGCTCGGTCACCACGCCGTAGACGATCAGCACGATGGAGGGCGGGATCAGCAGCCCCAGGGTGGAGGCGCTGGCCAGGGTGCCGATGGCCATCTGGGGGTCGTAGCCTCGCCGTTCAAGCTCCGGCAGGGTCATCTTGCCCACGGTGGCGCAGGTGGCCGCCGAGGAGCCGCAGACGGCGGCAAACATGCCGCTGCCGATGATGTTGGTGTGAAGCAGCCGGCCGGGCAGCCGGTTCAGCCAGGGCGAGAGCCCCCGGAACATGTTGTCGGCCAGCCCCGACCGGAAGAGGATCTCGCCCATCCAGATGAACATCGGCAGCGCGGTCAGGTCCCAGCCGTAGCTGGCGCCCCAGAAGTCCGAGGCGAGGATGGGGCCGGGGGCGAAGGGGGTGAAGAGCGCCAGGGCCACCCAGGCGGTGCCGATCAGGGCGAAGGCGATCCAAACCCCGCTGCCGAGCAGCAGGGCCAGGGTCAGGATGGCGGTAAGGGACAGGGCTAGCACGAGATGTCGTCTCCCGGTGAGCTGGTCAGGGCAGGTCGCTGTCGTCGGTGGCCGTGAGCTCGCGGAAGCTGTCGGGGTCCCGGGCGGCGATGCGCAGGGTCATCAGCAGGGCCTCGGCCAGCGCCAGGCAGAGCAACCCGACGCCGGTCGCCAGCACCGTCTGCGGGATCCACAGCGGAATCGACAGGAAGCCCGAGGAGACATCCCGGTAGTGCAGGCTCTCGCGGGCCAGCTCGACCAGGCCGTAGGCCAGCAGCAGGGCGATGGCCAGCGCGACGATCAGGCACCACACCTCCACCCAGACCCGGAAGCGCGAGGGAAGCCGGGAGAGCAGCAGGGTCACCCGGATATGGGCGTGATGGACGAAGGTGTAGGCGAGCCCCAGGAAGGTGGCCCCCACCAGCAGGTAGGCGGCGAGCTCCGATACCCCGGTGATGCCGAGGCCAAGGCGACGCAGCCCGACCAGGATCAGCAGGGCATCCAGCACGCGGAAGGTCACCTGCAGCGCCACCAGGCCGCAGATTGTCACCATGCAGGCCGCCGCCCCCCAGGCGCCCAGGCGGTAGAGCAGGGCAAACTTGAATGGCATGGGTCACCCTCGGGTTGCCGGCACGCGGCCATGGACGCGTGCCGGGGGACGGTTACTCCTCGTCGAGGCCGTCGCGATAGGCCTCGAGCAGCGCCTTGGCCTCGTCGCTGGCGCGGGACTCCCAGTCGGCGAAGAGCTTGTCACCGGCCGCCTGCAGCGCCTCGGCCACGGCCTCGTTGGGGGTCACCACCGAGACGCCGTTGGCCGCTAGGGCCTCGAGGCTCGTCGCGTTGTTGTCGCGGCTCATCTGCCAGCCCCGCTCCTCGGCGCGGGCGGCCGCCTCGAGCAGCGCCTCCTGGGTGACCTCGTCGAGGCGGTCGAAGGCGCGCTGGTTGATAAACACGATGTTCTTGGGCAGCCAGAGGTTGGCATCGGTGTACCAGGAGACGTAGTCCCAGGCGGTCATGGCGTTGCCGGTGGCGCTGGAGGTGATCATGGCGTCCACCCGGCCGGTGCTGAAGGCGGTGGGAATATCGGACTCCTCGGTCTCGGTGGGGCTGCCGCCGAGGTTCTGCACGAAGCGCTGGGTGTTGATGTTGGGCGCGCGCACCCTGAGCCCCTCGAACTGCTCGGGGTCGGTGATCTCCTCCCGGGTGTAGAGGCCCTGGGCCGGCCAGGCTACGGCATAGAGGGGCTTGAGCCCCTCAGCCGCGAAGAGCTCGGTAATCATGGGGCGGGTGGCCTCCCACAGCGCCATGGCCTCCTCGTAGCTGCCCGCCACCCCCGGCAGGGTGTCGATCTCGAAGATCGGATCCTCGTTGGAGAGGATCGACAGGAAGACCTCGCCCGCGTCAATGGTGCCGCGACGCACCGAGGGCTTGATCTCGCCGTGGGCCACCAGGGAGCCACCGCTGTGGACGGTGATGCGCAGCGCGCCGTCGGTGGCCTCGGCCACGTCCTCGGCGAACTGCTTGACGTTCTGGGTATGGAAACTGGCGTCTCCGTAGGGGGTGGCCATGTTCCACTCGGCGGCCTGAACGGCGCCGGCGAAGGCGAGGGCGGAGAGCGAGAACAGCAGTGGCGTGAAGCGATGTGGACGCATGGCGCGAACCTCCTGAGGGATGCCGATGACGGAGCGCAGACTCCTCGAAGCCTAGCAGGTGCCTGGCCGGCCGCTCGGTGACCTTTCGACCCCCTCTAAACGGTGGCGAACGCCCCTGCCGGTCGGCATCGGGCGCTGCCATGGCGCCTCGGCGGCTGTGATAGGGTAATTTCATCAGTGGGGGTCGAGCATGATCGGCGCTGCCTGTCGCCCAGGCCCGCCGCACCCCCTCGGTCCCGGGAGTCGAGCAGGTAACGGATGAACATCAGAACCTTGGAAACCTTCGTATGGATTGCCCGACTGGGCAGCTTCAGGGCCGCCGCCAAGCGGCTCTATGCCTCCCAGCCCTCCGTCTCCGCGAGGATCTCGAGCCTCGAGGATGAGCTGCGTACCGAGCTGTTCGACCGCACGGGGCGCAAGGCGGTCCTCACGGCGAAGGGGCGGCAGCTGCTGGTCTACGCGGAGAAGATCCTCCAGCTGCACGCCGAGCTTCTCGAGACCGTGGCCCGCCCGGATGCCATCCACGGCACCATCCGGCTGGGGGTCTCGGAGACCATCGCCTACACCTGGCTGCCGCGGCTGATCGAGAAGATCAGCGAGGCCTACCCGGCCATCAACCTCGAGCTGGACGTGGACATTTCCGTCAACCTGGCCGACAAGCTCACCAGCCGGGAGATCGATATCGCCTTCCTGATCGGCGAGGTGAATCAGGCGGACTTCGTCAGCCGCCCCTTCTGCCGCTACTCCCTGGTCTGGGTGGCCAGTCCCTCGATCCCCCTGCCCGAGGAGCCGATCCGCCTGGCCGACCTGGCCAGGATCCCGATCATCACCTACCCGCGCCGCAGCGAGCCCTATGCCAATATCCGCTCCCTGGTGACCCCCACGGACCACCCTACCCGGATTCACTCGAGCTCGTCGCTCTCCACCATCATCAGGATGACCGTGGATGGCCTCGGGGTGAGCGCCCTGCCGCGGGAGATTCTCACCCGGGAGCTGGCCTCGGGGGCGCTTCGGGAGTTCCGGGTCGAGGCCACGCTGCCGGACCTGGTGTTCAGCACCGCCTACAGCGCCTCGCCCGGTGCCGGCGTGGTCCGCGCGGTGGCCGAGCTGTCGCTTGCCACGGTGGCGGAAGGCGATCGAAGCGGTGATAGGCTCCCCGATGATCAGCTTTATTGATCAAAAGTGATCCTGATTATCGATTTGAAGTAATCAATTGTTCTGCCCTACCTTGGAAGGACCGCATGGAGAGGCAGGACAATGACCCCAACAACGCTCCCTTATGCCGAGAACGACCCGAGAGCCGTGCGCCTCTCCGCTCGTGATGGCACCCTGGTCGGCCCCACCGCGGGCCTGGCCAAGGGGTATGTCCAGGTCAACCTGGTGATCCTTCCCGAAGCCCAGGCCAACGGCTTCCTGCGCTTCTGCCAGGCCAACCCCAGGCCCTGCCCGCTGCTGGCCGTCACCGAGCCCGGCCAGCGGGGCTGCGTCGCGCTGGGGGAGGACCTGGATATCGCTCGCGATGTTCCCGCCTACGGCATCTACCGCGACGGCCGGCTGGCCGAGACGGTGCATGACGTCGCCGAGATCTGGCGCGATGACCTGGTGACCTTCGCCCTGGGCTGCTCCTTCACCTTCGAGCATGCGCTGGCCCTGGATGGGCTGCCGGTGCGCCATATCGACGAGGGACGCAATGTCCCGATGTACAACACCTCCGTTCCGCTGACGCCGGCGGGCGGCTTCGGCGGTCGCCTGGTGGTCTCCATGCGTCCCTACCGGGCCGCGGACGCCATCCGGGCGATCCAGATCACCACCCGCTATCCCCAGGCACACGGTGCGCCGGTGCATTTCGGTGACCCGGCACTGATCGGGATCCCTGACATCGGCACCCCCGATTACGGCGATGCGGTCACGATCGGCGAGGACGAGATCCCGGTGTTCTGGGCCTGCGGGGTCACCCCCCAGCAGGTGCTGGTCGAGTCCGCCATCGAGTTTGCCATCACCCACAGCCCGGGCCACATGCTGATCACGGACATTCCCGACAGCCGCCTGGCCCTGCTGTAACCCTCGGAAGACCCCACAACACCAACAAGAGGTAGATCCCATGATGACCCCGAAATCCCTCGTGACTGCCGTGGCTGCCGGCATGCTGGTGGCCGCCTCCCAGGCCCAGGCCCAGGAGCTGGACGAGACCAGCATCGCCTACGTGGGCAGCTGGAGCAGCCTGTCGCTCTATCAGAACTTCGAGCGCCCCTTCTGGGAGCGCCACCTGCCCGAGGCCTCCGGTGGCCGGATCACCACCGATGTCACCACCTTCGACCAGATGGGGCTCGGTGGAGGGGAGGTCTACCGCCTGATGGGCCGCGACGTGATCGAGGTGGCCGCAACGGTGGCCAACTATGCCGTGCAGGATGCGCCGGAGCTCGAGGGGCTGGACATGCCGATGATCGCGCCGGACGTGGAGACGGCCCGGGCGGTGGCCGACGCCTATCGTCCGGTGCTGGCCGACGCCTTCGCCAAGCGCTATCGCAACGCGCACCTGCTGGCCGTGGTGCCCTATCCCTCGCAGATGGTCTTCTGCAATGTCGCCATCGACGGGCTCTCCGACTTGGCCGGCAAGAAGGTCAGGGCCAGCGGCCGGACCACTGCCGAGTTCCTGGAGGCGCTGGGCGCCGAGGGCATCACGCTGAATTTCAGCGAGGTACCCGGTGCCCTGCAGCGTGGCGTCATCGACTGCGCCGTGACCGGCTCGCTCTCCGGCTACAGCTCCGGCTGGTATGAGGTCTCCACCCACCTCTACCCGCTGCCGGTGGGGGGCTGGGACCATTTGGTCACGGCCATGAACGGCAACAAGTGGGCCTCCCTCTCGCCCGAGACCCAGGAGTGGCTGACCGCCGAGATACGCGACCACTACGAGAACCCCGTCTGGGAGTCCGCCGTGGAGGAGACCCGCGAGGGGATCGCCTGCCTGACCGGCGAGGGGGAGTGCACCCGTGGCGACCCCGGCAGGATGGTGCTGGTAGAGGCGACCGACGAGGACTACGCGGAAGCGACGCGTCACCTCGAGGAGACCCTGCTGCCGAACTGGGCCAACCGCGTGGACCAGGAGTGGGTCGATCGCTGGAACGAGACCATCGGGGCCATCACGGGCCTGACGGCCGCCAAGTAATTCCCGTTCGATGATTGCCGGCGACCGGGCTGTTCCACAGCCCGGCCTCGCCCTGGAGAGACACATGTTGCAACGGGTCAATACCAACCTGGATCGGGTGCTGGATGGCGTGCAGGTCGGCTCCCTGTGGCTGGCGAGAGCCGGCGGCGTGCTGATCCTGCTGACCGTGATCATGGTCACCCTGGAAGTGCTGTCGCGGCGCTTCATGGGACGCTCGGCCGTCCATGCCACCGAGATCACCGGCTACATCATGGCTATCAGCGCCAGCTGGTCGTTCGCCTTCACCCTGATGCGCAAGGCGCACATTCGCATCGATGCCCTCTACCTCAACCTGCCGATCACCGTCCGTGGGGTGCTCGACCTGGTCGCCCTGCTCGCCATGGCGCTGTTCTGCGTGCTGGTGGTCGGGGCCGCCTTCGAGGTCACCAAGGACTCCTACCTGGCCGGGGCGACGGCCAACACCCCGCTCGGCACGCCCATCTGGCTGCCCCAGGCGCTGTGGCTGCTGGGGGGGGCCTGGTTCAGCCTCGCCGTCGGCCTGCTCTCGCTGCGCGTCCTCCTCGGCCTGCTGTGCCGGGATGTGGCGGGGGTCCAGCGGCTGGCGGGCAGCCCGACGCTGGATGAGCAGATCAGCGAAGAAAACAAGGAAGCCCACTCATGATTCTGATCGCACTGCTGGTGCTGCTCGTCCTGCTGCTGGTTAGCGTCCCCGTGGCGGCGACCCTGATTGCCCTGGGGCTGTTCCTGGATGAGTTCTTTTCCCCCTTCCCGCTGGTCAGGGCCATGGGCGACGTGCTCTGGTCGGCCTCGGATAGTTTCCTGCTGATCGCCATCCCCCTGTTCATCCTGCTGGGCGAGATCCTGGTGCGTACCGGGATCGCCAAGGGTACCTACCGGGCCCTAGAGAGCTGGCTCTCCTGGCTGCCGGGTGGGCTGCTGCATGCCAACATCGGCACCGCGACGCTGTTTTCCGCCACGTCCGGGTCCAGCGTGGCGACGGCGGCCACCATCGGCACCGTGGCCATCCCCCAGGGCAAGGAGATGAAGTACGACGCCAAGCTGTTCACCGGCTCGATCGCCGCCGGGGGCACCCTCGGCATCATGATTCCCCCCTCCATCAACCTGATCGTCTACGGCTTTCTGACCGAGACCTCGATTCCCCAGCTGTTCGCCGCGGGCCTGATTCCGGGTCTGCTGCTGGCGGTGCTGTTCATGGTCGGCACGGCCCTGATCTGCATGTGGCGCCCCAGCCTCGGTGGGCCCAGTACCCACCACAGCTGGGGAGAGCGTATCGCGGGGCTCAGGCACCTGGTCCCCGTGCTGATCCTGTTCGGCATCGTGGTGGGCTCGATCTACGCCGGCTGGGCGACCCCCACCGAGGCGGCCTCGCTGGGGGTGATCGGGGCGCTGCTGATCGCGCTCTTCATGCGCAAGCTGTCGCTGCGCATCATCGTCGAGGCCCTGGACGGCACCATGCGTACCACCGGCATGATCATGCTGATCATCATCGCCTCCTACTTCCTCAACTTCGTGCTGGCCTCCACCGGTGTCACCCGGGAGCTCACCGCCTTCCTGGAGTCGGCGGGTCTCGGTCCCTACTCGACCCTGATGCTGGTGATCGTGCTCTACATCATCCTCGGCTTCTTCATCGAGACGCTGTCGCTGATGGTGATCACCATCCCCATCGTGGCGCCCATCGTGATCGCCATGGGCTTCGATCCGGTGTGGTTCGGCATCCTGCTGATCCTGCTCATCGAGATGGCGCTGATCACCCCGCCGGTGGGGCTCAACCTCTACGTGGTCCAGGGGGTTCGCCAGGGCGGCTCCTTCAACGACGTGATGCTCGGCGCCATGCCCTATGTCGGCATCATGTTCATCATGGCGATCGTGCTGATCCTCTTCCCGTCGGTCGCCATGTACCTGCCCAACCTGGTGCGCGGCTAGTGCCGCCGCCCACCAGGCACCGCTCGCCGCTCACCACTCACAACAAGGAGGAGCCCATAGTGACCACATTCTATCTTTCGGCGACACAGCCACCCGTCGAGGTGGAGGTCGAGGAGCTGATCATCGCCGGCTGGGCCGGCCGCGAGCAGGCCGCCATCCACGAGCACATCGAGGAGCTCCGTGCGATCGGCGTGACCCCGCCCTCCACCACGCCGCTCTTCTACCGCGTGGCGGCCAACCAGCTGACCACCGACCCCGGCGTCCAGGTGCTGGGCGAGGCCACCAGCGGCGAAGTGGAGGTGGTGCTGATCGGCAGCCACGCCGGCACCCTGGTCGGCATCGGGTCCGACCACACCGACCGAGAGGCCGAGGCCTGGTCGGTGGCGCACTCCAAGCAGGTCTGTGCCAAGCCGGTAGGCGGGAGCGTGTGGCGCCTCGACGAGGTGATCGACCACTGGGACGCGCTGACCCTGGCCTCCCATGCCACCATCGATGGGAAGGAGGTGTGCTACCAGCAGGGGGGCGTGACCGGGCTGCTGCATCCCGAGGCGTTGCTGTCGCGTTTCGGGCTGGCCGGTGCGCAGCTGGCGCCGGGCCAGGTGATGTTCTGCGGTACCCTGCCGGTGATCGGCGGGGTGCGGCCCGCCGAGGCCTTTCGGGTGGTGCTGACCGACCCGGTCACCGGGCGTACCCTGGAGCACGCCTACCGGGTCGAGACCCTGCCGGTTGTGGCATGAGGCGAGGCGAAGGCGCGACCGGGCGCCCCTCGCTCCGCCATCCGGGGAGGGGAGGCACGGCGCCATGCTGAGCGTACTGCTGGCCAAGCTCATCGCCACAGCGGTGGTGGTGGTCGGGGTGTCTCTGGCGGTCGGCAAGCTGGGGCCCCGGCTGGGCGGTATCATCGCCGGGACCCCCATCATCCTGGGCCCCGGCTACTTCTTCATGCTTCGGGAGCATTCGACCGAGTTCATCCAGGCCGCGGCACTCTCGACCCTGCATGCGCTGGTCGCCACCCTGCTGTTCAGCATCAGCTTCGTGGTCACCGCTGGACGGCTGAGCGCCCTGGCCAGCCTGTGCATCGCCACGCTGTGCTGGGTGCCCGCGGCCCTGCTGTTCACGCGGGTGCCGGGAGGGGTGGGGGTCGCGGTGCTGATGTACTTTGCCATGCTGCTGCTGGCGGAGGGAGTCAGGCGGTGGCTCCGGTTGCGCCAACCCGTCGTCGTGGCACGATCCGGCTGGTTCGACCTGGCGCTGCGCGGCCTGCTGGCCGGCGTGCTGGTGAGCGTGGCGACCACCCTGGCGGTCAAGTCGGGTCCGCTGCTTTCCGGCATGCTGGTTGGGTTCCCGGTGGGACTGTTTACCATTGGCTGGACCCTGCATGAGCGCTACGGTCCCGAGGTGGCGCGAGCCACCGTGAGCATGGCCCAGAAGGGCATGCTGAGCCTGGTGGCCTTCGGCGCGGTGACGGCGATTCTGGTCGGCTATCTGCCTCCGATGGCGGTCTTCCTGCTCGCGCTGCTGGCTTCCATGGGCGTCAGCGCGACGCTGTTTTTGATCAGCCAGTGGCAGTTCAGGCGTGCCCTCGCCCGCAGGGGCGGCACCGTCGATTCATGAGCCGACGGCGGCACACGGAACACGACCAACAAGAACCCGGACAACAACGTAGACAGCAACGCCCAAAACAACGACAAGGAGGCCTGGCCATGGCCGACATCACACCTGACCCGGCGGCGCAGGGTGCCATCATCGACTCACGCTCCGGCGGGGAGGATGAGCGCCGGATCCTGCGCCGCGACCCCGACCCCCACCTGTTCCGGCCGATCCAGTTTCGCTCGGTCACCGCCCGCAACCGGATCATGCTATCGCCCATGTGCCAGTACTCCGGGCGCGACGGCCTGACCAACGACTGGCATCTCGTTCACCTGGGCGCCAGGGCCGCCGGTGGCGCCGGCTGGGTGTTCACCGAGGCGGTGCACATCGAGCCCCGGGGGAGAATCACCCCGCACTGCCTCGGGCTCTGGAACGACGAGCAGCGCGACACCCTGGCCCGCATTGCCGGCTTCGTCGAGGCCCAGGGTGCCGTGCCGGGGATCCAGCTGGGCCACGCCGGGCGCAAGGCGTCGGTGGGGCGCCCCTGGGAGGGCTCACGCCCCCTGACGCCTACCGAGGGGGGCTGGCAGGACCTGGTCTCGGCCTCGGCGCTGCCCTATGCCCGGGGCTGGGCGACGCCCAAGGCCATGTCGGTCGACCAGATCGAGGCGTCCATCGCCAGCCTCAAGGCCAGCGTGCGCCGTGCCCGGGAGGCAGGCTTCAAGGCCCTGGAACTGCACGGCGCCCACGGCTATCTGATCCATCAGTTCCTGTCCCCCCTGAGCAATCGGCGCGATGATGGCTACGGCGGCAGCTTCGACAATCGCATCCGCTTCCTGCTGGAGTCCATCGCGGCGACCCGGGAGGAGTGGCCCGAGGAGCTGCCGCTGTTCCTGCGCCTCTCCTGCACCGACTGGGTCGAGGGAGGCTGGGACCTGGCGCAGACGGTGCGCCTGGCATCGCGGCTGAAGGAGCTTGGCCAGGTGGACCTGATCGACTGCTCCTCGGGCGGCAACGACCCCCGCCAGGCGATCCCCATTCACCCCGGCTACCAGATCCCCCTGGCCCAGGCGGTTCGTGCGGGGGCCGAGATCGCGACCGGTGCCGTCGGCCTGATCCATAGTCCCGATCTTGCCGAGTCGGTGATCGCCAACGGCCAGGCCGACCTGGTGATCCTCGGGCGGGCCCTGCTGGCCGATCCGGTCTGGCCGCTGCGGGCCGCCGCGGCGCTGAAGGCCCGTGATGTGGCCTGGCCGAGCCAGTACGAACGCTCCAATATCTTCTAGGGCTCGGGCCCAATCCTGTTCCACAAGGAGAGACTCCATGACACCTATCCTGCTCAACGCCGACATGGGGGAAAGCTACGGCCCCTGGGTGATGGGGCTCGACCATGAGGTGATGCCCCACGTGGACCTGGCCAACGTCGCCTGCGGCTTCCACGCCTCGGACCCCGACGTGATCCGCATGACGGTGCGTCTGGCGAAGAAGCACGGAGTGCGCGTCGGCGCCCACCCGGCCTATCCGGACCTGGTGGGCTTCGGGCGTCGCTCCCTGGCCTGCTCGGCCGAGGAGGTCGAGAACCTGGTGCTCTATCAGCTCGGTGCTCTCTATGGCATGTGCCGGGCGGAGGGGGTCGAGGTAAGCTACGTGAAGCCCCACGGTGCCCTCTACAACGACATGGCCCGGGACCCGGAGATCATGACCGCGGTGATGCGGGCGATTCTGGCCTTCGACCCCGCGCTGCCCTTGATGACCATGGCCACCCGCGACACCTCGGCGGCCCGGGTCCTGGCCAAGGCCGAAGGGGTATCGCTGTGGTTCGAGGCCTTCGCCGACCGCGCCTACGATGGGGAGGGGCGGCTGGTCTCCCGGCGCGAGGCGGGAGCGGTGCATCATGACCAGGCGGTGATCGTGGACCAGGCGCGGCGTATCGCCACCGGCCAGCCGCTCACCGCCAGGGACGGCAGCGAACTGGTGCTGGCCGCCGATACCCTCTGCGTGCACGGCGACAACCCCGAGTCCATCGCCGCGGTGCGGGCGATCCGCCAGGCCCTCGACGAGATCGAGGCGGGCTCATGAGGGGGGAGGGCGCAGGGCTGCCGCGGCTGGAGTCCACCGGGCTGGACGGCTGGATGGTGCGGCTCTTCGAGCGCATCGAGGAGTCCAACCTGGCCTGGATCACCCCGCTGACGCGGCGCTGCGAGGCGGCCTTTGGCGAAGCGCTGGTCGACCTGGTGCCTTCCTATACCACCCTGCTGGTGGTCTTCGACCCGCTCAGGCTCTCCCCCGAGGAGGCCCGCCGCCGTCTGCTCGGGCTGCTGGGGGATCTCGCCCCTGACGAGCAGGCCGAGGCCGGCGAGGTCCGCGAGCTGCCCACCTGGTACGACCCGAGCGTGGGGCCGGACCTGCCCCGGGTGGCCGAGCGGGTCGGGATGACGGTGGACGAGGTGATCGCCTGCCACGCCGGCCACGACTATCGGGTCTTCGCGCTAGGCTTCGCGCCCGGCTTCGCCTTCATGGGCCTGCTGGATGCGCGCCTGGAGGTGCCAAGGCTCGATACGCCCCGGGAGCGCGTGCCGGTCAACAGCGTGGCCATCGCCGGGCGCCAGACCGCCGCCTACCCGGCGGTCACCCCCGGCGGCTGGCACCTGCTGGGGCGCACCTCGGCGCGGCTCTTCGATCGCGACCGCGAGGGCTTCAGCCTGCTCCGGGTGGGCGACCGGGTGCGCTTCGTGCCGGTGGACCGGCAGGCCTTCGAGGCCGAGGGGGGCGATACCACGCCCATGGAGGCAGGCCGATGAGTCGCGATAAAGGAAACTATACCGTTATCGGTTTTCGCGTCGAGCGTGCCGGCCCCCTCGCGCTGCTGCAGGATGCCGGACGCTTCGGCGTGCGCCGTCTGGGGGTCACCCAGGGCGGGCCGGCCGACCTCCACGGCTGGGCCTGGGCCAACCGCCTGGCGGGTAATCCCTGGGGGACGGCGGCGCTGGAGGTCACTTTCGGCGGGCTGACCCTGGTGGCCGAGCGCGACCTGACGCTTGCCGTGGCCGGTGCCGACCTGGGGGCCACCCTGGAGGGCAAGCCGCTGCCGCTGTGGCAGCGCGTCACCTGCAGGGAAGGGCAGCGGCTGGTCTTCACCGCCCCCGTCAATGGCCTGCGCGCCTACCTGGCGGTGGCCGGCGGCTTCGTCGCCGAGCCGGTGCTGGGCAGCGTGGCCTGCGTGGTGCGGGAGGGGCTGGGCGGCTTCGACGGGCGCGGCAGCAAGCTTGGCGAGGGGGATCGGCTGACGGTGGTCGAGGTCGCGGCGAGCGTGGGGGAAGGGAGGGCCCCCGACGAGGCGCGCCTCGACTATCGTTCCCCGGCCAGGCTGGCGCTGCTGCCTGGCGCCCAGGTGGGCGATTTCAGCGGGCACAGCCTCTACCAGGCCTTCAATGCGGCCTGGCGGGTGGACGACCGCGCCGATCGCATGGGGGTTCGCCTGACCGGCCCGCGGCTCGCGTGCCGGCTCGGCTCGCTGGTCTCGGAGGGAATCGGTCTCGGCGCGGTGCAGGTGCCGCCGGACGGGCAGCCCATCGCGCTGCTCAACGACCGCCAGACCATCGGCGGCTATCCACGGCTGGGGGCGCTCACGCCGCTGGCCGCCGCGCGGCTGGCCCAGTGCCTGCCGGGCCAGGAGGTGCATCTCGTCGCCACCTCCCGGGAGCGGGCGCTGGTGGCGTATCGGCGCTTCTGCGCCGGCTTCATCGGCTGAACGGGCAGGGCGGCGATGCCGCTCGGCTCAGGCCCCCAGGCCGCTCTCGCGCAGCACCTGGTCGATGCTGCGCTCGGCCAGGGGGGCTGCGCCGCTCTCGGGCAGCAGCTGGTGCTCGAGGGCCAGGATGCCGCCCTCCACGCAGCGGGTGATCAGCTCGGCCTTGCCCAGGCCGCTGGCCTCGGCGAGCGCATCGAGGCGGGCTTCCAGGTCGCGGGAAAATCTCAGCAGGTGAGGCATTGTCTCGTCTCCGGCGTGCCCATCCTCGGGCGGGGTGTCACTCCAGCATAAGGGGGGAGCGATATCCTGTCACTCACCACTCTGGACGGGCTCGATGACAGCGGCGTGACAGCCAGGCAAGCCGTCGTCTTGAAAAGTGCGTCCGGGGTGCTAGCATGCCGGGCTCGACCAGATCATTGAACTACGCGCCCGGGACGACCCGGTGCGCGCCTGCGCTGCGGGGACGGCCTCGCCCGGAAAGGACATCATCGAGATGGCGTGGATTCTCGTGGCCGTGGCCGGCCTGCTGGAAGTCGCCTGGGCGCTGGGGCTGAAGGCCTCTGCCGGATTCACCCGGCCGCTGCCGAGCGTGTTGACCGTGCTGGCCATGGTGGCCAGCTTCTACTTGCTGGCCCAGGCGATGAAGGTGCTGCCGGTGGGCACCGCCTATGCGGTGTGGGTCGGCATCGGCGCGGTGGGCACCGTGCTGCTGGGCATCCTGATCTACGGCGACAGCGCCTCGCCGCTGCGCCTGCTCAGCCTGGTGCTGATCCTGGCCGGCCTGGTCGGGCTCAAGCTGGCCGGCTGAGGGCGGAGCAGTGGGGGGGCGACCTAGGCCTGGCGCTTCATGACCTGGGTGATGATCGGCACCGGGGTCATCAGGTGCTCGCGCATCATCTCGCTGGCACGCTCCACGTCCCGGGCGAGAATCACCTCCACCAGGGCGGCGTGCTCCTGGCGCTTGCGCTCGAGCGCCTGCTCCGAGAAGACCGTCTCGCGCAGCCACAGGTGGCGGTAACGCTCCACCTGGTCAAACAGGCTCTCGCGCACCTGCAGCAGGTGGGGCGAGCGACAGCCGCTGGCGATGGCGGTATGGAAGGCCTTGTGGCGGGCGTCCCAGACGTCGAGCAGTTCGTCGGGGGAGTTGACCTCCATCACCTTGGCGAGGGTGTGGGCGGTGGCCAGGATCTCTGCCTCCCAGGCGTCGTCGCCACGCTCGATGGCCAGCCGCAGCACCAGCCCCTCGAGCTGGGCGCGGGCGTCGTATAGGTCCTCGAGCTCGGGCAGGGACATGGGGGCCACCCGGTAGCCGCGCTGGCTGATCGCCACCACCAGGCGTTCGGCCACCAGTTGGGAGAGCGCCTCGCGCAGCGGGCCGACGCCCAGGTCGTAGCGCTCCTTGAGCCGGCTCATCAGCAGCTTCTCGCCGGGCCGGAACACCCCGCGGATGATGTCCTGCTTGAGCCAGCGGTAGGCGCTGATGCCGAGGTTTTGCCGAGGGGGAGTCGTGTCCATGCCGCCTGCGTCCTTGTGCTTATTCAAGCCGTTCTTAACCAATCCGTTCTTATCCAAGCCATCGTTTGCCGACATCATAGCCGAACATCGCCGATCTGAATAATCGGCGGCATCCTGCGGGAATGGCGGCATTTGGCCGGCGGGCGTCAGCGCGTCGCCATGACCTCCTCGCTCCATTCGGCGATGGCCCGGGCCAGCTCGTCGGCGGCGCGGCCGAAGGCCTCCACCACCTGGGCCACGGCGATCCCCTCGCTGGGCTCGCGCACCTCGAAGCGCCGCTCGGCCAGCAGCCGTCGCTGGCTCTCGTCCACCAGGCTGGCGTCGAGGCGGATCACCGCCACCGGCGAGCCTTGCGCCTCTGCCGGCGGATAGACGCTGTGAAAGGCGCGCAGGTCGCTGACCATGGCGACATCGGCGCCCAGCGGGCTGTTGTCGTCTTGAACCTGCAGACGGCCGCGGTCGCGCAGCCCCTCCACCAGGCGGTCGCGCAGCAGCAGCGGGGTGCGGTCGCTCCAGCGGGCACCGGCGTAGGCCTGCAGGCGGTTGGGCTCCGGCATCACCAGGATGCGCGCCCCGGAGAGCAGCGCCGATGCCTGGGGGGTCTCCACCCGCAGGCGTGCCTCCAGGGGGGCGCTCTGGGCGGGGGCAAGCGGGGTGGCGGGCAGCAGGTGAAGGCTGGGCGGCTCGCTCTCCGGCAGCAGGGTGCAGGCGGTGAGGGTACTTGCCAGCAGCAGCAGGGCCAGGCGTCTCACGGTGAAAACTCCTCGATCGGTTCACGGCCCAGCAGGAAGTCGGCCGGGTTCTCCTCCAGGCGGCGGGTGATGCGCCCCAGGGTGTCCAGGGTGCCGCGCAGCTCGCGGATGGTCGGGCCGAGGTCGCCCAGCCCCTGCATGCCGCGGCCCAGGGCCTCCTCGTTGCTGCCGAGCAGCTCCTCCAGGCGGCGGGCCATGCCCTGCAGGCTGCCCATGGCCTGGCCGGCGCTCTCCAGGGCCTGGCGGCCGTCCCCCTCGACCAGGGTCTCGGCGCTCTGGCTCAGGCCGGCCAGCGACCGCAGCAGGGAAGTGGCCTCCTCGCCCAGCCGGTCGGCGATGTCGACCACCGCCCCGAGCTCGCCGCTGCGGGCGGCCAGCTCCTCGCTGAGCTGCTCCAGGTTGATCAGGATCTGCTCGACCCGGTCGGTGTTCTCCTCGGCGAGCAGGCGGTTGGCGTTGATCAGCAGCTGGTTGAGCCCCCCCACTAGGGTCTCGCCGTCGGCCAGCAGCGAGCTCAGCGGCGAGGGCTCGGCCAGGATTAGCGGTGGACTCTCGCGGCTGCCGCGCAGGCGCTCCCGCTCCGGGCTTCCCCCCTGCAGCTGGATGTTCATGCTGCCGGTGATGTTGGCGAGCACCAGGCTCGCGCGGGTGTCCTCGCGCACCGGGATGTCGGCATCGATGCGGACCAGGGCCCGCACCAGGCGCGGATCATCCGGGTCCAGGCGCAGGTCGGCCACGTCGCCGACGCGTATGCCGCTGAACAGCACGGCGTTGCCGGTATCCAGCCCGCCCACGGGGCGGTCGAAGCCGACCTCGTAGTAGGTCACCTCGCGGTCCGTGGCGGACTTGCCGAGCCACAGGGCGAAGCCCAGGGCGGCGACGAGGGCGATGACGGTGAACAGGCCGATCACCAGGTGGTGAGCGCGGGTTTCCATCAGGTGTTCTCCCCGGAGGTTGTCGGCGGGTGGGAAGTGGCGGCCCGGGCGGCGGCACGGCCGCGTGGGCCGTGGAAGTAGTCGCGGATCCAGGCGTCGTCGCTGGCTTCCACCACCGCCAGGCGGTCGGCCACCAGCACGCGGCGTCGGGAGAGCACGGCGACCCGGTCGCAGGCGGTGTAGAGGGTGTCCAGGTCGTGGGTGACCAGGAAGACGCTGAGGCCCAGGGCGTCGCGCAGGGTCATGATCAGGCGGTCGAAGTCGGCGGCGCCGATGGGGTCGAGGCCGGCTGTGGGCTCGTCCAGGAAGAGCACTTCCGGGTCCAGCGCCAGTGCCCGCGCCAGCGCCGCGCGCTTGATCATGCCGCCGGAGAGCTCCGCGGGCATCTTGAAGGCGGCATTCGGCGGCAGCCCGGCCAGGGCCAGTTTCATGCGTGCCAGGTCCTCGGCGTCGCGCCGGCCGAGGCCGGCATGCTCGATCAGCGGCAGTGCCACGTTCTCCTGGAGGTTGAGCGACGAGAAGAGCGCGCCGCGCTGGAAGAGCACGCCGAAGCGCCGCTCCATCTCGGAGCGCCGGCGGGCGGGCAGGGCAGAGAGGTCCTCGCCGAACAGCTCGACGCGCCCGGCGTCGGGGCGCTTGAGCCCCACGATGCTCCTGAGCAGCACCGACTTGCCGGTACCGGAGCCGCCCACCACGCCGAGGATCTCGCCGCGGCGGATGTCGAGGTCCAGCTCCTCGTGGACCACGTGGCTGCCGAAGCGGTTCGCCAGCCCCCGCACCCGGATGACCGTGTCGTTGGCGCCGCTCACCAGCCCATCTCCATGAAGAAGAGCGCGGCCACGGCGTCGAGCAGGATCACCATGAAGATCGACTGCACCACGCTGGAGGTGGTGTGCTCGCCCACCGACTGGGCGCTGCCGCTGACCTTGAAGCCTTCGAGGCAGCCGATCACCGCGATCAGGAAGGCGAACACCGGCGCCTTGCCCAGCCCCACCAGGAAGTGGTTGAGCGGGATGTCGCGCTGCAGGATGGTGAGGAACTGGGTGGCGGAGATATCGAGCATGAAGATGCACACCAGGGCGCCGCCGAGGATGCCGCACAGCATGCCGATGAAGGTGAGGATCGGCAGGATCACCATCATCGCCAGCAGCCGCGGCAGCACCAGCAGCTCCATGGGGTCGAGGCCGATGGCGCGGATGGCGTCGATCTCCTCGTTGGCCTTCATGGCGCCGATCTGGGCGGTGAAGGCGCTGGCGGTGCGGCCGGCCAGCAGGATGGCGGCCAGCAGCACCCCGAACTCGCGCAGGAAGGCGAAGGCCACCAGGTTGACGGTGAAGATGGTGGCGCCGAAATCGCGCAGCACGGTGGCGCCCAGGAAGGCCACCACGGCCCCCACCAGGAAGGTGAGCAGGGCGACGATGGGCACGGCATTGAGGCCGGTCTGATGGACATGGGCCACCAGCGCGGTGACCCGCCAGCGCCAGGGGCGCACCAGGCAGGCCAGCAGGGTGGTGAGGGTCAGGCCGATGAAGCCGAGCAGCAGGCGCTGCTGGTGCCATAGGGCGGTGATGCGCTCGCCGATGTCGACCAGCCAGTCGGCCAGCGGCGCCCGGCGAGGCGCCTCCGGCTCCAGCGGCTCGCGCAGTACCTTGGCCACGGTCTCGAGCAGCGCCTGGCGCGCCTTGGGCAGGTCAGGTGCCCAGCGCGACACCTCGGCCACGCGATCGGCACCGACCAGCTCCACCAGCAGGCGGGCCCCGGCGGTGTCCAGGGCGGCGAGGCCGGAGAGGTCCAGGGTGGCATCGGGGGCCGCGTCACGGCGGTGGGCGAGCACCTGCTCTCGCAGCTCGCGGTGGTGCGTGAGGGTCCAGTCACCGCTGATCAGCAGCCGGCCGGCCTCCACGCGGAGTCGGCCGGGCGAGGCGTCGGTCGAGGCCATGGTGCGGAGACTCCTTCTCGAGCATGGGGGGGTCTTCCATGAGTATTATCGGGTCGGCTCCAAGAGGTTGATGATATCTTGTGCAACTGTCTTGAGTCGTGGTCCCAGGCTCTCCACGAGCTTATCGTGGGTCAACTTCATGCTGTGTCCACCACAGTTTAGTGCCATCACCTCTGCGCCACCTTCCAGTACAAGCGGAAGTGCCACGGCGCTGATTTCCGGTTGCCAATCTCCCTCAGAGAGGCAAAAACCGTACTCCCTGTATTCGGCCAGGCTCTTTTCAATGCCGGCTTCGATCCGGGCCCAGTCACCTTTGTGGATCTCTCTGAGCTCCCCCATGAGCTGCTGACGTCGCTCGGCGGAAACGCCACAGAGCCAGGCACGGCCGATTGCCGAAGTCGCCATGGGAAGCCGCGAGCCGACTCCCAGCCGGATGATCAGCGGCCCGGTACCATGGCAGCTCTCAAGGTACATCATGGAGGTACGGTCGGCGGTGCCCAGACTGACGCTGCAGTCGGTGGCGTCGGCGAGACGCTGCAGGTGTGGTCGGGCCAGGTCGCGTATGCCCATGTTCGCGAGGTAGCGATAGCCGAGCGCCAGCACTCCAGCTCCAAGCCGATACTTCTCAATGCCGGGGTTGTGCTGCAGGTAGCCAAGCTGCGTCAAAGTGTATGTGAGCCGAGATACTGAGGGGCGCGGGATTCCGGTTCGGTTGGAGAGCTCGGCGTTTCCCAAGTACTCCTCTCCTGCGCCGAAGGCGCGAAGCAGCTCCAGGCCACGGGCCAGAGCCGTCACGAAGTTGCGGTCCTTGCCGGCTTGCTCATGCTCGCCTTCATGGGAGGGCGTCTGTCTCATTGGTTGCCGTCCAGAGTTGAGTAGGCTATTTCGGAATCTAGTATCGCATAACAGCCCCCTGCGACCACGAACTCCTCGATGACATCGAGTAAACGCCCGTGCTTCGAAGCGTTGGGGTCTTGATGAGCTCCATGGTTGCCACCTCGCCAAGACGCCGCCGACTCTCAAGCTCGGCGGCGTCTTGGCCGGGGAAGGGAATGCCAGGCTTCTTCGGGCCTCAGCCCTCCAGGCGCTCGATCACGCAGGCGATGCCCTGACCGACGCCGATGCACATGGTGACCAAGGCGTAGCGACCACCCGAGGCCTCCAGTTGGCGCAGGGCAGTCAGTGCCAGACGTGCCCCTGAGGCGCCCAGGGGATGGCCTATGGCGATGGCGCCGCCGTTGATGTTCAGGCGACTGTCGTCGGCCGAGAGCCCGAGCTGCTTGATGCAGCCCAGGACCTGCACCGCGAAGGCTTCATTGATCTCGATCACGTCCATCTGATCCAGACTCAGCCCGGCTCGCTCAAGGGCCTTCCGGGAGGCAGGCACCGGCCCAAGCCCCATGATGCGGGGCGCCACGCCCGCCACGGCACCGGCCAGGATACGCGCCCTTGGCCTGACGCCTGCCGTATCGCCTGCCTGCCGGCTGCCGACGATCAGGGCGGCGGCGCCATCATTGAGGCCCGAGGCGTTGCCGGCGGTGACCACGCCGCCCTCGAACAGAGGCGACAGTCGACCGAGCTTGTCGGCATCGGTCCCAGGTCGCGGGTGCTCGTCCCGGTCGACCAGCACAGGGGGCTGCTTGCGACCCTGGAGTACCTCGATACCGAGGATCTCCTCGTCATAGAAACCGCGGGCCTGAGCGTCGCCGTAGCGTGCCTGGGAGCGTGCCGCGAAGGCATCACTCTCGGCGCGTCCCAGTCCCAGGTCGTGGGCCACGTTGTCGGCAGTCTCCGGCATGCTGTGGCTGCCATAGGCCTGGGCGATCCAGGGGTTGGGGAAGCGCGAGCCGATCACCGTGTCGTAGAGCGGCTGGTTGCGGGCGAAGGGGGAGTCCGCCTTCCCCAGTACATAAGGAGCCCGGGACATGGACTCCACGCCGCCGGCCAGGAACAGCTGCCCCTCGCCGGCGCGGATTGCCCGGGCGGCATCCATCACCGCGGCCAGGCCGCTTCCGCAAAGGCGGTTGACGGTCTGGCCGGCGACCTCGACCGGCAGGCCGGCCAGGAGAGCGCCGTGGCGGGCTACGTTTCGCGAATCCTCACCAGCCTGGTTGGTGCAGCCAGCCAGCACCTCCTCGTAGTCTTCGGGGGCGAAACCGTTGCGCTCGACTAGGGCTCTCAGAGTCCTGCCCAACAGTTCATCGGGGCGCACAGCGGAGAGGCTGCCGCCGTGGCGACCGAATGGAGTACGAACTCCGTCGTAGATGAAGGCGTCGTGCATGGGAAAACTCCTGTCAGATCGGTTGGGCCGTGGTGGTCAGTGGCAGTCCCAGGGCGGCGCGTCGGCGCAGCCAGGGGCTGGGGCGGTAGCGGGGGTCGCGGGTGGCGGCGAACACGTTGTCGAGGATCGTGAGGATGCGCTGGCTGCCGTAGTGGTCACCCATGGCCAGCGGGCCCCGGGGATAGCCCAGCCCCAGTTCCACTGCGCGGTCGAGGGTGGTGGGCTCAGCCACGCCCTGCTGGGCGATCTCGGCGCCGACGTTGACGATGCAGGCGACGACACGCTGGAGCACGAAGCCGTTGCTGTCGTTGAGAGGACTTACCGGCGTGCCATCGTCGCCGAGCAGGGCCCAGGCGGCATCCCGATAGCGGGTCCCGGTGCCCGGGGTGGTCATCAGGCTGCGGCGTCGGTCGAGGCCTGCCAGCATGTCGACGGCCACGCAGCGGTGGGCCTCGAGTCCCTGGCGAAGGGCCGCCGTGGTGGTGTCTTCGCCCAGCGGAGTGATCAGGCAGAGCGACTCTCCGGTTGGCCGCTCGCCCCGATCCAGCGGCCAGCCGGCAGCGGATACGAGCGCCGAGAGTGCCCGGGCGGCCTCGGGGTCTTCGGGGCTTATCCATACGGGTAGGGGATCAGCTGCCGGCGGAGCCGGTTCCGCCGCCACTACCGGCTGGCCATCCTCATAGCGATAGAAGCCCTCGCCGCTCTTGCGGCCGAGCAGGCCAGCGGTGAGGCGCTGACGGGTAATCGGTGATGGGCGGAAGCGCGGCTCCTCGTAGTACTGGTGATAGATGGACTCCATCACCGCGTGGGAGACATCGAGGCCGGTCAGGTCGAGCAGGCTGAAGGGGCCCATGCGAAAGCCGCCCTGATCGACAAGCAGGCGGTCGATGGTGGTGTGGTCGGCGACACCTTCGCTGAGCAGTCTTAGCGCTTCGGTCCCATAGGCGCGACCGGCGTGATTGACCAGGAAGCCTGGTGTATCGGTGGCGCGAGCGGTGAAGTGGCCCATGGCCTGTCCCAGCGCCTCGACACGATCGGCGACATCGGCCGTGGTGCGCAGGCCAGGAATGACCTCCACAATCTTCATCAGCGGCACGGGGTTGAAAAAGTGAAAGCCGATGACTCGTTGCGGCAGACGGCAGGCGGAGGCGATGGCCGTCACCGATAGCGACGAGGTGTTGGTGGCGAGAATGGCCTGGTCATCCAGAATGGCTTCCAGGTGCGTGAAGAGTTCCTGCTTGACCTCGAGGTTCTCGACGATGGCTTCCACCACGATGTCGCAGCCCGCCAGGTCTCTCAGATCGGCGGCTTCGTGCAGTCGGTCTCGGTAGCAGGCCAGGTCCTTCTCGTTCAGGCGCCCCTTCGTCACCCCGCGTGTCCAGACGTCGGTAATGAAGCTCCTTGCCTCTTCCACCGCGCCTGCGCGGGCATCATGGAGGCTTACCTCGAGCCCGGCCTGGGCGGCCAGTTGGGCGATGCCGCGGCCCATGGCGCCGGTGCCGACGATGCCCAGGCGACGGAAGGGGAGGGCTGAAGTGGCTTCCAGGGGCGGAGCGTTCGACATGGCGGGGTTCTCCTCTCGAATCTGTGTCGGGCCAGGGTGCTGACTTTATTCCGCAAAGCGGAACTGCATTCCGTTTATTGACTCCCATCCTAGGCTATGCAAAAGTGCCTGACAACAGATGCGAACGACAATTCCACAATGCAGAACCAGTGCTCCTGACGCTGCCGCCCCCTGGGGACCTGCCTGCCACTCGACCTGTGAGGACACGCCATGATTCGCGATCCGGAACTCCTGAATCAGCTTCTCGATACCATTTCTCGTTTCGTGCGCGAACGACTGATTCCCAACGAGGCACGCCTGGCCGAGGACGATGCCGTCCCCCCCGAATTGCTCGCGGAGATGAAGGAGATGGGGCTGTTCGGCCTGTCGATCCCCGAAGAGTACGGCGGCCTCGGCTTGACCATGGAGGAAGAGGCGCTGGTGGCCATGGAGATCGGCAAGACCTCTCCGGCGTTTCGCTCGGTGTTCGGCACCAACAACGGCATCGGCGCCCAGGGCATCCTGATCGATGGCACGCCGGAGCAGAAAGAGCGCTATGTGCCGCCGCTGGCCACCGGCGAGATCCTGAGCTCATTCTGCCTCACCGAGCCTGACGTCGGTTCCGACGCGGCCAGCCTGCGTACCACGGCGGTACGCGACGGCGATCACTACATCCTCAACGGCACCAAGCGCTACATCACCAACGGTCCCGAGGCGGACCTGTTCACCGTGATGGCAAGAACGGATCCCGATAACAAAGGTGCCGGTGGCATTTCGGCCTTTATCGTCGAGGGCGACACTCCCGGTCTCGAGCGTGGGCCTGCCGACAACAAGATGGGGCAGAAGGGCGCCCATACCTGCGACATCATCTTCAACAACTGCCGGGTGCCGGCCGAGAACATCATCGGCGGGCGCGAGGGACAGGGCTTCAAGACAGCGATGAAGGTGCTCGACCGAGGTCGCCTGCATATTTCCGCTGTCTGTGTCGGTGTCGCCGAGCGGCTGGTCGAGGAATCGCTCCGCTATGCCATGGACCGCCAGCAGTTCGGGACGCCTCTATCCGGGCATCAACTGATCCAGGCGATGCTCGCCGACAGCAAGACCGAAGCCTATGCCGGCCGCACCATGGTCCTCGATGCCGCGCGCCGCAAGGATGACGGCGAGGACGTGTCGACCCTGGCCTCGTGCGCCAAGCTGTTCTGTGCCGAGATGGTTGGCCGTGTTGCCGATCGTGCGGTTCAGATCCACGGCGGGGCAGGTTACATGGCGGAGTACGCCGTCGAGCGTTTCTACCGCGACGTGCGGCTGTTCCGTATCTACGAGGGCACCACCCAGATCCAGCAGATCGTGATCGCCCGCAATATGGTACGGGAGGCGTCCTGATGGCCCTTTCCGTGACACACCGGGCGCCCGACGAATCTATCTTCGGACGCCTGGCCAGTGAGCTGGTGGCGGAGCTTCCAGAACGCCTGAGTACCCGGGTGCTCGACAATGCCAGGCGCATTCCCGATCAGCCGGCACTGGTAGATGGCGAGGTCCGCTGGCGCTATGCCGATCTTGGGCGCGAGATCCTCGAGGCCCGGGAATGGCTGGCCTCGCTGGGGATTCGTCCGGGCGACCGTCTGATGACGGTCGGAGAGAACAGTCGTGCCCTCGTGGTACTGCTGCTGGCCGCCAGCGAACTCGATGCCTGGGTGGCGATCGTCAACTCGCGCCTGACGGCCAAGGAAATCGACCTGATCCGCGATAATTGTCTGCCGCGGCGCATCTTCTACACCAGCGAGGCGTCCCCCGATGCGGACGCGCACGGCTGTCGGCACGGTGCCGAGCCCCTGGTGCATCCCAGCCTGGGCGCGCTGCGGGTAGGGAGGCTGGCCGACAGCGATCCGGAACCGGTCGCGGCCAGTGGTGCCGAGCAGGTCGCGGCGATGATCTACACCTCAGGGACCACCGGCACCCCCAAGGGCGTCATGCTGACCCATCGTGGCATCCTCTATATCGCTTCCATCTCGGGTGGCATGCGCCATCTCAGTGAGGGGCAGCGCGTCTATGGGGTGCTGCCGATGTCCCATGTCTTCGGTCTCTCCTCGGTGTGCATGGGATCGCTCTACAACGGTGCCTGCCTCTATACGGTGCCGCGCTTCGATGCGGCGATGCTGCTGGACGCCCTGAAGCGGGAGCGCATCACCGTCCTGCAGGGCGTTCCGGCCATGTACGCGCGAACCCTGGAGTTTGTGCGCCGGCAGGGACAGGCCCTGGAAATCCCCGCGCTGATCTATATCTCTGCAGGCGGCTCGCCTCTGGATGCCGACATCAAGGGGAGAGTGGAGACCGCTTTCGGCTTGACCCTGCACAACGGCTACGGGTTGACCGAGGCCAGTCCGACCATCAGCCAGACCCGGATCGACGATCGCCACGTCAGCAATACCGTGGGACGTGTGCTGCCGCTGCTCGAGTATCGCCTGGAGCCCCTGGGTGCCAGCGGCGATAACGCCGATGACGGTGACGAGGTGGGTGAGCTCTGGGTGCGGGGGCCCAATGTGATGAAAGGTTATTTTCGTCAGCCCGAGGCAACGCAAGCCTGCCTCAGCCAGGATGGCTGGCTCAACACCGGCGACATTGCACGCATCGACGAAGATGACCAGCTCTATATCGTGGGGCGCAGCAAGGAGCTCATCATCCGCTCCGGGTTCAACATCTACCCACCCGATGTGGAGGCGGTGATCAACGAACATCCTGATGTGACGCTCTCGGCCGTGGTGGGGCGTCAGGTATCGGGCAACGAGGAGGTGGTGGCCTTTGTTCAGTGCGAGCCCGGCGCGGATCTCGAGGAGTCGGCGCTCAGGGCCTTCATTGGCGAGCGGCTGGCGCCCTACAAGCGGCCCTCGCAGATCGTCATGGTGGAAACTCTGCCGGCGACGGCCAGCGGCAAGATCCTCAAGGGGCGGCTGCGCGACCTGGCACAAGGGAAGGACCTGTCATGAGTGATGCCTTGCCGTTGTCGTGGCGGATGGTGGGCTTTCAGGAGCTGCTGGGCGTTCGCGTCGTCGACTGGGAGCCTGATCAGGTGGTGCTCGAGCTGACAGTAGAGCCCCATCATCTCAACCGCAGCGGGATCGTGCACGGTGGTGTTCTATGTACCTTGCTGGATGTGGCCTTGAGCTTTTCAGGCCTGCACTGCGAGGCGCCGGACCAGCTGCGCAAGGCGATGACGCTGTCGCTCTCCACTACCTTCGTTGCGCCGGCCAGGGGAGCGACGCTTCGCGCCGTGGGTCGGCTGGAAGGGGGAGGGCGCAGCACCTTCATGGCCAGCGGTAAGGTATTCGACAGCCAAGGCAACCTCGTGGCGATGGGGGAAGGCTCCTTTCGTCGGCGTCGGGGAAGCGAGGTCGAGGTGTGAGAGAGCCAGTGAGCCGGGATCGCCTGAGGGCTTCCCTACTGCTGGTAGTGACGCTGGCGACCCTGGCAGACCTGGTATTCGTCAGCGCCCAGTCCCAGTGGTTGGCCATGGTGGCACTGGGAGGCTATCTGCTCACTCTGCGTGGGCTCTCAGCCATGGCCCTTACCCTGCTGAGCGCTGTGGCCCTGCTGAGTCTGGTAGCGCTGTGGCATCACTCCGACCCCTTGGCGCTGCTGCGTGAGGCGGCCGGACGCTTCGCCTTCTTCGCGACCTTTCTGGTGGCGCTGGGCCTGCTTCGACTACCTGCCTGTCGTTCCAGGCTAGTGAAGCGCTGCGGGCATGCCATGCTGCTTCAGCCACCCAGTCGACGTTATCCGATCCTGTCGCTGGGCTCGGCGCTGTTCGGCATCATTCTCAACATCGGCGTGTTGAATCTCGTGGCCGCCATGATAGAGAAGAGCAACACCCTGGCGGCCGCTCAGGGGCGCCTGTGGGTCCAGAAGGCACGGCAGCGGCGCATGATGCTGGCACTGCTGCGCGGTTTTTCTCTGGCGCCACTGGTGTCGCCCATGGGCATCGGCATGGCGGTTGTGCTCTCGAGCATGCAGGGCCTGCGCTGGCTCGAGCTGGCGCCCTACGCCCTGGGTGCGGCGCTGCTGCTGTTCCTGGCCGGCTGGGGGGTCGATCGAGTCACCGGCCCGCGAATGCGGCCGACCAGGGAGCATGCGGTTCCCTCGCTGAGGCCCCTGGGGCGTTTCTCCCTGTTGCTGCTCTCGCTGGTGGCGTTGATCTTCTCTCTCTCCTGGGGGCTCGATCTTCGGTTGCCCATCGCCGTGCTGTTGGGGGCGCCCCTGGGGGCTTTCCTTTGGCTCTGCTGGCAGTTCCGTGGCCATGGCAGGGCGGGAATGCCGGCGGCCACCATTGCCCTGCACCGCGGGCTGCCCAGGCTGGTGTCACCGGCGTCCAATGAGATCGTGGTGCTGGGGGCGGCAGGTTATCTGGGCCACCTCTGTGTGGGGCTGGTGGATGGTTCGGCCCTGGCCGGGAGTCTCGGCTTCCTCTCATCGCTGGGGGCCGGCACGGCGGTGATCGCCATGCTGCTGGTGGCCGTGCTGGCCCAGGTTGGCATCAATCCCATCGTCAGCGTCACCCTGCTGGCAGGCATCCTGCCGACGCTGGGCATCGAGGGACTGTCGCCGCCCATTCTGGCGGTCTCGCTTCTGGTGGGGTGGACGCTGGCGCTCATGTCATCCCCCATGACCGTCTCGATGCTGATTCTTTCCAGGTTCACGGGCGTTTCGTCGCTGCGGATCGGCTATCGCTGGAACGGCCCTTTTCTCTGTTTCGCCATGCCGCTATTGGCGGCGTGGTTTCTGGTAGCACGCTTTTAAGCATGGCAATTACCGCTTGTCCGTGGCGTGGTCGTTCAGCGCCATTGGAAAATGAAATTCAGTTCTGCAAAACGCAACGGTCCGGCATGGACCAAGTGATTTTCACCACAGGCCATAACGGCTAGTAGAGGAAACGCCAACATGTCCCAGATGCCCGCCTTCCACTGGCAGGACCCGCTGCTCCTCGACCAGAAGCTCACCGAGGAGGAGCGCATGGTGCAGCAGAGCGCTGCCCAGTTCGTCGCCGAGGACTGCGGGCACACCGCCCGCCAGCACACCCTCATGAAGCGCAGCAGCTGCGGCAAGGCGCTGGAGATCGCCCGCCTGGCCCGCAACATGCTGGGCGGCAACGGCATCAGCGACGAGTTCGAGGTGGTGAACACCTACGAGGGCACCCACGACGTTCACGCGCTGATTCTGGGGCGGGCCCAGACCGGCCTCCAGGCTTTCTGCTGAGCGCCGACTCGGCGCACCCAACAACAAGCTACGGGAGATACGCCATGAAAGTCCTCGTCGCGGTCAAGCGCGTCATCGATTACAACGTGAAGATCCGGGTCAAGCCGGATCACTCCGACGTCGACCTCACCAACGTCAAGATGGCCCTGAACCCCTTCTGCGAGATCGCCGTGGAAGAGGCGGTGCGCCTGAAGGAGCGCGGGGTCGCCACCGAGGTGGTCGCCGTCACTGTCGGTCCCAAGGCCGCCCAGGAGCAGCTGCGCACCGCGCTCGCGCTGGGCGCCGACCGCGCGATTCACGTCGAGACCGACGAGCGCGTCGAGTCGCTGGGCGCCGCCAAGGCGCTGGCCAAGCTGGTGGCAGAGGAGCAGCCGGGCCTGGTGATCCTCGGCAAGCAGGCCATCGACACCGACAACAACCAGACCGGCCAGATGCTGGCGGCCCTCACCGGCCTGCCTCAGGGCACCTTCGCCTCCGAGGTGAAGGTCGAGGGCGAGAAGCTCCAGGTGACCCGCGAGGTCGACGGCGGCCTGCAGACCGTCGAGCTGAGCCTGCCCGCCATCGTCACCACCGACCTGCGCCTCAACGAGCCGCGCTACGCCAAGCTGCCGGACATCATGAAGGCCAAGAAGAAGCCGCTGGACGTCAAGACCCCGGCGGATCTCGGCGTCGAGGTGGCCTCCAAGGTCAAGCTGCTCAAGGTCGAGCCGCCGGCCGAGCGCCAGGGCGGCGTCAAGGTGGGCTCCGTGGATGAACTGGTCGACAAACTCAAGAACGAAGCCAAAGTGCTTTGATAGGAGCGGATCTCATGAGCATTCTGGTACTCGCGGAACATCACGACGGCGCCCTGGCCGGCGCCACCGCCCATGTGGTCGCCGCTGCCAAGGCCATTGGCGGTGATATCGACGTGCTGGTGGCAGGCGAAGGCGTCGCCGCCATCGCCGAGGCCGCCGCCAGGCTGGACGGCGTCTCCCGCGTCCGCGTGGCCGACCACGCCGCCTACGCCCACCTGCTGGCCGAGCCCACCGCGGCGCTGCTCAACGAGCTGGCCGGCGACTACACCCACCTGCTGGCGGCCGCCTCCACCACCGGCAAGAACGTGCTGCCCCGCGTCGCCGCCCTGCGCGACGTCGCCCAGATCTCCGAGATCATCGCGGTGGCGTCCCCGGACACCTTCAAGCGCCCGATCTACGCCGGCAACGCCATCGCCACCGTGCAGAGCGAGGACGCCCTCAAGGTAATCACCGTGCGCACCACCGGCTTCGATGCCTGCCCTGATAGAGGGACCGAGGGCGGCAGTGCCGCCGTCGAGGCGGTGGACTTTGTGGCCGACAACGCCCAGTCCACCTTCCTCAAGGAGGAGCTGGCCAAGTCCGACCGCCCCGAGCTCTCTGCCGCCCGGGTGGTGATCTCCGGTGGCCGCGGCATGGGCAATGGCGAGAACTTCAAGCTGCTCGACGGCATCGCCGACAAGCTGGGCGCGGCCATCGGTGCCTCGCGCGCCGCGGTGGACGCCGGCTTCGTGCCCAACGACATGCAGGTGGGCCAGACCGGCAAGATCGTCGCGCCTGAGCTCTACATCGCCGTGGGTATCTCGGGTGCCATCCAGCACCTGGCCGGCATGAAGGACTCCAAGGTGATCGTCGCCATCAACAAGGACGAGGAGGCGCCGATCTTCCAGGTGGCCGACTATGGCCTGGTGGCCGATCTCTTCCAGGCGCTGCCGGAGCTTGAGCAGAACCTGTAACGATGGTCGGGATCTTCCCTGAATGGGCCTACTTCGGTGGGCCTTTCGTCTATCAGGAGACACCATGCTGGATTGGTTTGAGGACTCCCTGCGACTGCCGGTGATTGGTTCACCGATGTTCATCCTTTCCGGTCCCGAACTGGTGCTGGCTCAGTGCCGTGCGGGTATCCTGGGTGCCTTCCCCGCACTCAATGCTCGCCCCGCGGACGCACTGGCGGATTGGCTCTCTCGCATCACCGAGGGGCTTGCCGAAAGCCGAGAGGCCGAGTCCGGACGCAGGATCGCTCCCTTCGCGGTCAACCTTATCGTGCATCCCACCAATGATCGCCTCGAGCACGATCTGGTGCTGTGTGCCGAGTTCCGAGTGCCTCTGGTGATCACCAGCCTGCACGCCCCGGATCGTGTCGTGGCGCGAGTGCACGAATATGGCGGGAAGGTCTTTCATGATGTGACGACCCTGCGCCATGCGCAAAAGGCCATCGAGTGCGGCGTGGACGGACTGATCCTGGTCGGCCACGGTGCGGGTGGGCACGGTGGGCGCATAAACCCTTTCGCCTTCGTGGCTGAGGTAAGACAGTGGTTCGATGGCCCTCTGGTCCTGGCCGGCGGTATCGGGCGCGGTGAGCAGATCCTGGCGGCCCAGGCGCTGGGTGCCGATCTGGTCTACATGGGAACACGCTTTATCGCCAGTCACGAAGCCAGTGCGGTGGAGGCCTACAAGCGTATGGTGGTCGACTCCCGGGCGGCCGACATTGTCTACAGCGACCTCTTTACCGGGGTGCACGGCAATTATCTGCGAGCCAGCATCGAGCGAGCCGGCCTTGATCCCGACGATCTCCCGACTGGTGACAAGCGCCAGATGCGCTACGGGTCTGGCGGCGGCAGCAAGCCCAGGGCGTGGCGGGATATCTGGGGGGCCGGCCAGGGTGTCGGGGCTATTCAGTCCAGGCAGAGCGTGGCCGAGATCGTGGACGAACTGGAGCGAGATTACCGGGCGGCCCGGCGGCGGTGTTTCCAAGACGTGAAGTAACTGGTGGGAGATCGGCTCCGCCGGCGGTTCGACGCTTCAACGAATGGCGCCGCAGGCGCCCGGCGGTGTAGCCTGCCGTTGGCTAACACCGCCTGGGAGCCCTTCGGTCTCCATTCGCTCCGCAAAGCGCGGCTCCCACCAGAATGAATTGGCGTCGGCAGCAGCGATCAGTCTCCGAGGTCATGAGCTCCCTTCGGGGGCACAACGAATTGCGCTCCCGCGGGGGGAGCGCAAGAGTACGCCACCGCCTTCACCGGGGTCTTCTCCCGCGGCGGCGGCATGACGGTGATCAGCGACCTGGTGCTGGCGATGCCCGGCGGCACCGTGGGCGCGATGATCTTCATGCTGTTCCTGGTCTTCCTGCTGGGCATGTTCCTGGACTGGACCGGCATCGTGCTGCTGAGCTTCCCGATCATGCTGCCGATCGTCCAGCAGCTGGGCATCGACGTGCTGTGGTTCGTGGTGATGGTGGCGGTGGTGCTGCAGACCTCCTTCCTCACCCCGCCGTTCGGCTATGCGCTCTTCTACATGAAGGGGGTGGCGCCCAAGGGGGTGGAGATCATCGATCTCTACAAGGCGGTGCTGCCCTTCGTGTGCCCACCGGCAACACCCAGCGCCCGCCATGCCCCGCATGGCGGGCGCTCTGCCATCTTGGCTATTGTCACGCTGCGCGCTTGGCTTCGCCGCCCAAAAAAGATACGTTATAACATCTCTATATTTTGGCGCCGTGGAGTCTTCATCATGCCGACACCCGCTCTTGCTGTCCCCCTGTCCGATGCGGGGTTTACCCGCCACCTGGCCTTGGGTGACGAGATCGACGTCCTGCCGCGCATCTTCGAGGACGATATCAACATCGCCGTGATGCGCCGGCGCCTCTCGGCGGCGCTGCAGCAGAGCGTTCTGGCCCAGTGCCAAACCGAGCGCGCCTGGCAGCTGGCCTGGCTGGGTCAACCCGGCGAGGACCTGCGCGCCGACCTGCTCAAGGGGCTGCCGGCCCCCGAGGCGGCCGAGGCGCTGGTGGAGGACGTCCAGCTGCTGGCCGAGGCCATGGCCTACCTGTTCGATACCGATACGGTGGGCATCCGCCTGCGACTGCTGGACGCCGCCATGTGCCCGCGCTTCCACGTCGACAACCTGCCGGTGCGCCTGGTGACCACCTATCACGGCCCGGGCAGCGAATGGCTCCCCGAGGAGGCCGTCAACCGCGAAGGCCTGGGCGCCCCCTCGGCGGAGAAGCCCGAGATCGTGCGCGACCCCGGTGCCATCCAGCGGCTCGTGGCGGGCGACCTGGCCCTGCTCAAGGGGGGCGGCTGGGAGGGCAACGAGCACCGCGCCCTGGTGCACCGCAGCCCCGCGCTGATCGAGGGGCAGAAGCGCCTACTGCTGACCATCGACCCCGCCTGACGCCCGCAAGAGACCCCCATGCCCTATGCCCCCGAAGAGGCGCGCCTGCTGGCGATGCCCGACGACGACTACATGAACGACGAGCAGCTGGCCTTCTTCCGCGACCGGCTGCTCGAGGAGAAGGCACAGGTGGAAGAGCACCTGCGCGAGGTGCGCGCCGCCATGGCCTCCCATGAGCGCGACAGCGACGAGCTGGACCAGGCGGCCTTCGAGGAGGAGCTACGCCTGCAACTGCGCCAGGCCGATCGCGAGACCCGCCTGCTGGCCAATATCGAGGCGGCCCTGCGCCGCATCGACGCGGACGACTACGGCTACTGCGAGGAGACCGGCGAACCGATCGGGCTCCCCAGGCTGCTGCTGCGCCCCACCGCCAGGCTCTGCCTGGAGGCCAAGGAGCGCCAGGAACAGCGCGAGAACCACTACCGCAAGACCCGAGGTGACGGCTGATGACATCCCTGCACACGCCCCTGCCGGTGACCGTGCTCTCCGGCTTTCTGGGCGCCGGCAAGACCACCCTGCTCAACCATATTCTCGCCAACCGCGAGGGCCGCCGGGTGGCGGTCATCGTCAACGACATGAGCGAGGTCAATATCGATGCCGCCCTGGTGCGCGGCGCCCCCGGCGACGAGGAGGAGGTGACCCTCAACCGCGCCGAGGAGCGGCTGGTGGAGATGAGCAACGGCTGCATCTGCTGCACCCTGCGCGAGGACCTGCTGATCGAGGTGCGCCGGCTTGCCGAAGAGGGGCGCTTCGACACCCTGGTGATCGAATCCACCGGCATCTCCGAGCCGTTGCCGGTGGCCGAGACCTTCACCTTCGCCGACGAAGAGGGCCGGAGCCTCTCGGATGTCGCTCGCCTCGACACCATGGTCACCGTGGTCGACGGCGCCAACTTCCTTACCCAGTACCGCGAGGCGCAGTCCCTGGCCGAGGCGGGCGAGAGCCTGGGCGAGGAGGACGAGCGCAACGTCGCCGACCTGCTGGTGGACCAGATCGAGTTCTGCGACGTGCTGCTGATCAGCAAGAGCGACCTTCTCACGCCCGCCCAGCTCGACGAGCTCACCGCCGTGCTGCGCTCGCTCAACCCCGAGGCGGAGCTGATCCCCATCACCCACGGCCAGGTGCCGCTGGAGAAGGTGCTGGAGACGGGACGCTTCAGCTTCGAGCGCGCCCAGCAGGCGCCGGGCTGGCTCAAGGAGCTGCGCGGCGAGCATGTGCCGGAGACCGAGGAGTACGGCATCTCGAGTTTTGCCTACCATGCCCGGCGCCCCTTCCACCCGCAGCAGTTCTTCGAGCTGCTGCATGGCGACTGGTTCGGCGGCAAGCTGCTGCGCTCCAAGGGCTTCTTCTGGCTCGCCACCCGGCCGCAGTTCGCCGGCCAGTGGAGCCAGGCAGGCGGCATCGCCCACTACGGCTTTGCCGGCATGTTCTGGAAGGCGGTACCCGAGTCGCGCTGGCCGGAGGACCCCGACTACCGCGCCGCCATCCTCGACAAGTGGCAGGAGCCCTTCGGCGACATGCGCCAGGAGCTGGTCTTCATCGGCCAGAACCTCGACGAGGCGCGTATCCGCCAGGCCCTGGACGCCTGCCTGCTCAGCGAGGAGGCGCTGCTGGCCGGCAAGGAGGCCTGGCAGGCGCTGCCCGACCCCTTCCCCGCCTGGGAGTGACCCATGCACGAGGCAGACCTCACGCCGGTCACGGTGCTGACCGGCTTTCTCGGCAGCGGCAAGACCACCCTGCTCAACCACCTGGTGCGCCAGCCCGCCATGCGCGATTCGCTGGTGGTGATCAACGAGTTCGGCGATATCGGGCTCGACCACCGGCTGGTCACCAAGGGCGACGAGCACAGCGTGGTGGAGATGAGCAGCGGCTGTCTCTGCTGCACCATCCGCGGCGACCTGAGCCGAAGCGTCCAGCAGGCCTGGGAAGCGATCGAGCGCGACGGGGGCCGGCCGATCTCGCGGATGATCATCGAGACCACCGGCCTGGCCGACCCGGCGCCCATCCTGCACACCCTGATGACCGACCACTGGCTCGCCCAGCGCTTTCGCCTGGACGGCGTGGTCTGCCTGGTGGATGCGGCCAACGGTGTCTCGACCCTGAACGCCCATCGCGAATCCCAGCGCCAGGCGGCGGTGGCCGACCGGCTGCTGCTGACCAAGACGGACCTGGTCGATGAGGAACAGCTGTCACGGCTGGCCTGCCAGCTGGCGACGCTCAACCCGGCCGCCGAGCAGCTGCAGGTACGCCATGGCGAACTGGCGGCCGAGCATGTCATCGGCGGCGGCTTGCCTGCACAGGGGCGGCGCGCCGACCGTTGGCTGCGCGCGGCGTCCTACGCTCAGGTCTCACCCGCCGCGGGCATCTCACCGCCGACACAGGGCGCCCTGGTCTCGATGATGGCGCCCGCGTCCTACCCGACGCTCACCCGCCACGGCGAGCAGATCCGCTCCTTCTGCTTCACCGTCGAGCACCCCATCGAACCTGAGGTGCTGGAGGACTGGCTGGACCTGCTGATGTCGCTGCTGGGCGAGAAGATCCTGCGGGTGAAGGCCATCGTGAAGATTGCCGGGCGCGAGCAGCCGCTGGCGCTGCACGGCGTGCAGAATATCTTCCACCCACCGGTGACGCTGCCGGCGGAGGCCTGCCCAGACGGGGTCTCGCGCTTCGTCTTTATCACCAATGGCGTGGCGCCCGAAGCCGTGACCCGGCTGTTCGACTACTTCCAGGCGCCGCAACTCCTGGAGACTATCCGACCTTAATAGATCAGGCGTCCAGGTTACGAGTGGCAGCGCCTGCATGCCCGGCGAGCGCCGAGGAGGCCTTGGCATGAGGCACCTGGCCGCTCAAGGCAATCGCCAATCGATCTCAATTGACCCTCATCTGACTCGCGACTAATATGCTGGCGCTGCTGCATGGCAGCGAAACCCCTTGAGGAATCAATGGAACCTCCGAGTCGCTACACGACCGACAACTTGATCGACCGCGCCGCGTCGAACGTCGTGGTGCGCCGGAGCTCGCCCGCGCCTACCCCCTAGGCTCTGGTTCCTGCGCGCCCGCCTGACGCGCGCCAAGGAGCCACACCATGAGCTACATCGAGCTCGCTGCCGACCTGCGCAGCGCCATCGAGCAGCAGGACACCGCTGCCATCCGCCACCTGGTCGCCGAGATGCAGCTGGCCGACCTCGCCGAATTCATCCAGCACGAGCAGGAGGACACTACCCTCTCCCTGCTGGACTACCTGCCCCTGGACGAGCGCGCCAGCGCCTTCGGCTATCTGGAGGAGGAGACCCAGAGCGCGCTTGCCGCCGAGATGGACGACGCCACCCTCGCCGAGCTGCTGCACCACATGAGCGCCGACGAGCGTGCCGACCTCTTCAAGCTGCTCGACGAGGCCCGCCAGCAGGGGCTGCTGCGCCGCCTGGCCCACGCCGAGCGCGAGGACATCCGCAAGCTGGCCAGCTACGAGGAGGGCACCGCCGGGGCCCTGATGACCTCCGAGTACGTGGCCGTGCCGGCCGAGATGGACGTGGCCACCGCCCTGGAGAAGGTGCGCCGCACCGGCCCCAATGCCGAGACCATCTACCAGATCTACTGTGTCGACGACGAAGGCCGTCTGACCGGCACGCTGTCGCTGCGCGAGATGATCCTGGCCAATCCCCGCGCCACCCTGGCCAGCCTGATGGTCGAGGAGCTGGTGGTGGCCAAGGTGGACACCCCTCAGGAAGAGGTGGCCAGGCTGATCTCGCGCTACGACCTGATGGCCCTGCCGGTGACCAACGGCGGCGAGCGCCTGGTGGGCATCGTGACCTACGACGACGCCATGGACGTGGCCGAGGAGGAGGCCACCGAGGACATGCACAAGAGCGTCTCGGTGGGCAAGCTGGAGGGCGGCCTGCGCAGCGCCAGCCTCTTCGACCTCTACCGCAAGCGCATCGTCTGGCTGGTGCTGCTGGTGTTCGCCAACATCTTCTCCGGCGCCGGCATCGCTTACTTCGAGGAGACCATCGAGGCCTATATCGCCCTGGTCTTCTTCCTGCCCCTGCTGGTAGACAGCGGCGGTAACGCCGGCTCCCAGGCGGCGACCCTGATGGTGCGCGGGATGGCCACCGGCGATGTGCGCACCCGGGACTGGGCTCGACTGCTCGGCCGCGAGGTCAGCGTGGCCATCGCCCTGGGCCTGACCATGGCACTCGCCGTCTCGGTGGTGGGGATCTTCCGCGCCGGCACCGAGATCGCCATGGTGGTCGCCATGAGCATGGTGCTGATCGTGATCATGGGCAGCCTGATCGGCATGATCCTGCCCTTCCTGCTCAATCGCCTGGGCTGGGACCCGGCCACCGCCTCAGCGCCGCTGGTGACCTCCATCGCCGACGCCGTGGGCGTGCTGATCTACTTCGCCATCGCCACCGCGGTACTTGGCCTGCCCGCGTGACGCCCGGGCAAGGGGCGACCTCATGGTCGCCCCATTGTCCCCGCCCGGGCGCATCGTCATACTCCTGTCACACACTGCAGAAAGGCCGCGCACCGGGTCACCCGCCGATGCGGACCTGCGCCCCCCTCAAGGACGACGCCCCGACACCTCATGCTCACGGAAAAGACGCTCAATCTCGCCCTGTTCGCCCAGTTGAATGCCGCCCCCGACAGCGATCCTCGCCTGCTGCTGCTGGCCGAGGTCGCCGCGGTCTATCTGATCTGGCTGGTGCCGGCCCTGCTGGTCATCGGCTGGCTGCGCGGCAGCGACCGCCTGAAGCGTCCGCTGCTCGAGGCGTTCATCGCCACCCTGTTCGCCCTGGCCGCGAGCTGGCTGATCGGGTACTGGTGGCCCACGCCACGCCCCTTCATGATGCCGGTGGGGCAGACCTTCCTCGAGCATGCGGCGACGCCCGCTTTCCCCAGCAACCATGCCACCATCATGCTGACCATGGGTTTCAGCCTGCTGCTGCACACCGGCACCCGTCGCATCGGCCGCTACCTGCTGCTGCTGGCCGTGCCGGTCGCCTGGGCGCGGGTCTTTCTCGGCGTGCACTTCCCCCAGGACATGCTGGGCGCCCTGCTGCTGGCCGCCGGCGTGGCCGCGCTGGTCGGCATCAGTCGCAGCTGGCTGATCCTGCCCTTCTATCACCACGTGGCGAGGCGGCTCTACCACCTGCTGTTCGCGCCCTTGATCAGCCGAGGCTGGGTGGAGCGCTGAGCGCTGCCACCCTGTCCGCCCCACGGCATTCCGGCACTCGCCACTCCCGGCTCAAGCGCCGATACTGGAGGCAGCCCCATCAGCCCCCGGAGCCACTCCATGAGCGAACACGAACGCACCATCATGGCCTTCGATGATCAGGGTCGAGAGGTGATGATCGACATCCTGGTCAGCGTGAAGGAGCTCGGCGAACTCACCCGCGCCGGCCCGGTCAGCGGCGAGCCCGCCCTGCGCACCCGCGAGGGGCACCCGGTGACCTACCTGGGCGCCGGCGAGTTCTCCGTGACCCTGCCCGGCGAGGAGAGCGACCTGATTGTCAGGACCAGCGACCCCGATTTCACCTGAGCACTCCGACGCTCCCCCCGTCGCCGGCATCAAGGAGACCCTCTCGGCGATCAGCGGTGGTCGGCCAGCTTCCGGCAGCGCCGGCGCAGCGCCCTGCCCTCCTCCGTCTGCACCAGGCCCGGCCGGTCGAGCCGCTGGAAGAGATAGGTAAAGCCCGCCACGCCCAGACGCTGAACCCGGCCACCGCCGGCCAGGGAGTCGGCGACCTCCCCCGGGAGGCCGCGCATCAGCAGGGCCAGATCGAAGCCGATGGGCAGCCGGCCCCAGCGCTCCCAGTCGATCAGGGCAATCTCGCCCCGCTCGGCATCCACCAGCACGTTCTCCCGATGCAGGTCACCGTGTGACAGCACCCGTGGCAGGCGCCAGAGACGCGCCAGCAGCCAGAGCAGGAAGCGGCGCTCGCCGCGGGCGCGCAACGGGGACAGGGCGTCCCCCAGGGCCTGGCGCATGAGGCGATTGAGCAGGGGGCGACCGGGGCCGGTACCCTCGCGAAGACCCGCGCGCTGCGATGCGCCGAATCGCTGCAGGCGAGAAAGCTCCGCCATCACCGCCGGCAGCCAGGCCTCCCATCCGGGGCCGCAGCAATCGAGCGACTGACCAGGAAAGAAATCGAAGATCAGCGCCTGGCGCCGGTCCAGCTCGACCCGCTGGCGCAACACCGGACTGGCGACACCCGCGGGGCCAAGCACCCGCTCATGAAAGTGCTGAAGGAGGTCCGCGTCGCGCGGGGCCACGCCGAAACGCGCCACCCGCGGGCCCTCCTCGAGCTCCAGCTTCGCTGCCGCCACCTGGCCGGGCTGACCAAACAGCGGCCGGAATCGCGACACGGGCAGCCGCTCGGCCAGCGCCGCTATCTCGGCATACTCCGGGTGGCGAGCGGCCAGCGACACCGGCAGCCAGCCATCGCTCTCCTCGGTCAGGTAGAGCCATGGGCTGTGGCGCAGCGGCCGCCCCTGGGGCGTGGTCACCCGGACGACATCCCCGCAGGCGAGCGCGAGCGGGGCACGAAAGCCGACGCGGCCATCGGCCGATAGCCCTGCCGCCTGCACATCGGGGCGCGGATTCGTGCAGGCAACGCTGCCCACCGCGGCGCCATTGACCGATACCAGCACCCGGGGCCCAGGGCTCCACCCCGAGACCCCCTCGGCCCACACGCGATCGACGAAACCGCTCACCGACATGATTGCCCTACCACCGCTTGATCATTTGGGTCAGCTCGCGATCGCGCAGCCAGCTCGCGCGCAGCGGCAGCCGGCGACGTCGCTTCACCTGGAACCCCAGCGCCGCATAGAGGGCCTCGGCCCGCGGGTTGTTGCCCCACACCTCAAGATCCGCCCGCCGCACGCCCTGCTCGGACAGCAGCGCCAGCCAGCGCTCCAGCAGCTGCCGGCCGAGGCCCCGGGCGCGAAAGCGCTCGTCGATGATGATGCGATAGAGGTAGGCGTCGAAGCGGCGGAAGCGCCACTGCACCAGCCGGTAGAGCGCCCAGCGCCAGGCCGCGCTGGCGGCGCCGAACTCGGCGCGCAGGTCCTCATGGTAGAGACGATGCGGCCCCTCGCCATCCAGATAGAACTGGAGATAACCGGCCACCTCGCCATCGACCTCGATGAACAGGACCCGCTCCCAGTTCACCCCGCTCGCCAGCAGGCTCCGCCGCTGATGGGCCCGACCCAGCAGGGGCCGCAGGAACGACGGCGAACTCGACGCCAGCCGAACCTCCTCGGGCCGCGCCAGCGCTCCCTTTCTCACCTGATAGGTCACCACTCCCTGGCTCACGCCGTCCACCTCTCGACTCATCCTGTCGGCCTACAGCCTACCCCGTCTCGATGGCCACCTGAAGTGGCTCCCGTCCGGCCCATGGTGACTGACGCAGTAGAGGCGATACCCCGGTGCCCGTCCACCCGGCGATGGCATCATGCCAGGGTGTCACGCTTCGCAGAACGCAGCGGCCCATGACGCCAGCGACCGGGGAGAGTGCATAACGAAAGGCTCCAGGATCTGGCGGATCGGCTTGGGTCTCTCGGCCGTGCTGGCCACCGTCGTGGCGGTGCTGACCATGCTCAACGCCGCCCCCGCGCCTGGCGCATCGTCCTGGCGACCCGCTGCCCGTGCCAGGCCGCGGCGAACCAGAGCGGCAGGCTGGCAGCCACGTAGGCCACGGCCAGCCAGGGGCGGCCGAGCGTGATCAGATGAAGGGTCTCGAGGCTGAACAGCGAGAAGGTAGTGAAGCCGCCGCAAAAGCCGGCCACCAGGAAGGGTTGCCAGCGTGCCATGCGGCCGTGGGTGTAGCGCCCACCCAGGGTGGCCAGCCAGGCGATCAGCCAGGAGCCGACAACATTGACCGCCAGGGTCCCCCAGGGGAAGAGCGGGCCGAAGAGCGCCAGCGCCCCCATGGAGACCAGATAGCGCAGCAGGCTGCCCAGGGCACTGCCGAGCCCCACCGCGGCATAGGGAAACAGGGGGGAATACCCGCGGCTCATGCGCCACCTCCCGCCAGCCACCAGCCAAGCGCCGCCAGGGCGATACCCGCCAGGCAGGTGGCCAGCACGTTGGCCACGGCGCGGCGCGGATGGCCGCTCTGCCAGAGGGTGAGGGTCTGCAGGCTGAAGGAGGAGACCGTGGTGTAGCCGCCCAGCAGCCCCACCACCAGCGCCAGCCAGGCCGAGGAGAGTTCCAGGCTGGTGGGAATTCCCAGCCGCGCGGCCCACCAGCCCGCCACCAGCGCACCGCTTAGATTGACTGCCAGGGTGCCCCAGGGAAAGCGCGCGCCCAGCCAGTGGCTGAAGAGGTTGGTCACCGCCAGGCGGCCCATGCCGCCCAGCGCGCCTCCGACTGCCACCAGCAGCAAGCTGGATGCTCCGATCCCCATGCTCAATCTCCCTCGGTCGCCTCTCGATGGTTCTCGCGCAGCACGAGTCTACCCGATCCCCCTGACGAAGGGTGGCACAGTGCCGGGCCTGCCGGCCTGAGGCTCCCCCCTGCCCTGCGCTCGCCCTTGGAGTGCAAGACAAACCTCGCTAGAGTCACGGCTCATCGTCATGACACTATCTTGGACTTGGCAATCTTCAGGGCAGCGACATTATCCCCATGACACCCACGCAAAACCTCGCCCTGTTTGCACGGCTGAGTGCCGCCTCCGACGGCGCCCCCCGCCTGCTGGGCACCCGGCGTATCGGGCGCCATCTGCTGCTGGCCCTGCTGCTGGTAGCCGCGCAGGCCCCAGCCAGCTGCCCCGAACCCTCCACCGCCGACCTCGCTGCCATCAAGGGAACAGGCGCTGCGCCGGCCCTGCCCGAAGGCCAGGCGGTGGTGGCCGAGGGCGTGGTGACCGGCGCCTTCCTGGGCCGCGACCGCCTCAACGGCTTCTATCTCCAGCAGGCCACCGAGCAGGGCCCGGTGGGGCTCTTCGTCTACATGCCCGGTGCCACCGAGCGCGACGCCGAGCGCCTCGTGCCGGGCAAGCACGTGCAGCTCCACGCCCGCACCGGCGAGTACCGCGGCCGGGTGCAGCTGCAGCGGGTCGAGCGCGTCGAGATCTGCGCCCGAGACCGACTGCCGGAGCCCGAGGCGCTGGCCTGGCCCCTCGAGGAATCAGAGCTGGAAACGCTGGAGGGGCGGCTGGTCTCCTTCCCCGAGCCCCTCACCGTCACCGGCAACTACGAGCTTGGGCGCTATGGCTCCCTGAGGCTCGCCAACGAGCGCCTCTTTCGCCCCACCAACGCCCCGGACGATACGCAGGAGCGCGCCGTGCTGATGCTCGACGACGGCAGCTACCGCGCCTTCCCGAGCCCCATTCCCTACCTGAACGACGACGGCACCCGCCGCGTCGGCAGCCGGGTCGCGGGGATGACCGGGGTGCTGACCCACGCCTTCGACGCCTGGCGCCTGCACCCCACCGAGACGCCACGCTTCTTGGATGCCAACCCGCGTCCGTCGCCGCTGGACGAGCCGGGTGAGCGGCTGCGGGTCGCGGCCTTCAACGTCGAGAACTACTTCACCACCCTGGGCCAGCGCGGTGCGGCCAACGCCGAGGAGCTGGAGCGCCAGCGGGCCAAGCTCGCCGCCGCGGTGGCGGGGGTGAAGGCCGATATCCTGGCGCTGATGGAGGTGGAGAACGACCCCGGGGCGCTGGCCGACCTGGTCGAGCAGCTGAGCCTTCGCACCGGCGTGACCTACCGGGCGGTGGGCGGCAGCGCCGACCGCGGCTCCGATGCCATCAAGCTCGCCCTGCTCTACCGACCGGACCGGGTGGATGCGATCGGCGAGCTGCATGCCGACAACGACCCGGTGCACCATCGCCCCCCGCTGGCGGCCTTCTTCCGCTCCCGGGAGGGCGGTGAGGCCTTCGGGGTGGTGACCGCCCACTTCAAGGCCAAGAGCGGCTGCCCCGCCCGGGGCGATATCGACCGCGGCCAGGGGTGCTGGAACGAGCGCCGGGTGGCCCAGGCCCGGGCTATGAGCGCCTTCCTCGAGCGCCTCGCCGCCGAGGGGAGCGAGCGGCTGCTGCTGGTCGGCGACCTCAACGCCTACGGCGCCGAGGAGCCGATCCGCACACTGACCGATACCGGCCTGGTCGACCTGATCGCCAGGGAGCTGCCGCCGAAGCAACGCTACACCTATGTGTTCCACGGCGAGTCGGGGTACCTGGACCACGCCCTGGCGAGCCCCGCTCTGGCTGCAGCCGTGGCGGCGGTACACCCCTGGCCCATCAACGCCGACGAGCCCCCCTTCCTCGGCTACGACGGACCGGAGAGCGCCGCAGGACTCATCCGCCCCGACCCCTTCCGCTCCTCGGACCATGACCCGGTGGTGGTGGACCTCTCGCCCGAGGGGCGGTGAGCCCAGGGCGTGGAAAGAGCGTGCGCCAGGCGACGAGAAAAGGGGTGCAGTGGCGGCCGTTTCCCGCTATCAAGAAGGCACTAAAATAACAATCGCCCCTCGGGGAGGAGCCCCATGGAGTCACCGCAGGATGCCGCCACCCCTCGCCGCCAGGCCCCCCGCCCCTGGACGCGTCACTACCGCGACGGCATATCGGCCGAGCTGCCGCCCCAGGCGCATCCCAACCTGGCCGCGCTGATCAGTGAGAGCGCCGAGCGCTTCGCCGACCGGCGCGCCTTCACCAGCTGCATGCCCAACGGCATGAACGGCGCGCTCAGCTACGCCCAGGTAGACGAGGCCTCAGACGCCTTCGCCCTCTACCTGCGCGAGGGGCTGGGTCTCGCCCCGGGCAGCCGGGTCGCGGTGCAGCTGCCCAACTGCCTGAGCTACCCGGTGGTGGTGTTCGGGATCCTCAAGGCCGGCTGCGTGCTGGTGAACACCAACCCGCTCTACGCCGTCTCGGAGATGATGCACCAGTTCCGCGACAGCGGCGCCGAGGCGCTGGTGATCGTCGACATGTTCGTCGACAAGCTGCCCGAGGTGCTGCCCCACACCACCATCCGTCACGTGGTGGTGACGAGCCTCGCCCAGTTCTTCCCGCCGGTGGTGCGCCAGGTGGTGCAGGCGGTGCTCCGATACTGGAACCGGGTGATTCCGCCCTGCCCGGTCAAGGCGACCCCGCTCGGCCAGGCGCTGGCAGAGGGGAGGCGGCTCGGGCAGGGCGTCACGGTAAAGGATTACTGGCGCGACCTGGGGCCGGAGAGCCTCGCCGCGCTGCAGTACACCGGCGGCACCACCGGCATCGCCAAGGGGGCCATGCTCAGCCACGGCAACCTGCTCGCCAACGTGGCACAGATCGAGGCGATGGCCGGCTCGCACATCGGCGACGGCGAGGAGTGCGTGCTCACCGCCCTGCCGCTCTACCATGTCTTCGCCTTCTCGGTGAACCTGCTCGCCTTCTTCCGGCATGGCGCCCACAACGTCCTGGTGCCCAACCCGCGGCCGATCCAGAACCTGCAGCGGGCGATCGAGAACTACCCCGTCAGCTGGATCAGCGGGGTAAATACCCTCTTCAATGCCCTGCTCAACGAGGAGTGGTTCACCCTCTACCCGCCGCGCAAGCTGCGCGCCGCGGCCGCCGGCGGCACCGCGCTGCACGCCGCCGTGGCCGAGCGCTGGGAGCGGATCACCGGCACCCCGCTGGTGGAGGGCTACGGCCTCACCGAGAGCTCACCGGTGATCAGCTTCAACCCCCTGGTGGGGGTGCGCAAGCCGGGCAGCATCGGCATCCCGGTACCCGGCACCGAGATCCGCCTGGTCGATGACGCCGGCGCGCCGGTGGCCGAAGGGGAGCCTGGAGAACTCACCGCCCGCGGCCCCCAGGTGATGCAGGGCTACTGGCAGCAGCCCGAGGCCACCGCCGAGACCCTGCGCGACGGCTGGCTGCACACCGGGGATGTGGCCGCCATGGACGAGGACGGCTACCTGCGCATCGTCGACCGCAAGAAGGACCTGATCCTCGTCAGCGGCTTCAACGTCTACCCCAACGAGGTGGAGGACTGCATCGCCCTGCTGGACGCCGTGCACGAGGTGGGGGTGATCGGCGTGCCCGACCCGGACACCGGCGAAGCGGTGCGCGCCTATATCGTCACCCGCGGCGAGCTCGACCGCGAGGCGGTGAAGGCCCACTGCCGGCAGCAGCTGGCCCGCTACAAGGTGCCCAAGCAGATCGCCTTCGTCGACGAGCTGCCCAAGAGCCCCATCGGCAAGGTGCTGCGCAAGGAGCTGCGCGCTCAGTACCTCAAGGATCATCCGGACACCGCCACTGACGGGAGCCCATCATGCTGAGCCCACTCGAGGAGACCCTGCTGGCCATCATGATGGCCGTGATCATGCTGGGCATGGGGTCGTCGCTGACCTTCAAGGACTTCCGCATCGCCATGCGCCACCCCCAGGCGATCGGCATCGGCTTCGCCTCCCAGTACCTGTTCATGCCGCTGCTCGCCTTCCTGATCGGCCGCGCCCTGCAGCTGCCCCCCATCCAGGCGGTCAGCCTGATCCTGATGGGCTGCGTGCCGGGCGGCACCACCTCCAACATCTTCGCCTACTTCTCGAAGAGCCTGCTCGGGCTCTCCATCCTGATGACGGTCTGCTCGACCCTGCTGGCGGTGGTGATGGTGCCGCTGGTGCTGGCCTTCTACACCAGCGGCATCGACGCCGCCTTCCAGATCCCCTCGGGCAATATCGTGGCGGTGCTGGGCGTGCTGCTGGTGCCCACCCTGCTCGGCATGTGGCTGCGCCGGCGCAACGCCAACGTGGGCGCCTGCACCGAGCTGATGGGCGGCATCCTCGGGGTGGTGGTGATCGTCTTCCTGATCGCAACCTGGGTGCCGCGCAACTGGCAGCTGCTGATGACCACCGGCGCCGAGGTCTACCTGGCGGCCGTGGGCCTCGGCCTGTGCGGCTTCCTGATCGGCTACTGGTTCAGCCGTGCGGCACGGCTCAATCCGCAGAAGGCGCGCACCGTGTCGCTGGAAACCGGCATACAGAACGGGCCGCTGGCGGTGCTGATCATCACCCTCTCCTTTACCGGCGAGACCCAGCAGCAGATGCTGCTGATCCCGGTGATGTACTCGCTGTTCATCGTCATCACCTCCACCTTCCTGACCTTCTACTACCGACGCCGCAGCCAGCGCGAGGAGCTCGCCCGCGACCAGGCGAAGGTGGAGGCGGCCACCCCCTGAGGAAACCACCCTGGAGGAAAACTCGATGATCATTCGTCATGCCGACGAGCGCGGCTACGCCGACCACGGCTGGCTGAAGTCGCGCCACACCTTCTCGTTTGCCGACTACTTCGACCCGCACCACATGGGCTTTCGCACGCTGCGCGTGATCAACGAGGACCGGGTCACGGGCGGCAGTGGCTTCGGCGCTCACCCCCACCGGGACATGGAGATCCTCTCCTACGTGCTGGAGGGCGAGATGGCCCACAAGGACAGCATGGGCAACGGTGCGATCATGCGCCCGGGCGATGTGCAGCGCATGTCGGCCGGCACCGGGGTGATCCACAGCGAATTCAACAACGCCCCCGACCGGGAGCTGCACTTCCTGCAGATCTGGATCGAGCCGATGACGCGAGGGATCGCCCCCGGCTACGAGCAGAAGGCCTTCCCCGCCGAGCAGCGCGAGGGCCAGTGGCGGCTGGTGGTCTCTCGGCATGGGCGCGATGGCTCGGTGAGCATCAACCAGGACGTCAACCTCTACATCGGGCGGTTCGCTGCCGGCGAGCGGGCACCAATCCCCGCGGTGCGCCATGCCTGGCTGCAGGTGGCACGTGGCGAGGCAGAGATCAACGGACAGCGGCTCTCGGCCGGCGATGCCGCCGCCTTCCAGCCGGGGGAGAGCATCGAGGCGGTGGGCGTGAAGGACGCAGAACTCCTGCTGTTCGACCTGGCCTGAGGGGTTCACCTGCCATCGCGGTCGGGAATCAACCGGCTGGGCACCCAGGCCATGTAGGCCACCATGCCGAACAGCTCGACCAGCGACTGGAAGACGATGACCACCACGGCGGCGTGCCAGGCCTCGGGCAGCGTCAGCGCGATGGGCAGGACCACGAAGGAGTTGCGGGTGCCGAAGCTGAAGGTCAGGGTCCTGGCCGACGCCGGAGGTAGCCCGAAGCCGCGGCCGAGCAGCCTGCCCAGCAGCGCGGCCAGGGCCAGATAGGCCATGAAGATCAGCAGCACCTGCGCCAGGACCCCGGTCAGGCCGGCCACCAGGTTCACCTGGGATGCCGCGATCAGAAACACCACGCTGGCGAGCAAGGGAACGGGCAGAAACCCCAGGCCGTGGACCAGGCGCCGGGCATTCGGGCGGCGAGCCGCCAGCCGCTCGGTCAGCCAGGCCAGCGCCAGGGGCAGCAGGATCAGCCCGGCGAAGGCGCCAAGCAGCTGGCCGCTGATCGCGATCCGCAGCCAGTCGCTGCCCAGGAACCACCAGAGGTAGGCCGGCAGGGCGACGATCTGGACGAGCAGCAGGATCGGCGCCGCGGCAATGGCCCTGCCGGTGTCTCCCTTGCCGAGGTGGGTGAAGCTGATGAACCAGTCGGTGCAGGGCACCAGCAGCACCAGCAACACCCCGACGAGAACGGCCGGCGCAAGCGGTAGCCACCACACCATCGCGCCCAGCATCAGCGGGATGATCACGAAGTTACCGGTGAGCAGCGCACCCAGAAACCGCCAGTCCCGAAAGGCCAGGGAGAGCCGCGTCAACGGCACCTGGGTGAAGGTGGCATAGAGCAGGAGACCGAGCAGCGGCCACAGCAGCCGATCCAGCGACCCGGTCACGGATGGCGAGGCAAGCCCGACCCCCAGGCCGGCGAGAATCGCGCCCAGATAAATCCAGGACTGGTGGCGCTCCATGAGTTCACGCACTGGCGATCACCCCTGCCCCCTCGCTCTTCATCGGTTCCCGCCACCCTACCCCATTACCTGTGCCGATCAAGCCAGGCCGCGGCATCGGTGACCTCGGCGTAGGCAAAGGAGAGCCCGGCCTTCGGCGTCGTTAGCGCTGTCAAGCGACACCAGAAAGTGCCCCCCTGGCGACAGTGAAACCTGACCCCCTTACTCTCTGACGACCTGCTCGTCATGGTGGATGGAATCGGGCTTGATCAGCCCGGCCTTGCGCTTGGCGCGCAGTCGGTAACTGTCACCGCGGATGGTGATGACGTGACTGTGATGCAGCAGCCGATCGAGGATGGCGGTGGCGACCACGGCGTCACCGAACACCTCGCCCCACTCGCTGACGGCCCGCGAGCTGCCGCCCGAGCGGCGCTACAGCTATGTGTTCCGCGGTGAATCGGGCTATCTGGACCATTCCCTGGCAAGCCCAGAACTGGCCGTAGCAGTGGCAGAAGTGAGGCCGTGGTCCATCAATGCCGATGAGCCGCCCCACCTCGGCTACGATGGGCCGGACAACGCAGCGCCCCATTCCGCCCAGATCCCTTCCCCTACTCGGACCATGACCCGATCGCTGTGGACCTGGGGTGGCGTTAGCAGAAACGAGGCAGCTGACGCATCCGGCAATTATGGAATGATGCTTTCGATTCCGGGGAAAGCGCTCTCTCGTCGTCAATCAGCGACGCCAGCGGCCCAGGTCGATGTCATCACGGGTGGTGGCCGCCCCGGCGGCAGCGCCCAGGCCGCCACCGATCACCGCCCCTCGGGTCACGCTGCCGCCTGTCATGGCGGCGGTACCGGCGCCGGCGGCTGCGCCCAAGCCGGCGCCACTCAGCGCTCGCTCGCCAGTGGTGGTACCACAGCCAGCAAGCCCCAGGGTCAGTACACCAGTCAACAGTCCGATAGATAGCATTCGCATGGCATTTCCCTCCCAACAGGGTCAATTACGACCAATCATCCAGTTTGATTTCTTTGGCAACCAAGCAAACGCCCCGGCTTCGGTATCCACACGACGCCTTGGCCGGAGCGCAGGTCATCGAAACCGCGCAGCGCAGCATCAAATCGCATGTCCTGGGGCCACTGGTTGCCGTTGCGCTGTATCCCTTATACAGCCTCGGGAGGAAGACGGTTCATGGAGCGGATAACGATCCACACTCTTTCAGAATTTCAGGCACTTGAGTATCTAAATGACGACAGCTGATCGCATCCGGTGGCGAGCTGTAAGGATGGTGGCGAAACGGCTTGGGCGAGCCGACAACCCGCAATTGGACGGTGGCTCAACTGATGGTCAAACGGACTGCGAGGGTTCCGAGTAAGGCCGTCCCCCAACTCGCCAATACCTGAGGCTGGAAGTGTCAGGCTACGAAGCCGTACCCATCGGCAAGCCGTGTGGAAAAGAGGCTGGCCAGGCAATCTCCAGCGATGCCACGTTGCGGATATTGACCGGGCAGGAGCCGTGAGCTTGCTCGGTAGCAAAGGATAGCGGAAGGCAACGAAGAGTGGTGGGCCCAGCTGGACTCGAACCAGCGACCAAGGGATTATGAGTCCCCTGCTCTAACCAACTGAGCTATAGGCCCTTTCAGAGGAAGGTGCGGCAGAGCGCCGGCGTATGATAGCGAATGGCGATGAAGGTGGCCATAGCCCGCGCGCCGCTCGCGGCCTCCATGGCACCTTCTCCCTCCGCCGTGGTCTTCCTTGGGCCCGCCCCTTCTGGAGATCCGCCGGTGCCTCTTCGTTCGCTTGCCTACTCGCTTGCTCGCCCTCTTTTCCGGTCCTCCGCCCCGGGCGCTGCCCTGGTCGCCCTGCTGGCTGCACCCCTGGCCGCCCTTCCGGCAGCGGCCGCCTGGGAGCTGGATCCCGCCCAGTCGCGGGTTGCCGCCACCGTGGTGCAGCTCGCCCCGGAGGGGCCCATTCCCCGCCAGCACGAGGTGCGCCGGCTCAGCGGCACCGCCGAGGCGGACGGCACCCTGGTGCTGCCGCTGCGGCTGGCCCAGAGCGACGTGATCGAGCGGATGGGGCCGCTGCCGCCCTGGCTCTCGGGCTTCACTGAGCGCCCCATGGCGACCCTGACCACCCGCTTCCCGCCGGAGCGCCTGGAGCGCCTGCCCGTGGGCGAATCTCTGGTGGAGGTGCTGATGCTCTCGGTGCAGACCGGCAACAGCACCCGCAGCGAGCCCCTGGCGGTGCGCTTCACCCGGGAGTCGCCTGAGCGCGTGCGGGTCACCAACGCCGAGCGGGTGGCGCTGGACGGCCGCGAGCTGATGGCCGACCCGACGCTGCGCTCGGTGCTGCTGCTGCTCGGCTACGAGCAGATCGGCGACGAGGTGCCGGTGAGCCTGGATGCGGTGCTGGTGCGGCGCTGAGCCTCGCCAAGAACACCGCCTGGGGCAGGGCTCCTAGGGGATCGGTCCCGGCGGCACATGGCGCTGGGCCATACGCAGCATCCGCTGACGCAGCACACAGCCGGAGATGCGGTAGTGGACTCCGCGCGAAAGCGCTCCGTCCACCCTGCCGGTATTCAGTGATTGCCGAGTCTCGCCTCGCCTACAGGCGCTGCAGCCAGCCGTAGGTAGCACCCAGCACCAGTCCGAACACGATATGTCCCAGCAGGGTGGAGATGGGAGCGATCAAGCCAAACCCCATGCCGAACATGCCGGAACCGGCCAGCGGGAACACCGTGAGCATGACCACCAGCCAGGCACCCAGGCCAAACACCAGCCCTCGGCGCGTCTCGCTGCTGCCGGGCAGGTACGGAGCCAACAGTGCGAACAACGTGCCCCAGATCAGCGTGCCGACCAGGAAATGGATGATCCACCCCACGACAATGCTGTTCGGCGTGCCCAGCACGCTCTGGGCCGTCAGGTTCATGATCTCGACGATGTTGTACCAGGGCATGATCCCTGCCGCCAGGCGCAGGATCATGAACAGGGAGATGACCAGGGTGGCCACCAGTCCGGCAAGCATTCCTCTGCCCAATCGAACGACCATGACGCACCTCGCTATCAGTTGTTCCAAGAGGCGGGGGGGGGCGTTGATCGACCATAGCGAGAGAGGCGGGTTCATGCCGATCTGCGTCACGCTCGACAGCCTCCTGACCACAGTATAGGTGCAATGCCTGAGCCAGTCGGTGCATCGTTCTTCCTGAAGCCAGGTGGAGGCACAACGACCTCAGCCGCCCCTTTATCCAGCCCTGGAAGGCCAGCCGAGGCGACGCGTCCTTTATCAGGCTTATCGAAGCGTCTACCCCAGGTAAACCACATCACCCCGGCCGGGTGGGGCTCCAGCGCCTCACGCACGGGTGGCGTCGCCCTCGGCAAGGTCCACCGTCAGCGCCCCGGTCTGCACCCGCCACTGGGCGGCATAGCGGCCGTCGGCCTCGAGCAGCGTCTTGTGGGTGCCGCGCTCCACCACCCGGCCGCCCTCGATCACCACGATCTCGTCGGCGTGGACGATGGTAGAGAGGCGGTGGGCGATCATGATCACGGTGCGGCCGTGGGCGATCTTGCGCAGGGAGCGCTGGATGGCGGCCTCGGTCTCGTTGTCCACGGCGCTGGTGGCCTCGTCCAGCACCAGGATGGGCGGGTCCTTGAGCAGCGCCCGGGCCAGCGACAGCCGCTGGCGCTGACCGCCGGAGAGGCGAATGCCCCGCTCCCCCACCGCGGTGTCGAGCCCCTGGGGCAGCGCCTGGATGAACTCCCATGCCTCGGCGGTCCTGGCCGCCTCGATGATCTCGACTTCTGCGGCCTCGGGCTTGCCATAGGCGATATTGTCGCGAACGCTGCCCTCGAAGAGGTAGACGTCCTGGCTGACCAGGCCAACGGCGCCGCGCAATGAGGCAAGGCTCACCTGGTCGATGGGCTGGCCGTCGATCAGCACTCGCCCGGCGCTGGGGTCGTAGAAGCGCAGCAGCAGCTTGATCAGGGTCGACTTGCCGGAGCCGGTGGCGCCTACCAGGGCCAGGGTATTGCCGGCGGGTACCTGGAGGCTGACGTTCTCCACCCCCACCTCGCTTGCCGCATAGCGAAAGCTCACCCCCTCGAAGCTCACCTCGCCGCGCAGCGGCTCGGCCAGCGGCGTGGTGGCGTTATCGCGCACGGTGATGGGCACTGCCAGCAGGTCAAGGATGCGCCGGGTGCTGGCCATGGCGCGCTCGAAGAGGTCGATCACCTCGGCCAGGCCCGTCAGCGGCCAGAGCAGGCGCTGGGTGAGAAACACCAGCACGCCGTAGGCGCCCACGTTGAGATCGCCGCGCAGGGCGAGCAGGCCGCCTACGGTGAAGGTGGCCAGGAAGCCGGCGAGGATCGCCATGCGGATCACCGGGATGAAGGCGGAGCTGACCCGGATGGCACGGCGGTTAGCCTCCACGTAGGCCTCGCTCACCTCACGCAGCCGCGCCGCCTCCCGGGCCTCGCTGGTGAAGCTCTTGATGGTGGCGATGCCCGCCAGGTTGTTGGAGAGCCGGCTGGCGAGATCGCCCACCTTCTCGCGCACGTCGGCGTAGAGGGGGCCGGCCTTGCGCTGGAAGAAGAAGGCGCCCCAGATGATCAGCGGAATCGGGGTGAAGGCCAGCAGCGCGATCAGCGGCGAGATCACGAAGAACACCGCCCCCACCGCCACCACGGTGACGCCCACCTGGATCAGCGAGTTGGCGCCGCCGTCCAGGAAGCGTTCGAGCTGGTTGACGTCGTCGTTCATGGTCGCCACCAGTTGGCCCGAGCTCTTCGACTCGAAATAGGCCATGTCGAGACGCTGGGCGTGCTCGTAGGTGTCCAGGCGCATGTCGGCCTGGAGGCGCTGGGCGAGGTTGCGCCACAGGATCTTGTAGAGGTATTCGAAGATCGATTCGCCGGCCCAGATGAAGAAGGTCAGGATCGCCAGCACGAAGATCTGCTCCTGGGGCGTGGTGAAGCCCAGCCGCGCCACGAAGCTGCGCTCCTGGTTGACCACCACGTCGATGGCCACGCCAATCAGGATCTCCGGGGCGATATCGAAGATCTTGTTGATGATCGAGCAGCTGGTGGCGGCGATGATGCGCCGCCGGTAGCCGCGGGCGTAGCGCAGCAGGCGCACCAGCGCCTGGAAGCTGTTGGGTGAGGCACTGGCGGAGGAGTCGGTCGTGGATGAGGCGAAGATGGTCATGGGGCGTCCTTGTGCTTAGCCAGCGAAGCATAGCCGAGGGCGCCCGCCGCCGGCCAATGCCCTGGCAGCCTGGTCCAACGGTGCGTTTCGTTCTCGGCAACGCGCTGTTCCACCACCGTCGCTGTTCGACAGGGAACTTCCGGGCCTAGAATCCTCCTCGCAACTGAGAATCAAACTCATTCAAGAGGACGTCATGCTTCGCTCACTCCCGCCTCGCCTTGCCCAGCCCTTCCCCTCCAAGGCACTGGCCAGCGCCATTGCCCTGGCCGCCGCTGCCGCCCTACCCGCCCAGGCACAGGCCCAGGCCGAGGAGAGCGCTCGCCTGGAGAACATCGTGGTCACCGCCGCCGGCTTCGAGCAGGCGCTGCGCGATGCGCCGGCCAGCATCTCGGTGGTCACCCGGGAGGAGCTTGAGCGCAAGCGCTTCGCCAATATCGGCGAGGCAATTGCCGACGTGCCCGGTGTCGACGTGCGTTCGGGCACCGGCAAGACCGGCGGGCTCAACGTCAGCATTCGCGGCATGCCGGCGTCCTATACCCTGATCCTGATCGACGGCCGGCGCCAGAACGCCTCGGGCGACGTGACCCCCAACGGCTTCGGCGAGACCGGCACCAGCTTCATTCCGCCGCTCTCCGCCATCGAGCGCATCGAGGTGATCCGCGGGCCCATGTCGACCCTCTACGGCTCCGACGCCATGGGCGGGGTGATCAATATCATCACCCGCCGGGTAGCCAGCGAGTGGAGCGGCTCGGTGGCGGTGGACACCACCTTCCAGCAGGACCGCGACGCGGGGAACTCCCAGACGCTCAACCTCTATGCCGCAGGCCCCCTGGTGGAGGAGCGCCTCGGGCTGCAGCTGCGCGGTCGCCTGTTCGACCGCGACGCCTCCGAGCGGCTCATCGAGGTCCCTGCCGACAGCACCCCAGGCCGCGACCCTCGCCCCGGGGAGGCGCGAATTTATTCCATCGGCGGCCGGCTCAACGCCACCCCGGACGAGGCGAACGAGCTGTGGCTGGACCTGGAGCGCTCCCGGCAGGTCTACGACAACATGGACGGCAGGCTGGGCAACCTGGACACCCCGGAGCGAGTCTTCGGCTACGAGGATGAGCTGCGCTTCAACCGCGACCAGGTGGCGATCGGCCACACCGCACGGCTGCCGGCGGGCACCCTGGAGAGCAGCCTGACCCACAGCACCACCGAGACCCTGGGCCGCACCCTGCCGGCGGGCAGCGCGCCCGACTTCGGCTACGAGGCCGAGGGCGGCGAGCCACGCCTGCTGGAGAACCGCGATATCACCTTCGATACGAAATTCGTGATGCCGCTGGGCGACCATATGCTGACCCTGGGCGGCCAGGCCATCGATTCCCGACTGGAGGATGGGGCCGCGGGCCGCCAGGTCTTCCGCCAGGACAGCTGGGCGCTGTTTGCCGAGAACGAGTGGTGGCTTGCCGAGGACCTGGCCCTGACTATGGGCGGGCGCTACGAGAACCACGACGCCTTCGGCGGCCACTTCAGCCCCCGCGGCTATCTGGTGTGGAGCGCAAGCGACGAGTGGACCCTCAAGGGCGGCGTCAGCCGCGGCTACAAGACGCCAACCCTCAACCAGCTTCACGACGGCGTGACCGGCTTCACCGCTCAGGGCCAGACCGTGACCCTCGGCTCGCCGGACCTCAAGCCGGAGAAGAGTACCAACTATGAGCTGGGCGCCAGCTACGACAGCGGCGAGGGGCTCACGGCGAGCGCCACCGCCTTCCATACCCACTTCACCGACCGCATCGCCGACGCCGCGGACATCCCCAACTGCCAGTTCGTGGACAGCGACGGCAATACGCCCAACGCCGGCCTGGTCAACTGCTTGAGCGTGGGCAACTTCACCGCCCAGGAGGGTTTCGGCCAGCTGGTCAATATCGACCGCGCCGAGACCCAGGGCATCGAGCTCAGCGCCCGGATGGAACTGACCCCCTCCTGGCACCTGAGCGGCGGCTACACCTTCACGGAGACCAAGATCACCTCCGGCGAGAACGAAGGGCTTCAACTGACCAACGCACCCAGGCACAAGCTCACCGCCGGCGTCACCTGGCAGATCAACGACCGCTGGAGCACCAGCCTGGACGGCGAGTATTACGCCTCCCGGGAGCGTTTCTCCGGCGGCCTGCCCACCTCGGGCCAGAACCTCGCGCTCCTCGAGCAGGTCGGCAACACGCTGGACGGCTACGAGCTTTTCCATCTGCGCAGCTCCTGGCAGCTGGCGGAAAACGTGCGCCTGACCGGCACCGTCTACAACCTCCTCGACAAGGACTTCGGCCGCGCCGACCGCTACGAGTGGCAGGGTGACACCTACCAGGCCTACCGCTTCACCCAGACCGGACGCGCCACCGACGGCGTGGCCCTGGACGGCCGCAGCTTCTGGCTCTCCGCCAGCTACGACTTCTGAGGCGCCTCTGGTGATCGCGCCCCGGCCCCACTTTATTTGCCAATGATTTTCATTCGCATAATTGGCTGGCATACTGCGCTGGTCAAGGACACCTGCCACGGTTGCTGCCATGCACGACTTCGATGAACTGATCGCCTTCGCCTCCATCATGGCCTCCGGCAGCCTGACCCGCAGCGCGCGTGAGCTGGGGCTCGCCAAGTCGACCCTGAGCCGACGCGTCAGCCAGCTGGAGACCCGCCTGGGCCAGCCGCTGCTGCGCCGCCAGGCCAATCGGCTGATCCCCACCGAGGCCGGCCTGCTGTTCCATGACCACTGCCGCGAGATGCTTGCCCTGGCCGAGCGCAGCCGAACGGCCCTGGACGAGCTGCGCCAGGAGGTCAGCGGCGAGCTCTGCGTGACGGTGCACTGCGCCCTGGCCCGCTGCTGGCTGGCGCCGACCCTGGACGCCTTTCTCGCCCGCCATCCCGGCATCGTACTGACCCTGCAGACGGGCGATGCGCCCTGCACCGGCCCGGAGAGCCAGGGCGTGCACATCTGGCTGGGCGAAGTGCCGGAATCGGGGCTGCGTCAGGAGCCGCTGGGCGCGCTGACCCGCGGCCTGCATGCCCACCCGGACTACCTGGCCCGCCACGGCGCACCCGAGCATCCCAGCGAGCTGGCCGGCCATGCCTGGATCGACCTGCTGGGCACCAGCCGTGAGGGCCTGACCCTGCACCACCCCGATCAGGCACCCTTTCACTTCCTACCGCCCGTCTCGCGGCTGAGGGTCGACCTGCCGGTGTTGCACATGGACGCCATCAGCCGTGGACAGGGCATCGGCCTGCTGCCCCACTGGATGGTCGAGCGCCACGCGCATCACCACCCGGGCCGGCTCGTGGCCTGCCTGCCGGCGTGGCAGCCCGCCCCGCTGCCGATCACCCTGCTCTACCCCTTCGGCCATCAGCCACGCCGGGTGGCCGCCCTGCTCGACTGCCTGCGCCAGGCGGTGCCCAGCGCCTGGCAGGCCCCCGCCCGGGCGGCCTGAGCCCTCGAGAGAGGCGCCGACGCTTGCCAGCCCACCGGGCGATTCAGGACAATGGCGCGCCCCGCCCCACGAGGACCTCTCGATGATCGCCGAACTCTTCGCCGTGATGGCCCCGGTGCTGGCCGGCGCCGGCCTGGGCTTCACCTGGATTCGCCTGGGCCAGCCCTACCCGGTGGAGTTCGTCACCCGCCTGGTCTTCAATATCGGCACCCCGGCGCTGATCATCGCTTCGCTTGCCAATGCCGAGATCGACGCCGGCAGCGTCGGGCGCACCATGCTGGCCACCGCCCTGGTGATGATCGCCATGGCCGCCGCGACCCCGCTGATGGCGCGGCTGCTCAGGCGAGACTGGCGGGTGGTGCTTGCCCCCATGATGTACCCCAACACCGGCAACATGGGGCTGCCGGTGGTGCTCTACGCCTTCGGCAGCGCCGGCTTCGCCTTCGGCATCACGGTGATGGTCACGGTGTCGCTGTTCCAGTTCACCGTGGGCTCGATCATGGCGAGCCAGGGCAATGCGCTGAAGACCCTGGCGCGGACCCCCACCGTCTATGCCATCGTGATCTCGCTGGCGCTGCTGCTCACCGACACCTCGCTGCCGCGCTGGCTCGACAACAGCGTCGACCTGATCTCCGGCTTCACCGTGCCGCTGATGCTGATCACCCTGGGGGTCTCCCTGGCCAGCATCCAGGTCAGGAGCCTCAAGTCCGGGGTCGGCTTCAGCCTGGTGCGCATCCCGGTGGCGGCCGGGCTGGCCTGGGGCATCGGCGCCCTGCTGGGGCTCCCCCCGCTGGCCCAGAGCATCCTGGTGCTGCAGATGAGCATGCCGGTGGCGGTCTTCAACTACCTGTTCGCCCAGAAGGCCGGCCGCGAACCCGCCTACGTGGCCAGCCTGGTGTTCTGTTCGACCCTGCTGGCACTCTTCTATCTGCCCCTGCTGCTGGCCTGGCTGATGTAGCGCTATCGAACAGGCAAGCGTCGCCATATGGCGACAGGGAACGTGCCCGCCGCCGAAAAGTCCCTATGCTGGTAGACGCGTCACCATTCGATGAACGAGCCAACGAGGGGAGAACACGATGCCTGCACCACTTCGCAGACTGCCTGCCGCCCTGCTGCTGGGGGGGCTGGCCGTCGGCGGCCAGGCGCTGGCCGCCGAGACCATCGTCGAGCGGATCGAGACCGAGCACCACGACCTGCGCCTGGAGCGCGTGGCCACCGGATTCGAACACCCCTGGGCCGTGGCCCAGCTGCCCGACGGCAGCTTCCTGGTCAGCGAACGCCCCGGCCGCCTGGCCCACGTCAGCGAGTCGGGCGAGATCTCCCACCTGGAAGGTGTTCCCGAGGTCAACGCCCGCGGCCAGGGCGGGCTGCTCGACGTGGTGCTGCATCCCGACTACGGCACCGGCGACGGCGAGCACGACTGGATCTACTTCACCTGGAGCCAGGCCGGCAGCGACGGCACCGCCACCACCCTCTCCCGGGCGCGCCTGGGCGACGACGCCCTGACCGATGTCGAGGAACTCTTCGTCCAGGACCGCTTCTCCGGCCCCGGCCGCCACTACGGCTCGCGCCTGGCCTGGCGGACCGACGGCACCCTGCTGATGAGCATCGGCGACCGCGGCAGCCATCCGCCGCGGGCCCAGGACAAGGGCGACCATGCCGGCAGCGTGCTGCGCCTCACCGAGACCGGCGGCGTGCCGGACGACAACCCCTTCCGGGATGACGGCGACGCCCTGGAGGCGCTCTTCAGCATCGGCAACCGCAATATCCAGGGCATGACGGTCACCGCCGACGGCCGCGTCTGGGCCACCGAGCACGGCCCCCGGGGTGGCGACGAGCTCAACCTGATCGAGGGCGGCGAGAACTACGGCTGGCCCGAGGTGAGCCTGGGCGTGGACTACTCCACCCGGCAGCCCATCGGTGCGGACTCCCTGCCCGGGATGCGCGATCCGGTGCACGTCTTCGACGGCACCCAAGCCCCCTCGGGGCTCGCTGAAGTCACGAGCGAGTACTTTCCCGAATGGCAGGGCAACCTGCTGGCCGGCGGCCTGCGCAGCGAGCTGCTCAAGCGCCTGGTGCTGGAGGGCGATGGCGTGGCCGAGAGCGAGGTGATCCTCGACGGCGAGATCGGCCGCATCCGCGACGTGCGCCAGGGCCGCGACGGCGCCCTCTACCTGCTCGACGACGACGCCCGCGGCAGCCTCTACCGGCTGGTGCCGGCGGACTGACATCGCACCGGGCCTGCCGCCCGCCTCTGCCCTTCACCGGCCCCGCCCCTGGCGGGGCCGCCTGCGCCAGCCACGGGACCCAGCATGCGACTGCGCAACCTGATCATCCTCACCGTCATCGTGCCGCTGTTCCTGATCCTGGTGGTCTTCAGCCTGGTGGCGATCCACTCGCTGGAGGACAACGTCCGCTCCAAGCTGCAGACCGAGGTCCAGATCATCACCCACGCCATCGGCACCTCCCTGGGCTACGCCATGGCCCGCGACTCGCCGGAATCCCTGGAGGAGTCGCTGCATGCGGCCTTCTCCTTCCACCGCATCTATGGGGCCTACGTGTTCGATCGCGAAGGCCAGGAGATCTACGGCCTGGGGCTCGGCGAGTCGCTCTTCGAACCCGCGGAGATCCGCGAGGTGGTGGAGGCCGGCGAGCCCACCGGCGACTACCGCCAGCACGATGGCTGGACCTACTACTCGGCGCTGATGCCGCTGACCACCCCGGACGGCGAGCTACGCGGCGTGCTGCAGGTCAACCGGCTCAATACCGGCATCGAGAACTACACTGGCTTCCTGACCCTGGTGGCCGGCCTGGCCTTCCTGATCGGCTCCACCGGCATCGTGCTGGGCATCTGGTGGGGCTTCCGGCGCCATATCGAGCGCCCCATCAACCGCCTGCTGGAGGTGATGGCCCGGGTCGAGGGGGGCAACCGCGAGCAGCGCGCCGCGCCCCGCGGGCCGGAGGAGTACCGCCGCCTGGCGGTGGCCCTCAACGGCATGCTCGACGCCATGGCCGAGAAGGACGCCGACATCGAGGCGCGCCGCCTCAACGAGATCGCCCTCGAGAAGCGCCTGCGCAAGTCCCGCAAGCTGGCCGAGCTCGGCGTGCTGGCCGCCGGCGTGGCCCACGAGATAGGCGCGCCGCTCACCGTGATCAACGGCCAGGCCCAGCGCCTGGCCCGCCGCGAGGTGATCGGCGAGGATGAACGCGCCCGGCTCGGGCGCATCCGCGGCGAGGTGGCGCGCATCGTCGAGATCGTGCGCCAGCTGATGGAGCTGGGGCGGCGCCACAACGTCGAGAAGGAGTGGGTCCGCCTGGACGCCCTGGTGGAGGGGGCCCGCCAGCTGGTGGAGGAGGAGCTGGAGCAGGGCGGCATCCGCCTGGACATCGAGCTCCCCCCCACGCCCCCGCGTCTGCTGGCCAACGGCCAGCAGCTGACCCAGGTGCTCACCAACCTGCTGCGCAATGCCGCCCAGGCCGAGGGCACCCGCCGCGTCAGGCTGAGCGCCGAGTCCCGTGGCGATCAGCTGCACCTGAGGCTCGAGGATGACGGCAGCGGCATCCGCGAGGCCGACAAGTCCCAGGTCTTCGACCCCTTCTTCACCACCAAGCCGGTGGGCCAGGGGAGCGGCCTCGGCCTCTCCATGGTCCACCGCATCGTCAACGACCATGGCGGTACCATCGGGGTGTTCGACAGCGAGCTCGGCGGTGCCGGGTTCGCCATCACCCTGCCGCTGGAGGACCTTCTGGAAACGGTAGAGAACGAGGCCGTTACCCCCACCCACCCGGCAACGCGAGGACGCCAATCGTGACCCCCAAGGACGCCGTGCCCCCCTGCCCGATCCTGATCGTCGAGGACGATCCCGCCATCCTGGAGCTGCTCGAGGAGGAGCTCCAGGAGGCTGGCCACGCCACCCTGGGCGCCGCCAGCGCCGAGGAGGCCCTCGCCACCCTCAGCCACACCCCGGTGGCCCTGGTGATCAGCGACGTGCGCCTGCCCGGCATGAGCGGCCTGGCCCTGCTGGAACAGCTGCGCGCTGAGAACAGCGCGCTGGGCTTCATCGTCATCACCGCCTTCGGCACCATCGACCAGGCGGTGGAGGCGCTCAAGCTCGGCGCCGATGACTTCCTGACCAAGCCGCTGGACCTGGAGAACGTCCGCGAGGCGGTGTTCCGGGTGCTGGAGCATCGCCGCCTGGCCGAGCGCTTCCAGCGCGACGCGCCGCCCGGCCACTTCCACGGCATCGTCGGCGAGAGCGAGCCGATGCAGGCACTGTTCCACGACGCCGCCCGGCTGGCGAAGAGCGATGCGCCGATCCTGGTGCTCGGTGAGAGCGGCACCGGCAAGGAGCTGCTGGCCCGGGCGATCCACGCCGAGAGCCCGCGCGCCGAGGGCCCCTTCGTGGCGATCAACTGCGCCAGCATCCCCGGCGAGCTGATGGAGAGCGAGTTCTTCGGCCATGTGAAGGGCGCCTTCACCGGCGCCAGCGACCATCGCCAGGGGCTGTTCCAGTCGGCCCGGGGCGGCAGCCTGTTCCTCGACGAGATCGGCGAGATGTCGCCGGAGCTGCAGGCCAAGCTGCTGCGCGCCCTGCAGGAGAAGACCGTGCGACCGGTGGGCGGCGAGCGGGAGGAGCCGGTGGATGTGCGCATCATCGCCGCCACCCACCGCGACCTGGAGCAGGCCATCGAGACGGGCAACTTCCGCAGCGACCTCTTCTATCGCCTGGAGACCTTCTCGCTGCGTATTCCGCCGCTGCGCGAGCGGGAGGGGGATCTGGAGCGGCTGATCACGGCGCTGATCGACAAGCACGCCGACGCCCAGCAGAAGCGCATCGAGGGCATCGAGCCCGCCGCCCTGCAGGCGCTGCTCGCCTATGGCTACCCGGGCAATGTGCGCGAACTGGAGAACGCCATCATGCGCGCGGTGACCCTGGCCGATTCGGGCGAGATTCGCCACGCCGACCTGCCCGAGCGCCTGCGCGAGCAGGCCCAGGCATCCCGCCGCGAGAGCGGCGAGGTCGTGGCCGGCAGCCTGGCCCCCAGCGCGCCGCACCAGGCCTGGCCAAGTCTCGAGGAGGTCGAGAAGCGCTATATCCGCAAGGTACTGGACGCCACCGGCGGCAACAAGCGCCGCACCGCCGACATCCTGGGCATCGCCCGGCGCACCCTCTATCGCCGCCTCGACGACGGCTGAACGCGACCGGGAAGCAGACAGAAAGCACGCGACAGGCAGAAAAAACCCCTGCACCTGGCAGGGGTTGAAGGGCGCGGTCCGGCTTCCGATGCCGAGGGGATGGGAGGGAGCATCGGCCGGCCGCACCGGGGAACACCACCATGACGGGTCTTACTCCTGCGGCATCTCCCACTCGTCATCTTCGCCGCCGGGCTGGGCCGCACCCGGCTCGCCGTTGGGCATGGGCTCGGTGCCGCTGCCGAAGCCGGGTTCGTCAGTCGCGCCGCCCGGCTCCGCCGGCGCCATGGGATCGCCGGACGCCGGATCGGCCGCCGGGTCATTGATGGGGTCGCTCATGGAGTCGACCCCGGGGTCGGCCGGCTGGGCACCCGGATCGGCAGGCTGAGTGGCCGGATCCGCGGGCTGGGTGGCCGCCGGGTCGCCGGCCGCAGGATCGCCTGCCGCCGGATCGCCTGCCGCCGGGTCATGCATATCGGCGAAGGCCAGCGGGCTGGCCAGCAGGCCGACAGAGACACCGAGAACGCCCAGTTTCTTCAACAGCTCCTGTGACATCATGCTTCGCTCCTTTCCTTTCGGATCATCCTTCGTCGTATCGGGACGAACTTGCGGTCAGTAGCTGCCCGCTTCCTCGTCGTCCATCTCGTCCATCATCGGTTCCTGGCTCTCCATGGGATCCATGGGGTCGTCGCTCTGGGCGGGGGCCTGGTCCATGCCGGGCTCGTCGCCCATCGCAGGCTCATCGCCCATGCCAGGTTCATCCTCCATCGGCGGCTGGGCCGGTTCCTCCATGGGCGGGTCCGCCGGCTCCATGGGGGGCAGCTCATCATCACCGTTGCCACAGCCGGCCAGTGCCAGGCTGCCGAGCGACAGGGCGGCGATGGCCGCCAGCGCCTTCAGGCGACGCCCTCGGGGCGAACGGGAGGCATGGTCCTGTCGAGACTCCACCTGGCGGGACGGTGCTTGCTGAGGCATTGACTTCTCCTGGTTCCATTGGCTTCACCCAGAGAGGAGCATCTGCCATGCCATCCCTGACCAACCATCCATAAAAAGTCTTTTAATCAGACGCTTAAGATTAAACTAGCGACACCTCGCCGCATTCCGATACCCGCGCACCAGGTGGTCAGATCTGACACATGCGCCCCGGATTACCCACCGGATCGAGGCGGGCCGGTTCGGAATCAACGCTATACGAAGGTATAGTCGCCTCCCCGTGACGCCCGCCGGGCGTTGAATCGCCCTCCACGGAGCCGAGGACTAGGCTTTGAAGGCCCCTGAGGGAAATGCCAGACGGCAGGACCATCGCAGCCGACAAGGAGATGCCGTGATGTACAGCAAGATCATGGTGCCGATCGACCTCGCCCATATCGGGGTGATCGAGCCGACTCTCGAGACCGTGGCCGACCTGGCCAGGCACTACGATGCCGAGGTGTGCTACGTGGGCGTGACCTCCAATGCGCCGGGCAGCGTCGCCCGCACGCCGGAGGAGTTCCGCCGCAAGCTGGAGGCCTTCGCCCAGGAACGTCACCAGGTGCATGGGCAGCCTGTCTCCACCCACGTCATCGTCAGCCCCGACCCCGTCGCCGACCTCGACGACGACCTGATCGAGGCGATCAAGGAGGTGGGGGCCGACCTGGTAGTGATGCCCACCCACCCGCCGAAGCATATCGACGTGATCATGCCGTCCCACGGCGGCAAGGTGGCCACCCACACCGATGTCTCGGTGTTTCTGGTGCGCCCGTCCAAGGCCTGAGACTCGCCCGGATAACCCCCAAGACGCTACGCAAGGGAGACAGCCACTATGGCCAATGACGAGAACGCCAACGAGAAGCCGCAGGCTTCCGAGGGCATTCCGGCCCCGGAGGGGCCAGCCAACCTGATCGATACCGACTACGTGATCGGCCAGGACAACATTTCCGCCTCGCCCATGGGGATCGACGTGGACCTGCACGGCAAGGTATTCGCCGTGTCGGCCATCGTGGTGATGTTCTTCGTGATCATCACCCTGGCCCTGCAAGAGCAAGTGGCACCGCTCTTCAGCGCCACCTTCAACTTCCTGACCGGCAACATGGCCTGGTTCTTCCTGCTGGCCGCCAACATCTTCGTGCTGCTGTCGGTCGTGCTGATCTTCACGCCCCTGGGGAAGGTGCGCATCGGCGGTCAGGATGCCAAGCCGGATTTCAGCTACGCGGGCTGGTTCGCGATGCTGTTCGCCGCCGGCATGGGCATCGGCCTGATGTACTTCGGCGTCTCCGAGCCCATGGACCACTTCCAGGCGGCGCTCGGCGGCATCAGCACCGAGAACGGCGCGCGCACCGACTGGTCGCCGCTGGGCGGCGCGGAAGGCGACGAGGCCGGCGCCCTGGCGCTGGGCATGGCCGCCTCCATCTTCCACTGGGGCCTGCACCCCTGGGGCATCTATGCGGTGGTGGCGCTGTCGCTGGCGATCTTCTCCTTCAACAAGGGCCTGCCGCTCACCATGCGCTCGATCTTCTACCCGATCCTGGGGGAGCGCGTGTGGGGCTGGCCGGGACATGTGATCGACATCCTGGCGGTGTTCGCCACCCTGTTCGGCCTGGCCACCTCCCTGGGCCTCGGCGCCCAGCAGGCCACCAACGGCTTGAACGACCTGTTCGGCATCCCCGACACCAACGTCACCATGGTGCTGCTGATCGTGGTCATCACCATCGTGGCCATCGGCTCCATCACCCTGGGCGTGGACAAGGGCGTGCAGCGCCTCTCCCAGCTCAACATGGGCCTGGCCTTCCTGCTGCTGGCCTTCGTGATCCTGGTGGGCCCGACGCTGATGATCGCCACCGGCTTCTTCCAGAACCTGGGCCACTACCTCAGCTACCTGCCGGCGCTCTCCAACCCCTTCGGCCGCGAGGACGCCAACTTCAGCCAGGGCTGGACCGCCTTCTACTGGGCCTGGTGGATCTCCTGGTCGCCCTTCGTCGGCATGTTCATCGCCCGGGTCTCCCGCGGGCGCACCGTGCGCGAGTTCCTGATCGCCGTGCTGCTGGTGCCGTCGCTGGTCTCGGTGCTGTGGATGACCTCCTTCGGCAGCGCCGGCATCAGCCAGCTGCTGGCCGGCACCTTCGAGGGCGAGGCGGATGCGCTCTTCGTGATGCTGGCCGGCCTGCCGCTGACCGAGATCACCTCCTTCATCGCCATCGTGCTGGTAATCGTGTTCTTCATCACCTCCTCGGACTCCGGGTCGCTGGTGATCGACTCCATCACCGCCGGCGGCAAGGTGGACGCACCCAAGCCCCAGCGCATCTTCTGGGCCATCATCGAGGGCGCCATCGCCATCGGCCTGCTGATCGGCGGCGGCCTGGCGGCACTGCAGGCGGCGGTGATCTCCACCGGCCTGCCCTTCACCCTGGTCCTGCTGGTGGGCTGCTACGCCATCATCAAGGGGCTGATGAGCGAGCCGCGCTGAGACCAGCCGGCATCGCAGCATGAACGAAGAAGGGCGGCCACTGGCCGCCCTCCTTCGTTCAGTTCCACAGCTCGCCCACCGGGGTGTCGGCGGAGTAGTGGCGGGCCACCTGGGCGTGCAGCAGCTCGGCGGTGGCCAGGGCGTCCACCAGGGCATGGTGCCCCTGGTAGGCGGGCAGACCATAGCGCGCCCGGCTGTTGTGCAGGCGGATGGAGACCGGCGGACGGCCCAGCCAGCGGCGAAAGCGCGCCCAGAGCGACTGGCGATGGAGGCGCGCCTCCAGGGACATGGTGTCGATCACCGGGAAGCGCAGCCCCTCCCCCAGCCGGGCCTGGATGGCGGAGTCGAGGAAGGGCCGCTCGATCTGGCGATAGTGCACCACGGTCACGCGCCCCTTCAGCACCTCCAGCAGCTCGGGCAGGATCGCGGCGAGGTCGGGGGCGTTCGCCACCTCGCCGTGGGTGATGCGGTGCAGGATCACCGATTGCTCGGTGAGCTCACGGACCGGCTTGAGCACCCAGTAGCGTCGCTCGCGCAGCGGGATGCGTGCCAGGGTGAAGGGCACCACTCCGACGCTGACGATGGCATGGCGGCGCGGGTCGAGGCCGGTGGTCTCGATATCCAGCGCCACCAGCGGCACCTCGCCGATGGGGGTGGCGGGGTCCGGGCAGCCCGCGGCGAAATAGTCCTGAAGCAGCGTGTCTTGTACCCGGGCGGCGCGGTCCGCCAGATATTCCGGCCAGCCGGGTTCCTGCTGGCGCGTTGCGCCAGGCAGGCGAATCACCGGGTCCCTCGCGGGCGGCGCGCCGCCGTGGCCGGGACCGGATAGCGGAACTTCAGAAACTTCTGGGCGTTGCTGAGCACCTGGAAGGCATCCTTGAGGGTGTGGCGCTCGGCGTCGGAGACGTTCTCCGGCTCGATGTTGTTGTCCGGGGCACGCTCGTGCTGCAGGTCGAACACCTGATGGCGGATGCGCGACATGGCGAGGAACTCCAGGGCGTAGCGCAGCTTGTCGCTGACCCCTTGTGCCAGCAACTGGGTGCGATCGATGTCGTCGAGGCGCTCGAAGCTGTTCTGGGCCCGGGAGCCGCAGGCCAGGGCGTGGACCCGGATCAGGTCGGTGAGCGGCGCGGTGCCGCGCCGCTTGAGGTTGATGGAGTTGTTCTGCTTGCCATCCTTCTCCATCACGAAGGTGCGGAAGAAGCCCAGCGGCGGGGTGCGGTTCAGGGCGTTGCGCGCCATGGCGGCCAGGAACAGCGGGCTTTTCGGCGCCTGCTCGGCCACCAAGTCCTGGAGCTGCTCGACGAAGACGTTCTCGCCGTGGACCACATCGAGGTCGAAGAAGATCGAGCTGTGCAGCAGCCGCTCCGGGGTCGGGTCGTGGATCCAGTCCTCGAAGTAGCCCTTCCAGACCGCCAGCGGCTGCCGCCAGCGCGGGTTGGTGGCCATGATGTCGCCGCTGCAGTAGGTGTAGCCGCAGGCGTGCAGGCCGTCGCTGACGATCTTCGCCATCTCCCGGAAGTAGGCGTCGTGGGCCGCGGGGTCGAAGGCGTCATCCAGCACCAGAGCGTTGTCCTGGTCGGTGACGATGGACTGCTCGTTGCGCGCCATGGAACCCATGGCCATGAAGCAGTAGGGCACCGGCGGCGGCCCCAGCGCCTCCTCGGCCAGCTCAAGCAGGCGGCGGGTAAAGCTGCGCCCGATGGTGGAGAGCGCGCTGCCGATCATCCGCGAGTCGGCGCCATCCTCCACCATGCGCACGAAGGCGGCACGCACGTCCGGGGCCAGCTTGGCCAGACCTTCGGCCGTGGACTGGTTGAAGATGTTGCTGACCAGGTAGAGGCTGGAGTGGGTCTCGTAGCGGATGATGTCGGAGAGGTGGACGATGCCCACCGGGTGGCGGCGATGCATCACCGGCAGGTGGTGGATGTTGTTGCGCAGCATGGTGAGCATCGCTTCGTGGACCGACTCGTCGGACTGGATCGCCACCAGCCGGTCACCGGCCACCTCGCCCACCGGCGTCTCGGGGCCGCGCCCCTCGGCCACCATCTGGCGGAAGTCGCTGTCGGTGAGGATGCCGCGCACCTGCCAGGCGCGCTCCTCGCTGTCGCGGAAGGTATAGCGGGGATTGTCGCCGGGGGCATCCAGCACCAGCACCGCCGAGGCGCCGAAGTCGCCCAGCAAGCGCGCGGCCTCCTGCACCGTGGTACTCGCTACCACCATCACCGGGTAGCGGGTCAGCAGCTTGCGCACCCGGGTGATCATCATGTCGTTCTGCTTCTTGTGCTGCTCCACCGCCGACTCGAGTCGCGGGCGCTCCAGTTCCACGAACTCGGCGAAGTGCTCATCCTCCTCGCAGAGACGCTGGAAGAGCGCATCCGGGAGGAAGTAGATCAGGCTGTCCTCCAGCGCCCGCACAGGGTAGCGGACCCGGTGATTTCGCAGCAGGCTGAAGTGGCCGAAGATATCGCCCTCACCGCGGCGGTCGTAGAGGTCGCCGTTGCGGCGATAGACCTCCACGGCGCCGCTGCGGATGTAGCCCAGTTCGTGGATCTCCTGATCGAGGAGCAGGATCTCGCTGCCGGCACGGTAGTAGGCCACCTCGACCTGACCGGCGATCTCGTCGAGCAGGTCGTCCGAGAGGGCATCGAAGGGCGGGAAGCGCCCCATATGCTGGCGGATTTCCAGCAGTTCCACTTCCATGGGTCGCGCTCCCGTCCGGCTGGTCACATGCCGGAAGTCTGGGAGCTGTCGGCGGTGCTGTAAAGCCGGCGCACATGCAAACGGCCACCCCGAGGGGTGGCCGTTTGCGATGCCGATGGGAGTCGGCGTGGAGTCAGGAGCGGCTTACGACTGGGCCATCTCCTGAACACGCTGCATCAGCTCGGGATCCTGCTGGATGGCCTGACCGATGGCGTTGAAGGTATCCACGTCGAGACCGCTCTCCTCGACCACCTCGACCATCTTGTCGTTGGCTTCCATGCGCACCTCCTGCTGGGAGGCCTCATCCTCGGCGGAGTGCAGGCGCTCGGTGTACTCCTGGGAGATCACGGCGATCTCCTGGGAGGCATCGGCGAACTGCTGCAGCTGCTCGTCGGAGAAGTCCATGGCCGGGGCGGCGGCCTGGGGCTGCTCGGGAGCGGCCGCCGGGTCCTGTGCCGGATCCTGCTGGGCGTGGGCGGTGGCGGACATCAGGCCGGCGCTGAGCAGGGCGGCAGAGAAGAGAGCGGTCATCCGTTTCATGAGTTCCTCCAGTCGTTATAGGACCCCGTCGGGGCGTTGCGTGCATGTGGGAACTGTGACGGTGGCAACCGTTCGGCGTTCAGATTTTTCGTGTAAAACTTTGAAACATGAAGTGTGAGCAACTTTACATTCGTTGCCGATAAGCGACACCCTGAGTCATCGCTTCGCCACCAGGCCTGCCATGGGCGCTTTCTCGGCACTCCCGGAGAATGATAATGACATTCATTCCCCAGCAATGCCGACAACACCCTCCCGGGGGCTAGGCGAAACTCGAGCGGCGCAGTATGGTCGTGGGCTGACCCGACTTCCTGACATGGATGTTTCGCATGCCCCCTGCCTCCCGCGCTGCCAGTCTCTGGCTTGCCGCCATGCCGCTGCTGTTCGTCGTGCTGTGGAGCACCGGCTTCATCGGTGCCAAGTTCGGCCTGCCCTACGCCGAGCCCTTCACCTTCCTGTTCATCCGCTTCTTGCTGACCCTGGCACTGCTGGTGCCGCTGGCCCACTGGCTCTCTGGGGAGTGGCCGCGAGGGGCTCGGCTATGGGGGCATATCGCCGTCTCCGGCCTGCTGGTGCACGGCGCCTACCTGGGCGGGGTCTTCTACGGCATCTACCTGGGCATGCCGGCGGGGCTCGCCTCGCTGCTGGTGGGGCTGCAGCCGCTGCTCACCGCCGGGCTCGCCGGCCCCTTGCTGGGCGAGCGGCTGGGCGGGCGCCAGTGGCTGGGGCTGGGGCTGGGGCTCGTCGGCGTCACCCTGGTGCTGGGCGGCAAGCTGGACCCGGGCGAGGCGCTCTTCCAGGGCTTCGGCGCCGGCGCCCTGCTGGCCATCCTGGTGGCCTTGGTCGGCATCTCCGGCGGCACCCTCTACCAGAAGCGCCACTGCACCGGCATGCCGCTGCTCTCCGGGACCGTGGTGCAGTACCTGGCGGCGGGGGCGGTGCTGGGACTCGGCGCCCTGCTCTTCGAGGAGCGCCGCGTGACCTGGACGCCCACCTTCGCCCTCACCCTGGGCTGGCTGGTGCTGGTGCTGTCGATCGCCGCCATCCTGCTGCTGATGGCGCTGATCAGGCGCGGCGAGGCCTCGCGGGTGGCGAGCCTCTTCTATCTGGTGCCGCCGGTCACCGCCCTGCAGGCCTGGTGGCTCTTCGACGAGGCGCTGCCGTCCATCTCGCTGGTCGGCATGGCCGTCGCCATCGCCGGCGTGGTGCTGGTGGTCAGGACGCCGCCGACGACAGGCGACAGGCCGCGTACTTGAACTCCGGGATCTTGCCGAAGGGGTCCAGGGCCGGATTGGTGAGCAGGTTGGCCGCCGCCTCCACGTAGGCGAAGGGCACGAAGACCATGCCGTCGGGCATCCCCGGGTCGACCCGGGCCGTCAGGGTGATCTGGCCGCGGCGGGTGGCGATGGTGATCGCCTCACCCGGCGCCACCCCGAGGCGGTTGAGCTCTCCCGGCGAGAGGCTGGCCGTCGCCTCGGGCTCCAGGGCGTCGAGCACGCTGGCGCGCCGCGTCATGGCGCCGGTGTGCCAGTGCTCCAGCAGCCGCCCGGTGGTCAGCACCGTGGGGTAGGCGGCGTCGATCGGCTCGTCCGGCGGCAGCGGACGGGTGGGGGCGAACCTGGCCCGCCCGCCGTCCCGCGGGAAGGCATCGGCGAACACCACATCCTGGCCCGGGGCATCCTCGGCGGGGCACGGATAGGTCACCGAGCCCTCCCGCTCCAGGCGCTCCCAGGAGATATTGTCGAGGGAGTGCATGCCCCGCTTCATCTCGGCGAACACCTCGCTCGGGTGAGCGTAGTCCCAGGCCAGGCCGAAGCGCCGGGCGATCTCCTGGATGATCCACCAGTCGGGCCGCGCCTCCCCCGGCGGCGCCACGGCGGCGCGGCCCAGCTGCACCTGGCGGTTGGTGTTGGTGACCGTGCCCTCCTTCTCCGGCCAGGCGGTGGCCGGCAGGATGACATCGGCGAACTGGGCAGTCTCGGTGACGAAGAGATCCTGCACCACCAGGTGCTCCAGGGCCGCCAGGGCCTGGCGGGCATGGTTCAGGTCCGGGTCGGACATGGCGGGGTTCTCGCCGAGGATATACATGCCGCGGATCCGGCCGGCCAGGATGGCATCCATGATCTCCACCACGGTGAGCCCGGGCTCCGGGTCGAGCTCGGCGCCCCAGAGCTCCTCGAAGGCGGCGCGCAGCTGGGCGTCGCCCACCGGCTGGTAGTCGGGGAGCACCATGGGGATCAGGCCGGCATCCGAGGCGCCCTGCACGTTGTTCTGGCCGCGCAGCGGGTGCAGGCCGGTGCCGGGGCGCCCGGTCTGGCCACAGGCCAGCGCCAGCGAGATCAGGCAGCGGGCGTTGTCGGTGCCGTGGACGTGCTGGGAGATGCCCATGCCCCAGAAGATCATCGCCCGCTCGGCGGTAGCATAGGCCCGGGCGATCTCGCGGATGGTCTCGGGGGCGACCCCGCACAGGCCGCTCATCGCCTCGGGGGTCATGTCCACCACGCTTCGCTTGAGTGCCGCGAAGCCCTCGGTATGGGCGTCGATATAGGCCTGATCGTAGAGCGCCTCGTCGATGATCACATTGAGCATGGCGTTGTAGAGCGCCACGTCGCCGCCGGGGGAGAAGCGCACGCTGCGCCAGGCGTAGGCATCCAGCGCCTGGCCGCGGGGGTCGAGGATGATCAGCCGGGTGCCGCCCCTCGCCGCCTGCTTGAAGTAGGTGGCCGCCACCGGATGGTTGATCGCCGGGTTACAGCCGGTGAGGAGCACCACGTCGGCCTCGAGCGCCTGCATGAACGACGCCGTCACCGCCCCCGAGCCCAGGCACTCCATCAGCGCGGCCACCGAGCTGGCATGACAGAGCCGGGTGCAGTGGTCCACGTGGTTGGAGCCGAAGCCGGTACGCACCAGCTTCTGGAACAGCCACGCCTCCTCGTTGGAGCACTTGGCGCTGCCGAAGCCAGCCAGCGCCCCAGGCCCGTGGGCCGTCTTGAGGTCGACGAGCCCATCGGCGGCGAGCGCCAGCGCCTCCTCCCAGCTCGCTTCAAAGAAGTGGGTCAGCGGCCTTGCCGGGTCGAAGTCGGGGTCGAGCCCCTTGGCCACGCCGGGCCGGCGGATCAGCGGCCGGGTCAGGCGCGCCGGGTGGTTGGGATAGTCGAAGCCGAAGCGCCCCTTGACGCAGAGTCGCCCCTGGTTGGCGGGGCCGTCCCTGCCGGTCACGAAGAGAATCTGCTCATCCTTCACATGGTAGGTAAGTTGGCAGCCCACCCCGCAGTAGGGGCAGACGGAATCCACGGCGCGGTCGGCCGCGGCGGAGTCGCCGCGGCCCGCCTCGTCGATCAGGGTCGCCGGCATCAGCGCTCCGGTGGGGCAGGCCTGAACGCACTCGCCGCAGGCCACGCAGGTGCTCTCCCCCATGGGGTCGTCGAAGTCGAAGACGATCTTCGCCGCCGCACCGCGGTGGGCCAGGCCGATGACGTCGTTGCCCTGCACCTCGCGGCAGGCGCGCACGCAGAGGCCGCACTCGATGCAGGCGTCCAGGTTGACGTTCATCGCGGTGTGGGAGGCATCCTGGAAGCGCTGCGCCTCCCGGGGGCGCACATGGTGAACGGTGGGCGTGGCGCGCTCCGCCCGGGCGGGCAGCCACTCGCCCACCGCCGTGGCATCGATGGCCAGCGCCTCGGCCATGGACCAGAGGTGGCTGGCGCGGTCGGGGCTCGCCTCCCGCTCGGGCTGGTCGGCGAGCAACAGCGCCAGCACGGACTCCCGCGCCTCGCGAGCGCGCTCGGAGCTGGCGCTCCTCACCACCATGCCGGGGGCCGCCTCGCGGAGGCAGCTGGCCGCCAGCACCCGCTCCCCCTCGATCTCCACCATGCAGGCGCGGCAGTTGCCGTCGGCCCGATAGCCCGGGGCGTCCTTGAAGCAGAGATGGGGAATGGTCTCACCAAAGCGTCTGGCCACCTGCCAGAGGGTCTCGCCGGGACGGGCGCTCACCTCGACGCCGTCCAGGGTCAGGGTAAAGGTCTTGGGGTTCGGGGTCTGCGGGGTCTGCATGGTCTGCCTCCCTACCCTTTCACGATGAGGTTCTGGGCTTCGAGCTCGCCGCGGAAGTCGCGCAGCAGGCTCAGCACCGGATTGGGCGCCGCCTGGCCCAGGCCGCAGATGGAGGCATCCATCATCACCCGGGCGAGGCGCTCGAGCGCCTCGACGTCCCAGGCGTCACGCTCCAGCAGGGTCAGCATCTTCTCGGTGCCCACCCGGCACGGCGTGCACTGGCCGCAGGACTCGTCGGCGAAGAAGGCCAGCAGATTGGCGGCCACCGCGCGCAGATCGTCCTGGTCCGAGAGCACGATGATCGCCGCCGAGCCGATAAAGCAGCCGTGCTCCTGGAGCGTATCGAAGTCCAGCGGGATATCCGCCTTGCCGACCGGGAGTATTCCCCCCGAGGCGCCGCCGGGCAGGTAGCCGGCGAGGCGGTGTCCCTCGGCCATACCGCCGCAGTACTCCTCGAGCAGCTCGGCCAGGGTGATGCCGGCGGGGGCCAGGTGCACTCCGGGCCGCTTGACCCGGCCGGAGACCGAGAAGCTGCGCAGCCCCTTGCGCCCGTGCCGGCCCTGGCCCGCGAACCAGTCAGCGCCCTTCTCGTGGATCACGGGAATCCAGGCGACCGTCTCGACGTTGTTGACCAGAGTCGGCCGGCCGAAGAGCCCCCGCTGGGCCACGAAGGGGGGCCGGTGGCGCGGCTTGCCGGGCTTGCCCTCCAGCGACTCGATCAGCGCCGACTCCTCGCCGCAGATGTAGGCGCCGGCGCCGCGGCGCAGCACCACGAAGCCTGGGGCGACCAGGCCCGCGGCCTCGAGCTCGGCGATCGCCTCGGTAAGCACCCGGTGCAGCCCGGGATATTCGTCGCGCAGGTAGACATAGAGCGCGCTGGCCTCCACCGCCCAGGCACTGACCAGGGCGCCCTCCAGGAAGCGGTGTGGCTCGCGCTCTAGATAGAAGCGATCCTTGAAGGTGCCGGGTTCGCCCTCGTCGGCGTTGATCACCGCGTAGCGGGGCGCGGGCTCGGCGCGCACCGCCTGCCACTTGCGAAAGGTGGGGAAGCCGGCGCCGCCCAGGCCGCGCAGGCCGGCGCGCTCGAGCTCATCGATCAGCACCTCGACGTCCACCTCGCCGGCGCGACACCGGATCAGCAGCGAGTAGCCGCCGCTGGCACGGTAGTCGGCCAGGCTCTGCCAGAGGATCGCCTCGGGATGGGTGTGGCCGGTATCCACCACCGCCTCGACCCCCTCCGGGGTGGCGTAGAGCAGGTGGTGATGGCCCACCTCGACCACCGGGGCGCTGTCGCAGCGCCCCATGCAGGGGGCACGCACCACCCGCACCGCCTCGGGGTCGAGGCCCGCCGCCAGGCGCTCGCGCAGGGCATCGGCGCCGGCCAGCACACAGGAGAGCGAGTCGCAGACCCGCACGGTGACCTCCGGCGGCGTGGCCTCACCGTCGTGGACCACGTCGAATTGGGCGTAGAAGGTGGCGGTCTCGTAGATGGCCGCCATGGGCAGGTTCATGTAGGCGGCCAGCGCCCGGAGCGCCACCAGGGAGAGGTGACCGTGGGCATCCTGGATGGCGTGCAGGTGCTCGATCAGCCTGTCGCGGCGGCGCAGCTCCGGCGCCTCGCGCTCGTCGCCGAGCAGCACGCGCAGGGCGGCCAGGGCCACCGGTGCCAGTTCACGGCCGCGGGTCTTGCCGCGCAGGCGGCGCTTGGGGTTGACGGTCGATTCGGTCATGGCGGACTCCCGAAGTCGGCGGGCAGACGAGGCTAGAGTCTTTCAAGATAGGCCGGCCCGCCCAGGTTGTTCATCTGCTGGCGGATCCAGACGCTGCGCCGCTCAACGTGGGGGCTGGGGCGCGCCGCATCCCAGCCCCGCGGGTTGGGCAGGATGGCCGCCAGGCGGCTGGCCTGCACGGCCGTGAGCTGGCCGGCGGAGACCCCGAAATAGTGCTGGGCCGCGGCCTCCAGGCCAAACACGCCGCTGTCCCATTCGGCGACGTTGAGGTAGACCTCGAGGATGCGCTGCTTGGGCCACAGGGTCTCGATCAGCAGGGTGAACCACGCCTCCAGCCCCTTGCGCGCCCAGCTGCGCCCGGTCCACAGGAAGAGATTCTTGGCGGTCTGCTGGCTCAGGGTGCTGGCCCCGCGCAGGCGCCCCCCGGCGCGATTGGACTCCCAGGCTCGGCGCATCTCCACCAGGTCGAAGCCGCGATGCTCGGGAAAGCGCTGATCCTCGGCGGCGATCACCGCCAGCTTGGCGTGGTCGGAGAGCGCCTCCCAGGGGCGCCACTGGTGGCGAAGCTCGATGGGCTCCCGGGCGATCCAGGACTGCACCTTGCGCTCCACCATCACCATGGAACCGAACACCGGCACCTGGCGAAACAGCAGCACCAGCAGCACCGAGAGCACCACGAAACCCAGCAGGGCGCGCCACAGCCAGCCCCACAGCCGGCGGCCCCATGCCCTGACCATTCCTCTTCTCACTATCGCTCGACCCACGACCACTCGCCCCTGCGAACCCGACGCCAGACGGCCAGTATACGGGCTCGCATCGCGGCAAGGGAGGCACGCGGCCGGCGCATCCTCAACGCGCTAGCGGTTCTTGTGCAGCCGTTCGGCGTGATAGCGCAGGTGGTCCTCGATGAAGGAGGCGATGAAGTAGTAGCTGTGGTCGTAGCCGGGCTGCCGCCGCAGGGTGAGCGGGTGGTCGTGCTCGGCGCACACCGCCTCCAGCCGCTCGGGCCTGAGCTGCTCCTCGAGGAAGTCGTCGGCCTCGCCCTGGTCGATGAACAGCGGCTGGCGGGAGGCACCGCGGGCCACCAGCTCGCAGGCGTCGTACTGGGTCCACTTGCCGCGGTCCTCGCCCAGGTAGCCACCAAAGGCCTTCTGGCCCCAGGGGCACTCCGAGGGATTGACGATGGGCGCGAAGGCCGACACCGAGCGGTAGTGGCCGGGCCGGCGCAGGGCCATGATCAGTGCCCCGTGGCCGCCCATGGAGTGGCCGCTGATCGACTCGCGCCCGTTCACCGGGAAGTGCTGCCGCACCACCGAGGGGAGCTCCTCGGTGACGTAGTCGTACATGCGATAGTGTTTCTTCCAGGGCGCCTGGGTGGCATTGACATAGAAACCGGCACCGCTGCCGAAGTCATAGCTGTCATGCTCGCCGGGCAGGTCGGTGCCCCGCGGGCTGGTGTCGGGGCAGACGATGGCGATGCCCAGCTCCGCCGCCAGGCGATGGGCACCGGCCTTCTGCATGAAGTTCTCGTCCGTGCAGGTCAGGCCGGAGAGCCACCACAGCAGCGGCACCCGCTCGGTCTCGGCCTGGGGAGGCAGGTAGATGGCGAAGACCATCTCGCAGTCCAACGCCCGGGAGCGGTGGCGGTAGCGCTTGTGCCAGCCGCCGAAGCTCTTGTTGGCCGACACCAGTTCCAGGTTCTCGGTCATGGTCATGGGGGATCTCCTGGCGGCCGGGACTCCTGTCCCGGCCGCGCTGTCGGGGGTCAAGGGCGGTACGGCGCCCGGCGCGTCAGTAGTGGAGGACGGTGCGGATGCTCTCACCCCGATGCAGCAGCTCGAAGGCCTCGTTGATCTTCTCGAAGGGCATGTCATGGGTGATGAAGTCGTCGATGTTGAGCTCACCCTTCATGTACTGCTCCACGTAGCCCGGCAGCTCCGAGCGCCCCTTGACGCCGCCGAAGGCGGAGCCCTTCCAGACCCGCCCGGTGACCAGCTGGAACGGGCGGGTGGAGATCTCCTCGCCGGCACCGGCCACGCCGATGATGATCGACTCACCCCAGCCCTTGTGGCAGCACTCCAGCGCAGAGCGCATGACGTTGACGTTGCCGATGCACTCGAAGGAGTAGTCGACGCCGCCGTCGGTCAGGTCGATGATTACCTGCTGGATGGGGTCGCCGTAGTCCTTGGGATTGACGAAGTCGGTGGCGCCGAACTGCTCGGCCAGCTTGAATTTCTCGGGATTGACGTCGATGGCGATGATGCGCGACGCCTTGGCCATCACCGCGCCCTGGATCACGGCGAGGCCGATGGCGCCGAGGCCGAAGACGGCGACGGTGGAGCCCGGCTCCACCTTGGCGGTGTTCATGACCGCGCCGATACCGGTGGTCACGCCGCAGCCCAGCAGGCAGATCTTGTCCAGCGGCGCCTCCTTGGAGACCACCGCGAGCGACACCTCGGGGAGCACGGTGTACTCGCTGAAGGTGGAGGTGCCCATGTAGTGGTGCAGCATCTTGCCGTTCAGCGAGAAGCGGCTGGTGCCGTCGGGCATCAGGCCCTTGCCCTGGGTGGCGCGCACACTGCCACAGAGGTTGGTCTTGCCGGAGAGGCAGAACTTGCACTTGCCGCACTCGGCGGTATAGAGCGGGATGACGTGGTCGCCGGGGCGCACGCTGGTGACCCCCTCGCCCACCTCCTGGACGATGCCGGCCCCCTCGTGGCCCAGCACCGCCGGGAAGTTGCCCTCAGGATCGGCGCCGGAGAGGGTGTAGGCATCGGTGTGGCAGACGCTGGTGGCGGCGATCTTCACCAGCACCTCGCCGGCCTTGGGCCCCTCGACGTCGATCTCGACGAGCTCCAGGGGCTTGCCGGGCTCCAGGGCGACGGCGGCACGTGATTTCATGGCGATATCCTCGTTGACGATGGGCGAAAGGTGGAAACAGTGTAGGCAAAGCGCCGGCCTGGGATAAACTGCATTAAAGACATGACATTGTTGTTCGACAGCAACAATTCTTCCTCACGAGGTGACCATGCAACGCTGGGACAGGGTGGAGGCATTCGTCGAGGTGGTGCGCCTGGGGACCTTCGCCGCCGCCGCACGGCAGCTGAAGGTCTCCAACTCCCATGTCAGCCGGCTGGTCAGCCAGCTGGAGGCCCAGTTGGGGACCACCCTTCTCTACCGCACCACCCGCCAGATTCGGCTGACCGATGCCGGGGCGCTCTACTACGAGCACTGCCACCACCTGTTCGACGGGCTGCGCGATGCCGAGGCCGCCATCAACGACCTGCAGGCACAGCCGCGCGGCGTCCTCAAGCTGACCTCGGCGACCACCTTCGGCGAACGCTTCGTGGCCCCGCTGATCAATGACTTCATGCGGCTCAATCCGCAGCTCGAGGTGCGCTTCCACTTCACCAACCGCCAGGTGGATATCATCAACGAGGGCTACGACATCGCCATCCGCATGGGCACCCTGAAGGACTCGACGCTGATCGCCCGGCGGCTCTGCGAACGCCACGAGTATATCGTCGGCTCCCCGGAGTACTTCGCCCGGGTGCCGGTGCCGCATACCCTCTCGGAGCTCTCCCGGCACCGCTGCCTGGTCGGTTCCCGGGATCACTGGCGGTTCGACATCCACGGCGTGCGCCGCGAGGTGCGCATCGAGGGCCCCTGGGAGGGCAACTCCGGTCCCGCCCTGCTCGACGCCGCCCTCAAGGGGCTGGGGCTGGCCCAGCTGCCCGACTATTATGTAGACCCCTACCTCGCCAGTGGCGAACTGATCTCGGTGCTCGACGCCTATCGCCATGACGACACCGCGGTATGGGCCGTCTATCCTCGCCACCGCCACCGCTCGCCCAAGGTCTATCAGTTCATCGACTACCTGGTGGCGCATATCGAGGAGCTGCTGCCGGTGCGCCGCAACGTCGGACCGACCCCCGCCCCCCCCTCGACGGCCGACGCAGTGGAAAAAAGCGGCAAGGTGCCATAGCTTGAAGGGTATCGACACTGGAGCTTCCACTCCCCCGAGGTCCCGATGAAGCACATCCTCCTGCTGTCGGGCGTTGTCCGCTCGGCCACTCTGCCCCTGCTGGCTCTCCCACTGCTCGCGCTCTCGCTGCTGGGCAGCCCCGCTGCCCTGGCCAACGACTACCCCACGGAGAGCCGGGTCGACTATGTGCTGGGCTGCATGGCGGCCAACGGCAACAACTACCTGACCATGCAGAAGTGCTCCTGCAGCATCGACGTCATCGCCGAGCACCTCAGCTACGAGACCTATGAGCAGGTCGCCACGGTGATGGGCATGCAGGACCAGCGGGGCGAGCTGGGGGTGCTGTTCCGCACCGAGCGCGGCATGCAGGACCAGGTGCAGGCCCTGCACCAGGCCCAGGCCGATGCCAACCTGCGCTGCTTCTGACGCGCCGTGACACGCCTTACCCTCCCCCCCCGCCAGCGTCGACTGCTGACGGGCATCGCCCTCTCGGCGGCCCTGGCCGCGACGCCCGCGGCGGCCGATGACGCCGACCGCCGCCAGGGCGAACGGCTGTTTCGCAGCCAGTGCGTCGGCTGCCACAGCCTGGCACCGGGGCGGCATATCGCCGGCCCCAGCCTGCATGCGCTGATCGGGCGCCCCGCCGGTGGCCTCGAGGACTTCGGCTACTCGCCGGTGCTGGAGGCCGCCGACTTCGAGTGGAACCCCGAGACCCTCGACGCCTTCCTCGCCGCCCCGGCGGAGTTCCTGCCCGGCAACCGCATGGTGCTGTGGGGACTCGCCGAACGGCCCCGCCGTCAGATCATCCGCTACCTCGAGGCCCTCGCGGCCGACGCCGCGCCCTGAACGCTCGCCTCGCCTTCAGTCGCCTCCGCCCTTGCGTGCCATCAGGCCGCGGGAGGGGTTGTAGCCGAGGATCGCCAGCGCCAGCAGCACCAGGGTCACCGCCACGCTGATCAGGATCGCCTCCCCGTTGAAGCGCTCGTAGAGGGCGAAGCGGAGCATCTCCACCGCGTGGGTGAAGGGGTTCCAGGCGGCGATCTGGTAGACCAGGTAGCTGCCCTCGCGGACGCGCCACAGCGGATAGAGCGCCGAGGAGAGGAAGAACATCGGAAAGATCACGAAGTTCATGACCCCGGCGAAGTTTTCCAGCTGACGCACGAAGGTGGAGAGCAGCAGCCCCAGGGCACCGACCATGAAGCCGGTGATCAGCAGCGCCGGCAGGATCCACAGGTAGCCCATCGGCGGCGCCTGGATGCCGTACCACCAGGCGATGGCCAGGAAGACATAGACCTGCACCACCGAGACCAGGGTGCTGGCCAGCAGCTTGCAGACCAGCAGGTACCAGCGCGGAAAGGGGCTGACCAGCAGCACCCGCATGCTGCCCATCTCGCGGTCGTAGACCATGGAGAGCGAGCTCTGCATGCCGTTGAACAGCTGGATCATGCCCACCAGCCCCGGCACGATGTAGACCTCGTAGAGGATGTAGGTCTGGTAGGGCTCGGTCATGGCCACGCCCAGCGCCATGCGAAAGCCGACGGCGAACACGAACAGCCACACCAGCGGCCGCACCAGGGCCGCGAAGAAGCGGCTGCGCTGGTGCAGGAAGCGCAGCAGCTCGCGCCCCACCACGCCGCGCAGGCAGTGCAACCAGGGCATCAGTTGCATGGCGCCTCCTTCCCGACCAGGCGATCGAAGGCCTCCCCCAGGGTGGCGACGCCGAGCCGGGCAGTGAGTGCCTCGGGCGTGCCGTCGGCCAGGAGCCGCCCGCGATGCAGCACCAGCACCCGGTCCCCCGGGCGCACCTCGTCGATCAGGTGGGTGGCCCAGAGCACCGCCACCCCCTCCTTGGCGCAGAGCCGATGGGCATGCTCGACCAGCTCGCGCCGCGAGGCCACGTCGAGCCCCACGGTGGGCTCATCGAGGAGCAGCAACCGCGGCTCGTGGAGGAGGCCGCGGGCGATCTCCACGCGCCGGCGCTGGCCGCCGGAAAGCAGCCGTACCCGGGTGCGCCGGCGATCGGCGAGGCCGACCCGGGCCAGCTGGGCCTCGGCCCGGCGGCGCGCCTCGCCGGGCCCCATGCCGTGCAGGGCCGCATGATAGGCCAGGTTCTGGCCAACGCTGAGATCCAGGTCCAGGGTCGGCTGCTGGAACACCACGCCGATCCGGGCATGGGCCTTCACCGCCTGGCGTCTCACATCGAAGCCGCCGATACGGATCTCGCCCCGGCGCCGATCGTGCAGCCGGGTGACCAGCGAGAAGAGCGTGGTCTTGCCGGCGCCGTTGGGGCCCAGCAACACCACGAACTCCCCGGCCGCGATGGCCAGGGAGATCGCCTCAAGCACCGGCCGACCGCCGTAGGCGAAGCTCAGGTCCTGGACCTCGAGGGCAGGTGCGCCCCCCTCCCTGGTGGGCAAGTCGCTCACGGTTCGACGATCACCCCCCAGGGGAAGCGCCCCACCGGGATCGAGCGGATCGCCCTCAGGCGGTCGACCTCGATCACGGTGACGTCGCCGCTCACCCCGTTGGTGGTGTAGAGGCGGCTCTCGTCGGCGTTGAGGGCCAGGTGCCAGACCCGCTGCCCCACCAGGATGGTGTCGAGGACCTCGTAGGTCTGCTGGTCCACCACCGCCACCCGGTTGGAGGGCCCCAGCGCCACGAAGGCGTAGCGCCCGTCGGAGGTCAGGGCGATTCCCACCGCCTGGACGGTCTCCCGAGGTACCCCGGGAACGTCGAAGCGGATGGTGTGCTTGACGTCGAAGGTCTCCTCCATGTCGAGGATCGACACCGTGCCGGCGATCTCCGCCGAGACCCAGGCCTCGCGCCCGTCGTGGGTGAACTCGGCGTGCCGCGGCCGGGCCCCCACCAGGCGGTGGTGGACCGCCTCCATGGTCTCGGTATCGATGATGTGCGCCATGTTGGAGGTCTCGGTGGTGGAGACCAGCCAGCGCCCGTCGGGGCTGATGCCCAGCCCCTCGGGCTCCACCCCCACGGGGATCTCGGTGACCAGGGTGCGGGCCTCGTAGTCGAGCACCGAGACGATGTTGTCATCCTCGTTGGAGACATAGATATAGGGGCGGTTGGGGTCGACGCGGATCACCTCGGGGTCGTCGCCGGAGGCCTGGCTGCGCACCACTCGGAGAGTCTCCAGGTCGATCATGTCGATGGCCTCGTCGTCGCCCACCGCCACGAACAGCTCGCTGCCGTCGCTGCTGAAGGCCATGGAGCGCGGACGACGGCCGACCGGGATGGTCTCCACCACCTCGAGGCTGGCGCCGTCGATCACCGAGATGGTGTTGTCCTTCTCGTTGGAGACGAAGATGCGCTCAGCCTGGGCGGCGAGGGGCAGCGCCAGCAGGCCACCCAGGGCCAGGCCGAGCAGGAGATGCCGGGAGGCCTGGGCCCGGCCCCGCGAAATCAGAAGCGACATGATGATTCCCCCTCATCGGCGCCGAGCGCATCGAGCGGCGTGCGTGGATGCAGATAGCCCTCCTGGGGCGACACCGAGGCCACCATGCGCGGGCCGGTGATCAGGATCGGCTGGCGCAGCTGGTGGTTCCAGGTGCGGTAGCTGACCGGGAAACCGAGGTAGCCGGCGAGCTCGAACTCCTCGCCGAGCATGTAGGCGAGCACGGCTTCCCGCTCGACGGAACCGGTGCGCGCCGCCGCCTCGCCCAGCGAGCGCACGGCGAGCCAGGCGCCGAAGTCGCGGGGCGTCATCCAGCGGTCGGCCAGCTTCTCGAAGCGGCGCTGCAGCTGCACCGCCCCCCAGGACTCGTGGGCCCGGTGCCAGGCGGTGGCCACCAGCCCCTGGGTACCCACCACCGGACGAGGGGCCCAGGTCTGGAAGGGGAAGTACTCGCCGAAGTAGTCGGTCTCGTCGGCGATCACCAGGACATCGTGGTCCGGGAGGTCCTGGACGAACACCGGGATCTCCCGCTGGATGGCGTGGAAGCCCCCCTCGGCGCGGCGCGCCATGGGGTCGTGGGGCCACATCTTGTCGCCGACGATGCGATGACCGTAGCGAGCGGCCGAGGCGCGCAGGGTCTCGGCGAGCAGGCGATCCTCGTCGGTGTTGCCGTAGACCAGCGCCCAGCGATCCCACTGCTTGTAGCCGAGGAACTGGGCCAGGGCATCGGCCAGCATCCGCCGGCTCGGCGTGGTGTGGTAGAGGTTGGGGTGGCAGGCCTCGCCGCGCAGGGCGTCATCCTGGGCCCAGGCGTTGAATACCACGCGTTCGCCCAGGGCCGGGTGCGCCATCACCTCCAGCAGCGCATCAGAGGGCAGGCCGCTGATGATCCAGTCGGCCCCCTGGTCGATCAGGCCCTCCAGCGCCTCGCCGACATCGCCCCCCGGCGCCACCTCGGCCTCGTGCAGCACGAACGCCTGGCCGAGAAACTGCGCCGTGGCGTTGTTGTCGTTGACCCCAAGCCTTGCTCCCTGGCGCCCCTCGTCATCGAGCACCGGGTCGAGCACCGAGAGCGGTTCCTGGTCGTCCGGCCGCTCCATGCCGAGATAGCCGAGGGTGATGGTCTGCGGGTCATCGGCCGGCAGCGTGGCCGACCAGCCCAGGCCGATGACGATACCGCCCAGCGCCAGCCAGCGCGGTAGGGGTAAGCGTGGCAGGGATCTCATGCAGGCTCCTCAGGCAGCCTTGGCTGCCTCTGTCTTTGGTCTTGTTGTGGTCATCTGCCCGGCGACACCTTGCCGCTAGGGCATCCGCTCCATGATCACTCGCACCATGCGGCTGAGGGTCTCCTCCAGCAGATAGGGCTGCTCGCACATGGCCGGCAGGGTCTGCTGGCGCAGTTGGAAGGTGCGCTGCTCCCAGAACAGGGCGTCCGAGAGCCGCTCGATCTCTTCCGGGCTCGCTCCCGTCTCGGCCCGCAGCGCCTCGAGCTCATCGATCATGGCGGAGATGGTGTCGAGGCGGGCCACCTGGGCGCGGCTCGCCTGGCGCACGCTGGCGATGGCGCGGCCGCGCTGGCGGTCGGTGAGTTCGAAGAGCCCGGCGAACAGCAGCGTCAGCCGCGCTTGTGCCTCGTCATCCTCCAGCGATGCCACGAAGTCGCTTACCCGCGCCAGCGCCTGCTCCGAGGGGGTATTGCGGGCCATGGCGAAGCGCACCACCCGGCCGACCTCCTCATCCTCCCACCAGCGCTGCTCCAGGTCGTCCAGCGAGGGGCCGGCCCAGAGGGTGCCCCAGGCCAGTTCGGGAATCAGGCGCTGCACGCAGGGCCAGTCGGGAGGTCCCGCCGCCGCGCGCTGGGCCTCGGCCGGCGGCGCAGCGCAGAGCAACAGGCCCGAGCCAAGCGCCAAGGCCAGCAGCGCGGGCGCGGCCCGTGCCGGCAATCGTGCGAGACTCATGGGTCACCTCCTGCGCCGGAGGAAAGCAGCTGGCCGCGCCGGTCGAGCAGGGGCACCCCGAATTCCTGGAGGATGGCGTGGATCTCGTCCCGGCGGCGGTCGATGAAGTCGTTGATCCAGTCCTTCCAGTGGGGCTCCCCGCGGCGCAGCCCCATGGTGATGCGGTAGTCCAGGCGTGCCCCCGAGTCATCGTCGACCAGCGGAATGACCCTGAGCGGCGGCTCCGCGCGGGCGGCGTAGTAGCCGGCCAGCGGCCCCCACAGCACGGCGCCCTCGGTGCGCCCGGCCACCACATCCTCGATGGCGTCGCGCACTGGTGCCCGGACCCGGGTATCGACCATCAGGGGATAGCTCTGGAGGATCGCCCCGGTGCGGCGCAGGGGGACCAGGGGGGGCGTCTCGGTCACCACGCCGATGCGCCGCCCCTGCAGCGCCGGATCCGTCAGGCGGGTGACCTCGAGGTCGGACGCCTCGGGCACCACCAGGGCGTAGACCGAGCGGTAGACTTCGTTGCTGTTCTGCACGAATTCGTAGCCGGCCACGGCGCCGATCATCACGTCGCAGACCCTCAGTTCCAGGGTGTTGCGCACGAATCCCATCACCTGAGGCGACCAGACATAGACCAGGGGCACGCCGAGGTCCTCGGCCATCAGCTCGGCGATACGGTTCTCGAAGCCCTCGCCGGCCTCGTTGCTGAAGGGCAGGTTGTTGCCGTCGGCACAGACCCGCAGGGCCTCGCGCTCCTGGCGCTCCGGCAGATCGGCCAGTGCCGGGCCTGCCGAGAGCAGCGCCACCAGCAGTGGCAGGCATCGAAGCAATCCTTTGGCCATGGGGCCTCCATTACCGGAAGGGTGGGCGGGCGGTTGGCGTTGGGACTCGACTCAGCATGGACGCCGCGGCCCTATTCCGCCTCCTCGCGGCGTTACTCGCTCTCGTCACCAGGCGCCTCGGCCTCTTCCGCCATCGATTCGATGATGCGTGGCCGGCCGCGGCCAAGCCCACCCTCGCCGCGGGCCTTCATGTAGCTGAAGATGTAGGGAATATTGCGCATCACGTAGGGATCGTCGGCGAAGGAGGGCATCACCTGCCCCGGCTGCACCTCGCGCCCCGCCGCTACCGTGCCGGCGAAATCGGCCCAGCCACGGCGCTCGGCGGCGCGGACAAGGTTGGGGGCGAAGGAGGAGCCCAGGCCGTCAGGCCCATGACAGGCCATGCAGGCGCGGGTGTAGACGAGATACCCCTCGTAGGTGTTGGGATCGACCTTGCCGTCCTCGACCACATAGTCGCCGGGCCGGTAGGGCGCCTCCCCCAGCTCCTTCGCCAGCGACGGGGGGACAAGCAAGAGACTCAGCAGGACAACAGGCAGGGAATGGCCGTAAAAATGCTGGAATACCGTCATGCAGACCGTCCTTCTCGTGGCACCGGGGGCAAGGCCCCCGGGGTCGGATAGGTCGGCGGGGCACGGGCGACCGCTCGAGCCCCGCCGGATGGACGTGGGACGTCGCTCAGTCCGGCAGTGCGAAGACCGTCAGCACGCCGCCGAGCTTGGTGTAGTCGCCCAGGGCCGAGAAGACGCCGACGGCCCCCAGGCCCTCCTCGGGATCCTCGAGCCCTGCCGCCAGGCCGATTCCTGCCCAGCCGCCGACCCCGGAGAGCACACCCACGTACTGCTTGCCCTCATGCATGAAGGTGTTCACGTTGCCGATGATTCCGGAGGGGGTCTTGAAGCGCCACAGCTCCTCGCCGGTCTCGATATCCACCGCCTTCACATGGCCCTCCAGGGTGCCGTAGAAGGCCAGGTCGCCGGCCGTGGCCAGGGCGCCGCTCCACACCGCGAAGCGCTCGTCGATCTCCCAGACCACCTCGCCGGCTACCGGGTCCCAGGCGATGAAGCTGCCCATGCGGCCTTCCATGCCGCCGTTCTGCAGCGGCGCCGGCATCATGGTCAGGGTCGCCCCCACATAGGGCTGGCCGGCCACGTAGTCGGTCTCGTAGGGCTCGTAGTTCATGCAGATCCGGTTGATCCCGGCGTAGAGGAGCCCGGTCTTGGGCGAGTAGGCGCTGGGCTGCATGTTCTTGGCGCCCATGGCGGTGGGGCAGATGTCGGTGGTGTTGACGTTCACCCCCTGGCGGAAGGTGCTGTACTCCTCGTTGACGTTGGGTCGGCCGGTCGCCATGTCATAGCTGTCGGCCCAGTTGGTCTCGGGGGCGAACTTCTCGGCCACCAGCAGCTCGCCGGTCTCGCGGTCCAGCAGGAAGCCGAAGCCGGTGCGGTCGATGATCGCCAGCCCCTTGCGCTCCTCGCCGTTGAACTCGACGTCGATCAGCTGGTTCTCGTTGACCCCGTCATAGTCCCACTCGTCGAAGGGCACCTTCTGGTAGACCCACTTGACCGTGCCGTCGTTGGGGTCGCGGGCGAAGACGGTGATCGCCCACTTGTTGTCGGCCGGCTCGCCATCCTTGGTGCGCTGGTCGGGGTTCCAGGTTCCCGGGTTGCCGGTGCCGTAGTAGATCAAGTCGAGGTCGGGATCATAGGTGACCCAGCCCCAGGGGGCCCCGCCGCCGCGCTCCCACTCGCCCTCGGGCCAGGTCGTCACCCCGAGGTCGGCCTCGCCGATGGGCTCGCCCATCATCAGGGTGGCGTCCGGGTCGATCAGCACCTCGTCGTCGGGGCCGGTGGAGTAGCCGCGCCAGACCATTTCGCCGCTCTCGACGTCGTAGGCGGTCATGTGGCCGCGGATACCGTACTCGCCGCCGCTGATGCCGACGATGACCTTGTCATGGACCACCAGCGGCGACATGGTGTTGGTCTCGCCGACGGAGTGGTCCCCGTTGCTGACGTCCCAGAGCAGCTCGCCGGTCTCGGCATCCAGGGCGATCAGGGTATTGTCGGCCTGGCCGAGGAAGAGTCGCCCGTCGGCATAGGCTAGGCCACGGTTGACGGTATCGCAGCACATCACGGGGATGACCCGGGAATCCTGGTCGGGCTCGTAGCTCCAGACGACTCGCCCCTCATCCTCCAGATCGAGGGCGAAGACCTTGTTGGGGAACGGCGTGTGGATATAGAGGCGTCCGTCGCCCACGTAGAGGGGGCCGCCCTCGTGGCCGCGCAGGACGCCAGTGGAGAACTGCCAGACCGAGCGCAGGTCGTTCACGTTGTCGCGATTGATCTGGTCCAGCTGGCTGTACCGGTTGCCCTGGTAGTTGCCCAGCTGGGTAGGCCAGTACTCGGGGTTCTGCTGCAGCTCCAGCAGGTTCTGGTTGGCATGGGCAATGGCTGCCGAGAGCATCCCGGCGGCGGCTGCCGTGCAGAGGATTGTACGTAGCATGGCGTGTCTCCGCGCATCGCGCTGGAGTGTGTGCCAGGGGGCGGCACACCTCGTTGTGATTGTTATCCTGATTCAGGCATTGACATCAGAAGGTCTAGCACAACTTAGGGCGGCGCTTGCCTCACCAGGGGGATTTCCGGCCCCGATCGAAGCAAAAGACTTTTGCCTCTCAGCAACAATGCGGCCACATCCCTGCCGGGGCGCATGATGACGGGACTGGTGATCCCCACCGGACATCGTGATCGGTTCCCACCCCGCCCCCTACGACCTTGGTCGCAAGGCAGAACTCGCCCGGCGTGCTTGACTGAGAGGTGCAGTCTGACGAAAACCGACCATCTGATGCGAGGAGGGACTCCCATGTGGACCAAGCCTGCCTACCAGGATCTACGCCTCGGCTTCGAGGTAACGCTGTACATTTCCAACCGCTGACCTTGAGCGGGAGGTGGTACCGACACGGCTGACGCTGCCCCCGGGTGCGTCGGCCTTTTCTTTGCCGGAATCTGCCGGAGAGTGACATGCAGGTATTGGTGCTTGGCGCCGCGGCGGGCGGGGGTTTCCCGCAATGGAACTGCAACTGCCGGCTCTGTCTCGGCGTGCGTAGCGGAGAGCTCGCGGCCAGGCCGCGCACCCAGTCCTCGATCGCCATCAGCAGCGACGGCGAGCGCTGGCTGCTCTGCAATGCCTCGCCCGACATCCGCGCCCAGCTGGCGGCCAACCCCGAACTGCATCCCAGGCGGGTTCCGCGAGACAGCGGCGTCGCCGCCGTCCTGCTGGTCGACGGCCAGATCGACCACGTCACGGGGCTGCTGTCGCTGCGCGAGGGGTGCCCCCTCGACGTCTGGTGCACGCCCAACGTGCACCAGGACCTGAGCGGCGGCTTTCCGCTCTTCCCGATGCTCGAGCACTGGCAGGGCGGCCTGGCCTGGCAGCCCATCGGCATCGACGAGGTGCATCTTGAGGCCACCTTCGAGGTGCCGGCCTGCCCGGGGCTGAGCTTCACCGCCGTGGCTCTGACCAGCAATGCCCCGCCCTACTCGCCGCGGCGGGGGGCGCCCACGCCCGGCGACAATATCGGCCTGCTGGTCGAGGACCAACGCCAGGGCACGCGTCTCTTCTATGCCCCGGGCCTCGGCCAGCTGGATGACCGGGTGCGGGGCTACCTGGCCGGAGCCGACTGCGTGCTGGTCGACGGCACCCTGTGGCACGACGACGAGCTGATCCGCGCCGGCGTCGGCCGCGCCACCGGGCGAGAGATGGGCCATCTGGCGCTGGCCGGCGATAGCGGACTGCTGGAGGCGCTGGGCACGCTGCCCGCGGCGACCCGCCGGGTGCTGATCCATATCAACAACACCAACCCGATCCTCGATGAAGCGTCCGAGGAGCATGCCACCCTGACCGCGGCTGGCATCGAGGTGGCCCACGACGGCATGCGCCTGGAGGTGTGAACCCTTCGGCACGTCCCACCGTCTCACGCAGAAGGGGCCTGACCCGGTCGGGCCCAGCAGAAGGAGTCCCGCATGACTCGCATCGCGTCGCCGTCGACGACAGCGCAGGGAGAGGCCCTGAGCCCCTCTGCCTTCCGCGAGGCCCTGATGGCCAAGGGTGCCTACTACCATATCCACCACCCCTACCAGGTCGACATGGCCGAGGGGCGCGCCAGCCCGGAACAGCTGCGAGGCTGGGTCGCCAACCGCTTCTACTACCAGACCAATATCCCCCAGAAGGATGCCGCCCTGCTGGCCAACTGCCCCGACGCCGCCTTTCGGCGGCGCTGGATCCAGCGCCTGCTCGACCACGACGGCCATGACGCCGACGGCGGCGGCGGCGGCATCGAGGCCTGGCTGACCCTGGGCGAGGCGGTGGGCCTCTCCCGTGACGAGCTCTGGTCCCAGGAGCATGTCCTGCCGGGGGTCCGCTTCGCGGTGGATGCCTACGTCAACTTCGTGCGCCGCGCGGACTGGCGCGAGGCAGCGATCTCGTCGCTCACCGAGCTGTTCGCGCCGGAGGCCCACCGCAGCCGCCTGGCGACCTGGCCGACCCACTATCCCTGGATCGACGCGGCCGGCTATGGCTACTTCCGCAAGCGGCTCACCGAGGCGCGACGGGACGTCGAACACGGGCTCGAGGTGGCCCTGGCGGTCTGCACCACCCGGGCGACTCAGGAGCGAGCCCTGGAGATCCTGCAATTCAAGCTCGATGTGCTGTGGTCGATGCTCGACGCCATGACCCTTGCCTACCAGCTCGGCAGGCCGCCCTACCACACCGTCACCGACCAGAGGGTTTACCATCGGGGGGTGTCGTGATGGCGACCATGATCGGTCCCACCAGCGTCTGCCGCCTGCGTCCGGGCTGGCGCCTGCAGTGGGAAGAGGCCCAGCAGCGCCATGTGCTGCTCTATCCCGAGGGCATGGTGCAGCTCAACGACACCGCCGGTGCCATCCTCGGCGAGCTCGACGGCCAGCGCGATGTGCAGGCCGTGATCCAGCGCCTCGAGGCGCGCTACCCCCAGGCACCGACCGGGGCCATCGCTCTGGACGTCCAGGCGTTCCTCGTCGATGCCTCGCAACAGGGCTGGATCCAGCATGACTGACCGCTCCGATACCGCCGCCATCAACGCCCACAGCGGCGCGCCGCTGTGGCTGCTGGCCGAGCTCACCTACCGCTGCCCCCTGCAGTGCGCCTACTGCTCCAACCCGCTGGATTTCGCCGGCGTCAGGGAAGAGCTGACCACCGAGGAGTGGCTCGACCTCCTGGCCCAGGCCCGCGAGATGGGCGCCGTGCAGCTGGGCTTCTCCGGGGGCGAGCCCCTGGTGCGCCAGGACCTCGAGCAGCTGGTGGCCGAGGCGCGCCGACTGGGCTTCTACACCAACCTGATCACCTCGGCCCAGGGCCTCGACGAAGCACGCATCGCCGCCCTGCGCGAGGCCGGGCTCGACCATATCCAGATCAGCCTGCAGGCCTCCGACCCCGACGTGGCCGCGGCGGTGGCGGGCTCCGCGAAAGCACATGCCAGGAAGCTGGCCATGGCCAGAGCGGTCAAGGCCGCCGGCTATCCCATGGTGCTCAACGTGGTGCTGCACCGCCACAACATCGACCAGCTCGATGCCATCATCGCCCTGTGCGACGAGCTCGGCGCCGACGCCGTGGAGCTGGCCAACTGCCAGCTCTACGGCTGGGCCCACCTCAACCGGGCGGGACTGCTGCCGAGCCGCGGGCAGCTCGAGGCCGCGGAGGCGACCACCGGCCGCTGGCGGACACGCCTCGCCGAGCGGGGGCGTGCCATGGACCTGCTGTTCGTGGTGCCCGACTACTACAACGACCGACCCAAGGCGTGCATGGGCGGCTGGGGCTCGATCTTCATGACCGTAGCCCCGGACGGCGCCGTGCTGCCGTGCCACAGCGCCCGGCTGCTGCCGATGACCTTTCCCAGCGTCCGCGACAGGCCGCTGCGCGAGATCTGGTACGACAGCGAGGCCTTCAATCGCTATCGCGGCGATGCCTGGATGCAGGAGCCCTGTCGCAGCTGTGACGAGCGCCATCGCGACGTCGGCGGCTGTCGCTGCCAGGCCTACCTGCTGACCGGCGATCCCGCCGCCACCGACCCGGTCTGCTCGCTCTCTCCTAACCACCACCTGATAGAGGCGGCCCGCCGCGAGGCCGAAGGTGGCATCGGCACGATCGAGGAGCTGACACCGCGCAACGTCCACGAGTCGCGGGTCTTCTGCCGCTCATGAGCGAGGCGGTCGCGGCCGGCGGTCCCGAGGCGGCCCTGCTGGAGGCGGGATTGCCCCCCGGCAGTCGCTGCGCCTTTCGACGCTTGACCAGCGGACTGACCACCGTGGCGGCAGAGGTTCCCGAGGCCCGGCAGTTGCGCCTGGTGGGGGCGGTGGGCGTGGGCTATCTCGACGAACCCGCCGACTGCCGCGGCCTGGCCCACCTGCTCGAGCACGGGCTCTTCCTCGGTTCCGCCAGCGCCCCCGGCGAAGGCGACTTCGCCGCCTGGATCGGCGAGCAGGGCGGTCGCTACAACGCCCGCACCGACGAGAGCGTCACCGACGTCCACCTCCACCTGCCGCCGGACGCCGCCGACGAGGGGCTGCGGCGCCTCGTCGACCTGCTGGGCAGCCCGCGCCTCGATGCCGAACGCCTCGCCCGGGAGGTCGACATCCTCGAGGCGGAGTTCCGGGCACGCCTGGCCGACCCGGCCCTGCACCGCCTCGCCGCCCTGGGGCGACTCTTTCGCCCCGACCACCCGGCCCGGCGCTGTCATGCCGGCCACCGCGGCACCCTCGACGACACGCCGCGGGGGCTCGCGGCCCGGCTGACCGCCTTCCACCGCCGCCACTACCGCACCGAGCGGATGGCCCTGGCGATGCTGGGCCCGCTGCCCCTGGAGGAGCAGCTCGCCCTGCTGGCGCGCCACGGGGCCCGCCTTCCCTGCGGAGGCAGCCCACCCGCCCCGTCCGCCTGGCGCTGGCGCGACCCCGCCGCGCTGGCCTGGTGCCCACCGACGCCATCGCCACCCGGCAGCGGCACGCGGCTGGAGCTGATCTGGCCGCTGCCCGACGCCGTCGCCCGAGCCGGGCGCCGCGAACTCGACGCCCTGGCGGCGCGGCTGGCCGATGGCCGGCTGGCAGCCCGGCTGGAGGCCATGACCGCCCTGCAGGATCTTGCCATCGACCTGGCCCCCGAGGGCACCGGCCCCGCCCTGGTCATGCGTCTGGCCCTGGCGGAGCCGACACCCGACCTGGCCGCGCTGCTGGCCGTCTGCCTCTCCGCGCCTGCGCGCGCGCTCGGGGAACGGCTACCTCCACCGCCCTCGCCTGCCATCGACCTGGATGCCTGGCCGCGCCGCCAGGCGTGCCGACTCGCCGCCGATGCCAACTCGCCAGCCGACGCGTTGCCGCTGGCCCCATGGCTCGCCGGGGAGCAGTGCCGCATCCTGTGGCGCGCCCCGGAAGCGGACGCCGCCTGGTCGACCCGAGCCGAGACGGGGACCCGCTGGCGTCCGCTCGCCCTGCCCGTCTCGTCTCCCGTGGCCGAATCACCAGGGCGCCTTACCCCGAGCCTGCCCCTCTCCCTCGACCCGGTGCCCGAACCGTCGTCCGCCGGGAGGGCCAGCCCGGGATGCCTTCGCCGCGATCTCCGTCTCACCCTCTGGTGGGGCGGGCCGGCCTGGCCGCGCGCCACCGGCGGTGCGAGCTGGTGCCTGGGCTGGGCCGCCGACCCGGCCGGCCAGGAGGCCAGGCTCAAGCGCTGGCACCGACGCACCCTGGCACTGCGCCAGGCCGCGGCCTCTCGGCGGCTCGACCTGACGCTCGCCGCGGATGCCGCCGGCGACTGGCTGATGGCCCGGGGCGATCCCCGGCGGATCGCCTCCCTGGTAGCGCAGGCGCTCGCCGCCTGGTCGACGGAACCCGGCGATGCCGACGCGAGCGCACCCCCGCAGGGGCTCCTCGCCAGGGCGCTGCTGCGGCAGCTTGAGGTCGGCGCCGCCCGCGGCGTACCAGGCCCGCGCCTGCTCGGCTGGGCCAGCGGCGAGCTAGGCCAGCGGCAAGCCGCGCGCGATGCCGAACGCTTCGCCGAGATCCTGGCAGCGCCACCTGACGCCTCTCCGGCGACTGCCGCCTCCATGGAGACGAGCGTGGCGACGAGCGGTGAGTCCTGGCTGCCCCCCCTGGGCGAGGAGCGTGCGGTGATGCTGGAGGTGAGGGGAGTCGACGCCAGCCCGCGCAGCCACTGGATGCTGAAGCTGCTGGCCGCCTGTCACGACGCCGCCTTCCAGCATGAGATGCGCCAGCGCCACGGCTTCGGCTATGTGGCGGCGGTGCGCTACGCAGAGGCCGCGGGCTGGCCCAGGCTCGGCTATGTGGTGCAGTCCCCCTGGGCCAGCGTGACGGAGCTGCAGCGCGCGATCGTCGACTTCCTCGCCCGGCGGAGCGAGGCGCTGGCCCGGCCGGATGAGGGCGAGCTGGCCCGCCTAAGGCGCGGCATGCTGGTGCGGTACGGTGCGCCCGAGACCCACCGGGAAGCCATCGAGCGCACCTGGCAGGCCCTGCGCCGTCACCCCGCAGGCCCGGATGAGTGGCTGGCGCCATGGGCAGCGGAACGCAGGGCGCTGGAGGGGCTGGGGGTCATCGACCTGGCCCGGCAGGGCCGAGCCCTGGCCGACGCGACCCTGCCCCGCCACTGGTGGTGCCACATGCCCTCCCCTTAACCGTTGCCTGACGGGAACGCACTAGTGCCGCCGGGGCATAATTCCCCCTCGCCGCGCCACCTAGACTGACAGCAGTGCACGCCCCAGTTCCCTGGAGCCAATGCGATAACAACAATGGCCACGCGAGGTGAACGACCATGCTGACACGAATGAGTCTGAACGAGGAGCGCAAGCCCATGAGCCTGATGGATACCCTGAAGCGCTGGTTCGGGGGGCAGAGCGCACCCTCCACCGCAGCCAGCCAGCCCCGGGACACCTCGGCGGCTCCCTCCGTCGCGGCGAGCACCCAGGCAACACCGAACAGCAGCGTCCGGATTCACCCCGCGGTGGATGGCGGCCTGAAGGCCGGCAGCGAGAGCTTCAGCGGCGGTACCCTGCATTGCCACTGCGCGAACAACCGGGTCGAGGTCACCATCAAGTCCCAGTGCGCCCACAACCACGTGTGCGGCTGCACCAAGTGCTGGAAGCCGGAGGGCGCCCTCTTCTCCATGGTGGCCGTGGTTCCCCGCGACAGCCTCAGCGTCACCGCCCACGAGGAGAAGCTGGAGATCGTCGACTCCTCGGCGGCCATCCAGCGCCACGCCTGCAAGGAGTGCGGCGTCCACATGTTCGGCCGCATCGAGAACACCGGCCACCCCTTCCACGGCCTCGACTTCATCCATACCGAGCTCTCCGATGACGACGGCTGGGCCGCGCCGGAGTTCGCGGCCTTCGTGTCATCGATCATCGAGTCCGGGGCCAACCCCGACAACATGGACAAGGTGCGTGGCAGACTGAAGGAGATGAAGCTCGAACCCTACGACTGCCTTTCGCCGCCCCTGATGGACGCCATCGCCATCCATACCGCCAAGGCCAAGGGCATCCTCTAGTTCCGGCCACAGGCAGGCCCACCCCGACACGACGAAGGCGCCCCATAGGGCGCCTTCGCTGGTGTGGCCTGCGCTGTCGCGAGCCCGTCTACTTGAAGTTCTTGCGGTAGGACTTGAGGATCTCGCCGACGATGCCGCTGCGGAAGCTCAGCACGCAGATCACGAAGATCACCCCGAGGATCGGCCCCACCCAGTTGCCCAGCGGCGACTGGGCCAGCAGGTGCTGCAGGCTGACCACGATGCCGGCGCCGACCACCGGGCCGAACAGGGTGCCCACCCCGCCCAGCAGGGTCATCAGGATCACCTCGCCGGACATGTGCCAGTGGGCATCGGTCAGCGAGGCCAGCTGGAACACCACCGTCTTGGTGGAGCCCGCCAGGCCCGCGAGCCCCGCGGAGAGGACGAAGGCCACCAGCTTGTAGGCGTCGACGTTGTAGCCCAGCGAGATCGCCCGCGGCTCGTTCTCGCGGATCGCCTTGAGCACCTGGCCATAGGGCGAGTGCACGGCGCGCTGGATGACCGCGAAGCCAAACAGGAAGATGGCGAACACGAAGTAGTACATCGCCAGGTTGTTGCGCAGGCTGATGATGCCGAACAGCTCACCCCGCGGCACCCCGTGCAGGCCATCCTCGCCGCCGGTGAAGGGCGACTGGACGTAGACGAAGAACACCAGCTGGGCCAGCGCCAGGGTCACCATGGCGAAGTAGATCCCCTGCCGGCGGATCGACAGTGCCCCGAACACCGCCCCCAGTGCCACGGCGACCAGGGTGCCGGCGATGATGCCGAGTTCCGGGGTCAGCCCAGGATAGCTGGCCAGCAGGTAGCCGGTGATATAGCCGCCGGTGGCCAGGAAGGCCGCATGCCCGAAGGAGAGCAGCCCCGCGTAGCCAAGCAGCAGGTTGAAGGCGCAGGCGAAGAGCGCGAAGCACAGCACCTTCATCAGGAACACCGGGTAGGCCACGAAGGGCGCCACCAGGCCGATGCCGATCAGCACCAGGTAGAAGACGTTGCGGCGAATATCGGCGCGGCGCTGACGCTTCATGGAGGGAGATCGAGAAAATCGCGGAAGCAGCTTAATAAAAGTGTCCGCTACGACTTGACCAGAACACAGCATTGACGAATGCATCCGAGGTGGCGAAATAACCAAGGAAGTTGGCATCAATATCCGAGCCAGGTCGTAGAACGGCAAACCCAGTGGACGCGACCAGATTTTCGGGCGGTTCGCGAACCACTGTGATGGCCCTCAGATAGGTGCGAACGGTAGAAACCAGCGTATCGCCCGCCTTGACCAGTCGGCGCGCTCGAGAGGGAGCATCCGCAAAGGCGAATTCCTCAGTGTTCACGATGCCCTGCCCGAGGGACACACTGGAAATATCGGCGTAGGTCATCCGCCAATCAGGGTCCGTCGAATCGGATAACGCCTCGGGATTCACTCGCACCACATGCTTCAATGGCTTTACCTGCCAGCCCGCAGGTAATCGACCAAGCCAGCTCAGCGCTTCCTGCGGAAAGATGGCAACGCTCATTTGTCACCCCCCTTCTCGATCCGCTGCTCCAACGCCTCCAACTTTCGCAAGTGCATGGCATGTATGGCATGTTCTTCTCTGCGCTGGCCCCGGCCAATCATTAAGCCATCTTTAACAGTTGCCGCCGCGTTCAGCCCGCCCGCGCTCATGCCGTCACCTTCTTCAGCATCTCCAGAATCTCGCCTTCCAGCGCCTGGATATCGCGCTCGATCTCTTCCAATGGCCGGGGCGGCTCGTAGACGTAGAAATGGCGGTTGATGGGGATCTCGTAGCCCACCTTGGTCTTGGCGTGGTCGATCCAGGCGTCAGCGACGAAGGGCAACACCTCCCGGGCCAGGTAGTCCTCGCAGTGGTCGAGAACCAGGCCCAGCAACTGGCTGTTGTCGGCGTCCTTGTCATAGCCGATGGGCAGCGGCAGGGGAATATCAGCCGGCAGGGGCACGATCTCGGTGTCGCGCAGTTCGGTATCCGGCTCGGGGTGGCCCTTGCTGTCCCGGCAGATGGCAGCCTCCGGGTCCCGCTCGGACAGGGCGCCCAGGATGGCCTTCTTGATCGGTGCGGGCAGTTTCTCGCCGGCGGCCTTGAAAGCGGCCTTGAGCCGCGGTTCGAACGCGGCGCGGTCGGTATAAAGCTGGTCGCCCAGCCCCCGGAGGATCTCGATAATGCGCTGCTGGGTGGCCTCACCGGCCTTCACCTCGGCCTCCATCTCGGTGGGGTTCTTGCGCTTCTTGGTTTTGGCGAGGTTGACGAAGGCGGTTTCCTGCCAGAGACGCTCGATGCGCTCGGCGCTGGCCTGGAAATTGAGCCGCAAGGGGCGTTCCACGGTGACTTTCAGGTAGCCGAAGTCACGGTTGTCGAAAATCTTCGAGCAGACCCGCTCGTTCTGCTCGCCGTTCAGGCCCACCCGGCAGGTGGCGCCATCGGCGAATTCGGCATACAGGCGGGTCAGTTCCTCGATATGCTCATCACTGAGCTCATTGCGCTTGTTGCCCAGGCTCTTTTTCATCTTGCGGTAGTGGCGGGTGCCGTCGATCAGCTGCACCCTGCCCTTGCGATCAATGGGCTTGCGGTTGCTGACCAGCCAGATGTAGGTGTAGATGCCGGTGTTGTAGAAGAGCTGGTCCGGCAGGGCGATGATGGCGTCGAGCCAGTCGTTCTCGATGATCCAGCGGCGAATGTTGCTCTCGCTGGGGCCCGGCTCGCCGTTGAACAGCGGTGAGCCGTTGAAGACGATGGCGATCTTCGAGCCCTCGCCGCCCTGCTCAGGGCTGGGCTTCATCTTGCTCAGCATATGCAACAGAAACAGGGTGGCGCCGTCATTGATGCGCGGCAGGCCGGGGCCGAAGCGGCCATGGAAGCCCAGTTCCCTGTGCTCCTTCCGTACGTAGTCTTCCTGGGGTTTCCACTCCACGCCAAAGGGTGGGTTGGCCAGCATGTAGTGAAAGGTCTTGTCCGGGTGGCCGTCGCTGGTCTCGCCGTCGCCCAGGGTGTCGCCAAAGGCGATGTTGTCCACTGGTTCGTCCTTGATCAGGAGATCGGAGCGGCAGATGGCCCAGGACTCCTCGTTGTACTCCTGCCCGAATAGCGCCAGGTGGGCCTGGGGGTTCTGCTCGGTGATGTACTCCTCGGAGACCGACAGCATCCCACCGGTGCCCGCCGTGGGGTCATAGATGGTGCGGGCGATGCCGGGTGTGTAGACCTCCTCGTCCTCGGTGTAGAGCAGGTGGGCCATCAAGCGGATCACCTCGCGGGGCGTGAAGTGGTCCCCGGCCTCCTCGTTCGCCTGCTCGTTGAACTTGCGCACCAGCTCTTCGAAGACATAGCCCATGTCGTGGTTGCTGACCCGGCCCGGATGCAGGTCAACCCTGGGGTCCGCGAACCCCTTGACGATGAGGTACAGGCGGTTGGCCTTGTCCAGCTTCTCGATCTCCGACTCGAAGCCGAAGGCCTCGAAGATCTCCCTGGCGGACTCGGAAAAACCATTGATGTAGCTGGTGAGGTTGGTGGCGATATTCTCCGGGTCCGCCAGCAGCGTCTCGAAGGTGTAGGGGCTGATGTTGTAGAGCGGGTGCTGGCGCCCCTTGCTGGCTGCCTTGGCAAGTGCAGCATGCAAGGCGTTCCCCTCATGCCCCTTTGCCTTGAGCCTGTCATATTCCTTCAGCACCTGCTCCTTGGTGGGCGCCAGAACACAGTCCAGACGGCGCAGCACCGTCATGGGGAGCATGACTTTCCGGTACTGTGGTGGCCGGTAAGGGCCCCGGAGCTTGTTGGCGATGTCGAAGACGAAATTGATGAGCTGGGTAGTGTTGGCGGTCATTGCTGCTCTTGATGTGTGGTGCGTCGGGAGAATCACCGAACGCTATCACGCTCCGTGGTAGCCGTCTTCCTCGGGGTTCTCGTGGGCACCCTGGGGCAGTTCGGCGGCCCAGGCCATGGCCGCGGCGTGCTCGTGGCTTGCGAAGGTGCGGATCTCCACTGCCTTGAACAGCCGCTCCTCCAGGTCGGCGATCAGCTGGATCCAGGACTGGTCGGTGACCACGGCGGCGCGATGATAGTGCTCGAGGTCGCCGAGCTGGGTCAGGCCGTAGCCGACGTCCTTCAACAGGGCGGTCAGGGTCATCAGGCGCAGGTCGTCGATCTCGACCACCAGACTGATCAGCGGGTGATTGCGCTTGGCGGCCTCGATGGCGTCGATGGCGCGCTGCAGTTCGCTGCCGGTCACGATGCCCCCTGCCTTCATCGCCACGACATGCTCTGCCGGGTGGGAGATCAGGTCCAACATGGGCGTACTCCTTGGGAAATCGAGAGAGGCGAGGCGCCTCGGCCACTTTCAGCATAGCGCGCCAGGACGACCCTGCCGGCGAGCCCGGGGCCCGTGATCACGCAAACGTCACAGTCGCACGCCACCATGGGCGGGATACCCACAGGAGGGTCGCCCGGCATGCCAAGGCGCGCACGCAAGCCGCTCAGCGAAGCGGAGGTGGAATCCCTGATCCGGCTGGCCAGGGGCAATGCGCTGGCCCAGCAGATCCAGGCCGAGCAGCGGGCGCGGCTGGCCCCGGCCACCGCGGCGCTCCAGGCGGCCACCAGCGCGGCACAGGCCCGTCCGGGCGCCTTGAGGATCCTGATGCTCTCGGACGTCTACTTTCCGCGCATCAATGGCGTCTCCACCTCCATCGCCAGCTTCCGCGGCGCCCTCCAGCGCCAGGGCCATTCGATCACCCTGGCCTGCCCCGACTACCCGGTCGGCCAGGTGGACGAGCCGGGGGTGATACGCATCTCCTCCCGGGGTGTTCCGGGGGACCCGGAGGACCGCATGATGCGCTACCGGGAACTCCTGGCCCTGGCCGCGCCGCTCGCCGAGCCGGCCTTCGACCTGATCCATGTGCATACGCCCTTCGTGGCCCACTATGCCGGCATCGGGCTGGGGCGACGCCTGGGCATTCCGGTGGTGGCCACCTACCACACCCTCTTCGAGGAGTACCTGCACCACTACGTGCGCTGGCTGCCACGCCGCTGGCTGCGCTTCGCCGCGCGTCGCCTCTCGGTGAACCAGTGCCACCGGCTCGATGCCCTGATCGTACCGTCACGGGCCATGCAGTCGGCGCTGACCCGCTACGGGGTGACCACCCCCATGGCGGTGATTCCCACCGGGCTGGCCCTGGAGGCCTTCACCCACCCCCATGAGGAGAGCGACTTCCGCGCCCGCTATGGCCTCCCGCACCGGGCACGGCTGCTGCTCTTCGTGGGGCGCGCCGCCCATGAGAAGAACATCGGCTTCCTGATCGAGATGCTGCCTCTGGTGCTCGCCAGGCACCCCGATACCCGCCTGATCATCACCGGCGAGGGCCCCGCCCAGGACGCGCTGGCTCGCCTGGCCCGGGATGCCGGGGTGGGGGCCGCCGTGCTGTTCCTCGGCTACCTGGACCGCGACGGCCCCCTCCAGGCCGCCTACCGCGCCGCGGACCTGTTCGTCTTCGCCTCGCGCACCGAGACCCAGGGGCTGGTGCTGCTGGAGTCCATGGCGCTGGGCACCCCGGTGGTCTCGACCGCGGTGATGGGCACCCGTGACGTGCTCACCGAGGGCGAAGGCTGCCTGATCGCCGAGGAGACCCACGACGACTTCGCCGCCAAGGTAAACCGGATGCTGGAGGACGACGACCTGCGTCGGGCCCTCGCCCAGCGAGGCCGCGCCCATGCGGCAGGCTGGCACGAGGATGCCAAGGCCGCCGAGCTGGCCGAGCTCTACCGCCGCGTCACCGCCCCTGCCGCCCTGGCGGCGCGGTAACCGCCGCGTCATCGCTTGGCTGCCCCGTTCCGCCAGCGCTGGCGGCCAAGCCGTCGCTGCGCACGCAGCGCAGCAGGCAGAAGACGGCCAGCGCGCCGGTCACCGTGGGTAGCAGGAAGCCCACCGCGTAGCTGCCGGAGAGCCACACGATCAGGCTGAACAGCGCCGGCCCCACCAGCACCCCCATATAGGTGAGCACCAGCACGGCGGCGGTGGCCTCGCCCACCTCGCCGGGCTCGCAGCGCCGCGCCACCTCCCCCAGGTAGACCCCGTTCCAGGCCACCGCGGTGCCCCCGGCCAGCACCATCAGGATCAGGGTCACCCAAGTCGGCACCGCGGTGCCCAGCACCGCCAGCAGGAAGAAGATCACCGCGATGACCCCGGCCAGGCCGAACAGCACCGGCAGGCTGCCCCCCAGGCGGTCGGCCAGCGCCCCCCAGACCAGGCGCCCGGTGACCCCGGCCACGTGCACCAGGGAGACCACGGCCCCGGCCAGCACCAGGCTCAGCAGCAGCTCCTCGACCATGTAGGCCACCGCGAAGCTGAGCAGCGAGAGCTGCGCGGCGGAGAGGCAGAAGCCGGTGGCCCCCAGCCAGCGCATGGCGCGGTAGCGGCGCAGCACGCCGAGGCTGCCGGCGCCCTGCATGCGCACGCTGGCGTCCCGGCTGGCGTCCCAGCGCTCGCGACGCGGCTGCAGCACCGCCAGGGTGGCCAGGCACGCCACCCCCACCGCCAGGAAGGCAGCCTGCCAGTTCCAGATGGCCGCCAGGGGCGGCGCCATCAGACCCGCCAGCACGCCCCCAAGGGGCACGCCGGTCTGCTTGATGGAGTAGACGAGGTTGCGCCGCTCGGGCGGGGTAAAGCGGGAGAGCAGCTCGGCGGCCGCGGGGCTGGTGACCCCGTAGGCGAGCCCCAGCAGCAGGGTGGTGGCCAGCAGCGCCAGGGGCGTGCCGATCAGCGCCATGAGGCAGCCCCCCATCACCAGCGCCATGGCCAGCTGGCTGGCCCGGCAGCCCCCCAGGCGCCTGGCCAGCACCGCCGACTGCAGCGAGGCGAGCATCGCCACCCCGTAGAGCAGGCTGACCTGCAGCCCCACCCAGCCCGTCGGCACGCCGAAGGCCGCCGCCACCTGGGGCGCCAGGGTCGGCACCAGCAGCATGCCCCCGCTGCACAGCACCTGGACCCAGGTAGTGGCGGCCAGCACCCACCACCCCTCGCGGCGGGAGGGGGCAGGCAGTGCCGCAGAGGATGGCTCGGACATGGGGGGCTCCGGTCGAGGACAGAACCGTTAGCCTACACACAATTTTGCCATCGCCGCCAACGCCAATGGCGAAGCCTGCGTTCGTCGAAGGCTCACGTCACCAGGGCAGCGGCTCGCCGTTGCTGTGCCAGAAGGTGCCGGTGGTCGCGAGGCTCAGGGCCGCGATGCGCTCGGCGATGCCGGCGGCGGCCTCCTCCGGGGTGATCAGCCCGCCGAAGTTGACCATGCGGGTCTGCACATAGCCCGGGTGGAGCTGGACCACGGCGATGCCGCGGGGGGCGAGGTCCATGGCCAGGGACTTGCCGAAGGCGTTGAGCGCCGCCTTGGAGGCGCGGTAGCCGTAGCGCCCGCCGGAGTCGTTGTCGGCGATGGAGCCCATGCGGCTGGTGATGTTGGCCACCTTGCTGCCCTCCCCCAGGCAGCCGAGCAGCGCCTCGGTGACGCGCAGCGGCGCATAGGCGTTGACCTCCATCTGGGTACGGATGGAGTCGAAGTCGATCTCGCCCAGGCGCTCGTCGCGGAGCAGGCCGGCGTTGTTGATCAGCACCTCGAGGCGCTGCCACTCCAGCTCCACGGCGAGCCGGGCGACATCCTCGTCGCGGGTCACATCGATGCCCTCGATCACCCGTGTGGCCACCAGGCGCAGCTCGGCGGTGTCATCGCCGCTGCCGCGACAGGCGCCGATCACCTCCCAGCCCGCAGCGTGGTAGTGGCGGGCCAGGGCGAGGCCTACGCCGCGGTTGGCGCCGGTGATCAGTACGGTGGAAGCCATGCGATCTCCTGTTCGGGAAGGTACCTGCCAAGACAGTGCCCCAGGGGGGAGGCGACATCAACCCGACAGCGTTGCGTGAAAGTGGACCCTTTCGGTACTATTTTGCATTGCAGCGGCTCCGCCGGGGCCGCTGCCCTAGCCCATCGACCACGCCGCCCGAGGCCTGGCACCATGTCGAGCACCGAACACAGCCCTGCCCTTCATAAGGCTCAGGAAGCCCGCCGCGTCACCCTGCTGGCCATCTGGGTCGATGCCATCGTCGGCCTGGTCAAGCTGATCACCGGCATCATCGTCGGCTCTGCGGCCCTGGTGGCCGATGGCATCCACTCCTTCTCCGACCTGGTCACCGACGGCTTCGTGCTGGCGGCCACCCACTATGGCAGCCAGGACCCGGACCATGACCACCCCTACGGCCATGGGCGCATCGAGACCCTGGCCACCCTCTTCCTGGGCAGCGTACTGATCTTCGTGGCCGGCGCCATCGCCTGGTCGAGCATCGAGCGGCTGGTGGCCGGCGCCGAGATCCCGCCGCCGGGCCTCTGGGCGATGCTCATCGCGCTGCTGGCGCTGCTGGCCAAGGAGGCGCTCTTCCGCCTCACCATGCGGGTGGCGCGCCGGCTGCGCTCGAAGCTGCTGGAGGCCAACGCCTGGCACTCGCGCTCCGACGTGCTCTCCACCGGCGTGGTGCTGGTGGGCCTGGTGGGCACCCAACTGGGCCACGGCTGGCTCGACACCATCGCCGCCGTGATCGTCGGCCTGCTGGTGGGCAAGGTGGGCTGGGACCTGCTGTGGGAGTCGGGCCGCGAACTGGTGGACACCGCCCTGCCGGTTCCCCAGCAGGAGGCGATGCGCGAGGTGGCGCTCTCGGTGCCCGGGGTGGCGGGGGTCCACGACCTGCGCACCCGCCAGTCGGCCGGGCACACCATGCTCGACCTCCACGTGGTGGTCCCGCCGCGCATCAGCGTCTCCGAGGGCCACGAGATCGGCAACGAGGTGAGCCGACGCCTGCGCCAGGCGTTTCCGGCGCTCACCGACCTGACCTTCCACATCGACCCCGAGGACGACGCCGGCGAGGGCGACCCCAGCCGCCTGCCGGGCCTGCCGCTGCGCCCTGCAGTGGAGGCGGCGCTGACCGAGCGCTGGGCCGGGCTTCCCGAGTGGCCCTGGATCCTCGACCTGGAGCTGCACTACCTGGAGGGAGCGGTGACCGTGGTGGCCTGCCTCGACGAGCACTCGCCGCTGGAGAGTGCCGCGACGGCCCGGCGGCTGGCGCGCGCCGCCGACGACCTCGAGTGGTTCGCCCAGGTGGAGATCCGCCGCCTGGCCGCCCTCCCCTCGCCGACCCGCTGAGCCCAGACCCCATGGGTGACATCGCCGCCCCGGGCGGCGACAATGGCCGCCCCTTTCTCCACGACCCTGGCGGCGACCTGACCGGCATGAGCGACCCCTTGCGGATACTCCATCGCGACGAGCACCTGGTGGCCGTGCACAAGCCCTCGGGGCTGCTGGTGCACCGCACCGCCCTGGCTCGCGGCGAGCGCGAGTTCCTGCTGCAGCGGCTGCGCGACCAGCTCGGCCAGCGGGTCTACCCGGTACATCGGCTCGACCGCCCCACCTCCGGGGTGATGGTGCTGGCGCTCTCTCCAGGCGTCGCCACCCGGCTCACCGAGGCCTTCACCGAGCGCCGGGTGGCCAAGCGCTACCTGGCGGTAGTGCGTGGCATCGGCCCCGAGGCCGAGCGGCTCGAATACCCGCTGCGCGAGGAGGACGGCAGCCGTCCCAAGGCCGAGATGCCCGCCCTGGAGGCGGTGACCGATATCCGCCGCCTGGACAGCGTGGAGCTGCCGGTGCAGGTGGACCGCTACCCGAGCAGCCGCTATTCGCTGATGGAGGCGCGCCCGCTGACCGGGCGCCGTCACCAGATCCGCCGCCACCTGTCGCAGCGGGGCTATCCGATCATCGGCGACGCCAAGCACGGCAAGGGCAACCACAACCGCTTCTTCGCCGAGCACCTCGACGCCCCGCGCCTGCTGCTGGCCGCCACCGAGCTTTCCTTCGTGCACCCGGTCACCGGGCAGCCGCTGCGCCTGACCTGCGCCCTGGATGCCACCATGAGCGCGCTCTTCCGGCGCTTCGGCTGGGCCGGCCACCTGTCGGTGGACGCCGTGGACGCTACCCGCACGCCCCTCCAACCCGCCGCCATCGACTGACCGACACCTGCCATGACCGACCTGCCCTTCTCCTCCCCCGCCGTCGTTCCCCAGGAGAGCGTCGATACCGACGACCACGCCCTGCGCTTCGGCGGCATCCGCCGGCTCTACGGCACCCGCGCCGTCGAGCGCTTCCGCACCGCGCATGTGGTGGTGGTGGGCGTCGGCGGCGTGGGCAGCTGGACGGTGGAGGCGCTGGCGCGCTCGGGCATCGGCAAGCTGACCCTGATCGACCTGGACGACGTCTGCGTCTCCAACGTCAACCGCCAGCTCCACGCCCTGGACGGCACCATCGGCCGCCCCAAGGTGGAGGTGCTGGCCGAGCGCTGTCGGGCCATCCAGCCGGGCATCGAGGTGGTGGAAGATATCGCCTTCGCGACCCCTACCAACCTGGCCGAGCGGATCCCCGAGGACGCCGACCACCTGGTGGACGCCATCGACAGCGTGGTGGCCAAGGCGGCGCTGATCAGCTGGTGCAAGCGGCGCAAGCTGCCGATCACCGTGACCGGGGCCGCCGGGGGCCAGACCGACCCCACCCGCATCCGGGTGGCGGATCTTGCCCGCACCGAGCACGACCCGCTGCTCGCCAAGGTGCGCGCGCGGCTGCGGCGCGACTTCGGCTTCTCACGCAACCCCAAGCGGCGCTTCTCGGTGGAGTGCGTCTACTCTGACGAACAGCTGGTCTACCCGGGCAGCGACGGCGAGGTCTGCTTCGCCAAGCCCGCCAGCGGCGAGTCGACGCGGCTCGACTGCGCCTCGGGCTTCGGCGCCGCCACCTTTGTCACCGGCAGCTTCGGCTTCGTGGCCGCCTCCCGGGTGCTGGCGCGGCTGGCCAAGAAGGCCGCGGCCGAGACGACGCCCTGAGCGGGGCCCCGCGCCCTGACACCCCAACCCCCGACACCTGCCTTCGGAGCCCGCCATGACCCACTCCCTTCCCGTCCCCGGCATCTACGCCCACTACAAGGGCAACCGCTACGAGGTGCTGGGCGTGGCCCACCACAGCGAGACCGAGGAGCCCCTGGTGGTCTACCGTGCCCTCTACGGCGAATACGGCCTCTGGGTAAGGCCCCTTGCGATGTTCACCGAACTGGTCGAGGTCCAGGGCGAGCCGGTCCCTCGCTTCGAACTCGAAAAGGCGTTCTGAGGCACGCTATCGGCCAAGGGAAGGCCGCTTAGCGCTGCCCGCGGTGGGCCCAGGCCGTCATGCGCTTCTCGAGCAGCGCGAAGAGCTCGTACATCACCATGGCCATGGCGCTGATCACGATCAGTCCGGCGAACACCAGCGACATGCGCATCTGGGAGCCGGCGCTCATCATCAGGTAGCCGATGCCCTGGTTGGAGGCCACCGTCTCCGACACCACGGTGCCCACGAAGGCAAGCGTGATGGCGATCTTCAGCGAGGCGAAGAAGTAGGGCAGCGAGCGCGGCAGCCCCACCTTGAGCAGCACGTCCAGGCGCCGCGCCCCCAGCACCCGCAGCACGTCCTCCATCTCCGGCTCAAGGGTGGCAAGCCCGGTGGCCACATTGACCACGATGGGGAAGAAGCAGATCAGGAAGGCGGTGAGGATCGCCGGCACCGAGCCGATGCCGAACCACACCACCAGGATCGGCACGAAGGCCACCTTGGGAATGGCGTTGAAGCCCACCAGCAGTGGGTAGCAGGCGTGGTAGAGGAAGCGCGAGGAGCCGATGATGAAGCCCAGCAGCAGGCCCACCGCCACCCCCAGGCCGAAGCCCGCCATGGTAGTCCAGAAGGTCTGCCAGGAGTGCACCCCGATGGGACCGGCGAAGGTGACCAGGGCCTGAGCGGTGGCCGAGGCGCTGGGGAAGATGAAGGGCGGCACGTTGAAGAGCCTGACCGTGGCTTCCCAGATCAGGATCAGCGCCAGCACGGCGATCCAGGGGGCCAGGCGTTCGAGCAGCCGATTGTGCTTGGACATGGGGACTCCTCAGCTGCCGCGGATCGTGCCGATCCGCGCGCGCAGTTCCTGCACCAGGCCGGTGAAGGCGGGTTCGAAGGTCATTTCCAGCGACCGCGGGCGCGGGAAGTCGATCTGGCGCCGCTCCAGGATGCGCCCGGGACGGCGGCTCATGACGTAGACGGTGTCGGCCAGGAAGGCCGCCTCGCGCAGGTCGTGGGTGACCAGCACCACCGTGAAGCGCTGCGCCTCCCAGAGGTCGCGCAGCACGCACCAGAGCTCCTCCCGGGTGAAAGCGTCCAGGGCCCCGAAGGGCTCGTCGAGCATCAGCAGCCGCGGTCGATGGATCAGGGCGCGGCAGATGGAGGCGCGCTGCTGCATCCCGCCGGAGAGCTGCCAGGGGTACTGCTCCTCGTAACCCTCGAGCCCCACGGTGCGCAAAAGCTCCCGGGCCCAGCCCTCGAACTCGGCCCGGCGCTTGCGGAACTGGGCGCGGTAGGGCTTCACGATCTCCAGGGGCAGCAGCACGTTGTCCAGGGTGGTGCGCCAGGGCAGCAGGTTGGCGCTCTGGAAGGCCATGCCGCAGATCTTCAGCGGCCCGCCCACCGGCTGGCCATCGACCCGCACGCTCCCCGCGGTGGGGGCGTGCAGGCCGGTGCAGAGCTTCATGAAGGTGGACTTGCCGCAGCCCGAGGGGCCCACGAAGGCGACGAACTCCCCCTCCTCGATGGTCAGCGATACCTCCTCGATGGCGTTACCCGTCTCGTCATAGGCCAGGCTGACCTGGTCGAAGGCCACGAAGGGGGCCGCCCCGGCGCGCGTAGCGCCCTCCGGGGTCAGGGTGGCGGGTGCCGTCATGCTCAGTCTCCCTGCGCCGGGAAGATCATCCGCGCCTCCTCCGCGGGGAGGTAGCGGGAGGTGAAGACCCGCTCCGTCGCCGGCACCTCGGGCAGGTCGTAGGCGTCGGCCACCAGCTGGATAGCGTTGGCCAGACGCGCCTCGTCCACCGCGCCGGCCCCGTGGGCGCGGGCATCCGGGGTGTCGATCACGCTCTCGATGGCGAGCTTGAGGCGGCGCGTCTCCAGCTCCACGTCGATCAGACCGTCCCGGGCCAGCACGTAGTCGATGGCCCCCTCGGGGTCGGCCAGGGTCTCGGCCAGGGCCCGGTTGAAGGCGCGCAGGAAGCCCTCCACCGCCTCAGGGTTGGCCTCGGCGAAGGCCTCGCTTGCAATGATGGCGTTGCCGTAGAGCGGCACCCCATACTCCGGGAAGGGCAGGATGGTCAGCTCCTCCTCGCCCATGCCGCGCCCTTCAAGGTTGAGCAGGCTGGTGAAGTAGAAGCCGGTGATGGCGTCCACGTCGCCGCGCACCAGCAGGGTCTCGCGCAGGGTCGGGTCGACGTTCTGCCACTCGACGCCGTCGGCGTCGAGGTCATTGGCGGCGGCGAAGATTCCCCAGGCGCGGTAGCCGGTGTCGAAGGCGGGCGCGGCCAGCGACTTGCCGACCAGGTCGGCGGGGGACTCGATGCCGCGATCCTTGCGGGCGAAGACCGCCGCCGGGGAGCCGTCATAGACCACGTAGACCCCCTGAATGCCGGGGCCGTCGGGGTTCTCGGCCAGGAACTCCACCAGGGCGTTGAGATCGCCGAAGCCCATCTCGTAAGCCCCGGAGGCGACCCGGTTGATGGCGCCGGCGGAACCGCTGCCGGAGTCGACCTGGACGTCGAGCCCCTCCTCGGCGAAGTAGCCGCGCTCCACGGCCATCAGGAAGGGGGCCGAGGGGCCCTCGAAGCGCCAGTCGAGCTGGAAGCGGATGCGGGTCTCGTCGGCCAGGGTGGCACTGGAGAGGGTGGCGCCGGCCAGCAGCAGGCCCATCATGCCGAGCGGCAGCCCGGCCCTGGAGAGGAGGTGACGACTCATGAAGTTGCCCTCGCGCGGATCGTGTTGTGGTCCACCGACCTGAAGGGTGGTGGCATTGTTCTTCTTTGCTTTGCAGGAAGCCTGCCAGGTTGACGGCCTGACCTGTCGGTCAAGGCAGGCGCGCCATGGCAGGGCATCCCCGCCGCCGGCATAAGCACCGCGATGGCGCACCGCCCCGCGCCGCGGCGGGGGCTATGCACCAGCGTAGAACATCGCGTCGCTCAGGAGGGGGGCTGCCCCAAAACGCCACCGGCGCCACGAGGGCGCCGGTGAGGGGAAGCAGACAGAAGGAGGGAAGGCGAGTTACTCCTCGCCGGCCATCTGCATCTGCTTGAGCATGTAGTTCTCGATGCCGACCTTGTCGATCAGGCCGAGCTCGGTCTCGATATGGTCGATGTGATCTTCCTCGTCGGCGAGGATGTCACGGAAGAGGTCGCGGCTGACGTAGTCCTTGACCTGCTCGCAGTAGGTGATCGCCTCGATGTAGTCGGCGCGCCCCTCGTGCTCGATCTTGAGGTCGCACTCCAGCATCTCACGGACGTTCTGGCCGATATTGAGCTTGCCGAGGTCCTGCAGGTTGGGGATACCCTCGAGGAAGAGGATGCGCTCGATCAGCTTGTCGGCGTGCTGCATCTCCTCGATGGACTCGTCGTACTCCCACTTGGCCAGCTTCTGCAGGCCCCAATCCTTGTACATCTTGGCATGCAGGAAGTACTGGTTGATCGCCACCAGCTCGTTGCCCAGCGCCTTGTTGAGATGCTCGATGACCTTGCTGTCGCCTTTCATGGATTCACCTTGTGGCTGTCGTCAGGGAAATGTGACTGCAGCTTGGCATGCCAGGGGCGACATTGCCAGGCGCTGCTTGCCAGTCTAGCGAACTCTGGCGAAAAACCAATGAAATCAAGAGGATGATAACGAAAGCGAGAATGATCTCGATTCCGTCAGACGGCGTAGGCAAGGTCCTCGGCACCCACCATCAGCTCGGCCTTCACCGCCTCGCGGGTGATGACCTTGCCCTGGCAGGCGCACTTGCCGCACTGGGTGCCGCAGCCCGTCTCGCGCTGGACGTCGCGCCAGCTGCGGGCGCCGTCCTCGACGGTCTGGCGGATCTGGTGGTCGGAGACCCCCTTGCAGAGACATACGTACATCGACATCACCTCGCTGACGACTGCTGAGGTAAATGTAAATGATTCGCATAGCCCCCTGCAAGCGGGAATCGACAAATGTCTGATCCGGATCAACCCCGCGCGGCTCGCCCCCTACTTCGCCGGCTTGGGCAGTGCCACCACCCGGGTGCCCGAGGCGATATCGGACCAGCTGCGCCGCTCGGCATCGAACAGGATCCACAGGTAGCCGAGGCCGAAGGCGGCGATCGAGAGGCAGGCCACCACGAAGCGCACCGCCGCCTGGGCCAGGGTGATGGAGCGGCCGTCAGGGGTCTGCACCCGCAGCCGCCAGGCCTGCATGCCGAGCGTCACGCCGCCGCGGGTCCAGAAGAAGGCAAAGAAGGCAAAGGCCGAGAGCAGCAGCAGCAGCTGCAGCGACAGCACCCAGAACGGCCCGTCCCCCACCTGCTCGGCGGAGATCCCCAGCAGCTGGCGTCCGATCGTCAGGTGCAGGCCGGCCACCAGGATCCAGATGGCGGCCACCAGGAAGCTGTCATAGACCATGGCGCCCAGCCGGCGGGCGAACCCCGCCGGCCAGACATCGTCGAGATTGCCAAAACGTCGTTGCATGGAAGTTCCTTGCTCAGGCGGTGCGCCGCAGCAGGTAGAGGCCCACGGCGGCACAGATCAGGGTGGGCGCCAGCACTGCCCAGGCGGGCGAGAAGCCGAACACCATGGAGGCCGGCGCCAGCAGGTCCTGCAGGTACTTGAAGACCAGGCCGGTGACCACCCCGTAGAAGACTCGGGTACCCGCCGCCACGGTGCGCAGCGGGCCGAACACGAAGGAGGCGGCCACCAGCACCAGGGAGCCCATGGTCAAGGGCATCAGCATCTTCTGCCAGAAGTGCAGCAGCGGCTGGGTGGCCGCCTGCCCCTGGGCCTGCAGGTAGCGGGCATAGGCCCAGAGCTCGCTGGGCGCCTGGCTGTTGATGGGGCGCAGCAGGCGGTTGAGCTGCTCCGGCGTGAGGCTGGTCTCCCAGGGCAGCACCGCGTGGTGCTCCGCCTCGGTGTGCTCGTCATGGAAGCGGGTGACCTCCACCTCCTCCAGCCGCCAGCTGCCGTCGCGCCAGGCGGCGCGCTCGGCGCTGGCGGCCTCCACCAGGCGCTCCCCCTCGAAGCGGTAGCGGGTCAGGTCGAGCACGGTGTCATCGGCGCGGATGGCGCCGAAGCGGTAGAAGCTGTCGCCCTCGCGCTGCCAGCCGCCGCGCTCGGTGACCACGGCGCCGGCCCCCTGGATGCGCTCCAGGCGCCAGGCATTGGCGAACTGCTCGGTGCGCGGCGCCACGTACTCGGCGACCAGCAGCACGGCGACGATCACCAGGATGATCGGCTTCATCGCCCCCCACAGGATGCGGGTCAGCGAGCGCCCGGCGGCGCGCATCACGGTGAGCTCGTTGCTCGAGGCCATGCTGCCCAGCCCGATCAGCGCGCCGATCAGCACCCCCACCGGCGCGTACTGGTAGAAGCGCCAGGGCAGGCGCATCCCCAGGTAGAGCAGCACCTGGAAGGCGCCATAGTCGCCCTCCACGTCGTCCAGGTCGTTGATGTAGGTGATCACCAGGTCCAGGCCCAGCAGCACCACCTGCACCACGATGATGGCCCCCAGCACGTTGCGCGCCAGGTATCGGTCGAAGCGATCGGCAATCATCCGCTCATCCCCTTGCGTTGGGCGCGCATCATCATCACCAGGCCCAGGGCCAGGAAGGCGCCGTGGATCGGCCACATGCCCACCACGGCCGGCAGGGCGCCGCGGCCGATGGCATCCAGCGCCGCCAGCAGCAGGCTCAGGTAGGCCACGTGCAGGAAGATCGCCGGCAGCAGCTTGGCGAAGCGCCCCTGGCGCGGATTGACCCGGGAGAGCGGCATCGCCAGCAGGGTCAGGATGAAGACCATCAGCGGCAGCCCCAGGCGCCACTGCAGCTGGGCCTGGGCGCGGGTCGAGTCGTCGCCGAACAGCGCCGCGGTGGTGGCGTACTCGGGGGCGTCGAGCTCGCGCATGTCGTCGGCCTGGGAGAGGCGCACCGCGTAGGTGTCGAACTCGAGACGTTCCGCCTCGAAGCGCCCCGGATCGACGCTGTAGCGCTCGCCATCGGCCAGCACCAGGAAGCGGCTGCCGGTCTCGGGATCGAGGGTCTGGTAGCCCCCCTCCGCGCGAGTCACCGCCGTCTCCGGGGTGCCGTCCCGGCGCCGCTGGCGCTCGCTGATGAAGACGCCACGCATCTCGCTGCCGTCGGCGCTGAGGCCCTCCATGTAGGCGGTGCGGCCGCTGCCGAACTCCTGGAAGCGCCCCGGCGCCAGGGCCGAGAAGTCGATGCGGCTGCGCTGCTCCTCGAGCATCACGGCGTTGTGCAGGGCGCCGGCCGGGGTCAGCCACAGGCTGCACAGCCCCACCAGGATCGCCACCAGGGTGGCCGGCACCAGGCTCACCTTGAGCAGCTTGTTGGGGCTGGTGCCACAGGCCACCAGCACGGTGATCTCGCTGTTGAGGTAGAGCTGGCCGTAGGCGAGCAGGATGCCCAGAAAGAAGGCCAGCGGCAGGATCAGCTCGAGGAAGCCCGGCAGGTGGAACAGCATCAGGGTGCCGAGGATGCTCGCCGGGATGTCCCCCTCGGCGGCGTCGGCGAAGTAGCGGATGAAGCGACTGCCCATGATCACCAGCAGCAGCACGCCGGCGACGGCGGCCATGGTCAGCAGGATCTCGCGGGTCAGATAACGGAAGATGATCATGCGGCGTCTGCCATGCAATGGGGCCATGCCTTGGGTACACTGGGACGGCACGGCGACGTGCCGGCATTATCCAGAATCCCCCAGCAGTTGTAACCCTAGCGCTTGCAACCCCCGACGCCTGCAACCAACACGCTTGTCTGTGGAGACGCCATGGAATTTCCTGTCAAGACGGGTAACCCCGCCAAGGTCGAGACCGCCTGCCTCGTCATCCCGGTGTATCAGGAGGGCGAGCTCCTGCCCGCCGCCGCACGCCTCGACGACGCCAGCGAGAAGCTGATCGGCCAGCTCATCGAGCGCGGCGACTTCGACGCCAAGCTGGGCCGTGTGCAGATGATCCCCTTCGCCCCGGGCCTGTGTGCCGAGCGCCTGCTGCTGGTGGGCCTGGGCAAGCGCGACAAGTGCCAGGAGGCCGCCTTCCGCAAGGCCCTGGACGCCGCCTTCACGGCGCTGGCCGAGCTGCCGGTGGACGACTGCGCCGTGGCCTTCACCGACGTGCCGCTGGCCGAGCGCGGCGCCGACTGGAAGGCGCGCATGGTGGCCGAGGCGACCCATCGCGCCCTCTATCGCTTCGATGAGTTCAAGTCGGAGAAGGCGCCCACCTCGCGCCTCGCCCAGGTGACCCTGCTGGTCAGCGAGGACGGCGAGGCCGGCGCCGCCCGCGAGGGCGCGCGCATCGGTGACGCCGTGGGCCAGGGCGTGAGCTTCACCCGTACCCTGGGCAATCTGCCGGGCAACGTCTGCACCCCGAGCTACCTGGCCGAGCAGGCCGAGGCGCTGGGCAAGGCCTCCGGCGGCGCGCTTGCCGTGGAGATCCTCGACGAGGAGGCCCTGGAGGCGCTGGGCGCCCACAGCCTGCTCTCCGTGGGCCGCGGCAGCGAGCAGCCCTCGCGGCTGATCGTGATGAAGTACCAGGGCGCCGAGAATCCCGAGGAGGCCCCTCACGTGCTGGTGGGCAAGGGCATCACCTTCGACACCGGCGGCATCTCGCTCAAGCCCGGCGAGGCCATGGACGAGATGAAGTTCGACATGTGCGGCGCAGCCAGCGTCTTCGGCACCGTCAAGGCCGTCCTCGGCATCCGCCCGAAGGTTAACCTGGTGGCCATCGTCGCCGCCGCCGAGAACATGCCCGACGGCCGCGCCACCAAGCCCGGCGACATCATCAAGACCCTGAAGGGCCTCTCCGTGGAGGTGCTCAACACCGACGCCGAGGGCCGCCTGGTGCTGTGCGACGCCCTCACCTACGCCGAGCGCTTCGAGCCGGCCAGCGTCGTCGACATCGCCACCCTCACCGGCGCCTGCATCATCGCCCTCGGCCACCACGCCACCGGCCTGCTCTCCAACGATGACGACCTGGCCCTCGACCTGCTCGACGCCGGCGAGGCGGCCTGGGACCGCGCCTGGCACCTGCCGCTGTGGGACGAGTACCAGGAGCAGCTCGACTCCAACTTCGCCGACCTGGCCAACATCGGCGGCCGCCCGGCGGGCACCATCACCGCCGCCTGCTTCCTCTCGCGCTTCGCCGACAAGTTCCCCTGGGCGCACCTGGACATCGCCGGCACCGCCTGGACCTCCGGCAAGCAGAAGGGCGCCAGCGGCCGTCCCGTGGGCCTGCTGACCCAGTACCTGCTGGATCGCGAAAGCGACGCCATCGTGGAAACCTGAGTGGAAACCAAGGTGGAATAGCGGCGCGGGCTTGCGTTTTTTCCGCGTCGCCTTTCTCATGTGGGACTGACGATAAATCCACGACCCGGGCCGGCTCTCGCCGGCCCGAGCTTCCAGTATCACCCCGGGGCTGGCACGCCCCGGGCGTAGCGGAGACCCCTTGCCGTGTCGACTGCCAGCTTCGAACTGCTTCCCAACGCCACCCCCACCGCCGACACCATCCGGGCAGGGATCCTCGAGAACCCCGGCTTCGGTGGCTATTTCACCGACCACATGGCCCACGTCCGCTGGACCCTGGATGCCGGCTGGCACGGCCGCGAGGTACGCCCCTACGGGCCGCTGACCCTGGACCCCGCCGCCGCCGTGCTGCACTACGGCCAGGAGATCTTCGAGGGCATCAAGGCCTACCGCCACGCCGACGGCTCGGTGTGGACCTTCCGCCCGGAGAAGAACGCCGAACGCTTCCGCCGCAGCGCCCGTCGCCTGGCCCTGCCGGAGCTCTCCGACGAGGACTTCATCGGCTCGCTCAAGGCGCTGCTGGCCCAGGACCACGGCTGGGTGCCGACGCCGAACAGCGAGGCCGACGAGTGCAGCCTCTACCTGCGCCCCTTCATGATCGCCAGCGAAAGCTTCCTCGGCGTGCGCCCGGCCCATGAGGTGGACTACTACGTGATCGCCTCGCCGGCCGCCGCCTACTTCAAGGGCGGCGTCGAGCCGGTCTCCATCTGGCTCTCCAGCCACTACAAGCGCGCCGCCCCCGGCGGCACCGGCTTCGCCAAGTGCGGCGGCAACTACGCCGCCTCCCTGGCTGCCCAGAAGGAGGCCAGCGCCCACGGCTGCAGCCAGGTGGCCTTCCTGGATGCCGTCGAGAACAAGTGGATCGAGGAGCTGGGCGGCATGAACCTGTTCTTCGTCTTCAAGGACGGCCGCATCGCCACCCCGCGCCTGACCGACACCATCCTCGAGGGCGTGACCCGCGACTCGGTGCTGACCCTGGCCCGCGACGAGGGCCTCACCCCCGAGGAGCGCCCGATCAGCATCGATGAGTGGCGCGAGGCGGCCGCCTCCGGCGAGCTGACCGAGGTGTTCGCCTGCGGTACCGCGGCGGTCATCACCCCGGTGGGCGAGCTGGTCACCGAGGAGGGCACCATCCGGCTGAAGGCCGACAGCGGCAACCCCATCGCCAAGCGCCTGCGCAGCAAGCTGCTCGACCTGCAGTACGGCCGCGCCGAGGATACTCACGGCTGGCTGACGCGGCTGGTGTAAGGGGTGACCCAGGTCGACTTCTACGTCCTCCCCGACACCACACTGGAGGCGCGTCTCGACTTCGCCTGCCGGCTGGCCGAGACCATCCAGCGCAAGGGCTATCGGCTGCACTTGCACGCCGAGGACGAGGCCATGGCCCGGGCGCTCGACGACCGGCTCTGGACCTTCCGCCCCGACGCCTACGTGCCTCATGTTCTGCTGGGCACGGAGGCGGCGGCGGCCGACCTGGATGAGCGGGTGCCGGTGACCATCGGCTGGGCCACCCCGCCCTCCCCCGACCTGGCCGTCCAGGCGCTGCTCAACCTCGCCCCGGACATTCCGGAGTGGTTCTCGCGCTTCGAGCGGGTCGCCGAGATCATCAACCAGCACCAGGACGTGCTCACCGCCAAGCGCGAGTGCTGGCAGACCTACAAGAAGCGCGGCTACCCGGTAAAGGCCCACCAGCTGCGCGGAGGATAGTGGCTCCACCCTCGCCGGGAGGGCGCCGCCGGGTCAGCCCCCCTCGAGATGCCCGGCCAGTCCGGCTGACGCCGAGTGCCTCCCCGGGCTATAATCAGCCCCATTTTCGTCGCCCTCTCCAGCCGTCCGACCCCCGGGTCGGCGGTGCTCATTTCTGGACCCGGAACGCCCATGGACAAGACCTACCAACCCGAGCAGATCGAATCCCGCTGGTACGAGCGCTGGGAGGCCGATGGCCGCTTCGCCCCCTCCGGCGAGGGCGAGCCCTACTCCATCATGATCCCGCCGCCCAACGTCACCGGCAGCCTGCACATGGGCCACGCCTTCCAGGACACCATCATGGACACCCTGATCCGCTGGCGGCGGATGCAGGGCCGCAACACCCTGTGGCAGGTGGGTACCGACCACGCCGGCATCGCGACGCAGATGCTGGTGGAGCGCAAGATCGCCGCCGAGGAGGGCAAGAGCCGCCACGATCTCGGCCGCGACGCCTTCATCGACAAGGTGTGGGAGTGGAAGCACGAGTCCGGCGGCCATATCACCCGCCAGCTGCGCCGCATGGGGGCCAGCGTCGACTGGTCCCGCGAGCGCTTCACCATGGACGACGGCTTCTACAAGGCGGTGCAGGAGGTCTTCGTGCGCCTCCACAAGGAGGGGCTGATCTACCGCGGCAAGCGCCTGGTCAACTGGGACCCGACCCTGCACACCGCCATCTCGGATCTCGAGGTGGAGAACCGCGACCAGCAGGGCCAGTTCTGGCACTTCCGCTATCCGCTGGCCGACGGCGTCAGCACCGACGCGGGCCTCGACTACCTGGTGGTCGCCACCACCCGTCCGGAGACCCTGCTGGGCGACACCGGCGTGGCGGTCAACCCGGAGGATCCCCGCTACGCCTCCCTGGTCGGCAAGTTCGTGACGCTGCCGCTGGTCGGGCGCCGGATCCCCATCGTTGCCGATGAGCATGCCGACATGGAGAAGGGCTCCGGCTGCGTGAAGATCACCCCGGCCCACGACTTCAACGACTACGAGGTGGGCCGCCGCCACGGGCTGCCGCTGATCAACGTCTTCACCCAGGACGCTGCGATCCTGCCCGAGGCCGAGGCCTTCGATATCCAGGGCCGGCCGCTGCCCGACATCGACCCGAGCCTGCCCGAGGCCTACGCCGGTCTGGACCGCTTCGAGGCGCGCAAGCGGATCGTCGCCGACATGGAGGCCGCGGGGCTGCTCGAGCAGATCGAGACCGTCAGCAACACCCTGCCCTATGGCGACCGCTCCGGTGACGTCATCGAGCCGCTGCTCACGGATCAGTGGTTCGTCGCCGTGGAGAGCCTCGCCAAGCCCGCCCTCGAGGCCGTCGAGAAGGGCGACATCCAGTTCGTGCCGAAGAACTACGAGAACATGTACTTCGCCTGGATGCGCGACCTGCAGGACTGGTGCATCTCCCGCCAGCTGTGGTGGGGCCACCGCATTCCCGCCTGGTACGACGTGGACGGCAACGTCTATGTCGCCCGCAGCGAAGCCGAGGCCCGAGAGGAGAACGGCCTGGCCGCCGACGTCGTCCTGACCCAGGACGAGGACGTGCTGGACACCTGGTTCAGCTCGGGCCTGTGGACCTTCGGCACCCTGGGCTGGCCGCAGCAGACCCCTGAGCTCAAGACCTTCCATCCCTCGAGCGTCCTGGTCACCGGCTTCGACATCATCTTCTTCTGGGTCGCACGGATGATCATGCTGACCCTGAAGTTCACCGGCGAGGTGCCCTTCAAGCAAGTCTACGTCCACGGGCTGGTGCGCGATGGCCAGGGCCAGAAGATGTCCAAGTCCAAGGGCAACGTGCTCGACCCCATCGACCTGATCGACGGCATCGCGCTGGATACGCTGGTGGAGAAGCGTACCGGCAACATGATGCAGCCCCAGAAGGCCAAGGCGATCGAGAAGGCCACCCGCGGCGAGTTCCCGGAGGGCATCGAGCCCCACGGCACCGATGCGCTGCGCTTCACCTTCCTCTCCCAGGCGACGACCGGGCGCGACATCAAGTTCGACATGGGCCGCCTGGACGGCTACCGCAACTTCTGCAACAAGCTGTGGAACGCCTCGCGCTATGTGCTGATGAACGCCGAGGGCGAGGATTGCGGGGCGGCCGGTGGCGACGTCGAGCTCTCGCTGGCCGACCGCTGGATCCTCTCGCGGCTGCAGCAGACCGCGGCCCAGGTGACAAGGGCGATGGAGGAGTTCCGCTTCGACCACGCCTCCCAGGCGCTCTACGAGTTCGTCTGGAACGAGTACTGCGACTGGTACCTGGAGCTCTCCAAGCCGGTGCTGTGGGACGAGGCCGCAAGCCCGGAAGCCAAGCGCGGCACCCGCCGCACCCTGGTGCGGGTGCTGGAGACGATCCTCCGCCTGGCCCACCCGATGATGCCCTACATCAGCGAGGAGATCTGGCAGCGCGTGGCCCCGCTGGCCGGCACCCGCCAGGGCGAGGGCGACTCCATCATGGCCCAGCCCTGGCCCACCGCCGATGACGCGCTGCTCGACGACCAGGCGACCCGCGACATCGAGTGGCTGAAGGGCGTGATCGTGGCGGTGCGCAACATCCGCGCCGAGATGAACATCGCCCCGGGCAAGCCGCTGGAGGTGCTGCTCACCAAGGGCGGCGCCGCCGACCGCGAGCGCCTCGAGGCCAACCGCCGCTTCCTGGCCAAGCTGGCCAAGCTCGAGAGCGTCACCTGGCTCGACGACCCGGCCGCGGCACCGCTCTCGGCCACCCAGCTGGTGGGCGAGATGGAGGTGCTGGTGCCCATGGCCGACCTGATCGACAAGGACGCGGAGCTCGCGCGCCTGGCCCGCGAGATCGAGAAGCAGGAGAAGCTGATCGGCGGCATCGAGAAGAAGCTCGGCAACGAGGGCTTCGTGGCCAAGGCCCCGGAAGCGGTGGTGGAGAAGGAGCGCGCCAAGCTGGCCGAGTTCCAGGCCGCCCATCGCCTGCTGGTGGAGCAGCGCGACAAGATCGCCGCGCTCTGATCCCACTCGCCTCTGGCACGCAGCGGCCCGCCATCGGCGGGCCGCTGTCGTTTCGGCCGACAAGATCGCCTGCCGGGATTGACCTGGCACAGGGCGGTGACAGAGATATTAAGAAACGCTGTTCTGTCAAAAACCCTTCGCCTAGAATGGGCCGGAACATACACCGACCCGCGACTTCATGATGCCACAGACTCCCCCCGACCTCGCCATCGGGCGCCTGCTGCTGTTCAACCTGCTGGGCGCGCTGCTGATCTTCACCTGGCTCTCGCCGGACCTGCTGTTCTGGACCGAGATCGACGACGCCGTCTTCTTTACCACCAACGGCTGGCTCACCGAGGAGAACGGCGCCTGGGTGTGGCTGGTGGCGGCCACCAACGCGCGGCTCTTCGACGTGGTGAGCCTGCTGGTGCTGCTGGCCATCTACCTGTGGGCCATCTCCCGGGACCCGGTGCGCGAGCAGCGCATGCTGCGCTGGGGCGGCATCGGCATCACCATGCTGCTGGTGGCGGTGTTCATGGCCCAGGGCGTGCGCATGGTGATCGACTACAGCCACCCGAGCCCCACCCTGGTCTACCAGGAGGTCAACCTGATCACCGAGATGGTCGACTTCTCCACCAAGGACAGCTCCGGTGCGAGCTTTCCCGGCGACCACGGCGTCAACCTCTTCCTGTTCGCCGCCTTCATGTGGCGCTTCGCCGGACTCAGGGTGATGCTGGTGAGCCTGGTGGCCGCGGTGATCCTGAGCGCCCCGCGCATCCTGAGCGGTGCCCACTGGTTCAGCGACGTCTACTTCGGCGCCATCGCCATCAACCTGATCATCGCGCCCTGGTTCCTGCTCACGCCGGTCGGACCGGCCATGGCCCGCGGCCTCACCGCGGGCATGGCCAGGGTCCAGGCGCTGCTGCCGGGAAGAAGGTAAACCAGGTCATTGCTCCTGGCAGGATCGCTCGAGGCTGACCCGTCGACAGGGCTACGAGGAGGCGCTGTGAATACCTCCCTGTACGCTACCGACGCCATCCCTGGCGTAGGACCTCCTCTTCGCCCTGTCCCCGGCGCCTCTCGCTCCGATGCGCCCACAAAGCGCAGCTCAGCCTTGAATAAGATCAGTTGGCCTTGCGCCAGCCGCCGAGCACTCGCTGATCGGGGCCGAAGAAGACCAGCCGGTCATGGTCGATCAGGTAGCGGTAGGCGGTCTCCAGCATCCCCTTCACCCGCGCCGCGTCCTCGCCCTGGGGGCAGGCGCGCCGGGTGGTGGCCAGCTGCGAGAACTCGATGCGCTGATTCTCGCCGAGATTGGCCCGTCCCATCAGCTGGTTGCAGCCGTCGCTGCCGCTGACGCGGCCGTTCTCGTCGATGCGGAACCAGGCGGGCTCGGGCAGGGAGAGCCGCTCGTCGGTGCCCACCAGCAGCAGGTTCCAGCGCTGTTCCACCACCGGCCCCGAGAGGCTCACCTCGCGCTCCGGCGGTGCCTCGGGGCGCCCGCCACAGGCCGCCAGCAGGGCAGCGGCGGCCATCACCAGGCCCAGGCGGGCCACAACTGTCATCTTCATGGGTCGTCGTTCTTCCTTGTCGCGTGGCCGGCCGCCTACCAGCTGCCGGTGTTGTCCATGGAGGCCCAGGGCTCCCGGGCGGGGAGCGGATCACCCTTCTGCAGCAGCTCCACCGAGATGCCGTCGGGGCTTCTCACGAAGGCCATGTGGCCGTCCCGGGGCGGGCGGTTGATGGTCACGCCGTTGGCCTGGAGCTTCTCGCACAGGGCATAGATGTCGTCGACCCGATAGGCCAGGTGACCGAAGTTGCGCCCGCCGGTGTACTCCTCGGGGTCCCAGTTGTAGGTGAGCTCGAGCTCCGGGGCCTTGAGTTCGGCGGAGCGCGCCTCGTCCTCGGGGGCGGCCAGGAAGACCAGGGTGAAGCGCCCCTTGTCGTTCTCCTTGCGGCGCACCTCCTTGAGGCCCAGCAGGTCGCAGTAGAAGCGCAGCGAGGCATCGAGGTCGCTGACGCGCACCATGGTGTGCAGGTACTGCATAGCCAACTCCTTGTCAGGGGATCAGTGAGTATACTCGTTGAAGATCTCCGGCGTACGGTCGTCACGGTGCCAGCCCAGCACCCGGTAGTCGTCATAGCGGCCGGTCTCCATGCCCGGCGAGCCGTGGGGCATCCCCGGCACCGCCAGGCCCGCCATGTCGGGGCGCTCCTCCAGCAGGCGGTGGATGTCCGCCGCCGGCACGTGGCCCTCGATCACGTAGCCATCGACCATGGCGGTATGGCAGGAGGCGAGCTCAGGCGTGAGGCCCTGTTCGATCTTGATGGCGCGCATCTCGCGGGTCTTGTGGCGCTCCACCGTGAAGCCCTCGGCCTCCAGATGGTCGGCCCAGGCGCCGCAGCAGCCACAGTTGGGGTCCTGGTACATCTCGACCACAGGGCGCTCGGCCCAGGCGGGGGCGGCCAGCAGTGCCAGCAGGGCACCGGCGGCCAGGGGGCGAAGGGTTCTCTTCATCGCAGGATCTCCGCGGTGTAGGGTGATGGGACGATTGTCGGCATCGACGAGGCCCTTGCCAAGGGCCTGGATCAAGTCAGCGCGCCACGGGGAGCCCCAGCATGAGCCACTACTGTGACCTGGCCCCGGGCCATCCGTTTCACGGCCCCTACCATGACCACGAATATGGCTTCCCGGTGGCCGACGACGAGGCCCTCTTCGAGCGCCTAGCCCTGGAGATCAACCAGGCGGGGCTCTCCTGGCTCACCGTACTGAAGAAGCGCACCGCCTTCCGGGCGGCCTTCGAGGGCTTCGCCATCGACCGGGTGGCCGCCTATGGCGAGGCCGAGCGGGCCCGGCTGCTGGCCGACGCCGGCATCATCCGCAACCGCCTGAAGGTCGAGGCCGTGATCCATAATGCCGGCGTGGTCCAGGCCCTGCGCGATGAGCACGGCAGCTTCGCCGCCTGGCTCGACCACCACCACCCGCTCTCCCATGCGGAGTGGGTCCGGCTCTTCAAGCGCACCTTCCGCTTCACCGGGCCGGAGATCACCGGCGAGTTTCTGATGAGCACCGGCTACCTCCCCGGCGCCCACCGCGACGACTGCCCGGTGCAGGCACGCATCCTCGCCGCCGGGCCCCGCTGGGCGGAGGCGTAAGGGAACCCGGCCCCCGCCCGTGGCATCATAGCCGGGCACCCTCAGCGAGGAACGCCTCCCGATGGACTCGATTACCCAGGCTGCCCTGGGCGCCGCCGTGGGCGGTGCCGTGCTCGGCCGCCGACTGGGCCGCAAGGCGGTGCTGATCGGCGCCGTGCTCGGCACCCTCCCCGATCTCGACGTGATGATCGACTACGGCGATGCGGTGGCCAATGTCACCGAGCACCGCGGCTTCTCCCACTCGCTCTTCGTGCTCACCGGCCTCGGCACCCTGCTGGCCCTGCTCACCTCGCGCCTGAAAGCGGCCCGGAACATTCCCCTCGGGCACTGGTGGCTCTTCTACGTACTCTGCCTGACCACTCATCCCCTGCTCGACGCCCTCACCACCTACGGCACCCAGCTATGGTGGCCCATGGACGTGCGACCCGCGGCTTACCCCATCGTCTTCATCATCGACCCGCTCTACACCCTGCCGCTGCTGGTGGGCATCGGCGTGGCGCTCGCCACCGGCAACGGGCGGCGCGGACCGGCCTGGGGGCTGGCGCTCTCTTCCGCCTACCTGGTGTTCGCCTTCGGCGCCAAGCAGCTGGTGGAGCATCGCCTGGAACCGGTGCTGGCCGAGCGGGGGCTTGCCGAGGCCCCACGCCTGGTCCAGCCCACCCCCTTCAACACCCTGCTGTGGCGCGTCACGGTGGTGGATGGCGACGAGCATCACGAGCTGCTGGTGGGGGTGCTGGATGGAGACACACCGCCGCTGGTGGAGACCTACCGCCGCGGGGCCGACCTGGAGGCGGTGGCACTCGACAGCCCGCGTGGCCAGCGGCTGGACTGGTTCGCCGGCCCTTTCCTGCGCTACGAGACCCGCGAGCTCGACGGCCGCGAGACCCTGGTGGTGACCGATCTGCGGCTGGGCTTCCCCGGCTTTCACCCCTTCGCCTTCACCCTGGCCACCCGCGAAAGCGACGGCTGGCAGCCGGTGGCGACCTCCGAACAGCTCGAGCCACCCTCCCGCGGCAATCGCGAGGCCCTCACCCGGCTGGCCGGCCGCATCCTGACACCCGAGACAGCCCTCTGCACCAGCGACTTCGTCGCCGCCGGCTGGGCGTTGGAGACCCCGGAAGCCTGCTGAGGCAGGCAGACGCCACAACGCAGCGGGGCGGCCATTGGCCGCCCCGCTGCGTTCGGGTGTGCGCGCTATCGAGCGCAGCGCCGGAAGAGCGCCGCCTTACAGACGCTCCACCAGGCCGTCGATGGCCTGACGGGCCTCCTTGAGCGCCGCATCACGCTTGCCCTTGCCCATGTTGAGCCCTTCGGCGAAGACGCTATCCACCTCCTTGATGCCGATCATGCCGAGCATCAGCTTGAGGTGCGGGGTCTGGGTATCCATCTCGGTGCCGGCGTACTGGCCACCGCGGGCCGCCAGGATCACCGCACGCTTGCCCTCCACCAGGCCCTGGGGACCGTTCTCGGTGTAGCGGAAGGTCACTCCGGCGCGCATCACGCGGTCGAACCAGGCCTTGAGCTGGCTCGGGATGCCGAAGTTGTACATCGGTACCGCCAGTACCACCACGTCATGGGCCTTGAGCTCCTCGATCAGCGAGTCGGAGCGGGCAGCCAGCGCGCGCTGCTCGGCGCTGCGCTCCTCCTCGGCGACCTGCCAGCTGCCGAGCTCGGCCAGGTTGAGGTGGGGCAGCTCGCTGGCCACCAGGTCGCGATGGGTCACCTCGACGCCGTCGCGGCTCTTAGCCTGGGCGATGAAGTGCTCGGCCAGGGCCTTGGACTGGCCGTTCTCGCCGAGGATGGAAGCGGTAATCACGAGGGTACGAGTGGTCATGGCGACCTCCTAGAAGTCAGACATCAGGATGATGGTCACCATGATAGATGCATTTTTTGCCATAAAAAGCGCAAAAATCCGCACCCTCCGTTCGATAAAATCGATGAGACCAAGATCAAATCGCCGGGGCTTGGCGAAAAGGCGTCGAGGGCACACAGTTTTCGCCAGCCCCGGTCAGGGAGCGATGCCCTGGCCGCAGCCCCGATACTGCTGCCCGTCCACGGTCAGGGTGACCCGCGCCGGGAAGGGCTCGCCGCTCATGTCGTCCAGGCAGGCGCCGGCCTCGATGCGCAGCTCGAAGGGGGTATCGCCGCGGCCGCTCTGCAGGATCACCCGCCCCGCGCCGTTGTCCAGGGTGGTCACCCGATAGGGCAGCGTCTGCTCCCGGGTACCGTAATCCAGGCTCAGGGTCGCCTCGGGCCGGTCGTGGGCCAGGTGCACCATCCAGCCCGGCTCGTTGCCGCGCCCCTGGAACATCACCCCGGGCCGCTGCTGCCGGGTCAGGGCCTGGCGCTGCACGTAGGCCTGGCACTCGAGCCGCCCCCGGGGCGTCTCCACCACCGCCTCGGAGCCCTTGTTCCAGAAGCTGACGTCGCCCTGCTCGTAGCGGGCGCCGCTGGCCACCACGGCGGGCGCAAGCCGCCAGGCGCCGTGAGCCGACCACAGCCGCAGCTCGCTTTCCGCCCCCTCCGGGACGGCGGTGACCAGGGCCTGGTCGGGGGTGCAGCGCCAGGCGGTGAAGCTCTCGGCGCCACCGGGGAAGAGCACCGAGGGCAGCAGCGGGGCGTGATGACCGGAGGTGATCGGCGCCGGCGCCGGGGCGGTGGCACAGCCCCCCAACAGCAGGGCCGCCCCGAGGGCGGCGGGAACGAGCAGGCGGGACATGGCATCTCCTTGCGAGGGTTACGATTCCTTGACCCGCCGAGCATAGCAGCCGCCGGGGCCGGCGGCCGCTCCCGCTGGCTCAACGCTGGAGGCGCCTAGCCGAAGCGCCGGCGCAGCTGGCGCGCCGCCTCCACCATGTTGGCCAGGGCCGGCTCCACCTCCTCCCAGCGGCGGGTCTTGAGGCCGCAGTCGGGGTTGACCCACAGACGCTCCAGCGGGATGCGCTCGGCGGCCTTCTCCATCAGCGCCACCATCCACGCCACGTCCGGCACATTGGGCGAGTGGATGTCGTAGACGCCGGGGCCGATCTCGTTGGGATAGGCGAAGTCCTGGAAGGCGTCGAGCAGCACCATGTTCGAGCGTGAGGTCTCGATGGTAATGACGTCGGCATCCAGAGCGGCAATCGACTCGATGATGTCGTTGAACTCCGAATAGCACATGTGGGTGTGGATCTGGGTCTCGTCGCGCACCCCGGCCGCAGTCAGCCGGAAGCCATCCACCGCCCAGGCCAGATAGCCCGGCCACTCGCTCCGGCGCAGCGGCAGCCCCTCGCGCAGCGCCGGCTCGTCGATCTGGATGGCGCGGATGCCGGCCGCCTCCAGGTCCCGGACCTCGTCGCGCAGGGCCAGGGCGATCTGGCGGCAGGTGGTCTCGCGGGGCTGGTCGTCGCGCACGAAGGCCCACTGCAGCATGGTGACGGGGCCGGTCAGCATCCCCTTCATGGGCCGGTCGGTGAGCGACTGGGCGTACCGGCTCCAGCGCACCGTCATCGGGCCCGGGCGGCTGACGTCACCCACGATCACCGGTGGCTTCACGCAGCGCGAACCGTAGCTCTGCACCCAGCCGAAGCGGGTGAAGGCGTAGCCATCGAACTGCTCGCCGAAGTACTCCACCATGTCGTTGCGTTCCGGCTCGCCGTGCACCGGCATGTCGAGGCCGAGCGCCTCCTGACGCGCCACGGCGTAGGCGATCTCCTCCTCCATGCGCGCCTCGTAGGCCTCCCGGGCGAGCTCACCGGCCCTGAAGGCGCGGCGCGCGGCGCGGATGGCGTCGGTCTGCGGGAAGGAGCCGATGGTGGTGGTGGGGAAGAGCGGCAGCTCCAGCGCCCGGCGCTGGGCGAGGGCGCGCTGCGGATAGGGGCTCGCGCGCTCGAGGTCTGCCGGCTCGATACCCGCCAGCCGGTCGGCCACCTCGGGGCGGTGGATGCGCGGCGAGTCGCGCCTGGCCTGCAGGGCGAGGGTGGCGGCCTCCAGTCGCTCGCGGTCGGCCTCGGTGGCGCGGCCATCGAGCAGGCGCGCCAGGGTCACCGTCTCGTCGAGCTTCTGGCGGGCAAAGGCCAGCCAGCTTCTGAGCTCGGGGTCGAGCTCGGTCTCGCGCGCAAGGTCCACCGGCACATGCAGCAGCGAGCAGGAGGGGGCGATCCACAGCCGCCTGCCGAGGCGGATGCGCGCCTGGGCCAGACGTTCGCGCAGCAGCGCCAGGTCGGCGCGCCAGACGTTGCGCCCATCGATGGCGCCCACCGAGAGCACCTTGTAGGCGGGCAGCCGGTCGAGCACCGCCGCCAGCTGCTCGGGGGCACGCACCGCATCGATATGCAGCCCCGCCACCGGCAGGCCGAGAGCGAGGCCGAGGTTATCGCCCAGGCCGCCGAAGTAGCTGGCCAGCAGCAGCTTCACCGGGGCCCGGCCCAGCACGCTGTAGGCGGCCTCATAGGCCTGCTGCCACTCACGGGGCAGGTCCTGCACCAGCGCCGGCTCCTCGAGCTGCACCCACTCCACGCCCAGGTCAGCAAGGCGCACCAGCAGCTCGCCATAGACCGGCAGCAGGGACTCGAGCAGGCTCAGGCGGTCGAGCCCCTCGTCGCGGGCCTTGCCCAGCCACAGCCAGGTCAGGGGGCCGAGCAGGGTCACCTTCACCGCATGGCCCAGCGCCTGGGCCTCGGCCACCTGCTCGAAGAGGCGGGAGCTGGCCAGCCGGAAGGACTGGCCGGCGTGGAGCTCGGGCACCAGGTAGTGATAGTTGGTATCGAAGTACTTGGTCATCTCGCAGGCGGCGGCGGGCTCGCCGCTGGGCGCCCGGCCGCGGGCCATGCGGAAGGCGGTGTCCAGCGACACCTCGCCGGCCGCCAGCTCGGCCTCGGCGCCGAAGCGTGCCGGCACCGCCCCCAGGGTCACGGAGAGGTCCAGGACCTGGTCGTAGAAGGCGAAGTCACCCACCGTGACCAGGTCGAGCCCCGCCTCGCGCTGCTCGGCCCAGTGCCGGGCGCGCAGCTCGCGCCCTGCCCGCTCCAGCCCCTCGCGATCGAGCTCGCCCTGCCAGTAGGCCTCCACCGCACGCTTGAGTTCGCGATCGGCGCCGATGCGCGGATAACCGATAACATGAGAGATACTCATTGAAAAACCCTCCATGGATGAATAATCCAGCAGAGTCTGGCTGGCCACGCAGGGTGAATCAAACTAAACTTCCTAATCTTGAAAATGAAAATGGCTCACTCGGCATGCTCGAACTGCGACACCTCCGCACCCTGGTCGCACTGCGCGACGCCGGCTCCCTCGTCGAGGCGGCCGAGCGGGTCCACCTGACCCAGTCTGCCCTCTCCCACCAGATCAAGGACCTCGAGGAGCGGCTCGACAATCCGCTGTTCGTGCGCAAGACCCGGCCGGTGGAGTTCACCCGCGCCGGCCAGCGGCTGCTGACCCTGGCCGAACAGGTGCTGCCGCTGGTGCGCATGGCCGAGCGCGACCTGGCGCGGCTGGCCGGCAACGAACAGGGCCGGCTGCACATGGCCATCGAGTGCCACAGCTGTTTCCAGTGGCTGATGCCCACCGTCGACCACTTCCGCGACCACTGGCCCGAGGTGGAGATCGACATCCCCGGCGGCCACCACTTCGACCCGCTGCCGGCCCTGGCCCGCGAGCAGCTCGACCTCGTGATCACCGCCGACCCCCAGCCGCTGGCCGGCATCCACTACGAGCCGCTGTTCCGCTACGAGGGGCTCTTGGCGGTGGCCCGCCAGCATCGCCTGGCCGGCAAGGCGTTCGTCAGCCCCCGGGAGCTGGCCGAGGAGACGCTGATCACCTATCCGGTGGAGCACGCGCGGCTGGATGTCTTCACCCAGTTCCTGGACCCGGCCGGGGTGCGCCCGAAGGAGCTGCGCACCGCCGAGCTGACCATCATGATGATGCAGCTGGTGGCCAGCGGCCGCGGGGTCTGCGCGCTGCCCAACTGGGCCCTGACCGAGTACCTGGAGCGCGACTACGTGAAGGCCGTGGCGCTGGGGGAGAAGGGCGTGTGGAGCACCCTGTTCGCGGCGATCCGCGAGGAGACCCGCCAGGCGCCCTGGATGGAGGACTTCCTGCGCACCGCCCGGGAGACCTCCTTCGCGGTGCTGGAGGGGATCAAGCCCGCCTAGCGGGCGCCGGCGGCTAGGGTCGCTGGGGCAGCAGCAGGGTGAAGCGGGCCCCGCCCAGGGCGGGGCTGGCGTCCACCCCCACGCTGCCGCCGTGCCAGGTCATCACCTTCTGCACGATGGAGAGCCCCAGCCCATAGCCGCCGGAGCTGCGGGTGCGGCTGTCGTCGAGCCGCGCGAAGGGCTTGAAGATCGCCTGGCGCTCGCCGACCGGCACCCCGGGGCCATCATCCTCCACGTCGATGCGCACCAGGCGGGGCTCCGCCTGCACCTGGATCACCACCCGACTGCGCGCATGGCGGCAGGCGTTGGCCACCAGGTTCTGCAGCGCCCGCTGCAGGTAGCGCGCCTCGGCCAGGGCCTCCACCTCGGGTCCCTCGGCGAGCACGATGGCCAGGTGGCCGTGCAGCGGGCTCAGCGCATCGATCACCCGCTCCGCCATGGCCCGGCAATCCACCAGGGTCGCCTCCATCTCGCGGCCCTTGACGGCGTCGCTGCCCAGGCGGGCATAGGTGAGGATCTCGTCGACCAGGCCGTCCAGCTCCTCGATGTCGCCATCGATCCCCTGCAGCTGGCGGCGAATCGCCGCATCGTCGGTCATGTCCTCGACCATCTGCACCGCGAAGCGGATGCGAGCCACCGGGGTGCGCAGCTCATGGGAGACCGCGCGGATCATGTCCTGCTGGGCGCGCAGCAGCGCCTGGACCTGGGCCGCCATGCCGTTGAAGGCCATGCCCAGCCGGCCGAGGAAGTCGCCACTCTCCACCTTGACCCGGGTGTCGAGCCGGCCGGCGGCGATGCGCGTGGCGGCCAGCTCCAGCCTTGCCATGCGCGCCTCGACGCCGCGCACGATCAGGTAGATGGTCGCCCCGAGCACCGCCAGGAGGATCAGCACCACCAGCAGCTGCAGCGATACCGGCACCGGGTCGAAGGCCTCCACCGGCCCGATGGCCAGCCAGTTGGCCTCGCCGCCGCCGGGCAGCGCCAGGTACATGGCCATGCCCCAGCGCCCGGGGAAGAGCCGGATCACCACCTCGCCATCGGCCAGGCGGCCAAGCTGGTAGGGGTCCAGCCCCGCCGGCGGCGTATCGCCGAGGTCGACCGGAACGCTGCCCGCAGCCACCCGGGAGAGCCGTGCGCGCCGCTCGGCGGGCGGGCTCTGTGCCAGCCATTCCGCCAGCAGCTCGGTGAAGCCGCGCAGCTGCTGCTCGCTGAGGCTGGCCAGGTCCACCTGCAGCAGGCGCTCGCCGTCGGGCAGCTGCTTCAGCAGGCGCCAGCCGCGCTCATCGCGCTCCTGCACCAGCACCTTGCCCCGTTCCAGGCGCAGGCGGGTGAAGTAGCCGAGGGAGGCGCCCCCGACGGGCAGCACGGAGGGGGTCAGGTCGAGGCGACGGGCCTGGGCCTCGAGCCAGCCGGCATGGGCATCGGCGGGCAGGGCCTCGAGGCGCTGGGCGAGCAGGCGCATGGGCACCTCGGCGAGCTGCTCGCGATGGTGCTCACGGCGCACCTGGTCGACCATGGCCACGCCCAGCAGGGCCAGGCCGAAGGTCAGCAGCAGGGCGAGCGCCAGCAGCACGTAGACGCGCAGGAAGGTGCTGTCGGCCAGGACCCGCCGCATGGCTCAGCTCTCCTTGACGAAGAGATAGCCCTTGCTGCGCACCGTCTTGATGCGATGCGGCTGGTTGGGGTCGTCACCGACCTTGGGCCGGATGCGTGACACCCGCACGTCGATGGAGCGGTCCTGGCCGTCGTACTTGATGCCGCGCAGCTGGGCGAAGATCTCCTCGCGGGTCAGCACCCGACCGGCGTTGCTGGCCAGCAGCCACAGCAGGTCGAACTCGGCGCTGGTGAGATCGATGCGCTCGCCGTCCAGCCACGCCTCGCGGGTGGCGCTGTCGATCTCCAGGTTGCCGAAGGTGAGCCGCGGCTCCGTCGCGGCCTCGGCGCTCTCGGCCCGGCGCAGCAGGGCGCGCATGCGCGCCAGCAGGACCCGGGGCTGAACGGGCTTCGGCACGTAGTCGTCGGCGCCCATCTCCAGGCCCAGCACCTGGTCCATGTCGTCGGTGCGCGCGGTCAGCATCAGGATCGGGCCCGGATAGTCGCCGCGCACGCGCCGACAGATCGACAGGCCGTCCTCGCCGGGCAGCATCAGATCGAGTATCACCAGGTCCGGCTGCAGCGCCAGGATCCGCTCCACGCCGCGAGCGCCGTCGGCCTCAAGCGTGACGCGGAAGCCGTTGGCCTGCAGGTAGTCGCGGGTCAGGTCGGCCAGGCGCTCATCATCCTCGATGATCAGCACATGATCCTGTTCCCGGGGGTCCAAGCTCTCGTCCATCCTCAAGTTCCATCCTGACTGGCAGGTGATCGGGGCAGCGGCGCCCAGGGGCATACCGCCATTGGCTAAAGGATACCCGAAATCCCCGGATACGCCTGCCTGTCGCCACTCGACGACGGCATAGCGCCCGGCGGGGGCCCACGGCTCCCCAGGAAGATCACAAGCCGTCCACAGGGTTATCCACTTGAAGCCTGCCGAAACACACACTATCTTGTGCCTCCATACGAGGCATAACACTACATCCTGTGAAAAGACCCTCTCCGCCGCGGTTCCTTCACAGACGCCCCCGAGCGTTTTTCATCACCGCCTCTCGTTCACCTGACAGGGACTCCATCGACATGTCATCCACGACCTCTCCGGACGCGCCGTCCGTCACCGTCACCGCCCCGCAGACCCTGCGCGTCATCAAGCGCACCGGCGACGTGGTGCCCTTCGATGCCGGCAAGATCGCCGTGGCCATGCGCAAGGCGTTCCTGGCCGTGGAGGGCGACAACGCCGACGCCTCCTCCCGGGTACGCGATCTCGTGCGTGACGCCAGCGAGGCCATCGCCCAGGCCTTCCTGCGCCGCATGCCCGACGGCGGCACCGTGCATATCGAGGACATCCAGGACCAGGTCGAGCTGGCGCTGATGCGTGCCGGCGAGCAGAAGGTGGCGCGCGCCTATGTGCTCTACCGGGAGGCCCACGCCCGGGCCCGCGCCGCCGCCGGCGGCGATATCCAGAAGCCTCACCCCACTCTCAACGTGACCCTGCTCGACGGCACCACCCGCCCGCTGGACCTGGGCCGGGTCGAGACCCTGGTGCAGGATGCCTGCGCGGGCCTCGACAGCGTCGAGCCCGGCCGCATCGTCGAGGACTCCCTGAAGAACCTCTACGACGGCGTCAGCGTCGATGGCGTCTCTCAGGCGCTGATGATGACCGCCCGCACCCTGGTGGAGAAGGAGCCCAACTACACGTACGTCACCGCCCGCCTGCTGCAGGACAACCTGCGCCGCGAGGCGCTCGCCTTCCTCGGCGTGGCGGATGAGGCCACCTATCAGGAGATGGCCGAGCTCTACCGGCCGGCCTTCGAGGCCTACGTGGCGAAGGGCATCGAGTTCGAGCAGCTCGACCCGCGCCTGGCCGAGTTCGACCTGGCGCGCCTGGGTGATGCGCTGGACCACACCCGCGACAACGCCTTCACCTACCTGGGCCTGCAGACCCTCTACGACCGCTACTTCATCCACCGCGATGACGTGCGCTACGAGCTGCCTCAGGTGATGTTCATGCGCGTGGCCATGGGCCTGGCGCTGAACGAGGGCGACCGCGAGGCGCGGGCCATCGAGTTCTACGAGCTGCTTTCCAGCTTCGACTACATGGCCTCGACCCCGACCCTGTTCAACGCCGGCACGGTGAGAAGCCAGCTCTCCAGCTGCTACCTCACCACCGTGCCCGACGAGCTCGACGGCATCTACAGCGCCATCCGCGACAACGCCCTGCTCTCCAAGTGGGCCGGCGGGCTCGGCAACGACTGGACCCCGGTGCGCGCCCTGGGCTCCTGGATCAAGGGGACCAACGGCAAGAGCCAGGGCGTGGTGCCCTTCCTCAAGGTGGTCAACGACACCGCGGTGGCGGTCAACCAGGGCGGCAAGCGCAAGGGCGCGGTCTGCGCCTACCTGGAGACCTGGCACCTGGACATCGAGGAGTTCCTGGAGCTGCGCAAGAACACCGGCGACGACCGCCGCCGCACCCACGACATGAACACCGCCAACTGGGTGCCGGACCTGTTCATGAAGCGGGTCTTCGACGACAAGGAGTGGACGCTCTTCTCGCCTTCCACCTGCCCGGATCTCCACGATCTCTATGGCGCCGCCTTCGAGACGCGCTACGAGGAGTACGAGGCGATGACCCGCACCGGCGAGCTCAAGCTCTTCAAGCGGGTGCGCGCCAAGGACCTGTGGCGCCGGATGCTCTCGATGCTGTTCGAGACCGGCCACCCCTGGATCACCTTCAAGGATCCCTGCAACCTGAGAAGCCCCCAGCAGCACGCCGGCGTGGTGCACTCCTCCAACCTGTGCACCGAAATCACCCTGAACACCTCGGTGGACGAGATCGCCGTGTGCAACCTGGGCTCGGTGAACCTGGCCCAGCACGTGGTCGACGGCGAGCTCGACGACGCCAAGCTGCGCAAGACCGTGAGGACCGCGGTGCGCATGCTCGATAACGTCATCGACATCAACTATTACGCGGTGCCCCAGGCGCGCAACTCCAACCTCAAGCACCGCCCGGTGGGGCTCGGCATCATGGGCTTCCAGGACGCCCTCTATGCCCTGGACATCGCCTACGCCAGCCAGGCTGCCGTCGCCTTCGCCGACCGCTCCATGGAGCTGGTGAGCTACCACGCCATCGAGGCCTCCTCGGATCTCGCCGCCGAGCGCGGCCGCTACGAGAGCTTCGAGGGCTCGCTGTGGAGCCAGGGCGTGCTGCCCATCGACTCCATCCAGAAGCTCAAGACCGAACGCGGCGAGAAGTACATCGAGCTCGACGAGAGCGCCACCCAGGCGTGGGGCGTCCTGCGCGACAAGATCGCCCAGCAGGGCATGCGCAACTCCAACGTGATGGCCATCGCCCCCACCGCGACCATCTCCAACATCTGCGGTGTGACCCAGTCGATCGAGCCGACCTACCAGAACCTCTACGTGAAATCGAACCTCTCCGGCGAGTTCACCGTGGTCAACGCCTACATGGTCAACGATCTCAAGGCGCGCGGGCTGTGGGACGAGGTGATGATCAACGACCTCAAGTACTACGACGGCTCGGCCCAGCCCATCGAGCGCATCCCGGCGGACCTCAAGGCCAAGTACGCCACCGCCTTCGAGGTGGAGCCGAAATGGCTGGTGGAAGCCGCGGCACGCCGCCAGAAGTGGATCGACCAGGCGCAGTCGCTGAACCTCTACATCAAGGGGGTCTCCGGCAAGAAGCTCGACGTGACCTACCGCATGGCCTGGTTCCGCGGCCTCAAGACTACCTACTACCTGCGCGCCCTGGGCGCCACCGCGGTGGAGAAGTCCACGGTGGAGCGCGGCAACCTCAACGCGGTGAGCAATGCCGCACCGGGCCAGCCACCGGCCGCCGACCCGGCACCGAAGGCTACCGAGCCCCGCGGCGTGGAGGACTTCCTGACCGGCAAGGCGGGCGCCGGCTCGCGTGCCCCCAGCGCCGCCGAGATCGATGAACTGGGCTGCGAGGCCTGCCAATAAGCGCCTAGCGCCTAGCGAGAGGGAAGGCCCCGCCTCCCTCTCGTCAACCCCGAATTCATCCGGAGTGTCACCGGGAGAGAGACAGATGCTGAACTGGGACGAGTTCCACGAAGACGAAAATGCCGTTGCCGAGGCGCCGAAGGCCGAACCCACCCCGGCCCCTGCCGCCAAGCCGCAGCCGGCGGCCGCCAAGCCCGAGAGCGTTGCCGAGAGCCGCGGCAACTATCAGGTGGCCGATGGCGACCGTCTGGCGCGCGCCCGCCAGTCCCTGGAGGCACTCGACGTGGCCGCCGGCCTCGAGGAGCTGGAGATGGGCGCGGCGCGCATCCAGGTCGACGACAAGCAGATGATCAACGCCCGCGCGGACCTGAACCAGCTGGTGCCGTTCAAGTACGAGTGGGCCTGGCAGAAGTACCTGGACGGCAGTGCCAACCACTGGATGCCCCAGGAAGTGAACATGAACGCCGACATCGCCCTGTGGAAGAGCCAGGACGGCCTGACCGCGGACGAGCGGCGCATCGTCGAGCGCAGCCTCGGCTACTTCTCCACCGCCGATTCGCTGGTGGCCAACAACCTGGTGCTGGCGCTCTACCGGCTGATCACCAACCCCGAGTGCCGCCAGTACCTGCTGCGCCAGGCATTCGAGGAGGCGATCCACACCCACGCCTACCAGTACTGCGTGGAGTCGCTGAGCATGGACGAGGGCGAGGTCTTCAACATGTACCGCGAGGTGCCCTCGGTGGCCGCCAAGTCCGCCTGGAGCCTCAAGCACACCCAGTCCCTGGCCCGTCCAGACTTCAACACCGGCACCCCGGAGACCGACCAGGAGCTGCTGCGCAACCTGGTGGCCTTCTACTGCGTCACCGAAGGCATCTTCTTCTATTGCGGCTTCAGCCAGATCCTCTCCATGGGTCGGCGCAACAAGATGACCGGCGTCGCCGAGCAGTTCCAGTACATCCTGCGCGACGAGTCCATGCACCTTAACTTCGGCGTGGACATGATCAACCAGATCAAGATCGAGAACCCGCACCTCTGGACCCCCGAGTTCCAGGACGAGGTGACCCAGATGATCCTCGAGGGCACCGAGCTCGAGATCGCCTACGCCCGGGACACCATGCCCCGCGGCGTGCTGGGCATGAACGCGGCGATCATGGAGGAGTACCTGCACTTCATCTGCAACCGTCGCCTGGCCCAGATCGGCCTCAAGGAGCAGTTCCCCGGCGCCCAGAACCCCTTCCCGTGGATGAGCGAGATCATCGACCTGCGCAAGGAGAAGAACTTCTTCGAGACCCGGGTCACCGAGTACCAGGTGGGCGGCGCGCTGAGCTGGGATTGAGCCCAACCCCCGGCGCTTCGGCACCGGCGAGATACCAGCGGCTTCTATCGCCGCCCCCAGCGGGGGCGGCGATCGTCGTTTCGGGCGGGCAAACCCCGGGCAACCGGGATGGCGACGCTGGCAGTCGGCGAGAGGCGGACCCAGACTGTGGGGGTCGCCCCTTCGCCTCCCCCGCGGCGCCCTGACCGGAGAGCTCCATGTTCACGCCCCCTATCTCGACGACGCCTGTCCCGACGACGCCTATCTCGGTATCTCGTATCCCGATGCCCCCGGCCCCGAAACGCCATCCCCCCACAACGGCCCGGAAGGCCAGGGCATGCCGCCCAGCGCCAGGCGGACGGGGCCACGCGGGCGCCGGCTTCGCCATGGCCCTGGGCCTGGTGCTTGCGGGCTGCGCCGTGCCGGGAAGCGATGCAGGCACCAACTCGGCCTCGTTTTCTGCCTCCGCGGCCTCTTCCGCGCCCTCCGCTCCGCTGTGGGACAGCGACGGCCTTTCGGCCCAGCCACGGCTCTCAGCCCATATCGAGCGCCTGCCGGAGGGGCTCGGCTTCAGCCCCGGCACCACCGAGTGGGAGGCCAGCGATATGCCTCTCCCCGCCACCAAGGACTCCCCCGCCGCGCTGCTCGCGGCCCTGGTCGCCGAGCAGGAGCGGCTCTCGCCCCTGGGCGAAGGGCACTGGGAGCAGACCCAGCGTCTCCAGCGCAACGGGGAAGCGGCTGTTGGCGTAGTGCTCATGTGGGGCTTCAAGGACGATGCGGTGCTGGGCCAGGACTACCGGCTCACCATGCACGAGGAGGCCGACGGCTGGCACGCCGAGTACCTGGAGGTCCGCTACCACTGCGGTCGCGGCGTCGGCGACGAAGGGCTTTGCCTGTAAGACGAGACGATACCGGCCAGGGCGCCAGGGGGCCCGCACTGCGATACGACTATACTGAGAACCAGCTTGCCCAACGGCGAGAGTCGCCATGCCCTCAGCAGCCCATCGTGCCTGGCACGCCCTCCTCCTGGCCATCGGCCTAGCCGCCGCGCCGGCTGCCTGGGCGCAGACACCACCCCCCGTCGACACGGCCCGGCCGGTGCCCAGCGAGCATGTCTCGTTCGCCTGGGAGCACAGCCCTGAGAGCCTGAGGGTCATGGATCTCGAGGGCCGCGAGATCGTCGCCGAGATAGCGCCCCTGCAGGAGCCGGGGCGCATCAGCCTCAGCGCGCCGGTAACCGGCCCCTTCGTGGTCAAGAGCGACGAGATCGAGACCCGTCGCCTCACCGCGGATACCCGGGAGATATTGCCAGGCGGGCTCATCCTACCCACCGACGAGCCGGTCGCCGAGGTGATCCTGCCCCCCGGGTTGGGGATTGCCCCGCTGCCGCCGCTACCTCCCAGGCCCGCCACCTGGCTGCGCCTCACCGCCGTGGCGAGTCCGATTCCCGCCACCTGGAATCCGCTGAGCGGCAGCTACCACACCGAACTCAGCTTCGGCGTTCACCCCTCCGACGAGGGGACGATCGACCCCGAGCAGGCCCTCGAGCGCCCCATCGAAATCCGTGTACGACTGCAGGGTCTCACCACGCGGGAGACGCTTCCTCCCCTGATGATCGAGGCGCCCGGGCTGGTCAACGAACGCTCGCTGGTACTGGAGTTTCTGCCCTCGACGCCAACCCCCACCCTGGAGGTTCGGTCCACTCTCTCGGACGTCAACCTGGAGCTCGCCGCACTGCCGCGGCTGGACGTGCGGCCGCAATCGACCCGCATGATGGGGCTCGGGCTGGCCAGGATGACCGTCAACGTCGAGCAGATCGCGCCACATGGCGCCCCTCTGCCGGCCACTCGCCCCACGCATATCGCCCTGACGGTAGACGGACCCGCGACGCCCGAGCCCGGCGAGCTGCGGCTGGCGCCGGACCAGTCGACGGCCTCCTTCGAGCTGCGCTCCTCCGGCCTGACACCGCTGACCGTGCGCGCCGTCGCCGGCGGCCTGAGCGGTGAAGCCACCATCCAACAGCGCTTTCCCTGGGGGCCGATGCTGGCCACCCTGCTCGGTGGCGCCCTGGGCGGGTTTGGCCGGCGCTTCGTCAAGGGCGCCCCCCAGGGTCAGACACCCCTGCGCCTGTTCGAAGGGGTCCTGGTGGCACTGGTGGCCTATGTGGCGGGCGTGCTCGGCGTCGGCTATCTGGCCCTGCCGGTGGCGGTGGTCGCCACCGAGGCCGGTGCCTTCCTGACCGGCGCCCTGAGCGGTTTCATCGGCGTCAACGTGCTGGAGCGCCTGCAGGGCAAGGCGGCAGCGCCGACCGGATAGGAGTTGCCGCCAACGCGAGCGGGCCGCCCGAGGGCGGCCCGCTGCTCTTGCATCGCCATGGTGAGGCATGGCGGCTACCCCTTTGGCCCCAGCAGGAACCAGATGATCAGCCCGAGCAGCGGGAAGAACAGCAGGATCAGGATCCACAGCAGCTTGGCCACGGGCCCGGCCGAGCTCTTGGCCACCTTGACGACGGCCCAGATCACGATGATCAGCCAGATCAGGCCCAGCAGGCCGGTCACTTCGATTCCCATTCGACTTCTCCTTGTCCATTCGGCGAATTGCCCCTTTCATGGGTAGCACAGCGCACCACCGGGAGACAAAGGAAGCCGGGTAGCGAAATGTGACGGGGCGTTCGCGCGCTCAGTCCGGCAGCAGGTGGCCCACCTTCACGTAGAGCAGCGCGCCCTCCTCGCCCGTGAAGGGCGTGTGCTGGCTGCGATGGGGGCTGCGCAGCCAGCTGCCGGCGGGATAGGCACCGAGCTCGTCGTGGAAGACGCCCTCCAGCACCAGGATCTCCTCGCCGCCCCAGTGGGCGTGGGGCTGGAAGCGGGTGTTGGGCGCCCAGCGCACCAGCGCCACGTGCTCGCCCTCGAAGTCATGCAGGGGCATCACGGAAAGCCCCTCCACCAGCCCCGGGCGCCACTCGGCCGAGCGGGTATCGATCACCTTCTGCTCGGTATCCTCGGGCGAGAACTGGTGCAGCTTGACGAAGATCGTCGCGCCCTGCTCCCCCACCCGGGGGGCATGGGCGGTGCCGATGGGGTTGCGCAGGTAGCTGCCCGCCGGGTAGCGGCCGTGCTCGTCGGCGAACTCGCCCTCCAGCACCAGGATCTCCTCGCCGCCGCCATGCTCATGGGACGGGAAGGTGCTGTTGGGCGCATAGCGCACCAGGGAGGTGGCGCGGGCCACCTCCTCGCCGATGCGATCGAGCATCATCCGCTCGACCCCCGCCATGGGCGAGTCGACCCAGCGGTAGGCCTCGGGGGTGACCACCACCCGCTGGTCGAAGTCGGCATTGAGTCGCATGGCACTCTCCTCAGGGTTGGCTTGCAGGGCCGGACGAGGGCCCCGCCGTGTGGGTCGGACCGCCGGCATCGCCCAGCGTTCCCGGCAGCGGCCACCACACCGGCAGCCGAGCGCGCACCTCGGGCCGGGCGAAGCGGTCGTCCATCAGCACCACGGTACCGCGGTCCTCGGGGCCGCGGATCACCCGGCCGGCGGCCTGCACCACCTTGATCAGCCCCGGCACCCGGTAGGCGTAGTCGTCGCCGCGGCCGAAGCGGGCCTGAAGCCGCGCCTTCAGGGCCTCGTTGAAGTCGTCGAAGGGGGGCAAGCCGAGGGTGGCGACGAAGGCGCCGATCAGCCGTTCCCCCGGCAGATCGATCCCCTCGGAAAAGGCGCCGCCCAGCACCGCGAAGCCGATGCCCTGCCCCTCCGGCGTGAAGCGGGCCAGGAAGGCGTCGCGCTCGGGCTCCCCATCCCGCGCACCTGGGTCCAGATGGGAATCGTCGGATGCGCCTCGGCGAAGGCCACACGCGCCTGCTCCAGGTAGGCGAAGCTGCTGAAGAAGGCCAGGTAGTTGCCGGGGCGGCGGTGGTACTGGCCGGCCAGCTCGGCGACGATGGGCGACAGCGAGGCCTCGCGATCCCGCAGCCGGGTGGAGATATCGGCGCGGATGCGCACCTCGAGCTGCCCGGCGGCGAAGGGCGAGGCCACCGACTGCCAGACCGTCTGTGCCGGTAGCCCCAGCAGATCGCGATGGTAGCCGGGCGGGGCCAGGGTCGCCGAGAAGAGCACCGCGGCGTGAGCCGCCGCAAAGCGCGGGGCGAGGAAGTCCGCCGGCACCAGATTGCGCAGCCCCAGCAGGGCCCTGCCGCGGCCGTGGCGGGCCAGGTCGCAGAGCGAGTGGTCGCCGAAGGCCTCCGCCAGGCGGGTGAAGGCCAGCGCCTCGAAGAGCAGCTCCTGGAGCTCGACGCTGCCCCCCTCGGGGTGCTCGCCCAGGTAGTCGGTGATGGCGCTGGCCGCCCCCTGCAGGGCGCCCACCATGGCCTCGGGCACGCCCTCCAACACCCGATAGGCCGGCCGCCCCGGCTCGCCGGCCTCGGCCAGCCCCGCCTCCTTCACCACGCCCTGCCACTGGCGGGCCAGGTGCGCCAGCGGCCGGGAGAGCGCCGGCGGCGCGCTGCGGCGCAGGCGGGCGAGCCGGCGCTGGTCGAGCTCGGCGCTGTACATGCCCCGGGCCCGCTCCACCAGGTTATGGGCCTCGTCCACCAGCAGACCCACCCGCCAGCGGTTGGCCGTCGCCAGGCCGTGGAGCAGTGCGTTGGCGTCGAACCAGTGGTTGACGTCCCCCACCACCACATCGCACCAGCGCGCCAGCTCCTGGCCCAGGTAGTAGGGGCAGACGCCTTGCTCGCGGGCCACCTCGCGCAGCGCCTCGCGATCCAGCCAGCCGCGCTCGACCGCTGCCTGGCGCGCCGCCGGCAGGCGATCGTAGAAGCCCGCCGCCAGCGGGCAGGCCTCGCCGTGGCAGGCTCGGCCGGGGTACTCGCAGGCCTTCTCCCGGGCGGTAAGCTCCAGCACCCGCAGCGGCAGTCGCTCAGGCCCCGCTTCCGAGGGTCCGCCGCCCGGCTCCGCTGTGGTTCCCGCCTCACCCTTCGCCTCCAGCTGGCGAAGCGCCGACAGCGCCAGGGCGCGCCCCGGGGTCTTCATGGTGAGAAACAGCACCCGGTCGAGGTCGTGGCGGGGCATCGCCTTGAGCAGGGGAAAGAGGGTGCCGAGGGTCTTGCCGATGCCGGTGGGGGCCTGGGCCAGCAGGCAGCGGCCGGTGGCCGCGGCCTTGTAGGCGCCCTCGGCCAGTGCCCGCTGCCCGGGGCGGAAGTCGGCATGGGGAAAGGCGAGCCCCTGCAGGGCGGCATCCCGCCGCGCGCGATGCGCCGCCTCCTGCTTGGCCCAGGCGCGGTAGCGCCGGCAGAGCGCGGCGAGAAAGGCCCACAGCTCGGCGGCATCACAGCGCTGCTCGAGGCGGGTCTCCCGACCGCTGCCCACCTCCAGGTAGACCAGCGCCAGGGTGATTTCGGCCAGGCCCCGCTCGGCGCAGAGCAGGGCGCCGTAGGCCTTCGCCTGGGCCCAGTGCAGGGCGCGCTGGTTGGCCGCCATGCGCGAGAGGTCGCCGCGATGGGTCTTCACCTCCTCCAGGCAGCGGGCGGCCGGGTCATAGACGTCGGCGCGCCCGCGCACCTCGAGCCCCTCGACCACGCCGGCGAGTGCCACCTCGCGCTGGTAGCCTTCGCCGCGGCGGCGGGCGATCTCGGCGTGGCCGGCGATGCCCTCCTCGGCGCTGGGCGCCGGGGTGAAGCGGTGGTCGAGGTCCCCCTCCCGGGCGGTGAAGTCGCACAGGGTGCGCACCGCCACCCGCAGGCGTCGCGCCTCACTTATGCAAGGTCCGCTCATGCGGGGTCCGCCCAGCGCACGTGGCAGACCGCGACGGGGATGCCGTGCTCCCGGAAGAAGGCGAGCCAGCGGCGCTGGTTGTCCTGCAGGCGGTCGCCGGGGCCCTTCACCTCGATCAGCCGGTAGCGGGGCTCCCCGGCGGGCGCCTCGGGGAAGAACTGGATCAGGTCCGGCAGGCCGGCGCGATTGGCCTTGAGGTCCCCCAGCAGCCGTTCGAAGCAGGCGCGCAGGTGCTCGGCGGGCAGGCAGTCGAGCGAGAGCGACAGCAGCGCCTCGTCCAGCGCCCCCCAGTGCACGAAGGGGTTGGCGAGCCCCTGCTTCTCCCGCCAGGTGGCGAGGATCGCCGGACGGTGGAGGCCGTCGTCGAGGCGCGCCAGGCAGGTGTCGAAGCGGTCGCGGCGGCGGGCCACGAACCCCTCCCGGTAGAGGTCCGCCGGGCCGCTGTGGAAGGGGTGAAAGTAGGCGCCGGGCAGGGGCGCGAAGAGCGCCTCCCAGCAGAGCAGGCCGAAGAGCCCGGTGAGCAGGGTGTTCTCCACGTAGGCCACCGGGGCGTGGTCACGGGCCAGGTGCTCGCCCACCGCGCGCTCGACGCTGGAAGAGCGCGGCAGGCAGAGCGCGAGGCGCTCGGGATCAGGCGCCGCCTCCCGGGGCAGCGGTGTGAGTCCCAGTCGGCGCCGCAGCCGGGGGCGCAGCCGCGCCAGGGCCTGGGCCTCCGCCTCCCCCGGTGACCCGCCGGCGAGGGCCTCGGCCAGGGCTTCCGACAGGGCATGGGCCTCGGCGTGCTCGCCCCGGCGCTCCAGCAGGCGCAGGTGGCGGATGCGCGCCTCGGCGCTGCCGGCCTCCGCCGGCCAGCCCGCCTGGCGGTAGAGCCCAAGGGCCCGCTCGCCCTCTCCGTCACGCTCCGCCTGGCGCCCCAGGGCGAGCGCTAGGCGCCGTCGCCGCGCCGACAGCCAGGGGTTGTCCGCCGGCACCGGAGGCAGTTCGGCAGCCAGCATCGAAGCGGGCTCGCCGGCGTCGAGCCGCTCGCGCAGCCGGTGCAGGGCCAGGTAGGCATCCACCTCCTCGCGCTGCCGGAAGGCGCGGGAGTCGGCGCTGAAGGGCACCCGCTCGAAGCGCTGCACCCCGAGCTCGGCGAGCACGAAGTCGGACCAGTCCTGGCGCAGGTTGCCGAAGAACATCAGCCGCAGCAGGTCGCAGGTGGCCATCACGGTGAGGTGCACCACCCGATCCGGCGCCGCCGGCCACCACTCTGCGAGCGGGCGCGCCTCGAGGCGCCGCGGGGCCAGTGCGTCGAAGAGCGCCCCCTTGCCCAGGGAGGCCGGCAGGCCCGCGGCGCGAACCTCCTCGGCCAGGGCCACGCGCAGCTCGGGAAGGCGCAGCTGGGCAAAGAGGGTCTCCAGGGAGAGGGCGGGGGCCGCCTCGACCAGGCCGGCGGCCACCAGGGGCGCCAGGGCCGCCTCGACAGGGTCGCTCGCGGCGCTGTCGCCGGTCTCGGCTCTGTCTGCGGTATCGGCGCTGACCTCGGCGCTGATCTCGGGATAGACGAGCTTCGAGGTGCGAAAGTGCTCGCCGCGGCGCATCACCATGCGCACCAGAAGCGCCCGGGAGGCCCGGGGCAGCGCCGCGAACTCGGCCAGGAAGGCCAGCTCCTCGTCGCTCAAGAGGTCGCCATGGCGCTCGGTCACCCAGCCCAGCACGAACTCGAAGTTCGTCAGGTAGTAGAAGGGGTCCGCGAGGGAGGCGGCGGGCGAGTTACTGGTCATCCATCCATGATATCAGCCGCCACTGCCCGGCTCACAGCCCCTCCACCAGCGCGGCCACCACCTCGGCGGCAGGCACCTCACGGCAGCGGCTGGCGTTCTGGCCCGCCCAGAGCGGTGAAAAATCGCCGCTGCCGGAGGCCTCGGCGGCGGCACGCAGCGGGGCGATGGCGGCGGTGGCCAGGGGGAAGGCGGGGGCGGCGCTGCCCATCGGCCCCAGCTCGCGCATCAGGCGGGTGACGATGCCCCGGGCCGGACGGCCGCTGTAGAGGTTGGTCAGCGCCGTGTGGCGGGCCGCCTGGCTCATCAGCGCCCGGCGGTGGATCGCCGAGATGGTCGACTCGGGGCAGCACAGGAAGGCGGTGCCCACCTGCACCGCCTCGGCCCCCAGCGCCCGGGCCGCCGCCACGCCGCGGGCATCGGCGATGCCACCGGCGGCGATCAGCGGCAGGTCGACGGCCTCGCGCACCTGGGGCAGCAGCGCGAAGGTGCCCACCTGGGTGGTGATCGCCTCGGCCAGGAACATGCCGCGGTGGCCGCCCGCCTCCAGCCCCTGGACGATGATGGCATCGGCGCCGTGGGCCGCGAGCCACTCGGCCTCCGCCACCGTGGTGGCCGAGGCGAGCACCCTGGCGCCCCACGCCTTGACCCGCTCGAGCAGCGCGGCCTCGGGCAGGCCGAAATGGAAGCTCACCACCTCGGGGCGGAAGGGCGCGATGGCCTCGCAGGCCTCGTGGTCAAAGGGGCGCCGCCCCGGCCCAGCCGGCACCGCGCCGATGTCGAGACCGAACTCGGCGTAGTAGGGGGCAAGCGCCTCGTGCCAGCGAGTCTGGGCGGCGGCATCCGGTGCGGGCGGCGCATGGCAGAAGAAGTTGACGTTGACGGGGGCCGAGGTGGCGGCGCGAAAGGCGGCAAGCTCCTCGGCCATGGCCGAGGGCGCGAGCATGGCGCAGGGCAGCGCGCCGAGGCCGCCGGCTCGGGCCACGGCGATGGCCAACTCGCTGCCCTGGGCGCCGGCCATGGGGGCCTGGAGGATCGGCAGCGTGATGCCGAGGGTCTGGGTCAGGCTCATCGGGGCTCTCCTGGCTGGTGTGGAACGTCGGGTGTCACGTCGGGTGAATCATCGCCCTTGCCATCGCGGCGCCAGGGCCGACGGGGCCCCAGGGTGTCGGCCACGAAGGCGCCGCGCTCGCCCAGGGGCCGGGGCTCGCCGACGGTGGTGTCGCGGCGGGTCTGGCGCTCCATTTCACCGTTGATCTCGGCGCCCAGCAAGACGACGAAGGCCGATAGCCAGAACCACAGCATCAGCACCACCACGGCACCGAGGGAGCCGTAGAGCTGGCTCAGGGTGGCCATGCGCCCCACGTAGAGCGAGAGGCCGGCAGAGCCCAGGATCCACAGCAGGGTGGCGGTGACGCTGCCCACGCTGACCCACTGCCAGCGCGGCAAGCGGCGGTAGGGGGCGAAGCGGTAGAGCACCGCGATCACCGCCATCATTACCAGCAGCAGCACCGACCAGCGCGCCAGGCCGGCCAGCAGGGCCGGGGCACCCGTCAGGCCGAGCTGGCCGCTGGCCAGGGGAAAGAGCGCCACCACCACGAGGCTCACCAGGGTCAGGGCGATCAGCCCCAGGGTCAGGGCGGCCACCACCAGCTGGCGGCCCAGCGGACCGCGCCGCTCCTCCTCGCCGTAGACCAGGTTGAGGGCGATGATCAGCCCGCGCACTCCCTTGGAGGCCGCGAACAGGGCCACCGCCAGGCTGCCGAGGGCGGTCAGGCTGAGGCCGGTGGGGGTGTTGTCGCCGATCTCGCGGGCCTGCTCCTCGATCAGCCCCGCCGCTTCTGGCGGCACAAAGCGTGCCAGCTCGGCGATCTGGCGTGCCATGTCCTGGGGGTCGAGCACCAGGGCCCAGAGGGAGATCACCGCCGCGATGGCGGGAAACACCGAGAGCAGGGCATAGAAGGCGATGCCGGCGGCCAGCAGGCCGACGCGGTCGTCGGCCAGCTGCTCCTTGACGCGCCAGAGGATGTCGAGCCAGCCGGGACCGGGAATCTGTGCGGGCCTGGCGGCGCGCCGGCCGCGTCGCGATAGGGTCATGACGTCCTCAGTTGGAACCGGCGGGATGGAGCACCATGCGGGCGTCGCGGATCTCGATGTCGAAGCGGTTGAGGAAGCTCATGCCGAGCAGCGCCACCTCGCCCTCCATGCCGGGGCTGATGGAGCCGCGCACCTCGCGGGCCGCGAAGCCGCCGAGGCTCACCTCGTCGAGGGTGGTGAGCTCGCCGCGCACCCGGCCGTTGGCGGTATTGAACCAGGCACTACCGGTCGCCTCCAGGCCCAGGCGCTCGGCCAGCGCCGAGGAGACGGCCACGTAGGTGGCCCCGGTATCGAGCAGGAACTCCACCGGCTCGCCGTTGATGCGCCCGGTGGCCAGGAAGTGGCCGGCGCGGTTGCGCTCCAGCACCACCGAGCTCTCGCCGTTCACGGCGTTGACCAGGTGGGCGTTGGGGTTGCGCTGGCTCTCCAGGAAGCCGTGGAACCACCAGGTCCCGGCCCCGATGAAGAGCATCCAGAACAGCAGCATCATGCCGAGCCCGGTGCGCCGGACCGTCCTGTTGTCATCGCTCATGGCACGCCTCCCGGGGCGTTGGTGGCCTGTGACACTCCCGCGTTGACACCTCACTCCTCCCTGACTGTACTGAATGCCGTCCGGCCGGACACCCGCGCAATCACAAGGATAACGCCCCATGCAGGACAGCACTCAGCTTTCGACTCCCTCGATCGCCCATCATTCCCACTCTTCCTGTCACCCCCCCTCTCCTCTCCCCCTTAAGGCCCTGGCCGCCGGCTTCTGCCTGGGGGCGGCGCTGCTGATGGCGGGCGCGGCCCACGCCTGGGATGGCCTGGTCGAGAAGCAGGTCTTCGAGATGGAGGAATACACCACCCGCGGCGGCGAGACCATCGCGGACCTGGCGGTGGGCTGGGAGGCCTACGGCACCCTCAATGAGGCCCGGGACAACGCCATCCTGATCACCCACTTTTTCTCTGGCACCAGCCACGCCGCCGGCCGCTACGAGGAGGAGGGCCCCGCCGGCTACTGGGACAGCATCATCGGTCCCGGCAAGCCGCTGGATACCGACGAGTACTACATCATCGCCTCGGACACCCTGGTCAACCTCAACGCCAATGACCCGAACGTGACCACCACCGGCCCGGCCTCGCCCCACCCCGAGACCGGCGAGCCCTGGGGCCTGGACTTCCCGGTGGTGACCATCGGCGACTTCGTCGATGTCCAGAAGGCGCTGCTGGAGAGCCAGGGCATCGAGCGGCTGCACGCCGTGATGGGCGCTTCCATGGGGGCGCTGCAGGCCTACGAGTGGGCCAGCACCTACCCGGCGCGGGTCGAGCGGCTGATTCCGGTGATCGGCGCCGGCGAGGCCGACCCCTGGCTGCTGGCCACCCTCGCCGCCTGGGCCGCGCCGATCCGCGTGGATGCCAACTGGAACGGCGGGGACTACTACGACGGCGAGCCCCCGCTGGATGGGCTGCGCGAGGCGCTCAAGCTGGTGACCCTCAACGCCAACCACTGGCAGTGGGCCAACGAGACCTTCGACCGCAGCTGGGCCGACGAGGATGCGGACCCCGCCCGGGATCTCGACGCCCGCTACGCCATCGAGCAGACCCTTGACGACATCGCCACGGCTCGCGCCGAGGTGGCCGACGCCAACCACCTGCTCTACCTGGTGCGCGCCAACCAGACCTTCATGGCCGGCTACGGCGAGAGCCTGGCAGCGGGCCTGGCCGCCATCGAGGCGCCGACCCTGATGCTCTACAGCGAGGATGACCTGGTCTTCGCTCCCCAGAGCGTGCGGCGCACCGCCGAGCTGATCGCCGCCGACGGCACCCCGGTGGAGCTGATTCCCCTCACGGGCACCCGCGGCCACCTGGATGGCGTGGTGGCCATCGACCAGGCAGGCGATCGCCTGCGCGCCTTCCTGGCGGAGTGATGGCAGGGTCATGCAGCGCGATTCCGGCGCCCTGGCGGCTCAGCCCGCCAGGGCCCGCACCAGCAGGTAGCTGCCCATGGCCAGCAGGCCGCTGAGGAAGGCGCGCCGGAAGGTCGCCTCCGAGAGGCGCCCGCGCAGCCACTGCCCCAGCCGCATGCCCACCAGCGCCGGCACCACCGCCGCCAGGGAGAGCAGACCCAGCTCGATGCTGAGCAGGCGCTGGCCGCCCAGGGCGAGGCCCAGCGCCAGGGTGGTGGCCACGAAGAGCACGCCCATGGCCTGGATCAGCATCTCCCGCGGCAGGCCCAGGGACTGCAGGTAGGCCACGCCCGGAAAGACCGAGGAGCCGGTCATGCCGGTCAGGAGGCCGGTCAGAGCCCCGTTGACCGGCGCGGCATGACGCCCGCCGCCGACCAGCCTCGCCAGGCCCAGGTTGAACAGCCCGGCGAGCGCATAGAAAACGATCAGCACGCCCAGGAGCCCAGAGAGCCAGCGCACCTCGACCCGCGCCAGGATGCTCACCCCCAGCCACACCGTCACCACCGAGGCCAGCAGGAAGGGCCAGAGCTGCCTGACGATGCGCCCCAGGTAGCCGCCCACCAGCGCCTGCCAGACATTGGTGATCAGGGTGGGCGCCAGCAGCAGCGCCATGGCGGGCTGCAGCCCCAGGGTGGCGGCCAGCAGCGCCAGCGACACCGTGGGCATGCCCATGCCGATCACGCCCTTGACGCCGCCGGCTACCAGGAAGGTGGCGGCGACAAGCAGCAGGATGAGCGGCTCTCCCATCACTCGCGCCCCTCAGCGGCCATTGCGCGCCTCCCACTCCGCCGCCGCCCGCTGGCCGCGGGCCTGGTCGACGCCCAGGCAGATCAGGATGGCGACGATGAAGAGCGCGGCGCAGAGCAGGATCGAGGCCTGCAGTCCCACCACCGTCTGCAGCAGGCCGAGGGCCACGATGCCGAAGACCCCGGCCAGCTTGTTGGCCAAGCCCCAGAAGCCGAAGAACTCGGCGGCCTTGCGGGTGGGCGAGAAGAGCCCCACCAGGGCGCGGCTGGCCGACTGGCTGGAACCCAGCGAGAGCCCCGCCAGGCAGCCGACGAAGAGAAACAGGTGCTGGGCCTCCCAGTCGAGGGCGAAGCGCGCGTTGAGGAAGGCGGTGACCTCCGGGGTCGCCCAGATGGCCAGGATCGCCGCCACCCAGAGCCCCAGGGTGAAGAGGTAGGTGACCTTGGTGCCGATGCGGTCCTGGATGAAGCCGAAGCCCAGGGCGCCTGCCGCCGCGGTGATCTGCACGATGATGAACATCAGGTTGCGGATCGATTCGTCCCAGCCGATCACCTGGGCGCCGTAGATGAAGGCGAAGGCGATGATGATGTAGACCCCGGCCATGGAGAAGAGCAGTGAGACCAGGAAGATGCCGAGGTCCCGGAAGCGCCGGAGCTCGTGCAGGGTGGTGGAGACCCGCTCCCAGGCGATCTCCCGGTAGGGCTTGCCCGGCGGCTGGGGGGTGCCGCGCTCCTTCACCCACAGGAAGGTGGGAATGGCGGTGACCAGGAAGAAGGCCGCCGCGAAGGGCCCCACCCAGCGGATGCGCTCGAAGTTCTCCGCGGTGGCCTCGCCCAGCGCCACCAGGGTGAAGCCCGCGGCGAAGAGCCCGCCCACGTAGCCCAGCGCCCAGCCGAAGCCGGAGATCTTGCCGAGATCCTCCGACGGCCCCAGGTCGGGCAGGAAGGCGGCGATGAAGGACTCCCCCATGGAGTAGGCGTAGTTGGAGACCACGATCAGCAGCAGCCCCAGCACCACGTAGCCCGGCGCCACGAAGTAGAGCATGGCGGTGGTGGCCACGGTGGCCAGGTAGCTTGCGAACAGGAAGCGCTTCTTGGAGGCCTGGTAGTCCATCACCGCCCCGCACAGGGGGCCGGTGACCACCACCAGCAGGTAGCTCACCGCCAGCGCCAGGCTCCACAGGAAGTTGGCCAGCCGGTAGCCATCGCCGCGGTCGCCGACGATCACCGTGGTGAAGAGCTCGCCGAATACCACGGTGATGATCAGCAGGGTGTAGGCCTGGTTGGCGAAGTCGAACATCGCCCAGCCGAGGATCTCCTTGGGCGAGGCGCGGGTCCGCGGCGGTGTGACGCTGGTCAGGGGTGACATGGGGCTGTCCTTGCGGGTCGAGACGGCAAGCCTAGCAGCATGGGCCAGAAGCGCACCATCTCGAGCCGCCGAGGTGCATGGCGCCGCTCAGCGGCAGAGCCGGAAGCCGCGCATGCCGAAGTGGAAGTGGTCGGCGTGGGCCTGGTTGTAATCCGGCCCCAGCACATTGCCGAAGAGGTCGCAGGCGCCGTCCCGGGCCTCGCGCAGGAACTCGCCTCGCTCACCCTCGTCGTGCCAGTGGTCGATCAGGCGGATCTCGCGCCCGTCGGCCAGCCGGAAGGCGGCCACGTCCAGCGCCTCGGCGGTGGCGTGCTCGCTGGGCCGCCCCTCCTCCCGGCCGTAGACGTTGCGGCAGGCGAAGCTGCCCAGGTGCTCCACTCTCGCCACGCGGCTGCCCAGCACCGATTCCGCGGCGGGCTGCAGGCGCTGGCGCTCGAAGAGCGTCCAGGCAAGCGCCAGCGGGCAGCTCGCCACGAAGCTTGCATTGAAGTCGACGCCGCTGGCCTCCAGGCGCACCACGTTGGCCAACGGGCAGCCCGCCACGGGCTCATGGTCCTCGAGAGGCGTGAACGAAAGCTCGCCCTCCGGCGCCGTGGCCAGGGCCGCCAGGCACCCCTCGCGGTCGTCGGCCAGGCGACGCAGCTTCCACTGCGTCACCGGGGTGAGGGGGTCATCGATGTGGAGCGGCTCGGCGGGGTGCCAGTGGCGCGGGATCAGCGCCTCGAACTGCCACCAGGCCAGCGCCAGGGCGCCGGCCAGCAGGATCAGAAGCAGCAGGCCCCGCATGTCCTACCGGGTCACCAGGGTCAGGAGCAGGGCCGTGGCGCCCACCACCAGCGCCACCACCACGGCGATATCCACCAGGCGGTCGAGCCAGCGATCGAGCCAGCGACCGAGCCCAGTCCCGCCGGGCAGGCGCTGGCCACGCCGTGGCTGGCGTCGTCGGGTGGCCCCGCGGCGGGGGGCGCGGGCAGTGGGCAGAAGCGACATGGTCGAAGTCCGTTTTCACCATTTCCCTGAGCTTACGGCCTGCGCCGCCGCCAGGCCAGTGGCGGCGACGCCAAGGACGCCGCCACTGCCCGCCCCCACGCGTCGCTACATCCCCTCGCGGCGGTTGATGCGGCGGTTGACCACGTTGGGCGCGCGGCGCAGGCGCTCCTCCTCGCCCAGCAGCTCCGCCTCGAAGGCGTCGGCGCCCACCGGGGTCTCGCCGTGGCGGCGATAGAGCTGGGTAAGCATCGCGCGGCGGTCGGCGCGCAGCTCGCGCACCAGCACCACCACCATACCGTAGAGGATGAAGGTGAAGGGCAGTGCCGCGAGCACCGAGGCCGACTGCAGCCCGGTGAGGCCGCCGGCGGCGATCAGCGTCAGGCAGATCGCAGCGATCAGCACGCCCCAGATCACCCGCTTGTAGAGCGGCGGGTTGATGGAGCCGTTGTCGGTCATCTGGGCCACGATGTAGGAAGCGGAATCCGCCGAGGTCACCAGGAAGATGAAGATCAGCATCATCGCCACCACCGAGAGCAGGCCGCTGAAGGGCATCAGGGCGAACATCTCGAACAGCGCCACGGTGATGTTGGCCTGGGTGGCCGCGGCCAGCCCCACGTCGCCATTGAGCTCCATGTTGAGCGCCGCGCCGCCGAACACGCCGATCCACAGGCAGGCCAGCAGCGGCGGCACGATCAGCACGCCGAACACGTACTGCTTGATGGTGCGGCCGCGGGAGACCCGCGCCACGAAGGTGCCCACGAAGGGCGACCAGGCGATGACCCAGGCCCAGTAGAAGATGGTCCAGCTGGCCGCCCAGGTATTGTCCGAGTAGGGGGAGATGCGCAGGCTCATGCCGATGAAGTTCTGCAGGTAGTCGCCGATCCCCAGGGTGATGGTCTCGAGGATGGCCACCGTGGGGCCGGTCACCAGCACGTAGAGCATCAGGCCGATGCAGAGCACCATGTTGAGGTTGGAGAGGCGCTTGATCCCCTTGTCCAGGCCCGACCAGGTGGAGGCCATGTAGGCCAGGAACATCACGAAGAGGATCAGAAACTGCCACAGCACCGACTCCGGCAGGCCGAAGACGGCATTGAGCCCGCCGTTCATCTGCAGCACGCCGAGACCCAGGGAGGTCGCCACCCCCATCACCGTGGCCACCACGGCGAAGATATCCAGGGCCGGGGCGTAGCGGCGCGCCCTGGGATGCTTGGCGGTCACCGAGGAGAGCACCGAGGAGACGAGCCCGGCCTGCCCCTTGCGGAACTGGAAGTAAGCGATGATCAGTCCTACCACCGAGAAGGCCGCCCACTGGTGGATGCCCCAGTTGAAGTAGGCGTACTGGATGGCGTAGCGGGCCGAGTCGGTGGTCTCGGCCGGCACGTCGCCGTAGGGCGGGTCGATGTAGTGGAACATCGGCTCGGCCATGCCGTAGAAGACCAGGCCCACGCCGAAGCCGGCGGCCAGCAGCATGCTGACCCAGGAGAAGAAGCTGTAGCTCGGGGTGCTGTCCTGGGGGCCGAGGCGGATCTTGCCGTACTTGCTGAAGGCCAGGCCCAGCAGGAAGATCACGAAGCCGAATACGGAAAAGAGATAGAACCAGCCGAACAGCTGAGTCACGCCAGCCAGGGCGGCACTGGCGGCGCTGCCGAAGCCCTCGGGGAAGGCCGCCCCGACCGCGACGAGCGCCAGGATGATGAGTGCAGAGACGGTAAAGACCGTCTTTCCTCCATGGTCTGCCATCAGAGAGTCCTTTTGTGAAGGAGTTGTACAATAAATACTCTACCAGCCTGGCCCAGCATTACCATGGCGACGCTCGTGGCCACCACCGCCTCTCGGCCAGGCCAGCGGCGCGGCACACTCGACCAGGAGGATTGCACGGCGGTCCGGCGGCCCCCATGGTAGGCTTCATCAGCAGGCTAACATTCTGGAGGAACCATGCCCCGTCTCGCCGACACGCCTCTCTCCGTACTCGATCTTGCCCCGATCCGCGAGGGTGGCAGCGCGTCGGACAGCTTCCGGGAGAGCGTCGCCCTGGCGCAGCTGACCGAGCGGCTGGGCTACACCCGCTTCTGGCTCGCCGAGCACCACAGCATCGAGGGCATCGCCAGCGCCGCCACCGCCGTGCTGATCGGCCACGTGGCGGGCGCCACCCGGCACATCCGGGTGGGCAGCGGCGGCATCATGCTGCCCAACCACCCGCCCCTGGTGATCGCCGAGCAGTTCGGCACCCTGGAGACCCTCTACCCCGGGCGCATCGACCTGGGCCTGGGTCGCGCCCCGGGCTCCGACGGCGCCACCATGGCCGCCATGCGCCGGGACCCCTATGCCGGCGTCGAGGACTTCCCCCAGCGCCTCGAGGAGCTGCAGGGCTTCCTGGATGACGAGCGGCCCGGCCAGCGGGTGCGTGCGGTGCCCGGCCAGGGCACCAAGGTGCCGATCTGGCTGCTCGGCTCCAGCGGCTACAGCGCCCAGCTGGCCGCTCGCCTGGGGCTGCCCTTCGCCTTCGCCGCCCAGTTCGCCCCGGGCTACCTGTTCGAGGCACTGCGCCTCTACCGCGACAACTTCCGACCCTCCGCGGTGCTAGAGCGGCCCCACGCCATGGTCGGCCTGCCGGTGATCGCCGCCGAGAATGACGCCATGGCCGAGTATCTCGCCACCACCGCCCGTCAGAAGTTTCTGGGCATGATCCGCGGCCAGCGTACCTGCGCGAAGCCGCCGGTGGAGCATCTGGCGATGACGCCCCTGGAGGAGAGCCAGCTGCAGCAGTTCCTGGGAGCGGCCATCGTCGGCGGCCCCGAGACCGTGCGCGATGGGCTGGAGGCCTTCCTCGCGCAGACCGGCGCCGACGAGCTGATGCTCAATACCGATGTGTTCGCCCTGGAGGACCGCCTGAGAAGCTACGAGATCGTCGCCGAGGTGTGGCGATCATGACCGAACCCGCCGCGTCTCGATCGGGGGTCGGCCATCTGGTCGAGGGCTTCCGCCGCATGGCCCCGCTGTCGCTGTTCGTCATCGTCTTCGGGCTCGCCTTCGGGGTCGCGGCCCTGCAACAGGGGCTCTCCGGCCTGGAAACGCTGCTGATGAGCGGCCTGGTGTTCGCCGGCGCGGCCCAGTTCGCCACCCTCGAGCTGTGGGGCGACAGCATCCCGCTGGTGCCGCTGGTGGCCATCACCCTGGCGATCAACGCCCGCCACCTGCTGATGGGTGCTGCCTTCTACCCCCACCTGCGCGAGCTGCCTGCCGGACGGCGCTACACCAGCCTGATCCTGCTCAGCGATGCCAACTGGGCCATGGCCATGAGCGGCGGCTCCCCGGCGGCACGCCTGGGCATCCTGGTGGGCGGCGGGCTGGCGCTGTGGATCACCTGGATGATCGGCACCGGTCTCGGCGTGGCCTTCGGCAGCGGCATCGGCGAGCCCGAGCGCTTCGGGCTCGACGCCATCATGGGCTGCTTCCTGCTGGCCATGCTGGTGGGTGACAAGCGCGACCCCGGGGTGCTGCTGCCCTGGGGTGCCGCGGCCATCGCCGCCCTGGCGGCGATGGCCTGGCTGCCCCCCCACGCCCATGTGATCGTCGGGGCCCTGGCCGGCGGCCTGGTGGGCCTGCTGCTGCCCCCCGCGGCCAAGGAGAGGAGATGATGACCCTGACGGCCGCCAACGGCGGCGTGCTGCTGGCCATCCTGATCATGGCGCTGACCACCTACCTGACCCGCGCCGGCGGGGTCTTCGTGATGGCCCGGGTGCCCATCGGCCCGCGGGTGGAGCGCTTCATCAACGCCATGGCCGGTTCGGTGCTGGTGGCGGTGATCACCCCCATGGCCGTGAACGGCGACGGCGGCGCCCGGATGGCGCTGATCGCCACGGCCGTGGTGATGCTGGCGCTGCGCAAGCCGCTACCGGCGATCACCGCCGGCATCCTCACCGCCGCGCTGTGGCGCCTGGTCGCATCCTGATCCCTCCTCGGAACGAAGCGCCCCGCGCGCTTTCCAAGGGGCAGTCCCCTGCAGGGGCGCCATGTCCTGCGGCGCCGTGCGCCGCCCAACGGAGAGAGTGATGTCCGATTCCCGAGGTCGCGATCAGGACCCGCGCCGAGACTTCCAGCACAACGTCGCCTGGCGCACCGCCCAGGCGTGGCAGCAGCGCGCCCGGCAGCGACGCAGCGGCGGCCTGCTGGACAGCCTGAAGATGCTGCTGGCCTGGCTGCTGTTCGGCGCCATGATGATCGTCGCCATGGTGCTGGGGCTCTTCTTCCTGCTGCTCGGCTGGGCGCTGATGCCGCTGCTGCGCTACCGCCTGAAGAAACGCATGGAGAAGATGCGCGCCGACCAGGCCGAGGACGTCGGCAGCGGCTTCCACTACCGGGAGACCCGCTACCGCGAGACCCGCGGCGCCGACGGCAGCTACCGCGAGCAGCAGGTGCTGGAAGGGGACTATGTGGTGAAGGGCGACGAGGCCAGGGGCGATGACCCGGCCCAGCGCGAGCCCCGCCGCGACTGACGCCCGGCCTCAGCCGGGCTGGCGCATCACCGCCTCCAGGGCGGCGCGATAGCCCTGGCTGCCGAGGCCTGCGATCACCCCGTCGGCGCGCAGCGAGACGTAGGAGTGGTGGCGAAAGCTCTCGCGCTGGTGGACGTTGGAGAGGTGCACCTCGATCACCCTCCCCTCGAAGGCGTTGAGAGCATCGAGGATCGCCACCGAGGTATGGGTGTAGGCCGCCGGGTTGATGATGATGGCGGCGGTGCCATCCAGGCGTGCCGCCTGGATCCAGTCGATCAGCTCTCCCTCGTGGTTGCTCTGCCGGCAGCTGACCTCCCAGCCCTCCAGCGCCGCCCGCTCATAGAGCCCGTTGTTGATGTCCTCGAGGGTCTCGTGGCCGTAGATCTCCGGCTGCCGGGTACCCAGCAGGTTGAGGTTGGGGCCGTGCAGTACCAGTATCTTGCGCTGACTCATTCGTCAGTCTCCCACGCCGTGAAATCCGAGTGTCCAGGAAGGCCGCCAGGGCGCCGCTCCTCGATCGGCTGATTGTGTGTCGCGGCCCCACGGGTTGCAAGGCAGCGAATCGGCATCCTTCCCTCCCCCATCGGGCGGCAAAGGCGGCGCCCTTCGCCGAAACGGCCTCTCCACTCCGAAACATCCAATCTGGTCAGATTGGCCCCTGCCCCCGCTGTGAATTCCTCCCTGCCCTGCCGACAATGCGGATCAGCAAGGCAACGGCGGGACCTCGTGATGCGGGGCATTCATGCCCGGCAGCGCAAGCGTCAACCGCAACGCCCAGCCCGGCCTCCCGATGCAGGGGTCAACAATCGACATGGCATGTCGCCATGCCTTCGCCTTCAACAACTCCAAAGAGGTGACCCGATGGACAAGACTCGCTTGGCAGGAAAGAACTGCCTGATTACCGGCGCCGCACGCGGCATGGGCGCGGCCGTTGCCGAACATTATGCCGCCCAGGGTGCCAACGTCTGCGTGACCGACCTGAACATCGAGGGCTGCGAGGAAGTGGCCCAGCGCATCAACGCAAGGGACGGCGGCAAGGCCATCGCGGTCAAGCTCAACGTCACCGATCGTGGCCAGGTGAAGGCGGCCGTTCAGGCCACCGTCGATGCCTTCGGCAGCCTCAACGTCATGGTCAACAATGCCGGCATCAACAAGCCGCTGATGTTCCTCGACATCACCGAGGAGAACTGGCATCAGATCATGGACGTCAATGCGCTGGGCTGTCTGCTCGGCATGCAGGAAGCCGCCAAGCAGATGATCGCGCAGGGCAAGGAGAACGGCCCCTACAAGATCCTCAATGTGGGCTCCATCCTCTCCCGCCAGGCCTTCGATGACGTGGTGCCCTACTCCTGCAGCAAGCATGCGGTGCTGGCCATGATCAACGGTGGCGCCAAGGCGCTGGTCGACCATAACATCACCGTCAACGGCTATGGCCCCGGCGTGGTGCGCACCGAGCTGTGGGAACAGCTCGACAAGGACCTGGTCAGCATCGGCAAGTTCGACAAGCAGGGCCAGTCCATGGACGAGCTCGCCGAGAAGATGATCCTGATGAAGCGCTACTCCTACCCGGAAGACGTGGTCGGCACGGCCTCTTTCCTGGCCAGCCCCGAATCGGACTACATGACCGGCCAGCTGCTGATGATCGACGGCGGCATGATCCTGCAGTGATGCCACCGGGAAGCACGCCGATGGCTCAGTAGAACCCCCTGTCCCGCATCACTCGATCGGCCCTGTCCTGCGCCAAGGACAGGGCCTTCTTGATGGAGCGCCGCCCGTCCAGCACCTCGAAGATCTCGTGTCCGGCGATGCTGATCAGGTCGGTGATGCCCGGCACGGGAGGCCTCGGCCAGGCCTGCAGGATGTCCTGCCTCGCCATGTCATCCACGATCCCGATCAGCGGCGACAGCGCCGAGACCTCCGGGTCGCGGCTGACGCTGAAGCGCGGCGTCACCAGGCTGCCGTTCAGGATATAGAGCTTGGACATGTTGGCCGAGGTCAGGTGGCGCAGGGCCGTCCAGACGCCCTCGATACGCTCCTCGGAGAGGTTGGCGGGAATGGCCAGGGCATAGCCCCCGATCGGGGTGATGGCGCGGCCATGGTTGCCGATCGGGTGCGGCAGGTAGCCCGTCTTGCCCCAGGCCGGCGACCGGCGATCGAACTCGATGAGCGGCGCCAGCAGCGTGTAGCAGTAGGCCATGCAGGATTCGCCGGAGGCATAGGACTGGGCTCGCTCGTACCACGCCATGTTGAGGATATTGGGAGGCGAATACTTGAGGATATCCAGCATGTACTCGCAGGCCCGGTAGGCGGCATCCGACAGGAACATCGGCCGCAGTTCCTCTCCGGAGGCCTGTTGAAAATCATAGCCCCCCTCGCCGCGGCGAAGATTGATGATCGGCTGGCCGAACTTGGCCATCAGGAAGCTGAAGGTGTGACCCAGCGGCGTGCCGCGCGCGGCATTCCAGGCAATGCCGTAACGCCCCCGGGCAGGGTCATGCAGACGCCTGGCCGCCTTGATCAGCTCTTCGGTCGTCGTCGGCGGCTCGAGCTGAGCCTCCTCGAGGATGTCCTTCCGGTAGCAGAGCAGTTCCGGGGTGGTCTGCAGGGGAATGCCATATTGCTGGCCGGCGTATCGCGTGCTCTGTACGGCGACAGGATGGAAGTCTGAGAGATCGAAGGCATCGCGCCGGATGAAGCGGTCGAGCGGCATCAGGATGCCCTTCGAGGCCAGCTCCCCGAACCAGGGCAGGTCGCAGGCCACCAGGTCGTAGCGGGACTTCGCCCGGCCGGCATTGGTGAGGATCGCCTCCAGCAGGTCATCGATGGACCTGGCGGAGTTGTGAATCTCCAGGCCGAAGATGGATTCCAGCTGCTGCTTGAGATTGTGCATCGCCATGAAGGTGGGATCGGCGTGGATGAGCCCACGCAGTCCGCCCTTCAGTTCAAGCCGCGCCGAGAGCACCGCCGGCGGTGAGATCACGCGATCCGTCGCGGCCGCATCGAGGAAGATCCGGCGCCCGGTCTCCGACTCGGGGTCCACGCCGAACAGGGGGCCCAGCAGGCCCTTGATCCGGTGTGCATAGGCCTCCCACTCCTCGATCATAATCGGCGAGGGGTGCAGGGAGACCGACTTGCCCGATTTCGTCCTGGGCCGTGACAGGATCAGCCCGCGCTTGATGATGCTCTCTATCCCGCGCTTGGCCCGGATATTGCACCGGGCCGGCCAGACGCTCTCAGGTTTCAGGCCCGGAGAGTGTGATCCCTACTCTTGCGCTCCCCCCGCGGGAGCGCAATTCGTTGTGCCCCCGAAGGGAGCTCATGACCTCAGGGACTGATCGCTGCTTCCACCAGTAGCCTCGAGCCTCATCGAGGCTTGTGGGTACGGATGCTACTCGCCGGTGGCCAAGGGCCGCGACGGGTCGCGGATCCATTCGCTCCAGGAGCCGGGGTAGAGCCGCGGCAGCGGGCGGCCGGCCACGGCGTAGGCCAGGATGTTATGGCAGGCGGTGACGCCGGAGCCGCAGTAGGCGATCACCGCCTCGGCCTCCGGCAGCTCCCGGGCGAGCTCGGCGGCGGGCTTGAAGCGACCGAAGGGGGTCAGGTTGTCGGCGCTGGGTCGACACACCGCCCCGGGGATGTGACCCGCCACCGGATCGATGGGCTCGACCTCGCCGCGGAAGCGCTCGCGGCTACGCGCATCCACCAGCAGCGCCTCGCCCGACTGAAGCCCGGTGGCGTCCACCCACCGGTCGTCACGGAACTCCGGCAACCAGTGACTGGCAGGCGGCGCGGCCCGGTCGCCTTCCGAGAGCTCCTCACCGGCCCCCAGCCAGGCCTTGATGCCGCCGTCGAAGACCCGAGTCTCCGGATGGCCGGCCCAGCAAGCCAGCATCCACCAGGCCCGCGCCGCGGCCAGCTGCCCCCCCATATCGTCATAGAGCACCACCGGCACCTCGGGGGTGATGCCGAGGCGCTGCAGCGTCGCGGTGAAGGCCTCGCGGGTCGGCAGCGGGTGACGACCGCCCTGCCCCGGCGGGCCCGCCAGATCGCGGTCCAGGTCGAGGTGGTAGCTGCCGGGCAGGTGGGCCTCCCACCACAGGGTGTGGCCGGCATCGGGGTCGCCCAGGCGGGCGCGGCAGTCCAGCAGCCTCGGCGGCAGGCGACTGTCGAGGGCCTCGGCCAGTTCGGAAGCGGTGATCAAGGGGGGGCTCATGGGCGGTCTCCTTCCAGCAGTTCGATGGGCGCCCGGCGCGCGATCAGGCGCCGGCGGCCGGCATGGCGGAAGCGCACCTCGATCACCGGGTTGTCCGGGTCGCCCTCCACCAGGTCGATCTCGCCCTCACCAAAGACAGCATGGCGCAGGCGCTGCCCCACGTCGAAGGCGCGATAGTCGACGGCACCCTCGGCCACCCCCGACGAGGCCGCCGAGGCAAGCGGCAGCGAGGTGCCGAGCCTCGCCAGATAGCGCTCGACCAGCGCTGGCCGCGACACCGCCAGGGGCGCCTCGGCCCTGGCGGCCGACGCTGGCGGCTCCTCGTCAAGCCGCTCGGCCACCCGCTGGCACTCCTCCAAGGCGCTCTCGGCCAGGAAGCGGCTCGGCCGGTGGTCGCCGCCGTCGTGGAGCAGCAGCAGCCGCTCCCGGGCCCGGGTGATGGCCACGTAGAAGAGCCGGCGCTCCTCCTCCAGGCGCTGGGCGGTCAAGGGGTTGTCGCGGCTGTAGTGGGGAAAGTCCTGCTCGTTGGCCCCGGCCAGCGCCACCAGCGGCCACTCCAGCCCCTTGGCGCCGTGCACCGTGGTGATCAGCACGCCCTGTGCATCGCTCTGCACCGGCCGCTGCAGCAGTTCGATGAAGGCCGCCGGGTCGTTGCCGAGCTCGGCGGCCTGCTCCAGCAGCACGTCGAGCAGGCGCACGTCCTCCTCGCCCTTGTCGCGCCGGGCCGCGGCGCGCTTGAGCACCTTCTCGGCCTCCACCGCCTCCACCACGTGCTCGAGCAGGCGCGCGGGCGGCCAGGCCGAGCGCTTGGGCAGCTCACAGAGCAGCGCCCAACGCTTCTTGAGGGTGCGCTGCTGGTGAGGCTTGAGGCCGGCCAGCAGCGGGTCGTGGCGCTCCGGCCAGCGCTGGGTGTCGGCCAGCACGGCGGCGAGGCGCTCCAGTCGCTCCCGGGCCACGAAGGGGGTCGGCTGACTCAGCAGCAGCGCCAGGTGGGCGGGATCTGCCAGCAGGGCCGGTTCCCGCGCCAGGCGCAGGTAGCCGGCCAGGGCCTGGACCAGCGGCAGGCGGAAGACGAAGCGATCCTGGCGCGAGAGCCGGAAGGGTATCCCCTCGCGGAGCAGCGCCAGCTGCAGCGGCACCGAGAGCGACCAGCTGCGCACCAGCACGCAGGCCTCGTTGAGCCGACGGCCATCCCCCTGCCAGGTCGTCAGGGTCTCGAGCAGGGCGCGGCTGCCCTGAGCCTGGGCCAGGCGGGTCTTCGGGTTGCCCGGTGCGGCCAGGCAGAGCTGGTCGGGGCGGCGCCGATTGGCCTCGATGGCGTGGTTGGCGGCCAGGGCCAGGGCGTGGCCATGGCGAAAGGTGGTGGAGAGCGGGTAGTCTAGCGCGGCACCGAAGGTGGCGGTGAAGCGCTCCAGCATGGTGTCCGGATGGGCGCCGCGCCACTCGTAGATGCACTGGTTGGCGTCGCCCACCGCCATCACCTCGGCGCGATCACCGGCCAGCACCGCCAGCAGGCGCTGCTGGGCGACGTTGATGTCCTGGTACTCATCGATGATCACGTGGTCGAGAAAGCCCTGCACGCGACTGCGCAGCCGGTCGTCGGCCTCCAGGGCGCGCAGCGGGCGGTAGAGCAGGTCCGCATAGCCCATCAGGCCATGGTCGTCGAGCAGCGCCTCGGCGTGGTCGAAGGCCGCCACGAAGTGCTCGGTGGCCTCGCCGAAATCGAGCCGCGCGTAGAGCTCCGCCGGCGGCAGCATCTCGGCCTTCACCAGGGCGCAGAAGTGGGCCAGGGCCTCGAGGCGTTCGGCGTCCAGGGCCGCCTCCCCCGCCTCGGGGCTGTCGACCAGGGCGCGCTGGGTGGCCTGGCGCAGCAGCCGCTCGGCCTGCCAGTCGGCGGTGAGCAGCGTGCGCGGCGAGAGCGCCCCCCAGCGGGTCAGGCTGGCGGTGAGGCGGTGGCCCAGGGAGTGGAAGGTGCGCACGTCGGGCAGCGGCTGCCCGGCAGGTGCCATGGCGGCCAGGCGCGCCTGAAAATCCTCGCGGGCCGAGCGGTTGAACATCAGCACCAGGATCCGTTCCGGCGCCACGCCCCGGGCCAGCAGCTGCAGCACCCGGGCCACCATGGTGGTGGTCTTGCCCGAGCCGGCCACCGCCGCCACCCGTGCGTGACCGCCACCGTGCTCGACGACGGCACGCTGTTCGGGGGTCAGCCTCACGCCGTGTCGCCGCTGTCCAGGCGCCCCAGGGGCTGCCAAACGCCGGCGCTGACCAGGCCCAGCTCCTCGCCGCCGCCTTGCAGCGGGCGGTGCTCGGCGGCCTCCACCAGCCGGTAGTAGACGTTGCGCCCGAGGCGCGCGGCGAGGCCGAAGCGTACCGGCACCTCGGGCACCGTCTCGCCGGCAGGCGTCTCGCTCAGCGACAGGCGATGGTCCTCGCCCAGCGCCAGACGGTCGCCGACGTTGGTGGTGAGCCACCAGGTACCCTGTGCATCCGGGTCGGCGTCCACCACCACGAAGGGACGATCCTCCACCCGGATGAACTGCTTCTCGGCCGGGGTCACCAGAGCATGGCGGCCGTCATCCTCGCGGCGCAGGATCGTCGAGAGCAGCCGCACCAGTCGCGGACGTGCGATCGGGGCTCCCTCGTGGAGCCAGCGTCCGTCGGCGACGATCACCAGGTCCATCTCGCCGACATGCTCGGGATGCCAGCGATCCACCGGCGGGATCTCGCCCTCAGGATCGAGTTGAGCCAGCAGCGGGTCGAGGTTCATGGCGGCTCCAGCCTTGCAGTGAATCAGCCCAGCAGGCCCGCGCCGCGCAGCGTCTCGCGCAGCTCGGCGGGCGCCTCGGGGGCCGCGGCCCGGAACAGGCGGTAGAAGTTGGCGGTGGTCTGCATGGCGACCTCCTCCACGCTGATGCCGCGCTCGGCGGCAATGCACTCGGCGACCTCCACCACCCAGGCCGGCTCGTTGGGCTTGCCGCGATAGGGCACCGGCGCCAGGTAGGGGCTGTCGGTCTCGATCAGCAGCCGGTCCAGCGGCACCTTGCGCGCCACCTCGCGCAGCGCCTCGGCATTGCGGAAGGTGACGATGCCGGAGAGCGAGATGCAGAAGCCGTGGCGCACCGCTTCCCGGGCCATGTCGAGATCCTCGGTGAAGCAGTGCAGCACGCCGCCGATGGCCGGGTCGGTGTGCTCGCGGATCATCGCCAGGGTCTCCTCGCGGGCCTCCCGGGTGTGGATGATCACCGGCAGCTCGAGTTCGGTCGCGGCGATCAGCTGGCGGCGGAAGCGCTCGCGCTGCACCTCGCGGGAGGGCACCTTGTCCGGCGCCTTCTCCAGGTAATGGTAGTCCAGGCCACACTCGCCGATGGCCACGGCGCCGAAGCGCTCGGCGGCCTCCTTGATCGCCTCGAGGCTCGGCTCCTCGGCGACGCTGTGCAGCGGGTGAACCCCGGCGGAGATCACCACGTCGTCATGGGCCCGGGCGATGGCGGCGATGCCGGGTAGCTCCTCCAGGGTCACGCCGATGGCCAGGAACTGCTTCACCCCGCGGGCGCGGGCGGCGTCCAGGGTGGCGGCGAGGTCGCCGCCATGAGTCGCGGGGTCGAGGCGATCGAGATGGCAGTGGGAATCGACAAACATGGGGGTCCTTGATTACAGCGTGTAGGTGGGCGCGCCCTTGTCCAGATGGCCGGCCAGCAGGTTCTCGATGCGGTCGCGCACCGACTGGTCACCGGCACTGAAGTGGATGCCGACGCCGGGCATGCGGCGCCCGCTGACCCCTTCCGGGGAGACCCACACCACCTGGCCGGTGACCGGAACCCGATCGCTCTCGCCGGGCAGGGTGAGCAGCAGATAGATCTCCTGCCCCAGCTCGTAGCGCTCCCGGGTGGGCACGAAGATGCCCCCCCGCTCGAGCATCGGCATGTAGGCCGAGAGCAGGGTCTGGACATCCTGGATATTCAGCGACAGGGCCTTCTGGGCAGCCATGGGCCTCTCCTCGTTCACGAGCGCAGCAGCGCGGACCAGCGCACCAGCCAGGCTTCGAGCACCAGCTGGGGGTTGGGATTACCGCCCGCGGCCAGCAGGCGACGCTGTTCCCGGGCGTAGTCGAGCAGGCGGAACCAGTCGCGCAGTCGCGCGTTCTTCACCGCCTGGCGGTAGAGCGGCAGCAGATCGGGATTGCGCAGCTCGCCGGATTGCCCCGAGAGCCCCAGCCGGATCAGGTCCTCCAGCCAGGCGATACCGTACCACAGGATCGCCTCCGCCGACTGACGCTCCAGCCGGGCGGCCTCGGCCACCGGCTCGGCGCCGCGAACCAGCGCCTCGAAGGTCTCGACCAGCTGCTGGCGCAGCGCCCGGGAGGCCGGTTCGGCCTGGGCCAGGGCGGCCAGGGGCAGCCCGCCGGCGAGCCCCAGCCAGAAGCGGGCCTCCTGCTCGTCGCCGAGTCGGTCGGCCAGCCAGGGCAGGCAGGCCGCCTCCCCGGGCACCGCCAGGCTCCAGTGCTGACAGCGTGAGCGGATGGTGGGCAGCAGGCGCGAGGGAATGTCGGCGAGCAGCACGAAGAGGGTGCGCTCCCCAGGCTCCTCCAGGCTCTTGAGCAGGGCGTTGGCGGCAGCCAGATTCATGGCCTCGGCCGGGGCGATGAGGATCACACGGTAGCCGCCCTGCTGTGGGGTCTGGGCCACGAAGGCGTTGACCTCGCGGATGACATCGATGCGGATCTGGCGCTTGCCCTCCTCCGGCTCCACGCGCAGCAGGTCGGGGTGATAGCCCGAGGCCAGCATGCGGCAGCCATGGCAACTGCCGCAGGCGCTCTCACCGGGGGCGGCGCACAGGGTGCGCGCGACCAGGGCGTCGGCCAGGGAACGCTTGCCTACCCCGCGCGGCCCCGAGATCAGCAGCGCATGGGGCAGCCGGCCCGACTCGGCCAGGCGCGTCAGCTCGGCGAAGCGCGGCGCCAGCCAGGGCAGCGGTTGGCCGACCGAGGACGCTACCGCCATGCCGACACCCGCTGGGCCAGGAGCGCATCGATCTGCTCCCCGACCGCCGCCAGGGGGCGCGAGGCGTCCACCACAGCGATACGCTCGGGGGCGGCGGTGGCGCGGGCCAGGTAGGCCTGGCGCACCGCCGAGAAGAACTCGCCGCGTTCGCGCTCGAAGCGATCCGGCGTCTCGCCGCGCAGGGCCACGCGCGCGCGGGCCGCCTCGATGGGCATGTCCAGCAGCAGGGTCAGGTCGGGGGCGAGGCCCCGCTGCACGAAGCGCTCCAGCTCGGCGATGCGCGCGGGGTCGATGCCCCGCCCGCCGCCCTGGTAGGCGAAGGTGGCATCGGTGAAACGGTCGCAGACCACCCAGGCGCCGCGCTCGAGCGCGGGGCGAATCACCCGCGCCAGGTGCTGGGCGCGGGCGGCGAAGACCAGCAGCAGCTCGGCATCGACGTCCAGCGGCTCCTCGACGTCGGGGTCGAGAAGCAAGCGGCGGATCGCCTCGGCCCGCGGGGTACCGCCGGGTTCACGAGTCTGCACCACCTCGAGCCCTCGGGCCTCGAGCCAGGCGACCACCCGGGCCAGGTTGGTGGACTTGCCGACCCCCTCGCCCCCCTCCAGGGTGATGAAGCGTCCGCGCACGGCCATCTGGGTCTCCTTACTGGCGATTGCGGATATACCGGTTCACCGCGTTGTTGTGCTCGCGCAGGGTGCGCGAGAAGTGGTGCGTACCGTCGCCCCGGGAGACGAAGTAGAGGGTGTCGCCGGGCAGCGGATCCACCGCAGCCTCCAACGACGCCCGGCCCGGCATGGCGATGGGCGTCGGCGGCATGCCGTCGATCACGTAGGTGTTGTAGGGAGTCGCCTCGCGCAGGTCGGCGCGGGTGATGCGGCCCTCGTAGCGCTCGCCCATGCCGTAGATCACGGTGGGGTCGGTCTGCAGGCGCATCCCGGTCTGCATGCGCCGCTTGAAGACGCCGGCGATCTCGCGGCGCTCCTCGGGCGCACCGGTCTCACGCTCGATCAGCGAGGCCATGATCAGCGCCTCGTAGGGCGACTCGATGGTGAGGTCGTCGGCGCGCCCCTCCCACACCTCCTCGAGGATCGCCTCCATGCGGGTGAGCGCCTGGCGCAGGATCTCCACGTCGCTCACCCCCTTGTGGTAGCGGTAGGTGTCGGGGAAGAACCAGCCCTCGGGATAGACGCCCTCGCGGTCCAGCAGCGCCATCACCTCTTCGTCGGAGAGGCCGGCGGTGCGGTTCTCCAGCTTGGGAGCGTTGTCCAGCAGCTGGCGCATCTGACGGAAGGTCCAGCCCTCGGGGATGGTCAGCGGGTAGGTGACCACCCGGTCGCTGCCGAGCAGCGCCACCAGCTCGCGCCCGCTCATGCCCGGCTCCAGCATGTACTCGCCGGCGCGCAGGCGCGGCACGCTGTCGGGCTCCAGGCGGGTCAGCAGGCGGAAGGCCCAGTCGTCCTCGATCATTCCGCGCTGGGCCAGGTCGGCCACCACCCGGTTGTAGCCGGCGCCGCGGGGCACCTCGTAGAGGGTTGGCTCGCTCACCGCGATGGGCGCCTCGAGCCGGGATTCCCAGTAGCGGTAACCACCGAACAGGGCGCCAGCGGCCAGGATGGCCAGCACCAGCAGGAACTTCAGCACACGCAGCATCGGCGTCCTCATCATCTCAGGTCAGGTCGGATCGGGCAGTGGATAGCCCAGCAGGCGATGGGCCTCGGCCTGGAAGCCCCGGTGCAGCGGCGCAAGGGACCAGCGCTGCCGCTCGACGCCATCGGCATCATCGAGGCGCACCACCGGCCAGATCCCCTGCACCGAGTTGCCGAGCCACACCGCTTCGGCCGCGATGAGCGCCTCGGGCCCGGCATCGACCTCGGCGAGGGAAAGGCGCTCCCTCAGGGCCTCGCGCAGGGTGCCTGCCACGCCGCAGCGGTCGAGGCGCGGCGTCTCCAGGCGGCCGTCACGCTGCCAGAAGAGGTTCATGGCGGTCGCCTCCACCAGCCGGCCATCGCTGTCGCAGAGCAGTCCCTCGGCAACTGCTTCGTCTTCCCACTCCGAACGGGCCAGCACATTCTCCAGGCGATTGAGGTGCTTGAGGCCCGCCAGCGCCGGCTGGATGCCCAGCCGCAGGCGGCAGTGTCGCACTCGCACGCCCTCCCGCCAGCGGCTCTCCGCGGGAGCGAAGGTCGCCAGCTGCCAGCGCAGGCGAGGCTCGGGGGACGCGGGCGGGCGGTAGCCGCGGCCACCGCTGCCGCGAGTCAGGACCAGCTTGAGTACCACGAGCCCCGGCCCCGCCTCGGCCAGAGGGGCGGCCAACTCACGCTCGGCGGGCATCGGAATGCCCAGGGCATGGCAGCCGCGCACCAGCCTCGCCAGGTGTTCATCCCACAGCAGCGGACGGCCATCGCGCAGCAGCACGGTCTCGAACAGGCCGTCGCCGTAGGCGGCCCCGCGGTCGTCCAGCGGCCAGCCACCCTGCCCGTCACGCATCGGCTTGCCTACCCCCGGGTCAGACCCGGGAGAAGATCAGGGTGCCGTTGGTGCCGCCGAAGCCGAAGGAGTTCGACAGCGCCACGTCGATCTTCATCTCGCGAGCGGTGTGCGGCACGTAGTCGAGGTTGCAGCCCTCCTGGGGGTTGTCCAGGTTGATGGTGGGCGGCGCCACCTGGTCGCGGATGGCCAGGATCGAGAAGATCGCCTCCACGGCGCCGGCGGCCCCCAGCAGGTGGCCGATCATCGACTTGGTGGAGCTCACCGCCACGGACTTCGCCGCCGCGCCCATCACCTTTTCCACGGCGCGGCTCTCGGCCAGGTCGCCGGCCGGGGTGGAGGTGCCATGGGCATTGATGTAGTGGATGGCCGAGGCATCGATGCCGGCATCCCTGACGGCATTGGCCATGGAGAGCGCCGCGCCGCTGCCGTCCTCGGGCGGCGCGGTCATGTGATAGGCGTCGTCGCTCATGCCGAAGCCGGTCAGCTCGGCGTAGATGGTCGCACCGCGCGCCCTGGCGTGCTCGTACTCCTCCAGCACCAGCACCCCGGCGCCATCGGAGAGCACGAAGCCGTCGCGGTCACGATCCCAGGGGCGACTGGCCGCCTCGGGCGCCTCATTGCGGGTCGACAGCGCTCGCGCCGCGGAGAAACCGCCCAGGCCCAGCGGCGTGGTGGCCATCTCGGCCCCGCCGCAGATCATCACGTCGGCGTCACCGTAGGCGATGGTGCGGGCGCTATAGCCGATGTTGTGGGTGCCGGTGGTGCAGGCGGTGGTGATAGCGATGTTGGGGCCGCGGAAGCCGTGCTGGATGGCCAGGTTGCCGGAGATCATGTTGATGATCGAGCCGGGCACGAAGAAGGGCGAGATGCGCCGCGGGCCGCTCTTGAGCATGGCGCTGTGGTTGTGCTCGATCATCGGCAGGCCGCCGATGCCGGAGCCGATAGCCACGCCGATGCGCGCGGCGTTCTCCTCGGTGCACTCGATCCCGGAATCCTGAATCGCCTGGGCCCCTGCCGCCACCCCGTACTGGATAAAGAGGTCCATCTTGCGGGCCTCCTTGGGATTCAGGTAGGGACTGATGTCGAAGTCCTTCACCGAGCCGCCGAAGCGGGTATTGAAGCCGCTGGCATCGAAGTGCTCAATGGGGGCGATACCGCTCTTGCCGGCCTTGATGTTGGACCAGCTCTCCTCGACGCTATTCCCCACCGGCGTGACCAGCCCCAGACCGGTCACCACTACCCTTCTACGTGCCATCAGTGTTCCTCCAGACATCCAGTATGACAGGGCTCCCCCGCGAGGAGCCGTCCTTTGCGCGCATTATACCGAGTCTCCCCGCCCTGCGCTGCCCTGACAAGCCTCGTATCACCCTGCCACGAAAAAGCCGCCTTGCGAGGCGGCTTTTCTCCGGGGAAAAGGTTCCCCGCGTCAGGCGGCATCGACCGCCACCAGGTTTACTGGTGGGCGTTGACGTAGTCGATGGCTTCCTGGACGGTGGTGATCTTCTCGGCTTCTTCGTCCGGGATCTCGGTATCGAACTCTTCCTCGAGCGCCATGACCAGCTCGACGGTATCCAGGGAGTCGGCGCCCAGGTCCTCGGTGAAGGAGGAGCTGTTCTGGATGTCCTCTTCCTTGACGTTCAGGCGCTCGGCCACAACCTTCTTCACGCGCTCTTCGATGGTGCTCATTATGACGTACTCCAGTCGTTCAAATTGGCCGTCCAGATGACCAGCCGTTGGGGTTCCAGATCCGCAGACGGAAGCTGCGGGGTAGTTTATAGACGCCCCGGGGCCGGCGCAACCGCCGCCCCTGAAGGGTCTCAACGCATGTTCATCCCGCCGTTGACGTGCAGCGTCTCGCCGGTGATGTAGCTCGCCGTGTCGCCGGTGAGGAAGCCCACCGCCGCGGCAATTTCCTCGGGCTGACCCAGCCTCGCCAGGGGAATCTGGCCCAGCAGCATCTTGTGCTGCTCCTCGGGCAGCGCCTCGGTCATGTCGGTGGCGATGAAGCCCGGGGCCACCGCATTGACGGTGATGGCGCGGGAGGCGACCTCGCGGGCCAGGGCCCGAGTGAACCCCTCCATGCCCGCCTTGGCGGCGGCATAGTTGGTCTGCCCCAGATTGCCCATGGTGGCCACCACCGAACTGATGTTGACGATGCGACCGAAGCGCGCCCGCGTCATGCCGCGCAGGCAGGCCTTGCTGACGCGATAGATTGAGGTGAGGTTGGTATCGACGACGTCGCTCCACTCCTCTTCCTTCATGCGCATCAGCAGGTTGTCGCGGGTGATCCCGGCATTGTTGACCAGGATGGTCGGCGCACCGAACTCCTCGGTGACCGCCTTGACCAGGGACTCGACGCTGGCCGCGTCGGTGACGTCGAGCCGGCGCCCGGCGCCCTGGATCCCCTGGGCCTTGAGATCGGCGTCGATCTTCTCGGCGCCGGCATCGCTGGTCGCGGTGCCGATCACGATGCGCCCCTGACGGCCCAGCTCATGGGCAATGGCCCGGCCGATGCCGCGGCTGGCGCCGGTGATCAGAGCAACTCTCGTTTCGGTTGTCATGGTGTTTTCGCCTTCGTCCTGAGGAATGGTTCAGCCGTTGGTCGAGCCGCCGTTGGCGACGCTGCGGGCCAGCTCCAGGGCCGCCTCGAGGCTGTCCGGGTCGTTGACGGCCAGCCCCTTGCTGCCCCGGGCGATGCGCTTGCCGAGGCCGGTGAGGACCTTGCCGGGCCCGCACTCGATGAACACCTCAGCGCCGCCCTCGACCATGGCCTCGACGCAGGAGGTCCAGCGCACCGGGCGATAGAGCTGCTCGATCAGCCGGGTACGCAGGGTCTCGGTATCGGCGTGGGCCTGGGCATCGACGTTCTGGAAGACGGTATAGCGCGGGGCACGCAGCTCGATGGCGGCCATCGCCTCGGCCAGGCGCTCGGCGGCGGGCTCCATCAGCGCACAGTGGGAGGGCACCGAGACAGGCAGCGCCATGGCACGCTTGGCACCGGCCGCCTGGCAGGCGGCGATGGCGCGCTCCACGGCGGCACTGCCGCCGGCGATCACCACCTGACCGGGGGCATTGTAGTTGACCGCGGAGACCACCTCGCCCTGGGCGGCCTCGGCACAGGCCTGCTCCACCACGCCATCCTCGAGACCGAGGATCGCCGCCATGGCGCCCTGACCCACCGGCACCGCCGCCTGCATCGCCTCGCCGCGCAGGCGCACCAGCTTGACGCCCTCGGCGAAGCTCATCACGCCGGCGCACACCATGGCGCTGTACTCGCCGAGGCTGTGACCGGCCATGGCACCGGGGCGCGGCCCCTCCAGCTCCTGCCAGACCCGCCAGATGGCGACGCTGGCGGTGAGCAGGGCCGGCTGGGTACAGGCGGTGGCATTGAGGGCGTCTGCCGGCCCCTCCTGCACCACCTGCCAGAGGTCATAGCCCAGCGCGTCGGAGGCCTCCTCGAAGGAGGTACGCACCACGCTGTAGCGTTCCGCCAGCTCCCGCAGCATGCCGATCTGCTGGGAACCCTGCCCGGGGAACACGAGGGCGAGGGATTGAGTCATCTTGGTCACCTTTGCTCTTGTTGGCTGTCATCACCACCGGAAATCCCCGGCGTGAGGATGTCGGGATCGCTGGCGACTCGACCGGCCCTGCCGATCGACTCGCCAACGCCCCGCCGTGGGGCCAGACCCGCCGCCAGGCAGCGCGGCAGGTCATGCCGCACCTCCTGGACCGCCCGCAGCACCGCATAGTGGAAGCCAGCGGCATCGGCACCGCCGTGGCTCTTCACCACGATGCCGCCAAGGCCCAGCAGGCTGGCGCCATTGTAGCGCACCGGATCCAGCTCGCCCTTGAGGCGGCGCAGCGCCGGCCGCGCCAAGGCCCCGACCAGGCGGCTGCTCCAGTGGGCCTCGAAGGTCGCCTGGACCCGCGCCACCAGCATGCGCGCCAGCCCCTCGCTGGCCTTGAGCACGGCGTTGCCGACGAAGCCGTCGCACACCACCACGTCCACCTGGCCGGCGAAGATGCCGTCGCCTTCCACGTAGCCACGATAGTCGAGTCCGCCGAGGGCACGCAGCCGCGCATCGGCCTCGCGAACGCTGGCCGTGCCCTTGGTGCCCTCGACGCCGACGTTGAGCAGCGCCACCCTGGGGGCCTCGATCCCGTCCACATGACGAGCCATCAGCTCGCCCATCAGGGCGAAATCCACCAGCCGCTCGGCGGAGGCCTCGACGTTGGCCCCCAGATCGAGCAGGTAGCAGCGCCCCTGGCTGCGGGTCGGAATGGCCGTGCTGATCGCCGGACGCGGGATGCCGGCCACGGTGCCCAGCGCCTGGCGCCCCAGCGCCACCAGGGCACCGGTGTTGCCGGCGCTGACCCCCGCCGCGGCGTCGCCGGCCGCTACCGCGGCCAGCATCCTGGCCATGCTGCTGGCCTGGCCATGGCGCAGGGCGTCGGCGGGGCGCTGGCCGGGGGCGATTACCTCGGCGGCATCCACGACCTCCAGACGCGAACCAGCCGCGACGAGACGCCGCGGCAGGCAGGAGATCTCTCCCTCCAGCTGTCGACGCGGGCCGAACAGCAGGAGCGAGAGACGGGAGTCCTGGAGGGCCGCACTGGCCGCTCCTCGCACGGTGGCGCGGGGACCGAGGTCACCGCCCATCGCATCGATGGCGATTCGCACGGGGAGTCAGCGGCCAGGCGTCACCGAGAGATGCGTCGTCGCCTCAGGCGTCGACGACCTTGCGACCACGGTAGAAGCCGTCCGGAGAGACGTGGTGGCGCAGGTGAGTGGTACCGGTTTCCTTGTCCTGGGACAGGGCCGGAGCGCTCAGGGCGTCGTGGCTACGACGCATGCCGCGCTTGGAACGGGTCTTGCGGTTCTGTTGAACTGCCATGGGATGTCACTCCAGAGTAAAACGATGATGAATCAGGATTTGCCCTTGAGGTGCCTGAGCACATCGAAGGGGCTCGCTGCGGGCTCCCGGGATGCCACGGCATCCTCCCCGCTGGTCAGCTGGTCGCGAGAGACCTCACAGTCGGCCTCATCGTGGTAAACCACCTGAGGCAGGCTGAGGATCAGTTCGTCCTCGACCACCGTCAGCAGGTTCAGCTGTTCGTCTTCCACCAGCACCGGCTCATGAGTGCTCGGCAACTCGGCGGCCAGGTCGTCGCTGGTGACCATCCCCAGCAGGAACTCGCTCTCCACATGCTGCGCCAGGGGCGACAGGCAGCGCCGGCACGGCAGCTGCAGGTCGGCCTCCAGGCGGCCATGGATCACTCGGCGTCCCTGGGCGTCGATGCCGAAATCGAGGGTGACGCGAATATCGCCGGTCTGGGCACCGACCTCTTCGGCCAGACGTGCAAAATCGGCGAGGGCCATCAGGCCCTCGAGTCGCTCGGCGCGGGCTGCAAGCTTGTAGGGCTCGACCCTGCTGGGAAGTCGTGTGGTCAACATAGGCGCGCAATGATAGGCACTCCCCCCTCCCCTGTCAAAGCCGCCGTTGACCGTTCGGCTCATGCTACCCTCGATCATCCATCCGCCACCGGAAAAGCCCCCATGCCACGACTCGTCCTCGCCTCAGGTTCTCGCTGGCGCCGCCAGCTCCTGGATCGCCTGGAAATCCCCTACGCCTGGCAGAGCCCCGACATCGACGAGACCCCTTACCCGGGGGAGGCGCCCGCCACCCTGGTGCACCGACTGGCGCTGGGCAAGGCTCAGGCCCTGGCCGAGGCGTGGCCCGACCACCTGATCATCGGCTCCGACCAGGTGGCCCTGTTCGACGGCGAGATCCTCGGCAAGCCTGCCGATGCAGCCGCCGCGAGACGCCAGCTGGCGCGTTTCTCCGGACAGCGGGTGCGCTTCCTGACCGGCCTGGCCCTGCTGGACACGCGCCGTGGGCGCCACCGGGTGACCCACGAGACCTATGACGTGGTGTTTCGCCGGCTCGGCGAGGGCGAGATCGCCCGCTACGTGGAGAAGGAGCTGCCGCTGGAGTGCGCCGGCAGCTTTCGCATGGAGGGGCTGGGGATCGCCCTGTTCGAGAAGCTCGAGGGCGACGACCCCAACACCCTGATCGGCCTGCCGCTGATCCGCCTCTGCGCCATGCTGCGGGAGGCAGGCCTCGACCCGCTAGGGTAGCTGATAGCGCAGCGGCGAATCGGCGCGGGGCACGCCCAGCAGCTCCATGGCGACGCGGCCGAACTGGCGGGAGAAGCGCTCGAAGGGATCCAGGCGCGGGGTGTAGTCCCGCACCCTGGGCTCGACCAGCCGCTCCCGGGCCAGGCCGCCCAGGCTGCCGATGCCGTCCACCAGGCCGAGCGCCACGGCCTGCTCGCCGTTCCACACCAAGCCGCTGAACAGTCGCTCGTCCTCGCTCAGGCGATCGCCCCGCCCTTCGCGCACGGCCTCGACGAACTGGCGGTGGGTGGTGGCCAGCACCGATTGCCAGAAGTCACGCTGCTCGGGCGCCAGCTCCGAGAAGGGGTCGAGGAAGGCCTTGTTGTCACCGGCGGCGAAGACGCGACGCTCCACGCCCAGGCGCTCGATCGCCTCCTCGAAGCCGAAGCTGGCCGAGATCACCCCGATGGACCCCACCAGGCTGGCCGGAGCCACCAGGATCTCGTCGGCCGCCGCGGCTATATAGTAGGCGCCGCTGGCCCCCACATCCTCGATCACCGCAATGATCGGCTTGTCGCCCTCGCCGCGCAGCCGCATGATCTCGTCGAAGATGCGCTGGGACTGCACCGGACTGCCGCCGGGGCTGTCGATCTGCAGCACCACCGCCACACTCTCTTCGGCCTCCCAGGCGCGATTGAGCCCGGTGATGATGCGCTCGGCACTGGCCGGCGACTCCGAATCGATCACGCCGCGCACCTTGACCACGCCCAGGTGCGGCCCGGACGCGGCACTGCTGCCGGGGGGGCCGGCCACCAGGCTGTAGAGGGTCGCCGAGAGCGAGGCCAGGATCAGCGCCGCGAACAGGAAGCGAAAGAAGAGCTTCCAGCGTCGCGCGCGGCGCTGCTCCGTCAGCACCCCGCCGATCCAGCGATCCATCATCTCCAGCTGCTGGAGGCGCTGGCGCTCGCGCAGGGCCTCGGCGCTCTCGGCCTGCGCCGCGACCGGCTCCGCCGGGGTGCGGCGCGCCTCGCGCTCCGCGCGGGCCTGTTCGGGGCTGCGCTCCGCCCCCTGGGTCCAGGGGTCCTGCGTGGTACCACGCTTCTGGTCGTCGTCACTCATGCCTTACCTTCCCTGCAGCCAGTCGAAGAGCTCGGGCACCGCCTCGGCGGTGAAGGTCGGCCGGCTGGCCGCCAACCGCGCGGGCGCATGCACCCCCCAGGTCACCGCTACCCGGTCCATGCCGATGGCCCGGGCCATCTCCAGGTCATACTCGGTATCCCCCACCATCACCGCCTCCGCCACGTCCACCTCGAGCTGGGCCAGCAGCTCGTCGAGCATCTGCGGGTGCGGCTTGGAGCGGGTCTCATCGGCGGTGCGGCTAGCGTGGAACCAGCGACCGCTGCCGCTCTCGCGAAAGACGCGGTCGAGGCCTCGGCGGCTCTTGCCCGTGGCCACCGCCAGACGCTGCCCGCCACGGCCGTGCAGGTCGGCAAGCCCCGCCTCCACCCCGGAGAAGAAGCGCATGGGCGTGTCGCTGCCCTCGACGAAGTGCCAGGAGTAGCGGCTGCGCAGCAGTTCGGCGCGCTCCGCATCGATGCCGGGGCACAGGGTGGCGATCGCCTCGGGCAGCCCCAGGCCGATGATGTTGCGGATGCTCTGGGGAGAGAGCTCGCCCCAGCCGGCATCCCGCGACGCCGCCTGCATGCAGTCGACGATGCGCGCCGCCGAGTCCATCAGAGTGCCATCCCAGTCGAAGATCACCAGTCGATAGCGCATTGTCCTCTCCGTGTGGTCAAACCCCGGGGTCGATGAATCGGGTCGTTGAATAGAGTCGAGCGGGGCTCAGGCGTCGCGACGGGCCCGGGCCAGCACCGCCGAGAGCTCCTCGGGCAGCGGCGCCTTGATCTGTACCGGCCGCCCGCTGGTGGGCTCGGGGAAGCTCAGCGATTCGGCGTGCAGGAAGAGCCGCGTCACGCCGAGGGACTCGCCGAGCCGCTGGCTGTCGCGACTGGCATACTTGTCGTCGCCCAGCAGCGGATGGCCGGCATGGGCGGCATGCACGCGGATCTGGTGGGTCCGCCCGGTAACCGGTTCGGCCTCCAGCAGCGTCACCCTCGGAAAGGCCTCGCGCACCGCGAAACGGGTGCGGGAGACCTTTCCAGCCGGATCCACCCGCACCCGACGCTCGCCGTTGGCCAGGGTGTAGCGGTCCAGCCGCGCCGCCACGTAGTCTCGCCGCGCCGGCCAGCGACCGGCCACCAGGGCCAGGTAGCGCTTGTCCATCTGCTGCTGCTTGAGGGCCTCGTTCAGCGCCAGCAGCGCCGGACGCGACTTGGCCAGCAGCAGGCAGCCGGAGGTGTCGCGATCCAGCCGGTGCACCAGCTCCAGGAAGTCCAGGTCCTCGCGCACCTGGCGCAGCGCCTCGATCAGGCCGATCTTGACCCCGCTGCCGCCGTGCACGGCGAGCCCCGCCGGTTTGTTGATCACCAGCCAGTCGCGCCCCTCGACCAGCACGCTGCCGGCCAGCAGGTTGCGCAGGTTGTCACTCACCTCCCGCACCGCCTCGCGGGGCGAGAGCTTGAGCGGCGGGATGCGCACCAGATCACCGACCGCCAGGCGGGTGTCCGGCTTGACGCGCTTCTTGTTCACCCGCACCTCGCCCTTGCGCACGATGCGGTAGATGAGCGCCCGCGGCGCCCCCTTGATCCGGGTCATCAGGAAATTGTCGACCCGCTGGCCATCCTGACCTTCCGTCACCTCGACCCACTGTACGTCGCGCCCTTCGGCCATGCCGAGACTCCACTGCCGGAAACTGCCAAAAGGCGCATTCTATCGCAGTGGGCTTCCCGGCGCGCCAATTGCTGGCGCGGCCCGGTTGCTGTTATATTGCCAATTCGCTCCAATGGGCCAAACCAGGCCCTCTGGCGCCTGCCCGACAGACACGCAGGCCGGAGCGAAAAGATCAGGCCGCGACGACGTCGACACGTCCCGCCGCCCGCAGCAACGGAACTACAGCGATACAGCGCCACGCCCGGATCCCCCCGATGTTTCCCCCGTCATGGAACCTCGGCAGGCCACGGGACACGTTCAACAGCGTGCCGGAGACCGGCGGCGGCGAATCGATGAATGCCAGGTGTTGGCGGTGACCGCAGGGCCGGATGGGTGACCCCCACCGAGACATGTCCTGCCTCCGCCCCGTACTCAACAACTCGTGCCGTGACGCGTCGTCATCGAACCGCCACGGCCGTAGATATGCGTATTCCTGCGATACGCTGAGCACAGGCACGCAGCACACAGAGGTTCGCCACGTCGTACTCGCCGGCACCCCATAGTGCGAGACAACATGAAACGGATGCTCATCAATGCGACCCAGCCCGAAGAGCTGCGCGTCGCGCTGGTCGATGGACAACGCCTCTACGACCTGGACATCGAATCCGGTGCCCGGGAACAGAAGAAAGCCAATATCTACCGCGGCAAGATCACCCGCATCGAGCCCTCCCTGGAAGCCGCCTTCGTCGACTTCGGCGCGGATCGCCACGGCTTCCTGCCGCTGAAGGAGATCTCCCGCGAGTACTTCGTCAAGGAGCCCGCCTCCGGCCGCCCCAGCATCAAGGAGGTGCTCAAGGAGGGGCAGGAGGTCATCGTCCAGGTCGACAAGGAGGAGCGCGGCAACAAGGGCGCGGCGCTGACCACCTTCATCAGCCTGGCCGGTCGCTTCCTGGTACTGATGCCCAACAACCCCAAGGCCGGCGGCATCTCGCGCCGCATCGAGGGGGAGGAGCGCAGCCAGCTCAAGGAGGCCATGGGGCAGCTCACCATCCCCGACCGCATGGGCCTGATCGTCCGCACCGCCGGCATCGGCCGCTCCCCCGAGGAGCTGCAGTGGGACCTGGACTACCTGGTCCAGGTGTGGGAATCGATCACCGCCGAGGCCGGCAAGCGTTCCGCTCCCTTCCTGATCTACCGCGAGTCCAACGTCATCATCCGCGCCATGCGCGACTACCTGCGCCAGGACATCGGCGAGGTGCTGATCGACAGCGAGGCGGTGCACCAGGAGGCGCTGGCCTTCATCCGCCAGGTGATGCCCTCCTACCAGCAGAAGATCAAGCTCTACGTCGACGAGGTGCCGCTCTTCTCGCGCTTCCAGATCGAGTCGCAGATCGAGACCGCCTACGAGCGTGAGGTGAAGCTGCCCTCCGGCGGCTCCATCGTCATCGATCACACCGAGGCGCTGGTCTCCATCGACATCAACTCGGCGCGCGCCACCCGCGGCAGCGATATCGAGGAGACCGCCCTGCAGACCAACCTGGAGGCGGCCGACGAGATCGCCCGCCAGCTGCGTCTTCGCGATATCGGCGGCCTGGTGGTGATCGACTTCATCGACATGAGCCCGGCACGCAACCAGCGCGAGGTCGAGAACCGCGTGCGGGATGCGCTGAAGCTGGACCGCGCCCGGGTGCAGATCGGCCGCATCTCGCGCTTCGGCCTGATGGAAATGTCCCGCCAGCGCCTGCGCCCGTCGCTCGGCGAGACCAGCGGCGTGGTCTGCCCGCGCTGCGACGGCCAGGGCACCATCCGCGACGTCCGCTCCATCTCCCTCTCGATCATGCGCCTGATCGAGGAAGAGGCCATGAAGGAGCGCAGCGCCCAGATCCGCGCCATCCTCCCGGTGCCGGTAGCCACCTACCTGCTCAACGAGAAGCGCAACGTGCTGGCCGACATCGAGCGTCGCCAGGGCGTGCGGGTGGTACTGCTGCCCAGCCCGGACATGGATACGCCCCACTACGATGTCCAGCGTCTGCGCGACGACCACGTGGACGAGGAGGGCTCCGCCTCCCTCTCCAGCTTCGAGCTCTCCACCGACACCGAGGTCGGCCGCGAGCCGGAACCCACCTTCGGCAAGCCGGTGCAGCGCACCGAGGCCGCGGTGAAGACGGTCATCCACCACGAGCCGGCCCCCGCCTCCCTGCAGCAGGAAGAGGCCCCGGCACCCAAGGCCCCCGCCAAGCCCCCTGCCCCGGCAGCCAGGGCGCCGGCCCGCCCGCCCGCGGTGCAGCAGCCGGTCGCCGAGCCCCAGGCCGGCGTGCTGGGCCGCCTGGTCAAGGGCCTGGCCAAGTTGCTCGGCGGCGACGAAGCGCCTGCCGATAGCGGCAAGGCCCCCGCCGCCCGCGGCGAGGAGTCACGCGCTGACCAGGGCGCCCGCAAGCCCGCGCAGCGCGACGACGAGCGCAGCGGGCGCAATCAGCGTCAGCGCCGCCCGCGCAGCGAGGAGCGCCGCGGCGCGCCGCGCCAGGAGAGCGAGCGCGGCGACGGCAGGGCCGAGTCCGCCGACAACCGCGGTGGCCGCGGCGGCCGTGGGCGCGGCCGCCAGGACGATGCCCGTCAAGCGCGTCAGCCGGAGGCACCCAAGCGCGATGAGAAACCCCGCGACGACGCGCGTCGCCAACGCGGCGGCGACAGGCGTGACGAGCGCCCGGCCGAGAAGCCGGTAGAGGCGAAGAGCGACGCGCCCAGGGCCGAGGCGCCGGTGGACGACGGCAAGCCCAAGCGCACCCGCAACAACCCGCGCAGCCGCAGCCGTCAGCACGCCATCAGCCCGAAGGCCCAGGAGGAGCAGCAGCGCCTCCAGGCCCAGGTGGCCGAGGCCCAGCCGGAAACGGCAGCCGAGGCGCCCAAGCCCGAGGTAAAGGCCGAAGCGCCCAAGCCAGACGCGCCGAAGGCCGAGACACCCAAGCCCGCGGAGGCGAAGGCCGAGGCACCCAAGCCCGCCGAGGCGAAGGCCGAAGCGCCCAAGCCCGCCGAGGCGAAGGCCGAAGCGCCCAAGCCCGCCGAGGCGAAGGCCGAAGCGCCCAAGCCCGCCGAGGCGAAGGCCGAGGCACCCAAGCCCGAAGCGCCGAAGGCCGAGGCACCGAAAGCCGCCGAGCCGAAGGCCGAGGCGCCCAAGCCCGCCGCGGCGAAGGCCGAGGCACCCAAGCCCGCCGCGCCGAAGGCCGAGGCACCCAAGCCCGCCGCGCCGAAGGCCGAGGCACCCAAGCCCGCCGCGCCGAAGGCCGAGGCACCCAAGCCCGCCGCGCCGAAGGCCGAGGCACCCAAGCCCGCCGCGCCGAAGGCCGAGGCACCCAAGCCCGCCGCGCCGAAGGCCGAGGCACCCAAGCCCGCCGCGCCGAAGGCCGAGGCACCCAAGCCCGAAGCGCCGAAGGCCGAGGCACCGAAAGCCGCCGAGCCGAAGGCCGAGGCGCCCAAGCCCGCCGAGCCGAAGGCCGAGGCACCGAAAGCCGCCGAGCCGAAGGCCGAGGCACCGAAAGCCGCCGAGCCGAAGGCCGAGGCGCCCAAGCCCGCCGCGCCGAAGGCCGAGGCACCCAAGCCCGACGCGCCGAAGGCCGAAGCACCCAAGCCCGACGCGCCGAAGGCCGAGGCACCCAAGCCCGACGCGCCGAAGGCCGAGGCGACCAAGCCCGACGCGTCGAAGGCCGAAGCACCCAAGCCCGACGCGCCGAAGGCCGAGGCACCCAAGCCCGACGCGCCGAAAGCCGAGGCACCCAAACCCGACGCGCCAAAAGCCGAGGCACCGAAGCCGGCGGCGCAAGCACCGGTCGAGGCCAAGGCCGAGGTTAAAGCCGAAGCGCCCAAAGCAGAACCGAAGCCCGTCGAAGCCAAGGCCGAGGCACCGAAGGCCGACGCCAAGGCCGACGAGACGCCGGAGGAGCGCCGCGCCAACCGCCGTCGTCGCCGCGCGCACAACGACCCGCGCGAGATCCGCCGTCGCGAGCTCGAGGCCAAGGCCCAGGAGGGCAAGCAGGGCTGAGGTCCCGCTTGACCCTCTTTGAGACGACCGCGCCCGCAGCCATGGCTGCGGGCGCGGTCGTTATGGCATGGCCATCGCGTCAGGCCATCAGCGCTCGCCGGCCAACCGGGGCTCCCGCTCCAGGGTCACGCCGAAGCGCGCGTGCACGCGGCTCGCCACCCGCTCGGCGAAGCCGAGCAGCTCCGCCGCACTGCCGCCACCGAAGTGGACCAGCACCAGCGCCTGGCGCTCATGCACCCCGAAGTGCCCCTCGCGCAGGCCCTTGAGGCCGCAGCGGTCGATCAGCCAGCCGGCGGCCAGCTTGACCCGCCCGTCGGGCTGGGGGAAGTGGGGCATCTCGGGGTGCTCGGCCAGCAGTCGCCCGGCCAGCGCCTGCGACACCACCGGGTTCTTGAAGAAGCTGCCGGCGTTGCCGAGCACCGCGGGGTCGGGCAGCTTCTCGCGGCGAATGGCACACACCGCCTCGGCCACTGACAGCGGCCTCGGGGCCTTCCCCACCCGACTGGCCAGATCGCCATAGCCCAGGTGCGCCCGCGCAGTGCGCGACAGCCGAAGCACCAGCCGGGTGATCACCACCCGCCCCGCGAGAGGCCCCTTGAAGATGCTGTCGCGGTAGCCGAAGGCGCACTCCTGCGGCGTCATCCAGCGCTCACGGCCGTCCGCGAGATCCACCACCTGCAGCGCCTCCAGCACCTCGCAGAGCTCGACGCCATAGGCGCCGATATTCTGGATCGGCGCCGCCCCGCAGTGGCCGGGAATCAGCGCCAGGTTCTCGGTGCCCCACAGGCCGAGGCGCGCCAGGGCCATCACCAGCGCGTGCCAGACCACCCCCGCCTCGGCGTGGACCCGCACCTCGTCCTCCTCACCCTCCTCGAGCCACCAGGCCGCCATGGCAGGCCGGATGACCAGCCCAGGCAGGCGCTCGGGAAGGATCAGGTTGCTGCCGCCGCCGAGCAGGGTCAGCGGCCAGTCTCGGGCACGCGCATCCGCCAGGGCCATCTGCAGCTCGGCCAGGCTTGCAGGCGCGACGAAATGCTCCGCCATGCAGGGCAGGCCCAGGGTGTTCGACGAGGCCAGGTCACGCGCAGGATAAGCCAGCGGACTCAAGGGCGGCGCTCCAGCCGCGCCTCGATCTCGGCCAGCAGGCCGCGGGCCCCCTGCTCCACCAGGTCGAGCACCTCCTCGAAGCCCTGCTCACCGCCATAGTAGGGGTCGGGCACCGCACGATCCGGCATGCCGGCGAAGGCGAGGAAGAGCCCGAGATGGGCGTCGAGGGTCGCGGGGGCTCGGGCCCGCATGGCCGCCAGGTTGTCGTGGTCCATGGCCAGCAGGTAGTCGAAGGCGTCGAAGTCCGCATCATCCAGCTGGCGGGCACGCAGCGTCGAGAGATCGATGCCGCGGCGGGCGGCCGCCTCGCGGGTACGCGGATCCGGCGCCTTGCCCTCGTGCCAGCCCGCGATGCCGCAGGAGTCGACCTCGACCCGGTGAGCCAGGCCGCGCTCATCGAGCAGGCGACGGAACACCCCCTCGGCGGTGGGCGAGCGGCAGATATTGCCCAGGCAGACGAAGAGTACCCGCATCACTCCCCTCCCCCGCGTTCGACGGCGTCCAGCAGGGCCCTCACCCGGGCCAGGTCCTCGGCGGTATCGACCCCGGCGGGATGCGGCTCCCTGGCCAGGGCCACCTGAATCGCGTGGCCGTGATGGAGCGCGCGCAGCTGCTCCAGGTGCTCGAGCCGCTCCAGGGGCGACGGCACCCAGTCGCGATACTCGGCCAGGAAGCCGGCGCGATAGGCGTAGAGACCGATATGGCGCAGCCAGGCGTCGGTCTCGAGCAGCTCGGGGCGGGCGGCGAAGGCGTCACGGTCCCAGGGGATGGGGGCCCGCGAGAAGTAGAGCGCCCGCCCGGAGAGGGCGCGCACCACCTTCACCACGTTGGGATTGAAGAGGCTCTCCACGTCGCTGATCCGCTCGGCGAGGGTGGCGATGGAGGCCTCCGGGTCGTCGAACAGCCGGTCGGCCACCTGGTCGATCAGCGTCGCCGGGATCAGCGGCTCGTCGCCCTGGACATTGACCAGCACAGCGTCATCGGCCAGGCCCAGCCGCTCGGCCACCTCGGCCAGGCGGTCGGTGCCGGAGGGGTGGTCGGCGCGGGTCATCACCACTTCGGCGCCCTCGGCCCGCATGGCCTGTTCGATACGGCCATCGTCGGTGGCTACCACCACCCGGGCGGCGCGGCTCTCGCAGGCGCGCTGCCAGACGTGGGCCACCATGGGCCGGCCGGCGATCTGGGCCAGGGGCTTGCCGGGCAGGCGCGAGGAGGCGAAGCGCGCCGGAATGACGGCGATGAAGTCGCGCTCGGCCATCACGCCTCCCCCGTGCGTCCAGGGGAGGCGCGGAGCTTCTCGTCGGCGGAGAGCTGACGCGCCTCCTCGGGCAGCATCACCGGGATGCCGTCGCGCACCGGATAGGCCAGGCCATCATAGAGACAGTGCAGCTCCTCGGCCTCGCGCTGGTACTTCAGCTTGCCCTTGCACAGCGGGCAGACCAGCATGGCCAGCAGTTCCTTGTCCATCATGTTCACCTCACTCCTGGTGGTGAGCCGGCGCACTGCCGGCTCGCGAATTCATGTCGGGCGCCGCGGCGTCCAGGGCGGCCAGCCGCGCCTCGAGCCAGCGGACGAAGGCGGGATCCGGCGTGGCCGCCACCTCCAGCACCCAGCTGTCGCGGGGTGCCAGGTCACGGCACTTCACGGCGTCCTTGGCGGTCATCACCAGCGGGCGACCGTCGGCGAAGGCGAGCTCCTCGGCGCGATAGGCGTGGTGGTCGTCGAAGGGGTGGGCCATCGCCTCGACGCCGAGCTCGGCCAGGGCCTCGAAGAAGCGCGCCGGGCGGCCGATGCCCGCCACCGCATGGACCGGCCCCGCGAAGGGCAGCGGCGCAAGCGAACGCCGCGTGCCGTCATCGAGCCGGCGCCAGGCGACCGGGGCCAGCGTCATCGTGAAGGCCCCCGGCGGCGGGACGAAGGCCGGCTCGCCATTGATCACGACCGCATCGACGCTGGCCAGTCGCGAGAGCGGCTCGCGCAGCGGCCCCGCCGGCAGGCAGCGGCCGTTGCCGAAGCCCCGCGCCCCATCCACCACCACCAGCTCGAGGTCGCGCCCCAGGGCCAGGTGCTGGAGGCCATCGTCGCTGACCAGGATGTCACAGCCCGCCGCCAGCAGCCTGCCTGCCCCGCGTGGACGGTCCGGGTCCACCACCACCGGCACCCCGGTCTGGTCGGCCAGCATGCGCGGCTCGTCGCCGCACTGCGCCGCGGGGGTCCGGTCATCGACCCACAGCGGATAGGCGTCGCTCTGCCCGCCATAGCCGCGGGAGAGGATGCCCGGGCGATGGCCGCGCTCGACGAGGTGGCGCACCAGCCAGGCCACCAGCGGCGACTTGCCGGTGCCACCCAGCGTCAGGTTGCCCACCACGATCACCGGCACCGGAGCCCGCCACACCGTGCGGTGCCCCTCGGCATAGGCGGCGGTGCGACGCGCCACCGCGGCGCGGTAGAGAGCCTCCAGGGGACGCAGCAGCGCCAGCCAGGGCGCCCCCCCATAGGCGGCCGCCAGCCAGCGCTCGCCCAGTCCGCTCATGCGGGGCCGGCCTCCCGGCACGGCAAGCGATGCAGCGACGCTGCCGTGGCCATCACCGGCCGGCATGCCTGCGGGCCTTTCATGCGGGGTCGGCCTCCTGGAACTGCAGGCGGTGCAGCGCGGCGTAGGCGCCGTCGCGGGCCAGCAGCTCGGCATGGCTACCCTGCTCGATCACCTCGCCCTGCTCCATGACCAGGATCCGGTCGGCGCGCTCGATGGTGGAGAGACGGTGGGCGATCACCAGGGTGGTGCGCCCGCGGCACACCTCCTCCAGGGCCGCCTGGATATGGCGCTCGGACTCGGTGTCCAGCGCCGAGGTGGCTTCGTCGAGGATCAGCAGCGGCGAGTCCTTGAAGATCGCCCGGGCGATGGCCAGGCGCTGACGCTGGCCGCCGGAGAGCATCACGCCGTTATCGCCCACCACGGTGGCGTAGCCGCCGGGCAGGCGCTCGATGAACTCGTGGGCATGGGCGGCCCGGGCGGCGGCCTCGATGGCCGCGGGGTCGGCGTCGGGCACGCCATAGGCGATGTTGTCGGCGATGCTGGCATTGAACAGGGTCACCTGCTGGGAGACCAGGGCGATCTGGCGGCGCAGCGGCGTCAGGCGGTAGTCGTCCAGGGGCACGTCATCGACCAGCACCCGCCCCTCGGTGGGCCGGTAGAAGCGCGGCAGCAGCCCCACCAGGGTCGACTTTCCGCTGCCCGAGCGGCCCACGATGGCGATCATCTCGCCCGGCGCCACCTCGAGGTCGATGCCCTTGAGCACCTCGGGCTGGCCCTCGCCGTAGCGGAAGCGCACGCCCTCGAAGCGGACCCTGCCGACCAGCCGGCCCGGCTCGTGGTGCCCCTCGTCCCGCTCGGCGGGCACCTCCAGCAAACCGAACAGCTCGGCGGCGGCGGCCAGCCCCTTCTGGATCTCGCTGTTGATCTCGGTGAGCTGGCGCACCGGCTTGGCCATCAGCGAGGCGGCGGTGATGAAGGCGACGAACTCGCCGGCGGTCATGTTGTCCATCAGCGCCGGCGACATGGCCAGCCACACCAGCACCGCCAGGGCCAGGGCCACCAGCAGCTGGATCACCGGGGTGCTGACCGCCTTGGTCAGCGCCTCCTTCATGCTCTGCTGGCGGTTGTACTCGCTGGCCGCGGCGAAGCGCGCCTTCTCGAAGCCCTCGGCGCCGTGGGTGCGCACCACCCGGTAGCCGGAGAGCGCCTCGGAGGCCACGTGGGTGACGTCCCCCATGGAGGCCTGGATGCGCGTCGAGATGCGCCGGAAGCGCTTGCTGGCGTAGCTGACCACCCCGCCGATCAGCGGCGTGACGGTCAGGAAGAGCAGCGTCAGCATCCAGTTGGTCCACAGCAGGTAGCCCACCAGGCCGAGGACGAAGAGCCCCTCGCGCAGCAGGATGGTCAGCGCCTTGGTGGCCGCGCCGGTGACCTGCTCCACATGATAGGTGACCCGCGAGATCAGGTGGCCACTGGAGTGGCTGTCGAAGAAGCGCCCCGGGAGATGGAGCATATGGTTGAAGACGTTGCAGCGCAGGGCGTGGACCACGTTGCGCGCCACGTTGCTCATGAAGTAGGTGCCGAGGAAGGTACCGAGGCCCCGGGCGGCGAACATGCCCACCACGAACAGCGGCAGGAAGAGCCGGAAGGTGGCATCGGGATTCTGGATGCCATCGATCAGACGCTTCATCATCTCGGCGAGTGCCGTGCTGGAGGCGGCATAGATGACGTAGCCGACAATGGCCAGGCCGAAGGAGCGCCAGTGGGGGCGCACATAGCTCAGTAGGCGCTTGTAGAGCGTCCAGCCGGAGTGTTGGGGGGTCCCGTCCTGATTCACGGCGTCTCCGCTTGTGGGGAAATGGTCTCGCCGGTGCGGCTTTCGGTGGTGGCGATGCGCACCCGCTCGATGCCCTGCAGGCCGGCCTGATCGAGCACGCGGACCACATCGGCGTGGCTGGCGCGGCCATCGGCCTCCACCACCAGGCCGTGCTCGCGGGCCTGCTCGGCCTCGGCGGCCAGCGCCGAGGCCAGCTCGGCCGACGTCAGCTCGCGCTCGCCGAGGCGGTAGACGCCGGCCGCGGTGACCACCAGGGTGACCGGCGAGACCTCGGCGGCGGCCCCGCTGGTCGTCTCGGGCAGTTCGAGCTCCAGCGCCTGACGGGTCTCGAAGGTGGTGGAGACCATGAAGAAGATCAGCAGCAGGAACACCACGTCGATCAGCGGCGTGAGGTTGACCTCCACCGGGTCGCGGCGGGTACGCGCAAACCTCACGAGCGCTTCACCCGGGGCGCCATCCGCCCGTCGGCCTCGAGGCGCTCCTCCTCGGCGGCGGCCTCGTGGCGCTCGGCCAGGGTCAGCTCGCCGCCGTAGTGGGCGAGGAACTCCACCACCTGGCCCGACTGCTCCTCCATGCGCACGGTGATGTCCTCGACCCGGCGCAGGAAGTAGCGGTGGAACATCAGGGCGGGAATCGCCACGGTCAGGCCCGCCGCGGTGGTCACCAGGGCGCGGGAGATGCCGCCGGCGAGATCGGCGGTGCGGCTGGCGCCGTCGCCGGCGACGATCACCGAGAAGACCTCGATCATACCCACCACGGTGCCCAGCAGCCCGATCAGCGGGGCGATGGCGGCGATGGTGCCGAGGGGGCTCAGGAAGCGCTCCATGTCATGGATCACCGCGGTGCCCGCCTCCTGCAGACGCGCCCGCACCTGTTCATGGCCGAGGCGCGCGTTGCGCAGCCCCGCGGCCAGCACGCCGCCCAGCGGCGAGTGGCTCTCCAGCCAGTAGAGGTTGACCTGGCCACGGGAGACCAGGGTACAGACCTCCTGGCCGAGCCCCCGGGGCGCGATGCGCCCGGCACGCAGGGTCCAGAGGCGTTCGATGATGATCACCGTGGCAAGCAGCGAACAGCCGAGCAGTGGCAGCATCAGCCAGCCCCCGGCGATCAGGGCCTCCATCATGTCCATGCGCTTTCCCTCGAAGATACCCCGTGAACCGTGATCCCGAACTCAGGGCGATTCTAACGCAAGGCAGTCGGCTCCGACACCGCCCCGCCGCCAGGGCAGTGGCCGTGTGCTCTCGACGGCTCGCCCCGCATCGCCCCCCAGCCGGAACGTCAGCGCGCCATCCAGCGCCGTGCTCCACTGACAGCTGCCTGCGCCGCGGAAGCGCCTGACCACCTCGTCGTGGGGATGGCCGAAGGCGTTGCGCCGCCCGGCGCTGTAGACCACCTGGCGCGGGGTGAGCCATTGCACCAGCTGGGGCCCGGAGCTGGTGTGGCTGCCGTGGTGGCCGGCCACCAGCAGGGTCACCGGCGCCTCGGCCTCGAGCAGGAAGGCGCGCTCCACCCGGCGCCCCACATCGCCGGTGATCAGCAGGCGCTGCTCGCCCACGCTCGCCTCCAGCACGCAGGAGCGGTCATTGCTGGAGAGCGCGACGATCTCCTCCGGCGGCCACAGGAAACGGAAGCGCACGCCGTCCCGCTCCCAGCTGTCGCCGCGCCGGCAGGCAGCGAAGGGAACGCCGATCTCCTCGCCAGGCGGCGCCAGGAAGCGCCCCACGCGATGGCGCCCCGCCAGCAGCGCCACCCCGCCGGCATGATCGATGTCATCATGGCTGACGATCACCTCGTCGAAGCGCTGACCCGGCGGCCACAGCACGCTGACCGGGACGAACCCCGAGGCGAAGCGTGGCCCCGCATCATAGAGCACCCGATAGCCGGCGGTGCGCAGCTCCACAAGCTGCCCCTGGCCCACGTCCAGCACGCGCACCTCCAGCTGGCCGGGGGGGATGCCCGCCGGCGCAAGGCTCAGCGCCACTGCGGCCAGCGCCAGGCTGCCCGTGGCGCGCAGCGGGCCGGCCAGCCCGGGCAGTACCCAGAGCAGCGCCATCAGCCCCAGGCAGAGCGCCAGGGGCGTCACCAGGGCCGGCTCGGGGAGCCACAGCGGCAACCAAACCACGGCGGCCTCCAGGCCTCGGGCCAGGGCCTCGCTCAGGTGCGCGAAGAGCCACCAGCAGAGCGCGGAGAGCGGCGGCAGCGGTGCCAGCAGCCAGCCGAGCAACCCCAGCGGCACCAGCAGGCTGCTGACCACGGGCACCGCCACCAGATTGACCAGCGGCGCGGCCGGGGCCAGCCGCGCGAAGGCCAGCAGCACCGCCGCCGCCATCAGCGGCGCCAGCAGCAGCTGGGTCCTGATCAGCGCCCACAGCCAGCCGCGCACGCCACGGGGACGTGGCCGGCCCTGCCAGGCCAGGATCAGCAGCGCCACCGCCAGGAAGGAGAGCCAGAGCCCCGGGCGCCAGGCGCTCAGCGGGTCGATGGCCAGCACCACGGCCAGCGCCAGCCACCACCCCTGCCAGGGCCCCGGGGCGTGGCGCCCGCTGGCGACCCACAGCCCTACCAGCGCCATCACCAGGGCGCGCAGCGCCGGGGGCTCCAGACCGGCAAGTGTCGCATAGCCCGCCGCCGCGACGCCGGCCATCCACCAGGGCCACACCGCCAGGCGCCATCCCCCCGGGCTCGTCAGCCGTGCGGCTCCCCGGCCCAGCAGCAGGGCAAACCCCGCGACCAGCCCCACATGCAGCCCGGAGATCACCATCAGGTGGGTGGTGCCGCTGGCGTTGAGCAGGGCCCAGTCATCGGCCGTCAACCGCTCGCCGGCGCCCAGGGTCAGGGCCGCCAGCCAGCGCTCGGCGCGCGGAGGCAGCTTCCGTCCCTCCAGATGGGAGAGGGCATGCTCGCGCAGGCCGGGCGTGGACTCGGCCAGCCGCCGCGGCGGCGGCTCATGGCGCAAATAGCCGGTGGCCTGGATGCCCTCGCGCCACAGCCAGGCCTCGTAGTCGAAGGTGTGGGGATTGGCGAAGCCCGCCGGCGGCCGCAGGCGCACGGTGAGCGCCCAGTGCTCGCCGGGCTGCATGGGGGGCGCCTCGAAGGCGCTCAGCCGCACGCGCCGCAGGCGGTCGCAGGCGGGGCGCGCCGCGACCAGCGGGTGGCAGTCGCTCACCTCCAGGGTGAGGCGGGTCAGGCGCGCCTCCTCCGTCACCTCCACCAGCCGCCCCTGGATGGCGAGATCCTCGCGCAGCAGCCCATCGGGCAGCACCGCCCCGCGCGCCAGCAGCACGACGGCCATCACGGCGAACAGCGCCGCCAGGGGCAGCCAGTCGGCCGGTCGCCGCCTGGCCAGCGCGCCGAGGGCGAGGAGCCCCAGCCCCTCGAGCAGCCCCGGCGGCGGCTGGCTGCCCAGTCCCAGGCCAGCGAGCACGGCCAGGGCCAGGAGGATGGCCATTCCAGGTCGCATTCCCTTGCTCCGGATGGGTGCATGTCTGCCCGTGCCCGGCGCCCTGCGTGGAAGCGCAGTCATGGCAAAGGCAGGCTCTTGTATGGATAATAGCTCGCGTCACGATGCCGCGAGCCCGACGACATGCCGCGCCGCTTTCTCCAGCGCTACATGCCCCACCCCGAGACACTCAGGCGCCAGCGCTCGCTGCGTTTCATGAGTCACCTGATCGGCAACCCCGCCCTGTGGGTGCTGAGTCGTCGCAGTGTGGCCAACGCCTTTTCGGTGGGCCTGTTCAGCGCCATGCTGCCGATTCCCTTCCAGATGGTGGTGGCCGCCTTCGGCGCCTGGCTGGCGCGCGCCAACCTGCCCCTCTCCGTGGGCCTGGTGTGGATCACCAACCCGCTGACCATGCCGGTGATCTTCTACGCCAACTACCGCCTCGGCGCCTGGCTGATGAACATGCCGGCGCGGGAGGTGCCCGAACGCCTCTCCACCCGCTGGATCGCCGAACAGATGGCCGATATCCTGCCCGCCCTGGCGGTGGGCTCGGTGGTCACCGCCGTCGTCCTGGCGCTGCTCGGCAACCTGGTGATCCGGCTGATCTGGCGCTGGCAGGTCTCGCGCAGCTGGAAGGCCCGGCGGCGCCGGCGGCGCCAGGCGCCCTGCGACAAGGACCTGCGCTGAGACGCCGCAGCTCCCTTCCTGTCGTTGTCCTTTCGACTGACCATAAGCGAACGGCCGACCCCCTTGGGGCCGGCCGTTCGCGGTTGCCGGACGATGGCGACGTCGCGCCTCCGGGCTCACTCCACCGGCGTGGGCCGCGGCTGCTCGCTCAGGCGTCCCTCGTCCAGGCGCATGACCCGGTCCTGATGGGCCGCCAGCCCCGGGTCGTGGGTGACAATCACGAAGGCGCAGGCGGAGGTGCGCGCCAGCTCATCCATCAGCGCCAGGATGCTCGCCGCGGTGTGCTGGTCCAGGTTGCCGGTGGGCTCGTCCATCAGCACCAGGCTCGGGTCGGTGACCAGGGCCCGGGCGATGGCCACCCGCTGGCGCTCGCCGCCGGAGAGCTCACCCGGCTTGTGGTCGGCGCGGGGGGCCATGCCGACCCGCTGCAGCAACTGGCGCGCGCGCGCCTCGGCAACCTTCTTTCGCTGCCCACGCACGATCAGCGGCAGCGCGGCGTTCTCCAGGGCGGTGAACTCGGCCAGCAGGTGGTGGAACTGGTAGACGAAGCCGATATGGCGGTTGCGGAAGTGGCCGAGGGCCGCGTCGCCCAGCGCCAGCAGCGACTCGCCGGCGATGCGCACCTCGCCTCGGGTGGGCTGGTCCAGGCCGCCCAGCAGGTTGAGCAGGGTGGTCTTGCCGGAGCCGGAGCTGCCGACGATGGCGACCCGCTCGCCGGCGTGCACGGTGAGCTCGAGGCCGTCCAGCACGGTGACGTCCTGGGGACCCTCGCGGTAGATGCGGGTCAGGTCTCGGCACTCCAGCATCGGTGCCCCCGGCGCCGTGGCGGCGCCCTGCTCGGCTGTGGCTTGCATGGTCGTCTCACTCATAGCGCAGCACCTCGGCCGGCTGGACCTTGGCCGCCCGCCAGGCCGGATAGAGGGTGGAAAGGAAGGTCAGGCCCAGGGCCGCGGCGACGATGTCGCGCACGTCGGTCCAGTCGAGGCGCGACGGCAGATTGCTGATGAAGTAGACCCCCGCGTCGAGGAACTGGATGCCGAACAGGCTCTCGACCCCGTCGATGATGTCCGAGATGGTCAGCGCCAGCAGCACCCCGAGCGCCACCCCGACCAGGATGCCGATCACCCCGATGGCCAGCCCCTGGACGATGAAGATGCCCATGATCGAGCGCGGCGTGGCGCCGATGGTGCGCAGGATGGCGATGTCGGCGTGCTTGTCGGTGACCACCATCACCAGGGTGGAGACGATGTTGAAGGCCGCCACGGCGATGATCACCGTCAGCAGCAACGCGATCATGCGCTTCTCCATCTGGATCGCCTGGAAGAGGTTGCCGTGGGAGAAGGTCCAGTCGATGCCACGGTAGCCCGGCCCCAGCTCGTTGACGATGCTGCGGGTCTCGGCGGCGGCCAGGAAGAGGTCGTCGAGCTCCAGGCGCAGGCCGCCCACGGCGTCGCCGAGGCGCGCCAGGGTCTGCATGTCCTCGATATTGGCGTAGGCCAGGGCGGCGTCCAGGTCGGCACCGACGCTGAACACCCCGCTCACCGTGAAGCGCTTCAGGCGTGGGAAAACCCCGGCCGGGGTGATCGAGGCCTCGGGCACCAGCAGGGTCACGGTATCACCCACGCCGACCCCCAGCCGACGGGCCAGGATGGAGCCCAGCACGATGTTCCACTCGCCGGGCTGCAGGTCGTCGAGCCCGCCCTGCTGCATGTGCCGGCCGATGATCGAGACGCGATCCTCCCAATCGGGGTGGATGCCGTTGACCATGGCGCCCTCGTTGCGCCCGCCCACCGAGAACATGCCCTGCTGCTCCACGAAGGGCGCGGCGCCGATCACCCGCTCGCGCTCCATCAGCCGAGCGGCCAGGGACTCCCACTCCACCATGCCGGTGCGCGATTCGATCTTGGTGTGCGGCACCATGCCGAGGATGCGGGTGCGCAGCTCGTGGTCGAAGCCGTTCATCACCGAGAGCACCAGGATCAGTACCGCCACGCCCAGCATCAGGCCCAGCATGGAGGTCAGCGAGATGAAGGAGATAAAGTGGTTGCGGCGCTTGGCGCGCACGTAGCGCAGCCCGATCAGGAATGGCAGACGGTCAAGCATGGAGGCGTTCCTTGTCAGCGGGCGCCCATGGTACGGCTTTTTGAACGCCGCTGCACCGGGGCGGCGGCGCCTTGCCGCGGATTTGCACGACTGTCGCTCACCGCCGAGGCTCGCTCATCGGCTGCGCCTCGGGCATGCCGATCCAGGCGCCCTGGGCATGGTCGATGCCCAGTTCGCGCACCTGCGCCAGCACCTCGGGGCTATGCACGAACTCCGCCACTGTCTCGATGCCTAGCTCCCGGGCGAAACGCACGATGCCGCGGGTCAGGGTCAGCGCCTGGGGGTCGCTGTCCAGGTGGCGGATCAGGCTGCCGTCGATCTTCAGCAGGTCCACGTCGAGGCGCAGCAGGTGCTCGAAGTTGGCATAGCCGGTGCCGAAATCGTCGATGGCGATCCGCACCCCCAGCGCACGGGCACGGGCGATGGCGTCGCTGACCGCCACATAATTGTCGATGCTGTGGGACTCGAGGATCTCGAGGACGAGCCGGCTGCCCAGGCCGCTCTCGGCCACCCGGGCGAGCAGCGGCTCGCTCACCTCGGGATCCACCAGGTCCTCGGCGGAGAGGTTAAGCGAGAAGGAGTGGTCGCTCTGCGCCATGGCCGAGAGGCAGCACTCGAGCATGGTCAGGGTCAGGCGCCGGTGCAGCCGGCTGCGCCGCGCCACCTCCAGGAACTGGGCGGGGCTCACCGCCTCGCCCTGCTCGTCGATCAGGCGCATCAGACACTCGTGCTTGGTGATCCGGCCGCTGGCAAGCTCGAGGATCGGCTGGAAATAGGCGACGATGCGTCCCTCCTCCAGGGCGGCGGAGAGGCGGTTGGCCCAGGCCAGGTTCTGCTCGTAGCCCTCCCGCACCCGCTTGGCGGGGTCATGGAGGCCACTGCCCGTCTGCTGCTCGCGGGCCTGGCGCAGCGCCATCCCGGCGGCGGAGATCAGCGCCTCGCGTCCCTCGTCCGCGAGCTGCCAGGTAGCGGCCAGCCCCAGGGTGGCGTGCAGCGCCAGCTCCTGCCCCCGCCAGGTCAGGCGCGAGGTGCCCACTGCCGCCTGCAGGGCCGCGAGCCGTCGCGCCAGCGCCTCGTGCGAGAAGCGCCCCGGCAGCCAGATCGCCTGCTCGTCGGCAGGCATGCGGTAGAGCCGGCTGCCGCGCCACTCCACCCCCTGCAGCTCGGCGGCGAGGCACGACACCATGTGGCGGATCACCTGGTCGCCGCAGGCCTGGCCGAAGACGCCGTTGAACTGCTTGAAGCCATCCACGTTGACCAGCACCAGGGCGCCCGGCTTGTGCCCCTCCAGGTCGGCCAGCAGCCGGGCCCGGTTGGGCAGGCCGGTCAGGGGATCGGTATAGAGGGTGCGCAGCTGGCGCAGCATGCCGGCCACCAGCAGCAGGATGACCAGCGCCAGCAGCAACACCCCCGCCCCCACCGTGGCCATGATGTGCAGGTTGGCCTGGCGCATCGGGGTGAGCACCGCGTCGATCTCGGCCTGGGGCACGCCGATGCCGAACACCATGCCGGCCCGGGTGGTCGCATGCAGCAGGACCCAGGCCTCCCCCTGCAGGACCAGGGGGCTCAGGGTCATCTCGGGACTGGTCTCGCGGTGCAACTGCTGGTCGATGACCGCCTCGATCAGCGGCTGGGCGCGGGCCTGGTCCTCGGCCCGGGCCAGGCTCGAGAGGTTGCGGTTCTCGCGGTCCACCAGGAAGGTGAAGGCGCGCGGCGTCAGCTCCACCTCGCTGATCAGGCCGATGATGTCCCCGGCCACCCAGTCGCTGGCCGCCATGCCGAGCACGCGCCCCTCGGCGTCGCGCACCGGGGCGCTGGCGCTGATCACCACGTCGTCGATGCGTTCCTTGAAGTAGGCGGCGGTCCAGTGCATGGGCGTCGCCCCTTCGCGCCAGGTGTCGAGCCGCCGGGTCAGCCAGTCGGCCGCTTCCCAGCCCGGCTCCAGAGGGGCGACCCGCAGCTCGCCTCCCCGACGCCAGGCGTGCATGCCCAGCGGCGACGTCACGCCGGTGAGCCACAGGGTAACCCCCTGGGCATCGGGAAAGTCGGTCAGTGCCTGGCGCAGGGCCTCCTCGGCCGCTGCTGCCCCCCCGTTCAGCTCGATCAACAGTTGGCCGACCCGCGCCAGGTCCTGGGTGTTCTGCTCCATGCGCCTATGGTGGGCGTTGATGCGCCCCAGGTTGGCCTCGAAGCTCTCGCGAATCTGGCGCTCGCGCAGTTCGGCCAGGGAGGATTCGGCCATGCGCAGGTTCAGCCCCGAGAGCAGCCACATGCCGCCGAGGAAGAGCGCCACCAGCAGGGCCAGCAGCAGCATGATGACGGGGCGCCCGCCCAGTCCGAAGGCGGGCGGCTTCATCGGGCGGCCTCGGCGGTCTCGCCACCACCGGCCCGGGAGAGCTGCTCCAGGCGAGCCGCCGCGGAGTCATCGCCGCCGTCGGCGGCGAGCCGCAACCAGCCCAGCGCCTCCTCGCGCTCCCCCGCCAGCTCCGCCAGGCTGCCCATATGGTGCTGGGCCCGGGCATCCCCCTGCTCCGCCGGCGCGGCACAGGCCTCGCGGGCCTGCTGGAGGTTGCGAATGGTGAAATAGAGGTAGCAGTCGCTGGCGTCGCGGCGGGCCATGGCCTGAGCCTCGCGGCGCGACTCGGACTCATCCTCGCGGGATTCGGGAGCGGGGGTCGAGACGGCGGCCAGGCGCGCTTCCTCCTCGCGGACCCTGGCATGGAAGGCGTTCACATCGGCGGGGCAGGAGTGGAGATAGCCGCGGCGGTAGCGCGCGAGGGCCTCCCGACTCGCGGGACGCTCGGCGTACTCCTCGGCGATGGCCGCACAGCGGCGGTCACGTTCACGGGACAGGATCACCAGGCTCTCGGCGAGCCGGGCCTCCCCGGCGTTCGCCTCGAGGAAGTCCGTGAGCGGGTCGATCCAGGGCTGAGCCAGCAGCGCCTCGACCTCGGCCTCCTGCGCCGCCAGGTCGTCGTCATCCCGGGAAAAGCGTTCGGCCAGGCGCTCCCGCTGGGCGCCGATCGCCTCCCCGGTGCGAGACAGCCACTCTCCCGAGGAGGTGACGATGGCATCGCCCGAGGGCAGCGCGGCACAGCCGCCGAGCAGCAACGCCATGGCCATGGGAAAGAGGGGTCGAGTCAAAGGGCGCATGGGGCTCCTCGGCGGGCCGGCAATCTGCAATGCTCCAAGAATATCATCGATGCGCACCACCGTGCCGAGGCCAACCCTCTCACGCTCGCCACTTGCATCGTCGTGCATTGATGCCTACATTCGCGACCTGACCCACCGATCCACCCAGCGGGGCTTTCACTGACCATGGCCAAACGCCTGCTTCCCGAATGGTACCCTCAGGATGCCGTCCAGCTCACCTGGCCCGGTCCCGACAGCGACTGGGCGCCCCTGCTCGAGCGCATCGAGGCCACCCTGGAGGCCATGGTGGTCGCCATCGCCCGCTATCAGCGGGTGCTGGTCAGCGTGCCCGATACCGCCACCCGCACCCACCTGGCCGGCCGCTTCGCCAGCCTCGGCGTGCCGGAAGAGCGAGTGACCCTGGTGGTAGCGCCCGCCGACGACACCTGGGCCCGGGACCATGGCCCGCTGGCCGTGGAGGAGAACGGCGAACTGCGCCTTCACGACTACGTCTTCACCGGCTGGGGCGGCAAGTTCCCCGCCGCCCGGGACAATACCCTGACCCGGCGGCTGGCACAGGCCGGCGCCTACGCCTGCCCGGTGAGCGAGCGCGGCCTGGTGCTGGAGGGTGGCGCGCTGGAGAGCGACGGTGCCGGCACCCTGCTTACCACCGAGGCGTGCCTGCTCAACCCCAACCGCAACCCCGGGCTCGACCGGACGGCGGTGGAAGACTGGCTGCACGAGGACTTCGGGGTGACCCGGGTCCTGTGGCTGGCCCACGGCCACCTGGAGGGTGACGACACCGACAGCCACGTGGACACCCTGGCGCGCTTCTGCGACCCTGCCACCATCGCCTACGTGCGCTGCGACGACGAGAGCGACCCCCACTACCCGGCGCTGGCCGCCATGGAGGCGGAGCTCAAGGCGTTGCGCCGCCGGGACGGCGAGCCCTACCGGCTGGTGCCGCTGCCCTGGCCGCGCCCCTGCTTCGACCCGGTGGACGGCCACCGCCTGCCGGCCACCTACGCCAACTTCCTGATCATCAACGGCGCGGTGCTGGTGCCCACCTACGGCGATGCCGCCGACACCCGGGCGCTGACCGCCCTGGCCGGTGCCTTCCCGGGGCGTGACATCATCCCCATCGACTGCCTGAGCGTGATCCGCCAGCACGGCAGCCTGCACTGCCTGACCATGCAGCTGCCCCAGGGCAGCCTGGCCAACCGGGCCTGAAGGAAATTGGAACCACGAGATTAGGGGCGCTGGGGACAAGCCGAAGAGGAGGTCCTACGCCAGGGATGGCGTCGGTAGCGTACAGGGAAGTATTCACAGCGCCTCCTCGCAGGCTTGTCGCCAGACAAGCCCCGAGAAAATGAATAAAGAGGAGAGTCGATCATGCCCCGCCAACTGAAGGTCGGCCTGGTCCAGCAGCCCGCCTGGCCCGACAAGGCCAGGAGCCTCGCCGAGAGCGAGGCCGGCATCCGCGAGCTGGCCGCCGCCGGCGCCGAGCTGGTGATGCTCCAGGAGCTGCACGCCACCCACTACTTCTGCCAGTACGAGGACACCGAGCTCTTCGACCTGGCCGAGCCCCTGGACGGCCCCACCGGCACCCGCCTGGCGGCGCTCGCCGCCGAGCTCGATATCGTGCTGGTCGGCTCGCTGTTCGAGCGCCGCGCGCCGGGGCTCTACCACAACACCGCCGTGGTCTACGACCGCAAACGCGGTGCCGTGGGCCACTACCGCAAGATGCATATCCCCGACGATCCGGGCTTCTATGAGAAGTTCTACTTCACCCCGGGGGACGCCGACGACGCCCGCGGCCAGGGCTTCCACCCCATCGACACCTCGGTGGGCCGGCTCGGCGTGCTGGTGTGCTGGGACCAGTGGTACCCGGAAGCGGCGCGCCTGATGGCGCTGGCCGGGGCGGAGCTCTTGCTCTACCCCACCGCCATCGGCTGGGACCCCGCCGACGACGACGCCGAGAAGAGCCGCCAGAAGGACGCCTGGACGCTGATCCAGCGAAGCCACGCAGTGGCCAATGGCGTGCCGGTGATCGTCGCCAACCGGGTCGGCCACGAGCCGGATCACTCCGGGGTCGGCCGCGGCATCGACTTCTGGGGCGGCAGCTTCATCGCCGGCCCCCAGGGGGAGCTGCTGGCCCACGGCGGCGTCAATGCCGAGCGCCTGCTGGTGACCCTGGACATGGCGCGCGGTGAGGACGTGCGCCGGATCTGGCCGTATCTGAGAGACCGCCGCATCGACGCCTACGGCGACCTCACCCGGCGCTATCGGGACTGAACCAGACGCACCCACGACAATAAGGCGGCGCGCTTCCATGAGAAGCGCCCCGCCTGCGTCAGGAGGGGTGTCCAGGCGACGCCCTACTCGTCCTCTTCTGCCCGCGGCAGCACCCAGTTGAGCACGATGCCCACCAGGGCGGCGAGGCTCACTCCCTGCAGGGTGAACTGGCCGCCGCCGAACTGCATGCCGCCGATGCCGAAGACCAGGATCAGCGAGATCACCACCAGGTTGCGCGGCGCGGTCAGCGAATGGCCGGCGCGCACCAGGGTGTTCATGCCCACCACGGCGATGGAGCCGAACAGCAGGGTCATGATGCCGCCCATCACCGGACCCGGGATGGTCTGCAGCAGGGCGCCGAGCTTGGCCACGAAGGCCAGGCCGATGGCGAGACAGGCCGCCACCACCATGTACTTCGGATTGAAGGCGCGGGTCAGGGTCACCGCCCCGGTCACCTCGGAGTAGGTGGTGTTGGGCGGACCGCCAAACAGCGCCGCGGTGGTGGTAGCCAGGCCATCGCCCAGCAGGGTGCGGTGCAGACCCGGCTTCTCCAGGTAGTTCTTCCGCGTCACCGAGCCGATGGCCACCATGTCGCCGATATGCTCCACCGCCGGCGCGATGGCCACCGGGATCATGAAGAGGATCGCCGCCCAGTGGAAGCTCGGCGCGGTGAACGCCGGGATCGACAGCCAGGCCGCCTCGCGCACCGGCGTGAAGTCCACCATGCCCATCGCAAGCGCCAGCACATAGCCGGTGACGATGCCGCCCATGATCGGGATCAGGCGGATCAGGCCGCGGCCGAACACCGCCAGCACCAGGGTCACCAGCAGGCTCACCATGGAGAGGAAGATCGCCGGGGCATAGCCGATGTTGTCGCTGGTCTCGCCGGTGGCCATGCTCACCGCCACCGGCGCCAGTGCCAGGCCGATCACCATGATCACCGGTCCCACCACCACGGCCGGTAGCAGCCGATGCAGCCAGGCGGTGCCCTTGAGGCGCACGGCCTGGGAGATCGCCACGTAGACCAGGCCCGCGGCCATCAGGCCGCCCATGGTGGCCGGGATGCCGAAGTTGACCACCGAGCCCTGGATGGGGGCGATGAAGGCGAACGACGAGGCCAGGAAGACCGGCACGGTGACCCGGGTCACGCCGTGGAACACCAGGGTCCCCACGCCGGCGGTGAAGAGCGCCACGCTGGGGTCGAGCCCGGTGAGCAGCGGCACCAGTACTAGAGCGCCGAAGGCCACGAAGAGCATCTGGGCCCCGGTCAGCAGGGTCCTGGGCAGCGATTCGGCCGCGGGGTGGGCGGCCGCCGAGGTGTCAGTCATGGGGAGCTCCGGGGGGTCAGGAAGAGGGAACCGGGCGGCATTCTAGCAGTCCGCCCCGCCGTGAACGAGCCATCCCTCAGCTCCCCGATTCCACCTTCGCCTCTCGCGACTCGGTCGGGGCCTCCCCCAGGTACTCTGCCAGACGCTGCTGAGCCAGCTCTCCGAAGAGGATCTGGCAGGCCTCACGGAGTCCGGGCGACTCGCGGATGCTCGCTTCCGAGACCACCAGGGAGATCTTGGAACGCCGCCTCAGGAAATCCTCGAGGCGGGTGACCATCTCCCGCCGTCGCGCCTGCTCGAGCTCGACCCGTAGGTACTCGGTGCCCTCGATGAGGACCTCCGCCTGCCTCTCGTCCTCGCGAATTGCCTCGAGCATCTCGATGGCCTGCACGCCATAGCGTCGCCACAGGCGCTGGCTCAGCGGCTCCGAGGCGTTCTCCGCGGTCATGGCGTCCAGGTTCATCAGCCGCGCCTGATGCAGGAAGGCCTCGCGCACCGAGGCATCCGGCTCACCGTACCAGCGCTGCCTGGGATAGGGCACCTCGACCCCCAGCCCCCGAACCGCTTCCACCACCTCTTCGCCGACGTTGAGACAGTCGGTCAGCTTCCCGCCGAAGATGCTCAGGTGCTGGCGCTCGGCGTCCAGGTCGATGGCATGCTTGCGCGACAGGTTGAGGAAGTCGCGCCCCTCCCCGCCCCGCGACTTGACCGCCAGCGGCCTCACACCGCAGCGCGTCGAAATGATATCCCCCTTGCCGAGCGGCGTGGCCAGATCCAGCCGCTTGTTGATGTTGTCCAGCACGAAGCGGATGTCTTCGTCGGTGGCTTCCACCTCCGGGCGCTCCACCCGGGTGTCGGTGGTGCCGATGCAGGTGCGCGGCCCCATGGGGATCACGAAGAAGGGGCGTCCGTCGTCGGCGAAGAAGGCCAGCACCCGCCGTTCCCGGGTCAGCCGGGGGACGACCAGGTGGATGCCCTTGGAGAAGACATGCTGGTGCTCGGTGCTCTGACCCGACTGGCTGTTGAGATGGTCCACCCAGGGCCCGGCGGCATTGATCAGCACCCGGGAGCGGATCTCGAGGGTCTCGCCGGACATACGGTCCTGCACCTGGCTTACCCAGGTGTCACCGTCACGCCGGGACGCCAGGCACTCCACGTAGTTGGCCGCCACGGCACCGAAGTCCATGGCGCCGCGCACGAAGTTGAAGACGAAACGGGCGTCATTGTCGTGCAGGTAGGCATCGGAGTACTCGAAGCCCCCCAGCGCCGACGCCACCTCGATGATCGACTCCCGTGCCTTGATGGCCGTGGGCCCGAGGAACAGCGGGCGTCTCGTGAAGGCGTTGCCCATCAGCCAGTAGAGCCAGGCCCCGGCCCAGGGCACCAGCGGATGGTGGCGGAAGCCTCGGTTGATGGTGGTCAGGAAGCGAATCTCCTGAACGGTCGACGGGTAGCTCTTGATCAGATGGTTGCGGCTGCGGCACAACTTGCGCACCAGCGCGAAATCGCCGCTCTCCATGTACTTGATGCCGCCCCACACCAGGTTGGAGGAGTGCATGCTGGTGCTGCCGGCGAAATCGCCACGGTCGATCAGCGCCACGCTGACCCCCTTGCCGCTCAGCGCCGCCGCGGCCGAGGCCCCGTTGATGCCGCCGCCCACCACCAGCACATCGAAGCAGCGGTCGGCAAGCTTGCAAAGGTTGCTCTGTCTCAGTTGCATCTGTTGCCCTTCCTGAAAGCCCTTCCTGACAATCCGTCTTGAAAGCACGTCTTGAAAACCAGCCTTTAAAACAATGGGGCCCCGCTCGGCATCACCGAGCGGGGCCTGGATCCCGTTCGGGCGACCGGTCACACTTGGCTTGTCTCCCGGCCGCGCCGGGGCCGGCGGCTCACGCCGCCGGTGTCGTCTCAGCGTGTACCGACAGCCATCCACTCCTCCATCAGCTGGTCATAGGGAACGGTGGTGCCCTGGGGCATCTCGTCGTCGAGCCTGGGCTTGGGCGCTCCCTCCTGAGAGAGCCAGTACTCCGGATCACGCTCCTCGTTCAGCATCGGCGCGTAGGACTCGAAGACGTTGGCTCGGGCCAGGCGCGCCATGATGTTGTCGAGGGCGGCAGCCAGGTTGTCGAGGCCCTCCTGGGGAGTGATCTCGCCGCTGATCACCGGCGCCAGGTTCTGCCACCACAGCGGCGCCATGCGCGGATAGTCGGGCACGTTGGTGCCGGTGGGCGTCCACATGGACTCGTTGGGGCTGCGGTAGAACTCCACCAGGCCGCCCAACCTCGGCGCCATCTCGGTCATCTGCTCGGAGAAGATGTCGGACTCGCGAATAGGGGTGAGGCCTGCCATCAGCTTCTCGAGCGACACCGTCTTGGCCGTGGTGAACTGGGCGAACAGCCAGGCGGCGGTGCGGCGATCCTCCGGGGTGGAGTCGAAGAAGGTCCAGGAGCCCACGTCCTGATAGCCCACTTTCATGCCGTCTTCCCAGTAGGGACCAACCGGCGACGGCGCCATCCGCCACTTGGGGTTGCCCTCGTCGTCGGTCACCGCCACGCTCGGGTCGATCATGTCGGCGGTGAAGGCGGTGTACCAGAAGATCTGCTGGGCGATGTTGCCCTGGGCCGGCACCGGTCCCGCCTCACCGAAGGTCATGCCCTGGGCCTCGGGCGGTGCATAGTCACGCAGCCAGTCCACCGCCTTCTGCATGGCGAAGACCGAGGCCGGGGCATTGGTACCGCCACCACGCGTCACGCTGGCGCCGACCGGCCGGCTCTCCTCATCGACGCGAATCCCCCAGTCGTCCACCGGGTTGCCGAAGGGAATGCCCGGGCTGCCCATGCCGGCCATGGAGAGCCAGGAATCATGGAAACGCCAGCCGAGCGAGGGGTCGCGTCGGCCATAGTCCATGTGCCCGTAGACCCTCACGCCATCGATCTCCCCCACATGATCGGTAAAGAACTCGGCGATGTTCTCGTAGGCAGTCCAGTTGGTCGGCACCCCCAGGTCATAGCCGTAGATCTCGCGGAACTGCTCCTGGAGGTCCTCGCGCTGGAACCAGTCATAACGGAACCAGTAGAGGTTCGCGAACTGTTGGGTCGGCAGCTGGTAGACACTGCCATCGGGGCCGGTGGTGTACTGCAGGCCGATGAAGTCGTCGAGATCCAGCGTCGGCAGCGTGTAGTCGGCCCACTCGTTCTCCATCGCCTGTGACAGGTTGATGGTAGTGCCGTAGCGGATGTGGGTACCGATGGCATCGGAATCATTGACGTAGCCGTCGTAGATGTTGCGTCCGGTCTGCATCTGGGTCTGCATGTTATCTACCACATCACCTTCGCCGATGATGTTGTGGGTCACCCGGATGCCGGTCAGCTCCTCGAAGGCCGGGGCCAGCACGTCGCGCTCCCAGACGTGGGTGGTCAATCCCTCGGCCACGGTGTTGATTTGCATGCCGCGAAACGGCTCGGCGGCCTGGGCAAACCACAGCAGCTCCTCGATCTGCTCCTCCCGCGAGAGGGTCGAGTTCTGGAAGTGCGTGTCTACCAGTCGCTCGGCGATGGCCCGAGCCTCGTCGTTGGCGTGCAGCCCGGCAGAGGCGAGCAGCAGCCCCGCAGCGACCGCCGTCAGTTGGATCCTTTTATTCTTCATGTTGACCTCGTTCTGCGTGTGGTTGTCATCCGTGACACGGATATCGTCCGTACTGCCTTGGTTCAGCCCCAGCGCATCAGCACCAGCAGCCAGAGGACTGATGCCCCCAGGGCCAACCAAATCGAAAGCTCGGTGAAACCGACCACCGCCAGGTGGATATAGGCGGCCGAGAGCAGCCCGATGAACAGCCGATCCCCCCGGGTGGTGGCGATGGGGAGAAAGCCCCTACGCTCCACGGTCGGCGAGGCGAGTTCCCAGGCCGTCATGCCCACCAGGATGGCGGCAATGGCCGCGAAGAAGATCGCCGTGGGCGTGGTCCATACCATCCAGTCCATGACCTCTTCCTCCTCAGGTGCGGCCCAGGGCGAAGCCCTTGGCGATGTGATTGCGTACGAAGTAGACCACCACGATGCCCGGAAGGATGGTCAACACCCCAGCGGCGGCCAGCGTGCCCCAGTCGATGCCGGACGCCGTCGAGGTGCGCGTCATGATGGAGGCGATCGGCTGGGCATTGGTGGCGGTCAATGTCCGGGAGAGCAAGAGCTCCACCCAGGAGAACATGAAGAGGAAGAACAGCGTGACGCCGATCCCTGAACGGATCATCGGGATGAAGATGGTCACGAAGAAGCGCGGGAAGCTGTAGCCGTCGATATAGGCGGTCTCGTCCACCTCCTTGGGCACGCTGCTCATGAAACCCTCGAGGATCCACACCGCCAGCGGGATGTTGAACAGGCAGTGCGCCAGCGCTACGGCGACGTGGGTATCGAACAGCCCCACCGAGTAGTAGAGCTGGAAGTAGGGCAGCAGGAACACCGCGGGGGGCGCCATCAGGTTGGTCAGCAGCCAGAAGAACAGGTGCTTGTCACCGATGAAGCGGAAGCGGCTGAAGGCGTAGGCCGCCGGCAGCGCCACGCAGATGCTGATCAGCATGTTCATCAGCACATAGGCCAGGGAGTTCACATAGCCCATGTACCAGTTGGCATCGGTGAAGATGCGGGCATAGTTGGCCACGGTGAAGTCCTGGGGCCAGAACGAGAAGGAGCCCAGGATCTCGCTGTTGGTCTGGAACGAGAGGTTGACCAGCCAGTAGATCGGCAGCAGCACGAACAGCAGGTAGAGCCCGAGCAAGGTGCGGCGACGCCAGCGCGTGGTGGCCGGACGGGCCTGCCGGCGGCGCCGGGCCGCCTGTTTCGCGGCCTGTTCGCGGACGCTGTCGGGCGTGGTGGGCACGGCACTGGTCATTTCAGGCTCCCCCCTGATGGTTGTCTTTCTGGGTGTTGATGATGGCGGTGTAGAAGATCCAGCAGACCAGCAGGATGATCAGGAAGTAGATGAGCGAGAACGCCGCCGAGGGTCCCAGGTCCTGCTGGCCGATGGCCATGGTGGTCAGCGACTGGCTGAGGAAGGTGGTGGAGCTGCCTGGCCCGCCGCCGGTGAGCACGAAGGGCTCGGCGTAGATCATGAAGGAGTGCATGAAGCGCAGCAGGATGCCGATCACCAGCACGTTGGTCAGCTTGGGAAGCTGGATATGGCGGAATACCGCCCAGCGCGAGGCGCGATCGATGCGCGCCGCCTGGTAGTAGGCGTCGGGGATCGAACGCAGGCCGCTATAGCAGAGCAGGGCAATCAGCGGCGTCCAGTGCCAGACATCCATCAGGATGATGGTGGCCCAGGCGTCCACCGGGTTGCGCGTGATGTTGTAGGCGTAGCCGAACTCGCGGATGCCCACCCCCATCAGGCCGATATCCCCCCGGGTGAAGAGCTGCCAGATGCTGCCCACCACGTTCCAGGGAATCAGCAGCGGCAGGGTGATCAGGATCAGTACCGCCGACGCCTGCCAGCCCCGCTTGGGCATCAGCAGGGCGATCCCGATGCCGAGCGGGACCTCGATGGCGAGGATGGTCAGGGAGAAGGCGAACTGGCGCAGCAGGGCCGACTGCAGCGCCGGGTCGTTGAGCATCGTCTGGAACCACTCGGTCCCGGTGAAGAAGCGCGTGTTGGCATCGAAGACGTCCTGCACCGAGTAGTTGACCACCGTCATCAGCGGAATGATCGCCGAGAAGGCCACCAGCAGCAGCATGGGCAGGATCAGCCACCAGGCGCGGTTGTTGTAGACCTTGTTATTCATGGGGAATCTCCACGCGGAACTCGTCGACATAGAGCCCGACCCGCGCCAGGGGAAAGCGCAGCCAGGCGGTGCCGACCGGCATCGGGGCGTCCTCCTCGAGGCGCGCCTTGATGGGCACCTCGCCCAGGGTGAGCTGAAGGATCGAGTAGGTACCGAGGTCCTGGACGTCCTCCAGCCTTGCCGGCATGCCGCCCTCCACCGGCGCCGCATGGACCTCGACGAACTCCGGCCGGATGCCCAGCTTGACGTTGTCCGACCGGGCGCCGCTGACGGCCTCACGGACGATCGCGGGGAGCTCGAGAGGCAGGTCGCCGGCCATCAGCCGGCCATCGCGAACCTCGACGTCGAGGAAGTTCATGCCGGGGCTGCCGATGAAGTAGCCGACGAAGGTGTGGTTGGGGCGCTCGAACAGCTCCCTCGGGGTACCGAACTGCACCACCTGACCCTCGTACATGACGGCAATCTTGTCGGCGAAGGTGGAGGCCTCGAGCTGATCATGGGTCACATAGACCATGGTGATGTTGAAGCGCCGATGGATCTCCTTGAGCTTGCGCCTCAGCTTCCACTTCAACTGGGGGTCGATGACGGTGAGGGGCTCGTCAAAGAGGATGGCCGAGACGTCATCGCGCACCAGCCCGCGTCCCATGGAGACCTTCTGCTTCTCGTCGGCGGTGAGGTTCTTGGCCTTGCGCCTGAGCTGCGGGGTCAGGTCCAGCACGTCGGCCACTTCCAGGACCCGCTCGTGCACTCGGTCAGGAGGCGTCCCCACGTTGCGCAGGGGAAAGGCCAGGTTGTCGTAGACGGTCATGGTGTCGTAGACCACCGGGAACTGGAACACCTGTGCGATATTGCGAGCCTCGGGGGGCTGCGAATTGACCCGTTCGCCGTCGAACAGGACGTCGCCACTGGAGGGCTCGAGCAGCCCCGAGATGATGTTGAGCAGGGTCGACTTGCCGCAGCCGGAGGGCCCGAGCAGCGCATAGGCTCCCCCCTGGTGCCAGACGTGGTTCATCTCGCGGATGGCATAGTCCTCGGGGGCCGAGGGGTTGGGCAAGTAGGAGTGGGCCAGGCCCTTCAGGGTTATCTCGGCCATCTCATGCCCTCCCCGCGTGCTGGGTCGGGATATGCACCACGCTGCCGCTGCGGTCGAAGGCATAGACCTTGTGGGGCGGAATGAAGAGCGCAACGCCCTGCCCCGCCTCGAACTCGTGGACCCCTTCGAGGTGCACGGTCAGTTGGAAGCGGTCGTTGCGCACATGCAGGAAGGTCTCGGAGCCGCTGATCTCGGCCATGTCGACCCACATCTCGATCTCGATGTCATCGCCGCTGCGGCGCTGCAGGGCGATGTGGGAAGGACGCACGCCGAAGCGGTATTCGCCGGGTGCCAGGGTGCGCAGCTCCTCATTGAGGCGAAAGTGCACACGCGTGTCGAAGGTCACCTCCGACCCCGAGATGATGCCGTGCATGACATTGATCGGCGGCTCGGAAAACATCTCCGCGGTAAGCAGGTCCAGCGGACGATGGTAGACGTCCTCGGTGCGCCCGTACTGCAGCAGACGTCCCTCATGCAGTACCGCCGTGTTGCCGCCCAGGGCCAGCGCTTCTGCCGGCTCCGTCGTGGCATAGACCGCGATGCAATTGCGCTCGCTGAACAGCGTGCGCAGCTCCTCGCGAAATTCCTCGCGCAGCTTGTAGTCGAGGTTCACCAACGGCTCGTCGAAGAGCACGATATCCGCATCCTTGACCAGGGCGCGCCCCATGGCCGTGCGCTGCTGCTGACCGCCGGACAACTCCAGGGGCAGGCGATCGAGGAGATGCTCGATATGCAACATCTCGGCGGTCTGGCGCACCCGTCGATCGATCTCGGCCCGTGCCACCTTGGCCAGGCGCAGGGGGGAGGCGATGTTGTCGTAGACGGTCAGCGCGGGGTAGTTGATGAACTGCTGGTAGACCATGGAGACGTTGCGATGGCGCACCGACATCCCCGTGACGTCCAGGCCGTTCATCATGATCCGGCCCCGGGTGGGTCGGTCGAGGCCTGCCATCAGTCGCATCAGTGTGGTCTTGCCGGCCAGTGTCCTGCCCAGCAGGACGTTGAAGGAGCCTGGCGACAGCTCGAGGTTCACGTCCGCTATATGGGTGTCACCAGCGACCGTCAGGCCGATGTTATCCAGGATCAGTGACATATCGAATCTCGATTGTTCGTTATTGTATTACGACGAGCCGTGTCGACGTCATGTCACTATAGATGATGCGCGCTTTACTGGCACCCCTGTCACTTAACGAAAATCCAGGAATTCATTGGATCGCCCGGGAAAACTCCGGCAAGACAATGACTTTCAAAAGAAAATTACCAGAATTAGACCTTAGGCTAACGACAAGGGGTCGACAGATGGGAGTGAGAGGGGCGGAAACGAAGCGGAGCCATGTTCACAGGTGAACATGGCTCCGCTGGCAGCGACCAGCGTCGCCGGACGCTGGCCTGGAGGAGGTGGGACTCAGCGGGTACCGAAGATCTTGTCGCCGGCATCCCCGAGGCCGGGCACGATATAGCCGTGCTCGTCTAGCCGCTCGTCCACGCCGGCGGTGTAGATCTCGATGTCCGGGTAGGCGTCCTGGACCCGCTTGATTCCCTCGGGCGCCGCCACCAGCACGATCACCTTCATCTGCTTGCAGCCGCGCTCGCGCAGCATGTCCAGGGTCGCCACCATGGTGCCCCCGGTGGCCAGCATGGGATCGATGACGATGGCCAGGCGCTCGTCGAGGTCGTTGGCGAACTTGGCGAAATAGGGCACCGGCTCGAGGGTCTCCTCGTCGCGGTAGAGTCCCACCACGCTGATCCTGGCGCTGGGGATCAGGTCGGTGACGCCGTCGAGCATGCCGAGGCCGGCGCGCAGGATCGGCACGATGGTGACCTTCTTGCCCTTGAGCAGGTTCACGGGGATCTTGTTGCCGCTCCAGCCGTCGATCTCCTGAACCTCGAGCTCGAGATCCTTGGTCGCCTCGTAGGTCAGCAGCTTGGCCAGCTCGCCGGCCAGCTCACGGAAACTCTTGGTGCTGATGCCGGCTTCACGCATCAGACCCAACTTGTGCTGGACCAGGGGGTGCTGGATGGCATGGACGCTCATGGGCGGAACCTCTTCACTCTTCGGGGCGGCGGGAGACGATACCGACCTTGGCCGCATGGACCCGGCCGGTAAATTGACGGCCATTCTACCCGCATCCCGCCTCGAGGTGTAGGCGGCTCAGGGCACCTCGGGCAGCTGCCAGTCGATAGGGGTGCGCCCCTGCTCGACAAGGAAAGCGTTGGCCCGGGAGAAGTGGTGGTTGCCGAAGAAGCCGCGATGGGCGGAGAGCGGCGAGGGGTGCGGCGACTCCAGCACCAGGTGCCGGCCGGCATCGATGAGCGCCCTCTTCTGGCGGGCGTGACTGCCCCACAGCAGGAACACCGTGGGCTCGCCGTGCTCGCTGACCGCGGTGATGGCGCGGTCGGTGAAGGCCTCCCAGCCGCGCCCGCGGTGGGAGCCGGCATTGCCCTGCTCCACCGTCAGCGAGGTGTTGAGCAGCAGCACCCCCTGGCGCGCCCAGTGCTCCAGGTGGCCATGGGCCACCGGGCGGAAGCCGACGTCGGTGGCCAGCTCCTTGTAGATGTTGGCAAGCGACGGCGGAATGCGCACCCCCGGCTTCACAGAGAAGCACAGGCCATGGGCCTGGCCGGGCCCGTGGTAGGGATCCTGGCCGAGGATCACCACCTTGACGGACGGCAGGGGCGTGAGCTCGAAGGCCCGAAACCAGTCCGACGAGTGGGGATAGATGACCTTCCTGGCCGCCTTCTCGGCGGCCAGGAAGTCGCGCAGCGACTGCATGTAGGGCGCCTGGAACTCCTCGCCCAGCCACTGCTGCCAGCTATCGGGAAGCGGTGCCGCCATCCCTGCCCTCCTCGCGCCTCAGCGCTTGACCTGGTCGACCAGCGGCTCGACGTAGGCCACGCCCATGTCCCAGGGAAACTGGATCCAGCAGTCCTGAGCCACCTCGGTGAGGTACTGGTCCACCAGCGGGCGGCCCTCCGGCTTGGCATAGACGGTGACGAAGTGCGCCCGAGGCAGCAGCTCGCGCACCTTGCGGGCGGTCTTGCCGGTGTCCACCAGATCGTCGACCAGCAGCCAGCCGTCGCCGTCATGGTCGACGCCCTTCATGACATCCAGGCCGCCCTGGTCCATATGGTCGTAGCTCTTGATGCAGACGGTATCGATCAGGCGGACGTTGAGCTCACGGGCGATCAGGGCCGCGGGGATCAGCCCGCCGCGGGTGATGGCGATGATGCCCTTGAAGTCGCGCTCCACCAGCTGGTGGCAGAGCTCGCGGACGTCGCGATGCAGCTGGTCCCAGGAGACGGTGAAGTGCTTGTGGTAGCGGTTGCTGCTCATGGGGTCACTCGTCCTCGGTGAAGGAACAGACGGCGAAGACGTTGAAGCCCGCCTCGCGGATGCGCGCAGAGCCGCCGAGATCCGGCAGGTCGACGATGGTGGCGGTCTCCACCACCTGGCCCCCGCTGCGGGTGATCAGCTTGGCGGCGGCCAGCATGGTGCCGCCGGTGGCGATGAGGTCATCGACGATCAGGATGCGATCGCCCTGCTTGAAGGCGTCGGAGTGGAGCTCCACCTCGGCCTCGCCGTACTCCAGGGTGTAGGTCTCGCTGATGGTACGGAACGGCAGCTTGCCCTTCTTGCGCACCGGCACGAAGCTGCAGCCGAGCTCGTAGGCCAACGGCGCCCCGACGATGAAGCCGCGGGCGTCGATGGCGGCGACGGCATCGACCTCCATCTCCTGGTAGCGGTGCACGAAGCTGTCGATCAGCTTGCGGAAGGCCGCGCTGTTCTGCAGCAGCGGCGTGATGTCGCGGAAGTTGACCCCCGGCTGCGGCCAGTCGGGGACGGTGCGGATGACGGACTTGATGTAGTCGCCGTAGATGCTCATCGATACGTGTCTCGGTGAGTGGGTGCAAGCGGTGGTCGGAGATCAGTCGAGGAACAGGAACTTCAGCGCGAACAGCAGCGCCAGCACGACTACCGCCGGATTGAGGTCCTGGAAGCGCCCGGAGAGCGCCTTGATCGCCGCATAGCTGATGAAGCCCAGGGCGATGCCCTCGGCGATCGAGAAGGTCAGCGGCATGGCCAGGGCGGCGATCAGCACCGGCGCGGCGTCGGTGGGATCCTCCCAGTTGGCGTGGGCCAGGCTGCCGGCCATCAGCACCGCCACATAGAGCAGCGCGCCGGCGGTGGCGTAGGCCGGAATGGAGCCCGCCAGCGGGGCGAAGAAGAGGCTGATCAGGAACAGCGCGGCGACCACCACGGCGGTCAGACCGGTGCGCCCGCCGGAGGCGATGCCCGCGGTGGACTCGATGTAGCTGGTGGTGGTGGAGGTGCCGAGCACCGCACCGGCCATGGAGGCACCGCTGTCGGCCATCATGGCGCGACCGAGGCGCGGCAGCTTGCCGTCCTTGTCGAGCAGCTTGCCGCGATGGGCCACGCCCACCAGGGTGCCGGAGGTGTCGAAGAGGTCGACGAACAGGAAGGCGAAGATCACGCTGAGCATGGCGATGTCCAGCGCGCCCCACAGGTCCAGCGCCATGAAGGTGGGCGCGATGGAGGGTGGCATGGACATGATGCCGCCGTACTCGTTGTGGCCGAGCAGCATGGCCATCACGGTGATGCCGAGGATGCCGATCATCACCGCTCCGGTGACCTTCAGGTAGGCCAGGGCGGTGATCACGAAGAAGCCCAGCAGCGCATAGATGGCCGCCGGCTGGGAGAGATCCCCCAGGGCAACATAGGTGGCCGGGTTGGAGACCACGATACCGGCGTTCTTCAGCGCGATCATCGCCAGGAAGAGGCCGATACCAGCGGCGATGCCCAGGCGCAGGGAGAGCGGGATCGAGTGGATGATCCACTCGCGCACCTTGAAGATGCTGAGCAGGAAGAAGCAGAGGCCGGAGAAGAAGACCGCGCCGAGCGCCGCCTCCCAGGTGTAGCCCATGCCCAGCACCACGCCGTAGGTGAAGAAGGCATTGAGGCCCATGCCCGGCGCCTGGGCGATGGGGTAATTCGCCCACAGCCCCATGATCAGACAGCCGATGGCCGCGGCCAGGCAGGTGGCGACGAAGACCGCGCCATAGTCCATGCCCGCCTCGGAGAGGATGCTGGGGTTGACGAAGATGATGTAGGCCATGGTCAGGAAGGTGGTGATCCCGGCGATGACCTCGGTCTTCACGTTGGTGTTGTGCTCGGACAGCTTGAACTGCTTGTCGATCAGGCTCTTCATGAGGCTCATTCCTGCGCGCGTGGACGGTGCGACGGTCCCTTGGGGGGCGAGAAGGGTCACGAGAAAAGCGGCCTATGGTACCCGCATCCCCGACGGGATGCGAGAGACCGGAAGGCCGCCGATTCAGACTCTTCACGCTGCTCGTCACACTGTATAAGCAAAGGCCGGGCCAGGCGCCAGCCGCGCCGCCAACGCAGACCTGACGAAGTGGTCAATCACCCGCCGCGTTCAGATGCCTCGGGCCGCCAGCACCCGCTCCACGGTCTCGACGATGGCCTGGGTCTGGGGGTCGATCTCGATGTTGACGCGGTCACCCGGCACCCGGTCCACCAGGGTGGTGCGGGCCAGGGTCTCGGGGATCAGGTTGACGCAGAAGCGCGGGCCGTGGGCGGCGGTGGCCGGGCGCACCTCGCCGATGGTCAGGCTCGCGCCATCGACGCCGATGTAGCCCTTGTCGAACAGGAAGCGCCCCAGGGCGTGGGGCAGCTCGAACCACAGGCGACGATTGTTGGGTGCCTCATCGAGCTCCACCAGTTCGGCCACCGCCATCACGTGGCCGGACATCGAGTGCCCGCCGATCTCGTCGCCGAAGCGGGCGGCGCGCTCGATATTGACGCTGTCGCCGACCGCCAGTGCACCAAGGTTGGTCACCCTGAGGGTCTCGCGCATCAGGTCGAAGCTGATCCGCTCGCCGTCGATGGCGGCCACCGTCAGGCAGACCCCGTTGTGGGCCACCGAGGCACCGATCTCGAGCCCCTGGCGCAGCGCCTCTGGCAGGGCGATGACATGGGTGCGGAACTGCTCTGCCTCTTCAATGGCGACCACCTCGGCGGTGCCCTGCACGATACCGGTGAACATGGCGTCTCCTCGACTGGGATGGGCCCCGGGCGGGGCCAAGGGTCACGAGTGTAGAGAACTCTGCCCCGCCGCGTCCACGCCGGCACTCCACGAACCAGCGCCTTCACCTGCCAATCACGAATAAACAGGAAATTATTCTGCACAATGGGCGAGAAGACCACAACAACACCCAGGTCGATTGACAGCGACGCCCGCCGCGCCTAAGCTTCCCGGCTACATTGAACGGCGCCGATTTGTACCCGGCTTGCGGGCGCCAGCGCGGTGGCACGCTCTTCGGAGCGGCCAGCGTGTGAAGTGCAGCTAAAAGGGTGTGTCCAGCGTTGATGGCCACCCGTAAGGGTGGCCTTTTTTTGCACCCCACCCTGGCCTGCCCCGCCCGCCCCGGCGCCCCGTTTGCGGTGCTTCCATGATCCGACTCCAGAACGTTTCCAAGACCTATGCCCTCAAGGGCCGGCGCGGCAGCGCCCGGACCGTCCAGGCGCTGAAGGATATCGACTTCCACGTGCCCGCCGGACAGATCCACGGCGTGATCGGCCTCTCCGGGGCCGGCAAGTCGACCCTGATCCGCTGCGTCAACCTGCTCGAACGCCCCACCACCGGCACCGTCAGCGTGGACGGCCAGGAGCTCACCGGGCTCTCCCGCCAGGCGCTCAACCAGGCGCGCCACGGGATCGGCATGATCTTCCAGCACTTCAACCTGCTGACCAACCGCACGGTGTTCGCCAACGTGGCCCTGCCCCTGGAGCTGATGGGCATGAAGCGCGCCGAGATCCGCAGCCGGGTCACGCCGCTGCTGGAGCTGGTGGGCCTGGCCGACAAGGCGGCCCAGTACCCGGCCCAGCTCTCCGGCGGCCAGAAGCAGCGGGTGGCCATCGCCCGGGCGCTGGCCAGCCGGCCCAAGGTGCTGCTGTGTGACGAGGCCACCTCGGCGCTGGATCCCCAGACCACCGCCTCGATCCTGGCGCTCTTGCGCGACATCAACCAGAAACTCGGCCTGACCATCCTGCTGATCACCCACGAGATGGAGGTGGTCAAGGCGATCTGCCACCGGGTCAGCCTGATCTCCGATGGCGAGCTGGTGGAGGAGGCCGAGGTCGGCGACTTCTTCACCTCGCCCAGGACCCAGCTGGGCCGCGAGTTCCTCAACGACTTCCTCCAGCTGGAACCGCCCCGGGCGCTCTTCGAGCGCCTGGAGGCGACGCCCGGCGAGCAAACCCATCCGGTGGTGCGCCTGGCCTTCTCGGGCGATGCCGTCTCCACCCCGCTGATCTCCAGGCTTGCCCGGGAGTGCGGCGTCGACGTCAGCATCCTGCAGGCCAAGGTGGAGTCGATACAGGAGCGCACCCTGGGGCTGATGATCGCCGAACTGATGGGCCCGCCGGTCAAGACCCGCGAGGCCATCGACTACCTCGAATCCCATGATCTGCACGTGGAGGTGCTCGGCCATGTCCAGCGCGATGATTGACCTGATCCTCCGAGCCACCCTGGACACCCTCTACATGGTGGCCATCTCCGGGGTGCTCTCGGCTCTGGTGGGCATTCCCCTCGGGGTGCTGCTCTACGTGACCCGCCCCGGCCAGGTGCTGGCCCAACCGGCGGTGAACGGCGTGCTCGGCATCGTCACCAACATCGGCCGCTCGATACCCTTCATCATCCTGATGGTGGCGATCATCCCCTTCACGCGCATGCTGGTGGGGACCTCCATCGGCACCAATGCCGCCGCCGTGCCGCTGACCATTGCCGCCATCCCCTTCATCGCCCGCCTGGTGGAGGGCGCGCTGAACGAGATCAACCCGGGCCTGGTGGAGGCCGCCCAGTCCATGGGCGCCACCCCCTGGCAGATCATCCACAAGGTGCTGCTGCCCGAGGCCCGCGGCGGTATCTTCACGGCGCTGACCGTCACCGTGGTGACCCTGGTGAGCTACTCCGCCATGGCCGGCGCCGTGGGCGGCGGCGGCCTGGGTGATCTGGGCATCCGCTACGGCTACAACCGCTTCAACCCCACCATCATGCTGATCACCGTGGCGATCCTGGTGGTCATGGTGCAGGGCTTTCAGAGCATCGGGGATTATCTGGTCCGCAAGAGCGATCATAAATGAAAAGACACCGATTTCCTGCTGCGCTCGACATCCCGGCCGCCGGCGCTGCCGGTGCGCCGGCCCGGTCGCTGTCCTCATGTAGCAGGCTACATTCCGGAAGCTGCGCTGCGGCGGCAGCCGGCCTGACTTCGCTCGCAACGTAAATCGGTAGCTTTTCCGCCACCGTTAATAGCTATTTTATATTTAAAATATTTTTTTTATTCCATTAGTATCGCACCATCATCACAGGAGACCCGCCATGCGCAAGACACTACTCAGCACCCTGCTCGCCTCCAGCCTGGCCCTCGGCGCCGGCAGCGCCCTGGCCGACGAGCACCGCATCAAGATCGGCACCGTGGCCGGCCCCGAGACCGACGTGATGCAGGTGGCCGCCGAGATCGCCCTGCGCGAGTACGGCCTCACCGTGGAGATCATCGAGTTCACCGACTACGTGACGCCCAACGCGGCCCTGGCCGACGGTAGCCTGGATGCCAACGCCTACCAGCACGAGCCCTACATGCTGGCCATGGTCAACGACCGCGGCTACGACTTCGCCATCGCCGGACGCACCTTCGTCTATCCCATCGGCGCCTACTCCGAGAAGTACGCGAGCATCGACGAGCTGCCTGAGCGCGCCCAGATCGCCCTGCCCAACGACCCCTCCAACGAGGGCCGCTCGCTGATCCTGATGCACAACGAGGGGCTGATCCAGCTCGACGACCCGGAAAACCTCGAGGCCACCCCCCTGAACGTGGTGGAGAACCCGCGCAACTTCCGCTTCCGCGAGATCGAGGCGGCCCAGCTGCCCCGCGTGCTGCCCGACGTGGACATGGCCTTCATCAACAACACCTTCGCCCAGCCCGCCGGCCTGAGCCTGGACGACGCCCTGATCAAGGAGGGCCCGGAGTCCCCCTACGTCAACCTGATCGTGGTGCGCGGCGGCGACGAGGAGCGTGAGGCGATCCAGCAGCTGGTGCGCAGCTACCAGACCGAGGAAGTGAAGGCCAAGGCGGCCGAGCTGTTTGGACCGGCGGCAGTGCCCGGCTGGGAATAAGAAAAACGGAGATGCTAGTGCGTAACGCATCTCCGAATTTTCATGATGACCCATAGAGCATTGGAGGCCGGCCTTAGCCGGCCTCTGCCATTTCAGGAGCCGTGATGACCGTTGACTATCCCCTGCTGGCCCGCCAGCTCGCCGCACTGCTCGATACCCGCGACTGGCTGACCAACAGCGCCCAGACCGCCGCCTTCCTGATGCAGGAAATCCCCGAGCTCAACTGGGTGGGCTTCTATCTGCAGCGCGCGCCCGAGACGCTCTGCCTCGGACCCTTCCAGGGCAAACCCGCCTGCCACCCCATTCCCTTCAGCAGGGGGGTGTGCGGCGCCGCGGCGCGCACCCGCAGCACCCAGCGCATCGAGGATGTCCACGCCGTGGCCGACCATATCACCTGCGACGCCGCCTCCAGGGCCGAGCTGGTGGTACCCATCGTGGCAGGCGACCGGCTGTGGGGCGTGCTGGACCTGGACAGCCCGAGGCGCGGGCGTTTCAGCGCCGACGACCAGGCCGGCATCGAGGGCCTGGTGGCGATCTTCATCGAGCGCACCGACCTGACGGCGTCGGCGTAGCGGCAAGGCCATGCCGACGGCGCCGGATGAGGCGGTAGCCGAGAGGAGAGGATGAGGCGGCAGCCGAGAAGGGAAGCACCCGAAAAGGGGATGACGACACAGCGGGAAACCATAAGCAGAACGCCCCCGCAGCAGGGCTGCGGGGGCGTTCCGGAATCTGGTAGGACCAGGCGGATTCGAACCGCCGACCTCTACCATGTCAAGGTAGCGCTCTAACCAACTGAGCTATGGTCCTCTGGTGATGCCTTCTGCGTACTGGTAGGACCAGGCGGATTCGAACCGCCGACCTCTACCATGTCAAGGTAGCGCTCTAACCAACTGAGCTATGGTCCTGTTTCAGCAGCAGATTGCCGAGGTGTGCTCGCCTCGGCAACGGATGCATATATTACCTATCCGACAGGTTTTTGCAAGCCTTCAGCGCCACTCCTGGTCCGCTCCATCGGCACCCGCCAGCATTGAGACGGAGGCCGGGAGCTGAACTTGCCAAATCCGGTCAGTCAGGCTGCTTCGTGTCCAGCCTCGCATGCTGCCTGCATGGCCAGCGCAGTATCCAGCATCCGGTTGGAAAAACCCCACTCGTTGTCGTACCAGGCCATCACCTTGACCAACCGGCCGTTCACCCGGGTGTGGTTGGCGTCAAAGGTGGAAGAGTGGGCGTCGTGGTTGAAGTCGATTGACACCAGCGGCTGGGCGTTGACCGCGAGCACAGGAGAGGCCTCGGCGGCCTTGGCGACGATGGCGTTGATCTCCTCCCGGGTGGTGTCGCGGCCCGCGGTGAACACCAGGTCCACCAGCGAGACGTTGATCACCGGCACCCTCACCGCCAGGCCGTCTAGGCGGCCGTCAAGCTCCGGCAACACCAGCCCGACAGCAGCGGCAGCCCCGGTCTTGGTGGGAATCATCGAATGGGTGGCACTGCGCGCCCGGTAGGGGTCGCTGTGGTAGACATCTGAGAGGTTCTGGTCGTTGGTGTAGGCGTGCACCGTGGTCATCAGGCCGTTCGCGATGCCCACCGCCGCGTGGAGCGCCTGGGCGACCGGCGCCAGGCAGTTGGTGGTGCAGGAGGCATTGGAAACCACCTTGTGCTCGGCGGTGAGCACAGTCTCGTTGACCCCATAGACCACGGTAGCGTCGGCGTCGGGGCTCGGTGCTGAGATCAGCACCCGCTTGGCACCGGCCTCAAGATGCTTAGCGGCAGCGGCCCGCCTGGTGAAGAGCCCAGTACACTCCATCACCAGGTCAACGCCAAGCGACTTCCAGGGCAGAGCGGCCGGATCGCGCTCGGAAAAAATGGCAATGCGGTCGCCATTCACGCTCATGCTCGCTTCATCGTGCTCCACTTTACAGGGGAAGCGCCCGTGCACGGTGTCGTGGCGTAGCAGATGGGCGTTAAGAGCCGGCGCACCGAGATCATTGATGGCCACCACCTCCACACGATGGCGATAGCCATTCTCATAGAGGGCCCGCAGCACGTTGCGGCCAATACGTCCAAAACCATTGATGGCGATCTTCAGGGTCATGGGTCTCTCCTCCATGGCGCTGCCATGCGCTGTGTTGTGTTGTCATGAGACGGAGGGAGCCCGACCGGCGCGGATGGCGACCAGAGGCCGTTCGCTGTGCCCACGGGCTCGTCCTTGCCCCTCAATATGCCCGATGGAAGAGAGCCGCTCAAGCAATTTTTGTTATTTTTAGCAAAAAACTACTTGGAAAACCGAGAATATGTTCGTAAATTTAGCCATCAATCTTCACTAACGACCATTTAGGTTGTAAGTTTACGTTTAACTCTCACCCAGCCGACCGGAGGTCGCAATGCCGAGCCAGCTCCCCACGCCCCCCATCCGCCGCACCAAGATCGTTGCCACCCTGGGCCCGGCCAGCGACCGCGAGGGCGTGCTGGTGAGAGTGAACTCCCTGTCGCCAGCGCCCTGCGAGGAAGGCGTATTCTACCGATTCGCTTCTGCGTGTCAAGCGGCGGTTGGCGGCGCGTGGCACCCCGTCCGACTTTCGCTGACTGCTCACCTCATCTTGCCGAGGCGCTGCGAATAGAGCCCTCAGCGAGCCCTGCAGAACAAGTGGTGCGCATTCTAGCGCATCCGCGGCGAGTGTCAAGCGAGTAGATTTTCGAAACTGTCAAAAACCCCAAGCAGAACAACCACTTCTACCACCTGTTACCGCCTGCAACCTTGCTGGTCACCGGCAGCGGATGCGTACTTTACGGCTTCCCCCGGCCCGGGGCAAGCCCTCTCTGTAAAAAAGTTTCAGGATGATGGCATAACGGCGAATCCGGAGAGTCAGCGCGCCGACCCAAACCATCCACAGCGCCGCGGCGAAAGGGGCTGTGGACAAGCCACGGCACCGAGACGACAGCGCCCGCACGGGGCGGGCGCTGTGGCTACCAGACGCTGGCGATCAGCCGGCCGGTGGCGCGTGCTTCATCTTGCGCATCACGGCCATCACCGGGCCAGAGGCCACGTAGGCACCGAACAGCAGCAGCAGCATCACCGAGGGCTGCATCGAGATCACCACGAACCCGAGCACGATGGCCAACAGCACCACGAAGGGCACCGGCCCCTTGAGGTCCACCTCCTTGAAGCTGTAATAGCGGATATTGCTGACCATCAGCACGCCGGCGGCGGCCACGATCAGCAGCATCAGCAGCTTGAAGCCGAAGGCCTCGGCATCGAAGCTGTGGAAGGTCCAGATGCTGGCGGCCACCAGCGCCGCCGCCGAGGGGCTGGGCAGGCCGATGAACCACTTCTTGTCGACGCTGCCGATCTGCACGTTGAAGCGCGCCAGGCGCAGCGCGGCACAGGCGACGTAGAGGAAGGCCACCACCCAGCCGGTCTTGCCGATGTCCTGGAGGATCCAGGTGAAGGCCACCAGCGCCGGCGCCGCCCCGAAGGAGAGCATGTCCGAGAGGCTGTCGTACTCGGCACCAAAGGCGCTCTGGGTGTTGGTCATGCGCGCCACACGGCCATCCAGGCCGTCGAGCACCATGGCGATGAAGATCGCCACCGCCGCTGCGGTGAAGTCGCCGTTGATGCCGGCAACGATCGCGAAGAAGCCCGCGAACAGGGCCGAGGTGGTGAAGAGGTTGGGCAGCAGATAGATTCCCTTGCGGCGAACCTTCTTGCCATCCTCCACGGCCTCCTCGATCACCTCGGTCTCGCGCACGAAGGCCGCAGCCAGATCCTCCTCGGCCTGGGGCACCCGCTCGGGTGACGCCTGGGCGTCCGGCTCGGCATCCGGCCGGGCAGGGTCGTGGTCGGTAGTACGGGGGTCCTGACTCATGCGTCTCGTCCATTGCCGAAATTGAGGCGCCGCGAGGGCGCACCCTCATTCTACACGCCCGGCACGCCCCCACAACGCCACGCATCGGCCCGGCCTCACAATGAACGAGGGCGCGGATGCCCGCGCCCTCTTCGTCTGTCCGACAACCGATCGTGATCAGTTCTTGGACTTGTCCACCAGCTGGTTGGCAGCGATCCACGGCATCATGCCGCGCAGCTTGGCACCCACGATCTCGATCTGGTGCTCGGCGTTCAGGCGGCGACGCGCCGTCATCGACGGGTAGTTGCTGTTGCCTTCCTGGATGAACATCTTGGCATACTCGCCGGTCTGGATGCGCTTGAGGGCGTTGCGCATCGCCTCGCGGGACTGCTCGTTGATCACCTCGGTGCCGGTCACGTACTCGCCATACTCCGCGTTGTTGGAGATGGAGTAGTTCATGTTGGCGATGCCGCCCTCGTACATCAGGTCGACGATCAGCTTGAGCTCGTGCAGACACTCGAAGTAGGCCATCTCGGGGGCATAGCCCGCCTCGGTCAGGGTCTCGAAGCCGGCCTTGACCAGTTCGACGGCGCCGCCGCACAGCACGGCCTGCTCACCGAACAGATCGGTCTCGGTCTCATCCTTGAAGGTGGTCTCGATGATGCCGCTGCGGCCACCGCCGACGCCGGCGGCGTAGGAGAGCGCCAGCTCCTTGGCGGTGCCGGAGGCGTCCTGGTGGATGGCGATCAGGTCGGGGATGCCGCCACCCTTGACGAACTCGGAGCGCACGGTGTGGCCCGGGGCCTTGGGCGCGATCATGATCACGTCCAGATCCTTGCGCGGCTCGATCTGGTTGTAGTGGATGTTGAAGCCGTGGGCGAAGGCCAGGGTGGCACCCTGCTTCAGGTTCGGCTCGACCTCGTTCTCGTAGATCGCCTTCTGGTTCTCGTCCGGGGCCAGGATCATCACCACGTCGGCGGTCTTGCACGCCTCGGGCACGCTGGCGACCTTGAGGCCGGCGGCCTCGGCCTTGGCGGCGGAGGAAGAACCGGCGCGCAGGGCGACGGTGACGTCGACGCCGGACTCCTTCAGGTTGTTGGCGTGGGCGTGGCCCTGTGAGCCGTAACCCACGATGGTGACCTTCTTGCTCTGGATGAGGGAGAGGTCGCAATCCTTGTCGTAGTAAACGTGCATGTGAGGCTCCTGGAACGTCGATGAATGTGGGTGTCAGCGTTGATGGCCACCCGCCCCGTCTGACGCGGGACTGAGTTCGCGGCATCCGATGGGGACACCATACGCCAGCCCCACCATTGCGTAAAACGCGATATTTGCAACGTGACATACCAGATCGTGCAATACTGACCCCATGGACATGCGCCTCCTCAAGCACTTCCTCGCCCTGGCCGACAGCCTGCACTTCGGCCGCGCCAGCGAGACCTGCCACGTCAGCCCCTCGACCCTCTCCCGCTCGATCCGCCAGCTCGAGGAGAGCCTGGGGGTCACGCTCTTCGAGCGCGACAACCGTCACGTGGCCCTCACCCGCCAGGGCGAGACCTTCCAGGCATACGCCCGAGAGGCCCTCGAGCAGTGGGAGCAGCTGCGCCTCTCGCTGCAGAGCGAGGCGCTGCGACTCACCGGGGAGATCAGCGTCTACTGCTCGGTGACCGCCAGCTACAGCTTCCTCTACGCGCTGCTCAGCGAGTTTCGCACCCACCACCCCGGCATCGAGCTGAAGCTGCATACCGGCGACCCCGCCGAGGCCATGGCGCGGGTGCTGGCCGGCGAGGAGGACATGGCGATCACCCCCCGCCCGCGACGCACCCCCGAGGCGCTGGCCTTCAAGTCGCTGACCCGTGCCCCGCTGGTGTTCATCGCGCCGCGGGAGGCCGCCCCGTGGATTCCCTCTACCCCGGAGTCGCCCAGCGCCGAGCAGTGGCGCGAGGTGCCGATGATCCTCTCCGAGGCGGGCCTCTCCCGGGAGTTTGCCGACACCTGGTTCAAGGCACTGGGGGTGGCGCCACGCATCTACGCCCAGGTGGCGGGCCACGAGGCGATCGTCAGCATGGTGGGACTGGGCTTCGGCATCGGCGTGGTGCCGAAGATCGTGCTCGACAACAGCCCGCTCCAGGAGCGGGTGCGGGTGCTGCCGGTGAAGCCGGAGCTGCCCCACTACGACGTGGGCCTCTGCGTGCTGGAGCGACGCCTGCGAAGCCCGCTGATCCAGGCGCTATGGGATGAGGTGATCGAGCGCTGACGCTTCCCCCGAAAACAGCAAGGCCGCCCCGAGGGGCGGCCTTGGCGGTCTGGCAACCGTCCGATCTACAGCGACAGCACCTTGTCGCCACGGGCAATACCGGAAACCCCGGTACGCGCCACCTCCAGGATGCCCACCGGGGCCATGGCCTGCAGGAAGGCGTCCAGCTTGCCGGCATCGCCGGTGATCTGCACGGTGTAGAGGCTCGGCGACACGTCGACGATCTGCGCGCGGAAGATATCCACGGTGCGCTTCACCTCGTCGCGGGCCGCGCCCAGCGCCTTGACCTTCACCAGCATCAGCTCGCGCTCGATGTGGTTGCCCTCGGTGAGGTCCACCAGCTTGACCACGTCGATCAGCTTGTTGAGGTGCTTGGTGATCTGCTCGATCACCCGGTCATCGCCCACGGTGGTGACGGTGAGGCGCGACAGGGTCGGCTCCTCGGTGGGCGCCACGTTCAGCGTCTCGATGTTGAAGTTGCGCTGAGAGAAGAGCCCCACCACGCGAGACAGGGCGCCCGGTTCGTTTTCCATCAGAATCGAGATGATATGGCGCATCAGGTCCGCTCCGTCTTGGAAAGCAGCATGTCACGCATGGCGCCCAGGGGCACCTGCATCGGATAGACGTGCTCGTGCGGGTCGACCGCCACGTCGAGGAACACCAGCTCGTGCTTGTCGGCCAGGAAGCGCTCCAGGGCCGGCTCAAGCTCGTCGAGGGTCTCGACCTTCAGCGCGGTGAAGCCATAGGACTCGATCAGTTTCTGGAAGTCGGGCAGCGACTCCATGTAGGAGTGGGCATGGCGGGACTTGTAGTTCAGGTCCTGCCACTGGCGCACCATCCCGAGCGAGGCGTTGTTCAGGTTGATGATCTTCACGCCCACCCCGTACTGCTTACAGGTGGAGAGTTCCTGCATCATCATCTGGAAGCTGCCCTCGCCGGTCACGCAGACCACCTGCTCTTCCGGGAAGTTCTGCTTGATGCCCATGGCCGCCGGGAAGCCGAAGCCCATGGTGCCGAGGCCGCCGGAGGTGATGAAGCGGTTGGGCTTGTCGAACTTGTAGTACTGGGCGGCAAACATCTGGTGCTGCCCCACGTCGGTGGTGACATAGGCCTCGCCGCGGGTCACCCGGCACAGCGCCTCGACCACCTCCTGAGGCTTGATCTTCTCGCCGGGCTTCGAGGGCTCGTAGAGCTTGCCCGCACGCTCCTCGCGCCAGCCGTCGATCTTCTGCCACCACTCGGCCAGGGCCTCAGGGTTGGCGATCTCCTTGCCCTGCACCAGGCTGATCATCTCGCTGATCACGCTGCCGGCCGGCCCCACGATGGGCACGTCGGCGCGCACCGTCTTGGAGACCGAGCTCGGGTCGACGTCCACATGGATGATCTTGGCCGTGGGGCAGAACTTGGAGGTGTTGTTGGTGACCCGGTCGTCAAAGCGCGCGCCGATGGCGATGATCAGATCGGCATGGTGCATGGCCATGTTGGATTCATAGGAGCCGTGCATGCCCAGCCAGCCCAGACACTGCCTGTCGCCCTGCGGATAGGCGCCGATGCCCATCAGGGTGGTGGTGATCGGGAAGCCCAGCTGCTTGACCAGATCGGTGAGCCCCTCGCTGGCCCGCCCGGTGACCACGCCGCCGCCGGTATAGAAGACCGGGCGCTTGGCCTTGAGCATCATCTCCACGGCCTTCTTGATCTGGCCGGTGTGCCCGCGGGTGACCGGGTTGTACGAGCGCATCTTGACCTTCTTCGGGTAGACGTACTCGTAGCGCTCGGTGGGGGCGGTCATGTCCTTGGGAATGTCCACCACCACGGGGCCGGGACGACCGGTGGAGGCCAGGTAGAAGGCCTTCTTGAGGACTTCGGGAATCTCGGTCGGATGCTTGATCGAGAAGCTGTGCTTCACGATGGGGCGAGTCACGCCGATGATGTCGGTTTCCTGGAAGGCGTCGTCGCCGATCAGGTGGCTCATCACCTGGCCGCACAGCACCACCATCGGGATCGAATCCATGTAGGCGGTGGCGATGCCGGTGACGGCGTTGGTGGCGCCGGGGCCGGAGGTGACCAGCACTACGCCGGGCTTGCCCGAGGCGCGCGCATAGCCGTCGGCGGCGTGGGTGGCCGCCTGCTCGTGGCGCACCAGGATGTGCTTGACCTTGTCCTGACGGAACAGGGCGTCGTAGATATGCAGCGCCGCCCCGCCTGGATAGCCGTAGATGTATTCGACGCCCTCATCCTGCAGGAAGCGGGCGATCATGTCCGCGCCGGAAAGCAGTTCCACGTTGTGTTTCTCCCCTGGAGGTCTCGAGTGCGATCCGCGCCCGAAGCGGGCGCGGGGTCGAGTGCGGCGGTATGCCGCTGCCGGACATGCCGGCACCTGATGCCAAACCCTGGCAGTTAAAGACCCTGTTGGGGCCTGCACTCTCATCGCGGCGGATCGCCGCGTCGGGGCGTTGGCCGGGACGGGCGGTTGGCCCGTGCCCGGAAGTCCTTCGGCGGGTAGAGGCCCTCTGGCCTACCCATCGCGCGGGGATGAGGGGGTTGCCCGCAGAGTTCCGCGCCCGCAAATCAGGAAGGGCCAAGATTCCATTAGCGACGCAACGGTGTCAACCGCATAAAAAGTGTGAGAGTCCGCGGAGGGCATGGGCATAAAAGAGCCCGCCGGGTAGAACACCGGGCGGGCAAGGGGGTTACAGGACGCAACCTGACCTCAGTGTAGACCGTCGCCGGGTTCGCACCCGGCCGTCAGCGTAACGCTTTGTTCGCCTCAGCTCTGGAACACCAGCTGGGTGCCCTCGGCCTCCACGTGGATGACATCTCCCGGCAGGAACTTGCCGGCCAGCAGGTCCTGGGCGAGCGGGTTCTCGAGCCGCGCCTGGATCGCCCGCTTGAGCGGACGGGCGCCGTAGACCGGGTCGAAGCCCACCACAGCGAGCTGCGCCATGGCCGCATCGCTGACCTCGAGGCCGAGGTCATGCTCGGCCAGCCGCGCGCGCAGCCGCGCAAGCTGGATGGCGGCGATGGCCTGGATCTGCTCCTGGCCCAGGGCGTGGAACACCACGACCTCGTCGATACGGTTGATCAGCTCGGGGCGGAAGTGGGTGCCCACCACCTCCATCACCGTGCTCTTCATCTCCTCGTAGTCGGCGTCGTCCCCGCCCAGGCGCTGGATGATCTCCGAGCCCAGGTTGGAGGTCATGACGATCACGGTGTTGCGGAAGTCCACCGTGCGGCCCTGACCGTCGGTCAGCCGGCCATCCTCGAGCACCTGCAGCAGGATATTGAAGACGTCTGGGTGGGCCTTCTCCACCTCGTCGAGCAGTAGCACCGAGTAGGGCTTGCGGCGCACCGCCTCGGTCAGGTAGCCGCCCTCCTCGTAGCCCACGTAGCCGGGAGGCGCGCCGATCAGCCGCGCCACCGAGTGCTTCTCCATGAACTCCGACATGTCGATGCGCACCATCGCCTCCTCGGTATCGAAGAGGAAATGGGCCAGCGCCTTGCACAGCTCGGTCTTGCCCACCCCGGTGGGGCCGAGGAACAGAAAGGAGCCATTGGGGCGGTTGGGGTCGGCGAGCCCGGCCCGGGAGCGCCGCACGGCGTTGGCCACCGCGGTCACCGCCTCCTCCTGGCCGATCACCCGCTCGTGGAGCGCCTCCTCCATGCGCAGCAGCTTGTCGCGCTCGCCCTCGAGCATCTTGGCCACCGGGATGCCGGTCCAGCGAGAGACCACCTCGGCGATCTCCTCCTCGGTGACGTTGGAGCGCAACAGCTGGTGGCGAGAGGTATCGGCCTCGCCCTCGCCGGCTTCGCTGATCTTCTTCTCGAGCGCCGGGATCACCCCGTACTGGATCTCGGACATCCGCGCCAGGTCGCCCTGGCGGCGGGCCTGCTCCAGCTCGACCCGGGCGCGCTCGAGCTCGTCCTTGAACTGGGCCGCCCCCTGGATGCTGGCCTTCTCGGCCTTCCAGATCTCCTCGAGGTCGGCGTACTCCCGCGACAGCGCCTCGATCTGCTCCTCGAGGACCTCGAGGCGCTTCTTCGAGGCCTCGTCGGTCTCCTTCCGGAGGTGCTCGCGCTCCATCTTGAGCTGAATCAGCCGGCGATCGAGACGGTCCATCTCCTCGGGCTTGGAGTCGAGCTCCATGCGGATGCGCGAGGAGGCCTCGTCGACCAGGTCGATGGCCTTGTCGGGCAGCTGGCGGTCGGTGATGTAGCGTGCCGAGAGCTTGGCCGCGGCGATAATGGCGCCGTCGGTGATATCGACGCCGTGGTGCACCTCGTAGCGCTCCTTGAGGCCGCGCAGGATCGCCACGGTGTCCTCCTCGCTGGGCTCATCCACCAGCACCTTCTGGAAGCGGCGCTCGAGGGCGGCGTCCTTCTCGATGTACTGGCGGTACTCATCCAGGGTGGTGGCCCCCACGCAGTGCAGCTCGCCACGAGCCAGGGCCGGCTTGAGCATGTTGCCGGCATCCATGGCGCCCTCGGCCTTGCCGGCGCCCACCATGGTGTGCAGCTCGTCGATGAAGAGGATCACCCGGCCCTCCTCCTGGGCCAGCTCCTTGAGCACCGACTTGAGACGCTCCTCGAACTCGCCGCGGAACTTGGCGCCGGCCAGCAGCGCGCCCATGTCCAGCGAGAGCACGCGCTTGTTCTTGAGGCCCTCGGGCACCTCGCCGTTGACGATGCGCTGGGCCAGCCCCTCGACGATGGCGGTCTTGCCCACGCCGGGCTCGCCGATCAGCACCGGGTTGTTCTTGGTGCGCCGCTGCAACACCTGGATGGTGCGGCGGATCTCGTCGTCGCGGCCGATTACCGGGTCGAGCTTGCCGCTGGCGGCGCGCTCGTTGAGGTCCAGGGTGTACTTCTCCAGCGCCTCACGGGACTCCTCGGCGTTGGGATCATCGACCCGCTCGCCGCCGCGCACGCCGTCGACGGCGGCCTCCAGGGCCTTGCGGGTCACCCCCGCCCGGGTCAGCAGACGGGTGACCGCGTGCCCCATCTCGAGGGCGGCCAGCAGCACCAGTTCGCTGGCGATGTACTGGTCGCCTCGCTTCTGGGCCTCGCGGTCGGTGAGGTTGAACAGCTTGATCAGCTCGCGGGAGGGCTGCACCTCGCCGTCGAAGTGGGCGACCTTCGGCAGGTCGTCGAGGTGGCCCACCAGGGCGTCGCGAAGCCGGGCGGCGTCGCCGCCGGCCTTCTGGACCAGCGCCTTCACGCCGGTATCGCGGGCGTCCAGCAGCGCCAGCAGCAGGTGGCCGGGTTCCAGCTGGTTGTGGCCGCGGCCAACCGCCAGGGACTGGGCATCCGCCACGGCGCTCTGCAGCTTGGCGGTGAACTTGTCGAAACGCATGAGAACTTCCTCCATCGGGGTGGCGAGGCGGTCGGACGCCCCGCTCGGCCCGGTCAATTCGTCTTGACACACTCAATGGAGTCAGGCTGGCCGGCTTTCAAGTCGGCCGCCAGGGGAAGCACGTGGCAAGTTGACGCGGATCAAGCCCGCGTCAGCGCAGCCAGATCACGCTGGCCATTCGCCCGGTGCGGCCATCGTCGCGGCGATGGGAGTAGAAGCGCGGTTCGCAGGCGGTGCAGAAGTGGCCGCCGCTGATGTGGGCGACGCCGAGCCGCTCCAGGCGCAGGCGCGCCAGGCGGTAGAGGTCGGCCATGTAGTGGCCCAGGCGATAGGGGCTCGGGTCGAAGGCGTCGGCCGCCTCGGGGTGCACGCCGGCGAAGGCCTGGTAGACCTCGGGCCCCACCTCGAACTGGGCATTGGAGATCGCCGGCCCCAGCCAGGCCAACTGCTCCTCCGGCGGCACGCCCAGCGCCGCCACCGTGGCCTCGAGCACCCCGCCGGCCAGCCCGCGCCAGCCGGCGTGGGCCACCGCCACCCGCGTGCCGCGAAGGTCGCTGAAGAACACCGGCAGGCAATCGGCGGTGAGCACCACGCAGGCGTAGTCGCGATTGACCGCCACCGCGGCATCGGCCTCGGGCGGCGTCGCCTCGAAGTGCTGCTGCACCCGGGCGCCGTGGACCTGGTTGAGCCACAGCAGCGGCCGCTCCTCGTCGACCTGCTTCTGCAGCAGGCGCCGGCACAGGGCCACGTGGTCGGGGTTGTCGCCGACGTGGTCCGCCGGGTTGAAGCAGGCAAAGTCGCCCTGGCTCGGGCCGGTCTCGCGGGTGGTGACGAAGGCGCCCACGGAGGTGGGCGCCGGCCAGTCGGGCAGGATCAGGGTCGGCCGCAGGTCGGGGGCATCGCTCATCGGCGGGTCCTCGGCAAGGAGGGGTCAGCGCATGGTCTCGTGGTCATCGCGCAGGTAGTCCAGCAGCATCAGGATGTCATCCGGCAGCGGCGAGCGAAAGGTCACGGTCTCGCCGCTGCCGGGATGCACGAAGGCCAGCTTGCGGGCGTGGAGCGCCTGGCGCGGGAATTCGCGCAGGATCTCCTTGAGGGGCTCGGCGGCACCGGGCGGCAGCTTGAGGCGACCGCCGTAGGTGGGGTCCCCCACCAGGGGGTAGCGCAGGTGGGCCAGGTGCACGCGGATCTGGTGGGTGCGTCCGGTCTCCAGCCGGCAGCGAACATGAGTATGGGCGCGGAAGCGCTCCACCACCCGGTAGTGGGTCACCGCCGGCTTGCCGGAGACCGTCACCGCCTGGCGCTTGCGATCCTTGGGGTGGCGACCGATGGGGGCATCCACCGTGCCGCCGGAGGTCATCACCCCCACGCACACCGCATCGTACTCGCGGGAGACCGTGCGCGCCTGGAGCTGCGCCACCAGGGCCGCCTGGGCGGCCAGGGTCTTGGCCACCACCATCAGGCCGGTGGTGTCCTTGTCGAGGCGGTGCACGATGCCGGCCCGGGGCACGCCGGCCAGCCTGGGGCAGTGGTGCAGCAGCGCATTGAGCAGGGTGCCGTCGGGGTTGCCCGCCGCGGGGTGCACCACCAGGCCGGCCGGCTTGTCGACCACCAGCACCTCGTCGTCCTCGTGGACCACGTCCAGCGGGATCTCCTCGGGCGCGAAGCGGGTCTCCTCCTCGATCTCGGTGGCCAGCCGCAGCCACTCGCCCCCGTAGACCTTCTCCCTGGGCTTGGCGGGCCGACCATCCAGGGTCAGGTCGCCGGCCTTGATCCAGGCCTTGAGGCGCTCGCGGGAGTAGTCGGCGAAGAGTTCGGCGGCGGCCTGGTCGAGGCGCAGGCCGGCCATGGCATCGGGAATGCGGTGCTGGGCTTCCAGGGTCTGGGGCATGGTCGAGGGGCGGCCAGTCAGCAGGGTGAGAGGGGAACACCGCGCGGTGACTGCGTTTTGACGCACAGTGCTTTATAGTGAGCGGGTTTTGGTCGATTCTATCACGGCCCGTTCGCGTTGTTTGCCACGAGGATCACGATGCGCGTTTTTCGCCCTACCGCCCGTCTTGCGGCCCTGCTGCTGGCCTCCAGCCTGCTGGTGGGCTGCGCCAGCAGCGGCTCCACCGATGAAGAAGAGGATGAGTTCGCCGGGATCGCCGAACGCGAGCTCTACGAAGAGGCGCGCAGCTCCCTGGAGCGGCGCAACTTCACCGCGGCCATCACCCGGCTCGAGGCCCTGGACACCCGCTTCCCCTTCGGCAGCCACGCCGAACAGGCGCAGCTGGAGCTGATCTACGCCTACTACGAGAGCAGCGACTGGGAGGCCACCCGGGCCGCGGCCAGCCGCTTCATCCGCCTGCACCCGAGCCACCCTCAGGCCGACTATGCGCTCTACATGCGCGCGCTCGCCGCCTGGCAGGCCGGCCGCTTCAGCCTCGAGCGCCTGAAGCTGATCGATATCTCCCGGCGTGACCTGGGCGCCTCCCGCGACGCCTACACCGACTTCAGCGAACTGGTTAGGCTCTACCCCAACAGCCAGTACGCCCCGGACGCCCAGCAGCGCATCGTCTACCTGCGCAACCTGATGTCCCGCCACGAGCTGCATGTGGCCGACTACTACCTGCGCCGGGGCGCCTACCTGGCCGCCGTGGAACGCGGCCGCTGGGTGATCGAGAACTACCCGGAGAGCGAGGCGACCCGCGACGCCCTGGCGGTGATGGTCGAAGGCTATCTGGGCCTGGAGATGCGCGACCGCGCCCGCGAGGTGCTCGAGGTGCTGATCGACAACGACCCACGCCACGACCAGCTGCGCGGCCGCACCTTCCAGCCCCGGCACGTGCAGGCCCAGTCGCTCTCCACCTGATCGCGAACCGCCGGCACCACCAGGAAGCCCCGTCAGCCACCGCTGACGGGGCTTCTTGATCCTATGGACGATGCCTCGAGCCCGCCATCTAGGTATTCTGAGGGAACCCGCGCGGCGACCAGAGGCCACCCGATGCCCATCCGCTCCTCCTCCTCTGCCTCTCACCGCATCCAGCGCCTGCACCGCCGGGTCAGGGTGCTGGCGGCCCTCGGCATCCTGGCCACGGCGCTGCTGGCCGGTCTCGCCACCGCGCTGCCCTTCTATCTCAGCTCCCGGGACAGCCTGGAGTCGATGACCCGACTGAACGCCGAGGCGCAGGCAGAGGCCCTGCACCACCAGCTGAGGCGCTACCAGGACGTGGCGAACCAGTTCACCAGCCGCACCGAGATTCGCCAGCGCCTGGCAGCCTATGCCCGAGGAGAGCTGTCGCTTGCGGCCCTCTCGGACTTCAGCACCCCGCGCCTCGCCGACGCCATGGGCCAGGCGGCGGAGGTGGCCGGGCTGATCCGCTTCGGCCCCGACGGCGAAGTGGTGGCGATTCTCGGCCAGGTGCCCGAGGAGACGCCCCTGGCGCCCAACGGGGGCACCGGCAGCGGCTATCCCTGCCGCCTGCGGGTCACGGCCGACAACGAGCTGCTGGTACAGGCCTGCGCACCCATCCTCGATGAAGAGGGCGAGCGGATCGGCTACGACCTGGTGTTCTTCCACGCCGAGCACCTGCTCTCCCTGCTGGCCAACAGCGAGCGGCTGGGGAGGGACGCCAGCCTGCACCTGCGCGAGGCCAATGGCCACCTCGAGCTGACGCTCGACGAGTCTGGCCCCGTCCTGATCGCCGTCGATCCCGCCGCGGGGAGCGACGCCGCGACCCAGGTGACCTTCGAGGCGCCGCTGGGCGATCAGAACTGGCGGCTGCTGGTCTCCGTCCCCGCCCAGCGCTTCCGTGACGAGGCCCTGAGCGTGCTGCTGTGGCCGGCGCTAGGTGTGCTGCTGCTGACCCTCGGCGGCGCCCTGCTGGTCAGCCGCGCCCTGCACCCCGTGCTGGCCCGCGTGGCCCGCCAGGCCCAGAGGCTCGAGCACTCGGAGCAGGAGCTGCGGCTGGCCGCCAGCGTCTTCCGCCACGCCCGCGAGGCGATCCTGATCACCGACCGGCACCACGCCATCGTGGAGGTCAACCCGGCCTTCACCCAACTGACCGGCCACCCCTGCCGGCCGCTGATCGGTCGCCCCCTGACCGAGCTGCTGGCTCCCCGGGAGGACCTCGCGATGGCGACCCGGCAGGTGCTGGAGACCCTCGACCGCGAGGATGTCTGGCAGGGGGAGATACGCTACCGCTGCGCCAGCGGCGAGACGCTGGTGGCCCTGCAGACGATCAGCGCCGTGCGCGACGCGGACGGCACCCTGCTGCGCCATATCCATATCTTCAACGACATCTCCGAGCAGAAGGCCGCCGAGGAGGAGATCCGCCATCAGGCCTTCCACGACGAGCTGACCGGCCTGCCCAACCGCAGCCTGCTGCTGGCCCGCCTGGAGCGCGCCATTCACCGCGCCGGGCAGGGAGGGCACCGCCTGGCGGTGCTGTTCCTGGACCTGGACCACTTCAAGCCGGTCAACGACACGCTGGGCCACCAGGCCGGGGACGACCTGCTCAAGCAGGTCGCCAGGCGGCTCGGCGGGCGGCTGCGTGAGCGGGACACCCTGGCGCGGCTGGGCGGCGACGAGTTCGTGGTGGTGCTGGAGGGGCTGAGCCGGCCGGCACCCGCCGCCCGGGTGGCCGAGAGCCTCGTCGAGGCGCTGCTCGAGCCCTTCACGGTGGCAGGTGAGCGGGTGGCGATCGGGGTCTCGGTGGGGGTGGCCCTCTACCCCGGGGACGGCGCCGACGGCGAGGCGCTGCTCAAGGCCGCCGACGTGGCCATGTACCGGGCCAAGGACGCCGGGCGCAATACCTGGCGCCTGCACGATCGCACCCTGGACGAGGTGCTGCGCACCGGCGCTTCCTCCTGAGCCGCCCCCGATCCGCCCAGATAAGGCAACGCCACCTCCCGCAGGGAGGTGGCGTTCCGGTGTCATGCGCGGCAGGCGCGGGGCTAGTCGCCGGGCTGCCAGCCGTTGACGATGGGATAGCGGCGATCGCGACCGAAGCCGCGCCGGGTGACCCGCACCCCCACCGCGGCCTGGCGGCGCTTGTACTCGCAGCGGTCCACCAGCCGCACCACCTGGTAGACGGCGTCGCGGTCGAAGCCCGCCTCGATGATCGCCTCGGCGCTCATGTCACCCTCGATATAGCGCACCAGGATGGCATCCAGGGTGTCGTAGTCCGGCAGCGAGTCGCTGTCCTGCTGGCCGGGGCGAGCTCCGCGGAGGGCGGCCGCTCGATGACCCGCTCGGGGATCGCCGGCGACTGGGTATTGCGCCAGCGGGCCAGGCGGTAGACCCAGGTCTTGTAGACGTCCTTGATGGCGTTGTAGCCCCCCGCCATGTCGCCATAGAGGGTCGCATAGCCCACCGCCATCTCGCTCTTGTTGCCGGTGGTGAGCACCATCAGGCCCTTCTTGTTGGAGATCGCCATCAGCAGCACGCCGCGGCAGCGCGACTGCAGGTTCTCCTCGGTGGTGTCGCGCTCGCTGCCCTCGAAGACCCCGGCCAGGGTCGTCATGAAGGCCTCCACCATGGGCTCGATGGGCAGCACCTCATAGTGCACCCCGAGCAGCTCGGCCTGCCTGGCGGCGTCCTCCTTCGAGATGTCCGCGGTGTAGTGGTAGGGCATCATCACCGCCTGCACCCGCTGGGGGCCCAGCGCATCCACCGCGATGGCCAGCGAGAGTGCCGAGTCGATGCCCCCGGAGAGCCCCAGTACCACCCCCTCGAAGCCGCTCTTGTTGACGTAGTCGCGAAGCCCGGTGACCAGCGCGCAGTAGAGGGTCTCCTCGGGCTCGACCTCGGGCTCGGTCTCGCCCGGCTGCGGCACCCAGCGGCCCTTCTCCCTGACCAGTTGCACCGGCATCAGCCCCACCTGCCAGTGGGGCGCCTGGATCATCAGGCTCCCCTTGGCATCCACGCAGGCGGAGCCGCCGTCGAACACCAGCTCATCCTGGCCGCCGATCATGTTGACGTAGACGATGGGCAGCCCCACCTCGGCGGCCCGCGCCTCGAGCAGACGCAGCCGCTCGGCGGGCTTGTCCTGGTGGAAGGGGGAAGCGTTGAGGCTGACCAGCACCTGGGCGCCGGCTTCCCGGGCCTGGCGCGCCGGTGCCTCCTCCCACAGGTCCTCGCAGATCAGCAGGCCCAGCTTCGCCCCCTTGTGATCGAGCACCAGCGGCTGGCTGCCGGCGGCGAAGTAGCGCTGCTCGTCGAACACCTGGTAGTTGGGCAGCGCCTGCTTGGCATACTCGCCCAGCCACTCGCCGTTGTAGAGGGCGCCGGCCAGGTTCCAGGTGCGCCCCTCGCGGCGCCCCGGGTAGCCGACGATCACCAGCACGTCGCGCACCACCTTCTGCGCCATGCGCGCGCGCGCCGCCCGCAGGCGGGCCTCCATGGAGGGGCGCAGCAGCAGGTCCTCCGGCGGATAGCCGGTCAGGAAGAGTTCGGGGAGCACCACGATATCGGCACCATGCTCGATGCGCGCCTCGCGCACCGCCTCGATGGCGCGATCGGTGTTGCCGGGAATGTCCCCGACCAGGGGGTCCAGCTGAGCCATCACCAGCGTCAGGTCTTGCATGGGCTTGGAAATCTCTCGAGAATCGACGAATACACCCATTGTCCCGCAAGGGCCGCCGGCTGGCAAAGCCGTCCCGCCCCCACCTGGGAGTCCCCTACGGAATGAACCTCTTGATCATCCGCCTGATCATCTTCGCCGTGCTGTTCTTCGCCGGCCTCAAGCTCTACCGCATGTACCGGGAGTGGAAGCTCGACCGTGAGGAGCTGCTGGAGCACGACGACGACGCCCACCAGGAGGGCGGCCAGATGGTGCGCTGCAGCTGGTGCAAGGTGCACGTCCCCGAGAGCGACGCCCTGCGCGAGCAGGGCGAGTGGTTCTGCTCCAGCGCCCACCTCGATCGCTACCTCCAGGAGCAGAAGGAGCAGGGGCCGGACGACCGAGAGTAGGCTCTGGCTTAAGACGTCTCCCAGAGGCGCCCTTCCAGCGTATAGGGCGCCGGGTCGAGGATCGGTTCGCGGCCCAGCAGCCGATCCACCAGCAGCCGCGTCGAGGCCGGCGCCAGCACCAGGCCATTGCGGTAGTGGCCGGCATTGACGTGCAGGTTGTCGATGCCCGGCACCGCCCCGATGAAGGGCACCCCGTCCGGTGAGCCGGGGCGCAGTCCCGCCCAGTGGTGCTCCACCTCGCAGTCGGCCAGGGCCGGGATGATCGCCGTGGCGCTGGTCAGCAGCGATGCCCTCGCCTCGGCATCCGTCGTCTTGTCGAAGCCGCACTCCTCCAGGGTGGAGCCGGCCAGCACGCGACCGTCGGCGCGGGGAATCACGTAGCGGCCGTCCATCAGCACCACCCGCTGCACCAGCCCCGGCGGCGCCTTGAACAGGATCATCTGCCCCTTCACCGGACGCACCGGCAGGGCAACGCCCAGCGTCTCGAGCAGCCCCGCCGCCCAGGCCCCGCCGCACACCACCACCTGGCCGCCGGCCAGGTCGTCGCGGGTCGTCTTCACCGCCAGCACCCGGCCGCCGGCCACCTCGAACCCCGTCACCTCGACCTCCTCGCGCAGGGTGACCAGGGGCATCGCCGCCAGCCGCGTCCGCAGCGAGCGCACCAGCCGCGGGTTGCGGATGCTGCCCAGGGTCGGCATCCACAGCGCCTCCCGGAAGCCCGGCGCCGCCTGGGGCTCCCGGGCATAGAGGAAGTCGGCATCGACGCGCTCGAGCCGCTTGCCCTGCTCCCGGGCCCACTCAAGGGCGCGCGCCTCATCCTCCACCCGCAGGTAGAGCAGCCCCTTCTGGCGGTACTCCGGGTCGATGCCACTCTCCTCCCGCAGGCGCTCGGCCAGCTCGGGGTAGAAGCCCTCCGACCAGCGCGACAGCCGCGAGACCGCCGGGCCGTAGCGCCAGGGATAGAGCGGCGAGACGATGCCGCCCCCCGCCCAGGAGGCCTCCTGGCCGCAGCGGCGGCGCTCGACCAGGGTCACCGAGTGGCCCGCATCGGCCAGCTGCAGCGTGGTCATCATGCCGATGACCCCGCCCCCCACAATCAGGAATTCGCTCACAGTCATTGTCCGTTTTGTCTGACAGGGAGAACGCGTCGCTTGGCTAGGGTGAAGAGACTACCCACGGGTCAGGGAGTCCACTCCGGGAGGGCCACATGCGCCCCATCACGCCTCGCCACATCGTCCGCTACCCTGTCGAAGCCAGCGGCCACCAGGCAGGGCGCTCCGCGCCGCCCTGGCCCGCTCTCCACCAGCACGGCCTGACGCTGATCGAGCTGATCGTGGCCATCGCCGTGCTGCTCATTCTGTTCACCGCGGCGATTCCCCGCTATCAGCAGTTTACCGCCCGCAACGAGGTGGCCGCCGAGGTGATGCGCATCAAGACCGCCCTGGCGCTGGCCCGCAATACCGCGGTCACCCGGCGCCAGGTGATCGCCCTCTGCCCGGTCACCGGCCCGGAGGCCACCCACTGCGAGAAGCATGACTGGACGCTGCCCATCGCCATCCTCGACGGCCACGCCACCGCTGGCAACCTGGCCGACGTCGAGGTACTGCGGGTGCTCGAGCCCAGCCGCGGGCCGACCATCACCTTCAACCGCGACTACCCGGTGCGCTACCAGGCCACCGGCTGGAGCCGCGGCCACAACGGCACCTTCACCGTCTGCGGTCGCCACGGCGATGGCCGCAAGATCATCGTCAACAATATGGGGCGCGTCAGGGTCCCTGAAGATGATCGACCAGAATGCTGAGCCTCAGCTGACCCCCATATAGCGCCCGGGCTTGTGGTTGAGCGCGATGATCAGGTTGAGGGCCACGGCGCCCAGCACCGACAGGCCGACCCGCTCCAGGGGCAGCAGGGCGAGGGCCAGCAGCATGATGGCGCCATCGATGGCGAGCTGCACATAGCCGGCACGCCAGCCATGGCGGTCCTGCAGGTAGAGCACCAGGATATTGACCCCGCCGAGGCTGGCGCGATGGCGAAACAGCACCAGCATGCCCAGCCCGATCAGGCAGCCCCCCATCAGCGAGGCATAGAGCGGCGCCACCGCCTCGATCACGATCCAGCGTCCGGTCAGTTCGGAGAAGAGCGACACCAGGCCGATGGCGGCGAAGGTGCGCAGGGTGAAGGACCACCCCATGCGGCGGATGGCCAGCCAGTAGAACGGCAGGTTGATCAGGAAGAACCAGACCCCGAAGGACCAGCCGCTGGCGTACTGCAGCAGGAAGGCGATACCGGCGGTGCTGCCGGTGAGCAGCAGCGCCTGGCTGTAGAGGGTGACGCCCAGGGCCACGAAGAGGGTGCCGATCAGCAGCGCCAGGGCATCCTCGTAGTGGCGATGGGGGTCGGTGGGCTGTTCTTGCGGGTCCATGGCGCCTCTCTGGCGGCGGATGACGGAGGGGCAGTGTAGCGAAACGCTGACCGGGGGTGATTGATCCAGATCCCGGGATCAGCTCGGCGCGGCGTGCTCCACCATCAGCTGCAGGCTCTCGCGGCCTCGCCAGCGGTTGCGGTTGAGCTTGTAGGCGCAGCGCAGCCGATCCCCGACGCCGAAGGCGGGGATCTCGCCGGGGGTCAGGGCCCGGAACCAGATCGCCTTGAGGCTGACCGGCCCGGAGGAGAGCTCCAGCATCAGGTGGGTGCCATCGGCCCCCACCGGCCGCAGCGCCTCCGCCACGAAGTCGCCCTGGAACAGCGGCGCCTCGAACTCGCGGCCGTAGGGGCCCAGCGCCTGCAGCTCGTCCAGGGTCGCCAGGCTCAGCTGATCCGCCGCCAGCTCGCCATCGGTGAGGATCTTCGGGTAGAGCGCCGCGCCGCCCAGCTGCTCGCCCACCGCCTGCAGGAAGGCCGCCCTGAAGGCCTCGAGCCGGTCCACCGGCACGCCGACGCCGGCGGCGCCGCGGTGGCCCCCGAAGCGGGGCAGCGCCTCCGGGGCCAGCTCGTAGGTGCGCTGCAGGGCATCGCGCAGGTGCAGCCCCTCGATGGAGCGCCCGGAGCCGGTGAGCATGCCGGGGGCCGCCGCCGGGGTCAGCACCAGCGCCGGGCGCCCGTAGGCCTGCACCAGGCGGGACGCCACGATGCCCTGCACGCCGGGGTGGCCGCTCTCCAGAAAGACCACCACGGCGGGCTCGTCGGCGGCCAGCGCCGGCAGCGCCAGCGCCCTCGCCTCCTCGGCCATGTCGGCCTCGATCGCCTTGCGCGACTGGTTGTCCTGGTCGAGCACGTCGAGGTAGCGGCTTGCGACATGATCCTGCTCGGCGAGCATAAAGTGCAGCGCCGCATAGGGGTCGTCGAGCCGCGAGCGGGCGTTGATCCGCGGCCCCATCTGGAAGCCCAGGGTCTCGGCGTCGAAGGGCACGCTGTCGGCGCCCAGGCGCTCGGCCATGGCCCGCCAGCAGGCGGCCTCCATGCGGTTGATCAGGGCCAGCCCGTGGGTCACCACGGCGCGATTGGCGGGGCTGCCGCCCAGGGAGACGCAGTCCGCCACGGTGCCCAGCGCCACATAGGAGAGCCAGGGCGATAGCTTGGGCGTGGTTTCAGCAAGCACGCCCCACTCGATCAGCACGCCGCGGGCCAGCGACATCACCAGCCAGGCCACCATGCAGCCGGCGATGGTGGGGTCGGGGTAGGCGCAGTCCTCCCGGGTGGGGTTCACCACGGCGTGAGCCGAGGGCGGCGGCCCCTCCACCGGCAGGGCGTGGTGGTCGCTGACCACCACGTCGATGCCCGCCGCGGCGAGTCGCGCAATGCGCGGCTCATCGGAGCTTCCGCAGTCGGCGGTGATCACCAGGCTGGGGCGGGGCGAGAGGGCGAGGGTGCGCTCCACCAGCGGCAGGCTGATGCCGTAGCCGTCATGGATGCGGTGGCCGATCAGGCTGTGCAGCTTCGCCTCCGGCACGCCGAAGAGCTCCACCAGGGTGCGCCTTATCACCACGTGGGAGGTGATGCCGTCCACGTCGTAGTCGGTGAGGATGCCGATATGCTCGCCGTCGACCACCGCGCGGGCGATGCGCTCGGCGGCACGGCGGCCATCGGCGAGCCGGTCGGGGTGGGCCAGGTGGCGCAGGCTGGGCGCGACCAGGGGGCCGATCTCGCCCGTGAAGCCCGCCAGGCGCCCGGCGAGGATCCGCGCCTGGAGCTCGGTGAGCCCCTCGCGCTGGGCGCGGGCGTAGAGGGCAGCGTCCCGGGGCCGCGGCAGGATGCGCGGCCTCAGGCGCTCACTCAGTTCGATGGGATCGCTTGCGGCGTTCACGCCTGACTCCTGCAGATAGTGCTGGCAGTTAAGAGCGCAGAGGCAGCAGCCCGCTCGGGGCTGATCCGGCGACAGGCCTGTTCGGGGGCGCTGTGAATACTTCCCTGTACGCTACTTTTTCCTTCCCTGGAAAAAGACCCCCTCCAGACCTGTCCCCGGCGCCCTTCGCTGATGCTAAGGCCACCCCTGGTGACGGTGATGCGAGCTCGGATCAACTCCGCAAGGAAAAGCTAGCGGCGGTTGTCGACCACGAACTGCTGAACCGCGGAGAGCTCGGCGGGCAGCACGGTGTAGCGCTCCTCGCGCTCCAGCAGGTCGTCCATGTGCGGCGGCAGCGGCACGCCCGGGAAGCCCGCCTTGACCACCGCCTCGGCGAACTTGGCCGGGTGGGCGGTGGCCAGCGTCACCATCGGCACGCTCGCCTCGCCCCGCTCGCGCTCGGCGGCGCGGTAGCCGGTAGCGGTGTGGGGGTCGAGGATCTCCTGGGTGCGGTGGTGCGCCTCGCGAATCACCTCGAGGATGCTGGCGTCATCCACGCTGTGGCTGGCGAAGAGCTCGCGCAGCCGGGCCAGGGGCGCGTCCGCCAGGGCGGTCGGCTCGGCCTGGAAGCGCTCCAGCAGCGCCGCCACGGCGGCGCCGTCGCGACCGTAGGCCTCGAACAGCAGGCGCTCGAAGTTGGACGACACCACGATGTCCATGGAGGGCGCCAGGGTCGCCTTGAGCTCCTGCTTGGAGAAGTCGTTGGCGGCCAGGGTGCGGTGCAGGATGTCGTTGGCGTTGGTGGCGATCACGAAGCGCTCCACCGGCAGGCCCATGCGGTAGGCCATGTAGCCGGCGAAGACATTGCCGAAGTTGGCCGAGGGGACGCAGAAGCTCACCTTGCGGTGCGGCGCGCCCAGCGCCACCGCGGAGGCCACGTAGTAGACGATCTGGGCCATGATGCGCGCCCAGTTGATGGAGTTCACCGCCACCAGCCGGGTGCCGTTCAGGAAGGACTGGTCGGCGAAGCTCGCCTTGACCATGGCCTGGGCGTCGTCGAAGTTGCCCTCGATGGCGACGTTGAAGACATTGTCGGCCAGCACCGAGGTCATCTGGCGGCGCTGCACCTCCGAGACCCGCTGGTAGGGGTGGAGGATGAAGATGTCGAGGTTGTCGCAGTGGCGACAGCCCTCGATGGCCGCGGAGCCGGTATCGCCGGAGGTGGCGCCCATGATCACCGCACGCTCGCCGCGCTTCTTCAGGAAGTGGTCGAGCAGCCGGCCGAGCAGCTGCAGGGCCACGTCCTTGAAGGCCAGGGTCGGACCGTGGAAGAGCTCGAGCAGGAAGTGGTTGGCGTCGAGCTGGTTCAGCGGCACCACGGCGTCGTGGCTGAAGGTGGCATAGGCCTCGGTGACGATGGTGCGGAAGGTCTCGTCATCGATCTCGCCGTTGACGTAGGGCTGCATCACCCGGAAGGCGATCTCGGCGTACGACAGGCCCGCCATGGCGGCCAGGTCGTCGTGGGAGAGCTGAGGCACGGTCTCCGGCACGTAGAGGCCGCCGTCGCTGGCCATGCCGGTGAGCACGACCTCCTCGAAGGAGAGCGCGGGCGCCTGCCCGCGGGTGCTGATGTAGCGCATGAGTTATTCCTGCTCGTCCAGTGATTCCACGCGGATCCGGGTCACCGGTCCGGCGATATCGGCCATGGCCTCGATCTGGCGGATCGCCTCGTTCATCTGCTTCTCGATCGTGCGGTGGGTCATCAGGATGATCGGCACCAGCTCGCCCTCGGTCGCCTCCTTCTGGATCAGCGCCTCGATGGAGATGCCCTGCTCGGCGAGGATGGTGGCCACCCGGGCCAGCACGCCGGGGCGGTCCACCGCCAGCAGCCGCAGGTAGTAGGCGGAGATGATCTCCTCCATGGGCATGATCGGCAGCTGGCTGACGTCCTCGCTGATGCCGCTGAAGGCCAGGTAGGGCACCCGATAGTGGTGGTCGGTGGCGATATCGCGGGCCACGTCGAGGATGTCGGCCACCACCGAGGAGGCGGTGGGCTCGGCGCCGGCGCCGGCGCCGTAGTAGAGGGTCGGGCCCACGGCATCGCCCATCACGGCGATGGCATTCTTGACGCCGTGCACATTGGCCAGCAGCCGCTCCTTGGGGATCAGCGTCGGGTGCACGCGCAGCTCCAGGCCCTGGTCGGTGCGCTTGGAGATGCCCAGGTGCTTGATCACGTAGCCCAGGTTGTCGGCCTGCTCCACGTCCTCGGCGGTGACCCGGGAGATGCCCTCGGTGAAGGCCTTCTCGAACTGCAGGGGCACTCCGTAGGCGATGGAGGCGAGGATGGTGAGCTTGTGGGCGGCGTCGATGCCCTCGACGTCGAAGGTGGGGTCGGCTTCCGCGTAGCCCAGCGCCTGGGCCTCGGCCAGCACGTCCTCGAAGGCGCGGCCCTCGTCGCGCATATGGGTGAGGATATAGTTGCCGGTGCCGTTGATGATGCCGGCCACCCACTCGATGCGGTTGGCGCCGAGGCCCTCGCGCAGCGACTTGATCACCGGGATGCCGCCGGCCACGGCGGCCTCGAAGGCCACGATCACGCCCTTGCGGTGGGCGGCCTCGAAGATCTCGTTGCCGTGCACCGCGATCAGCGCCTTGTTGGCGGTGACCACGTGCTTGCCGTGCTCGATGGCGGTGAGCACCAGATCCCGGGCCACGTCATAGCCGCCGATCAGCTCCACCAGCACATCCACGTCGGGGTTGGTGGCCACCTCGAAGACATCGGCAGTGGTCTGGATGCCGGTGAGGTCGCACTCGGGGTTGGGAGTACGGTAGGCCACCTGCTCGATCACGATCGGGCGGCCCGCACGCCGCGCAATGTCGTCGGCGTTGCGCGTCAATACGTTGAAGGTACCGCCGCCGACGGTACCCAGCCCACAGATTCCTACTCTCACCGGTTTCAATGTCTCGCTCCTGCTCGGATGATTCTTTGTGGTCCGGCCACCTGGCCTGGCGCTGTGGCCAGGCCAGGTGGCCGGACGCTGTGTCTCAGCGGGTGCGGCCTGCCCCGAGGCAGGCCGCTGCACCGGCTCGAGCCGGTGTCTGTCGTTTAATGGATCGCGGGGCTCAGCCCTCGATGCCGAGCATGGCGGCCAGGCGCTCCGCCGGCACGTAGCCGGGGACCAGACGGCCATCGGGCAGCACGATGGCCGGGGTGCCCTGGACGCCGAGCTCCAGGCCCAGATGATACTGCGCCTCGACCGGATTGTCGCAGCTGGCGGCCCCGGAAAGCGACTCCTGCCGCTTGGCGGTGCTCATCGCCTCGCTGGGATTGGCGTCACACCAGATCTGCTGCAGGGTGCGGGCACCCTGGGCATTCATGCCGGTGCGCGGGAAGGCCAGGTAGTGCACCTCGATGCCCAGCTCGTTGAGCCGCGGCACCTCCTCGTGGAGCTGCCGGCAGTAGGGGCAGGTGGTGTCGGTGAAGACCACCACCTCGGCACGGCTCTCACCGGCGCCGCGGAAGATCACCCGCTCGGCCTCCGGCACCTCGGCCAGGCGCGCGGCGCGCTCGCCGTTGCGGCCCTGCTCGGTCAGGTTGACCAGCCCCTGCGCGCCGTTCTCGTAGAGGTCGCCGACCAGGAAGTGGCGCCCCTCGGCGTCGCTGTAGAAGCGCTCGCCGGTCTCCAGGCGTACCTCGAAGAAGCCGGCCACGGGGGTCTCGCTGACGCTCTGCACCGGCATCGGCTGGCCGTTGACCGCCAGGCGCTCGGCCAGCCGTTCGGCCTGGCCCTGTGGAGCGTCGGCCTGAGCCAGCAGGGAAACGCCGAGGGTGGTGGCCAGCAGGCCGCCAAGCAGGGTCCGGAAAGGGATATTCATCGTTCAGCCTCTGGGATGATGGTCGGCGTGCAGGCGCTCCAGGCGCGCCTGCGCCACATGGGTATAGATCTGCGTGGTCGAGAGATCGCTGTGACCCAGCAGCAGCTGTACGACACGCAGGTTGGCCCCATGATTCAACAGATGGGTGGCAAAGGCATGGCGCAGGGTGTGGGGCGACAGCGGTCGCTCGATACCTGCGCTGCGCGCGTGGGCCTTGATCCGGTACCAGAAGGCCTGGCGGGTCATGGCACGATCATCCCGACCCGGGAAGAGCGCCGGACGAGTGACGTCGCGCATCAGGCCGCCACGCCCCGCACGCAGGTAGCGTGACAGCCACTCTACCGCCTCCTCGCCCAGCGGCACCAGCCGGTCCTTGTCGCCCTTGCCGCGCACCCGCACCACCCCCTGGCGCAGGTTGACCGCATCGGTGGTCAGGCCGACCAGCTCGGAGACCCGCAGCCCCGCGCCGTAGAGCACCTCCAGCATGGCCCGGTCGCGCAGCCCCAGGTCGGTGGCGATATCGGGGGCGGCGATCAGCCGCTCCACTTCGGCCTCCTCCAGGGTGTCCGGCAGGGCCGGCCGCACCCGTGGCAGGCGCACCTCCGCCAGCGGGTCGCCCTCGACGAGCCCGGATTCCAGGGCCCAGCGGTAGAAACGCCGCAGGCTCGAGAGCAGCCGGGCGTTGCTGGTCAGGCGATAGCCCGCCTCGCGGCGCTCATCGAGCCAGCCAGGCAGCGCCTCCGGGGCCGGCGCCAGCAGCGCCTCGCCCCGGGCGTCGAGACGCCCTGCCCAGGCCGAGAGGTCGCGGCGGTAGGCCGCCAGGGTATGCTCGCTCACGCCCTGCTCGAGCCACAGGGCGTCGAGGAAGGCATCGATGCGGGAAGCGTTGTCGGGCGAGGGCATGGCGCGTCAGGAAGGCGTGGCCCAGATGGCACGAGACCCCGCCCCGCGGGTGCGGTGACGGGGTCTCGCGGGGCCGGGCAACGCCCGACCCACCAGCGGCCGAGGCGGCAGCCTCAGGCCAGCTTTTCCTTGATGCGGGCAGACTTGCCGCTGCGCTCGCGGAGGTAGTACAGCTTGGCCTGGCGCACGTCGCCGCGACGCTTGACGCTGATGGAGTCGACCAGCGGGCTGTAGGTCTGGAAGGTACGCTCGACGCCGACGCCGTGGGAGATCTTGCGCACGGTGAAGGCGGAGTTGAGGCCGCGGTTACGCTTGCCGATCACCACGCCTTCGAAGGCCTGGAGACGCTCGCGGGTGCCTTCCTTGACCTTGACCTGGACGACGACGGTGTCGCCGGGGGCAAAGGCCGGGATTTCCTTGCTCATCTGCTCGGTTTCGAGCGCCTGGATCACCTTGTTCTTGCTGCTCATGACAACTAACTCCTTGATAACCTGATTCATCAGTCGGCTTGGAGTGCCGATGAATCGTGATCCCGGCGCCCGAGCGAGCTCGAGAGCGCGGGAGATGATGGGTGACACGGGTCCACGGCCTCGGGGGCTTGTCGTGTCCCGCACCTCCGCCCTGTCCTAGCGGGTCGACAGGGCGTGTTCCTCGATGAACTCGGCGAGCAGCTCGCGCTGCTCCCGGTCCAGCGTCCTGCCCTCGAGCAGGTCGGGGCGACGCTGCCAGGTGCGCCCCAGGGACTGCTTCAACCGCCAGCGCCGGATGGCACCATGGTTGCCGCTGAGCAGGACCTCCGGCACGCAGCGCCCGTCGATCTCCTCGGGGCGGGTGTAGTGCGGACAGTCCAGCAGCCCGTCGTTGAAGGAGTCCTCGACCGCGGAGTCCTGATGGCCCAGCACCCCGGGCACCAGCCTCGCCGCGGCGTCGATCAGCACCATCGCCGGCAGCTCGCCGCCGCTCAGCACGTAGTCACCGATCGACCACTCCTCATCGATATCCGCTTCCACCACGCGCTCATCGATGCCTTCATAGCGTCCGGCCACCACCACCAGGGGGGGACCCGACGCCAGTTCCTGCACGCCGACCTGGTCGAGCCGTCGCCCCTGGGGCGACAGGTAGACCACCTTCGGGCGCTGCCCGGTGGCCCGCTCGGCCCGCTCGCGAGCGGCGAAGATGGCCGCGCGCAGGGTATCGACCTTCATCAACATCCCGGGGCCGCCGCCGTAGGGGCGGTCATCCACGGTGCGATGGCGGTCGGTGGCGAAGTCGCGAGGGTTCCAGAACTCCAGCGCGATGCGCCCCTTCTCCACCGCTCGCCCGGTGACGCCGTGGCGGGTAATCGCCTCGAACATCTCCGGGAACAGCGAGACGACACCGATCCACATCGCCGCCTGCTCGGGGGAGCCCTCGGCCATCAGAAATCGGGATCCCACTCGACGGTCATCACCCCACCCTCGAGATCCACCTCGAGGATCACCTGCTCGGGCAGGTAGGGCAGCAGCCGCTCTCCACCGTCGACGGCCTCGGGGTCCAGCGCACCCTTCACGACCATGACGTCGTTGGCGCCGGTCTCGAAGAGGTGGTCGATGCGACCCAGCACGACACCCTCGCGGGTCACGACCCGCAGGCCCTCGAGCTGGTGCCAGTAGAGTTCACCGGTGTCGAGGTCGGGAAGCTCGGCCTTGGGCAGCAGGATCTCCGCCCCGGCCAGCGCCTCGGCGCCCTCGCGGGTATCACACCCCTCGAGCAGCGCGACCAGGCCCTTACCGTGACGACGCCCCTGTACCAGGCGCCGGCGCTCCAGACGCTCGCCACACCGCAACACCCACTCGGGGTAGTCGAGCACGCCCTCCATGGGGCTGGTGTACGAGTACACCTTGAGCCAGCCCTTGACACCATAGGGGCTGGTCAGCTTGCCCAGCACCACATGATCGTCAGCGGGCTGCACGGTAGCGTGTTCGCTCATCGACGACCTCGTGATCACTGACAACAGCAAGTCAGGCTCAGGCCTGCTTGCGGGCTTCCTTGACCAGCTCGGCGACGCGGTCGGAGAGCATGGCGCCCTGGCTCTGCCAGTGAGCGACGCGCTCGAGGTCGACGCGCAGGCGCTCTTCCTGACCGCGGGCGATCGGGTTGAAGAAGCCCAGACGCTCGATGAAGCGGCCGTCGCGGGAGTTGCGGGAATCGGTAACGGTCAGGTGGTAGAAGGGACGCTTCTTGGCGCCACCACGAGCCAGACGAATGGTAACCATGGCCTAGTCAGTCCTTCGGTTGAGTTGAATTCGGTCACAACAATGACCGCGACATCGCGGTCCTGCCAGTGAAGAGGCAGCATTCTACGGAAAACAGCCCCGCTTGGGAACCTTTTTCGGGCCTACCGCCAGGGCATCCCGCCGGGGCCGCCCATTCCGCCCATGCCACCGGGACCACCGGGGCCGCCGCCGCCCATCATCCCGGACATGCCGCGCATCATCTTCTGCATGCCGCCCTTCTTGCCCGCCTTCTTCATCATCTTCTGCATCTGCTTGTGCTGCTTGAGCAGGCGGTTGAGGTCGGGCACCTGCAGGCCGGCGCCGGCGGCGATGCGCCGCTTGCGCGAGCCGTTGATGATCTCGGGGCGGCGGCGCTCCTGGGGCGTCATGGAGTTGATCAACGCCTCGAGCTTGCCCAGCTCCTTCTCCGGGCCGGGGCCCTGGGCCAGCTCGGCCATCTGGCCCATGCCGGGCAGCTTGCCAAGCAGGCCGCCCATGCCGCCCATCTTCTTGAGCTGCTGGAGCTGGTCGCGGAAGTCCTCGAGGTCGAAGCCCTCGCCCTTCTTGACCTTCTTCGCCAGCTGCTCCGCCTTCTTCTTGTCGACGGTGCGCTCGGCCTCCTCGATCAGCGACAGCATGTCGCCCATGCCGAGGATCCGCGAGGCGATGCGATCCGGGTGGAAGGGCTCCAGGGCGTCGACCTTCTCGCCCACGCCCATGAACTTGATCGGCTTGCCGGTGATGTGGCGCACCGACAGCGCCGCGCCGCCGCGGGCGTCGCCGTCCGCCTTGGTGAGGATCACCCCGGTCAGCGGCAGCGCCTCGTGGAAGGCCTTGGCGGTGTTGGCGGCATCCTGGCCGGTCATGGCGTCGACGACGAACAGCGTCTCCTGGGGCGCCACCGCCTTATGCAGCGCCTGGATCTCGGCCATCATCGCCTCGTCGATGGCCAGGCGGCCGGCGGTATCGACGAGCAGCACGTCGTGGAACTGGATCTTGGCGTGCTTGATCGCCGCCTCGGCGATATCGACCGGCTTCTGGTCGGAGCGCGACGGGAAGAAGTCGACGCCGACCTCCCTGGCCAGGGTCTCGAGCTGGTCGATGGCCGCCGGACGGTAGACGTCCGCCGACACCACCAGCACCTTCTTCTTCTCGCGCTCCTTCAGGTAGCACGCCAGCTTGGCCACGGAGGTGGTCTTGCCCGCGCCCTGCAGGCCGGCCATCAGCACCACCGCGGGCGAGCCCTTGAGGGTCAGCCCCTCGTTGGCCTCGCCCATGGTCGCCTCGAGCTCCTGCTGGACGATCTTGACGAACTGCTGGCCCGGCGAGAGGCTCTTGGAGACCTCCTGCCCCACCGCGCGCTCGCGTACCCGCTCGATGAAGTCCTTGACCACCGGCAGGGCGACATCGGCCTCGAGGAGCGCCCGGCGCACCTCGCGCAGGGTCTCCTTGATGTTCTCCTCGGTCAGGCGCGCCTGACCCTTGATCGACTTCAGCGTCTGCGACAGACGCTCGCTGAGATTCTGAAACATTGGCCTCTCCAGAGACGACGGCCCGAAAGTGGCGCCGATTATACGCGCTGTGGCCGGCAGTCTCCATGCGCGCGCCATCCGCCGCGGACCCTGGCGGCAGGGTGACGCACCCGCCACGCTGTGCGCTGCCCGAGGGATTGGTTATAGTAGCCCTCGCCATTAACGCTCACGTCATTCATTTCCACCGGCGCACGGAACGCAATCGATGCAGGCGCTCTCCCTGGCCTTCCTGGCCTTCCTTCTCTACCTGGCGGCCGCCTCCTGGCAGGGCATGGTCCTGCTGCGCCGGGCCTCTCCGCAGCCGCTGCTGGTGCGCGGCATGGCGTTGCTCGGGCTGCTCAGCCACCTGCCGTTGGCCATCGGCCTGTTCGGCCACGGCGCGCCCGTGCTGCCCGGCCTCTCCACCAGCGTGATCCTGATCAGCGCCGGGGTGGTCGCGGTGCTGCTGCTGGTCAGCCTGTTCAAGCCGATCCTCAACGCCGCGGTGGGCATCCTGCCGCTGGCCGGCCTGGCGCTGCTGCTGGCCGCGGGGCTGCCGAGCCCCGAGCGCGTCGAAGGGCTGACGCCGGGCATCGCCCTGCATGCCCTGAGCTCGCTGCTGGCCTTCGCCGTGCTGGCCATCGCCGCCGTGCAGGCGGTGCTGCTGGGCCTGCAGAACCGCGCCCTGCGCCAGCACCATATCCGCGGACTGGTCCAGGCACTGCCGCCGCTGACCACCATGGAGCGCGTGCTCTTCGAGCTGATCTGGGGAGGCCTTGGGCTGCTGACGCTGTCGATCCTCAGCGGCTTCCTGTTCCTCGACAGCATGTTCGCCCAGCACCTGGCCCACAAGACGATCCTGTCGCTGGCCGCCTGGGTGATCTTCTCGGTGCTGCTGTTCAGCCACTACCGGCTGGGCTGGCGCGGCATGCGGGCGGTGCGCTGGACCCTGGGCGGATACGGCGTGCTGCTGGTCGCCTATTTCGGCAGCAAGTTCGTCCTGGAGGTGCTGCTGGGCCGGGGCTGAGGCCGCTCCCGGCACCTTGACAGCGCGCGCGCCCGTCCCGTCAAATCGGGCCTGACACGCAACGAGGACCCTTCGACTTGAGCGACGACTTCCCGCTGGGATTGCTGTTCGGCCTGCTGTTCCTGCTCATCTGTCTCTCCGCCTTCTTCTCCAGCTCCGAGACCGGCATGATGTCGATCAACCGCTACCGGTTGAGCCATCAGGCCAACAGTGGCGACTCTCGGGCCAGGCGCGTGGTGCGGCTGCTCGCCAGGCCCGACCGCCTGATCGGGGTGATCCTGATCGGCAACAACTTCGTCAACAACCTGGCGGCCTCCATCGCCACCATCATCGCCATCCACTTCTTCGGCGAGGTCACCGGCCCCGCCGTGGCCACCGCGCTGCTGACCATCACCGTGCTGATCTTCGCCGAGGTCACCCCCAAGACCTACGCGGCGGTGAAGCCCGAGCGCATCGCCTTCCCCGCCTCCCGCGTGCTGGAGCCGCTGCTCAGGCTGCTCTATCCGCTGGTCTGGCTGGTCAACGTCATCTCCAACGGGCTGCTGAAGCTGCTCGGCGTAAGGAGCATCGAGGGGGGCGGCGACCACCTGACCCGGGACGAGCTGCGCACCGTGGTCCATGAGGCCGGCACCCTGATTCCCCAGCGCCACCAGGCGATGCTGCTGTCGATTCTCGATCTCGAGAGCGTCACCGTGAACGACATCATGGTGCCGCGCCATGAGGTGGTGGGCATCGATCTGGACGACGACCTGGAGGAGATTCTGACCCAGGTCCGCACCAGCCAGCACACCCGGGTGCCGGTCTACAAGGGCGACATCAACAACATCATCGGCATGCTCCACCTGCGCAACGCGGCACGCTTCCTGTCACGCGACGAGGTGACCAAGGCGGCCATCGTCCAGGAGGCCCGAGAGCCCTACTTCATCCCCGAATCGACCCCGCTGCACACCCAGCTGCTCAACTTCCAGAAGCAGAAGCGGCGCATCGGCATCGTGGTGGACGAATATGGCGACGTGGAGGGGCTGGTGACGCTGGAGGACATCCTCGAGGAGATCGTCGGCGAGTTCACCACCGACGTGGCGGGCATGGAGCAGGAGATCCACCGTCAGGAGGATGGCAGCCAGCTCATCGACGGCACCGCCAACATTCGCGATATCAACAAGGCGCTGGGCTGGCACCTGCCGACCGACGGGCCCAAGACCCTCAACGGCCTGATCCTCGAGCACCTGGAGGCCTTTCCCGACGGCCCCGCCTGCCTGCAGGTGGGCAGCGTGCGCATGGAGATCCTCGAGGTGCGCGACAACCTGATCACCGCCGCGCGCTGCTGGCAGGCCCCGCGCCGCCGCTGAGGGCGGCCCGGGAGCGGCGTCACTCCAGGACCTCGACGCCCGCGGGCAGCACCGGACGGCCGGTCTCGGCATCACTCCAGGGCTTCGACGCCCGCGGGCAGCGCCCGCTGGTCGGCCTCGGCCTTGAGCTCCCTCACCCGCCGCTCCAGCACCGCCCGGGTGGCCCGTCCGGGGGCAAGCGGCTCGCCGAAATGGAGCGCCACCCGCGCCCGGAAGCGCCGCGGGCGGCCACTCAGGGCCGGGCCGTCGGCATGGGAGGTCCAGGAGCCCCACAGGCCCGAGAGCCCCGCCGGCACCACCGGCACCGGGTCACGGGCCAGGATCAGCTCCAGGCCGCGCCGGAAGGCGTGGATCTCGCCGTCCGGCGTCAGGCGCCCCTCGGGGAAGAGCATCACCACCTCGCCATCGCGCAGCGCCCGGCTCACCTGCTGGAGGGCGCGCCGCACGTTGCCCGGATCATGGCGCTCCGACTCCACGGGAATCGCCCCCACCAGGCGAAACAGCCAGTTGAGCCAGGGCGAGTCGTAGATCGGCTTGTCCATCAGGAAGCGCAGCGGGCGCCGGCTGGCGCCGCCGATGACCAGGGCGTCCATGAAGCTGACGTGGTTGCAGACCACCAGGGCCGCCCCGCGGTCGGGAATATGGGCCGTGCCACTCAGTCGCAGCCGGTAGATGAGGCGCACCGCCAGGTAGACCAGCCAACGCACCAGGGGCCTGGGACGGCGGACGACCCGCCAGGCCAGCAGCGCCCCCAGGCCGACCAGCACTCCCCACCCCAAGGCCTCCCAACCCGTCATGCTCACGTCCCGGTCGACCTCGCCTTGAGCCCGGCCAGGATGGTACAGAGCAACTGGTCGAGCAGCTCGCCCACCTCGAGCTGCTGGCCCTGCCAGTAGCCCAGGCGTTCGTTGAGCCCGAGCAGCACCAGGCCGTGGACGCTGCCCCACAGGGTGCGCCCCAGGCGACGCGCCTCCAGGTCATCCAGGGCCGGCTGGTACTCCTTGAGGGTCGCCTCCACGCGCAGGAAGAGCCCCTCGATCATGTCGCTCTGCCGCTGGTCCAGCTCGCCCTCCTGGGCCAGGGGATAGTCGAACAGCAGCTGCCAGCGGTAGGCATCGCGCTGGGCGAACTGCCAGTAGGCCCGCGCCAGGGCGGTGAGCCGCTGTTCCGGCGCGGCCTGACTGCTCAGCGGCTCGATCACCTCGCGCAGGTGGGCCAGGGTCTCGATGTTGACGTGCTGGAGCAGGTTGTTGAAGCTGCCGTAGAGCTTGAGCAGGGTGCTCGGGGCGCAGCCCACCTCCCGGGCCAGGGCGCGCAGGGAGAGGGTATGCACCGGATTCTCCTGCAGCCAGGCATCGCAAGCCGCCATGACCTGGGCATGGAGCGCCTCGGGAGCATGCTGTCTGGGACGGGCCATCGTTTCCTCGCGAGCCTCGAGCGGGCGGTTGCGTAAGCTGGAGCGCGGCGACGTCGACGCGCTCCGGAACCCAAGGATAGCGCAGTTCGAACACTGTTTTCGATAGCTATGCCCTCCCCGCCCCGATTTCCCCTCTCCGCCGCGGTCACCGAGCCGGCCTCGCCCTTTCTTCCGGCCCGCCCCTTGGTTACCCTGAGCGACCCCATCTCCTGCGGAGCGCCCATGGCCGGACGACTGCATATCGCCCCCCTCGACCTCGCGCGCCTGCTGCCGGGACTGATCGTCGACGCCCCCCTGGTGACCAGCCCCAACCTGGCGCCGAGACGCATGCTCTCGGCCATTCGCCTCGAGGCCGGCGTGCCGCGCTTGGGCCGACTCTTCTGGGGCCTGACGCCCCCCTGGCTCGAGGTGCTGGACCATGCTCCCCACTGCGCCCGGGCCGAGTCCCTGGAGGAGCGCCCCATGTTCCGCGAGGCCTTCCAGGCGAGGCGCTGCCTGGTCCCGGCCAGCGGCGTCTACGTCTGGAAGGCGCAGCCGCGCTTCAAGCAGCCCTTCCTGGTGACCCGGGTCGACCGCGGACCGCTGCTGCTGGCCGGACTCTGGTGCCGCTTCCACACCAGCCTGGCCCAGCACACCGACTCCCTGGCGCTGATCACGGTGCCCACCGGCCCGCTGCTGGCCCCGCTCACCGACCGCCTCCCGGCGGTGATCGCCCCCGGGGGCGCGCGCCGCTGGCTCGACCCCGAGACGCCGCCGGAGGCGGCCCGGGCCATGCTCGTCCCCGCCCCGCGGGAACTGTTGGGCGCTTTCCCGGTATCAAGACGAGTGAACAGCCCCGCGCATCAGGATGCCGCCTGCGCCCACCCGGTCGGCCCCATGCTGCGCCAGCCCGACTGAGGCCCCGATGCCGCGAACCGCGATGCGCCGAGCCACGATGCCCAGATCCACAGGAGATACGATGCCATCCACCCTGACTGCCCGCTGCTGCGGACTGGCCGCCGCCGCGGCCCTGCTGATTGCCGCGCCCGCCGTGGCCGAGCCCCACCCCGACGCGGACGCCATCGCCGAGGTGACCACGCCGCGGGTCAGTCCCCACGACAGCCGCGACTACCGGATACTGACCCTGGAGAACGGCCTCACCGCCCTGCTGGTCAGCGACCCCGAGGCCGACAAGGCCGCCGCCTCCATGAACGTCTCGGTGGGCAGCGCCCAGGACCCGGAGGACCTCGCCGGCCTGGCCCACTTCCTGGAGCACATGCTGTTCCTGGGCACCGAGCCCTTCCCCGAGGCCGACGCCTACCAGGGCTTCATCTCGCGCCACGGAGGCACCCACAACGCCTTCACCGCGCCCCAGGACACCAACTACTTCTTCGATATCGACCCGAGCGCCCTGGAAGGGGCCCTGGACCGCTTCAGCCAGTTCTTCATCTCGCCGCTGTTCAACGCCGACCAGCTGGAGAGCGAGCGCAACATCGTGCACTCCGAGTACATGGCGCGCATCCGCGACGACGTGCGCCGCGAGAACGACGTGCTCAATGGCCTGCTCAACCCCGATAACCCCACCACCGGCTTCTCGGTGGGCAGCCGCGAGACACTGGCCGACCGCCCCGAGGGCGAGCCCAGCCTGCGCGAGCGGGTGATCGACTTCTACGAGCGCTACTACGACGCCAACGTCATGCACCTGGCACTGGTGGCGCCCCAGCCGCTGGATGAGCTCGAGGCCATGGTGGCGAGCCGCTTCGCCGACATCGCCGACCGCGGGCTCGCGGCGCCCGAGATCAGCGAACCGCTGGCGCTTACCGACACCCTGCCCCGGCGGGTCGCGCTGCAGTCGGTGCGCGACAGCCGCCAGCTGCGCCTGCTGTTCCCGATTCCCGATCCCATCACCGAGTACCGCCACAAGCCCGCCGACCTGATCGCCCACCTGCTCGGCCACGAGGGAGACGGCAGCCTGCTGGCGGTGCTGCGCGAGGCCGGCTGGGCCGACGGCCTCTCGGCGGGCGTCGCCCGCGGCGACGGCCGGCACGCCCTGTTCAGCATCAACGTCAGCCTGACCCCCGCCGGCGCCGAGGCCCGCGATGCCATCGAGGCGACCCTGTTCGCCGCCATCGAGCAGGTCCGCGAGGAGGGCCTGGAGGCGTGGCGCTACGACGAGAAGGCGAGCCTTGCCGAGCAGGAGTTCCGCTTCCAGCAGCATGGCGCGCCGCTGCAGGAGGCCATGCGCCTGGCCATGAACCTCTCGCGCTTCCCGGTGGAGGACGTGCAGTATGCGGCCTATCGCATGGACGGCTTCGAGCGCGAGCGCAGCGAGGCCTACCTCGACGCCCTCACCCCCGACAACCTGATCCGCCTCTACAGCGCCCCGGACGTGGAGGGCGAGGAGAGCTCCCCCTGGTTCCACGCCCCTTGGGGTGAAGACAGACACGACGAGGCGCCGACGCTCGCCGACCTGGCCCTGCCCGCCCCCAACCCCTATATCGCCGAGGACCTCGAGCTGCTCGACGGCCAGGACGAGCGCCCGCGGCGGCTGGTGGCGGAGCCGGCCTTCGACCTCTGGCACATGGCCGATGCCACCTTCAACACCCCCAAGGTGGAGTGGCGCTTCAGCCTCCAGCACCCCGGCGCGGCCAGCTCCGCCCGGGACGCCGCCCTCGCCCGCCTGCTCGCCGGCTGGCTGGACGACAGCCTCAACGAGGCCCTCTACCCGGCACGCCTGGCCGGCCAGCACGTCGAGGCCTATGCCCACGCCCGCGGCATCACCCTGGCCTTCTCCGGCTGGCGCGACCGCCAGGAGCGGATGATGGAGCGGGTGCTCGAGCAGCTGCAGGAGGGCGAGGTGGACGACGCCAGCGTGGCGCGGGTGCGCTATCGGCTGCAGCGGGAGTGGCGCAACGCCCCCCAGGCGGCGCTGCACCGCCAGGCCAGTCGCACCCTCGCCGAGGCGCTGGTTCGCCCCCAGTGGCCCAGCGCCGCCCTGCTGGAGGCGAGCCGTGAGCTCGACGCGGATGACCTGCGCGACTACCGCGATGCCCTGCTGGCCGAGCTGCGCCTGGAGGCCATGGCAGTGGGCAACCTGGGCGCCGAGGAGGCCGAGGCCCTGGGCCGGCGGGTCGCCGAGCGCCTGGCGCCGAGCCTTCCGGCAGCGGCCATTCCCGACCTCACGCCGCTGCGCGCCGACACCGACCTGCCGAGCCTGACCCCCCACACCAGCCGCGAGGAGTCGGTGGTGCTGCGCTACCTCCAGGGACCCGACCGCTCGCTGGCTAGCCAGGCCCGCCTGGCGGTGCTCGGCCGGCTGATCGACACCCCCTTCTACCAGCGGCTGCGCACCGAGGAGCAGCTGGGCTACGTGGTCCACGCCGGCTACTCGCCGATGCTCGATGCCCCGGGGCTCGCGCTGCTGGTGCAGTCCCCGGATACCGGGAGCGAGGCGATCGAGGCGCGCATCGACGCCTTCCTGGACGACTTCGAGGAGACCCTGGCGGCCCTGGAGAACGAGGCCCTGGCGCCCTATCGCCAGGCGGTTCACGACCGCCTGACCCAGCGCGATACCAGCCTGGCCGGCCGCGCCGGCCGCCTGTGGCAGGCGATGTCCTTCGGCGACACCGAGTTCGACCGCCGCGAGCGACTCGCCGAGCGGGTCCTGGCGGTCGGCGCCGACGAGCTGCGCGAACTGTGGCCCGAGCTGCGCCAGGCGGCGGTGGCCCGGGTCGCCTTCGACCCGGGTGACGAGCCGGACGACGTGCTGGCCCTCGCCCAGTACCTGGAGCCGCTGCCGGAGATCGAGGAGTAGGCCTCGCGCCGGCATGCATTGCCCCGTAACAACAGCAGCGCCCGGCCATGGCCGGGCGCTGCTGTTTCACTTCAAGGCCTCTTGGTCTCGAGGCATCGCCGATGTTCGGGCGCTCAGTCGAAGGCCTGAGGGGGCATGATCGCCTCCACATGCATCACCAGCTCCTCGAGGACCTGGCGCTCTCGATCGCCGAGTTCGCCCTGGTTGAGCCGCTCGATCTCACGGGCGAAGCCCTTGAGGGTGAGGCCCGCCACCGCGGCATCGTTCATGCGCGCCCAGCGATAGGCCTCCCACTGCGCCAGCTCCTCCCCCTCCAGGGTCTCCGGGAAGCTGCGCGCCCGGTAGCGGAACAGCATCTCCTCCAGGCGCGGGTCCTGGAAGGCGAAGCGCGCCCCCACCAGGTCCCAGGGGTCGCTGTCACGCACCCGCTGCATCTGCTGGCGATCCGCCGGCGAGAAGAAACCGCCGGCGTAGAGCATCAGGTCGGGGTCCTCCGGGCCCGCCGGGGGCGGTGCGGCAAACACCTCGCTGACCCGCGCCGCCACCTCGGGGCGGGCGGCGAGGCGCTTCCAGTGCTCGCGACAGGCATCGACGTCGAGCCCCAGGCGGGTGACGATCTCGCCATACTCGCCCCGGTGCGGCCCCTCCACGTCCTTGAGCGCGCTGGCCGGGAAAAGCACCGGGCACTTGTTGATGTGAATGACCTTGAGGGGAATACGCTCCTCGCCCTCGGCCAGGTCGTCGCTGCTGACGAAGACCCGCTGGCGGATCTGCTCGGCGGAGAGGTCGAAGAGCGGCGTCGGGTCCATCGACAGGTCGTAGACGATCACGCCGTTGGGATTGGTGGGGTGCTCGGCCAGCGGCACCACCAGGGCCGCGCAGCCGCGGCTGGCGGGGTAGCGACGCGAGATGTGCAGCACCGGCTTGCGCCCCGGCACGTCGAGCAGCCGGGCCACCGCGCGCTTGCCGCGCAGCCCCTGCAGGTAGTCGAAGAGCCGGGGGTTGGCCTCGCGCAGCCGCTTCGCCAGGGCGATGGTGGCGCGCACGTCGGCCAGGGCATCGTGGGCGCCCTGGTGGGCGATGCCGTTGGCGGCGGTCAGGTCCTCGAGGCGGAAGCTGGGCGCGCCGTCGGCGCGGCGCGGCCACTCGATGCCCGCCGGGCGCAGGGCGTGGAAGGCCCGCACCACGTCGATCAGGTCCCAGCGGGAATTGCCGTTCTGCCACTCTCGGGCGTAGGGGTCGATCAGGTTGCGATAGAAGAGGTGGCGCGTCACCTCGTCATCGAAGCGCAGGCTGTTGTAGCCCAGCACGCAGGTGCCGGGCGCACTCATCAGCGCCTCGATGCGGCCGGCGAACTCCGCCTCGGGCAGGCCCCGGCGGCGCGCCTGTTGGGGGGTGATCCCGGTGATCAGGCAGGCCTGGGGGTGGGGCAGAAAGTCGTCGGCGGGCTTGCAGAACCACTCCACCGGCTCGCCGACCTCGTTGAAGTCGGCGTCGGTGCGGATCGCCGCGAACTGCGCCGGGCGGTCACGGCGCGGATCGGCACCGAAGGTCTCGTAGTCATGCCACAGGAAGGTCAGCGGGGCAGCGGGCGGCGCCATGGGCGGGCTCTCCGACGGTCAGACGGGATGGAGGCCACAGCCTAGCACAGCCCCGCGCCGGTCTCAGCCGGACCTGCTCAGCCCGGAGCCCCCTTCGGCAGGGTGACGTTGAGCTCCAGCACCGAGCAGTTGTCCTCGCTGTCGAGGCTGATGTTGATGGCGTCGTCATCCACCTGGACGTAGCGACGGATCACCTCCAGCAGCTCCTTCTCGAGCAGGGGCATGTAGTCGGGCTGACCGCGCTGGCTGCGCTGGTGGGCCACGATGATCTGCAGCCGCTCCTTGGCGACCGACGCGGTCTTCTTGCGCTCTCGCTTCAGGAATTCAAGCAGTTTCACCGGCGAACACCTCCAAACATGCGGCTCAGCAGGCTCTTCTTCTGGTACTCATGGAAACGCAGGGGGACCTCCTCGCCGAGCAGGCGGGCCACCGTGTCGGTGTAAGCCTGGCCAGCGTCGCTTGCGGCATCGTGGGTCACCGGCACCCCCTGGTTCGAGGCACGCAGCACTGCCTCGGACTCGGGAATCACGCCGATCAGGTCGATGGCCAGGATCTCCCGGATATCGTCGAGGTTGAGCATGTCGCCCAGGTCGACCCGCTCCGGGTTGTAGCGCGTGACCAGCAGGTGCTCCTTGATCGGCTCCTCGCCGCGCTCGGCGCGCCGGGTCTTGGAGGCCAGCAGGCCGAGGATGCGGTCGGAATCACGCACCGAGGAGACCTCGGGGTTGGTGACCACGATCGCCTCGTCGGCGAAGTACATGGCCAGCTGGGCGCCGCGCTCGATGCCCGCCGGAGAGTCGCAGAGGATGTAGTCGAAGTCCTTGGCGAGGGTCTCGAGCACCTTCTCCACGCCCTCCTGGCTCAGGGCGTCCTTGTCGCGGGTCTGGGAGGCCGGCAGGATATGCAGGTTGTCGACCCGCTTGTCGCGGATCAGCGCCTGGCTGAGCCCGGCCTCGCCCTGGATCACATTGACCAGGTCATAGACCACTCGGCGCTCGCAGCCCATGATCAGGTCGAGGTTGCGCAGCCCCACGTCGAAATCGATGACCACGGTCTTGTTGCCGCGAAGCGCCAGGCCGGTGGCGATGGCTGCCGCGCTGGTTGTCTTGCCGACGCCTCCCTTGCCGGAGGTCACAACGATGATCTTGGCCAAGAGTCGCTTCCTGTCTGTCATTGAGTGGTAAGAGGATGACCGTCTCGGTCCTGCCGTGCTTCAGGTCAGCGCGGTGATGCCGAGCTGGTCTCCATCGAGGCGCACCTGCACCGTGGCGCCCAGCAGGCGCGGGTCGATGTCCTCGAGTCGCTTGTAGTTGCCGGCCACCGACAGCAGCTCGGCGTGGAGTTCACGGCAGAAGATGGCAGCCAGGGGGTCGCCATGAATGCCGGCCAGGGCGCGGCCGCGCAGGGCGCCATAGACATGCACGCTGCCCGCGGCCAGCACCTCGGCGCCGGCGTTCACCGCACCGATGACCACCAGGTCCCCTTCCGGGGAGGTGATCTGCTGGCCGGAGCGCACCGTGCCACGGAAGATCCTCCCGCCGCTGGCCACGCCCGGCGGGGAGGTCAGCGCCGCTTCTTCCTCGGCGACCACCGCGGCCTCGACCGGCGGCACGCTCTCGAGGCTCCTGGGGCGGCTCGCCTCCAGGGGCGGGAACCAGCCCAGGCCAAGCGCCCAGGCCGACTGCTTGACCGGCTCGGCACCGCCGCGCACCGCCACCGGCAGCAGCTTGTGGGCACGGCACACCGCGCAGATCCGCTCCAGGGCCAGGTGGGGTTCGTCGAGCTTCTCGACGCTGAGCACCACCGGGGTGTGCTGGAAGAAGGCCGGGGACTGACTGAGCTTGCCGGCGAGCTGCTCTCGAATCCGCTCGGGGTCGGCACTGCTCAGTTCCATCACCGTCATCGGCAGCATGCCGCCCTTGAAGGTGAAGGCCATGCTATCCCTGTCCACTTTGAGGCTCATTGCCGAACTCCACATCGGTGTTGGTCGGGGTACGCCACCAAAGCTAAGCGAGTGCCGCGCCCCCTGCAACTGATCATACGCCCAGCAAGCCTACACTGTCAGTGTCTCCAGGCGGCCACAGCACGGGCTTTTCCGAAGCGGCACCGCATGCTTAGATACCCTGGCCAGGCCCGAGCCTCGCCTGTCGGCTCTTCCCGGCCCACCCGACAATAACCGACTGGCGCGTCCCGGTGCGTGATGCGCCCCTTGATCAGGATCGCCCATGTCCGGACTCCTCCGCCGCCTGTTTGCCCCGCGCTGGCAGCACCCCGCCCCCCTGGTACGGCAACAGGCCGTCGCACGCCTCGATCTCAGCCGCGAGGAGCACCGCCAGGCCCTGGAGCGGCTCGCCCTGGATGAGGACCCCGGCGTGCGGTGCGAGGCGCTGGCTCGCCTCGACGACCCCGAGCGGCTGATCGCCCTGCTCGGCAGGGGCGATGCCTCAGCGGAGCTCACCCACCGGCTGATCGCCCTGCTCGCCGACGGCAGCGGCCACCTGGAGCTGGGCGCGCGCATCGCCCTGATCGAACGGCTCGATGATGACGCGCTGCTCGCCGAGCTCTGTCTGAAGGGCGATAACCAGCAGCTGCGCCTGGCGGCGCTGGCCAGGCTGGACAGCGAGGAGGCCCTGATCCGCCAGGCCTGCGACAACGGCATCGCCGCCGTGCGCCACGCCGCCGCCGCACGGGTCGAGAGCGAAGCCGGACTGGCTCGCCTGGCCCAGCAGGCGCGACGCGACCGCCAGGTCATGCGCGGGGCCAGGGAGCGCCTCAACCGCCTGCGCGCCGACTCGGCGCAGCTGGCCGCCGCCCGGGAGCGCCGCGAGGGGCTGCTGGCCGATCTGGAGCGCCACGCATCCGCCCCCTGGGAGCCGCTCTATGGCGGCCGCTTTCGCCACCTGGAGCGCGAATGGACGGCGCTTCAGGATCTCCCCGACGCCACTCAGGAGCGCCGCTACCACGATGCCTGCCTGCGCTGTCGCAAGGTGATCGGCGACCACGAGGCCCGGCTGCGCGCCAGCGAAGCCGCCGAGGCGCGCCGCGAGGACGCCGAGCAGGCCAGGGAGGCGCTGGTGGAGGCCCTGGAGGAGGGGCTCGAGGCCCTGGGGCGCAGCGACGTGGTCACTGCCCAGGACATTGCCAGCCTGCGCGCTCAGAAGCAGCTGCTGGCCCAGCGCTGGCAGGCGCTCTCCGATCAGCACCTGGCGGACCAGGTGCTCCGCCAGCGCTATGATGCCGTTCGCGAAGGCTTCGAGCGCATCAGCCAGGCCTGGGTGCGCCTGGAGGAGCGCGCCGACGAGCTCGAGCGGGCCCTGACCGACGGCGATGACGACCGCCTCACGGCGCTGCTGGGGGCCATCGACTGGCCTCGTGGCCTGGCCCCTGCCCCGCTGCTGCAGCGGGCCCGACAGCGCCTGGCACAGCCGGATGCCCCGGCCGACGAGGAAGACCAGACGGCACGCCTGGCCCGCTTCATCGCCGACCTCGACGACCTGGAGAGCCTGCTGGAGCGCGGCGCCTTCAAGGGCGCCAGCCGTCTTCACCAGCGCCTGCGCCAGGCTGCCGACGGGCTCGACGACAGGTTGCCCCAGCCCCAGCGTGCGCGCCTTCGACAGCTGGGGGCTCGGCTCGCCGAGCTGCGCGACTGGCGCAGCTTCGTGGCCGGTCCCAAGCGCGACCAGCTGCTGCAGGCCATCGAGGCCCTGGCCGAGGAGGCGAGCCTCGTCGACGCCGCGCTGGACCGCCGCCACCGCCAGCTGGTCAAGGAGTGGAAGGCGCTGGGGGACGCCGCCGCCAATCGCGAACAGTCGGCCCGCTTCCGGGCCGCCTCCGACCGCATCCACGAGCGGCTCGCCCCATGGCGCGAGCGCCTCGACGCCGAGCGCCAGACCCACCTGGCCACCCGACAGGCCCTCTGCGATCAGCTGGAAACGCTTCTCGAGCAACCCGCCGAGGAGGCCGATCCCGATGCCCTGCGCGAGATCCGCGACCGCGCCAGGGACCAGTGGCGACGCGCCTCGCCGGTGCCCCGCGACCAGGCCGAGACCATCGGTCGTCGCTTCGCCCGCATCCGCCATGCGCTTCAGGCGCTGATCGACCAGCGCGCCCGGGCGGTCGCCGAGACCAAGCGCGACCTCATCGAGCAGGTGCGCGCCCTGCTGGGCCAGGCGATGCCCGCGGCTCGCCGTGCCGAAGCGGTCAAGGCGCTGCAGCAGCGCTGGCGCGAGCTGGGGCGTGCCCCGCGGGGCGAGGAGCAGGCGCTGTGGCGGGAGTTTCGCGGCCTGTGCGACCAGGTGTTTGCCTCCCGGGAAGCCGAGCGCGACGACCGCATCCGTCAGGCCCGGGAACGCCAGGAGGCCATGCAGGCGCTGATCGAGCGCCTGGACGCCTGGCACCCCGCCGGCAGCGCCGACGAGGCGGTGCTCGCCTCCGCCATTGCCGAGGCCGCCGCTCTGGAGCCCCTCCCCGGCGGACGCCGCACCGAGGGCATGCGCCGGCGCTGGTCGGGCATCGTGCGCGCCCGACGCGAGCGCCTCGAACGCCTGGCCGTGGTGGAGGAGGTGGAGCGCTGGCGAGAGGTTCAGCCACTGCTGCTCGCCCACCTGGCAGCCGACGCCGAGCGCCTGGCCGGCGGCGAGCCCCGCGAGGTGGCGCTGCCCGAGTCGCCGCGCCTGGAGGATGACATGCGCAGCGCCCACGCCCGCCGCAACGCCGCGCGCCAGGCGCCCGCCGCCGACGAGGAGGTGGCGGAGCGCCTGGCGAGGGTGCGGGTGCATCTCTCCCTGCTCGCCGTGGGCAGCGTCAGCCATCGCGACGACCCGCTGCGCCTGGCGATCCAGGTGGAGCGCCTCAACGAGAACCTCGGGCGCGAGCTCTCCCGCGCCGAGGAGGTCCACGGCGTGCTGCGCGAGCTGCTGGCCACGGGGCCGGTCGCACCGGCGCTGTGGAGCCGCGAGGTGGGGGAGCTGGATCGCCTGCTGGAGCGCCTGACCCGCCTGCCCCCACCCTGAGCCCAGAACCCTGAGGCCAGAAAAGCAGAAGCGCGAGGGATCGCCTCGCGCTTCGTGTCGTTACGTCTGCCCCTGGTCGATCGGTGACCAGAGGGCGCAGGAAACCGGGGCGATCAGCCCATGAACTGGCCGCCGTTGATGTCGATATTGGCGCCGGTGATGAAGCCGGACTCCTCGTGGGCCAGATAGGCCACCAGGCGACCGATCTCCTCCGGCTTGCCGTAGCGCTTGACCGGGATGGTCTCGCGGATGGACTCGCGCACCTTCTCGGGGATCTTCATGATCATGTCGGTGGCGATATAGCCCGGCGACACGGTGTTCACGGTGATGCCCTTGGTGGCGGTCTCCTGGGCCAGTGCCATGGTCAGGCCGTGCATGCCCGCCTTGGCGGCCGAGTAGTTCACCTGGCCGAACTGGCCCTTGCGGCCGTTGATGGAGGAGATGTTGATGATCCGGCCGTACTGCTGCTCCAGCATGGTGTCGAGCACGCTGCGGCAGGTGTTGAAGACGCTGTTGAGGTTGGTGTCGATGACCTCGTGCCACTGCTCGGGGGTCATCTTCTTCATGGTGCCATCGCGGGTGATGCCCGCACAGTTCACCAGCACGCCGATCGGGCCATGCTTCGCCTCGATCTCCTTGACCCCGTTCACGCAGGCCTCGAAATCCACCAGGTCCACCCCGGCGATATCGATGTTGGTGTAGCCATCCGCCTTCTGGGCTTCGAGCCAGCTCTTGGCCTTTTCCGGATTGTGGTAGCCGGCCACCACCTGGTAGCCCTCATCGGCCAGCGAACGACAGATGGCACTGCCGATGCCGCCGGTTCCACCGGTCACCCAAGCAACGATTGCGTTGTTGGCCATTGTAACCTCCCTGATTGTCATGACGCTGTGGCCAGGCCACCTCGGCCTGCACACCAATTATTCTTTGCAGCGTTGCCAGTTTGATGACAACTCCGCGGAGTATGGACCATGAAGCGGTGCCGGGACGAGCGTTTGAACCCGGACCCTTGACTAAAGGGGTAATCCCTGTAAAATGCGCCTCACGTTGATGCGGGGTGGAGCAGTCTGGTAGCTCGTCGGGCTCATAACCCGAAGGTCATCGGTTCAAATCCGGTCCCCGCTACCAAATGATAAAAGCCAGAACCGAGAGGTTCTGGCTTTTTTTGTGCCCGATGACCCGGCATCGGTTCGCGCCTGTTCCAAGGTCGGCGGTCCCCGCTACCAAATATCGAAACGCCGGTTCCCCAGGGAACCGGCGTTTTGCTTTGGGGCCGATGACGGTCATCGGTTCCCTCTTGTTCCAAGGTCGGCGGTCCCCGCTACCAAATACCGAAAAAAGCCAGAACCGAGAGGTTCTGGCTTTTTTTGTGCCTGATGACCCGATCATACCGAAAAAAAGCCGGCTCCTCCTGGAGTCGGCTTTCTTGAGTTCACGGCTCGATGTGGCCCCCCCCTCCCGCCGCTCAATGCCGCCGCAGCGCCTCCAGGGTGCAGGCATTGGGGCAGAAGCCGCAGGCATCCACGTCGGGCTCGCTGGCCAGCACGCGCCGGCAGCGGGCCTTCTCCGGGCAGAGCGAGCAGACCCGCTCCAGGTCGCGGCGCACGCCGGGGCCGGCCAGGATGGTGTCGGCATGCTCGACGCCGTAGACCGCCATCATCCGCGGCAGCTGCTCCAGGGGCGAACGCTCACCGGACCAGAAGAGCGATTCGTCGAGGCGTGCCAGCCCCAGGTCGCGCAGCCGCAGCTCCTGCTGGTCGGCGTCCAGGGCGCTCCACGCCTGGCGCTGCTGGCGGCAACGCCAGGCGTGGGCCATGCGGCGCATGGCAGAGGTGATAGCGAGCATGGGGACCCCCTCGGTAGTGATTCGGCTTCCCCCAGCCTAGCCCACCTCAGGCGACCAGAAATTGATCCGCATCAGCCCTTTGGCCTGAGCACCGCCACCGGGCAGCACGCCTCGTGGAGCACCTCATGGCTGACACTGCCGGCCACCACCTGGGAGAGGCCGCTGCGCCCGTGGGTGGTCATGGCCAGCATCACGTCGCGGCTATCGGCCAGGTAGCTGACGATGGCGTCGGCTGGGGTGCCGTGCAGCACCTCCCAGTCCACCTCGAGGCGGTACTCCCGCTCCAGGCGCCGCGCCAGGCCGTGCACGTAGCCGGACTCCATCACGTCGCCCGGGCTGCCCTCCCCGGCGGCCGCCGCCATGGCGCTGGCGTCGATCACCTGCAGCAGCTGCAGCCGCGCCCCGAAGCGCTCGGCCAGCGCCACCGCGTGGGGCAGCATCGCCTCGGAAAGCGGGGAGCCATCCACGCATACCATCACCACCTCCACCCGGGCGTGACGCTCGGGCGCGTAGCGGGGCCCGCACAGCAGTACGGGGCGACTAGCGCGGCGCACCACCCCCGCGGTGACGCTGCCGATCAGCATCTCCGGCACCGGGCGGCGCCCGTGGGCGCCCAGGCACAGCCCAACGCCCTCCTGGTCGGCCAGGCTCGCCAGGGCGTCCTTGGCGCTGTCGTTCACCATCACCTCGACGGGTATCGACTCGTGGCCGGCGGTCGTCTCCTCGGCCAGCCGAGCCCTGAGGGCCTCGCGCCGCCTTTCGGACTGGGCCGGGTCGGCGACCACCGATACCACGCTCAGGGAGACCCCGAGCTGGGCCGCCAGGTTACGGCCCAGCGCCAGGCCGCGCAGGGAATGGTCGGTCTCGTCCAGGGCCACATGGATCGTCTGCATGAAGGTTCTCCTCGAAGCGCCGGGCGAGTTGTCGGAATGACCCGGCACGTCTGTGATCGGCGCCTGGCGCCTATTGTTGTTTCTCGGAAGCCGCCGCAGTGGCATCCCGCCGCGACAGCGTGAAGGGTCGGTGCAGCAGCTGGTAGGCCAGGGCCCCCACCACCACGCCCCAGAAGGCGGAGCCCAGGCCTAGGAAGCTGATCCCGGAGGCGGTGGCGATGAAGGTGATCACCGAGGCCTCCAGGTGGTCCTTGTGGGCGGCGAAGGCGCTGACGTTGCTGGTGATGGCGCCGATCAGCGCCAGCCCCGCCAGGATCGCCACGAACTCGCCGGGCAGGGAGGTGAAGAGCAGCACGATGGTGCCGGCGAAGGTGCCGCCCACCAGGTAGAAGAGCCCGTTGGCCACCCCGGCCACGTAGCGCTTGTCGGGGTCCTCATGGGCCTCCTTGCTGGTGCAGATCGCCGCGGTGATGGCCGCCACCACCGTGGTGATGCCGCCAAAGAAGGCCGTCACGAAGGAGGTCAGGCTGGTCACGGTGACGATGGGCCTGGCCGGCGTGCTGTAGCCCGAGGTGCGCAGGATCGCCATGCCCGGCAGGAACTGCCCGGTGAGGCTGACCAGCACCAGCGGGATCGCCAGGCTGAGCGTCGCGTTCCAGGTCCACTCGGGGCGGATGAACTGCGGCTCGGCCACCCTCACCGACACGCCCTGCAGGCTTGCCCCCTCCAGCACCACGGCCAGCACCACGCCGACGAGCAACAGCAGGATCAGGCTGTAGCGCGGGGTGAGCCGCTTGAAGGCCAGGTAGGCGATCACCATGCCGACGGCGAGCGCCGGCACCGACTCCAGAGAGACGAAGACCCCTACGCCGAACTGGAACAGGATACCCGCCATCATGGCGCCGGCGATGCCCGGCGGGATCGCCTGAACGATGCGATCAAAGGAGCCGGTGATGCCCACCACGAAGAGGATCGCCGCGGCGGTGAGGTAGGCCCCCACCGCCTCATTGAGCGACAGCCCCGGGAACAGGGTGACCAACAGCGCCGTCCCCGGTGCCGACCAGGCCGTCACCACCGGCACCTTCAGCCACAGGCTGAGCAGGATGCCGGAGGCGGCGGCGCCGATGGAGATCGCCCAGACCCAGGAGGTCATCATGGCCGTTGTGATCTCCGCGCTCTGGGCGGCCTGGAAGAAGATCGCCAGGGGCCCCGCGTAGGAGATCAGCACCGCCACGAAGCCCGCCGTGACGGCGGGGATCGACCAGTCCTTGTGTAGCTGCATCATTGGCTCCGTTTTGGAAAACACTGATTAATTGCTGCGCTCGCGACATAAATCAGCGCTTCCCTTGGGTTAAAAATTGCGGCGTCAGGCAACGCCCAGATGGGTGTCGAGTATCGACGGATCCTCCCTGAGCCCCTGGGAATCACCGCTGTAGACCACCTCGCCCTTGACCAATAGCAGGTGCTTGTCGGCCACCTCCAGCAGGTTGTCGATGTTCTTGTCGACGATGATGCTGGCGATGCCGGAGGCCTTGATCTCGCGGATGATCTTCCAGATCTCGTCACGGATCAGCGGCGCCAGGCCCTCGGTGGCCTCATCCAGGATGATCATGTCAGGGTTGGTGGTCAGCGCCCGGCCGATGGAGAGCATCTGCTGCTCGCCCCCGGAGAGGAAGGAGCCGTCGTGATTGATGCGCTGGCCGAGCCGCGGGAAGGTGTCCAGCACCCGCTCCAGGGTCCACGGCGATTCGCCGCGCTCGTTGGGGCGCGCCGCCATGATCAGGTGCTCGCGCACGCTGATGCCGGGGAAGATGCCGCGCCCCTCCGGCACGTAGCCGATGCCCTGGCGGATCAGCTGCCAGGGCCGCCGCTTGGCGGTAGGCTTGCCCTTGATGCTGACCGCCCCCTGGCGCGGCGGCACGAAGCCGAGGATCGACTTCAGGGTGGTGGTCTTGCCCATGCCGTTGCGCCCCATCAGGCTCAGGGTCTCGCCGGGCATCAGGGTGAGGTCGATCCCGTGCAGCACATGGCTCTCGCCGTAGTAGGTGTGCAGACCCTTCGCCTCGATCAGCGGGGTCGCGGTCGATGAAGCGCTCATGCGGCGGACTCCTCATGATGACGGCCAAGATAGACATCCCGCACCCGTTCGCTTGCCCGGATCTGGGCGGTGGGCCCGGTCTCCAGCACGCAGCCGTCGACCATCACGGTGATGCGATCGGCCAGGCGGAACACCGAGTCCATGTCGTGCTCGATCAGCACCAGCGGATAGCGGTCCGAGAGCCCCTTGAGCAGCTCGGTGACCTGGGCGGTCTCCTCCCGGCCCATGCCGGCCATGGGCTCATCGAGCAGCATCAGCTTGGGCGCGGTGGCCAGCACCATGGCGATCTGCAGCTGGCGCTGCTCGCCGTAGCTCATCGCCGAGGCCGGGGTATGGGCACGATGCACCAGTTGGCAGGTCTCCAGCACCTCCTGGGCGCGCTGGTCCACCTCGAGGGCCCGATGGCGCGAGCGCCAGCTGCCGAAGACGCCGCCCAGGTGGATACGCGCCGCCAGCTGGCAGTTTTGCAGGCAGGTGAGGCGCGGGAAGATGTTGGTCTTCTGGTGGCTGCGGCCGATGCCCATCCGGGCGATCTGGCGCGCCTTCCTGCCCTGGATCGGCTGCCCCTGGAAGAGGATCTCGCCTTCGGAGGGCGGGAACTCGCCGGAGAGCAGGTTTATCAGGGTGCTCTTGCCCGCCCCGTTGGGGCCGAGGATGGCGTGAATCTCGCCCTGGCGGAGCGTGAAGTCGACGTCGTTGACCGCCACCAGGCCGCCGAAGCGGCGGGTCAGGCCCCGGGTCTCAAGCAGGACGTCGTGATGTGTCGTGGCACTCATGACTCAGCCCTCCTTGCTTGTGGCAGACACGGCAGGCTTGGCCGGCTCGGTGGGCGTGGCGGCCGGTTCTCGCTTCAGCCACTTGAGCAGCGGCGACTTGGCCAGCGACTCGCGGCTGGGCGGGTCGATGATCAGCCCGGCGATGCCCCGGGGCAGCACCAGTACGGCGAGGATGATGGTGATGCCCATCAGGATCGGCCAGTGGGTGGTCATGTGCTCGAAGGTGTGCTGCAGGATCTCGTAGGCGAAGGCGCCGAGGATCGGGCCGAAGATGGTGCCCATGCCGCCCAGGATCAGCATCATCAGCACCTCGCCGGAGGTGTGCCAGCCGAGCTGGGCCGGGTTGGCGAAGCCGTACTGCATGGCCGCCAGCATGCCGGCGATGGAGGCCATCACCCCGGAGATCACGAAGGCGACCAGCTTGTAGTGGCTGGTGGCATAGCCCAGCGCCTCCATGCGGTGCTCGTTGTCATGGATGCCGTCGAGCACCTGGCCATAGAAGGAGCGGGTCAGCCAGCGCAGGAAGAGGTAGCCCACCACCACCATGGCCAGGCAGAAGTAGAAGAAGGTCAGCGGGTTGTCGAGGTCGAGCAGCACGCTCCCGCCGATCTCCACGCTGGGCCGGAACATGATGAAGACCCCGTCGGTGCCCCCGGTATGTCGCGAGGTGTTGACGAAGTAGTAGAGCATCTGGCCGAAGGCCAGGGTGGTCATGATGAAGAAGATGCCCTTGGTGCGGATCACCAGGAAGCCCACCACCAGCGCGGCCAGGGCCGCGACCAGCATCACCAACGGCATCATCCACCAGATGGCGGCGGGGCTGAAGGCGGGGCTGGCCAGCGCCAGGGTGTAGGCGCCGAGGCCGAAGAACAGGGCATGGCCGAGGCTGACCAGGCCGACGATGCCCACCAGCAGATCCAGGCTCATGGCGAACAGCGCCAGGATCAGCATCAGGGTCATCTTTTCCATCATGAAGTCGCTCTGGGCGCCGAAGACGGCGGGGCCCCACAGCGGGAAGAGGGCAACGAAGGTGGTCAGCACCAGCATGATGATGACGACGCGCTTGGGATAGCGATGCAACATGTCAATTCTCCCTCAGGCAAACAGCCCGCGTGGCTTGACCAGCAGCACGGCGGCCATGATCAGGTAGATGACCATGCTGGCCAGGCTGGGAATCAGGACCGACCCGAAGGTCTCGGCCATGCCGATCAGGATCGCGCCCCAGAAGGCGCCCTTGATCGAGCCGATGCCCCCGATGACCACCACCACGAAGCAGGTGATCAGGATGCTGTCCCCCATGCCCGGGGCGATGGAGGTGAGCGGCGCGGCGATCATCCCGGCGAAGGCGGTCAGCGCCACCCCCACGCTGAAGATCAGGGTGAAGAGGGTGCGCACGTTGATGCCGAGCCCCTCTACCATGTCGCGATTGACCGCGCCGGCGCGGATGATGATGCCCAGCCGGGTATGGCGGATGACCCAGTAGATCCCGCCGGCCAGCGCCAGGCAGACGCCCATCACGAACAGCCGGTAGTGGGAGTACTGCAGGTTGTCGGTGAGCTGGATGCGCCCGCTGAAGAGCTCGGGGATCGGCACGCTGTGCACGTCGCCGCCCCAGATGATGCGCTGCATCTCGTTGAGCACCAGGATCAGGCCGAAGGTCAGCAGCACCTGGTAGAGGTGGTCGCGCTTGTAGAGCGTGTCGAGGAACAGCCGCTCGATGATCAGGCCGAGCGCGATGGCGATGGGGATCGCCACCAGGATGGCCAGCCAGAAGTTGCCGAGGCGAAAGGTCAGGTCGTAGACCAGGTAGGCCCCGATCATGTACATGGCGCCGTGGGCCAGGTTGATGATGCCCATGATGCCGAAGATGAGCGTGAGACCGCTGGCGATCAGGAACAGCAGCAGGCCGTACTGCAGCCCGTTGAGCAGCTGCACGCCGAAGAATGCGAGATCCATGGGACCCCTCCGAGAATCGTGACCGAGGGGCGAGCGGCGCCCGCCCCGTTATCCAGTGACGCCGCCGTTACATGCGGCAGGCTTCGTCCGGCACCTCGAGGTTCTCGTGGGCGATGCCGACGACCTCATGCTTGCCGTTGCGAATCTCGCGCAGGTAGACGTTCTGGATGGGGTGGTGGGAGGCGGAGAAGCTCATCGGCCCCCGCGGGCTGTCCAGCTGGACATTGGCCAGCGCCTGGATCAGCCGCTCGCGGTCGGAGGTGTCACCCCCCACGGCCTCCATGGCCTGGACCAGCATCATGCCGGTGTCGTAGCCCTGCACCGCATAGGTGTCGGGCATCTGGCCGTAGGCCTCCTGATAGGCCTCGACGAAGGCGCGGTTCTGGGGGGTATCCAGGGTCTCGGCGTAGTGCAGGGTGGTCATCACCCCCTCGCCCGCCTCGCCGATGGCGGCCAGGTTGCCGTCGGTCAGGAAGCCCGAGCCGAGCAGCGGAATGGAGTCCTTGAGGCCCGCGGCCGCGTAGTCGCGCACGAAGCTCACACCGCCGCCCCCGGCGAAGAAGGTGTAGACCGCATCGGGCCTGTCGCTTGCGATCTGGGCCAGGTAGCTCTGGAACTCGGTGTTGGGGAAGGGCACCAGGATCTGGCGCACGATCTCGCCGCCGGCCTCGGTGAAGGCCTCCTCGAAGCCCGCCAGGTCCTCCTTGCCGCCAGCGTAGTCCCAGGTGATGGTCACGACGCGGCGATGGCCCATCTCGTAGGCCACCTTGCCCATGGGGTAGCTGTCCTGCCACATGCTGAAGGAGGTGCGGAAGACGTTGGGCATGCACAGCTCGTTGGTGGCGGCGCCGAGCCCGGCATTGGGGATGATGGTGATGGCGCCGGTCTGCTGGGCCACCCGCAGCATGCCCATGGCCACGCCGGAGTGCACCGGGCCGATCACGAAGTCGACGTTGTCGCCGCGCACCAGGCGGCTCATGTTCTGGGGTGCCCGCGAGGGGTTGGCCTCGGAGTCGAGCTTCACGTACTGGACATCGCGGCCGCCGAGCTGGTCGCCATGCTGGGCGATGGCGAGCTCCAGGCCGTTGGTGATCGCCTCGCCCAGGGCGGTGTAGGTACCGGTATAGGGCAGCATCAGGCCGAGCTTGACGGCGCCGTTGTCGCTGGCGTAGGCGGCGCTGCCCACGGCCATGCCGGCGGCGATCAGGGAGGTCAGGGCGCACTTCTTGAAGGTGGTTTTCATTGTGGTTTTCCGGATTATCAGAGGTGAAGGCTTGGAGCCTTTGCTTGTTATTGAGTCGCTTGTTATTGAGGCAGCGTCCGTGCCGCACAGCCATCGTCCATCTCAGACGTGGTAGATATCTCAGATGTGATAGATATCGATGACCTGGTGGATATAGTCGTTATTGAGTTGCACTACCTTGCGGGTGATCAGCGGTGACTCGCCCGACACGTCCAGGGTGTAGAAGGAGGCCCCGAAGAAGGTCTGGGTCTCCTTGTAGCGGTGGTTCAGGGTCTGCCAGTTGAAGCGCAGCTCCATCTTGCCGCCCTCCTCCTTGAGCACCGAGTTATTGTCAAATCCTGTGTACGGCAAGTCAGGCGGCAGTCCTGTCTGACTGATCGGTCAAGGGCGGCCAGTGCCACGCCGGCGGCCAGGCCGGTGAGGGCAAACTTGGTCATCTTCTTCATGGAGTGCTCCCTGTGCGGGTTATTGGTGTTGGTCGAGAAGACGTATCGAGTGCCGGAGCCGGCCCCTATTGTGTGACGATGGTGGGGCGGCGGCGCCTGCGGTCCGCGGTTGACCGGACGGGCAGACTCGGCAGCCATGCCAAGCTAGCACGCTGCCGCTGTCATAATCGATAGCCTGCTGGCGACATGGGGCGAGGTGCCTGGATGGTGGCTGGCAGAGGCGATGCGTCAGATTTTTTCTATTATTATTAGTGTTTTAAATGAATTTCCTGTTGGCTATTTCTGAGCCGGCAGCGTTGAATGCAATGAGCATTGCGACCAAGGTAGTAGCTGCCGTCAGGAGGAAAACCATGCCGCAGGCCTCGGAAAGCCAGCCTCTATCGGGGCAGAGGGAGTCGCCAGAGGCGCTAAGGCAGCATGGCGTCAAGGCAATAGTGGAGCGGGCCGCCGACCTGGCGCGACGGCGCTGGCGCGGTCTGGTGTGGCTGACCGGCGAGGCGCCGGCCTGTCGTGAGGCGGCGCTGGCGCTATGGAGAGCTGGCCCCTGGCAAGCGCCGCTGTGGGTGGCCGCCGAGGCCCCTCCGGGGCTGGCCGGAGATGCCTGCCTGGCTCCCGGGCGAGCCAGGAGCCGCCTGGGCGGCGAGCAGGACCTGCTGGTGGTGGATGTGGTGTCCGCAGGCGCGGGCTTCGATCCCGATGCCTTCGGCGCCCTGGCCGGCACCCTGCGCGCCGGCGGGCTGCTGGTGCTGATGACCCCGCCCGACTGGGGCGCGCGCCCCGATGCCGACTACGCCCGCCTGGCCGAGCACCCGTTCCTGCCGGAGCGGCTTACCGCCCGCTACCTGGGGCGGCTGGCTCGCCTGCTGGCGGCGGCTCCCGAGCCGATCCGCTGGCGGGCGGGGGAGGCACCGCTGCTGCCACCCCTTGCCGAGCCGGCCCCGCCAGCCGCTGCTTCCGAGCCGAGCCGCCAAAGCGCGGATCCCGACTGCCTGACCGACGACCAGGCCGAGGCGGTGGCGCGCCTGGTGCGCCAGCGTCGGCGGCGCCCGCTGGTGATCACCGCCGATCGCGGGCGTGGCAAGAGCGCGGCGCTGGGCATCGCCTGCGCGCGACTGCTGGCCGCCGGCGAAGCGGAGATCCTGGTCACCGCGCCGCGGCCGGCGGCGGTGGAGAGCCTCTTCGAGCGCCTCGCTACGCTCTGCCCGGCAGGCGAGCGCCAGGGCCTCGACTTCCGGCTGGGCGATCGGCGGGTGCGCTTCGTGGCACCGGACGAGCTGACGCGACTGGCCCAGGCGGGGGCGGCCGGCGGGGCCGGGGCTCGGCTGCTGGTGGACGAGGCCGCGGCGATACCCGCCGCCCTGCTCGGCGAGTGGCTGGGTGCCTTCCCGCGCATCGCCTTCGCCACCACGGTGCACGGCTACGAGGGCTCCGGGCGTGGCTTCACGGTGCGCTTCCTGCCGCGGCTGGCTCGCGAGGCGCCCGACTGGCAGGGCCTGCATCTGGGGGAGCCGATTCGCTGGGCGGCGGATGATCCCCTGGAGGGGCTGGTCAACCGGCTGCTGCTGCTGGACGCCGAGCCGGAACCGGCTGCGTCAGCGCTGGCGCCGGTCTGGCAGCGGGTTCTGCCCGCCGAGCTGGCCGAGGACGAGGCCCGGCTGCGCGCCCTGTTCGGCCTGCTGGTGCAGGCCCACTACCGCACCACGCCGGCGGACCTGCGTCGCCTGCTGGATGGCCCCGGCGTCGGCATCGGCGCGCTGATGGTCGACCGCTCCCCGGTTGGCGTGATGCTCACCGGCGATGAGGGGGGCTTCGATGCCGAGCTGGCCGAACGGGTGGCTCGCGGCGAGCGCCGCCCCCGCGGCCACCTGATGGCCCAGTCGCTGGCCGCCCACGCCGGCAGCCGCGAGGCGCTCACCGCCCGGCTGCGTCGCGTGGTGCGCATCGCCGTGGCCCAGCCTCAGCGACGCGCCGGGCTGGGCCGGCGGCTGATCGAGGCGGAGGCCGAGCAGGCCCGCCGCGACGGCGTCGATCTGCTGGGCGCAAGCTTCGGTGCCGAGCCTGGGCTGCTCGCCTTCTGGCGCTCGCTCGGCTTCGTCACTCTGCGCCTGGGGCTGACCCGGGAGACCGCCACCGGGGAGCATGCGGTAATGGTGGCGCGCCCACTGACCGAGCGGGGCGAGGCGCTGGTGGCAGGGCTTGCCGCACGCTTCCGGCGCGCCCTGCCGGGACTGCTGGCCTTCGAGCTGCGCGAACTTGCCCCCGAGATCGCCGCCGCCCTGCTGGCGGAGGGGCCGGCATTGGACGCCGCCGACCGCCGTGACGTGGAGGATGTGGCCTTCGCGCAGCGCGAGCCGGCCCTGGCCCGTCCGGCACTGCAGGCGCTGGTGCGCCACGCCCTGGCACGGGGCGTGCCGGCCGGTGACGCCTCGCTCTGCCTGCTGGTGGCCTGGGGTTTCCAGGGGGCGAGCAGCGAACGGCTGGCTGCCCTGCTCGGCGTCACCGGGCGCCGCGAGGTCACCGCCCGGCTGCGCCAGGGCGCGGCGGTGCTGCTTGAGGCCACTTCCCCTGCCAGCACCGGCTGAGTAAGGTAAGCCGGTTATCGCAGAGCAGACATCTCATGAACGAACATCTCGAACGGCTCGAGCCGCAGCCGCTGTGGCGCCACTTCCGCACCCTGTGCAACACGCCGCGCCCCTCCGGGCACGAGGCGGCGCTGGTGGCGGTACTTGAGCAGTGGGCCGAGGCCCGGGGCCTGGCCCACGACCGCGACGCCTTCGGCAACCTGCGCCTGCGCAAGCCGGCCACCCCGGGCTGCGAGGGTGCACCGGGGGTGATCCTCCAGGCCCACCTGGACATGGTGCCCCAGGCCAATGCCGGCTCCTCCCACGACTTCACCCGCGACCCGATCCGGACCCGCATCGGCGACGACGGCTGGCTGCGCGCCACCGACACCACTCTGGGCGCCGACAACGGCCTGGGGGCCGCCGCGGCGCTGGCCATCCTCGAGGATGACACCCTGGCCCACGGCCCGCTGGAGGCGCTCTTCACCCTGGAGGAGGAGACCTCCATGGGCGGGGCGCTCAACCTGGCCGAGGGCTGGCTTGCGGGCCGGCTGCTGCTCAATCTGGACTCCGAGGATCGCGGCGAGGTCTATATCGGCTGCGCCGGCGGGGCCGACGTTGTGGTGGAGGCGCAGCTGCCGACGGCCTCCATCGGCGAGGGCGAGGCGGCGATGCGCCTCTCGCTCACCGGCCTCAGGGGCGGCCACTCGGGCATGGACATCCACAAGGGGCTGGGCAACGCCAATCGGCTGCTGGTGCGGGTGTTGCGCGCTCTGGAGGGTTGCGAGGTGCGCCTCGTGGACTATCACGGCGGCACGCTGCGCAACGCCTTGCCGAGGGAGGCCTTCGCCACCCTGGTCCTGCCTGCCGACCAGCGCGAGGCGGCACTGGCACGGGTAGCGGCGCTGGAGGTGGAGCTGCGTGCCGAGCTTGCCGGGGTCGACGATGGCCTGGCGCTGGCCCTCGAGCCGGCGGAGCCTGGCGCTGGCGAGGCGCTCACCGCCCAGGCCAGCCACCTGCTGGTGGCGGCGCTGCATGCGGCCCCCTGCGGGGTGGAGCGCATGAGCAGCGAGGTGTCCGGCGTGGTCGAGACTTCCAACAACCTGGGCGTGGTCAGCCTCGAGGCCGGGCGCTTCCATCTCTGCGCCCTGGTCCGCTCGCTGCGCGACAGCGCCACCGCCGACCTGGCCGATCGCTTCAAGGCGCTGTTCGAGCTGATTGGCGCCCGGGTGCGGGTGGAGAACGCCTACCCGGGCTGGACGCCCCAGCCGGACAGCGACCTGCTGGTCCGCTTCCGGCGCCTGCATCGCGAGCGGCTGGGCAGCGATCCGGCGGTCAAGGTGATCCATGCGGGGCTGGAGTGCGGCATCCTCGGCGGCAAGTATCCGGCGCTCGAGATGATCTCCTTCGGCCCGCTGATCCGCGGGGCCCACTCCCCGGACGAGCGGGTGGAGATCGCCTCGGTGGCGGAGTTCTGGGACCTGCTGCGGGCCCTGGTCGAGGACCTGGCCCGCGAGGGTCAGTGATTGACCTGGATGCGCACCGCCGGGTAGCCGCCCACGGTCACCAGCGGGATGTCGGTGCTGCCGCGATGGTAGTACCGATGGTCCCGGCGGGGCTCGCGATAGCGGGGCGGCGAGGAGTAGTAGTGGTGCTCCACGACGCGGCTCGGGGTGCGGTGGCGATGCTTGGCACGCTTGGCGGCCTTGTAGCGCTTCTGAGCGTGGTGTCGGCCGCGGTCGGCGCGACGGTCATGGTGATGGTAGTGGTGGTGCACCTGGGGCTGGTAGCCGCCGTGACGGTGGCGGTCGGCCATGGCAGGCAGGCTCATGGCGAGTGCCAGAGCGGCCATCAGGGTGGCCAGCAATAGTCGGTTCATGATGTTTCCTCCATGTCGGGCCGAGGTGGGGCGCGTTCCAGTGCCCATGGAGGCAGTATATCGCCGTGTTCATGGGCGGCCGCCCGCCCGGCGGGGGTTGCCCAATCTCTTCATATTCGCAGCGGGGGTGACCGAAAACGGCGACACCGCCCGAAGGCGGTGTCGTGCGCTGCCGGATTCCGCCGGCTGGTGCGGCGGCTCAGCCGAGGTAGGCGTTGAGCATCCAGGCGGTCTTCTCCTGCTCGCGGATATAGTCGCCGGCCTGGGCGGCGGTGCCCTCGTCGTCGGCATCGGAGGCCAGCGAGAGCAGCTCGCGCTGCAGCTCGATCAGGGTCTGGAAACCCTGCAGGGTGCCGCGTACGCAGGCCTCGCCGTCGGTGACGTTCTTGTCCTCGGCGATGCGTGACATGGTCACGTAGTCGCTGTAGGCGTGCACCGGCTGGTGGCCCAGGGTGAGGATACGCTCGGCGACCTCGTCCACCTTGGTCAGCAGGTCGGTATAGAGCTCCTCGAACTTGGCGTGCAGCTCGAAGAACTGCGGCCCCTTCACGTTCCAGTGATAGCCGCGCACGTTCATGTAGAAGATCTGGTAGTTGGCCAGCAGCTCGTTGAGCTTCTCGGCCAGCTGGCTGGCGCTGCCCTCGTGCAGGCCGATGGTATTGATGTTGCTCATGCAAATGACTCCTTGAACGCAGTGGAAACAGCGTAACCTCTCGGCAAGAGGCGTGGTTAGGCATTTCTGGCCATGGCCACCATAGCCGATCTGCATGACCCTTTGGTGAGCGATGCCGCTGACAAGTGAGCCGGGTCAAGGTCTTGCCGCGGTGAAGAGTCGCACCGCGCTCTCGGCCCGGTCGGCGAGCAGCTCGGCGCAGCGCTCGAGCGCCTCGTCCAGCGCCATGGGGCCATCGGCCAGGGCGAAGGCGGCGGTGACGCCCTCCTCCAGGGCGGCCTGCCAGCCCGGCGCCAGGCGGCCGGCCAGCACCACCACGGGGACGCCCCGGGCTCGCGCGGCCCTGGCCACGCCCACCGGGGTCTTGCCGGCGAGGCTCTGACCGTCCAGCTGGCCTTCGCCGGTGATCACCAGGCCGGTGCCCTCGAGCAGCGCCTCGAAGCCGGCCTGGGCCATCACCAGCTCGATGCCCGGGCGCAGCTCGGCCCCCAGGAAGGCGCGAGCGGCGAAGCCCATGCCGCCGGCGGCGCCTGCGCCGGGCAGCTCGCGGTGCTCCTCGCCCAGCGCGGCGGCGGTGACGTCGGCGAAGCGGGCCAGGGCGGCGTCCAGCCGGCTCACGTCCTCCGGTGTGGCCCCCTTCTGGGGGCCGAACACCGCGCTGGCGCCGCGCTTCCCCAGCAGCGGGTTGTCGACGTCCACCGCGGCCTCGACCTGCAGCCCGGCCAGCCGCGGGTCAAGCCCGGCGAGGTCGAGCTCGGCCAGTTCGGCCAGGGCGGCGCCGCCCGAGGGCAGGTCCTGTCCAGCGCTGTCCAGCAGCCGGGCGCCCAGGGCCACCAGCATGCCGGCGCCGCCGTCGTTGGTGGCGCTGCCTCCCAGGGTGAGCAGCAGCCGCTCGGCGCCGGCGTCCAGCGCGGCGCGGATCAGCTCGCCCACGCCATGGGTGGTGCTGTGCAGGGCGGTGCGCTCGTCCGGGGCCAGCGCCTGGATGCCGCTGGCCTCGGCCAGCTCCACGAAGGCGGTGCGGCGCTCGGCCAGCCACCCCCAGTGGGCGCGGGTGGGGCGCCCCAGGGCATCCTGGACGGTGGCGGTGCGCCGCTCGGCGCCGGTGGCGGCCAGCAGGGCGTCCAGGCTGCCCTCGCCGCCGTCCGCCAGGGGGCACTCGACCGCCTCGATCCGCTCCCCCAGGCGGCGGATGCCGCAGGCGATGGCGCGGGCCGCCGCCTCGGCGGGCAGGGCGTCCTTGAAACTATCCGGGCAGATGAGGATCTTCATGGGCGGGCTCTTGTATCGGGTTCTCGGCCCAGCTTAGCCCCCCCGGGCGGTATGCTGAAGCCTTGCCGTTTCCACGGCCCGAGACGATGCGTACACTGCCCCTATCCATTGATCGGAGATTGACCATGCGCCCCTGGCGGCTGCCCCTCGAGCGGATAATAGTGTTGGGAATCGTGCTGGTGGTGGCTGGCTGCCAGACCGCCCCCTCCACGCTGCCGGTGGCGGAGCCTCGCCCCGCGGCGGAGTGCCGCTGGACCCTCGGCGATGGGGCGATCCAGCCGCTGGTGCGTGCCGCCGTGGAGGCCCTGGAGGCCGATGGCTTCCTGATTCGCCACACCGACCTGGCCCTGGGGCTGGTGAGCGCCGAGCGCACGCGCATCCTGCCGGCCTACGGCGATCGCTACGACCGCTGGGATTCCCGCGGCATGTTCGGCGGCATCGGCATCGGCGGTGGCCGCGGCGGGGTGAGCAGCGGCGTGATGATCGGCTTCGGCGGTGTGGGCAGCCTGACGCGGGACGCGACCCAGCTGGAGCGGGTCTCGCTGCTGGCCGGCGATGGCGAGGTACGGGTGAGCCGCGATATCCAGGTGATCGACTGGCGCGGCGAGCTGGCCGAGGCGCGCAGCGCCAGCACCGCGGAGTTCTGCCGGGGGCTGCGCGACGCCATCGAGGCGGGGGGCGCATCATGAGCCGCCTGCTCTGCCTGCTGCTGCTGTCCCTGCTGCTGGCGGGCTGCGCCACGCCAGTGACCCGGGAGCCGCCCCGCGAGCTCGATTTCGCCTACGCGCCGGAGGCGACGCTGCGGGCCTCCGCCCAGGTGCTGATGGCCAACGGCTATGTGGTGCGCCACGCCGATGCCGATCTGGGCCGCCTGGAGGCGGTGTTCTCCCGCTGGCCCGGCTACCGGGTGCTGGTGGAGGTCTCGGGAGAGGGCGAACAGAGCCGGGTGAGCCTGGCCGCCACCCGCGGCGGCCGCCCGCTGCCGCCGCAGACCCTGGACCGCCTGCTGGTGGAGATGCAGGACCAGCTCGGCATGTGGCGCTGATCACTCCCCGAACCGACCTCGGCAAGACACAAAGCTCAAGAACCAGAGAGACACCATGTTCGACCAATTGCGACGACCCCTTGGCCTCGCCGCCACGACGCTGCTGTGCCTCGCCATGAGCGGCCTGGCCCACGCCCACCCCCACGGCTGGATCGACCTGCGCATGCGCCTGGTGGTGGATGACGAGGGCCGGCTCACCGGCCTGCATCAGTCATGGCGCATGGACCCCTTCTACAGCCTGGTGGTGCTGGAGGAGCTCGGCCAGGCTGGCGGCGATGACGGTCTCGAGGCCGCCCTGGACCAGCTCGGCAGCGAGATCCGCGACAATCTGGTGCCCTATGGCTACTACACCGAGCTCTACTCGGGCGACCAGAAGCAGGCGTTCGATGCGGTCAACGACTATACCGTGCTGGAGCGCGGCGGCCGGATCGAGTTCATCTTCCTGCTGCCGCTGTCCGAGCCGCAGCCGCTGGCCGGCCAGACGCTGCGCTACCAGGTGTTCGACCCCACCTACTACATCGAGATGGTGCATGAGGAGGAGGAGCGCGTGCCGGCGGAAGATGCCCTGCTGGTGGGCGGTGAGCTCGCCTGCGAGACCCGGATCCATCAGCCCAGCCCCGACCCGGAGCTGGTCATGCGTGCCGCCATGCTGGACGTGGATGACGAGGCCGAGCCGGGACTCGGGCGCCACTTCGCCGAGACGGGGGAGGTGACATGCCGGTAACGCTCAAGCGACTGCTGTGGCTGGCGGGGGCGCTGCTGCTCGTCCTGCTGGCCTGGCAGCTGGTGCTGCAGCCCGCCCTGCAGGGGCTGAGCCTGCAAGTGGTGGCCTGGCAGCGCGACTTCCATCGCTCCCTGACCCTGGCCATCAGCGACTTCTCCGGCGCGCCGTCGTCCGCTGCCTGGATGACCCTGCTCGGTATCAGCTTCGGCTACGGAGTCTTTCATGCCGCGGGACCCGGCCACGGCAAGGCGGTGCTCTCCACCTACCTGATCTCCCAGGGCGGGGCGCGGGGCCGGGCGCTGGGGCTCTCCTTTGCCGCCTCGCTGCTGCAGGGGCTGGTGGCCATCGCCCTGGTGGTGGTGCTGGTGCACGGCCTGGGCTGGCTGACCCGCCAGGCCATGGGCAGCGTGGTGTGGGTGGAGCAGGCCAGCTTCGTGATGGTGGCGCTGCTGGGGGGCTGGCTCTGCCTGCGGGCGATCCGGCAGCTGCGGCGCCGGCCGGCGCCGGTGGGCCACGCCCACGCCAGCACTGCTCATGGCCACTCTCCAGGGGATGGGCATCGCCACGATCATCACCACCACGATCATCATCATCAGGGCCATGACTGCTGCAGCGGCCACCACCATGTGGATCCACAGCAGGCCGGCGACTGGCGTACCGCCCTGGCCACGGTGGTGGCCATCGGCATCCGGCCCTGCAGCGGGGCGGTACTGCTGCTGGGGGCCGCGACCCTGCTCGGCCACTTTGCGGTCGGGGTGGCGGCGGTGATGGTGATGTCGCTGGGGACGGCGCTGACGGTGTCCGCCCTGGCCCTGGCCAGCGTCTATGCCCGCGGCTGGGCGGAACGGCGCCTGGCCCGCCAGCAGACCCAGCGCGCCGGACGCCTGCTGGGCTGGGCGTCGCTTGCCGGCGGGCTGGCCATCGTGGCACTGGGGGTGTCGCTCAGCGTGACCGGCGCAAGCCAGCCTGCCGGGGTGCCCCTGCTGGGGGATCCCGGGGCACGTAGCGCCCCGGCGGCAGGCCCTTCCGAGGGGACGACCCCTCGCCATCCCTTCGGCTCCTAGTCGAGGTCGAGCCCCTCCACCATGGCCAGCACCCGGTCACGCATGGCGGCGAGCCCGTCCAGGTCGTAGCGGCGCGGCTCGCCCTGGCCCCATACCGGCCCCGGCCAGGCTTCGTCGCCCTGGCGGCGCAGCACCAGATGCACGTGCAGCTGCGGTACCACGTTGCCGAGGCTTGCCACGTTGAGCTTGTCGCCCCCCAGCAGCTCCTTGAAGGCCTGGCCGACCCGGCTGGCCTCACGCCACAGCTGCTGCTGGTCGGCCTCGTTCAGGTCGAATACCTCGCTTGCCCCGCGCCGCCGCGGGATCAGCATCAGCCAGGGGTAGCGGGTGTCATCCATCAGGCGCAGCTGGCAAAGGGGTAGCTCGGTTACCGGGTAGCTGCCCTCCACCAGCCGCTCATCGAGAGCGGCCTCTTCCATGTCCTCTCCTCATGTCGGGGCGTGGCCTGCCATCATGCCACATCTCCTCCGGCTCGAGTTCTCCTGCCGCCCCCGCTATGCTGTGCGCCCCCTGACCCGGTGTCGTCATGAGGAGATCCCATGAACCTGCTGGAAGCCCTGGCCCTGCTCTCGATCGGGGTCGTGGCCGGCTTCATCAACGTGCTCTCGGCGGGCGGCTCGATGCTGACCCTGCCGCTGCTGATGTTTCTCGGGCTCTCGCCCCAGGCCGCCAACGGCACCAACCGCGTCTCCATCGTGCTGCAGAGCGTTGCCGCGGTGGCCAGTTTCCTGCGTGCCGGTGCCCGCCATGTGGGGCTTTCGCTGCGGCTGTCGGTGCCGGCAGTGGTGGGGGCGCTGCTGGGGGCCTGGCTGTCGCTGCAGGTCAGCGACGCCCTGTTCGAGGCGGTCCTGATTGCAGTGATGGCGGGTTCCGCGGTGCTGATGCTGCTGCCCCAGCCGCGGCTCGACACGCGCCCGCTGACGGCCGAGCGGTTGACGCCCGCGGTCACCCTGGCGATGTTTGCCATCGGCCTCTACGGCGGCTTCATCCAGGTCGGCGTGGGTATCCTGTTCATCGTGGTGCTCTACCGCATGCTGAAGATCGATCTGGGCCAGGTAAACGCCTTCAAGGTGCTGATCATCCTCGTCTATACCCTGCCGGCACTGGCGGTGTTCCTGGTCAACGACCAGGTGCGCTGGGGCTACGGGCTAGTGCTGGCGGCTGGCAGCATGCTGGGGGCCTGGCTGGGGGTGAAGGTCAACGTGAGCCCGCGGGGCGCGCTGTGGGTCAAGTGGCTGACCCTTGCCGTGATCGTGGCGATCATGCTGCGACTGCTGCTGGGATAGCGCGGCAGAGCGCTGGCGACGGTGCTAGATTGGGTGAGGGTATCCCTGATCCACTGGCAAGGAGGCACGCCAATGCAACGCACCATGGCCATCGTGCTGCTGTCGCTCTTTACTCTCCCGCTGCTTTCCGGCTGCAACACCATTCGCGGTGCCGGCCAGGATATCGAGCGAGGTGGCGAGGCGATCCAGCGCTCGACCGAGTGATACAGCGAACGGACCCGTCACGGGCCGGGCGACCGCCCCGGCCCTTTCATCAAGGAAGAGGAGAAGGCCATGCCCTTCAAGGTACTCCCCCCCGTCATTGCCAGCCTGCTGCTGGTCGGCTGTGCCGGGATGAGCTCACCACCGCCCCATGAGTCGGCGCCGCCGCCCCCCCGAGTGGAGGTCAGCGGCGAATGCGGTGCGGCCCGGGTGCAGGACCGCGTGGGACGCGACTACAGCGAGGCCCTGGGGGAATCGATCCGTGACGAGAGTGGTGCGGCCGCCATGCGGGTGATTCGCCCCGGTGAGGCGGTGACCCTGGATTACCGGCCGGATCGTCTCAACGTGCGCCTGGATGACGACGACGTCATCAGCGAGATCGGCTGCGGTTAATCCTCGGCCGCGCCGTGCTCTTCCTGGGTGCGGCGCTCCTCCTCCTCCGCCTGCTTGCGCAGCTTCTTGCGCAGCGCCGCCTTGTCGAAGCGCAGCCGCTGCAGCTTCGTGGTCAGCGCCAGCGGCGGCACCCGCGCGGGCTTCCCCTCGTCGTCCACGGCCACCATGGTCAGGTAGCAGCTGTTGGTATGGCGAATCAGCTTCTGGCGGATATCCTCCGCCACCACCTTGATGCCGATCTCCATGGATGAGCGCCCCACGTGGTTGACGCTGGCCAGGAAGGTCACCAGTTCGCCCACGTGGATCGGCTGCTTGAACAGCACCTGATCCACCGAAAGGGTGACCACATAGTGGCCCGAGAAGCGGCTGGCACAGGCGTAGGCCACCTCGTCGAGCTTCTTCAGGATGGCCCCACCATGCACCTTGCCGCTGAAGTTGGCCATGTCGGGGGTCATCAGCACGGTCATCGAGAGCTCGTGCTGGCCGGGCAGGTCGGTGTGTTCCATATCAGTCTCCAGGGCGATTGCCCTGCTCCTCGTCGTGGCCGTTGTCCAGATGGTTGCGGCGCCGCTGGGCCGGGTGGGGCGGCTGCCAGGGCCAGTGACCCTCGACTTCCACATGCAGCGTGAAGCCCAGGAAGGCACGGATCAGCACCACCGCGGCCAGGGTCACCACGCTCTCGCCGCTGTTGAGCACGATCACCGTCTTGATCAGGTCGCCGGCGATCAGGAAGTCCAGCCCCAGCAGGATGGAGCGGCCGATGCCGTGGCGGTACTCCAGGTAGGCGTGGCGACTCTCGTAGAAGCGGCGGTGCTGCAGGAAGCGCCGAGTTGCCATGGCGAAACCGGCAACGATGATCATCACCCCGATCCCCTCGATGGCCAGGGAGACGGAATTGATCATCTGGTGAAACCAGGACATGGGCCTCGCTCCAGGCAAGCAAAAGAGGGCGCCCCCGGCAGGCGGGGGCGCTGTGGGCTCAGAACCAGGTCAGGCCGATCGAGATGACTGCCCCGGTGATGAACAGCTGGATCAGGCAGAAGCCCATGATGTCCTTGGCCTTCAGTCCGGCGATGGCGAGTACCGGCAGCGCCCAGAAGGGCTGCAGCAGGTTGGTCCAGGCATCGCCCCAGGCCACCGCCATGGAGACTCGGGCCACGTCCACGCCCAGCGCCTCGGCGGCCGGCAGCATCACCGGCGCCTGCACGGCCCACTGGCCGCCGCCGGAGGGCACGAAGAGGTTGACGATGCCGGCGCTGATGAAGGACCAGAAGGGCAGCGAGGTCTCGGTGGCAAAGGAGACCAGCGCCTCGGACATGCTGGCGGCCAGGCCGGACTGCACCATGATCGCCATGATCCCGGCGTAGAAGGGGAACTGGATGACGATGCCGGCGCCGCCCTTGATCGCCTCGTTGAGGCTCTCCAGCAGGCTGCGCGGGGTGCGGTGCAGCACGATGGCCAGGAACAGGAACAGGAAGTTGACGATGTTCAGGTTGAGGCCGCCGCCGCGCAGGAAGAAGTGATCGAGCAGGTAGATGAGGCCGGGGATGCCCACCAGCCAGGCCAGGGTGACGCTGTTCTCGAGACGCTCCGCCGGGCGGGTGATGCGCACCCGGGTCGCCTCGCCATCGCCCAGCAGCTTGGGGTCCACATAGACGCTCTCCTTGTCGTCGGGGAGCATCAGGCGGTTGACCAGCGGGATGGTGATGAACAGGCAGACCACGATGGCCAGGTTGAAGAAGGCGAAGATCGTGGAGCCGGTGCCGATCACGCCGATCTGGTCGGCGGTGAAGTGGCCCTCCGTGGCGATGGTCAGCGGAATGGAGCCGGCCAGGCCGCCGTGCCACACCACGAAGCCGGAGTAGGCGCTGGCCACCAGCAGGCGGTAGTCGACCCGCACCAGGCGGGCGAGCTCCTTGGCGAACAGGGCCCCCACCACCAGGCCGAAGCCCCAGTTGATCCAGCTGGCCGCCAGCGACACATAGGTGACCAGCAGGATGGCGCCGCCGGGCCCCTTGGCCAGGGCGGCCAGGCGCTGCAGCAGCTTCTTCACCGGTGGGGAGCTTGCCAGCATGAAGCCGGTGACCAGCACCAGCAGCATCTGCATGGAGAAGGTCAGCAGGCTCCAGAAGCCATCCCCCCACATGCGCATCACCGCGAGCGGCGTCTGGCGCTCCACGGCGATGGCGGCGGCGGCGGCGATCACCGTCAGCAGCAGCACGAAGATATAGGGGTCGGGCAGGTAGCGTTCGACCAGCTTGACGGCCGGCCGAGAGAGGGCCTTGAGCATGGGGGATCCCTTCTTCTGTTATCGAGTGTTTTTTTGTCTAGCGTGCTCACAGAAAGTAGCGCAGCTTCAGGGGCTTGCGCCACCCTGCTCGCCAACGCAGCAGGCCGGGGCGGGCGGTGCGTCTCGCCGGCTCAGTCGCGCCAGCGCGTGCGGCGGTGGCGCAGGTAGTAGGCGCCGAGCACGCCCGAGCGCACTACCGCGAACAGGGTGAAGGCGAACCACAGCCCATGGTTGGTAAGCGTCTCCGGCAGCAGCGCCTGGGTGAGCCACCAGGCGGGCAGGTAGGCGGCGAGCCCGGCGAAGATGCTGTTGCGCATCTCACGGATCGCCGTGGCGCCGATGAAGACCCCGTCGAGCAGGTAACTCCACACCGCGATCAGCGGCATCAGCACCATCCAGGGCAGGTAGCTGGCCGCGGTGGCGCGCACCTCCGGAAGGCCGGTGAGCAGGGCTATCAGCCACTGGCCGCCGAGGGCGAAGGCCAGGGCCGCGGCCCCGGCGGTGACCAGCGAGAGCCAGGCGGCACTCCTCACCGCCTGGCCGAACTCGTCCCAGCGGCGGCGACCCACGGCGCGCCCGGCGATGGCCTCGGCGGCGTGGGCGAAGCCGTCCAAGGCGTAGCTCGTGAGCATGATGAACTGCAGCAGCACGGCGTTGGCGGCCAGCACGGTATCGCCCTGCACCGCGCCCCTGGAGGTGAAGAAGGCCATGGCGAAGAGCAGCCCCAGGGTGCGCACGAAGAGGTTGGCGTTGACCGCGAAGAGCTCGCCGTAGGCGGCAAGGGCGAGCAGCCGGCTGCGCAGGAAGCGCTCCTCGAGCAGCTTGAGCTGGCGCGAGACCAGCCACAGGCCGAAGGCCAGGGCGGAGTAGTCGGCGATCACCGTGGCCCAGGCCACGCCGTCGCTGGTCATGCCCAGCCCCACCACGAACAGCAGGTCCAGGGCGATGTTGATGCCGTTGGTGAGCACCAGGATGGCGAGCGTCACCCGGGAGTTCTGCTGGCCCAGGAACCAGCCGAGGATGGCGTAGTTGGCCAGCACCGCCGGCGCCGAGAGGATGCGGATCTCGGCATACTCGGCGGCCAGTGCCGTGGCCACCTCGCTGCCGCCCAGCAGCCACAGGCCGAGCGCGATCAGCGGGCGCGAGAAGAGGATCAGCAGGGTGCCGATCAGCGCCGCCAGCAGCAGCGACTGTCCGAGCAGGTTGCGCACGTCCGTGTCGTTCTCGCGGCCCACTGCCTGGGAGGTGAGCCCGGTGGTGCCCATGCGCAGGAAGCCGAAGCCCCAGTAGAGGAAGCTGAACAGGGTGGCGCCCAGGGTCACCGCGGCCAGGTAGCGGGAGTCCGGCAGGTGGCCCATCACCGCGGTATCCACCAGGCCCAGCAGCGGCACGGTGATATTGGAGAGGATGATCGGCCAGGCCAGCAGCCAGAGGCGCCGGCGGGAGGCGTCGGGGGGCGGGGTGCTGGCGGGCGTGGAGCGGCTCACGGCTTACCTGTGGAGAATGAGACGGGCCATCCTCGCCTCGCCGCCCCCATAACGCAACCGCCCCGCACGAGGGCGGGGCGGTTCAAGGGCAGCGGCGATGGCCTAGAAGCGGTAGCCGATGCTGGCGGAGATCAGGTCGACGTCGAGGTCTTCACCTTGGTCGCTCATGTCGTAGCGCTCGAACTCGAGGCGCATCATGACTTGATTGACCACATACTCGGCGCCGATACCGTAGAAGGGGTCGGTGCCGTCCAGGCCTACCGAGGCTGAAACTCTTTGGCCGCCTTCTGTGTAATCATTTTTCAGGTCGCCATCCCAGGCAATCATGCCCAGCTTGCCGAAGACGCTGAAGCCCGCATCGATGGGCAGCCGTCCTATCAGGGCAAAGCCAAACCCATCCACTGAATATTTAAAGTTGTCCGGCGCATTGTTGTAGACGTCTGTGATCGTGAAATCACCGAAATCGACATAGCTGGCTTCCACGGCGAAATTGGGATTGAACTGGTAGCCGGCAAACAGCTTGAATGCCGTGTCCTTGCGGTCGGTGTTTACAGTTCCTCGGAAGTCGCTGTTCTTGAATTTGGACTGGCCAATGGCGGTACCCAGGTAGAAGCCCTCGTCGGGCACACCGGGGTAGCTCTGGGCGAAGGCGGGGGCGGCGACCAGGGTGGTCAGGGCGGCGGTGGCGATCAGACGCTTCATCATGCGCTCCATTGCATGCTGGGGCAGGCGGGGCCTGCGGGGTTGGGCAAGCGGGCAAAGCCGTCTACCCTGATGTAAGATCCTGTGAAAGGATGTAACCTCAGGCATTCTAGAAGCTAATGATGATGAGCGCCATGCTCGGCATGATGGCAACTTGGTGCCGGCCAGCATGACAGACGCCGCCGAGACGGCAGGGAGCAGGGGAGTGACACTGATGGGCAAGCGGACCGTTTTCTTCTTCGTACTGGCGCTGGTGGCGATGCTGGGCAGCTCGCCGGCGGTGGCCCAGCAGCAGCGCATGGAGGCCCGTCCCAGCGGCGGCGCCATGGTGGCCGATGCGCTGATTGCCCGGCCGCTGCTGGCGGTGGCCACCGTGGCCGGCACCGCGGTGTTTCTGGTCTCGCTGCCCTTCACCGCCCTGGGGGGCGGGGTGGACACCGCCGCCGAGACGCTGATCAAGACCCCGGCCGAGGCGACCTTCCGCCGCTGCCTGGGGTGCACGGTGAGCCGTCGCGCCGACGAGATGTAGGCACTCCGGCCGGCAGGCACGAAACGCAGAACGCCCCGCTCGATAGCGGGGCGTTCTGCGTTGCGAGGAGGGCAGCGAGGCGAGGGCGCGCTGCTCAGGCCGCGGTGATGAGGCGATACTTGGCCATCAGCTCGTCGCGGCTCTCCTCGTGTGCCGGATCCAGGGGGATGCAGTCCACCGGGCAGACCTGCTGGCACTGGGGCTCGTCATAGTGGCCGACGCACTCGGTGCAGAGGTTGGGGTCGATGACGTAGATCTCTTCCCCCGCCGAGATGGCGCCGTTGGGGCATTCGGGCTCGCAGACGTCGCAGTTGATGCACTCGTCGGTGATCATCAGGGCCATGGGGATACCTCACGGAAGTTCTGTTCGGGCGGCACGGGGTTTGTTCCGCCTGCGCAGAGGCGCGGCGGAAGGGAAAGCCCGATGCTGTTGGTCAGGTATTGTAATGGCTCTTCAGCGCCGCGGCGACCCTGGGGTGCACGTGCTGCGATACGTCGCCGCCCAGCTTGGCGATCTCGCGGATCAGAGTGGAGGAGATGAAGGAGTTCTCCACCGCCGGCGTCAGGAAGACGGTCTCGAGTTCCGGCATCTGGGCGCGGTTCATGTTGGCCAGCTGCAGCTCGTACTCGAAGTCCGAGACCGCCCGCAGGCCGCGCAGCAGGATCCGTGCCTGCTGCTGCTGCATGAATTCGGTCATCAGCCCCGAGAAGCCGACCACCTCGATGTTGTCCAGCTCGGCGACCACCTCGCGCGCCAGGGCGATCCGCGAACCGATGTCGAGGGCCGGCCTCTTGCCGGGGCTGGTGGCGATGGCGACCACGACCTTGTCGAAGAGCCGCGAGGCGCGTTCGATCAGGTCGAAGTGGCCGTTGGTGATGGGGTCGAAGGTACCGGGGTAGACGGCAATGTTCATCGGTCGGCGTCCGGGAGTCGTCCGTAGGGGTTATCCACCGCCAGGGAGACGGGGCGTGCATAGCCGGGAATCTCGAGCTCGGCGTCGCTCATGGTGAGCTCGGGACCCTCCAGGACGCCCTCGCCGAAGCGGTAGTGGGCCGTGAACTGCCCCTGGTCGGCCCGCCGGCGATAGTCGGCGGCGGCTTTGCGGGTGGCCTCGCGGCGATCCTGCCAGGCGGCCACGGCGGCCGCGCCGTGACGCGCGGCCAGCAGGCGCTCGGTCACCGCGGGGGAGAGCACCACGCCGGTGGCGTTGTTGCCACCGAAGCCCTTGGCGTTGATGAAGGCGGCGTCCGCCGCGAAGGGCACGGCCTCGCGGGAAAGGCGCAGGCGCTCGGCGTGCACGTCGTCGGCCACGGCCTCCAGGGTGCTGATGCCGGGCAGCAGGCCATGGGCGAAGCTGCCCAGGGCGCTGGCGATCTGGTCGCCGGCGGCACTGCCCTGGGAGTGCCCCACGTAGGCCTTGACCGCCACCACCGGCCAGTCATGGATGCCATAGGCCCTGGCCACCAGGTCGAAGACATGGGACTCCGTCACCCGGTTCTTGGGGGTGCTGGTGCCGTGGGCGTGGAGGAAGGTGCGCTGCCGGAGCGCCTCCTCGCCGAGGATCTCGCGCACTAGGGAGGCGGCCTTGCCCAGGGTGATGTAGTTGCCGATGCCGGGGGCGGAGATGGAGCGCTTCCAGCCGTCGGCGTTGACGAAGACGCCGGGCACGCTGCCGAGGATCTCGGCGCCCACTTCCATCGCCAGGCTGTCGTCCATCAGCATCACGAACTGGCTGGACTCGGCGATGGTGAAGCCGCAGTTGCGGGCGAAGGGGCGGCAGGCGCGCTGGTAGTCAGCGTCGGTCAGCAGCGTCAGGGCGTCCAGCGCCTTGAGGCTCTCATCGTCGGCCAGCGCCCCCATGGCGCGGAAGCCCTCGATGATCTCCGGGGTCACCGGTGCATCGGCGGTGCCGACCATCACCACCCGGCGGCGGCCGGCCTGGATGTCATCCACGCCCAGGCGCAGGTTGTAGAGGAAGCTGGCGCAGGCGCCCAGCGCCGCCCCAGTGCCACCGACGCTGCCCAGCACATAGGCGTTGAGGAAGTCGGCAGGCATCTGGCCATAGCCCAGCGGCATCTGCTTGGAGGTGGCGCGATTGCCGGAGACGAAGCTCTTGAGCAGGCCGCCCCAGCCCTCGTCATCGAGCTGGCCGATGGAGTTGCCGGCGTAGACGGCCACCTCGTCGGGGTCGAGGCGATCGCGCAGGCTGTCCCACTCTAGGCCGCTGTCGCCCAGGCAGTCGCTGGCGGCGAAGATCGCCATGGAGAGCCCCCGCGGATGGTGGACGCTACGGTAGAGCCGGCTGGGTTCGAAGCCCGTGGGCAGCTGGCCGGCGGCGCGCACCTGGGCCGGGCGCTTCTCCGGCAGCATCACCTCCATGCTGCCGGCGGGCACCGTGACCTCCAGGCTATGGCGGTCGAGCTCGCGAACCTGCCAGGCGGGCGGCAGGTCCTCCGGCAGCTGGCGGCGGCGAATGCGGAACACCAGGGGGGCATCCAGCTCGAGGCTGGCCCGGCGATTGGCGGGCAGGCCCGCCTCGTTGAACCGGGGGTCCTCGATGCGACGGATCAGGGTATGGTCGAGCACCTGCTGGCGGGTCTGGGCGACGATCTCGGCGGCGTCCAGGGGGCGCCCATCGGCGTCCTGCCAGCGGCCATCTTCATCGGCGCTGGCCAGGCGCATCATGGCCGCCAGGCCCAGCAGGGTGCTGGCCTGGTCGTCGTCGGGCAGGGCGTCGAGCACGGTGCGACGAAACGCCTGGTGGCCCGAGGCTCTGCCGGCGGGGTTCACGCCGCCCATGCCGACGATCACCGGTAAATGTGACAAGCCGGGTTCCTCGTTGTGCTGTTGATGTCTTCGAGTCGTTATAGGTCGCTGATCATGGATCATATCACCCGCCTCAAGGCGGCGTCATGGGGCCTCCGTGAGCAAACGCCAGTGCGGCAGTGAAACATCTGTTTGAAAATGGGCGAAAGGCAGGCTAGGATGAAACGGCTGTTTGAGTCATATGAGTGGTCGTGGGCGCACCTCCTTGGGGTGCGCCTTTTTTTCCTTCATGATCGGTATGTTGCCGCCGGTTACGCGGCGTTGCATCGCGTAGTGGTGGCGCCGCCGGGAGTTGGCTAGGGTGAGAGGGTGGTCGCCCTGGCGACTGCCGTTCAAGGAAATGACTCAGGAGGAGACACCCCATGACACACGAGATGCTCAAGAAGCTTGGTCTGGCGCTGCTGGTGGGCATGCTGGCGGCAGGCCTGGTGGGCTGCCAGGATGAGCCCGGCCCCGCCGAGGAGGCCGGCCAGGAGCTCGACGAGGCCATGGAAGATGCCGGCGAGAGCGTCGAGGAGATGGGCGAGTCGATCCAGGATAGCGCCGAGGGAAACTGACGACCGATCCGGGATCCTGACGCGGAAAGGCCGGACGAGATCGTCCGGCCTTTCCGCATCATGGAAGAGCGTCAGGCGCTCCGGCGTGGCTCAGCCGTTCTGCTCGATGCCCTGCACGTACCAGGGGGCGCCGTCGCGCAGGTCGCGCACCAGGTGCCATGTCTCGTTGAACTCATTGTGCTCGCCGTTCTCGTCGAGGATGCCGTGGAAGATCACGGTCGCCTCGGCCTGCTGGCCGACCTCCTGCACCATGCCCAGTTCGGCGAACAGGCGCACCACCTCGGTGCGGTTGTTGGCCGGGTGACGGTCGCGTTCGGCGCGCAGCAGGTTGTAGAGCTCCGGGGTCACGTACTCCTGGATGCCCGAGAAGTCATTGTTGTCCCAGGCACGCTGCAGGGTCATGAAGTGCTCCTTGGCGCCGCCCAGGAAGCGTTCGCGGTCGAACCACTCGGGTTCGCCGGCGAAGGCGGCGCCGCCACTCCCCGGCGGTGCGCTGGCCTGGAAGGCCTGGGCACCGGGGGAGGCGGTGTGCTCGGTGCGTGCCTGGGGCGCCGCGCTGCCGGCACCCGCGCCTGCCATGGCGGTACGGCGGCGCAGGAACCAGATCACGGCGAAGGCCAGGCCGGCGATCAGCAGGATATCCATCATGCGCAGCTCATCGAAGGCGCCGCCGAAGAAGAGCGCGGCGAGCAGGCCACCGGCGAGCAGGCCCCCCAGCATGCCGGGCATGCGCGAGCCGGCGGCGGCGCCTTGCTGGCCCTGGCGGGCGGGAGCGGCCTGGTTGGGCGCGGCGGCGGGGCGGTCCGCGGAGCGGGAGAAACTGCCGACGTTTCCGCCGCCGCCCAGGCGGCGGGCCTCGGCGTAGTCCAGGGCCGGGCCGAGGGTAAAGAGTCCGACGACCAGCATGACAAGCAGATGTCGCATCAGGGGAGCCTCCGATCTTGGTCTTGGTAGGGGGTGGGAAGGTCGAGTCGGTTCATTCTACCGGCTATGCTGGGGGGCACCATAAAAACCGACAACAAGCACAAGGAGACCCCAACATGCGCCTGTCACGAGAGGAGAGCCTGCTGTTGATCGTCGACCTGCAGGCCGGGCTGCTGCCGCTGATCGAGCACGGCGACCAGGCGGTCACCGAGGCGGCCTGGCTGGGCGGCCTGGCCGAGTTCCTCGAGGTGCCGGTGTGGGTGACCGAGCAGTACCCGGAAGGGCTCGGCGGCAGCGAGCCGCGGCTGCTGGAGGCGCTGCCTGGCCACCGGCTGTGGCAGAAGCTCACCTTCGACGCCTGTGCCAACCCCGAGTTCAGCGCCGCCCTGGCCGAGAGCGGCCGGCGCCAGGTGGTGCTGTGCGGCACCGAGGCGCATATCTGTGTGATGCAGACGGGGCTCGGCCTGCTGGCTGCGGGCCACGAGGTCTACTGGCTCACCGAGGCCTGCGCCAGCCGCCGTGCCGCGGAGGCGCGCCTGGCCCGGGAGCGCATGATGCAGGCGGGGGCGGTGCCGGTCAGCGCCGACATGGTGGCCTACGAGTGGCTGCATCGCTGCGACGACGAGCGCTTCAAGCAGGCCCATCGCCGCTTCCTCAAGGGGCGCTCGGCGCGCCCGCTCAGCTTCGTGTAGCCACTCCGGCCGGCGACCCGGGCGCCGCTGCCCTCAGGCGGCGCCCTCGGGGCGGGTGAAGACCAGGGTGTCGCCCTCGCTCATGGCCGCGTTGTAGGCGTAGCCCGCGACCTTGAAGCCCTTGAGCCCCTCCGGGTCGTCCAGGCGCTCGCGGATCATCCAGGCCGCCATCAGGCCGCGCGCCTTCTTGGCGTAGAAGCTGATGATCTTGAGCTTGCCGTTCTTCTCGTCCTTGAAGACCGGGGTGATCACCCGCGCCTTGAGGGCCTTGGCGTCGATGGCCTTGAAGTACTCGTTGGAGGCCAGGTTGACCAGCACCGGGCTGCCGCTCTCGGCCACGGCCCGGTCGAGGGCCTCGGTGAGGGTGCCCTTCCAGAAGGCGTAGAGGTCCTTGCCCGCCGGGTTCGCAAGCCGGGTGCCCATCTCCAGGCGGTAGGGCTGGATCAGGTCCAGGGGGCGCAGCAGGCCGTAGAGCCCGGAGAGGATGCGCAGGTGCGCCTGGGCGAAGGCGTTGTCGTCGTCGCTGAAGGTGTCCGCCGCGAGCCCCACGTAGACGTCGCCCTGGAAGGCCTGGGCGGCCGGCTTGGCGTTCTCCGGGGTGAAGGGGGGGCGCCACTCGGCGAAGCGAGCGGCGTTGAGGGCGGCCAGCTTGTCGCTGATGCCCATCAGCTCGGAGAGCCGCTGGGGGGAGACGTCGCTCAGGATCTCGATCAGCTCGCGACTGCGGTCGAGATAGTCCGGCTGGGTGTGCATGGCGGTGGTGGCCGGGGTCTCGAAGTCCAGCGTCTTGGCGGGCGAGATCACGCTCAGCATGGGGGCGCTCCTGATCCGGTGGAAGTGCCCCGAGTATACCAAGGGCGCCGCGGCGGTTGGGCTATCGCGGTGATAGCCCTCGAGCGCGGCGCCCGCCGGCCCGGCTTCAGGGCGCCGGGTTGGGCTGGCGCCGGTGTACCGCCTCGATGGCCTCGAGCACCTCGCTGTCGAGCTTGAGGAAGTCGCTCTCGAGATTGCTCTCGAGCTGCTCCATGGTGGTGGCGCCGATGATGTTGCTGGTCAGGAAGGGGCGCGAGTTGACGAAGGCCAGCGCCATCTGGGCCGGGTCCAGGCCGGCGTCCTGGGCGATCCGCACATACTCGGCGGTGGCCGCCTCGGCCTGGGGATTGGTGTAGCGCTGGAAGCGCTCGAAGAGGGTCAGCCGCGCCCCCTCGGGCCGCACGCCCTTCAGGTACTTGCCGGAGAGCACCCCGAAGGCCAGCGGCGAGTAGGCCAGCAGGCCCACCTGCTCGCGGTGGGCGATCTCGGCCAGGCCCACCTCGAAGGTGCGGTTGAGCAGGTTGTAGGGATTCTGCACCGAGGCGACCCGCGGCAGGCCCAGTGTCTCGGCCAGCTGCAGGGCGCGCATCACCCCCCAGGGGGTCTCGTTGGAGAGACCGATGGCGCGCACCTTACCGGCATCCACCAGCTCCTTGAGGGCGCCGAGGGTCTCCTCGAGGGGCGTGGTCTCCTCCTCCTCGTCATGTTCGTAGCCGAGGCGGCCGAAGAAGTTGGTCTTCCGGTCGGGCCAGTGCAGCTGGTAGAGGTCGACGTAGTCGGTCTGCAGGCGCGCGAGGCTCGCCTCGATGGCCTGGTGCAGCTGGTCGCGGGTCAGCCGCGGACCGCCGCGGATGTGATCGAGGCCGGGGCCCGCGGCCTTGGTGGCGATGATCACGTCGTCGCGGCTGCCGCGCTGCTTCAGCCAGCTGCCGATGTAGGCCTCGGTGCGGCCCTGGGTCTCTGCCTTCGGCGGCACCGGGTACATCTCGGCGGTGTCGATGAAGTTGATGCCGAAGGCCACGGCGCGGTCGAGCTGCTCATGGGCCTCGGCCTCGCTGTTCTGCTCGCCGAAGGTCATGGTGCCAAGACACAGGCGGCTGACTTCGATGCCGGTGGTGCCCAGCGGTCGCGTCTGCATTCTCTCTTCCTCAATTGCCAGGGTCTGCGAAGGGGTGGGGCATGGGGTAAATGCATGGAGTAAAGGCATGGTAGGGGAGCCCGGCGGGGGCGGCAAATCCCCCCCGGGGTTGAGTCCCGGGCGGGGCGGGCGTATGCTGGCCGCCGCTTGCGCGCCCCTGGATTCCGGGGCGTTTTGCTTTCGCAGATGACAGACGCCGTGCACAGGGTGGTGCCGAGTGTCTCCACGTTGCGTCAACAGGACCCGGTTACTGGCCATGACACAGGCATCATCACTGTTCACCCGGCTCGAATACCGCCTGGCGGAGCAGCTGTTCCATACCCGCTGGCTGCCTCGTTCTCCGCGTACCCAGCGGCTGACCATGCACCTCTTCCAGCGCTGCGCCGATGCCGGTCATCCGGCGGCGCTCTCCGTCTATGGCCATATGCTCTTCCATCGCGGCCTGACGCCCCAGGACAAGGCCCGTGGGGCCCGCTACGTGATGGAGGCGGCCCAGGCCGGCGACATTCGCGCCCAGTATCAGGCCGCCCAGATCTACGAGCACGGCTGCGTTCTCTACCCGCGCCGCGACGATCGTGCGGTGACCTGGTATGCCCGCGCCGGCGAGTCCGGCCACCCCCTGGCGGCGGCCCGCCTGGCCCGTGCCTATGGCGAAGGCCAGCTTGGCCTGCCGGTGGATCGCGAGCGCGCCGCCGAGTGGCAGCAGCTGGCCGACCAGGCCGCCGGTCTCGCCGAGGCGCTGGACAGCGGCGAAGCCGAGACGCGACACTAGACCGACGCCCGGCCGGGGCGTGATCACGCCCCGGCCCTCTCCATCCCAAGCTTCGGCCTCGAGGACCCGCGCTCCCGTGACGCTACCGACACTGCTCGATATCGAGGCGTCCGGGTTCGGGCGCGGCAGCTACCCCATCGAGGTCGGCCTGGCTCGCCCCGATGGCAGCAGCTGCGCCTTCCTGATCCTGCCCCTGCCGGAGTGGACCCACTGGGACCCCAAGGCGGAGCTCCTGCACGGCATCAGCCGCGCGCGTCTGCAGCGCGAGGGGTATCCGGTGCGCCAGGTGGCGCGCTGGCTCAACGACGAGCTCGGCGAGCTTGGCATCGCCTACAGCGACAGCTGGGGCTACGACAACACCTGGCTGTCGCTGCTCTTCCACCATGCCGGCATGCTGCCGGCCTTCCGGCTGGAGGCGCTGCGCAAGCTGCTCAGCGAGGGGCAGCTGGCGCTCTGGAAGCAGACCAAGGAATCGCTGATCGAGGAGCTGGGCATCCGCCGGCATCGCGCCGGCGAGGACGCCCGCCTGCTGCAGCTTACCTACCAGCGTACCCGCGAGCTGGCCGACGGCGCCTGACGCGCGGGCCCGCGACGTCAGGCCGGCTCGGCAAGCCGCGCCTCGAGGATATCCAGCAGCTCGGCCGGCTCGGCGGCATCGAACAGCTCGGCCCGGGTGCGGGCGTTGAGGAAACCGTGCTCCACGGTGCTGTCGAGGAAGGCCAGCAGCGGCGTGTAGAAGCCTGCGCTGTCGAGCACGCCGATGGGCTTGTCGTGGAGCCCCAGGTAGTGCCAGGTCCAGGCCTCGAAGAACTCCTCCAGGGTGCCGATGCCGCCCGGCAGCACGATGAAGGCATCGGCGTGGGCGGCCATGCTGGCCTTGCGCTCGTGCATGTTGCGCACCCGGATCAGCTCGGTGAGGCCGCGGTGGGCCTGCTCGCGCTCCACCAGGTGATCGGGCATCACGCCGATCACCTCGCCCCCCTCGGCCATGGCGGCATCCGCCAGGGCGCCCATCAGGCCGATGCGGGCGCCGCCGTAGACCAGCACATGGCCGCGCCGGGCCAGCTCACGGCCCAGCTCGCGGGCGGTCTCGAGGAACTGGGGGTCGTTACCGTCCCTTGACCCCAGATAGACACAGAATCTTGGCATGCTCTTCTCCTTGGCAGAGGTGCGCTGGCCGCCTGTTGGCCGGGGCGCTGTCACCTCGTCACAGGGCCATATGCTGGCGCCGAGGGCCTGTCGCCGCAAGCCCTTTCCCACCCCCGGAAACGACGAAGGGCGCCGAGGTGGCGCCCTTCGCGGGATGTCGCTTGCCGGCGGCTCAGCGCGTGCCCTCGGCGTCACGCTTCATGGCCTGGCGCAGCAGCTTGAGGCCGACGCCGGTGATCACGAACATGCTGGCAATCAGGGCGAGGCTGGCAACGACATGGGTATCGAGGTACATCGGGGGCTCCTTGTTGGGTGTCGAGAGTGAGGCGTTGAGGGTCAGGGGGAATGGGGTCGGGATCCGCCGGGCAGGCAGTCGGCCACGCCGTACTCGGCGTCCATCCACTGGCCGATAACGTTGTCACCGCACAGGTGGTGGGCGTACTGGGTGTGCAGGCAGCGTATCTGGTCCCAGTTGGCGATGCCGCCGATGCCGCGCTCGGTGAGCACGCCATCGTAGCCCAGCCGGATTACCTCCGCCTTTTGTGCCTCGCTCATGTGGCGCCAGCGGGCCGCCACGTAGTCGCGATGGCTTGCGTGGTAGGCGGCGAGGAACTCGGGCTCCTCCTGCAGGCGCGCCTCCAGCTGCTTGATCACGCCGACGGCCTCGATGCGCGAGATCTCCACCTTGAGCCGCTCGGAGCAGAGCCAGTAGAGGGTCGGAAAGGGCTTGCCGTCGACGATCGGCGCCATGCGCAGCACCAGCGGGGTGCCCTCGCTGTCGGTGGCCGCCACGGCCTCGATGCCGCGCGGAGCGCGGCCCAGCTGCGCGGTGATGATCGCCAGCTGGCGCTCGTCAGGAGTCTGATCGGTGCGGATCACCATCGTCGGGGTCCCGTAGAAACTTGTTGGACTGGCCGACGGCCAGGAAGAAGGCGCGGTTGAGCTGCTCGGGGGTGGGCGCATAGCGCCACTCCCGCTCGCAGTAGTCCGCGGCCCGGGCCATCAGCACGTCGTAGAGTCGATTGAACGGGGCATCATAATCGTAGGGGTCGGCGCCGAACAAGCGGATGTGGGGATAGTCGGCGAAGCGCTCGACGAAGTAGCGGATCAGATCCGCCTCAACGGCGCGGTGCCGGGCGACGTTGTCGGGGTCCAGCCAGAGGTCGTAGCGGATGGCCATGATCAGCTCCTGTCGGGGGCGGGTGTCGGCCGAGCCGGCCATGTGATTGGGACAGCATGACACGCCGTTTGGCTCGCCGCGTCAGCCTCTGGCGAGCGGGGCCAGCCTGGCGCCGGTGAGGCGCACCAGATCGGCGGGGGCCAGGCGGATCTCCAGCCCGCGCCGGCCGCCGCTGACGTGGATCGCCGGCAGCGCCGCGGCGCTTTCGTCCAGGAAGGTGGCCAGGCGGCGCTTCTGCCCCAGCGGACTGATGCCGCCGACCACGTAGCCGGTGGCACGCTGGGCCGCCTCGGGCTCGGCCATGGCGGCCCGGCGGGCGCCGGCGGCGCGAGCCAGCGCCTTGAGGTCGAGCTGGCCCGCGACCGGCACGATGGCCACCGCCAGGCGGCCGTCGTCGAGCTTGACGAGCAGGGTCTTGAACACCTCGTCGGGGGAGAGCCCCAGGGCGCGCGCCGCCTCCTCGCCGTAGGCGGGGGTGCGCGGGTCGTGCGCGTACTCCGCCAGGGTAAAGGCCACGCCGGCCCGCTCGAGCTGCTTGACGGCGGGGGTCATGCGGCCACCGGCTCCTCCCGCACGTGGGCTTCCAGCGCCGCGCGCAGCGCCCCCTCGATGGGCACGGCCTTCTTGCTCTGGTGGTCGAAATGGACCATCACGGTGCGGCCGATGTTGGTCATCCGGCCCTCCTGGTGGGCCTCCTGGGTCACCGTGAAGGAGCTGTTGCCGAGCCGCGAGACGTAGGTGCGGATCTCGATCTCGCTGCCGTACTGGAGCTCGGCGAGGTACTCCACCTCCATGCGGGCCATGATCAGGCGCCACTGGCGCGGGTCGAGGTCCGGAGTGAAGAGGCGGAAGAGGTCGTTGCGGGCCAGCTCGAACCAGGCCGGCAGCCGGGTGTTGTTGATATGGCCCAGGGCATCGGTGTCGTAGAAGGCGGGCTCGACGGTGCGGGTGAACATGGCGGCGCTCCTTGTTGTCGTTTCGATTGCTGTGATCCGGGCAGGACAGCTTTGCCCCAAGCAAGCGCTCGGTCAAGCCCGGGCGGTGCGCCTGCCCAGTTGCCACGCCTGCAGCCGGGTCCAGCCCAGCAGCCAGAGGGTGGCCACGGCGAAGCCGGCGAGGGTGCCCAGGCCAAGTCCCAGCACCGGGTAGGCCAGGGAGACGCAGAGGGTGTAGCTGAGCAGCGAACCGAGCCCCGCCGGGTAGTGCTTGATCACCGTGGCCACCGGGCCGGGGCCGTGGGTCAGGTGCAGGATCACCAGGAAGGGGAACATGGTGACCGGAAAGGCCGCCATGACGCCTGCCCAGGCCGCCGGCAGGACGTGGGCGAGGCCGGTGATCACGAAGATGATGGCGGCGGCGAGCAGGGCGCGCACGCCCAGCGCCGCCCAGGAGAAGCGTCCGCCGGGGCGCGCGGGACTGTCGGGCACCCGCCGGTAGAGCCAGGTGAACAGCGCGATGGCCGCCAGGGTGGTGAGGGTGCCGGTGAGGCGATCGAACTCCACCCGGGTGAGCAGCAGGCTCACCGCCAGGAAGGCGGCCAGGCCCGCCGCGGTGCCGGTCAGCACGCCGGGCAGGCCCGGGCGGCGGCCGGCCAGCAGGTAGCCGCCGCCGAGTGCCAGGGTGGCGGTGAAGCCGGCCAGGGTATGCACCGCGCTCTCGGCGGCGAAGCCCGTGGAGAGCTCCAGGCCGATGAAGAACAGGGCGATGGCGGTGCCCAGGGGGTAGCCGGCCAGCAGGCCGGCGACCCGGGGGCTGACGCGCACGGCGATGGCGCCGAGGCCCAGCACCATGCCGATCGAGACCAGAAGCTTGGCAAGCTGCCAGCTCAAGGGGACGTCCATGGGGTTTCCTTGTCGTTATGAAGGGGCCTGGTCGGCTAGATGAGCCGCAGGCCCTGGCGGTCCAGCCAGGCAGCCTTGAGGGGCGCGGCCAGCGGCCCGCGCAGGTGGGCCGGCAGGGCGGCCTCGGCGCTCTCGTGGTCGGCGAAGTCGCGGTTGCGCAGCCAGCAGTAGGCCCAGGCGCAGGCCTCGTCGTCGTTCCCGGGCAGCGGCCGGGCGGGCATCTGCATCAGCAGGAAGGCGGCGGTGCGCGCCGCCCACAGCGGGATCTCGTCACCCGCCTCCGGCGCGGTCCAGGCCACCAGGGTGGCCCCATCCGGCGTGGCTTCTGGCTGGCCCAGTCTGGCGACCCGTGCGGTCTCGGCGAGGATCAGCGCCAGGCGGTCGGCGTCGCCCTGGCCCAGGGTGCGCCACTGGTCGATCAGTGCAGGCAGGCCGCGGCGTACCTTGGCATAGAAGCCGTCCTGGGGCATCGTGCTGGTCATGGCATCGTCCTGGTCATTGCAGGGCCCTGAAGTTAAGGAGTGAGACATGGACTTCGATTTTGCCACGCCGGTGGAGCGGCGGCACCCGTCAGGCGAGCGCCCGTCCGACTGGCCGTCCCAGAAGTGGCACCGTTACGACGACGAGGTGCTGCCGCTGTGGGTCGCCGATATGGACTTCGTCTCGCCCCCGGCGGTGCTCGCGGCGCTGCGCGCCCGGGTCGACCACGGCGTGTTCGGCTATGGCCTGGTGCCGGGCTCCCTGCGCGAGACCCTCTGCGCCTGGAGCGAGTGCCACTATGGCTGGTCCATCGAGCCCGACTGGCAGCTGTGGCTGCCCGGGGTGGTGCCGGCGCTTCACCTGGCCAGCCTGGCGCTGACCGAGCCGGGCGACGGGGTGCTGACCGTGACGCCCATCTACCCGCCCTTCCTGCGAGTGGCCGAACGCACCGGCCGTACGCCCCAGCAGGCGGCGATGGCCGAGCCCGCAGCCCCCGGCGCGCCCTGGCGGCTCGATCTCGCGGCGCTGGAGGCGGCGATCACCCCGCGCACCCGGCTGCTGCTCTGGTGCCACCCCCACAACCCCACCGGACGAGTCTGGCGCCGTGACGAGCTCGCCGGCCTGGCCGAGCTGGTGGTGCGCCACGACCTCTGCGTGGTCTCCGACGAGCTGCACTGCGACCTGCTGCTGGACGAGGGCGCCCGGCACGTGCCGCTGGCCGCGGCCTTCCCCGAGCTGGCCGCTCGCACCTTAACGCTTTGGGCGCCCTCCAAGACCTTCAACCTGGCGGGGCTGACCACCGCCTGCGCGGTGATCCCCGATGCTGCCCTGCGCCGTCGCTTTGCCGCCGTGGCCAGGGGGCTGACGCCGGACGGCAACGTGCTGGGACTGCTGGCCGCCGAGGCCGCCTACGGCCAGGGCGAGCCCTGGCGCCAGGCGCTGCTCGAGGTGCTGCGCGGCCATCGGCAGGCGCTCGTCGAGCGGGTGGCCCGCTGGCCGGGGGTCACGATGAGCGCGCCCGAGTCCACCTACCTGGCCTGGCTCGACCTGCGCCAGGCGCCGGCACTGGCCGGCAGCGACTCGCCCCAGCAGGCGCTGCTGCAGCGTGCCGGGGTGGCGCTCTCGGACGGCGCCGACTTCGGCGCGCCGGGGTTCGCCCGGCTCAACTTCGGCACCACGGCGACCCAGTTGGAGGCGGCGCTGGCGCGCCTGGATGGCGTGCTGGCGGGCTGAACGTGAACGCCCCGGGCGCTTGCCCGGGGCGTCTTGCTGGGGCGCCTGCCCCTGGTCGTACCGCGTCGGTGCCCGCTCAGTAGAGCAGGGCGAAGAGCCGGCGGCGGTAGGTGACCGTCAGCGGATGGTCGGCCCCCAGGGCGTCGAAGACCCGCAGCAGGGTCTTGCGGGCGGCGTCATCGCCATAGGCGCGGTCGGCCTTCATCAGCGCCAGCAGGGCATCGAGGCCCGCCTCGTAGTTGCCGTCGGCGACGTTTCGCAGGGCGCGCAGATACTGCGCCTCGCTGTCGTCGCGCTCGCCCAGGGCGGCCAGCTCTTCGGCGCTGGGGGCCTCCTCGCCGAACTCGATGCTGGCGCGCACACCCCGGGCCGGGGCGGCGTCGCGCTCCTCCGGGGGCAGGTTGTCGAGCAGTGCGCGGGCGTCGGCGGCGCGGCCCTCGGCCACCAGGGCCCGGGCCAGCTCCACCTGGAAGGGGTAGTGCTGGGGGTTCTGCTGCACCAGCTCCTCGTAGAGGGCGCGGGCGGTGGCGGCATCGCCGGTGGCCAGGGCCTCGGCGGCCTGCTCCTCGGGGCTGGCCGGGGCGTCCTCCGGCGCCGGGAAATAGCGGCCCAGCCATTCGCGGACCTGCTTCTCGGGCAGCGCGCCCTGGAAGTGGTCGACCAGGCCGCCCTGGCTGATCAGCTTGACGTCGGGCACCGAGCGCACGCCGAGCTGGGCGGCGATCTCCTGATTCTCGTCGATGTTGAGCTTGGCCAGGATGAAGGCGCCACGGTATTCACGGGCCAGCTTCTCCAGGATCGGCATCAGGTTCTTGCAGGGCTCGCACCAGGGGGCCCAGCAGTCGAGCAGTACCGGCACCTGCATGGAGAGCTCCAGCAGCTGCTGGATATTGCCGGCATCGGCGTCGACGATCACCTCGGGGGCGTCGCCGGCGGGGGCGGGATCGCTGGCGCCGGAGGGCGTGTCGGCGGCGAGGGGCTCGCCGGTGCGCGGGTCGACGATGGGCATGGTTGGGGTTCCCGGGTCAGAGTGGATTTGCACAGAAGATGCGGGTAACCGCGGGCGTATTCAAGGGGAGGGGCGCGATGGGGATGCTGTGGCGGCTGCTCGCCGGGCTGGTGCTGATGCTGTCGCTGCTGCTGGCGGGGCCGCTGTGGATGCTTGCCAGCGAGGAGGTGGCGACGGGCCGGCACTGGGCCTCGGCGGGACGCGAGCCGGCGGGGCTGGCGCCTACGCCTGCCGAGGCGCCGGAGGCGGTCGTGCAGCTCTATGCCGCCCGCGCCTGGGGTTGGCGGGGCGCCTTCGGTGTGCATACCTGGATCGCTACCCGGGAGGCCGGTGCCCCGCAGTGGCAGCTGCATCACGTGATGAGCTGGCGGCGCCCGGCGCTGGTCAGCGAGACCACCGCCGCCCCCGACCGTGCCTGGTACGGCAGCACGCCGGCGCTGCTGGCAGACTACCGCGGAGCGCCCGCCGAGGCGCTGATCCCGGCCATCGAGGCGGCGGTGGCGGACTACCCCGCCCCGCAGGCCTATCGCGCCTGGCCGGGGCCCAACAGCAACACCTTCACCGCCTGGGTGGTGCGCGAGGTGCCGGGGTTCGAGGCGGTGCTGCCGGTGACCGCGGTGGGCAAGGACTACCTGCTCGATGGCCCCCTGGCGCCGGCGCCGGGGGGCCGGGGCATGACCGCCTCCCTGGGAGGCGTGCTCGGCCTCACCCTGGGCCTCGACGAGGGGGTGGAGCTGAACCTGCTGGGGCTGGCCGTGGGCCTCGACCTGCGTCGTCCGGCGCTCAAGCTGCCCGGCGTGGAGCGCCTGGGCATGGCGCCCCTCGTCAAGGGGACGGACGGCGGCTAACTTGCGGCGGCATGCCGGTCGCCCCATGTTTCCCATGGGAAACCCGTTCTCCCGCCTGCCGGCAAGCTTTCCCGGAACTTGCTGGAATGTGGCCATGGCGTCGCGAACGCGATTCTCCCCTCGCACCCATTGTTTCCAATAGGAAACATGGTCTACTCTTGACCCATCCGAAACCGAGTCGGTCCGGCACTCAGCGATGGGGGCCGGGTCGAATGCCATGATCGCTTGTAGAGGCCGCCGCGATGAGCCAGCTGAACCGTACCCCCCTCCATGACCTCCATGTGGAACTGGGCGCCAGGATGGTGCCCTTCGCCGGCTACGAGATGCCGGTGCAGTACCCGCTAGGCGTGAAGAAGGAGCACGAGCATACCCGTGCCGCCTGCGGCCTGTTCGACGTCTCACACATGGGCCAACTGCTGCTGCGCGGCCCCGCTCCTGCCGAGGCGCTGGAGACCCTGGTGCCGGCGGACATCATCGGCCTGCCCGAGGGGATGCAGCGCTATGCGCTGTTCACCAACGAGGAGGGCGGGATTCTCGACGACCTGATGGCGGTCAACGCCGGCGACCACCTCTACCTGGTGGTCAACGCCGCCTGCAAGGCGCAGGACATCGCCCACCTGCGCGCGCACCTGCCCGAGGGCCACGAGATCGAGGTGCTGGACCGGGGGCTGATCGCCCTGCAGGGGCCCAAGGCCGCCACGGTCATGCAGCGGCTCTGCCCGGCGGCCTGCGAGATGATCTTCATGCAGCACGGCCGCTTCGAGATCGCGGGCATCCCGGTCTGGGTCAGCCGCAGCGGCTATACCGGCGAGGATGGCTTCGAGATCTCGGTCGCCGCCGAGCAGAGCGATGCGCTGGCCCGCCGCCTGCTGGCGGAGCCGGAGGTGGAGGCGATTGGCCTGGGCGCCCGCGATTCCCTGCGTCTGGAGGCGGGGCTCTGCCTCTACGGCCACGATATCGACACCACCACCACGCCCGTCGAGGCCGGCCTGATCTGGGCAATCGGCAAGTCGCGCCGCCATGGCGGCGAGCGCCCTGGCGGTTTCCCCGGCGCCGAGACGATCCTCCACCAGGTGGAGGCCAAGGACCACAGCCGCAAGCGGGTCGGACTGCTCGGCGAAGGACGCGCCCCGGTGCGCGAGGGCACCGAGCTCTATGACGCCGAGGGCAACCTGATCGGCATCGTCACCTCCGGCGGCTTCGGCCCCAGCGTGGGCAAGCCGGTAGCTCTGGGCTATGTGCCGGTGGCGCTGGCTGAGGTCGGTACCACGCTCTTCGCCGAGGTGCGCGGCAAGCGTCTGCCGATGGTGGTCAGCCCGACCCCCTTCGTCGCGCCGGGCTACTACCGCGGCAAGTGAGGGTGCCTATGCTGTCAGGGTGGGGCGACCCTCGGCGGCTCGGCCCCGCTTCATCGGCCGTAAGATCCATAACATTCGATTCATCACATTCGATTCATAACAACAGGGCCGCTCCGCGGCCCAGGGTGGTACAGCATGTCAATCAGCGTCTTCGACCTGTTCAAGGTCGGCGTCGGGCCCTCGAGCTCCCACACCGTGGGGCCCATGCGGGCCGCCTGTGACTTCCTCGACGAGCTGAAGGCGCGCGAGCTGCTGACGCGGGTGGCGCGCCTCGAGGTGCAGCTGTTCGGCTCGCTCTCCGCCACCGGGATCGGCCACGGCACCGATCGCGCGGTGATCATGGGGCTGATGGGCGAGCGGCCGGACCGCATCGACCCCGCCATCATCGTGCCCTGCATCGAGGAGCTGCAGGAGTCTGAGGCGCTGCTGCTGGATGGCCGCCACAGCGTGCCCTTCCTGTGGGCTCGCGACATGCAGCTGCTCGACGAGAGCCTGCCGCATCACCCCAACGCCATGCGCCTGATCGCCCACGGCCACGCCGGCGAGCTCCACCGCAACACCTACTACTCGGTGGGTGGCGGCTTCGTCATCGATGCGGCCCAGGCCGAGCGGGGCGAGCTCGACAGCGACACCACCGCGCTGCCCTACGACTTCCAGACCGGCGACGACCTGATGCGCATGTGCCGGGAGAGCGGCCTGTGCATCAGCGAGCTGATGCTGGAGAACGAGAAGGCGTGGCGCAGCGAGGAGGAGATCCGCGACGGCCTGCTTGCGATCTGGGCCGCCATGCAGGATTGCGTCCGGCAGGGCATGGAGGCCGAGGGCGTGCTGCCGGGTGGCTTGAACGTCAAGCGCCGCGCCAAGGTCCTCCATCAGCGCATGCTGGCCAGCGAGGATGACCACTCGCTGATCGCCTCGACCATGTCGGCCATGGACTGGGTCAACCTCTACGCCCTGGCGGTCAACGAGGAGAACGCCGCCGGCGGGCGCATGGTCACCGCCCCCACCAACGGGGCGGCGGGGATCATCCCCGCGGTGCTGCACTACTACATGCAGTTCCGGAAGGGGGCGAGCGAGCGCGACGTGGTGAGCTTCCTGCTCACCGCCGGGGCGGTGGGGATCCTGTGCAAGAAGAACGCCTCGATCTCCGGCGCCGAGGTGGGCTGCCAGGGCGAGGTGGGCTCCGCCTGCGCCATGGCCGCCGCCGGGCTCACCGAGGTGATGGGGGGCAGCGTGGCCCAGGTGGAGAACGCCGCCGAGATCGGCCTGGAGCACAACCTGGGGCTGACCTGCGACCCGGTGGGGGGGCTCGTTCAGGTGCCCTGCATCGAGCGTAACGCCATCGCCTCGGTGAAGGCGATCAACGCCGCCCAGATGGCGCTGCGCGGCGACGGCGAGCACTTCATCTCCCTGGACAAGGTGATCCGCACCATGCGCGACACCGGGGCCGACATGCAGGCGAAGTACAAGGAGACCTCGAAGGGGGGGCTGGCCGTCAGTGCCATCGAGTGCTGAGGCCGGCGCAGTCACGCCCGCCGCCACGCAGAAAGGCCGCCCCTCGGGGCGGCCTTTCTGCATGGTGGTGTATGAGCGTGGCGTATGAGCGTGCCGTATGAACTGGGCCTCAGCGGGCCAGCCAGGCCAGGGCCCCCGCGGCCATGGCCTCGATGCCGGTGCGCAGGGTCACCGGGTTGCCCGGGAAGTAGTAGGGGGAGTGGGGCATTTCCAGGTGGCGCATCTTCTCGGTCACGCTCGCCCCGGGGGTGTCGGCCCAGCGCGCTGCTGGCGTCGCGCCGATGAACCAGTAGACGCAGGGAATATCCTCGCCGCCGAAGCCGCCCGCTTCGGCGTTGCCGAAGAAGGGGAAGTCCTCGCTGCCGTTGAGCCGCGGCATGGCGTAGAGGCTGGCCTCGCCGAAGTGCTCGGCGTGGGCGCGGCGCACATGCTCCACCGCTACGGCATCGTTGTGCAGGGCGATGGTCTCGTTGAGCACCCGGAACTCCGGCGGCCTGGGCGAGCGCCCCGCCTCGCACTCGGCGCGCACGATGCGCTCGATGCTCGCGACCACCTGGCGGTGCAGGGCGTTGTCGAAGCTGCGCACGTTGATCTCGAGCTCCGCCGAATGCGGGATGATGTTGGCCTGGGTGCCGGCGGCAAGCTTGCCGACGGTGACCACCACGGTCTCCTCCGGCGGCACCTCCCGGGAGACGATCGTCTGCAGGCGGGTCACCACGTGGGCGGCGATTACCACCGGGTCCACCGTCTGGGCCGGCATGGAGCCGTGGCCCCCGGCTCCGTGGATCGTCACCGCCAGGTTGGTGCAGGCCGCCATGGCGCCGCCGGCAATATGGCCGACGGTGCCGGCCAGGGCCGGCATGTTGTGCTGGCCGAGGACCACGTCGGGGCGGCCGAAGCGCGTGTAGAGGCCGTCGTCGAGCATCGCCCTGGCGCCGCCGAAGATCTCCTCGGCGGGCTGGCAGATCAGCATCAGGGTGCCGGACCAGTGCGTCCGAAGCCCGGCCATCACCGCGGCGGCACCCACCACGCAGCTGCTGTGCAGGTCATGGCCGCAGGCGTGCATCAGCGGCACCTCGTTGCCGTCATCGGCGATGGCGGTATCGCGGCTAGCGAAGTCGAGGCCGGTCGCCTCCTTGATCGGCAGGGCGTCCATGTCGCCGCGCAGCATCACCGTGGGGCCCTCGCCGTTTCGGAGCAGCGCCACCACGCCGGTGCCGCCCACGCCACGGGTCACCTCATAGCCGAGCCCCTCCAGGGCCTCGGCGAGCCGTGCGGATGTCTCATGCTCCTGGAAGGGCAGCTCCGGATGCTGGTGCAGCTGGCGATAGAGCGTCTGGATCTGCTCGAGGGTCGCGTCTACCTGGGCGCCGATGGCGCCCTTGAGATCCAGCGTCGGGGATTGGGTTGTCATCATGGCCTCCATGGCGCTCATTGGGTGCGTTGCGGGGTCGAAGCCGCGAGGGCGGGCTTGCCGAGCCACTGCCAGGCCGCCACCACCCCGACGTTGAGCAGCATCGCCCAGACGCCGGCGTGCCAGCCCAGCGGCGAGCTCCAGACGAAGTCCATCAGCAGGTAGGCGAGGCTGCCGACCAGGGCGCCGGCCATCACGCTGGCGCGACGCAGCTGCGGCAGGAACAGAGCGCCGATGACCATCGGGAAGAGCTGGACGATCAGCCCGTAGGCGCCGAGCAGCAGCAGCACCAGCGAGGCGGGGTTGGCCAGGGCGAACAGGTAGGCGATCAGCGACAGGCCGAGCACGCTCCAGCGGGTGGCGCGTACCACGCTCTTCTCGCTTGCCCCCTTCATCACGGTGGGGCCGACCACGTCGCGGACCAGCACGATGGCGGCGGTATGGGCCAGGTTGGCGCCGGTGGACATGGCCGCCGCCAGGGCGCCGGAGAGCATCAGGCCGACCACCCAGGGGGAGAAGTTGGCCACGTCCATGACCATGCGCAGCAGCACGGTGTCGGAGCGCGCCAGGGGCTCGTCGGCGAACACCAGGATGCCGGCGAAGCCGATGAACAGCAGCGGCACCAGCAGGTAGGCATAGAGGGGATAGAAGACGCTGACCTTGCGCAGGGTCTTGCCGCTGTCGGCCGAGTAGAACTTCATGAACAGGTGTGGCCACATGGCACCGCCGAAGGCGCTGACCAGCACCGCGGTGCTGAAGTAGCCCCAGTTCATGCCGGTGGCCCCGGGCATGGTCAGGTATTCGGGCATGGTCAGCTGGATCTGGCTGAACATCTCGCCGACCCCGCCATAGAGGCGCTCGGAGATCGACAGGCCCAGGAACCAGGCGATGGCGATCATCATGATGCCCTGGATCAGGTTGGTCCAGCCGATGCCGTTCAGGCCGCTGCAGAAGACGTAGGCGGCGACCACCATGAAGGCCAGCAGCGCGCCGAGCCAGAAGGGGATCAGGCCGTCGGTGGCGGCCTGGAACAGCAGGCCGGCGCCGGCGATCTGGATGGTCAGGTAGGGCACCAGGGCCAGCACCCCGATCACCCCGGCCAGGATGCCGAGCGGCTTGCTCTGGTAGTGGTCGGCGATCATATCGCCCTGGGTCAGGTAGCCCTTCTCGCGCCCCAGTGCCGCGACCCGCGGGCCCATGGCCCAGATGGTGATCGGCACCAGCGAGAGGTAGGCGAGGATATAGAAGGCCGGCGCGCCGTGCTGGTAGCTCCAGCCCGGTGCTCCCAGGAAGGCGAAGGCGGAGAAGATCTCGGCGCCGAGGATGAAGAAGAGGATCACCACGCCCACGTGGCGTCCGCCGGCCACGTAGCCTTCGAGGCTCGAGCTCTCCTGGCCGCGGGCGCGCAGGCCGACCCAGAGCACGCCGACGAGGTAGGTCAGGGTGATGCCGACGACGATCAGCGAATCATTCATGACGGCCACCCCCGTGACGCACCACGAAGGCCACCCACATGCCGGCGAACAGCACCAGCATCCAGAGGATGTACCAGAAGAACAGGAAGGGGAGGCCGAGCACGGTGGGCTCGATGCGGTTGGCGATCAGGGCGCCGGGCCAGATCATGGCCAGGGTGCACAGCGCGAAGTGCAGCCCCGTCAGCAGGTGGTAGGTCTTGGTCATCGTGAGGGTCCAGCTCGCAAGGCGAGACTTGTTGTGGGTTGTCACTCCACTATGAAACGCTCCCTGCGATAGAAAAAATATAGGTTTTGCATGGCTGACATGCCGAAGTGATATGGCTAGAGTGGAGGCTCCTCGCTTCAGGGCGCCGAGACCCCCATGGAATTTCGCCAACTCAGCTATTTCATTGCGGTTGTGGAGACGGGCTCGATCTCGGCCGCCAGCCGCCGCGTGCACGTGGCCCAGCCGGCGCTGACCCGCCAGATACGACTATTGGAGGAGAGCCTCGAGACGCAACTGCTGGAGCGACACGCCAGGGGCGTGCGGCTGACGGTGGCGGGGCGGCTGCTCTTCGAGGAGGCCGTGGCCCTGCTCGACCGCCGCAGCCAGATCAAGGCGCGGCTCTCGGCGCTGGGCAGCGGCATGACCGGCAAGCTGAGCCTCGGGGTCACGGTGACCCACCTGTGGGTGCCGGAAGTCGCCGGCCTGATGAACCGCTACCGGCAGCGCTACCCGCAGGTGGGCTTCGAGGTCTTTCCGCTGCTCTCCGGCCCTCAGCTCGAGCGGCTGCGCGAAGGCACCCTGGATGCCGGCATCCTCTACCTCGACAGCGCCGAGCAGCACGGCCTCGAGACCCGGCGGCTGCAGGACGACCACCTGATCCTGGCGGTGCCATCCTCCTCGCGCTGGGCCGGCTCGCCGCCGCAGCGCCTGCACGAGCTCGAACAGGCGGACTTCATCTGGGGCTTTCGCAGCGTCTCGCCGGTCTACTACGACCGGGTGATGACCCACTTCCAGCGCCTCGACTTCCACCCGCGGATCGTCCAGTTCGGTGCCGACAATACCGCCATCCTGAGCATGGTGGCCGCCGGCCTTGGTATCGCCATCGTGCCCGCCGCCAGCGCCTGCCTGCCCATGCCGGGGGTTCACTTCCTTGGGCTGGCCGAGCTCGCCGCCTGCGACATGCCGCTGTGGCTGGCCTGGCGCACGGGCAACGACTCTCCCGCGCTGGATAACCTGGTGTCGCTGGCCGGCAGCTGCTTCGGTGGGGAGCAAGGGTAGGCGAGCACGACGCTACAGTGGCAGCAGCCCGTAGTGGGTCAGCAGCCAGATCATCAGGCTGATCGTCACGAAGGAGGCCAGGGTGCTGACCATCAGGCCCGCGGCGCTGACCTCGCCCTGGCCGTAGGTCTGGCCGAGCAGCGGGTAGACGCTGATCATCGGCGCGCAGGCGAACAGCAGGGCCCCGGCGATCAGCAGCGGGTCCGGGTCGGGCAGCAGCAGGAAGGCGGCCAGTACCGCCAGGGGGTGGAGTAGCAGCTTGCCCAGCACGACCTGGCTGACGTCCGCTGCCATACCGCGCGCCTTGAGCCCATGCAGCATGCCGCCGATGGTGAACAGCGCCGCGGGGCCGGCGGCCTCGGCCAGCATGTCGATGGCCTGTGCCAACGGGCCGGGCAGGCGCAGGCCGCTCAGCGCCAGGGCGATGCCGATGAGCAGGCCGATCAGCACCGGGTTGCGGGTCAGGCGGGCGAAGGTCTGGCGCATCACCGGGCCCAGGCCGTTGCCGTTCTGGCGACCCGCCTCGGCCAGGATCAGCGCCAAGGGAATGATGATCAGGGTCTCCACCACCATGTTCAGCGCCATGAAGATGGCCGCCGGCGGGCCGATGGCCATCAGCGCCACGGGGTAGCCGATGAAGCCGCTGTTGGACGCCGACATGCCCAGGGCGTGGATGGCGCCGGCATCCAGGCGCTTGCCGCGCAGCCTCACGGAGAGTGCCAGCCCCAGCAGGAAGGCCGCCAGCGACCCCGCCCCGTAGGCCAGCAGGTAGCCGGGGTTCAACACCTCGGCCAGGGGGTAGTCGGTCAGGGCACGGATGATCAGCGAGGGCAGCGCCAGGTACATGACGAAGGTGCCCACGCCCTGCATGTTGTCGCGGCTCATCAGGCCGGACCGGGCGGCAGTGAAGCCGGCGCCGATCAGCAGGAAGATCGGCAGGGTAATGGCCAGTATCTCCAGCACGGTGTTGCCTTCCTTTCCTTGGAGGGTGAAGTGAAGAGGGGGGGAGGGCCTCAGCTGATGCTGGTGCGAATGAGTCGTGACTTCTCCTGCAGCAGCGGCAGGTACTGTTCCATCAGGGTCTCGTGGCTGATCCGGGCAGCATTGGTGCTGATGTTGATGGCGCCCAGCAGCTTGCCGTTGGCGTCGAAGGCCGGCACGGCGATGGAGCGCAGGCCGGAGTCGAGCTCCTGGTCGGCGATGGCGTAGCCCTGCTGGCGCACCTTCAGGATGCACTGCCTGAGCTCGGCCTTGTCGGTGATGGTCTTGTCGGTGTGCTTCTCCAGCACCGCCCGCTCGAGCCAGGCGTCGAGCTCCTCGTCCGGCAGCTGGGCCAGCAGCACGCGCCCCATGGAGGTGTGGGCCGCCGGCAGGCGGGTGCCCACCGAGAGGGTGATGGCCATCAGCCGGTGGCGCGAGGAGGAGCGGGCCACATAGATCACCTCGTCGCCATCCAGCACCCCCAGCGAGGACGATTCGCCGCAGGCCTCGGTGATATCCTCGAGCACCTGCTGGATCACGCTGCGATAGTCGTTGGCGGAGAGAAAGGCGTAGCCCAGCTGCAGGACCCGGGGGGCCAGCTCGAAGACTCGCTGCTGCTTGCGCACGTAGCCCAGGGCATGCAAGGTCAGCAGGAAGCGCCGGGCGCGGGCGCGGTTCATGCCGGTGCGCGCGGCGACCTCGCTGAGCGTCATGCGCGGGTGCGCCTCGTCGAAGGCCAGGATCACCTCCAGGCCGCTCGCCAGGGCGGTGACGAAATCGCGATCGTCGGGGGTCAGGACCTCATCGCTGCCGCTGCGTGACATCTCGCTATCCTCCTTGAATACACAGGCTGTCTGCCAGTCTACCACGATGCCGCATAACGAACATTGGTTCGTTATGCGGCTTTTTCTTGTGCAATGAACGCCAGTGCAGGTTTGACCATGGGCCGAAAGCGGGATAAGTTGTTCGCATCACAAAACATAGTTCGCTATTCGAACTTTTGCGAGAATCAACGCCAGGAGGAGATCCCATGGCCGAGTTCCTGAGCCTGCATGACGCGGTGGCGCGCTACGTCGAGGATGGCGCTACCGTTGCCATGGAGGGCTTCACCCACCTGATTCCCTTCGCCGCGGGTCACGAGGTGATTCGCCAGAAGAAACGCGACCTGACCCTGATCCGCATGACCCCCGACCTGATCTACGATCAGCTGATCGGCGCGGGCTGCGCGAAGAAGGTGATCTTCTCCTGGGGCGGCAACCCCGGCGTGGGCTCCCTGCATCGCCTGCGCGACGCGGTGGAGAAGGGCTGGCCCCACAAGGTCGAGATCCTCGAGCACAGCCATGCCGCCATGGCCTGCGCCTTCGAGGCCGGCGCGGCGGGCCTGCCCCTGGCGGTGCTGCGCGGCTACGTGGGCAGCGAGCTGCCCAGCGTCAACGACCAGATCAAGTTCATCGAGTGCCCCTTCACCGGTGAGCGCCTGGCCGCGGTGCCCTCGGTGCGCCCGGACGTCTCCATCGTCCACGCCCAGAAGGCCGACCGCGCCGGCAACGTGCTGGTGGAAGGTATCGTCGGCGTGCAGAAGGAGGCGGTGCTGGCGGCGAAGAAGAGCATCGTCACCGTCGAGGAGATCGTCGACGACCTGCGCACCGAGCCGGACTACCACCCCAACACCTGCATCATTCCCGGCTGGGCCATCGACGCCATCGCCGTGGCCGAGAAGGGCTCGCTGCCCTCCTATGCCCACGGCTACTACCCGCGCAACAACGCCTTCTACAAGGAGTGGGATGCCATCGCGCGGGATCGCGACACCTTCACGGCCTGGATCGAAGAGAACGTCATGAACGCAGGGGGGAACGCCCGATGAGCCTCGAATACACTTCCTCGGAGATGATGACCGTCACCGCCGCTCGCGCCCTGGAGAACGGCACCACCTGCTTCGTCGGCATCGGCCTGCCCTCCGAGGCCGCCAACCTGGCGCGCCTGACCCATGCCCCCGACGTGGTGCTGATCTACGAGTCCGGCACCCTGCAGACCAAGCCCGACGTGCTGCCGCTCTCCATCGGCGACGGCGAGCTGGCCGAGACGGCGCTCACCACCGTGGCGGTGCCCGAGATGTTCCGCTACTGGCTGCAGGGCGGAAAGATCGACGTGGGCTTTCTGGGCACCGCCCAGATCGACCGCTACTGCAACCTCAATACCACCCTGATCGGCGACTACCGCGAGCCCAAGGTGCGCCTGCCGGGCGGCGGCGGCGCGCCGGAGATCGCAACGAATGCGGGCGAGGTCTTCATCACCCTGAAGCACTCCAGGCGCGCCTTCGTCGACCGGGTCGACTTCGTCACCACCCTGGGCTTCGGCCGTGACGGCAAGGGCCGCGATGGCGTGCCCAATATCGGGAAGGGCCCGACCCGGGTGATCACCGATCTGTGCGTGATGAAGCCCGACCCCGAGACCAAGGAGCTCGTCGTGGTGTCGCTCCATCCGGGCGTGACCCGCGAGGACGTGATCGAGGCCACCGGCTGGGAGATCCGCTTTGCCGAGCGGCTCGAGACCACGCCTGAGCCCTCCGCCCATGAGCTCGAGATCCTGCGGGACCTCAAGGACCGTACCGCCCGTGCCCACGCCGGGGCGTGATGCCGCAACCCGCAGCGATTTCCAGGAGATAAGGCAATGACCGACGTATTCCTCTGCCATCCGCGGCGCAGCGCCGTGGGCCGTTTCGGCGGTACCCTCGCCAGCGTGCGCCCCGACGATCTGGCGGCCGCCATCTTCAAGGCGGTGCTGTCGGAAGCTCCCGATCTTGACCCGGCGGCCATCGACGACGTGTTCATGGGCTGCGCCAACCAGGCCGGCGAGGACAACCGCAGCGTGGCGCGCATGTCTGCCCTGCTGGCGGGCCTGCCAACCTCGGTGCCCGGCACTACCCTGAATCGCCTGTGCGGCTCCGGCATGGATGCGGTGGGCACCGCCTTCCGTGCCATCAAGGCCGGCGAGATGGACCTGGCGCTGGCCGGCGGCGTGGAGTCCATGTCCCGGGCCCCCTATGTGATGGGCAAGGCCGACAGCGCCTTCTCGCGGGGCCAGCAGATCGAGGACACCACCATCGGCTGGCGCTTCATCAACCCGCTGATGAAGAAGGCCTATGGCGTCGACTCGATGCCGGAGACCGCCGAGAACGTGGCCGAGCAGTTCAAGATCTCCCGCGAGGACCAGGACGCCTTCGCACTGCGCTCCCAGCAGAAGGCCGCCGCCGCCCAGGCCGCCGGCCGCTTCGCCCTGGAGATCACCGCCATCGAGATCCCGCGCCGCAAGCAGGAGCCGCTGCGCTTCGACCAAGACGAGCACCTGCGCGCGACGACGCTCGACAAGCTCGCCGCCCTGCCCGCCCCCTTCCGCGAGGGCGGCAGCGTCACCGCCGGCAACGCCTCCGGGGTCAACGACGGCGCCGCCGCCATGCTGGTGGCCAGTGCCGCCGCGGTGGAGCAGCACGGCCTCACCCCCATGGCGAAGATCCTCGGCATGGCCACCGCCGGCGTCGAACCGCGCATCATGGGCATCGGGCCGGTGCCCGCGGTGCAGAAGCTGCTCGCGCGCACCGGCGTGTCGCTGGACGAGATCGACGTGATCGAGCTCAACGAGGCCTTCGCCGCCCAGGCGCTGGCCTGCCTGCGCGAGCTGGGGATTGCCGACGACGACCCGCGGGTCAACCCCAACGGCGGCGCCATCGCGCTGGGCCACCCGCTGGGCATGTCCGGCGCCCGCCTGCTGCTGACCGCGGCCCACGAGCTGCAGAAGAGCGGCAAGCGCTACGCCCTGTGCACCATGTGCGTAGGCGTGGGGCAGGGCATTGCTACCCTGATAGAGCGGGTATAGGCGCGACCAAGCGAGGAATCGGGGCCGGCCAACCACTGTCGCCGGCCCTTCCCGTTGCACTGCACGGAGAGAGACCATGGCATTTCTGAACATCAACGGGCGCAGCGTCGCCTATCGCCTGCTCGGCAGCGAGGCCAACCCCCTGGTGGTGCTGGCGCACCCCTTGGGCATGAGCCAGGCGGTATGGGACGACGTCCTGCCCCTGCTGCTGCCGCGCTACCGGGTGCTGACCTGGGACCTGCCCGGCCACGGCGCCAGCCAGGCCTGGGGCGAGCGTCCGATCACCCCGGCCGACCTGGCCGCGGAGGCCCTGGCCCTGGCCGAGCTCGCCGGTGCCGAGCGCTTCCACTTCGCCGGCACCTCCATCGGTGGCGTGGTGGGCCAGCAGCTGATCAGCGAGCACGCCGAGCGCCTGCTCTCCGCCACGCTGACCAACACCGGGGCGGTGATCGGTAATGCTGAGCTGTGGAACACCCGCGCCGGCCGCATCCGCGTGGAAGGCCTGGCGGCGATGTCCGAGGAGATCGTGCCGCGCTGGTTCGCCCCGGCCTGCTTCGAGGCCGAGCCGGCCCTCAAGGCGGGCTGGTGCACCCAGATGGGCCGTGGCGACGATGACTCCTACGCCAGGCTGTGCGAGATGCTGGGCAGCCACGCCTTTACCGGCAAGCTCAGCGGCAAGCCGGTGAAGGTGCAGCTGCTGGGTGGCAGCGAGGACCTGGCTACCCCGCCGGCAACCCTCGAGGCCCTGGCCGCGGAGCTCGACGGCGCGCCCCTCGAGATCCTCGAGGGCGTGGGTCACGTGCCCTCCGTGGAGGTGCCCGGCCTCTTCGCCGAGAAGCTGCTGAGTGTCATGCAGCAAGCCTGAGCCGCGTCTCGTCAGCCGCGGTTTTCCCTGCGGTCCCACAGGCGCACCTCCAACAATGCCAATCCTTCAATCATTCGCACCGGGGCAAGTCGTCGGTGCGAAGCGAGGTCACCATGTCCAACCCCTGCATCATCTGTGTCGCCATCACCGGCAGCCTTCCGCGCAAGGAAAACAACCCGGCCGTGCCGATCACCGTCGAGGAGCAGATCGAGAGCACCCAGGCGGCCTTCGAGGCCGGGGCGACCATCGCCCACTGCCACGTGCGCAACGATGACCAGACCCCCAGCTCCGACCCGGAGAAGTTCGCGCGCCTGGTGGAAGGCCTGAAGAAGCACTGCCCGGGCATGATCATCCAGCTCTCCACCGGCGGCCGCTCCGGGGCCGGCGAGGAGCGTGGCGGCATGCTGCCGCTCAGGCCCGACATGGCGAGCCTGTCGGTGGGTTCCAACAACTTCCCCAACCGCGTCTACGAGAACGCCCCCCAGCTGGTCGATTGGCTGGCCGGCGAGATGCTCAAGTACGACGTCAAGCCCGAGATCGAGGCCTTCGACCTGTCGCACATCCACCAGGCGGTGAACCTGTCGAAGCAGGGCAAGCTCAAGGCGCCGCTCTACGTGCAGTTCGTGATGGGCGTGAAGAATGCCATGCCGGCCGACAAGCCGACCTTCGACTTCTACATCGAGACCCTGAAGCGCCTGGCGCCGGATGCCCAGTGGTGCGGCGCCGGTGTCGGTTCCAACCAGCTCAAGCTCAACGAGTGGTCCATCGCTGCCGGCGGCCATACCCGCACCGGCCTCGAGGACAACGTGCGCCTCGACCGCGACACCCTGGCCCCCTCCAACGCGGCCCTGGTCGAGCGCGCCGTGGCGCTGTGCGAGAAGTACGAGCGCCCGGTGGCCACCTGGCAGCAGGCCCGCGAGATCCTGGGCCTCGGCCAGCCCGCCTGATCCAGCCGCTTGGGTTGTACGCCGCCTGCCGTCTCACGGCGGGCGGCGCTGGCATGAATTCGCTACCAGGAGGGAAAGCGCATGAACACGACAGTCGACGAACGCACGCCTGACCATGACGAGATCGTCCGCGTGGTGCAGGGCTATGTGGAGGGCTTTCAGGGCCGTCGGGACAAGCTCGAAGCGGCCTTCCACGAGGACGCCTGGATCCTGGCGGTGGACGCCGAGGGTGGCTTCAGCAGGGACCTGATCAGCGATCGCTTCGAGCGCTGGGCGGCCAGCCACCGACAGGTGCGTGGTCGCGTCATCCAGGTGACCCAGGCCGGCGAGGTGGCCAGCGTGCTGCTGGGCTTCGACAACACCGAAAACCTGGCGGACTCCTGGGTGGACGTGCTGGCGCTGCTCAAGCTCGACGGCCGCTGGCAGATCACCCACAAGAGCGCCGTGCACAGCACCCGGGCGGCCTGGGCCAAGCCACAGTAACCCTGCTGCTCCGCCAGACTCCGATGACCCGCCAGCCGGCCGGACGCTATTCCGCAAACATCGCGAAGAGCAGGCCGCGCAGCCAGCGGTTACCGGCGTCGCGGTGGTAGCGGCGATGCCAGAAGAGGTTGATGGGGATCTCGGGGAAGGGCAGAGGGTGCTCCTGCACGGCCAGGCCGAAGCGCGCCCGGGTCGCCTCGGCGAACTTGTCGGTCACCGTGACCACCAGGTCGCTCTCGCTGATGATGTAGGGCACGGCGGCGAAGTGGGGCAGCTGCAGCCGGACCGGGCGCTCGATGCCCGCCCGGGCGAGCTGCTCCTCGACGATGCCGTGCCCGGTACCCTTCGCCACCACCACCGCGTGGGTGGCCGCCGTGAAGGCCTCCAGGTTGAAGTCGCCCGCCGCCAGCGGGTGGCCCTCCCGCATCAGGCAGACATAGCGCTGCACGAAGAGCCGCTGCTGGTAGAAGCCGGCCCCCAGCTGGGGGATCAGGCCAACGGCCAGGTCGATCCGCCCCTCCTCCATCTCCCGTTTCAGGTCCTCGCGATGGCTGCGCACCGTGCTGAGCCGGATGCCCGGTGCCTCCCTGGCCAGGTGCTCCAGCAGCCGCGGCAGGAAGACGATCTCGCCGATATCGGTCATCGCCAGCTGGAAGGTGCGCTCGCTGCTGGCCGGCTCGAAGTCATCGCCCAGGTTGAGGGTCTCATGCAGCCGGGCCAGCGCCTCGGCGATGCCGGGGTGAAGCTGGTCCGCCCGCGGCGTCGGCGAAAGCCCCCTGGAGGTGCGTTCGAAGAGCTCATCGCCGAGCAGCCGGCGCAGGCGCTTGAGCGCGTGGCTGACGGCGGGCTGGGTCACGCCGAGCCGCTCGGCCACCCGCTGGGTGTTGCCCTCGCGATAGAGCAGGTCGAAGACCACCAGCAGGTTCACATCGATATCCGCCAGCCGCAGCATGCCCTGCCTCACCTAATTGACTGTATTAGATAGAATATTACTTCTTCTTATTCAGGATATGAAAGTGGCTGTGTTGTGTGAATATCGGAGACGCTCTAGCCTGCGCGTCATCAGCTGACGCCATGCCAATAACGGCGTCATTCCAAGCACAACGTCCCTGATGGAGCGCGCACCATGCCCAATCACAACACCGCGTCCCCCTCTGCTTCTCGCCTGTCCGTCGCCATCATCGGCGGCGGCATCGGCGGCGTAGCCTTCGCCGTGGCCCTCTCCCGCCATGCCGACCTCGACGTGCAGCTCTTCGAGGCGGCGCCGCAGTTTTCCGAGATCGGCGCCGGGGTCTCCTTCGGTCCCAACGCCGTGCGCGCCATCCAGCGCCTCGGCCTCGAGGCGGCCTACCGTCACATCGCCGATTCCTCGCCGGCACCCTTCGAGGACGTCTGGTTCGAGTGGCGGCGCGGCAGCGACGACGGCTACCTGACCGCCACCCTGGCCCCCGGCTGCGGTCAGTCCTCGGTGCACCGGGCGGACTTCCTGGACGCCATCGTGGCCCAGCTGCCCGCCGGCATCGCCCATTTCGGCAAGCGCTGCGTCGAGGTCACCCAGCAGGGTGATAGCGCCACCGCCCACTTCTCCGACGGCACCTCCTTCACCGCGGATATCCTGATCGGCTTTGACGGCATCAAGTCGGCGGTGCGCGCCAACGTGCTGCCCGCCGAGACCTTCGGCGAGATCGCGCCCGTCTGGAGCGGCACCTACGCCTATCGCGGCATGATCCCCACCGCCCGGCTGGAAGAGGCCCTGGAGAACAGGGGCGCCGACCGGCGCCTGGCCCTGGTGCCGCAGATGTACCTGGGTTACGACCGCCATATCCTCACCTTCCCGGTCAAGCAGTCGGAGCTGATCAACGTGGTGGCCTTCATCACCGACCGTTCAACCCCCGAGCCGAAACTGCCCGAGGGGGAGGAGTGGGTCCAGGCGGTGACCCAGCAGGAGATGCTGGAGGTCTTCGCCGGCTGGGGCGCGGCCTCCCAGGCGATCCTCGCGTGCATTCCCGAACCGACCCGCTGGGCGCTTCACGAGCTGCCCGAACTGCCGCGCTACCACCGCGGCCGCGTGCTGCTGGTGGGCGATGCCGCCCATGCGCTGGTGCCCCACCAGGGCGCCGGTGCCGGCCAGGCGCTGGAAGACGCCTACGTGCTGGCCAGCCTGCTGGGCGACGATGCCTGCACCAGAGACAGCGTGGAGCAGGTGCTGGCGGCCTTCGAGGCGGTCCGCCATGGGCGCACCTGCCGGGTGCAGCGCACCTCCCACGAGGCGGGGAACGTCTACGAGTACGCCGGTGAAGGGATCGGTGACGACGAGGCGAGGCTCATCGAGAACCTCGAGACCCGCTTCGACTGGCTCTGGAACCACGATCCCGAGGCGGATGTGGTGGCGGCGCGGAGGCTCCTGGCCCGGGAGGCTGCGGTGGAGATGGCGCAGGGCTGAAGCGACCTCTGCCGGTTGGTCTCAGGGATAGCGCCCGCTGCGGCGGTTCTCCACCAGTACCGCGAGGATGGCGTTGGCCTCCTGCATGATCGGCGAGGGCTTCTCGCCGCGGCGGCGGCTGCAGATCACCGGGGAGGTGAGGCTCTTGTCGGCGAGGTAGACGAAGCTGACACCGTCGCGGCGCACGCGCTTGACCTGTTCCGGTACCAGGCTGATGCCGATCTCCGAGGCGACCAGCCCCAGCGCCGTCTGCAGCTCGTTGGCCTCCTGGACCACCTCCACCTTGAGCCCCTGGCGGCGGAACATGCCCAGCATGATATCGGCCATGCTGGGGCGTGGCTTGGCGGGGAAGAGGATCAGCGGGTAGCGGGCCAGTTCGGCCAGGGTGGGCGTGGTGCCTTCCAGGGGGTGGCCGCAGGGCACCGCGGCCATGATCGGCTCGTCGAATAGCACCTCCTGCTCCACTTCCGGGTCGTCGATCCGGAGGCGCCCGAAGCCCATGTCGATGCGCCCCGCCTTGAGGGCCTGGATCTGCTGCACCGTGGTCAGCTCGGCCAGGCTCAGCTCGACATTATCCTTTTGTCGCAGATCGCGCACCAGCAGCGGCAGCTGCCCGTAGAACACCGAGGGCACGAAGCCGATGCCGAACAGCACGCGCTTGCTTCGCGCCATGCGGCGGGTCGCCTCCACCGTGGCGTCCACCTTCTCGAGGATCTGCAGGGCGTGCTGCTGAAAGAACAGTCCCGTGGGCGTCAGGCGCGGGCCGCGCGGCCCCCGCTCGAATAGCTCGGCCCCTACCTCCTGCTCCAACTGCTTGATCTGCCTTGATAAAGGCGGCTGTGACATGTGCAGCCGCTCGGCCGCACTGGTGAAGTTGAGCTCCTCCGCGACCACACAGAAGTACCTCAGATGGCGCAGTTCCATGATACCTCCTGGGTATGGAAGGGCACCCAAACAATATTGGTTCCGTCTTCCCGCTGCAATCAGACTGCCATGCAATCACCATACTGCCCGCATCGGGAGCCCCCATGAGCGCCACTATCCAGTCCATCGAGACGCTGCTGGTCGACCTGCCGACCATCCGTCCCCACAAGCTCTCCATGACCACCATGGCCTGCCAGACCATGGTCATCGTGCGGATGCGCCACAGCGACGGCATCGAGGGCCTGGGCGAGGGCACCACTATCGGCGGCCTGGCCTATGGCCCCGAGAGCCCCGAGAGCATCAAGTGCAACATCGACGCCTACCTGGCGCCGCTGCTGATCGGCCAGCCCTCCGGCAACGTCAACGCCCTGCGCGCCCTGCTCAACCGCCATGCCCGCGGCAACATGATCGCCAAGTCGGCGCTGGAGACCGCGCTGCTCGACGCCCAGGGCAAGCGCCTGGGCCTCTCCGTGGCCGAGCTGCTGGGCGGCGCCCGCCAGACCCACCTGCCGGTGCTCTGGACCCTGGCCAGCGGTGATACCGCCAAGGATATCGAGGAGGCGCAGCTGCGCCTCGAGCAGCGCCGCCACTGCGACTTCAAGCTGAAGATCGGCGCCAACCCGGTCAAGCACGACGTGCGCCACGTGGCCGCCATCAAGGAGGCCCTGGGCGATCGCGCCAGCGTGCGCGTCGACGTCAACCAGGCGTGGGACGAGTCCACCGCCGTCTACGGCATCCAGGCCCTGCAGGACGCCGGCATCGAGCTGATCGAGCAGGCCATCCCCGCCCGCGAGCATGCCGGCCTGATCCGCCTGGCCGACCGCTTCAACGTGCCTATGCTGGCCGACGAGGCGGTGCAGGACGCCCGCGACGGCCTCGACCTGGCCCGCGGCGGCTTCAGCGGCGCCTTCGCCCTCAAGATCGCCAAGTCCGGCGGCCTGCAGGGGGTGCTGGAGCTGGCCCACGTGGCCCAGGCCGCGGGCATCGGCCTCTACGGCGGCACCCTGCTGGAGGGCACCATCGGCACCGCCGCCTCCCTGCACGCCTGGGCGACCCTTCCCGAGATGGCCTGGGGCACCGAGATGTTCGGCCCGCTGCTGCTCAAGGACGACATCGTCGTCGAGCCGCTGCGCTACCGCGAGTTCGGCGTGGACCTGCCGGCCGGCCCGGGTCTCGGCATCACCCTCGACGAAGACAAGCTGGCGCACTACGCGCGCAAGTAAGAAACGACACGACAATCGGAGGATCGAGCCATGCTGTTTCAGGTGGAAATGACCGTCAAGCTGCCCCCGTCCATGCCGGCCGAGCAGGCCGCCGAGATCAAGGCCACCGAGAAGGCCTACGCCCAGGAGCTGCAGCGCTCCGGCAAGTGGCGCCACCTGTGGCGCGTGGCCGGCAGCTACGCCAACGTCAGCATCTTCGACGTCGAGGACAACGCCGAGCTGCAGGAGATCATCTCCAACCTGCCCCTCTTCCCCTACATGGAGATCAGCGTCAAGCCGCTGTGTCGCCACCCGTCCTCCATCCGCGAGGACGACTCCTGAGTCACGGATGAATCACGCCAGCCCCGCCCCGGCGGAAGCAAAGATATAAAGCAGAGGATACTTATCATGACCGTGAAGATTTTCGATACCCCCGAAGTCCAGGATTTCCTGAAGACCGTCGCCGGCTTCGATCAGGAAGGTGGCAACGAGCGCGCCAAGCAGATCATGCACCGCCTGCTCTCCGACCTGTTCAAGCTGATCGACGACTTCGACGTCACCCCCGAGGAGTACTGGTCCGCCGTCAGCATGCTCAACGCCCTGGGCGGCCAGACCCAGTTCGGCCTGCTCTCGCCGGGCCTGGGCTTCGACCACTACCTGGACATGCGCCAGGACGCCATCGACGCCGAGGCCAAGCGCGTCGGCGGCACCCCGCGCACCATCGAGGGCCCGCTGTATGTCGCTGGCGCCCGAGCCAGTCCGAGTACAACCTGCGTCGCACCATCGTCACCGACGCGGAAGGCCGCTACACCGCGCGCAGCATCATCCCGTCCGGCTACGGCGTGCCGGAAGGCGCCCCCACCGACGTGGTGCTGAAGTCCCTGGGCCGTCACGGCGAGCGTCCGGCGCACATCCACTACTTCGTCTCCGCGCCGAACCACCTGCACCTGACCACCCAGATCAACCTGGCGGGCGACCCCTACACCTATGACGACTTCGCCTTCGCCACCCGCGAGGAGCTGGTGGTGCCGGCCGAGCGCATCGAGGATGCGGGCGTGATCGCCAAGCGCGAGCTGGACGGCCCCTTCTCCGAGGTGGTGTTCGACGTCGAGCTGGCCAAGACCGATGTGGCCGAGCTGCAGACCCGTCACGCCCGCCCGCGCGCCAAGGAAGACGAGCAGGACCAGCACAGCCAGCTGGCCGGCACCGCCAAGGTCTGAGCCCCATCTCCTGACCCCTGACATTCCGCCAGGAGCGCCGGGGGCAGGCCGAAGGAAAAAATCGACCCGCCCCCGGAACCGCTCCGAAGATAGATACGACAAGACATCGAGGACCTGGACCATGACCAGCAAACTTGACCAGCTCGAAGCGCGCGTCCGCGGCGCCGTCGTCGACGACGCCGAGAAGGGCATCTTCCGCTGCCACCGCAGCATGTTCACCGACCCGGCCTTCTTCGAACTCGAGATGAAGCACGTCTTCGAACAGCTTCGTTCACGCTGAAGGCCAGCGAGAACTCGCCCAGCGCACCCTCGTCCACCGTCGGCATATCATCAAAGAACGTCACTGCCAGAGTGCCATCAGTCGGAGTGCCATTCCCGTCGATAACGGTGAAAGCCAGCTCGATGCCCGCTTCATCTGTGTCCTCAGCGTGCAGTACGTTGTCGAGCAGGGTCAGGGTGTATTCGCCAGTGGTCGGGTTCACCACCAGGCTGAAGAGTTCACCGCGCGGGCCGGTGGCGGTGAGGGTGTTAGTAGCGGCATCCCAGCTGTAGGTAACGGTCTCGGTGCCGACCTGCCCGGTGGTGCCATCCATGCCGGCGAAACCGATGCTGCCGGCACCGTCGGGGCCGAAGTCGAACGCCAGGGTGCCGGTGAAGACGGAGCCGCCCTCCTGCAGGAGCTGGGCATCGAACAGCTCGGCAGCCGATGAGCCGGCCTCGGGTGCACCATCGACGGGCTCCTCAACGGGCTCATCTTCCTCGACCGCTTCTAGCTCAGCGACATCCTCGGGGAAATCGATTGCCGCCAGCTCGCCGCCTTCGAAGTTGAAAGCCAGCGGATTCACGTCCTCGGCGATGCGCCCCAGCATTACGAAGCTGTGGCCGCCGTCGGCGCCACCACCGGGGCCGGCGCCGGCCGCGGTCGCGTCAAGCGCGTCGAGCAGGTCGCCCTCACCTTCGTCGATGGCGGCGAGCAGGGCCTCGAGGTCCTCATCCAGGGCGCTGAACTCGGAGGCGGCAACCGGCTGCTCGGCGTCGAGCTCAGGGGTCATGGCAACTTGCTGGCCGCCGTCGATCACAGTGGGGCCGAGCCCATCACCGAAATCGAGCTGGACCCTGGCATTGTCGGCGGTAACGAGGGTCTCGCCCTCCTGCAGGGTATCACCCACACGAAGCTCGCGAAGGTTGCCATCGGCGTCCCGCGCCCAGGCCTGACCGGTGATGGAGATTACGGTTGCGATGGTCATGGTAAGACTCCCTGCATGATGATCTTGGTGTTATGACGACGAGACGGCGCAGTGCCGACTGATACTTTCAAGTTAGGCGCGAGCTGGGAGGGGGAGTATTGGACCGATGGACAGGAGGGCCAAAGAGTTGACGCACATCAAGAACGACCGGGGCTCCGCGACGCCCTGCGTCCGAAGCCCCGGCCGAAACCTGCGTATCACTCGATATCGAGCTCTTCGTCCTCCAGCAGCTGCTGGAGGATGTTGTCGTGGTAGGCGACGCCTTCCAGCAGGAACACCTGGTCGGCCACCTCCAGATCCCCGTCGCCGAAGCCGCCCTCGGCGCTGACATGCAGCAGGGTGTCACCATCCGCCGATGCGGAAGCCTGGAGGAAATCATCCAGCGAATCGCTGTCGCCATTCCATTCACTGAGCAGGTCACGAAGGTCCAGCGCTCCCTCATCGCCGAGGCGATAGAGGTTGGGGGACTCCTGCTCGACAGCGAACGCCGACTCCTCCTCGGCACCCGCCCAATCCAGCGCGTCGGCATCCGGCTCCTGAAGCGACGTCACTTCCGCCTCTGTGTCAACCTCCGGCACCAGCGCCACCGGCCTGACGGCAAAGGCGCTCTCGTCGCCACTGCTGCCCGGGCCCGAGCTTCCCCCCAGGAAGGCGACATAGCTGAAGGCGTCCTCGTGATCGATGGTCACCAGGCCATCCTGCATGTCCAGCTCCTCGAGACTGCCCTCGAAGATACGCAGGCCTGTGTCGTCATAGAGGTGATAGGTGCCACCAGCAATGGAGCCCGTCAGTTCGAAGGTCGCCGTATCGGCGGGAGCGGCCAGCTCGAACAGCAGGGCCTCGCCGAACTCGATGGCCTCGGGGTCATCGCTGGCGGCGGCGTGATCCACGGCGTAGAAGCCGCCTTCCAGCTCGGAGAGAAAGGCGCTCTGGTGCGGGACATCCTTGAGGCTATCCACGGTAGAGAGCGTGCCGGCCCCCTGGCCCACGGTGTGCGCCGTCACGGCCGCGATGATACCCGGCTCCTCGGGCTCTTCAGGCTCTTCGGGCTCTTCGGGCTCTTCGGGCTCTTCGGGCTCTTCGGGCTCTTCGGGCTCTTCGGGCTCTTCGGGCTCTTCGGGCTCTTCGGGCTCTTCGGGCTCCTCAGGCTCAACCGGTTCTTCCGGTTCCTCGGGCTCGGCAGGTGCTTCGGGGGCGGCGTCGCTTCCCGCGGCCGCCACGGCATCCGGGGCGGCATCCCGCGTCTCGGGCAGCTCGCGCTCACCGCCCTGGTCGAACTCGTAGCTCAGCGGCTCGACGTTCTCGACGATGCGCGGCAGGCGCACGAAGTCATGGCCGCCCTGCTCGCCGCCCGCGCCGGGGCCAGCCGCGGCCGGGTCGAGCACCGCCAACAGGTCGACCTCGGGATCCTCCAGGGCCGCCAGTAGCGCTTCGAGCTCCGCATCGTCGCGGGGACTGTCGCTCTCGGCGCCCGCCAGGGCATCGAGCACCTCCGGATACATCTCCACCACGCGCCCGGCACCGATCGCCACGCTCTCGGGGGAGTCGACCACATCCAGCAGGGCGCGGCTGTTGGTGCCCGCCACGAGGTGCTCGCCGGGCTGCAGGGCGTCCCCGATGCGCAGCTCACGCAGCTGGCCATCCGGCGAACGCGCCCAGGCCTGGCCTTCAAGGGAAATCAGGGTGGCAATGCTCATGATGGACACCTCCGTCACGGTGGGTGGACAACGCCAGTGGCTATATCGAAAGCATCGCGGCTTCCTGGAGGAAAACCCACTGTACCGGAGTGCAGTTCGACGCCTTTATTGACCTGAATCAGACATCGCCGCGTGCAGGCCGGACAGGCGCAGCACCAGCTGCATGCGGTCGCGCACACCAAGCTTGCCGAACACCGCCCCGAGGTGTGCCTTGACGGTGCGCTCGGTGATGCCGAGCGCGCGGGCCACCTCCTTGTTGCTGTGCCCCTCGAGAACGGCCAGGGTCACCGCCCGCTCCCGCTCAGTGAGTGCCTGAAGCTCCTCTGCCTGGGAGTGGGCCTGCGCCCGCCCACCCAGCGCGCGGAAGGTCCCCCCTACCACCCGGGCCATCAGCTCCGGCGGCACCCAGATCCCCTGGTTCATGATCACCACCTGAGCCTGGCGCAGCACTTCAGGGGCGGAGAGCGCATGCACATAGCCGCGCGCACCGCTCTCCAACGACTCGAAGGCCTCGGCGGCGCTGGGGGAGTGGGTCATCACTCCGACCACCGCACCGCGCCGGCTCAGATCGGCCACCCGCTGCGGCCAATCCTCGCCGTCGACCATGACCCACACGCAGTCGCCGCGCACCAGCCGGGCATGGATCTCCCGCGGGGAGATCAGGCGGGCATCGCTGAAAGCCTCGCGCCAGCGGGGGATCTCGTCGCGTCCCTGACTGATGAAGTAGATCGCCATCTATCGCTCTCCCAAGGAATCGCTCCAGGCCCGCAGCACGGGCTTGAGCATGAACTGCATGACAGTGCGCTTGCCGGTCATGATGTCCACCTGGGCGGTCATGCCGGGAATCACGGCGAGCTGCTGGTTGACCTCCTCGCCGTCCAGGGCGCGCACGCGCACCAGATAGAAGGTGTTGCCGTTATCGTCGGTGATGGTGTCGGCGCTGATGTGGTCGAGCTCCGCCTGCAGGCCGCCATAGATGGAGAAGTCATAGGCGGTGAGCTTGATGGTGGCCGGCTGCCCGGGGCGCAGGAAGGCGATGTCCTGGGGAGCGATGCGCGCCTCGACCAGCAGCTGATCGTCGCTGGGCACGATCTCCACCACCTCCTGCCCCTGCTGGGCCACCCCGCCGATGGTGTTGATGTTGAGCCGCTGCACCACGCCGTCCACCGGCGAGCGCACCTCGGCAAGTCGTACGCGGTCCTGCAGGCCGGCACTGGACTCGTCCAGGGCGGAGAGATCGCCCATGACCTGGGCCAGGTCGTTACGCCAGTCGCTGCGGCGCTCGATGCCGAGCTCGCGCAGCTGGGTGCGCGCCTCCTCCACGGCGGACTCCAAACGCGAGACCGAGGCCGCGGCCTGGTTACGCTCGCCGGTGGCGCGGGAGACCTCGCGCTGCAGGCGCAGGATATCCACCTCGGAGACCGCCCCTGACTGCAACAGCGGCCGGGTCAGGTTGAGCTCCTGGCTGGCCATGTTGGCCTCGCGCTGGGCGGTATCTCGCCGTGCCTGGGCCTCGCGCAGCTCCTCTTCCCGCTGGCGGATGCGGTCGCGCAGGATGTTCTCCTGCTCACGCAGCTCCTCGCGGCGGCTCTCGTAGACCTCCCGTTCCTGGGCGACGATGCCCGGCGCCTCGGCGCGCAGCTCTTCCGAGGGGTCAAAGGGCGTGTCGGTGATCAGCGCCCGCAGGCGCTCGGCCCGCGCCTGCAGCGACAGCGCCTGTGCGCGGTTCTCCCGGAAGGTGGCGACGAAGCGGGTGGGGTCGATGCGCATCAGCACCTGGCCCGCCTCCACCAGCTGCCCCTCGCGCACCAGGATCTCCTGCACCACGCCACCGTCGAAGGTCTGCACCCGTTGCAGCTGACTGGAGGGAATCACCCGACCGGCGCCGCGGGTCACCTCGTCGATGGCGGCAAACCAGGACCACACCAGCAGTGCAACCACGGTGAGCAGCACCACATAGAGAAAGGCACGAGCGCGGATGGGGTCCTGCTGCATACGCGCCCAGTCGGCGTCGCTGGCCCAGTCGCGATTGAGGTGCGCCGCAGTGACGCGCCGGGCGAAGAGGCGGTCCATGAAGGGGCGGAAGACCTTGCCGCCGCTCTCGGAGAAACGCCCGATCGCCTCGAAGCCGCGCTGTTCGGCGCTGCGCAGGTCCTTGCTCTTGCCAGCCATCAGCGCGCCCTCCCGATCTGGCCCTTGCGCAGGGCCTCCACCACCTTGTCTCGCGGCCCGTCGGCGACCACCTTGCCGCCGTCGATCACGATGATGCGATCCACCAGCGAGAGCAGCGAGGTGCGGTGGGTCACGACGATCATCGTCTTGGCCCGGGCGAACTGCTTGAGGTTGGCCTTGAAGGTCTCTTCGCTCGCGTGGTCCATGGAGCTGGTCGGCTCGTCGAGCAGCAGGATCTGCGGGTCGTTGACCAGGGCCCGTGCGATGGCCACCGCCTGACGCTGGCCGCCGGAGAGCGCCTGACCGCGCTCGCCCACCTGCAGGTCAACGCCCTGGGGGTGGGCGTTGACCAGGCTCTCGAGACCGCTGAGCCGGATCGCCCGCAGCAGCGCCTCGTCGTCGACGCCCTCGCTGCCGCCGCCGGCGACGATGTTCTCGCGCAGGGTGCCGTAGAAGAGGCTGACGTCCTGGGGTACATAGCCGATCTGGCGGCGCAGTTGGATGGGATCGATCTGGCGCAGGTCGACGCCGTCGACCATCACCGCCCCGGCGCTGGGCTGGTAGAGACCGAGGATCAGCTTGTTGAGGGTGGTCTTGCCGCAGCCAACCCGGCCCAGCAGCGCCACCTTCTCGCCGGCGTCGATCTTCAGCGTCACGTCGCGGAGCGCCTCGCGCTCCTCCTCGGGGTAGCGCAGGGTGACCTTGTCGAAGGCGATCTCGCCGCGCAGCGCCGGGCGGCTGACGAAGGCCTTGCCCTCGGGGCGCTCCACCGGACGCTCCATCACCCCGTTGAGGGACTGCAGCGCGGTGGAGGACTGATGGTACTGGGCCAGCAGCGCCGCCGCCTGGCTCACCGGTGCCATGGCCCGCGAGGAGAGCAGGTAGGCGGCGATCAGCCCGCCCTGGGTGAGGTTGCCGTCGATGATCAGGTAGACCCCTATGATGATCACGCAGACCGCCACCGAGTGCTGGGCCCACAGCGCGACACTCGAAACCGAGGAGCTCACCAGGCGCAGTTGCGCGGAGGTGCGGGAGAGGAACGCCGAGGCCTTCTCCCACACGCCTTGGATGCGGCTCTCGGCGCGCAGCGCCTTGACCGTCTCGAGCTGGGAAACCGACTCCACCAGGGTGGCGTTGCGCTGGGCACTGACCCGCCAGGTGGTCTCGGAGAGCTCGTGCAGCTTACCCTGGGCCGCCAGGGCGTAGAGCAGCACGAAGGCGATGCCCACCAGCACCGGAATCACCAGCGGCGGGCCGATCAAGGCAATGATGGCGGCGAACATCAGCACGAAGGGCAGATCGACCAGGGCCACCACCGTGGCCGAGCCGATGAACCCACGCACCGACTCATAGGACTGCAGGGTGGCGGCGAAGGAGCCGGTGGAGGCGGGCCTGGCCTCCATGCGCAGCCCCAACACCCGGGCCATGATCGAGGAGGAGAGCTTGACGTCGGCCCGGCTGGCCGCCAGGTCGACGAAGGCGTTGCGCATCAACCGCAGCGCCAGATCGAAACAGAGCACGATGAAGATGCCCACCGCCAGCACCCAGAGCGTCTCGGTAGCGTGGTTGGGCACCACCCGATCGTAGACATTGAGCACGAACAGCGGCATCGCCACCGCAAAGAGGTTGATCATCACCGAGCCGGCGATGACGTCGCGGTAGAGCCTGCGGTTCTCACGAACCACACCCCAGAACCAGTGGCGGCTGCGCTGCTTGTTCACTTCGGGCCCGCGGGCATCGAAGTGGAAGCGCGGCCGCACGTAGATCGCCTGGCCGGAGTAACTGGCCTGTAGGCCGTCGAGGCTCACTTCGCTGACCGCATCGCCGAGCTCCGGGAAGATCACCTTGGCGCGGCGCGCCTTGATGTCCAGCGCCACCAGCACGCAGGCGCGGCCAGGCTCCAGCAGCAGTACCGCGGGGAAGAGTGCCGGGTTGAGCTGCACCAGGCGGCTCTTGACCAGGCGAGCCGTCATGCCCGCCCGGGCCGCGGCACGCGGGAAGACTCCCGGCGTCAGCCTGCCCTCCTCCAGCGGCAGCCCAGCGGTCAGGGTCTCGGCGGTGGTAGTCTGGTCATGCAGGGTGGCGACGCTCTGCAGGCACTCCAGCAGCTCGTCGTGAACCGCCGAGCGGGAGCCCGGCGCCTCCGGGGGGTCCAGGGATTCTCTCTGGCTCACGAACACCTCATCAGGGGAGAGGCCCTGCCAGCGAGGCTGGCAGGGCCGAAGGAGAGAGGACAAGCGGGGATAATGGTGACACCCCGCATCAGATCACGATCATCCCTTTACCGTATAGCTGTCGCCATACCCCATCGCGGCGAGCCGCTGTTGAAGTGCACGCGCCTCGGCGGGAGCGACCGGACCCAGCTGCACGCGGTGCAGGCTGCCCGAGCTGTCCAGCTGCATCGGCAAGTTCAGCTCGGCGGAGAGCCGCTCGCCAAGCCCCAGGGCACTGTGCTGGTCACGCAGGGCGGCGACCTGCAGGAAGGTGCCGGAAGGCGCCACCTCGGCGACCTGTTCGAGCTCTGCCCGGACCACACCGGCCTCGGTGTAGAGGGTGACCGGGGAGGGTTCGGCCCAGGCCCGCGAGACGGCGTCGCTGCCGGCGGCCAGCGCCTGCGGCTGCACCTCGACCGGCGCGAAGCCCAGATCCAGGTTCTCGCCTACCCGTTCCAGGGTCACCTCCACGCGGCGGTTCTGGCGGCGCCCCTCCACGGTATCGTTGGTGGCCACCGGCTGGCGGGAACCGTAGCCCCGAGTCTGCACCAGGCCACGCTCCACGCCCTGGCTCACCAGATAGTCGGCCACGCTGTCGGCGCGCCGCTGGGAGAGCGGATCGTTGATGGCATCGTTGCCGGTGCTGTCGGCGTGGCCAGCGATGAACACGCGCTCCAGATTGGTCATGCCGCGGATCTGCTGCGCTAGCTGGCCGAGCTCCCCGCGGGACTCGGCGGAGAGCTCGGCGCTGTTGATGGCAAACAGCGCATCGGCGGAAAGGGTCACGTCCGGTGCCCGCGTCGGGGCCGGTGCGCTGATCCCGCCGGTGAAGTCCTGCAGGGTGAAGCCCATGGGCCCCTCGACCGGACAGACCACGTCGGGGTTGAGCGCCACGCCATCGCTGCCCATCTCGGCCAGGGTCGGCATGTCGTCACGCACCACGCCCAGGGTGGGCATCAGTTGCCCCATGGCGGCCAGGGTGCGGGCGTCGGCCAGCGCCACGTCGTACTGGGCGTTGACGAAGGCGCGGCTGGCCTCGAAGAACTCGTTCTCGCTGTCCAGCACGTCGAGCAGGGTGCGCTGACCGATATCGAACTGCTGCTGGTAGGCGCCGCGCACCCGATCGATGGATTGGCGGTGCTGGTTCAGGTACTGCATTTGCTCGCGCAAGCGGCGGGTATCGTTGTAGGCGATCTGGGTGGTCTGGCGGATGTTATGGCACACCACCTCGCGCTGGTTGATCGACTGCTCGACGCGATCGCTGGCGGCGCGGAAGGAGGCCAGGTCACTGCCGCCCCGGTAGAGGTTCATGCTGGCCACCAGCTCGATGCTGTGGCGGTCACGACGGCCCAGCGGGTCGAAGTTGCCGTCGCTGCTGTCGTAGGTGCCGGTGCGGCCGCGCAGGTCCAGGCGCGGCTGGAAGCCGGCCCGGGTGCCCTGCTGGGCGGCGCGGCTCGATTCGATGTTCTCGATGGCGGCGTGGAACTCGGGGTTGCCCTGGAAGGCCAGGTTCACCGCCTCTGCCACGCTGGGCGGCAGGCGGTTATCCAGCTGCGGCGCCGGCGCCAGGTTCTCGGCGGGGAGCCGACCGACGATGCGCTGGTAGCGGGCGGTGACGTCGTGGAGGTTGGAGGCCTCGGTCATCAGGTTGGATTCGGCCAGGGCCAGGCGGCCGCTGATCTGCTCCAGGTCGACGCCGCGCCCGGCGCCGGACCGCACCCGTTCCTCGATCTGGTTGAAGACACGCAGGTGGTCGGCGTAGTTGTCCTGAGCCAGGCGTACCAGCTCGCGGTAGCGGCTCACGTCCAGGTAGGCGCGGGAGGCCTCCAGGGCGACGTTCTCGCTGGCCCCGAGCAGTTCGTAGTAGCGCACCAGCTTGGCCCGATCGAGCCGCTCCACTTCGCTGCGGGTAGCGAAGCCGTCCCAGATCATCTGGCTCAGGGTCAGCTCGGCAAAGGTGGTCTCATAGCTGCCACGACCATCATCCTGTCGGTCTTCACGACCGATACCGGCGGCGGCATCGATGCTCGGCAGGTAGTTGCCGCGGGCCACGCCCACGTCGTTGCCGGCGGCACGCAGGCCGTTCCAGGCCGCGTGCACCTCCGGGTTAGTGGCAAGCGCCTGGCGCACCACTTCGGTCATGTCGGTGGAGCCGGGCTGAGCCAACCCCGGCGGCAGGCTCTGGGCCACGGCGGCGGCCAACGGCAGCAGCGTCAGGGCGGAGCCGACAACGGCGGCTCCGGCGAGACGACGCTGGCCGTGAAGGTAACGGATAACTACGGTGGCGCGTGTCATGATAGTTCCCTTTTGCATGATCCCCGGGCGCTGACCGTAGGCCGATACCCGGCTGGAGTGTGTTGTTTCTTGTTCGGGTCGCATTCCCGGCGTGGTTCCTGCTCGCCGGAATGGCGCATCCTTTCCCGTTCTCCTAGCTCCTGAGCCAGCGGGATTACCAGAAAGGTAGTCGCCTGCCAGAGGAGAGGCTCGGCACTTTAGACTGATGCCCGCCCTGTTTGTTACCCAGTGTAATCTTATGTGGCCACTTGTCCACTCACTCCGCTTCGGCGAGCCGACGAAATCGTACTTTCTTGACGTAAGCCAGGGATTACGCTGTAGAGTCCCGCCCCGTCGATGCCCCGCACAGGGTCAGCGCCCGCCTCTCTCCCGAAGCGATCAAACGTGATATTGTCACGCCACTGCGGCACGGCAACGCTACCCAAGGAGAAGGCCATGTCCTCATCGGAAATCCAGAAGACCCGGGTCATCAACGAGCTGCGTGGTTTCATCAAGAAGCTGCTGCAGGACCCGAAGATCCTCGACCAGTCCCTCGAGATCGCCCGGCGCCACCTGCCCGAGGGCGGCGGCAGCGCGGTGATGGCGCGCATCGCCAACGAGATCTCGGAGACCACCAGCGTGCACATACCGGAGGATCCGGCCGAGCACTCCGAGGCCGACCGCCTCTTCCTGGAGCTGCTCAAGGAGGTGGTGGACGAGGAGCAGGCTCTCTACTGAGCGCCGCTCTCGGCCGCTGCTGCTGCCCACCTCCTCCCCGCCTTTCCGGCACCTCATCAAGCGCACCCTCGACGCCCGGCCCTGCCGGGCGTCGTCGTTGCGGGCCCCTGCCCGCCGAGTCTGGTAAACTGTAAGGCACTGTTTCTACAAAAGCTTTACAGAATTTTCACGATGTACTACCTGCTCAAGCTGTTCCCCGAGATCACCATCAAGTCGCGCTCCGTGCGGCGCCACATGATCCGCTGCCTCGCCTCCAACGTGCGCAATACCCTGCGCCCGCTGGACCCGCGGGTGAAGGTCCAGGAGCGCTGGGACATCCTGCAGGTGGCCCTGCCCGATGACCTCTCCCCTGCGTACCAGGAGGAGATGCAGGAACGGCTGACCCGCATTCCCGGTATCCACGAGGTACAGGCGGTCGAGGAGGTCGACTTCGACGGCCTCGAGGACATCGCCAGGCAGGTGGTTCCGCTATGGCAGCACGCCATCGCCGGGCGGCGCTTCCGGGTCACCGCCAAGCGCCGCGGCGACCACGACTTCACCTCTGCCGACATGGAGCGTCACCTGGGCACTCAGCTGCTCGCCGCGGCCCCCACGGCGCGGGTCGATCTGCGCCACGCCGAGGTCGAGGTGCCGGTGCAAGTGGTGGACGCTCGCCTGCGCCTGATCCGCCAGCGCTGGCCGGGGCTCGGCGGCTATCCGCTGGGCATGCAGGGCCAGGCCATGACGCTGATCTCCGGCGGCTACGACTCCCCGGTGGCCGCCTGGCGGATGATCCGCCGCGGCATCAAGTGCCACTTTCTGTTCTTCAATCTCGGCGGCCCCGAGCACGAGCGCGGCGTTCGCGAGGTCACCCACCACCTCTGGCAGCGCTACAGCCTGTCGCATCGGGTCAACTTCATCTCGGTGCCCTTCGAGTCGGTGGTGGCCGAGATCCTCAAGACGGTGCCCGATAGCCTCATGGGGGTGGTGCTCAAGCGCATGATGGTGCGCGCCGCCTCGCGCATCGCCCAGCGCGCCCGGGTGCCGGCCCTGGTCACCGGCGACGCCATCGCCCAGGTCTCCAGCCAGACCCTGACCAACCTGGCGCTGATCGACGAGGCAAGCTCCCTGCCGGTGCTGCGCCCGCTGCTCACCGAGGACAAGCAGGCGATCATCGACCAGGCCCGTCGGATCGATACCGCACGCTTCGCCGAGGCGATGCCGGAGTACTGTGGGGTGATTTCCAAGCGCCCCCACACCCGCGCCCGGCGCGACCAGGTCGCGGCCGCCGAGTCCGACTTCGACTTCGGCGTGCTCGACGCCGCCATCGAGGCCGCCACCCTCACCCGCAGCGATAGCCTCGGCGACACGACAGTCCCCGCCCCGCAGGCGCCCTTCACCCTGGACTCCCCGGCGGCCCTCGCCGCCGCCGATGACGTCAGCGTGATCGACATCCGCCCGCCCAGCGAGCGTGAGGAGACGCCGCTACCGCTGCCCGAGGTACCGCGCCTGGAGATTCCCTTCTACGAGCTGCAGCAGCGGGCCGAGGCCCTGCCGGACGATCGCCGCTACCTCCTCTACTGCGACCAGGGAGTGATGAGCCGCCTGCAGGCCCTGCACCTGCACGATCGTGGCCTCACCCACTTCGGCGTCTATCGAAACATCGCATCCAGATAGTTACATTTCGCTACTCAAACGCCAGAACCGTTCTACGCTTATGGAAGGAGGTACGCATTCGTACCGGGCCATGGCGGAGGTAGCGTATGGGCAGGCTGGACTCCCAGGAGCCGCTTCTCGATCCCGGCTGGCCCCGGCCACCAGGCGCCGGGCTGTCGGCCGAGCCTCCACCCAGGAAGCGGCGGCGCCTCGGACTGTGGCTGCTGCTGTTCTTCGCGCTGGTGGCCAGTGTGCTGGCCACCCTGCTGGTGGCCGAGGCGCGCACCTCGCGCTTCCAGTCACAGGAGCTCTCCCGCTACGCCGCCACCCTGACCTGGACCGTCGCCCCGGGACGCAGCGAGCGTCTGCTCGCCCCCACCCACGGCCCCTTCGACGAGCGACTCGGCTACACCCGGCTGCCCGAGTTCCAGTCGCGGCTGGTGGAGCGCGGCTTCCTGGTGGAGCGCCAGGCGCGCTTCTCGCCGGCGCTGATGGACTATGTGAACCACGGCTTCTTCCCCCCCTACGGCGAGAAGACCCGTACCGGCCTGACCCTGGAGAGCTGCACCGGCGAAAGCCTCTACGTCTACCGCCACCCCGGACGTCACTTCCCCCACTTCGACGCCGTGCCGCCCATGGTGCTGGAGATGCTGCTGTTCATCGAGAACCGCCAGCTGCTCGACGCCAGCGCCCCCAACGCCAACCCCGCGGTGGACTGGCCACGCTTTGCCCGCGCCGCCCTCTCCCAGGCGAGCCGGGCTCTGGATGTCTCGGACCAATCCGCCGGCGGCAGCACCCTGGCCACCCAGATCGAGAAGTATCGTCACTCCCCCGGCGGGCGCACCGACACCCCCATGGAAAAGCTGCGCCAGATGGTCTCGGCCAGCGTGCGCGGCTACCGCCACGGCCCCGAGACCCTCACCGCCCGCCAGGATATCGCCCTGGACTACCTCAACAGCGTGCCGCTGGCCGCCGCTCCCGGCCACGGCGAGGTGCATGGCCTCGCCGACGGCCTGTGGGTCTGGTTCGGTGCCGACCCCGACGAGATCAACCGCCTGCTGGTGCCGGACTTCAACGGCCCCGATACCCTGGCGCGCCGGGGGCTGGCAACACGCCAGGTGCTCGCGCTAATGATTGCCCAGCGCCGCCCCTCCTGGTACCTGCGGGGCGGTCGTGAGGCCCTGGAACGGCTGACCGACAGCCACCTGCGGCTGCTCGCCAGCGAGGGCGTGCTGCCTGCCGAGCTAAGCGAGGCGGCCCTTGCCCAGCGCCTGGTGTTCCGGGATTTCCAGGCGGCCCCGGTGGCCCACCGGGTGCCCCGCGACAAGGGGCTGCAGGTGGCACGCACCCGCCTGGCGGGCATGCTGGGCGTCTCGCTCCACGAACTGGACCGCCTGGACCTCACCGCGCGCACCACCCTGCACCCCGACCTGCAGGTCGAGGTCACCGACTACCTGCATCGGCTGGCCGACCCGGCCTTCGCCGGAGAGATCGGCCTGTTCGGCGAGCGCCTGCTCGCCCCGGAGAAGACCGCCGAGGTGCGCTACAGCTTCACCCTCTTCGAGCGCAGCGAGGAGGGGTTTCGGGTGCGGGTGCAGACCGACAACAGCGGCCAGCCCTTCGATATCAACGAGGGGAGCAAGCTGGAGCTGGGCTCCACTGCCAAGCTCAGGGTGCTGGCCACCTACCTGGAGGTGATCGCCGAGCTGCACGCCCGCCACGCCGGGCTGCCCGCCGACACCCTGCGCCAGATCCCAGTGGACCGCCAGGACCACCTGAGCCGCTGGGTGATCGAGCGGCTGATCGCCACCCCGGACGTGCCGCTCGACGAGCTGCTCACCCAGGCCATGCAGCGCCGCTACTCGGCGAGCCCCCACGAGGCCTTCTTCACCGGGGGCGGGCGCCACACCTTCAGTAACTTCCGGCGCGAGGACAACGGCCGCAACCCCACCCTCGAGGAGGCGATGCGGGAGTCCCTCAACCTGCCCTTCATCCGCCTGATGCGCGATCTGGTGAACTACAGCATCCACCGCGACGAGAACCGCCGCAGACTGCTCGAGGACGACAGCGATCCGCGTCGGCTGGACTATCTAGCGAGCTTCGCCGATCGCGAGGGCCGGGTGTTCCTGCAGCGCTTCTGGCGCAAGTACCAGGCGCTGCCACCCGAGGAGCGCCTGGAGGCCTTCCTGGGCGGGCTGCGCCCCGGCGCGCGGCGGCTGGCGGCGGTCTACCGCTACCTCTACCCGGAGGCGGACCCCATCGGCTTCACCGCCTTCGTCGCCGAGCGGCTGGGCGGCCGCGACGCCAGCTTCCGACCGAGCGTGCTGTTCGAGGGCAGCGACCCCAGCGCCCTCACCCTCTCCGACCAGGGCTATATCGCCGGCGTGCATCCGCTGGAGCTGTGGCTGGTGGGCTTCTTGCAGGACCAGCCCGATGCCGGCTACGCCGACGCCGAGGCCGCCAGCCGCGAGGCACGCCAGGAGGTCTACGGCTGGCTGCTGCGCACCCGCCACCGCAGCGCCCGCGACACCCGCATCCGCACCATGCTCGAGGTCGAGGCCTTCCTCGATATCCACCAGCGCTGGGCGCGGCTCGGCTACCCCTTCGACCACCTGGTGCCGTCGCTGGCCACCGCGGTGGGCAGCTCGGGGGATCGCCCCGCGGCCCTGGCCGAGCTGATGGGCATCATCCTCAACGACGGGGTGCGGCTGCCCACACTGCGCATCGACGACCTGCACCTGGCCGAGGGCACCCCTTACGAGACCCGCTTCCTGCCCGACCACGGCCGCGCCCGCCAGGTCATGGCGCCGGAGGTGGCCGCGGTGCTGCGCCACACCCTCTCCCAGGTGGTGGAGGGCGGCACCGCCCGCCGCCTGCAGGGGAGCTTCCGGCTTGACGACGACACCCCGCTGACCCTCGGCGGCAAGACCGGCACCGGCAACAACCGCTTCCAGACCGTCACCCGCTCCGGCCAGGTGGTGCACTCCGAGGCGCGCAACCGCACCGCCACCTTCGTCTTCTACCTGGGCGACGACCACTTCGGCACCCTCACCGCCTACGTGGCCGGCAGCGAGTCGGACCGCTTCCGCTTCACCTCGGCCCTGCCGGTCCAGGTGCTCAAGGGCATGGAGCCGATCCTGAGCCACTACCTGGCCGCGGGCACGCATACCCAGTGTCAGCCGCCCCGCAACCACGACATGCTGATGGCCGACTCCAAGCCCAGTGGCGGCTCCTCCTGACGAGGGTGGCAGCCCGGCGGTTTCCCCTGGGGAGAAGGGGGAAGATGCCCCCATAACGATGCTCCCAAAACGATCTGCTCATAACAAAGCGCCCGGTGCGGGTAGGCACCGGGCGCTTTGTTCGTTCAAGCGTGCTCGGATCAGCTGCAGGGCACGACCTTGCGCAGCGTATCCTTGGCCCACAGCATCTGGCCATCGGGGGTACGACCGTGCTCACTCCAGCGCTCGGTGACTTCGAGACAGAAGGAGCCGGCGTTCTCCACGCGGGGATCGGGGCTGGCGGGACGCTCGCCACCGATCCGTAGCACATCGGGATTCTCGGTGGTGTAGCGGGGTGCGATGGTGGTGTTGCTGGCACAGCCGGCTGCCAGGGCAGCCACGAGCAGGACGGGTAAACAGCGGCGCAGAGGCATGTTCACAAAACCCTCAGAGTGAGTCGATCCGATGCCGGCACCCATTGGCCGGCAAGGCTATATACCCCCGGCCGGGAGGGCCGTCAAACGTTTTCGAACACTGTTTGCATGCTATCGGCAGCCGCCCGAACGAAGCCGCCCGATGCGGGGTCGCACCGGGCGGCTTGCGGTCAGAGCGTACCTGGCCTCAGCTGCAGGGCACGACCTTGCGGGCGGTGTCCTTGGCCCAAAGGCTCTGGCCGTCCGGGGTGGTGCCATGGGCGTTCCAGGTCTCGGTGATCTCGAGGCAGTAGGAGCCCATCTCCTCAACGCGCTTCTCGGGGTTGGCGGGGCGATCATCGCCGATCCGCATGAGGTCGGGGTCGACGCTGGTGTAGGTCGGTGAGATGGCATTGCCGGCACAGCCGGCCAGTAGGGCAGTGGCCGCAATCAGGGGCAGGGCAAGACGCATACGCATGGGAGTTCCTCCATGAAGTCTGTTGGGAAGCAGGCTCCAGGCATGCGTGACGCTGAGGTTGGCCATCCGGCGGGTGGCGATCCGTGCCACTCACCGATTGACCCTATCATTTTAACCGAACAGTGTGCGACTCGCCAAACCCGGGTGGTGCGCGGGTGCAGCCACGCCCCAAGACCGCTACAATCGATGGCCTGATTTTCATGGGAATCCAGAGCCGACATGTCGACGACCGCCAAGCGCCAGATCCTGGTTACCAGCGCCCTGCCCTACGCCAACGGCGCCATCCACCTCGGCCACCTGCTCGAGTACATCCAGACCGATATCTGGGTGCGCTTCCAGAAGAGCCGCGGCCACGAGTGCCACTATGTCTGCGCCGACGACGCCCACGGCACCGCCATCATGCTGCGCGCCGAGCAGGAGGGGATCACCTCCGAGGCACTGATCGATCGCGTCAGCCAGGAGCACCAGGCGGACTTCGCCACCTTCGGCGTGGCCTTCGACAACTACCACTCGACCCACTCCGACGAGAACCGCTACTTCAGCGAGCTGATCTACACCCGCCTGCGCGACAAGGGCCATATCGCCACCCGCGATATCGAGCAGATGTATGATCCGGTCAAGGGGCTGTTCCTGGCCGACCGCTTCATCAAGGGCACCTGCCCCAAGTGCAAGGCGGATGACCAGTACGGCGACAACTGCGAGGCGTGCGGCGCCACCTATACCCCGGCGGAGCTGATCGACCCGGTGTCTGCCATCTCCGGCGCCACCCCTGAGGTGAGAAGCTCCACCCACTACTTCTTCAAGCTGCCGGACTTCGCCGACTTCCTGCACGAGTGGATCAACGACGGCCACGTCCAGCCGCAGATCCGCAACAAGCTGATGGAGTGGTTCGAGGCTGGCTTCAACGAGTGGGATATCTCCCGCGACGCCCCCTACTTCGGCTTCGAGATTCCCGACGCCCCGGGCAAGTACTTCTACGTCTGGCTGGATGCCCCTATCGGCTACCTGGCCAGCTTCAAGAACCTCTGCGACCGGCAGGGGCTGGATTTCGACGCCTTCTGGCACAAGGACAGCCAGGCAGAGGTCTACCACTTCATCGGCAAGGACATCGTCTACTTCCACGCGCTGTTCTGGCCGGCCATGCTCCACGGCGCCGACTTCCGAACTCCCACTGCGGTCAACTGCCACGGCTTCGTGACCGTGAACGGTGCCAAGATGTCCAAGTCACGCGGCACCTTCATCAAGGCCGCCACCTACGCGGACTTCCTGAACCCGGAGTACCTGCGCTACTACTTCGCCGCCAAGCTCACCTCCCGGGTGGACGACCTGGACCTCAACCTCGAGGACTTCGCCGCCAGGGTCAACAGCGACCTGGTCGGCAAGGTGGTCAACATCGCCAGTCGCTGCGCAGGCTTCGTCAACAAGCTGGGCGGCGGAAGGCTCTCGGCCCACTGCGCCGAGCCGGAGATGGTGGCCCGCTTCATCACCGCTGGCGACGAGATCGCCGAGTTCTTCGAGGCCCGCGAGTTCGGCCGTGCCATGCGTCGGGTGATGGAACTGGCGGATGAGGCCAACACCTACATCGCCGATGCCGAGCCCTGGGTGCTGGCCAAGCAGGAGGGACGCGAGCAGGAGGTCGTCGACATCTGCTCGGTGGGTCTCAACCTGTTCCGCCAGCTGATGGTCTACCTGGCACCGGTGGTGCCGGCCATGGCCGAGGAGGCCCGGGCGTTCCTGAAGCTCGACGGCCTCGACTGGCATAGCCGCCATGAGGTGCTGCTGGGCCACGAGATCGCCAAGTTCAAGCCACTGATGACCCGCGTGGAGCGGGAGAAGATCGACGCCATGATGGCGGCGTCAAAGGAGGACCTGGTGGAAGAACAGAAGCTCAAGGAGACCCCGAAGGGACCCCTGGCCGAGACACCGATCGCCCCGGAGATCGGCTTCGAGGACTTCATCAAGGTGGACCTGCGCATCGCGCGGATCGCCAAGGCGGAGTACGTCGAGGGCGCCGACAAGCTGCTCAAGCTGACCCTGGATCTCGGCGGCGAGACCCGCACGGTGTTCTCCGGCATCCGCAGCGCCTATGCTCCCGAGGCCCTGGAGGGCCGGCTCACCGTGATGGTGGCCAACCTCGCCCCGCGCAAGATGCGCTTCGGCCTCTCCGAGGGCATGGTACTGGCCTCGGCCAACGACGAGGGCATCTACCTGCTCTCGCCCGATGCCGGCGCCGAGCCCGGCCAGCGGGTGACCTGAGGCGGTGAGCCAGCGCGAGCGGATCGCGGCCATCGACGCCCTGCTGCCTCAGACCCAGTGCAGCAAGTGCGGCTTCGATGGCTGCCTCCCCTACGCCGAGGCGATCGCTGCGGGCGAGCCCATCAACCGCTGCCCGCCTGGTGGCGAGGCAACGCTTGTGCGCCTGGCCGCGCTCACCGGCCGGCCGGTGGAGCCCCTGGCGGAGCCCGCCCAGCCGCCGCTGGCCGCCGTGATCCGCGAGGACGAGTGCATCGGCTGCACCAAGTGCATCCAGGCCTGCCCGGTGGACGCCATCCTCGGCGCGGCCAAGCGCATGCATACGGTGATCGTCGACGAGTGCACCGGCTGCGAGCTCTGCGTGGCGCCCTGCCCGGTGGACTGCATCGATCTGGTGCCACACCCCACCTGGCAGGCCGCCGAGGGCGAGGAAGAGCGCGACGCCTACCTGGCCCGGCGCGCCACGCTCGGGCGCACCCGCCACCGCGCCCGCCAGGCGCGTCTGGCCCGGGAGGCCAAGGAGAAGCGCCTGGAGCGCCAGAAGCGGATGATGCAGCAGCGCCGCCCAGGCGGCTCGGGCCCGGCCGCCGCAGGCCCCGCGGTAAAGCGACAACGCCAGATGGCATTGAAGGCCGCCGAACAGGCCGTCAAGCGCGTGCAGCAGCAGCTGGAGAGCGCCCAGCGCCGCGGCGACGCCCAGGCCGAGGCCACCGCCAGGACCCAGCTCCCCGAGGCCGAGCGGCTGCTCGCCGAGGCCAGAAGCGCGCTGGAGCAGAGTCAGTCGACCTAGCCTAGCCGAATCAGGGCCAGCTGAATTACCGCCAGGACAGGGGCGCCGGGGGCAGCTCGTAGAGGAGGTCCGTGGACCAAGGATGGTCTAGGTAGCCCCCAGGGAGGGGTTCATGGCGCCTCCTCATAGAGCTGCTGCCGGAGAAGCCCCGTGATCAGCCACCTTACGGACCGCCATGAACGCACAGAAACGCTTCGAGATCTTCGCGCGGCTGCGCGAGCACAACCCCGAGCCCACCACCGAACTCCACTGGACGACCCCCTTCGAGCTGCTCGCGGCGGTGCTGCTCTCGGCCCAGGCCACCGACGTCGGCGTCAACAAGGCCACGGCCCGGCTCTTCCCCGTCGCCAACACCCCCCAGGCGATCATCGAGCTCGGCCTCGAGGGGCTCAAGGAGCACATCAAGACCATCGGCCTCTTCAATACCAAGGCCGAGAACCTGATGAAGACCTGCCACCTGCTGATCGACAAGCACGGTGGTGAGGTCCCCGAGACCCGCGCCGCCCTGGAGGCGCTGCCCGGAGTGGGCCGCAAGACCGCCAACGTCATCCTCAACACCGCCTTCGGCCAGCCCACCATCGCCGTGGACACCCATATCTTCCGGGTCTCCAACCGCACCGGTATTGCCAAGGGCAAGGACGTGGTTGAGGTCGAGAAGAAGCTGCTGCGCCATGTGCCGAAGGAGTTTCGCCAGGACGCCCACCACTGGCTGATCCTCCACGGCCGCTACACCTGCGTGGCGCGCAAGCCGCGCTGCGGCAGCTGCGTCATCGAGGACCTTTGCGAATTCAAGGAGAAGGTCGATATTTAGGGCAGGCCCCCGCTGGAGATGACCATGTGCCCTGCCCTGCGTCGGCGATTCCTGCTCGCCCTCCTGCTTGCCGGCACCCTGCTGGCGGCGCCCGCCCTGGCCGCCGCTCAGTCCGCGGATCGGGCCGAGCTTCATCGGCAGGTGCTGGCCGTGGCTCCGCCAGGCCATGACAACGACCCGCTCGCCGACACCCTGACCCTGCCCGCCGAGCGGCGTCTCGGCCAGCGCACCGACTTCGTGGCCTGGCGCACCCGCAGTGGGACCGGTACTGAGCAGGAACGGGTAACCGGCGTGGTGCTGCCGGTGGTCACCGGGCGCGGCTATGGCGGGGAGATCGTCCTGCTGGTCGGCATCGATCACGAAGGCCGGGTGACCGGGGCGCGAGTCCTCCACCACCAAGAGTCGCCGGGCTACGGCGATGGCATCGAGATCACCCACGACGACTGGATCCGGCAGTTCGAGGGGCGCGGGCTCGAGGACCAGGACGATGCCTGGGCGCTGCGGAGTGATGGCGGCGACTTCGATACCCTGAGCGGCGCCACGGTGACCTCCCGGGCGGTGGTCCATGCGGTCTACCAGGCCGTCCTCTACGTTGAGCGCCACCGCGAGAGGCTGCTGGATCCCGCCGCACGCTGAGGCAGTGCCCGTGCACCGCCGACTTTGCATCGTTCGTCGGCCTGGTGGAACATGACGGGACAACAACAAGGACCCCACCCGTCGCCCCATGCCCATCCAACTCCACGACCGCCCCATCGCCGAGCGCATCGAGGCGCTGCTGGCTCTCTCCCGCCAGCATGCCGACACCTACTGCAGCCCCTCGGCCAGCCTGGCCCGGGAGAGCTATCTGGCCCGTCACCCCACCCGCCTGCTGGTACTGAAGTGCATGGACGGGCGCATCCATATTCCCCACGCCACCCGCACGCCGCTGGGCATCATCTCCCCCTTTCGTAACCTCGGTGGCATCTTCGACCTGGGCTGGCCCTACCTGGGAGAACTGGTCACCGAAGCGGTGGCCGAGGGGATCCGCGAGGGCCACGGCTCGCTCTTGATGATCACCTACCACTTCTCCCGGGGAGAGCGGCTGCGCGGCTGCGCCGGCTTCGGCTGCGATGCCGGTGCCGCCCTGACTCACGCCCGCGAGATCCGCGCCCAGGCCGAGCGGCTGTTCGGCACCGACCACCAGCACGTCTACCCGCTGGTGTGCGGCTTCGAGACCGACTCCGACGCCCTGATCCTGCACGGCGAGGGGGAGGCGACCCTGGACATCGGCGCGCTCGCCCCCGACAACGGCGAGAGCCTCGGCCACCGGGTCGCCGCCCTCTGCCCGGACATGCCGGCCGATATCCGCCGCGACCTGCTGCCGCTGCTCGAGGGCAACCTAGCCCATGCGGCGAGCCTGCGCGGCGTGGCCCGCCAGCTCGATATCGAGCATCGCGAGTGGGTTATCTGCGTGGGGCGCGGCTTCGACTTCCTGCACCTGCCCAACACCGCGCTGATCATCGGCCCCTACGGCCCGAGCCTCGCCGAGCCCATCGGCACCGCCGCCGACATCATCGATGCCAACATGGCCGCCGGACGCATTCCCGATGACGGACTCATGCTGCTGGCCTCCACTCCCTACCAGGCAGTGGGGGTGGATCGCGCCAGGGCCGAGCTCAAGTCGCACTTCCTGGCCGACTTCGCGAGCCGCGTGATCCAGGAGCGTCACCCCTGGCTCGCCGAGCGCATGCACCGCCACACCGCCGTGGTGCACTGGCCCACACGGCGCCTCGACCTGCTCGACACCGGCATCGGGAGGCCGCGCTGATGGACGTGCTCAAGTACCTGGCGCTGCCGCCGCTGGTCAACGTCCTGCTGGTGCTGGTGGGTCTGGCCCTCGGCGCGAAGCGCCTCGCCGGCGGCCTGCTGGTCACACTCGGCCTCGTAAGCCTGCTGCTGCTCGCCACCCCCTGGGCCAGCCACGCCCTGCGCCAGGGGCTCGAGCCCGCGCCGCTGGCTGGCCCTGGCACGCTGCGCGGCGCCCAGGCCATTGTGATCCTGGGCGGCGGGCGCGACTACGTCGCCCCTGAGTTCGGTTGGGGCGATGCCCCCTCCAACCCCACCTGGCGGCGGCTGGCCTATGGCGCCCACCTGCACCGGGGCAGCGGCCTGCCGATCCTGGTCAGCGGCGGGCGGGTCCATGATGAGCACAGCGCCGAGGCGAGTCTGATGGCCGCGGCGCTGCGCGAGGTGTTTGAGGTACCGGTACGCTGGCTGGAGGGTGAGAGCCGCAACACTGCGGAGAACGCCCGCTTCAGCGCCGCCATGCTTCAACGCGACGGCATCGAGCGGGTGGCGCTGGTCTCCCAGGCCTGGCACCTGCCGCGAGCTATCGCCGAGTTCGAACGCGCGGGGCTTGCGGTGATCGCCGCGCCGACGGAGTTCGCCAGCGCACCGCCGCCGGGGGTGCATGGCTGGATGCCGCGCGCTTATCACCTCAACGAAAGCACCCGCGCCCTGCACGAGTGGCTAGGGCGCGGGGTGCTGTGGGGGCGCGAGGCGCTGCTGGAGCGCCACCGCGGCGGCGCTTGACGCGGGGCTAGAAGCCCTCACCCTCCAGCCGGTCGGCCAGCTCCTCGAGGATCGAGATGCCCTGCACGTCGGTGGGCAGCCAGGGCAGCCGCGGGCGCGGCAGGTGGCCGAGCTCCTGATCGATGCGCTCCAGGTAGGTCGCCTCCTGCTCCCGGCGGGCGCGCAGGAACTCCCCGTCGGCATCCTCGGGAATCACCCGGTTGACCAGGGTGCCGGCCACCGGCACATGGGCTTCCTCGAGGGTCGCCACGGCCCGCGCGGTCTCGAGGATCGGCAGCCGCTCGGGAGTCAGCACGAACAAGAAGCCGGTCTCCTCGGCGTTCTCGATGCGCCGCCGCGCCCGGTGGAAGAGCCGCCTGCGCTCGATCAGCGTCTTCGCCACGTCGCGGGTCTTCTCGTCCAGGTCGGCGAGCGGATCCTCCTGGGGATCGTCGAAGGGGGTGGCCACGTCGCGGCCGCGCTTGGGGGTCAGGTGCGAGAGGACCTTGCCCAGCTCCTCCGACTTGCGGTTGTGGGCCAGCAGGCCATCGGTCCAGGCGGCCATGGCCTCGGGCAGGGTCAGCAGGCGCAGGGTGTGGCCGGTGGGCGCGGTGTCGAAGATGATCAGGTCCCAGTCGGCCTCGTCATCGGTGATCAGCCGCGAGAGCCGCTCCAGCAGCGCCGCCTCCTGGGTGCCCGGCGACTGCCGGGTCAGGCGCATCTGCCGCTCTAGTTCCTTCATCATCTCCGGGGCGGCGTAGCGACGCATCTGCTCGGTGACTCGCGCCAGATGGGCTTCCACCTCGGCATCGGGGTCGATCTCCATGGCGTCGAGGTTGGGCAGCAGCCGGCGCGGCACGTCACCCAACTCGCGGTCGAAGACGTCGCCCAGGCTGTGGGCCGGGTCAGTGGAGACCACCAGCACCTTCCTGCCCCGTCGCGCCGCCAGCACCGCCAGGGCCGCGGCCACCGTGGTCTTGCCGACCCCGCCCTTGCCGCCCACCCACAGCAGGCGTTTATTCAGCAGTTCTTTCATGAGGGCCTCAGCAACACTTGAAATGATCCAGCGGCGAGCGTTCCATGCCCATGCGCCGATGCCAGTCATGGAAGCGTTCCAGCAGCAGCGGCTGCAGCTCCAGGGTGTAGTAGGCCGCCGGGTTGGGCACCCCCATCATCTCGGAGAACACCAGCAGCATGAAGAGGTCATCCTCGTCTCGGCGGGCGCGAGCGATGGCGCCCCGGTAGCGGGAGGAGTAGACCTCCTCCGCGAAGAAACGGGCCTGGCTAAGCCAGGCCCGAATCCGTTCGAGACGAGGATCATGACCGCGGTCATGATCGTCGTTCATGGGTCACTCCTTCATCACTTCTGCTCGGCGACCATCTCCGCACGGGAGCGCTTGAGCGCCGAGGCGCACTCCATGGCCACCATAATCGCCGCGATCAACACCACGATATCCAGCACCAGCAGGAACATGTTGCCCTGCTGATAGAAGGTGCGCAGCTGGATCAGCAGCGCGGCGATGGTCATCACCAGCAGGAAGCAGAGCGGCGCCAGGGTGTACCACATCGGGCGACGCAGGCGCACCAGCATCACGGTGATCACCAGCAGGGTCAGGCCCGCCAGCAGCTGGTTGGTGGTGCCGAACAGCGGCCAGATGATCAGGCCACCGGAGCCATCCGCACCGCCGGCGCCGAAGGCCAGCAGCAGGCAGCTGCCCACGGCCAGGAAGGTGGCGATGGCCGGCTTCTTCATCCACTGCTGATTATAGATCTCGCCCCACTCCTGGAAGATGTAGCGCTGCAGGCGCAAGCCGGTATCCATGGTGGTGCCGGCGAACAGCGCCGCCATCACGGTGAGCAGGGTTGCCGCGGTGGCCTCGGGCAGGCCGATGCCATTATGGATGATGAAGGCACCGCCCTCGACGAAGGCATTCACGCCGCCCTGGCCGAAGGCGCTGTACATCGCCTGCCAGTCGCCGAAGGTGGCGAAGCCGGCGGTGGCGGCCAGGATCGCAGCCAGGGCCAGCATGCCCTCGCCCACGGCGCCGAAATAGCCGACGAAGCGGGCGTCGGTCTCGCGGTTGAGCTGCTTGGAAGTGGTACCGGAGGAGACCAGACCGTGGAAGCCGGAGATGGCGCCACAGGCGATAGTCACGAAGAGCAGCGGCAACAGCGACGGCGTGCCGGCCGGCACGTTGGTGTTGAACGCCGGGGCCACCAGGGTCGGGTTCATCAGCACGATGGCGCCGTAGAGGATGATCAGGCCGATGAAGAGCTGCAGGCCGTTGATGTAGTCGCGGGGCTGGAGCAGCACCCACACCGGCAGCAGCGAGGCGATGGCCGCATAGGCGAACAGGATCAGGATCCACACCGCGTTGCCGGAGAGGCCGCCCACCTCGGCGGGCATCTGGATCGGCACCGAGGGCCCGATGCCGATCAGCGCATAGAGGGCGATCACGCCGATGATGGAGACCATCGGCAGGCTCAGCATGCGACGGTAGATCAGCTGGCCGATGATCAGCGCCACCAGGATGGCGCCCCACACCGGCACCACGGCGCTGGAGAAGTTCATCATGAGGCCCGCGATCACCACGGCGAACACCGCGTTGACCATCAGCAGGACCAGGAAGATGACGATCATGAAGATGCTGCGGGCGCGCTTGCCCACCACGTCGCCGGTCAGGGCGCCGACGGACTTGGCCTTGTTGCGCACGCTGGCCCAGATGGCACCGAAATCATGCACCCCGGCGAAGAAGATGGTGCCGAACACCACCCACAGGAAGGCCGGCAGCCAGCCCCAGATCACGGCGATGGCGGGCCCCACGATGGGCGCGGCCCCGGCCACCGAGGTGAAGTGGTGGCCCCACAGCACGAAGCGGTTGGTGGGCACGAAGTCGACGCCGTCCTCGTACTCGTGGGCGGGCGTCTTGAAGTCGGGGTCCAGTCGATAGATCTTCTCGGCAATGAACTTCGAGTACAGGAAGTACCCGGCAGCCATCGCGGCAAGACCCAGGACCAGAAGAACGATGGCACTCATGCGACTCTCCTAGCTGGAACGGTTGGGAAACCTGATGGGATCTAATGAGACTGCTGATGCCTCTATGGGCATCTCGCGGTCCAATGGTCTTACCTTGCCCATGGCAAGTCCATGACCACGCATGAATTAACCGCCAACTTGCGCCTAAAGTCGTAGGCGCAGCGCCCTACTCGCTCTTCACCGCCAAACTCCATAGACTGTATGGACCCACAGCATCGGCTGACGACAGCAGGGAGAGAGTGACGGGATGATCATAGGCGTGACCGGCGGCATCGCCTCGGGCAAGTCCACCGTGGCCAGGGCCTTCGAGGCCCTGGGCGTGCCCTGGGTGGATGCCGACGACGTGGCCCGCGAAGTGGTCGAGCCCGGCGAGCCCGCGCTTGCGGAGATCCACGAGCGCTTCGGCCGGCGGGTGCTCAACCACGACGGCACCCTGAACCGCCGAGCGCTCAGGGAAATCGTCTTCGCCGACCCGGCGCAGCGCCGCTGGCTTGAATCCGTCACCCACCCGCGCATCCGCGCGCGGCTGGTCGAGCACCTGGCACGCCTCGAGGCCTCAGGCGCCCCCTATGTGCTGCTGGTCTCGCCGCTGCTCTTCGAATCCGGCCAGAGCGAGATGGCCGACCGCTGCCTGGTGATCGACGTCCCCGAGGCGCTGCAGATCGAGCGCACCGCCGCCCGGGACGACGTCGACGAGGCCCAGGCCCGCGCCATCGTCGCCGCCCAGATGCCCCGCGCCGAACGCCTCGCCCGCGCCGACGATGTGCTGGACAATGGCGGCAGCGAAGCCGAGATGCGCCGCCGGGTCGCCGAACTGGATCGGCGGTATCGACAAATTACGAGTGATCAATCCCATGGAAAATGAAACAGATGCACTTGAAGAGCAGCTGGAAGACGAGGAGCTGAATCGTCTAGCCGATCAGCGCAGTTCCCAGCCGGAAATTCCTGTGTCCCTGGAGGACTTGTGAAACTTCCGCCCGACATCGAGGTTACGCATGAGTGAAGTAAGCCGCCCCCTGGAAGTCGCCTGCCCCCAATGCCGCAAGAAGGTCGTGTGGAGCGAGAAGAACGCCTACCGCCCCTTCTGCAGCGAGCGCTGCCGCCTGCTGGATCTCGGCGCCTGGGCGGATGGCAGCCACCGCATTGCCGGCGAGCCCGCCATGGACGAGACCGAGATCGACGAGATGATCCTGCGCGCCGAGCGTGGCTTGCAGGATGAGTAGGTAACAAGATGCAAAGTAAGCGCTTTGGACTGCCAGTCCATGTGACCCGACACGCCGCGGAGCGCATGACGGAAAGGAAGATCAGCCAGATTGAGCTGGTCGACCTTATCGACACAGGCATGCCCCGTTACAAGGACGACACCCGCCTGTGGGTTGCTAAGGAGTTCAAAGGTCGGGCTGACAACCTCATCTGTGCAGCAGTGGTCCTCGAAGATAGACTGGTCGTAAAGACCGTCATGCATCACTTCAAGTGGGAGAAATGATCATGCGCACCACCTATGACGAAGCAGACGATATCCTGGTGCTCCACCTGGCCGACAAGCCGATCGTGAAGGAGGCCTCCCAGGACTGGAACACCCATATCAGCTACGCCGAGGATGGTTCCATTGTAGAAGTCGTGATTCTGGAAGCATCCAAACAAGGTGCCTGGCCTCTGCTGAAGAGTGCTGCAGCGTGATTTCGCGTTGAGCACCATGCCACGCCCCGCATACCGCCTGCTGGCCGAACTAGAGGCTGCCTTCGACGCCCTGCTCGAAGCCGCTGAGGCGGTTGCGGCTGCCTATGGCCACCGCCCCGGTGCCAGCTGGATTTTCGGCGAGCCGGAACCGGTAAGCGCCGAGCGCGCGGCCGATTGGCTGCGCCACGCCCTGCTGGATGTCTGGTACCAGGATGGCCAGGACGGCCGCGCCACTCGCACCCATATCGGGCTGGTGGCCGCCGATGAGACCCTGATGGACGCGGTGGCACGCACCAACATCGCCAAGGCCGAGTTCGCCGCCCTGCTCGCCCACATCAAGGAGAGCGAGCCCGAGCTGATTCCCGAGGCGAAGGCGGTGCTGCCCTTCCGCCACCCGGAGCTGCACGACCACCTGCGCGGCCAGGGCCTGGCCCGGGTGCATCTCAAGCAGTGCTGGCGAGCGATCCCCGTGGCCGAGGCGCCGCTCGCCCGGGTGCGGCTGGCCTGGTACGCGAGCGGGCGCTCCATCAAGCGCCTGACGGTGCAGGAGGCGGAGCAGAAGCTGACGAAGCTAGATACGGAGGCCGCCCACGTGCGCATTCAGCTGCGAAAACTGGCCGGAATCCCAAGCGCAGAGCCGCTGGCCCAGGTGCAGCGCCAGGCCCCGCTGATGCGCGCCAACCTTTTCTATCGGGAGCCCCTCGATGACGGCCGCATCCGCCGCGCCATGAACGTCGCCTTGCCGCTCTTCGTGCCCAGCCCCGACGGCCGCCTGCCCGACCACAACCTCCCCCCGCTCGCGCCGCCCGAGCAGCGCACCCGCGCCAGAAGACGCGACGAGAAGCTCGAGGACGAACCCTTCCTGCCCAGCCTGCGGATCTATCGGTACCGGTAACGAAAAACAGGTATGCCTGATTGTTGATGGTGGGAGCCGGGCGCTACCCAGCGAATGGCTGTGTCCCCACCGCTCCAAGCTACTAGTGGGAGACCGGCTCTGCCGAGCGAATGCCTGTGCTTCCACCGCTTCAATCCACTGGTGGTAGCCGGGCCCAACGCGGCGAATGGCTGTGTCCCCACCGCTTCAAACTACTGGTGGGAGCTGGGTTCCGCCCGGCGAATGGCGCCGCAGGCGCCCAGCGGGGTTGCATGCGTCTATTCGCCCCGCAGAGCGTGGCTCCCACCAGAAGCAACAGCCTCGGTGACTTGGGAGTCAGGATTGCCCGGCTCCTCGGGAGGGTCCTGCAACCGCGGCATAGCAGCCACGCGAATATCGATGTAACGCAAAAGGCCAAGCTGCACGCCCAGGATGGCGAAGCACCACATAAGCCCCTTGATCATGACGGATTCCTCTGTGAGGCCGGCGGCCTCGTCAAGGTCATGATAGGTCTACCGCAGCGTAAAAAGTAGATAGCAGCCTAATAGAATTTCCCCATCAAGCCGCAGGAACCTATAGCCTCTCCTCCACCCGCTCGAGGATCTGCCGGCTCACCCGCCCCACCAGGGGCCTCGCCGCCTTGTTCACGGCCTTCTCCACCAGCTTGTTGCGCAGCACATAGGTGAGCGTCAGCGCCACCTCGGTGCCCTCCTTCACCGGCGTGAGCCGATAGCAGCCCTGGTTCTTGACCCCATCCAGCGACTCCCAGGCCAGCACCTCCGGGGAACGTGACTCCGTTACCGCCACATCGAAGTGCCAGTCTCGCCCCACTGCATGCACGTGCCAGCGGTAGCGGTCATTCCCCAGCGGCTCGATGGCGTGGATCAGGTCAGAATAGTCGGCGAAGTCCTCCACCCGCTCCAGCAGGGCGAAGACCCGCTCCGGTGGCGCCTTCAGGATCGCGCTGTGTTCGATGGTGGCCATGGGGGTCAGTTACCACTTGATAGGGTCAATGCCATCTTTCATTCAGGTCATCTTCCGAGTAGAGGTCGGGCTCGGCCTCCACATCACGCATCGCCTGCTCAATGCTCATGGAACGGAACTGCTTCTCAGACCAATCGAGTTGTTCCGCCTCAGCGGGATCGGCCTGGCCATAGCGCTGCTCCAGGAAGGTAACAAAGTCCATCACCTCCTGCTGGCGAACTTCCGGCAGACGGCTCACTTTGGTAATGAGTTCTTCAAGCTGCATAATCACTTACCTCCCAGTGCTTGCCACCCCAAGAGCATTGCGCCCAGCATAGCAAATCGGACAAGCAAGCGCCTCTGGCGCCATATCACAGCCCACACCGCACAACAGCGCCCTCCATTCGCCATGGCAGCCCATGCCAGGACAGGCCCCTCCTGTGGCCCCCCGCGCCCCGACACGGTAAAATCCGCGCTTCCCGCGTTTCCAAGCAAAGGTCTTCTGCATGTCCACACCCAAGGTCGGTTTCGTCTCGCTCGGCTGCCCCAAGGCGCTGGTGGATTCCGAACGGATTCTCACCCAGCTGCGCACCGAGGGCTACGAGATCACCCCGAGCTACGACGACGCCGACGTGGTGGTGGTCAACACCTGCGGCTTCATCGACAGCGCCAAGGCGGAATCGCTCGATGCCATCGGCGAGGCGATCGCCGAGAACGGCCGGGTGATCGTCACCGGCTGCATGGGCGTGGAGGAAGGCGCCATCCGCGACGTTCACCCCAGCGTGCTCGCCGTCACCGGCCCCCAGCAGTACGAGCAGGTGGTCAGCGCCGTGCACGAGGTGGTGCCGCCCCGCCAGGACCACGACCCGCGCATCGACCTGGTGCCGCCCCAGGGCGTCAAGCTCACCCCGCGCCACTACGCCTACCTGAAGATCTCCGAGGGCTGCAACCACAGCTGCAGCTTCTGCATTATCCCCTCCATGCGCGGCAAGCTGGTCAGCCGCCCGGTGGGCGAGGTGCTCAGCGAGGCCGAGGGGCTGAAGCGCGCCGGCGTCAAGGAGCTCCTGGTGATCTCCCAGGACACCAGCGCCTACGGAGTCGACCTCAAGTACCGCACCGGCTTCTGGAACGGCCGCCCGGTGAAGACCCGCATGACAGAGCTGTGCGAGGCGCTCTCCGAGCTCGGCATCTGGGTACGCCTGCACTACGTCTACCCCTACCCCCACGTGGACGAGCTGATCCCGCTGATGGCCGAGGGCAAGCTCCTGCCCTACCTGGATATCCCCTTCCAGCACGCCAGCCCCAGGGTGCTCAAGGCGATGAAGCGCCCGGCCTTCGAGGACAGGACGCTCGAGCGCATCAAGCGCTGGCGGGAGATCTGCCCGGAGCTCACCATCCGCTCCACCTTTATCGTCGGCTTCCCCGGCGAGACCGAGGAGGACTTCCAGACCCTGCTCGACTGGCTCACCGAGGCCCAGCTCGACCGCGTCGGCTGCTTCCAGTACTCCCCGGTAGACGGCGCCCCCGCCAACGACATGGATCTCGAGCCGGTGCCGGACGACGTCAAGCAGGAGCGCTGGGAGCGCTTCATGGCCCACCAGCAGCAGATCTCCGCCGCCCGCCTGCAGGCCAAAATCGGCCGCGAGATCGAGGTGCTGGTCGACGAGATCACCGACGAAGGCCCCATCGGCCGTAGCCACGCCGACGCCCCGGAGATCGACGGCATGGTCTTTCTCGACACCTCAGGGCTGGAAACCGACCTTGAGCTCAGGCCCGGGCAGATCGTACGGGCGCGGGTGACTAATGCCGATGAGTATGATCTCTGGGCCGAGGTGGTTAACGCCTGAGCGTAGAGGATTCATGACCTTCGATCACGAACTTGACAGTAGAAACAAGGTACCGATGGTTGACGCCGATCTTCCCGAGATTCCTGCAGAGCTCGAAATCAGCATCGACACCTTCCTGGAGGCGTCATTACGGCACATCCTCCAGCATGAGAGTGCGGACGCCTACTTCGCAGCGCTCGACGAGATCGCCCGACACAGCGGCGTTACCGAATGGTTCGATCCGCAGATGCCCTTCTGGCCGATCGCGCGCACCCTCTGGGACAACGCGCCGTTGCCCTCGCGGGGCTTCCGGCCGGACCCGCTTCCTGCGCCGAAGCGCAACGATCCTTGCCCCTGCGGCTCGGGCAAGAAGTTCAAGCGCTGCTGCCAACCGCTGCAGCAGGAACTCCCCCTGGGCCTCAACGACGAGCTGCCGGTGCTGCGTATCGCCGCGTCACTCTTCACCGCCAAGCAGCGCAAGGAAGCCGCCAGCAAAGCACCGCCCAGACTGCTGCTGGTGCTCGCCGAGCTGGAACTGGATGACAAACACCCCGGCAAGGCGCGCACTCAGCTGTTGAAACTGCTCAAGCAGGGAGTCCTGGAGGCCGACCTTCAGGCCCAGGCCGTCCATCTGCTGGGCGACGCCTATAACGCCCTCGGCCATCAATCGGCCGGCGAGAAGGCGTTGAGCGACCTGCTCCCAACCCTTAAGCCGCCGGCCGCCGCCGAGGCGCTCCACTGGCTGACGGGCCAGGCGCTGCTGGATGGCCGCCCCGCCGAAGCCATGGCCCTGCTCCACCAGGCCGAGACGCTGGACCCGGACAACCTGGCCAACGGCCTCTTCAAGGTGGTCTGCCTGCGCGATATCGGCGCCGATGCCGAGGCCCAGCGTACCGCCCAGGAGTGGCTGCCGGCTGCCCGGGAGCTGGGGCTCGAGGATGCCATCGCCTTCTTCGAAGAGCAGGCCAGCCTGGCCACCCTGCCGGACGACATCCCGGATGACGAGGATGAGCCCGAAGCGTTCGCCGATGCCCCCCCGGAAGACGACAGCCTGATGGCCCTGTTCGGCGCGCCGGATGAGCTACTGAGGCCGGTTGCCGGCCTGCTGAAGGCTGCACTCCGCCAGCCGCTCTACCCGGTCACTTTCGAACCGGGCCCGCCCGGCCCCGATGGCGATGGAACCCAGTGGGTGCTGATGCTGCCAGCCGAGGTCGAACGGGCCCAGGCGGTCCTCTACCAGGCCGGCGAGGGTCCAGATCCGCTGGATCCCGAGCTGATCCGCCAGCATCCGGCGCTGCTGCAGAGCCCCGATTTCCTGCAGCAGCTCGACGCCTTTGCCGGCACTGTCTTCAGCACCGCTCACGAGCAGTTCAACAAGGCGCTGCAGCGGCAGCAGGAGCGAGTGATTGCCCATGTCCTGGACGCCCTGCCCGAGGGCGGCCAGCTGCCCTGGGCGTGGCTGGAACATCGCCCCCTGCTCAGGCTGATGATGCAGCACGCCCTCGACCAGGAGGGCCAGAGCGCCGCCATTCGCAGCCTCTCGCAGCTGCTGGCTCTCTGCCCGAACGACAACCTGGGCGTGCGCGCCCCGCTGGTCAACGCCCTGCTGCGCGATGGGCAGGATGAACAAGCATTGGCCATCTGCGAGCGGTTTCCAGACGACGCCCTGGCCGAGACCCGCTATGGCCGGGTGCTGGCCCTGGTGCGACTCAACCGGCTGCATGACGCCGAAAAGGCCCTCTCCGAGGCCTATCGGGCGCTACCCAAGGTGCTCAACTACCTGGTCGCCAACAAGCGCAAGCCGCCAAAGCTCAACCCCCAGGGCATGACCATCGGTGGCCCCGATCAGGCGTGGTATTACCGCCAGGAGATGCGCGACCTCTTCCAGGCCACCCCGGGTGCGCTTGGCTGGATGGACAGCATCAAGAAGCGGCTGAGGTAACTCTGCTATCCTTGACGACGCTTGCCCCTACCGGAGGTTGCCTTGACCCGCACCCGCAAGAAGAAGCTGCCCATCGGCATCCAGACCTTCGCCGACATCATCGAGGGCGGCTACTACTACGTCGACAAGACACCGCACATTCACCGCCTGGTGGAAGAGGGCAAGTACTACTTCCTCTCGCGGCCGCGGCGCTTCGGCAAGAGCCTGCTGGTGGACACCCTGCGCTGCCTCTTCGAGGGCCGAGAAGCGCTGTTTGAGGGGCTCTTCATCCAAGACAAGTGGGACTGGCAAGCTCGGCACCCTGTCATCCGGATCAGCTTCGCCGATGGCGTCATCGATAGCCGTGAGGCCCTGGACCAGCACATCACCGAGCTGCTGCAGGCCGAGGCCACGCGCCATTCCGTCGCCTTCGACAACATCTCCATTGCCGGCAGGTTTCGCGAGCTGATCCACAAGGTCCACCGCCTGCATGGCCAGCGCGTCGTGATCCTGGTGGATGAGTACGACAAGCCGATCCTCGACAACCTGCTCGCGCCCGAGCGCGCCCGCGAGCTGCGCGAGGGGCTCAAGAATCTCTATAGCGTGCTCAAGGATGCCGACCCGCACCTCGCCTTCGTGCTGCTCACCGGCGTCTCCAAGTTCAGCAAGGTCAGCCTCTTTTCCGGGCTAAACAACCTGCGTGATATCACCCTGAGCGAGGCATATTCATCGATCTGCGGCTATACCGACGAGGACATCGACAGCGTCTTCGCCCCCGAGCTTCAGGCACTCGACCGTAACCAAATCCGTACCTGGTACAACGGCTATCGCTGGGGCGGCCAGGACGTCGCCTCCGTCTACAACCCCTTCGATGTGCTGCTGCTGTTCCAGGAGCGCAAGTTCAGCCCCTACTGGTTCGAGAGCGCGACGCCGACCTTCCTGGTCGACGTGCTCAAGCAGCGCGGTGTCTTTACTCCAGCGCTGACTGCCTGGCATAGCCGACCGGCACTGCTGAGCAGGTTCGACGTCGATGATATCGCCACCGAGGCGCTGCTGTTCCAGACCGGCTACCTGACCATCAAGGCCATCCGTGAGGAAATCCCGAACCGCCCGATCTATGCACTGGGGTTTCCCAACCAGGAGGTAGAGGCCAGCCTGAACGAGGCGCTGTTGCCGGTACTGGGCATCAACAACGACAGCCTCGACGAGCTGATGGTACGACTGCCTCGCCTGCTGAAAACCGCCGACCTGCCAGGCCTGGAATCCCACCTCAAGGCGCTCTTCGCCGGCCTGCCCCACGACTGGTATCGAAACAACCCGATTGCGAAGTATGAGGGACACTATGCCAGCGTCTTCTACAGTCACTTCGCCGCCCTGGGCCTGCGAGTCACCGTGGAAGACGCCAGCCACCACGGCAAGGTCGATATGACCGTCGATTTTGCCGGGCACCTCTACCTGTTCGAGTTCAAGGTGGTGGAGCAGCTCCCCGAAGACCGCGCGTTACAGCAGATCAAGGACAAGGGCTATGCCGACAAGTATCTCGGCCAGGGCAAGGTGATTCACCTGATCGGGGTGGAGTTTTCAAGCGATAAGCGCCAGATCGTGGGTTTCGAGGTAGAAACGGACGCAGGCTGAGCAGCCACTGCCCTGGGTCCTACAGGTGTAAGACTGGCTCCGCGACGCTTCAACGATAGGCCGCACAACCAGCGGCACCGGAGCCTAGCCACGGACACTGACACCACAGGTGGGAACCCGGCGCCGCCGGGCATGGCGCCGCCGGCGCCCCGGCAATATTTACCAGAACGGGTAGATAATCACAGAGGCCACATGAAACAAACACTGATAGTTGCCACCAGCCGCCTCATCAAGCTGGTGGCCAACATCACCAAGGTGATCAGTTACCCCTTTCACTGGGTGCTGCCGAAAATGCGTTTCACGCTCCCGGAACAGGCCGCACCGCTGCTCAAGGACGGCAAGGTCGGCCCCATTCCGCGCATCATCTGGCAGACCAACTTCACCAACCGAGTGACTCTACCGGTCTACCTGAACTATCTGTTCAACCGGCTAATGGCACCGCGCTTCGAATACCGTTTCATGATCACCGAGGCCCGCAGGAAGTTCATCGGCGAGTACTACCCGGAGATTCTCCCCCACTACGAGCGCCTGCAGATCGGTGCCGCTCAGGCCGACTTCTGGCGCCTGCTGGTTCTTCACAAGCATGGCGGTGTCTACCTGGATATCGACGCCCACCAGATCTGGCCGCTCTCCCGGGTGCTGGGCGACCACCAAGAACTCTATGTGACGACGCGAAAAGGGGAGCTGAGCAACTATTTCATCGCCAGCGCGCCGGGCAATCCCAACCTGGCCAGGCTGATTGAGCGGGTCGTGGAGAACATCCAAGAGAACAACAAATCAAACGTGTTTGAGATTACCGGCCCCGGCGTGTTCATTGAAGCTCTCAATCTTAACAACATTCCTACTGTCTCTTATCGCCACGCCGTGCACCAGGGCAGCTTCACCAACGAGCACTTCCAATATATTGACAAACCGGAAGGCAAATGGACCCGTCAACAAGTATCAACCCGCGTACTGAGCGATGCTGAAAACCCCAAGCAGACTTAGCCTACTCCGGAGCGGCCATAGCGTTTAGCTGTAGGGTCCCGGATGATCAGATGAGCTATAGGAGTTATCCTCTGCTGGCAGCCAGAGAGCTTCTACAGCAATTCATTCGGGAGCAGGTTCATGGACATCAAGCTGCATAAGCAGGCCACGACGACACCGAAGATCCGTGCTGAAATCCAGGCGGCACCCGCCAGCATCACGGATAGCGAGCTGGCCCGCCAGTATGGCGTCTCCCCCGCGACCATCCGGCGCTGGCGGTACCGCGACGATGTCCATGACCGACCGCACACGCGTCACAACCTGCTGGCCACCCTCACGTCCGAGCAGGAGGAGGTACTGATCGCCGCTCGCGGATTCCTGCGCCTGGGCCTGGATGATCTCCTCGTCGTGGCACGTGAGTTCCTGAACCCTCGACTGTCTCGCTCAGGCCTGCACCGCATGCTCCAGCGGCGCGAGGTGCCGACACTGGCAGAACTGGCTCGGCAGGACGCTGGCGATGATGGGAAGCCCCGGCACAAGCCCTTCAAGGACTACGAGCCCGGGTATGTGCATATCGACATCAAGCACCTGCCTCAGATGCCTGATGAGGAGCAGAAGCGCTACCTGTATGTCGCCATCGACCGTGCCACACGCTGGGTCTATCTGGAGGTCAGGAGCAGCCAGTCTGCCAAGGATGCCAAGGCGTTCATGAAGCGCGTGGAGGAGAAGGCTCCCTTCACGATCCAGACGGTGCTCACTGACAACGGCAAGTCGTTCACCGATCGCTTCACGCGGGCAGGTGAGCGCAAGCCCAGCGGCCGCCACCCCTTCGACCAGGAGTGCCAGGCCCATGGTATCGACCATCGCCTGATCAAGCCGGGAAGGCCACAGACGAACGGCATGGTGGAGCGGTTCAACGGCCGCATCAGCGACGTGCTGGCCACCCGGCGGTATACCTCAGGCGAGGACCTGGAGCAGACGCTCAAACGCTACGCTTGGCTGTACAATCACCACATCCCGCAGAAGGCGCTGCATCATCAATCACCGATCACGGCGATGAAGGAGTGGCAGGCCAAGCGACCAGAGTTATTTACCAAGCGGGTAATCAATCACACGGGACCCGACATTTAGCCTCTTTTTCTACCTGCGCTGATCCTCGGCCTTCCAGCGCCGCTTCATCTCCTTGTGCAGCCACTCCCTCCAGCCGTCATCCAGCAGGCGTGGATTGGAAATGGAACGGTACACCTCTCGCCATTTGCCGCGCTTGCTGCGCGGCAGGGGGCGCACATGGGTATCCACCCAGATGATCTCGCCCCTCGCGGTACAGAGCAGATTGTTCATGTGCAGGTCGCGGTGGGCATAGCCCGCCCTGGCTAGCCGCATCAGGTCGCCGCAAAAACGCATCAGGAAGGCCTCACGTCCGGCCACCTCCAGAGAGGCGAAGTGCTGCTCCCCGGTCACTACGTCCTGGACGTGCTCCATCAACAGCAGCGAGCCGCGCCGGTTGAAGGGGTTGAAGGAGAGCCCCCAGGCGACGCACCTAGGAGTGACCAGGCCGGCGGCACGCACCGCACGCTGGCTGCGGATTTCCTTGCGCGCCTCGAACTGAAACATCAGTCGCTTCTCGAAATAGTCCCGAAAAAGCCAGCGAAGCGGCCGCTTGCGCCCGCGGTACTTGTCCCGCTTCACCTTGGCCAGGGCACCGGACTCCACATCGAAGAAGAACTCACTACTCGCTATGCCCTCCAGCAGGCGCGCGCGATCATCCTTGACCAGCCGTAGCGACCTCCCCTGCCCCTCATACTCGAAGAGCACGAAGCGGCTTTTCACTCCCTCGAAATCCAGCGTCACCAGTCTCAAGCCGTGGGGCTCCTGTCAGCGAATAACGCCTTCATCATACAGGCTTCTGCTCGGGGTACCGCCGCCAGGCCAACGCCAGCACCAGCAGCATCCCCTGCAGGTAGGCATACATGGCAGCGATCATCTCCTGCTGCAGCAGCACCTCCGTCAGTCCGCAGACCGCCACCGAGACGGTCAGTCCCAGCCCCGCCATGGCGTAGACGTTCTCGCGGTCGCGCCACCAGGTGCGGGCATGGTAGACCCCCGGCACTACCAGGTAGCCCACCAGCGCAAGCAGGCCGATCAGCCCACCCGTGGCCATCATCTCGAAGTACTGGCTATGGGCATGACCCCGGCTGCTCTGGCCCACGAAGGGAGCGATCTCCCCCCGCTCCTGCAGTTCCGCATTCAGCGCCTCGCGCTCGGGGTAGCTCAGCCCGATCAGCGGGCGCTGCTTGAAGGCCTCCATGGCCGCGTACCAGAACTGGAACCGGTAGCCTACCGAGGTGTTCAGGTTGCCGCTCTGGATTCGCTGCACCTCCGAGACCGTCTGCTGATAGCGCCGCTCGACCTCGGGCACTTGGGTCACCACCACTACTGCCAGCAGAGGCAGCGCAACAGCTCCTGCCACCAGCCACTTCCAACCCAGCCGGGGCGCATAGGCCAGTCCCACCAGCAGCAGCGCCACAGGAATCACCAGCCAGGCGCCCCGGGCACCGGAGAGCAGCACCGCGGCGGCAGCGGCCAAGGCGGCCAGGGCCAGCCACCAGCGTCGTGGCGAGCCGGCCATGAGTACCAAAGCCAGCGTCATCAGGATGGCATTCAAATAGCCAAAGTTGATGCTGAAGAGGAAACCATCAGCGCGCTGCATGCCGAGCCACTGGGTCTGGTACATAGCCAGCACTCCGCCGCCGACGGCACCCAGGATCAGCCCCCACTCCAGAAAGGCCCGGAAGCGCAACACATCCCCCTGACCTACCGCATGGCGCAGCATCAGGTAGATGGGAATCGTCGCCACCATATGCAACCCATCGCTCAAGTAGCGGCTGGAGTAGTCCCCCACCACGAAGGGCCCTATCCGCCCTATCAGCAGTGCACTGAGCAGCAGCACCACCCACCAGTCCAGCGCCATCATCTGAAAACTGTGACGATTGGCTATCAAGTAGGCGATGCCGTAGAGCATCAGTAGCGCCACCACCACGGTGCTGCGCACCGGCGTGGCCACCAGCAGTACCAGGGCGATCATCATCGCCCAGGCATTGATAGAAAGGGCCCGGTCCCGCGAAAACACACCTGCCATCAAAAAAGCACCTTGTTTCACTGATATCTCGGTAACCCGCCGCGGCTCAGCGCAGCCAGGTCACCCCTTCCTTCACCACCCGGGCCGGATTGCCCGCCACTACGCAGCCGGCTTCGACCTTTCCCGTCACCAGGCTTGCAATGCCAACTACCGCGTTGTCGCCAATGGTGGCACCCTTCAGCACGATGGCGCTATCGGCCAGCCAGACGTGATCGCCGATGGTGATGGAACGCGCCGGGTTGATGCGCTGACCGCCGGCCAGTATCTCGTGCCCGTCGGAGGTCATGACCTTGACGTTGCGGGACAGCATGCCGTCACGGCCGATCACCAGCCGCGTGCCACTCTCCCGGCAGGAGAGGTAGCACCCCTCGCCGATCACCGTCTCCGCACCGATCCGCAACTCACAGCCCTCGCCATCGATCTCTAGCTGCACGCCGCGCAGGTTGGCACCAGGCTCGATCACCAACCGATTACCAGTGCCCTTGATCGAGATCTGGCAGTGGCGAATTCTAATATTGCGAGCCGCCTCTAGCCGGTTGCCAGGGGCCATCCGGACCTTGTTGCGCAGGGCAAGCCGCCATACTGGCATCAAGGGATCTGCCATGCCGATCCACTCCTGAGAAGCAAACATAAAAATGTTCTGGTCAAGTCGTAGCGGACACTTTTATTAAGCTGCTTCCGCGATTTTCTCGATCTCCCAGTACAGGACTCAGGCCTTGGGCGCCGGCTGAATGAAACGTCCAACTATTGGGGGTCAGTTCACCTTGGCACCGGGGGTTTTGCTTGGGGCCTGAGGCCTGGTGCTTACTTCTCGACGAAGGCCCGCTCGATCACGTAGTCGCCGGGCTCGCCCATGCGCGGGGAGATCTTGAAGCCCAGGTCGTCGAGCAGCGCGCTGGTCTCGTCGAGCATGGCGGGGCTGCCGCAGATCATGGCGCGATCCTGCTTGGGGTCCATGGGCGGAAGGCCGGTGTCCTCGAACAGCTTGCCGGTGCGGATATGGTCGGTGAGGCGGCCCATGGTGTGGAACTCCTCGCGGGTCACCGTGGGGTAGTAGACCAACTTCTCCCTGATCTCGTCGCCCAGGTACTCGTGGGCCGGCAGCTCCTTCTGGATGAAATCGGCATAGGCCAGCTCGCTGACGCTGCGCACGCCGTGGATCAGCACCACCTTCTCGAAGCGCTCGTAGACCTCCGGGTCCTGGATCAGGCTCATGAAGGGCGCAAGGCCAGTGCCCGTCGACAGGAAGTAGAGGTTACGGCCCGGCAGCAGGTCGTCGGTGACCAGGGTGCCGGTGGGCTTGCGGCTGACCATGATCTGATCGCCCACCTTCAGGTGCTGTAGCCGCGAGGTCAGCGGGCCGTCCGGCACCTTGATGCTGAAGAACTCGAGGTGGTCCTCGTAGTTGGGGCTGGCGATGGAGTAGGCGCGCATCAGCGGCTTGCCGCCCACCTCCAGGCCGATCATCACGAACTGGCCGTTCTTGAAGCGCAGGCTGCGCTCGCGGGTGGTACGGAAGCTGAACAGCGTGTCGTTCCAGTGGTGGACGCTGAGCACCTCTTCCAGGGCAAACTTGCTCATGACGGCTCCTAGTATTCCCGAAAGGCTTTATATTCCAAAAAGGAATAGATGGCTGGTTAATATTTGCATTGAATTCTAAGGGAAAGGGCGTTATCTGTTAAATGGATTGTATGGATAACCCTTATCCATAGTCTTGATATGGATCACCGGAGCCTGCGACATGCGTTTCACCCTGCGCCAGCTGGAGGTCTTCGTCGCCGTGGCCCAGCACGAGAGCGTCTCCCGGGCGGCCCGGGCCCTGTCGCTCTCCCAGTCGGCGACCAGCACCGCCCTGGCCGAGCTGGAACGCCAGTTCGACTGCCAGCTGCTCGACCGCATCGGCAAGCGCCTGAAGCTCAACGCCCTGGGCTTCCAGCTGCTGCCCAAGGCGGTGGCACTGCTCGACCGGGCCGAGGAGGTGGAGGAACTGCTGCGCGGCCGCCAGGGCATCGGCACCCTGGACGTGGGCGCCACCCTGACCATCGGCAACTACCTGGCCACCCTGCTGATCGGCGACTTCATGCAGCGCTTCCCCGGCAGCCGGGTACGCCTGGCGGTACGCAACACCCGCGCCATCATCGAGGGGGTGCGCCACCATGAGCTCGACCTGGGCCTGATCGAGGGGCACTGCGAGGCGGAGGACGTGGTCACCCAGCCCTGGGTGGAGGACGAGCTGGCGGTGTTCTGCTCACCGCGCCACCCCCTGGCGGGGGGCGGCCCGGTGGAGCTGGAGCGGCTGCTGCGCGAGGCCTGGATCATGCGCGAGCAGGGGTCGGGCACCCGCCTGACCCTGGAGCAGGCCGCGCGCCACCGCCGCGGCCGCTTCAACGTGCTGCTGGAGCTGGAGCATACCGAGGGCATCAAGCGTGCCGTGGAATCGGGCCTCGGCATCGGCTGCGTGTCGAAGCTGGCGCTGCGCGACGCCTTCCGCCGCGGCAGCCTGGTGCCGATTCCCACCCCGGAGCTGGACCTGAGCCGCCAGTTCGCCTTCATCTGGCACCGCCACAAGTACCTGGCCACCGGCATGCGCGAGTTCCTCAAGCTGTGCCGGCAGATGACCGAGGGCATCACCCGAAGCGACCAGATCGCCCTGCCACCGGTGCCCTGAGGGCCACAACGGCAGCGGGCCCGGCCATGGTGGCCGGGCCCGCGCGACGAACCGGAAGGAGGGGGGCGTCTCAGCGCATATCGCTGACCGCCTCCTGGATCTCCTCGAGGCTGGCCTTGGAGAGATCCTTGGCCAGGGAGTGGATCACCAGTTTGGCTGTGGGGCCGTCGATCTTCTCGCGCAGCTGGCCGAGGAAGCGCGGTGGCGCCACCAGGATCAGCTTCTGCAAGGTGTTGTCGACCCGGGCCCGGTAGATGCGCTCGGCCACCTCCTTGGCGAAGATCATCTCCTCATGGGTGCGGGCGGTGCTTTCGCCACCGGAGGAACGCGAGGTCGTCGACGTCGACTCGTGCACGTCGGCGCCGCGGTCGGTCACCAGGTCCCCCTCATGGAGCCGGCTGGCCGCATGCACCAGGCTCTCCTGCTCGACCAGCTTGAGCGCGTCGCGGGTGAAGATCCGCGCCCGCGCTGCGTCTGCCACCACGATATACGTCGTCATAGCCTCTCCTTGATGCAGGTTCTACCGATACCGAGACCACGGGCCTCGGCCGCACTACTCACTCAACATTGGCAAGCGACCCGGGCCCGGTCAACCCGCCGGCGCCCCCGGCGGCGAAGAACTGCACCGGCGCTTGATCTGGGATAGCATCCGAGAACGTCCCCACGATACGGCCAGCACATGTCGACCCCGTCTCTCCCCACTCATCCCCCCCGCCGCAACCGCTACCTGCTGATGCGCCACGGCCACAGCGAGGCCAACGCCCGGGGGCTGATCATCAGCACCCCGGAGCGTGGCCTGGCAGGCTTCGGGCTCTCGAGCCAGGGCCAGGCCCAGCTGGCGGAGCTGCTGGACGACTGGCGCTGGCCACGCCCCGAACGCCTGCTGCATTCCGACTTCCGCCGCACCACCGAGACCGCCGAGCGGGTCGCCCGGCACTTCGGCCTTGCCCCTGAATCCCATGTCGGTCTTCGCGAGCGCAGCTTCGGCACCCTGGAAGGCCTGGCGGACAGCCATTACGCACACACCTGGACCCTGGATGCCGAGGACCCCGAGCACCAGGCCTTCGGCGTGGAGAGCGTCACCCGCGTGGCGAATCGCCTGCTCGCCGTGATCGCTGACCTGGAAGCCCAGGCGCAGGGACAGACCATCCTGCTGGTCAGCCACGGCGATCCGCTGCAGATCCTGCTCACCGCCCTGGAGGGGCGCCCGCTGAACGCCCATCGCGACCGCGCGCCGCTGGCACCGGCCAGCATCACGCTGCTGCCATGATGCCCGCATCGCGCGACGCCACGGCTGCAGCCGTGCACCATCTGCGGTAGCATCCCATCATCGCCGGCATGGACGTCGGCGCGCCTCATCGCCACGATGTGCCTCCGGGAGGACCCCGATGCAACAGTTCCTGTTTCCCCGCCGCCCGCTGTCCCGCGGCACCCTGCTCACCTGTCACCTGCTGCTGCAGCTCGCCCTCGCGGCCGGTGCCGCCCTGTGGCTGGCGCCCCGCACTCCCTGGCTCGCCCCGATGGGGTGGACGGAGGCCTGGCCAGCGCTGGCGCTGGGCGGCGGCCTGTGGCTGCTGGCCGCGGTGGCGCTGCGCCTGCTCGCCGAGCTGTGGCTGCTGCCCCACCATCTGGCCGGCCAGCTCGGCGCCGGGCCGGTGATCACCCGCTCCTTCGAGCGCCGCCCGGCGGTGCATGACCCCGGCACCGCCTGGACCAGCGACGCCCGCGCGCTGGCCCCCGACGACAGCGTGGTGGGCAGCGCCCGGGTACGGCGACCCGCCGAACCGCTGCGCACCCGGCAGGCCGCCCGGGAGCCCTCACTGGACCTGGCCGGCGGCCAGGTCGAGACCACGCCGGCCCGGGAACCGCGCCTCTAGGCCGAGGCAGCGCTCCACGGGCGCGGCTCAGTGACCGAGGATCTGGCTGAGGAAGAGCCGGGTCCGCTCCGACTGGGGCGCGTTGAAGAAGGGCCCAGGGGCGTTCTCCTCGATGATCTGCCCCTGGTCCATGAAGATCACCCGATCGGCCACGGTCTTGGCGAAGCCCATCTCGTGGGTCACGCAGAGCATGGTCATCCCCTCGCGGGCCAGCTCGATCATGACGTCGAGCACCTCCTTGATCATCTCCGGGTCCAGCGCCGAGGTGGGCTCGTCGAAGAGCATCACGTCCGGGTGCATGCAGAGCGAGCGGGCGATGGCCACCCGCTGCTGCTGGCCGCCGGAGAGCTGGCCCGGGTACTTGCGCGCCTGCTCGGCGATCTGCACCCGCTCCAGGTACTGCATCGCCTGGGCCTCGGCCTCGCGGCGCGACTTCTTCTGCACCCACATGGGCGAGAGGCAGCAGTTCTCCAGCACCGTCAGGTGGGGAAAGAGGTTGGGGTATACGGATTTAATGGTTGATGGGGCACCTTCACCCCACCAACCTGATACCTCCCTCAGATGGTTGATAGATCGACCCCGTAGTTGAGTTCCTCTGCGAAGTCCGGCAGTCCGTAACCGATGGTTTTCTTGTAGAACGGAGAGACCTTCGCAGTCGGGGCCTTCTTCTTGTGCTTCGTGGTGTAGAGCATTCGTGCCCGCATCACCTCAAAGGAATAACCACGCCCTTCACGGTTCTTGTCCTTGGCCAATCGGTTGATGGACTCCGTGTAAGCGTTGGTGACGGGAATATCCGTCTCGAAGTAGATCATGATCTCTTCGCGCCAGTTACACACCGCCCTGACCAGATCGCTCCAGACTTCCTTCTGGCCCTTCGGGATGGTGGCTATCCATTCGTCCAGGGCGGCTTCTGCCTGGGGCCGTGTGGTAGCATTCCAGATGCCGTAGAAGCGCTCCTTGTGCTCGTAGGCGGCCAGCAGTTGCGGGAATGCGCCTGTCCAGGTCTCCATGATGAGGCGCTCCCGGTCTGAGACTTCGTGAGCGCGTTTCAGCAGGATTTTCCGGTCTCCCTTAAGGGTTCGGCTCTGTGAGGGCTTCAGCTCCTTTCTGAGGCCCTTGCGCACCTTCTCCAGCGCATCGTTGGCCATACGCACCACATGGAACTTATCGACCACGATGCGGGCCTGTGGCAGCACCGCCTTGACCGCTGCCCGGTAGGGGTTCCACATGTCCATGCTGACGATCTCGACCTTCTGCCGGTCTTTGAGCTTCATCAGGTAGTTGGTCACCGCGTCCTGACGGCGGGTGGCCAGCAGGTCGAGCAGGGTTCGCTCCTCGATGTTGGTCAGGATGCAGCGGTAGCGCTTGTTCAGGTACAGCTCATCGATGCCCAGAATGCGAGGCGTCTCGAAGCGGTGCCAGCGCCCCAGGAACTCGACGCGGGCGTTAAAGATATCGCGTACCGTCTTCTCGTCCAAGCCGGTCTGCGCCGCCACGAAGGTGTAGGGGTGGTTGAAGGATTCCTTCTCCACGTACTCATGCAGCCGCAGCGTCATGCGGAAGCCATCCACCATCTCCGGTAGCTGGGGCCTGAAGGTGGTCTTGCAGGCCCGGCAGGTGTACCGACGGCGGACCACCCAAAGGGTGACCCGCTTGCCGTGAATGGGCAGATCCCGATAAGGAACATCACGCTTACCGAACCGCACGAGCTCACCCATCACGCCGCAGTCCTCGCAGGCGATTGGATCAGGCGCGTCCACTTGGAAGTGCATGTCTTCGTCGGTGTGTCGGCAGTCCAGTACTTGGTATGTTGACAAGTGGATTATGTTGGCAGAACCGATCACAATCAGTCAGCCCCTCTTGCGCGTAGCATCGAGCAGACTTTCTCGTATCTTTCCTATATTTGGAAGATTTATATCAGACAATGTTGCCATCCATAATCCATCAACAGTTAATCTTGTTATAGCTAAGTGATCATCCCCATCTGTCTGAAAATGTTTTCTTTGCATCTTGTTGAACCAGCTTGCCCAAATCGAACGAAGTTCTGATTCACCAATAGAAAGTACTGCTAAAGCCGTCCTTCTGTCATGCATTCCATCCCATGCTGAAGCCATTGAAAATTCAATATATGCACGTGTAAATGATCCGTACTCTTCAGGATCCTCAGCCATGTGTTGCTCTAAGTCTCTTTCAACTGAAAAAAGTAAATCATTGAACATTGCCAGTATTAAATCTTTTTTACAGGGGAAGTGATGCAAGAACCCGCCCTTTGTAACCCCAGCCATTTCAGATACACCCTGGACTGTCACTGCGGCCAAACCACGCTTGAGCGCAATAGAAACCCCTGCTTCTATAAGTTGCTTTTTTACAAGTTCTGGCTGTTTTTTCCTGCGATAGGATTCCATTGGCACCTCTTGGTATCTGTTAACTTTTTCTTCTTAATACGAAAATTAACGAAAATGTGGAGAGCTCGTGCCCCGTCCGCTGGTTAAACATGGGGATCGCTTGCCTACACAGTTTGCTGCGGCAGTCTATGCAGCAGGCGTCGGGTAGAAAGGATTGCAATAACTACGTAGAACAGGAATGCGGCGCCATGCAAACGCCCGAATAGCCATACACCGAGCTCGGTGGTCGCAGTTGCGTACTTTAGGAACATTCCGATCAGCAGGCCTGCCTATGTCAATCCTTCAAACAGGCAAACGATAGCGAAAAGCCGTCCTATCCCTTCTAGCTTCTTTATTCGATGACATGATTTCATTTGTGATTTACCTATACTTCTGGCTTAAACTTTGGGTTAAAAAAATCAAAAACTTCGTGTCAACTCACAAACGGCAATGCTCGACCTTCGACGAAACTTGCAAGCCCCAAGTTAGCTAATATGGCAAATACAAGCGAGCATATTAATATCGAAGCCGAAAACCAGATAACAACATTTCTTCTATTAGCTCCCGAAGCTATAGCAAAAGCCGAAGCAGCGTGAACTCCAATCAAGAACGGCCCAAGGAAAGCTAAACCAGGCACGCCGAATCGCTCAAAAATCACTCGCTTTCGAGATTTTTCATCCGCGACATCATCAACACCCTCAGATGGTGCTTTTTTGCGCCAGCGCTTAATCCAGGATTTTATTTTCTCTCCAGCATAAATCACTGGCAACAAGGTAATAAGGTTGCCCGCAAAGCCAACTAACGCCGCAGGCAACCAAGGTAAGCCAGCTAATACACCCAACGGGACGGCTAGCCATACTTCAAGTACAGGTGTCGCAGCTCCTATGAATACGCCCAAGTACAGCATTAACTCATTCATATTTGATCTTTCTCGTCAAAAAAAACGAACAATACCGTACGGACGGTATGTTTGCAAGAGGAAATCCTTTCAAGCAATCAGTTCTTCCGGTGTGGAGCAAGATCGAGCCGCGATGCACCTGACAAATCAACCAGATATTCCGGTTACCCAGAGGTTGAAGTGCTGGAACACCATGCCGACGCTGCGGCGGATCTGCTCGATGCGCTTGACGTCCTGGGTCAGCGGCACGCCGCCCACCACGATCTCCCCCTCCTGATGCTCCTCCAGGTGGTTGATGCAGCGGATCAGCGTCGACTTGCCGGAGCCCGAGGGGCCGCAGATGACGATGCGCTCGCCGCGCCTCACGGTGAGGTCGATATCGCGCAGCACATGGAAGTCGCCGTACCACTTGTTGACGCCGCGCATCTCCACCATGGGGGTCTCGGCGCCGGCCCGGGTTGCCTGTTCATTCATTGTTGTCGTTCCTTACCGCTTGTGGCCGGTATTCAGTTTGCGTTCAAGGTACTGGCTGTAGCGCGACATGCTGAAACAGAAGATCCAGAACATGAAGGCGGCGAAGATGTAGCCCTCCAGGGCGAAGCCCAGCCAGCGGGAGTCCGAGAGTGCCGCCTGGACGATGCCCAGCAGGTCGAAGAGCCCGATGATCATCACCAGGGTGGTGTCCTTGAACAGCGAGATGAAGGTGTTGACGATGCCGGGGATCATCATCTTCAGCGCCTGGGGCAGCACGATCAGCCCCATGCGCATCCAGTAGCCCATGCCCAGTGCCGCGGCCGCCTCCTCCTGCCCCTTGGGAATCGCCTGCAGGCCGCCACGCACCACCTCGGCCATGTAGGCGCTCTGGAACAGGGTGATGCCGATCAGCGCGCGCACCAGGCGGTCGACGCTGACCCCGGTGGGCAGGAACAGCGGCAACATCACCGAGGCCATGAACAGGATGGTGATCAGCGGCACCCCCCGCCAGAACTCGATGAACACCACGCAGAAGCTCTTGACGATGGGCATCTGCGAACGGCGGCCGAGGGCCAGCAGGATGCCGATCGGCAGCGCCGCCACCATCCCCACCACGGCGAGGATCAGGGTCAGCATCAGCCCGCCCCAGCGGTGGGTCTCCACCACCCGCAGGCCGAAGTAGCCGCCGTAGAGCAGCACATAGGCGACCACCGGGAAGCCCACCAGGGTGGCGACGGCCACCCAACGCTTGAAGGGCAGCCGCGGAATGGCCAGCCAGGCGATCAGCGCCGCGAAGCCGGCGAAGACGATGTTCACCCGCCACAGCTCGGCCCGCGGGTAGAGCCCGTAGATGAACTGGGTCAGGCGGGCATTGATGAAGACCCAGCAGGCCCCCTCCCGGGAGCAGTCGTCGCGGCTGGTGCCCACCCAGTCGGCATCGATGATTGCCCACTGGATCGTCGGCGCCAGCAGCAGGTAGAGCAGGTAGAGGCCCAGCAGGGTGAACACGCTGTTGATCGGGCCGCTGAACAGGTTGGCTCGCAGCCAGGCCAGGAGGCCCACGGTACGGATCGGCGCCGGTCGCGCCTCGATCATCTTGTCGCGAATCGTCATGGCGCTCTCCTAGCGTTCCACCAGCGCCACGCGGGCGTTGAACCAGTTCATGAACAGCGAGACCAGCAGGCTGATGGTGAGATAGACCGCCATGGTCATGGCGATCACCTCGATGGCCTGGCCGGTCTGGTTCAGGGTGGTGCCGGCGAACACCGAGACCAGGTCCGGATAGCCGATGGCGGTAGCCAGCGAAGAGTTCTTGATCAGGTTGAGGTACTGGCTGGTGAGCGGCGGGATGATCACCCGCAGCGCCTGGGGGATCACCACCAGCCGCAGCACCAGCCCCTGGGGCAGGCTGAGGGCCTGGGCCGCCTCGGTCTGGCCGTGGGGAATCGCCTGGATCCCCGAGCGCACGATCTCGGCGATGAACGAGGCGGTGTAGATGGAGAGCGCCACCCACAGGGCGAGGAACTCCGGGATTACCGTGATGCCGCCGCGGAAGTTGAAGCCGCGCAGCTCCGGCACCTCCCAGGTCACCGGCACCCCGGTGACGACCAGCACGGCGAGCGGCAGGCCGACGATCAGCGCCAGCGAGATCCAGCCCGCCGGCAGCCGCCGCCCGGTGGCCTCGTGGCGCCGACGGTTCCAGACCACCAGCACGATGCTGGCCACCACCGCCACCAGGGTGGCCAGCGGCACCAGCCCGAAGCCCGACTCGAACTGCGGTTCCGGCAGGTAGAGGCCGCGCACGTTGAGGAAGATCACCTCGCCGAAGCTGAGGCTGTCGCGGGCCGCCGGCAGGGTCCGCAGCACCGCGAAGTACCAGAAGAAGATCTGCAGCAGCAGCGGGATGTTGCGGAAGGTCTCGATATAGCCGCTGGCCAACCGGGCGATCAGCCAGTTGGGCGAGAGCCGGGCGATGCCCACGGTGAAGCCGATGACGGTCGCCGCCAGCACCCCCAGGGCCGAGACCAGCAGGGTATTGAGCAGTCCCACCAGGAAGGTGCGACCATAGGTGCTCTGGGAGGAGTAGTCGATCAGGCTCTGGACGATGCCGAAGCCCGCGGTGTTGCCCAGGAAGCCGAAGCCGGTGGTGATGCCTCGCGCGGCAAGGTTGTCCTGGGTGTTGCCGATGATGGTGAGCAGGAAGGCCGCCACGGCGGCCAGCAGCAGCACCTGGAAGAAGAGCGCCCGCTTGGCGCGGTCGCGCCAGAACGGGGGGCGTGGGCCCGCGGGGCGGCGGGCCGGGTGTCGAACGGACATGGGAAGTCTCCGCCTGGATCCGTCAAGCAGGATTCACGCCGGCCGCCCCGGATCTGCCGGGACGGCCAGCGGGGAAGGCGCCGGGGCGAGGGGTGCCGCCCCGGCCTCCGGGCTCAGCGGATCGGCGGAGCGTACTGGATGCCGCCGTCGGTCCACAGGGCGTTGAGCCCGCGCTCGATCTCCAGCGGGGAGTCCATGCCGACGTTGCGCTCGAAGCTCTCGCCGTAGTTCCCCACCTGCTTGACGATCTGGTAGGCCCAGTCGGCGGAGAGGCCCATGCCCTCGCCGTAGTTGCCGTCCTGGCCCAGCAGGCGGGCGATGTCCGGATCCTCGGACTCGAGCATCTCGTCGACGTTGTCGCTGGTGATGCCCATCTCCTCGGCGTTGAGCATGGCGAACAGCGACCACTTCACGATGTTGAACCACTGGTCATCGCCCTGGCGCACCACCGGGCCCAGCGGCTCCTTGGAGATGATCTCCGGCAGGATCTTGGAGGCGTCCGGATCGGAGAGCTGGATGCGCAGCGCGGCCAGCTGGGAGGTATCCGAGGTGAGCACGTCGCAGCGGCCGGCCTCGTAGCCGCCCACGGTCTGCTCGGAGGTATCGAAGACGATGGGGTCGAACTCCATGCCGTTGGCGCGGAAGTAGTCGGCCACGTTGAGCTCGGTGGTGGTGCCGGACTGCACGCAGATCGCCGCCCCGTCGAGCTCCTGGGCGCTGTCGATGCCCATCTCGGTGTGGATCATGAAGCCGATGCCGTCGTAGAAGGTCACCCCGGTGAAGTTGAGGCCCAGGGTGGTGTCGCGGGTGGTGGTCCAGGTGGTGTTGCGGGAGAGCACGTCCACCTCGCCGGACTGTAGCGCGGTGAAGCGCTCCACGGCGTTGAGCGACACGTAGCGCACCGCCTCGGCGTCGCCGAAGACCGCGGCGGCCACGGCGCGACAGACGTCGACGTCCAGGCCCTGCCACTCGCCCTCGTCATCCGGGGCCGAGAAGCCCGGGAGACCGTCGCTGACGCCACACTGCACCGCCCCGCGGTTGCGGGTCTCCTCCAGAGTGGAGGCCTGGGCGACACCGGCGGCGGCCAGGGTCAGGGCGCCGGCGGAGGCCAGCAGCATCAGCTTGTTCTTCTTGTTGAGCATGGGGATCGTCCCTCGCTAGATGAGATCGTTGTCCATTGTTGAGACGTGCCGGAGCACGTCTCTGGACACTAGCAAGGATCGTTCCAACCCGGTTAGCCTGCCGCGATCGCGCCATTTCAACGCAAGCGGCGGCTGCCCCGCCCGGGTGCCGCGCACCATATCGCGCGGCCGTGCGAAGCCGCTCACCATTCGGGTGCATGCGCGGACGAGGGTCGCCTGGGCGGGGCTCAGCGCAGCCAGCGCCGGAAGGCGGCCAGCAGCAGCACCGCGAAGGCGGCGCCGAGGGAGTTGGCGAGGATATCGGCCCAGTCGCCGCCGCTGCGGCCCGGCACCGGGATCTGGGCGACTTCGATGGCGATGCCGTAGAGCACGGCAACCAGGAAGGCGAGCGGCAGGCGCACCCCGGCCAGGCCGATCAGGCCGGCCAGCCCCGCGTAGCCGAGGAAGTGGTTGGCCTTGTCCCAGGGCAGGTTCGAGGGCATCTGGCTGCCCGGCGTCAGGCTGCCCAGGGCGATGGCCAGCGCCCCCAGAACGGCCAGCGCCGCCCATAGGCGGCGCCGGTCGTGCAGACGTTCAAGCCGGGTCAGCAGGGGCCTCTCAGCCATGCTGGATCCGGCGATGGTAGGCCGGGCTCAGCTCGTGCAGCGCCTCCATGAAGGCGGTGACGTTGTCCGGGTTGGTGAACTGGCTGATGCCGTGGCCCAGGTTGAAGACGTGGCCGGGCCCTGCGCCATAGCTGTCGAGGATGCGCGCCACCTCGGCACGAATCGCCGCGGGGCGGGCAAACAGCACGTTGGGGTCCAGGTTGCCCTGCAGGGCCACCTTGTGGCCGACTCGGGCGCGGGCGTCGGACAATTCCGTCGTCCAGTCCAGGCCCACCGCATCGGGGCCCGCCAGGGCGATGTCCTCGAGCCACTGGCCGCCGTTCTTGGTGAACAGGATCACCGGTACCTTGCGCCCGTCGTGCTCGCGGATCAGGCCGGCGACGATCTGCTCCATGTAGCGCAGCGAGAACTCCAGATAGGCCGGGGTGGAGAGCACGCCGCCCCAGGTATCGAAGATCTGCACCGCCTGGGCGCCGGCGCGAATCTGGGCGTTGAGGTACTCGGTGACCGCCGTGGCCAGGGTGTCGAGCAGGTCATGCATCACGCTGGGCGTGTCGTAGAGCATGGTCTTGACGTGGCGGAAGTCCTTGCTGGAGCTGCCCTCCACCATGTAGGTGGCGAGCGTCCAGGGGCTGCCGGAGAAGCCGATCAGCGGCACCCGGCCGTTGAGCTCGCGGCGGATGGTGGAGACCGCCCGCATCACGTAGTCCAGATCGCGCTCGGCGTCGGGCACGCTGAGCGCCGCCACATCCTCGGCGGTGCGCACCGGCTTGCGGAATTTCGGCCCCTCGCCGGTCTCGAAGTAGAGCCCCAGGCCCATGGCATCGGGGATGGTCAGGATATCCGAGAAGAGGATCGCCGCGTCCAGCGGATAGCGCTCCAGCGGCTGCAGGGTCACCTCGCAGGCCAGGTCATGGTTGCGGCAGAGATCCATGAAGTCGCCGGCCTCGGCGCGGGTGGCGCGGTACTCCGGCAGGTAGCGGCCGGCCTGGCGCATCATCCATACCGGGGTGCGGTCCACAGGCTGACGCGCCAGGGCGCGCAGAAAGCGATCGTTCTTGAGTTCCATGCAGGCGGTCATCCACGGGAAATGTCGCGCCATTGTAGCGCATCACCGCACGCCAGGCTTGACCGAGGCCAAGCTCCACGGTGGCGGCCGCGCCGGCTCGGCCTGATCTCAACCTGCCCGTGAGCCACGCCGCCGTTCCTGCTAGAATGGCCCACCACTCTGCGGCACCGCCCGCGGCCTGATACCGAGGTACCCAGTGACGATTCGCTTCATCGCCGCCTCTCGACTGCCCACCCCCTGGGCCACCTTCACCATGCACGGCTTCGAGGACGAGGCCACCGGCAAGGACCATATCGCCCTGACCCTGGGCGACGTGGCCGACGGCGAGCCGGTGCTGGGGCGGGTCCACTCCGAGTGCCTGACCGGCGACGCCCTCTTCTCGATGCGCTGCGACTGCGGCTACCAGCTCCAGGAGGCGCTCAAGCGCATCGCCGACGAGGGGCGCGGGGTGCTGCTCTACCTGCGTCAGGAGGGGCGCGGTATCGGCCTGCTCAACAAGATCCGTGCGTACCACCTGCAGGACCAGGGGGCCGATACCGTGGAGGCCAACGAGCAGCTCGGCTTCGGCGCCGACCTGCGTCGCTACGATCTCTGCGTGCCGATGCTCGAGCACCTGGGCATCGCCTCGCTCAGGCTGATGACCAACAACCCGCGCAAGGTCGAGGCCCTGACCAGCGCCGGCGTGCACATCGCGGAACGCGTGCCACTGACCACCGGGCTCAACCCCCACAACGAGCAGTACCTCTCCACCAAGGCCGGCAAGCTCGGCCACATGATGGCGCTGGGCGACTTCACCCAGGCCAGCGACGTGGATATCGAACGCAAGGGCTAGCCCAGCCGCGCCCTGATCGCCGCCTCGATGCCCGCGGCATCCAGGCCGCACTCGGCGAGCAGCTCGGCGGGCTTGCCGTGCTCCACATAGGCGTCCGGCAGCCCCAGGGTGAGCAGCGCCGCCTGCACGCCCTCGGCGGCCAGCAGCTCGCCCACCGCGCTGCCGGCGCCGCCGGCCACCACGTTCTCCTCCAGGGTCACCAGCAGGTCGTGGCCCTCGGCCGCGGCCAGGATCGCCTCGCGGTCCAGGGGCTTGATGCTGCGCATGTTGAGGTGGGTGGCGTCGAGGCGCTCGGCCACCTCGGCGGCCGGCGTGTTGAGGCTGCCGAAGGCCAGCAGGGCCACGCGCCGCCCCGGCTCGGCGCCGCTCTCGCGGCGCGTCTCGGCCTGGCCGATCGGCATCGGCTCCAGGTGGGTAGGGATCGTGACGCCCGGGCCGGTACCGCGGGGGTAGCGCACCGCGGCGGGGCCGGGGTGGTGGTAGGCGGCGCTCAGCATGGCGCGGCACTCCGCCTCGTCGGCGGGCGCCAGCACCACCAGCCCGGGCACGCAGCGCAGGAAGGAGAGGTCCAGGCTGCCGTGGTGGGTAGGGCCGTCCTCGCCCACCAGGCCGGCGCGATCGATGGCGAAGGTGACGTCGAGGTCCTGCACCGCCACGTCGTGGATCAGCTGGTCGTAGCCGCGCTGCAGGAAGGTGGAGTAGATCGCCACCACCGGCTTCATGCCCTCGCAGGCCATGCCGGCGGCCAGCGTCACCGCGTGCTGCTCGGCGATGGCCACGTCGAAGTAGCGCTCGGGATGCTCCCGGGAGAAGCGCACGAGGTCGGAGCCCTCACGCATGGCCGGGGTGATGCCGATCAATCGCTCATCGGCCGCCGCCATGTCGCACAGCCAGTCGCCGAAGACGTTGCAGTACTTCTTCTTCGACGCGGCGGGCTTGAGCGGCGGCAGCGTTTCGCCGTGCTTCTCCGGCTCGCTCTTTTCCAGCTTGGTGATGGCGTGGTAGCCGATGGGGTCGGCCTCGGCGGGCAGGAAGCCGCGCCCCTTGCGGGTGCGCACGTGGAGGAACTGCGGTCCCTCGAGGTCGCGCAGGTTGCGCAGGGTCTGCACCAGCAGCGGCAGGTCGTGGCCGTCGATGGGGCCGATGTAGTTGAAGCCCATCTCCTCGAAGAGGGTGGCCGGACTGACCATGCCCTTCATGTGCTCCTCGGTGCGCCGCGCCAGCTCCAGGGCCCCGGGCAGGTGGGAGAGCACCTTCTTGCCCCCCTCGCGCATGGTCAGGTAGGGCTTGCTGGAGAGGATCCGCGCCAGGTAGCTGGCGATGCCACCGACGTTCTCGGAGATCGACATCTCGTTGTCGTTGAGCACCACCAGCAGGTTGGCGTCCACGTGGCCGGCGTGGGCCAGGGCCTCGAAGGCCATGCCCGCGGTCAGGGCGCCGTCGCCGATCACCGCGCAGGTGCGCCGCGTCTCGCCGCGGGCCCGGGCGGCCAGCGCCATGCCCAGCGCCGCCGAGATGGAGGTGCTGGAGTGGCCCACCCCGAAGGTGTCGTACTCCGACTCGGCCCGGCGCGGAAAGGCCGCCAGGCCACCGTGGTGACGGATCCTCGGCATCGCCTCGCGGCGCCCGGTGAGGATCTTGTGGGGATAGGCCTGGTGGCCCACGTCCCACACCAGGCGGTCGTAGGGGGTCTCCAGCGCCTGGTGCAGCGCCACGGTAAGCTCCACGACGCCGAGGCCGGCCCCGAAGTGCCCCCCGGAGACCCCCACGCTGTAGAGCAGGTAGGCGCGCAGCTCGTCAGCCACCTGCGCCAGCTGCGCGGTGGACATGGCACGCAGCGCGGCCGGGGTGTCCAGGGTGTCGAGCAGCGGCGTGGCCGGACGCTCGGCGGGAATCTCGTCGAACAGCTTCATGGGCTCATCTGTCGTGTCAGTGGTCGCGCTCGATCATGTAGCGGGCCAGGGCCTTCAGGGGAATCGCGCCTTCGCCCAGCGGGGCGAGGGCCGCCACGGCCTCCTCCACCAGCTCGCCGGCGCGAGCGCGGGCGCCCTCGAGCCCCAGCAGGCTCGGGTAGGTGGGCTTGTCGCGGGCGGCATCCGCCCCGGACGCCTTGCCCAGGGTGGCGGTGTCGCCGGTCACATCGAGCACGTCGTCATGGATCTGGAAGGCCAGACCGATGGCGCGCGCGTAGTCTTCCAGGGCGGCCAGGCGCGGGTCCGTCTCGGCCACGGCGACGAGCCCGCCCAGGCGCACCGCGGCGCGAATCAGCGCGCCGGTCTTGTGACCATGCATGGTGGCCAGCGCTGCCACGTCGGGGTGGCCGCCCACGGCCGCCAGATCCAGCGCCTGGCCGGCCACCATGCCGTCGCGGCCGGCGGCCTCGGCCAGGGTGACCAGCATGGCGGCCAGCCGCGGGTGGGTGGAGCGGGCCAGCACCTCGAAGGCGAGCGCCTGCAGGGCGTCGCCGGCCAGGATCGCGGTGGCCTCGTCGTAGGCCTTGTGTACCGTGGGCTGGCCGCGGCGCAGGTCGTCGTCATCCATGGCCGGCAGATCGTCATGGACCAGGGAGTAGGCGTGGACCAGCTCGATGGCCATGGCCGGCGCATCCAGGGCGTCGTCCGCCGCGCCCAGGGCGCGACCGGCGGCATAGACCAGCACCGGGCGCAGCCGCTTGCCGCCCACCAGCACGCCGTGGCGCATGGCGGCATCCAGGCGCGGCACCGCGGCGCCCCGCTCGCCGAACAGCGCTTCCAGCCGGGCATCCACCCGGGCACGATCCGCGGCCAGGCCGGCCGCCAGGGTCTCAGCGTTCACTCTCATCCTCCGCGGGAGGGGCGAAGGGCGTCAGGGTCATGCCGCCCTCGGCGCCCTCGGTCAGGGTGCGCACCCTGAGCTCCGCCTCGTCGAGGCGGCGCTGGGCGTCGCGGGTCAGGCGAATGCCCTCCTCGAAGGCGGCCAGGGAGTCCTCCAGCGACAGCTCGCCGGACTCGAGCCGCTCCACGAGCCGCTCGAGGCGATCGACGGTGGTGGCGAAATCGGTCGCCTCCGCCCCGTCACTCTGCTGGCCATCGGGCCGCTGCCTGCGCTCCGCCATTGCTCTCCTCGCCCCGCTGCCGACTGCGTCCGGCGTCTCGAAAGGCGACAGTATACACGCTCCCCCCCGGGGGTCGTCTGCCCCGGTGCCGGGTGCCCTGACTTGCATGGCGTTCATCTTGGCAGCGCAGCATTTTCATCCTGGCTCATGCCGGGCCTGTGCTAGAATAGCGCCTCTTTTTTCCTACCTGTCACTGCATGCGGCACGCGCCGGAAGGGGTTGATTCGACCATGGCCAAGACGTCCCTGGACAAGAGCAAGATCAAGGTCCTGCTGCTCGAGGGGGTCCACCAGAGCGCGGTGGACAATCTGCACAACGCCGGGTACTCGAACATCGAGCACCTGCCCACCTCGCTGGACGAAGCGGCGCTGATCGAGAAGATCCGCGACGTGCACTTCATCGGCATTCGCTCCCGCACCCAGCTCAACGAGCGCGTCTTCGCCGCTGCCGAGAAGCTGGTGGCCGTGGGCTGCTTCTGCATCGGCACCAACCAGGTCGACCTCACCGCGGCCCTGGTGCGCGGCATCCCGGTCTTCAACGCCCCCTACTCCAACACCCGCTCGGTGGCCGAGCTGGTGCTGGCCGAGGCGATCATGCTGCTGCGCGGCATCCCCGAGAAGAACGCCCTGGCCCACCGCGGCGGCTGGCAGAAGTCGGCGAAGAACTCCCACGAGGCCCGCGGCAAGACCCTGGGGATCGTCGGCTACGGCAGCATCGGCTCCCAGCTCTCCGTACTGGCCGAGTCGCTGGGCTTCGACGTCATCTATTACGACGTGGTGACCAAGCTGGGCATGGGCAACGCCCGCCAGGTGGGCAGTCTCGACGAGCTGCTGCGTCGTGCCGATGTGGTCAGCCTGCACGTGCCCGACCTGCCCTCCACCAAGTGGATGATCGGCGCCGAGCAGATCGCCCGCATGAAAGAGGGCGCCATCCTGATCAACGCCGCCCGCGGCAGCGTGGTGGTAATCGAGGCCCTGGCCGACGCCATCAAGGCCGGTAAGCTCAACGGCGCGGCCATCGATGTCTTCCCGGTGGAGCCCAAGGGCAACGACGAGGAGTTCGAGAGCCCGCTGCGCGGCCTGGACAACGTCATCCTCACCCCGCACATCGGCGGCTCCACCCTTGAGGCCCAGGAGAACATCGGCATCGAGGTCTCCGAGAAGCTGGTCACCTACTCCGACAACGGCACCACCGTCACCTCGGTCAACTTCCCCGAGGTCGCCCTGCCGGCCCACCCAGACAAGCATCGCCTGCTGCATATCCACGACAACGTGCCGGGCGTGATGTCCGAGATCAACCGGGTGCTCTCCGAGAACGGCATCAACATCGCCGGCCAGTACCTTCAGACCAACGAGAAGGTCGGCTACGTGGTGATCGACGTCGACAAGGCCTACGGCCCCCAGGCCCTCGATGCCCTTCGCCAGGTGGAACACACCCTCAAGGTGCGCGTGCTCTACTCCGAGAGCGGCCAGCAGGCCTGACGCCTCCCGCCGCCTCCCGCAAGGCCTGCCGCCGCGTCATTCGACGCGGCGGTTTGTGTTCAGGGGCCTCGCTCCCCTTTCCATGGCCGGACTCTCCATGGTCGAACTCTCCATGGTCGAACTATCCATGGTCGAAGTGCGCGCCCACGGCCGCGCGCGCTAGGCTGGGCGTCAGACGCCGAACAACAACCGGGAGACCATGATGAGCGACTCGACTCCGCCCCTGCGGCGCCGCGATGAAGGCGGCGTGGCCACCCTGACCCTCAGCCGCCCGGAGAGCTTCAATGCCCTCTCCGAGGCGATGCTGGTCGCCCTCAAGGAGGAGCTCGGCCGCCTGGCCAACGATGGCAGCGTGCGCTGCGTAGTGATCGCCGCCGAGGGGCGTGCCTTCTGCGCCGGCCACGACCTCAAGCAGATGCGCGCCAACCCCGACAAGGCCTACTACCAGGAGCTCTTTGCCCGCTGCGGCCGGGTGATGCAGGCCATCGTCGAGCTGCCGATACCGGTGATCGCCCGAGTGCAGGGCATCGCCACCGCCGCCGGCTGCCAGCTGGTGGCCAGCTGTGACCTGGCCGTGGCCGCACGCTCGGCGCGTTTCGCCGTCTCCGGCATCAATGCCGGGCTCTTCTGCTCCACCCCGGCGGTGGCGCTGTCGCGCAACGTCAGCCGCAAGCGCGCCATGGAGCTGCTGCTCACCGGCGAGTTCATCGATGCCGAGACCGCCCGCGACTGGGGGCTGATCAACCGCGTGGCCGAGGACGACGCCCTGGACGAGGCCGTGGCCGCGCTCACTGACAGCATCTGCGCCAAGAGCGCGGTGGCGGTGCGCACCGGCAAGGGCATGTTCCAGCGCCAGCTGCAGATGCCCCTGGACGAGGCCTACGCCTTCGCCGGCGAGGTGATGGCCTGCAACATGATGGCCGAGGACGCCGGCGAGGGCATCGACGCCTTTATCGAGAAGCGCCCGCCCCAATGGCGACATCGGTAGTTCGGGGCGACATCGGTAGTTCGAGGCGACATCGATAGCTCGGGGCGCCTTCGATAGCGCCGGGTGCCGACGATCGCAAGGGTCGACGGCCTCGCGCAGAGAGGGTGTGGAAGTGATTTCCGCAGGCGCGACAGCCCGCGGCCGACAGGGTATCCTGTGGCCCATAGCGGGCAGCCGATACGAGGAGAGTCGAGGGTGAGCGAGGTCAAGCGCAGGACGGCGGGACGCCCCGCGGGATCGGGGAAGGCCAGCGGCGGCCACAGCCAGTCGCTGGTACGCGGGCTCAACCTGCTCGAGCGCCTCTCGGCGAGCCCCGGGGGGCTTGCGCTTTCGGAGCTGGCCGAACAGGCCGATCTCGCCCCCTCGACGACCCATCGCCTGCTCCAGGCGCTGCAGGGACAGGGCTTCGTCACCCAGGACAGCGAGCTCGGCGTCTGGAAGATCGACGTCAAGACCTTCCGCATCGGCAACAGCTTCCTCGAGGCCCGCGACTTCGTGGCCACCAGCCGCCCCTTCCTGCGCCGCCTCACCGCCCTGACCGGCGAGACCGCCAACCTGGGCATCCGCGACGACGGCACCGCGGTGTTCCTGGCCCAGAGCGAGTCGTCCCAGATGATGCGCATGATCACCCGGCTGGGCTCCCGGGCGCCGCTGCACGCCTCCGGCGTCGGCAAGGCGCTGATGGCCTGGCTGCCCGACGACGAGCTCGAGCGCGTCCTCGCCGAGCGGGGCCTGGCCCGGGTTACCGAGAACACCCTGCACACGCCCGAATCGCTGCGCGCGGGCCTCGCCGAGATTCGCCGCCAGGGCTTCGCCTGTGATCGCGAGGAACACGCCATCGGCCTGCACTGCGTGGCCGCCTGCATCCACGACGAGCACGGCATCCCGCTGGCCGCCATCTCGGTCTCCGGGCCCGTGGCGCGCATCCCCGAGACACGCCTGCTGGAGCTGGGCGCCCTGGTGCGCGACACCGCCGCCGAGATCACCGCCCGGCTGGGTGGACGCCTCCCCGACGCCTGAGTCAATAGCCGATACATCGCGTTCGCTTGTGGCCTCACAGGCGGTATCATGTTGCGATGATCGCTACCGTGAGGCGGGCGCACCGCCGTCCCCTCGCGACACCCAACAGGCAAGCCTCAGAGTCTCGACATGTCATCCGCCACCGAATGCGTCTCCGCCCTCATCGATGACTTCCAGCAGCGCCGACCGATCCGCGCCGGCTCGCTGATCATCACCGTCTACGGCGATGCCATCGTGCCCCGCGGCGGCACCGTCTGGCTGGGCAGCCTCTCGAAGCTGGTGGAACCCATCGGCATCAACGAGCGGCTGGTGCGCACCTCGGTCTATCGCCTGACCCGGGAGACCTGGCTGCAGGGCGAGAAGGTCGGCCGACGGAGCTACTACAGCCTGAGCGGCCCGGGCAGGCGCCGCTTCGAGCAGGCCTTCAAGCGCGTCTACCACGGCGCCCAGGCCCCCTGGTCGGGCCAGTGGACCCTGGTGCTGCTGAGCCAGCTCGACAGCGCCCGCCGCCAGAAGGTGCGCGACGAGCTGGAGTGGCTCGGCTTCGGCCACTTCGCCCCGGGGCTGCTCGCCCACCCCATGCTCGGCCGCAGCGAGGCCATGGCCGCCCTGCAGGAGCTGGGGGCCGCCGACGAGGCCATCGTGATGCAGACCGAGGCCCTGGAGCCCCTGGCCAGCAAGCCGCTGCGGCTGCAGGTGCGCGAGAGCTGGAACCTCGACGAGCTGGCCGAGCACTACCAGCGCTTCCTGACCCTCTTCCGCCCGCTCTGGAAGGCCCTCAACGAGGAGAACCACCTCGACGAGGAGGCCTGCTTCATCGCCCGCACCCTGCTGATCCACGAGTATCGACGGGTGCAGCTGCGCGACCCCCAGCTGCCCGACGAGCTGCTGCCCACCGCCTGGGAGGGGCGCAACGCCCACCAGCTGTGCCGCAATATCTATCGCATGATCTACCGGCGCGCCGAGAACTGGCTCGACCGCCACCTGGAGACCGCAGAGGGCCCGCTGCCGGCCCCTGGCCCCAGCTTCTACCGCCGCTTCGGCGGACTGGAGTAGTACCAGCGCCGCCACGCAAACGCCCCCTGCCATGGCTCATGGCAGGGGGCGTTTAGGTTGTCAGCACCGCGATGACAGCACCAACCGTTACCGATCGGCGGCTACTTGTGCCGGAACTGCGGCTTGCGCTTCTCGGCGAAGGCCGCCATGCCCTCCCGGCGATCCTCGAAGCCGAAGGTACTCTGGAAGGCGCGGCGCTCGAAGAGCAGCCCGGCCTGCAGGGTCATCTCGAAGGCCTGATCCACGGACTCGCGGATCATCTGCACCACCGGCCGGGAGTGAGAGGCAATGGTGGCCGCCAGGGCCAGGGCCTCGGCCTCCAGCTCGGCGGCCGGCACCACCCGGCACACCAGCCCGGCCCGCTCGGCCTCCTCGGCCTCCATCATGCGGCCGGTCAGGCAGAGCTCCATGGCCTTGGCCTTGCCAATGGCGCGCACCAGGCGCTGGGTGCCACCGGCGCCCGGCATGGTGCCGATCTTCACCTCGGGCTGGCCGAATTTCGCCGTGTCGCTGGCGATGATGGTGTCGCAGGCCATGGCCAGCTCGCAGCCGCCGCCCAGGGCGAAGCCGGAGACCGCGGCGATCACCGGTTTGCGACAGCGCGACAGGCGCTCCCAGGCCTGGCCGGCCGTATTGGGGAAGTCCTCGGCGAAGAGATCGGCGTGGGTGCGCTCGAGCATCTCGCCGATGTCGGCGCCGGCGGCAAACACCTTCTCGCCGCCGGTGATGACGATGGCGCCGATGGCCTCATCGGCCTCGAGGGCCTCGAGGGCCTCGGCCATCTCGGTGACCAGTCGGGCGCACAGGGCGTTGTAGGCCTGGGGGCGGTCCAGGCGAATCACGCCCACCGCCTCATGGGTCTCGACCCGGATCATCTCCTGGCTCATGACGACTACTCCTTGGCGAGGGTCTGCTGCTTGGGCTGGGTGTCGCCGGCATTGAGGCGCGGCCGGTCGGCATCCAGTTCCGCCAGCGGCTCGCAGGGCTCCAGACTGTCGCGGCAGCGCTCGGTCAGCCGCTGATACTCCCGGGTGCCCTGCTGCTTCCAGGCCACTTCCTGATCGGTGAGCTCGCGCTTCACCGCGGCCGGCGCACCCATCACCAGAGACTGGGGCGGGCAGGTGAAGCCGGTCTTGACGAAGGCCGCCGCGGCGACGATGGAGCGGGCGCCGATCACGGCGTTGTCCATCACCACGGCGTTCATGCCCACCATGGCGTCCTGGCCCACCACGCAGCCGTGCAGCACGGCGCCGTGGCCGATATGGCCATCCTTCTCCACCTTGGTGACGCAGCCAGGGAAACCATGCATCACGCAGGTGTCCTGAAGGTTGGCCCCCTCCTCCAGCACCAGCTGGCCGAAGTCGCCGCGCATCACCGCGCCGGGCCCCACGTAGCAGCCCGGGCCGACGATGACATCACCGACCAGCACCGCGGTGGGGTGCACGTAGGCGGTGGGGTGCACCACCGGGGTCACCCCCTCGAGTCGATAGCAGGGCATGACGCGCTCCTTCAGTCCGGCTTGCCGTGGCGACGGCTCTGCACCACCACGAAGCGACGGGCCACGAAGGCCTGGTCGCACAGGGAGGCGTTGGCCGCCGGGTTGCCGCCGGTGGCGTGGAAGTCGCTGTAGGCCGCGGATTGGTTGACGAAGACGCCACCGTCCAGGTTCAGCGACAGCGGGGCCGCCACTTCCATGGCCAGCTGCTCGAACTGCTCGGCCACGGCGTCATCGGTGGTGTAGGCGCCGAGGGTGATGGCACCCTTCTCGCCGATCACCTCGCGGGCCAGCTCGATGCTGTGGGCGGTGCTGTCGGTGGCGATCACGAAGCTGATCGGGCCGAAGCGCTCCTCGCTGAAGGCGTCGCGCTGGCTGGCGTCCACCTTGAGCAGCAGCGGGGTGTGGATGCGCGCCCTGGGGAACTGGGCGTGCTCGCGGGGCTCGCTGTCCAGCAGCACCTCGCCGAGACCGCGGCACTCGTCGATGCGGGCGGCGGTGGCCGGCGACTGGATCGCCCCCAGCACGGCACAGGCACGGTCGTTGTCGGAGAGGAACTTCTCGACGGCCTTGGCGAGTGCCCCGGCCACCTCGTCGAAGGAGAGCTGGCCCTCGGCGGTCTTGATGCCCCCCTTGGGCACGTAGATCGCCTGGGTGGTGGTGCACATCTGGCCGGAGTAGAGGCTCAGGGTGAAGGCCAGGTTCTGGGCCACCGGCTTGATCTGCTCGACGCTGTCGATGATCACGGTGTTGATGCCGGCCTTCTCGGTGAACACCTGGGCCTGGGTGGCGTTCTGCTCGAGCCACTCGCCGAAGGCGTTGGAGCCGGTGAAGTCGATCAGCTTCACGGCAGGATCCAGCGCCAGCTCCTTGGTCACCGGGGCCTCGGCGGTGTCGGGCATCATGCTGACCAGGCAGGGGTCGAAGCCGGCCTCCTCGAGTACCTCCTGGGCGACGCGGGCGGTCATGGCCACCGGCAGGATGGCGGCCGGGTGCGGCTTGAGGATCACCGGGTTGCCGGTGGCCAGGCTGGCGAACAGGCCCGGGTAGGTGTTCCAGGTGGGGAAGGTGGAGCAGGCCACCACCAGGGAGATACCGCGGGGCACGATGTGGTAGCGCTTGTCGAGTACCAAGGGGTCATGCTTGCCCTGGGGCTTCACCCACCTGGCGGTGGCCGGCACCCGGGACATCGCCTGCCAGGCGTAGGTCACGGCCTCGAGGCCACGGTCCTGGGCGTGGGGGCCACCGGCCTGGAAGGCCATCATCGGCGCCTGGCCGCTGGTGTGGGTCACCGCCTCGGCGATGTCGGGGCTCATGGCGTTGAGGCGCGCCAGGATCTCCAGGCAGACGCCGACCCGGGCCTCGGCGCCGGCGTCGCGCCAGGCGGGCATGGCCGCCTGCATGGCGGCGATCAGCGCGCCCTGCTCGGGCTGGTCATAGGTCACGCCCAGCTCGAAGCCGTAGGGGGAGACCTCGGCACCCACCTGGCCGGCCACCGCCGGCACCTTGAGGGCGTAGTGCTGCTTGAGCATCGCCTCGAAGCGCTGGGACGCCCCCTTCACCGCCTCTTCCGGATACTTCCGGATGTTCTCCGGATAGGGGCTCCAGAAACCGCGGGTGGTGATGGCCTCGACGGCCTGATCGAGGGTCTCGCGATGACGGTCGAGCATCTGCTGGGCTTGCTGTGACATGGGTGGCTCCTGCCATGAGCGGCTTTATTCGATACGGGATAGCACGGAAGACTATCCATAGCGTAACGAAACATCAAACCACGCCGCCGCTGCCGACCCCTTGCCGCCCGCCGCGATAGCCAGAAAACCCTTTCCATATCAGCGCTTTGAGCAAACTTTCTGCCGCCCGACCACCAACTTTCGACCATGGTCTAACCTGCCCGCCTGCGCGGGACTATCTGCAAGATAACCCTATGACAAGCCAGCATAAATTGGAACAGCTCGAGCAAACACGATACATCATTGACGAGCCTTGCAAGTTGATGCGTATCAAAAAAAACCTATACTCGGCCTCAATAGCCGCCCGTGCAGGCCACGGGCCAGCCACCCGCGCCGACGCCGCGCCAGAGACGAGGACACCATGCCGAACCACCTGATCGTCGAGGAGCCGCAGAGAGGGGTGCTGCGCATCACCCTGCACCGCCCCGAGGCGCTGAACGCCCTCAACACCGCCCTGCTGGGGGAGCTGGCCGAGACCCTGACCGCCGCCGAGCAGAACGCCGAGGTTCGCGCGGTGGTGATCACCGGCAGCCAGCGCGCCTTCGCCGCCGGCGCCGACATCAAGGAGATGGCCGAGCGCGACCTGGTGGGCATCCTCGAGGACCCCCGCCAGCGCCACTGGGCCACCATCGCCCGCTTCGGAAAGCCCATCATCGCCGCCGTCAACGGCTTCTGCCTGGGTGGCGGCTGCGAGCTCGCCATGCACGCCGACATCCTGATCGCCGGCGAGGATGCCCGCTTCGGTCAGCCCGAGATCAACCTCGGCATCATGCCCGGCGCCGGCGGTACCCAGCGCCTGGTGCGCGCCGTGGGCAAGGCGATGGCCACCCAGATGGTGCTCACCGGCGAGCCGATCTCCGCCCGCCGCGCCCTGGAGGCCGGCCTGGTCAGCGAGATCACCCAGCCCGAGCTGACCGTGGAGCGCGCCGTCGCCGTGGCCGAGACCATCGCCACCAAGGCGCCGCTGGCCGTGCGCCTGGCCCGGGAGGCGCTGCACAAGGCCGAGGACACCGACCTGGCCACCGGCCTGCGCTTCGAGCGCCACGCCTTCACGCTGCTGGCCGGCACCCGGGATCGCGAGGAGGGCATCCGCGCCTTCCAGGAAAAACGCCCCGCCACCTTCAGCGGCCACTGATACACAGGAAACCGATCATGAGTGAAGCGCCCCTGCTCTATACCGTGGAAGACGGCGTCGCCCGCCTCACGCTGAACCGCCCCGACAGCCTCAACAGCTTCAATGCCGAGCTGCACGCCGAGATGCGCCAGGCCCTCAAGGCCGTGCGCCAGGACAAGAGCGTGCGCGCCCTGCTGCTGACCGGCAACGGCCGCGGCTTCTGCGCCGGCCAGGACCTCTCCGACCGCAACGTGGCCCCCGGCGCCGAGGCGCCGGACCTCGGCGAGTCCCTGGAGAAGCGCTACAACCCCATGCTGCGCACCCTGCGCGACCTGCCCTTCCCAACCATCTGCGCGGTGAACGGCGTGGCCGCCGGCGCCGGCGCCAATATCGCCCTGGCCTGCGACATCGTGCTGGCCGCGCGCTCGGCCAGCTTCATCCAGGCCTTCTGCCGGATCGGCCTGGTGCCGGATTCCGGCGGCACCTGGAGCCTGCCGCGCCTGGTGGGCATGGCCCGCGCCAAGGGGCTGGCGATGCTGGGTGACAAGCTCAGCGCCGAGCAGGCCGAGCAGTGGGGCATGATCTGGAAGGTGGTGGATGACGAGGCCCTGCAGGACGAGGCCCTGACCCTGGCCCGCCACCTGGCCACCCAGCCGACCCGCGGCCTGGCGCTGATCAAGCGCGCCCTGCACGCCAGCGCCGACAACGACTTCGACGCCCAGCTCGACCTGGAGCGCGACCTGCAGCGCCTGGCCGGCCGCACCGATGACTACCGCGAGGGCGTGGCTGCCTTCATGGAAAAACGCAAGCCCAGCTTCAAGGGGGAGTGAGATGCCCGCCCTCGCAACCAGTGACATCATCGCCGTGATCGGCGCCGGCGCCATGGGCGCCGGCATCGCCCAGGTGGCGGCCCAGGCCGGCCACCCGGTGCGCCTCTACGACAACCGCGACGGCGCGGCCCAGGCCGGCATCGACGGCGTACGCCGCCAGCTCGAGAAACGCGTGGCCAAGGGCAAGATGGCCCAGGCGGACGTCGACGCCATCGTCAGCCGCATGACCCCGGCCGCCACCCTGGCGGAGCTGGCCGACAGCCGCCTGGTGGTGGAGGCGATCGTCGAGAACCTCGAGGTCAAGCGCAGCGTGTTCGCCGAGCTCGAGGCCATCTGCGGCCCCGACACCCTGCTTACCAGCAACACCTCGTCGCTCTCCATCACCTCCATCGCCGCCGGCCTCGAGCGCCCCGAGCGCGTCGCCGGCCTGCACTTCTTCAACCCCGCGCCGGTGATGAAGCTGGTCGAGGTGATCTCGGGCCTGGCCACCGACGCCGAAGTCGCCGAGACCCTCTACGCCACCGCCGCGGCCTGGGGCAAGGTGCCGGTCCACGCCAGCTCCACGCCGGGCTTTATCGTCAACCGCGTCGCCCGCCCCTTCTACGCCGAGGGGCTGCGCCTGATGCAGGAGGGCGCTGCCGCCCCCGCCACCCTGGACGCCCTGCTGCGCCAGGCGGGCGGCTTCCGCATGGGCCCCTTCGAGCTGATGGACCTGATCGGCCACGACGTCAACTACGCCGTGACCCGTTCGGTGTTCGACGCCTACTACGGCGACACCCGCTTCGAGCCCTCCCTGGTGCAGCTCGCGCTGGTGGAGGCCGGGCGCCTGGGCCGCAAGAGCGGCCAGGGCTTCTACGACTATCGAGAGGGTGCCACCTCCGTCGCACCCGACTTCGCCCCCGCCGCCGAGGCAGCACTGCCGCCCCTGGTGGCCGAGGGCCAGCTCGGCGCCATCGCCCCCCTGGTGACCCGGGCCGAGGCCGCCGGCCTCGAGGTGGTACGCCGGGAGAGCATCTCCGGCGAGGCGCGCCTGCGCCTGGACGGCCTGACCTTGGCCCTGAGCGACGGCCGCTGCGCCGCCGAGCGCGCCCGGGACGAGGGCCTCGAAGCCCTGGTGCTCTTCGACCTCTGCCTGGACTATGAGACCGCCAGCGCCATCGCCCTAGCGGCGAGCCCCGGCGTCTACGCCGAGGCCCGCACCCTGGCCACCGCGTTCTTTCAGCGCCTGGGCCTGGACGTTGCCTGGCTCACCGACACCCCCGGCCTTGCGGTGCTGCGCACCGTGGCCATGCTGGCCAACGAGGCCGCCGACGCCGTGCTGCAGGGCGTGTGCAGCGCACGGGATGGTGATCTCGCCATGCAGGCCGGCGTCAATTATCCCCGCGGGCCGCTGGCCTGGGCCGACGCCCTGGGCCTGGCCTTCGTGCACCGCACCCTGACCCATCTGCAGCAGAGCTACGGCGAGGAGCGCTACCGCGCCTCCTTCCTGCTGCGCCGCAAGGCCCTGGCCGAGGAGACCTTCCATGTCTGATCGCGAGCTGAGCCCGCAGCAGCTGGCCGAGGCCTGCGCCGAGTCCATGTTCGCCCGGGACAACGCCAGCCAGAACCTCGGCATGCGCATCGAGAGCGTGGCGCCGGGTCGTGCCGTGCTTACCATGACCGTGCGCGAGGACATGGTGCAGGGCCACGGCAACTGCCACGGCGGCTTCATCTTCGCCCTGGCGGATTCCGCCTTCGCCTTCGCCTGCAACACCTACGACGAGGCCACCGTGGGGGCAGGCTGCAGCATCGACTACCTGGGCCCGGGGCAGCTGGGCGACGTGCTCACCGCCACCGCCGAGGAGCGCAGCCGCCGGGGTCGCACCGGCATCTATGACATCACCGTGCGCAACCAGCACGGCGACGAGGTCGCCCTGTTCCGTGGGCGCTCCTACAAGATCCGCGGCACCGTTCGCCGCCTGGAAGAGACCGCCGCAGAGAGCCAAGCATGAAAGACGCCCTGATCATCGACGCCATCCGCACCCCCATCGGCCGCTACGGCGGCGCCCTCTCCCCGGTGCGTCCCGACGACCTGGGCGCCGTGCCCCTGCGCGCCCTGATGGAACGCAACCCCTCGGTGGACTGGACCCGCATCGACGACATCTTCTACGGCTGCGCCAACCAGGCCGGCGAGGACAACCGCAACGTGGCGCGCATGTCGGCGCTGCTGGCCGGCCTGCCCGTGGAGGTGCCCGGCACCACCCTGAACCGCCTGTGCGGCTCCGGCATGGACGCCATCGGCAACGCCGCCCGCGCCATCAAGGCGGGCGAGGCCGGGCTGATGATCGCCGGCGGCGTCGAGTCCATGTCCCGGGCACCCTTCGTGATGGGCAAGGCCGAGCAGGCCTTCTCGCGCAGCGCCGAGATCTTCGACACCACCATCGGCTGGCGCTTCATCAACCGCCAGATGAAGGCGCAGTTCGGCGTCGACTCCATGCCGGAGACCGCCGAGAACGTGGCCGAGCAGTTCAATATCTCCCGCGAGGACCAGGACGCCTTCGCCCTGCGCAGCCAGCAGCGCACCGCCGCCGCCATGGAGGCGGGCCGCCTGGCCGAGGAGATCGTCCCGGTCGAGGTGCCGCGCCGCAAGCAGGCGCCGCTGGTCGTGGATACCGACGAGCACCCCCGCGCCTCCACCACCCTGGAGCAGCTGGCAGGCCTGCCCACCCCCTTCCGCGAGGGCGGCAGAGTGACCGCCGGCAACGCCTCCGGGGTCAACGACGGCGCCTGCGCCCTGCTGCTCGCCTCGCCGGAGGCGGCCGAGCGCTACGGCCTCAAGGCCCGCGCCCGGGTGATCGGCATGGCCACCGCCGGCGTCGAGCCGCGCATCATGGGCTTCGGCCCGGCCCCCGCCAGCCGCAAGGTGCTCGAACAGACCGGCCTGACCCTCGACCAGATGGACGTGATCGAGCTCAACGAGGCCTTCGCCGCCCAGGCGCTGGCCGTGACCCGCGACCTGGGCCTTGCCGACGACGCCGAGCACGTCAACCCCAACGGCGGTGCCATCGCACTCGGCCACCCGCTCGGCATGAGCGGCGCCCGCCTGGTGACCACCGCCCTGCATGAACTGGAACGCCGGCAGGGACGCTATGCGCTGTGCACCATGTGCATCGGCGTGGGTCAGGGCATCGCCCTGATCATCGAGCGCCTCTGAGACAGCGCACAACGACATTCCCCTGCGACCGGAGATTCCGATGAACCAGATCGTCAAGCGTATCGACACCGCCAGCCTCGACCACCTGGAGACCGCCAGCATCGACGAGCTGCGCGCCACCCAGACCAAGCGCCTGCAGTGGAGCCTCAAGCACGCCTACGACAACGTGCCCTTCTACCGCGACTCCTTCGACCGCGCCGGCGTCCACCCCGGCGACATCAAGAGCCTCGAGGACCTGGGCAAGCTGCCCTTCACTACCAAGGCGGACCTGCGCGACAACTACCCCTTCGGCATGTTCGCCACGCCGATGAGCGAGATCGTCCGGGTCCACGCCTCCAGCGGCACCACCGGCCAGCCCACCGTGGTGGGCTACACCCAGCGTGACATCGACACCTGGGCCGACGTGGTGGCCCGCTCCATCCGCGCCGCCGGCGGCACCCGCAACGACAAGGTCCACGTGGCCTACGGCTACGGCCTCTTCACCGGCGGGCTGGGCGCCCACTACGGCGCCGAGCGCCTGGGCTGCGCGGTGATCCCGATGTCCGGCGGCCAGACCGAGAAGCAGGTCCAGCTGATCCGCGATTTCCAGCCGGACATCATCATGGTCACCCCCTCCTACATGCTCAACATCGCCGACGAGATGGAGCGCCAGGGGATCGACCCGCATCAGCTGCCGCTGCGCGCCGGCATCTTCGGCGCCGAGCCCTGGACCAACGACATGCGCACCGCGCTGGAGAAGCGCCTGGGCATCGACGCCCTGGACATCTACGGCCTCTCCGAGGTGATGGGCCCGGGCGTGGGCATGGAGTGCCTGGAGACCAAGGACGGTCCGACCATCTGGGAGGACCACTTCTACCCCGAGATCATCGACCCGGTCACCGGCGAGGTGCTCCCGGACGGCGAGTATGGCGAGCTGGTCTTCACCACCCTCACCAAGGAAGCCCTGCCGGTGATCCGCTACCGCACCCGCGACCTCACCCGCCTGCTGCCGGGCACCGCGCGCCCGATGCGCCGCATCGACAAGATCACCGGCCGCAGCGACGACATGCTGATCATCCGCGGCGTCAATGTCTTCCCGACCCAGATCGAGGAGCAGCTGCTCAAGATCGAGCAGCTCTCGCCCCACTACGAGATCGAGGTCACCCGCCAGGGCAACATGGACATGGTGCGCGTGCGCGTCGAGGCGTGCAGCAACGACGTCGCCCGCGACCCGTCGGCCTGCGAGCAGCTGGCCAAGCGCCTGCAGCACGCCATCAAGACCTACGTCGGCATCAGCACCCAGGTCGACGTCTGCGGCGTGGAAGAGGTCATGCGCTCCGTGGGCAAGGCCAAGCGCGTCAAGGACCTGCGCTGAGACCGCCCACCCCATCCTGACACCCCTTCATGTGGTCGCTCTCGGCCGCTTTCACGCCCCCGCAAGGGGGCTTTTTTGTGTCGCCTTGTCACCGCGCCACCCGCACGCCCCTTCCCCCCGCGATGCGGGGGCTACGCGGCGCCTATCGGCGAGACGCGGAAGAACCGACGCCTTAGCCTATGGTCTAAAGCGACACACAAGACTGACCCTTGCCAAAAAATCGTGTGTCACTATACTGCAAGACAAGACGACAATGAGCGTTTCCCCCTGATTGCGACGACGCGGAGGTCACCATGTACGCGCAGCTAGTCGAGACCGGCACCAAGAAGCTCAAGACCCTCGAGGAGATGGGCCCCGAGGAGCGCGCCTTCCAGGAGCGCATCGATGCCGAGATCAAGATCGAGCCCAAGAACTGGATGCCGGAGGCGTATCGCAAGACGCTGATCCGCCAGATCTCCCAGCACGCCCACTCCGAGGTGGTCGGCATGCTGCCCGAGGGCAACTGGCTGACCCGCGCCCCGTCGCTGAAGCGCAAGCTGCAGCTGATGGCCAAGATCCAGGACGAGGCGGGCCACGGCCTCTACCTCTACAGCGCCATGGAGACCCTGGGCGCCGATCGCGACGAGGAGATCCAGAAGCTCCACGACGGCCGCGCGAAGTACTCCAGCATCTTCAACTACCCGACGCTGAACTGGGCCGACATCGGCACCATCGGCTGGCTGGTGGATGGCGCCGCCATCGTCAACCAGGTGCCGCTGCAGCGCACCTCCTACGGCCCCTACTCCCGCGCCATGATCCGGGTGTGCAAGGAGGAGAGCTTCCACCAGCGCCAGGGCTACCAGATCCTGCTGACGCTGATGCGCGAGGGCACCGAGGAGCAGAAGGCGATGGTGCAGGACTCCATCAACCGTTTCTGGTGGCCGGCGCTGATGATGTTCGGCCCCTCCGACGACAACTCGCCCAACAGCGCCCAGTCCATGGCCTGGAAGATCAAGCGCCACAGCAACGACGAGCTGCGCCAGCGCTTCCTCGACCAGACCGTGCCCCAGCTCGAGCTGCTCGGCTGCACCGCGCCGGACCCGGACCTCAAGTGGAACGAGGCGACCGGCCACTACGAGTTCGGCGAGATCGACTGGCAGGAGTTCTTCGACGTCATCCAGGGCAACGGCCCCTGCAACCGTGAGCGCATCGAGGCCCGTCGCCGCGCCATCGACGAGGGCGCCTGGGTCCGCGAGGCCGCCGTGGCCCACGCCGAGAAGCAGCGCCAGCGCCGCGCCGCCTGAGACGCCGACAGGATCCTGTCGACACCAGACAACCACGGACGCCGCCGGGCGGCGTCCGCCCCCGACACCGAACGAGGTATTCCCCCATGGCAGACTGGCCCCTCTACGAAGTCTTCGTGCGCAGCAAGCACGGCCTGAACCACAAGCATGTCGGCAGCGTGCATGCCGCCGATCGCCAGATGGCCCTCGAGAACGCCCGCGAGCTCTACACCCGCCGCAACGAGGGCGTGAGCATCTGGGTCGTGCTGGCCAGCGACATCACCGCCTCCGCCCCCGACGAGAAGGAAGCGCTGTTCGACCCGTCCAACGACAAGGTCTACCGCCACGCCTCCTTCTACGACCTGCCGAAAGAAGTCGGCCACATGTAAGGGGGCTCCCATGCAGAACGTGTCACGCAAGACCCAGACCCCGCTGATCGAGTACCTGCTGCGCCTCGGCGACAGCACCCTGGTGCTGGGTCAGCGCCACGCCGAGCTCTGCGGCAAGGCGCCGGCCCTGGAAGAGGAGATGGCGCTGATGAACGTCGGCCTCGACCTCTTCGGCCAGGCCCGCAACTGGCTCACCTATGCGGCGGAGCTGGAAGGGGACGGCCGCGATGCCGACGCCCTGGCTTTCCGTCGCGACGCCCAGGACTTCCGCAATCTGCTGCTCGTGGAACAGCCCAACGGCGACTTCGCCGAGACCATGGCGCGCCAGTTCCTGTTCGACGCCTGGCACGTGCCGCTGCTCGAGGGGCTGGCCGAGGCCAGCGACCCGCGCATCGCCGAGGTGGCCGCCAAGTCCCTGAAGGAGGCGACCTATCACCTGCGCCGCTCCTCCGAGTGGGTGGTGCGCCTGGGCGACGGCACCGAGGAGAGCCACGCCCGCATGCAGCGCGCCATCGACACCCTGTGGCGCTTCACCGGCGAGCTTGTGCAGTTCGACGAGGTCGACCAGGCCATGGCAGAGGCCGGCATCGCCCCGGACGCCGAGACCCTGGTGGCCCGCTGGAACGCCACCGTGGAGAAGGTGCTGGAAGCGGCGACCCTGACCCGCCCGCCTGCGGATGCCTGGATGTATACCGGCGGCAAGGCCGGCCACCACACCGAGCATCTGGGCTTCCTGCTGGCGGAGATGCAGTACCTGCCGAGGGCCTACCCCGATGCGACCGTCTGGTAACGCCCCCATCGATCGGCGGCACGAGGGCCAGGACGACTGGCCCTCCACCGACCTGATCGGCAGCGACCGCCGCGGCCTGCCTCCGGCCGGGCCCGAGGGCGACGTCGACGCCGTGCTGGCGGTACTCCACGAGGTGCCGGATCCCGAGGTGCCCGCCGTCGACGTGGTGGAGCTCGGTATCGTGCGCGGCATCGACTGGGTCGAGGGCCGCCTGCGGGTCCAGGTCACGCCGACCTACTCCGGCTGCCCCGCCACCGAGGCGATCGAGCAGCAGATCGAGGAGGCGCTGACCGCCGCCGGCTACGTCGCCCCGCAGATCGAACGCCGCCTCTCGCCGGCCTGGACCACCGACTGGATCACCGAGGAGGGCCGCGAGAAGCTGCGCGCCTTCGGCATCGCGCCCCCCGTAGGCAGTGCCAGCAAGCGCAGCCTGCTGGGCGAGGACCCGGCGGTGCCCTGCCCGCTGTGCGGCAGCGAGCATACCGAGCGGGTCAGCGAGTTCGGCTCCACTGCCTGCAAGGCGCTCTACCGCTGCCGGGACTGCCTGGAACCCTTCGACTACTTCAAGTGCCTTTGACGAGATCACCCCATGAGCCGATTCCACGCCCTGACCGTTCGCGACGTCCGCAAGGAGACCAGCGAGTCCGTCTCCATCGCCTTCGAGGTCCCCGAATCCCTGCATGACGCCTTCCAGTACACCCAGGGCCAGTACCTGACCCTGCGCCGCGAGATCGCCGGGGAGGAGGTGCGTCGCTCGTACTCCATCTGCACCGGCGTGCACGAGGGCGAGATCCGCGTGGCGGTGAAGCTGGTGCCGGGCGGCGCCTTCTCCTCCTTCGCCAACCAGGAGCTGAAGGTGGGCGACACCCTCGAGGTGATGCCGCCCCAGGGCAAGTTCTTCGTGCCCCTGGACCCGAGCCGCAAGGGCCACTACCTGGCCGTGGCCGCCGGCAGCGGCATCACGCCGATCCTGTCGATCATCAGCACCACCCTGGAGACCGAGCCCGAGAGCCGCTTCACCCTGGTCTACGGCAACTTCTCCACCTCCACCACCATGTTCCGCGAGAAGCTGCAGGACCTGAAGAACCGCCACATGGAGCGGCTCAACCTGATCCACATCTTCAACCGCGAGGAGCAGGACATCGAGCTCTACAACGGCATCATCGATGCCGAGAAGTGCCGCACCCTGTTCGACCGCTGGCTGGACGTGCCGAGCCTCGAGGCGGCCTTCCTGTGCGGCCCCCAGGCGATGTCCGAGACGGTGCGCGACACCCTCAAGGAGTTCGGCATGGCGCCGGAGCGCATCCAGCTCGAGCTGTTCGGCACCCGCCCCACCGCCAGCGCACGGCGCCCCGAGGCCGGCGGCGTCGGCCAGGTGGCCCCGGAGAGCTCCCATATCAAGGTGATCATCGACGGCCGCACCCTGGAGTTCGAGCTGCCGAAGAACACCCAGAGCATCCTCGACGCCGGCAACGCCCACGGCGCCGACCTGCCCTACTCCTGCAAGGCGGGGGTCTGCTCCACCTGCCTGGCCAAGGTGGAGGAGGGCGAGGTGGAGATGGACGCCAACTTCGCCCTCGAGGACTACGAGATCGAGGCGGGCATGGTGCTCAGCTGCCAGTGCTTCCCGATCAGCAAGAACGTGACGCTCAACTTCGACCACTGAGCCATCGCGACACGACAGGACGGCGGCCCCAGGCCCCGTCCTGTTTTCGTGTTGGCCGCCTTCCAGCACGACTCCCTTCCCTGACCGACGACGAACGTGAGTTTCCATGACGATCAAGCGTGACCACGGCGCCGTGCAGCCCGGCATCCACTGGGGCCCCTTCACCCTGCGGATTCCCGGCGTGCACGTCGGCCTGACCCCCAGCGTCCACTTCCAGGGCGGCCTGCTGCTGCTCGCCACCGGCGGCGCCACCGCCCCGCTGCTGATGCAGTACTTCGGCGTCTCCTTCGAGATCGCCTGGACGGTGATGCTGGTGATGTTCTTCTGGGTCTTCGCCCAGACCTTCCTGTTCGGCGACGTCTACTCGGCGGGCGGCATCGCCGCCGGCCTGCCGCTGACCCTGGTGTTCCTCAACGGCTTCGACCCTGGGCCGGAGGCGATCCGCGCCATGATCGCGGTGACCCTGGTGGTCTCCTTCCTGTTTCTCTTCTTCGGCCTGACCCGGCTGGGGGAGCGCTTCAACAACCTGGTCCCCGCCACCATCAAGGCGGGGATCATCATGGGCGCGGCGGTGGCGGCCTTCCAGTCGGAGTTCGACCGTCTGCCCAGCATGCCCTTCACCCTGGTCACCGCCTGGGTGGTGGTGCTGGGGCTGATGTTCTCCGCGCCCTTCGCGCGCCTGCCCAACAGCCGGCTCAAGGCCCTGGTGGCGGCCAACGCCATGCTGGTGGCCTTCGCCGCGGCCGGGGTGGTGGGGCTGATCGCCGGCGAGCTCCGCTTCGATATCCAGTGGGGGATCTTCGTGCCGCCGTTGGGCGAGACGCTCGATACCCTGGCCCCCTGGTCCGTCGGGCTGCCCTCCTGGAGCGTGATCCTCTCGGCGGTGCCCATCGGGGTGATGATCTACGTCCTGGCCTTCGGCGACCTGCTGGTGGCCGACACCCTGCTCAAGGAGGCCGACCGCGCCCGACCGGACGAGAAGCTCGACATCGACGCCACCCGCAGCCACTACGTGCTGGCGATCCGCAACCTGGCCCAGCTGGTCACCGCCGGCCCCCTGGTGATGCTCCACGGCCCGATCTGGACCGGCGTGCAGGTGTTTCTGATCGAGCGCTACAAGAAGGGGCGCAACGTGATGGATTCGCTCTTCACCGGCACCACCAACTTCTACCTGATGGCGATCCCCATCGGGCTCCTGATGCCGGTGCTCGGCATCATCATGCCGATGCTGCCGGTGGCGCTCTCGGTGACCATCATCCTCACCGGCTTCGCCTGCGCCTACGTGGCGATGTCCATGGTGAGCAGCAACATCTCCCGGGGGCTGGTGCTGGCCATCGGCGTGCTCACCGCGGTGATGGGCCCCGCCTGGGGCATCGGCTCCGGTGTGGTGCTCTACTTCCTGCTGCTGGGCCGCGAGGAGGGCCAGCCGGCCGGCGAGCCCCACGAGGAGGACATCACCGACGAACTCGCCACCCGTGACGCCGAGGCATCCGCCTCCTCTTCCCCCAGCCTGCAGCGGAGCTGACCATGAGATTCGAACGTATCGTCGCCGCCCTGGACGGCTCCTCCCACGGCCAGCGGGTGCTGGATGCCGCCATCACCCAGGCGCGCCAGGCCGGCGGCAGCCTGAGCCTGGTGCACGCCCTGCCCGACGACGGCCAGGCACCGCTGATGTTCGCCGACATGGCCGGCAGTGCCAGCCAGGCGCGCCGCGAGCAGCGCGAGCAGGCCCGCGAGCGGGGCAAGGCGCTGCTCGCCCACGCCCGGGAGCTGGTGATGCGCGAGGGGCTCGAGTGCCGCACCCTGCTGCTGGAAGGCGACCCCGCCCGGGCCATCTGCCGCCACGCCGAGGAGCACCACCAGGACCTCATCGTGATCGGCAGCCGCGGGCTCGGCACCGTCCGGGAGCTGATGCTCGGCAGCGTCAGCCACAAGGTGGCACAGCTGGCCGCGGTGCCGGTGCTGATCATCAAGTAGCCGCCCGGGCTAGGCGACCCCCTCGGCCTCCTCGACGCCGCGGCCCATGAAGGTCTCGGCGTTGGGGCAGAAGCCGCGGCACGCCTCGGCCTCGGCGAAGGCACGCATCGCCTGCCAGCAGCGCCCCACCTCGCTGCAGCGATTGCAGGTCTCCTCCAGCCCGGCCAGCTCCTCCTCGGCGATAGCCGCCGGGTCCACCGCGAAGGTGGTCATCATCGCCGGCATCAGCACCTCAGAGGCGGCGAAGTCGGGCACCCGACGGTCATCCAGGCTGCGCGCCATGGCCTTCTCCAGCGGCGGGCTGAGCGGCTGCTCCAGGTCGCGGGCCAGCGCCTCGAGGGCCTCGGGGGCGTGGCGGCGCAGCTCGCGAACGACCCGCTCGCCCTGAATATAATCTGACAGCCTTTCCATAACGCTCTCCTTACTCTGGTATCACCTCATGGCATGATGTCAGCGTAGTGGAAAGCAAAAGCCCCCGGTTTGACCTCAGTCAAACCGGGGGCTTTTTTGATACATCTTAAAGACAAACAGCCCTATAAATGGTGTCGCTTAAGGCGCCGCACGCTGCCGAGGGCCGCCGCCACGGGTGGCCATCAATAGAGTAGCTGGGGCAGGAACAGCACGATCGCCGGGAACACCAGCACCAGCAGCGTTGGCGGAACTGGCGCGGCAGGATGCCGGTGGCGACGAGAAGCCCCGGCACAAGCCCTTCAAGGACTATGAGCCGGGCTACGTGCATATCGACATCAAGCACCTGCCTCAGATGCCCGACGAGGAGCAGAAGCGCTACCTGTACGTTGCCATCGACCGTGCGACACGCTGGGTCTACCTGGAGGTCCGACGCAGCCAGTCCGCGAAGGATGCTCGGGCGTTTATGAAGCAGGTCGAGAAGAAGGCGCCCTTCAAGATCCAGACGGTGTTGACCGACAACGGCAAGTCGTTCACTGATCGCTTCACGCGGGCAGGTGAGCGCAAGCCCAGCGGGCGCCATCCCTTCGATCAGGAGTGCCTGGCCCACGGCATCGAGCACCGCCTGATCAAGCCGGGAAGGCCGCAAACGAATGGCATGGTGGAGCGCTTCAACGGCCGTATCAGCGACGTGCTGGCGACCCGGCGCTACACCTCAGGTGAAGACCTGGAGCAGACGCTCAAGCGTTACAGCTGGCTGTACAATCACCATATCCCGCAGAAAGCGCTGCACCACCAATCGCCGATCACGGCGATGAAGGAATGGCAGGCCAAGCGACCTGAGTTATTTACCAAACGGGTGGTCAATCACCCGGGACCCGACACTCCACTGGTCCCTGGACGTGGCGCTCCGCGAGGACGCCTGCAAAATTCACCGAGGACAGGCGGCGGAAAACCTCGCCAGGATGCGTCACATCGCCTTGAATTATCTGAAAGGGGAGACTCGTTTCAAAGCCGGCATCCGGCGAAAGCAGAAGAAAGCCGCGCTGGATCCCGCTCAGCCAGGGTCAAGTGCCGACTGGATCGTGAACGAGGGTGCGGTGCGATACCACCGCTGGTGGACAGAACACGATGCACCGATCCTGGATTCTGACAAAGCAGCCGGCTGATCTCGCTTAATGATTGACCGGCTTGCCACTGCTCCCAGAGTAGCTGCTTCTGGTTTGCGGAGAGTCCACCGGGCCGTCCTCGTCTTGCCATATCGTTCTCTGTAGGGTGGCTGTGTTGCGATGACCAGTTGAGCGTACCGCGGCCTTTTTTGTTATGGCCAGTTCCTCTGACATTTCAGCGAGTTGCCGCTTCAGCCGGGCGTTTTCATCAGCCAGTGATTGCTCGCGCTCGGAGGTGTTCTTCTTCTGTTGGGCCTTGGCGCGCCACTGATAGAGTTAGCTGGGCTGCAGGCCCAGCTCACGGGCGGCAGCGGCAGTGCCCACTCGGTCAGCGAGGGCAAGAGCTTCCTCGCGGTAGGCGTCGGAGTAACGGGCACGGGTCTTCTTCATCGGGGTAGCTTGCTTGGCCATGGGTCACCTCGTTGAGTGTACTACCTTCACGGGGTGTCCACTGTTGCTGGGCAAGATCACTTGGTTGTGATCAATCAGCAATATACGCCACCCTTCCTACCTCCTCCCGTACACTAGAACTCACCATAGCTAGGTGTAGGATTTTTCATGCATTTTCCCTAGCTTAGAACTTAGATGCCGCATACTCAACGCACTGTGATGTATGGGTTTCGGTAGATGTTATCATGTGAAACCTGCATATGCCGGTCTCCCGGGAAGCATAGTTTCAGCTAGCCCGAGATCTGCGCAGGGGGGCGCTTCATTAGTTCATTGTGGACGATGAGCCTAGAAATGTAACGACGCTGGCCTTCTTGGCTCTACCGTGCGGCCCAAAGTGCTTCGGTTTGACTATGACTCCGGGAGTGGGCATAAAAAATGCGAGAAGAGGCAAGCTTTAGCAGGGGTAAGGTTTCCAAACTCACCTTCTCTGGTGATGGACTGCGGAAAAAGCTGGTGTGTGGAAGTCTAGCTAGTCTCGGTGTAAAAGCAAGCTACCTTGCTCTCCAATTCATGGTTGGCGTTGCGTTGGCGCGCGCCCTAGGGCCAGAGGCACTGGGCATTTATGCCTTTACCATGGCGTTAGTGCAGCTTCTCGCCATTATTGCTCAATTTGGTTTCCCGGCATCACTGGTAAGGTTCGTCTCTGTGGCTGAGGCGAACGGAAATTATAGCGAAACACGAGGGCTCCTGTCCGGGGCCGCACAGATTGTAGTGAGTGTTTCTTTTGTTATTGCCACTGGTGCTTGTCTCTTACTCTGGCTGCGTGGTGCCGGTTTGGCCCAAGCACCTAGTTCGGCTCTTACAGTTGGGCTGATAATTTTTCCGCTTTTGGCGTTTTCCGCCACCTTGGGCGGGGCTACAAGAGGGTTAGGACATGTAGTACTCGGGCAGTTACCAGGTCAGGTCGTCAGGCCCTTTGTCTTTCTCGCTGTACTAGTCATAATCTCAATCGGCGGAATTTCACTTACGCCAGAAAGTGCACTGGCTACGCACGCTGTATCAGCGGCTGTAGCCGTCGCGGCTGGAGTCGCTTTACTGTTGCATAAGCTGCCTCACAAGGTGAGGGTGTCCATTCCAGACATGCAGCGTCTAAAGCTGGCTCGGCTCAGCTTACCTTTCCTGCTTCTTGCTGGCGTGCAGGTGCTCAACTACCAAACTGACATCCTGATGCTTGGCTTGCTGACGACGCAAGAGTCAGTTGGAAGGTATCGTGTCGCATTGCAAATCGTTGAGGGGTTGGGTGTCACGATGTTTGCGATTTCGATGGCGATTGGTCCCCAAATAGCGCGCTTACATGCTCAGCAGGATTGGCAGCGCCTACGGAAAATGTTGGTTTTAAGCCACCAAGTAGCAACAGTGGTCATGCTGCCGCTATCACTGGTTGTTATTATATTTGCTGCCCCATTATTGAATTATGCTTTTGGACCGGATTTTGCGCCAGCGGCACAAGCACTGTCTATACTAGCTTTGGGGAAGGTTGCCTATGCGTCAGTCGGTTTCTCGGGGCTTGCGCTCAGCATGCTGGGGAGACCAGGTGTTGCTGCAGCTGTAACAGCTGCAACTTTCATGATGAATATATCACTTAACATTCTACTGATCCCTGCTTTCGGTATGGAAGGTGCTGCAGTGGCTACTGGTGCCAGTCTATTCACTGTTAATGCTTTGGGGCTGGCCTGGGCCCGTCATTTAACTGGGTATAATTTTTCCGCATTTTCTTTTTGGAATTTTAGGTCGAGAGTGGAATGACTAAGAGTCTGGTGATCCTCTACGGTGATGTTGATTTTGACGGCCGTGCCAAACGAATGATAGAAGTGGCAAAACAATTTGGTGAGGTATCGATAATCGATGCATCGACAAGAATAAATAGTGAAACCCGTGCTTCGCATAGTCGTGTTTTATTGAGAGAGAATTGGGGCGTGGTACGTCGTCACATTGTGTTTTGGTGGAGAGTTGTAAGAGAGGCTTGGAAGATAAAGCCAAATCTAATTTTCGCGGAAAATTATTACACTACATTTCCAGGCTGGATGGCTTCGCGTTTTTTTGATGCTAAGTTTGTTTATGATGCGTATGAACTAATTGTTCCAGAGAAAGGTAAGTCGACGTCACACCGTGCCAGATTTTGGTATGTCTTAGAAAAATTTGTAGTGCCAAAAGCTGATTTAGTTATTTCAGCCAACCCGGAGCGGGCTGAAATTATGGGGCGGCATTACAGCATCAAAAACTTTTCGACATATATGCGGAACATTCCAGAAAGACGGGAAATCAAAGAAGAAGAAAAAATTAACGTACTTGAAAGTTATCCAGCCTTAGTAAGAAAAAATGACGACGAATGCATTCTTATTTACCAAGGCGATGTATCTTTTCGGCGTGGCCTCATGCGTTTTGTTAAGGTAATTAAGTTCTTGCCCAATAATTACCGAATCATAATTGTTGGAGATGGTCCTGATCTTGGGCGTCTAAAAGAAACAATCAAGAAGCATAATATTGAAAACCGAGTATCGACCCTGGGCCGAGTAGAAAACAATTATCTGCCGGCAATTACGTCACATGCTGATATAGGTATTGTGACCTATCCTTATGAAGGTCTTAATAACATTTATTGTGCGCCAAATAAGCTATTTGAATACTCTCAAGCTGGCATTTGTATCATATCTACAGATCAACCACCCATAAAAAAACTCCTAGAAGGGGAGGAATTTTCAGTTTTGATTCAAGAGGAGGAGAGCTTAGAATCAGTTGCACACAAAATAATCAAGCTTAGTTCGGCTTCAAGAAACAAAGAAGTGAATTATAAAAGTCTCGACAGCACTTGGCTAGACGAATTTAATAGAGTTTCGTTATATATAAAAAAGATGATGATGGTGTGAGGCAGGGGTGATGATTCTGAAGACTACTGAGCACTTCCCCAGCCAGGCAGCTATGTCGGTGTTGCTTGCCATCCTTTTCATTAGAATAATGGAGTGGTTGTTTTTTCACTACCAATTGATTTCCGGAAATTCATTTATTTTAGTAGTTTTTGTTTTTTTATTGATGAGTGCATTTTCCTTGTCTCGGTTGAGGCAAGTTAAGATGAGTGCGTTTCAATTATTTCTTTTTTTAAGTATTTTAGCTTTGCCTGTCATTTCAGTTATGTTGCAGAGTGCTCTTTTATCGGACAGGTATGACTACCTAGGTAGGTCGTCGCTTCAATATGCCGCCTTTATTTGTGCCTACGGAGTGACATGGTTCTTGGTAGGCGTTAGCGTTAGTAATTTCACGCCGCATTACTCAGTTAAAATTCCGTTTCTCTTATTGTTAATAAGTTTTTTTTTCGTAGTTCAAAGCTCCAATGAGGGGCGCGTGGATTATGCTTATCTAAGGGAGGTTACTGGGGTAGATTCGTATAGCCATCTTTGGATAACTGAGGGTTTGATTATATTTTCATTTTTATCCTATGCTGGTTTAAAGTCTTTGTGGCTAAGGGTTTTAGTTTTTTCGCTATCTGTAGCTTCCCTTTTTTTGGCAGGGAGTAGATCTGGGTTGCTGTTTTTCATTGTTACAATTGTTTTTTATGAGTTATTTTTTAGTAACGGCATCAAGGCTTGGAAGAAAGTGGTTTTTATGCTCGTCATGTCCCCTGTTTTGCTGGCTATTTCTTATGGCTATTTGAGTTTGATTAATCCGCTATATATAGAGCACTTTTTGTTGATTTTTGATCGAGATTCTTCTGGTAGTTGGCAGGAAAGAACTTATGCACTTAATATTGGCCTCAATCTTTTACATCGTCAGATTCTGTTTGGGGACCCCACTTTGCTTGCAAGTGAGTTGGGGAATGTTGGGTGGTATATCCATAATGCATTGAGTGGATGGCAATTTTTTGGCTTGCCTTTTTTCTTGGTTTCTTGTGTGGCTTATATTTTAGCATTCGCGAAGATGGTTCAGTTTAGAAATATTGGAAAAGAAACTCCGTTTTTTAGATTTAAGTCTCTTATGTTGTTATATACGGCCCTTAATATTTCTCTTACTGTGTTTGTTGGGAGTTCCTGGTTTTGGTTTACATTGGGCCTTTGGTTGGCCGCTGCACATAATAATAGGCAGAAGCCGGTTGTTGTCAGTAAGCTTTCATTTGGATCATGATATTGTTGCATAAGCTAGCCATGCTTTCTGAATGTTATAAGGTTAATTAATTTAAGGTTGTGTATGCGCGAAAAACCATTAATACTGGTGTTCAACAAATATTACTTGCCGGGCTTTAAGGCAGGCGGACCCATCCGAACCTTGGCCAATATGGTTGAGCACCTCAGTGACGAATTCGATTTCCGTATTTTGACTCTTGATCGAGATGCAGGTGACCGCCAACCATACGCACAAGTTGAGCAAGGGATATGGAATAGTGTGGGAAAGGCTGAGGTTATGTACTTGAGCCCTGACAATATTTCCATCCATCAACTTGTAAAGCTTATCTTGGAAGTTTCACCCGATGCGATCTATCTGAACAGTTTTTTTGACTCAACTTTTACACAACGTGTTCTTTGGGCGCGGCGATTCGGTAGGCTAGGTAATATCCCGCTTATTTTGGCCCCGCGGGGTGAGTTTTCTGAAGGGGCCCTTGATTTGAAGCGTGGGAAAAAACAGGTTTATCTTTTGCTTTCATCTTTGCTTGGCCTTTATCGGAACCTGACTTGGCAGGCATCTAGTGCTCACGAGCGAAATGATATAGTAAAAAGCTTGAAGTTTCTAAAACAAGAGAATATTAAAGAAGTAATTAATTTGGCACCCAAGAATTCCATCGGACCAGTTACCATTTCTTCAGGGCGATCGGGCCAGGCGCTTCGAGTATGTTTTCTTTCCAGGATATCGCCAAAGAAGAATTTGGATTTTGCTCTGTCGGTGTTACGAGAGGTTTCGTCAGGTATTACATTTACAATTTATGGGCCTAAAGAACTAGCGTCGTATTGGGAGCGATGTGAGGCGCTGATCGAAGATTTGCCCGACAACATCAATGTTGTCTATGCCGGAGAAGTTCATCCCAGTAATGTCAATGCCGAGCTATCTCAGCACGACTTGTTTTTCTTTCCCACTCGCGGAGAAAACTATGGGCATGTAATTCATGAGGCACTCTTGGCCGGATTGCCTGTTTTGATTAGTGATCAAACGCCATGGAAGGATCTGGAAGAGCATGATGTTGGATGGTCATTTTCCCTTTCTGATATGCTTGTATTTGCAAAAAAAATTGATGAAGTAGCTAACATGGAGCCTGCGAGTCTTCTGCGCATGCGACGTAAAGCCGTATCTTTTTCCGTGAATAAGGCAGAAGATGCGAAATCAGTTTCAGACAATATTGAGCTTTTTCGCACAGCTGCCTCACAAGGTAGTGCCTAATGATTTTTTCTGGTGATGTGGCTATCGCTGATGGTGTAAGTTTTGAGTTTTTAGACTTCCCCGACCACCTTAAAAACTCACCTTGGTGTATAAATCTGGAAGGCGCTATTGGATCAATAGATGATTTGTCTAATGGCTGGGGATGCTATAATTCGACCGCTTGGGTACAGTCGTTTAATGGATTTAAACTAGGGCCTCTATTTATCGCCAATAATCATATCCATGATATAGAAGGAGGGGTAGAGAAGACCCTGAAATTAGCTTCAGGGGCTGGGCTGGAATGCTTTGGTGCTGGGCTCAATGTTGATAAAGCAAAGCGCAGGGTTTCATGTGCGTCTAACGGTGTTGAGTATCATTTGATCGGATGTGGCTGGCCAGTAATAGGCTGCCAGGCTGCTGATAACAGAGCGCCGGGTGTCAATACACTGGAAGGGAATCGTGTTCGAGAGCTGGCCAAAGAAGCCATAGGGAAACATCCAAGCGATAGAACGGTCGTGGTAATACATGGCAATTATGAGTTTGAAAGATATCCGCAGCCCGCTCATCGAAAACTTGCTTTTCAGTTGATAGACCTTGGGGTTTATGCTGTTATTTTTCACCATCCCCATGTCGTAGGTCCGGTTGAGCGTTATAAAGGTCGCACTATCGCTTATAGTTTGGGGAACTGGGCGTTTTCCTATGGTGAGTTTTTTTCTGGAAAGCTGAAGTTCCCTCAGTCAAGCTTTCACCAGATAGCAATTGAGCTGGGCTTAGATGGTGATGTGCTCCATCACGCAAAATTTATACCCCCAAATACTGTGGAATATCAGCGGGCAGAAAATATTGGCGACGATGCAATGAGCCTGGTACCAGAATTTGAAGGTTACACGCATGATGAATATATTATCTGGTTCAAAAAAAATCGCATCAAAAGAAAGCTGCTTCCAATCTACCAAGATGCTGACTCATCTCTTTTCAACTCCATGAGAGACTGTTGGATTAAAGGTCGGCAAATACTAATCGATGCTGCGACAAAAGCTGGGGTTAAATCTTATAGGAGGCGTGGTTGACGTGCTAATGGTATCTAGGCTTAAGCAGCTTGCCGAATCAGTACCTCCTTCAGTCGGAAAGCCGCTTAGCAGCGTTCCCTACACTCTTCGTCTAGGCCCCTCGTATGCATCCGCTTCTCGCGGTATTGTGAAATATGAGCGAGCCAGCAGTGAAGTGGTTTCGCAATATCTGTTTCAGCGATGTGTGGCCATGGTGTGTTTTGCAGAAGCTGAAGTGCCTTTTTATCGCAATTTCTACCGCTCGAAAGGGTTCAGCTCAGAGCAGATTAAGGAATGGGATGATTGGCAGCGTGTACCTATTGTAACCAAGGCTGATATGCAAAATTTCTCCTTGGGTGAACGTTGCGCTGCAAAAAACAAAGGCATGAAGATCAATACGGGTGGAACTTCGGGTCAGCCGCTAGAATTCTATCTGGATAGCCGTGCTTTTGGTCGTGAGTGGGCTCACATGCATGCCATTTGGAAGGCTCATGGCTACCGCCCGCACCATTTGAAGTTGACGTTTCGCGGCAAGCATTTCGAGCAAGATCATCCTATTCGTTATAATGCTGTGCATAACGAATATGTTGTCAATGCTAATTGTCATATGCGAGACATCGTTGAGGCGCTGATGGAACTTCCTCGCAAGGACATCATCAGGTGGATACATGGTTACCCTAGCTTGATTGCCGAGTTTTCTCATGAGCTTTCTTGCTCACGCTCATATGATGTCAATGCGTTTTCCAGACGCTTGTTTGGTGTGCTTTTAGGCTCAGAGTATCCAGCTCCGGTTTACCGCGATGCTATTGCAGAAAATCTGAGCACGAATATTGTCAGTTGGTACGGGCATAGCGAAATGGCGCTTCTAGCGAGGGAGACTGCTTTAGGTGTCTATCAGTCATTTCCCACTTATGGCTATGCAGAGGCGGTTCCTGCTCAAGGGAGTGAGCACCGCTTGATCTGCACCTCCCATCATAATTTCACCCATCCCTTCATTCGCTATGATACGGGTGACTTGGTGGAGCCTGTTTGTTTCTCAGAACCGTCGTTGGCGTTTCGTATCACCGAAGGGCGTGTTGGCGATTTTATTATTGATCGCCAAGGCAAACGTCATTCCCTCACAGCTATTATTTTCGGCCGGCATCATTCAGCGTTTTCGCTGCTGAAGCATCTGCAGGTTCGTGAAGATTCACGGGGCGAGATCAGCTTGGTGGCTACCCCGCAAGATATGGCGATTTCAACTCAGCGACTGATGGCCGGCTTCGATCTTGACGATTTGGATATCAACTGGAACTTGGAAGTCGTTGAGTCACCCATTCGTACTCAGGCTGGCAAAATACGCCTCAAGATCACTTGATATACATCAATATACGGGAAGTGCTGTGAAACAAGTCCTCCAAGACCTCGCCAAGGGCGCCACTACCCTTACCGAGGCGCCTTCACCCCGCGCCAGCGCCGGTAACCTGCTGATTGCGACTTCGACCACCCTTGTCTCCGCCGGCACCGAGCGCATGCTGGTGGATTTCGGCCGTGCGTCCTACCTGCAGAAGGCCCGCCAGCAGCCGGAGAAGGTCAAGATGGTGCTGGAGAAGGTCCAGACCGATGGCCTGATGACAACGGTTGAGGCGGTGCGCTCCAAGTTGGCCCAGCCGCTGCCGTTGGGCTACTGCAATGTCGGCGTGGTGAGCGAGGTGGGGCAGGGTGTTTCGGGTTTCAAGCCCGGCGATCGGGTGGCATCCAACGGGCCCCACGCTGAGATCGTCAAGGTGCCGCAGAACCTCTGCGCACGTATCCCTGATGGCGTTTCTGACGAGCAGGCGGCCTTTACCGTGGTGGGCGCGATCGGCCTGCAGGGCATCCGCCTGGCCCAGCCGACCCTGGGAGAGGCCTTCGTGGTCACCGGGGTGGGACTGATCGGGCTACTCACTGTGCAGCTGCTGCGTGCCCACGGCTGTCGGGTGCTGGCCATCGATTTCGATACCGCCAAGCTGGCCCTGGCCGAACGGTTCGGCGCCGAGACCTGCAACCCGGCCCAGGGTGAAGACCCTGTGGCGGCGGGGCTGGCCTTCAGCCGCGGCAAGGGCGTGGATGGTGTCATCATTACCGCCTCCACCAAGTCCAATGACCCGGTCACCCAGGCGGCGCGCATGAGCCGCCAGCGCGGGCGTATCATCCTGGTAGGCGTCACCGGGCTGGAGCTCAACCGCGCCGACTTCTACGAGAAGGAGCTCAGCTTCCAGGTCTCCTGTTCCTACGGCCCCGGACGCTACGATCCATCCTACGAGGAGCAGGGCCACGACTATCCACTGGGCTTCGTGCGCTGGACCGAGCAGCGCAACTTCGAGGCGGTACTGGATATGCTGGCCAGCGGCCAGCTGGACGTCGACCCGCTGATCACCCACCGCTTCGCCTTTGACAAGGCGCCGGAGGCCTACCGGGTGCTCACCGAGGAGCGCGCGGCACTGGGCATCCTGCTCGAGTACGATGCCCCGTTGAAGGCACGCAGGGTCTCCTCTGTCACCCTTGACCCCGAGGCGCACTTCGATGGCACCCGGCCGGTGCTGGGGATGATCGGCGCCGGCAACTACGCCTCCCGGGTGCTGATACCCGCCTTCAAGGCCGCTGGCGCCCAGTTGCATACTCTGGTCACTGCCGGGGGCATCAACGGGGTGATCCACGGCGAGAAGGCCGGCTTCGCCGAGGCCTCCACCGATCTGGCAGGCATGCTGGCCAACGACACCGTCAATACCCTGGCTATCGTCACCCGCCACGACACACATGCGAACTTCGTCGTCCAGGCCCTGGCGGCGGGCAAGCATGTGTTCGTCGAGAAGCCCCTGGCGATCACCACCGAGGGCCTTGCCGAGGTGGAGGCGGCCTACCATACCGCTCACGTCAGCGGCCGTAATCCACACCTGATGGTGGGCTTTAACCGCCGCTTTGCCCCCCAGGTGCAAAAGATGAAGACGCTGCTGGGCGCGATGAAGGAGCCCAAGAGCTTCATCATGACCATGAATGCCGGCGCTATCCCCCCCGAGCACTGGACCCAGGACCCAGCTGTTGGCGGCGGGCGCATCATCGGCGAGGCCTGCCACTTCATCGACCTGATGCGGTTCCTGGCTGGCAGCGAGATCGTCTCGGTTCAGGTACGGCGGATGGGCGACAACCCCGGCATGGCGATCACCGAAGACAAGGCGGCCATCCTCCTGGGCTTCGCCGATGGCTCCTTTGGCACCATCCACTACCTGGCCAACGGCGCTGCGAGCTTCCCCAAGGAGCGCGTCGAGGTGTTCGCCGCCGGCCGCGTGCTGCAGCTCGATAACTTCCGCAAGCTCAAGGGCTTCGGCTGGCCGGGCTTCCGCAAGCTGAACCTGTGGAAGCAGGACAAGGGCCAGCAGGCCTGCACTGCGGCCTTCCTCTCCGCCATTGCCGAGGGCCAGCCCACGCCCATTCCCGCCGAGGAGATCTTCGAGGTTGCTCGAGTCAGCATCGAAGCGGCCGAGGCGCTGCGGGCACAGTAGGGCGCTTTGTCAGCTCGGCGGGCCCGTCATGGCCGCCAACCGACTCAATTTACGCGATTACTCTGATGGATGACTGTGCATGACTTCACCACGACCCCTGCGCACCCTCTGCGTCTTCGGTACGCGCCCGGAGGCGATCAAGATGGCCCCATTGGCGCTCGCCTTGCAGGCCGACCCTCGCTTCGATGCACGGGTGTGCGTAACCGGCCAGCACCGGGAGATGCTCGACCAGGTCCTCGCGCTGTTCGAGCTGGTACCTGACCATGATCTTGCGATCATGCAGCCGGGACAGGACCTGACCGACGTCACCACGGCCATTCTGCAGGGGATGAAGAAGGTACTAACTGACCAGCGCCCCGATGTGGTGCTGGTGCATGGTGATACCGCCACCACCTTCGCCGCGACCCTGGCCGCCTACTATCAGCAGGTCCCGGTGGCCCATGTGGAAGCAGGGCTGCGCACCGGCGACCTCTACTCACCATGGCCGGAAGAGGCCAATCGCAAGCTTACCGGGGCGTTGGCCGCCTGGCACTACGCGCCGACCGAGCGTTCGCAGCGCAACTTGCTCGAGGAGGGCGTCGCCCCGGATAGCGTCCAGATCACGGGAAATACCGTGGTGGATGCGTTGCTTGAGGTGGTCGAGAAGTTGGAAACCACACCGGCGCTGCAGGTACGGTTCCGCGACCAGTTCGCCTTTCTGGATGACGCCCGCCGGATGGTGCTGGTCACCGGGCACCGCCGGGAGAGCTTCGGCGGCGGCTTCGAGCGCATCTGCCAGGCGCTGCGGACCACCGCGAGCCGGCACCCCGAGGTACAGATCGTCTACCCGGTGCACCTCAATCCCCAGGTGCAGGAGCCGGTAAACCGGCTGCTGGCGGATATTGACAACGTCCACCTGATCGAGCCGCTGGACTATTTGCCCTTCGTGTATTTGATGAATCGCGCCCACCTGATTCTCACCGACTCCGGCGGCATTCAGGAAGAGGCGCCGTCGCTGGGTAAGCCGGTGCTGGTGATGCGCGATACTACCGAGCGGCCGGAGGCGGTAGAGGCGGGTACCGTCAAGCTGGTGGGCACCAATGTAGATGCCATCACAAACGCACTCGATACCCTGCTGGGTGATACCGAGGCCTATCGACGGATGAGCCGCGCCCACAACCCCTACGGGGACGGTCAGGCCTGCTCGCGAATCCTCGACCACTTGGCTGGCGCGGCCCAACCGCAGGAGCACTGAGAGATGGATTTCAAGACAATTTCCGTGGTTGGCCTTGGCTATATCGGCCTGCCTACCGCCGCCGTCATTGCCTCGCGCCGCAAGAAGGTCATCGGCGTGGATATCAGCCAACGGGCGGTGGATACCATCAACCGTGGTGAAATCCATATCGTCGAACCCGAGCTGGACATGCTCGTGCATGCGGCGGTGAAGGAGGGCCACCTGCGGGCCACCACCACCCCGGAGCCGGCCGATGCTTTTCTGGTCGCTGTGCCAACGCCTTTCAAGCGTGAGGAGGGCAAGGAGCATGTTCCAGACCTGAGCTATATCCGAGCGGCCAGTCTGGCAATCGCGCCGGTATTGAAGCCGGGGGATCTGGTCATCCTGGAGTCCACTTCCCCGGTGGGGGCCACCGAGCAGATGGAGGCCTGGCTCGCTGAGGCGCGCTCTGACCTGAGCTTTCCCAGCCAGGAGGGTGAGGCCTCGGATATTCGCGTGGCGCATTGCCCCGAGCGTGTGCTGCCCGGCCATGTGGTGCGTGAGCTGGTGGAAAACGATCGGGTGATCGGCGGCATGACGCCGCGCTGCTCGAAGGCCGCCTGCGCGCTCTATGAGCTGTTCGTTCGTGGGGAGTGCATTACCACCACGGCACGCACTGCCGAGATGGCCAAGCTGACCGAGAACAGCTTTCGCGATGTGAACATCGCCTTTGCCAACGAGCTCTCGATTATTTGCGACAAGCTCGATATCAACGTCTGGGAGCTGATTCGCCTGGCCAACCGCCACCCGCGGGTAAATATCCTGCAGCCGGGCCCCGGGGTGGGCGGCCACTGCATCGCCGTAGATCCCTGGTTCATCGTCAGCGAGACCCCGGAGCTGGCCCGCCTCATTCGTACGGCCCGCGAAGTCAACGACGGCAAGCCCGAGTGGGTAATAGACCAGGTCAATCAGGCGGTGGGGCAGTTCCTTAGCCAGAACCCGGAACGCACTGCCCGGGAGGTCACTGTGGCGTGCCTGGGGTTGGCGTTCAAGCCTGATATTGATGATCTACGTGAAAGCCCGGCCCTTGCGATCACTCAGGCGCTTAAGGCCCGGCTGCCCGGCCGGCTGGTAGTGGTGGAGCCCAATATCGATACACTTCCGGAGAGTCTGGAAGGCGCCAATCTTGCAAACATCGACGCGGCCCTGTCCGAGGCCGATATCGTTGTGCTGCTGGTGGACCACAAGGCGTTCAAGAAGGTGGAGGGCGCGCGCCTGGCCGGCCGCCATCTGGTGGACACCCGAGGGATATGGGCCGGGCAGAACCGGCGCTGAAGTGATGTACTGGTCGCGCGGGTGCGAGAGAGTGGTGAGACTGCCGAGGCGCACCCAGCGCAGTGAAGGCTGGGGTAGCTGGCTCGAAATGCTCGCACCGTCGCCGGCCCCTGTAGCTGGCGCATGATCGGTTTGCACGTTACACTCAGGGAGCTAACCATGGTGGTTAGAAGGGGTGGGTGGTGCCGATCTATGACCTGAACGATGTCCATGCTGCGGCAAGGCAGCTACGAATCGAATATCGGGGACGTAAGGTCATGCGCGATGTGGCGAACCTGGGCTATGAACTTGAGGATGTTGCGGACTGTCTGTCGAGGCTGAGCGAGGCAGAGTTCAGCAAGAGCCATCTTCGCCAAGCCGCGCCCGGTGATGATGAGTACATTTGTCGCTATCCACGGCCGGATAGTCAGGATGGAGAGACGGATCAGCTATACGTGAAATTTTGCTTGATCGATAACTGCCTGGTCGTGGACCTAGGCTCTTTCCATCTGACGCAGTTTTGAAACGAGGTGGCATCATGGGACATTGCAAACTGTGCGGTTCCCACGAGATTCAACAATATACCGAAGTAGAGCCGGTGAGGTATAAAGAAGCCGTGCTACAAGTGCCTATGGAGTATTCGGTATGTGCCAATTGCGGGAGGGAGTTTATTGCGACGGAGCAGATTCGGCGTAATGATGCTGCAGTCCGCGATGCGAAGCGTGCTCAGGATGGCCTGCTGACCGGTAGCGATATTGTTCGATTGCGCAGTAAACTCAAGCTCAATCAGGAAATGGCGGCTCTACTGTTTGGCGGAGGCAGAAATGCATTTTCAAAATACGAAAGAGGGGAGGTGACCCAAAGCGCCGCGATGGATAGATTGCTGCGCTTGTGCTCTCGCCACCCGGAACTTGTCAATGATTTGAAAGTCATGACTCATGGCACTTTTACTTTTCGCAAGCGTGTTATCGGCCACCAGGTATCCGGCGAGCCGGGAGATGCCGAGTCATGGGAGACTCACTCTCCAGATGCCGGTGATGGCGTGAGCAGCAGTGCCTTTTCACGCTATCGCGTCAAGACATTGGCCGTTGAAGAGCTGCGGTATGGATAAGCAGCTGATTGCCGAGGCGATGGAAAAGGTCGAGATTGTCGATATCTATCTCTATGGCTCTACCGTAAGCCGTCATGATGAAATTCATCAGAATAATATTCCCGAAGGAATGGCGCAGCAGGATAAGCTGGCCGTTTCTGTCGATCTGCTGGAGCCTATTGAGGCCGGCGAGGACGGTGCCGATAGCTTGCTGAGGGCTCGTATCGATTATGGAGTAAGGTTTGTACTGCTGTCTAAAGCAGGCGATGAAGATTCGGTACATGTGCTGGCTGAGATAACGGCTTGCTTTGCTGCGACCTACCGTTACCAAGATGGCCTTTCCGAAGCTGCTATCAGTGAATTTATGCGATACAATGCCGTATATAACACTTGGCCGTTCTGGCGTGAGCACGCACTGCGGATGTCGGCCGAAGCACGCTTGCCCCGTCCCACCATTCCCCTGATGAAACCGGTGGGCTGAAGCCCCTTCTCCTATCGATGACTCAAGAATCGACAATCGTGTGATAGTGAACCGCCGAGGCCGAGTCTCTCGGCGTTGTTCTTTGGTCTTGAAAACGGAACTTTCAATGTTGTCGCGTTACTCGCGCCTGTTTCATACCGTCCGCTACCTCAAGCCTGGCCAAATCGGCTGGCGGCTCTATTACCGCTTGTTGCGAAGCCGCGTGCGCCGGCAGGCCATGGCCCCCCTGGGGCCAGTGGAACGGCGCCAATGGGCCGATGCCTGGTCGGCACCGGCCTGGATGCCGCCGGTGCTGGTAGGCGAGGTGAAGGCTGGGGAGTCGAAAGCAGGAGAGCGTGAGCCCGGGAAGTGGGCGTTCGATTTTCTCGGCGAGCAGGGTGAGCTGGCCAGGGCGGAAGACTGGAACCATCCCGGCAAGAGCAAGCTGTGGCTCTATAACTTGCACTACCTGGATGACCTCTGCGCCCAGGGGGCAGCAGACCGCCATGCCCAGCACCGGGCGCTGGTGGCGCGCTGGATCGACGAGAACCCGCCGCTGGCCGGTAATGGCTGGGAACCCTATACGCTCTCCCTGCGCCTAGTGAACCTGGTCAAGTGGCTGAACGGGAAGGCTTGGCAGGGCGGTGAGCCGATCCCTGCTGCCTGGGTGGCGAGCCTGGCCCGACAGGCACAGGCCCTTGCCGCCCAGCGCGAATACCACATCCTGGCCAATCACCTCTTCGCTAACGGCAAGGCGCTGACCTTCGCCGGCGCCTTCATAGAGGGCAAGGACGCCGAGCGCTGGCTGCGCCAGGGGCTGAAGATCCTCGATGCCGAGATTCCCGAGCAGTTCCTGGAGGACGGCGGGCACTTCGAGCGCTCACCCATGTACCACGCCACTCTGCTGTGGGACCTGGCCGACCTGATTCAGCTAGCCGAGTGCTCCGGCCTCCTCGCGCTGTGCGAGCGCGCTCATGGGTGGCGCCAGACCCTGGCACGGGGACTGGCCTGGCTGGAGCTGATGACCCACCCGGACGGTGAGATCGGCTTCTTCAACGATGCCGCCTTCGGCATCGCCCCGACCTTGGCCGACCTGCAGCGCTATGCCGATTGTTTGAGCATTCAGTCGCCGGCGGAAGGCGTCCGCATGGTGGGGCGGCAAGGTGGAGACTATGGCTTGCGGCATGCAGCGGCCAGTGGCTACCTGGGCGTGGAGTGGGGGGAGGGCAACCTGGCGCTGCTCGACCTGGCCCCGGTGGGACCGGACTACCAGCCCGGCCATGCCCATGCCGATACTCTGAGCTTTGAGCTCAGCCTGTTTGGCCAGCGGGTGCTGGTCAATTCTGGCATCTCCCAGTATGGCGAGGATTCCGAGCGCCACCGCCAGCGCTCTACGGTTGCCCACAACACCGTGGTGGTGGACGACGAGAACTCCTCCGAGGTGTGGGCGGGGTTTCGCGTCGCCCGCCGTGCCCGACCGGGGCCGGTTAGCATCGATGCCCAGGCTGAGGGGCTGACAATCACTGGAAGCCACGACGGCTATCGGCGCTTGCCCGGCAGGGTGACTCACCGCCGCGAGTGGGTGTTCCAGGAAGGGCAACTGGTGATTCAGGATCGACTTGAGGGTCGTTTCACCCGCGCCGAGGCGCGCTTCCACTGTCATCCAGGTGTGTCGGTGAGACTGGAAAATTCTCAATATGGAGAGCTGACCCTGCCCGATGGCCGCCGCCTGGCACTGGCCATCGACGGCGGGGAGGCGCGCGTCGAGTCTGCCAGCTGGCATCCCCGCTTCGGCGAATCTCACCCAAGTCAGTGCCTTGTGGTGGCCTTCACGGCCCCCGCCTGTTCCACCAGCTTTCGTTGGGCCTGAGCCCCGCTTGTGCCCCTGTTCCTTCTTCGCTTCAAGACGAGTCCCATGCGCATCCTGTTTCTCTCGGATAACTTCCCCCCCGAAACCAATGCTCCCGCCAATCGGCTCTATGATCATGCCGTGCGCTGGGTGCGGGCCGGCCATGAGGTCACGGTAGTGACCTGCGCTCCCAATTTCCCGGAGGGGAAAGTGTTTCCCGGCTATCGCAACCGCTGGTATGCGGTGGAGGAGTGGGACGGCATCCGCGTGGTGCGGGTGAAGAGCTATATCACCTCCAACGAGGGCTTCCTGAAGCGCACTCTGGACTATGTCTCCTTCATGGTTAGCGGCTTTATTGGGGGGCTCTTTCAGAAGAAGCCGGATGTGGTCGTGGCCAGTTCGCCACAGTTCTTTGCTGCCGTGGGCGGCTGGGCCCTTGCGGCGGTGCGGCGCAAGCCGTTCATCTTCGAGCTGCGTGATCTCTGGCCGGCCTCCATCGTCGCCGTGGGGGCCATGGAAGAGAGCCGTACCATCCGCCTGCTCGAGAAGCTCGAGCTGTTTCTCTACCGCCGTGCCCGGCGCGTGGTGGCGGTGACCCACTCATTCAAGCAGGACCTGATCTCGCGGGGCATCGATGGCGGCAAGGTCGATGTGGTGCTCAACGGCGTGGATCTGGCGCGCTATCAGCCGATGGCACCGGATGAGGCCCTGCGCCGCGAGCATGGGCTGGAGGGCAAGTTCTTGGTGGGCTACTTGGGCACCCACGGCATGGCCCATGCACTGGACAAGGTGCTCGAGGCGGCCGCCCTCCTGCGCGATTCTGAGGAAATTGTCTTTCTGTTCGTGGGGGCCGGCGCTGCCAAGGCAGGGCTTGAGGCTCAGGCTCGGGAAATGGGGCTGACCAACCTGCGCTTCGTTCCGCGACAGCCCAAGGAGGCTATGCCGGGCTACTGGTCTCTGTGTGACCTGGCGCTGATCCCGTTGAGAGATACGCCAGTCTTCGAGAGCGTGATTCCCTCCAAGATGTTCGAGTGCATGGCCATGGGCATTCCGGTGCTGATGTCACTGCCAGAAGGTGAGGCCACCGGCATCCTTAAAGAGTCCGGGGCGGGGGTGTGCGTCCCGCCCGAAGACCCACAGGCCATGGCCGAGGCCATTCAGTCTCTGCAGCGCGACCCTCAGCGGCGAGCGGCGATCCGCGAACGCGGCCTTGAGTCCGCTAGAACCTACTCCCGTGATCAGCAAGCGGGAAAAATGCTTGAAGCGCTGAGCGCAGCAGCACAGTGATGAGTTGTGTGCCGCCTACTTTGTGTATTGGGTGGCTAGCTTGGCGGAAGAGTATGAATCCAGCCTTGAAAATGCACTACAAGGATGAACGATGAAGATCGCTATTGCCGGCACTGGATATGTCGGACTCTCAAACGCCATGCTTCTGGCCCAACACAATGAAGTTATAGCGCTGGATATTGTGCCTGAGAAGGTCGCGATGCTGAACGAGCGAGTCTCCCCGATCGAAGATGCTGAAATCAGCGACTTCCTTGCACGCCGCCAACTGAAGTTTACCGCGACGCTGGATCGTGAAGCGGCTTATCGAGATGCTGACTTCGTGGTGATCGCGACCCCCACAGACTACGACCCGAAGACTAACTATTTCGACACATCAAGCGTGGAAGCGGTGATTCAGGACGTGATGGCCATCAACCCCGATGCGGTGATGGTGGTCAAGTCCACCGTGCCCGTTGGCTTCACAGTGGAAGCGAGCGAGCGGTTCGGTACCCAGAACCTGCTCTTTTCGCCGGAGTTCCTGCGTGAGGGCAGGGCGTTGCATGACAACCTCTACCCCTCGCGTATCATCGTGGGGGAGCGTTCCGTGCGTGCCGAGCAGTTCGCTGGACTGCTCAAGCAGGGTGCGGTGAAGGAAGATATTCCGGTGCTGTTTACCAACAGCACCGAGGCGGAGGCGATCAAGCTCTTTGCCAACACCTATCTCGCTATGCGGGTGGCCTACTTCAACGAGTTGGACAGCTACGCCGAGACTCACGGCCTGGATACCCGCCAGATCATCGAGGGTGTGGGGCTCGATCCGCGCATCGGCAGCCACTACAACAACCCCAGCTTCGGTTACGGTGGCTACTGCCTGCCCAAGGACACCAAGCAGCTGCTGGCCAATTATGAGGATGTGCCCAGCAACATGGTGCAGGCCATCGTGGATGCCAACCGCACCCGCAAGGACTTCATCGCCGAACAGATCCTCAAGCGCCAGCCGCGGGTGGTAGGGGTCTACCGGTTGATCATGAAGGCTGGCTCCGACAATTTCCGGGCCAGCGCCATGCAGGGCGTGATGAAGCGCATCAAGGCCAAGGGCATCGAGGTGGTGGTGTATGAGCCGGTGCTTCAGGAGGAGAGCTTCTACGGCTCCCGAGTGATCCGCGATCTCGATACTTTCAAGTCAGTCTCCGATGTGATCCTGAGCAATCGCATGGCGGAAGAGCTCAGCGACGTTGCCGAGAAGGTGTACACTCGCGACCTGTTCGGTAACGATTGAGCCTGCCAGCTGTGGTGGATAGGCTGAGCGGGTAGCCAGAGGGACGATGAACGAAATGACGGAACGCATGCGCTACGAGCGCCGCCACTCGCGCTGGTATGAGGCGCTGCTGCTGGGGTGGCCATTTCAGCTGATCGTTGGCGCCTTGGTGGTGGTGGGGCTGCCGGCCTGGGAGCGCTGGCACTGGGGCTTCTGGGAGTTTCTGCCGCCGGTGCGCAGCAATACACTGCTGGCCTGCGGCCTCGCCTTTGTGGGCATACTCTTCACCCTGCGGCGGATGCACCGCTTCCCGGGGGCTCGCATCTCTGCCTTTATCGCCCCCACGGTGTCGGTGGCCTATCTGCTGGTAGTGGCCGTGCTGTTCTTTACCCGCGAGGAGTACACCCGGCAGGTGCTGTTCGGCAGCTACCTGATGAGCTTGGGCTGGTTCTACCTGGCCTTCTTCCTGGGTCGGCGCTATCGGCGGATGAAACTCGCCGTCGTGCCTGCAGGTCGGGCGACCGCCCTGAAGCCGACGCCCGATATCGAGCTTCGCTGCCTGGAAGGGCCTGATCTGGCCAAAGTACGCTACGACGGCGTGGTGGCGGACTTGCACACCGACGAACTGGGTCCGGAGTGGGAACGATTCCTGGCGCGCTGCACGCTTCACCATATCCCGGTTTATCACGTCAGGCAGATCCAGGAGTCGATGACGGGGCGCGTGCGTATCGAGCACCTGACCGAGAACGAGTATGGCAGCCTGCTGCCATCGTTGAGCTATCAGGGGGCGAAGCGCCTCATCGATCTGATGGCGGCACTGTTGTTACTGCCGATCCTCGCCCCCCTCATGCTGGCGACGGCCGTTGCCATCCGCCTGGACAGCCCCGGCCCCGCCCTGTTCATCCAGCAGCGGATGGGTTTCCGTGGCGTGCCCTTCAGGGTCTACAAGTTTCGCAGCATGTACATCGATCAGCGGGGCAGTGGCTTCACGGAAGGGGATGACGACCCCCGCATCACTCGGGTGGGGCGCTTCATTCGCAAGTGCCGCCTTGATGAGTTGCCGCAGCTGTTCAACGTGATCAGGGGCGAGATGAGCTTTATCGGCCCGCGGCCCGAGTCCATGGAGCTTTCCGAATGGTACGAGCGGGACGTGGCCTTCTTCAGCTACCGTCACGTAGTGCGCCCGGGGATCTCCGGCTGGGCCCAAGTGGAGCAGGGCTATGCCGCCGAGGTCGACGGGATGACCACCAAGCTCCAGTACGACTTCTACTACATCAAGCACTTCTCGCTGTGGCTGGATATCCTGATCGCCTTTAAGACGTTGAAGACAATCGTCACCGGTGAAGGGGCGAGATAACGCCATGGACATACACTCACCGCGGGCGCCTTCAGGGCGCCCGCGGTGTTTATGGCCACCCGCCCGAGCGCTGCCTCAATGAGAGTGTGAGCGCCGCTTAGGCTCACAGACCAAAGAAGTCACCTCCATGGTTTTCGAACGCATCCGCGACGCGAATGTATCGTTCGAAGGTGCGCTGATCCCGGTGGCCACTCACCCGCTTGATCTGCACATCCGACTTGCCGCGCAGATGCGCTTCGGTGATAAACCCGGCCCGGAAGCTGTGCGGTGAGTAGCCTTCCTCCAGCAGTCCCGCCGCCGCCAGCCCCTTCTTCATGCGCACCGCCAGAGTGTTGGCCGTCATGCGACCGGCCCCCAACCGCCCAGCTATGCTCACACCACGAAAGATCGCGCTTTTCTGTATACCGGAGACTTCCAGCCAGCGTTCCAGCATGCCCACCGGGCAGTAGCGCGTACCGGGCGGGGCCCGCATGATGCTCTTGGTCTCGATGCGTCCTGAGCGGTTCATCTTGCTGTAGTGGAGGGTGACGATCACCCCCTCAGGCCGCCACTCCAGGTCCTCACAGGCGATCACTACCACTTCGCTACGCCGGAAAGCCCCATAGAATGAGAGCAGGAACAGGGCGCTATCGCGCAGGCCGTGCAGGGAATCTTGCTCAACCGCATCGAGCAGGCGATGTAGCTCCTTGAGCCGCAGCGCCGGCGCGGACGCTTGGCGGGTATCTCGCGATTTCTTGATCCCGCGGATCACGCTGCGCACCGCCATCGTCTTTACCGGCGAGGGCAGGTTGTGATAGCGGTGCCACATGTGCAGCGAGTTGGCGTAGCGCTCCAGCGTTGCGGGTTTCTTGCCCAGCTTGTTCTGTGCCGAGAGGAAGTTGGCGATATCGATCTCGGTTGCCGGCAGCATCCCCCCAGCCTTCTGGTAGACCCTCAGGTCTGAGCGCATGCCGCGCACCGTGTTGGGCGAGACGCTTTCCGACAGCAGACGCCGGGCTTCCCGGGACAGCCCCTCCACTGGGGCGGTCATGGCACCCTGGTCATAGGGGCTTGGCCGTTGATGGGTCAGCCGTTGACGCGATGGATCTCGTTTCATCATCAGCTCCCCCTCAAGGTGTCAGCCGCAGGGCGATCAGGCGTTCGAAGAACGACGCGGAAAACGCCACATCGGGCGCCACGCTGATCGTTCCCTCCGCGCTGGCTGCGCCCATGGAGACCGTGACGCTCCTGCCGGCCACGTTGGTATCAGACGGGCTCTCCGTCGTTGCGGCAGCCGTATCCGGGACGTGAGGCGTGGTAGGCGAATCTCCTGGCGGTGAGGCGCCGTGGCCGCCTATGGGTCCTGACGCATCGGCGTTCACGGATACCTTGGCCAGGTCCTGGGGGAGGTCGTCGCTTAGGCGTCGTGCCATCTGGGCGAGTCGGGTGTCGTTCAGCGCGTAGAAGTAGCAGTCGGGATCGTCTTCACCCTGACGGCGGATAATCCGCCCCAAGACCTGACGAAAATGCTGCTCGGTGCGGATATGGCTGAGGTAGCAGCCGACCCTCAGGCGCGGGATATCGACACCTTCGGCGACCATGCCGACCGCCACGATCCAGGGCGTAGAGCCGTCGCGAAACGCCTCCAGCCGAACGTGAGCGAGACGGTCTCGGCTGGTGACCAGGCAAACCTCATGCCCCTCTGCCTCCAGCTGTTGCGTCACCGCCTCGGCATGCTCGATATCGGCAGCGACGACCAGGCCGGCGGCTTGGGGATCCCGCTGGCGGAGGCTGTTGAGCTGCTGGGTGCCGAGAGCCAGCAGGCGCTGCATGGGGGCATCGAGCCGGACCAGGCTGCCATAGTCGATGGCGGGATGACGCAGCAGCTGAGGGATGCTGGCGTAGCGATGCGTTTCCTGGCGACCGGTGCGCGGATGAAAGCTGCTCAGCTCGATCTCGCGGTTGTCCACCAGCTGCACGCGGGGGTAGCGGCACACGCCATCGCGGATGGCATCCTGCAGGGTGTAAACAAAGTCTGGCTGCAAGACCTGTGCGGCCGCTGACGTCGGAGCGACCCTTTCGGTCATCACCCCCTCCGATGCCCCCGGCCCCGCGGCGTTATCCTTGGCATCATCCGCGACCTCCAGATACCGCAGCAGCGGCATGCAGCTCCCGTCGGTCCGCCATGGCGTGCCTGACAGCGCCAGGGTGAAGGTCATATGACGTTCCAGCGCCATCAGCGTGCTGCCCCACTGGTTCGGCCCCTCACCACCCAGGTGCCCGGCAGCGTGGTGGCTCTCGTCCCAGATCAAGAGCACGCGATGTCGCTGCCCCAGGTGCTTCAGGGCGTCCAGCCGTCTTGGTAGGGCCTGATAGGTCATCCCGGCACCGGCGGCGCCCAACTGGCCGTTCATGGGCTTTCCGGTGACGGTCTGCAGCGCCTCGATGGCAGCCTGAACCACGGCCCGGGTGGGGCCGCAGTAGAGGACATAGTCGATGTCGCCTCGCGCCATCAGCTCATTGGCCAACTCCGCGGCGAGACGCATCTTGCCGGCACCGGGCGTGGCCTGACACAGAAAGTGTGGATGCTTCGGTGACAGCGTGGCGAGCGCTTGTTGCAGGCAGGCCGATTGCCAGGTGCGCAGGGGCGGCAGGGCAGGGCGCGCCGCATGGCGTGAAGTGGGAGGCAACATCATGAGCGACCCTCCTGAGCAGCAGACGCCTCGCACTCACCGGGGGGCGCCAGGCGCTGCCGGATCTTCAGGTTGGCATCCCACTGTCCCTGCAGTCGGCCACTGTGTTCGATAGCCGCCTCCAGCAGTGGTGCGATCTGCGACCGTTCATCGGGAAATGACGTGATCAGGTGCTGGTAGTGCTCCGCTTCGCTGATGGCGGCATGCATGGCCGTCTGCAGGTAGTGACACTCCTGCTCCAGATGTTCGAGCAGTGGCCTGGTGGGTTCTGTCGAGGAATCAGCATGGAAATGACCTGGTGATGAGGGTGGCGCTGTGGTCTCCGACGGTTCTTCAGGGGTGTCCAGCTGCATGCGAAACAGCCGGCGATTTTTTCCACGGACCCCAACCGCCACGACGAGACTGTGCTTCTCGAGCGTCTTGAGCCGGTCGCGGACCCGAAAGCGCAGCAGAGTCGGGTCAATGTCTTCGAATTCCGGCCGCTTGAGCAGCTGGTCACGGATCTCGTACGTGGTGAAGGACTCGTTGGCTTCTGCGCAACAGAGCAGCTGACTGTCCAGGGCCTCGGCGATCATGCGCGACAGAGGATCGTGACGGCGGGGCTTCGGGGAGGGCAGGGTGGTTGCAGGATCGACGCGCGGGCTCATTCGCTCACCTCCTGCACTGCCTCCAGGGCGATGGCGTCGGCGGCCCGCGAGAGGGCCTCGGCCTTACGCATGTGTGCGTGGTAACGGCTGTAGCGAACTTGCAGGCTGCTGTTGGAGGCCAGGGCGGCCATGGCCATGGCGCGATGAGCGGCCGCGCGCGCACGGCGACTGCTGCGATGGGGGAAAACGGTCGGGTGGACCATAGGTGGGGCTCCTTTTGCTTGGAGCCGACCCCGCTGTCGCCAAACAGTATGGGGGCGGCCGTACGCGGGTTGGCGAACCGGCGCAAAAGGGAACCGGCAGACCCGAGGGTCTCCCACGCACGACCGCCATAGACATGGCAGGCAAAGAAAAAGCGCCTACCATGGCAGTGGCGCTTGTGCGCCTCTTGCATTCGGGTCGCCAAACCCGACCGAGCGATTTAGCTCGACATCCATACAGTAGCAGCGGCTATTGGGTGTGTAAAGCCCTGGCCTGCGCGGTGGTTTGGTGGGGCACACGGTTGCAGCAGCCTCGCCGGGGTATGCGAGGTAAAGCCGTCTGGAGTCACTTCCGGCTGATGAGGGGGTATCTGCGAACCGTGCTCACGGGAAGACGCCATGCTCAAGCCGTCCGATGAGGTCCAATATTGCTTTGGTGCCCACTGTCGTCGTCACCATCTCCACCGGCCGGCGTCCATCGAGGCCCTGCACCGGGTTGAGGATCCAGCGCCGCGCCAGCTCCCGATCCCCCTCGAAGAGCTCAATAGCGCTCTTGTAGACCACGGCGAAGCGGTACAACCGATCACCTTCGTCTAGCCTGAACCGACCGGCTTTAGCTCGCCGCCGCAGAGTCGCTGACGAGATGACGACATATTGCGCAAGCTCCCTGCTCTCCAGACCGGATGCCGCGGCGAGCTTGGTGTAGACCGAGTAGGGGACGCCCTCCTTCACGGCCTCATGCAGCGCTAGTCTAGCTGAAGGGAGCCCCAAGGCCTTCCAGAATTCGTCTTGCGGGGGCTTTGCCTCCGGACGGTATTCGCTGATGCCAGCTTCCACGGCACGGCCTCCAATCATCTGGTATGGCTCACTTTTCCTCACGGTCGTCTGCCTTGCGGCTCTGAGCCTTGAGCTGCTTGATCTCGGCCTGCAGGGGGGCGATGTCTCCGCGGAGGAGGTGCTGGTGCCGGGGGGCTGGCACGCGATCAGGCAGGCTCCCTTGGTCTGGATGGTTTGACTGCTGCCCCAATGGTAGTGCATCTCGGCGCTCAACAAAGCCAGCAACGCCGGGGAGGGGAGGCAGTCCCGCCATGGGCGAGGGTTGCGGTGCCCAGTGCGTGGCGACACGCCGCCGGTGCATGCAGGTGCCGCGCACCGCTAGAAATTGTCACGCAACGTGAACTCGGCCTTGCAGAATTACAATTCGTAACTTAGAGTAACTGGTAGGAGCCGCCGCCGAGGCGGCTCCGTGGAGAGTAGGCAGCGTGGCTGCCTGGCTTGGGCACATCCGCAGGGGGCAGACCACTGCCGGGGCGGACATGAATTCAAGGGGCACGAAAATGGACAAAATGAACAGAAAGACGCAGCGCAACAGGACGCAGGGTGGTTTTACCCTGATCGAACTGATGATCGTGGTGGCGATTATCGGGATTCTGGCTGCGATTGCGATTCCAAGGTATCAGGATTATGTGGCCAGGTCGCAGGTGACTGAAGCAATTAGTCTTACAAGAGGGTATCAAACTGCCATTGAAGACAGAATTTATCAGGGAGCAATAATTCCCCAGACAACCGCTGCTACTGGCACAGCTGGTACGGAAGGAGTTTATGGAGGTAGAGCAACTGGAAGGTATGTGGAGCAAGTTTTGATTAATTCTTCTGCAACAACCGATCCACTTGCTAGTGACGGTTTTATCACCATAATAGCTACCATGGCATCAAATGCAGCGCCAAGTATCGAGAGTAGAACAATGGGCTTTCGATATAATGCAGCCACTGATGAATGGATTTGTGGCGCCCCGACAGGTGGTGTGGAAGTTAAATTCCGTCCTGCGGCTTGTGAAGAAACTATAACTTTGACTAATTGAGCTAGCCGGGTACTCCCCGCTTCTATTTTACCACTTTGCCTGAAGTACCACCAGTGGTCGGCAGCGATGCCGTCCGCTGGTTTTTTTATATCTCGCTTTCCGCTATTCCAGCTCATCGGCGCTGGTAATGATCTCTGCACCTGAGGCGTCGGGCTTTAAAGCTTCTGTCACCACTTCGAAGTACGGAAAGAGCCGGCCGGCCTGCTGGGCGATGCCTGAACTTTCCAGATCTCGGCCCAGCACCCGTTCGGCGCGCACCATATTGGCGTAGAGTGCCGGGTTGGGCGCCAGTCGGGCGTGCTCCTCTCCCCATACCAGGTACTCCTCGACGAAGCCGCCTATTCCCAGACCGGCCGCGGCCTGCAGCTGCTGGGACATCACCTGGAAGTCCAGCGTCATGGGCATCCCGAAGGGGTTGATAATGGCCGTTAGGGTGCCCGGTTGTTCGCCACCGCTCTCCACATGTGCCTTTACCTGCCACAGCGTATGCAGGTGGGTGGCCATGAAGAGCACTAGCGCCGGCGCCGCGAGCCCGCCGACGACCTTGACCCCGAAGGTGTAGCGATGCTCCCTTTCCTGTGCTTCCCAGCAGCGGCTGGCCACCAGCCCCAGCAGCAGCAGCATCACCAGCCAGTGGGCGATGGAGTGGTAGAAGGGCAGTTCCAGTAGGCTATGCACCGCAAGGGGGGCCAGCAGTGCCAGCAGCATCAGCCGCTCACCCCTTGGCCCCCTGATGATGATCCGCCTGGCCAGCCACAGCGCAAACGCCAGGAGCGCGAGCACCGGCAGCACCCCCCCCTCGATGCCCCAGTAGAAGAGTTCGTTATGGGGGTGGCCGTAGTGCTCGCGTAGCGGGGTGCGCCCTTCCTCGGCGGTGCGCCAGTCGGCGTGGCTATGCACGAAGTCATGCACGAAGCGCCCGTAGCCCCACCCGGCCAGGGGCTTCTCGGCGATCATCCTGAGGCTGTGCTCATAGACCTGGGGCCTCAGGCCCTGGGAGGTGATCGCCTCGGCGCTACGCGCCGTTCCCCCGCCGGTGTTGGCTACTACCACCGCCAGCAGCAGCCCGCCCAGCAACGCCCCGGCCCACTGCTTGAACCTTGCACGCTCCAGCCCCCACAGGTGCATCAGCACCAGCGGCACGCCGATGGCCGCGCCCAGCCACCCGCTGCGCGAGGCGATCACCCAGAGCATGGCCGGCATGAAGAGCGGCGCCAGCAGAATGATTCCCTTCTCCAGGCGGCTTCTCGCCTCGCCATAGAGCCAGGCGGAGATCACCAGCCCCACGGCCAGGAAGCTCGCCATCACATTAACCTGCTGGAACACGCCCCAGGGTCGCCCGTAGTCCGGGTTGTAGCCCACCCAGTTGCCCGGTTCCAGCAGGTAGTACTGCACATAGCCGTAGGCGGTCTCCAGTAGCGCACCGGCAAGTATCGCCATGCCGAGCCACCACCAGTGGCGGCGCGTCAGCGGCAGCTGGGCCAACCCCAGAAGCAGCAGGGCGCCTGCGGTGAGCGTGAGCAGCCGCGGCAAGGCGAGATGCGAGGCCTCGTTCCAGCTCCAGGCCAGCGGCAGCCACAGGGCCAGCAGCAGGAGCCCCAGCCCCTTGTGGAAGGCGCTGTAGCGGATTACCCCCCGAGACGCGGGCCATATCGCCAGCGCCATCAACACCGCGAAGCCCATCCACATCGCGGCATTGTGGGGCATGCGAAGCCCCGTGCCGCCCAGGTTGGGAAAGGTCACATGCAGCAGCACGACAAAGGTGAAGAAGGCGGTGCCGATAAACCAGCCGATCAGGCGGCGGTGAGGAGTAGAGGTTTCCATAGCGATCCCTGCGGTCGAATGTTTCTGGATGTTACCAGAACCATAGGCCACCGACTCGCTGTCAACACGTCTCGATCAGCTCACTGCCAGACATCGCTCGCTCGTCAGTCACTGCCGCCAGCCACTGTCGCCAGCCGCCATACGCCGTGATGTCACGGGCCGGGCCAGCCTCATGCAGCCCCCCAGCGGCACAGATGAACCCGCATGCCCACCCGCCGTTGGCAAGCTCCACCTGGCCGAGCCCCAGCGGGCTTGGAATGCCGGCCAGGAAACTCCCAATCCACTGCTGTGGCAGGCGCCAGACCTCGACGTCGATGGCGCTGCCGTTGGCCTCGTCACGCACCAGGGCAGGTCGCGCCGGCGGCCCACCGGCCAATGCATAGAGCCGATAGCGGGCCGCTGTGGTGGTGCGCTCGACCAGCACACCACCACGCTGGGTTAGCTGACCATTGAGGGGTAGCCCCTCAAGATGGGCACCACACACCACCACCTCCAGATAGCCGTCGCTTGCCGGTGCCATGGCCTTGGTAAGAGGCCGTGGCAGGCCCGTCGCCCCCAGTGGCAAGGCCAGCGCCGCCTCCATGGCCCGCGCCAGGCTGAGCAGGCGCAGATCATCATAACAGCGCCCGAACAGGGTGACACCCACCGGCAACCCGGCGCCCGTGAAGCCCGCCGGCACGGCCAGCGCGCTGTAGTCCAACAGGTTCATGAAGTTGGTCCAGGTCCCCAGCCGCGCATTGACGCCGATGGGGTCGGCGGCCACCTCGGCCTTGGTGGGATGGGCCACGGTGGTGGGGGTGAGCATCAGATCCACGCAGGCGAGCAACGCATCGGCCTGACGCTTGTACTCCGCCAGCTGATAGCGAGCGTCGAAGGCGTCCACGGCCAGCGGCGTCGCGCCACCGGCGGTGATCTGTCGCGTCACCGGATGCACCGACTCGGGATCCTGCTCCATCAGCTCGCGAATGGCATGGTAGCGCTCGGCCACCCAGGGGCCCTCATAGAGCAAACGTGCCGCCGCCAGCAGCGGAGTGGCATCGATATCCACCCGCTCTCCGCCCAGCGACTCCAGCAGCCTGATGGCCTCGTGCATCGCATGGGTGTAATCGGGATCCGTCTGCCACTGCGCCGCCTTCGGCACCCCGAAGCGAAAACGCGCCGGTGGCGTGCCATAGCGCTTGCCGTGCAGGGCAAAGTCGTGGGCCCGCGACCAGCGGCATTCGGGATCCGGCACCGCGGCGATGTCGAGCAGGGTCGCCGCATCATCGGCGGTCAGGGCAAACAGGCTGATGGTGTCCAGGGTGGCACAGGCGGGCACCACACCACGGCTGCTGAGCAGGCCCAGGCTGGGTTTGACGCCCACCAGGTTGTGGAAGCAGGCCGGCACGCGACCGGAACCCGCGGTATCGGTGCCCAGCGCGAAACTCACCTGTCCCGCGGCCGTGACCACCGCCGAACCGCTGCTCGAGCCCCCTGGCACCCGCTCGGGGTCAAAGGCGTTGCCGGGCACCCCATAGGCCTCGGGCGCACGTTCGCCGACTAGGCCGGTCGCAAACTGGTCGAGATTGGTCTTGCCGAGGGGAATCGCGCCGGCATCGATCAACTGCTGTACCACGAAGGCGTTCTCTTCCGGCACATAGGCAAAGGCCGGACAGCCCGCCGTGGTAGGCACGCCGGCCAGATCGATATTGTCCTTGATGGCGAAGGGGATCCCGAAAAGCGGCAACGACTCGGGGGAGTGCCCCTCCAGGCGTGCCAGATAGCCCTGCAGCTGGTGGCGATTGAGCCGGGTGATCCAGGCGGGATCGGGGCCGCGGCGCTCGGCCTTTTCCAGCAGGCTGTCCAGAAGTCGGGCCGGGGTCAGGGTGCCGTCGCGGTAGGCGGCGTGCAGCGAGGTAATGGTCAGATCAAGGGGCATGGTCAACGTCCTGTGTCAGCTGCGATGGGTGTCGAGATAGTGGCGGGAGCCGTGGCTGACCTGCAGCACATGGTCACGGGTGGCGCGTGCGGCCGCCTCCGCGTCGCCCGCCAGAATGGCGCTCACGATGGCGTCATGTTCCTCCCAGGAGTGGCTGGGACGCTGCGGCAGGCGAAACTGGGCGTGGCGGAACGGCTGCAGGCGACTGCGGGTGGCCAGCGCCAACTCGCGCAGGTAATCGCTGTGGGCGCCGTCGTAGAGGCAGCCATGAAACGCCAGGTTGTAGGCCTCATACTCCGCCGTGTTGTCATCACGCACGTGGCGCTGCGCGGCATCATGCAGCTGCTGCAGGTGTTGGCGCTCCCGCAGGGTCATGCGCAGGGCGCTCAGGCGCGCACAGGCGGCCTCCAGCTCCGCCATGGCCTCGTACATCGCCATCAGGGCCTCATTGGAGATCTCGGCGACCGTGACCCCGCGGTTGGGGCGCCGAATGACCAGCCCCATCGCCGCGAGGTGGGCAAACATCTCGCGAACCGGCGTACGCGAGACGTTGAACCGCTCGGCGATCACGCGGGCGTCCAGCTTGGTGCCCGGTGACAGCTCGCCGCGAATGATCTCGTCGGCGAGCTGTTCGAGCATCTCATCCACGGTGGTGCCTTCCCGCGCGCGGGAGAGCATGGCATCGCTCTTCATGCGATCTCCTTGAGCGGCGGCGGGAAGCTGGCCGGCATCGCCGGCGGGTGAGGAATGGCGTCGAGCAGGGTGCGCGTATAGGGGTGGCTGGGCTCGCTCAGCAGCCGCTCGGTGGGGCCTTCCTCGACGATCCGCCCGGCCTGCATCACCATCACGCGGTCACACAGCAGGCGGACCACGTTGAGATCGTGGCTGATGAACAGGTAGCTCATGTTGAGCTCCTCGCGCAGCCTGACCAGCAGATTGAGCACCACCGCCTGCACCGAGACATCCAGGGCGGCGGTGGGCTCATCCAGGATCAGCAGCTTGGGATCGAGCGCAATCGCCCGGGCGATGCCCACCCGGGCCTTCTGGCCGCCGGAGAGCTGATGGGGGAAGCGGTCGAGCAGATGGCTCGGCAGGCCCACCCGCTCGGCGAGTGCTTCCACGCGCTTCCGACGCTCGCGTGGGGCGTGCTGGCCCAGGCGCATCAGCGGATCGGCAATCGAGCGGCGCGCACTCCAACGCGGGTTCAGGCTGTCGGTGGGGTCCTGGAACACCATCTGCAGCTGGCTGCGCAGCGCGTGGCGGGCAAAGGCCTTGGCCGGTATCGCCGCCAGGTCGGTGCCGGCAAAGCGCAGGGCGCCGCGGGTGGGGTCCAGCAGCCGCATGACCATCGCCGAGGTGGTGGACTTGCCGCAGCCGCTTTCTCCCACCAGGCCCAGGCTTTCTCCTTCGTGCACGGTGAAGCTGAGATCGTCCACGGCGCGCACGGCATCCGTGTCGTCGGCGTTGCCGAAGGTCTTGACCAGCTGCTCGACCTCGAGGAGCGGCGTGCCCAGCGGGCGCGCCCTGGGGGTGGCCCGGCGCGTATCGTCGAGGGGCAGCAGGTCGGCGACCTTCGCATCGAGCCTCGGCGTGGCGCGCATCAGGCGCTGGGTATAGGGGTGTCGCGGGCGGGCAAACAGCTGCTCCGTGGCGCCCGACTCCACGATCCTTCCCTTCTCCATCACCACGATGCGATCGCAGTAGCTGGCGGCGAGGCCCAGGTCGTGAGTGATCAGCAGGGTGGCCATCTGCCGCTCGGCGGCGAGTTCCACGATCAGGTCCATGACCGCTTTCTGGGTGGTGACATCCAGGCCGGTGGTTGGCTCGTCGGCCACCAGCAGCTGGGGACGGCAGGCCAGGGCAATGGCAATCACGATGCGCTGGCACATCCCCCCGGAGAGCTCGAAGGGGTAGGCGTGATAGCGCTGCTCGGGGTCGCGAATCTTGACGGCTTCGAGCATCTGGATGGCTTTGTGGCGCGCATTGCCCCGGGTGGCCAGGCCATGCTGGATCAGCACATCCTCGATCTGGCGACCGACCGCCCGGATCGGGTTCAGCGCCGCGCGGGGGTTCTGAAAGATCATCGACAGCTCACGGCCGCGCATCTCGCTCATGGTGCGCTCGGTGGCGCCGCCGATATCGACCCCGCCGAAGACGATACTGCCGTTCGCGATCTTGCCGGCGCGGTCCAGGATGCGCAGCAGCGCATAGGAGGTGACCGACTTGCCGGACCCGGATTCGCCGACGATGCCGAGCGTCTCGCCCTTGTGCAGATGAATGTCGACCTGCTGGACGGCGGTGACGGTGCCGTTGCGTGTGGCGAACTCCACGGTGAGATCCTGGATGTCGAGCAGTGGCTTTCTCATGGGGTGGCTCCTCGAGCAGGGGGCTCAATCACGGATGGATCAGGTACGGCGTTGCGGATCGACGAGATCGCGCAGGCCGTCGCCTAGCAGGTTGAAGGTGAACACGGCCAACATCAGGGCGAGACCGGGGAACAGGGCCAGCCACCAGTGACCGGAGATGATGTAGTTGGCCCCCTCGGCCACCATGATTCCCCACTCGGGCGTGGGCGGTGTGACGCCGAGGCCGATGAAGGAGAGGCCGGCGGCATTGAGGATCGCCCAGCCCATGTTCAGCGAGATCTGGACCATCATCGGCGGCAGGGCGTTGGGAAAGATCTGGAAGGCGAGAATGCGCCAGTCGGCGTTGCCCGAGAGGCGTGCCGCCTGCACATAGCCGGCGTTGCGGCGCACGGCCACCTCGGTGCGCGCCATCCTCGCGTAGAAGGGCAGGTTGATGATCGCCGTGGCGTAGATGATGTTCTCCAGGGTGTTGCCGGCCGCGGCGACGATGCCCATGGCCAGCACGAACAGCGGGAAGGCCATGATGGTGTCCATGGAGCGCCCGATCACCCGATCCCACCAGCCGCCATAGAACCCGGCGATGGCCCCCAGGGTGGAGCCCACCACGAAGGCGATGGCCACTGCCGACACGGCGATCATCAGGTCCAGACGGGTGGCCACCAGCACGCGGGAGAAGACGTCGCGACCCAGCTGGTCGGTACCGAACCAGTGCTGCCAGGAGGGCGCCTGCAGGGTGCGACTGGCGTCGGTCGCCAGCGGGTCATAGGGCGCAAGCCAAGGGCCGAGGAGCGCTGCCCCGATGATCAGCACGAACAGTGTGAAGGCAAACGCCGTCATGGGGTTGTCGGTCATCACATAGAGCAGGTGGCGCACGAAGCGGCGCGTTCCTTGAAGCGGTGAGGCACGATCAGCCGTGAGCGTCGTCATGGGTTAGGCCTCCGTGTCCAGGCGGGGATCCACCAGGGTGTAGATGATGTCGATGATCAGGTTCAGGGTGACGAACAGCAGTGCCATGGTGAGGACAAAGCCCTGCACGGCGGCATAGTCCGAGACCACCAGCGCCTCGACGGCGTAGGAACCGATACCTGGCCAGGAGAAGACCTTCTCGACCAGCACGTTGGCCCCCAGCGCAAAGGAGAACACCATGCCCAGCGTGGTGATCACCGGCAGCACGGCGTTGCGCAGCGCATAGGTGAACAGGACCTGGCGGCGGGGGAGACCCGCGGCGCGAGCGGTGCGAATGAATTCCCCCTCGAGGATCTGCAGCATGGCGGCCCGGGTCATGCGCGCGATGGGGGCCAGGGTGAACAGGCCCAGGGTGATGGCGGGTAGAGCGAGCTGCGCCAGGGCGGCGCGGGCGGTCTCCAGATCGCGGGCGATCAGCGCATCGATCACGTAGAAACCGGTGACGCGGGGCGGTGACAGGTACAGAAAGTCGAGCCGGCCCATGGGCGAGGGCGCCCAGCCGAGCAGGTAGTAGAAGACATAGATCAGCGCCAGGCCGGTGAAGAAGGTCGGCAGCGAGACCCCGGCGGTCACCACCGCCCGGCACAGATGGTCGATCCAGCTGTTGGGGCGCGTGGCGGCGAGAATCCCCAGTGGCATGGCAATCGCCACGGAGAAGAGCAGCGCGAAGCCGGTCAACTCCAGCGAGGCCGGCAGGCGCGAGGCGAGCTCCTGCATGACCGGCTGCCCCGTGGAGATCGACATGCCCAGATCGCCCTGCAGCAGGTCCTGAACGTAGGCCACGAACTGAAGGGGCAGCGGACGATCCAGCCCCATGCTGCTGCGAATCTGCTCGATGGAGGCGGCATCCGCCGCTGGGCCCGCGAAGTAGGCGGCGGGGTCCCCGGGCAGTGCCCGGGTCAACACGAACGAGACGATGATGATGCCGACGATGACGGGAATCGCCTGAACCAGGCGCCACCCGATCAGCCGACCACGCGCGAGGTGTGTCATGGCAGGCTCCTTACGCGGTCTGCAGAACGCGGGTGTCGAGTTGGCGGTGGTACCAGAAGGTGTAGCCGTCGAGGTTCGGCCCCATGGCGACATTCAAAGCCGGCTGGTAGAGCGGAATGCGCGGCACGTCCTCGAAGGCGATCTCGATCATGCGACGGATTTTCGGGGCGTAGTCCGGGTCGTCCATGGCCATGAATAGGGTGTCATCGACCAGCTGGGCGATTTCTTCGCTGTGGTAGTTCGAGGAGTTGAACAGGTTGCCTTCGATGTAGGCCCAGAAGAAGTAGTAGCAGGGGGTGTTGAGCCAGCCGCCGAAGTTCTCCAGGTGCAGCGGCAGTTGCTTATCGACCAGGGCGCGGGTCCGCCAGTTGGCACCGGGGATACGGTCCAGGGTGACCGTGATACCGATCTGGCCAAGCGCTTCCTGAATCAGCAGGGCGGTGGACTCGGCCCAGTCGGCCTGGCCAAGATCGAAGGAGAGCGGGACCTCGAACCCGTCGGGGTAGTCGGACTCGGCCATCAGTGCCCGGGCGCGCTCGAGGTTGGTGTGGTAGGGGAATGGCTGTGGCCAATGGGTATCGGCAGGGGTGTTGCTCTCGGCGCCCCACATCGGCACCCCGCGACCGTAGGCGGCATTCTGCAGGATGGCGTCATAGGGGATGGCCCAGGCGATGGCCTGGCGAACCCGCACATCCTGGAAGGGCTCGAAGGCCAGGTTCGGGCACAGCACGTGCAGGCAGTTCTCGATCGGGGTGCTGACCACCTGGACGTTCGGGTGGGCAGCGAGCTCCAGGGCGTCGCGAGGCGGGACATCCTGCGAGAGGTGGGCGTTACCGCGCTCGAGTAGGGCGCGCCGGGTGGCGGAGGAGGGCACTTCCCGCAGGATGATGCGCTCGGCGCTGGGCAGTGCGCCGCTGGCCCACTGAGGATTGCGCCGATAGACCAGCTGCTGGCCGGGCTCCCAGCGCTCGACCTGATAGGCCCCGGAGCCTGCCGGGTGGCGGTGCAGGTACTCGGTGGCCCAGGGATCATCGTCCGTTGCATGCTCCAGGGCCAGCTCGGAGTTGATGACGATGGCAATCGGGGTGGTGAGGTTGGGGAGGGTCAGCTTGGAGGCGTGGGGCAGGTGAATGCGGAAGGTGCGCTCATCCACTGCCTCGAACTGCTCCGGGTCCCGGGTCGAGCCTGCCGCCATCTGCGTGGTGGGAAAGCCCCCTAGGGTCACGGCGCGATCGAACGACCACTTCACGTCCTGGGCGGTCACCGGGCGGCCATCCCAGAAGGTGGCCTCGCGCAGGGTGAAGGTGAGCGTCCGGCCATCCTCCGAGACCTCCCAGGATTCGGCCAGCTCGCCCTGCAGGTTGTCGTAGTCGTAGCTCAGTGAACCGTCTTCGAGCGTCTTGGTGCCGAAGGTGAGCAGGCGGTCGTAGCAGTTGACGGCCACTTGGTAGCTCGGCCGATTGGTGCCGCTGCGGTGGATGTCGAGGCTGTTGATCGTGCTGCCCATCACTACCACCAGCGTCTCGCCGGCACTGGCGAGGGCGGGCATGACCTTGAGGAAAGGCAGGCAGGCGGCCCCGACGGCCAGGGTGGAGGTTCCCTTCAGAAAATCGCGACGGTTCATGGTTGGCTCCCGATGTGTATGCACTCGAAGGGAGCTGAGCAGGTATGGGGCCAAAGGGTGCCGTTATTTGATGATGTTCATATATGTAGGGTCCCGGATGATCAAATCGCCTATAGGAGTTATCCTTTGCTAGCCGCCAGGGAGCTGGCAGTGAGGGCGCGGCGTGCGAAACGCGTGGTCATGGCAATGTCCTCGATTGTTGTTGTGACAGTCGTTGCTGTGATGGTGGTTGTGATGCGTGGATCATGGGCCGAGCATCCATGTTGGGAGCAACGGCCCGGCGACATGCCCACCGGTCACGCCGGGCGGCAAGTTCATGCGCGTTCGGCGAGGTAGGCCTCGACGATCTCGCGGAAGTTGGCATCGCGCTGGAACCCCAGGCGGTCGGCCCTGCCGGTCTCGAAGCGCGCCGGCCAGCTGGCAACCAGAGGGCGAATCCGTTCGTCCGGCTCGTGACGAACCCTGGACACCGCCTCTTCGCCGGCGACGTCTCGCAGGGTGTCGAGCATCTGCGCCACGCTGACGGTGATCCCGGGCAGCATCAGGGCTCGGAAGGCGCCCATTGCCTCGCCGGGCAGCTCGGCTGCAAGGATGAGGGCCTCGACCACCCGTGTCGGCGACATCACGAACAGCTCCTGATCGAGCGGCACCGGGCAGATCGCCTCCTCGCCGTTCAAGGGCTCACGCAGGATGCTCGAGGCGAAGCTCGACGCCGCGGCATTGGGCCGTCCGGGGCGGATGACGATGGTAGGCAGGCGCAGCACGCGTCCGTCAATCAGGCCGCGGCGACTGTAGTCGTTGATCAGCAGCTCGCACATCGCCTTCTGGGTCCCGTAGGAGGTCTGCGGCTGGACGGCGGTCATGTCATCGAGCACGTCGGGGAGTTCCCCCCCGTAGGCCGCCACGGAGCTGGCCATGACCAGCCGTGTCTCGGCGAGCCCGTGGCGGCGGCACCCCTCGAGCAGGGAGCGAGTGGCATCGAAGTTGACCTTCATGCCGAGGTCCAGATCCGCCTCGGCCGCCGAGCTGACCACAGCCGCCAGGTGAAAGATGACATCGGGGCGTTCGGCAAGCACGCCATCGAGCTCACCGGACGTGGTGATGTCCAGAGCCCGCGAGACGACCTCGATCTCGCCGGCATCGAGTGCGGGCGGCTCCACCTGATCAATCAGCGTCAGGCGAAGAATCGCCCTACCATCGAGCTCTCCCAGATCGACCAGCTGCTTGACCAGGCGCTGCCCGAGGAAACCGGCGGCGCCGGTGATGGCGATATGCATGATGTCTGGCTCCTGTTGTCTTTGTGTGCTTGTTGTACCGCGGCGTTGCTGTGCCGATGCTGTCGGGGCGGCCCGAGGTCAGGCTCCCGAAGAGGCATCACGCAGGCCGTATGCCCTGCCCCACCCCAGCCCCTCGCGGGTGCCGCCGGCCGGGCGATACTCGCACCCCACCCAGCCGCGGTAGCCCAGGGCTTCAAGCCGCTCGAACACCGCCGGGTAGTGCACTTCGCCGACGTTCGGTTCGTGGCGTTCCGGCACCCCGGCGATCTGCACATGGCCGATCCGCTCGAACTGCCGCTCCAGATGCCGGATCAGGTCCCCCTCCATGATCTGGCAGTGATAGAGGTCGAACTGCAGCCTGAGGTTGTCGGCGCCCACCGCCTCCAGCACGGCGAGTGCGTGAGGCTGGCGGGAGAGGAAGTAGCGCGGCATGTCGCGGGTGTTGATCGGCTCGATCAGCACCTCGCGCCCCGACTTGGCCGCCTCGCCGGCGGCGAAGCGCAAGTTGTCCAGATAGGTCGCCTGATGCGCCGCCCGGGTCTCGACATCGGCGTCCGCCGGCAGCAGGCCGGCCATGGCGTGGATGCGCGGGCAGTCGAGGGCCTCGGCATAGCGCAGCGCCTCGACCACCGAGTCGCGAAACTCGGCCTCGCGGCCGGGCAGGCTGGCCAGCCCGCGCTCGCCGGCCTCCCAGTCGCCGGGGGGCAAGTTGAACAGCACCTGCTCCAGCCCGGCATCGCGCAGGGCCGCGCCGATCGCCTCTGGCGAGTGGGCATAGGGGAAGAGGTACTCGACGCCGCGAAAGCCGGCATCGGCCGCGGCCGCGAAGCGGTCGAGGAAGTCGTGTTCGGTGAACAGCATGCTGAGGTTGGCGGCCAGTCGGATCATGATCGTGTCCTGTTCGAGTGTCGTCAGTCGCGCGGGAAGCGCGTCTCGAGCTCGGCGACCTGCTCGGGCGTCAGGCAGCGCGGATTCTGGCCGCGCAGCAGCAGATAGAGCCGTGCGGTCTCCTCGAGCTCCTCGGTGGCGTAGACCGCCGCCTCGAGCGACTTGCCGGCCACCACCGGACCGTGATTGGCCAGCAGCACGGCATTGTGCCGGCCCGCCAGGCCGCGCACCGCATCGCCCAGACTGGGGTCACCAGGCACGTGATAGGGCACCAGCGGCAGCCGGCCGACCCGCATCACGTAGTAGGCGGTCAGCGGCGGAATGCAATCGCAGGGATCCACTTCGGGCAGGCAGGAGACGGCAACGGAGTGGGTCGAATGCAGGTGGACGATCGCCCCCGACTGCGGCCGCTCACCATACATCGCCATGTGCAGGAAGCTCTCCTTGGTCGGCGCATCGCCGTCGAGCAGCCGCCCGTCGCGATCAAGACGCGAGATCCGCGCCGGGTCCAGTCGCCCCAGGCAGGCATTGGTCGGCGTCATCAGCCAGCCGCCGTCGTCCAGCCGGACGCTGATGTTGCCGCTCGACCCCATGGTCAGCCCGCGGTCGAACAGCGACTTCCCCAGGCTGGCCATCTGCTCGCGCAGGCCGTTCTCGTCGTGAGCGCTCATGGCGTTGTCTCCATCGGCAGCACCTCGAAGGCCCGGGTAAAGAAGTCCTCGCCACCGAAGTTGCCGGACTTGAGTGCCAGCGACAGCGGTGCTGCCCGGCCCGGCAGCGGTGCCTGGGTCCAGGGCACGCCGGGGTCGATCTGCTCGCCGATGCGCAGCTGACGGACGCCGAGCGCGGAGACCACCGCTCCCGAGCTCTCGCCACCGGCTACCACCAACCGCCCCACGCCCTCATCGACCAGTATCCTGGCCAGTTGTCCCAGGGCCTCCTCGACCAGCCGCCCGGCGTGCTCGACGCCCAGCGCGGCCTGCGCCGCCCTCACTCGCGCGGGGTCGGCGGAGGCGTACACCAGCACCGGCCCACCGTCGGCCAGGTGAGCGCGGGCGAAGGCCAACGCCTCTCCAAGGTGGTCGTTGCTCTCGGCCAGGGCCAGGGGGTCCAGGGCAAAGCTCGGGTGATGCATGAGAAAGTGCGCTACCTGCCCGAGAGTGGCCCGGGAACAGCTGCCCGACAGCACCAGGGCACCGCCGACGGCTGGTTCGAGACGGCCAGGCTCGGCCACATCGGCCAGCCAACCGCGCCGTCGATACTGCCCGGGCAGCGCCTGGCCCAGGCCGGAGCCGCCGGTGACCAGTGGGTAGTCCACCACCGCCTCGGCCAGCACCTCGAGGTCATGCTCGTCGAGGGTGTCACAGATCACGTGACGCACCCCCTGTTCCGCCAGGGCATTGAGATGACGGCGCGCGGCCTCGGCGCCACGCTCCAGCACCGGACGCGCCGCCAGGCCCACCCGATGCGGCGTCTGCCGGGACAGCACCCGCACCAGGTCGGCATCGCGCATGGGGTTGAGCGGATGGTCCTGCATGCCACTGTCGTTGAGCAGGCGGTCGCCGACGAACAGGTGACCCTGGTAGACGGTGCGGCCGTTGACCGGAAAGGCCGGCACCATCACCGTCCGGGATCCCCCCAGCCGCTCCAGCAGGGCATCGCTGACCGGGCCGATGTTGCCGGCGTCGGTGGAGTCGAAGGTCGAGCAGTACTTGAAGAAGATCTGCCGGGCACCGCGGGCCTGCAGCCAGTCGAGGGCCGCCAGGGAATCGGCCACCGCCTCGGCGGCCGGGCAGGCGCGTGACTTCAGCGCCACCACGATGGCATCGACGTTCTCCAGCGCCTCGGTCTCCTGAGGTGACAGCGGGGCATCGGGTATGCCGATCGTCTGCACACAGCGCATGCCGCCGCGCACCAGGTTGTTGGCCAGGTCGGTGGCACCGGTAAAGTCGTCGGCGATGGCCCCGAGCACGATGGTCATGTCATGCCTCCCCGTCGTCGTTGGCCGCCTCGGGCAGGTCGATGCAGGAGAGCCGCTGGTAGACCTTGATCACCGCCGCGTCGTCCTCACGGCCGAAGCCGGCGCCCCGGGCCGCCGTGAACTGCTGCAGGGCGCTGGCCGCCACCGGCGTCGGCAGGGCAAGCTCGCGCCCTGTCTCATGCACAAGGTTCAGATCCTTGACGAAGATGTCCACGGCGGAGAGCGGGGTGTAGTCGCCGGCGAGGATATGCGGCACGCGGTTCTCGAACATCCAGGAGTTGCCTGCCGAGTGGGTGATTACCTCGTAGACCGTCGCAGGATCGAGTCCCATGCGGATCCCCAGCGCCATGGCCTCGGCGGCGGTGGCGATATGCACGCCGGCGAGCAGCTGGTTGACCAGTTTCATGCTGGAGCCTATGCCCGGTTCGTCCCCCAAGCGGTAGACGGTGGCGGCCATGGCGTCGAGGACCGGCGTCGCTTTCGCAAACGCCGCACTGGTGCCAGAGGCCATCACCGAGAGCTCGCCGCTGCGGGCCTTGGCCGCGCCACCGCTGATCGGCGCATCGAGCATCAGCAGATTGTTCTTTGCCAGACGCCCCCCCAGCTGCCGGGCGAAGCTCGGTGCCACCGTGGCGCACTGCATGACCAGCCCTCCGGGGGGCATCCTGTCAATCAGGCCCTGCTCGCCAAACAGCACCGCTTCCACCTGATCGGCACTCACCACCACCAGCAGCACCACCTCGCACAGCTCGGCGAGCGCCTCCGGGGCCGCGACGCAACGCCCGCCACGGGCCTCGAACGCCTGACGTGCCTGAGGAGAGATGTCGCAGCCGATCACCTCCAGTCCCGCCTCCCGCAGGGCAGTCGCGGTACCCAATCCCATGGCACCCAGGCCGATCACCCCTACCCTGGGCTTGCTCCCCGTCGCATTGTTCACTCGCCCGCCTCCGCTGGTTGCCTGGAACTGTCCGATGCATCGAAACGCTCGCCACACCGAGACATCCGATTCTGCATTGGTAGCGCTATCATGTTAGCGCTATCATTTGCTCCACAACTGTTCTAGATGATCGCCCAACGGGCGGCAAGCACCGAACGGGGAGATGCGACCAATGTCTAGCCGCACACCAATCGAACCGCGCCGGCGCCGTGGCTCGACCCAGCCCACGCTCAAGGAGGTCGCCGAGGCCGCCGGCGTCTCGACGATCACCGCCTCGCGCGCCCTCAACACCCCGGAGCTTGTCAGCGAAGCCGCTCGTACCCGGGTGCTGCAGGCCGTGGAGCAGATCGGCTATGTACCCAACCTGGTAGCCGGCAGTCTGGCGTCGGCTCGCTCGCGCTTCATCGCGGTGATCGTACCGTCGCTTGCCAACGCGGTGTTCATCGAGGTGATCCAGGGCTTGCAGGAGACCTTCGAGGCCCAGGGCTATCAGATCCTGCTCGGCAACACCGACTACGACCTGCGGCGGGAGTACCAGATGATCCGCACCTTCTTCGGCTGGTCATGCTCGGCGCTGGTGACCGCCGGTCTTCGCCACAGCCCCGCCTGCCGCACCCTGCTCGAGGGCTGGGACCAGCCGATCATGGAGGTCATGGAACTGGGCGATGCCCTGGATCTCAACGTCGGCCTCGACCATCAGGAGGCCGGCCGCTGCATGGCCCGCCACCTGCTGAAACGCGGACACCGCGCCATCGCCTATGTGGGCGCCGGCATGGGCGACGACTACCGTGCCGGGCTGCGTTTCGAAGGCCACCGCGAAGTGCTGGAGGGTCAGGGGTTCACCGCCCCCTGCCTGGACATCGGCCGGCCAGGCGGCCTCGACGGCGGGGCGCGAGGGCTCGATCTCGCCCTGGAGCGTCACCCCGGTATCACTGCCATCCACTTTGCCAATGACGACCTCGCCGCCGGCGCCCTCCTCCATGCCCAGCGCCTGGGCCTGGACGTGCCCGGTCAGATCGCCATCGCCGGCTTCAACGGCCTGCCCCTGGGCCGGCATGTCACGCCGCGGCTGACCACCATCCTCTCCCCCCGCGCCACCATCGGACGGGTGGCCGCCGAGGAGGTGCTACGGCGCCTGGCCGGCAAGCCGGTGCGCAGGCGCCAGCACGACGTCGGCTTCACCCTTCTCGAGGGCGAGAGCACCTGAGCGCCTGAATCAGGAGATCGGGCGCGCAGGGCAATCCAGTCAGGCCGGACAAAACCGCCCGGCCAGCCCACGCAGCCCCTCGACCAGCACCAGGGCATCGACCCCCACACCGACGAAGCCGCACCCCGCTGCCAGATAGCCACGGGCCTCGGTCTCGTCGAGGGTGATGATCCCGGCCGCCTTGCCGGCAGCGCGGATCCGCACGATGGCGTCGTCGATGGCCGCACGCACCTCGGGATGTCCAGGATTGCCGCGGTGGCCCATCGCGGCGGAGAGGTCCGCCGGCCCGATGAACAGCCCGTCCACCCCCGCCACTTCCGCAATGGCCTCCAGGTTCGCCAGCGCCACGGGGCTCTCCAACTGCAGGATCAGGCAGATCTCCTCGCCAGCGCGGTCGAGGTAGTCCTCGACCTGCCCCCATCGCGAGGCCCTGGCCAGGACGCTGCCCATGCCGCGCACGCCCTCGGGAGGATAGCGGGTGGCAGCCACCACCTCGGCGGCCTGCTCCGCGGTCTCCACCATGGGAATCAGCAGGTTCTGCACGCCGATGTCCAGGTACTGCTTGATCAGTACGGTATTGCCTTCGGGCGGACGCACCACCGGCGCACTGGCATAAGGGGCGATGGCCTGGAGCTGCCCCAGCAGGCTGGCCAGATCGTTGGGCGCATGCTCGCCGTCCAGCAGCAGCCAGTCGAAGCCGGCGGTGGCGGCAAGCTCTGCCACATAGGGGCTGGCCAGGCCCAGCCAGATACCCGTCATGGGCTCACCGCCAAGCAGGCGCTGTTTGAATGCATTCTTGTTCATGGGGTTCCGGAACTCCTGCCGTCTAGCGTCTACCCTGAAGAGGGCCTCAATCGTTGAGCAAGCTTTCATCAAACATACTTGTCATACAAGCATACACCACGTCATAGTTCTCCCTGCATAACAACAACCACGATTGCCCTCGCAGCCTCGCAGCTGCGAGACATGCCACAGGAGCCTCACAATGAAAACGCTCTGGAGCAGCACCCTCACCCTGGCCGGCGCCGCCTCACTGACCCTCGGCGTCGGACTGGCCGCTCATGCGCAGACGCCTGACCTCTCGGATCCCCCCGCCATCGAGGGCGAGGTGGTCGGCGACCACGGCAGCCACACCCTGCGCATGGGTATCGGCCTGGCGGAGACCTCGCCGCAATATCTGTCCAGCCAGTATTTCGGCGAGATCCTCAGCCAGCGCACCGAGGGTCGTATCACTCTCAATATCTTCCCCAACAGCCAGCTGGGCGACGATGTGCAGATGATGGAGATGCTGCAGACCGGCACCCTGGACCTCAGCTACCCCTCCAGTTCGCCGGCGGTGACCTACGTATCCGAGCTGGCAGCCTTCGATCTGCCCTTCCTGCTTCCCACCCGCGAAGCCGCCGTCGCGGTGATGCAGAGCGACGTGGCGCAGTCCATGCTGGATGCCTTCGAGGGTACCGGCATCAAGGCGCTGACCTTCTCCGAGAATGGCTATCGCCAGCTCACCAACAGCGCCCGCCCGGTGACCTCCCCCGAGGATGTCGCCGGTCTGGACGTGCGCGGCCTGAGTGTGCGCACCATGGAGAATCCCGTGCACCTGGCGATCTGGCAGGCGCTGGGCGCCAACCCCACGCCGATGGCCTTCGGCGAACTGTTCTCGGCCATGGAACAAGGTGTGGTCGACGGCCAGGAGAACCCCTGGAGCACCATCCTCACCTCCAACTTCCATGAGGTGCAGGACTATGGCACCGAGAGTCGCCATGTCTATACCCCGTTCATCATGATGATGTCGGAGCGCACCTGGAACCGTCTGGCACCCGAGTACCAGGAACTGGTCCAGGAAGCCGCCCGCCAGTCGGCGGAATACGAGATCCAACTGGCCACCGAGTATGACGACTGGTCACGCGATCAGCTCGAGGCTCGCGGCATGCAGATCACCCGTCTCGACGACGAGCAGATCGCGGCCTTCCAGGAGGCCGTACAACCCGTCTACGACGAGTGGGCACCGCGCATCGGCGAGGATCTGATCGCCGAGATCCAGGCCATCGTCGAGGCGTCGATGAACGACTGATCCCTGGCGATTCCTCCGGCCCACCCGCGGTGGGCCGGAGGCGGACTGACGGTCGGACCATGTCCGGCCAATGGAGTAGCCCCATGCCTGCCTCTCCCCCTCCGGCGCCTCGTCCCGTCGAGGCCATCGATATCCAGGCGGCCATCGATCAGGCAGAGGCCTACCTCGATGACCCCAACCGTGCCCCGCTGGAGATCGACACCGAGATCCGAAAGGGGCCTGCGATCTTTCGCTGGATCACCCTGGCGATGGAGCACTTGATTGCCACGCTGCTGGTGGCGCTGATCGTCTCGGTATCGGCCAATGTCATCGGCCGCTCGTTGCTTAACCGTTCACTGCCCTGGGCCGATGAACTGGCGCGTATGCTGTTCATCTGGCTGATCTTCGTGGGTGCCGCGGCGGCGTTCGCCCGCTACGAGCACATCGCCGTGGACTTCCTGGTGCGCCGGCTGCGGCCGCGCGCCGCTCATGCCCTCTACCTGCTGCAGCACCTGGTTATCACCGGCCTGATGGCTGTGATGCTCTGGGGAGGCTATGTCGTGATGTCTCGCTCCACCGGTCGAACAGCGTTGCTCGGTGTGCCATGGAATCTGATCAACTTCTCGCTGGTGCTCTGTTCCGCCTTCATTCTGGCCGTGTCGCTGTGGCGCGCCTGGCAAAGCGTCGTCCAGATATGTCGCCCGGCCTCACCGCATCACCAAGGAGGTCGTTAGACCATGCTGTGGATCTTCCTGGGCATTCTATTCACGTCGCTGGCTCTCGGGCTGCCGATCGCCTTCGGACTGGGCGTGGCCGCGGTGGTCATGGCCCTGCTCTCCGATATCCCGCTGTCGATCCTCATCGAGCAGTCGATTCGCGGGGTCAACAACTTCCCCCTGCTGGCCATTCCCTTCTTCATTCTGGTTGGCGAGGTGATGAGCCACGGCGGCATTGCCCGGCGGCTGATGGATCTGGCTGGCGCCCTGGTGGGCTTCGTGCGCGGGGGGCTCGGCCAGGTGGCGATTACCGGGTCCATGTTCTTCGGTGGCATCAGCGGCTCCGCCGTGGCAGACACCGCCGCTACCGGCGCCATGATGATTCCCTCGATGAAGCAGCAGGGGTACTCGGCGCCCCATGCCACCGCCATCAACACCGTCTCTTCAGTGATCGGCATCATCATCCCGCCCTCGATTCCGCTGATCCTCTACGGCATCGTCACCGAGACCTCGATCAGCCGCCTGTTCATCGCCGGCATCGTGCCGGGCCTGCTGATCGGCGCCGGCCTGATGCTCACCACCTTCATCATCGCCACCGTCCAGCACTCCGGTCAGACCCGGCAGTTCCGTCTCGATGTGCTCTGGCAGGCCTTCAAGGCCGCCTGGCTAGCCCTGGTACTGCCGGTGATCATCATCGGCGGCATCATCGGCGGGGTCTTCACCGCCACCGAGGCGGCCGTGGCTGCGCTGCTCTACTCGCTGTTCATCTCACTGGTGGTCTATCGCGAGTTTCCGCTGCGTGCCCTGTGGGGGATGCTGATCCGTACCGCGCGCCTGACCGGCATGGTGCTGCTGCTTCTCGCCTTCGCCACGGTGATCGCCTGGTTCCTGACCATCAACATGGTGCCCCAGACCCTGGTACGTCAGGTGCAGGCCATCACCCAGGAGCCCTTCCTGCTGCTGCTGATCGTCGCCGGCCTGCTGCTGCTGGTGGGATTCGTGATGGACCTGACCCCGGCCATGGTCATCATGGCGCCGATGCTGACACCGATCGTGACATCGGTGGGCGTCGACCCGGTCTACTTCGGCGTGCTGATGGCCTTCATCCTCGGGATCGGCCTGCTGACGCCACCGGTGGGCACCTGCCTATACGTGGGATGCGGCGTCGGGAAGGTCTCCATGGAGGCGCTGGTCAGGGCGATGCTGCCCTACTACGCGACGCTGCTGGTGGTGCTGGTGATCCTGATCGCCTTTCCGGGGATCGTCACCTGGCTGCCCGACCTGGCCGCCGTGCGCGGCAACTGACCGAGGAGAGGGATGTGACGACGACACGCCGTATCCTGGTGATGGGGGTGTCCGGCTCGGGCAAGACCGTGGTCGGCCGCCTGCTGGCGGCGCGACTGGGGGCTGAGTTCATCGACGGCGACGACCACCATTCGCCCTCCAGCATCGACAAGATGGCCCGCGGCATCCCCCTCAATGATGAGGATCGACGCGAGTGGCTCGAGACGCTGGCGGGCTTCCTGGCCGATCACCGGGAGCGACAGGTTCCCCTGGTGATCGGCTGCTCGGCTCTCAGGCGACGCTACCGGGACACTCTGCGTCGCGGCGACCCTGAGCTGCTGATCTTCTTCCTGAAGGGTAGCCGCGGGCGGTTACGACAGCGGCTCGGGCAGCGTGAGTCCCACTTCTTCAAGGGCGACGCCATGCTCGACAGCCAGCTCGCCGCTCTGGAACCCCCCGGACCAGACGAGGCGATCCCCCTGGATATCGACCGGTCGCCCGCCGCGCTGGTCGAGGCCTGCATTGCACACCTCACCTCGATCGACACCCGATGACGTCAGCCACCCGCGAGGGACAGCGATGAAGATCACCCGACTCAAGACCTGGCAGGTGCCGCCGCGCTGGCTGTTTCTCAAGATAGAGACCGACGATGGCTGCTACGGCTGGGGTGAACCGGTCGTCGAGGGACGCGCCGCCACCGTTGAGGCAGCCGTCCATGAACTGGCCGATCTCCTGGTCGGCCAGGATCCCCACCGCATCGAGCACCTCTGGAATGTGATGTACCGCGGTGGCTTCTATCGCGGCGGGCCCATCCTGATGAGCGCCATTGCCGGCATCGACCAGGCGCTCTGGGACCTCAAGGGGCGTGACCTCGGGGTACCGGTTCACCAGCTGCTGGGCGGTGCGGTACGCGACCGGATGCGCATGTATGCCTGGACCGGTGGCGACCGCCCCAGCGACGTGGGTAACGGCGCCCGGGCGCTGGTTGCCCAGGGCTTCACCGCCTTCAAGATGAACGGTACCGCGGAACTTGCGATCGTTGATTCCCACCGCAAGGTCGACGAGGCCGTAGCCCGGGTGGCAGAGGCTCGTGATGCCGTGGGTCCCGATGTCGGTATCGGCATCGATTTTCACGGTCGAGTGCACCGCCCCATGGCCAAGGCGCTGCTGCGCGAGCTGGAGCCCTTCCACCCGATGTTCGTCGAGGAGCCGGTGGCCCCGGAGCATCTGCCCTGCCTCGGCCAGATCGCCGGCGGGCTCGGCTACCCCCTCGCCACCGGCGAGCGGCTGCACACCCGCTTCCAGTTCCGCGACCTGCTGGCCGAGGGCATGATCGACATCATCCAACCCGACCTCTCCCACTGCGGCGGCATCAGCGAAGGCCTGAAGATCGCCGCCCTGGCCTCGGCCCACGACGTGGCGCTGGCGCCCCACTGCCCACTCGGCCCACTGACCCTGGCCGCCTCGCTGCAGCTGGATGCGGTATGCCACAACGCCTTCATCCAGGAGCAGAGCATGGGCATTCACTACAACCGGGACAACGACGTCCTCGACTACCTGGTCGACAAATCGGCATTGGCTATCCAGGTGGGCTTCTGTGATATCCCCAAGGGCCCCGGTCTCGGCGTGGAGATCGACGAGGCCTTCGTCGAGGAGCGCGCCCGGGTCGGCCATCGCTGGCGCAATCCGCTGTGGACCCATGAGGACGGCTCGGTGGCCGAATGGTGAGCGGCATGGTGGCCGAAAGTCTTTGCTGGATCGGCGTCGACTGGGGCTCCAGCCATCTGCGCGCCTGGGCGCTGGACGCCAGAGGCCAGGTCCTGGCACGAGGAGGCAGCGAACGCGGCATGCTCTCGCTGACCCCGGACGAGTATGAAAGCGCCCTGCTGAACGTGATCGGCGACTGGCTCCCCGACACCAGCCGCCGGGACGTACTGGTCTGCGGCATGGCCGGCGCGCGGCAGGGCTGGCGAGAAGCCGCCTATCTGCCGGTGCCGACCCGCTTGGACGCCCTGGCACGAAGCGCCGTGTCGCCGCCGTGCCAGGATCCGCGACTGCGGGTCCGGCTCCTCCCGGGGCTCTGCCAGACCGCTCCAGGCCACTTCGATGTGATGCGCGGCGAGGAGACCCAGCTCGCGGGCCTGATCGCAGATGATCCTGACACCTCGGGCTTCGTCTGTCTGCCCGGCACCCATGCCAAGTGGGCTCGGCTCGAACGTGGCGCCATGACTCGTTTCACCACCTTTCTGACCGGCGAACTCTATGCACTGCTGGCCCGACAGTCGGTCCTGAGACACTCCGTGGCTCACGGGCAGAGCGCGGAGCTGCTGGATGATCCCGGCTGTCACGAGGCCTTCGTCGCGGCCGTCCGTGAAAGCCTGGCATCGCCCGGGGACTTTTCAGCGCATCTCTTCGGCTTGCGCGCCGCCGACCTGCTGGACGACAACCTGCCGGCCGGAGAAGGCCGAGCCGCTCACCTGGCCGCGCGCCTCTCGGGTCTCGTCATCGGCCTGGAGCTGGCCGGCACGCGACTACCCGACCCCGGCGTCACACCAGTTGGGCCCGTTACCCTGATTGGCGATGCAGCGCTCTGTGAACGCTATGCCCTGGCGCTGGAGGCCGTCGGTCACACCAGTCGCTGCCTGGACGGGGAACGCGCCGTACTCGACGGTCTCGCCCTGGCCCATCGAGCCCTGGCCCGCCAGCCCCTGGCCGAGTGAGAAACGACACGGGAGACGTCCCCATGCCCCTGCTTGAGCCCCTGCCCCTGATCGGCATCCTGCGAGGCGTCACCCCTGAAGAGGCGGTGGCGGTGGGCGAGGCGGTGGTGGCCGCCGGCATCACGACCCTGGAAGTGCCGCTCAACTCGCCGGAGCCCCTGGAGAGCATCCGCCGCCTGGTAGAGGCGCTGGGCGAGCGTGCCCTGGTCGGAGCCGGTACCGTGTTGACGGTAAGCCAGGTGCGCGAGGTTCACGCCGCCGGCGGTCGGCTTATCGTCTCGCCCAACTGCCGCCCGGCAGTGATCGAGACCACCCGTCACCTCGGCATGCAGAGCTGGCCAGGCATCGTCACACCCTCCGAGGCCTTCGACGCTCTGGAGGCCGGTGCCAATGGGCTCAAGCTGTTCCCCGCGGTTCAGGTCGGCATCGACGGCATGCAGGCGCTGCGCACCGTGCTGCCGGCGGGTACCCGGCTCTACGCCGTGGGCGGCATCGGCATCTCGAATTTTTCGGCATGGCGAGCCGCCGGCATCGATGGCGCCGGGCTGGGCGGCGCGCTCTATCGTCCTGGCCAGGCTCCCGAGCTCGTCGGGCGGCAGGCCCGCGAGCTAGTCGCCGCCTGGCGGAGCGATGGGTAGATGCGCCAAGCATCAGCACAGCCGCCGCCAGCATACAGCGCAATTTCAGGGGTGAAGTGCCCCCCAGAGCTGCACAGGCTATAGGATCAGCAGCTGGGCGGCCTGTGCCTCGATCTGCTCATACATTTATTACTTCTTTAGGCAATCGGACTCTGGCCCTGGGGAGCTTGGTCAATCGCTGCCGAACAGGTCCCGGGTGTAGACCTTCTCGGCGACGTCGTCGAGCTCGGCGGCCATGCGGTTGGAAAGGATCACATCGGCCTCGGCCTTGAAGGCATCGAGGTCGCGGATCACCCGGGAGCCGAAGAAGGTCTTCTCGGCGAGCACCGGTTCATAGACCACCACCTCGATACCCTTGGCCTTGATGCGCTTCATCACGCCCTGCATGGCGCTGGCGCGGAAGTTGTCGGAGCCGGTCTTCATGATCAGCCGGTAGACCCCCACCACCCGCGGATGGCGCTTGAGGATCTGCTCGGCGATGAAGTCCTTGCGGGTGCGGTTGGCATCGACAATGGCCGCGATGATGTTGCTCGGCACGTTCTGGTAGTTGGCCAGCAGCTGCTTGGTGTCCTTGGGCAGGCAGTAGCCGCCGTAGCCGAAGGAGGGGTTGTTGTAGTGCTTGCCGATGCGCGGGTCGAGCCCCACCCCCTCGATGATCTGGCGGGTATCCAGGCCGTGGGTCTCGGCGTAGCTGTCCAGTTCGTTGAAGTAGGCCACCCGCATGGCGAGATAGGTGTTGGCGAAGAGCTTGATCGCCTCCGCCTCGGTGCTGTTGGTGAAGAGCACCGGGATCTCGTCGTCCAGCGCCCCCTGCTTGAGCAGGCCGGCGAAGGCCTCCCCGCGGGGGGAGTGCTCGCCGACGATGATCCGCGACGGGTGCAGGTTGTCGTAGAGCGCCCTGCCCTCGCGCAGGAATTCCGGCGAGAAGATCAGGTTCTCGGTACCGAAGCGCCGGCTGGCCTCGGCAGTGTAGCCCACCGGCACGGTGGACTTGATCACCATCACTGCGCCTGGGTTGATCGCCATCACGTCCTGGATCACCGCCTCGACGTTCGAGGTATCGAAGGTGTTGGTCTTCGGGTCGTAGTCGGTGGGGGTCGCGATCACCACGAAGTCGGCATCGCGGTAGGCCGCCTCCTTGTCCAGGGTCGCCGTGAAGTCCAGCTGGCGGTGGGCCAGGAACTCGCTGATCTCGGCATCCTCGATGGGCGAGCGCCCCTCGTTCAGCATCGCGACCCGCTCAGGGACGATATCCACCGCCACGACCCGGTTGTGCTGGGCCAGCAGCATGGCGTTGGAGAGACCGACGTAGCCGGTACCGGCAATGGCAATCTTCATGGCGTACGCTCCTGGTTTTCGAGACTAGAAGGCGGCAATTTCGTCGGCGGTGAGTTCGCGCCATTCACCCTCGGGCAGCTCGCCCAGCGCCAGCGGGCCGATGGACTCGCGGTGAAGGGCCACCACATGGTTGCCGATGGCGGCGAACATGCGCTTCACCTGGTGGTACTTGCCCTCATAGAGGGTGAGCTCGGCGACCATTGGCTCGCGCATGGCAAGCTCCGCCGGGCGGGTGGGCGTCTCCTCGCCGTCGAGCACCACGCCCTCGGCGAAGGCCTCGATGGCGTGCGCCAGTGCATCGCCCTCCAGCGGCTCGGCCAGGGTGACCCGGTAGACCTTGCCGCAGCGGTGCTTCGGGGAGGTGACCCGGTGGGACCACTGGCCGTCGTCGGTCAAGAGCACGAGCCCGGTGGTGTCGACGTCGAGCCGTCCCACCGGCTGCAGGCGCTCGACCTTGGGTAGCTCGATCAGGTCGATGGCCCGGGGATAGAGGGTGCGCCGGGCGGTGCACTCAACTCCCATGGGCTTGTGGAGCATCACGTAGCGCAGCCCCACCAGCGCCAGCGGCACGTCGTTCCAGGTGACCCGGCTGGCCTCGCCGATCTGGGTGGCGGGGTTCTTGACGATCTCGCCGTCGACGCTGACTTCCCCGCGATGCAGGGCCTTCTTGGCCAGGCTGCGGGTCAGTTCGGTGGTCTCGGAGAGGAAGCGGTCGAGGCGCATCAGAAGCCGACTCCGTCGGAGAGGGTGAAGTGGTCGGCATCGCGCCAGGCGGGAAACTTCTCCCGGAAGGCCTTGAGCTCATCCAGCGACAGGCTGCCGGTCTTCACGAAGACGCTGCCTTCGGGCTCGTCGATCAGCGCTTCGCCCTTGGCGTCGATCAGCATGGAGTCGCCGGCGTAGGGCAGTCCGTTGGCGTCCTCGCCTACGCGATTCACGCCGATCACCGGGCAGAGGTTCTCGATGGCTCGGGCCTGCAGCAGGGTGCGCCAGGGGTGGCGCCGCGGGGCCGGCCAGTTGGCCACGCAGAGCAGGGCGTCGTACTCGAAGTGCTCGCCGGGGGCCGGCTGCTGGCGCAGCCAGACCGGGAAGCGCAGGTCATAGCAGACGCTGAGCAGGAGCCGGAAGCCCTTGAGCTCGACGATCACCCGCTCGTGGCCCATGGCGTAGCGCTCGTGCTCGCCGGCCATGCGGAACAGGTGGCGCTTGTCGTAGGTGGCAAGCGTCCCGTCGGGGCGCGCCCAGATCAGGCGGTTGAAGTAGCAACCCTGCTCCACGATCGCCACGCTGCCGGTGACCACGCAGCCGCGCTGCCAGGCCTGGTCCTTGAGCCAGGCCACGGTGCGGCTCTCCGCCATGGGCTCGGCCATCTCGCGGGAGTTCATGGTGAAGCCGGTGGCAAACATCTCGGGCAGCACGATCAGGTCGGTATCGGCCTTGCCGAGGTCGCCCAGGGTCTCCTCCAGCATCCGGCAGTTGGCGTCCGGGTCTTCCCAGCGCAGGTCGCACTGCACCAGGGTCACTCTCAACTCGCTCATGGGGCGCTCCTGCTCGATAGGTGATTGTGACAGCAAGCGTAACTCAGGCCCGGTGCCACGTCAGCCGCCCCCGTAGCGGCCAGCCCGATAGCCTGCTAACGTACAGTTTCTCCCGTCACCTTATCCGCCGCCCTGGCCACGAGACCCCGATGCGTCCATCGCCCAGCCCTGCCCCCGATCGCGAACCCGCCAAGGGGGTCGCCTTCGGCCTCTCCGCCTATATCCTGTGGGGCTGCTTTCCGCTCTTCTTCGCCCTGTTCCAGGGGGTGCCGGCCTTCGAGATCCTGATCCACCGGATCCTCTGGTCCTGCCTGTTCCTGGTGGGCCTGGTCACCCTGCTCAAGCGCTGGGCACCGATCCGCAAGGCCCTGAGCGAGCCGCGCCGCCTGGGCAGCGTGCTGGGCTGCGCGCTGCTGATCGCGATCAACTGGGGGCTCTACATCTATGCGGTGGAGACCCGCCAGGTGCTGCAGGCGAGCCTGGGCTACTTCATGACGCCGCTGGTCAACGTGGCGCTGGGCATGCTGGTGCTGCGCGAGACCATGCACCGGCTGCAGGCGGCGGCCGTGGGGCTGGCCGCCGTGGCAATCCTGATCCAGCTGCTGCTGCTCGGAGAGCTGCCGTGGATCAGCCTGGGGCTCGCCTTCTCCTTCGGTACCTACGGGCTGCTGCGCAAGCAGGTGCCGCTGGACGGCCTCTCGGGGCTCTTCGTGGAGACCTTGCTGCTGCTGCCGCTGGCGCTGCTGACGCTTGCCTGGCTAGTCCAGGTCGACCTCTCCCACTTCCTGGGGGATACCCGCACCACCCTGCTGCTGATTGCCAGCGGAGTGATCACCGCCCTGCCCCTGCTGGCCTTCGCCGGCGCGGCCAGGCGGCTCCGCCTGGCCACCCTCGGCTTTCTGATGTACATCAACCCCACCATCCAGTTCGGCATCGCCCTGCTCGTGTTCGGCGAGCCGCTCACGGCGGTGCAGCTGGCCACCTTCGCGCTGATCTGGACGGCGCTTGCGCTCTACACCTGGTCCGCCTGGCAGGGGCGAGCGCGGCGCGAGATAGCCAGGGAGTGATCACGAAAGGGCTTCGTGCTGGCGCCGCGCCGGATCCGGCGAAGCTCGCACCTCTGGATCCGCCGCCAGCAGCTCGCCCTCGAGGGAGGACGGCACCTGCCTCGTGGCGTGACTCTCGAGCACCGGGGAGTAGCCGACCCGGAAGCCGCCCCAGTGCTTGCCCGCCACCATGAGTGGCACCGACAGGTCGTGCATGATTTCACCGGTGTCGCGCTTGTAGGTCTGCAGCAGCAGCGGTTGGCGGTGACTGCCGCAGCGCTTGCCGGTCGGGTCATCGAAGATCCGCTTGCTGCGGCTGAACTTGAGATCGTGCGCGAGATCACCGGTGGGAGATTGGCTGACGGCCAGGTTGTGGGTCGGCACATAGCCGTTGCGATCGCAGCTGATGGCGTAGGCCAGGCCATGTGCCTTGAGCAACGGCTCCTGCACGCCAGGAAAGAGACGGTCGCAGAACTCGTCATAGCGAGTCCGATACTTGGTGGGCTGGGTGTCCGGCACCGGTTCATAGCGGCCGTCGAAGAGCTGATCGATGCTCAGCTCCCCGCGGCGCAGCGCCTTCTCCAGCAGTCCCTGCAGCTGATCCGCCGCCTGACGTGCCACGCGATAGACCTGCTGATGGCGACCATCGAGGCGCTGCTGGGCCAGGGCCGCCTCGACCCCTTCGGCGCTCTGCATCAGGGCACGGGCCTGGCATGCCAGGCTGTGCATGTCGCGGTTGCCCTCATCCACCTCATGGGACAGCGACTGCAGAGTGACGGCAATCCGCTGGCTATGGTGCCTCGTATCCTCCATGGCTGTGGCGATCTCGGCAATCTCACGCTCCACGCCCTGCACGCTGTGGCTCATGGCGGTGAGGCGCTCCCCCACCGTCGTCATCTCGGCCGCCTGGTGCCCCACGCGCCCCATCAGCGAACCGATGTTCTCGACCACCTGGTGAATGCTCACGCCGATATCGCTTACCAGAGATTCGACGTGGCGGGTCGCATCGGCCGTCCGCCCGGCCAGCGCCCTGACCTCGCCTGCCACCACGGCAAAGCCGCGCCCGTGCTCCCCGGCCCGCGCCGCCTCGATCGAGGCATTCAGGGAGAGCAGGTTGGTCTGCTCGGCGATCTCCTCGATCATGGCGGTGACCCGCTTCACACCGCCGGCCTTCTCCTCCAGAGAGCCGAGCTGCGCCAGCGCCTCGGTGGAGCGCTCGGCCAGCGCCTGCATCTCCTTGACCACCGCCTCAAGCTGCTCTCGGCTCACCTCGCTCCCCTCCCGAGAGCTGGTCGCCAGCCGGGCGACCTGACTCGCCCCGCTGGCCACCTGCTCGATGGCACTGCTGATGGCCGTCATGCTGGTGGAGGCGTCATGGACAACGCGCTCCTGGCGCGTCAGCCGCTGATCGAGACGATCGGCGTGGTAGGAGACCTCAGCGGAGGCGATGGCCGCCACGCCGGTGCGCCCTACCAGGTCATGGCCCAGGCGGCGCAGGGCCAGATAGTCCTGTACCGGAGGCAACCAGGCTCGCCGCCGGGCCTTCAGCTCCAAAGCAGGCAAGGCGTAGATCCTCAGCATCCCGGCATATAGGGCCAGGGCACCGGCCACAGTGGCGAGCGGCAGGGCAAGCCAGGGTGTCCAGGGAGACATCCCATGATGGGTGACCACGCCGGCTGCGACGGCCACCAGCGCTGCGAGAAGATAGATGACAAGCTGCATAGTCATGCGCCCCATACGTTGTTGTTATTTCCGGACAGCAGCTTAGTCCCTTCGGCGCCGGGTGAGACCTGCACTTTGGCCTGACACACCATGGTTGGACTCAAGTTATGACAGCGTTGGACGACAGCGCCCGAAAGCGCTTGCCTTCCATCAACAAAGCGGCGCCGCCCCCCTGCCACGACAAGGGGACGGCGCCGCTCCTGGATGACGAGGCGATCAGCGCTGGCTTTCGGCCAGAGCCTGATCGAGGTCGGCGAGGATGTCGTCGATATGCTCGATGCCGATGGAGAGGCGCACCATGTCCGGCGTCACCCCCGCCCTGACCAGCTCCTCGTCGTTGAGCTGGCGGTGTGTGGTGGCGGCGGGAATCGATGAGCAGGTCTTGGCATCGCCGATATTGACCAGGCGCAGGATCATGCCCAGGGCGTCGTAGAAGCGCGCGCCGGCCTCGCGGCCGCCCTTGATGCCGAAGCTCAAGATGCCCGAGGCGCGTCCGCCCATGTACGCCTGGGCCAGGCCGTGGTCCTTGTGGCTCGGCAGGCCCGCGTACTTCACCCAGGTCACCGCGTCGTGGCCCTCCAGGTACTCGGCCACCCGCTGGGCGTTGTCGCAGATACGCTCGATTCGCAGCGCCAGGGTTTCGAGCCCCTGCAGCAGGTTCCAGGCGGCCTGGGCGGAGAGCGCCGCCCCCATGTTGCGCAGCGGCACCACCCGGGCGCGGCCGATGAAGGCGGCCTCGCCGAGATCCCGCGTGTAGCAGACCCCGTGGTAGGAGACATCCGGCTGGTTGAGCAGCGGGAAGCGCTCGGCGTGCTCGGCCCAGGGGAACTTGCCGGAGTCGACGATGACGCCGCCCACGGTGGTGCCGTGGCCGCCGATGTACTTGGTGGCCGAGTGGATCACGATATCGGCGCCGTGCTCGATGGGGCGCCACAGGAAGGGAGTGGGCACGGTGTTGTCGACGATCACCGGTACGCCGTGGCGATGGGCCACCTCGGCCAAGGCCTGCATGTCCACCACGCTGCCCGAGGGGTTGCCGACGCTCTCGCAGAAGACCGCCTTGGTGCGCGCATCGATCAGCGCCTCGAGGCCGGCCAGGTCGTCCTTGTCGGCGAAGCGCACCTCGATCCCCTGGCGCGGCAGGGTGTGGGCAAAGAGGTTGTAGGTGCCGCCGTAGAGCTCGCTGATCGAGACGATGTTGTCGCCCGCCTCGGCAATGGTCTGGATCGCATAGGTGATGGCGGCCATGCCCGAGGCCACGGCGAGGCCGGCGAGCCCGCCCTCCAGTGCCGCCACGCGCTGCTCCAGCACCGCGCAAGTGGGATTCATGATCCGCGAGTAGATGTTGCCCTCGACCTTGAGGTCGAAGAGGTCCGCGGCGTGCTGGGCGCTGTCGAAGGAGAACGAGGTGGTCTGGTGGATGGGCACCGCCACCGAGTGCTGGTCGTCGGGGGCATAGCCGTGGTGCAGGGCGATGGTTTCGCGCTTCATGAGGTGTCCTTGCGGTTGTTGTGGATGAGCCGATGTGGATGATCCGGTGTGGGTGGTGGGCCGACACGGCCATTTCACCAGATGCTAACCCACTCTGAACACCGCCACGCATATCGTTTAGTCTCTAGGGTCACTCCCCCTGTCGAACGAAGAACGGATGCTCAAGCGCTACCTGCCGATTCTCACCTGGCTGCCCCACTACAACCGCCGGCTGGGCGGCGCCGACCTGCTGGCCGGCCTGATCGTCACCGTGATGGTGATTCCCCAGTCGCTGGCCTACGCCCTGCTCGCCGGCCTGCCCGCCGTGGTGGGGCTCTACGCCAGCATCCTGCCGGCGGTGCTCTATGCGCTGCTCGGCACCAGCCGCACCCTGGCGGTGGGGCCGGTGGCGATCATCGCACTGATGACCGGTGCGGCCCTCTCAGGGGTGGCCACCCCGGGCACCCCTGAGTACCTGCAGGCGGCCCTGGTGCTGTCGCTGCTCTCCGGGCTGATGCTCGCGGCCATGGGCCTGGCCCGCCTGGGCTTCTTCACCAACTTCCTGAGCCACCCGGTGATCGCGGGATTTCTCTCCGCCTCGGGGCTCTTGATCGCCGCCAGCCAGGCCGCCCACCTGCTGGGCATCGAGGCCAATGGCTATACCGTCATCGCCCTGCTGGGCAGCCTGGTCTCAAGCCTCGATGCCGTGCACTGGCCAACCCTGGCGCTGGGCGGTGGCACCCTGCTCTTCCTGCTGCTGTGCCGGCGCCACGCCAGGACGCTGCTGCTCCGCCTGGGCCTGGCCGACCCCATCGCCGCCCTGCTGTCGCGCTCGGGCCCGGTGCTGGCGGTGCTGGTCACCACCTGGCTCAGCTGGCACTTCGCCCTGGCCGAGGCCGGGGTGGCGGTGGTCGGCGCCATCCCCGGGGGGCTGCCGCCCCTCACTCTGCCCGGCTTCGATGCCTCGCTGTGGCGCGCCCTGCTGATCCCGGCGCTCTTGATCAGCGTGGTGGGCTTCGTGGAGTCGATCTCCATGGCCCAGATGCTGGCCGCCCGGCGCCGCCAGCGGATCTCGCCCAACCAGGAGCTGATTGGCCTTGGCGGAGCCAACCTGGCCGCGGCCTTCTCGGCGGGCATGCCGGTCACCGGCGGCCTGTCACGCACCGTGATCAGCGACGAGGCCGGCGCCCAGACCCCCATGGCGGGGCTCTTCGCGGCGCTCGGCATCGGCCTGGTCACCCTGGCCTTCACCCCACTGCTCTACCACCTGCCCATCGCCACCCTGGCCGCCACCATCACCGTGGCGGTGCTGACCCTGGTGGACATCCCGATGATCCGCCAGACCTGGCGCTACTCCCGCGCCGACTTCTCGGCCATGGCGGTGACCATCCTACTGACCCTGGTGGAGGGGGTCGAGGCCGGCATCATCGGCGGCGTAACGCTCTCGGTCGGCCTGTTCCTCTATCGCACCAGCCGCCCCCACAGCGCCATCGTCGGGCGCATTCCCGACACCGAGCACTTCCGCAGCGTCACCCGCCACGAGGTGCAGACCCTGAGCCACGTCGCCTTCCTGCGCATCGACGAGAGCCTCTACTTCGCCAACGCCCGCTACCTGGAGGACACCGTCCATGCCCTGGTGGTGCGCCGCCCCGGGCTCGAGCACGTGGTGCTGATCTGCTCGGCAGTCAACCTGATCGACGCCTCGGCGCTGGAGAGCCTCGACGCCATCAACGCCCGCCTCAAGGAGTCCGGCGTCACCCTGCACCTGGCCGAGGTCAAGGGACCGGTGATGGACCGCCTCAAGCGCAGTGACTTCCTCGACGACCTGACCGGGCGGGTCTTCCTCAGCACCTACGCGGCCTGGCAGGCGCTGGGGGCTTCCTCTACCACCGGCAGCTGATCGGCTGACGCCGCATCGCGCTTCGGCCTAGACATTGGTCTAGGCCTTTCACTTCTGGCGCTTCTCCAAGTGGCCCAGCCAACGCCCCTTTTCACGTTGGTCCCAAGACAAGGCGGCCCATGGCCCGTCGCGATGTCATTGACATCGTCGCTGCCAGTTCCCTACTATCGATGACGTATTCGGAACTCAATACCGCACAGCAAAACAATATCAATATCTGAGGAGCCCTCCATGCGATCAATCACTCGCCAACTCGCTCTCGCCAGCCTGCCCTTCGCCATGCTGGGCAGCAGCATCGCACTAGCCAACGAGATCAATCTCCCTCGCACCATGGCGTGGACCGCCTACGGCACCAACTCCAGCGGCTATGCCCAGGCCGTGGCGATCGGCAACATGCTGCAGTCCAACTACGGCACCGCGGTCAGGGTGCTGCCCGGTGACAACGACGTCTCGCGCATGACGCCGCTGAAGCAGGGGCGGGTCGATCTCTGCGCTTGCGGCATTGCCAGCTACTATGGCGTCGAGGGGGTGATGATGTTCGCCCATCCCGACTGGGGCCCTCAGCCCATTCGCCTGATCACCACCTCTACCGCCTCGTTCGGCCTCTCCCTTGCCGTGGCCGGTGACCTGGGAGTTGAAACTCCGGCGGACCTGCGCGGCAAACGGATCGCCTACATCCGCGGGGACGACGCCCTCAACAAGGGAACCGAGGCCTATCTGGCCTTCGGCGGCCTGACCTGGGACGACGTGGAACGCATCGACTATCCTGGCTATGGCCGCTCCTTCGATGGCATCATCGCCGGTAACGTCGATGCCTCCTTCACGACCACCGTTACCCCTCCCGCCCAGCAGCTCGCCAGCAGCCCCCGCGGCATCAGCTGGCCGGTGCTCGATCCCAATGACGCCGAGGGCTGGGAACGCATGGCCGCCGTCGCCCCCTACTTCCAGCCCCACCGGATCACGTCGGGCGCCGGCGGCGTCAGTGCCGACAACCCCGTCGACAGCGCCAGCTACCCCTATCCCATCGTGGTCGGTAACGCCGACCTCGACGACGATGTTGCCTATGGCCTGATCCGTGCCCTGCAGGACAACTATGACGACTACAAGGACAACGCTCCCGGTGCCGTGGGCTACGCCCTGGAGTATCAGGATCTGCAGTGGGTGATCCCCTTCCACGACGCCGTCGTGGACTACTACGAGGAGATCGGCGTCTGGACCGACGAGATGCAGGCCCATCAGGAGCAACTGGTCGAGCGTCAAAACCTGCTGCTGGCGGCATGGGAAGACTTCGTCAACGACGCACCCGACGATGAAGAGGCCTTCGGCAGCGCCTGGATGGAGGCACGTGCCACCGCACTGCGCGACGCTGGTTTCGACCCCGTCTTCGAGTGACCCCCCGGGGGGCGGCTCGGGCTGCCCCCAGCTTTCTGGACGCTGCCATGACCCTCACTGCTGACAACGACGGCACCCGACAGGCCAAGGAGAAGATCCGCCAGATGCGGACCCTGCCGCTGCCACTGCGCTGGATACCCGGCGCCGTGACGGTGGCCCTGCTGCTGATGACCCTGGACTACCTCTTCAATTTCGGCTACCTGACCTTCGTCACCGGATTGGAGACCCAGTTCTACTATGCGGTGGTGGCCCTTCTGCTACCACTGATCTACCTGCTCTGGCCGCTGACCCCGGCGGGCCAGCACCGCCCCATTCCCTGGTACGACTATCTCCTCAGCGCCGTAACTTTGGCAGTCAGCGGCTACTTCGTGATCCACGCCGACTCGATCCTGGAACGGGGCTGGGCCTTCGCGGCTCCGGATACCGCTCTGTGGGTCAGCTATGCCTGGTGGCTGCTCATCATCGAGGCGGCGCGCCGCGCCGGCGGCTGGCCCATCGCCGTGATCGTCACCCTCTTCTCACTCTACCCCCTCGCAGCCGACGTGATGCCGGGACCCATTCAGGCCTTTCCTTCATCGCTCTCGGAAACGGCCATGTACCACACCATGAGCACCGAGAGCATCATGGGCATCCCGCTGCAGGCCTTCGCCGGCCTGGTGATCGGCTTTCTGGTATTCGGGGTGGTGCTGCAGAAAAGTGGCGGTGGCAAGTTCTTCATCAACCTGGCCTTCGCCCTGCTCGGCCATGTGCGGGGCGGCCCGGCCAAGGTATCGATCTTCTCCAGCGGCCTGATGGGCTCGATGAGCGGCAGCGTGATCAGCAACGTGCTGACCACCGGCGTGCTGTCGATTCCCGCCATGCGGCGCATCGGCATGAGCCGCTCCTTCGCCGGCGGGGTGGAGGCCTGCGCTTCCACCGGCGGGGTACTGATGCCCCCGGTGATGGGCGCCACCGCCTTCGTCATGGCGATGTTTCTCGACGTGCCCTATTCCGCTGTTGTGCTGGCCGCGATCATCCCGTCGATCCTCTATTTCCTCGGCCTGTTCATCCAGATCGATGCCTACGCCGCGCGATACGATATCAAGGGGCTGCCCGCCGTCGAATTGCCGTCACTCTGGCAGACGCTGAAGGAGGGGTGGTACTTCATCTTCGTCTTCGCGCTGCTGGTCTGGATGCTGCTGGTGATGCAGCGTGAGGCCGTGGCCCCCTTCTACGCCACCGCACTCCTGCTGGTCCTCAACCAGCTCTCCCGGCACAACCGCTGGGGTTGGAAAGATCTTGGCGAGGCGCTGTCGAGTGCGGCCAAACTGTTCGCCGAGCTGATCGCCATCCTGGCAGGCGTGGGGATGCTGGTGGGCGCACTCTCCATGACGGGGCTCTCCGGCACCATCGCCAATGACTTCATCCATCTCGCCGGTGGCAGCGTTCCGTTGCTGCTGATCATGGGCGCCCTGACCAGCTTCGTGCTGGGTATCGGCATGACCGTCACCGCCGCCTACATCTTCCTGGCCGTGGCCCTAGCACCGGCCCTGATCCAGGGCGGCGGCCTCGACCCGATGGCGGTGCACCTGTTCATCCTCTACTGGGGCATGCTCAGTTTCATCACGCCGCCGGTGGCGCTGGGTGCCTTCGCCGCCGCTACCGTCGCCGGCGCCCGACCGATGTCGACCGGCCTGCAGGCCATGCGGCTGGGCAGCGTGATCTACTTCATTCCCTTCCTTTTCGTGCTCAACCCGGCGCTGATCATGCAGGGCGAGCCGCTGCAGATCGTGCTGGTGTTCGTCCAGGCACTGGCAGGCATCGTGCTGTTCGCTTCGGCCATGCAGGGCTATCTGATCGGGGTCGGGCGACTGGGTCATGGCGCGATCCAGGAGACGGCGATTCGCACCCTGGTGCTGATCTCGGGGCTCACTCTCGCCCTGCCCGGGGGCGGCATGGTGCCGCTCAGCCAAGTCGAACTGCTCGGCATTTCGCTGGCCGCCCTGGTGCCTGCCGTCCTGCTGGCCCGCTGGAGTCATCGCCACCGCCGTGGCGACGCGCACGAGCCGAGCCTGTGAAGCGAACCGGCCACACACCACGCCCATCACCCGGAGTCCATTGCATGCCAGCCTGTGTCCACTACCAGCGCCATGACGACATCGGTCTGATCCGCATCGACAATCCACCCGTCAATGCGCTGAGCCACGCCGTCCGCAGCGGCCTGATCGAGGCGCTCGATCGGGGCCTGGCCGATGACGCCGCACGCGCCCTGGTGCTGATGGCAGACGGTCGCACCTTCATCGCCGGTGCCGATATCCGCGAGTTCGGCAAGCCGCCGCGGCAGCCGCTGCTGCCGGAGGTCATCGCCCGTCTCGAGGCCAGCACCAAGCCTCTGGTGGCGGTACTCCACGGCACCGCCCTGGGCGGCGGCCTCGAGGTGGCACTGGGCTGCCACTACCGTGTGGCCCTGCCGGGCACCCGGGTCGGCCTGCCCGAGGTCAAGCTCGGCCTGCTGCCCGGTGCCGGCGGCACCCAGCGGCTGCCCCGCCTGGTCGGTGTGGACTGCGCCCTGGAACTGATCACCAGCGGACGGTTCGTGCCCGTCGAGGAAGCAGTGGCGCTTGGCATCATCGATGCCATCGACGCAACCGATGCTCCACTGGATGCCGGCCTCGGCGCGGCCCGCGCCATCCTGGCAGGCCAGCGCAGCGCCCGCCGGACCGGAGAGCTGCCCGCCCCCGCCGCCGACCCCGGCGCCATCGAACGCCATCGGGCTCGGCTCGAAGCCGAGGTGCCCGAGCTGTTCTCGCCATTCCGTTGCCTCGAGGCGGTCGCGGCCAGCACCGAGGCCGGCCTGGCCGAGGGGCTGCGCCGCGAGCGCGAGCTGTTCCTCGCCTGCATGGACTCCCCCCAGCGGGCCGGACTGATCCACGCCTTCTTCGCCGCCCGCGCCCCGCACAGGGTGCCTGACACCGACGAGCCCCCGATGCTGACACGCATCGCGCTGCTCGGCGAGCACCCGCTCTTCGACCGCCTCAAGGGCCATGCCGGCCGGGCCGACATCGTGCTGACCGACCTGCCGGACGCCTCGACACAGGCCTGCCTGATCGCCCCCGACAACAAGACTCCCCCTTGTCCGGCGGGGTGCCCGTCCATCGTCCTGCAGCCGTCCGAGGGCATCGCCCGGCTGGATGAGCTTGACGCAGACCTGGTGCTGGTCACGTCGCCACGGAGCGCGCTGGTGGAACTCGTTGCCACTCACGCCAGTGCCGAGCAGCAGCAGGCCACGGCCTCTGCCCTCAAGGCACTGCGTCAGACCGTCGTGGTCAGCCGCGGCCAAAGCCTGCTCGCCGCGCTGCTTAGGGCGGCCAACGCCTCGCCTGATGACCGGTGCGCCGCCATGGAGGCGGCCAGCCTGTCCCTCGCCGAGCAGGGGGTCTGCTATCGCACCAGCGATATCGACCTGCTGGCCGTGGAGGTCCTCGGCTACCCGCGTCATCTCGGCGGCCCCCATCGCCAGGCCACCCTTTCTGCATCCGCCACCTCGGAGACATCCCCATGAACCTGACCTACAGTGCCGAGGAACGGGCCTTCCGCCAGGAAGCACGCGACTTTCTCGCCACGGCACTCCCCGACGACATCCGCGAACGCGTGCGGCTCGGCCGGCGGCTCTCCGCCGATGACCACGTGCGATGGCAGAATATTCTCAGTGAGCGCGGCTGGCTGGCCACCAACTGGCCCGAGGCACACGGGGGGCCCGGCTGGGGCCCGGTGCAGCGACATATCTTCGACGAGGAGTGTGCCGCCGCCCATGCGCCGACCGTGGTGCCGTTTGGCGTCAACATGGTCGCGCCGGTGATCATGAAGTTCGGTAGCGAGGCGCAGCAGCGCCACTACTTGCCGCGTATCCTCGCCAACCGGGACTGGTGGTGTCAGGGCTACTCCGAACCCGGGGCCGGCTCCGATCTGGCCAGCCTCAAGACCCGCGCCGTGCGCGACGGTGAGCACTATGTCGTCACCGGACAGAAGACATGGACCACCCTGGGGCAGCACGCCAACATGATGTTCTGCCTCGTGCGTACCGACCCGGACGCCAGGAAGCAGGCCGGCATCAGCTTTCTGCTGATCGACATGGCGAGCCCGGGCATCTCGGTACGCCCGATCATCACCCTGGATGGCGCCCACGAGGTCAACGAGGTCTTCCTCGACGAGGTCCGCGTACCGGTGGCCAACCGCATCGGCGAGGAGGGCCAGGGCTGGACCTGCGCCAAGTTCCTGCTGACCCATGAACGCACCGGCATTGCCGGGCTCGGCCACGCCAAGCAGGCGCTGACCCATCTCAAGTCAGTGGCCACCCGGGTACAGCATCGCGGGCGGCCGCTCCTCGAGCTGGCGAGTTTCCGCCAGCGGGTGGTGAAGGCCGAGCTCGAGCTGATGGCACTGGAGGTGACCAACCTGAGGGTCATCGCCGCGGCCCGGGATGGCGGCGTACCGGGGGCGGAGAGTTCGCTGCTCAAGGTGCGCGGCTCGGAGCTTCGCCAGGAGCTCAGCGACCTGACCCGCCGCGCCCTGGGGCCAGCCGCGCTGCCCTTCTTCCCCGACTTCCTTCACGGCGACGGCGAGCTCGACGACCCGACCCTGGCGGAGAGTGCCGCTGGGGCCGCCCAGTACTTCAACCGCCGCAAGCTTTCAATCTATGGCGGTGCCAACGAGATCCAGAAGAGCATCGTCGCCAAGACAATTCTCGGCATGTGAGTCGCCGACCCTCGGCACCCAAGGAGCCGCCCATGGACTTTTCCCTGACCGACGAGCAGCGCATGCTCGCCGATACCCTCGATCGCCTGATTGCCGACCGGGTCGCCCCCGAGCAGCGCCGCGCCATGCTCGAGGCAGCTGCCGACGAACCCTCGGCGCTGTGGCAGACCTTCGCCGACCTCGGATTACTGCACATGCCCTTCGCCGAGGAGGTCGGCGGCCTCGGCGGTGACGGCATTGACCTGATGCTCATCATGCAGGCCCTGGGTCGCGGCCTGGTACCCGACGCCTACCTGGCCGGACTGGTGCTGCCCGGCGATCTGCTGGCCCGACTCGGCGATGCCAAGCAGCGGGAACGCTGGCTGACCCCGCTGCTGGAAGGTGACCATCAGTTGGCACTCGCCTGGCAGGAGAGCCACGCCCGCTACGATGCCCACGGCATCGCCACCGCGGCGCGCCGGGATGGCGATGGCTGGCGTCTCGATGGCAACAAGCAGCTGGTGCTCAATGCCGCCTCGGCCGCTGCCCTGCTGGTCACCGCCCGTCTCGACGACGGGTGCCTGGGCCTGTTCGTGGTCCCCGCCGACGCCGACGGCCTGTCACGCCGCGACTACCTCACCATCGACGACCAGTCGGCGAGCGACCTGACCCTGAAGGCCGTCTCGTTGAGCGACGACTGCTGTCTCGGCCTCGACGTCGCCCAGGCCCTCGATGCCACCCTCGCGCTCGGCCGCGCGGCGCTGTGTGCCGAGGCGGTCGGTGCCATGGAGGTTGCCTGCGAGCAGACCATCGACTATCTCAAGGAGCGCAAACAGTTCGGCACCCCCCTGTCGGCGTTCCAGAGCCTGCAGCACCGCATGGTCGACATGCACCTGCACCTCGAGCAGGCCCGTTCAATGGCGATTCTCGCCGCCACCAGCCTGGCCCTTCCCGATGCCGAGCGCGACTATCGCCTCGCCGCGGCCAAGGCCTACTGCGGCGAGGCCGCACGCTTCGTCGCCGAGCAGGCCATCCAGCTGCATGGGGGCATGGGCATGACCGAAGAGTGCTACGTCTCCCACTACGCCAAGCACCTGGTGATGTTCGATCATTACCTGGGCGATGTCGACCACCACCTCGACTATGTCAGCGACCACCTTGTGGACGCGGCCTGACCGCTGATGGAAACACAGGAGAACTCCATGGCAACGATCGAACGTGACTCAATGGACTTCGATGTGGTCATCGTCGGCGCCGGCCCCTCGGGCCTGGCCGCGGCGTGCCGGCTGATCGACAAGCGCCGCATCCGCGACGTGGAGCGGCTGTTCCAGGTCGGCCTGACCTTCTTCTGACAGGGAGTCACCGATGAGCCTGCGCATGATCCTGCGCATCCTCGGCCTGCTGCTGATGCTGTTCAGCCTGACCATGATGCCGCCGATCCTGATCTCCCTGCTGTTCGGCGACGGCCAGTGGAACGCCTTCGCGGTGGCCATCGGCATCACCGTGCTGACCGGCCTGGCGATGTTCCTGCCCAACCGGCGCGCGCGCAAGGAGCTGCGCACCCGCGACGGCTTCCTGATCGCGGCGCTGTTCTGGAGCGTGCTGGCACTGTTCGGCTCGCTGCCGCTGATGCTCGCCGGCGACTCGGCGCTCTCCATCACCGATGCGGTGTTCGAGTCCTTCTCGGGGCTGACCACCACCGGGGCCACGGTGATCACCGGCATCGAGCACCTGCCCGAATCGATCCTCTACTACCGCCAGCAGCTGCAGTGGCTGGGCGGCATGGGGATCGTGGTACTGGCCGTGGCGATCCTGCCGACGCTGGGCGTCGGCGGCATGGCCCTCTACCGCACCGAGATCCCGGGGCCCCTCAAGGACTCCAAGCTCACTCCGCGCATCACCGAGACCGCCAAGGCACTGTGGTACATCTACGCCGCCCTCACCGTCACCTGCATGCTGGCCTACATGGCCGCCGGGATGAACTGGTTCGACGCCCTGGGCCACAGCTTCTCCACCGTGGCCATCGGCGGCTTCTCCACCTACGACGCCAGCATCGGCCACTTCGACAGCGCCCTGATCGAGATGATCTGCGTCTTCTTCCTGATCGTCTCCGCGGTGAGCTTCAGCCTGCACTTCGTGGCCTGGCGCGAGAAGCGGCTGACCCACTACTTCCAGGACCCCGAGGCGCGCTTCCTGCTGCTGTTCCTGCTGGGCCTGGCGGTGATCACCGTGGTCTCGCTGTGGCTCACCGAGACCTACGGCACCGAGCGCGGCCTGCGCCACGGCGTCTTCCAGGTGGTCTCGGTGGCCACCACCGCCGGCTTCGGGGTCGCCGACTTCTCGGCCTGGCCGGGAGCGCTGCCCTTCTTGCTGTTCATGGCCGCCTTCGTCGGCGGTTGCTCCGGCTCCACCGGCGGCGGCATGAAGGTGATCCGCATCATCCTGATCCTCAAGCAGGGGATGCGCGAGGTGATGCGGCTGATCCACCCGAACGCGGTGATCGCGGTGAAGGTGGGCAAGGTGAGCGTGCCGGACGGCATCGCCCAGGCGGTGTGGGGCTTCTTCTCGGTCTACGTGATGCTCTTCTTCCTGATGCTGGTAGGGGTGATGGCCACCGGGGTCGACCAGGTCACCGCCTGGTCCACCGTGGCCTCGGCCCTCAACAACCTGGGCCCGGCCCTGGGTGAGGCCTCCGGCCACTATGGCGACCTGCCGACCCTGGCCAAGTGGATCCTGGTGATGGCCATGCTGCTCGGCCGCCTGGAGATCTTCACCGTGCTGGTGCTGTTTACCCCCGCCTTCTGGCGGCGCTGAGGGGATTTGGCCGGCACGGGCCCATCGTGGATAATCGGTCCCTCACTCTTTCAGATCGAGCGTCCATGACCGACTCCCAGGACACCGCGATGCCCATCGCCTCGACGGCCGGCGTGACCGGCCCGCGCCGCGTCATCCAGGTGGGCGAGACCCGTTATACCCTGCTGGGCACCGCCCATGTCTCCGCCGAGAGCGCCGCCGACGTGCGCGCCCTGGTCCGTTCCGGCGAGTTCGACGCCGTGGCCATCGAGCTGTGCGACTCGCGCCACCACAGCCTCGCCAACCCGGATGCCCTGCATGATCAGGACCTGTTCGAGATCTTTCGCCAGGGCAAGGCGGGCATGGTGGCGGCGAGCCTGGCGCTGGGCGCCTTCCAGCAGCGCGTGGCCGAGCAGTCGGGAATCGAGCCCGGCGCCGAGATGCGCGCTGCCCTGGAGGAGAGCCGCGAGGCGGGCCTGCCGCTGCTGCTGATCGACCGCGACGTGGGCGTCACTCTCAAGCGCATCTACCACAACGTCCCCTGGTGGCAGCGCTTCTCCCTGTTCTCGGGGCTGCTGGGCAGCGTGCTGTCGCGCCAGGACGTCTCCGCCGCAGAGATCGAGCGCCTCAAGGAGGGCGACGTGCTGGAGTCGACCTTCAGCGAGTTCGCCGCCGAGTCCGAGACCCTCTACACGCCGCTGATCAGCGAGCGCGACCGCTACATGGTGCTGCGCCTGGCGGAGGAGGCCCCGCCGGGGCGCTACCGGAATGTGCTGGTGGTGATCGGTGCCGGCCACATGAAGGGCATGGCCGAGGAGCTTCAGGCGCCGCTGCCCGAGGCCCCGACGCCGGAACGCGAGGCGCTGGAGGTGACCCCGCCGCCGTCGAAGGTCTGGAAGGCGCTGCCCTGGGTGATCACCGTGCTGGTACTGACGGGCTTCGCCATCGGCTTCTCGCGCAACACCGAGCTGGGCTGGCAGCTCGTCGGCGAGTGGTTCCTGATCAACGGCGTGCTCTCGGCGGCGGCCACCCTGGTCGCCCTGGCCCATCCGTTGACGGTAACGGCCACCTTCTTCGCCGCGCCCCTCACCTCGCTCAACCCCACCATCGGCGCCGGCTTCGTGGCCGCCGGGGTCGAGCTCTACCTGCGCAAGCCCAAGGTGCGCGACTTCTCGACTCTGCGCCATGACGTCACCGAGCTTGCGGGCTGGTGGCGCAACCGCGTCTCGCGCACCCTGCTGGTCTTCATGCTGGCCACCCTGGGCTCCGCCGCCGGCACCTGGGTCGCGGGCTTCCGCATCGCCGGCGCCCTGTTCGGCAGCTCGCCTTGATCACGCCAGGAGCCCCTAAGGCCCGGGGCTGACCTGGCGACAAGCCTGCGAGGAGGCGCTGTGAATACCTCCATGTACGCTACCGACGCCATCCATGGCGTAGGACCTCCTCTAAGGCTTGTCCCCAGCGCCCCTAGCTTTGCGTTATAGCGCTATCCCCTTCGCGCCAGGAGGCGCCGCATCGCCGCCGTCGGCGCTTCGATCTTCTCGAAGCGGCGGCTGGCGGCGTAGCTCTCGTTGAAGGCGTCGAAGTAGTCGTCCAGGGCCTGGGCGGCCGAGTCGTCGCCCCCCTGGCGCAGCAGTTCGGCGGCCACCTCGGCGGTGCACAGATGAGCCGCGGAGGCCGGCTTGCGCAGGCGGTAGCGGGTCAGTCGCTCGCTGTGCAGTGGCAGTACCGGCAGCCGGTCGAGGTAGGGGCTCTTGCGGAAGATGCGCCTAGCCTGGCGCCAGGTGCCGTCCAGCAGCACATAGACCGGCGTGCGCCCGGCGGCCTTGGACTCGGCCACGGCGTCTATACCCACCACTCGTTCGGCGTAGTCCGGCTGGTCGTCGGGGAAGATCACGAAGGGGGCATAGCGGGGGTCGTCCAGCAGCGCCAGCAGCCGCTCGTCCGGCGCGGTGCGATACCAGGTGAAGACCTCGGTCTCGGGCAGCACGTCACGGATCAGCCGCCCGGTGTTGGTGGGCTTGTGGTGCTCCATGGGGTGGGTCAGCAGCCACACTCGCGCCTCGCTCTCGGCCCTCACCGCATAGGGACAGAGGCAGTTGAGCTCGGGCAGGTGGCAGCCCGGGCAGCGCGCCACGAAGCTGCCCCGGGCCTTGAACTCGCGCCGCGGCGGCCGTGGATGACCGGTGGCGGGGTCATGGGAAAGCGCGGTTCCGGGGTCATGGGAAAGCGCGGTTCCGGGGTCGTGGGAAAGCGCCCCGTCCAGAGGACGCTCGGCACAGGTGTCAGGGCTGTCGTGCTGCATGGCGGCTACCGCATGGAAAGAGGCGCCGCATTCTAGCACCTCCGCAGGCGCCCTTCAGGAGACCAGCAGCGTCTCCGGCACCCAGAGCCGCCCTTCACGCTTCCAGTGGCGCACCAGCGCCGGCACTCCCTTGCCGGCGGGCTGACTGAGCCGGGTCACCCCGGGGGGCGCCAGCGCCTCGGCCTCGGGGTCCACCAGCACGCAGGGGGCGTCGAAGGGCGCGTACTGCAGCAGCGAGGCCGCCGGCATCACGGCAAGCGAGGTGCCCACCACCAGCAGCAGGTCCGCCTCGCTGACCAGCTCGCAGGCCTCACCGAAGTGAGGGACCTCCTCGCCGAACCAGACCACGTCGGGCCGCAGCTGGCTGCCCTTGTCGCAGATGTCGCCCAGCTCGATGCCGCCCCGGGGCAGCGGATAGTGCATGCGGCGGTCCACCGTGGAGCGCGCCTTGAGGATCTCGCCGTGCAGGTGCAGCACGTGGCGGGAGCCAGCCCGCTCGTGCAGGTCATCGATATTCTGGGTGATGATGCTGACCCGGAAGCCCTGCTTCTCCAGCGCCGCCAGCGCCTTGTGAGCGGCATTGGGGCGCGCCTGGCGCACCTGCTCGCGGCGCGCATTGTAGAACGCCAGCACCCGGGCCGGGTCCCGCCGCCAGGCACCGGGCGTGGCCACCTCCTCCACCGGATGATCCGCCCAGAGGCCATCCTCGGCGCGGAAGGTCTGGATACCGCTCTCGGCACTGATCCCCGCTCCGGTAAACACCACCAGATGCGGCGCGCGCTGTTCTGCCATCGACTCTCTCCGCTCGGGGCGTCTGAACTACCTGGGCTGAAAATACCATCTGCGGCCGACCCAGGACCATAAAGAGGGCGACGGTCCCAACGACCGCGACGTCACCGGACGGTCACCTCAGGGTCACCTCATCGTCATCCCGCACCGGCAGGGTAAAGGCGCTTTATCCCAACCCATATCCTGCAACCCTCCTGAGGTGACACCGTGAAAAAGTCCCTGCTCCCCCTGGCCACCGCCATCGCCCTGGCCGCCGCTACCCAGGCCCAGGCCGCCGAATCCTGCCCCACCACCCTGCGCTTCGCCGATACCGGCATCGAGGGCAGCGAGGAGCTGCAGCGCGCCTACCAGGGCTTCGTCGACGAAGTCGAGTCGCGCCTGGGCGTGACGGTGGAGTTCTTCCCGGTGGGCAACCGCACCACCGCCATCAACGCCCTGCGCTTCGAGCAGGTCGATATCGTGCTGGCCGGCCCCTCCGAGTACGTGCTGATGGCCGAGCGGGTCGAGGGCACCAAGCCGATTACCGCTATCGTGCGCCCCGAGTACTACTCGGTGTTCATCGCCCCCACCGACAGCAATATCGAGACCCTGGAGGACATCAAGGGCAAGCACGTGGCCATGAAGGACCATGGCTCCACCACCGGCCACATCATGCCGAGCTACATGCTGAGCCAGGCCGGCCTGGATATCGACAGTGACCTGCGCATCTCGCTGCTGGACGGCGCCCGCATGCAGGCCCTGGCCTCCGGCGAGGTGGATGCCGTTGGCACCGGCGTGCGCGACTTCGCCCCCTTCGCCGCCCAGCACGGCGAGGAGAACTACCGCATCATCGCCCGCGGTCAGGACATGCCGGGTGACCCCATGGTGGCCGGCCCGCACCTCTCCGCCGAGTGCATCAGCGAGATGCAGGAGGCCTTCATGAACGATCCCGATGGCCTGCTGCAGGCGATCCTCGCCCCGGGCGAGCGCGACAAGTACCTGGGCGCCGAGATGGTGCTGGTTGACGACAGCGCCTACGACATGGTGCGCGAGTCCTACGCCCTGCTCGGCCTCTCCGACTGATGGAGCTTCCATGCAGCTAAGCATCGACAATCTCACCAAGGTCTATCCGGACGGGACCCGCGCCCTCGACGGGCTGTCGTTCAACGTCAGCCCCGGGGAAGGCGTGGTCATCCTGGGCCATAACGGCTGCGGCAAGTCGACGCTGATGAAGTGCCTGACCGGCCTGGAGCGCCCCACCTCGGGGCGCCTCAGCCTGGCCGGCGTCGACCTCACCACGGCATCGCGTCGCGAGCTGCGCCCCCTGCGCCAGCGCATCGGCTGCGTCTTCCAGAAGTTCAACATGGTCGGCAACCTCTCGGCGCTGCAGAACGTGCTGTTCGGCCTGATGGGGCGCCGCGGCATTCTGGCCAGCCACGCCCTGACCGCCAGCCGGCAGTCGCGCCAGGCGGCCATGGAGGCGCTGGAGCGTGTCGGCCTCGCCCACCTGGCGGCGCGCCGCACCGACACCCTCTCCGGGGGCCAGCAGCAGCGGGTGGCCATCGCCCGCATGCTGATGCAGGACGCCGAGATCGTGCTGGCCGACGAGCCGGTGGCCAGCCTCGACCCCCGCGCGGGCCGCGAGGTGATGGAACTGCTCTGGTCGGTGGTGCGCGAACGGAAGATGACCGTGCTCTGCGTGCTGCACCAGATCGAACTCGCCCGGGAGTACGGCGAGCGGCTGATCGGCCTGCACGGCGGCCAGCTGGCCTTCGACCGCCCCACCGCCGAGGTCACCGACGCCGACATCACGGCCCTCTACCAGACCGTCACACCACAGGAGGCCGCTACCGATGAGCGATTCATCGTCGAGCCACGCCGCGCCGCCCAGGCTTGAGCGCCCCTCTCCCATCGCCTTTATCCTGCTGCTGGCCTTCGCGGCCTTCTTCATCAGCGGCTTCTCCAGCGCCAACATCCACTCGGATCGCCTGCTGCGCGGCGTTGCGAACCTCGGCACCTTCTTCAGTGAGGCCCTGCCGCCGGACTTCGCCCGCTGGGACGTGATCGCCATGGCCATGCTGGAGACCTTCCAGATGGCCATCGTCGGGGTGGTGTTCGGGGTGATCCTGAGCCTGCCCATGGCGCTGCTCTGCGCCCGCAACACCAGCCCCCACCCCATCGTTCGGGTGATCGCCCGCAACGTGGTGGCCACCCTGCGCACCGTGCCGGACCTGGTATGGGCGCTGATCTTCGTGGTCGCCGTGGGGCTTGGTCCGCTCGCCGGCATCCTGGCCATCGTCATGGACACCATCGGCTTCTGCGCGCGCTTCTTCTCGGAGCGCATCGAAGAGGTGGACCCCGGCCCCGGCCAGGCCCTGGCCGCCACCGGCGCCTCACGCAGCGGCGTGGTGTGCGGCGCCATCCTGCCCGAGTGCACCCCCTCCTTCGTGGCCACCAGCCTCTTCTCGGTGGAGAAGGCGGTGCGCAGCGCCGTGGTGCTGGGCCTGGTGGGCGCCGGCGGCATCGGCGTGGAGCTCTCCGCCGCCATGAGCCTGTTCCGCTACGACCAGGCCCTCACCGTGATCCTGGCCATCCTGGTGGTGGTGATCGGCGTGGAGCAGGTCAGCGCCTGGATTCGCAAGCGGGTGATCTGACCCCCCCTTCATTTCTCTCACCCTTGGCCGCCTCCAGGCGGCCTTTTTCATGGCCGATTTCCCGGGCCTTCCTGCCTGGTTACTCGATGCAGTAAACCAAAAAGGCCGGCGGGTCTCCCCGGCCGGCAAGAATCGAATCAGTGCGAGACATACGGTGATGAAAGAGAGTCTTCGGCGACTCTTCTGCCGACCCTCGCCGCCTGATGGTGGCGAAGACCGGCAGGGTCATGCAGGATCAAACGTGAAGGGCGCGCCTAGAAGTCGTAGCGGATACCGACGGTGTAGAGCAGGCTATCGTCGATGTTCTCGCCGCTGACATCCTCGTCGAAGATCTCGGCGTAGACGCGCATCGGGCTGAAGCGATAGTCGACCCCGATGGCCCAGGGGTTGCTGCTGCTGATGTCGCCCACATAGCTGACGTCGTAGACGTCGGCGTAGAGGTTTCCCTGGCCGTAGTTGAAGGTGGCACCCAGACCAACGATCTCCTTCTTGGCGCTGGCCGAAGCCCCCTCGTTCACGGAGCCCAGCTCCTCGTACATGACCCGCGCGGAGAAGTTCGGCAGGAACTTGTACTGGGCGGAGACGCCCCAGATATCCTCGCCGGCCGAGTTGTTGCCGCCGCCGCCATAGGAAGCACCGCGCTCGGAGACATCCCTGGACTGGTTGTAGCCCGCTGCCAGGTAGAGATCCTCCCAGCTGTAGGTCACCGCCGCCGCCGTGGAGGTGGTGGAGCCGTTGTCCTGGGCGCCCACCTCGGCATCGTTACCGCTGATGTGCTTGACCTGCACATGGCCCTGCAGGCCGCTGAAGACCGGTGAGGCGTAGGCCACGGTATCGCCGCGGGAGCTGGTGGAGCCGGTGTCCAGGCTGATGAAGCCATCGTTCTCGTAGACGTCGAACAGGCTGCTGACCGCCTGGAAGTAGACGCTGTCGAAGTTGCCGATGGTCAGGGTGCCCAGCTGCTGGCTCTTCAGGCCCAGGAAGCTGTTGCGAACGGTCATGGACTCGGAATTGACCTCGTCGGCCTTGAAGCGGAACTCCATGCGGGCGAAGGCGCTCAGGTCGCTGCTCAGCTCGTGGCTGGCACGGAAGCCGAAGCGCGAGCCATTGTTCTGGAACTCGCTGCCGCTCTCCTTCTCTGCACCTGGGCTCAGGTCCTGGGGTCCGCCGGAGGTGATCATGTAGTTGATGCGGCCGTAGATATCGACCTTGGTGCCGTTCTGGTCGTAGACGGTGGCCGCCTGGGCGACGGCAGAGGCGGACAGCGCGCCGACCACGGCGGTGGCGATGAGTGACTTCTTGAACATGACAGGATTCCTTGAATGATCTCTTGGGATAGTAAAAGGGATGCCTCCCGGCTCGGCGAACAGCACCGGCATGGAGGACGGCCATTGGTGGCTTCTTGTTGTATGGCCGAGGACGATATCCCGGGATCATGTCAGGAAGGTGACGCTTTTATTCACGCCGATAGGTACCGACGAATTTCATGGAAATGCAATGGTTGGCCTCCATCATGCAGGAGAAACAGCGACCGAGTACGCCATGAAAGACGCACTGCATATCTCGCGCCTTCACAAGCGCTTCGGCGACACCGTGGCCCTGGATGGCATCGATCTCGCCCTGCCCCGGGGCCAGGTGCTGGCCCTGCTGGGCCCTTCCGGCTGCGGCAAGACCACCCTGCTGCGCTGCATCGCCGGCCTGGCCGAGCTCGATGAGGGTGAGGTGCACCTCGAAGGGGAGTGCGTGGCCTCGCCGGGCCGCCACCTGAGCCCCGACGACCGCCGCCTGGGCATGGTCTTTCAGGACTACGCCCTGTGGCCCCATATGAGCGTCTACCAGAACGTGGCCTTTCCGCTGGAGATGCAGGGCGTGAAGGCCAACGCGCGCCGCCCCCAGGTGGAATGGGCGCTTTCGCTGGTAGGGCTTGCCGACTACGCCGAGCGTGCCCCCGGCGCCCTCTCCGGTGGCCAGCAGCAGCGGGTGGCACTCGCCCGGGCCATCGTCGCCAGGCCCCGCCTGCTGCTGATGGATGAACCCCTCTCCAACCTCGACAAGGGCCTGCGCGAGAGCCTGGCACTTGAGATCCGCGGCCTGATCGAGGAGCTCAACCTGACCGCGGTATTCGTCACCCATGACCAGCACGAGGCCTTCGCCCTGGCCGACCGGGTCGCCGTGCTGCAGCAGGGGCGCCTGCAGCAGGTCGATTCGCCGGAGGCGCTCTTCCACACCCCGGCCACCCCGGCCATCGCCGAGTTCGTGGATGCCGGCACCCTGCTCGACGGCCGGCTGGATGCCAGCGGACTGGCCATCGCCGACACCCGGCTGCCGATGGCCGCGGCCTGCGGCTACCGCGGCGAGGTACGCCTGCTGCTGCCGCGCCGGGCCCTGCGCCTCTGCGCCCCCGATGACAGCCTGCTGCGGGCACGCATCACCGGCCGCCTGTTCCAGGGCGAGCACCTGTCGCTTCGGCTCACCCTGGCCGATGGCAGCGCCCTCAAGCTGCATGCTTCCCATGCCCCGGAGCGCGGCTGCCAGGTGGGGATCGACCTCGATGTGACCGCCCTGCGCGCCTGGGATGACCAGGCGCGCCTGCTCGACCTGATGCCCCACGCCGACGTGGCGGCCACCGCCACCGGCTGATGCCGACACCCTCGCTCAATCCCTGATTCCGGAGACTCACATGTTCCCCTTGAAACCCCTCGCCCTCGGCGCCGTCCTGTTCGCCCTGCCAGGCCTGGCCGCCGCCAGCGCGCTGACCGTCTACTCCGCCGGCCCCGGCGCCCTGATCGAGAACCTGGCCGCCGACTTCACCGCGGAAACGGGCATCGAGGTCAACGTCTTCCAGAGCACCACCGGTCAGGTGATGGCGCGCCTGGAGTCCGAGCAGGCCAATCCGCTGGCCGACGTGGTGATCTCCGCCTCCTGGGACAGCGCCGAATCACTGCACGCGGACGGCCTCCTGCACGAATACCGCTCGCCCAACGCCGAGACGGTGCCCGACTTCCTCAAGACCGACCACTACGTGGCCCAGGGGGTCTCGGCCCTGGCCCTGGTGTGGAATCGCAACAGCGACGTGCCCGCCCCCGCCGACTGGAGCGATCTCACCGATTCGGCCTACCGCGACCAGGTGACCATGCCCGACCCGGCCCAGTCCGGCGCCGCCTTCGAGCTGATCACCGGCCTGCTCACCGCCCTGGGCGAGGAGGCCACCTGGGCGCTGATGGAAGCGCTCGCCGACAACGGCATGATCGTGCCCGGCCCCAACGCCCGCGCCCTCAACCCGGTGCTGCAGGGGGCGAAGTCCGTGGTCTTCGGCGCGGTGGACTACATCTCACTGGGCCAGCAGGCCGAGGGCGAGGCCATCGAGGTGATTTTCCCCGAGAGCGGCACCGTGATCGCCCCGCGGCCGATGATGATCCTCGCCTCCACCTTCATGCCCGACGAGGCCGAGCGATTCGTCGACTTCGTGCTCTCCGAGCAGGGCCAGGCGCGGGTCGCCGACAGCTACCTGATGCCGGCCCGTACCGACGTCGAGGCACTGCGCCCGACCCTCGAGGAGCTGACCCTGATCGAGGTGGACAACGAGGCCATGAATGCCCGGCGCGACGCCATCCTCGCCCGCTTCCGCGAGGCCACGGGGAGCTGATGTCGGCCCCTGTCGTCTCTCGCCTGCCCCGGATCACCGGGGCAGGCGTCGTCATGCTGCTGACCGCCGCTGCCCTGCTGCTGCTGGTGGGGCTGCCGCTGCTCTACGTGGTGCTGCAGGCGATCTTTCCCGGCTGGTCGCGCGGGGAGCTCGCCGGCGCCTTCGGCCTGTTCATGCCGCTGCTCTCCGACCCGGCGCTGCTGGGGCTGCTCGGCAATACCCTTCGTCTGGGCCTCGCGGTAGTGGTCGCCTGTGCCCTGCTGGCCATCCCGCTGGGAGCGTTGCGCGCCCTGGCCCGGGTGCCCGGCGGCGCCGCCTGGGATCTCATCTTCCTGATCCCTTTCATGATCCCGCCCTATATCGCGGCCCTCTCCTGGATGCTGACACTGCAGCCGCGGGGCTACGCCGAGCAGCTCACCGGGTTCTCCGCCAGCGGCTTCCTGTTCTCCTTCTCCGGCATCGTCTTCGTGATGGTGCTCAACATCTTCCCGGTGGTCTATTTCGCGGTGTCGCGCACCATGATGAGCGTCGGCGGACGCTACGCTTCGGCCGCCCGAGTCAGCGGTGCCGGGGCCTGGCGCGCCTTCTGGCGCATCACCCTGCCGCTCTCCACCCCTGGCATCGCCGCCAGCCTACTGCTGGTCTTCGCCCTGACCATCGAGGAATTCGGCACGCCGGCCACCCTGGGCGCCCAGGCGGGCTACAAGGTGCTGGTCACCGGCATCCACGAGCGCTTCTCCGACTGGCCCATCGACATCCCGGGGGCGGCAGTGCTCTCGCTGCTGCTGGTGATGCTGGCCATGGCCGCCTTCACCCTGCAGCACTGGCTGGTGACGCGACGTTCCTTCGTCAGCCAGACCGGCAAGCCGGCGGCGGTGGAGCGTTTCGAGCTGGGCCCCTTGCGCTGGCCGGTGCTGGCGCTGTTCGGCCTGGTGGGGCTGGTCTCGGTGGGCGTGCCGCTCATCGCCGTGCTGGCTACCGCCTTCACCGGCACCCTCTCCGGCGGCCTGACCGCAGAGAACCTTTCGCTGCGCCACTTCGAGGCGCTTTTCGCCAACCGAGGCGGCGCCCTGCAGGCGCTCTCCACCAGCCTGGGGCTTGCCATCGGTGCCGCGCTGCTCACCGGAGTGCTGGGAGCCCTGGTGGGCTACCTGGTGGTGCGGGCTCACCTGCGCGGCAAGGGGCTGCTCGACCTGCTCTCGCTGCTGCCCAATACCATGCCCGGCATCGTGGTGGCGGTGGGCCTGATCCTGGCCTGGAACCAGAGCTGGTGGCCGATCCAGGTCTATAACACCGGCGCCATGCTGCTGCTCGCCTATGCCTGCCTGCTGCTGCCCTATCCGGTGCGCTACGCCTCGGCGGCCTTCCGCCAGATGGGCGAGAGCCTGGAGGCCGCGGCCCGGGTGTGCGGCGCCGGCTTCTTCACCGCCTTCCGGCGCATCCTGCTGCCGGCCCTGGCCCCGAGGCTGATCGTCTCCATGCTGCTGGTGTTCGCCATCGCCTCCCGGGAGCTCGTCGCCTCGCTGATGGTGGCGCCCGCCGGAATGCGCACGGTCTCCACCTTCGTGTTCGGCCAGTTCGAGCAGGGCTCCCCCGGCGTCGGCATGGCGATGAGCGCCGTGGCGATCTTCACCACCACGGCGCTGCTGGTGGCGCTGACGGTGTTCAGCCGCAGGCGGCTGCCCATTTCAGGATGAATAACTGCTCCTCCGTCAGGATTTAAAAGGAGAACTCAAATGATCGATAACTCAGAAGCTCTAGGCGAGACCCTGCAACGCGCCGCCCGAGCGGCAGGCGCGATTCTTCGCGAGGGCTACCACGCCGACGGAGCCATCAACTTCGAAAGCAAGGGCGCCTCGGACTTCGTGACCTATTACGACCGGGCGGCCGAGAACGCCATTATCGACACCATTCGCCGTGCCTATCCCGACGTGGGCTTCCTTGGCGAGGAGACCGGCGCCACCCCAGCGCGGGATGGTGACATCACGGTGATCATCGACCCACTGGACGGCACCAACAACTTCCTGCATCGGGTGCCCCACTTTTCCGTCTCTATCGCCGTTCGCGAGGGCGATATACTCACCCACGGGGTGGTCTACCAGCCGCTGCTGGACGAAATGCTGTGGGCGGAGCGCGAACAAGGCGCCTACCGTGGAACGCAGCGCATCACAGCACCTCCCGCGCGAGCCCTGCACGAGATGCTGGTCGCCACTTGCCTGCCCTACCACGCCAAGGGCGACTGCCCGACCAGCCTGTCCCAGATGGCCGACCTGATGCCGAAGGTGGCAGGCATTCGAGCCCCCGGCTCGGCGGCACTCGAAATCGCCTATGCCGGCATTGGCCGCTTCGATGCCTTCTGGTCCCAGGGAGCCCGGCTGGAGCTATGGGACATCGCCGCCGGCATCGTCATCGCCCGGGAGGCGGGCTGCACGGTCACCGACCTCGCCGGCAACCCGGCGCCTACCGAGTGGACCAGTCTGGTGGTAGCCCACCCCGAGCGGCACGACGAGCTGAGGGATGCGATACATATCGGTTAACCTGCCAGCCCAGCAGGCCGGGACGGACCAGATACGGTGTGGCATTGGCTAGCCGGGGGCCGTGGGGGGTGCCGATCAGCTGGGCACGAATGACGCGAAAAATACCGGAGTGGGCTACCACCAGCGGCATCTCCGCGCTTGCCAGCGCGCCGTTCAGCGCCGCCAACACGCGGGCCTGGAAGCGCGCCCAGCTCTCGCCGCCGGGCGGTGTGGCCTCGTAGGCAGGCTGCTGCGTCAGGCGCAATTGGTCCAGTCGCCCCCAGTTGCGCTCGTTGAGCCCACTCAGTCGCATCGCCTCCTGGCCGGGAACCGCCAGTTCCGCGGTGCGCCAGGCGCGCTGCAGCGTGCTGGTCACGACCAGACTCCATGGCCGATCCAGCCACGCAGCAGCCTGCCGCGCCTGGGCCTCACCCAGCGACGTCAGCGGCACGTCGCTGCGGCCGCAGATGCGCTGCTCTCGGTTGAGCTGCGTTTCACCATGGCGGATAAAGACGAAGGGCCTAGCCAGCAGCATCGCTGTCTTCCTCCGACAATAGTGGCTCATCTGTCGTCAGCAACTCGTTCACTTCGCGCACCTCGGTGGTAAAGAGGGGGGTTACCTGCTCCGCTCCCAGTTGCTGCACCAGCCCCCGCATATGGGACAGCCGAAGGTGGACGTTCCAGCGCTGCCAGTCGACCTCCCCGGCTATCCTCTGGCGTTGCCGCCGGGGCGTGAGATAGCCCGTATGTAGTAGCCGGTACCCCGGCCAGTCCTCGGGGTCATCGTCGCGGTCCGCCACCAGCCACAGCGTGGGGGAGTCCGGACGTGAAGCCTCTAACAGTCGGCGTATGGCATCATCTTGCCCTTGCCGGCGCAACGTACGGGGCAGCCTCAGCAACGCCTCGAGCCCCGCGCGGCAGGCGTCGTCCAGATTCCAGACGACACCAAGCTCGTCGAGCCATAGCGCCATCTCCAGTGCTCGGCCCGAGACCGGCACCGGCAGCACTCGAGGTCCGCTCAGCCGCTGCGCGATGGCCTCGCGACACTGCGCCTGGAGCGTGTCGTAGCTGCCATAGGAGGCGTCCAGCAGCGCAACGCGAGCCGGGGGCGGCTCGTCGAAAGGAAACAGCAGCGACTCACGGCAGGCGTCGCCGCTGTAGAATACGCCGTCACCAATGCCGAGATGCAGCCATACGCCACCGAGCGAATGCCCCGCCTGGCCGGTGGTCACCGGAATGCCCGCGATTCGGCACTGCCCGCGCTCGGGCAGCGCTCGCCACTCCCGGCCGCTGGGCAACGCCGCCGCCACCGAGGGCGCGCAGTAGAGCGGCAGTTCGGCAGGCAGCGCCGAGACCCCGCCGATGTGATCGAAATGGTCGTGACTGATCAGCACAGCATCGACGTCCAGCCCTTCTGCCCAGGCTATCGACTGGCCCGGATGCAGGGCGCCGCCGGCGTCGAGCAGCAGGCGCCTGCCCTCGGCCTCGACCAGGATGGCGGCGGGCGCCTTGTCGCCCAGCCCGCTTAGCACCTCGATGCGCAGGCTCATGTCTCGGGCTCCAGGCACCAGCCCTCGCGCAGGATTAGGGCCACCTGCCGCCCTTCATCGAGCGCCGTGTGGTGGTAAGCCAGCAGCGCTTCACCGCTTTCGAGGCGCAGGTGCAGCTCGTAGCGTTCGCCGCGGAAGGTCACGCTCTCCACTCGTCCGCACAACGCCTGTGGGGAAAGGGCATCGGACAGCACCGTCACGTGCTCGGGGCGCACCAGTACCGGCTGGGTGCGCTCAGCAGGAGCAGAGGCAAGCCCACGCATCAGCGTGGCCTCCTCCAGGCGCTGGTCCGGCCGCCCGGCCGCCACGTTCAATAGGCTGCCCTGGCCGATGAAGCTGGCCACCCAGGCGGTCCGCGGCTGGCGATAGAGCGTTTCCGGCGTGGCCCACTGCACCAGCCTGCCCTCGCGCATGACCGCGATGCGGTCCGCCAGCGCCATGGCCTCGCTCTGGTCGTGGGTGACGTAGACCAGGGTGGCCTGGGTGCGGCGGTTGAACTCGCGAAAGCTCTGCTCCATGGACGCACGGAGGTGGCGGTCGAGGTTGGCCAGCGGCTCGTCGAGCAATACCACTTCCGGATCTGTCACCAGGCAGCGTGCCAGCGCCACGCGCTGACGCTGGCCACCGCTGAGCTCCTGCGGCGAGCGCTCTGCGTAAGCCGAGAGCCCCACTAGCGCCAGCGCCTGGGCCACCCGATGCCGGTACGTCTCGCCAGCCAGGCGGCGCAGCTTGAGTGGGTAGCCGACGTTGTCGGCCACGCTCATGTGCGGCCACAGAGCGTAGGACTGGAACACCATCGCCATATTGCGCCGTTCCGGCGCAACGTGATGCTCGCGGCTGGCCAATATCCGCCCGCCCAGACGAATTTCCCCTTCACTGAGCGACTCGAAGCCGGCCAGCATGCGCAGCATGGTGGTCTTGCCGCAGCCGCTGGGGCCGAGCAGCGCGACGAACTCTCCCGAAGCGATGTCCAGGGAGAGCGCCTCGACGGCAGGGTGCTCACCGAAGCGCTTGGTCACACTATCGATCGTCAACCCTGCCATGGCACGACCCCCTTGGGCAGGCGCGGTGCCAGCAGGCTCAGGCAGAGCATCAACGTGGCGACCATCAACACCACCAGCACGGAAACTGCAGCAGCCAGCACGCTCTCGCCGCCTTCGTCGAGGTTGAAGATCAGCACGCCCAGAGTCTCGTTCCCCGCGCTCCACAGCAGCGCCGAAACGGTCAACTCGTTCACTGCCAGCAGGAATACCAGCAGCCCACCGGCAAATAGCGCCGGGGCCAGCAGCGGCAGCACAATGCCACCCAGGCGCCGCCAGGGGCCAGCGCCTGCCAACTGCGCGGCCTCCTCCAACGAGGGGTCGAGCTGGGCGAGGCCAGCGGCCACCGGCTTGAGACACACCACCAGGAAGCGCGCCAGGTAGGCGACGAAGATCAGTCCCAGTGTGCCGTAGAGCGCCACGTTCACAACTGGGATGGGCCGCACGAAGAGCAGGATACAGGCCACCGCCAGTACCACACCGGGCAGCGCATAGGGCAGCTCGATAGCGCTCAATGCCAAGCTTTGCCAGCGCGGCGACAGTCGCTGTAGGCGGTAGGCCAGCGGCAGGCTGCACAGCATCAACACCAGGGCGGCGCAACCCGCAAGCCACAGGCTGTTGCGCACCGCGCGCCAGGTCGCTCCCTGGCGGCCGATCACCTCGTGATAGGCGTTCAGGGTGACGGTCTCCCAGGTAAGCGGCACGCCCACAGCGGGCACCAGCGAACTCACCACCAGCGCCAGCAAGGGAGCCACGAGGATGACCAGTAATAGCGTCACCAGCAGGGCGGTCACCCCTCCCCGCCAGCGGCCCAGAGAAAAGTCGTGGGCGCGGCCGCTGTGGCCCATCAGGCCAAAACGGCTGCGCTTCATCCACGCCTGCTGCAGCGCCACCCCCGCCAGCGCGAGCACGCCGATCAGCAGCGACAGCGAGGCCATCTCGGCCAGTACGCCGGTGCCGAAGCTGGCCATGCGCTGGTAGATCAGGGTCGGTAGCACGTAGTAGCCGGCGGGGATGCCCAGCATGGCGGGAATGCCGAAGTTGCCCAGACTCGAAATGAAAGCCATGGCGGCACCGGCGATCAGGCCGCTACGGGTCACCGGCAGGATGATCTGCCCCCACACCTGAGCCTGGCGGGCGCCGCTGATACGGGCCGCCTCGACCAGTTCGCGGGGGAGGGAGAGCAGTGAAGTGCGCAGCGCCAGGAACACCAGCGGCGCGCTCTGGATCCCCAGCAACAGGGCAATACCTTCGGCGGAATAGAGCGGCTGGGGGCTGCCCAGGGGCGGCGCCATGCCGATGCTCTTCAGCAGCGGGCTGGCGGGCCCGAACAGCTGCAGCCAGCTCAGCGCGGTGACCTGGGGCGGGATCATCATCGGCAACATGAAGCAGAACACCAGCCAGGCCTTGCCGCGAATGTCCGTGAGAGTAATCACGAAGGCGAACAGGCTGCCCAGCACCAGCGCAATCAGCATGCCCAGCCCCGACGTATAGAGGCTGCGCCACAGCGCCCGCCAGGTACTCTTGGCCTGCAGCACGCGCCATAGCGGCGACTCACTGCCCTGGCCCAGGCCGCCCAGCGACTCCATCAGCAAGCGCAGGCTGGGAACGAGGCTGAGCGCCACGATGACGAGCATGAGCAGGGTGAGCAGCCAGCGATGCTGCCTGCTATCGGCGAGACCCGGCGACATGGTCAGCTTCCGAACAGGTCGCCGAAGCGCTGCTTGAGTTCGGCTTCCCTGGCCAGGGCGCTTTCGATGTCCAACGGCATCAGCGTGATGCCGTTGCGGGCGGGGAAGCCGGCCGGCGGAGCGACCTCGGGATGCGCCGGGAGATAACCCTGCTCGCTGACTAGCTCTTGGCCTTCACGTGAGAGAACAAAATCGACGAACTTTTGCGCCGCCTCGACATTCCTGGCGCCCTGCATGATCGCCACCGGCTCCGTCACGGCGCTCACGCCCTCTTCGGGGAACACGAACGCCACCGGCGAGCCCTTGGCCGCTTCGCGGATCGGCAGGAAGTCCACCACGATGCCGTAGGGTTTGGTGCCCGACGCCACGGCGTTGAACACGCCGCCGTTGCCGCCCTGGGCCTCGACACGATTGGCCTGGAGTGCTGCGTAGTACTCTTCACCGAGTTCGGGGTTGGCCTCGAGCGTCGCCATGTGAATCAGCGCGGCGCCGGAATAGAGCGGGCTCGGCATGGTCACCTGCCCTTCGTACTCGGGCTGGGTGAGCTCCCGCCAGCTCTGCGGCTGCCGTTCGGCCCCAGTGTTGTAGACGATGCCTGTGGTGATCAGCTTGGTGCCGTAGTAGTAGCCTTCCGGATCGTAGAGCTCGGCGGCGTAGACCTCGCGTTCCGGGCTCAGGTAGGGCTGCAGGTGCCCTTCTTGTTTGAGCGACTCCAGGGTCATGCTGTCGGCGATCAACAGCACATCAGGGTTGCTGACGCCGGCGGAGAGTTCGGAGCGCAGCCGGGTCATCAGCTGCGTGGTGCCATCCCGCACCCACTCCACCTCGATCTCGGGGTAGGTCGCCTGGAAGGCGTCGACGGTTTGCTGGGCATCGCTGTTGGGCTGGCTGGTGTAAAGCACCAGCTTCTCGTTACCGAGAGCCGGAAGGGCCAGGCCGGCAAGAACCACGGCGGCGGAGAGGGCCGCTGACAGGGGGCACTTCGACATTAGGAAAACCTCCGATGAGTGAGCCCCATCGACATTATTGTCACTGGCTTACAGCGCGATGACAGTATGCTTTCACTCGGATGTCACATCTTCATCAGCAACGCGCCGTATTCAGCAACTCTGGCAAAAACAGCGGCCCGATGTCATCGATGGGCCGTCGACTCGACGGCGGTGTAGACGGTCAGCTCGGTGGCGGCCTGGGTGCCGGTTATCATGGCCAGCGCAACGGCGCCGCCGAGCAGGGAGCAGGGAACGGGGAAACAGGGACATGGTGGCTATCCGGGTGGGGTGAGTGGCAACCAGGACTGCAGCTCTGGTATAGACCAGCAATCTGGCGACCTCGAATGGCAACCCGGTGATGCTTGGCTAACACCTACATGAAAAGCTGAAGATGGCGTGAAGAGCGGCCGGCAAGCCCCTATGCCTTGCCCTCCAGCCGCCCCTCCTCGAAGGCGTCGGGATCGCTGAGCAGCTCGCGCAGGTGATCGGTGAGGCGCAGGCAGTAGGCTTCGTTCATTCACTGATCGCCATCATGGACAACCCATGGAGCCCTGACCCGTCGCGCCAATCCAGCCGCTCCCAGCCCTCATACCTGGCCACCTCGGCCAGCACCGGGTCGGGATTGACCGCCACCGGACGATCGACCCGGTTGAGCAGCGGCAGATCATTCTGGGAGTCTGAGTAGAAGCTCAGGTGGCTGGCCGCAACGCCCTGCTTGGCCAGCCAGGCCTCCAGGCGGGCGACCTTGCCGCTACGGTAGGAGAGAACACCAGTGGTGTGGCCGGTGAAGCGCTGCCCATCAAGGGCCGGCTCCACGGCGATCACCTCCCGGATGCCCAGGGCGACCGCCACCGGCGCCACCAGATGCCGCGAGGAAGCGGAGATCAGCATCGGGAGATCGCCCTGCTGGCGGTGCCGAGCGATCAGCTCGCGCCCCTGGGCGAACAGCCGGGGTACGACACGAGCCGCCACGAAGGCCTCCACCTCTCTCGCCACCTCCTCTAGATGGCGCCCCACCAGAGGCGACAGCGTCAGGGCCAGGTACTCCTCAAGCCGCAGCCGTCCCGCGTGGTAGGCGTCGTTCATCCTCTGGGTGCTGGCCAGGAAGTCACCCGGCGCGGCGATCCAGTCCCGTTCCACCATCCAGTCGTTCCACAGCGCGCTGCAGTCGCCGTCCAGCAGGGTGTCGTCGAGGTCGAAGAGGGCAAGGCGCATGTCGGTCTCCAGTGGCCCGGTAGCTCGAGAAAGGCCGACAGCCTGAACCACCCGGGTGACAACGGCATGACCGACGAGGCGCGTCACGTTGCTGCCATACGACTGACACGCGCTCGCCACCGTGGCGTCATCTTGTGCGGATAACGTCTTGCCCGTAACAGGGCGGCTGATCGCCATCCACGACATCGCTGTTCATCACACCGCAAGGAGCGCTACATGTCCGCATTTTCCCTGAAGAGCCTGGCCGCAGGCGTCGCCGCCGCCACCCTGTCGCTGTCCGCTCACGCCGCCGTCGAGGTCCAGTGGTGGCACGCCATGGGCGGCGAGCTCGGCGAGATCCTCGAAGGCATCACCGAGGCGTTCAACGCCTCCCAGGACGACTATCGGGTGCGCCCCAGCTACCGCGGCAACTACACCGAGACCATGACCGGCGCCATCGCCGCCTTCCGCGCGGGTGAGCAGCCGCACATACTGCAGGTCTTCGAGGTGGGCACCGGCACCATGATGGCCGCCGAAGGCGCCATCTACCCCATCCATGAGCTGATGGCAGACCACGGCCGCGCCTTCGACCGGGAGGCCTTCCTGCCGGCGGTGGTGGGCTACTACACCGATACCCGCGGCAACATGCTCTCCTTCCCCTTCAACTCCTCCACCCCGATCCTCTACCTCAACCGCGACGCCTTCGATGCCGCGGGCCTGGACGGCACGCCCGAGACCTGGGAGGAGATCGTCGACGCCTCCCGCCAGCTGCGCGAGAGCGGTGCCGCCAACTGCGGCTTCACCACCTCCTGGCCGAGCTGGGTGATGCTGGAGAACTTCTCCTCCATGCACGACTCGCCGCTGGGCACCCTGGAGAACGGCTTCGGCGGCCTGGAGACCGAGTTCGTCTTCGACAATGCCCTGGTGGCGCGCCACTGGGACAACCTCAAGGCGTGGCAGGACGAGGGGGTCTTCCGCTGGGGCGGCCCGGGGCCGGGGGATGACGCCGCCCCGATGTTCTACTCGGGGGAGTGCGCCATGTTCTTCGGCTCCTCCGCCGCCCGGGCCGGGGTGCTGGCCAATGCCGACTTCACGGTGGACTACGCCATGCAGCCCTACTACGCCGATGTGGAGGGCGCCCCCCAGAACTCCATCATCGGCGGTGCCACCCTGTGGGCCCTGCAGGGCCACAGCGACGAGGAGTACGAGGCCCTGGCCGCCTTCTTCGAGTACCTCTCCCGCCCCGAGGTTCAGGCCGACTGGCACCAGCGCACCGGCTACCTGCCGATCACCCACGCCGCCTGGGAGCTGAGCGAGGAGCAGGGTTTCTACGCCGAGAATCCCGGCGCCGACATCTCCATTCGGCAGATGAACCTCAACCCGCCCACCGAGAACTCCAAGGGGCTGCGCTTCGGCAACTTCGTGCAGATCCGCGACATCATCTCCGAGGAGCTGGAGGCGGTGATGAGCGGCCAGAAGAACGGCGAGCAGGCCAGCGCCGATGCCGCCCGGCGCGGCAACGCCCTGCTGCGCGACTTCGAAGCCGCCAACCGCTGAGACACACCACCCTCGCCACCCGCTGCCCGGCAGCGGGTGGCGTTATCTCTGGCGCTCCCCACACCTGCCTTGCCACTCTCCTGTCGAGTTATCGATGCAGACCAAACGCATGACCTTTCCCGGGCGCTGGCTGCCCTATGCCCTGCTGGCGCCCCAGGTGATCGTCACCCTGATCTTCTTCATCTGGCCCTCGCTTCAGGCACTTTACATGTCGCTGCTGCGCGAGGACGCCTTCGGCCTCAACACCAGCTTCGTTGGCCTGGCCAACTTCAGACGACTCTTCGCCGACACCTACTACCTCGACTCGCTCTCGGTGACCGCGGTGTTCGCCATCGGCACCACCCTGCTGTCGATGTCCGCCGCCCTGCTGCTGGCGACCACCGTCAACCGCATGCTGCGTTCACGCAATCTCTACACCACCCTGCTGGTCTGGCCCTACGCCATCGCTCCGGCCATCGCCGGGGTGCTCTGGTGGTTCATCTTCAACCCCTCCATCGGTATCGTGCCCTATGTGCTCGAGATGCTCGGCTACCGCTGGAACCACCGCACCTCCGGCACCGACGCCATGGCACTGGTGATCATCGCCGCCGCCTGGAAGCAGATCGCCTACAACTTCCTGTTCTTCCTGGCCGGGCTGCAATCGATCCCCCAGTCGCTGATCGAGGCGGCGGCCATCGATGGTGCCGGCCCCGTGAAGCGCTTCTGGACGATCGTCTTTCCGCTGCTCACGCCCACCACCTTCTTCCTGATGGTGGTCAACGTGGTCTACGCCATGTTCGACACCTTCGGAGTGATCCACGCCACCACCCAGGGCGGCCCGGCCCAGGCCACCAATATCCTGGTCTACAAGGTCTACGCCGATGGGTTCGTGGGGCTCAACCTGGGCAGCTCCGCCGCCCAGTCGGTGATCCTGATGGCCATCGTGGTCACCCTTACCGTGGTGCAGTTCCGCTTCATCGAGCGGCGCGTCAACTACTGACCCGGAGGAGCCCCCCATGGTCGAACACCGCCCTCTTAGCCAGCTGGCCGCCCACCTGATCCTGATCGCCGGCGTTGCCCTGGTGCTGTTTCCCGTCTATATCGCCATCGTCGCCTCCACCCAGGCGCCGGGGGAGTTCCTGCGCGGCACCCTTCCCCTGATGCCCGGTGGCCACGCCCTGGAAAACTATCGCGCCATGTGGGAGAGCGGGCTCTCCCGCGCCGGGGCGCCGCCCGTGGGCCAGATGCTCTTCAACAGCCTGGTAATGGCGCTGGCGATCACCTTCGGCAAGCTGGCCATCTCGCTGCTCTCGGCCTTCGCCATCGTCTACTTCCGATTTCCCTTCCGGCTGTTCTTCTTCTGGCTGATCTTCGTCACCCTGATGCTGCCGGTGGAGGTGCGCATCATCCCCACCTTCCAGGTGGTGGCCGACCTCGGCATGCTCAACAGCTTCGCCGGGCTATCCATCCCGCTGATCGCCTCGGCCACCGCCACCTTCCTGTTTCGCCAGTTCTTCATGACGGTGCCGGAAGAGTTATTGGAAGCCGCCCGGGTGGACGGCGCCGGCCCCCTGAAGTTCTTCAAGGACATCCTGCTTCCGCTGTCGGTCACCAATATCGCAGCGCTCTTCGTGATCCTGTTCATCTACGGCTGGAACCAGTACCTCTGGCCCCTCCTCATCACCACCGACAGCGACTACTACACCGTGGTGATGGGCATCCAGCGCATGACCACCGCCGCCGACGGCGACCCCCAGTGGCACCTGGTGATGGCCGCGGTGGTGATGGCCGCCCTGCCCCCGGTGCTGGTGATTCTGTTCATGCAGCGCCTGTTCGTGAAGGGCCTCACCGAGACGGAGAAATAATCATGGCAAGTATCAGGATCGAGGGCCTCGAGAAGACCTACCCCGGCGGCGTGCAGGCGGTGAAGGGCATTGACCTGGAGGTGGCCGACGGCGAGTTCGTGGTGCTGGTGGGCCCCTCGGGCTGCGGCAAATCGACCCTGCTGCGCATGGTGGCGGGGCTTGAGACCATCAGCGCTGGGGCGCTGCATATCGGCGAGCGCCGGGTCAACGAGCTGGAGCCCGCCCAGCGCGATATCGCCATGGTGTTCCAGAACTACGCGCTCTACCCGCATATGACGGTGTTCGACAACCTGGCCTACGGCCTGAAGAACCGCGGCTTCAAGCGCGACGAGATCCGCCGCCGGGTGGAGGCGGCGGCAACGATGCTGGAGATCGAGGCCTTCCTGCCCCGCAAGCCGCGCCAGCTCTCCGGTGGCCAGCGCCAGCGGGTGGCCATGGGCCGGGCCCTGGTGCGCGAACCCGCGGTCTTCCTCTTCGACGAGCCGCTCTCCAACCTGGACGCCAAGCTGCGCGTTCAGATGCGAGTGGAGATCAAGAAGTTGCAGCGCCGCCTCAAGACCACCAGCCTCTACGTGACTCACGACCAGCTCGAGGCCATGACCCTGGCCGATCGCCTGGTGGTACTCAACGGCGGGCGCATCGAGCAGGTGGGCACCCCCATGGAGATCTATGCCCGGCCCGCCTCGCTGTTCGTGGCTACCTTCATCGGCTCCCCGGCCATGAACCTGATCCCGCTGGACTATCTACACACCAACGGGGGCGGCGACACCGCAACGGCCCTGCTCCACGACCTGCCCGAGGGCACCGACATCGTCGGCATCCGCCCCGACGACCTGCATATGCGGGCGCCGAGCGAGCCGCACCTGGTGGTGGAATCGACCCTGGAGCTGTTCGAGGCCGCCGGCGCCGAGAGCCACCTCTACGTCTGCCTGGCCGGCAGCGACCAGCCCACGGTGATCCGCACCGCCGGCCAGCCCCCGGTGGCCGAGGGCGAGACGCTGCGCTTTTACGTCACCCGCGACGCCCTGCACCCCTTCCACCGGGAGAGTGGCCGGCGCCTCGACGATCCACTCAAGACCAGGGAGCAGGCCACATGACGAAACCAGCCACCACGCTGATCACAACCCTCAAGCAGGCCGCGCACACCGCCGGCGAGCTGCTGCGCGAGGGTGACGCCCTCACCCACGGCGTGGTGTACCAGCCGTTGCTGGACGAGATGCTCTGGGCGGTGCGGAGCCAGGGCGCCTTCCTTTCCGTCATGGCCGGTCTCTTCCCCCCGTCTGAAGCCGCTCATACACCTCATGCAGCAGGTGTTCCCCCGCTACCCGCCGGAAACCGTCGTCGTTCATCAGGCGGCCGAAAATCTCCTCGTTGCCGTCCATCCGTTCGATGAACAGGTTTTCCAGCATGCGGTTGAAGACATAGGCGAAGTTGTCGCGGGTATTGGCCCGGGCGGCTTCGCGAAGGGTGTCGTTCTCGATTGCGCTTTCGGCGATCTGGTCGAAGAAGAGCTGGTCGGCCGGCGTGAACTCGGTGCCGAAGCGCTCGTTGAGCTTGCCGATCAGGGTGGAAAGCTCCACCTCATCGTCTTCGGCCTTGCCGGTGCCCACCTCGGTGGGCCCGTAGAGGGGGTGCGCCTCGCCCACATTCAGGTCAATGGCGCCCTCGCTGATCTTCTGCAGCCGGTAATACTTCAGCGAAACCTCGTCCTCCAGCTCGTAGACGGTGTCATCGGCGCGGCGCGGCAGCTTGTGGAGCAGAAAGCGCCCGTAGCTGTAGAGCTTTTCCAGGCTGCTGTCCTGATAGGGGATGATCTGCGCCAGAAAGGCATAGAGGTTGCGGAAGCTGGCAAGCTGGCCCTTGAACTGGTCCTGGTGGTCGTCGTCCAGTGCGCGGTAGCGCTCCACGGCCAGATCGAGAATGGCATTGATCTTCCGGTGATCCGCCACGGTGGGCTCGTTGCGGTTCCTGTACCACACCTCGGCGAAGGCATTGACCTCCTCGGCGGTGAAGACCTGGTGCTCGTCCAGCCGGTGCTGCAGGTCATAGAGCTGGTGGGGGTCGCTGGGCTCCCCGGCGGGGGTGACTTCGTAGTAGGGCTTGAAGGCTTCAAAGATCTCCCCCGGTTCATTGACGAAATCCAGCACGAAGGTGTCTTCCTTTCCCGCAGTGGTCCGGTTGAGCCGGGAGAGCGTCTGTACGGCCTGGATGCCAGCCAGCCGACGATCGACGTACATGGTGTGCAACAGCGGCTGATCAAAGCCGGTCTGGTACTTCTCCGCCACCAACAGCACCTGGTAATGTTCGGAGGCGAAACGCTCGGGCAGCTCCGACTCCTTGATGCCCTCGTTCATGCCCACTTCTGTGTAGGACTGATCAGGAAAATCCGGGTCGGCGACGCTGCCGGAGAAGGCCACCAGCGAGCGGATGCCGGTGATGTCGTGGTCCTTGATGTACTTGTCGAAAGCCTGCTTGTAACGCACGGCGTGCAGGCGCGAGGCGGTGACCACCATGGCCTTGGCCCGGCCGCCGATGCGGTGGCGGGTGTAGTGGCGGAAGTGCTCGACGATCACTTCCACTTTCTGGGCAATGTTGTGCGGATGCAGCGACATGAAGCGCGCCAGCGCCCGAGCCGCCTTGCGCCGGGGCACCTGCGGGTCGTCCTCGATGGACTTGATCAGTCCATAGTAGGTCTTGTAGGTGGTGTAGTTGGCCAGCACATCCATGATGAAGCCTTCCTCGATGGCCTGGCGCATTGAGTAGAGATGAAACGGCGGCTGGCCGTCCTGGCCGGGTTCGTTGAACACCGCCTGGGTCTTGAACTTGGGCGTGGCGGTAAAGGCGAAGAAGCTGATATTCGGCTGGCGCGGGCGCTTGAGCATCTCCTTGAACAGCTCTCGGCGCGCCTCCTCGGAGAGATCTTCCTCCTCCACCTCCAGAAACTCCTCGGCGATGGCCGCTTCGATGCCGTCGCGGTTGAGCACCTTGCGCAGCTCCATCGCCGTCTCGCCGGACTGGGAGCTGTGGGCCTCGTCCACGATCACCGCGAAGCGCTTGCCGCCGGTGTTGAGCGCCACTCCCTCGCCCTTCTTCGCCAGGGTGTCCATGGCCTGGGTGATGAAGGGGAACTTCTGGATGGTGGAGATGATGATGGGCACCCCGGATGAGAGCGCCTGGGCAAGCTGCTGCGTATTCTCGTCGATCTTCTGCACCACCCCCTGCTTGTGCTCGAACTGGTAGATGGTGTTCTGCAGCTGCTGGTCGAGCACCCGGCGGTCGGTGATCACCACCACGGTATCGAAGACCTTGTTGTCGTCGGCATCGTGCAGGCTAGAGAGCCGATGAGCCAGCCAGGCGATGGAGTTGGACTTGCCCGAGCCCGCCGAATGCTGCACCAGATAGTTGTGCCCCGGCCCCTGGGCGCGGGCCGAGTCGATCAGCCGGCGCACCGCATCAAGCTGATGATAGCGGGGGAAAATCAGCGTTTCCTTCCGGTGGCGCTTGACGCCCTTCTTGGTAGTGACCTTGTTCTCGCTCACCTCCAGATGCAGGAAGCGGGCGATGATATCCATCAGGCTGTCGCGGGTCAGCACCTGCGCCCAGAGATAACGGGTGCGATAGCCGCCATCCTCGGCGGGCGGGTTGCCGGCGCCATGGTTGTGGCCGCGGTTGAAGGGCAGAAAGCGGGTATCGTCCCCGGCCAGGCGGGTGGTCATAAAGGCCTGGTCCGGGTCCACGGCGAAATGCACCAGTGAGCGCTCCTTGAAGCGGAAGATCGGCTCGGCCGGGTCGCGGTCGCGCCGATACTGGCCCATGGCTTCGCCCACCGTCTGCCCGGTCATGGGGTTCTTCAGCTCTAGCGTCACCACCGGCAGGCCGTTGACTGACAGCACCATATCCAGGGACTTGTTCGGGTGCTTCTCGCTGAAATGCACCTGCCGGGTCACCCGCAGCCGGTTGTGGCCGTAGGCCACGGCGGCCTCCGGGTTCATGCCGGTATTGGGGGCGAAATAGGCCAGCCGGAAAGTCTTGCCGAAGCACTTGAAGCCGTGGCGCAGCACATACAGCGCGTTCTTGGAAGCCAGCTCCTTGACCAGCGCACTCAGCAGCACCTCTCCCGCCTTATCGCCATGCAGCTTCACCAGCGATTGCCAGCGCTTGGGCTGGCTGGCGGAGACAAACGCAATGACTTCCTCCGGGAACAGCGCCCGGGCCGGATCAAAGCCACTAGCATCGCCGCGCTCGAAGCCGCCCTGCTCGATCAGCGAGTGCTCCATGGCCTGTTCGAAGTAAATTTCCTGGTGCATGGGCTTCTCCGGTTCAGGCCACCCTGATCTGGCCGGTGACGGTGTTGGTGATCAGGGCGGAGCGGTATTCTTCGAGTTTTTCTATTGTCCTACTTGTTGCATTCTCTAAAGAATCCAGGCCAGCAACCACCTTTTCCACCTGTGTAACGATACCATCCTGCTCATCAATAGGGGGAAGCGCTATCACAAGTTCTTTCCAACGGTCTGTGCGTAGTGCTTTTGTCCCGTGAGCTGATGTTTCAACCAAGGCAAGCATAACGTCGGTAATGGCCCGCAACAGGAGCGCAAAGTACTCTGGTGAAAGGCGCGGTCCGACTTTCAGCGCCTTCATATCCTGATTAAGGACTACTGGAACCCTATTGATAGCCACTGGAAACGAGTGGACTAGAATCATTCCTCGCACAACGATTAACACCGAGCCAGGCTCTATTAGATTCAACCCTGTCGCTGACAACGCCAGATCGGTTACATGATCCTGAGCATCAGATAGCTCAGTCTTCTTCATATCTTTTGGGCTCACCCAAGGAATATCTCCATCCCAGTAAAGTGGATTGCTGGTTGAAGGAGTCATCCCCCCGGACATTGTCACCAGATACTTTATCGGAACGCCGGTTTCCCAATGCGCCGGAATCTCCCCCAGCCATTCAATGCCGCTCTCTTTCATGGGAGCATCGGGGTTGAGCCCCTTGGTGACGGCGCGGGTGATCAGGGCGGTACGCTTTTCGGCCAGCCGGTCGAGCAGGCGGCGCTTCTTGGCAATCAGGGTGTCGATCTCGGCGGTCTTGCGGTCGAGGAAGGCGGCGATTTTTTGCTGCTGGTCGATATCCGGGAAGGCGATCGGAAGGCGCACAATATCGGATGCGTTAGTTGCCGGGTAACTGACCCCAACAGATTGCGACACCACAGTGAACTGGTCTAATTGGAGCGGACACCCCGGTAAGCCTCATACTGGAGACATTGGAGGTGTTCCGCCACCGCCTTCACCGGGGTCTTCTCCCGCGGCGGCGGCATGACGGTGATCAGCGACCTGGTCATGGCCATGCCCGGCGGCACCGTGGGGGCGCTGATCTTCATGCTGTTCCTGGTGTTCCTGCTGGGCATGTTCCTGGACTGGACCGGCATCGTGCTGCTGAGCTTCCCGATCATGCTGCCGATCGTCCAGCAGCTGGGCATCGACGTGCTGTGGTTCGTGGTGATGGTGGCGGTGGTGCTGCAGACCTCCTTCCTCACCCCGCCGTTCGGCTATGCGCTCTTCTACATGAAGGGGGTGGCGCCCAAGGGGGTGGAGATCATCGATCTCTACAAGGCGGTGCTGCCCGCCCAGCGGCAACACCCAGCGCCCGCCATGCCCCGCATGGCGGGCGCTTCGGTTTTCAAGGCGCGAGGCTCCCACCTTCGGCCATCGCGAGAGCAGGAATTGACGCACGTCATGAAAACCCTTTTGCGTATCATTATCATTTGCAGCAGACAATAATTTTGCTATCGTGCCGATAGACCGAGACTGGCCGTGGACCGCTAACCGCCGCAGAGCGGAATCGTATCGACTGCCAACCCAAGGATCATTCCGACATGCAGAAGTCGCTGTTCGCCTCCGCCACCCTCGTGGCCACCCTGCTTGCCACTCCCCTGGCCTCCGCCGCCAGCCTGACACTCTATTCCGGTCGCGGCGAGTCCATGGTTGAGCCGATCATCAGCCAGTTCGAGAAGAACACCGGCATCAGCGTCAACGTCCGCTACGGCGACACCGCTCAGTTGGCGGTGCTGGTCCAGGAGGAGGGCCGCCGCTCTCCGGCGGACCTCTACTGGGGCCAGGACGCCGGCGCCATGGGCGAGCTTAGCAAGGCCGGCCTGCTGGCCGAGCTGCCCGCCGACATCTACGAAGGCCTGCCGACCATCTACACCAGCGAGAGCGGCAACTGGGTCGCCGCCAGCGGTCGCGCCCGCGTGGTCGCCTACTCCCCGGAGCGCACCAGCGAGGATGAGCTGCCCGAGAGCGTCTTCGACCTCGTCGACGAGCGCTACGAAGGCCGCGTCGGCTGGGCACCCACCAACGGCTCCTTCCAGTCCTTCGTCACCGCCATGCGCGTGGAGCACGGTGACGAGCGCACCCTAGCCTGGCTCAAGGGGATGAAGGCAAACGGCGCCGTCACCTTCAGCAACAACACCACCCAGGTGCAGGGTATCGCCGACGGCGAGATCGACTTCGGCCTGGTGAACAACTACTACCTGCCGCGCTTCGTGGCCTCCGACGCCGACTTCCCGGTAGAGCAGGCCTTCTTCGCCGACGGCGACATCGGCAATCTGGTGAACGTGGCCGGCATCGCGGTGCTCGAGAGCAGCAGCAACCAGGAGGCCGCCGTGGAGTTCGTGCGCTTCCTGCTCTCTCCGGCCGCCCAGCAGTACTTTACCGGCAACGTCTACGAGTACCCGGTCACCCGCGACGTGATCCAGAACCCGGTGCTCGAGGACTTCGACCGCCTGCTGGAGGTCTCCCCTCAGATCGACCTTGACGACCTGAGCGATCTCGAGGGCACCCTCCGGCTGCTGCGTGACGCCGGGCTGCTGTAACCCCGGCCAGCGACCTGCCGCCCCGTGGCGGCAGGTCTTCACCAACGAGGCACGATGAACCCGACACGCTACACCGCCACGCCGCACCGCACCCCGGGCCTGCCCCGGCTGCTGCCTCGCGGCGTTCCGCTGCATATCCTGCTGCCCTCGCTGATCGCGGCGGGGGTGATGCTGGTGCCCCTGGCCTACCTGGGGCTACGCGCGTTCGAAGCCGATAGCGCCACCCTCGTCGACCTGGTATTCCGCCCCCGCAACCTGCAGCTGCTGATCAACACCCTGTCCCTGGCCGCCGGCGTAGTGGCGTTGACCACCCTGATGGCCTTCCCATTGGCCTGGCTGGTGACCCGCACCGATATCCGCTTCAGGAAGACCCTGACGATTCTCGGCGTGATTCCCCTGGCGGTGCCTGGCTACGTGATGGCCTATGCGCTGATCGGGCTCGGCGGCAACTACGGAGTGCTGGCCCAGCTCACCGGGCTCCAGCTGCCGCGCCTGCAGGGCTACTGGGGCGCCACCCTGGCGCTGTCGCTCTACACCTTTCCCTACCTGTTCCTGAACCTGCGCGCCGCCCTGGCGGGTCTCGATGGCAACCTCGAGGAGAGCGCACGCAGCCTGGGCTACACCCAAGGCGAGATCTTTCGTCGGGTGACCCTGCCCCACCTGATGCCGGCGTTGATGGCCGGCTGGCTGGTGATCACCCTCTACGTGCTGGGCGACTTCGGCGCCGTGGCGCTGATGCGCTACGAGGCCTTCAGCTACGCCATCTACACCCAGTACTCCGGCGCCTTCGACCGCGTCTACGCCGCCTGGCTGGCGCTGATGCTGCTGGCGTTGGCCGCCTGCTTCGTGATGCTCGACAGCCTGGTGGTGAAGCGCAAGCTGGCGCGCATCGGCACTGGGGTGGCCCGCCCGATGACGCCCCAGCCGCTCGGCCGGGCACGCTTCCTGGCCTGGCCCTATCTGGTGGCGCTGTTCACCGCCTCCATCGGCCTGCCGGTGATGATCCTGGCCTACTGGCTGCTGCTGGCGCCGCCGGATCTCTCCTTCTTCGCCCGCGTGCCGGGCACCCTGCTGCGCTCCGCCGGCGCGGCCCTGCCGGCCGCCCTGCTGGCCGCGGCCTTCGCCCTGCCGGTGGCGTTCCTGACGGTGCGCTACCGCTCACCCTTCGCCACCCTGGTCGAGCGCTCGGCCTATATCGGCTACGCCATTCCGCCGCTGGCGCTGGCGCTGGCCATGGTGTTCTTCTCGCTGCGCACCGCCCCCTTCCTCTATCAGACCCTGGCGATGCTGATCATCACCTGGGCCATGGCCTCGCTGGCCCTGGCCCTGGGCCCAATCCGCAGCGCCCTGCTGCAGACACGGCCGAGCATGGAGGAGGCCGCTCACTCCCTGGGCCACGGCCCCATCAGTACCTTCATTCACGTGATCTTCCCGCGCCTGCGCCGCGGCATCCTGGCCGGCGTGGTGCTGGTCTTCGTGCTGTGCATGAAGGAGCTGCCGATCACCTTCCTGCTGGCCCCCACCGGCTACACGACCCTGGCCGTGACCGTCTTCACTCGCACCTCGGAAGGCATGTTGGCAGAAGCGGCTCCCTTCGCCGCCGCCATCGTGGTGTTCTCCAGCCTGTCCGTGGGCCTGCTGCTCACCAAGGAGGGCAAATGATGTCCAACCTCGACCTCAAGGCCGCTCCTCAGGGCGTGCCGACCCGGCTACCCGAGCCGCTGCTCTCGGTGGGCGGGCTGCACAAGCGCTATCGCCATCAGGACCCGCTGGCGGTGGAGGACGTGAGCTTCTCCCTGGACAACGGTGAGATCCTCGCTCTGCTCGGCCCCAGCGGCTGCGGCAAGACCACCACGCTGCGCATGATCGCCGGCTTCGAGCACCCCGATGCCGGCGAGATCCTGCTGCGCGGCGAGGACGTCACCCGCCTGCCGCCCCAGCAGCGCCGCATCGGCATCGTCTTCCAGGACTACGCCCTTTTCCCGCACATGAGCCTGGGTGAGAACGTCGCCTTTGCCATGCGCCACGTGCCCAAGGCCAAGCGGGCTGCCAAGTCCCGGGAGTGGCTCGACCTGGTGGGGCTGGCGGACCTCGCCGCGCGCATGCCCGATCAGCTCTCCGGCGGCCAGCAGCAGCGCGTGGCCCTGGCCAGGACGCTCGCCGCCGAGCCCGAGCTGGTGCTGCTCGACGAGCCCTTCTCCAACCTGGACGCCGCCCTGCGCGAATCGACCCGCAAGGAGGTGCGCCGGCTGTTCAAGGCAGCCGGCACCTCGGTGATCCTGGTCACCCACGACCAGGCCGAGGCGCTCTCCTTCGCCGACCAGGTGGGGGTGATGCACTATGGCCAGCTGATCCAGAAGGACCGCCCGGAGCGGATCTATCAGGCGCCGGCCACCGCCTTCGTGGCGGAGTTCCTCGGCCACACCAACCTGCTGGAGGGTGAGGCCGACGGCGAGATCGCCCGTACCGCCCTCGGCCCGGTGGCCATCGACAGCCACCGGCGCGGCCCGGTGCGCCTCTCGCTGCGCCCGGAGTACCTGGCCCTCTCCGCCGCTCCGGACGGCCAGGGCGCCACCATCGTCGAGCGCGAGTTCCGCGGCCACGACTGCTTCTACCTGCTGGAGCAGCACGGCCAGCACTTCTGCGCCATCACTCCCAGCCACAGCCTGTGGAAGGTAGGCGAGCAGGTCAGCCTCGAGCCCCAGCGCACCGCCACGGTGCTCAGGGACTAGCCAGTATCACCGACCGCGCAAACAAGAACGCCACCGCAGCCGCGGTGGCGTTCTTGTTTCGGCTTTCAGCCAGTAGACAGGACGGTGGCGTTCTTACTACGGATTCCACTCAGTAGATAGGAACAGGAGAGATTTGTGTTATGAGCGAAGATAGGCTGGTCGCCGCCGGAGCACGGCTCCCGGAGTGTAGCCTGCTACATGAGGAGACAACCGAGCCGGCGCACCGGCACCGCCGGCGGCCAGCTGCTTTTATCAAGAGCCCGAGCGCAATAGCAAATCGCCCTTTTCCCTAGTGGGCCTCATCCCAGTTCGCCCCACTCTCCGCCTCGACGATCAGCGGCACGCTGAGCTCGGCGGCGCCCTGCATGCGCCCCTTCACCTGCTCGATGAAGGCCTCCACCTGCCCTTCCGCCACCTCGAAGACCAGTTCGTCGTGGACCTGCATCACCATCCAGGCATCCATCTCTCCCGCCTGGAGCCAGGCATCGACGTCGATCATCGCCCGCTTGATGATGTCCGCCGCGGTGCCCTGCATGGGGGCGTTGATCGCCGTGCGCTCGGCCCCCTGGCGGCGGGCGCGGTTCTGGGAGTGGATCTCCGGCAGGTAGAGGCGCCGGCCGAACACCGTCTCGACGAAGCCGTCCTCCGCCGCCTGGGCGCGGATGCGCTCCATGTAGCGGGCCACACCGGGGTAGCGGTCGAAGTAGCGCTCGATCCAGGTCTGGGCCTGATTGCGCTCGATATGCAGCTGGCGGCCCAGGCCCCAGGCGCTCATGCCGTAGATCAGGCCGAAGTTGATCGCCTTGGCGCTGCGCCGCTGGTCGCCCGAGACCTTCTCCAGGGGCACGCCGAACACCTCCGCGGCGGTGGCGGCATGGATGTCGCGCCCCTCGGCGAAGGCCTCTAGCAGCCCCCTGTCCTCGGAGAGGTGCGCCATGATGCGCAGCTCGATCTGGGAGTAGTCGGCGGCGACGATGCGGTAGCCGGGCCGGGCGATAAAGGCCTGGCGGATCTTGCGCCCCTCCTCGGTGCGAATCGGAATGTTCTGCAGGTTGGGGTCGCTGGAGGAGAGCCGCCCGGTGGCGGTGACCGCCTGGTGGTAGCTGGTGTGCAGCCGCCCGGTTCCCTTGTTGACCAGCCGCGGCAGCTTGTCGGTATAGGTGGACTTGAGCTTGGCCAGGCCACGATGCTCCATGATCACCTTGGGCAGCGGGTAGTCCAGCGCCAGCTCCTCCAGCACCGCCTCGGCGGTGGAGGGCGCCCCCTTGGGGGTCTTCTTGATCACCGGGATCTTCTGCTCCTCGAAGAGGATCTGGCCGAGCTGCTTGGGCGAGCCCAGGTTGAACTCGCGCCCGGCCAGTTCGTGGGCGCAGGCCTCCAGCTCGCGGATACGCCCCTCGAGCCCCCGGCTCTGGGTGTGCAGCCGCTCGGGGTCCAGCGCCACGCCGGTGCGCTCCATGCGCGACAGCACCGGCACCAGCGGCAGCTCGATCGTCTCCAGCACCTCGGCCAGGCGCCCCTCCTTCGCCAGCCGCGGACGCAGCTCACCGTGCAGGCGCAGGGTGATGTCGACGTCCTCGCAGGCATAGGGGGCCGCCTGCTCCAGGGCGATCTGGTTGAAGGTGAGCTGCTTGGCCCCCTTGCCGGCGATCTCCTCGAAGGAGACGGTCTTCTCGCCGAGGTACTTCAGCGCCAGGGAGTCCATGTCGTGGCGGGTGGCGGTGGAGTCGAGCACGTAGGACTCCAGCATGGTGTCCTCCAGAGGCCCCGCCACCCTGATGCCGTGGCTCGCCAGCACCGAGATGTCGTACTTGAGGTTCTGGCCGATCTTGGTCTTGCCGGCATCCTCCAGCAGCGGCCTGAGGGCAGCGAGCACGGCGTCGCGGTCGAGCTGCGCGGGGGCATCCAGGTAGTCGTGGGCGAGCGGGATATAGGCCGCCTCCCCGGGCGCAAGCGAGAGCCCCACGCCGACGATCTGCGCCTCCATGTAGTTGAGGCTGGTGGTCTCCAGGTCGAAGCAGAAGGCCTCGGCCGCCTGCAGGCGCGAGAGCCAGGCGTCGAAGTCGGCCTGCTCGAGGATCACCTGGTCCTCCCGTGCGGCGCTGCCGGGGGGCGCGTCGGCATCGGCAGAGGGCGGCGGGCCGCCGGCGAGGTCATCGACGCCGCTGTCGCTGCCCTCCAGCAGCTCGGCGAGCCACGCCTTGAACTCGTACTCGCGGTAGAGCTCGAGGAGCGCCTCGCGGTCGGGGTGTGCGATCTCGAGATCGTCGAGGCCCACCGGCAGCTCGCAGTCGGTCTTGATGGTGGCCAGCTGATAGGAGAGAAAGGCCTGGTCGCGGTGCTCCTCGAGCTTCTTCGGCAGCGTCTTGGCGCCGCGGAAATCCAGTGTCTTGACCTTCTCCAGGTCGGCATAGATGGTCTCGAGGCCGCCCTCCATGCCCTGCAGCAGGCCCAGGGCGGTCTTCTCCCCGACCCCCGGCACGCCGGGAATGTTGTCGACCTTGTCGCCCATCAGCGCCAGCAGGTCGATGATCAGCTCGGGCGGCAGCCCGAACTTCGCCTTCACGCCCGCCACGTCCAGGGTCTCGTCCTTCATGGTGTTGACCAGGGTGATGTGCGCGTTGACCAGCTGGGCCATGTCCTTGTCACCGGTGGAGATCACCGCGTCGCGGCCGGCCTCGGTGGCCTGGCGGGCCAGGGTGCCGATGACGTCATCGGCCTCCACCCCCTCGATGCACAAAAGCGGCAGCCCCAGCGCCTTGACGCATCGATGCAGCGGCGCCACCTGGGAGCGCAGGTCGTCGGGCATCGGCGGGCGATGGGACTTGTACTCGGCGAACAGATCGTCCCGGAAGGTCTTCCCCGGCGCGTCGAAGACCACCGCCATGGGACTGTCCGGATACTCCTTGATCAGCCGCTTGAGCATGTTGAGCACGCCCTTGATGGCACCGGTGGGTTGGCCCCTGGAGGTGGTCAGCGGCGGCAGGGCGTGGAAGGCGCGGTAGAGGTAGGAGGAACCGTCGACGAGTACGATGGGGGTATCGGCCATGGAGGCATCCATTCAAGCTGGGCGGAAAGTGATCCTGATCACCCATGATACGCATTGCCGGCGCGTTTTTCCGCGGGTAGTGGGCAGCGTGCGCTGAGCGCCTTACACTGCGGGTATCTCCCCTCGCTACTGCCCCAGGCAGCCCGGAGGCCACCATGATCGTGACACGCACTCTCATCGCCCTGCTGCTGGGGCTTTCGCTGATCGCCACCGGCCCCGCCCTGGCCCAGTCCTCTGCCGACCTGGAACCGGACATCACCATCCGCCAGGAGGAGGATCGCACCATCCGCGAGTACCGCATCAACGGCGAGCTCTACGCCATCGAGATCCGGCCTTCCCGCGGCCCCTCCTACTACCTGGTGGACCACGACGGCGACGGCAACTTCGAGCGCCAGGATGGCGACCGCATCGCCGTCCCGCAGTGGATCCTGCGGACCTTCTGACCCGCCAGACGGAGCGGCCCGAGCCTCTCGATCGCCATCAATCGTTCCTCCCCGAATCCGGACGCGTGCATCAGCCTGCCAAGTCGCTACAATAGGCGGCTTGGCATTCCCGGGTGAGAGACACATGGCCGTATTCACACCGCTTACCGAGACCCAGGTCGCGGACTTCCTGGCACGCTTCGATGCCGGCTCGCTGGTCTCCCTGGAAGGCGTGCCCGCCGGCACCGAGAACAGCACCTTCTTCGTCACCACCGACCGGCGAGCGCTGGTGCTGACCCTGTTCGAGCAGGGCGAATTCGGGGAGCTGCCGTTCTTCGTCGACCTGCTAGACTACCTGGACGAACACCGCCTGCCGGTACCGGGACCGCTCCACGACCGCGAGGGCGTGGCGCTGCACCGCCTCGCCGGCAAGCCGGCGCTGCTCTTCCCGCGCCTGCCCGGCCGGCATCCCAAGTCGCCGAACCTGGCGCAGTGTGCAGCCCTGGGCGATGCCCTGGGCCATATGCACAGGGTGTCGCAGCACTTCCCCGGCCATCGCCCCAACCCGCGGGATCTCCACTGGCTGCTGCCCATGCACCACAAGGTGCTGGTCTACCTCTCGCCGGAGGACCAGGCCCTGATGAAGGATGAGGTGGAGATCTATCAGGAGGCCTTCGGCAACAGCCCCGAGCTGCCCCAGGGGGCCCTGCACGGCGACCTCTTCCGCGACAACACCCTCTACGAGGGCGACCGCCTGGGCGGCATCATCGACTTCTACAACGGCTGCACCGGCGACCTGCTGTTCGACCTGGCCATCGTCATCAACGACTGGGCCACCGAGGCCGACGGCCGCCTCAACGTCGAGCGCCATGACGCCATTCTCGGCGCCTATCAGGCGCGCCGTCCTCTCACCGCGGCCGAGCGCGAGGCATGGCCGATGATGCTGCGCATGACCGCGCTGCGCTACTGGCTCTCGAGGCTGCTGGTGGTCTACGTGGATCCGCCGGCCCACGACCTCACCCCCCACGACCCCGAACAGTTCCGCACCATCCTCAAGGCGCGCCTGGCACATGGCGCCCTTCCCCTCCCGGAGGTGAATGCATGAGTCTCTCCATGGCCAGTGCCGGCAGCCCGGCGAAGCGCGCGCGGCGCGTCTGGAACATCGACCAGTGGGGCAGCGGCTACTATGACGTGGACGACTCCGGGCACGCCCTGGTGCGCCCCTTGGGCAGCGAGATCGAGGGCCCGGCCCTGCCGCTGGACGACCTGGTGGCAGAACTCAAGACCGCCGGCCTGCGCCTTCCGGTGCTGGTACGCTTCATCGATATCCTCCACGACCGGGTCGAGCAGCTGTGCGCCGCCTTCGACACCGCCATGGCCGAGGAGGAGTTCGGCGGCGGCTATACCGCCGTCTACCCGATCAAGGTCAACCAGCAGCGCCGCGTGGTGGAGGAGATCCTCGCCACCCCCGAGCGCGGTCGTGACCGGGTGGGCCTCGAGGCCGGCAGCAAGCCCGAGCTGCTCGCCGTGCTGGCGCTCTCCGGCGACGGCCCCTCGCTGATCGTCTGCAACGGCTACAAGGACCGCGAGTACATCCGCCTGGCGCTGATGGGCGAGAAGCTCGGCCACCGCGTCTACCTGGTGGTGGAGAAGCTCTCCGAGCTGCCGCTGATCCTCGAGGAGGCCGCCGAGCTCGGGGTCAAGCCGCGCATCGGCCTGCGCGCGCGCCTGGCCACCGTGGGCCGCGGCCGCTGGCAGAACACCGGCGGCGAGAAGTCCAAGTTCGGCCTCACCGCCAGCCAGATCCTGGCCGTGGTGAAGCAGCTGCGCGAGGCCGACGCCCTGGCCAGTCTGCAGCTGGTGCACTTCCACCTGGGCTCCCAGATCGCCAATATCCGCGACATCCAGGGCGGGCTGCGCGAGTGCGCCCGCTTCTACCAGAGCCTGGTGGAGCTGGGCGCCCCGGTGGATACCGTGGACGTGGGCGGGGGCCTCGGCGTCGACTACGAAGGCACCCGCTCGCGCAGCTTCTGCTCCGCCAACTACTCGATGCTCGAGTACGCCCGCAACGTGGTCTACGCCTTCCGCCAGGCCTGCCAGGAACAGGGGCTGCCCGAGCCGCACCTGATCAGCGAATCCGGCCGCGCCCTGACCGCCCACCATGCGGTACTGATCACCAACGTGATCGGCGAGGAGCGGGTCAGCGAGCAGGCCCCCGAACGCCGCGTCGAGGGGGACCCCCAGGTCGACGAGCTGTGGCGAGTGCATGACCTGCTGCACGCCCACATCGAGCCACGCGGCCTGGTGGAAGCCTGGCACGACCTGGTCCAGGCCATGGGCGAGCTGCACGAGCGCTTCGTGATCGGCATGACCGACATCAACGCCCGCGCCGAGGGCGAGGCGGTCTACTTCGCCGCCTGCGCGAGGCTGCGCGCCCGCCTCGACACCCGCAATCGGGCCCACCGCGAGATCGCCGACGAGCTGGCGGAGAAGCTGGCCGACAAGCTGTTCGTCAACTTCTCGCTGTTCCAGTCGGTGCCCGACGTCTGGGGCATCCAGCAGATCTTCCCGGTGCTGCCGCTGACCGGCCTCGACCAGGAGCCGGTGCGCCGCGGGGTGATCCAGGACATCACCTGCGACTCCGACGGACGCATCGACGGCTATGTGGACGGCCAGGGCGTGGAGACCACCCTGCCGCTGCCCGAGTGGCAGGAGGGCGAGGAGCAGCTGCTGGGCTTCTTCCTGGTGGGCGCCTATCAGGAGATCCTCGGCGACCTGCACAACCTGTTCGGCGACACCGACTCGGTGGATGCGACCCTGGCCGAGGACGGCAGCTGGGCCCTGAGCCATATCCAGCAGGGCGATCGGGTCGCCGACGTGCTGAGCTACGTCAACTTCGATGCCGAGGTGCTACGCCGGCACCTGGCCGACCAGCTCGCGGCCAGCGGTCTCGAGGAGGCCGAGCAGCAGCGCTTCCTCGACGACCTCTCCGAGGGCCTGGCGGGCTATACCTACCTCGAATAGCGCGCTCGCCTGCCCTGCCAGACGACGACGCCCCGCGGCCAGGCCGCGGGGCGTCTGTTGTTGCACGACTGCCTTGCGCTATCGGGCGTGACTAACTCACTCGACCATCCGGGCTCACTCGACCACCCGGGTGGTGAACTCGAGGCCGCCGGTCAGGGTGAAGTGCAGCTCGGCGCCGCGGGGCAACGGGCCCACGCCGGCCGGGGTGCCGGTGAGCACCACATCGCCCGGCAGCAGGGTGAAGTGGCGGCTCATCTCCGCCACCAGGGTGGCGACCGGGAACAGCATGTCGGCCCCCTCCCCGCGCTGGCGCAGCTCACCGTCGATCTCAAGGGTGAAGGTCAGCGCACTCCAGTTGGGGACCTGAGAGAGCGGCAGGAAGGTGGAGAGCGGGCAGGCCCCATCGAAGGCCTTGGAGACCTCCCAGGGATGCCCCTTCTCCTTGAGGCGGGTCTGCAGGTCGCGCAGGGTCAGATCCAGCCCAAGGCCGATGCCGACGATGGCGCGCTCGGCCTCATCGGCGGTGGCATGGGAGAGCTCCTCGCCGACCAGCAGCGCCAGCTCGGTCTCGTAGTGCACCTCGCCCCGGGAGAAGGGCGCCTCGATGGGCTCCTCCAGCGGCACGGCACAGGTCGCCGGCTTGATGAACAGCAGCGGCTCGCTGGGCACCGGATTGTCGAGCTCCCGGGCATGATCGGCGTAGTTGCGGCCGACGCAGACGATCTTGCCGAGCGCGTGGGGAAACTCCTGGCCATCGGTGAAACGTGGAACAAAGCGCATGGCGGGTCTTCTCCTTCTCATTATGCGTGCCGCATCTCGGCGACAAGCCATACAGTCTACCGCACCAGGCGCCGCGTACCACTACCGCCGGCCCACGGCATGCCGCCACCACCGGCTCGACATCTCTGTGCCCGGGGCCCCAGCGACTACTGCAACTGTCGGATTGGAGCGCCAACGCGCCACGCCTTGATGGCCTCGACCATCTGCCGGTAGAAGAGCTCGAATGTCTGCTGGCTGGTATACCCCAGATGCGGAGTCAGCAGCAGGCGTCCACAGTCGATCAGCGCCTGGTCTCGGATGGCAGCCTCGCCAGGCAGGGGCTCCTCCTCGAATACATCGATGGCGGCGGAGCCCAGCCAACCGGCTCGCAATGCCTCAAGCAGTGCCACATTGTCGATGATGGGACCACGCGACGTGTTGATCAGGCAGGCATCAGGACGCATATGGCGCAACGCTTCACGGCCGATCAAGCCACGGCTCCGGGGAGACAGCACCAGATGCACCGACACGATATCCGATTGAGCCAGCAGTCCCTCGAGCGAGTCGGCGTACGCCACATCATGCGCCTGACAGGTGGCCTCGGTGAGATTCTGCGACCAAGCCGCAACCTGCATGCCAAATGCCTTCGCCAATACCGCGACCTGCTGCCCCACCTTGCCGAGCCCAACAAGGCCCAGGGTGAGGCCGGCAAGATCGCGCCCAAGACCCTGCTGCCAGCGCCCCGAGGCAAGGTGGTTGGCCTCAACCACGATTCGGCGCTGTACGGCGAGCATGAGAGCCAGCGTGAGTTCGGCGGTGGTAGTCTTGCGAAGCTCGGTTCCGCACACGGTGATGCCCTGTCGCTTGGCGATATCGAGATCAATCGAGAGGTTCCTTGGCCCGGAGGTGACAATCAGCTTCAAGTGAGGCAGGCGTTCAAGCAGCGATCCCGGGAGGGGAGTGCGTTCACGCATCACGCAGAGCACGTCAAACGGCCTTAGCCGCTCGGCCAATTCATCTGCGTCCTTAAGCGTGTCACGGAAGACCGTGACCTCTCCAAGCCCTGACCAGTCCGCCAGACCAAGGGCGTCGTTGCCGTAGTCATCCAGGATAGCGATCTTCATGATACGGCCCCTTGTTCCCCGCGAAGCGACCAGTCGACTGGCCCCTCTTCATACCGGAGCCCCTTCTCGATGACCTTGTCGCGCAGACCAAGCAGATCCAGTGTGTTGCCCCCCTGCCGGATGGCATGGCGCATGGCCTCTTCCTTGTCAATGCGCTGACGAGAGGCTGCCAGGACTTCGGCAGCCCTCGTGCGCGGTACCATCACGACCCCATCATCGTCAGCCACCACGACATCACCAGGGATTACCAGTCGACCGCCACACTGGATGGGCACGTTGACGGCACCCACCGTCTCCTTGACGGTCCCCTGAGGGCTGATAGCACGGGACCATACCGGGAGGCCCTGAGCCCTCAGGTCGCGGACGTCCCGGACCCCGGTATCCAGAACGACACCCGCACCACCACGCTGCGACACGAATTCAGCAAGAATGTCGCCGAAGAATCCATCGAGGCTACGGGAAGTGGTGCCAACCACCAGCACATCACCGGGCTGCATGAGCTCGATGGCGACATGCAGCATCCAGTTATCACCCGGCGCGCACATCACAGTAACGGCAGAGCCCGCCATGACAGCCCCGGGCACCACGGCTCCGATCTCGGGCTCCATCGCACCGGTACGCCCCTGGGCTTCATGCACCGTGGCCACCCCGCACTCGGCAAGTCCCTGGATGACAGCCGCTTCTGCACGCGCAATGGTCTTGATCGCTAATTTATTCATTCCTGAGTTCCTCGTGATGTGTGGATGATGCACTAAACGTTGACGACAGGACGCTGACGGGGCTTCAGGGTTCCCCAGATGACCCATAGCAGGAGCAGTGCCGACAGAATCAGAAAGGTGGCACTGACCGGACGCTCCAGAAACACCATGAAGTCGCCACGACTAAGCAGCATCGAGCGGCGTAGGTTCTCTTCGAGCATGGGACCAAGTATGAAACCGAGCAGCAGAGGCGCGGCTTCGAATCCCAACTTGATCAGCAGGTAGCCGACTGCCGAGAACCCGGCCACCATCAGCACATCAACTGCCGAACGATCCAGGCTATAAACTCCGGCGCAGATCAGAAGAATGATCGCGGGAAACAGCAGCCGATAGGGAATCTGAAGAATCTTTACCCAGACCTTGATCAGAGGGATATTCAGGATCAGAAGAATCAGATTACCGATCAGAAAGCTGACGATCAGACCCCAGAAGAGCTCAGGATTATCGGTCACGACACGGGGGCCAGGAGCAATTCCATGAATCATCAGAGCACCCAACATGAGCGCCATGATGGCATCGCCTGGAATGCCAAGTGTCAAGGTCGGAATAAAGGATGACTGTGCGGCAGCATTGTTGGCTCCCTCCGGAGCCGCGATTCCCGGCACCGCTCCCTTGCCAAAGGACTCAGGCTTCGACGACACGCGCTTCTCGACCGCATAGGCCATGAAGGATGCCATTGATCCCCCACCTGTCCCAGGAAGGATACCGATGGCAGTGCCCACACCAGAGCCGCGAAGAATCGGCCAGCCAGACTGGGACCACTCTTTCCTTGTCGGCAAAAGCGAGCGGAAGCTCACATTGATGGAGCGGGCGCTACCCCCCGTCTTTCCAATGCTGGAGATGACCTCAGACACACCGAATAAGGCCATGGCGATCACAATGATGCTGATCCCATCGAACAGTTCTGGCACGCCAAACGTCATGCGCATGACACCGCTGTTGACATCGATGCCGACCAGGCCAATCAAGAGGCCAAGTACGACACTGGCCAGGCCAAGCAGGGGACGCCCCTGACTGATGGAGCCCGCCGCCACCAGGCCGAGCACCATCATCGAGAAGTAGTCGGCTGAATGGAATGACAGGGCCAACTGCGCCAGTGGCGGAGCCATCAGAATCAGCACCAGGATCGCAAAGCAACTGCCGAAGAAGGAAGCGATGGTAGTGATCATGAGCGCTGATCCGGCGCGCCCCTTCTGTGCCATTGGATAGCCATCGAGGCAGATGACAGCCGAGGATGCAGTGCCAGGCAGGTTAAGCAAAATCGAAGCAATGGAACCACCATACTGGGCGCCATAGTAGATCCCGGCCAGCATCACCAACGCGGCGGTAGCGGGAACATGGAACGTCAATGGCATCAGCAGGGATACTGCAGCCAGGTGTCCAATGCCTGGTAACACCCCCACGATCATGCCGACACTGACGCCTAGCAGGCAGTAGAAAAGGTTTTCCAAGGTGAGGGCAGTCGCCAGGCCCAACTGCAGACTCTCTAATAGGTCCATGGGTCAGCTCCAGGTCACGAAGGGAAGGGGTACACCCAGTACGAGAGCGAACAGCGCCCACACGGCAGGAACCAACACGGCGGCCAGTAGAGCGAGAGTCATCACCTTCGCTCCACGGTCTGCCATGCCGGCCAGAATGACCACGGCTATGCCCGCGGGAGCAAAACCGAACCTTGGCAGTATCAGCGCGAAGGCAAGCACGGCGACAGGTATGACCAGCCATGGGCGAAGGTTGAGTGCCGGCAGGCGCTCACCGACGCGAATGGCAGTCAGCAGGATGGCGCATCCCAGCAGGACCAGTAGAGCTCCTAGAGTGATGGGAAAGAAGCCAGGACCCATGCGTCTCGGGGTGCCGAAGTTGTAGTCTGATGAAACCACCAAGACCAGGCCACCCAACAGCACGCAGACGAGTCCCGCCAAGAAATCCTTGGAGGTCAGTACGTTCATTGCGCAATCTCGTCAGAAGTGGCCGGGACCTCATGGGCTGGTCCCGGCCCGGTGGTCTCAGTCGGCGCTGATCTCGGCGGCTTCAATGATGATCGAGAATTGCTCGCGCAGGTCGTCCAGCATCTGGCCGAATTCCTCGGAAGACATGGGTGAGACGATGGCACCGCGCTCGGCAAAGGTGTTACGGGCCTCATCCGTTTCTAGAAACGCCACCATATCCTGATAGATCTTGTCGGCAATCTCGTCGCTCACTCCGGACGGGGCAAAGAGTCCCGCCCACTGACCTGCGGCGACATTGGGGACTCCGCCCTCGATCAGCGTCGGCAGTTCAGGGTGCGACTCCACTCGCTCCTGGCGGGCCACACCGAGCACCTTGATATCGCCACTGTCGACAAAGGGCCCGACTGAGGAGAGCGCCAGGACCCCGACCTGCGCTTCGCCGGAGGCAACGGCAGTAGCAGCAGGGGCACCTCCCCGATAGGGGATATGCACGGTATCGATGCCAGTTTCGTAGTTGATCCACTCGGGCACGATGTGATTAAGAGATCCAATCCCGGCTGAAGCAAAGCTCAGCTCGCCCGGGTTGGCCTCTGCGTAGGCGAGATACTCTTCCGTCGTGTCGAAGGGAGCCCCTCTGTAGGCCGCAAGGACCAAGGGCGTATCACTGATCATCGTGATCGGCCGGAAGTCGGTGGCCGGGTCGTAAGGTGTGTCATCAAACAGATAGGGATTGATGACATTGACCCCCATATCAGCCACAAACAGCGTGTGGCCATCTGGGGCAGCCCTGGCAACCGCGGTGGCGGCGACAAAACCCGCCCCTCCCGTGCGATTGTCCACTATGACCTCCTGCCCCCAGGTCCCGCTCATGGCCTCAGCGACGGTGCGTGCGGCAATGTCCGCGATACCGCCTGGTGCGTAGGGCACGATGATCGTCACGGTTCGATCCGGCCAGGCGTGCGCTGCGAGGGAGGTAGTAGCCAGTGCGATGGCGCCGAGCGCACCAACGAGAGCCTTCTTGTTGTTCATGGCGTGTTCCTTTGTTGCTGTTGTGATGGTGCCTTGTCTGCCTGTGGACGCTTGAGATGCATGGCGTCAGCGCCCGACATGCTAGGCATTGCCCTCCATTGGCTGGCCTTGAGGCGCGAGTCCTGATCACAGATTTAACCAATTTTCCGGATTGGTCAAGAAATGGTTGCCCAATTCTCGATTGCCGCCTACAGTGAACGCTGAGGGACTGATTCTTGCGGGAGGGAGTTATGGATGAGCAGCATTCGGCGCTGATTCAGTTGCGAGCCTACTTGTCTCAGGGTGATAAGCGGCCTAACGACCGCCTCCCCCCTGAGCGTGAACTTGCTCAGCTGATCGGCGTCACTCGCGGAGACCTGCGCAAGGCCTTGGCAATTCTTGAACAGGAAGGACTGGTGTGGCGGCATGTAGGGAAAGGGACTTTCGTGGGGGACCGCTCGCCTCTAAAGGCCTTTGAACCCGCAAGCCTGCTGCAGCAGTGCAGCCCCTCCGATGTGATGCGGGCGCGCATGACCCTCGAACCGGCCTTGGCGGCTCAGGCGGCATTGCAAGCGACCCCACGAAATATCGACGATATGTTCGATGTGGCCAAGCGCAGCCGAGAAGCCGCGACATGGCGAGAGTATGAAGCCTGTGACAACCAGTTCCACAAGCTAATTGCCGACTCCACTCAGAACCTCATCATGTCGTCGATGTTTGACATGCTGTCGGCTGTCAGGCGCGCCATGGTATGGGGCCGCCGGCGAAGTAGCAGCCCGCACCCACCCGCGAACCACCACTCGTTCGATGAGCACGAGCGCATCATTCAGGCCATAGCCGATCGTGACCCCGGGGCTGCCTCGGCCATGATGCTGGAGCATTTGCTCAGCGTAGAGCGGAAGCTGCTCACATCGCATTCGCCCCTTGGCCTGGCTCACCTTGGTGAAAAGCCGCTCGACCAACGTGAGCCATCATAAACACAACAATACTTTCGATTGACTCGGCGCTAGGAGACCCTGGTTCATGACAACTCAACGACTCGACCGGACCGTGCTCGACCGCTGCCGGCAGCTTTCCACATCCACGCTAAGCGATGCGCTCGATAAGCGTGGACTGCCGGGCGCAGTGGAAGGGCTCCATCCCCTGATTCCTGAGGCTTGCATTGCAGGCCAAGCCTTTACCCTTGCCTATCTGCCAGTTGGTGCCTCCGGAGGCACGGTCGGCGACTTCATTGATGACCCAGGACCGGGCGATGTGGTGGTCATCGACAACCGTGGTCGTACCGACTGCACGGTGTGGGGCAACATCATGACCGAAGTGGCCAAACGCAATGGGGTCGAAGGTACCGTGGTAGATGGGGTCAACCGAGACCTTCAGGAAAGCCTTTCTCTCGACTACCCCATCTGGTCACGTCAGGGGCACATGAGAACCGGCAAGGACAGAGTCATGCTGCAGGCTGTCAATGTGCCTGTCTGCCTGGGCACCGTTCGGGTGGAACCCGGCGACGTCATCTGTGCCGATGGCAACGGCGTCGTCGTGATCCCGCTGGCTTACATCTACGAGGTTCTCGCTGTCGCAGAGGACATAGAGCACAAGGAAGAAGCCATTCTTCAGGATGTCCGCAGCGGCATGACACTCGGCGAGGCCCGCGGTCGGCATGGCTATCATGTGCTTCAGACACCCGATCCCGCCTGAGCGCCCAGCACCACTCCCCCCTTCTTCTTGAGGACAATTTTATGAGCTCTCCTTCATTTGTCATTGCAGCACCAGAGCAAGCCACTCTTCCCGTCAAGGGATCTACGCAGCGCTTTCCCGTTCACCGCATTTATTGCGTGGGACGAAACTTTGCGGCACATGCCGTGGAGATGGGGCATGACCCAGACAAGGAGCCCCCTTTCTTCTTTCAGAAAAGCGCCACCACCTTGATCGCAGATGATCAAGATTTCCCTTACCCGCCGGCAACCCAGGACGTTCATCACGAAATCGAAATGGTGGTGGCGCTAGCCAGGGGCGGCGTCAATATCCCGGTAGAAGAGGCATTGGAGCATGTATATGGCTATGCCGTAGGCCTAGACATGACACGCCGAGACATTCAGGCCGAAATGAAAAAAATGGGGCGCCCCTGGGATACCGCCAAAAGCTTCGAGGGCGCAGCTCCCTGTGGCGCCTTGGTCCCTGCCAAGACCATTGGTCATCCTAGCTCAGGCGCAATCTGGCTGAAGATCAACGGCGAGCTTCGTCAGCAAGGCGATCTTGACCAGATGATCTGGAAGGTTCCGGAAATCATCTCACAGCTTTCCAGCCTTTTTGAGCTGCGCGCTGGCGACCTGATCATGACTGGGACACCTTCAGGGGTCGGGGCAGTCAATAAGGGAGACATGCTGGTAGGGGGTGTTGAAGGCGTGGGCGAGTTGCATACCCGAGTCGTAGATCCAGCCTAGATCGACCCCGCGTCGCGCGTCACACCGACCATTCCCAAGCCACTACCCCTCTTGGGGCCAAGGAGGGCCCCAGTTCAGATGCTGATATTATCGATCCTAACGCTTGCTTTCGCTGGCATTGTCAAGGGCGCCATTGGGTCTGGCGTTCCTCTCATTGTTATTCCCATATTGACGATGGCTTATGATATACAGACCGCCATCGTGGTACTGCTTCTCCCCAATCTTCTCAACAACGCATGGCAGACTTGGCACTACAGGCGACATCTGCTACCGACAAGATTTCTCGTCTACTTTGCACTTTCAGGCGGAATCGGAGTTGCACTTGGCACCTGGGCCCTTGTCCGCATCGACGAGGCCACACTTTCGATAGCAGTAGCACTTACCATCCTGTGCTACCTGACCCTCAGGCTATCGAAGCGAAAAGCCTACCTCAAGCACTCCCTGGCAGAGAGGCTGGTTTTTCCTGTTGGGCTATGCGGTGGTGTCTTGCAGGGTGCAGTGGGTATGTCAGGCCCGATATCAGTGGCGTTCCTGAATTTCATGCGTCTAGAAAGAAGAGCTTTCATAGGGTCTATCTCAACGTTCTTTACCGCCATCACGGTGGTTCAGCTTCCTGCCTTGATGTCCTTGGGGATCGTCACCTGGCCACTGGCAGTGTCAAGCGCCGGCGCCCTCCTTATCATTTCCGCCGCCATGCCTCTGGGGGGGCGTCTCGGACAACGACTGTCTCTTGAATGGTTCGACAAGGTCGTAATGTTGATGCTTTTCGCGGTAGCGATAAAAATAATTGCCGAGGAATTATTACTGACCTAGGCAGTTGGCACACTTCCCTCAAGACCCTGGCAGCCGTTGTCTTTCCCCGTGCCTGATCGACCGCATACGCAAAGAAGAGGAAGTAGAGGCAGGCACGAGGCGCAGGACCGTTGCGCGCGCACAAAAAAACCGCCACAGTGGACGGTTAGTATTCGCTCTAATCTGCTGATCTTGCGCTGCTTGATGGTGCCGGCACCAGGAGTCGAACCCGGGACCTACTGATTACAAGGCCCTTTCCTGCCTGCCCGGTCTGGCTGGAACCGCCATAACTGGCGCTTTTGCGACCATCCGCCAGCCCACTCTGGCCCGCTTCGGCTCATCGCCGTCGACGCTTCGTTGACACCCTTTCCCCCTATCACCTCCCTCACCGATTAGTTACATCGACACTCCTATCTTCATGATTTATTCTCATTCTTTTTAACTCAAGACCTGCATTCTTGCATGCCATATCCAGTATACGATCTCGCTTTATCCTATCTTCTCTTTCATGGCTGGCATCATCTAGTTCTAGCGCACAGTACACTTTGAAGCTGTCTCTTTCACATAGCACATAATCGAAGTGCCATTGTGAAAGCTGTCTGAATAGTGACATGAATTCACGGCTCTTAGAATGATGCTTTGTTGAATCTGGCTCCACCACATCCACAACACGCACTTGGCTAAAAATGCGGTATCTATCTCCATACGATCTTTCTAACAACTTATAAACCTCACGCTCCACCGGCGTCATGAAATATTCTTTCTTTCTATAGGCCTGCCCTTTCTCCATTAGCAATTCTGAGTAATTCTTGTGCTTATTATTCTTCTTACCTTTACTCACTCCCTTTTTTTTACTCTTCCTTACCAGTTCTAATAACACATAACAAATTACAGCCATCAGCAGCAGCGGCCATATTGCTCCAAAAATGTTTACAAATAAACCCTCAAACATATTATCCATTATGCCTTCCTCCCTGGTACCAACTTTCCGCCGCTCTTCTGGCTAGTCGATATCCGTCCCTGTTTGCTTCAGCGTCTTCCGCGCCTTCTCGATCTCCGGGCTTATCTGCCCGGCTTCTTCATTTACCACATCGTCGATCAGCCACGACCTGTACTGCGGAAATACTGCTGTTATCTGCCGCACGGTCTTCAAAGAACAAGCCATTCTCCCTTGCTCTGTACTTATAAGCGTCTGCTTCTTTATTCCTGTCAGGTCGCAAAATTCCTGCCGACCCATTTCTTCGGCTTCACGAATTTCCCGAATTTTTTCACCATCAGTCTTTGACACTGTGTTGTGATCCTACTATATTGAGATCGTGACACACCCAGCCAGTCCTAGCTCTACACACTGAAGACTATCACAACCAGCCAAAGCGAGCAGGTGCCATATGGAAACGAGCAATGCGCCCCAGGTCCCGGCCATCGTGCCCGTCATGACCCTCGAGCGGTTCTCCGAGCTTTCAGGCCTCACCGTCGACACCGTCCGGGGCCAGATTCAGCAAGGCAACCTCCCCTTCATCAAGGTTGGCCGCCGCCGCCTGGTGAACGTCGCACTCCTCACCGCCGAGTGCCTGCATTCGGAGGACTGGGCATGACTACCTACACCCTCCACACCGCCCAGGTAGGCGAAACCGGCTCAGAAGGCGCCTTCGAGACCGTCATCATCCGTGCGGATGGCAAGTACAAGCGTGGACTCTGCTCCGCTCACATCGCCCTCGAGGGCTACGATGGCTACCCCCACGCCTGCACCGTCATCGTCCCACCCTGTGACCTGGTCGACCGTGGCCCCCTCGCCCGTTTCGCCAGCCACAACCACCTGACCAGCCGCGAAGGCGTCCGCTACTTCACCTTCGCCACCCGCCGGGAAGCCCTCGCCTTCCTTGCCAGCCTGTACGGCATCACCGCACCCCAGCCCGCCGTCCAGGCCCTTCAGATCAACACACACAACGCGCCCAAGCCCCTCCCCCAGACTCCTGACCGAAACGAATCTCCGATTCGTGAGGGCCGGAGTCCGACAAGCGCAGCGCGTCAGCTACCCGCCATCGTCCACCTCCACCAGGGAGGGGCGCCGGCATGACTGACACCACCGCCATCGTCACCGTCATCCAGGACGGCACGACCCCGATCTTCGCGGTCGCCATGGCGGTTCTCTCCGTTCTTGCTCTCGGCATTGCCTTCTGCCTCTGCCGGAAGCTGTTCGGGCAACTCGGGACTCCCCCTCCCGTCACCACAGGCGCATCACGCGGCAAACCGCCCCGGCGCTCCGTCTGCTAAACGAGGATCACCCCATGACCACCAAGAAAATCCCCATCCGCGTCTTCATCGACCAGGACACCCACAGCCGGTATCTCATTCAGGCCGGTACCCACGGCCTCACCTCCAGCGCCCTGGGTGAACGCCTGATCGATGACGGCCTTCGTCGCCTCGAAGCCGGCGACACCGGCCCCCTGGCCACCCCCGACGCCACCGCCGCCCGCGTCCACGGCTCGGAGCTCTGAAAATGTTTGTGCCTGCCCGTCACCCGTCGCCCATCGGTCGCACGGCTCCCCGAGTCGGCGCCCCGGCCCAGGTCAAGGGCGAGGGTGCGAGCGCAGCGAGCGCCCTTGACCGCGGGACGGGCGTCGACTGCCGTGCATCACGACCGATGGCGCGTCGGGAAGGGCCGGCACGTGCCTGCCCAGAACCCCGAGCCTTGAGGGAGCGGGCTTCTCGCTGCCTCCAGGGCCGCGACTACGGCAAAGCCGCGCTCCTGTACCGGCTCGCCGAATACCTGCTTTACGAAACCACTGGCCACACCCCCGAAACCACTGAGCTGGACGCCCTCGCGCACCACTGCGAACAACGTGCCAGGGCCCAATGCTAACCAGGAAGGAACATCACCATGACCATGATCAACACCATGCAAGTCCGCGTCCTCGGTGCCATGCGCTACGCCATGGATAACGGTGCAAAGGGCGCCAAGATCACCGTCATGAACGACGCCGATCCCAACAACGAGAACCGCGTCGGCCATGACGTCATGACCATTTCCGGCCCCTATGACATCCTCGAGCAGGTCCGCCCCTATGCGGCTCACCTGCCCTGCAACCTCGAGGTCGACGTGGAAATGCGCGTTTCCGGTGGTAAAGCCACCCTTCACGCCGTCGCCATCCGCAAGCCTTCCGCCACGGGCCACCCCCAGCCCGCTGACGCCAAGGCCAAGGCCTAAGCCATGCAAGTTCAAGTCTGTCACGACCTCGACCAGGAAACCGGGCAATGCCTGGCCCTGGAATGGATCGAGGCAGCAGAGCTAGTCCAGGCCGCTTCCGAGCCCTGGCTAGATGTCCCCGGCGCTCTCCTGATCGCCGGGGCCATAGGAACGCTCTGGGCCGCTGCCTGGGCGATTCGCGCCATCGCGCAACAACTCCACTCGTTCATTACCTTGAGGTAATCGCTATGCGTCTCATCAAGAAAGCCAAAGCCGTCGTCCTGGTCCCGGCCTCCTTCCTGGCCTCCGGTGCCGCCATGGCTCAAGCCATCGACACCACCGACCTCGTTACCACCATCGAAGGTGCCACCGGCCCCATCGGCGATGTGGGAATCGCCGTGCTGTCCGTCCTCGCCGCCATCCTGGTCTTCGCGCTGCTGAAACGCGTCATGCGTGGCTGATCCAGGGCCAATGCCACACCCCCCGGGGCCCTTCGGGGCCCCTTTTTCATCCACTACCATCAGGACCTGAGGCCATGACCCATGCTCGAACTTTCCCCCGGTATGTTGGTGCTGCTGGCCTTATTGCCGGCCTTCTGGTTGCTTTTCCATCACTGAGCCACGCGAGTTGGCAGGCTCAAATCACCGACGTGCGCCCTACTGGCAATTCTACGCCAACCCATATCGAGGCCAGGGTATCTAGTAACTATCGATTCAGCGCCAACGATCCCCGCTTCTATAATCGTTCTCTGTCCCTTGTCAGTCGGCAAACTGTACGCATTGGGGCTCTTGCTGCTTTAGGTCGTGGCGTCATGCATCCGGGTTTTGCAGTAGCTATAGCCGCTGTTGGCTGGGCCTGGAGCCTACAGGATGGCATCCATGTGACATCATCTGTATATGATGTTGATCCCCTTTTTCAAAATCAATCTGATTCACAGTTAATTTCTCAATTTATTTCTGATGGTAGGTCTTGGCACTTTGGTTCTTCTTACACTGGTTATTCTGATCCTTTGACCTTATTTTCTGCTTATATTCCGCAAAATACATCATATTATTCACACCTCAATATTATATCCCATTGGTGTTCAAATACCTCTAATGGTGTCTGTGTCCAATATGTTATTCGATATTCCACAGTCGGTAATCCTTCCAACATTACTATAACCTCAACAGCTCAATCACCAACTATTACCCCACAACTTTCTTTGGTTACTAACTCTGTTCCAGAATCGGAACTTTCTGCACTTGATGAGCATTTACCCGACGTTTTATTAAGGGAGATTTACCAAGCTGATACCTACCCTGAGCCCTGGTACGAATCCTTAAATGTTTCATCGCTTCCGTTGTCTCAAGTGGCAAGTCCCAATGGACAAGCCGCACCGGAGATTTTCGAGGACGTGGCTAAGTTGTCGGAGAACATGACCGCTCAGATTAACGGCGATCCTGAGCCACACCCTGGCACCAACGTTGCCCCTGGTGGCAATACTGCACAAGATGAAATGCTCGACCGCTGGGATGAACCTGTTCCCAACTTCACGGAGGTCAACCCAGAATGGCAAGTCGAAACCATTGACGAACTGCCTTCTTACAACATCGGCATCGGCTCTGGCCAGTGTCCTTCGCCGACCGTTATCAACCTGCCGTTCCCACTGAACTCCAACCTGGTGATCAACTGGCAACCCTTCTGCGATCTCGCCGCCATGATTCGCGGCGCTGTCATCGCCGTTGCCATGATCCTCTCGCTCTACATCGTCTTAAGGAGGGGCTAACCCATGCCTGCCATTCTCGTCACGATCCTCACCGGCTTCTCCACCTTCCTGGTGGGCTCCATCTTCGCCAAGGTCGCCAGCCTGATCGTCTTCACCACCATCGGCGCGGTTCTCATCACCGGCATTCTCTCCCAGGTCTCCACACACCTGGGCCAAGTCGGTCAAGCCCTCTGGTTTATCCAGCTCGCTGGTTTCGATATCGCCCTTTCCTCCATCGGCTCCGCGCTCATGCTCCGCGCCACCATGAACGCCTGGAGCATGCGCCCAGGATCGGCGATCACTGGAGGCAACTGAAATGCCTTCATTTCCTGAACTTATAATGCTTTGCCTTATTGTTTTCTTCGTCTGGGTTATGTGGAAAGTGCTTAACTCGGAGGACCTTTAAAATGTCCATCCACCTTATTTCTGGCGTACCAGGGGCGGGTAAGACCCTTCGCGCCGTCTACACCATGGTCAACCTACTGCGCACCGAGGAAGGCGCCGACCGCCCCTTCTTCGGCAACGTCAACGGCCTGCGCAACCAGGCCCCGATCCCTGAGGAATGGATGGATGTCCCCGACGGCGCCATCATCCTCATCGACGAAGTCCAGCAGCGTTGGCGTCGCTACCGCAACACCGGCACCCCGCCCCCCGAGATCGCCGCCCTCGAAACCCACCGGCATCGTGGCATCGATTTCATCATCACCTGCCAGAACCCTAGCCAGCTCACCAGCGACGTCCGCGCTCTGGTCGACACCCACGAACACCTCATGCGCCGGGGCAAGCTCAACGGCGCCATCGTCTGGCGCTGGGAAGGCAACTGCCACACCAACCCCGCCAGCCACGCCAAGGACGCCGATTGTGAAGTGTCCGTATGGAGGTATCCGAAATGGCTCTTCGACCAGTACCAGTCCGCCACCCTGCACACCGGCAAGCGTCGCCTCCCCCGTATCCTCGTCATCGCCCCGGTCGTCTTCCTCGGCGCCGCCGCCTCCGTCGCCTATGCCGTCAACTCGGTTACCGGCTTCTTTGGCGACTCCTCCGCCGATACCGCCGCTGACACGGCCAACCCCCAGGCCACTATCGCCGCGCCTCAGCTATCCCGCCCCACAGTCACGGCCTACGGCGGTCTTCAGCATGCCGATCTCTGCCGCCTCTTCGACCAGGAAGGCCGCCCCCTCCTGGTCTCCCGGCCCATGTGCCTCGAAGCCCTCGACATGGGATTGCCCTATGACGTTGAAATCCTCGACCTATGACCTCCCCACCCCCGCCCGCTTGTGCGTCGCGGGAGAGGACGCTTGCGCCCGCATCCCCGCGACGCACGAGCGGAGCGGGGCGAGACCCTCCCTGTAACACGTCTCGCAGAGTGACAACGTCACCCCCCACGAAAGCACACTACGGCATGTTGAAAGGAGTTCAGAAAATGTCACGTTGGGAACGCTACTCCCCCTCATCGCTCATCGAAGGCCAGCCAGACCCCTTTGGCCGTCTCTTCATCAGCCCCAAGGGCCAACGCGAGCTTGACGCTATCCGCATCCTCCACGCCGGCGTTGATACCGTTCGTCAGCTTTACCGTGGCCGCCCTTGCCAAAGCCAGTTCGATCAGATCATCACCGCCTACCAGGAAGGCCGCGGCGCTACCATCGACCTCTTCGGCACCACCTGGGCTGTCGGTGCTGGAGCCTCCGGCTCTGGCTTCCGCTACCGCCTCCAGAACAACAAGCTCGGCGTCATCGTCTTTTTCCAGGCCCGTCACGTGAAGATCGACACCGTCGGCACTCATCTGAAGATTGAGCTGTCTCCCCACTTCATCCACGAACTCGACCCCGGCGAGTGCCAGGCCTTCATGGACAACATCGCTAAGCACATGCTCAGCGGCCTCGAGCCTGCCGGCTGCGCCGTCCACCTTGCCCTCGATGTCCAGGGCTGGGAACCGCCTCGCGACTTCATGGACCGCTTCGTTACCCGCTCCAAGAAGATCATGAAGATTGACGGCATCGACTCCATGACCCTGGATCAAGGGAACATCGCCACCACCTACGGTCGCGCCGAAACCCTCATGTTCGGTACTGCCGGAGCCCTCCAGTGCGCCATCTACAACAAGACCAAGGAAGCCCATCACCGCGACAAGATCCACTTCTGGGAGAATATCTGGTCACGCGCCACCACCGACGACCTCGCCCCCGCCTACGATCCCGAGGCCGAGGTGTGGCGTATCGAAATGCGCTTTCATCAATCTGTTCTTGCCGAGTTCGCCCGGGCCATCCCCTGCAACGTCGACACCGGCGAAGTTCTGGATGACAACGGCTTTGCCCGCTTCACCGACACCATCCCCCACCTAACCGGCCTCTGGCGTTCAGCTCTCCAGTCTTACCGCCTGGATCACTCCCGAGGCCTCATTGATCCCTCCTGGCAGCTTCTCCAGGATGACGCCCGCTTTTACTGCGACGCCCCCGATTGGCTCTACAAGCGTGCCCGCAAGGCTCCCGGCCTGGGAAACGAAAAGAACGTCTGCCTCGCCTTCGGTAACCTCATCAGCATCTACGCCCGGCAAGGCTTCCGTACCCATGAAGCTATCCGCTTCCTCCAGCGTTCTGGCATGTGGGAAGACCTTGCCGAGTACTACCGCCGCCGAGGGGTCGACAACGCCGCCTTCCGGCAGCTCGTTGAACAGAAGCTCATAGATCGACGATTACTCGGGAGGGCCGCTTGATGGCCATCAGGAAAGTCACCACGGGTTGGCAAGTCGATATCCAGCCGGGTGGCCGTGGATCTCGTCGCGTCCGTCGCACCTTCAAGACTCAGGCAGAAGCCAAGCGCTTTGAACGCCATGTTCAAGGCAAGGCTGCCGCCGGTGAACCCCTGGACCTGGCCAAGCCTGGAGTTATTGTCAAATCCTGTGTACGGCAAGTCAGGCGGCAGTCCTGTCTGACTGATCGAGTACAGGACTCAGGCCTTGGGCGCCGGCTGAATGAAACGTCCAACTATTGGGGGTCAGTTCAGGCCCGGAGGGGTGCCTGTAGTCTGGCAGCTCCTCCGGTGCCCGCCGGTGCCGGGCGGGGTGTTCATTCAACGTTATCCATGGCAAACGGTGGGCCATAGGCTGGAAAGTATTTCTATTTCAATTGCTTGAAATCACTGCCTTCGACCATGGTCGAAGCGCCGCGGAGGCGCCCAGGCTGGAAAGCCGCACGCCGGTCGAGGCGAGGGTGTGCGGAAATCCGCACAGCGGGTTCAGGCGGGGGCCAGGGCCCCCATCAGGCGCGTGGCCTGGTGCAGGTCGTTCATCAGCGAGGAGGCCAGCCAGGGGTCGAGGCGGTGCTGGCGCAGGCGCTCGGCCAGGGCCTGCTGCCAGTGCTGGCGAACCTCGTCGATGGGCGAGGTGACATCCGCCGAGTCGGGGGCGGCGGCCAGGCGGTTGAGGCCCTGGGCCAGGGCCATTCGGATATCGTCATGGGCCTCGCGCAGGGGGCTGGCCGGGGCGGCATGCCGCATCAGGCTGCGCTGCAGCACCTCGCCGAAGCGCACCGCCTCCACCATGCGCAGGGTGCGGGCATAGAGGCTCTCGAGCCTGGCCTGCTGCCCCTCGGTGAGCGGCATGTCGAGCCGTGCGTAGAAGTCGAGGATCTCCGCCATCAGCGGCTTGATCTGCTCATGGTAGCGGGCGTTGACCATCGGCCAGGCGGTGGTGTCGATCCGCGCCTTGACCACCTCCCGAGAGGGCGGATGGCCGATCACCTCGGCGCTGGGCATCAGGATCGCCGAGCAGAGCAGGTGGTAGGCGCGGCGGTTGAGGCGCTGGCACTCCTGCTCCATGGCGGCCAGCGCCGTGTCGGCGTGCTCCAGGGCGTTGGTGTTCAGGTAGCGGGCCTGGGCGGGGGGGATCCGCGAGGGCTCGGGGAAGAATCGCTCCAGGCGTGCGGCGAGCCGCGGGATCAGCGGCAGCATCAGCACGATGCCGAGCAGGTTGAAGAGGGTGTGGAAGAGCGCCAGCTTGAGCGGCCAGGCATCCGCGGCCAGGCCGATCAGCTCGCCGAGCTCGTCCACCAGCCAGGCCAGCGGCACCAGCAGTGCCAGGGCCACGGCGGCGGTGGCCAGGTTGAACACCACGTGGGCCCCGGCCAGCCGTCGCGCCGCGGCACCGGCGCCCAGCGCCCCCAGCACTGCGGTGACGGTGGTGCCGACGTTGGCGCCGATGGCGATGGCCAGGGCCGGCAGGTAGGGCAGCTGCCCGCCCGCCAGGGCCGCCAGGGTGATCAGCAGGGTGGCGTGGCTCGACTGCATCACTACCGTGGCCACCACCCCGAACAGCACGAAGAGCGGCCAGTGCCAGGCGCTGTCGCCGGCCAGGCCGTCCAGGGAGAGGCCGTCCTGCCACGCCTCGAAGCCCAGCTTCATGAAGTCGATGCCCAGAAACAGCAGGCCGATGCCCAGCAGCACCCCGGCCGCTGCGGCGCGGCCATCCTTGAGCACCCGGGAGCCGAGCAGCCCGAGGGCCAGGAAGGGCATGGCGAACTGGGCGAGGTCGAAGCGCAGGCCGAAGCCGGCGATCAGCCAGGCCCCGGTGGTGGTGCCGAGGTTGGCCCCGAACAGCAGGGCGATGGCGCCGGGCAGGGCGACGAGACCCGCGCCCACGAAGGAGAGCGAGAGCAGGGTGACCAGGGAGCTGGACTGCACCAGCGCCGTGGCGGCGGCCCCCACCCCGATGGCGCGGAGGGGGTGACGGGTGGCGGTGTGCAGCCAGCGGTCCAGGGTGCCGCCGGAGAGGCGCTTTATGGCGTCGCCCAGGTGGGTCATGCCCCACAGGAAGAGGCCCAGGCCGGCGGCCAGGGTGGCAAGATCCAACCGCGCCAGCAGCAGCGCCGCGGCCGCGGCCAGCCCCAGCAGCTCGAGATGATGGCGCCGCGACAGCAGCGCCTGTGCCACTCCCTGGCGGGTCAACTCAGTGGCCCTTGGGGTCGAGGATCTTCACCGGCTGGAAGTCCTGGCGGCGCTGCTCCTCGCGGGCCTGGTTGACGCGGGTGGCCAGCTCCGGGGCGGCCTCGTCCTCGATGGGCAGCTGCTCGAAGAAGTCGCAGCTCACGCACTCCCGGTAGCGGATACCGTGCTGCTCCCAACTGCGGATGCGGTCCAGCTCGGCACAGCGCGGGCAGATCGCACCGGCGATAAAGCGTTTCTGGGCGGCCATGAGGGCTCCTGTCGGGCCCCGGCGGCGGGCCGGGGCAGGGTGAACGAATCAGGCGGCACGGATGCCGCTGTGGCGCAGCAACGGCTCGACGCTGGGCTCGCGGCCGCGGAAGGCGCGGAACAGCTCCGCGGCATCCCGGGCGCCGCCCTGCTCGAGGATCTCGGTGCGAAAGCGCCGGCCGGTCTCCGGGTCGAAGATACCCGCTTCCTCGAAGGCGCTCCAGGCGTCGGCGGAGAGCACCTCGGCCCACTTGTAGCTGTAGTAGCCCGCCGCATAGCCGCCGGCGAAGATATGGCTGAAGCCGTTCTGGAAGCGGTTGAATTCGGCCCGCGGCACCACCGAGACGGCGTCGCGCACGGCGTCGAGCAGCGCCTGGATCTCCGCCGCCGAGGGCGCGGCCAGCTGGTGGTGCAGGCGCAGGTCGAAGATCGAGAACTCCAGCTGGCGCACCATGCCCATGGCGGACTGGAAGTTCTTGGCTGCCTGCAGCTTCGCCAGCAGCTCGGCGGGCAGCGGCTCGCCGCTCTCGACGTGGCCGGCGATCAGGTCGAGGCCCTCGCGCTCCCAGCAGTAGTTCTCCATGAACTGGCTGGGCAGCTCCACGGCGTCCCAGGCCACCCCGTTGATGCCGGAGATGTCGGCAACGGTCTGCTGGGTCAGCATATGGTGCAGGCCGTGGCCGAACTCGTGGAACAGGGTGGTCACCTCGTCGTGGGTCAGCAGCGCCGGCCTGTCACCCACCGGGCGGGTGAAGTTGCAGGTCAGGTAGGCCACCGGCAGCTGCAGGGCCTCGCCCTCCAGGCGGCGCACCCGGCACTCGTCCATCCAGGCGCCGCCGCGCTTGCCTTCGCGGGCGTAGAGGTCGAGGTAGAAGCCGGCGATGGGCTCGCCCTGCTCGAGGATGCGGAAGAAGCGCACGTCCTGGTGGTAGCGCGGCGCCTGGTCGTCCTCGGCGAAGGTGACGCCGAACAGGCGCTCCACCACCTGGAAGAGACCCTCCACTACCCGGGGGGCGGGGAAGTAGGGGCGCAGCTGCTCCTGGGAGATGGCGTGGCGCGCCTCGCGCAGCTTCTCGCTGGCGAAGCCCACGTCCCAGGGGGCGAGCTCGCCCATGCCCAGTTCGTCCCGGGCGTAGGCCTCGAGCTCGGCGAACTCCTCCTTCGCCTGGGGCACGGCGCGGCGCGCCAGGTCCTCGAGGAACTCGAGCACCTGGGCCGGAGACTCGGCCATCTTGGTGGCCAGCGAATAGTCGGCGTAGGTGGCGAAGCCCAGCAGCTCGGCGAGCTCCCGGCGCAGTGCCAGGGTCTCCTCCATCACCGGGGCGTTGTCGTACTGGCCGGCCAGGGGCCCCTGGTCGGAGGCGCGGGTGACGAAGGCGGTATAGACCTCGCGGCGCAGCTCGCGATCCTCGGCGTAGGTCATCACCGGGAAGAAGCTCGGGAAGTCCAGGGTGATGCGGTAGCCGGCCTGGCCCTTGGCCTCGGCGTTGGCGCGCAGGGCGGCCAGTGCGCTCTCCGGCAGGCCGGCCAGGCGGGTCTCGTCGGCCAGGTCGAGGTGCCAGCCCTGGGTGGCGTCGAGCAGCTGGTTGGAGAAGGTGTTGCCGAGCTCGGAGAGGCGTGCCTTGATCTCGCCGTAGCGCTGCTTCTTCTCCGCCGGGAGGTCGACCCCGGCCAGGCGGAAGTCGCGCAGGGTGTTGTCCACGGCGCGGCGCTGTGCATCGTCGAGCGCCGCCCAGGCGGGGCCCTCCTTCAGGGCCTGCCAGGCGCGGAACAGCCCCTCGTGCTGCCCGAGCCAGGTGCTGTATTCGGAGAGCTTGCCCAGGCAGGCCTGGTAGGCCTCGCGCAGCTCGGGGCTGTTCATGGTGCCGTTGAGGTGGGAGACCGGCGACCAGGCCCGGGAGAGGCGGTCGTTGAGGGACTCCAGCGGTGCGGCCAGGCTCGCCCAGCTGGGGGGCTCGTCCCCGGCGCGGGCCACCAGCGCCTCGATGGCGGTGCGGTTCTCGGCCAGCAGCTCCTCGATGGCCGGCACCACGTGCTCGGGACGGATCGCATCGAAGGGGGGAAGCTCATGGGGGTCGAGCAGCGGGTTGCGGGACATGCGCACCTCGGGGGTCGGAAAAGTGTAATGACGCTTAGATGCGGGCACCGGGCCCGGGTTTCAATGCAGGTGTTTGGCCGGCAGGGGCGGGCCTGCTAGGCTTGCCGCCTTTCACGATGGCCCGGCAGGAGGGCAGACCATGAACGAGACCCTGGAGCGCTGGAGCACGCGGCGCGCCTTTATCCTGGCGGTGACCGGTGCCGCCGTGGGGCTGGGCAACATCTGGCGGTTTCCCTACATCACCGGCGAGAACGGCGGCGCCGCCTTCCTGCTGCTCTATATCGGCTTCGTGCTGCTGCTCGGCCTGCCGGTGATGATGGCAGAGATCATGGTCGGCCGCGCGGGCCGGCGCAGCCCGGTGCAGTCACTGGGCCACCTGGCCGCCCAGGCCGGGGCCAGCCGCCACTGGCGGCTGCTGGGGCTGTTCGGCGCCTTCACGGTGTTCTGCATCCTCTCCTTCTACTCGGTCGTCTCCGGCTGGTCCATCGAGTTTCTGGTCACCGCCATCAACGGAGGCTTCGTCGGCGCCGCCCCCGCCGAGATCGGCGCCGGCTTCGATGCCTTCCTGGCCGACCCCGCCAGGATGACCTTCAACCACACCCTGTTCCTGGCCATGACCATGCTGGTGGTGGCCGCCGGCGTGGCCAAGGGGCTGGAGCGCCTCAACAACCTGCTGATGCCGCTGCTCTACCTGCTGCTGCTGCTGCTGGCCGGCTATGCCGCCACCACCGAGGGCTTCGGCCCCGCCCTGGCCTGGCTCTTCATGCCGGATCTCTCGGCGGTGACCCCGCTGGTGGTGATGCACGCCATGGGCCACGCCTTCTTCACCCTGGCGGTGGGGGCCTGCGCGCTGATGGCCTATGGCGCCTACATGCCGGACCAGCAGAGCCTGCCGCGGGCCGCTGGCGCCGTGGCGGTGCTGGACGTCTCGGTGGCGCTGCTGGCCGGCATCGCCATCTTCTCGGTGGTCTTCGCCCAGGGCATGGACCCGGGCGAGGGGCCGGGGCTGATGTTCGTCACCCTGCCCATCGCCTTCGCTCAGCTGCCCTGGGGGGCGCTGTGGCTGAGCATCTTCTTCCTGCTGCTGCTGCTGGCCACCTGGACCTCGTCGATCAACCTGGCCGAGCCCATGGTGGCGACCCTCCAGGGCATCGGCCTCAAGCGCGGCCAGGCGGCGGCTCTGGTGGGGCTCGCCGTCTGGCTGGTGGGCCTGCTCACGGTGCTCTCCTTCTCGACCCTGGCGGAGTGGCGCCCGCTGTTCGGCATGAACGCCTTCGAACTGGTCAGCACCATTCCGCCGGAGATCTTCCTGCCCCTCGGGGGCCTCTTGATCGCCATCTTCGCTGCCTGGGTGATGCCCGAGGCGGCGGCCCGCCGGGCGCTCGGCGTGGGGCCCGGGGGCTTTACCCTGTGGCGTGGCCTGGTGCGCTGGGTCGCGATTCCGCTGACGCTGGTAGTATTGGTGGCCGGCCTGGCCTGAACCGACACGAGGATTTCACGATGAGCGAGACGACGGCGATCCGAGCCTGGAAGGGCACCACCCCCACCCTGGGCGAGCGGGTCTATGTGGACCCCGCCAGCCTGGTGCTGGGCGACGTGACCCTGGGCGACGACAGCTCGGTGTGGCCCATGGCGGTGGTGCGCGGCGACATGCACCGCATCCGCATCGGCGCGCGTACCAGCGTGCAGGACGGCAGCGTGCTGCACATCACCCACGCCAGCGACTTCAACCCCGGCGGGTTCCCGCTGACCATCGGCGACGATGTCACCATCGGCCACAAGGCGATCCTCCACGGGGCCACCCTGGGCAGCCGCATCCTGGTGGGCATGGGCGCCATCGTCATGGACGGCGCCGTGGTGGAGGATGAGGTGATCATCGCCGCCGGGGCCGTGGTGACCCCGGGCAAGCGCCTGGAGAGCGGCTACGTCTACGCCGGCAACCCGGCCAAGGCGCTGCGCCCGCTCAAGGAGAAGGAGCGCGCCTTCTTCCCCTATACCGCCGGCAACTATGTCCGGCTCAAGGACGAGTACCTGGCGGCGATGGGCGCTTAGCGGGCCTAACCCGGTCCAAGGGGCGGTTGCGACGCCGAAATACCTTCCTAACCCATTGTTTCGCCATGCCGTGACGCGCGATAATCTGGTGATTTATCCAGTGCATATTTCTCCAGTACATCGAGGGCTCGCCCCGGCATGGCCGATTTCCGCACCCATCTTGGCGTGGCCGCCGCCGGCGGTGCCGTGGTCGCCCATGGCGGCTGGCAGGCGGGCCTGTGGACGGCCTGGGAGGCCCTGCCGATGCTGGCGCTGGTGACCTTCGGCGGCATCCTGCCCGATATCGACGCCGACCGTTCCAAGGCGATCCGGCTGATCTTCAACCTGCTGGCGGTGCCCGGGGTGGTGGCCGGCGCCCTGCTGCTGCAGGGGCGGCTCGACGCCGGCGGCCTGCTGCTGGCGTGCGGGGCGATCTATCTCGGCGTGCGCTACCTGGCCGGGGCCCTCTTCTCGCGTTTCACCGTGCATCGCGGCCTGTGGCACTCGCTGCTGGCGGCCGCCCTGTGCGGCCTGATCAGCGTAGCGGTGAGCCAGCGGCTCTTCGCCCAGCCCGATACCCTGGCCTGGGCCCACGGGCTGGCGGTGGCGCTGGGCTTCGTCATCCACCTGCTGCTCGACGAGCTCTACAGCGTCGACCTCACCGGGGCGCGCATCAAGCGCTCCTTCGGCACCGCCCTCAAGCCCTTCGACTGGCGCTCGCCGGGCAACTCCCTGGTGATGCTGCTGGCGGCGGTCAACCTGCTGCCCTGGTTGCCCCCGCTGGCGCCGCTGTGGGCGCTGCTGGCTCAGGGCGCGGCGCTCTGGCGGTAGTCCTCGGCCTTGAGGCCGTACTTCCTGAGCTTGTCGTAGAGGGTCTTGCGGGGCAGGCCGAGCTGCTCGGCCACCTCGGTGACCCGGCCGCGCTGACGCGCCAGGGCCTGGTCGATCAGGCTCTTCTCGAACAGTTCCACCTGCTGGGGCAGGGGCAGCTCGCCGGCCTCGCTCTCGGCGCCCTCGAGCAGCGCCTGCAGCCGGTAGTCGAAGGCGGCGCCGAGCAGCACGTAGCGCTCGGCGAGGTTGCGCAGTTCGCGCACGTTGCCTGGCCAGTCGTGGGCCAGCAGGGCGCTGATGCCGGCGGCGTCCAGGGGCGGTGCCTCGAGGCCGCTGCGGTTGGCGGCCACCACCGCGAAGTGCTGGAAGAGCAGCGGGATGTCCTCACGGCGCTCGCGCAGCGGCGGGATCGGCAGGGTCACCACGTTGAGCCGGTAGTAGAGGTCCTCGCGGAACTCGCCGGCCTCGGCGGCGGCCTTGAGGTCGACCTTGGTGGCGGCAATCACCCGGATGTCCAGGGGCACCGGGACGTTGGAGCCGAGCCGCTCCACGCTGCGCTCCTGCAGCACCCGCAGCAGCTTGACCTGCAGCGAGAGCGGCATCGACTCGATCTCGTCCAGGAAGACGGTGCCACCGTCGGCGTGTTCGAACTTGCCGATCCGCCGCTCCACCGCGCCGGTGAAGGCGCCCTTCTCGTGGCCGAACAGCTCCGACTCGATGGTGCTCTCGGGCACCGCACCGCAGTTGATGGCCACGAAGGGGCGGCTGGCGCGGCGGCTGCGCTCATGGATGGCGCGGGCCACCAGGTCCTTGCCGGCACCGGTCTCGCCGAAGAGCAGCACGTCGGCCTCCACCTGGCTGATGCGCTGCACCATGGAGGCGAGCCGCTGGATGGCCGGGGTGCGCCCCACCAGCCGCGGGCCCAGGGCCGACTGCTGGGCCTCCAGCTCCGCCTTGAGCTCGCGGTTCTCCAGGCTGAGCCGACGCTTCTCCACGCCGCGGCGCACCACCTCCACCAGCCGCTCGGCGGCGAAGGGCTTCTCGAGGAAGTCCCAGGCCCCCTCGCGCATCGCCTCCACCGCGGTGGAGATGTCGCCGTGGCCGGTGATCAGGATCACCGGCAGGTCCGGGTCGCGCAGCCGGACCTCGCGCAGCAGCGCCATGCCGTCCATGCCGGGCATGCGGATGTCGCTGACCACCACGCCGGGAAAGTCCGGGGCCAGCTGTTCAAGGGCCGCCTCGGCGCTGGCATGGGGCTCGGGGGCATAGCCGGCAAGCTCCAGGGTCTGGCCGGCGGTGATCCGCAGATGGGGTTCGTCATCGATGATCATCACCGGGATGGCGGCCGGGTCATGCATGGGGGAGGCTCTCCTGATCGGGCTGGGCGTTCACGGTGCGCCGGCCTTCGTCGCGGGGCAGCCGAATGGTGAAGAGGGCGCCGCCCTCGGGGCGGTTGGCGGCACTCAGGCGCCCGCCCAGGTCGTCGACGATCCTCGAGGAGATCGACAGGCCTAGCCCGAGCCCCTTGCCGGATGACTTGGTGGTGAAGAAGGGTTCGAAGATGCGGGTCAGGTTCTCCTCGGCGATCCCCGGCCCGTTGTCGGCCACCCCCAGCACCACCCGGTCGTCCCACACCTCGACGCTCAGCTCGAGGCGCGGGGCAGGGGTGTCGGCCATGGCCTGCAGGGCGTTGCCGATCAGATTGACCAGCACCTGCTCGAGGCGCACCAGGTCGGCGCGCACCCAGGCCTCCTGGTCGGGCCAGCGGCGGATCACCTCCACGTCGCTGTCGCGCAGCCGGGTCTGGAACAGTCGCAGGGCGTAGTCGAAGCAGGCGACGGGGGAGACGGCGGTGAGCGTCTCGCCGCTCTTGCGCGAGAACTGGCGCAGCTGGGCGCTGATCTCCGACATTCGTGCGGTCAGTTCGACGATCTGCTCGAGGTTGAGGTCGACGCTCTCCAGGCGCTGGCGGGCCAGGAAGGTGCGGGCGTTCTCGGCATAGGCGCGGATCGCCGCCAGGGGCTGGTTGAGCTCGTGATTGATGCCGGCGGCCAGCTGGCCGAGCACGGCGAGCTTGGCGGCCTGGATCAGCTCGTCGCGGGTCTGGCGCAGGCTCTCCTCGGCGCGCCGGCGCTCGTCGATCTCGGCGGAGAGTCGGCGGTTGGTCTCCAGCAGGTCCCGGGTGCGGCGCTCGACGTTGCGCTCCAGCTCGTCCCGGGCGCGGGCCAGGGTCTGGCGCTCGCGCTCGGCGAACTGCTCGCGTTCGCGGCGCAGGCGCAGGCGCTGCCAGCCGATGCCGCCGCCCAGCAGCACGATGCCGTAGAGCCCGCCGGCCAGCAGCGCCGAGACCCATTGGGCCTGGATCACCGGGCTCACCGACTTGAGGATATGCATCTCCCAGCCGAACTCCTCCAGGGGGCGGGAGACGGCCAGATAGCGGGGGCCGGACAGGGGCCCTCCGCGGAAGCCCACCAGGCGGGTGCGCTCGCCGCGGCGCTCGAGCAGCTCGACCCCGGAGTGGGTCAGGGGCTCATCCGCGTAGCGACGAGTGGCCAGCAGCGCCTGGCGCTCCTCCTCGGAGAGCGGGTGCAGGGAGGTCATGCGCAGCTCTTCCCGGCTGGCCATGAAGATGATCTCGTCCTCGTCGGTGACCAGCAGCTCGGCGTCCTGGTCGGCCCAGCTCTCCTCGACCTCATCCAGCAGCACCTTGATCACCATCACGCCGTCGGGGCTCGAGTCGGGCTGGGTGTCGTCCAGCCAGACCGGCGCGGAGAAGTAGTAGCCGCGCTCCAGCGATTGCACGCCGAGGCCGTAGAAGCGCCCCTGGCCGCCGGCGATGGCGTCGGTGTAGTAGCTGCGAAAGGCGTAGTTCTGGCCGATGAAGGTGTTGGGCAGGTGCCAGTTGCTGGCGGCCAGGGTGTCGGCATGGCGGTCGAGCAGGTAGACGTCCGAGACGTCGGCGGTGGCCCGGAAGCGGTCCAGCAGCAGGTTGAGGGGCATGGCGTCCTGGCTATGGGGGGAGGCCAGGAAGCGCTGTACCCCTTCGCGGGTGGCGAGCAGCTGCGGCAGGTAGTCGTGGCGGGACAGGTGGCCGATCAGGCCCGCCGCCGAGAGGCGCAGCTCGTTCTCGGCGTCCTGCTCGAGGGTCTGCAGCGCCTGGTCCCGGGCCACCTGGGCCGCCTGCCACATCACCAGGGCCAGCCCCAGGGGGGCGGCCAGCAGCAGCAGGGCCCGCCAGTGTCGAGGGCGTCTCACGAGGCGGCTTCTCGCCGCGTGGCGGGCATCGCCTGGGCGCGGCGCAGGGCGCGCTGGGCGCGGGTCTCGGCCCGGGCCAGCTCCAGCAGCCCCTCCTCCACGTAGACCAGGTGCTCATGGGCGCGGTCCCGGGCGTCCTCGGCGCGTCCTTCGAGGATGGCGTCGAGCAGGGCGCGGTGCTGGGCCATCAGCTTCGGGCGCGACTCGGGGTTCTCGAAGAGGTGGGCCAGGTTGTCGACGATGCTGCGCTCCAGCAGGTGGAAGATGCCGCGTATGGTATGCAGCAGCAGCACGTTGTGGGCCGCTTCGGCGATGGCCAGGTGGAAGGCGGCATCGGCCTTGGCCTCGCGCACCGGGTCCTTGCCCTGGAAGCAGGCGTCCAGCTCCTCGAAGCGCTTGATCAGCAGCGCCCGATCGGTGGGGGTGGAGCGTAGCGCCGCGTAGTAGGCGGAGATGCCCTCCATGGCGTCGCGAAACTCGAGCAGGTCGAGATGGAACTCGCCGTGGCGAGAGAGCATCTCCAGAATGGGGTCGCTGTAGCCGCTGGTGAGCGACGCGGAGACGAAGGTGCCGCCGCCCTGGCGGCTGATCAGCAGCCCGCGGGCGGAGAGCTTCTGGATCGCCTCGCGCAGCGAGGGGCGGGAGACGCCGAACTGCTCGGCCAGCTCCCGCTCCGGGGGCAGGCGCTGCCCGGGCTTGAGGCTGCCCTCGAGGATCATCGCCTCGATTCGCTCGGTGAGCACATCGGCGAGGCGGGGTTGGCGTACGGGTTGATAGGCCATGGGGGGAACTCCGGATCGATGGTGCCGGTGTCAGGGTACGACATTGAATTGGTAATACCAATATCTCCGCTTCGGCGCCGCACGGGAGGGCGTCATTTTCCTTCCGGCTTTCAGTAGGTTGCCGAGGGGGGCAAATGTCCCACTACCAAAGTATAGCGCCGCGGGGCAGGAAAAAGGCCCGCCCAGGTTTGACACTGTCGGGGTGCCCCTCCTAAGGTGCGCTCATTCGTCTGCTGTAAATTGGTTTGACCAATTCATTCAGCGCCGCCGTCCTGTCTGACGAGGATTCTGCCGATGACGCCAGTCAAGTGCTACCCGCCCAGGCCGGAGAAGGTCTACTTCTTCGGTACCTGCCTGATCGACCTCTTCTATCCTGAAGCCGGCCTGGACGGGATTCGCCTGCTGGAACGGGAGGGCATCGAGGTGCTCTTTCCTCAGGACCAGACCTGCTGCGGCCAGCCGGCCTACACCTCCGGCTACCAGGAGGAGGCGCGGGCGGTGGCGGCGGCACAGCTCGGCCTCTTCCCCGAGCCCTGGCCGATCATCGTGCCCTCCGGCTCCTGCGGCGGCATGATGCGCACCCACTATCTGCAGCTCTTCGCCGGCACCCCCCACGAGGCGAAGGCCAGCGAGGTGGCCGGACGCATCTACGAGCTGACCGAGTTCCTGGTGCATGTCTGCCACCTGAAGCTGGAGGATCGCGGTGCGCCCGAGAAGGTCGCCATGCACACCTCCTGCAGCGCACGCCGCGAGATGGGCCTGGCCGAGACCGGCCCGGCGCTGCTGGCCCAGCTCGGCCAGGTGGAGCTGGTCGAGCAGGCGCGTGCCGCCGAGTGCTGCGGCTTCGGCGGCACCTTCGCCGTGCGCCACCCGGAGGTCTCCGCCGCCATGGTGGAGGACAAGACCCTGGCCATCGAGGCGGCCGGGGCCGAGCGCTTCGTCACCTCCGACTGCGGCTGCCTGATGAACATCGGCGGGCGCTTCGCGCACCAGAAGAAGGTCGTGAAGGGCGAGCACATCGCCAGCTACCTGTGGCGGAGAACCTCATGAGCGTGCAGACATTCACTCCCCGGGAGTTTCACCGCCAGGCCCATGACGCCCTGGGCAACCCGCAGATTCGCGGCAACTTCCGCCGCGCCATGGACGGCCTGATGGCCAAACGCCGCGACGCCTTCGCGGACTGGGACCTCGAGACCCTGCGCGAGCTGGGTGCCAACATCCGCCTGCGGGCGCTGGCCAGGCTGCCCGACCTGCTGGAGCAGCTGGAGGCCAACTGCCAGGCCAACGGCATCCGGGTGCACTGGGCCGAGAATGGCGAGGAGGCATGTCGCATCATCCGCGAGATCTGCGAGTCCCACGGTGCCAGGTCGGTGATCAAGGGCAAGTCCATGGTCTCCGAGGAGATGCACCTCAACGCCCACCTCGAGGCGGCGGGTATCGAGGCGCTGGAGTCGGACCTCGGCGAGTACCTGGTGCAGCTCAACGAGCAGACCCCCTCCCATATCATCATGCCGGCGATCCATCTCAACACCGATGAGATCTCCGAGATCATGCACGAGAAGACCGGCACCGAGCGCACCCGGGACGTCGACTACATGACCGCGGCGGCACGCCAGCAGCTGCGCGAGCGCTTCATGGGCGCCGACGTGGGCATCTCCGGGGTCAATTTCGCGGTGGCCGAGACCGGCACCCTGTGCCTGGTGGAGAACGAGGGCAACGGGCGCATGACCACCACGGTGCCGCCGGTGCATATCGCCGTGACCGGCATCGAGAAGGTGGTCGAGCACCTGCGCGATGTGCCGCCGCTCTATGCGCTGCTGACCCGCTCCGCCACCGGCCAGCACGTCACCACCTACTTCAACATGATCAGCTCGCCGCGGAAGGCGGGCGAGCACGATGGGCCGAAGGAGGTGCATCTGGTGCTGGTGGACAGCGGCCGTTCCCGTATCTATCAGGACGACGAGCTGCTCGACACCCTGCGCTGCATCCGCTGCGGCGCCTGCATGAACCACTGCCCGGTCTACACCCGGGTGGGCGGCCACACCTATGGCACCACCTACCCGGGCCCCATCGGCAGCATCCTCTCCCCGCACATGATGGGGCTGGAGGAGACGAAGGACCTGCCCACGGCGTCGACCCTGTGTGGCGCCTGCGGCGAGGTCTGCCCGGTGAAGATCCCGATCCCCGACCTGCTGGTGCGTCTGCGCCGGGAGGCGGTGGGCGAGGGGCGCGGCAACGTGCCCGGCGCCGGTATCAAGCGCACCCGCAAGGAGGTCGCCGCCTGGAAGGGCTTCCAGTGGCTGGCCACCCATCCCGGCGCCTGGCGCAGCGGTACCGCCCTGGCCGGCAAGCTCAAGGCGCTGATGCCCTCGAAGCTGGGCGCCTGGAGCGACTACCGTGTCGCCCCGGTGCCCGCCGGCAGCTCCCTGCATGCGCTGATGAAGCGGCGCCAGGCCAGCAGGTCCTCGACCGATCCGTCCCGCACCGAGGTAACCCATGAGGAGAAGCGCCGATGAGTGCCCGCGATGCCATTCTCAAGCGCCTGCGCGAGCGCACCGACGGCCCCCTGAGCGCCCCCGAGAGCGATTTCTCCGTGGTCACCCGGCGCGGCTGGAGCCTCGATGAACGCCTGGACCGCTTCGAGCGGTGCATCACCTCGGTCCACGGCGAGGTGATCCACACCGCCCGCGTGAGCTGGACCGAGGCCCTGGCCCGGGTGCTGGTCGGCAAGGGCGTGCGCCGGCTGGCGCTGGGCCGCGAGCACCCGGTGGCCATCGAGGCCCGCCAGGCGCTGGCCGATGCCGAGGTCGAGCTGGTCGACGTCGACCGCGATATCGAGGGCTGGCAGCAGGAGCAGTTCGAGCGCGTCGATGCCGGCCTGACCTCGACTCGCGGCGCCATCGCCGAGACCGGTAGCCTGTGGCTCTGGCCGACCCCCGACGAGCCGCGCCTCATCAGCCTGGTGCCGCCGCTGCATATTGCGGTGTTGGATGCCGACACCCTCGAGGACACCTTCTTCGACGTGGTGGAGGCCCACGGCTGGGCCAGCGGCATGCCCACCAATGCGCTGCTGATCTCCGGGCCCAGCAAGACCGCCGATATCGAGCAGACCCTGGCCTATGGGGTCCACGGCCCGCGCGAGCTGGTGGTGATCGTGCGCCATGACCAGGCTTCGGCCCGGGAGGGGTCATGAGCACTGGTCTGGCCGAGCGCATTCAGGCGCTCAAGGCGGCGCTGGCCGAGACCCTTCCCGCCGAGCGGCTGATCGATGACCCCCTGCGCACCCTGGCCTACGGCACCGACGCCAGCTTCTATCGGCTGATACCCAAGCTGGTGGTGCGCCCCGAGAGCGAGGCCGAGCTGCAGCGGGTGCTGGCCGAGTGCCGCACCCGTGGCGTGCCGGTGACCTTCCGGGCTGCCGGCACCTCGCTCTCCGGCCAGGCGGTGACCGACTCGGTGCTGATCCAGCTAGGCCGCGGCTGGCGCGGCCACGAGATCCTCGACGCCGGGCGGGCGATCCGCCTGCAGCCCGGGGTGATCGGTGCCCGGGCCAACCAGCTGCTGGCGCCCTTCGGGCGCAAGATCGGGCCGGATCCGGCCTCGATCAACAGCTGCATGATCGGCGGCATCGCCGCCAACAACGCCTCGGGCATGTGCTGCGGCACCGCCCAGAACAGCTATCGCACGGTGCGCGACCTGCGCGTGATCCTGGCCGACGGCACCCTGCTGGATACCGCCGACCCGGCCAGTCGCGAGGCCTTCCGCCGCTCCCACGCCGGGCTGGTCGAGGGCCTCGAGCGCCTCTCGGCCGAGACCCGCGCCAACGAGGCCCTCGCCGAGAGGATTCGCCACAAGTACCGGCTGAAGAACACCACCGGCTATGCCCTCAACAGCCTGGTCGACTTCGAGGATGGCATCGAGATCCTCAAGCACCTGATGATCGGCTCCGAGGGCACCCTGGGCTTTATCAGCACCATCACCTACGACAGCGTGGTAGACGAGCCCTGCAAGGCGGCGGCGCTGGCCTTCTTTCCCGACATGGCGACCACCTGTCGCGCCACCATCGCGCTCAAGCCCTCGCCGGTCTCCGCGGTGGAGTTGATGGACCGTGCCGCCCTGCGCTCGGTGCAGGACAAGCCCGGCATGCCGGAGTCCCTGCGCACCCTCCCCGACGGAGCCGCGGCGCTGCTGATCGACGTGCGCGGCCACGACGAGGCGGACCTCGAGTCGCGCATGGCAGAGGTGCAGGCGAGCCTGGAGGGCATCCGTACCCTGGAGCCGGTCACCTTCACTCGCGAGCCGGCCACCTACGAACTCTACTGGAAGATCCGCAAGGGGCTCTTCCCGGCGGTGGGCGCGGTGCGCGATACCGGCACCACGGTGATCATCGAGGACGTGGCCTTCCCCGTTGAGCGCCTCGATGAGGGCGTGCTGGCGCTGACCGATGTCTTCCATCGCCATGGCTACCCGGAGACGATCCTCTTCGGCCACGCCCTGGAGGGCAACCTGCACTTCGTCTTCCCCCAGGGGTTCGAGAAGCCCGGCGAGGTCGAGCGCTACCAGGGGCTGATGGACGAGGTCGCCCAGCTGGTGGGCGTCGAGTACGGCGGCTCGCTCAAGGCCGAGCACGGGACCGGGCGCAACATGGCCCCCTATGTGGAGCTGGAGTGGGGTCCCGAGGCCTATGCCCTGATGTGGGAGATCAAGGCGCTGTTCGACCCCGAGAACCTGCTCAATCCCGAGGTGATTCTCAGCCGTAACCCCACCCTGCATCTGGAGAACCTCAAGCCGCTGCCGGCCGCTCACGAGATCGTCGACAAGTGCATCGAGTGCGGCTTCTGCGAACACGTCTGTCCGTCGAAGGATCTCACCCTGACGCCGCGCCAGCGCATCGTCATCGCCCGCGAGATGGCCCGCCTCGAGGCGCTGGGCGAGACGGCCAGCGGCGAGGAGGCCGAGCGCCTGGCCGCGCTGCGTGCCGATTACGGCTATGCCGGCGACGAGACCTGTGCCGCCGATGGCCTCTGTGCCACCCAGTGCCCGGTGGGCATCAATACTGGCGACCTGGTGCGCGAGCTGCGCCATGAACGGCTGGCGAGCCGTGCCGGCCTCGCCAAGCGGGTGGGTCGCCACTTCTCCGGTGCGACCCGCCTGGCGCGGGGCGTCTTGAACGTCGCCGGGGCGACAAGCCGCGTGCTCGGCGATGACCTGATGGAGAAGGCCAGCGGCGGGGCGCGCCGCCTGAGCGGCGGGCGCCTGCCCCAGTGGACGCCGGCGCTGCCCCAGGCCGCGCCGGTACGCGTGCTGAAGCAGCCACCGTCCGGCCAGGGCCGCGACAAGGTCGTCTATCTGCCCAGCTGTGCGACCCGGGTGTTCGGCGCCAGCCGCCAGGATGACGAGGAGACGCGCTCGGCGATGGAGATCACCCTGGCGCTGCTCGAGCGGGCCGGCTACGAGGTGATCATTCCCGAGATGTTCGGTCACCTCTGCTGCGGCATGGCCTTCAACTCCAAGGGGCAGTTCGAGGAGGCGACCCACAAGGCGCGGGAGCTCAATCGCGAACTGCTGGTGGCGAGCCAGAACGGCCGCTATCCGATCCTGATGGACACCAGCCCCTGCGTGCTGCACCTGCAGGCGCGCCTGGACAAGCGGCTGGTGGTCAGCGAGCCGGTGGCTTTTGCCCATGATCACCTGCTGGATCGCCTCTCCCTGGTCCCGCTGGACGAGAGGGTCGCGGTCCATGTGACCTGCTCGAGCACGCACATGGGCCTCGGCGAGAAGATGGTGGCCCTGGCCCGCGCCTGCGCACGGGAGGTGGTGGTGCCCACCGAGATCACCTGCTGTGGCTTCGCCGGCGACAAGGGCTTCACCACGCCGGAGCTGAACGCCTCGGCGCTGGCGGGACTCGCCGACCAGGTGAAGGGGTGCAGTGCCGGCTACTCCAACTCGCGAACCTGCGAGATCGGGCTGGCGCGACATGGCGCCATTCCCTATCGCTCCATCCTCTCCCTGCTGGATCGGGCGAGCCGAGCGGGCGCCTGACACTTTTTTATCAAAAGGGCTTGCCCCGGGCCGGGGGAAGCCGTAAAGTACGCATCCGCTGCCGGTGACCAGCAAGGTTGCAGGCGGTAACAGGTGGTAGAAGTGGTTGTTCTGCTTGGGGTTTTTGAAAGTTTCGAAAATCTTCTCGCTTGACACTCACCGCGGATTCGGTAGAATGCGCACCACTGGATTCGCAGTCGCCTCGGCAGCATGGGGCGGGCAGTCAGCGGAGATCGGATGGGGTGCTGAGCACCGCCCATCGCCGCTTGACATGCTGAAGCGAATCGGTATAATACGCCTTCCTCGCAGGGCGCTGGCGACAGAGAGTTCACTCTCAGCGACAGCAAGCGAGACGCTCCACTCGGATGCCGAGACGGGAGCCGCTCTTTAACAATCGATCAGGTAATTCATGTGGGCGCTTGTCGATGTGTCGGTGACCAGTCGCTGAAACATCAAGGCAAGCGACTCGTCAAAGATCCTCGGATCTTTTTGAGAACGTTTGAACCTTGAGCCAAGTTTGGTCCGCTTCCTTCATTGAAGGGTAAGGACTATATGATCTTAAACTGAAGAGTTTGATCATGGCTCAGATTGAACGCTGGCGGCAGGCCTAACACATGCAAGTCGAGCGGCAGCACGGGAAGCTTGCTTCCTGGTGGCGAGCGGCGGACGGGTGAGTAATGCATAGAAATCTGCCCGGTAGTGGGGGATAACCTGGGGAAACCCAGGCTAATACCGCATACGTCCTACGGGAGAAAGCAGGGGCTCTTCGGACCTTGCGCTATCGGATGAGTCTATGTCGGATTAGCTTGTTGGTGAGGTAATGGCTCACCAAGGCGACGATCCGTAGCTGGTCTGAGAGGATGATCAGCCACATCGGGACTGAGACACGGCCCGAACTCCTACGGGAGGCAGCAGTGGGGAATATTGGACAATGGGCGAAAGCCTGATCCAGCCATGCCGCGTGTGTGAAGAAGGCCTTCGGGTTGTAAAGCACTTTCAGTGGGGAAGAAAGCCTTGGGGCTAATACCCTCGAGGAAGGACATCACCCACAGAAGAAGCACCGGCTAACTCCGTGCCAGCAGCCGCGGTAATACGGAGGGTGCGAGCGTTAATCGGAATTACTGGGCGTAAAGCGCGCGTAGGCGGTCTGATAAGCCGGTTGTGAAAGCCCCGGGCTCAACCTGGGAACGGCATCCGGAACTGTCAGGCTAGAGTGCAGGAGAGGAAGGTAGAATTCCCGGTGTAGCGGTGAAATGCGTAGAGATCGGGAGGAATACCAGTGGCGAAGGCGGCCTTCTGGACTGACACTGACGCTGAGGTGCGAAAGCGTGGGTAGCAAACAGGATTAGATACCCTGGTAGTCCACGCCGTAAACGATGTCGACTAGCCGTTGGGCTCCTTGAGAGCTTTGTGGCGCAGTTAACGCGATAAGTCGACCGCCTGGGGAGTACGGCCGCAAGGTTAAAACTCAAATGAATTGACGGGGGCCCGCACAAGCGGTGGAGCATGTGGTTTAATTCGATGCAACGCGAAGAACCTTACCTACCCTTGACATCGTGCGAACTTTCCAGAGATGGATTGGTGCCTTCGGGAACGCACAGACAGGTGCTGCATGGCTGTCGTCAGCTCGTGTTGTGAAATGTTGGGTTAAGTCCCGTAACGAGCGCAACCCTTGTCCTTATTTGCCAGCGCGTAATGGCGGGAACTCTAAGGAGACTGCCGGTGACAAACCGGAGGAAGGTGGGGACGACGTCAAGTCATCATGGCCCTTACGGGTAGGGCTACACACGTGCTACAATGGCCGGTACAAAGGGTTGCGAAGCCGCGAGGTGGAGCTAATCCCGAAAAGCTGGTCTCAGTCCGGATCGGAGTCTGCAACTCGACTCCGTGAAGTCGGAATCGCTAGTAATCGTGAATCAGAATGTCACGGTGAATACGTTCCCGGGCCTTGTACACACCGCCCGTCACACCATGGGAGTGGACTGCACCAGAAGTGGGTAGCCTAACTTAGGAGGGCGATCACCACGGTGTGGTTCATGACTGGGGGGAAGTCGGAACAAGGTAGCCGTAGGGGAACCTGCGGCTGGATCACCTCCTTATCGACCACGTCCCGACACGCGGCAAGTGCTCACAATGAATTACCTGATCGACCAGAGCAAAAGACTGTTTGGGTCGCGGACCCAGTGGTTGGAAGCCGGGTCTGTAGCTCAGTTGGTTAGAGCGCACCCCTGATAAGGGTGAGGTCGGCAGTTCAAATCTGCCCAGACCCACCAAATTTGCGTGATACCGCGTTGCTCCGATACTCGCATAGCAGGCTATGCGTCGCATCGAAGCGCCTTGTCTCACACAAATTGCCTCGGGGCCATAGCTCAGCTGGGAGAGCGCCTGCCTTGCACGCAGGAGGTCAGCGGTTCGATCCCGCTTGGCTCCACCATCCTCGCCCACCACAGTCATTACCTGATCGGATCCGCAGTCATAAGCCATCCTTGCACGTCGCAATGACCGGTTTATGACTGTCGATTGACAGTCTGCTCTTTAACAATGTGAATCATGCTGACAAACGTTCCTTCCTGGAGAGATTCAGGAAGAACATGAGATACGTCTCAAGCGTATCCGGCAATTGTCAAACTGTCATCGCAGATCAGACCCCTTGGGGTTATATGGTCAAGCGATGAGCCCACCACAGTCATTACCTGATCGGATCCGCAGTCATAAGCCATCCTTGCATTTTGCAATGACCGGTTTATGACTGTCGATTGACAGTCTGCTCTTTAACAATGTGAATCATGCTGACAAACGTTCCTTCCTGGAGAGATTCAGGAAGAACATGAGATACGTCTCAAGCGTATCCGGCAATTGTCAAACTGTCATCGCAGATCAGACCCCTTGGGGTTATATGGTCAAGCGATGAAGCGCACACGGTGGATGCCTAGGCAGCCAGAGGCGATGAAAGACGTGGTAGCCTGCGATAAGGCTCGGCGAGGTGGCAAACGACCTGTGACCCGGGCATTTCTGAATGGGGAAACCCACCCTGCACAAGCAGGGTATCCCACACTGAATACATAGGTGTTGGGAGGCGAACCGGGGGAACTGAAACATCTAAGTACCCCGAGGAAAAGAAATCAACCGAGATTCCCCCAGTAGCGGCGAGCGAACGGGGACCAGCCCTTAAGCATGTGACTGATTAGACGAACGCGCTGGGAAGCGCGGCCATAGTGGGTGATAGCCCCGTAGTCGAAAATCTGATCATGTGAAATCGAGTAGGTCGGGGCACGTGAAACCTTGACTGAATATGGGGGGACCATCCTCCAAGGCTAAATACTCCTGGCTGACCGATAGTGAACCAGTACCGTGAGGGAAAGGCGAAAAGAACCCCGGAGAGGGGAGTGAAATAGATCCTGAAACCGTGTGCGTACAAGCAGTGGGAGCAGACGTGTTCTGTGACCGCGTACCTTTTGTATAATGGGTCAGCGACTTATTTTCAGTGGCGAGCTTAACCGTATAGGGGAGGCGTAGGGAAACCGAGTCTTAACTGGGCGACCAGTCGCTGGGAATAGACCCGAAACCGGGCGATCTATCCATGAGCAGGTTGAAGGTTGAGTAACATCAACTGGAGGACCGAACCAGGATCTGTTGAAAAAGATTTGGATGACTTGTGGATCGGAGTGAAAGGCTAATCAAGCCCGGAGATAGCTGGTTCTCCTCGAAAGCTATTTAGGTAGCGCCTCACGTATCACCGCCGGGGGTAGAGCACTGTTTCGGCTAGGGGGTCATCCCGACTTACCAACCCGAGGCAAACTCCGAATACCGGTGAGTGCAGCGTGGGAGACACACAGCGGGTGCTAACGTCCGTTGTGAAAAGGGAAACAACCCAGACCGTCAGCTAAGGCCCCGAAATCCTGGTTAAGTGGGAAACGAGGTGGGAAGGCTCAGACAGCTAGGAGGTTGGCTTAGAAGCAGCCATCCTTTAAAGAAAGCGTAATAGCTCACTAGTCGAGTCGGCCTGCGCGGAAGATGTAACGGGGCTCAAACCAGGTGCCGAAGCTACGGGTTCATCCTCTGGATGAGCGGTAGAGGAGCGTCGTGTAAGCCGATGAAGGTGGATTGAGAAGTCTGCTGGAGGTATCACGAGTGCGAATGCTGACATGAGTAACGACAAGGGGAGTGAAAAACTCCCCCGCCGGAAGACCAAGGGTTTCTGTTCGACGCTAATCGGAGCAGAGTGAGTCGGCCCCTAAGGCGAGGCCGAAAGGCGTAGTCGATGGGAAACGGGTCAATATTCCCGTACCTCACTGTATTGCGATGGGGGGACGAAGAAGGCTAGGTGAGCCAGGCGTTGGTTGTCCTGGTGAAAGCCAGTAGGCTGGGATCTCAGGCAAATCCGGGATCCTAAGGCCGAGAGGCGAGACGAACTGACCACGGTCAGGAAGTCATCGATGCCACGCTTCCAGGAAAAGCCTCTAAGCTTCAGATACAGTGGGACCGTACCCCAAACCGACACAGGTGGTCAGGTAGAGAATACCAAGGCGCTTGAGAGAACTCGGGTGAAGGAACTAGGCAAAATGGTGCCGTAACTTCGGGAGAAGGCACGCCGCGTTAGTGTGAAGGGACTTGCTCCCGGAGCACGAGGCGGTCGAAGATACCAGGTGGCTGCAACTGTTTATTAAAAACACAGCACTCTGCAAACGCGCAAGCGGACGTATAGGGTGTGACGCCTGCCCGGTGCCGGAAGGTTAATTGATGGTGTTAGCGCAAGCGAAGCTCCTGATCGAAGCCCCGGTAAACGGCGGCCGTAACTATAACGGTCCTAAGGTAGCGAAATTCCTTGTCGGGTAAGTTCCGACCTGCACGAATGGCGTAATGATGGCCACGCTGTCTCCACCCGAGACTCAGTGAAATTGAAATCGCAGTGAAGATGCTGTGTACCCGCGGCTAGACGGAAAGACCCCGTGAACCTTTACTATAGCTTCACACTGGACGCTGATGTTGCTTGTGTAGGATAGCTGGGAGGCTTTGAAACCCGGACGCCAGTTCGGGTGGAGCCAACCTTGAAATACCAGCCTGGCATCATTGGCGTTCTAACTCAGGTCCGTTATCCGGATCGAGGACCGTGTGTGGTGGGTAGTTTGACTGGGGCGGTCTCCTCCCAAAGCGTAACGGAGGAGCACGAAGGTACCCTCAGCACGGTTGGAAATCGTGCATTGAGTGCAAGAGCATAAGGGTGCTTGACTGCGAGACAGACACGTCGAGCAGGTACGAAAGTAGGTTCTAGTGATCCGGTGGTTCTGTATGGAAGGGCCATCGCTCAACGGATAAAAGGTACTCCGGGGATAACAGGCTGATACCGCCCAAGAGTTCACATCGACGGCGGTGTTTGGCACCTCGATGTCGGCTCATCACATCCTGGGGCTGAAGTCGGTCCCAAGGGTATGGCTGTTCGCCATTTAAAGTGGTACGCGAGCTGGGTTTAGAACGTCGTGAGACAGTTCGGTCCCTATCTGCCGTGGGCGTTGGAAGTTTGAGAAGAGCTGCTCCTAGTACGAGAGGACCGGAGTGGACGCACCTCTGGTGTTCCGGTTGTCACGCCAGTGGCATTGCCGGGTAGCTATGTGCGGACAGGATAACCGCTGAAAGCATCTAAGCGGGAAGCCCCCTTCAAGATGAGACTTCCCTGAGGCCTTGAGCCTCCTGAAGGGCCCAGCGAGACCAGCTGGTTGATAGGTCGGGTGTGGAAGCGCTGCAAGGCGTTGAGCTAACCGATACTAATTGCCCGTGAGGCTTGACCATATAACACCCAAGTGGTCTGTCGATGACAGATGACACATGGCGCCGTGGGCGAAGTTGACGATCTTCAGCAGGCCGAAGATCACCGCCAGGCCCAGGCTCAGCAGGGCATAGAAGGCGCCGTTGATCAGGCCCAGCAGCAGCTGCCCCATGAACACTGCCAGGGGCACACCGAATATCATCGTCATGTCGAAAGTCTCCTGTTAGAGCCGGCTCACACGCCCAGCAGGGTGTGCAGGTGCTCGCGCTTGCTCGGCAGCTCGGCCGCCGAGATCTCCTCGACGATGAGGCCGTGGTCCATCACGAAGTGGCGGTCGGCCAGCGGCGCGGCGAAGCGGAAGTTCTGCTCCACCAGCACGATGGTCATGCCGCGTTCCTTGAGCTTGACCAGCACCTGGCCCAGCGCCTGGACGATGACCGGGGCCAGCCCCTCGGTGATCTCGTCGAGCAGCAGCAGCCGTGCCCCGGTGCGCAGGATCCGCGCCATGGCCAGCATCTGCTGCTCGCCCCCGGAAAGCCGCGTGCCCTGGCTGCGGCGCCGCTCGTAGAGGTTGGGAAACATCTCGTAGATCTCGTCGATCGACATCCCGCCGGAGCGCACCGTGGGTGGCAGCAGCAGGTTCTCCTCGACGTCGAGGCTGGCGAAGATCCCGCGCTCCTCGGGGCAGTAGCCGATCCCCAGCCGTGGGATGCGGTGCGCCTTCATGTCGAGGGTCTCGGTGCCGTTGATCATGATCGAGCCGGTACGCCGGCCGACCATGTTCATGATCGCCTTGAGGGTGGTGCTGCGCCCGGCGCCGTTGCGCCCCAGCAGCGTCACCAGCTCGCCGCGCTTCACGTCGAAGTCGACGCCGTGGAGGATGTGCGACTCGCCGTAGAAGGCGTGCAGGTCGCGCACGCGCAGCATCTCGGCGCCGTCGCGGTCCTGGTACTCCATCAGGCTCTCGGCTGGCTGATTCATGCGCTGGCCTCCTCTTCCGCCGCTTCGCTGCCCATGTAGGCCTCCTTGACCCGCGGGTCGGCGGAGACCGTGGCGTAGTCGCCCTCGGCCAGCACCGCACCGCGGGCCAGCACGGTGATGCGGTCGCACAGCCGGCTCACCACGCTGAGGTTGTGCTCCACCATCAGCACGGTGCGACCGCGGGCGACCCGGCGGATCAGCTCGACGATGCGATCGACGTCCTCGGCACCCATGCCCTGGGTCGGCTCGTCGAGCAGCATCATGGTGGGGTCCATGGCCAGGGTGGTGGCGACCTCCAGGGCCCGCTTGCGCCCGTAGGGCATCTCCACGGTGAGCACGTCGGCGTACTCGCGCAGCCCCACCTCGTCGAGCAGCTCGATGGCGCGGTCATTGAGGTGGTCGAGGGTGCGTTCGGACTTCCAGAAGTGGAAGGAGGTACCCATGGGCCGCTGCAGGGCCACCCGCACGTTCTCCATGGCGGTCATGTGGCCGAACACCGCGGAGATCTGGAAGGAGCGAACCAGGCCCAGGCGGGCGATCTCGTTGGCCTTCATGCCGGTGATCGGCTTGCCGCGGTAGAGGATCTCACCGCGGGTGGGCGGCAGGAACTTGGTGAGCAGGTTGAAGACCGTGGTCTTGCCTGCCCCGTTGGGGCCGATCAGGGCGTGGATATGCCCCTCCTGAACCTGCAGGTTGACATCGTCCACGGCGGTGAAGCCGCGGAATTCCTTGGTCAACCCGCGAGTTTCCAGTATGTACTCATCTGCCATATTGATTCCCTTGTCGTTGTTGATAATCAGGCAGCGGGTGCAAAGGGGCGCCACCGGGCACCCGGTGTCATAGTGACTCGCATAAAGGAAGTCCCAGCGCGATGCGCTGCTTCAGCCAGGGGCTGACGCGATAGCGTGGCTCGCCATAGTGGTCGTGCAGGCAGCCGAGCACCCGGGCGAAGGTCTGTGGCCCGAAGCGCTCGCCGAAGGCCAGCGGGCCCTGCGGGTAGCCCAGCGCCAGCTTGACGGCACGGTCCAGGGTGGCCGGCTCGGCCACGCCGCGGCGCACGATCTCGCTGCCGATATTGACCATGAAGGCGAGGATGCGCTGGGCCACGAAGCCCGGCGAATCGTGGATCACCTCCACCGGCACCCCATCGGCGCCGAGGGCCGCACTCGCCTGGGCCAGCACCTCCTCGTCGATGGCGGGGTGGCGCATCAGCACCCGGCAGGCGTCGAAGCCGGCCAGGGTCTCCAGGGCCAGGGTGCGCTCCGCCGGCAGGCGCCGCTCGGCGATGGTCTCGCTGACCGTCTCCCCCTGGGGCGTCACCAGGCAGATGGCCTCCGCCGAGGGTGCCGCCCCCTCCTCCAGACGCGAGCCGGCCGCCTCGGCCAGGCGGGCGATGCGCTCACGCCACTCGGGCTCCCGGCGATCCAGCCAGAAGGGGCGCGTGACGGGGGCCGCCGGCGGCGGCACGACGTCCGGCTCGAGCCGTTTGCCCTGTGCGTAGCGGTAGAACCCCTCGCCGCTCTTGCGCCCCAGCAGGCCGGCGGCAATGCGCCGCGGCACCTGCCAGGAGGGCGTGTAGTAGGGGTCGTCATAGAACTGGCGATAGACCGACTCCATCACCGCATGGGTCACATCGAGGCCGATCAGGTCCAGCAGCTCGAAGGGCCCCATGCGGAAACCCAGGGAGAGGCTGAGGATGCGGTCGATCTGCGCCGGTGTGGCGATCCCCTCGTCCAGCAGCCTCAGCGCCTCGGGGACGTAGGCGCGCCCGGCGTGGTTGACCAGGAACCCGGGGGTGTCCGGGGTCAGCGCCGGGAAGTGGCCGGCCTCCCGGGCCAGCCGCTCGAGCCGCGCGATCACCTCGGGACGGGTCAGCTCGCCGCGCACCACCTCGACGATCTTCATCAGCGGCACGGGGTTGAAGAAGTGGTAGCCCGCGACCCGCTCGGGGTGGCGGCAGGCGCTGGCGAGGCGCGTCACCGACAGCGACGAGGTATTGCTGGCCAGTATCGCCTCGTGGGAGACCACCTCCTCCAGCTGGCGCAGCAGCGCCTGCTTGGCCTCCAGATTCTCGACGATCGCCTCGATCACCAGGTCGCACTCGGCGAGCCCGGCCAGGCCATCGCTTTGGTGGATGCGGGCAAGCGTCGCGTCCCGCCCTTCCGCCGAGAGGCGCCCCTTGGCCACCGAGCGCTCCAGCAGCTCGCCGATGAACCCCAGGGCTTCCTCGATGGCCCCTTCACGGCTGTCATGCAGCCACACCTCGTGGCCCGCCACGGCAAACAGCTGGACGATACCGCGCCCCATCACGCCGCTGCCGACGACGCCGATCCTCTCCTTGGCTGACTCGGCCATGCCTCACCTCCTTAGAGCTTGCTCTCGAGTTCCGGCAGCGCCTGGAAGAGATCGGCCACTAATCCATAGTCCGCGACCTGGAAGATCGGCGCCTCCTCGTCCTTGTTGATGGCAACGATCACCTTGGAGTCCTTCATGCCGGCCAGGTGCTGGATGGCACCGGAGATACCCACGGCGATGTAGAGCTCGGGCGCGACGATCTTGCCGGTCTGGCCCACCTGCATGTCGTTGGGCACGAAGCCGGCGTCCACCGCGGCGCGCGAGGCACCGATGGCTGCGCCCAGCTTGTCGGCGATGCCGTCGAGCAGCGTGAAGTTCTCGCCGTTGCCCATGCCGCGGCCACCGGAGATCACCACCCGGGCGGCACCCAGCTCGGGGCGGTCGGACTTGGCCAGCTCCTCCTTGAGGAAGGTGGACTGGGCGTTGTCGGCCCCTTTCGTGAAGGACAGGCCCACCGCCTCGATGGCGGCGCTGCCACCCTCGGTCCCTCTATCAGGGCAGGCATCAAAGCCGGTGGTGCGCACGGTGATCACCTTGAGGGCGTCCTCGCTCTGCACCGTGGCGATGGCGTTGCCGGCGTAGATCGGACGCTTGAAGGTGTCCGGGGACACCACCGCGATGATCTCGGAGATCTGCGCCACGTCGCGCAGCGCCGCCACGCGGGGCAGCACGTTCTTGCCGGTGGTGGAGGCGGCCGCCAGCAGGTGGGTGTAGTCACCGGCCAGCGCGTTGAGCAGCGCCGCGGTGGGCTCGGCCAGCAGGTGGGCATAGGCGGCGTGGTCGGCCACACGCACGCGGGAGACGCCGTCCAGCCTGGCGGCGGCCTCGGCGATGGCGGCCACATTCTCGCCTGCCACCAGCACGTCGATATCGCCGCCACTCTCTTTGACAATCTGCTGGGCGGCCGCCACCACATGGGCGGTGGCGCCGGCCAGGGCGCCGTCGTGATGTTCGGCCAGGATCAGGATGCTCATGCGACCACCTTCGCTTCGTTCTTGAGTTTGTCGACCAGCTCGTCCACGGAGCCCACCTTGATGCCGCCCCGGCGCTCGGCCGGCGGCTCGACCTTGAGCAGCTTGACCCGGCTGGCGACCGAGATGCCCAGCTCCGCCGGGGTCGTGACGGAAAGCGGCTTCTTCTTGGCCTTCATGATGTCCGGCAGCTTGGCGTAGCGCGGCTCGTTCAGGCGCAGGTCGGTGGTGACGATGGCGGGCAGGGTCAGCTCGACGGTCTGCAGGCCGCCGTCGACCTCGCGGGTGACCTGGAGCCGCGGTTCATCACCTTCGCCCTCGACACTGATTGCGGAGGCGAAGGTGCCCTGGGGCAGGCCGGTGAGGGCGGCGAGCATCTGGCCGGTCTGGTTGTTGTCGGTGTCGATGGCCTGCTTGCCGAGGATCACCAGGCCCGGCTGCTCCTCTTCCACCAGCCTGGCCAGCGCCTTGGCGGCGCCCAGCGACTCGACGCGCTCGTCGGCCTCGGCTGACGTATCGATATGAATGGCCCGGTCGGCGCCCAGCGCCAGGGCGGTGCGCAGCTGCTCCTGGGCGGCCTTGGGGCCGATGGTCGCGACGACCACCTCGGTGGAAATGCCCTTTTCCTTCAGGCGCACCGCCTCTTCCACGGCGATCTCGCAGAAGGGGTTCATGGCCATCTTGACGTTGGTGAGGTCGACGTCGGAGTGATCCGGCTTGACCCGAATCTTGACGTTGTAATCCAGCACGCGCTTGACCGCGACGAGGACTTTCATGGCGTATCTCCGGTGAATTGTTGTTGGGTGCGCCGAGCCGGGGCTCAGCAGAAGGCCTGGAGGCCGGTCTGGGCACGCCCCAGGATCAGCGCATGGACGTCGTGGGTGCCCTCGTAGGTGTTGACCACCTCGAGGTTGACCAGGTGGCGCGCCACCCCGAACTCGTCGCTGATGCCGTTGCCGCCCAGCATGTCGCGGGCCAGGCGGGCGATATCCAGCGCCTTGCCACAGCTGTTGCGCTTCATGATCGAGGTGATCTCCACCGCGGCGGTGCCCTCGTCCTTCATGCGCCCCAGCCGCAGGCAGCCCTGCAGGGCCAGGCAGATATCGGTCTGCATGTCGGCCAGCTTCTTCTGGATCAGCTGGTTGGCGGCCAGCGGCCGACCGAACTGCTGACGGTCCAGGGTGTACTGGCGGGCGGTGTGCCAGCAGTCCTCGGCGGCGCCCAGGGCGCCCCAACTGATGCCGTAGCGCGCCGAGTTGAGGCAGGTGAAGGGCCCCTTGAGGCCGCGCACCTCGGGGAACATGTTCTCCTCGGGCACGAAGACGCTGTCCATGACGATCTCGCCGGTGATCGAGGCGCGCAGGCCCACCTTGCCGTGGATCGCCGGGGCGGAGAGCCCCTCCCAGCCCTTCTCCAGCACGAAGCCGCGGATATCGCCCTCGTCGTCCTTGGCCCACACCACGAAGACGTCGGCGATGGGGCTGTTGGTGATCCACATCTTGCTGCCGGTGAGGCGATAGCCGCCGTCGACCCTGCGGGCGCGGGTCACCATGCCACCGGGGTCGGAGCCGTGGTTGGGCTCGGTGAGGCCGAAGCAGCCGATCCACTCGCCGCTGGCGAGCTTGGGCAGGTACTTCTGCCTGGTGGCCTCGTTGCCGAATGCGTTGATCGGCACCATCACCAGGGAGGACTGCACGCTCATCATGGAGCGGTAGCCGGAGTCGACGCGCTCGATCTCCCGGGCGATCAGCCCGTAGCAGACGTAGTTGAGGCCGCTACCGCCATACTGCTCGGGGATGGTGGCGCCGAGCAGGCCGGTCTCGCCCATCTCGCGGAAGATGGCCGGGTCGGTCTGCTCGTGGCGGAAGGCCTCCAGCACGCGGGGGGCGAGCTTGTCGGCGGCGAACTGGGCAGCGCTCTGCTGCACCATGCGCTCCTCTTCGGTGAGCTGCTGGTCGAGGAGCAGCGGGTCTTGCCAGTGGAATGCGGGGTTCTGGGACATGGCGAAGGTTCCTGTCGTTGTCGTTAGGGGCGCAGACCAGCGTCAGCTGGCCTCGAGAAGGTCGGCGTAGGCCTTGAGGTGACGGTCGTCATCGCCGAAGCGGTGGCCGAGCATCACCAGATGGCGGGCATGATGGGCGAGGCTGTACTCCCAGGTCATGCCGATACCGCCGTGGAGCTGGATCGCCTCTTCGGCGATGAACTGGGCCGCGCGCTTGACCACGTGCTGGGCGGCGATCAGCTGTCGGCTGCGCTCGAGGCTTGCCGGCGCGTCGGCCACGCAGGCGGCGAGGATGGTCATGGAGGTGGCCAGCTCCAGCTCGGTGGTCATGTCCACCATGCGGTGCTGGAGCACCTGGAAGCGGCCGATGGGCTTGCCGAACTGCTGGCGGGTCTTGAGGTAGTCCAGGGTCAGCTCGCAGGCCTGCTGCATGCTGCCCACCGCCTCGGCGCACTGGGCCGCCATGGCGCGCCCCAGCTGGTGGTCCAGGGCCTTGAAGGCGCCACCGGCTGCGCCCAGCAGGGCGTCGTCGGCCAGCATCACGCCATCGAGGGTGAGGTCGCAGGCCCAGGGGCCCGCCATGGTGGGATAGACACGGCGCTGCACGCCCTCGGCGGCCGGGTCGACCAGGAACAGCGAGAGGCCGTCGCACTCGCCGGGCTCGCCCGCCGTGCGCGCCAGCACCAGCACCTTGTGGGCGGCCTGGCCGCCGATCACCACCGACTTGCGGCCCGAGAGCCGCCAGCCGTCGGCAACGCGCTCGGCGCGGGTCTCGGTCCACTCGGGTCGATAGTGGGTGCGCGGCTCCTCGCTGGCCACCGCGAGCCGCAGTTCGCCGGCGGCCAGGGCCGGCAGCAGGGCCTCGCGCTGGGCCTCGCTGCCCAGCGCCTGCACCAGGCCGCCGCCGAGGATCTGCGACTCCAGGTAGGGCTCCAGGCAGAGGCCGCGGCCGAGCTCCTGCATCACTACCAGGTTCTCGACGCCGCTGCCGCTCATGCCGCCGTAGGCCTCGTCGATGGGCACCGCCAGCACGCCAAGCTCGGCCAGCTGGGCCTGGAAGGACTCGCTGAAGCCCGGCTCACTGCGCTGCACCTGGTCGCGCTGCTCGAAGCCGTAGTGCTCCCTGACCAGCCGGGCCAGCATGTCCTGCAGCATCTGCTGCTCGTCACTGAAGGAAAAGTCCATGGTGGTCTCCTATAAGCCCAGCTGGGCCTTCGCCAGGATGTTCTTCTGGATCTCGTTGGAGCCGCCGTAAATCGACAGCTTGCGCAGGTTCAGGTACTGGGCGGCTGGCGCCACGCTGTAGTCGGCGTGCAGCGGCTCGCCGTCATGCTCGAGCTGCATCTCTTCGGCCAGGAAGGGCAGGGCGTGGGGCCCCAGCACCCGGCGGGCGAGATCGCTGATCGCCTGGCGGATCTCGGAGCCGGTGATCTTGAGGATCGAGCTCTCCGCCCCCGGCACCCCGCCGGCCTGGGCGCGCGCGAGGATGCGCAGGGTGCTCATCTCCACCGCCATCAGGCGCATCTCCACCTCGGCGATGCGCTGCCGCAGCAGGGGGTCCTCCAGCGCCGGGCGACCGTCGATCACCTCCTGGCGGGCGACCTCCTTGAGGTGGGCCAGGGCCGCCTTGGAGATGCCGATGCCGGCCTGGCCGGTGCGCTCGTGGGTCAGCAGGTACTTGGCGCAGGTCCAGCCGTCGTTCTCTTGACCGACCAGGTTCGCCACCGGCACCCGGACGTTGTCGAAGAACACCTCGTTGACCTCATGGGCGCCGTCCAGGGTGATGATCGGCCGCACCGAGATGCCGGGGCTCTCCATGTCGATCAGCAGGAAGGAGATGCCCGCCTGGGGCTTGGCCTCCGGGTCGGTGCGCACCAGGCAGAAGATCCAGTTGGCGTGCTGGCCCAGGGTGGTCCAGGTCTTCTGCCCATTGACGATGTAGTGGTCGCCCTCGCGCACCGCCCGGGTCTTCACCGCGGCCAGGTCGGAGCCGGCGCCGGGCTCGGAGTAGCCCTGGCACCACCAGTCCGTGCCGTCGAGGATGCGCGGCAGGTAGTGGGCCTTCTGCTCGGGGGTGCCGAACCGGATGATCACCGGCGCCACCATGTTGACACCGAAGGAGATCAGCCGCGGCGCACCCGCTGCCGCGCACTCCTCCTCGAAGATATGCTTCTCCACCACGCTCCAGCCTGTGCCGCCGTGCTCTACCGGCCAGTTGGCGGCGTACCAGCCGCGGCGGTGAAGGATCGCCTGCCAGCGCTGATGATCCTGCTTGGTGAGCTTCTTGCCGAGCCGCACCTTGGCGGCGATATCGGCGGGCAGCTCGGCCGCCAGGAAGGCCCTGACCTCGTCACGGAAGGCCAGCTCCTGTTCGCTGAAATGGATATTCATGCGGTGGTCCCTCTTGTGGTGTCTCCGCCGCCGCCTGCGTTGAGGGAGCGACTGTCGCGGCCGCGAGCCAGAAAGGCCTCGACCTTGGCCTGGCGCTGGGGTGAGGCCAGGCACTCCAGGAAGAGCTCGCGCTCGCGGGCGAGCGCCTTGTCGAAGGGGTGGGTCATGGCCGCCTCCAGGGCCTCGACGGCCTTGAGGGGGGCGAGATCCCCCGAAGCGGGCAGCGCCAGCGACTCGCGCTGGGCGGCCAGCCACGCGAGCGGCGCCTCCCCGGTAGCAACGAGCTCACGCTCCCGCGTGGGGCGCACGCCCTGTCCGGCCAGCTCCGCCGCCATGGCGAGGCGCGCCGCCTCGGGGGTATGCCCCTGGTCGGCCACGCCATCCACCAGCCCCAGTTCATGGGCCTGTCGGGTACCGATGGGCTCCCCAGAGAGGATCATCTCGAGGGCCGCCTCCAGCCCGATGAGGCGCGGCAGGCGCTGGGTGCCGCCGGCGCCGGGAATCAGCCCCAGCTTGACCTCAGGGAGGCCGAAGCGCGCATCGGGCGCGGCGAGGCGGTAGTGGCAGGCCATGGCCAACTCCAGTCCGCCCCCCAGGGAGACGCCGTGGAGCCAGGCCACCACGGGCTTGGGAGAGCGCTCGATGGCATCGATCACCTCGGGCAGCACCGGAGACTGGGGCGGCTTGCCGAACTCCTTGATATCGGCGCCCGCGGAGAAGCAACGACCACCGGACTGCAGCAGGATCCACGCCACCTGGGGGTCCTCCAGGGCAGCATCCAGGGCCGCCACGAGCCCCGACCGGACGGCCTGGCTCAGGGCATTCACCGGCGGGCTGAAGAGCGTGATCAGGCCGCAGCTCTCATGTCGGGTCAGGGTGACGGGGTTGCACATGGCGCTTTCTCTACCGGTGGTTGTTGTCGGCCGAGCCAGGGGGCTCAGCGATGCCGCCAGACCGGCGGGCGTTTCTCGATGAAGGCCTGCATGCCCTCCTTCTGGTCCTCGGTGGCGAAGCTGGCGTGCAGCAGCCGGCGCTCGAAGCGCACCCCTTCGGCCAGGGTGGTCTCCTGGGCCCGCTCGACGGCCTCCTTGTTGAGCCGCACCGCCACCGCGGACATCGAGGCGATCTGGGCCGCCGCGATCATCGCCTCGTCCAGCAGCCGCTCCGCCGGCACCACCCGGCTCACCAGGCCGCTGCGCTCGGCCTCGTCGGCCGCCATCAGGCGCCCGGTCAGGCACAGGTCCATGGCCTTGGCCTTGCCGATGGCGCGGGTCAGCCGCTGGGTGCCGCCGGCACCGGGCAGGGTGCCCACCTTGATCTCGGGCTGGCCGAAGCAGGCCGTGTCGGCGGCGATGATCAGATCGCACATCATGGCCAGCTCGCAGCCGCCACCCAGGGCCATCCCGGCTACCGCGGCGATCACCGGCTTGCGGCAGCGGGTCACCTCTTCCCAGTCACTGGTGATGAGGTCCGAGAGATAGGCCTCGGAGAAGGTCAGCGACTGGATCTCCTTGATGTCGGCCCCGGTGGCGAAGACCCGCTCCCCGCCGGTGATGACCATGGCGCCGATGGCGTCGTCCTGTTCGAAGGCGCGCAGCGCACAGCCCAGCTCGCGCATCAGCGCTCCGTTCAAGGCGTTGTGGGCGTCGGGTCGGTAGAGAGTGATCACACCGACGGCGCCCGTGCGCTCGACCTGCAGATTCTCGTACATGGATGCCTCCAGAGTGCCATGGCCGGAAGGGCTCCCCGGCGCGATTCATGACAGCGTGTTGTCGCATCACTCGGTCCGGACACGGCCCGATCTGGACTCGAGTCTAGCCAGCCCCAAAATAAAAGACAATGTATTGACATATTTTTTATCGTGATCTAGCTTTCCTCAAGGCGTACGGCGATGGCAGCGCCTATTCTTAAACAAAGATTGACCAAAAACAATTTATTTTCAGGAGCTTACATGCCAATCCATACGAATCTGACGCCCGGGCGCAGGCAATCCATGGTCGAGCTAGGTGCCTGGAACGACAAGATCATTGCAGACTACCTGGACGAGGCGGTGACCTCCGCCGGGGAGAAGGCCGCCATCATCACCTACCGCATGGCAGACGGCAGCCGCGTCGAACTGAGCTACCGCGAGCTGAACGAGAAGGTTACTCGCATCGCAGTGGGGCTGGTTGAGCTGGGGGTAAGAAAGGGCGATATCGTCTCCTGCCAGCTGCCCAACTGGTGGCAGATGACCGCGCTGCATCTCGCCTGCGTGCGCATCGGCGCCGTGCTCAACCCGCTGATGCCGATCTTCCGCGAGCATGAGCTCGAGTTCATGCTGGGCATGGCCGAGAGCAAGGTGCTGGTGGTTCCACAGACCTTCCGCGAGTTCGACCACGGTGCCATGGCCCATGAGCTCAAGCGCTCGCTACCGAAGCTGGCGCATGTTCTGGTGATCGGTAGCGAGGGGGAGGACAGCTTCGAACGGGTGCTGCTGGAGCGCGCCTGGGAAACCGAGATCGACACTGCCGCCCTGTTTCGGGAGCGCCGCCCCTCCGGGGACGACGTGGTGCAAATCCTCTACACCTCCGGCACCACCGGGAAACCGAAGGGAGTGATGCACACCTCCAACACCCTGCTCAGCAATATCCGCCCTATGGCGGAACGCCTGTCCTTGGGTGAGGCGGACACCATTTTCATGCCCTCTCCGCTGGCCCACCAGTTGGGCTTCCTCTACGGCCTGCTGCTGCCCATCTACCTCAAGAGCACCGCCGTTCTGCAGGACACCTGGCTGCCGGAAGAGGCCGTGGCCATCATCCGTGCCGAACGGGCCAGCCTGATGCTCGGTGCGACCCCCTTCCTGGCCGATATCGCCGAGCAGGCCATCGAGCACGGCCCGGACCTGCAGTCGCTGACGCTCTTCCTGTCCGCCGGTGCACCGATCCCCAGCCCCCTGGTGGAAAAGGCCGCACGCAACCTGCCTACGCGGATCATTTCCGCTTGGGGCATGACCGAGAACGGCGCGGTGACTACCACCCTGCCCGAGGACGACCCCAAGCGTGCCGTGCATACCGACGGCGCGCCGCTGCCCTATATCGAGCTCAAGGTCACCGACATGGAGGGCAATCCCCTGCCCCCCGGCCAGGAGGGCTCCCTCTACATGCGCGGCGCCAGCCTCTTTGTCGGCTACTTCAAGCAGCCGGAGCTCTACGGAGTGGATGACGAGGGCTGGTTTCCCACCGGCGACCTGGCGCGCCTCGACGAGCAGGGCTACGTGCGCATTACCGGGCGTTCCAAGGACGTGGTGATCCGCGGCGGCGAGAATATCCCCATCGTCGATATCGAGAACGCGCTTTACCAACATCCGGCGATCCAGGCCGTGGCCCTGGTGGGCAAACCCGATGAACGCCTAGGCGAGCGGCTATGTGCCTACGTAGCCCTCAAGGAGGGGCATCAGTCGCTGACCCTTGAGGAGGTCTGCGCCTTTCTGAACGAGCGCAAGGTGACGCGACAGTACCAGCCGGAGTTCCTTGTGGTGCTCGACGAGCTGCCGCGCACGCCTTCGGGCAAGATTCAGAAATTCAAGCTGCGCGAGCAGGCCGCCCAGGGCTTGGTATGACGCGAGGCTACCTTTTACCCAATCCGCAACGAGAGAGAGCTGCATGAGAGGACTCCAAGACAAGATCATCATCGTTACCGGCGGTGGCGGCGGCATCGGCCGCGCGGTGTGTCGACGCTTCGCCGAGGAAGGCAGCAAGGTGGCGGTGCTCGATCGTGATCTCGACGCCGCCCGCCGCACCGTTGAGGTAATCGCCGAAGCCGGCGGCCAGGCCCGCGCCTATGGCACCGACATCACCGACTACGCCGCAATCGTCGACACGGTCGAACGCATCGAGGCCGAGCTCGGCGTGCCCTCGGTACTGATCAACAATGCCGGCTTCGATCGCTTCATGCCGTTCCTCAAGACCGAGCCGGCAATGTGGGAGTCGCTGATCGCCGTCAACCTGACCGGTGCGCTCAATATGCACCACGTGGTGCTGCCGAAGATGGTCGAGGCCGGCGGCGGGAAGGTGATCAATGTCGCTTCCGACGCCGCCCGGGTCGGCTCCTCCGGCGAGGCGGTCTACGCCGCCTGCAAGGCCGGCATGCTGGGCCTGAGCAAGACTCTGGCCCGCGAACTGGCCAGCAAGAACGTCACCCTCAACGTGGTCTGCCCCGGCCCCACCGATACCGCCCTGCTCAAGAGTGTGGCTGATACCGCCCGCGACCCAGAGAAGCTCCTCGAGGCTTTCCGTAACGCCGTGCCCATGCGTCGCATCGGCCAACCCGAGGACTACCCCGGAATCATTGCCCTGCTTGCCAGCGACGATGCCGACTTTATCACCGGACAAGTCATTAGCGTTTCCGGCGGCCTCACGATGTCGGGATGAACCCCACACTATTTAATAAAAGGAAATTTTTTATGACACTGCAGGCACCGAATTACGAAGACATTCTCTATGACGTCAACGATGGCGTGGCGACCATTACCATTAACCGCCCGGAGCGCTACAACGCTTTCCGTGGCCAGACCTGCATGGAGCTACTCGATGCTTTCAATTGCGCCGGTTGGGACAAGTCGGTCGGTGTTATCGTGCTGGCCGGAGCCGGCGATAAGGCGTTCTGCACCGGCGGTGACCAAAGTGCCCACGAAGGTCAGTACGATGGCCGCGGCATCATCGGCCTGCCGGTAGAGGAGCTGCAGACGCTGATCCGCCAGGTGCCCAAGCCGGTGATCGCCCGAGTGCAGGGCTTCGCCATTGGCGGCGGCCACGTGCTGGCGCTGGTGTGCGACCTGACCATCGCCTCGGAGAACGCCGTGTTCGGCCAGGTGGGCCCCAAGGTGGGCTCGGTGGACCCTGGCTTCGGCACCGCGTACATGGCGCGGGTGATCGGCGAGAAGCGCGCCCGTGAGATCTGGTACCTGTGCCGCAAGTACAGCGCCGCCCAGGCGCTGGAGTGGGGGTTATGCAACGCGGTAGTGCCCGCCGACAAGCTCGACGAGGAGGTACGTCAGTGGTGCGACGAGATCCTCGAGAAGAGCCCCACCGCCCTCTCCATTGCCAAGCGCTCTTTTAACGCCGACAGCGAGAACATTGCCGGCATTGGCGCCATGGGCATGCAAGCGCTGAGCCTCTACTACGCGACCGACGAGTCCAAGGAGGGGGTCGCGGCCTTCAAGGAGAAGCGCAAGCCGGATTTTCGAAAATTCTAGCTCCGCAAGTTCTACAACGCCTGATGCCCCAAGGCGCTGATCAAGGGCACTGACGACAAGTTGCCGCCGCCCCAGCGGGCCGGCGGCCTCCCCAGAGAGGATGGAAACGGTCATGAACTTTGCCTTTACCGAGCAGCAGGACGCGATTCGCGAGAGCGTGGCCAAGCTGTCCGCCGACAGGCTGGCCCCCCGCTATCGGAAGCGCGAGGAAGAGGCGCTCATCGAGCGCGAGATCGTCAAGATGCTGGGCGAGATGGGCTGCCTGGGCGGCGAGCTACCCGAGGAGTATGGCGGCAGCGGCCTGGACTGCGTAACCAACGGCATCATCGTCGAGGAGATCGCCCGCGGCGACTTCAACGTCGGCTACCTGCCGCTACTCGCCTCGCTAAACGGCCAGATTATCGCCCACCATGCCCGCCCCGAGCTGGCCCGGGAGTGGCTCTCAGGCATCACCTCAGGCAAGAAGATCTGCTGCATCGCCTTGACCGAGCCCCACGGCGGCAGTGACGCCGCCAACCTGAAGCTGAAGGCGACCCGCGACGGCGGCCACTTCGTGCTCAACGGCGAGAAGACCTCCATCTCCATGGCCGACCAGGCCGACGTGGCGGTGGTCTTCGCCCGCACCGGCACCCAGGAGCAGCGCGCCAGCGGCATCAGCGCCTTCCTGGTACCCATGGACCTCCCTGGCATCACCACCAGCCGTTTCGAGGATTCCGGCCAGCGCGCCATTGGCCGGGGCTCGATTTTCTTCAACAATGTCGCGGTACCGGCCGATCACATGCTTGGTGACGAGGGTCAGGGCTTCAAGCAGGTGATGCAGGGCTTCGACTACAGCCGCGCGCTGATCGGCCTGCAGTGCCTGGCGGTGGCCCAGCAGTCGCTTGACGAAACTTGGCAGTGGCTCACCGAGCGCGAGGCCTTCGGCCAACCGCTGGCGGCCTTCCAGGGGCTGACCCATCCGCTAGCGGAGTGCCAGACCTACGTTCAGGCCGCCCGTCTGCAGTGCTACTACGCGCTGTGGCTGAAGGACAACAAACTGCCACACACCAGCGAGGCGGCCATGAACAAGTGGTGGGGCCCCAAGCTTGCCTTCGATGTAATCAAGCAGTGCATGCTGGCCCACGGTCATACCGGCTGGGGCGAGGACATGCCCTTCTCGCAGCGCATGCGCGACGTGCTGGGCCTGCAGATCGGCGACGGTACTGCCCAGATCATGAAGAACATCATCGCTCGCCAGGCGGTGCCCAGATGACCAGCCTCATCGCGACCGGACGCCCTGATTACCGCCCGGCGGCGCGACTCGACCAAGGAGTGCCATCGATGGCGATTCAGGATGACAAGAGTGTGGCCAACCGGCTGTTCTTCCGTCTCTTCCAGGCCAGCAACATCCTGCAGAAGCAGACAGTCGGCCAGGTCGGCCTCACCACGGTCCAGTGGGCCGTGCTGGGCGCCCTGTCGCGCAAGGGCTACGAGGACGGCATCTCCTTCAATCAGCTCACGGAGTACCTGATCGTCAGCCGTCAAAGTCTCGACGGCGTGCTCAAGCGGCTGGAGCGGGACGACCACGTCAAGCGCATCCCCCACCCCGACGACAAGCGCGCCCGGCTGATCCTGCTCACCGATAAAGGCCGCGCCTTCTGGGAGAGCCTACAACCGAAGATCCATGAGTTCTATGCCCAGGGGCTCGCCAACTTCACCTTCGACGAGACGGTGAGCCTGTTGCACTATCTGAACAAGTTCCAGAAGGAGCTGGAGGCCATCAACATGCAGGACGCCCCAACGCCGAGCGAGAAGAAAGCTGATCCAACAAGACCCCAAACATACCCGATCACGACGCACGACGCACGACCCTACAATGCCAATAACAAATAGCCTCGTCATGCGACGAGGAAGGAGAAATTGTATGTCCGTAAAACGCCAATTCACTCTCAAGAGCGGCCTGCTGGGCCTGGCCATGGCGCTCGCCGCCGGTACTGCCCAGGCCGAAATCAGCGATGGCGCTATCCGCATTGGCTATCTCGTCGACATGTCCGGTCCTTACCGCGACCTGGCTGGCCCCGGCGGGCTGGAGGCGCTGCAAATGGCCGTAGAGGACCATGGTAGCAGCATCCACGGCGCCCCCATTGAGATATTCAGCGCCGACGACCGCAACAGCGCCGACGTGGGCGCCAGCATCGTGCGCGAGTGGATTGATCAGAGAAATATCGACATGGTAGCAGGACTGGTCGCCTCATCGGTGACCATCGCCGTCACCCGCCTGATTGCCGAGCATGACCGCATCGCCCTGAGCTCCGGCTCTGCCGCACTTGGCATCACCAATGAACACTGTAGCCCAAACCATATCCAGTGGGTCTATGACACTCATGCCATGTCCAACGGTACGGCCCGAGCCATCGTCGAGGAGGGCGGCAAACGCTGGTTCATCCTCTCCGCCGACTATGCCTTCGGCCACTCACTGGAAGAGGAAGTCTCCAACGTGGTCACTGAAATGGGCGGCGAGGTCGTCGGCACGGTGCGCCACCCGCTCAATAACCAAGATTTCTCCTCCTTCATCCTGCAGGCCCAGGGTTCTGGCGCACAAATCGTTGGCGTGGCCAATGCCGGCGCCGACACCGTCAATGCCATTAGCACCGCCGGGCAATTCGGACTAGTGGAGTCCGGCCAGACGCTGGCCGGACTGATGGTGTTCCTAAACGACATTCATGCTCTGGGGCTCGAGACCACCCAAGGCATGCAGCTGACCACCGGCTGGTACTGGGACATGAACGACGAGGCAAGGGAGTGGGCCCAGCGCTTCTACGAGCGCATGGGCAGAATGCCCACCATGGTGCAGGCCGGAGTCTACTCCAGCACTATGCACTACCTCAACGCCATCGAGGCCACCGGCAGCGATGACGCAGGCACCGTGCGAGCCTGGATGGGCGAGAACCCGGTCAACGACATCTACACTACCAATGGCGTGATTCGCGAGGATGGCCGCATGGTCTATGACATGTATCTGGTGGAGGTGAAGTCGCCCGAGGACTCCGAAGGCGAGTGGGACCTCTACCGCGTGCTGCGCACCATCCCAGGGGAGCAGGCCTTCCAGTCCTTGGAGAAGAGTCGCTGCCCACTGATCAACCCCTGAGGCAAGCAGGCAACACAGGGGGCGCGGCCAGCCGGCCGCGCCCCCTTGCGTTTTGGACGAGTACGGCTCAGGCCGCCTGCACCTCGATGCGCCGCCGACGGTGCGTGTCGCGCCGCGGCAACGTCAGGTGGACGACACCACTGTCGATCCGTGCGCTGATCGCCTCGCTGTCGATCTCGTGGCTGAGGGTGAAGCGCCTCGCGTAGCGCTGGGCGCGCACCTCGGCGTAGAGCGGGCTCAGCCCCTCGGGCATCGGGATCGCCACCTCGCCTTCCAGGGTGAGCACGCCATTATCTACCTCGATGACCAGCGAGTCGCGGGTCACGCCGGGCATGTCGGCGATGATATGCACGGCGTCGTTCTCCTCGTGGATATCCACCGCCGGCAGCAGCGCCTCCTCCCGGCGCTTCTCCCCGGCAGAGCGGGGGGAGTCGGCGTCGTGACGGGTGATCTCGTTCATCTTTCTCACCTCCTTCGGTCTCGAAACGCGGTACTCGCGGGGCGGCCTCAGGCCGCCTGCACCTCGATGCGCCGCGGCTTGAGCTCATCGCGCTTGGGCAGCACGATCTCGCACACGCCATCCTGGAAACGCGCCTCGGCCCGATCGATGTCGAGCCCCTCGGGCAGCGCCACCGCTCGCCGGAAGTCGCCATGGAAGCGCTCCTGGCGGAAGCGCGTGCGCGTTTGATCGCCCGTGGGCGCCTCACGGCGACCGGCCACGGTGAGCACGTTGTCCTGCAGGCTCACCTCCAGGTCCTCGGCCCCGAGCCCCGGCGCGAAGACGTAGACGCGCACCGCCTCGTCGGTGCGCCCGACGTTGATCAGCGGAAAGCTGCCGGACGGCACCGAGCGGATATCGGCCGCTCCCCCGCCGGGGAACATCTCGTCGAACAGCTGGCGAACCCACTCCATGCCCTGGGCGCGGGCCGGATCCAGGCCCCTGAGATCTCCGAACATATCGAACACCTCCTTCTCTTCAACTGCCAGATGACGGGACGGGGCCGAGCGGCGCGCGGCTGACAGGGCCCCATGACCTGCAAGATAGGTGCGGTTGATCCGGTTTCAAGGCCTTTGAGACGATGTCTCGAACGGCGCCGGCGGTGAGGCGATCCCCACCCGCCAGGCAACGAAAAAGGGCCCGTATCGCCGAAGCGGATACGGGCCAAGGAGGATAGCGTGTCGGGCGCCGGTGGGGTCACCGGCGCCGGGCTGGCTCAGTCGGTCGGCTGCTTCTTCAGGGGATGGGCGTTGCTGGCGAACTCGAAGTCCTTGGTCTCGAAGATCAGCGAGACCACCACGCCCAGCACCAGGGCCCAGAAGGTGGCGCCGATGCCCAGGATCTGGATGCCGGAGGCGGCGATCAGGAAGGCGAACAGCGCCCCCATCTCGTGTTTCTTGCCGGAGAAGGCGATCGCCATGGCCGAGGTGATCACGCGCATCAGGGCCAGGCCCGCGATGATGGCGATGAAGTAGCGCGGCGTGGCCTCCAGCAGGCTCACCACATAGCCGTAGAAGGGGGCGGCCACCACGAAGATTGCACCGGCCACCACCGCGGCGACCCAGCGCTTCTCATGGGTGCCCGCCTCCGGCGAGGCACAGATGCCGGTCATGGGGGCGGCGATGCAGGTGCTGTGCAGGTTGAAGAAGGCCGAGACCATGGTGCCGATGCCGCCCACGGCGGTGATGCCGTTGGCCGGCACTTCCTTGTAGCCCATGCCCTTGATCAGGCCGACGCCCGCCGGGGTCTCCATGCCCACCAGGATGATCGCCAGCGGCAGGCCGTAGGCCAGGAAGGCGTTCAGGGTGAACTGGGGCATGATGAACTCGGGGAAGCGGATCGTCGCCTGGATACCGGAGAGGTCCACTCCGGTGGCCATCAGGTAGATGACACCCGCCAGCATGGAGACGATCAACGGCGGCACCTTGCGCAGCAGCCGCGCCGAGAGGAAGAAGGCCAGGATCATGATGGCCGCCGGCACGATGGCATTCTCAAGTGGCCGCACCATGTTGAGGCCGAAGCTCAGCAGCATCCCCGCCACCATGCCCATGACGATGGGCATGGGCATCAGGCGCATGACGATGCCCATGACGCCGGCCAGGCCAGCCACCAGGGAGATGGCCCCGGCGATCAGGGTCGCCCCGAGCGCGGCCTCCAGGCCGACCACGGGAATCACCGCTGCGAACATCAACGCACCGGGAATGGAGTTGGCCATGGGCATCGGCAGCCGGTAGTAGGCTGGCATGAAGATGCCGAAGAGGCCGTTGATCATCAGGTAGCTGATGACCCAGATCATGATGAAGGAGGAGTCGAGCCCGGCGGCGGTGCCGGCACTGATGTGCACGACGCCGACGCTGAGCCCCAGGATACCCGCGACAAGTCCGGTACTGACGTTGTCGACGTTCATGTCGCGGAGGAAGTCGCTTGGCGCGTGCCTCAGGCTCACGCCCTTCTCGATGTGCTTCACGGTGAGCTCCAGGGGAGGGTTGTTATCGTTGGTATGGGCATGGGCGTTGAACGAAACGCGCCGATCCGGTGATGACCGAATCGGCGCGTACGAACTAGCCCTGGTCGCCGCCACCCACCGGCAGCACGCTGCCGGTGATGTAGCTCGCCTCGTCCGAGGCCAGGAACAGGATCGGCGCCGCCATCTCGTCCAGGGTGCCGTAGCGCTTCATCAGACAGCTCTGCTTGGTCTGGTCGATGTGCGCCTGGAACCAGGCCTTCTCGGTCGCGTTGCGGGGCTCCGGGGTACCGCGGGAGATCTTCCGCGGCGGCGCCTCGGTGCCCCCGATCCCAGCGGCCGCCACGCGGATGCCGTGCTCAGCATACTCGAAGGCCAGGGACTCGGTCAGCGCATTGACGCCGCCCTTGGCCGCCGAGTAGGGGATCCGGTGGATGCCGCGAGTCGCCACCGAGGAGACGTTGACGATGACGCCACCGCCCTGCTCCACCATGGTGGGCAGCACGGCGCGGCAGCACCACAGGGTCGGCATCAGCGAGCGGGTCACCTCGGCGGCGATCTCGCTCTCGCTGAACTCGGTGAACGGCTTGAAGTTGATCGCCCCGCCCACGTTGTTGATCAGGATATCGATGCGACCGAAGCGCTCGACGCTCTTCGCCATCACCTCGGCGGCGCCTGCCCAGGTCTCCAGGTCGGCCTGCAGCGCGATCGCCTCGACGCCCTGCTCGGTCAGCTCGGCCACCACCTCATGGATCAGGTCGGCGCGGTCCACCAGGGCCAGGCGGGCACCCTCGGCGCCGGCGCGCTCGGCGACCCGCTTGCCGATGCCCTGGGCGGCCCCGGTGATCACCATCACCCGGTCCTGAAAACGAGAGCCCTCGAAACGCCGGCTCATGCCTTCGCTCCCGCCTCGTTGGGGGTGAACTTCTCGTAGTGGAAGCTCTGCGGCACGATGCCCTGGGCGTCGAAGTGCTTGAGCACGGCATCGACCATGGGCGGCGGGCCGCACAGGTAGACGTCGACGTCACCGTCGTGCATCACCTCGGCGTCCATGTGATGGGTCACGTAGCCCTTGCGGGGATGCTCGCTGGCCTCGTCCACCACCACGGTGGCGTAGGAGAAGCTGGGCAGCTTGGCGGCGAACTCGTCCAGGGCGTCCACCTTGACCAGGTGATCATCCTTGTTGACGCCGTAGATCAGGTGAATCGGCGCCTCGCAGCCCTTCTCCACCAGCTGTGAAAGCATGGAGAGGAAGGGCGCGAGGCCCGTGCCACCGGCCAGCATCAGCACCGGGCGGGTCACCTCGCGGATGTAGAAGCTGCCCAGCGGGCCGGTCAGGGTCAGGCGATCGCCTGACGCTGCCCGCTCGCCGAGGTAGCCGCTCATCACCCCGTTCGGGATGTTGCGGATCAGGAAGGTGGCGCGCTGCTCGCCCGGCAGGGAGCTGAACGAGTAGGAGCGATGCACCTCGGTGCCCGGCACGTCGATATGCACGTACTGGCCGGGCAGGAAGGCGATCTCGGCGCCGTCATCCAGATCCACCACCAGCTCGATGCTGTCTTCGGAGAGCTGCTCGACCGCGGCTACCGTGCCCTCGACCTTGCCCACCTCGGTCTTGCACAGGGTGGAGGCCACGGGGACCTGGATGACGCAGTCGGAAGACGGCACCATCTGGCAGGTCAGCACCATGCCTTCGGCGGCCTCCTCGTCGGAGAGCGCCTCTTCGATGTACTCGTCGCCCATGTCGAACTCGCCCTGCTCGCAGTGTCCCTTGCAGGTGCCACAGACGCCGTCGGAGCAGTCCATCGGCAGGTTGACCTTCTGGCGGTAGGCGGCATCGAGAACCGTTTCACCTTCCTTGCAGCCGATGAAGCGGGTGACGCCATCCTCGAAGTTGAGGGCAATGGTGTAGCTCATGGTCGTTCTCCTCCGGCACCAGATCAGATGTGATAGATATCGATGACCTGGTGGATATAGTCGTTATTGAGTTGCACTACCTTGCGGGTGATCAGCGGCGACTCGCCCGACACGTCCAGGGTGTAGAGGGAGGTCCCGAAGAAGGTCTGGGTCTCCTTGTAGCGATGGTTCAGGGTCTGCCAGTTGAAGCGCAGTGACAGCGTGTCCCCCTCCTCCTTGAGCACCTCGATGTTGGTGATCTGGTGGGTGGTGCGCGGCTCCGGCGTGCTCGCCCCCGAGCGCTCGGTCTTGATCCGGTAGACCCGGTCCTCCAGACCCTCGCGGCTCGGGTAGTAGATCAGCGAGATCTCGCTGTGCGGGTCGCGGGTCAGCTGGTCGTCGTCGTCCCACGCCGGCATCCAGAACTCGACGTCCTTGCTGTAGCAGGTCAGCCACTCGTCCCACTCACGGTCGTCGAGCAGGCGCGCCTCGCGGTACAGGAAGGCCTGGATCTCTTGATAGCTAAGGCTCATGTCTCTTCTCCCCTTCAGACCGATGCGGTGGCGAGCTCAGTTGGAATAAACCGGCTGCGTTCCTTCTCGATGGCGCGCAGCATCTCCTCGACCCAGTGCTTGTGGTGCAGCACGTAGAGGCCTTCATCTTCCGGCGAGGCGCCGCTGAGCAGCGGCTGCATGTCGATGGCACGGGCGTTGTCGTCGGCGCCGTCGATCCACTGCTTGGCCCCGCGGGAGAGGTCGTTCCACTCGGCCAGGGCGCCGTGGTAGCCGTCCTGACAGCCGCGGAACTCCTCGAGGTCGTCCGGGGTACCCATGCCGGAGACGTTGAAGAAGTCCTCGTACTGGCGGATGCGCACGCGCCGGTTCTCGGCAGACTCGCCCTTGGGCGCGAAGCAGTAGATGGTGACCTCGGTCTCGTCGACGCTGATCGGGCGCAGCACGCGGATCTGCGTGGAGAACTGGTCCATCAGGTAGACGTTGGGGTAGAGGCAGAGGTTACGGGTCTGGTTGACGATGGAGTCGGCACGCGCCGCGCCGAACTGCTCCTCGATCCACTCGCGGTTCTGGTAGACCGGACGCACCTCGGGGTTGAGCAGGCGGGTCCACAGCAGCATGTGGCCGTTCTCGTAGGAGTAGAAGCCGCCCTGGCTCTTCGACCAGCCGTCGGCGTCCACCGCCTTGGTGCCGCCCGCCTCGTAGTTGCGGCGATCCATGGTGGAGGCGTAGTTCCAGTGCACGGTGCTGACGTGGTAGCCGTCGGCGCCGTTCTCGTCCCTGGCGGCTAGCAAAGGATAACTCCTATAGGCGATTTGATCATCCGGGACCCTACAGGTAAGCTCGACCTGGATGGTCAGGTCGAGGATAACTTCGGTGCCGATCAAGGCGGCACGGTTCGCTTCACCGCCACTAATGGCACTGCCGCTGGGCTGACCGCTGGCGGTGCCATGATATATCTGTATGTCAGTGAAGATGGTCAGACACTGATCGGATCGACTTTCGCCGGCGGGCAAAATGCTGAGAGTGGGGATGTTCTGGCGAAAAAGGTCTTCACTATCAACCTGAACGTGAGCGCCGGCGGTGTAGATACCTACGACTTCACGCTTCATCAGCAAATTGATGGCGGTGCAGGTGGTTTTACAACTACTGAAGGTGATTTTGATTTTTCTGGCGGGAATAAGCAGTGGGTTTCATTTGATTCCGGTGAAGGCTCTAGTCAGGATATTTTGATCACACCAATCAATGGTTCTACTGTTAATACGACCAATTCAATTGGCGGTACCGCCGGTGTTGGTAACACTACTGTTGGGTCCTCAAGAGACGGCAATCAGGCGATTCGTGTTGATTATGTGAATAATCTGAGTGGCACTGCCTCTTCAGGTGGATCCTATGATATAAACAATCCTACTCATACATTTGATGGCCATTATTCTGTGAATGGCGCTACTGCCATCCTTCTCGGGGCGAATAATACAACCATTCGTGTCACTGCCTATGACTATTCTCAGGGTTATGAGGGTAATTTAGTCGGATCTGCTGCTGGAGATAATATTTCTCCAGATACCATTACACGAGTAGTTATTAATTTTAATGGGTTGGAGGGGAGTCTGAATATCTCTGGCTGGCAAGCAGGTCAAACAGGTCAGATTGTGCTGAGTGGAAATGGGGGCGAGTACACTTACGGCGTGACTTTTAATGGCAAATCTGTCGATATTTCTGGCCTTGGGGACGGTGTTCAAGTCGGCGTATCAACAGCAGATGGTTTTAATAGTGTTGAATATCAATATCTTTCTGGAGGTAACTTTCAGATTGGGGGCTTTGGTGGGGTTACATTCGAACCGGGCGTTGCCGTCGACTTCGGTATTGACCTCGACATCATCGATGGAGATGGCGATAGCCTGACCGTGATGGATGCCATCAAGCTGCAGCTGGCACCTGACAGCCACATCGTTCAGGAAGGTGGCGATGGCGAAGATAGCTTGACGGTTGCCGACGGTACCGAAGGGTTGCTGCTGGGCGGCGATGGTGACGACACCCTTACCGGCAACGATGGCAACGACATCATCTATGGTGGTGACGGTGACGACACCATCGTGGGGGTGGGTGGCGATAACCTGCTCTACGGCGGTGCTGGTAATGACACCATCATCGGTGGCGAGGGCAACGACACCATCATCGGGGGTGCCGGTGACGACACCCTGACGGGTGGCGGTGGCAACAACGTCTTCGTCTGGCACTTGGGTGACCAGGGCAGCGTGGGCGAGGAGGCTAGGGATACTGTTACCGACTTTGGTGACAGAGCTAACAAGCTCGTGCTCTCGGATCTGCTGCAGGGTATGGAATCCGGTGACGATCTCTCCAGCTTCCTGCATGCTACCCAAGATGGAGAAAATACCTTGCTGCATATCAGCTCTTCTGGCGGGCTTTCTGTCGATGGTGATGAGGTGAGTGGAGCCGATCAGGTCATCATCCTGGAGGGTGTCGATTACAGCGAGAGCCTGATTCAGCAGATGCTGACCAACGGCCAGCTCGAAATCGAGTAAGTCCTTTCAACTCCCACCGAGCGCCCGGCAATGCCGGGCGCTTCCTTTCCACCCTGTGGCATCACGACATCCATGCTGCGCGCCGTGCTGAACTGGCCTAGCATGGTCGGTAGAGCCTGCTAGAGAGAGCCTTCATGTACATCAAGCGTGCCGACGATGGTCGCATCGAACTGGTCAGCCGTGAGGCGACCCCGGATTGTCGGGAGTTTTTGGCGGCGGATTCGCCGGAGCTGCTGGCCTTCCTGAGCGAGGGGGAGGTCAAGGCAGGGCAGGCGCACTTCCAGGCCTCGGATCTGGCCTTCGTGCGGGTGCTGGAGGACGTGATCGAACTGCTGATGGACAAGGGAGTAATCAGCTTCACCGAACTGCCCGAGGCGGCCCAGCAGAAGGTGATGGAGCGCCAGACGCTGCGTCGCCGGCTGAGCGGCCTGAGCCTGGTCGGCAGCGACGATGAGGAAGGCGGTGTGATCTGAGAGGCCGAGAATAGTCAGACACTCGACAGCGCCTCACATCCGATGTGAGGCGCTGTCGTTTTTGCGGGCCTGCCGTCAGGCGGGCTTGTCGTGCTGCCGGACGCCGGGGCCGGTGACGCCATCCATGCCCAGTTCGTAGAGCAGCTCGCCCTCCTGCAGGCTGTCGACGCCCTCGGCGATGGCCAGGATGCCGATGGAGTGGCACAGCGTTGCCATGCCGCGTAGGATGGTCTGCTGCTCGGGGCTGCGGTCGACCCCCTTGACCAGCGAGGCGTCGATCTTGAGGTAGCTGAGCCCCAGGTCCTGCAGGTCCGAGATGCGCCGGAACTCGCGCCCGACGTGCTCGAGTCCCAACTTGCAACCGAAGGGCTGCAGTTCTCGGCACAGGCTGCGGAAGCTCTCCAGGTCATGGATGACCATGGATTCCGGGACCTCCAGCCAGAGCTTTTCAGCGGCGTCGCGCTGTGATTGGAGCAGGTTGCGCAGGTCCAGCACGAAGCGGGCGTTGCGCACCGAGGCGGGGGAGAGATTGATGCCGAGCGGCTTGCCGTGGCGGGCGATCTCCTTGATGGTCTCGCGCGCCACGGCCATGTCCAGGGCGGTGTCCAGCTCCAGGCGCGAGATCCAGGGCATAAAGACGCCGGCGGGCCGCCACTCGCCCTTCAGGCGCAACCGCGAAGGGCACTCAAGGTGCAACAGCTTGCCGTTGGCGTCCAGCACCGGGAAGCGGCCCAGGTAGACGCCGGCCTGCAGGGCCTCCTGCAGCGCCTTTCTCCAGTCGGCGTGGCTGTTGAAGAGCGGCAGGCGCTGGGGGCCCTCGGCGATCAGCTGTGCGAGGTCACCTCGGTTCTCGGCGGTGGCGAGCGCACCGTCGAGGCTTGCCAAAAGGGACGCGGGCCGATCCTCCTGGGAGTAGGCGATCAGGGCGGAGGGAAGGCCCAGCTTGATGCGCTGCTCCTGCTGCTGAAGCGGCTGAAGGCGCTGGGTGAGCTCTTGGCCGAAGGCTTGAAGATCGACCGCGCCCGGCAGCAGCAGGGCGAAGTCCCCGCCGCCCAGGCGCCCGGCGATGCCGCCACCGCGCAGCGTGCCGAGCTGTTCCAGCGTTTGGCCGAGTGACCTGAGCAGGCCGTCGGTGTCGGCGTGGCCCAGCTGTTCGCTGACCTCGCCGAGCCGTGCCAGGCGCACCAGGGCGAGGCTGCCGCTGGCCCGGGCACCGCTGCTCTCCAGCATGACCTTGAGCTGGCCGAGGAAGGCCTCGCGGTTGAGCACGCCGGTGACGGTGTCATGCTGCAGGCGCTGCCTGAGCACGTCGAGCCGTTCACTCTCGCGGCCCAGCATGTCGCGCACGGAACCGGAGAGCTGGTTCATGGCCTGCACCACCTCCTTGAGCTCGCGGGTGCGCGGCTCGGGGGAGGTGGTGAAGCGGCGGTTGCCGATGTCGCGGGCCTGGGCGACCACGGCTCGCAGCGGGCGGCGGATGGTGCGCACGATCCAGGCGGCCAGCGCCAGGCTGATGGCACCGGCCAGGGCGAACCAACCGAACAGCTCCAGGGTGCTGCGCCACAGCGACTGGTAGGCAAAACTGTGGTGGGTAGCGACGGTCAGGGTGCCATACTGGCGCCAGCCGTCCTGGACCACGGCCTGGCCCGGTGGTACCTCGAAGCGCACCAGGTCGACGAACCAGTCCGGGGCACCCACCACCGTCTCTTCGCTGGCACGCAGGTCGATCACTTGGCCTTCCGGGTCACGCAACTCGATCAGGCGGTAGTGGCCGGTGTCGAACTGGGCCGCGATCAGCAGGCCGATGGTCACCGGGTCCTTGTCGAGCTGGCTCAGGGTCAGCGCCAGGGCGTTGGCGTTGTCGGCGTTCTTGATCTGCACTTCCTGCTGCATGTAGTGGCGGCTGCTGGTGACGCCGATGAACAGGCTGCCGCCAAAGGCCAGCAACAGCAGTACCACGATGGTCAGCCAGAGCTGTTTGATAAGCGACATGTCGTTGTGCTCCCCACGGGTCTGTGCCCGACTCAGATGAATCCCTGCTCGCGCATGCGATCGATCACGTTGCGCCAGCGCGACAGGCGCGCTAGCGGGTCGGCCCGCGACTCCGTGCTGCCGCCGGCCCAGAGTCCCTGGCTGTTGAAGCTGAACAGCGGGTCGAGATCGGTGCGCTGGGCGGCTGGCGTGATCGAGGGCACCAGATTGTCCAGGATCAGCGGCTCCGCCGCCGGCGTCTCGTACCAGCCCAACACCATGTGGGCCTGAGTGATCTGGCTGCGGCCGATCCGCGCCCGTACGTAGATCATGCGCAGCTGGTCGCCTGGCACCCCGAGCTGTTTCAGGGTGACGTACTTGGCGATGGAGTAGTCCTCGCAGTCGCCCTGGCCGCGGCCCATGGTCTCCAGCGGAGTGGCCCAGAAATCCTCCCGGCCCCAGTTGTCGATGTCATCGACCCAGCGCACCCGGCGGTTGAAGAAGTCGTTGACCTCGCGCAGCTGGGTCTGGAGAGGGGCGCCGCGCAGGCGCTCGAGCAGCGAGAACCAGGCCTCCAGGGCGTTGAGCCCCTGCTGTCCATAGAGGCGCTGCATGCTCTGGCGCAGCCGTGAGGGGTCGAGGCTCGCCGTGGCCGGGCCCGGACGCAGCCCCAGCCCGGTCGCCAGCAGCAGGACGCCGAGCCCCGCCACGAAGCGGCGACGGCCCGGCGACTGCAGGGGGCGCGGGGAGGAGGGTGGCATGGCGGGGCTCGGATAGATCGGCGTTTGCTGAAGTCTAGGCGCAGGCGAGGCCTAATGCGAGTGCCCTATTGGACTCATACCCTGACGCAGGGCGTCGCGCTCACCCCTTGCCCGGGCCCTGCCAGACCCGCAGCCGGCCTATCCAGCCGAGCTCGCGGCAGGCGGCGCGCAGCTCGTCGGCGGCCTGCTCCAGGCTCTGGCCCTCCGGCAGGGCATTGACGAAGATCGAGACATCCACCTGGTTGTCGAGATAGTGGAGGTCGAGGGCGACTCTTGCGTGCCAGACGCGCACGTCGCGCCAGGTCTCGTCGAGCATCCCCTCCACGTCGCCGCGCAGCGGCAGGCCGGGGCGGAGGCTGTGCTCGGTCTCGCCGGCATCGTCCTCGGGGTCGATGTGGAAGGTGACGTCGGCCAGCACCGGGAAGGCCTCGCGCAGGCGCCGGGTCACGGCGTTGCCGATCTCGTGGGCCTCGGAGACGGTGACCCGCGGCGGCACCACGATATGCAGGTCGAGCAGCGCCTGGCTGCCCAGGGTGCGGGTGCGCAGGTCGTGGACGCCGTGCACGCCCGGCACCTGCTCGGCCACCGCCTGCATCTCCTGGCGCTCCTTCTCGGGCAGGGCGGTGTCGATCAGTTCCTGGCTCGACTCCCAGAGCAGCCGGCCGCCCACCTGTCCCACCATCACGCCGACGATGACCGCGGCCACCGCATCCATCCAGCCGGCGCCGAACTGGGCCGCGATCAGCCCCACCAGCACCACCACGGTGGAGAGCGCATCGGAGCGGGAGTGCCAGGCGTTGGCCTCGAGCAGCCGCGAGTTGACGCGCTTGGCGACGCGCATGGTGTAGCGGAAGATCCACTCCTTGGCCCCCAGGGCGATCACCGCGATGCCGATGGCCCAAAGGCCCGGGGCGGGGATTGGCTCGCCGGCGACCAGCCGTGTGAGGCTGGCCCAGGCGATGCCGCCGGCCACGAAGATCAGCACGCTGCCCAGCCACAGGGTGGCCAGGGTCTCGATGCGGCCGTGGCCATAGGGGTGGTTGCTGTCCGGCTCCTGGCGGCCGAAGTGGGTGGCGCCCAGCACGAAGACATCGGTGAGGATGTCCGAGAAGGAGTGGATGCCGTCGGCCACCAGGGCCGCCGAGCCCACCATGAAGCCGGTGACCATCTTGGCGACGCCCACCACGAAATCGATCACCGCGCCGATCAGGGTGACTTTGTGGGCCTCGCGGGTCTGGGCGCCGCGGTCGGGAGGCACGGCATGGTGATGGTGGTGATGGCCGTGGGCGTGTGCCATGGCGTCCTCGCGGTCAGGGGGCGATCAGGGAGAGATGAGTCCGGCCTTGTTGCGTACCGGGTTGGCGTATTGCGCCAGCCACCAGCTGCGCAGCTCTGCGGGGACCTGCTGCAGGCGGGCCTGGAAGCGGGCGCGGTCGGCGTCGCTGATGGCCGCGTGGTCGATCAGCTCCGGGGCGTCGCCCAGTGCCTCCAGGGCCAGGTAGTGGCTCGGGAAGAGGTGGTAGCCGGCCAGCACCTGGCGGTCTATCTCCGCGGCCACGGCCTCGGGGCTTGAGAAGTCATCGGAAAGCGGCGTGCCGACGCAGAGCCGCACCCGGCCCTTGTGGCCGGTGATCCCGGCGACGATGGACTGGATGTCCTCGAACTGGCCCTTCTCGTAGTTGCCGCTGGTGTGCAGGGCGTGGAGCTCGCGGGCCTTCTGCACGTCGCAGGGGTCGAACTCGTAGCTGATCGAGACCGGCACCAGGCGCAGCTCGGCGACCGCCTCGCCGATGGAGACGCCGCGCTGCTCGGCTCGCCGGGCCATGGTGATCATCTTGATGATCGCCGGGTCAGTGCGGTCGATGCCGTCCTTGGCGCGCCCCTCGCGCTGCGCCATCCAGATGGAGTGGTTGTCCACCGTGATGGAGTGGCGGATATAGCCGGAAAGCTGCTGGTAGGCGGCCAGCATGGCGCGCTTGCCGCGGGCGCTGCGCGGCACGATGAAGCTCTTGTTGAGCCGCATCAGGTCGGTGACATAGGGCTTCTTGAGCAGGTTATCGCCGATGGCGATGCGCACCGTGTCACGCCCGGCCAGGTAGAGCGCATAGTTGACGAAGGCCGGATCCAGGGAGATGTCGCGGTGGTTGCCGATGAACAGGTAGGCGGTGTCGTCATCGAGGGCGTCGAGCCCCTCGACCTGGAAGTCATCGGTGGTGGTGCGGATCATGCGCTCCATGTAGGAGGCGATGCGCATCTGGAAGTCGGTAACGCTGGTTACGTCGCGCACCTCGCGGCGAATGGCCAGGCTCGCCAGGGTGCTGGAGAGGCGCGGCATGACGCGCGACAGCCGCGGCAGCCGGAAGCGGGTCAGGGCGGTGAGCAGCTCCGGGTCGTAGGCGAGGCGGGCGAGGACCTCGGCCACCTCGTCGTCACGGTAGGGGCGAATCTCGGCCCAGGGATCGGCGGGCGAGGCGTCGGGGCGTTGATCGGTCATGGCGTCACACTTCACGGTTCGCGGTGCTCGCCTCGCCGCCCAGCCAGGCGATCAGGCGCTCGATGTTGTCGCCCAGGGCCTGGGCCATCAGCAGGAAGTCGGTCTCGAGGCGCACCAGGGCATCATCGCCGTCATCGGCGGCGTTGGCCTCGTCGATCAGGGCGTCGCCGAAGCGTAGCGACTTCAGCGCCAGGTCGTCGTGCAGCACGAAGCTGACTCGGCCCTCGATCTCGAGGGCCAGCTTGCTGGCCTGTCGGCCGCCCTCCAGCAGCTGCTGGATCTCGTCGCTGTCCAGCTCCACCTGTCGGGCGCGCAGCACGCCGTCGTCGCCCTTGGCCTTGAGCTCCACCTGGTCGCCCAGCACCAGATCGGCGGGGCGCGAGGCGGGGTCGGTCAGCCACTGGGTCATGGCGCGCATGGGCAGGGTCTGGCTGGCCAGTGGGGTCACCTTGAGGCTGCCCAGGGTCTCGCGCAGCAGGTCGAGCAGCTCCTCGGCGCGGGTACGCGAACTGGCATTGATGCCGATCAGCCCGCGGCGGGTGTCCCACCAAAGGTCGATCTTCTGGCTGCGCACGAAGGCCCGCGGCAGCAGCTCCTCGACCACCTGTTCCTTGAGGGCGATCTTCTCCTGGCGGCGCAGCTTGCGCCCCTCCCGGGCCTCGACCTCGGCGGCACGCTCCTCGGTCTCCTCACGCACCACGCCGGCGGGCAGCAGCCGCTCCTGGCGCAGGGCGCTGAGCAGGCGCTGGCCCTGCAGCTCGTGCAGGCGTGCGGTGCCCGCGCGGCCGGCCGGGGCGGTCCAGCCCAGTCGGCGAGGATCCTGACCGCCCAGCGGCCTGGCGGCGTGCTCGGCCAGGGCCTCCTCGAGGGTGGCGGCATCCAGCGTCGGTGCATCGTGCAGGCGATAAAGGTGCAAGTGCTTGAACCACATGAAGCATTTCCCGGGGTAAAAAGGATGGCCATTATCCCTGAAGGGGGGCGGGGGTGCCAGCGGCTCGCCGGGCAGCGCCCAGCTTGAAACGACTGTTTGAAATTCCCTGGCGTCATTGCCAGAATCGCCGGGCCTGCCATCACGGCCTTTATCAAGGAGCAACGCCATGGATTCTCGTGTCTCGACCACCCGCCTGCGGGTGCGCGGCTATCACCTGGACGGCTACGGCCATGTCAACAACGCCCGCTACCTGGAGTTCCTGGAGGAGGGGCGCTGGGGCTACTTCGACGATCGCCCGGGCCTCGCCCGGCGCCTGATGGGCGGTGAGCTCGCCTTCGTGGCGGTGAACCTCAATATCGACTACCGCCAGGCGGCGGTGGCGGGTGACGATCTGGAGATTCTCACGCGCCTCTCGGCCGTCGGCGGGCGCAGCGCCAGGATGAACCAGGAGATCCGCCGGGTGCGCGACGCCGCCCTGGTGAGTGCGGCGGCCCTGACCTTCGTGCTGCTCGACGTGGCGGCCAACCAGGCGGTGCCCATCGAGGGCGAGATTCGCGCGCTGCTCGAGCCCCTGGTGATGGAGCAGCCCCTCGCATAGCCGGCTGCCTTTGCTCTGCCCGCGGTGGTATGATGTAGCGCTATCATGGCGCCCGCGGCAACGCCGGCGAGGGCGGCCAACCTCTTGCAGTGCAAAGGATTCGACGACCCATGGGTGACATCGCCAGAGAGATTCTGCCAGTCAATATCGAGGACGAACTCAAGCAGTCGTACCTCGATTACGCGATGAGCGTGATCATCGGCCGGGCACTGCCCGATGTGCGCGATGGCCTGAAGCCGGTACACCGGCGCGTGCTGTTCGCCATGCACGAGCTCGGCAATGACTGGAACAAGCCATACAAGAAGTCGGCCCGCGTGGTGGGCGATGTCATCGGTAAGTACCACCCCCACGGTGACAGCGCCGTCTACGACACCATCGTGCGCATGGCCCAGCACTTCTCCATGCGCCACGTGCTGGTGGATGGCCAGGGCAACTTCGGCTCCATCGACGGCGACAGCGCCGCCGCCATGCGTTACACCGAGGTGCGCATGGCGAGGCTGGCCCACGAGCTGCTGGCCGATCTCGAGAAGGACACCGTCGACTGGGTCGACAACTACGACGGCACCGAGCGCATCCCCGAGGTGCTCCCCACCAAGGTGCCCAACCTGCTGATCAACGGCTCCTCCGGCATCGCCGTGGGCATGGCCACCAATATCCCGCCCCACAACATGGGCGAGGTCATCAGCGCCTGCCTGGCGCTGATCGACGACTACACCCTGACCGTCGACGACCTGATGGAGCATGTGCCGGGCCCGGACTTCCCCACCGGGGCCATCATCAACGGCCGGGCCGGCATCCTCGAGGCCTATCGCACCGGCCGCGGGCGCATCTATGTGCGCGCCTGTCACACCATCGAGCATGACGACAAGAGCGGCCGCGACCATATCATCATCAGCGAGCTGCCCTATCAGGTGAACAAGGCGCGGCTGATCGAGAAGATCGCCGAGCTGGTCAAGGACAAGAAGATCGAGGGCATCGCCGAGCTGCGCGACGAGTCCGACAAGGACGGCCTGCGCGTGGTGATCGAGACCAAGCGCGGCGAGTCGGGCGAGGTAGTGGTCAACAACCTCTTCGCCCAGACCCAGCTGCAGACGGTCTTCGGCATCAACATGGTGGCCATCGAGGATGGCCAGCCGAAGATCATGAACCTCAAGGAGATCCTTGAGGCGTTCATTCGTCATCGCCGCGAGGTGGTGACCCGTCGCACCCTGTTCGAGCTGAAGAAGGCCCGCGAGCGCGGCCACATCCTCGAGGGTCTGACCGTCGCGATCTCCAACATCGACGAGGTGATCGAGCTGATCAAGGCCTCGCCGAACGCCGTCGAGGCCAAGGAGAAGCTGCTCGCGCGCAACTGGCCGCCGGGGCAGGTCACGCCCATGCTGGAGCGCGCCGGTGCCACCTCCTGCAAGCCCGAGGACCTGGAAGAGGGCTTCGGCCTCAACCCCTCGGCCACCGAGTACCGCCTGTCGCCGGCCCAGGCCCAGGCCATCCTCGAGCTGCGCCTGCACCGCCTGACCGGCCTCGAGACCGAGAAGCTGCTCGACGAGTACCTCAATATCCTCGAGAAGATCGCCGAGCTGATGGCGATTCTCGCCTCCAGCGAGCGCCTGCTCGAGGTGATTCGCGAGGAGCTGATCGCCGTTCGCGACCAGTTCGGCGACCCGCGTCGCACCGAGATCCAGGCCAGCCATCTCGACCTCTCCATGGAGGACCTGATCGCCGAGGAGGACATGGTGGTCACGGTCTCCCGCTCCGGCTACGCCAAGACCCAGCCGCTCTCCGACTACCAGGCCCAGCGCCGCGGCGGTCGCGGCAAGTCCGCCACCGCCATGAAGGACGAGGACGTCATCGAGCATCTGCTGGTGGCCTCGACCCACGACACCGTGCTGCTCTTCTCCAACCGCGGCAAGGTCTACTGGCTCAAGGTCTACGAAATGCCGGCGGCCAGCCGCGGCTCGCGGGGCAAGCCGCTGGTCAACATGCTGCCGCTCGACGAGGGCGAGGCGATCAACGCCATCCTGCCGGTGCGCGACTACGACCCGGACCACTACATCTTCTTCGCCACCGCCAAGGGCACGGTGAAGCGCACCAGTCTCGAGCAGTTCTCGCGGCCGCGCAGCGTGGGCCTGATCGCCATCGACCTCGAGGAAGACGATCGCCTGATCGGTGCGGCCATCACCTCGGGCAGCGACCACGTCATGCTGCTGTCGTCCAACGGCAAGGCGATCCGTTTTGAAGAGGGCAACGTCCGCGCCATGGGGCGTACCGCCCGCGGCGTGCGCGGCATGCGCCTGCTCGACGATGCCGAGGTGATCAGCCTGATCATCCCCCAGAGCCAGCTGATCGACGTCGAGGCCGATCTGGAGGGGGAGGGCGAAGCCGAGGCGGAAGCGGACGTCACCGTGGAGGCCAGTAACGGCGGCCAGATCTATATCCTGACCGCCTCCGAGAACGGCTACGGCAAGCGCACTCGTCTCGAGGAGTTCCCGCTGCGCGGCCGCGGCGGCCAGGGCGTGATCGCCATGCAGACCAGCGAGCGTAACGGCGCCCTGGTGGCCGCCATGCAGGTCTACTCCACCGATGAGATGATGCTGATCACCGACCGCGGCACCCTGGTGCGCACCCGGGTCGACGAGGTCTCCATCACCTCCCGCAACACCCAGGGCGTGATGCTGATCCGCCTGGGCAACGAAGAGAAGCTGGTCAAGACGGTACGGATCGACGAGCCGGAAGAAGCCGGGGCAGACCCCGATTTCGACGGTGACGATGAGCAAGGGGAAGACGATGGGGAATAACGGCAATGGGGGGCTGCCCCCCATTCATCGCCACTACAACTTCTGCGCCGGTCCGGCCGCGCTGCCCACGGCGGTGCTCGAGCGGGCCCGCGACGAGCTGCTCGACTACCACGGCCGTGGCCTGTCGGTGATGGAGATGAGTCACCGCGCGCCGGAGTACGTGGCCATCGCCGAGAAGGCCGAGGCCGACCTGCGCGAGCTGCTGGCCATTCCGGCCAACTACCGGGTGCTCTTCACCCAGGGTGGGGCCACTCAGCAGTTCGCCGCCGTACCCTACAACCTGCTCGGCCCGGGCGGGCGAGCCAACTTCGTCAACACCGGCATCTGGAGCAAGAAGGCGATCGCCGAGGCGCGCCACCTGTTCGGCGATGTTCACGTGGCGGCCGCCAGCGAGGCCGGCGGCCACCTGGCGGTGCCGCGTCCGGAGGAGATCCTGCTCTCCAGCGATGCGGCCTACCTGCATTACACCGCCAACGAGACCATCGGTGGGCTCGCCTTCGACTACATCCCCGAGGTTCGCCGTCCAGATGGCTCCGAGGCGCCGCTGGTGTGCGACATGTCCTCCAGCATCCTCTCGGGCCCCCTGGATGTCTCGCGGTTCGGGGTGATCTACGCCGGTGCCCAGAAGAACATCGGGCCCGCGGGCCTGGTGGTGGTGATCGTGCGCGATGACCTGCTCGACCGCGCCCGTGCCGACATGCCGTCGCTCTTCGGCTACCAGGCGCTGGCGGATGCCGGCTCCATGATCAACACCCCGGCGACCTACAGCTGGTACCTGGCCGGGCTGGTGTTCGAGTGGCTCAAGGACGAGGTAGGGGGGCTGGCCGCCATGGAGGCGATCAACGCCCGCAAGGCCGCCAGACTCTATGCGGCCATCGACGCGAGCGAGCTCTACTCCAACCCCATCGCGGTGGCCAACCGCTCGCGGATGAACGTGCCCTTCGTGCTGGCCGACGCTCGCCTGGATGAGGCGTTCCTGGCCGAGGCCGAGGCAGCGGGGCTGCTCAACCTTCAGGGCCACCGCAGCGTGGGTGGCATGCGTGCCAGCCTCTACAACGCCGTGCCCGAGGCCGCGGTGGAGGCGCTGGTGGAGTTCATGGCCGATTTCGAGAAGAGAAGGGGCTGACGAGCATGAGTGATACCCCCATCGATCTGGAGGCGCTGCGCCAGCGCATCGACGCCCTGGACGGCGATATCCTGCGCCTGATCAGCGAGCGCGCCGAGTGCGCCCAGCAGGTGGCCCAGGTCAAGACCGCCGAGGACCCCGACACGGTCTTCTACAGGCCCGAGCGCGAGGCCCAAGTGCTGCGCCGGATCATGGCGCTCAACAAGGGCCCGCTGGACAGCGAGGAGGTCGCCCGGCTGTTCCGCGAGATCATGTCTGCCTGCCTGGCGCTGGAGCAGCCCATCAAGGTGGCCTATCTGGGCCCCGAGGGCACCTTCACCCAGCAGGCGGCCCTCAAGCATTTCGGCGAGAGCGCCATCAGCCTGCCCATGGCGGCCATCGACGAGGTGTTCCGCGAGGTGGAGGCCGGCGCGGTCAACTACGGCGTGGTGCCGGTAGAGAACTCCACCGAAGGGGTGATCAACCACACCCTGGACTCCTTCATGGATTCCAGCCTGCGCATCTGCGGCGAGGTGGTGCTGCGCATCCACCACCACCTGCTGGTGGGCGAGACCACCCGCCAGGACAAGGTCTCGCGTATCTACTCCCACCCGCAGTCCTTCGCCCAGTGCCGCAAGTGGCTCGACGCCCACTACCCCCAGGCGGAGCGGGTGCCGGTCTCCTCCAACGCCGAGGCGGCGCGCCTGGTCAAGACCGAGTGGCACAGCGCGGCGATCGCCGGCGACATGGCCGCCAAGCTCTATGGCCTCACCCGCCTGGCCGAGAAGATCGAGGACCGCCCGGACAACTCCACGCGCTTCTTGATCATCGGCCACCTGGACGTGCCCATGTCCGGCGAGGACAAGACCTCCATTGTGGTGGCCATGCGCAACCAGCCGGGTGCGCTGCACGACCTGCTGGAGCCCTTCCATCGCCACCAGATCGACATGACCCGCCTGGAGACCCGCCCCTCACGCAGCGGGGCGTGGAACTACGTCTTCTTCATCGACTTCAAGGGACACCGCGACGAGCCCCGGGTCGCCGCGGTCCTCGAGGAGGTGCGCCTGCGCGCCGCCGAGGTGAAGGTGCTCGGTTCCTACCCGGTCGGCGTGCTCTGAGGCGTGGTGGTGAGAGTCAATGACCCCCGCCTGCTGATCGTCGGCCTGGGGCTGATCGGCGGCTCCCTGGCCGCGGCGCTTCGCTCCGCCGGCTTTCAGGGCACCATCCACTCATGCGATCCGGACCCCGGCGAGATCGCCCGCGGCATCGAGATGGGGCTGATCGACGGCGGCGACACCGAGCTCGCCGCCGTCATCGAGGGCGCCTCCCTGGTGGTGCTGGCGGTGCCGGTGTTGGCCATGCGCAGCGTGATGGCGGAGCTGGCCCGGCTGATCGACCGGGCCGCCCCCGATGTGGTGATCACCGATGTGGGCAGCACCAAGGCGACCATCCGCGACTGCGCCCGCGAGGCCTTTGGTTGCGTGCCGCCCCGTCTGGTGCTGGGCCACCCCATCGCCGGCTCCGAGAAGAGCGGCGTGGCGGCGGCCAACCCCGAGCTCTACCTGCGCCACAAGGTGATCCTCACCCCGGAGCCCGATACCGACCCGGTGGCGCTTTCCCGGGTGCGTGCCCTGTGGGAGGCGTGCGGGGCCGAGGTGCTGGAGATGGACGTGGTGCGCCATGACCAGGTGCTGGCCCGCACCAGCCACCTGCCGCACCTGCTGGCCTTCTCCCTGGTGGACACCCTGGCGCGCCAGGACGAGCGGTTGGAGATCTTCCGCTATGCCGCCGGGGGCTTTCGCGACTTCACCCGCATCGCCGGCAGCGACCCGGTGATGTGGCGCGACATCTTCGTCGCCAACCGCGAGGCGGTGCTGGCCTCCCTGGATGACTTCGAGGCCGGCCTGGCGCGGATTCGCCAGGCCATCGAACATGGCGACAGCGATGCCATGCTCGCCACCTTCGATCGCGCCCGTCACGCGCGCCACTACTTCGAATCCCTGCTCAACAAGACCAGTTATCAGGCGGAATATCAGATGCAACAGCAAGGCAAGCTGCGCTACCGGGTCGCCCCGGGCGGCACCGTGACCGGCCGCATTCGCGTGCCCGGCGACAAGTCGATCTCCCACCGCTCCATCATGCTCGGGGCGCTGGCCGAGGGGGTCACCGAGGTCAAGGGCTTTCTGGAGGGAGAGGACAGCCTGGCCACCCTGCAGGCGTTCCGCGAGATGGGCGTGGCCATCGAGGGCCCCCACCAGGGGCGCGTGACCATCCACGGGGTCGGCATGCACGGCCTCAAGGCGCCGTCGGGGCCGCTCTACGTGGGCAATGCCGGCACCGCCATGCGTCTGTTTGCCGGGCTTTTGGCCGGCCAGGCCTTCGACACCGAGCTCACCGGCGATACCTCCCTGACCAAGCGTCCCATGGGCCGGGTGGCCGACCCGCTGCGCCTGATGGGGGCGGTGATCGATACCGCCGAGGGCGGTCGTCCACCGCTGCATATCCATGGCGGCCGCGCGCTCAAGGGCATCACCTATGACATGCCGATGGCCAGCGCCCAGGTGAAGTCCTGCCTGCTGCTGGCCGGTCTCTATGCCGAGGGCGAGACCCGGGTGCGTGAGCCTGCGCCGACCCGCGACCACACCGAGCGCATGCTGGCCGGCTTCGGCTACGAGGTGCAGCGCGAGGGAGACACCTGCTGGCTTCAGGGCGGCGGCAAGCTGACCGCCGCGCCTATCGATGTGCCGTCGGACATCTCCTCGGCCACCTTCTTCCTGGTGGCGGCGGCCATCACCCCGGGGGCCGATCTGGTGCTGGAACACGTCGGCATCAACCCGACCCGCATCGGCGTGATCAATATCCTCAGGCTGATGGGCGCCGACCTGCGCCTCGAGAACGAGCGCGAGGTGGGCGGCGAGCCGGTGGCCGATCTGCATATCCGCCATGCCCCGCTCAAGGGCATCGACATTCCCCTCGACCAGGTGCCGCTGGCCATCGACGAATTCCCGGCGCTCTTTATCGCCGCGGCCAATGCCGAAGGGGTGACCCGCCTGCGCGGGGCCGAGGAACTTCGCGTCAAGGAGTCCGACCGCCTGCAGGCCATGGCCGACGGCCTGGCCGCCATCGGCGTCGAGCACACGCTGGTCGCCGACGGTATCGACATCGTCGGTGGTGGCAAGGCCGAAGGCCCCAACTATGGCGGCGGGCGCATCGACAGCCTCGAGGATCACCGCATCGCCATGTCCTTTGCCATCGCCGCCCTGCGCGCCGGTGACGAGATCATCATTGACGACTGCGCCAACGTTGCCACCTCCTTCCCCGGCTTCACCGAACTGGCGCGCAAGGTGGGGCTCGCCCTCGAGGAGGAAGCGGCCGAGGAGGGCGCATGACCGTCGCCGAGACTGCCGTGCCGGTACTGACCATCGACGGCCCCGGCGGGGCCGGCAAGGGCACCATCAGCCGCCTGGTCGCCGAGCGCCTGGGCTGGCACCTGCTTGACTCCGGTGCCCTCTACCGCCTCACCGCACTGGCCGCCGGCAAGCACGGCGTGGCGCTGGATGACGAGGCCGGGCTTGCCCGGGTGGCGGCGGGGCTCGACGTGGTGTTCGTGGCCGAGGCGCAGGCCACCCGCATCCTGCTTGAGGGGGATGACGCCACCGCCACCATCCGCACCGAACAGGTCGGCGATGCCGCCTCGCGGATCGCCGCCCTGCCGGCGGTGCGCGAGGCGCTGCTGGGCCGCCAGCGCGACTTTCGCAAGCCGCCGGGCCTCGTCGCCGACGGCCGCGACATGGGCACGGTGGTGTTCACGCAGGCCCCGCTGAAGATCTTCCTCACCGCCAGCGCCGAGGAGAGGGCGCGACGCCGCCAGCTCCAGTTGCGGGAAGCGGGGGTGGATGCTAGTCTATCGAGTCTTTTGAAGGAGATTCAGGCGCGCGATGCACGCGATATGCAACGCAGCGTGGCCCCGCTCAAGCCGGCAGACGATGCCATCACGCTTGACACCACGCGCCTGACGATACCGGAAGTGGTGGATCGGCTGACGGAACTGCTGACCGAACGAGGTCTGGCGTCCGCCACCTGAAACTCCCTTGCGGCGCCTCCGGCAGCATGTGATGACGTGGCTGGGTAGCGATTCCCGATAGCCGAGCCAGGTCGAACCAGCGCCAACATCTCCGGGGGTTTGGTAAATAAGGCCCGCACTCGCTGGTGGTGCGGAGGAAGCGGCATGACCGCAATTAACGTTGATCACGTAGGAACATCATGAGCGAAAGCTTTGCTGACTTGTTTGAACAATCTCTCCAGGACATCAACATGGAGCCGGGCGCGATCGTCGTGGCTACCATCGTCGACATCGAGGGTGACTGGGTCACCGTCAATGCCGGCCTGAAGTCCGAAGGTCAGATCCCCGCGGCCCAGTTCCGCGACGATAATGGCGAGCTGTCCATCGCCATCGGCGACGAGGTTCACGTCGCTCTGGAAGCCGTCGAGGACGGTTTCGGTGAGACCCGCCTCTCCCGCGAGAAGGCCAAGCGCGCCGAAGCGTGGAAGATCCTGGAAGCTGCCTTCGAGAAGGACGAGATCGTCAAGGGCGTGATCAACGGCAAGGTCAAGGGCGGTTTCACCGTCGATGTCGACTCCATCCGTGCCTTCCTCCCGGGTTCCCTGGTCGACGTGCGTCCGGTGCGCGACACCACGCACCTCGAGAACAAGGAACTCGACTTCAAGGTCATCAAGCTTGACCCGAAGCGCAACAACGTCGTCGTCTCCCGCCGTGCCGTGCTCGAAGCCGAGAACAGCGCCGAGCGTGAGGCCCTGCTCGCCACCCTGCAGGAAGGCCAGCAGATCCTGGGTATCGTCAAGAACCTGACCGACTACGGCGCCTTCGTCGACCTCGGCGGCGTCGACGGCCTGCTGCACATCACCGACATGGCCTGGAAGCGCATCAAGCATCCGAGCGAGATCGTGGCCGTGGGCGACGAGATCAGCGTCAAGGTGCTGAAGTTCGATCGCGAGCGCAACCGCGTCTCCCTGGGTCTCAAGCAGCTGGGCGAAGATCCCTGGGTCAACATCAAGGATCGTTACCCGGAAGGCACCAAGGTACGTGCCGTCGTCACCAACCTCACCGACTACGGCTGCTTCGCCGAGCTGGAAGAGGGTGTCGAAGGCCTGGTCCACGTTTCCGAGATGGACTGGACCAACAAGAACATCCATCCGTCCAAGGTTGTCCAGGTGGGCGACGATGTGGACGTCATGGTGCTGGATATCGACGAGGAGCGTCGTCGTATCTCCCTGGGCATCAAGCAGTGCACCGCCAACCCGTGGGAGACCTTCAGCTCCCAGTTCAACAAGGGTGACCGCGTTGCCGGTACCATCAAGTCGATCACCGACTTCGGTATCTTCATCGGTCTGGATGGCGGCATCGACGGTCTGGTGCACCTCTCCGACATCTCCTGGACCGAGACCGGCGAAGAGGCCGTGCGCTCCTTCAAGAAGGGCGACGAGGCCGAGGCCGTGATCCTCTCCATCGATCCGGAGCGTGAGCGCATCTCCCTGGGTATCAAGCAGCTGGATACCGATCCGGTCGCCGAGTACCTGGCCGTCAACGACAAGGGCTCCATCGTCACCGGCCGCGTGGTCGAGGTCGATGCCAAGCAGGCCCAGGTCGAGCTGGCTACCGATGTCGTTGCCGTGCTCAAGGCGTCCGAGATCAGCGCCGACCGCGTCGAGGATGCTCGCAACGTCCTGAACGAAGGCGACAGCGTCGAGGCCCGCATCATCGGTGTCGATCGCAAGAACCGTCAGATCGCCCTGTCCATCAAGGCCAAGGACCAGGACGAGACGCGTCAGAACCTCAAGAAGCTGCGCGAAGAGAACGTCGAAGTGGGTGGCCCGACCACCATCGGCGACCTCATCAAGCAGCAGATGGGTCAGGACTGATCGGGAAGCCAGTTCCCGTCGGACCAGAGACCGCCGCCCTTCGGGGCGGCGGTTTTTTTAGCGCTGGTGTTCGGTGTATCGGCCGAGTTCGGGGCGCGCTTGCGTCCTTCTCGAGTCGCCGGTCAAGAGAGTCTCGCGCTCGACGCTTGCAGTGACGCCTTGCTTGATTTCATGAAACCTGGCTGTTGTACTTCATGGCGAAAGATAATGTCTCGTCGAGTCGCTGCTCGAAGTTTGTTATCACACAGAACCGACAATACTCGAGTTGCGTTGAGTGCTGCTATCATCCAGACTGTTGCAAGTTATAACTCCGTTGTCAGATAATCGCTCACCCGTTGCACCTATCATTTCGAAAGAAGGAAGTCGGATCATGTCCCTGATCAACGAATACATGCAGATGGAACAGCAGCTGAAACAGCTCCAGGCCAATATGGAGAAGCTGCAGAACGACAAGCGCCTGCAGTCGGAACTCGAGTTCAAGGAGCGCCTCGAGTCGCTGATGCGAGAGTTCGACAAGAGCGCCGCGGATGTGATCGAGCTGCTCAACCCGAAGCCCGCAGCGGCAGCGCCCAAGGCCGCTTCCGCGCCGGCAGGAGCGCGTCGCAAGCGCAAGCTGAAGATCTACAAGAACCCCACTACCGGAGAGGTCGTGGAGACTCGCGGCGGCAACCACAAGACCCTGAAGGCGTGGAAGGACGAGCACGGCAGCGAAACCGTGGAGTCCTGGCTGGTGCGCGTCGAGGAGTAAGGCGGCGCGACCGCTATGACGCTTCGGCCTTTCGACGGCGCCCTCAGGGCGCCGTCGTCGTATTGGGTGGCGGCATCAGCGGCAGTTGCAACTCGAGGGCGTCTCCGTCGGCGATCAGGCGGATTGCCTCCCCGCTGTAGTGCTCACCCAGCGTGGGCAGGGTGTCGGTAAGCAGGCTCTCCAGGGTCCTGTCGAGGTCGTCAACCGCGGTCAATGACAGGCTGGCAGTGCGCACGCTTGGCAGCGTCACCACCCTCAGCGAGGGCGGCATGGCCAGGCTGTCGGTCAGCCCCGGCGCCAGCATCACCCCCAGGTCGAGCTTGGGCAGCGAGCATGCCTGGCAGGGATCATGCAGCAGGGCAAGGGCCGGCGCGTCCATCGGAATGCCTGACGGCGGCTCTTCCCCCCACAGCATCCGTGGCCATGTCGCGGGCGGCGTCAGCTGTTCGGTGCCGACATAGCAGCGGGTGACCACGGCAGTGCGCGGGGGGAGGGTGTGGAGAGTGGGCGGCACCGCCAGCGCAGTCGGGCGAGCGGCCTTGAGCGCCCTGTGCCGGTTGAGCCGAAACTCCCGGGGGCTCTGGTGGTAGCGGCGCTGAAAGGCCCGGCTGAAGGCCGAGTGGTTGGTATAGCCGCAGCGCCCGGCGATCTCGCGCACGCCCCGCGGCGTGAAGGTGAGCAGTCGCGCGGCCTTCTCCAGGCGCAGGCTCTCCCGGTAGGCGCTCGGCGATAGCCCGAAGCACTGACGGAATCGGCGGCGTACCTGAGAGCTGGAGTAGCCCAGACGTGCGGCCAGTTCTTCGAGGCTCTCTCCGCTGGCGAGCGTCTCCTCCAGCCAGATCTCAGCTCGCATCATCTCGTTGAACATGGTCTGGCCCCTTCCTTGCGCGATGGTTCCCGGTACGGGGCGTCCGTTCATTTTCCGCCTGGCGACGTCTGCAGTCGCTGCAAAAATGATCAGCGCCCTGACGGCCTGGTTACTTTATGCGGCCTAAGGGTTGGCAAAGGCAAGTTTGGGCAAGTTGAATGCGCGCTGGTGCACAGTCGCGATAAGCTGTTGCCGATTGGGGCGTGCCGCAATCATGGTCCCGGCCCTTCGCCGGGCAGGACGTTGGCGGTATAATAATGACTCAGGACATCGCGCTGACATGTGGCTGGTTAACGCCTGCCGGGTTCGATGTTCATCTCCCCAGCCGTCCCCATGAACGACCGGAAACTGATGAAACAGCAGACCCAGCGCAAACCGATGGACGAGCGTGAGAAACTGCGCAAGTTCCGTGAACTCGATGATGCCTTTGCCGAAGCGCTTCGCGAACTCGATAACCCCGATGGACGGTCAGGGATGCCCGATGCGCCTTCCGAGGTAACCGCGCCTCCACTGGAGGAGCACGAAGCGCCCCGCCAGAAGAGCGTTGAGGAGAATGTCGAGAAGTGCGTCGAGGATAGCTTCGACAAGAACGTCGAGCAGAGCTTCGAGGAGCGACTTCGGGCGCTGATGCAGGAGTATCAGAAGCCCGCCGAACAGGTGGCCGAGCTGCTGGTGCAGCTTAAGGCGATGGGCCGAATCGCCTGACGCCATCCCGTGACGCTAGCCGGTGGCGCTCTCCAGGGCGGCGATGCGCTCCAGAGCCTGCTCGCGGCGTTCGCCACACAGCGCTGCATCGAAGCCGAAACGCTCGCATACTGCCGGCCGGCGCGGGTCGCCGAACAGCCGGCAGAGATTGTCCTCATCCAGCTGCACGCAGCGCACGCCGGCCGGCTTGCCGTCCGGCATGCCGGGAATCGGCGTGCTGATCGAGGGGGCGATGCAGCAGGCGCCGCATCCCGGCCGGCAGGCCGCTGCGCTTGCCGGCGCGTCGTCGGCGGGCGTGGCACCTGCCGTCATGGCGAGGCCTGGGCGATGGCGCCCTTGTCGATCCCCTCGAAGGCCTGCACCCGGGTGGCGCGCCCCGTCTCGCCGGCGATCTGCCGGGCCAGCCAGTCGGCGATCCACTCCACCGTGGTCGGCGTCGGCAGCACCTCACAGCGCTCCCTGGGCAGGCGCAGGAAGAACTGCCCCTGGGCCGTGCGATAGCGGCTGGTCAGCATCTGCTTCCAGGCCGGCTCCTCGTCCATGACGATATCGGCCTGGTCGACCAGGTAGCGATCCGCGAGCCGCTCTGCCCACTCTCGCTCCAGCTCGGGAACGCGCTTGCCGCCCTGCCAGATATGTAGCCGCGAGCGGTGGCCATGGGCGATGCGCTGGCAGTTGCCGGCGTGGCGCCGCAGGCCATGGCTGTAGGTGTAGGCCGCTCCCTCGATCTCCTCTTCCCGCAGGCGCAGGCGGATATCGCTGACCCGCGGCGGCGGCCGGCGCATCAGCTCCGCCGCCAGGTGGTCGGCCAGGCGCTCGGCGCGGATCTCCCGCCAGGGCAGCAGGGTCAGCGCCTGGCGTGGGGCGCGCAGCTCCATGGTCCAGGGCAGGGTGGTACGCACGCAGAGCCCCTCGCGGCAGTCGTGGAGCTCCAGGCCGGGGGCCCGGGTGGGCACCAGCAGGGTATGGTCGGCACCGGCATCCAGGCGCTGCTTGATCCACGGCTTCACCTCGCCGAAGTCGAACAGCATGCCGTCCTCGCCGAGCTCCCCGTCGAGCTCCACGTCCACCTGCCAGCTGGCGCCGACCAGGCCACGGGTCGGGCACCACCAGGAGACGTCGAGCTGGGTCAGGCGGTTGACGAATAGCGTCATCAGTCGATCCCCGGAGTTAAGCTCAAGTCTTGTGTATGGAGGGAAGTCGAGAGGGTGACGTATCCTGCTGATTGCAATCAGCAGGATACGTCACCCTCTCGACTTCCCTCCATACACAAGACTTGAGCTTAACTCCCGAGATTGCCTGTCTGGAGCGAAGCGCATTTCGCGGCCGACTATGGGCCACCCGTCGTCACCTGTGGGTGGATCGTGTGGCCTCGGCCTGGTTGATTCAGCGCTTCATCGACCCCGAGGCGCGCTTCGTTTGGCTGGAAAGCCCGACTCAGTGTCCGCCGGAAGCGTTGGGGTTCGATTTCGACGGTGCGGCCTTCACCCATGTCGACGACAAGGTCACCTTCGAAGTGCTGCTGGCAAGTTTCGGGCTGGTGGCGGATCCCGCGTTGGTCAGGCTCGGGGAACTGGTGCACTACCTGGACGTCGGTGGTGCTCCCGTACCCGAGGCGGCGGGGCTGAGGCTGATGTTGAGCGGCGCCCGGGAGCGGTGTGCGGATGATGATGCCCTGCTTGCTCATGTGGGCGTGTTGCTAGACGACGTGTACCAAGCCTTCGTAAGTGTTGATGGCAGCACTTGAGAATAAGCTGTTGCTGGCTTTTCGATAATTCCAAAGGCCCAAAGCGGCATCATCGCCCCGGCCGTCTTCCTTGGCCGGGGCGATGAGGGCAGTGCCGGCTTACAGCATACGCTTCAGCTCCCCGTAGTCACCGTTGATGCGCAGCACCACGGTCACATCGTTGTCATTGCGGTTGCGGAAGAACCAGCCGTGGTTGCCGGTGAAGGCTGCTTCCAGCTCGCCCTCGTCCTCGGGCACGCCGCGGCCCTTCTGGTAGCTGATCGAGTTGCCGTTGCCGTCGCCGTGGGTGTCGAAGTTGATCGGTCCCCCCTCGGAGATCCAGGCAAACCTCGCGACGGCCCCCTCCTCCATGGTCAGCTTGTACTCGGTGCCTTCGCCCGGGGTCAGGGTGAAGCTCACCTCGTCACGCCAGGTGGCTGCCCCGTTCGCCTCCGGTGCCGGCTCCTGAGTGGCGGTGGCGTCCGCCACCGCCTGGTCGGCCTCGGGTTGCACCACTTCCTGGGCAGGCTCGGTCTCGCCGTTTGAGGCGATAGCCGGCGGCTCGGGAGTGGCCTCGGGGGAGGTATCGGCGGCGACCTGGCTCTCCGCCGGTGCCTGGGCCTGCTGCTCCGCTCCGGCCGGGGGCGCCTGGTCCGCGGCGGCCTGGGTCGCCGCCCGGTCGAGCTCGGCCTCCTCGGCCAGCTGCTGCTTGATTTCCCCCATCTCGGTCAGGCCCAGCAGGCGCCCCGCGCCGGTGGGATCGATGGCGTACTCTGCCGGCAGCACCACGGTCACCAGCAGGGCGACGGCCACCACGGCGGCCACCAGGGTGGAACGGATCAGCTTGCCAGTCGAGGGCAGCTCGGCACGGGTGGGTAGGTCGGTGTTGTACATCGTGGACTCCCTGAATCAGGCGACGAAATAGCCGGTGAGCTGATAGCCGATCAGCACAAAGCCGGCGCACATCATGGCGACGTTGGCGGTATAGGCGTGGCGCAGGAAACCGGCGGTGCGTCGCCAGAAGCCCATGACGATGAGGATGGCGCTCAGGGCCAGCAGCTGGCCGACCTCCACCCCGACGTTGAACGCCAGCAGGTTGGGCACCAGGCCGTCAGGCGAGATCTCGTACTCGATGATCTTGCTCGACAGGCCAAAGCCGTGAAACAGCCCGAAGATCAGGGTCGCCGCCTTGGTGTTGGGCTGAACGCCGAACCAGCGCTGGTAGGCGCCGATGTTGTCCAGCGCCTTGTAGACGACGGAGAGCCCGATGATGGCATCGATCAGGTAGCTGTTGATGCCGATGTTGTAGTAGACCCCCAGCAGCATGGTCGTGGAGTGACCGATGGCGAAGAGGCTGACGTAGATGGCGATGTGCTGAATCCGATAGAGGAAGAAGATCACCCCCAGCAGAAACAGGATGTGGTCGTACCCGGTCACCATGTGCTTGGCGCCGAGGTAAACGAACGAGAGCAGGTGAACACCGTAAATTTCCTGGATATAGCCCTTGTCGCCCTCGGCGACGGCGTGGGCCAGGGCATCACCGCTGGAGCCCAGGAGCAGCACCAGCAGCGTGAGCAGGGTCAGGGCATGGCGTCGGGCCTTGTCAGGCACGCCCGGCGCATCCCCCATTCGGGATGGGAACATGAAACCTCCACGGGTCAGTCTTGGGTATCGGCCGTCCGGCGGACGGCCCCGGTCATCCAGCGATGGCCGGCCGTGGGGGGCGTTCCAGGCGATAGACACGGCGCAGCGGGACGCCGTGCCGGGCGACCGTCCGCGGGGCGTCACGGAACCCCGGCGCCAGGCTGACGCCCGTGCCGAGGCGATCCGCCGTCTCGTGGAAGTGGCTGCCGCTGTCGTGGTGGAGGTGGCGGCCGTCCCCGTGGTCATGCTCATGGACGTGGGAGTGCCCATGGCTGTCCCGTTCCGCCTCCTGCTGCGCCGCCTCGCTCGCTGCCACGCCCAGCGGCCCATGGGCCCGCGCCTCGCCGGCACTGGTCAGGCCCAGGCCGGGCACGAACAGCAGCAGCAGGATCAGGTAGCCGAGGCGATGGCGCAGCCGGTGGAGCATCGAAAGCCAACCAGGATGAGGGCGGAAACCGGGAACGCAGGTGCCAGGCCGCGACGGGCGGCATTGGCACGCTGCCGGCAGGAGCTTACCATCCTCCCCATGGGGATAGGAACAACGACAGGGAGCCCAAGATGCCACCACATGCCCACGAGAGCCACCCCGCCATCATCAAGCGGCTCAACCGCGCCCGGGGCCACCTGCAGAGCGTCACCCAGATGATCGAGGAAGGCCGCCCCTGCCTCGATATCGCCCAGCAGCTGCATGCCGTGGAGAAGGCCATCCAGCAGGCCAAGCGAACCCTGGTGCAGGATCACATCGATCACTGCCTGGACGAGGCCATCGGCGCCAGGACGGAAGGCCAGCAGGCTCAAATCGAGGACTTCAAGGCCATCGTCCGCTACCTGTAGCGGCGTGGCTGGCCCCACCGGCTCCACCCGCCTTTCCACCATCGATGACAAGGCATGCCTTGCGTGATCAGGCGTGCGCTTCGGTCACTTGCGCCGGCCACAGACGCGCGGCCAGCAGGGTGGCGGCCAGGGCCAGGGTGGCCAGGGCCGCGAAGGCGGTCATCATGCCCAGGGTGCTCCCCAGCCAGCCAGCCAGCGGATAGGCCACCAGCCAGCAGGCATGGGAGAGCGAGAACTGGGCGGCGAACAGCGCCGGGCGCTCCTCGGCCCGGCAGGACTGCTTGAGCAGCCGGCCGGTGGGCGTCATCACCATCGAGGCCCCGGCGCCCAGCACGAACCACAGCAGCAGCAGCACCGCAAAGCCCGGCGCCGTCAGCCCCGCCACCAGACTCGCACTCATCAGCAGGCCGCCCGCCAGCATCACCGGCCGCTGGTCAAGGCGCACCAGCAGCCTGGGCAGGCTGAGGGCGACGACCATCGACCCGCCCCCCGCCGCCGCGAAGGCGATCGCCACGTGGATCTCCCCCATGCCCAGCGCATGACGCACATAGACCACGGTATTGACGATCTGCATGGCGCCGGCCGCGGCCACCGCCATGTTGAGAGCCAGCAGCCCGCGCAGCCGCGGGGTGTGCAGGTAGCGCCTCATGCCCTGGGTCAGCCTGGACCAGACCCCGCCGCCGGTCGTCTGAGGATGCGGCGAAGGCAGCGACACGCTGACCACCAGCAACGCCGAGAGCAGGAAAGCCGCCGCATTCAGCACGAACAGCAGGTTGAAGGACATCACCACCAGCAGCAGGGCGGCGATCAGCGGGCTCAGCAGGTTCTCCAAGTCATAGGCCAGGCGCGACAGGGAGAGCGCCCGGGTATAGCGGCGCTCGTCCTCGAAGATGTCGGGAATCGTGGCCTGGAACACCGGCGTGAAGCCCGCCGAGCAGGCGTTGAGCAGGAAGATCAGCAGGTAGATCTGCCACACCTCTGTCACGAACGGCAGGCTCACCACCACCGCGGCGCGCAGCAGGTCGAGGGTGACCAGCAAGGCACGCCGTGGCAGCCGGGTGGCATAGGCGCCCACCACCGGGGCGATGCCCACATAGGCGATCATCTTGATCGCCAGTGCCGTGCCCAGCACCTCACCGGCACGCTCCCCGGCCAGTTCGCTGGCCAGCAGCGCCAGGCCAACCGTGGTCAGCCCGGTGCCGATCAGGGCGATCACCTGTGCGGAGAACAGGTGGCGATAGCGGCGATCCCGAAACAGCTCCATACCGCTCCTCTTGTTGATGCGGGGTGACCCGAGTCCACCAGGCATGTCAATTCATATCCCCCCAGGGGGATATAGGAAGCCTAGCGCCTGCGGTTCAGGAGGACAATTGATGTTGGGCAACTCAGGACGAGATCGCGCATCACATAGGGGGCAATAACGCCATACCGGGCACAACCCGGCGACCGCGATGAGCTCGGTTACCAGACAACGCCCGGCGCACGGCTCATTCGTGGCTGACAGCAGAAAGAAAACACACCTTTTCTTTGCATAGAAAGATTTACGCAATTACTTTACAGAAAACCGCCCCTCCAGGGCCTCCTGGAGGGGAGATCTGCGAGCGTAAAGAAAACGACCATATGATTCACGGCTGCTACCGGCCAAGAGCGGTCTTTCAGACCGCCCTCATATAACGCCCACGTTCAGGCGCGTATGATGCGGTGTGCAGCCTTGCGGAAGCGAGGATGCGAAGCGGGTCAAACGTCGCCTGCAACGTGTTGTTAGTTGCCACCCGCTCAGTACTCAACGCGCGCTTCTGCAAGCTTCCTGAATGACCTCTGGTTTTCCCTCAACACATCTGAAACCAACTCACCAAGTGCGGCGGTAAGTTGGTTCAGCCCATCAAGCGTGGCGTGCCCCGCCGCAAATATCTTTCTATGGCCGTCCGGGACATCAAGCGAATTTCTCAAGACAGCATTTTCCTGCAATAACACGCAAAATTCATAACATGAATTCAACAAAGACAGCTCTTGACCTTTTGGGACGCTTAGATCGCCGTCGGACATACAAAAGGCAATAGATACTAAGTCGTAACTTGAAAGGTCAATTGCTTCGGTGTCGTACTTCAAGGACTTCATCAGCCTTGCTGCCTTGCGCAGCCCGCCATTCGTCTGATTATCCTTATAGGCGATCCAGGCATTATGTAGAAAAGGAGTGTTACTCAGACGCTCCATATTTTTTGCGTCCAGAATTTGCACTCCTCTATACACCTTCTGCCCGGCTTCGTTGTACTTGTTCGTGTTAAACCAGTTAGAGGGCACAACATCAATTTTGCGGCGAAGAGAACCGCCTTCCAGGGAAACCGACTTTCCACCACTCGAATCTACCGTAGCTTCGGGAAACGCAGCTTCCAATGAGGCGATTGCGTCCGCCCTCAGATCTACTAAATCCTGAAGGGGGTTCCCCTTGTAAGGAATAGAAGGTTCTTGGGGATTTTCAAGTGTATAAAACTTCCCAGTGAGTACAAGAAGATCAATATCACTACGAGCTTTAATGTGGGTATCGTTTGTCACCGATCCCTGATACTCATACTCACATTTGTCATACAGTCGTTTTTCGAGTTGATTTCGAACTCGTTCGCCCTGTGCAAAAGTATTCTTCGTGTATTCCGGATCAATCGGCTGCATCGAGCCAATTACGTAGCGGACCGAATCGCTTTGTTCGATGTGCCGATACGCTTCATTTAGAAGCTTTGCTTCCGTAACGGATTGGTCTGTCCTGCGGCTAGCTAGCCGATCTAATCGAGTTGCCATATCAACTCCTTGTAACGCTCAAAATGCCAACGGTTTGCCGATGCTGATCCGTGAAATAGTTCCCCTTACCTGATAGACAGTCTTCTGAGAACAAAATTTCGGCAAATCCATCGTGCTTGTTCAAGTCTAACGCCGCTGCCGTAGGATCGCTTTCGTACAAATACTGCAGCCTGTATCCGACCCCTTTGTCATGAAAAATACTCGCTGACACACTTTTTGAAGACGACTTTTTTGTTTGTAGATGAACGCGAATTTTTGACCAAGACTGCGTTACAACTATCTTCCCCTCCCACTGAAAATCGGCCTTAGCACCATTCTTCAGCATCGTTTCGCCTTTACATACCCATTCGCCGTTAAGATCAGGAACAAGCAAGAATTTCCGAACCCAACCGATTTTCCAAAGTTTTTGGTTAAAGAGCTGATAGAGACCAATAAAAAAACCAAACACCGGAATGGCGGTCACTGGCGGGGCCGGTATACCTGAAAGTGCCTCTACAGCCGCCAAGCCGGCCCTGACAGCATCGTTCAGAATTGGAGCTGCCGTGATAGCGATGAACGCCAAACCAAACAGAATTTTCTCTTTTGGATGGTTATCTATCGAGTAATCGTGCACTTCGCCTCCTTGCGATGGCTAATAGGCATTAGACTGCATGCTCGATATTCCAATTGGAGTAGCACGCGCGTTCAATAATGTTAACCTGCGTGCTCGCCGCCTTTGTCGGCATGTCAGCTTAGGGTCATGATCTGCCATTACGTACTCCCCTCTACCTGGCGATAGACCAGATACTGGTGGTCGCATTTCCGGCATGTCGCCGTGTAGCTCGGGCCATCCTTCGAGACTCTAACGGCCTTCCAGCCGCAGGCAGGGCATGAGGGCTGCTTCATCGAGGTATTGGTATTGCAGCTGGCGCACCTGACGTAATAGCCGTACTGGCCATACATGCCCACCAGGTTGTCGGCTTCGCCGCATTGCTTGCAGGTCAGCAGCTTTTCGGTGGGAACGGCAGTGTCTGCAGGTGACTCTGCGGCAAGACGCTCGGCATCAGTCACCACATAGCTCCTCGGAGCCGGCTCGCTGACGGGGGCGGCACTGGGAATCGGCTCGTTAAGCGCTGTCACCTCCGCCGGCTTCTCGGGTTCCGTCTGCACCGTTGCGGTATGCGTCAGGAGGAAGGTGCCGATATTCTCGAGCTCTTGCATCGAGAACCACGGCCGCCCCTTGAGCAGGCCACCTCTCAGACTACCGATGAGTTCCTTCGCTTTCTTGGCCACGAACTCGGTCTTGACCACCTTGTCGGCCACGTCCTTCGGCATTTTCTTACGATGCAGGATGGCGGTGCTGGAAATCGCGCAAAGCGTGCGCCACTCACGGCCGCCAATCTGCGTCTGGATGCCCAGAAGCTTGCCCAGCAGTTGTCCCACATGGTCTCGCAGCAGGGTCTTGAGCAGGTCCTGCTGCAGCTCTGCCTGGCGAATCGGCGATGGCATGCCGCTCCAGTTGCCCTTGTAGCTGCGAGACCACTCCCCCTCGGCGTTGACCTGCACCTCGCCAACGATGCTCTTTGACTCGATGATGATGAAGCCGTAGGGGTGGATCACCAAGTGGTCGATCTGGGCGCGCTCGCCGCCGTGCTCGATCACCAGGTCATGGATGATACGAACCTGCTCGCTGTCACCGAACTCTCGGCGCAGGTGAAAGGCCACGTCCTGCTCCTGCTTGTGGCCATAGTAGCCTCGCTCATCAGTGCCGCTGTAGGCATCCTTTTCCTTGAGGATCATCAGTGGTTCCCTACGCGTCTTTCACTGGCTGCCTGGCCGTCCGCTCTTCACATGGCGGCGTGCCGGCAACATTCTGTAACCTAGCAGCCTGACACCTAAGCCGCCTGAGCACCAGTGGGCAATGGCTTACAAGGCAGTGTCGTCTTTGGCTTACGTCCTCAGTTCAATACGCTCGAAGGCCGGCGCCAGGGTCTCCACCAGCGCTTCGAGCTCGCCGAGGGTCGGGGCGCTGGGCACCGGGCGGGCGTAGGCGGGATCGAGGCAGCGGCCGGGGCGGGCCACCTGCAGGGCGTAACGGGTTACGCCCCATTCGGCGAGGTCGAGGGCCAGGCGGCGCAGGCTCTCCAGGTCGAGATCGCGCCAGTGAACGGTGGTGCGGCACTCGAAGGCGACGCCGCTTCTCGAGAGCAGCTCGAGGCTCTCGGCGTGGGCGGCGGCCAGGCCGGGGCAGCCGACGATGGCGTCGAAGCACGCCGCCGGGCCCTTCACATCGAGCCCCACCCACGCCAGGTGCGGCAGCGTCTCGGCCAGGCGCCGCGGGTAGACCCCGGCGGTATGCAGCCCCACCTTGAAGCCGAGCGCTTGCGCCCGGGCGGCGGCGACGGGCAGGTCGGCATGCAGGGTGGGCTCGCCGCCGCTGAAGACGATGCCATCGAGCAGCCCCTGGCGCCTGGCCAGGAAGGCTTCCACCTCGGCCCATTCGCCGGGCGCGGCACGGCGGGGCGCGAGCATCCCGGGGTTGTGGCAGTAGCCGCAACGCAGCGGGCATCCCTGCAGAAACACCACGCAGGCCAGGTGGCCCGGGTAGTCCAGGGTGGTCATGGGGGTGAGGCCGGCCACGGGCAGCCGTGGCCGGTTAAATTCGGGATGGGGCATGGCGGTCATCCGGCCGAGCGCCCCCTGTCGCTCTGGAATGGGGGCGCTCGGCGTGGCGGTGGGTCAGGGGGTGGCGGCCTGCTCGCTGAAGTGGCGGCGCTCGCGGTGCTCGGACTGCTTGCCGCGGTTGAACTGGCTGACGGGGCGGTGATAGCCCATCACTCGGGTCCAGACCTCGCAGCGCTGGCGCGCTTCGGTGGGCAGGCTCTCGACGCTATGACGCATGGGATACTCCTTTTCAGGTTGGTGGTATTGCGGGGAAAGGCCTCAGGCCATGGCGTCGGCCCGAGCATGCTTTGCCAGAAGGGCGTCATCGCACTTCGGGCAGAACTCATGTTCGCCGGCCAGGTAGCCGTGCACCGGGCAAATCGAGAAGGTCGGCGTCACGGTGATATAGGGCAGGCGGAAGCGGGAGAGCGCGCTCTGCACCAGCTTGCGGCAGGCCGCCGGTGAGGAGAGCCGCTCCCCCATGTAGAGGTGCAGCACGGTGCCGCCGGTGTAGCGGGTCTGCAGCGGGTCCTGGTGCAGCAGCGCCTCGAAGGGGTCGTCGGTATAGCCCACCGGCAGCTGGCTGGAGTTGGTGTAGTAGGGAGAGTCCGGCGTGCCCGCCTGGAGGATGTCGGGGTAGCGCTTCTGGTCCTCCTTGGCGAAGCGGTAGGTGGTGCCCTCCGCCGGGGTCGCCTCCAGATTGTAGAGGTGGCCGGTGGCCGCCTGGAACTCACGCATCCGCTCGCGCACGTGCTCCAGCAGCTCGATGGCCAGCTGCTGCCCCTCGGGGTTGGCGATATCGAAACGGTCCTCGAAGAAGTTGCGCACCATCTCGTTGAGGCCGTTCACCCCTAGGGTGGAGAAGTGGTTGCGCAGGGTGCCGAGGTAGCGGCGGCTGTAGGGGTAGAGGCCGTCGTCCATCCAGCCCTGGATGCAGCCGCGCTTGATCTCCAGGCTGTCGCGGCCGAGCGCGAGCAGCCGGTCCAGCTCCTGGAAGAGCCCCGTGCGGTCGCCGGCGAAGCGATAGCCCAGGCGCGCGCAGTTGATGGTCACCACGCCGAGCGAGCCGGTCTGCTCGGCGCTGCCGAACAGGCCGTTGCCGCGCTTGAGCAGCTCGGTGAGGTCGAGCTGCAGCCGACAGCACATGGAGCGCACCATGTGCGGCTCCAGGTCCGAGTTGAGGAAGTTCTGGAAGTAGGGCAGCCCGTACTTGGCAGTGAGCGCGAAGAGCCGCTCGGCGTTGTCGCTCTCCCAGGGGAAGTCCGGGGTGATGTTGTAGGTGGGGATTGGGAAGGTGAACACCCGCCCCTGGCAGTCGCCCTCCTCCATCACCTCCAGGTAGGCGCGGTTGAGCAGGTCCATCTCGGCCTGCAGCTCGCCGTAGGTGAAGGGCTGCTCCGCGCCGCCGATGATCGGCACCTGGTCGCGCAGGTCCGCCGGGCAGGTCCAGTCGAAGGTGAGGTTGGTGAAGGGGGTCTGGCTGCCCCAGCGCGACGGCACGTTGAGGTTGTAGATGAACTCCTGCACCGCCTGCTTCACCGCCGGGTAGTCGAGGGCGTCACGGCGCACGAAGGGGGCCAGATAGGTATCGAAGGAGCTGAACGCCTGGGCGCCGGCCCACTCGTTCTGCAGGGTGCCGAGGAAGTTGACCATCTGCCCCAAGGCGCTGGTGAGGTGCCGGGGCGGCGCGCTCTCCGCCCGACCCGGCACGCCGTTGAAGCCCTCGATCAGCAGCTGGCGCAGCGACCAGCCGGCGCAGTAGCCGCTGAGCATGTCCAGGTCGTGGATATGCAGGTCGCCCTCCCGGTGGGCCTCGCCTACCGCGGCGGGATAGACTTCGTCCAGCCAGTAGTTGGCGATCAGCTTGCCCGAGGCGTTGAGGATCAGCCCGCCCAGGGAGTAGCCCTGGTTGGCGTTGGCGTTGACGCGCCAGTCAGCGCGCTGCAGGTATTCGTTGACCGTCGAAGCGACGTTGACGGCGCCGGTCGGCTGGCGTTGCATGGGTGTTCCCTCACTGGCCGATTATCTATATATGGTGCCCTTTCTTCTATCAGGCACCATATGTTGTGCCAGAGAAGGGTAGACACCCGGGCGAGACGGGGAAATGATCCAGGTCAGGAAAAGGGCGAAGGAGGGATCAGCATGCACATGGGGATTCTCACGCTGCACATCTCGCTGCCCGGCTGCCGCTCGCTGAAGGAGAAGCGCCAGCGCATGGGCGGCCTGCACGAGCGCTTCGGGCGCAACCCGGCGGTGGCGGTCTGCGAGAGCGGCGAACACGACCGGCTGGAGGCGAGCGAATGGACCTTCGTGGCGGTGGCCAACGAAGGTCCCAAGGTGGAGGCGCTGCTCGGCGAGATCGAGGACAAGGTCCAGCGCACCGTGGATGGCCGGGTGATGGAGGCGACCCGGGAGATGCTGCAGGGCGGCCCGTGAGGCCGGCCATCGAGCGCCTGAACCAGAACAGGAGAGACGAATGACGGATGCACGCCCGGATAAGACGCGCAGCCTGCTGATCACCGGCTGCTCCAGCGGGATCGGCCACGCCGCGGCCCACGCCATGGCGGCTCGGGGCTGGCGGGTGTTTGCCACCGCAAGAAAGGAGGCGGACGTGGCCCGGCTGAAGGAGGAGGGCCTGGAGGCACTAGCGCTGGACCTGGACAGCAGCGCCTCCATCGAGGCGGCGGTGGCCGATATCGCGGAGCGCACCGGCGGGCGGCTGACGGCGCTCTTCAACAACGGCGCCTACGGCCAGCCCGGGGCTGTGGAGGATCTCTCCCGGGAGACTCTGAGGCAGCAGCTCGAGACCAACCTGCTCGGCACCCACGAGCTCACCACCCGGGTGCTGCCGATGATGCGCGCCCAGGGGCACGGGCGCATCGTGCAGAACAGCTCGGTGCTGGGGTTCGCCGCCCTGCCCTACCGCGGCGCCTACATCTGCTCCAAGTTCGCCCTGGAGGGGCTCACCGATACCCTGCGCCAGGAGCTTTCGGGCAGCGGCATCCACGTCAGCCTGATCCAGCCCGGCCCCATCACCAGCCGCTTTCGCGAGAACGCCCACCGCGCCTTCCGGACCCATATCGATACCGAGCGCAGCGCCCATGCCGAGACCTACCGCAAGGTGGAGGCGCGGCTGGCCAGCACCGAGGGCAAGGCCGCCTTCACCCTGGGCCCGGAGGCGGTGGTGGCCAAGCTGATCCACGCCCTGGAGCACCCGCGCCCCAGGCCCCGCTATGCGGTCACCCTGCCCACCCACCTCTTCGCCGCCCTGAAGCGGGTGCTGAGCACCCGGGGCATGGACCGGGTGCTGCTGCGTTCGACCCGGGACGAGCGGGAGTAGCCGAGGGGCGCACCCGCACGAGTGCCGCCAGCGCTGAGCTCAGCGGGCAGCAGGCCCTGACTCGCAGAGCGGCGCCAGCGCCATGATCTGCGTGCGCAGCGCCAGCTTCTCTTTGGCGAGTCCCTCACGCCAGGCGCTCCTTTCGTCCTCCAGCGCCCCATCGCTGGCGAGAGAAGGGGCGCTGGCGAAGAAGGCCACGCTCCAGGCCTTGCGGGTGCAAAGGTCCTGAAACTCGCCGAGCAGGGTCTGGCGCTGCTTGAGCCCCTTGAGGAAGCGGCGGTGGCGCGTCGGATCCAGTTCGGCCAGGTAGCGGATGCGCTTCACCGCCTTGCGCAGGTCGTGGAAGGCCTCGTCGGGGGCGTCAGGCGTGAGGGCGGCCAGGTCGCTATCGTGGCCTGCGATGCGCTCGTCCAGCACCGCCGCGACCCGCGCCGCAGAGAGCCGGGCAAGCGCCTGCCGAAAGCCGTCGCCGTCGAGGAACGCCTGCCAGGCCTGCATGTCGGCAGCGTAGTCGGGCTGGCCCAGCTGCCGGCAGAGGCGTTCGTGCTGTTCCCGGGCCCGCTCGTGCAGCCAGGCGTGAAGCGCCCGTCGAGTGCTCGCCTGAAGCGGCGGCGGCGCCTGCGCCAGGCTCGCCAGGAAGACATCGAGATCGCGCAGGTCACTGGTGGCCTGGGCACGCTGCTTGAGCGTCTTCAGCCGCTTCTTCAGCCCGGGCGCCTTCCCGCTCCCGGCTTGCCGGACGGTGGCCAGCACGGCCTCGCCGATCGCCCGGCTGCGGCGCAGGTTGACGCGGTACTGGTGCAGGAACTCGGGATCGATGCCGGCCATCACGCCGGGCTCCAGCGCCCGAACCAGACGATAGAGATGGCCGAGCTGCTCGTGGAGGCGGCCGGCCAGGTCGGCCTTGCGCAGCTCCGGCGGCGCCGGCGCCCGGCGCTGGAAGAGCACATGGCTGGCCTGCTCCGGTGTCAGGCTCGCCAGTCGCTCGGCGGTGTGCCTCGCAAGCGCCTGCCAGGTCTCGCCGGGCAGGCTGAGGTGCAGCAGTCCGCCGGTGGGAAGGGAATCGGGCGCCACGGGGCTGAGCCAGCGGGCCAACTCCAGCAGCACCGGGTTGTGACCCACCACCAGCACCCGCCGGTTGCCCTCGGGTAACGTCTGCAGCCAGTCGCGCAGCGCCTCACCGTCGAAGGTGTAGAGCGCCTCGTCGAAGCGGGCCACCGAGCCCAGGGTGCCCTCGGGCAGCGCCGCGGCCATCGCCTCGAGGGTCTCCCGGGTGCGCCGGGCGGGGCTCGAGAACACCTCGCCCTCGAACGCCCTCCAGCGCATCAGCGCCGGCGCCATGGCCGCCGCCTGGCGCCGGCCTCGCTGGCTCAGGGGCCGATCAGCGTCGGGCAGCTCGCTGCCCCCGCGTTTCGCCTTGGCATGACGCAGCAGATAGAGCTCCAGCATGGGGGACTCCGCCGTGTGAAATCCCTTTTAGCTTAGTCCTCCGGCCGCGACGCGCTCAGTCGCTGGAGCGCGAGGGACATGACCATCGCCGGCGAGAGCGCCACCGGCAGACGGTGAATGTCCGCAAAGAGCATCCAGCAGCGAGAGCTTCCCTGTCTCTCTGGGCCGGGCCCGGACTCGGTGAAACGACACGCCGGTCTCGTCTATGCTGCATCAGTCACGTCAGACTCGACGGAGGGCATCATGAAGGGATGTGCGTTGCGGGGTGTGCGTTACCTGGGCCTGCTGCTGTTGGCACTTGTCAGCCCGGTGCTGGCCACCGAGGTCAACTGGCCACGCATGGCCGACTCGGCGGACGGCGTACCTATTGCCTACGAGGTGCAGGGCAGCGGCGAGCCGACGCTGGTCTTCATCCATGGCTGGAGCGGCGATGGCCGCTACTGGCGCGGGCAAGTGCCGCATTTTTCGCAGCGCCATCGCGTGGTGACGGTCGATCTTGCCGGGCACGGCCACTCTGGCCTGGGGCGTGACGCCTACACCCTGCCAGCCTTCGGAGAGGACGTGAAGGCGGTGTTGGAGGACCTGGACGTAGCGCAAGCGATCCTTGTCGGACACTCCATGGGCGGGCCGGTCAGCGTGGAAGCGGCACGCCTGGCGCCGGAACGCGTCATCGGCATCATCGGCGTCGACACCTTCCACGACATGGCCGCGGAGATCAGCCAGGAGCAGCGCGACGAGCTGCTGGAACCGCTTCAGGATGACTTTGCCTCTGCCGCACGCCAGTTCGTGGCGTCGATGTTCATCGATAGCACCGATGCCAAGCTGCGCGAGTGGGTAATGCATGACATGGCGGCCGCACCGCCCGAGGTGGCTATCAGCGCCATGGAAGACATGCTGTCACGGCATGCCGATGGTGAAGCGACAAGGCATTTCGAGGAGCTGACGATACCGGTGGTGGCGATCAATGCCGACCTGTGGCCAACCGACGTCGACGCCAACCGGCAGCTGTTGCCGGAGTTCGAGGCCGTGATCATGGAAGAGGCCGATCACTTCCTGCATATGGCCAAGCCGGAGGCCTTCAACCGTGAGCTGGAACGAGTGATCGGCACACCACCATGATGCCGCTGCTCGAATCCGATGCTGCCAGGCCCCGGCCAACCAGAAAGATCATCCCAGCCATCTCGGCACATGGCAGCAAAAACGACCAGAATCCCAACCCTGAAAAGCTGATCTCCCCGCCAGGCACGGACGGCATGGTATACTTCTTGCTTTGAATAGTTGCTGCATGAACGCTCACGAGGGCCTACCCGGCCCGAGTGCGATTCGGCGCCCTACCCCGGCGCCCCGATCAAGGAGATACACCATGTCCCCTGCCCCCCTGACCCTGATGGTGGCCCGACGCGTCTCCCGCGGCCGCTACACCGATTTCACCGCCTGGCTGGAGGAAGGCCGCGCGCTGGCCGCCGACTTCAGCGGCTACCTGGGCTCCGGCGTGCTGGCCCCGCCGCCCGGTGACGACGAGTACCAGATCATCTTCCGCTTCCGCGATGCCGATACCCTGGCGGCCTGGGAACACTCCGCCTCGCGCCGCGCCTGGCTGGCCCGCGGCGAGGGGCTCTTCGTCGCTCCCCAGGAGCATCGCGCCACCGGGCTGGACGGCTGGTTCCAGGACGCCACCGGCCAGACGCCGCCGCGCTGGAAGCAGGCCATTGCCATCTGGCTCGCCTTCTTCCCGGTCTCGCTGCTGTTTCAGGCGCTGTTCGGCGGGCTGCTGGCGGGGCTGCCGATGCTGCCCAAGGTGCTGATCAGCACCCTCGCGCTCACCCCGGTGATGGTGTTCCTGTTCATCCCGCTCTCCATGCGCCTGCTCGGCCCCTGGCTGCGCGGCGAGGTCTCCATTCTGGCGCGTCTGAACCGGCGGATGCACCAGCGCGGGGCGTGAGGCCCCGCCACACTTGCCGAACACGCCTGGTGCGCACACACTATGCGCATGCTTGCTGCGAGGCCATTGACATGACCCAGCCCTACGACACTCAAGCCCCCAAGAGGGCCACCAACGTCAGCATCAACAGTGACCTGCTCCAGCAGGCGCGGCGCCTGGGCATCAACCTCTCTGCCACTTTCGAGAGCGCGCTGTCGGACAAGGTACGTGCGGAGCAGCGCGAACGTTGGCAACGGGAGAACTCCGACGCCATCCGCGCCTACAACCAGTTCGCGGAGGAACACGGTACCTTCGGTGACAGCGAGCGGACGTTCTGATGGCGCAGTTCCACGCCTACGAGAACCGCAACCCGGCCTCGCGCGAACGCTACCCCTACCTTCTCGATATACAGAGCGATCTGCTCGGCGAGCTGCGCACGACCGTCGTCGTGCCACTCTGCCCTGCCGGCATGGCCGAAAGCATGCGAATCTCCTACCTGAACCCCGGCCTCGAGATCGACGGCGAACGCTATATCGCCTTGACGCAGGAGCTCGCCGGGATGGAAAGGAAGCGCCTCGGTAAAGCGGCACATGATCTCGGCCTCTATCGCGACCAGATCATGACCGCCGTCGATTTTCTGGTGACGGGCATCTGACCCGGCCAGCGGGCTTCACCATGGCCGGCCTACCGGCCCACCCCCAGATACTTCACCCTGCGGTAGAGCGCCACGAGCGCACCACCGCCCAGCATCATGCAGAGGCCCGCGACCACCACGACCAGGGCGTCGTAGGCCACGGCGCCGGAAGTCGAATAGGCCCCCACCAGCATGCCGATATGCCGCACCACCAGATAGGTACCGATCAGGAAGGTGCCGGCACGCACCAGGTCGTCGTCCGGGATGCGGCCGCTCGCCCCATCACTCACTCCCCCAGCGCCATGCAGCCACTCCGCCAGGCGGCCGGCGAAGCACCACAGCAATACGCCGCCCACCATGGGTACCGCCACCGTGGCGATCAGCACCGGCAGCAGGTCGGCTGACCAGAACTCTCCTACATGGGGGCCCAGCAGCGCCGGCAGCACCGAGAACAAGGTCTTCAGGAAGAGATAGAGACCCAGCAGCCGGATCATCAGGACGGAAAAGGGTTTCATAGGGCCTCCCGGGAAACCATCAGTTCGCCTGGCAGGTGCAGCGCCCCGCTTCCCACTATCACTGCCTCTCCTGCAATGCGGATCGAAAGATCGTTTTCGATGCGATCGGCCTCGGCAAGGATGCGGCTAGGGCGACCCATCTCGATGCCCTGCTCGATCTGCCATTGCCATCGGCCAACTCCCTTGCTCTGGGCCAGATACCCTGCCAGGGCCGCCGCCGCACTGCCAGTCGCCGGGTCCTCACGCATGCCGCCCGGGGTGGAAAACATTCGGGCTCTCACGGCGCGTGATGCACCAGCCTCCTTGACGACCACATAGAGATAGGCCTGATCGTGGCCGCTGGGTGATACCCATTCCGCCCAGGCAGTCGGCCAGGGCCGTGCCTTCGCCAAGGCCTCCTGTGAGGAGAGCTCGATCAGGTGATAAGGCAGCCCACAGGAAGCGAGAACCGGCTCACCAAGGACCTGATGCGCCTCCAGCCCCAGCAGTTCAGCGGCAGAGGCCTGGGTCAAGGTGCTCGCCAGGATGCTGACGGATTCTGCCGTGGTCAGGCGAGCCAACGCCTGATCGAACTCTACGAGCAATGAGCCAACGCCGGCCTCGAGAATCAGCGGACATTCTCGCTCGGCCATACCATGATGAAGCAGAAGATGAGCGGTGCCTATCACCGGATGGCCCGCGAAGGGCAGCTCCCTCGTCGGCGTGAAGATGCGGATGGGATAGCGATGCTGGCCGGTCGCCTCACTGACGAACACCGTCTCGGAGAGGTTCAGCTCGTTGGCGATAGCCTGCATCATGCCGTCATCCAGCCCCTTTGCCCGGGGGAATACCGCCAGCGGGTTGCCGGCAAAGGCTCGGTCGGTGAAGACATCGAGCAGAAAGTAGTCAATCATGCGGCCCCACCCGAGGCCCGATTACACTCTCCCTGAACCCCTCTCTCGCATCACTGATAAAAGAAAGCAGCTGATCTTCTGGAACATGAACCACGGCAATACCCTGCCTCTTCGCCTCGGCGACAATTGACGACGCCGGCCACTCCTTGGGAACGAAAAGCTTCTTGGGCCAGCGTTTCTTATGGGCCTTGGCCTGCTTCAACAAGCGCCGAGACTCCAGCTTTCCCGGCCCCTCACCCGTTGCCGGCACCGGCCTGGAACTCAGGAGAAAACAGCTTGCGGCATCCATGAACGCGAAAATATCGAAATCACCATCTTGCTCCGTATGGACTGGCCACTCGTTCAGCCTGAAGGCGATCCAGGCCTCATTGACTTGAAACTGATCCGGATGCAGCATCCCACCTCCTGATTCTCACGATGCCAAGCTCATTCCAGCGAGCGAAATGAACCTTATTTTTCGGCTCACTACCCTGTCTCTCACGGCCTATTCTGAATATCTCATGGCGGTTTCCAGCGTATCGCACAGGGAGTCCAGCTCCTCCTGCAATGCCGCACCTCTGACCTCTTTTATTGACCTGCTCAGGTCTCCGACCAGCACTTCGAGCCAAAACCTTTCGATCATCAGCCGATGAAAACCTGCCTTTCCTGCCACCGCTTCAAAGGCGGGGGCCTGGTCCGGGAACGGATACCCATACCGCAGAATCAGGTTCGCCTCTCTCCCCGAAATTTCAATCTCAACGTCATCCGACAACCTGGATCCCTCCCATTTTATAGAACCAGATGGAAACAGGGGTACGCCCCCGATTTTTCTCATGGCGGAAAGGCCTCATTCAGCCACTTGATGAAGTTGCGCTTCTGCCTGAATTCGGTACGCAACTCTTCCAGCGCCGCGGCAAATGCCCGGTGCTGTTCCAGCGTTTCGAGCGTGCCATGCAGCTCACGAAGCTGCGCGATGGCGCTGCGGTAGCTTCGGTTGTCGGCGTTGCGCACTTCGCTGCGGGCCAGGCGAAGATAGAGCGGCAGGCTCTGGTCGGGGTTGCCCAGCTGCTGGGCCAGCCTCAGCAGCAGGCCAGCCGCCACCGGCCGGTCCGAGCTGAATGCCAGCGCTTCCTCCAGACGGTTCTCGTAGAGGTAGATCTCCAGCAGGCTATTGACCACCTGGGGCGCATAGCCCCAGGGCGCCTCCGGCGCCTTGTCGATCTCCTCCCTGAGCCAATCGTGGACGCGCCGCTGATAGTCGGTGGCCAGGCCATACTCATCGGCCAGCTCGAGCAGATGCCGATAATCCTCCAGCTGCTGCGTCTGCTGATAGATCTGCCACTGGAGCTGCCCCGCCTTTTCGGCTTCGCCGCGATGCAGCAGCAGGCGGATCCATAGCCGCTCGCGCTCGCACCGCCAGCGGGGGTAGCGCTCGTCCTCGGCCCGGGCCGCCCGGGCCAGCCACAGCTCCACCTGGTCCCAGGCGTCGTGCGTGATGCACAGCTCGGCGATCTTCAGGTAATCCTGCACCCCAGTAGCGCTCTTCTGATGCAGCGCCAGGATGGTGGCGACATCGCCGCGCGCTTCGGCGCGCTTCAGCAGGGGCTCGCGCAGCCGCCGGTAGCGAAACTGCTCCGACCACTGCGCGTCGGCGGGCAAGCTCGGCAAGGCGTCCCAGACCTGCTGCAGCAGGGCCAGGTAGGCGTCCATCCCCTCGCTGCCCAGGGCCTCGGTATAGGCATCGGGAATCTTGGGGTATGAATCATAACTTTCCCCGAAGGCGATCTCGTAGAGATGCGCTGCGAGCGTCTCGGCGGGCCAGTCGAGCCGCTCGGCAGTCTGCACGTGCAGCCTATGCAGCGTCTCTTCGCAGGAGAAACGAAAGCCGCCCGAATCGTCGACGGTCTCCAGCGCTCGTGACAAGCGCGACAGGGCGTACTCCACCAGAGTCAGGCAGGTATCAGGCGGCATCTGCGGCGCCTGCTCGGCAATCTGCTCGACCACCGCCTCCGCCTTGGCGAAATAGGGCCGCACCTGACCATAGCGATGCAGGTGGCGCTTTAGCGGAAAGGCCGCGGTGATGCGCTTCTTCAGCGCCTTGTGATCGAGCACGCCGAGCACCGCATCGGCACGCAGCGACCACTGATGCCGTCGCACCGGGTCCTCCTCGATCAACTCGGCCAGCGCCTCCACCAGCGAGTCCTTGTCCAACTGCTGCAGGTAGGCGAGCAGGCGGCCACTCTCTCCCCCCGCCATCAAGCGCTCCTGTTCCGCCTGCTCCGCCCGGTAGGCCAGGGCAGTGGCCACGCAGTGCTTGCAGAAATCGATGCCCTCGGAGGCCGGGCAGTCACAGCCCCCCTCCAGACCACGGGGATTGAGATGCAGGGTCACCTGATAGCTTTCGCTGCCCGCGACCTGGGCGGTGAGGGTATTCCCCTGCCGGGTCCAGCCCAGCACCTGGCCCTGCCGGAAATAGGCCACGCCGCGCTCGAAGGCGGCCTCGCCGGCGAGCCGCACGAGCTGCTCGTCGGCAAGCAGCGCCGTCTCGTTGTGCAGGGTCATGATGTCACCGTTGCCTTTCTGCCGCCCCGCCGTGTCTTCGTCGGCGTCTGCTTCGCCTTCTCCGCCTTGATCCGTTCCAGCAACGCCGCGGCGGAGTGCTCGCCGCTGATCAGCTCGGGGTTCTCGGCACGCCATTCGGCGGTCAGCTCGCCGCGAAAGGCCTTGGCAAGGATGGACTGGGTCAGCTTGTCGACGCGGGCCCGGGCGTTAGCGACCTGCTGTTCGACCTGGTCGGCGAAAGCGAATAGCTGGTCGACGCGGCGGACGATTTCGCGCTGCTCTTCGATCCCCACATCAGGATAGGGAACATTCTTCAATATTTTGTAACTATTCAGGTGGTTGCGGATAGCCTGTCGCCAACCAGCTGATTTTTCTGGCATAGTGCACAGCATCATTCGGCACACCTATGCGGTGATATGACCATCAGCGATATCAACGTCGACGAGGCCCTGGAGCGGGTCCGGCAGGACCGATCAGTCAGACAGGACTGCCGCCTGACTTGCCGTACACAGGATTTGACAATAACTCATCGTCAGGCACTGATAGAGAAAAGCCCCGATCATCGTGAGATGGTCGGGGCTTTTCGCGTTTGGGCAGAGGCGATTAACCGCAGAGGGTCTCGAGGGTCTCCACCAGGGTCTCCATCTCATCCTCGGTGCCGATAGTGATGCGCAGGTAGTCACGCAGCGCCTCGGTGTTGAAGTGGCGTACCAGGATGCCGCGTTCGCGCAAGCCGGCGAACAGCTGGGCGGCGTCATGTGCCGGGTGGGTCACCAGCACGAAGTTGGCCTGGGAGGGCAAGACCATGAAGCCGAGCCTCTCCATGTGGGTACGGGTGCGCTCCCGGGTGGTGATCACCCTCTCTCGGCACGCCTCGAAGTGCTCGTGGTCCTCCAGGGCGGCGATGGCCACGGCGCTGGCCAGGCTGTCGATGGGGTAGGAGTTGAAGGAGTCCTTGACCCGGGTGAGTCCCTCGATCAGCTCCCGGGAGCCCACGGCATAGCCCAGGCGCAGGCCCGCCAGGCTGCGCGACTTGGAGAAGGTGCCGGTGACCAGCAGGTTCGGATGCCCTGCCACCAGGGGGATGGCGCTCTCGCCCCCGAAATCCACGTAGGCCTCGTCCACCAGGACCACGCTGTCGGTGACTCGCCCGAGCAGCTCGGCGATCGCTTCACGGCCGTGGCCATGGCCGGTGGGCGCGTTGGGGTTGGCGAAGATGGCCCCGCCGCTGTCGCTGGAGAAGGCGGCCAGGTCCACCTCGTGGTCAGGGGTCAGCGGCAGGGGGCGTCGCTCCACGCCATACAGCCGGCAGTAGACCGGATAGAAGCTGTAGGTGGTCTCCGGCATCTCCAGCGGCTGCGGCTGGCAGAAGAAGGCCTGGAAGGCCAGCGCCAGCACCTCGTCGGAGCCGTTGCCCACGAAGACCTGATCGACCTCGACGCCGAACTCCCGGGCCAGCGCCTCGCGCAGGGCGCGGGACTCAGGGTCCGGATAAAGGCGCAGGTGGTCGGTAGGGTAGTCGCGAAGCACGGCGCCCACGCCAGGGGCCGGCGGATAGGGGTTCTCGTTGGTATTCAGCTTGATCAGGCGCTCGCGTGGCTGCTCGCCGGGGATATAGGGCGTCAGCTCGCGTACCCTGGGACTCCAGAACTTGCTCATGGTCACTCGCTTGTTGGCAAGAGTAGGGGGCTCGGCTCATGGTGACCTGCCCGGGGCAGCCGCGCAAGCCGCCGCCGTGCTAGTCTGGGAGCACTTCTGCAGATTCGAATTCAATGGGGCCCCCATGACCGCCCAGATCCTCGCCACCCTGCTGCCGGTGTTCCTGATCGCCGGCTGCGGGACCCTCTATGGTCGCTTTCGCACGCCGGATATCCGCAGCATCAACACCCTCAACATGGAGTTGTTCGTGCCCATGCTGGTGTTTGCGGTGCTGGCCGATGGCCAGGCACCGCTGGAGGAGTATGTCGGGCTGGCGGTCGGGGGGGCGGTGATCGTCGTAGGCTCCGGGGTGCTGCTCTGGCCGCTGGTGAAGTGGCTGAAGCTGAACCCGAAGACCTTTCTGCCGCCGATGATGTTCAACAACTCCGGCAACATGGGAATTCCGCTGCTGCTGCTGGCCTTCGGCGAGGCGGCGCTCCCCGCGGCCATCGTGCTGTTCATCGTGGAGATGCTGCTGCACTTCTCGCTGGGGCTCTGGATGCTCAGTCCCGCCACCCCGCTGTGGCGGATCCTGCGCATGCCCATCGTGCTGGCCAGCATCACCGGCCTGGCGGTCAACCTGGCCGGGGTGGGGCTCCCCGGCTGGCTGCTCGAGGCGCTGCACATGCTGGGCGGCGTCTGCATTCCCCTGCTGCTCTTCGCACTGGGGGTTCGAATGCTCGACATCGACTTCGGCGACTGGAAGACCGGCATGCTCGGGGCGCTGCTCTGCCCGCTGTCCGGCCTGGTGCTGGCCGTCCCGCTGATCTGGCTGCTGGGGCTCTCCGGTCTCCAGGCCGCGGCGCTGTGGGTGTTCGCCGCCTTGCCGCCGGCGGTACTCAACTACCTGGTGGCCGAGCAGTACCGCCAGGAACCCCACAAGGTGGCCTCGCTGGTGCTGATCGGCAACCTGGGGGCGCTGGTGGTGATGCCGGTGGTGCTGGCCCTGGTCTTCGGGTACGTCTACCCCGGCGCGGGCTGAGGATGATGGCGCGATATGGCAGACTGTCCGCCAGTAGCCTGAGAGGTTATGCTGTCAAACAGGCCGCCGTGAATGACGGTGTCATTGCCCACTGTTCAGGAGGACACACATGCAAATCAGGACCTTGCTTGCGGGATCGGCCATGCTCGCACTGCTGGCCGGCTGTGCCGCTGGCCCGGCTCCGGGGCCCGATGCGCCCGGCGTCGAGGTCGGGGAGGAGCGCTATCAGGGCACCCTGCCATGCCGCAACTGCGATGGCATCGACCTGGATGTGGTGCTGATGGGAGACGAGCAGAGCCAGCCGGAGGAGCGGACCTTTACTCTGCAGGCCTCCTACCGTGCCCATCCCCAGGATCCGCCCGATGAGAACTATGCCGGCAACTGGGAAGTGCTGGCCGGCACCGCCACCGAGCCGGATGCCACCGTCTACGAATTGACGCCAGACGGTGAGGGCCAGATCTACTACTTCCTGCGCCTCGACGAGCAGACCCTGGAGCTGATCGACCCCCAGCGTCGCCGCTTCCAGAACAGCGAGATGCTGCAGCTGCGTCGTCAGTGATCGCGAGCCCGACGCTTGCAGAGGGCGGCCGCAGGGCCGCCCTCTGCGTTTGATACCCCCAGAGGCGAGGAGCCATGGCCAAGGCAAAGAGCGCCTTCGTCTGCACCGAGTGCGGTGCCGAATACAGCAAGTGGCAGGGGCAGTGCACCAGCTGCCAGGAGTGGAACACCCTGAGCGAGGTGCGCCTCGCCGCGGCACGCCCCGGTGCCGCCAGTGGCGGCGCCGGCAGCGGCCGAAGCGGCTATGCCGGGGCCCTGACCCGGGAGGTGGTCGATCTCGCCAACGTCGACCTCTCCGAGGTACCTCGGCTCTCCTCCACCTTCGGCGAGTTCGACCGGGTGCTGGGCGGCGGCCTGGTGCCGGGCTCGGCGGTGCTGCTGGGCGGCCATCCGGGGGCCGGCAAGTCGACCCTGCTGCTGCAGAGCGCCTGCAAGCTGGCCCAGTCGCGCCGCGTGCTCTACGTCACCGGTGAGGAGTCGCTCTCCCAGGTGGCGATGCGCGCCCACCGCCTGCAGCTGCCGGTCCAGGGGCTGAAGATGCTGGCCGAGACCAGCGTCGAGACGATCCTCGCCGTGGCCGAGCGGGAGCGTCCCGAGATCCTCGTGATCGACTCCATCCAGACCATGCACCTCGAGGATATCGCCTCGGCGCCGGGGGGCGTGGCCCAGGTGCGCGAATCCGCCGCGGCGCTGACCCGCTTCGCCAAGCAGACCAACACGGTGCTGCTGCTGGTCGGCCATGTGACCAAGGACGGCACCCTGGCCGGCCCCAAGGTGCTAGAGCACATGATCGACGCCTCGCTGCTGCTGGAGGGGGGCGCCGACTCCCGCTTCCGCACCCTGCGCGGCCAGAAGAACCGCTTCGGCGCGGTCAACGAGCTGGGGGTCTTCGCCATGCTCGAGCACGGCCTCAAGGAGGTGAAGAACCCCAGCGCCATCTTCCTCTCCCGCACCCAGGAGCAGTCGCCAGGCAGCCTGGTCATGGTGGTCTGGGAGGGGACCCGGCCGATCCTGGTCGAGGTGCAGGCGCTGCTCGACGACTCGGCGCTGGGCAACCCGCGCCGGGTCGCCGTGGGCCTCGACCCCAACCGCCTGGCCATGCTGCTGGCCGTGCTGCACCGCCACGGCGGGCTCTTCACCGGGGACCAGGACGTCTTCCTCAACGTGGTGGGGGGGGTGAAGGTGCTGGAGACCAGCGCCGATCTCGCCGTGCTGCTGGCGGTGGTCTCGAGCCTGCAGAGCCGCCCGCTGCCCCGGGAGCTGGTGGTGTTCGGCGAGGTGGGGCTCTCCGGCGAGATCCGCCCGGTGCCCAGCGGTCAGGAGCGCATCGTCGAGGCCGCCAAGCACGGCTTCACCCGTGCCATCGTCCCGCGCGGCAACGCGCCGAAGACCTCGCCACCGGGCATGGAGGTGGTCGCCGTCGACAAGCTGGCCGAGGCCCTGGAGGCGCTCTAGGCCCCTGCCGGCGATGTGGGACCGCGCCGGGCCACACCGGCGTCCTCGGGGCCTGCCGCCTTGAGGTAGAATGCCAGCATCAGATACCGAGGAGACTTCGATGAGTGCCATCCGCCTGACCCAGTACAGCCACGGCGCCGGCTGTGGCTGCAAGATCGCCCCCGACGTGCTCGACGGCATCCTGGCCAAGGCCGGTCCGGGCGCCACCCATTCGCAGCTGATCGTCGGCAACCAGGGGCGCGAGGATGCCGCCGTCTACGACCTGGGCGATGGCCGCGGCATGATCGCCACCACCGATTTCTTCATGCCCATCGTCGACGACCCCTTCGACTTCGGCCGCATCGCCGCCACCAACGCCATCAGCGACGTCTTCGCCATGGGGGGCACCCCGGTGCTGGCCCTGGGCATCCTCGGCTGGCCGCTGGACAAGCTGCCCGCCGAGGTGGCGGGCGACGTGCTCGCCGGCGCCCAGGCCGTATGCCGGGAGCTGGGTCTGGCCCTGGCCGGCGGCCACTCCATCGATGCCCCGGAGCCGATCTTCGGCCTGGCGGTCAACGGCCTGGTGGAGCTCGAGCATCTCAAGCTCAACAAGGGGGCGAAGCCCGGCGACCTGCTGTTCCTGACCAAGCCGCTGGGGGTGGGCATGCTCACCACCGCCGAGAAGAAGGCGCTGCTGGAGCCCGGCCACCAGGGGCTGGCCCGGGAGACCATGCTCAGGTCCAACCGCATCGGCGTGGCCCTGGCGAAGGTGAAGGGGGTCAACGCCATGACCGACGTCACCGGCTTCGGCCTGGCCGGCCACCTGGCCGAGGTGTGCGCGGCCAGCGGCGTGGCGGCGCGGGTCGACTTCCGCCGCCTGCCGCGACTCGCCGAGGCGGAGGCCTACCGCCGCCAGGGCGCGGTGCCCGGCGGCACCCTGCGCAACCGCCAGGCGTTGGGAGAGAGCCTGCCGGAGATGGACGAGGCCCACTGGCAGTGGCTGTGCGACCCCCAGACCTCCGGTGGCCTGCTGCTCTCGGTGGACCCCGCCTGGGAGGACGACGTGGAGCGCATCGGCCGCGAACACGGCATCAACCTCGCTCCCTTCGGCGAGGTAGTCAAGGCTGAGGGTCCCGCGCTGATCGAGGTGAAGGGGTGAGCGAACTGCCGCTGATCGAACCGGACCTCGCCCTGCTGAGCGAGGGGCGTGTGCTGATCGACGTGCGCGCCCCGGTGGAGTTCGCCCAGGGCGCGCTGCCCGGAGCCATCAATCTCCCGCTGATGGACGACGAGGAGCGCCGCCTGGTCGGCATCGAGTACAAGCAGCGCGGCCAGCAGGCGGCCATCGAGCTCGGCCAGCGGCTGGTCAGCGGTGGCATCAAGGCGGCCCGCGTCAGGGCCTGGATGCAGGCCCTGGAGGCTCATCCCGACGCCATCGTCTACTGCTTCCGCGGTGGGCTTCGCTCGCAGATCGCCCAGCAGTGGATCAGCGAGGCGGGCGTCACCCGCCCGCGCATCCGCGGCGGCTGGAAGGCGATGCGCCAGGCGCTCTGTGCGCGCATCGATGCCGCCGCCGAGCGGCCCCTGCTGGTGGTGGGCGGGCTGACCGGCTGTGCCAAGACCGCGCTGATCCAGGCCCTCGACAATGGCCTGGATCTGGAGGGCTGCGCCCGTCACAAGGGTTCGGCCTTCGGGCGCCATCCGCTGCCGGCCCCCAGCCAGATCGACTTCGAGCACGCCATGGGCCGGCGCCTGCTGGCCCTGCCCGGCCCCGTCGTGGTGGAGGACGAGTCGCGTCATATCGGCACCGCCAACCTGCCGCTCACCTTCTGGCGGGCCATGGAGCAGGCGCCACGCCTGCGCGTGGAGATGCCGCTGGACTGGCGCCTGGCGCAGATCCACAAGGACTACATCGACGACCTCTGGGAGGTCTACCGGCAGCAGTGCGGCGAGTGGCTGGGCTGGGCGCTGATGCGCAAGCAGCTGTCGGGTTCGCTGGCCAGGCTGCGCAAGCGACTGGGGCGCGCCCGGCTCGATCGGCTGCAGCGGCTCCAGCAGCTGGCCTTCCGCGAGCACGAGCGGGGCAATCGCCAGGCCCACGAGGCCTGGCTGGCGCCGCTGCTCACCGAGTACTACGACCCCATGTACCGCTACCAGCTGGAGAAGCACCCCGAGCAGCGCTTCCTCCATGTGGGTGACTGGGAGAGCTGTCTGGCCGCGGCCCGGGAGTGGAGCGCCGCCCAGGCCGCTCCCTAGGCGATTTGCAGGCGCTCAGGCCGCCTGCGGGCGCAGCCACTGGCTGAGCAGGCGGTCGAGCAGCGGGGCCAGCCGCACGAAGCGCTGGGGGTCGGCGAGCATCGCCTCCGCGGGCTGGGCGTGGGGGCTCCGGGCAGTGCCGTCGGGGAGCGGGCTCCGTTCGAGCAGCGCCGCCACGCTCTCCGGCGTCACTTCCAGGTGGCAGAGCAGGCCCACCACCCGGCCGGCGTCCCAGCTGAAGCCCTGCAGCGGGCTCGCCTCGCTGCCGCCCAGCGCCACGGCGTCCTCTGGCAGTGCGAACACCTCGCGGTGCCACATGAAGGCATCGAACTGCTCGGGCAGGTCCAGCGGGCTCTCCGGCGCCAGGGTGACCCGGTGCCAGCCGGTCTCGGCAAAGGTGCCGCGGGCCGCCACGGCGCCCAGCGCCTCGGCGATCAGGCGCGCGCCGTAGCAGATGCCGAGCAGCGGCTTGTGGCTGTCCAGGGCGCGCTCGATCAGCCGACGCTCGCCCTTGAGCCAGGGCTGGCTGCCCTTGTCCAGCGGGCCGACGGGGCCGTCGAGCACCACCAGGGCATCGCAGTCGGCGAGGCGCGGCGGCGTCTCGCCGGCGTCCAGATGGAACACCGTATGGCTGTGGCCCATGCTGGAGAGCCAGTCGGCCAGGCGCGCCGGCCCCTGGTGGGGGCTGTGCTGGAGCAGGTGAAGGTGCATGGGAACCTCGCCATCGATGCGTAACGACCTGACAGGGGGCGCAAGGGTACATGAAGCCGGCGTTGCGTGAACAGATACTGACGGTGCTGGCGGCCATCCCGGCCGGGCGGGTGACCACCTATGGGCGCATCGCCGCGATGACCGAGGGGGCGACGCCCCGGCTGGTAGCCCGCGCCCTGCGCGAGCTGCCCGAGGATCACGGTCTGCCCTGGTACCGGGTGATCACCGCCTCGCGCAAGCTGGCCGACCATCCCGGTGCGGCGGAGCAGCGCGAGCGGCTCGCCGCGGAGGGCGTGGTGCTGGATGGCCGGGGCCGTGCCCCGGCCGAGCGCCTCTGGCCATGAGACATTGAGATGTCAAGGAGAGTCCATGAGCGGTTTCTTTCAGCGCCTGCAGGAGCTCGAACCCCGCTCCCAGCAGGCCTTCATGGCGGCGCTGTGCGAGCGCCTGCTGCCCAACTACGGGTTCTACTGCCAGGCGCTCGACGCCCAGGGCGCCGGTCACGGCAACCCCCAGGCGCTGCGGGCCATCCTCGACCTGGTGTGGGAGCGGCTCTCGGTGAAGGGCGCGAAGATCGATTTCGCCCTGCAGGCGGAGAAGCTGGCCGAGCAGGCGCCCCCGCCGGACGACGACAGCTTCGGCGCGCGCCGCGCCTCCGAGGCGGTCGCGGCCCTCTCGGCGCTGCTGGATACCCTGCAGGGTGAGGCCCCCGAGGCGGTGCTGGAGGTGAGCCGCGCGTCCCGCGGAGGTGTCAGGGCCTTTATCGAGCTGACCGAGGGCGAGGAGGACGGCGAGCGGCTGGCCGCCCTGGTGCGCGACCACCCGCTGATGGCCGACGAGAACGACTTCCAGGACGCGGTGCTCGAGGCCGTCGAGGGGCCGCTGGGCCGCGACGAGCTCAAGGCGCTGCGTCGCCTGGGGCGCAACGACGGCGTCAGCAACCTTGGTCTTTCCCTCGACTAGCCCTGGCGAGCCGTGCGGGCGCCGGGCTAGAAACGCACCCCGGCGCTCACCATCAGGCCGGCGGCACCGAACACGATCAGGTCGGCCTCGAGGCGCTTCCAGCTGACGCCCAGGGTGGGCAGGATGGCCGGGGCGATCTCGTAGCGGTTGAAGGGAATCTTGTCGCGATACTCGCCGCGGTAGCCGTGCAGGGCCCCGGCGGAGAGCTTGGCGCGGATGCGGGTATCGCCGGACTCCCACATCGGCAGCTCGCGGCCCACGTAGAGGTAGATGGAATCCTGGTTGAAGGAGTTCTTGAAGCGCGCCGCGCCAGTGAACCAGAGATCGGGGTTGTGCAGCTCCACACCGATCAGCCGCTGGTTGTTGGTGTGCTCCGGGTCCGGACTGAAGTGGTCGGTATAGAGGCTGGTCTGCACCAGCACATGGCTGAGCTCCAGGGCCGGCGGCCAGTCGAGCCGCTCCCGCCAGCCGCCGGCCTCCTCCGCCAGGGCGGCGGAGGGGGCCAGCAGCGGCGCGAGCAGCAAGGCCGTGGCGAGTCGATTGCGCAGCGACATCCGGTCGTCCCTCACGGTGTTCAGAGGCGCATCTCGATGCCGCGCTCGGCCATGTAGCGCTTGGCCTCGGGGATGGTGTATTCGCCGAAGTGGAAGATGCTGGCGGCCAGCACCGCATCGGCGCCACCTTCCAGCACGCCCTCCACCAGGTGGTCGAGGTTGCCGACCCCGCCGGAGGCGATCACCGGCACGCTCACCGCGTCGGCGATGGCGCGGGTCACCCCCAGGTCGAAGCCGACCTTGGTGCCGTCGCGGTCCATGCTGGTGAGCAGCAGTTCGCCGGCACCGTACTCCACCATCTTCTTCGCCCACTCCACGGCGTCAAGCCCGGTGGGGCGGCGCCCGCCGTGGGTGAAGATCTCCCAGCGCGGCGCCTCGCCCTCGGCGGAGACCCGCTTGGCGTCGATGGCCACCACGATGCACTGGCTGCCGAAGCGTTCTGCGGCCTCGCGCACGAACTCGGGGTTGGTCACCGCGGCGGTGTTGATGGAGACCTTGTCGGCGCCGGCGTTGAGCATGGTGCGGATGTCATCGCAGGTGCGGATGCCGCCGCCCACGGTGAGGGGGATGAAGACCTCGCCGGCGATGCGCTCGACCATCTCCACCGTGGTGCCGCGATCCTCGTGGCTCGCCGTGATGTCGAGGAAGGTGATCTCGTCGGCGCCCTGCTGGTTGTAGCGCTGGGCGATCTCCACCGGGTCGCCGGCGTCGCGGATACCGATGAAGTTGACGCCCTTGACCACGCGGCCGGCGTCGACGTCGAGGCAGGGGATGATGCGCTTGGCGAGTCCCATGGTCAGCTCCCCCCCTTGCCGGTGAGCTGGTCGCACAGCCGCTGCCCTTCGGCGACATCCAGGCTGCCTTCGTAGATGGCGCGACCGGTGATGGCGCCGAGGATGCCCGGCTCGCCGGCGGCCACCAGGGCGCGCAGGTCGTCGAGGTTGGTCACCCCGCCGGAGGCGATCACCGGCAGGCCGCCGTCCCGGGCAAGCGCCGCGGTAGCCTCCACGTTGACGCCATTCATCATGCCGTCCCGGGCGATATCGGTGTAGACGATGCTGGAGACGCCGTCGTCGGCGAAGCGCTTGGCGAGATCCACCGCCTTCACCTGGGAGACCTCGGCCCAGCCGTCGGTGGCCACGAAGCCGTCGCGGGCGTCCAGGCCGACGATCACGTGGCCCGGGAAGGCGCGGCACATCTCGCCGACGAAGTCCGGCTCCTTGACCGCCTTGGTGCCGATGATCACGTAGCTGACGCCGGCGGCCAGGTAGTGCTCGATGGTCTCGGCGGAGCGGATGCCGCCGCCGATCTGGATCGGAAGCTCGGGCCAGCGCCGGGCGATGGCGGTGACCGCCTCGCCGTTGACCGGCTTGCCCTCGAAGGCGCCGTTGAGATCCACCAGGTGGAGGCGGCGGGCGCCGGCCTTCACCCAGCGCTCGGCCATGGCCACCGGGTCGTCGCCGTAGGTGGTGGCGTCGTCCATGCGGCCCTGCTTCAGGCGCACGCACTGGCCGTCCTTGAGATCGATGGCGGGAATCACCAGCATGTCCAGCTCCTCTTGGGTGCCTCTGCGGGCCCCGGTTGAAAGTCGTGGGGCGGCGTGGCCGCCCGGTGCGGCGCCAGCGCCTGGGTCTGTGCGAACCTCAGGGGGTCCAGGTGACCCGGGCGCGGCTCAGGGCGCCCAGGTGACAAAGTTCTCGAGCAGCTTGAGGCCGGCCCGGGAGCTCTTCTCCGGGTGGAACTGCACGGCGAAGGTGGCGTCGCGGCCGATGGCCACGTGGGCCTGGATGCGGCCGTAGTCGGTGGTGCCGAAGACCGTGGCCTCGTCGGCGGCCTCCACGTAGTAGCTGTGCACGAAGTAGAAGTGCTCATCCTGGTCGATGCCGGCCCACAGCGGATGTTCGCGCTGCTGGTGCACCAGGTTCCAGCCCATGTGGGGGACCTTGAGGCGCTGGCCGCGCTCGTCGAGCATGTCGCCGGGGAAGCGCTTCACCTCGCCGCCGAGAAAGCCCAGGCAGCCGATGCCGCCGTTCTCCTCGCTGTGGTCCAGCAGCATCTGCTGGCCCACGCAGATGCCCAGCAGAGGCTTCTCCTGGCTGGCCAGCAGCTCTTCCACCAGGCCGCGCAGCTCGGTCTTCTCCAGCTCGCCCATGCAGTCGCGGATGGCACCCTGGCCGGGCAGCACCAGGCGGGTGGCGCCCAGGATGCGGCGGGGGTCGCGGGTGACCACCACGTTCTCGTGGGTGACGTGCTCCAGTGCCTTGGCGACGGAATGCAGGTTGCCCATTCCGTAGTCGATGACGGCAATGGTCATGGGGCGCTCCTCGTGTGGTCGTGCGGCGGCCTCACAGGCAGCCCTTGGTAGATGGCATCTGGCCGGCCATGCGCTCGTCGAGCTCCAGCGCCATGCGCAGCGCGCGGCCGAAGGCCTTGAAGATGGTCTCTGCCTGATGGTGGGCATTGAAGCCCTTCAGGTTGTCGATGTGCAGGGTCACCATGCCGTGGTTGACGAAGCCCTGGAAGAATTCCCAGAAGAGCTGGGTGTCCAGGCGGCCGATGGTGGCACGGGTGAACTCCACGTCCATGAAGAGCCCGGGGCGGCCGGAGAAGTCCACCACCACCCGCGAGAGCGCCTCGTCCAGCGGCACGTAGGCGTGGCCGTAGCGGCGGATGCCGCGCTTGTCGCCCACGGCCTTGGCGAAGGCCTGGCCCAGGGTGATGCCGAGGTCCTCGACGGTGTGGTGGTCGTCGATGTGGAGATCGCCTTCGGCCTTGATGTCGAGATCGATCTGGCCGTGGCGTGCCACCTGGTCGAGCATGTGGTCGAGGAAGGGCACGCCGGTCTCGCAGGCCAGCTTGCCGGTGCCGTCCAGGTTGACGGTCACGGTGATCCGGGTTTCCTGGGTGTCACGGCTGACCGTGGCGATACGCTCGGACATCGAAGCCTCTCCAGCGCCTGGGCGCATGTCGAATGGGGCCACCGGCGTGCAGTGACCCGAAAGAACGAGTGGACGGCGGGTCACGCCCGCGACCGGAAAGCTGCCATTATAGAGAATCGGCGACCCCATCCGCTACAATGCACCCCACTGCGCGGCGGCGACCCTCGCCGCCCCGGCCCAGGGAGACCCATCAATGCCGGTGACACTTCATCCCGTCGACCGCGCCGCCTGGGAAGCGGATGCCCAGGCGCAGCTCGACCTCGCCCGTATCTATGCCGATGCGCCCTCCGAGCGGCTGCCCGCGCCGGTGGACGCCTTCATCCATGGTCATCTGGCCGATGGCCATCGCTTCCTCTGCGCCCGCTTCAACGATCGCCTGATCGGTGCGGTGGCCCAGCGCGACGATGGCGAGGCCTGGTGGCTGTCGCACTTCTGCATCCGCAAGCCGACCCGCCGACGCGGCGTCGGCACCCGACTGCTGACCCTGGTGGGCCAGGCGGCCCAGGCCGAGGAGAGGGCCCTGCGCGCCGAGCTGGGGCAGCTTCAGCTGGCCGACCAGGTGCTGCTGGTCCGGCTCGGCTTCCGGCTCGAACAGCACGAGAGCTTCCATGAGCTGCTGATGCCCGAGAGGAGCCAGTGATGCGTCGCCTACTGAGCACCCTGCTGGCCGCGATCGGGATTCTCGCCGTCCTGGCCGTGGCCGCGGTGGTCTATGTGACCACCTTCTTCGACCCCGAGGACCTCAAGCCGCGGCTGATCGAGGTGGTGCGCGAGCAGAGCGGCCTGGAGCTGGCCCTGGAGGGCCCCCTGACCTGGTCCTTCTATCCGCGACTCGGCGTCGGTGTCGAGAAGGCCGAGGCCTGGCTGCCCGAACAGACGGTGAGCGAGGAGACCTCCTTCGTGGCCTTCCGGCGGGCCGAGGTGAGCCTGGCCTTCACCCCCCTGCTGCGCGGCGAGATCGCCATCGACGGCATGACCCTGGATGGCATGCGCCTTAACCTCGAGCGTGACGAGGCGGGGCGCGGCAACTGGGAGGCGCTGATGGAGCGCCTCGCCGAGCGTAGCGAGGCCGCCGAAGAGGTGCTGGCGCCGGCAGGCGCCTCCGCCGGCCCGGTGCCGGATGGCCAGGGCGGCCTGGCCGTGGCGCTCAACATCGCCAACGTGCAGGTGCGCGACGGCGAGGTGAGCTATCGCGACCTGGGCGCCGGGCATGAGCTGCGCCTGGAGTCGCTCGGCATCACCGGCAGCAACGTCAACCCGCGCAGCGCCTTCCCGATCCGCACCAGTTTCCGCCTGGTCGGCCACGACGACCTGGATCCGGAGGCCCGGGAGAACACCCCCAGGCTGACCAGCGACGTCTCCCTCGAGGGCCGCGTGACCCTGGGGCTGGCGGAGCGCCGCTACCAGCTGGACAACCTCTCGCTGACGACCACCAGCCGCCTGGCCGCGGTGGAGGGCGAGCAGAAGCTGGTCCTGAAGGGCAGCGAGCTGCGCCTCGACGCCATCGAGCGCCGCCTGCACCTGGCGGAGGGCAGCCTGGATGCCACGCTCAGCCACCCTACGCTTGGCGATTCGCCGCTGCCGCTCTCCCTGGCCTTCGCGCTGGAGGCGGATCTCCTCGCGGAGACCGCCCACCTGCGCGACCTGGTGCTGAGCGGTGAGCACGGCCTCAGCCTGAGCGGCAACCTCAATGTCGACCACCTGCTGGAGGCGCCGGCCTATGAGGGCCAACTGCGCCTCGCCGCCCTCTCCCTGCGCCCCTGGCTCGAGCGCTTCGACAGCCTGCCTGCCATGGCCGATGACGAGGCCCTCACCGAGGTGGCGCTGACCACCCCCGTGCGGGGCGACATGTCGCGCCTGGAGCTCGCCGGGCTGACCCTGACGCTGGACGGCAGCACCTTCAGCGGCCGGCTCGCGGCGGCGCTCGACGGCGGGCTGCTCGACTTCGACCTGCAGGGGGATCGCCTCGACCTGGATGCCTACCTACCGCCGGCCGCCCCCCGGGGCGAGGCGGCCTCGCTGAACGGGCTGCCCGGGATCCGCCGGGCCCATGCCGACGATCCCGGTACCCTGGTGCCGGCCGAGTGGCTGGCCGGATTGCGCCTGGACGGCGAGCTGGGCCTTGGCCGGCTGCGCCTGGCGGGTCTCGACTTCGGCGACGTCGACCTGGCCCTGCAGGGCGCCGACGGGCGCCAGCGCCTGACCCGCTTCACCTCCGGCTTCTACGAGGGCAGCCTTGCGGCCGAGGGGGAGCTGGATCTGACCCGCGACCCGATCCGCTGGCAGTTGGAGCCGCGCATCGAGCGGGTGCGCACCGACGAGCTGCTCGAGGCCCTGGGCGACGAGCCTGCCCCGCTGCGCGGGCGCCTCTCCGCCGAGGGGGAGCTGACCTCCCGGGGTAATACCTGGCCGGCCCTCAAGCGCCATCTGGATGGCCGCCTGGCCGCCCATATCGATGACGGCGCCATCCTCGACGTCAATGTCTCCCGGGAGCTGTGCACCGCCGTGGCGGCCCTGGAGGGGCGCGAGACCAGCCGCGACTGGCACCCGGATACCCGCTTCGAGCGTGCCGAGGCCACCTTCGTGATCCGCGATGGCACCCTCAACAGCGACGACCTGCTGGTGGCCATCCCGGGCATCGAGCTGGGCGGCGAGGGCTGGCTCGACCTCATCAGCGAGCGCTTCGAACTGCGCGCCGCGGCGCGGGTGGTGGACACCGCCGATGCCGCCTGCCGGGTCAATCCCCGCCTCGAGCGGCTGCCCTTCCCGGTGCGCTGCGAGGGCAGCCTCTCGGGGGATAGCGCCGAGTGGTGCCGCTTCGACCGCGAGGCCTTCCAGTCCGCCATCGGCGAGGCGTTGCGCGACGAGCTGGGTCGCCGGGTCGGCGAGGAAGCGGAGCGCCGCCTGGAGGGCACCCTGGAGCGTCTCGACGAGCGGCTCGGGGAGGGCAGCGGCCGGGAACTTCGCGATGCCCTGCGCGGTCTGTTGAATTGAGCAACGTCAGTCCCTGCGCCGACATCCGTGTCGGCGCTTTTTTGTGGAGTCGCGATGAGTGAGATGCCCTCACCCGTCCTGTCCGCCGCAGAGTTCCAGCGGCGACTGCTGGCCTGGTTCGATGTCCATGGCCGCCACGATCTGCCCTGGCAGCAGGAGCGCACGCCCTACCGGGTATGGGTCTCCGAGATCATGCTGCAGCAGACCCAGGTGGCCACGGTCATTCCCTACTTCGAGCGCTTTATGGCTCGGTTTCCTGATGTTGCCGCTCTGGCAGGAGCAGAGCAGGACGAGGTGCTGCATCTGTGGACGGGGCTTGGCTACTATGCGCGGGGGCGCAACCTGCACAAGGCCGCAGGCGTGCTCCTCGATGAGCACGGCGGTGACTTCCCCATGGACACCGAGGCGCTGGCGGCGCTGCCCGGCATCGGGCGTTCCACCGCGGGGGCGATCATCGCCCAGAGCAGCGGGGAGCGCGCGGTGATCCTCGACGGCAACGTCAAGCGCAGCCTGGCGCGCCTGCATGCCGTTGAGGGATGGCCGGGGCGTCCCGCGGTGGAGCGCCGGCTGTGGGCCCTGGCCGAGCACTACACGCCCCACGAGCGCCTGGTCGATTACACCCAGGCGGTGATGGATCTGGGGGCGACCCTGTGCCGGCGCGGCACGCCCGAGTGCGGACGCTGCCCTTTCGCCGATGTCTGCCTGGCCCATGCCCGGGGCGAGGAGCGCCGCTTCCCGGAGTCGAAGCCGAAGAAGTCGCTGCCCACCCGCACCACCCGCATGCTGCTGCTTCGCGATGCGCGGGGCCGCGTGCTGCTCGAGCAGCGGCCTGCCAGCGGCCTGTGGGGCGGGCTGTGGAGCCTGCCGCAGTTTGATGACGAGGCGGCGCTCACGGCCTGGCTCGACAGCCATGCGCCGGGCAGCGCGATCGAGTCGGCCGGAGCGCCCTTCCTGCATGTGTTCAGCCACTTCCGGCTGGAGATCACGCCCCAGCCGGCCCGCGTCGAGCGCCTCGATGCGGTGGGCGAGACCCGCCGCTGGTACGACCCTGAAAACCCCGATGCCGTGGGCCTGGCGGCACCGGTCAAGTCGCTGCTGACCAGCCTGGCGCCCTTTGCCCTGGATGCCCCGCCGGGACCCTACACCCACGAGGAGATCGACCCATGAGTCAGACCGTCTTCTGTCGCAAGTATCAGCGCGAGCTCGAGGCGCTGCCGTTTCCCCCCCTGCCCGGCAAGAAGGGCCAGGAGCTCCAGGCCAGCGTGTCGAAGCAGGCCTGGACCGAGTGGCAGGCCCTGCAGACCCGCCTGATCAACGAGAAGCACCTCAACATGCTCGACCCCGCCTCTCGGGAGTACCTGATGGACCAGATGGAGCGCTTCCTCGACAATCGCGAGACCGATCAGGCCGAGGGCTATGTGCCTCGGGAATCGTGATGCCGATCCCCCGATCCTTTCCGGCCATCGTTTTGAAACGGAAGGGGTTGACGGCGAAACGCCGCTGAGGTTTAATACGCACCGTTGGCAGCGGCCAGATAGCTCAGTTGGTAGAGCAGGGGATTGAAAATCCCCGTGTCGGGGGTTCGATTCCCTCTCTGGCCACCACACTGCTGGGGTATCGCCAAGTGGTAAGGCACCGGTTTTTGGTATCGGCATTCCCAGGTTCGAATCCTGGTACCCCAGCCATCGCCAACCTTGATTCCGAAAGACCGTGAACATGGGTTCACGGTCTTTCTCGCTCAGAGGAGGCCACTCCTCCGCGCTGGTCCAGAGCGACGCATTGCCGGCATAGCTCAGTTGGTAGAGCAACTGACTTGTAATCAGTAGGTCCCGGGTTCGACTCCTGGTGCCGGCACCATTTAAAGCGTTGTGTATCAGTAGCTTAGAGCGATAACTAACCGTCCATTGTGGCGGTTTTTTTGTGCGTGTCAACAAAGTGTCGACCGAGGTTGGCGACGGGGTTGAGCTTGGCGGCTTCCTCCAGGTGATCAGGGGCGAAGTGGGCATAGCGCATGGTCATGGTGATGGACTGGTGTCCGAGGATGCGTTGGAGAACCAGGATGTTACCGCCGTTCATCATGAAGTGACTGGCAAAAGTATGGCGTAGGACGTGGGTGAGCTGACCAGGAGGGAGCTGAATAGCGAGGTCCTGGACGGCGGATTGAAAGGCCTTATAGGCATTGCCGAAGAGGCGGCCAATGGATCGACGCTGACGGAACTGGCCGGCAAGGTGTGGGGAGACGGGTACGGTACGGGACTTGCCGGACTTGGTGGCGACGAAGGTGACGCGATCCTGGGCGAGCTGTTCGGCCCTGAGGGTCTGGGCTTCGCTCCAGCGGGCGCCGGTGGCGAGGCAGAGCAGGGTGATGAAGTAGCAATCCCGGTTGGGCTTGGCCTTGAGGTGAGCGAGCAGGCGGCGGATCTGGGCATGGTCCAGGTAGGCCATTTCGGTTTCATCGGTACGGACCTTGCGGACTTTGGCCAGAGGGTTGCCCTGGTGCCAGAGATCGAGCCGTTCCAGCTCCGAGAACATGGCCTTGAGATAGGCGTGTTCGTGGTTGAGCGTCGAGGGTTTCACCTCCTGGAGGCGCTGGGTACGGTACTTGGCCCAGTGCTGCGCGGTGAAGGCTTCTGCGCGGGGGTTATCCAGGGCGTGGCAGAGCTTGCGGAGGGAACGGAGGCGGTCCCGGGCGCTCTTGAGGGTGTGACCGTGGTGATCGTGCCAGAGCTGGACCAGGTCAAGCAGGGTGCGGGTATCAGGCTTGGGAGTTAAGCTCAAGTCTTGTGTATGGAGGGAAGTCGAGAGGGTGACGTATCCTGCTGATTGCGCAGCTCGCTCATCACCGCGCGGATGTCGCGGCGGGCGGCGATGAAGAACACCTCGTCGTCCGCCTCGATCACGGTGTCGCCGCGGGGGATGATCGGCCGGTTGCGGCGGTAGATGGCCGCGACCCGGGTATCCACGCTGGGCATATGGCGGCGCAGGAAGGCCAGGTCCTGGCCCACCAGGGGGCCGCCGTAGATCGCCTTGACCGCCACCAGCTGGACCAGGCCGCCGGCGAACTCCAGCACCTGCAGGGCGCCGGGATGCTCGATCAGGCGGCGGATATGGTCGGTGACCACCTGCTCGGGGCTGATCAGCACGTCGATGGGCACGGCCTCGTGGGCGAAGAGGCCCTTGCGGGTCAGGTAGGCGGTGGCGCGCACCCGGGCGATCTTGGTGGGAGTGCGGAACAGGGTGTGGGCGACCTGGCAGGCGATCATGTTGACCTCGTCCTGGCTGGTCACCGCGATCAGCATGTCGGCGTCCTCGCAGCCCGCCTGGCGCAGCACCATGGGGTAGGAGCCAGGCCCCACCACGGTGCGGATGTCGATGGTCTTCTCCAAATGGCCATCTGGATTGCCGGCAGCCTCGGGCTCGACCAGCAGGCGATAGCCGACGCCGGCCTCGGTCTGCAACAGCCGGGGGGACTTCGGATCGTCACCGAGCTTGTGGCGCAGCTTGCTAATCACGATGCGCAGGTAATGGGTGTCCTCGACGTGGGTAGGGCCCCACACCTCTCGCAGCAGCTGGGTCTGGGTCACGACCCGACCGGCATGGCGGCAGAGTCGCGCCAAGACCGAATACTCCTTGGGGGTGAGGTGCACGGGGGCGTCGTCATGCCAAAGCCGCCGGGCCACCAGATCGATGCGAAGGCCACCACTCCGGTAGCGCTCCCCCTCCGATGACGGGGCATCCGCCTGGCGGAGCCGCAACAGGGCGCGAATCCTGGCCAGCAGCTCCTGAATGCCGAAGGGCTTGGTGACATAGTCATTGGCACCGTGGTCCAGGGCACGTACCTTCTCGGCCTCCTGTCCGCGTACCGACACCACGATCACCGGCACCTGGCTGCGCGCGCGCAGCCGGTCGAGCACTTCCTGGCCATCCATGTCGGGTAGCCCCAGGTCCAGCAGCACCAGATGGGGTGCCTCCTCGATGGCCAGCGTGAGCGCTTCCCGACCATTCGCGGCCTCGTAGACCACGAATCCCTGGGAGGTCAGGCTGATGCGAAGAAAACGGCGGATCTGGGGTTCGTCGTCGATCACCAGAATGCGATGAGGCTCAGTCGGCATGGTCGTCACTCGCCTCCCGGATCTCGGGAAGAGGAAGACGCATCACGATCCGAGTGCCCCGCCCTTCTGGCCCAGACTCGGCAACGACCGTGCCGGCATGGGCACCCAGCATGCCGCGGCAGATGGCCAGCCCCAGCCCGCTGCCATGGCGTCCACGATCCCCCTCGCCACCGGTGATGAACATGTCGAAGACGCGCTCGCGCAGCGGTGGCTCGATGCCGGGTCCCTGATCGGTGACCGACAGCCAGAGCTCCCCTGACTCGATACCGGCCTCGAGGCTCAGGGTGCCCCCGGGGGGTGAGAAACGTGCGGCATTCTCGACCACGTTGACCAGCGCCTGTTCGATCAGCGCCGGATGCACGTGCAGGAGCGGGAGATCCTCGGGCCAGCGCCGCTTCACCTTCAACCCCTGCAACAAGGGAGACAGTCGCCTGAGCGCACTGGTCACGAGGTCGTCCAGGGAGATCCAGTCGCGTTCCAGTTTCAGGCCGCCCTGTCCCAGGCGCGTCATGTCCAGAAGGTTCTGGATATAGCGGTCCAGGCGTTCGCTTTCGCTGAGCACACCATCGAGCAGCTCGGCACGATCGGCATCGCTGAGCTGATCACCCAGGTCGCGCAGGGTGCTGGCCGAGCCGATGATCGACGCCAGCGGTGTTCTGAGGTCATGGGAGACGGAAGAGAGCAGGGCCGAACGCAGGCGTTCGTTCTCCTCGGAGAGGCGCGAGGCCTCCAGGTCGGCCACCAGACGGGTGCGCTCCAACGCCAAAGCCAGCAGCCGCAGCATGGCATCGATGTGTCCCTCCTCATCCGGCGAGGGGGTACGCTCCCGCTGGCCCAGGGCCAGGCCCACCAGGGCGACCAGCCGCTGCTGTTCAAGCAGGGGGATCACCTGCCAGTCCGTCTCCATCGGCTGCTCGGTTCCTTTTCCGCTGGGCCGAAGGTGGTGACGGCTCCAGGCCACGCTGGTTCTCGCGCCGGCATCCAGCGACGTGCCTTCTGGGGCACTACAGCTGGGCGTCATCTCGTCCGCACCGTCTTCGGCAGGCAGGATGACCACCGGGCAGCCAAGCCAGCGCATCAGGGTCGCCGCACCCGCTGCCTCGACCTGTTCGCGGTGGGTCGCCGCCGCGAGCTCCCGGGAGAAGGTCAGCAGCTGATAGGTCTGTTCGCGGCTGGCACGCAGGGCCAGCAGACGCCTGCGAGCGCTACCGGCGAGCTGTCCTACCACCACCGCCACCAGCAGATAGATGGCAGCGGTCACCACCTGCTCCTGCTCCACCATGGCCAGCGAGTGGCGCGGGTCGGTCAGGAAGAAGTTGAAGCCGAGGAAGCCCAGCAGTGCGGCCAGCATGGCGGCGCGCGTCCCTGCCAGGGTGGCACTGGCAAGAACAGCGGCAAGAAACAGCAGCGAGAGGTTGCCGAGCTGAAGCCAGGACTCTAGCCCCAGTGCCAGTCCCAGCGCCGCCAGCGTTGCCCCCACGGCGATGATGGGGTCACGCCAGCGCCACACCAGCTCGCGGCGGCGCGGTTGGAAGCGTGGCCGCTGTCGCGCCTCGGCCACGACCACCAGGTCGAAGGGCCCGCCCAGGCGGGCCAGCCGCTCAGCCACCGGGCGACGCCAGATTCGCCACCCCGAGGGACGACCATGGCCAACCAGTAAGCTGGCCACCTTGAGCTCCCTGGCCAGGGCCACCAGCTCACGCGCACGATCCTGCCCCGCGACGACCCGTGTCTCACCACCCAGTCGCTGTACCTGGGCAAAGTCCCGCTCGAGCACTTCTCGCCTTCGTGGGTCCTCACGGCCGCTGTCCACATAGGCCGCACACCAGTTGACTCCATCACGCACCGCCAACCGGTGAGCCGACCGCACCAGGGCCGCATCTTCGGCCCCGCCACTCAGGGCTACCAGCAATCGAACGGGCGCCAGGCGATTTACCGACGCTGCCGCCTTGTCATCGTGCTCTTGCATGTTCTCTCCTGCTGTTCTCTCGTGACACCGGCTAGCGGCGCCAGAACATCGGCGTCAACAGCACCAGTACCGTGAGGATCTCCAGCCGCCCGAGCAGCATGCCTACACACAGCAGCCACTTGGCAGCATCCGGCAGCGGCGCGAAATTGCCGGCGGGGCCGATGGTATCGCCGAGCCCAGGCCCCACGTTCGCCACGGCGGTCGCGGCACCCGACAGGGCCGTCACGAGATCGAGCCCCATCATCGCAAGGCCCAGTGCCAGCCCGGCGATGGTCAGGAAGAAGAAGAACGAGAAGGCGACCACGCCGCGGGTAATGTCATCGGTGATCGGCTGGCCATTGTAGCGGGTGGGAAAGACGCCGCTTGAGTGAATCAGGTAGCGCAGCTGATTACGCAGCAGGATGCTGGCGATCTGAAAGCGAAAGATCTTCATGCCTCCGCTGGTGGAGCCACTGCAACCACCGACGAAGGTCAGGTAGAAGAAGGCCACGATCGCCAGTGCCCCCCAGCTACTGTAGTCGTCGGAGGCATAGCCGGTGGTGGTCACCACGGAGATGACGTTGAAGGCAACGTGGGTCAGCGCCTCGAAGGGAGGCGTCTCCAGCCACATGCGCCATCCGGTGAGGCACAGGATCACGACCAGCAGCAGTACCAGCAGGCCCTGAACCTGCTGATCCCGCCACAGAGCCATCCGAGCGCCGCGCAGGAAGCGGATATAGAGCACGAAGGGCAAGGCCCCCATCAGCATGAACAGCGAGCCCATCCACAGCAGGTGCGGCCGATCGGCATAGGCGCCGAAGGAGGCATCCGAGTTGGCAAACCCCCCAGTGGCAAGCGACGTCATGGCATGCACCACGGCATCCAGGGGCGCCATTCCGCCCAGCCAGTAGGCCAGCATGGCGACCAGTGTGAAACCGACGTAGATCGACAGGGTGGCCTTGGCGATGCCGCCGGTGCGCGGCATCACCTTATCGGACCAGTCGGAGGACTCGGTGTGGAAGAGCCGCATGCCGCCCACCTTGAGAAAGGGCAGGATGGCGATCCCCATCACGATGATGCCGATCCCCCCCAGCCACTGCATCATGCCCCGCCACAGCTTGAGACCGTCGGAGAGGTTCTCGATACCTTCCAGCACGGTGGAGCCGGTGGTGGTGATGGCCGACACCGATTCGAAGACCGCATTGGTGAAGGAGAGCTGAGGGGCCCCCAGCACCAGCGGCAGGCTAGCCAGGGTGCTGATGCTGACCCAGCTGAGAGTGGTCACCAGAAACATCTGCCATGGCTTCAGGGCGATCTCGACACGCAGGGTCGCCAACCAGCTAAGTGCCACCGCTCCCAGCACGATGCCAATGGACTGGGCAAACGCCCGCGCATCGGGCTCCTCCTCGATCACCAGCACCAGCCAGGGCACGGCCATGAAGGCGGCCAGCACCAGCCAGAGTACCGACAGCACCTTGAGAATGGGTGCCCAGTGGCCCCACTGCTCCTGTATGTCTTGCCAACGGCTCGCCATGGTCCTGTTCACCTGTCACGACGCGATTGAGGACGCTCAATGGACGTCATGGCACCACAGGCAAAGCTAAAAAGTCCGTAAAAACCGCCATCAGAGCTGGATGGACTGAGCTAAGAACGACGGGTCCATCACCAGTGCCGTCACCTCGTGATGATGCCCTCCCTCTCCACGTCACCGGAATCGCTTCCCAGCCATACGCTCTACTGGCCTATGTGCGCCCGGCAGCAATGGCATGGTAGGCGACGGCAGTATTGCGTCCTGCATGTTTCGCGGCGTAGAGCGCCTGGTCAGCCTCTGCCATCAACTGTCCGAGTGCCTCGGCGTCATCATCGGACTGGCGGGTCACTCCGAGACTGACCGTCATGCTGACCGACAAGGGCGCCTCTTGCCCAGGCGCCTCAATAGAGAAGGGTGTATCGGCTACCAGGCGACGCAGGCGCTCTGCCAGCGCAAGCGCCTGATCATCCCGCATGCCGGTCGCAAGAACGGCGAACTCCTCACCTCCCAGGCGCACGAGGCAGTCCTCTGGCCGCAGCTCATGCTGAATCCGGTCTACCAGACACGACAGCAAGGCGTCCCCGACCAGGTGCCCATGGGTGTCATTGATCTGCTTGAAGTGATCGATGTCGAACAGGATCAGGTGTCGAGGCGACGTAGCAGGGCACTCCGTCATCTGTCGATCCAAGCCTCGCCGGTTGAGCGCTCCGGTCAGGGCATCGCGCTCGGAAGCGGTCTGTGCCTGCTCCTCCTCTTGCTTGCGTCTGCCGATATCGACCAGCACCCCTGCCAGTGCCACCGGCTCCCCCTGCTCGTTGTGCTGCATCTCGGCGATGATCTCGTACCAGGACCATGCATCGCCAGCGAGGCACACCCGGGCGTCGAGACGGAACTGGGAGGGTTCTGGAGCGCCAAGAGCGGCCCGTAGCCGTACCCAGACTTCCGCACGATCCTCTGGATGCAGGCGAGCCGCCAGGCGCCGCAGTGGTATCCGGGGATAAGTCTCGGGATACCCCAGCGCCACCTTGAGGCCCTGTGAACACCACACGCGCCCGTTACGCAAGCTGACCTCCCAGACGCCGCAGTCGGCTACCTTGTGAAACAGCTCAACCTGACGCGAGCGGTGGTTCAACTGATAGCGGTAGAGCGCCGCGGCGATCAGCTGCCCTGCCGCCTCCAGCAGGTCGAGGCCAGGGCCCGCCCAGCTCACGGCACGTTCACAGTCATCGACGCCCAGCGTGCCCCACCAGCGACCGTTCACGAAGATCGGCACGGTGGCCATGGAACGGATCGCCTGGCTTTCCAGGTTGCGTCTCAGGGGGCCTTCGGGCATGGCGGGAACGCAGAAGTCGTGGCGCCTGCCCACCTGCCGCTCCTCGACGAGGCGGCGGTACTCAGGGTCGTCAAGGGATGAGGTGAAGAACCGGAAGCGGCGCTGAGTCAGCTGTCGATAGCGCTCCGACGACGCCCACTCGAAGACGTAATCCTGGATAACCGCCTCGGGCTGGAGCTCCAGCAGCTGGAAGATCCAGACCCGGCTGGCTCCGGTAACGGGCCCCAGCTCGGCCAGCAGCCGGTCGACGCCGTCCGCCCAGTGCTCCATGGTCATCAGCGCCGTGCTGCCACGCGCCAGTGCCGCCAGGCAGTGTTCGGCAACCAGCGGCACCGCCGCTTCCCCGTTGGGCAGCGTGGATGGGGGCGGATGACCAAGCATTACTGGTTCTCTGTTATCGGGCTTCGGACCAGCATGGTTGAACAAACCGTCAATAACAAGGCGCCACCGGGCACACGTTTGTTCTCATGGCTGGACATCCTGGCGCTCTAGCTGTGAAGTCAGAAGCCCCAAGAGACACTCGAGAGCGGCAGTTATTGCGGACTTTTCTGAGCCAAACACCAAAAGATCACATACCACTGTCGTCAATCATACTGAGTATGAGATCGAGTCTTGGGCTTCGAAGCTGAGTTGGCACCGTTTAGCTCTATCGTGGAAATGCATGACTAACAGAGTGTGCTGATAACGCTGCCTACACAACCAGACGACAGGGCCGCCCTCGCATCATCGCCGAGCCACCGGGAGCACACCAGGAAAGCCATGCTATCGGCCGAGGATCAAGATTTGCCTTATCGCGCCCGCGATGTGGCCATGGACTAGCTCGAATATCGTCGATGAGGAAGGAACGTCAGGGCCGACCGCTTCGCCTGGCCTGCTTGCGCGCGTACATCGCGGCATCGCAGAGCTGCAGAATGGTCTCCACGTCGTGATCCTCGGGTGAGGCAGCCACCACCCCGACGCTGGCACCCGGGTAGTCGATCACGTCGTCGCAGGCGCGAAATTCACCGATCGTCAGGCGTTCCAGGGCCTGCTTGAAATCATCGAGCTCAATATCGGTCGCCTCGTCGGCCAGGTGCACGACCACAAACTCATCACCGCCGTAGCGGGCCACCAGATCCTCGGGCCGGCAGCCGCCCACCAGCCGATGCGCCATCTCGATCAGAAAACGATCTCCCGCATCGTGCCCGAAGCGGTCGTTGATCGCCTTGAAGCCATCCAGGTCGATGAAGGCCACGTAGAGCGGCCTCCCGAGCGCAGCCGCCTTGCCGAGACGCACCTTCAGTCCATGGAGCAGCGCCCGGCGGTTGGCGATTCCGGTCAGGGGGTCGGTATTGGCATGCTGTACCAGGACACGATTCTCACTGGCCAGCAGATGCAGCAGTCGCTCGCTCTCGATATGCCGGGCGATCAGCTGGGCAAAGAGCACCAGATACCCCTGGGCCTTGTCGGAAACCTCCACCGACTCGTCGCTCGCCGCACACAGGGTGCCGTAGAGCCCGTCATCGATCAGTCGGATGGGCTCGCTCAGATAGGTCTTGAGGCCGAGCTCCCTGGCCGCGGCGGAATCCCCCCAGCACCCGGCGACGTCCCGGGTGTAGCGCTTTCCTTCCAGGATGGCGCGGCGGCAGAGGGTATCCTTCCAGGGCACCGAGAGGCCTTCCGGAATCGACAGTCCCCCGCTATTGCGGGCGTAGACAACGGTCTGCACCTGACCGACTTCATCGATGACCGTGAAATAGGTCGACGGCAGGCCGGTGACCTCCTCCAGCAGCTCAAGCAGGGGGCGAATCACCTCCTCCAGGCGGTCGTTCACGTCGGTGGCGTTTTCCAGCCGTTCCAGCGCTGCGGCGATCTTCTCGGCATAGGGCGTCATGATGCTGGCTCCTGGTTCTCGCGCATGGACGCCTCCCAGCGCGCGATGAACGCCTCGGCGGGCAGGGGCCGCCCGAAGTGAAAGCCCTGGGCCTGATCGCAGCCCATCGCGGCCAGTGCCGCTGCCTGTTCGGCTGTCTCGACGCCTTCTGCCACGGTCTTCATGCCCAGCGCCTGAGCCATGGCAATGATGGTCTGTACGATGGTGCTGTCATGTTGACTCTCCAGCACGTGGCGCACGAAGGAGATATCGATCTTCAAGGAGTCGGCGGCAAAGCGCCGCAGGTAGGCCAATGACGAATAGCCGGTACCGAAGTCATCGATCGCCAGCGTGAATCCGGCCCGGTTCAAGGTGCGGGTCGTCTCCACCGCCTGCTCCGGGTCGCGCATGAAGTCGCTTTCGGTGAGCTCCAGAGCGATGGCCGAGGCGGGCAGGCCATCGGTCAGCATGCCGATCCGCTCGGCGAGGCGCGGGTCGGCAAACTGCTGGGCGGAGATGTTGATCGACAGCCGCCCAGGCAACGCCAGTCCTGCCTCGCGCCAGAGCAGCAGCTGGCGCGTGGCACACCGCAGCACCCAGTCCCCCAGCGGGCGAATCAGGCCTCGCTCTTCGGCCAGCGGGATGAACTCCCCCGGGCTGACCCATCCCCACTCGTCATCATGCCAGCGGCACAGCGCCTCGGCGCCGGTCAGTCTTCCGTCGCGCAAGTCGACCTGGGGCTGGAAGTGCAGGGTCAGCGCCTCTTGGGCGATGGCACGCTCCAGGCGCTCGCTCATCTGCTGCCGGCGCTCCAGCGCCTGGCCCATCGAGGCGGTGAAAGGGCACACCCCCTCATCCTCCTGCTTGGCATGATAGAGCGCGATGCTGGCGGCCTTGAACAGTTCGCCCGGGGTCAGCGCATCCTGTGGGTAGCGGGCCAGGCCGATCGAGACCTTCAGCGAGAAGGTCCTTCGCCCCAGCTGAATCGGCCGGCCGATCGCCTCACCCATCCGTGTCACGCTCTCCTCCACGACCTCGGCCGAGGCCCCGGGGACCAGCAGCGCAAACTCGTCGCCGGAGAGCCGGGCCAGCGACTCCCCTTTACCGATGGTACCCTGCAGGCGGCCGGCCACGGTGGCCAATAGCTGATCGCCCAGCTGATGACCGTGCAGGTCATTGATCTCCTTGAAGCGGCGCAGGTCGAGAAGGATCAGTCCCAGCGGGGCCTGGGTACGCTCTGCCGCCAGGCGCATCTGGTGGAGGTCCTCCATGAAGCGAACCCGGTTGGCCAGGCCCGTGGTGCCATCGAAGTAGGCCAGCTGCCGCATGCGGCGGTGATCCTGGCGTCGCTCGATCTCGGCCGCAGCGCCGGTGGAGAGGATGCGCAGCACCGAGGTGGCGAACGCATTGGCGTCGGTCGGCTCCCGGTACAGCAACAGGAGCGCCCCGACCATGTCGCCCCGGGTGTTCTCCAGTCGCCGGCCGACCCAGGCCGTGAAGACCCCCTCGACGCCAGGGAGCCAGACCGCGGCCGCATTGCGCACAATGACCTCCCGGGAGTCCGCCAGCTCGGCGAAAGGCGAATCCCGCAGGTCAAAGGAGTGATTGTCCCGGCGCCCTCCTGCTGCACTCACGCTCACGGTGGTCAGGCGGCGTGGAGGTTGGCGGCCGGCCGCGACCAGGCTGGCTGGCGCCATGTCCACCGTTGCGATGATGCCGGCATCGGCCTCGAGGATCTCGGTCAGGTGGCCGACAAGCTGGTGGAAGTAATCGTCCCCCATGCGTGTCGTGATCGCCGAAGCGACCCGTGCCACCGCCTCCTGCACCCGCTGGGCCTCGTGCTGCTCGCTGATATCGGAGATGAAGCCTTCGAGGCAGGTCACCTCGCCATCCTCATCGTAGAGTGCCTGGCCCTGCTCCAGCATCCAGCGCAATTGACCGCAGGCGGTGCGCAGCCGGTAGATGACCCGAAAGGTGTCACGGCGCGCCACCGCCTCGGCTACCTTGTCGGCGAGCGGTTGCCGGTCGGGGGCATGAATCAACGAGGCGTAGCTCACCTCGCGGTTATGAATCAGGGCCGCGGGCGAGTAGCCGGTCAGGACTTCGGCCCCCTGGCTCACCACCAGCATGGTCCACTCGGAGTCATTCAGGCAGCGATAGGCCATGCCGGGTAGGTGGTTGAGCAGCGTGTCCAGGCGCCGCTCGCTTTCCCGGGCGCTGGCTTCACTCCGCTGCAGCGACTGCCGTGCCAAGCTGCGCTCGATCTCCGCTCCTGCCTGAGCGGCGGCGATATGGAGAATTTCCTTCTCCAGGCCAGTGAGCGACATCGGTGCATTCTTGAGCAGGGCCAGCAGGCCAAGCGGCGCTCCGTCCAGCCCGAACAGCGGCAGCCCCATGTAGCTTTCGGCGCCGAGCTCTCCCAGCAGCTCATCCTCGGGGAAGCGTTGCTGCACCTCACAGGCATAGAGGCAGGGCTGGCGGCCGCTGACGGTCTCGCAGGGGGTCCCTGCCAGGTGATAGCGAAGGTTGGGTTGAAGGGCGCCTTGGGACCAGACCGCCAGAGTCTGGGCGTAATGCCCCTCCTCCACCTGGGCCACCAGCACGTGGTCCACGTCGAGGATCGTGGCCAGGTGCTCTACCAAGGTAGGCAGGAAGGCATCCGTGCCCGCTCGCGACATTCCGTCGGCGAGCAGGCGAAAAGCCGCTTCGGCGGTCATGCGCGCTTTCATGGCACAGCATCCCTATCGAGCTAAGACTCAATCGCGTTTCTTAAACGCTCAACCTAACACGAACCGAGCCGATAGGGAGTCCAGGAGCAATGCACCTACCTCCCCCACCGGGCCGAGTCGGTTATGCTATCCCCTATCACCGGAGCGCAACCAACTACCGCTATGTATCAAGGAGCCCCGATGGACCTGCTTCACGCTGCCTTCGAACACTCCCCGGATGTATTGATGGTGGTTCAGGCAGAAGCCGATGGTGAATTTCGTTTCTTGAGAGTCAATACAGGCTTCGTCGAGGCCACCGGCTTTTCCCGGGCGCAGGTTGAGGGTGTTCGCCTCGATGACTTGCTGCCCCCCGAGGACGCGGAGCGCCTCGCGGCCGAGTACCGCCGCTGCCTGGTTCAGGGAGAGGTCGTGGAGTTCGAGCAGCCTTTCGAGGTACCCAGTGGTCAGCGGACCTGGCATGTTCGCCTGCGACCGATGGGACCACCAGAGAGCCGCACCCTGGCCATTGCCGCCCGCGACATTACCTGGTCACGCAACTTCGCCCAGCAGCTGACGGCTGTCGCCGCCTATATCCCCGGCTTCGTCTACCAGCTGTGTCTGACGCCAGAGGGTCGCTGGACATACACCTTCGTGGGTGAGCGTGCCGAATCGATGTTTGGCGTGCCAGTTGGCGAGGCCCTGGAAGACGCCGGTACCCTGATTGGGCTGATCCATCCAGAAGACATTGAGCGCGTCATTTGCGAAAGCCTGCATGCCGCCGAGCATCTGACCCCATGGCACAGCGAATTTCGCATGTTTCACCGCGATGGGCGGCTCCAGTGGGTAGAGGCCCATGACCAGCCTCAGAAGCTCGGTGACGGCACCATCCTGTGGACCGGCTACGTGAACGACATCACCGAACGCAAAGCGCTGGAGGCCTCGCTGTTAGCCAGCGAGGCAAAGTATCGTCAGCTGGCTCAGTTCGACCCGGTCACCGGGCTGGCAAACCGCACCGAATTCTTCTCCCACCTGAATCTCGCGATCCAGCTTGCCGAGCGGCAAGGACAGACCCTGGCGCTGCTGTTCATCGACCTGGACCGGTTCAAGCCCATCAACGACGTCTATGGCCATGCCACTGGCGATGCGCTGCTTCGGCAGGTCGGTGAACGCCTGCGTGCCGAGCTACGTGGCACTGACCTGGTCGCCCGTATCGGAGGTGATGAATTCACGGTGCTGCTGCAAGGGCCAATGGATAGCGAGACTGCCCAGAAGGTGGCCGAAAAGCTCTGCGATGCCATGGCCATTCCCTTTCCACTCAACTCCCATCCGCTCAGCCTGTCGGCCAGTATCGGGGTTGCGCTCTACCCAGACCATGGCCAGGACACGGAGGCGCTTACCCACGCGGCCGACGAGGCGATGTATCACGCCAAGGCGGCGGGGCGGGGCATTGCGCTCTGCTATTCGCCTCACGGCAGTACCGATGGAGAGCCTGTAAATAACCCACGGATCAGAGATTGACAACCAACGCCAGACCAGGAATCCCTGACCCTCGTCAAACAATCATCAAAATTCTGCTCGGGTCCCGGCATCGCCCGCTGCCTGGCTGAGCCACCTGATATAGTCACTCACCGGCGGTGCATCCTCTCCAAGGCTCGTCACCGTGCTGCGGTCTACTCACAACAACACCAGATAACAAGCTCGCGGAGCCGGCCCTCAGGCCTCTTCTCCCCCGTAGCCAGGGATACCCCTCACCATGACGCAACGCCCGTTGGCCACCGTGTTGACCGGCTTGATCCTGCTGAGCGTCCTGCCACTCGTTGTCCTTTCCGCCTGGTGGGCGTTGGACAGCGTGCAGACTCGTGGTCAGGAGACGCGGAAAGAAGCCCAGCAGCTGGCACATAACGCCAGCAGCACCATTGATCACTACCTGGATGCGCGTATTCGCGCCCTGTCGATGCTGGCGGACTCCCCCTTGGCGGATAATCCCGCCAACTGGCAACAGCTCTACGCCGAAGCGCTGGGTTTCCAGCGCAGTTTCGGTAGCCACGTCATCTTCTCTGACGTGGGCGACCCCATGCGGATGCGTTTCAACACCCGCGTCCCATTCGACACTGCACTTCCGCCGCTTCCGCGCCCAGAAGGCAGTGCCGCGGCTCCCCGGGCGCTGGCCACCGGCCAGCCCGCGGTCGGTGACAGCTTCATAGGCCCAATTGCCAACGAGACGCTGGTCGCCATCGTGGTACCAGGCCTGCGTGGGGATGAGGTTACCCATTTGCTGCTCAGCACCCTGGAAGCCGGCCAGCTCCAGCAGCGGCTAGATTCGCTGGCCCTGCCCCAGGACTGGTCACTGACTCTCATCGACAGCCGCGGCGAGCGACTCGCGCACCGCGGAGGGACACTGGATGGCGCCAACCCCATGGTCGAGACGTTCCGAGTCCCATCGGAGAAATCACCCTGGGAAATTGCCCTGTCGATTCCCGAGTCAGCCATCGCCGTCCCACGCCTGATGCTGGGGATGACGCTGGCTCTGCTGATCATCACGGCCACCCTGGGCGGCATGGTCGGCGGAAGCCTGGCTGCCAGACGCCTGAGCCGCCAGGTTGCGGCACTCGCCGACCCTGAGATGCTCGCGGTTCCTATCACGATTCGTGAGATCGCAGCCGCGAGACAGCAGCTCGACGATCACGCCTTTGAACTGCGCGCGAGCGAGGCACGCCACCGCGAGCTTTTCGAGGCCAATCCTCACCCGATGTGGGTCTACAGCCTGGATACCCTGGTCTTCCTAGCCGTCAACGACGCCGCAGTTCGCCAATACGGCTACAGCCGCGAAGACTTCCTGGGCATGACCATCAAGGACATTCGCCCGCCCGAGGACATTCCCCGCCTGATCGCCAACGTGGAACGGGTGGCAAGTGGCGCCTCACCCATGGACATGGTCGCGGTCTGGCAACACATTACCCAGGATGGCCGGCCCATCATGGTCGAGATCCACTCCCACCGCCTGCAGTACAACGGCCAGCCCGCCGAACTGGTGCTGGCCCACGACATCACTGAGCGACTGCGCGCCGAATCGGCCTTGCGCGACAGCGAAACCGAGTTCCGCACCCTGATCGAGTCCATGCCGCAGATCGTCTGGGTCACCCGCCCCGACGGTTGGCACCTCCAATTCAACCAGAACTGGTTCACCTTCACCGGCCTCTCCCAGGAAGAGAGCATCGGCCACGGCTGGAAGACAGCCTTCCACCCCAATGATCGCCAGCGTGCAGCGGAACGCTGGCAGGCAGCCGTCACCGCAGGAACCACCTATGAGATCGAGTACCGACTTCGCCGTGCCGATGGCGTCTACCGCTGGATGCTGGGACGAGCCCTACCGTTGCGTGACAGCACCGGCCAGATCGTCAAGTGGTTCGGCACCTGCACCGACATCCACGAGCTAAAGCGAACCGAAGAGCGACTCACCGAAGCACAGCGCATCGGCAGGATGGGCGACTGGGAGTATGAGATCTCGACCCAGACGATCAGCTGGTCCTCACAGGTCTATGAGATCCTGGGCCGCGACCCGGCACTGGGACCGCCACAAAGCCTGGAAGAGAATGCCCGGCTCTATACCCCATCGAGCCGTCCCTTGCTCTCCGCCAAGGTCCAACTGGCGATAGCCACGGGTGACCCTCAGGAGTATGAACTGCTGGTCAATCATCCCACCGGACGGGAGCTACACGTGCGCGTCATGGCAGTGCCCAACAAGGATGACCGCGGCCAGGTCACCAGCCTCTACGGGACGGTCCAAGACATCAGCGAGGAGAAACGTGCGGAACGCACTCTGCTGACCCGCGCCCATCAGCAGGTGCTGGTCGCCGAGTTCGGGCGCTCGGCCCTGGCCACCACGGACATCGATCAGATCTCGCGCGAGGCTGCCACCTTGATGGCCGATGGTCTGGGCATCAGCTATACGAAGGTGCTGCTCTGTGACGCCTCCAGCAAGAGCTGCACTCTGGTGGCCGGCGTCGGCTGGTCACCGGAGTGGATCGGCCGCAAGGTCTACCGTGATAGTTGGGCTTACTCCCAGACCGATCATGTCATCGACTCACAAGAACCTGTCGTCATCGAGAGCTTCCATGAGGAGACACGCTTCTCTCCATCCCCCCTGCTGATACGGCACAGCATCGTCAGCGGCGTCAATGTCGTGATCCAAGGGGTCGAGGGCCCGCTGGGCATCCTCGGCGCCTATGCCCAGGAAGCTCACGTGTTTTCCTCCGACGATATCCGCTTCCTGCAGAGTATCGCCAATGTCCTGAGCACCGCCATCGAGCGAAGATTGGCCGACGAGCGGCTCGCACATATGGCCCATCATGACGCGCTGACCGACCTGCCGAACCGCTTCCTGGTCACGGACCGACTGGAAGTTGCCCTAGCGGAAGCCCAGCGCCGTGGCCAGCACCTGGCACTGCTGTTCCTCGACGTAGACCGTTTCAAAAATATCAATGACGTCTATGGCCACGCCTTCGGTGACCAGATCCTCAAGGAGATCGCCGATCGCCTCCGTGGGGCGGTTCGCGCCATAGATACCGTCAGCCGCCAGGGCGGCGACGAGTTCCTGGTCATGTTGCCCGAGCTACGCAGCGACCAGGAGGCCAAGCGTGTCGCCCAGAAATTGTTGGACACCTTCGCGATGCCCTTCCAGGCGGAGGATACCGAAGTGGTGCTCACGGCAAGTATCGGCATCGCCTACTTCCCCGCCGACGGGAACCAGGCCGACATCCTATTGCGCAATGCCGATGCCGCCATGTATGAGGCCAAGGAACGTGGGCGGAACCGCTTTCAGTTCTACGCCGCGGACATGCATGCCCGATCGGTAGAGCACCTCATGCTGGAAGGGGATCTGAGGCGGGCTATCGAGCGCCACCAACTTTACCTGCACTACCAGCCACAGCTCGACTTGGCCACCGGCTCTCTGCTCGGGCTCGAAGCGCTGGTGAGATGGCGCCACCCCGACCACGGGCTGGTGCCTCCCGGCAAGTTCATTCCCATCGCCGAGGAGAGTGGTCAGATCGTTTCGATCGGCACCTGGATCCTGGAAGAAGCCTGTAGCCAGCATGCCCGCTGGCTGGCTGAGGGCCTGGCAGTCGGCACCATCGCCGTCAACGTATCGGCCTTCCAGTTCGAGCAGCCGGACTTCGTCAATGTGGTGGAGGCCGTGTTGAAACGCACTGGCCTGCCCGCAGAGCACCTGGAGCTAGAACTCACCGAAAGCGTGGTGATGCAGGGCATGACGGTCGTGCAGGACAAACTGCGCCGTCTTCACGAACTCGGCGTCAAGCTGGCCATCGACGATTTCGGCACCGGCTATTCCAGCCTCAGCTACCTGAAACAGTTCCCGCTTTACCGTCTCAAGATCGACCAGTCATTCACCGCCGGCCTGCCGGAAGACCGCGAGAGCCAGGCCATTACCCAGGCGATCATCCACATGGGACACAGCCTGGGCCTGGACGTCCTGGCCGAAGGCATCGAGACCGAAGACCAGCAGGCCCAGCTTCGAGCCATGGCGTGCAACGCCGGGCAGGGCTACCTGTTCGCCAAGCCGCTACCCGCCGATGATGTCAGGGCGTTCGCTATCGGCCATAGCATCAAGCGAGCAGCTGGCCTATGGACGGTCCCATGCACGGATTGAAGGCGCAAGGCATCACGGCCGTATCCCCCGATGGCGCTCCTGCAACGCCAGTACGGCGAGCGTCAGGGCTGTCAGCGGTAGCGCAAAGTAGAGCATGGTGACGCTGAATACCGGCAGCGCATATGGTGGCGCTACCTGCGATGGCGACCAGCGATCATGGACACGGCAAGCATGCCGGTCATGGTACCAAGGCAGGGCATGAGCATCAGGAAATGCGCACAGCCGAAGGCTTCGGCACCGTGCAGTCGATCACGAAGGATGGCAATAGTGTCGTGCTGGCCCATGAACCAATCGCCGAGCTTCGCTGGCCGGCCATGACCATGGAGTTGGCTTTGGCCGATCCAGCCTTGGCAGAGGGTATTGACGCCGAGGAACGTGTTCGCTTCGTGCTGCGCCAGACCGGCGAGACCGATTATGTCATTGTGTCGATCGAGCAGGTGAGGGCCCAGTAAGTCGCCCTAGTTAAGGCAATGCCGTATCGTAAACCGATGCGGCTTTTTTCTCGTGAGCGAGGTTTGATATAAATCTGTTTATAGCGAATAGATGTAGGGTTCCGGACCATTGGGTCACGCCCATCGAGTGATTCCAGCTGCTGCTGCAGCGTGAAGTGAGGACCCCATCCTTCGGACCACCTGACAGGTTATCTAAGCTCGGATCGGATCATCATCGCATCCCGCCAAGCGGTAACCCCCACCAGCCTCTGGCTCTCGAGCTTGAGGCCCTCGTGGTGCAGAACGACCGTCAGCACGGTGACTTCCTGCTGGTGGCTGGCCACGACGAACTTAACCACGCGCTGCTCTTCGCCGCGTAACCCTTCATCACTATCCACCCCGACCGGGATATCGCTCCCGGAGAGGGCGGTCGCGGTCATGTCCGGAGGTTCTGGTCATGACACACTCTTTAGCAGCTGCCCTCCCGGCAGAGTCTCGTTACTCCTCTTCCCATACGCCTCAGTTGTTCGTGCGTGACAGCGACGGCAACTACATTGGCGACTATTGCCGCCGCGGTGGTGGGGGTGTTCCTCAACCTGGCGATCTGGTTCGGTCTGCACGTGATCTTCGCCGAGGTGGCCGAGCGGCAACTGCTCAAGGTACTGGGTCAATTTACTTGGCCATTAACACTCATCCTCGTCGTTCTACCGCGTGATGCGCAAGCACCAGGAAATGGTGCATCGGGGCCGTGCCAAGCCACCTCAACGCCGCGCCAAGCCCACGACCTACCAGGCCACTGCGCCGAATCAGGTGTGGTCGTGGGATTGCACGTGGCTGGGCGGCCCGATCAAGGGACAGCACTACTACCTGGTCATGATGGTCGACATCTTCAGCCGCAAGATCACCAGTTGGGAGGTGTTCCTGGCCGAGTCGGCCTACAACTCCCGCACCGTACTGGAGCGGGCCGTGCTGGCCGAGCGGATCATTGACCAGCCGCTGGTGCTTCACGCGGACAACGGCAGCCCGTTCAAGGGTGCGACGCTGCTGGAGAAGCTTCACGAGCTCGGCATCACGCCATCCTTCAGCCGACCGCGGGTCAGCAACGACAATCCCTACTCAGAGGCGCTGTTCCGCACCTGCAAGTACCGCCCCTGCTACCCCACTGACGGGTTCGCCACGCTCGACAACGCCCGCGAGTGGGTGGCTGGCTTCGTGCAGTGGTACAACCACGAGCACCGGCACAGCGGCATTCGCTTGGTGACACCGGCACAGCGCCATGCGGGCGAAGATAAGGAGGTGCTGGCCAAGCGCCACGTCATCAATCAGGCGGCGCGTGACGCCAACCCTGCGCGATGGAGCGGCAAGACCCGCAACTGGACGCCGATCGGTACCGTGTCACTCAACCCGGAGCGGGAGCTCCAGGTCACCGTCGCCGAACCGGAAAAACAGGTGGCCTGAATGACCTCAGAGGCGACAGATTCCTTGACAACTACCGGGAGCGGGCCCTGAATTCGTTCTCCATACTGAGTTGGGCCTGCTCGATCTATCTCTCTAATTCCTGGATTTTTAGACGGCGAGATCATGCTGGCGAGCTACTGCAGCGATCGTGGTCTTGCCCTTTAGGATGTCCATAGCCACGGCAACTTTGCGCTTCACTGTCCAGCGTTTGACGGTGAGTTCGTTGCTCATCTCACCCTTCTGATCGCTGCGCTATAGCCTATACAAACTCTGGAATGGGCAACTTCATACCCTCGAAAATCCACATTGGAAGAAAGTGGTGCGAGAAAAGCCGAAGTGGCACAAAGTGACAGAAAGTGGCAGAAAGTGGCAGAAAGTGGCAGAAAGTGGCAGAAAGTGGCAGAAAGTGGCAGAAAGTGGCGCGAGGGATGCCGAAGTGGAAAAAAGTGACAGAAAGTGCCAGAAAGTGGAACTCGGCCCGGGCTGCCGGGCTGCCGTTTCTCTAATCGATGAGAGACGCCTTCTAACCCTAGTCTGTATCAGGGGTTAGAAGGCCTGCGGTTAGAAGCCGCAATTTTTTACGGTTGCATGTAGCCCCTTGGTGTTATGCACCATGGGTAGATGCCACAAATCCGATGAATGCCGGTGGGCGGCTGTTAGGTTGTCAACCGAAGGGCGATCAGCCGTTCAAAAAATCTCTGCGAAAACGCCACATCGGGCGCCACGCTAGCCGTGGCCAGCGAACTGTGTTCGCCCATCGTGACCGAGACACTGCTACCGGTCGCTGCCGCATCAGACGGGTCGCCCATCGTTCCGGTAGGAGTGTTTGAGGAGTGAGTCTGAGGGGGGGCAGCGCCGTGGCCGCCTGTCGGTACCGTTGACTCGTCTGTCAGAGATACCCTGGCCAGGTCCTGAGGGAGATCGTCGCTCAGGCGGCGTGCCATCTGTGCCAGCCGAGCGTCGTTCAGAGCATAGAGGTGACAATCAGGGTCTCCCACTCCCTGGCGACGGATGATTCTACCGAGTACCTGCCGAAAATATTGCTCTGTCCGAATATGGCTCAGATAACAGCAGACCCGAAGTCGCGGGATATCAACGCCTTCCGATACCATCCCCACGGATACAATCCAGGGTGTGCTGGCCTGTCGAAACGCCTTGAGCCGGTCATGTGCATAAGGGTCGCGGCTTGTAACCAGGCAGACCTCGTTTCCGACTTCTTCCAGATGCTGGGTTACCACTTCGGCATGCTCGATATCAGCGGCGACTACCAGTCCGGCCGCGCTGGAGTCCTGCTGGCGGAGAGCGTTCAGTTGCCGGCCACCCAGTGATAGGACTCGCTGCATCGGCGCATCCACACGGACCAGGCTGCCGTAATCGATGGCAGGGTGCCGCAGGAGCTGGGGAATGCTGGCGTAGCGATACGTTTCCTGGCGACCGGTGCGCGGATGATAACCCGTCAGTTCGATGGCACGGTTATCTACCAGCTGCACGCGTGGATAACGGCACACACCATCGTGGATAGCGTCCTGCAGGGTGTAAACAAAATCTGGCTGCAGTACCTTCGTTGTTGGCGGCACATGGCCGGTCATGTCTGATGCCGTCCTTGCCGCTGGGTCCAACGACGATGGTTCCTCATTGGGGCCATCGATCACATCCAGATAGCGCAGCAGCGGCAGGCAGCTTCCGTCGGTCCTCCACGGGGTCCCTGACAGCGCCAGGGTATAGGTCATGTGCCGCTCCAGCGCTATCAGCGTGCTGCCCCACTGATTCGGCCCCTCTCCGCCGAAATGTCCCGCCCCGTGATGGGCCTCATCCCAGATCAGCAGCACGCGATGCTGCCGGCCCAGGCGTTGCAATGCACCTAAACGTCCCGGCAGGGCATGGTAGGTCATCCCGGTGCCGGCGGCGCCCAGCTGGCCGTGCATAGGTTGCCCGGTAACCTCCTGCAGCGTCTCGATGGCGGCCTGCACCACGGCTCGAGTGGGGCCGCAGTAGAGTACGTAGTCGATATCACCGCGCGCCATCAATTCCCGGGTCAGCTCGGCGGCCAAGCGCATTTTGCCGGCGCCCGGTGTTGCCTGGCACAGAAAGTGCGGGTGTTCTCGCGAGAGAGTTGCCAGAGCACTCTGAAGGCATTCCGACTGCCAGGGGCGAAGGGGCGGCAGTGTATACTGTGGCTGCCTGGATGCAGGAGAACGTTTCATACTAGGTCCTCCGTATTATCCACTGTTGCCGACATTGCCTGGCTTGCCAGGGCGCGGCGGACGTTGACGTTGGCATCCCACTGGCCTCGCAGTCGTCCACTCTGCTCGAGGGCTGCTTCCAGCAGGGAAGTGATTTGCGCTCGGGCGTCGGGGAATTTCTCTATCAGGTCCCGATAATGCTCTGCCTCACCGATCGCGGTGTGCATGGCCGCCTGTAGGCAGTGGCGTTCCCTTTCCAAATGGTCGAGGAGGGTAGCGTGATCCTCTTGCGCGGGCGGCTCGTGCGTTGACGATGAATAGGAGGAGGGTGAGGGGGTGTCCTCGATTGGCTCAGAGGAAGGCTCAATGTTCACTCGGAACACCCGACGGTTTTTTCCGCGAACGCCGACCTCCATGAGCACGCCGTGCTTTTTCAGCCTGTTGAGTCGATCGCGCACGCGAAACCGCAGCTGGGTGGGGTCAGCGCTTTCCAGCTCTGGCCTCTCGAGTAGCTGGTCGCGGATCTCGGGGATAGTGAAGGTTGCATTAGCCTTGGCGTAGCAGAGCAACTGATGATTGAGCGCCTCGGAGACCCTGTGCGACAGCGGGTCATTGTGACGGGGTTGCGGGCGGGGCAGGATGGTCGTGGGATCAACGCGCATGCTCATTCGCCCACCTCCCGCACAGCCTCCGGAGTGACCGCTTCAGCAGCACGCGAGAGTGCCCTGGCCATATGCATATGAGCATGATATCGGCGGTAGCGGACAGACAGGCTGCAGTTGGAAGCCAGGGCTGCCATGGCCATGGCATGATGAGCGGCAGCGCGCGCGCGGCGACTGCTGCGACGGGTAAAGGTCGGGGTGACCATAGGTACGCTCCTTGGATTTTGGAGCCGACCCCGCTGTCGCCAAACAGGATGGGGGCGGCCGTACGCGGGTTGGCGAACCGGCATCCAAGGGGACCGGCAGACCCAAGGGTCTCCCACGCACGACCGCCATAGACATGGCAGGCATTAAAAAAGCGCCTGCCATGGCAGCGGCGCTCATGCGCCTCGGATGATTCGGGTCGCCAAACCCGGCCGAGTAATTTGACTCGACAAACGTACAGTAGCAACGCGATTTCTGCCTGTAAAGCAAGCAGCGCACGGGAAGCATAAATTTCGAGCGCAGGGGCTGGCTGAGGGCTGGGAAGGCTTCGGCGAGTCACCAACCTCTGTGCCCCTTATGTAGCGTGAGTCGATGAAGTCTCACCAGCAATGAGGGGCGCCAGGAGCTGGACTGGCTGTACAGAGGGCGTCTTCCCGGGGTGGAGCGGAGGGCCGGTGTTTCGCCTCCGAGAGCTATACCTGGCCGGCCTAGCCTTGGTTGCCACCAATCGCCCGTGGCCTTCCCGTCCCAAGTTTGGTGAGATAGGTGCCAGTCACCATGGCCGCCGACGCGGCCGGCTCATCGCAAAGGGAACCGCTGACCATGATCCTCACCCTCAACCAGCTGGAGCGGCACCTCTTCAAGGCCGCCGACATCCTGCGCGGGCGGATGGACGCCTCGGAGTTCAAGGAATACATCTTCGGCATGCTCTTCCTGAAGCGCTGTTCGGACGTTTTCGAGCAGCGCCAGGAGGAGGTCCGTGCCGAGCTCAAGCAGGCCGGAGCCGGGGAGATCGATATCGTCCATCAGGTCGAGTTCCCCGACTGGTATCGCGCCACCTTCTACGTGCCGCCGCAGTCGCGCTGGTCGCACCTGCTTAAGGAGGCCCACCAGGGCGTCGGTAGCGCGCTCAACAAGGCGCTGGCCGGCCTGGAGGAGCACAACCCCAGCCTGGCCGGGGTGCTGGAGCATATCGACTTCACCCGCAAGGTGGGCTCCACCACCCTGCCGGACAAGAAGCTTCGGGATCTGATCGTCCACTTCAGCGAGTACCGGCTGCGCAACGAGGACTTCGAGTTCCCCGACCTGCTGGGCGCCGCCTACGAGTACCTGATCCGCGACTTCGCCGACTCTGCCGGCAAGAAAGGCGGCGAGTTCTACACCCCGCGCCCGGTGGTCCGCATGATGGTACGGCTGATGGACCCCCAGGAGGGCCACAGCGTCTACGACCCCTGTATGGGCTCCGGCGGTATGCTGATCCACGCCAAGGAGTACCTGGAGGAGCAGGGCGGTGACCCGCGCCGGCTCAACCTCTTCGGCCAGGAGGCCTCCGGCTCGGTGTGGGCCATCGCCAAGATGAACATGCTGCTGCACGGAGTGAGCAGCGCCGACCTGCGCAACGACGACACCCTCACCGACCCGCAGCACGTCGAGGGTGGCGAGCTAACGCGCTTCGACCGCATCCTCACCAACCCGCCGTTCTCCATCGGCTACGCGCCGAGCCAGCACTTCCCGGAGCGCTTCCACTACGGCAGCGTGCCGGAGGGGGCCAAGAAGGCCGACCTAATGTTCCTGCAGCACATGGTCGCCTGCCTCAAGTCCGACGGCCGCCTGGCCACCGTCATGCCCCATGGCGTGCTGTTCCGCGGCGGCGACGAGAAGCGCATCCGCGCCGGCATGCTGGAGGACGACCTGGTGGAGGCGGTGATCGGCCTCGCCCCCAACCTCTTCTACGGCACCGGCATCCCGGCGAGCATCCTGGTGCTGCGCGCCAAGGGCGCCAAGCCCGAGGAGCGCCGGGGCAAGGTGCTGTTCATCAACGCCGACCGCGAGTTCTTTGAAGGCCGCGCCCAGAACCACCTGCTGCCCGAGCACATCGAAAAGATCGCCAGCACCTACGACGCCTTCGAGGACGTGCCCGGCTTCGCCCGGGTGGTACCCCTCGCGGAGCTGCGCGACAACGACTACAACCTCAACATCCGCCGCTACGCCGACAACACCCCACCGCCGGAGCCCCAGGACGTGCGCGCCCACCTCAAGGGCGGCGTGCCGGTGGCCGAGATCGACGCCAGGCGCCCGCTGTTCGACGCCCAGGGCCTCGACCCCATGGCGCTCTTTATCCACAGGGCGAACGATCCCGACTATGTGGACTTCGCCGAGCACCTGAGCGAGAAGCGCGACCTCAAGCCCGCCATCGAGATGGATGCCGGCCTGCAGCACAAGGAGGCCAGCGTGATGGCCGCCTTCGAGGCCTGGTGGGCCGAACACGGCGGCAGCATTACCGGGCTGACCGGCAACGGCGGTCGCCTCACCCGGCTGCGCGACGAGCTGCTGGGCAGCTTCACCGCGGCCCTGGAGCCCACCGCCATGCTCGACCGCTTCGCGGTGCGCGGCATCATTGCGGGCTTCTGGTTCGACAACAAGAACGAGTTCCGCACCCTGCAGGCCCGCGGCTGCCTCGGCGTGGTGGATGCCTGGCGCACCAGCATCAATAGCCTGCTGGAGGACGAGCAGAGCAAGGCCAACCCCCTCGACCACCGCTTGGTCCACTTCCTGCTGGAGGAGTACGTGGCCGAGCTCGAGGAGCTCGCCGCCCGCAAGGCGGAGCTGGATTCCCAGATCAAGGCCGCCGAGGCCAAGCCCGAGGGCGACGACGCCGACGAAGTGGAAGCCAGCGACGGCGAGGATGACGATGCCCCGACGCCGGAGCAGATCAAGGCCTGGAAGAGCCAGCGCACCCAGGTGAGGAAGCAGCACAAGGCCAAGGTGGCCAGCTTCGAGGAGCACCTCAATGCCGCCGTGGACGCCCTGGACGAGCTCGCGGCCGCCGAGCTGGTGAATACCATTATGCACAACGACCTGAAGGGCATCCTCGAGCGCTATATCCGCCAGCAGCGCCAGCAGGTGATCGCCGCCTTCGAGACCTGGTGGGACAAGTACCGGGTGACGCTGGCCGATATCGAGGCCGAGCGGGATGCCGCCGCCAGGGAGCTGCAGCAGTATCTGGAGGGGCTTGGGTATGTTTGAGCCATCTCTGTATCAGCCACTTGGCAACCATCTAGCGGTGGCAAGAAACGGCACAACGCAAAGCCAAGTGCAATTTTCCACCGAGTACCCGGTTACTCGGATAGAAACCATAGCTGATGGAACGATCAATTTCGGCAAGGTTGGGTACTTGGCGGCGCCAGCTGAAGGCTACGAGCTACAGCCTGGCGATATCCTGTATAGCCATATCAACAGCATCAAGCACGTCGGAAAAGTAGCTCAGTACTTTGGCGAAAAAAAGACCCTTTATCATGGCATGAACCTGCTTCTTCTTCGCTTAGATGACGAAGTGGATAAGCGATATTTATTCCACTACTTAAATAACCACAATGCACGGCATTACGCACAAAAAGAGTGCCAGAAAGCCATCAATCAAGTGAGTTTGAATACGGGTCAGCTGAAAAAGCTTTCTGTGTTCACTCCACCACTGTCCGAGCAGCGGCTTATCGCCCACATCCTCGACGCCCTCGACACCCAGATCCAGAAGACCGAGGCGCTGATCACCAAGCTGGAGAAGGTCAAGGAGGGCCTGCTCCACGACCTGCTGACCCGTGGCATCGACGAGAACGGTCGGCTGCGCCCCAGTCCCGAGCAGGCGCCGGAGCTCTACAAGGAGTCGCCTCTGGGGTTGATTCCGAGGCAGTGGGAGGTTAAGAGGTTGGGTGGGCTGATTGACGGCATTGATGCAGGTTGGAGCCCCAGCTGCTCAGATGTTGTGCCTAAAGAAGGGGAATGGGGTGTGCTGAAGGTGAGCGCTATCTCTACAGGGGCTTATCTACCCCATAAGTCAAAGACTCTCCCGGAAGGCCTCTCTCCGATCAAAGAAATTGAAGTCAATTCTGGCGATGTGATTTGTGTCCGTGCAAATGGTGTTGCCGAATTAGTTGGAAGAACAGCGTATGTGTTTTCCACTCCAAGGAGGCTGATGCTTTCAGATAAAACGCTCCGACTGAGGGCGGGAGAAGGCCTCGATCCACTCTTTCTTTTTCTTCTTATGGGAAGTGCAAGCACAAGGAAGCAAATTGCTTCTTTTATAAGCGGGAGCAGCGGGCAAAAAAATCTTTCCCAGAACCAAATAAACTCAATACAAGTAAAGGCTCCCAGCATTGAAGAGCAGAGGCGGGTTGCCGGTGCATTATCTTCAATGGCCAGTCGGATTGAGAAAGAGAAATCTGCGCGCGATAGTTCAGCAACCCTTAAGGCAGGCCTAATGGGCGATCTCCTTACCGGCCGCGTCCGCGTCACCCCGCTGCTCGAAAAGGCCCAGGCCACCAGCCCGGCGTAGACCGGGGCTCTTACAACAACATCACAACACCAGGATCACATCGCACAGGGAACCGCCATGACCACCTTCGACAGTGCTCTTGCAACGTTCAGGCGCTCGCTGCCCCCTCTTCACATAAGATCGGGCTCAAGGACATCACCACCGGCAAGATCCAGCTCCCCGACTTCCAGCGCGGCTGGGTGTGGGACGACGATCACGTGCAGAGCCTGCTGGTCAGCATCGCCCGCTCCTTCCCGGTGGGGGCGGTGATGCTGATGGAGACCGGCGGGGAGGTGCGCTTCGAGACCCGCCCGGTGGAGGGCATCGAACCGGACAGCGTCACCAAGGAGCCGGACCAGTGGCGACCGATCTCTCTCGCAGCCTGAACCCCCGGAAGGCGCTGATCTTCCGGATCACGCACCGCGACAACCTGCCGTGGCTGCTGGCGCATGGCCTCTACTGCCGTTCGGCAGTAGAGCAGGATCCGGGCTTTATCACCATCGGCAAGCAGGAGCTGATAGACAAGCGAGCGAGGCGAGTGGTGCCGGCGCCACCGGGCGGCGTGCTGAGCGACTACATCCCGTTCTACTTCACGCCGGCGTCGATGATGCTCTTCAACATCGTGACCGGCCATGGCGTTCAGCAACAGCTCCGGGAGGACATCGTTGTGCTGGTGAGTTCGCTTCCCCGCCTGCAGGAGCTCGGCCTGCCCTTCCTGTTCAGCGACCGGCATGCCTATCTGGCCAATGCCGAGTTCAGCGACCGGCTGGAGGATCTGGCCGACTTCGTGCCCTGGGCGCTGCTGCAGGCCAAGGACTTCAAGCGCGACCTCGAGAACCCCGACAAGACGGATCGCTATCAGGCAGAGGCCCTGATTCATCACCACCTTCCGGCCTCGGCACTGCTGGGCATTGGCACGTATACTGACGAGATGCGCGCCGCCGTCGAAGTACAGGTGGCTGCAAACCAGCTTCCGTTGAAGGTGGTGACACGACCCAACTGGTTCTTCCGATGATTGAGTACACCCGTGGCAACCTCCTCGAGGCCGACGTCGAGGCGCTGGTCAATACCGTCAACACCGTCGGCGTGATGGGGAAGGGGATCGCCCTGATGTTCAAGGAGGCCTTCCCCGAGAACTTCGCCGCCTACGCGGCCGCCTGCAAGGGTCAGGAGGTGGTGACCGGCCGCATGTTCGTCACCGAACGGGATGCCCTGCTGGGGCCGCGCTGGATCATCAACTTCCCCACCAAGCAGCACTGGCGCGCCAGGACGCGCATGGAGTGGATCGAGTCAGGGCTGGAGGACCTCAAGCGGGTGATCCGAGAGCGGGGTATTCGCTCCATCGCCCTGCCGCCGCTGGGCTGCGGCAACGGGGGGCTCGACTGGGGCAGGGTGCGCCCTCGCATAGAGGCCGCGCTGGGTGAGCTGGATAACGTCCGGGTGCTGGTCTTCGAGCCCACCGCCGAGTATCAGAATGTCGCCAAGCGCTCAGGCATCGAGAAGCTGACGCCGGCGCGGGCGCTGATCGCCGAGCTGGTGCGCCGCTACTGGGTGCTGGGCATCGAGTGTTCGCTGCTGGAGGTCCAGAAGCTCGCCTGGCTGATGGAGCGCCGTATTCTCGACCATGGTCTGAAGAATCCCCTCGTTCTGCAGTTCCAGCCCCACCGCTACGGCCCCTATTCCGACCGGCTGCGTCACCTGCTCAATGGCCTGGACGGCAGCTACCTGCATAGCGAGAAGCGCATCAACGATGCCTCGCCCGAGGAAGTGGTGTGGTTCGATGAGTCCCGGCGCGAGCGCCTCAGCGCCTATCTGCGCAGCGCCGAGGCGCGCCCTTATGCCGAGGTACTTGAGGAGGTCGATGCCCTGATCGACGGTTTCCAGTCACCGCTAGGGATGGAAGTGCTGACTACCCTGGACTGGCTGATCAGCCAGGAGCATGTCGAACCGACCGTCGAGGCTATCAAGGAAGGCTTGAAGCAATGGCCTGATGACCTCGCTGGTCAGCGCAAGCTGCGGCTCTTCTCGGACCGCCTGATCGCGCTGGCGCTGGAGCGCCTTACCGGTGAAGCGATGCAACCTTACCCACAGATCGCCGAAAGGTAAGCGCACCACTTCGGACGTCATTCCCGAGAGAGGCCCTGGCCTCCTGTGATGGCCAATGCCACAGCCCATCAGGCGAGGCTGGCCGGCGACTATGCGCCGATGATGGAGCGGGTCAGGCCAGCGGCAGGGACTTGAAGCGGGACTTGCCGGCGCGAAGCCTGGCTTCGATACCGCGGCTGGCCTCGCCGGTCTCCACGGCGGTGGAGGTGGCAACGCTCTTCAGGAGGGCGTCACGGCTCACGGTACGGCGCTGCTTGGGGGAGCGGGATGTGGTCATGCCTGTCTCACCTTGCTGATATGCTCATTTTACGCGCATACCGCGGCCCCTGCATCAAACACCCAACAGCACCTTGGAGCTAAGGCATGGCAGGTCCCGAGTACACGGATGTCGAGAAGCCCTTTATCGACCAGCTGGTCGGTCAGGGCTGGGAGTTCCTGGCCGGCTCGGTGGACGATCCCGCCGTGACCCACCGCGAGGGCTTCGCTCAGGTGGTGATGGAGCCCCTGCTGCGCGAGCGGCTGCGCGAGATCAACCTGCGTGATGGGCAGCCCTGGCTCGATGAGGCGCGCCTGGATCAGGCCGTCGCCGCCATCACCCGCCTGCCCGCCAGCAGGGTGCTGGAGGCCAATCAGCAGGCCACTGAGTTGCTGCTGGGCGGCCTGCCGGTGGAGGGGCTCAAGGGCTGGGACGGCGGCCGCGGCCAGACCCTGCGCTATATCGACTGGGAGGAGCCCGCCAACAACGTCTTCACGGTGGTCAACCAGTTCAAGGTGAAGTGCCCGCCCGGCCACGATGGCGCCAAGGGCCACGTGATCCCGGATCTGGTGCTGTTCGTCAACGGCATCCCGCTGGTGGTGGTGGAGTGCAAGAGCCGCAGCGTGCCGGAGGGGATCAGTCAGGCGGTGGACCAGCTACGCCGCTACCACGACCAGCGCTTCCTGGAGGGCGAGGTCGGCGAGCACGAGGGCGCCCCGGCACTGTTCGCCACCAGCCAGCTCCTGGTGGCCAGCAACTTCGACGAGGCCCGCGTCGGCACCATCGGCGCCCGTTTCGCTCACTACCTGAGCTGGAAGACGGTGGCGCCGATGCGCGAGGCGGAGGTGGCCATCGATCTCGGCGTAGCGGACCTCTCCGCCCAGCAGCGCCTGATCGCCGGCATGCTCACACGGGCCAACCTGCTCGACATCGTGCGCCACTACACCCTGTTCATGAACGCCGGCGGCCAGACCATCAAGCTGGTGTGCCGCTACCAACAGTTCCGCGGCGTCACCCGGGCCGTAGAGCGCCTGAAAAGCGGCAAGACGCGCCGCCAGGACGGCGAGGCCGACCGCCGTGGCGGCATCGTCTGGCACACCCAGGGCAGCGGCAAGAGCCTCTCCATGGTCTTCCTGGTGCGCAAGCTGCGCACCGACCCGACGCTGCGCCGCTTCAAGGTGGTGGTGATCACCGACCGCAAGGATCTCCAGGCCCAGCTCTCCGCCACCGCCGAGCTCACCGGCGAGAGCGTCGAGAAGGCCGGCAACACTGCCCAGCTCAAGAAGCTGCTGGGCCGCGACGGCCCCGGCCTGGTGTTCGGCACCATCCAGAAGTATCGCGACCCGGACGCCGAAGGGGAGGAGGGTCAGGGCGACGAGGAGGCTGGCGCCGGTGCCGGGCTCGACACCGGCCGCCGCGATGCCGCCGAGGCCCTCAAGAAGCCGACCCTGAGCGAGCCCTTCGAGGTGCTCAATACCAGCGAGGAGATCCTGATCCTGGTGGACGAGGCCCACCGCACCCAGGCCGGCGACCTGCACGCCAACATGATGCGCGCCCTGCCCAACGCCGCCCGCATCGGCTTCACCGGCACGCCCATCATCATGGGCGACAAGAAGCGCACCCACGACATCTTCGGCGAGTACATCGACTGCTACACCATCAAGGAAGCGGAGCAGGACGGCGCCACGGTGCCGATCCTGTACGAGGGGCGCACCGCCAAGGGGGCGATCAAGGACGGCGCCAGCCTCGACGGCCTGTTCGAGGACCTGTTCCGCGACCACAGCAAGGAGGAGCTGGAGGCGATCAAGAAGAAGTACGCCACCAAGGGGCAGATCTTCGAGGCGCCGCAGCTGATCCAGGAGAAGGCCCAGGACATCCTGCGCCACTACATCACCCACATCCTTCCCAACGGCTACAAGGCCCAGCTGGTGGCCTACAGCCGCCGGGCGGCCCTGCGCTACTTCGAGGCTCTCGAGCAGGCCAAGGCCGACCTGCTGGAGGAGGCGCTGGCGCTCTCCCCCGAAGATAAGGCCTTGGACGACACCCAGCTGCTGACGCGCCCGCCCCGGGTCAAGGCGGCGATCCAGGCCTGGCGCTATCGCAAGGTGCTGGGCGAGCTGGAGTTCGCGGTGGTGTTCAGCAGCGGCAACAACGACGACGCCACCTGGGCCAGGTGGAGCGACCGCGCCGCCGTCGAGAACCACATCAAGCGCTTCAAGAAGCCGCTGCCGCCGCTGGATGGGACGCCTCCCCAGGACCCCGCTAAGCACGACCCGCTGGCCTTCCTGATCGTCAAGAGCATGCTGCTCACCGGCTTTGACGCCCCCATCGAGGGGGTGATGTACCTGGACCGCTCCCTGCGCGAGGCGGAGCTGCTGCAGGCCATCGCCCGGGTCAACCGCACCGGCCACGGCAAGAGCCACGGCATCGTGGTGGACTACTTCGGCGTGGCCAACCACCTCAAGGAGGCGCTGGCCGCCTACAGCGAGGAGGACATCGAGGGCGCCCTACAGAGCCTCAAGGACGAGATTCCCCTGCTGCGCGACCGCCACCTGCGGGTGGTCGATGTGCTGCGCAGCCAGGGGGTGGATGACCTCGACGACACCGAGGAGGCGGTGCAAGCGCTCGCCGACGAACGGGTGCGAGCCGAGTTCGTGGTCAAGCTCAAGGAGTTCAACCGCGGCCTGGACGACGTGCTGCCGCGCCCCGAGGGGCTCGAGTTCGTCAACGATGCCAAACGGCTGGCCTACATCCACGCCCTGGCCCGCAACCGCTACAAGGACACCCCGGAGCTTGGCCGTGACATCGGCAACAAGGTGCGCAAGTTGATCGACGACTACGTGATCTCGCTCGGCATCGACCCGCGCATCCCGCCGGTGCAGCTCACCGACGCCGAGTTCGACGAGCACCTCGGCCGCCAAGTGGGCGACCGGGCCAAGGCCTCGGAGATGGAGCATGCCGTTCGTGCCCACACTCGCAAACACCTGGACGAGGACCCGGTGAAGTACGGCCGGCTCAGCGAGCGCCTGGAGGAGCTGCTGGAGCAGCTCGATGGCCAGTGGGCCGAGCAGGTGGAGGCGCTCAAGACGCTGATCCAGCAGCTGCGCGATGGCGCCCGTGTGGAGGGGGAGGAAATCCCCGAGATGCCGGCCCACGCCGAGCCCTTCTGGCGGGAGCTGGTGGCCAGCAGCGGCCTTTCTGTGGAGGAGCTGGACGAGGCCAGCGCCCAGACGCTGCTCGAGGCCACCGAGGAGCTGGTCGGGCTGATCCAGCAGGAGATCGCCATCCCCGACTTCTGGAAGCCCTCCCATATCCCGGACCAAGAGACGTTGCGCCAACATATCTTTTCCCGGCTGATGATCAAGCGCCTCGTGCCCTTCGATAAGGCCAGCGAGGTGGCCCAGCGGCTGCTCGATCTCGCCCGCAGCAATCACGACAAGCTGGTGAACGCATGACGCAGCTCGCCGTTGATGACCTGACCCTGGAGGTGCGCGAGAGCTCGCGCCGCAAGACCCTGGAGATCACCGTGGACCGCGACGGCGAGCTGGTCATCGCCGCGCCACGTGGCACCGAGGAGCGGCTCCTGCGCGACTTCGTGCTCGAGAAGCGGCTGTGGATCTACCAGAAGCTGGCCGAGAAGGCCGAGCGCCGGCGCCGGCTGCCGCGCAAGGAGTACGTCAACGGCGAGGGCTTCCTCTACCTGGGGCGCAGCTACCGGCTGAAGCGGGTTGCCCAGGAGCAGCAGGACGCCCCGCTCAAGCTCGTCGCCGGGCGCTTCCAGCTGCGTGAGGACGCCCTGGACGACGCCCGTGAGCACTTCATCCGCTGGTACAGCGCCCGCGCCAACGACTGGCTCACCGCCAGGGTGAAGGAGCACGCCCGGCGAATGGGTGTCGAGCCCGCCGGCGTGAAGGTCCAGGATCTGGGCTACCGCTGGGGCTCCTGCGGCAAGGGCAACATGGTCTACTTCCACTGGAAGACCATCCTGCTGCCCCGCCACATCGCCGAGTACGTGGTCGTCCATGAGCTCGTTCACCTTCACGAGCCCCACCACACTCCGGCCTTCTGGCGCCGCTTGGAGCGCGCCATGCCGGACTATGAGCAGCGCAAGGCCTGGCTCGCCCGGCACGGCATCGAGGTGGAGGGGGTGTGAGCCCTCTATTCCACTGCGGACCGAGGCCGGATTACCGGATCATCGAGTTACCGTACCGATCCGTCTCCGGTTCGGCTTCCGCCAGCTCCCTGTTGAAAACCCAGCCCCAATGACGCTTGTCGGGGTGCAGTGCCACACCATAGAGCCCTCGAACCGCCCCCAGTGAGCTGAACTTCTTGCGATCTGGGTGGTTGCCACTGGGCAACCAATTGTCCAGTTCGCGCATCAACTGCTGCATTTTCCGGTCACATCCTCTCGCCTTCTCCAACACCATTTTGCCGATCAGCATATGCCTGCGGGCCTCCTCTCGCCGGGCCCTCTCACGCAGCTGATTGAGGCGGTCCTCTGCCTCAGCCAGCTGTTGCTCTACGGTTCTCCGCTTCTTGGCCATTTGAATTCTCCTGTCAATTGAAAGCGGGAATGTCCGCCCGCGGCTGGGAAGGGGGTCCCCCCTCCCACGTCACAGATAAGGGGTACAGATCTTTCTGTACCCCTTATCTGTTCACAGGAGGCGAGAGGTAGGCTCAATTGCGAATCTGCGCACTTAGCCCGGATATTGCACCGGGCCGGCCAGACGCTCTCAGGTTTCAGGCCCGGAGAGTGTGATCCCCAAGCGCGGCATCGACGAGCAGATCGGCAACTCCATCCTGATCAAGTTCAACCAGATCGGCTCACTCTCCGAGACCCTGGATGCCATCAGGATGGCCCAGGAGGCCGGCTTCACCGCGGTGATCTCCCACCGTTCCGGCGAGACCGAGGACACCACCATCGCCGACCTCGCCGTCGGCACCTGCGCCGGCCAGATCAAGACCGGCTCGCTGTGCCGCTCCGATCGCGTGGCCAAGTACAACCGCCTGCTGGTGATCGAGAACGAGCTGGGCGAGCGCGCCCGCTACCCGGGCCTCTCGGCCATCAAGGGGCAGTAAGCGAACACTGTTGCTTGAGGCGGGAACCCGTGTAGGAAATCGCTGACAATTTGGCGAAGAGATTCGCTCGAGTTCGGCGGGAAGACCGATGCCGTTGGCGTCGGTCTTTTTTTAACCATATGTTATTGAAGATCTTTTTCTTGAGAGCTCGCTGCTGGACCAACACGCCGGTCGAGGTCGGTCGCCGTTGGTCGCGCTTGTGTTGCAATGCAGCTCTGCCACAATGAACTCGGGACAAGGGGGCAGCAGCGCTGCTCCCGGCAGGATGCAACGGGATGCTGAGTGATGCGCCAGGTGCGGCAGGAAGCTGCTTCCGGGCAGGGAAGGCATCACGGGAGTCGGGCGGAGGGAGCCGCTCAAGGAACAGCTTGGAGCGGGCGGCCTGCGGGCCGCCTTTTTTGCCGGTGTTCTCCAGCATGGCAGGCAGGAACAGGAACGCCGAATGTCGCGAGACATTCGGCGTTCCTTTTTGCGTGCTGGCGCCCGCGTGCGAGGCAGGCGACGCTCTCAGCGCTCCAGCTGCTCGAGCTTGCCCGGCTTGCCGTCCCACTCCTCGGCGTCGGGCAGCGGGTCCTTCTTCTCGCTGATGTTGGGCCACACCTCGGCGAGCTCGGCATTGATCTCGATGAACGGCTCCTGGCCCTCCGGCAACTCGTCTTCCGAGAAGATCGCCTCGGCGGGACACTCCGGCTCGCACAGGGCGCAGTCGATGCACTCGTCGGGGTGGATCACCAGGAAGTTGGGGCCTTCATAGAAACAGTCCACCGGGCACACCTCGACACAGTCGGTGTACTTGCACTTGATGCAGTTCTCGGTGACGACGAATGTCATGCCACTCTCCCTTCCTCGGGCCGGCGTCGCACGGCCACTGTGGATAGTTGATAAAACGGTTATAAAAGCCGTGTTTCTTATGCTAAGGCGGCGGTGAATCTGACCATTCTAGTCGCGGCCCCCTGGCCTCGCAAGAGAAGGGGCGGCGCGCCTCGTGATACGCCTCGCTATAAGGACTCCCGCCAGCGGTAGAGCAGCTCGAGCGCCTGGCGCGGGGTCAGCTCGTCCAGGTCGAGGCCGCCGAGCTCTTCCATCAGCGGGTGGGGGGCGCTGGCGAAGAGGTCGCTCTGCTGCGGCATCGGGGGATGGTCACCGAGGCGCTGCGCGGTCCGGCTACCCTGGTCCACCTCCTGCTGCTCCAGCTGGGCGAGCTTCTCTCGGGCCCGGGCGATCACCCCCTGGGGCACGCCGGCGAGCTGGGCCACCTGCAGGCCGTAACTCTGGCTCGCCGGGCCCTCCTCCACGCGGTGCATGAAGACGATGCCGTCACGGTGCTCGGCGGCCGTCAGGTGCACGTTGGCCACCCCCTCGGCCTGTTCGGGCAGGGCGGTCATCTCGAAGTAGTGGGTGGCGAAGAGGGTGAAGGCGCGGGTACGCGTCAGCTGCTCGGCGCTGGCCCAGGCCAGCGACAGGCCGTCGAAGGTACTGGTGCCGCGGCCGATCTCGTCCATCAGCACCAGGCTTTCGTCGGTGGCGTTGTGCAGGATGTTGGCGGTCTCGGTCATCTCCACCATGAAGGTGGAGCGCCCGCCGGCCAGGTCGTCCGAGGAGCCGATGCGGGTGAAGATGCGATCCACCGGGCCGATCTCGGCGGCGTCCGCCGGCACGAAGCTGCCGGTATGGGCGAGCAGCACGATCAGCGCCGCCTGGCGCATGAAGGTGGACTTGCCCCCCATGTTGGGGCCGGTGATCACCAGCATGCGGCGGTCGTCGCCCATCACTAGGTCGTTGGGCACGAAGGGGGCGTCGGAGACCTGCTCCACCACCGGGTGGCGGCCGCCCCGGATGGCGATGCCGGGGGTCTCGGCCAGCCGCGGCCGAACGAAGTCCAGCGCCTGGGCGCGCTCGGCGAAGGCGCACAGCACGTCCAGGGCGGCCAGTGCGCGGCCGCTGGCCTGCAGGGCGTCGAGTTCGGCGTTGAGGGTGTCGAGCAGGCCGTCGTAGAGCAGCTTCTCCCGGGCGAGCGCCCGCGACTTCGCCGACAGCGCCTTGTCCTCGAACTCCTTCAGCTCGGGGATGATGAAGCGCTCGGCGTTCTTCAGGGTCTGGCGGCGCACGTAGTCCGCCGGGGCGTCCCTGGCCTGGGCGCGGGGGATCTCGATGTAGTAGCCGTGGACCCGGTTGTAGCCCACCTTGAGGCCGGGCAGGCCGGTGCGCTCGCGCTCCCGGGTCTCCAGCCTCACCAGGTAGTCGCCGGCGTGCTCGGCCAGGCCGCGGTGTTCGTCGAGCTCGGCGTCGAAGCCCTCGGCGATCACCCCGCCGTCGCGAATTACCACCGGCGGGTTCTCGATCAGGGCGCGGGACAGGGTATCGGCGAGCGCCGGGTAGGGGCGGATATGGCGCCGGAGCTCGTCCAGCGCGGTGCCCTCGGGGTAGTCGGCAAGCGATTGCTCCAGTGCCGGCAGGGCGTTGAAGGCATCGCGCAGCCGGGCCAGGTCCCGCGGGCGGGCGCTGTAGAGGGCGACCCGGGCCAGGATGCGCTCCACGTCGCCGATCGCCTTGAGCGACTCGCGCAGCGCCACGAACCCCTCGGCCTCGAGCAGCAGCGCCACCGCGGCCTGGCGGGCCTGCACCCGCTCGCGGTCGCGCAGCGGGCGGTTGAGCCAGCGCTTGAGCAGCCGCGAGCCCATGGCCGTCGCGGTGGTGTCGAGCACGCTGGCCAGGGTGTTGTCGCCGCTGCCCCCGAGGTTGATGTCGATCTCCAGGTTGCGGCGGCTGGCGGCGTCGATCACCACGGCATCGTCGCGGCTCTCCACGCCGATGGCGGTGACATGGGGCAGGCCCGAGCGCTGGGTGTCCCGGGCGTACTCGATCAGCACGCCGGCGGCGGTGAGGGCGGCGGTGAGATGGGCGCAGCCGAAGCCGCGCAGGTCCTGGACCCGAAACTGGTCGCACAGCAGGCGGGTGGCGCTCTCCAGGTCGAACAGCCAGTCGCCCTGACGGCGCAGGCCGCGCCGGCCCTCCAGGGCCGGGGGCAGGGTCTGGCTCTCGGCCACCAGCAGCTCGGCGGGGTCGAGGCGCTGGAGCTCGGCCAGCATCTCGCCTTCACCCTCGACCTCCAGCACGCTGAAGCGCCCGCTGGAGAGCTCCAGCCAGGCGAGGCCCATGCGCTCGCCCGCGGCGTGAACGGCCACCAGCAGGTTGTCGCGGCGGGCGTCGAGCAGCGCCTCGTCGTAGAGGGTGCCGGGGGTGACGATGCGCACCACGCGCCGCTCCACCGGCCCCTTGCTGGTGGCCGGGTCGCCGACCTGCTCGCAGATCGCCACCGACTCGCCGGCCGCCACCAGGCGCGCGAGGTATCCCTCGGCGCTGTGGTAGGGGACCCCGGCCATGGGGATCGGCTTGCCGGCCGACTGGCCGCGCTGGGTCAGGGTGATATCGAGCAGCGCCGCCGCGCGGCGGGCGTCGTCGAAGAAGAGTTCGTAGAAGTCGCCCATGCGGTAGAAGAGCAGCACGTCGGGATGGTCGCGCTTGATCTTCAGGTACTGGACCATCATCGGCGTATGAGAGGGGCTTGCGGCCTGTGACATCGGAGCTCCCTGTTGAGGCTCTGCACTCGCTGGCAAAAGCCAGTATTCTACCGTCCAGGCATCGGCTCCGTCAGGAGCGATTGCAGATGACTCAGGAGACCGCCCCATGCCCCGTTCCGCCGCCAGCCTGGCCAACCTCGACCTCATCACCCTGGCCGAGCGCCTGGGCCGGCTCTGTCGAGAGCGGGGCGTGACGATCACCGCCGCCGAGTCCTGCACCGGCGGCGGGGTGGCCAGCGCCATCACCGCGGTGGCCGGCAGCTCCGACTGGTTCGAGACCGGCTACGTGACCTACTCCAACGCCGCCAAGTCCCGCCTGCTGGGCGTTCCCGAGGCGCTGCTCGAGGCCCATGGGGCGGTGAGCCGCGAGGTGGTGGAGGCCATGGTGGTCGGCGCCTGTCGCGACAGCGGCGCCGGCCTCGGCGTGGCGATCAGCGGCGTGGCCGGCCCCGGCGGCGGTAGCGACGCGAAGCCGGTGGGCACCGTGTGGCTGGCCTGGGGCGATGCCCAGGGCGCCAGCGCCGAGTGCCATCGCTATCCCGGTGATCGCCGCGCGGTGCGCGAGCAGGCGGTGCGCGAGGCCCTGGTGGGTCTGGTCCGTCGCCTCGAGGCTCGCTGAGCCCCGCCCCGTATCCGGGCCGAATTTGCACTGGTCCTGCCCACCCTTTTTCGCCATACTACTGTCCAGTCATACAGTATTCAGACACCTCGACCAGGAGATCCGACATGGCTCAGGATGACAACCGCTCCAAGGCGCTGAGCGCCGCGCTTTCCCAGATCGAGCGCCAGTTCGGCAAGGGCACCGTGATGCGCCTCGGCGATGCCCCGCGGGTGGTCATGCCGTCGGTGTCCACCGGTTCCCTGGGGCTCGACATCGCACTGGGCATCGGCGGCCTGCCCTTCGGCCGCGTGGTGGAGATCTTCGGCCCGGAGTCCTCGGGCAAGACCACTCTGACCCTCTCGGTGATCGCCCAGGCCCAGAAGCAGGGCAAGGTGTGCGCCTTCATCGACGCCGAGCACGCCCTGGACCCGAGCTACGCCGAGAAGCTCGGCGTCAACCTCGATGACCTGCTGGTCTCCCAGCCCGACACCGGCGAGCAGGCCCTCGAGATCTGCGACATGCTGGTGCGTTCCGGCGGCGTCGACGTGATCATCATCGACTCGGTGGCCGCACTCACCCCGCGGGCCGAGATCGAGGGCGAGATGGGCGACTCCCACGTCGGCCTGCAGGCGCGCCTGATGTCCCAGGCCCTGCGCAAGATCACCGGCCACATCAAGAACGCCAACTGCCTGGTGGTGTTCATCAACCAGATCCGCATGAAGATAGGCGTGATGTTCGGCAGCCCCGAGACCACCACCGGCGGCAACGCCCTGAAGTTCTACGCCAGCGTGCGTCTGGATATCCGTCGCACCGGCTCGGTGAAGCAGGGCGACGAGGTCACCGGCAACGAGACCCGGGTCAAGGTGGTCAAGAACAAGGTGGCCCCGCCGTTCCGCCAGGCCGAGTTCCAGATCCTCTACGGCAAGGGCATCTACCATGCCGGCGAGGTGATCGACCTGGGCGTGCAGTGCAACCTGGTCGACAAGGCCGGCGCCTGGTACAGCTACCAGGGCAACAAGATCGGCCAGGGCAAGGCCAACGCCGCCCAGTTCCTCGAGGACAACCCGGCCATCATGGAGGAGATCGAGAGCCAGATCCGCGCCCAGCTGCTCGCCGCCCCGGCCCCCAGGGAGGAAGCCGAGGAGCCCGCCGCGGCCGAGGCCGGTCGCGAGGACGACCTGCTGTAAGCCATGTTCGCTCAGGCCGACTCCGACGCCACGCCCCGTGACGACGCGATCCGCCTGCTGGCCCGGCGCGAGTACTCCCGCGCCGAGCTGGCCACTCGGCTCGCGGCCAAGGGGCACGCGCCTGCGGCCATCGGCGAGTGCCTCGATGCCCTCGAGGCGCAGGGCCTGCAGTCCGACGCCCGCTTCGCCGAGAGCTTCCTGCGCTCGCGCATCCTGCGCGGGCAGGGCCCGCTGAAGATCCGCCAGGCGCTCTCGCAGCGCGGCATCGAGCGCGAGCTGGTGCGCAGCGCCTTCAGCGAGCAGGAGGGGCAGGGCGGGGTCGACTGGTTCGCCCTGGCCTGCGAGACCCTTGCCCGGCGCTTCTCCGGCCCCGGCGACACCCCCCGCGAGCGCGCCCGGCGCGAGCGCTTCCTGGCCGGTCGCGGCTTCGACTTCGAGCAGGTGCTTCACGCCCTGGATCACGCCTGGGACTCGGCACCGGATCTCGACTAGTGGCAGGATCCGCCCCGTTCTTGCGGGTGCTGCCTCTTCAGTCCCTTGACAGCTGCGCTATAATGTCTCCCTTTGCGAACGCCCCGGGTGGCCTCGTTGCCGACGACCACCCTGCCCATCGCCACGGATACCCCATGAAAAGCGCAGACATCAGACAGGCCTTCCTGAGTTACTTCGAGGAGCACGGCCATACCGTCGTGCCCTCCAGCTCCCTGGTGCCGGGTAACGACCCGACCCTGCTGTTCACCAATGCCGGCATGGTGCCGTTCAAGGACGTCTTCCTGGGCCGTGACCCGCGCCCCTACGTGCGGGCGGCCTCGTCCCAGCGCTGCGTGCGCGCCGGCGGCAAGCACAACGACCTGGACAACGTCGGTTACACCGCCCGCCACCACACCTTCTTCGAGATGCTGGGCAACTTCAGCTTCGGCGACTACTTCAAGCGCGACGCCATCCGCTTCGCCTGGACCTTCCTCACCGAGACCCTGGGCCTGCCCAAGGAGAAGCTGTGGGTGACGGTCCACATCAGCGACGACGAGGCCGAGGCGATCTGGAAGGAGGAGATGGGCATCGACCCGGCACGCTTCTCGAAGCTCGACGAGGACAACTTCTGGCAGATGGGCGATACCGGTCCCTGCGGCCCCAGCTCCGAGATCTTCTACGATCACGGCCCCGAGGTGTGGGGCGGGCCTCCCGGCAGCCCCGAGGAGGACGGTGACCGCTACATCGAGATCTGGAACCTGGTCTTCATGCAGTTCGAGCGCGACGCCGCGGGCACCCTGCATCCGCTGCCCAAGCCCTCCATCGACACCGGCATGGGCCTCGAGCGCATCGCCGCGGTGATGCAGGGCGTGCACTCCAACTACGAGATCGACCTGTTCCAGAACCTGCTGGCCTCGGCGGCCCGCCACACCGGCCATGCCGACACCCGCAACCCCTCACTGCGGGTGATCGCCGACCATATCCGCTCCTGCGCCTTCCTGATCGCCGACGGCGTGCTGCCCTCCAACGAGGGGCGCGGCTACGTGCTGCGCCGGATCATCCGCCGCGCCATCCGTCACGGCCACAAGCTGGGCGCTCAGGGCAACTTCTTCCACAAGCTGGTGGGGGCGCTGGACGTCGAGATGGGCGACGCCTACCCCGAGCTGCGCGAGGCGCGCCACCAGATCGAGCGCGTGCTGCTCAAGGAAGAGGAGCAGTTCGCCCGCACCCTGGAGCACGGCATGGGCCTGCTCGAGGAGGCGCTGGCCGGTCTCGACGGCGAGGTGCTGCCCGGCGAGACGGTGTTCAAGCTCTACGACACCTACGGTTTCCCCTATGACCTGACCGCCGACGTCTGCCGCGAGCGCGGCGTGACCCTCGACGAGATCGGCTTCGAGCGAGCCCTGGAGGCCCAGCGCGAGCGCGCCCGGGCGGCCAGCCAGTTCGGCGCCGACTACGGGGCGGCGCTCGACCTCGAGGGCGAGACCACCTTCACCGGCTACGACCGCCTCGAGGATCGCGCCACCGTCACCGCCATCGTCGACCGCGAGGGCAATGCCCTGGAGGGCCTCGTGCCCGAGCAGCGCGGCATCGTGGTGCTCGACCGCACCCCCTTCTATGGGGAGTCCGGCGGCCAGGTGGGCGACACCGGCTACCTGCACCTCGCCGATGGCAGCCGCTTCCTGGTCACCGACACCCAGAAGCAGTCCGGCCACCACCTGCACCACGGCGTGCTGCTCGAGGGCGCGCTCGCCGTGGGCGCCGAGGTGCGTCCCGAGGTCAACGCCGAGCTGCGCACCGCCACCATCCGCAACCACTCCGCCACCCACCTGATGCACAAGGCGCTGCGCCTGGTGCTGGGTGACCACGTGGCCCAGAAGGGCTCGCTGGTGACCCCGGAGCGCCTGCGCTTCGACTTCAGCCACTTCGAGCCGATGAGCGCGGAGCAGCTCGCCGAGGTGGAACGCCTGGTCAACGAGCAGGTGCTGGCCAACGCGGCCACGCAGATCGAGCAGATGACCCTCGATCAGGCCAAGGCCAAGGGGGCGGCGGCGCTGTTCGAGGCCAAGTACGCCGACAGCGTGCGGGTGCTGACCATCGGCGCCGACGACTTCTCCATCGAGCTGTGCGGCGGGACCCACGTGGCGCGCAGCGGCGACATCGGCTGCTTCCATATCGTCAGCGAGCAGGGCATTGCCAGCGGGGTGCGTCGCATCGAGGCGATCACCGGCGAGGGGGCGCTGGCCTGGTTCCACGAGCAGGAGGCGCGCCTCACCCGCATCGGCGAGCGCCTCAAGGCCAAGCCCGAGCAGGTCGAGGAGCGTGTCGAGTCGCTGGTGGAGCGCAATCGCAGCCTGGAGAAGGAGCTCGAGCGGCTCAAGGCCAAGTTGGCCAGCGCCGCCGGCAGCGACATGCTGAGCCAGGCGGCCGAGGTCGCCGGGGTCAAGGTGCTGGCGACCCGCCTGGAGGGGGTCTCCGCCAAGGAGCTGCGCAACGTTCTGGACCAGCTCAAGAACAAGCTGGGCTCCGGCATCGTGGTGCTCGGCGTGGCGGACAAGGAGGCCGGCAAGGTCAGCCTGATAGCCGGCGTCACCGACGACCTCACCGGCCGGGTCAAGGCCGGCGAGCTGGTCAACCACGTGGCCTCCCAGGTGGGCGGCAAGGGCGGCGGCCGTGCCGACATGGCGCAGGCCGGGGGCAGCGACGTCGCCGCCCTGCCGGGGGCCCTGGCGAGCGTGCCCGCCTGGGTCGAGGCGCGCCTCCAGTAACCATCGACAGGGCCGGTGACCGCAGGGTACCGGCCCTGTTTGCAGGGATTCACCTTTCACTCATCCGGGCGCCCCTGGCGTTCGACTCACGAGGGAAAATCGGCATATGGCACTATACGTACAGAAATTCGGCGGCACCTCGGTGGGCTCCGTGGAGCGCATCAAGGCCGTGGCCGAGAAGGTCAAGGGGTTCCGCGACAACGGCCATCAGGTCGTGGTCGTGGTCTCCGCCATGAGCGGCGAGACCAACCGCCTGATCGGCATGGCCAACGAGATCAACGACGAGCCGACGCCGCGCGAGATGGACATGCTGGTCTCCACCGGCGAGCAGGTCACCATCTCGCTGCTGGCCATGGCGCTGCACAAGCTGGGCGTGCCGGCCACCTCCTACACGGGCTCCCAGGTGGGCATCCTCACCGACAGCTCCCACACCAAGGCGCGCATCCAACGCATCGAGACCGACGAGATCCAGGAAGATCTGGACGAGGGCAAGGTGGTGGTGGTCGCCGGTTTCCAGGGCGTGGATGAGGAGGGCAACATCACCACCCTCGGCCGCGGCGGCTCCGATACCACCGGGGTGGCCCTGGCGGCGGCCCTGAAGGCGGATGAGTGCCAGATCTATACCGACGTCGACGGCGTCTACACCACCGACCCGCGGGTCTGCAGCAAGGCCCGGCGCCTGGACTCCATCACCGTGGAGGAGATGCTGGAACTGGCCAGCCTCGGCTCCAAGGTGCTGCAGATTCGCTCCGTCGAATTCGCCGGCAAGTACAACGTGCCGCTGCGCGTGCTCTCCAGCTTCGAGGACGGCCCCGGCACCCTGATCGTTGCAGACTCCGACCAAGACGAGGACTCCATGGAAGAACCGCTGATCTCCGGTATCGCCTTCACCGCCAACGAGGCCAAGCTGACCCTGCTCAACACCCCGGACGTGCCGGGCGTCGCCTCGCGGATCCTGGGCCCGATCGCCGATGCCAACATCGAAGTGGACATGATCGTCCAGAACGTGGCGCCGGCCGGTGACTACACCGACTTCACCTTCACCGTGGCCAAGGGGGACTACAAGAAGACCCTGAAGATCCTCGAGGAGCAGGTGATCCCCGACCTGGGCGGCGGTGAGGTGCGCGGCGACGAGAACATCGCCAAGGTCTCCCTGGTGGGTGTCGGCATGCGCTCCCACGCCGGCGTGGCCTCCAAGATGTTCCGGGTGCTGGCCGACGAAAGCATCAATATCCGCATGGTCTCCACCTCCGAGATCAAGATCTCCGTGGTGATCGACGAGAAGCAGATGGAGCTCGCCGTGCGCGCCCTGCACACCGCCTTCGGCCTCGACAAGAGCGATATCGAGAGCGAATAAGGCTGCCTCGGGCGACCGACACCTTCTACGCTGACAGGGAGGCCCGTGACGGGGCTTCCCTTCAACGGGGAGGTCAGGTGTCATCGGCTGCCGAATTGGTCACGGACGACGCCGTGCCACATAATGACCCGGTGTGCTTCCCGCGGCGAACATGCCGCCGCCGCCGAGTTTCAGAACAAGCCTGAGAAGGAGATCAGCCATGCTCATCCTGACCCGCCGAGTCGGCGAAACCCTGATGATCGGAGACGACATCACCGTGACGGTGCTGGGCGTCAAGGGGAATCAGGTCCGGATTGGCGTCAATGCCCCCAAGGACGTCGCCGTGCACCGCGAGGAGATCTACCAGCGCATCCAGCGCGAGAAGGGCGAGGAGGCCGCCTCCGGCCACGACGACTGATCCCGCGCCCATGAAAAAAGAGGCGGGCTTCGCTGGACAAAGCGCTTCATAAACGGTAGGATACGCCCCGTGTCGATGAGGGAGAGGTGGCCGAGTGGCTGAAGGCGCTCCCCTGCTAAGGGAGTATGGGGTTTATAGCCTCATCGAGGGTTCGAATCCCTCCCTCTCCGCCATGACCGCAAGGCTCAGGTCTCGCAATCAGGGTCGGCACGACTGAAGGAAGACAGGGCGCCCGTAGCTCAGCTGGATAGAGTACCTGACTACGAATCAGGTGGTCGGAGGTTCGAATCCTCCCGGGCGCGCCACTTCAGAACACCAGTACGTGATGGCGATCACGCTAATCATCGCACCACGCGCCCGTAGCTCAGCTGGATAGAGTACCTGACTACGAATCAGGTGGTCGGAGGTTCGAATCCTCCCGGGCGCGCCAGACTCGGACCCGTCCTCTCAGGAGGGCGGGTCTTCTGCTTTCCGGGGTCGTCCCCTTCGTTTTCTGCTAGCCGGAGTCGCCCGAGTTCGAGCGTGACTCCGCGATCGTTTGAGGCGCCGTCGCCATTGCGACGTGCGCCTCTTTTTTATGGCTTGTTTACGGCTTATGCACCTGCCGCGGCACCCGCGGTTTCCTCCCGAGTCGCCAGCCCCTCCAGCAGGGCCTCCAGGTCATTGATCCGCTTGAGGCGCTCGAAGCGGTGGGCGGCCTCCGGGTCCCGGGCGCGCATGTGGTTCAGCCACTGCTTGATCAGGGAGGCCACGACCCGCTCGGGAAGCGTGCTGCGCTGAAGCTCGGCGAAGCGGGTCAGGATCTCGGCCCGCGCCGCCCAGGGCGTCGGCGGCAGGCGCTCGCCGGTGAGCTGCCAGTGGCGGATGCGCGGGGCCAGCCAGGGGTCGGCCAGGGCGCCGCGGCCGATCATCACATCGCGGCAGCCCGAAAGGGTGCGGGCGCGCCAGTAGTCCTCGAGGCTCCAGATGTCGCCATTGGCGACGACCGGGATCGACAGGCGGGAGCGGATGCGCCCGATCCACTCCCAGTGGGCCGGTGGCCGATAGCCCTCGTTGCGGGTGCGGGCGTGGACGACCAGCTGGCGCGCACCGCCGGCCTCGGCGGCCAGGGCGCAGGCCAGCGCCAGGCGCCTGTCGGCGAAGCCCAGGCGGACCTTGGCGGTGACCGGGATCGCGTGGCCCACGGCATCGTTCACGGCGGCTACGGCGGCATAGACGCGGCGCGGGTCGCGCAGCAGCGAGGCGCCACCGTCGTGGCGGTTGACCAGCTTGGCCGGGCAGCCGAAGTTCAGGTCGAGGCTCACGGCGCCGAGGCTCAGCGCCTGGGAGGCGTTGGCGGCCAGGGTCGCGGGGTCGGAGCCCAGCAGCTGAAGATGGACCGGTATCCGGCTCGGGGTCGTGACGCTGGCCCCGAGCAGCTCCGGGCAGTGCTTGTGGAACACCCGCGGCGGCAGCCGGGCATCGACGACGCGCACGAACTCCGTCACCGTCCAGTCGAAGCCCGGCTGGCGGGTCAGCAGGTCACGGGTATGGGCGTCGATGACGCCTTCCATGGGCGCCAGTCCGAGCCGTCCGCTACAGTCTTGTAGTAAATTAACAACGCTGACTTCCACCATGCCCTCATTGCAATCTGACGGGAGTGTGGCAGGTTATACCATCGGAAAATTTGCGCAAGACGCTATCTTGCTGAGTGTTGGCGGCACGGTGGCTGACGATTGATACGGAGGCACGGCATGCAGGATGTGGAACTGCTGGAAGAGGGCCTGGCCCTGATGGGGCTCGGCATGGGCTTCGTTTTTGTTTTTCTTACCGTTCTGGTGATCGTGACCACCCTGATGTCGCTGGTGATCCGGCGCCTCGCCCCCGAGCCGCCCGCGCCCGCCGCCACGCCCGCTCGCTCGCCGGCGCCCCCCCGCCAGGATGACGAGCTGATGGCGGTGATCGGCGCCGCCCTGCATCGCTACCGTCAGCGCCATCGTCGCTGACGCCGGCGTCCCCGCTTTCCCGACGTTCCCTTCACTATTACGACAAGGTCAAGCCAATGACTGACACCGCTCGCCCGCTCGGTATCACCGACGTCGTCCTGCGTGACGCCCACCAGTCGCTGTTCGCCACCCGCCTGCGCCTCGATGACATGCTGCCCATCGCCGAGAAGCTCGACCGCGTCGGCTTCTGGTCGCTGGAGTCCTGGGGCGGGGCCACCTTCGACGCCTGCATCCGCTACCTGGGCGAGGACCCCTGGGAGCGCATCCGCGAGCTCAAGGCGGCCATGCCCAACACCCCCCAGCAGATGCTGCTGCGCGGCCAGAACCTGCTCGGCTACCGCCACTACGGCGACGACGTGGTGGACCGCTTCGTCGAGCGCGCCAGGACCAACGGCGTCGACGTCTTCCGCGTCTTCGACGCCATGAACGACCCGCGTAACCTGGAGCGCGCCATCCAGGCGGTGCGCAACGTCGAGGGCCACGCCCAGGGCACCCTCTCCTACACGGTGAGCCCGGTGCACACCCTGGACGGCTGGGTCGAGCTCGGCAAGACCATCGCCGCCATGGGCGCCGATTCGCTGTGCATCAAGGACATGGCCGGCCTGCTCAAGCCCTATGACGCCTATGAGCTGGTCACCAAGCTCAAGGCCGCGGTGGACATCCCGATCCACATGCAGTGCCACGCCACCACCGGCCTCTCCACCTCCACCATCGTCAAGGCCGCCGAGGCGGGCATCGACAACGTCGACACCGCCATCTCCTCGATGTCGATGACCTATGGCCACAGCCCCACCGAGTCGGTGGTGGCCATCCTCCAGGGCACCGAGCGCGACACCGGCCTGGACCTCGCGCTGCTCGAGGAGATCGCCGCCTACTTCCGCGAGGTGCGCAAGAAGTACGCCGCCTTCGAGGGCTCGCTGAAGGGCATCGACTCGCGCATCCTGATCGCCCAGGTGCCGGGCGGCATGCTGACCAACATGGAGGGCCAGCTCAAGGAGCAGGGCGCCGGCGACAAGCTCGACGACGTGCTCCAGGAGATCCCGAGGGTGCGCGAGGACCTGGGCTTCATCCCGCTGGTCACCCCCACCTCCCAGATCGTCGGCACCCAGGCGGTGATGAACGTGATGATGGGGGAGCGCTACAAGTCCATCTCCAAGGAGGTCCAGGCGCTGCTCAAGGGCGAGTACGGCGCCGCGCCGGCGCCCTTCAACAAGGAGCTGCAGGCCCGCGTGCTGGAGGGTAAGGCGCCCATCACCTGCCGCCCCGCCGACCTGCTCGAGGCGGAGATGGACACGCTGACCAAGGAGCTCAAGGCGAAGGCCAAGGCCGACGGCATCCGCCTGGCCGAGGGCGAGCGCGAGATCGATGACGTGCTCACCTATGCGCTCTTCCCGCAGATCGGCCTGAAGTTCCTCAAGAACCGCGACAACCCCGACGCCTTCGAGCCGGCGCCCCAGGCGCCCGACGCGAGCGCCAACCTGCCGGCCGCTTCGCCGCAGGCCAAGTCGCCTGCCGTCAGTGCAGGCGCGCCGGCCGGCCCCGAGACCTACACCGTCAAGGTCAACGGCAAGGCCTACGTGGTCGAGGTCGCCGAGGGCGGCGAGATCGCCGACGTCCAGGCGCAGGGCGCTGCCGCCCAGCCCGCCGCCGAGGCCGCGCCGGCCGCCACCGGCGAGGTGATCAGCGCGCCGCTGGCTGGCAACATCTTCAAGGTCAACGTGCGCCCGGGCGATGCGGTCAAGGCGGGCGACGTGGTGATCATCCTCGAGGCCATGAAGATGGAAACCGAGGTGCGTGCGGCGAGCGCCGGTACCGTCTCCGCGGTCAAGGTCGGCGAGGGCGACAGCGTCGCCGTCGGTGACGTCCTCATCGAGCTCTAAGGGGCCTCACCATGGATAAGCTGGTAACCCTCTGGTATGGCTCGGGGGCCTACAACCTGACCCTCGGCCAGGCCAACATTCCCGAGGCGGGCCTGGCCATCTCGGCCCTGGACCAGGCCATCGAGGTGGCGCGCCCCGCGGTGCTCCACCAGATGGCCATGGCGCTGGGGGCGACCCTGGACCCGCTGGCCGGCGAGGAGGCCTGGCGGGCCACCCTCAAGGCGCTGGTCGACCACGGCGCCTCGCCGGACCAGCTGCGTGCCGCCAAGGACGTGGCCATGAACGTCGGCTACGGCGACGGCCTGCTCTACACCTTCTACCAGGTCGCGGTCGCCTCGGGCATCGCCCCGCTGCTGATCTTCATGGGCGTGGGGGCGATGACCGACTTCGGGCCGCTCCTGGCCAACCCGCGCACCCTGTTCCTGGGCGCGGCGGCGCAGTTCGGCATCTTCGCCACGGTGTTCGGCGCGGTGGGCCTGTCGGCCCTGGGCTGGATGGACTTCTCCCTCGAGCAGGCCGCCGCCATCGGCATCATCGGCGGCGCCGACGGCCCCACCTCGATCTACGTGTCGAGCGTGCTGGCCCCGGAGCTGCTGGGGGCCATCGCCGTGGCCGCCTACGCCTACATGGCGCTGGTGCCGATGATCCAGCCGCCGATCATGAAGCTCTTGACCAGCAGGAAGGAGCGCGAGATCACCATGACGCAGCTGCGCCCGGTGTCGAAGCTCGAGAAGATCGTCTTCCCGCTGGCCCTGCTGATGCTGGTGGCGCTGTTCCTGCCGGACGCCGCGCCGCTGTTGGGGATGTTCTGCTTCGGCAACCTGATGCGCGAGTGCGGCGTGGTCGAGCGCCTGACCGACACCGCCCAGAACGCCCTGATCAACATCGTCACCATCGTGCTGGGCCTGGCCGTGGGCTCGCGGCTGATGGCCGAGAGCTTCCTGGCCCTGGAGACCCTGGGGATCATGGCGCTGGGCATGGTGGCCTTCGCCATCGGCACCGCCGCCGGCATCCTGATGGCCAAGCTGATGAACGTGATGAGCAAGATGCCGATCAACCCGCTGATCGGCGCCGCCGGGGTCTCCGCGGTGCCCATGGCAGCCCGGGTGGCCAACAAGGTGGGGCTGGAGTCCAACCCGCACAACTTCCTGCTGATGCACGCCATGGGGCCCAACGTGGCCGGGGTGATCGGCTCGGCGGTGGCCGCGGGGGTGATGATCAAGTACCTGGGCTGAGGCCAGCGGCGCGACATCGCGTTGCCAGCCCTCCAGGGAGCCGCGCCGGGTGAAGGGGCTCGGCACCTTGCCGGAGTCCTGCCACACCACGTCATCCCGTCCAATGGGGCCATCCGGCAGCACGAAACAGCTCAGCGGGTTGGCGTCGCCCTCGTACCAGCCGGGCCGGCTCATGGTCTCCAGGCGCTCGCTCACGCTCTGCCGACTGGCGATGTACTCCTGGACGGCGGGACGCTGCCGGTGGGTGACCTCCAGCCCCATCTCCATCAGGATCTCCAGCAGCTTGTCCGCCTTGCCGGCTAGGTAGCGCATGGGCATGACCCACTCGGCTTCCCGGCGCGTGGTGCTGTTGGTGAAGCGCAGCATCAGCCCCGTCCGACCTTCCTCGACGTTGAAGGTCTTGGCCACCACGTGGAGCGGGGCGCAAATGCGGGTGTCGACGGGAACGCCGCCGTCATCGCCGGCCTTGATCGTGTGCAGCCACACGCCAGGGGCGTACCTGTTGCCGTCGATCTCGGTCCAGTTCTCGTAGACCCGGAAGCTTGGGCGCTCGATGGGGTCAGCCGCGGGCCGGGCTGGCACGATGGACACCGCGTTCTCGAGGAGCGTCGCCCCCTGGTCGCCAAGGGCCGCGTCCAGGTCGTTGAAGTCCCACTTCGCGTCCTCTGGGGTGTCTGCCGGCTTCTCGGGGAAGAGCGCCGTACCGCGCGCCTTCTCCGCCGCCTTGAGCGCCGCCAGGCGGCCCGGGTTGTTCTCCTGGTCGCGGTCTTCATCGCCGGCAATCAGGATCTCGATGTCGGGTCCGAACTTGGCGCGGATCTCGCTGGCCACCAATGCCAGGTTGTTCGCGGTCATGGCGCACACGACTGGCTCGCCGGTCGCACGGTGCAGGGAGGCGCCGGTGGCCCACCCCTCGCAGACGTAGACGCGGCGGGCCTGAGCGGTCAGGCGACCAATCAGGGTATAGGCGCCCTTCTTGCGTGCGCCCTTCATGCCGCGCTTGTCGCCGTTTGCGGCGATGCGCTCCAGGTTGACCAGCTGGCCCTGGTGGTAGAGCGGGACCACCAGTCGCTCCCCCTCCTGCCGGAGGTTGTAGGCGGGGACTCCCTTGCGGGCCAGGTAGGGGTGGGCAGGATCGGCAGGGCGCGCGGCCTCCCATTCGCGCTGGGCGCGCGCGGCATTGTCCGCCTGGGACTTCCGCTGAGCCTCCTCCTCCTGGGCGCGCTTCTGGTCGTGGCGGTTGCGGGCCTCCTCGCGACGGGCCTGAGTCTCCGGGTCAGGCTTCGCGGAGCCGCCTTCCTGGAAGAGCCCCAAGCCCAGCTCGTTGTCGATAACCCGGGCCGCGTCCCCCTGGCGGATGCCGTCCAGGTAGGCGCGGAGCGATACCAGGTCGCCGCCCTTGGCGTCGGGGTCGGCGAAGTCGTAATAGGCGCCGCTGCTCAGGTTGACGGAGAAGCTGCCAGGCTTGCGGTCGCCGCGAACCGGGTTGCATGCCTCCCACTCGTCACCCTTGCGCTTTCCCTCCGGCAGCCAGGCCATCACCAGCCGCTCGGCATGGGGCGCCGCCGCCTGGGCAACGGCGCGGATCTTGTTGTCACTCATGGCGGCCCCCTGCCATGCCGTTCACCTCGTCGGTCACGTCGTGCATGGCGTTGGCCAACTGCTCAACGCGACGCATCAGGTCGCGGGCCTGGAAGCTCTTCGCCTTGAGCTTGCCCTTGCTGCTCTGGGCGGCCACATCCTTGAGCATGTTGAACAGCACCACGGTCAGCTCGTCGCTGCCGCTGACCAGCTGCTGGCCACGGCCTGCCACGCGGGGCGTGCGGAGGTGCTGGTGGATGCGGCCAAGGTAGCCCGCCGTGAAGGCGTCGCGGTGCTCATGGAACCTGTCGGGAAGGACCTCATTCAGGTGGGCGTAGTAGGGCTGGAGGTCATCCCACGGGCGGGCCATCCACAGCTCAGCGGCCCGCGCGCCGGCCTCGACGGAGCCCTGGTCGCGGGCGGGGATGTCGGTCACCAGCTCGGGATAGCCTGGTGTCGGGGGGATAATGGCGTAGGTCATGTGGAGCGGTCCTTCTCAGGGCGCCCACGTGTCAGGTTTACCCGTTTTCGCTATACTGGTGCCTGACTCGTGATCGCTAGTGGTGCGGTTCGGGTTATGGGCGGTGGCCCAATTCTTGAAACGCCTCGGGGGTGGTGCCCCGGGGCGTTTCTTCGTTCATGCCTCGGCAGCTAGGCGGCTCTTGTCCGCCACGGTGAATCGCGCTGCCTGGACGCGCTCACGCTTCCCTGGCACGCAGTAACCGTGATTGCTGCGTCCTGCCAGCGCCTCCTCGACAGCCTGTTTCACCGCCGGCCAGTCCTGCGCATAGAACGGCATCGAGGCGCTTCCCACGGTCAGGGTGATGACTCGCTCTGCCATGCTCAGTCGCTCCCGAAGTTGGTCCGGTGATGGCCTGCCAGGGGCCGGTCTACGCCGAAGCGAACAAACTCGGCGGTCAGCGTACGGGCATCCCCGAGAGGGGAAGGCGCCCGGAACTTCCCTTGAGGGAGTTCTTCGTAAGAAACCGCCGGATCGGCCTCCAGCTGGAGGGCATCGGTCACTGCCTGTTGCAGGGCGGGCCATTCATCCGGGTGGATCTCCAGCCTTCCCCCGCCGGGGCGGGTCAATCTCAAGATATTGCGGTGCCTGGTCGACATGGGGCGTCTCCTCAGCAGTCAGTCAGGATCGATGCGCGCTGGTCACCGCGCTGGAAGGTCTGGACGCCGTTGGGCGCCTTCAGGGTGGAATGCTTCAGCGGATCGATGCCCGCCGCGTCCAGGGCCTGGGTCAGGGCGTTGTGCAGGCTCACGGCCTCGTGTTCGCTCAGGTCCAGGCGCTGGCCGCCATGGGTCAGCTTGATGGCCGTCATTGGGCGGCTCCTCGTGAGGTTTCGGGGGTCCATGGCTTCACTTGGCGGGTGGTGCGCTTGTCTCGGCAGTTCTCCAGCCAGGCGTAAACCTCGTCGCTCAGGTATCCCCGCGTCCGGCTGGTGATCCAGACGGGCGACGGGAACTCTCCCCGGGCGGTGAGCGTGTAGCGGGTGCCACGGGAGAGGCCGGTGATTCGGGCCACCTCGTCATCGCTCATGATGCGCAGTTCGTTGGTTGCCTCAGCCATGCTTCCTCCTGTGGATCTGGGGCGCTCGCAGACATGGTGAGCGATCTTTTCAAGCCCGTGGGGTCGGGATGTCCTTAAAACCGGGAGTTTGAGGACATTTGGTCCGGGCGCTGGCGTGATAGCCGGCTTGCCCCGGGTGTCGGGCGCCGAAATGAGCCAGAATGGGCGGTGACACACTCGCCGATGACACGTCAGGACCACACTTCGACACATGCAACTCTCCATCGCGGAAGCGGCCAGGCTCTACGGCAAACAGCGCAAGACGCTGTACCGCCACATGGACGCCGGGAGGCTCAGTTATCAGGTTCTCGGGTCGGGGCGTCGCGCTCTGGATCTCGCGGAGCTGATTCGCGTCTATGGGGAACCGCCCGGCCAGCGACACGGAAATGACACACACCCAGCGGTAGGGGTGACACGCGAAGGTGAGGCACTGGTGTGGCGCGCGATGCTGGAGGAGCTTCAGGCACTACGCCGGGAGGTCGCGGAGCTGCGTCAGCAGCTTGCCCTGCCCGCCCCGGCTGAGCCTGAGCCGCCCCCTCGGCAGGACCGCCCCGACGAGGTGCGCTCCCTGGAGGACGTGCTGGCCCGGTTCGAGTCTCGCCGTCATTGAGTCAGCCGCCGCGCGGGGTGACCTGGACCAGGGCGGCATCATTGGCGCGCAGGAAAGCCAGCCGCTCGTTGTAGAGCTGCGCCACGACATCGCCCACGGCACCGCCCGGGAGGCCCTCCACGTGCTCCACACGCTCGCCGCTGGCCGTGATGGCCTGCCAGACGCCGGACTCGGGGTCTCGGTGGATCTCCAGCAGGTAGGCCCCCACCTCCACGGGCCAGCCGTCCAGGGTCAGCGTCAGGTGATGCACGCCATAGCCGAACGGCTGCCAGGCCCAGCCCATCTCCGGGGTCTTCTCCCGCTGCCCTGGGCGAAGGTGCGGCATCACTGAAGGCGCGATCTCCTCGCCTCGGTTCAGGGCGTCCAGCCGCTGGTTGATCAGGGCGACAATCAGCCGGTCCAGCGGCCCGCCGTTGGTGACCTCGAGGCCGGCTAGGCGCTCACCACTCGGTGTCACGGCCTGCCACGGAGCGACACGTGTCGGCTTCTCCAGGCGCTGAATGCACAGGCGGGTGAGGATCGGCCAGCCCTCCACGTCCAGCTGGAGGAAGGGGCGCCCCTGGTCATCCGCGATCCACTCCCACGCCGCGTGATAGCAGGCGTCGAAGGCGGCTTCCTGGCTCTTGAAGCGTGCCCCGCAGCGCTTGCAGTGCCAGCGCACCTCGCGATTGCCGGGCGATGTCTCCTTCGAGCCCTGGCTTGCGCTCAGCTCGTGGCCACAGCCCCGGCATAGCCGCTTACCCCAGCGCCGCTTCCCCATCGCTACTTCTCCCACGCGTCCAGGGCGGCACCAAAGGCGGCGAACGCCTCGGCCCATGAGCCGTAGAGGCCGCCGCTGTGCAGCGTCTCGAAGTTGCCGTAATCGGCCACCATGGGGTGAATCAGGCCGCTCACGTCCTTGACGATGTGCAGGCCGCCCCACAGGTTGCCCTTGTACTGCCAGGTGGCGACGTTGGCCTTGAACTCGTCGGAGAGGTCGGCGGGCTCCGGCCATCTCCCGTCGCCGGCAATGGCGTCCCTCGCGTCGTGGATCAGGCTCGCCGCGCGGTCTCCCTCGGGGATGCCCTCCAGGACGGTGGCCAGGGCGCCCAGCTGCGCCCACGCTCTGTCGATGGCGGTGCCATCCTGCGGCGGCTCGTCATGGTTGAGGGCATCGCGCAGGGCGATGGAAGCCGCGCCATAGCCTGCCGTTTTGGTATCGCGGATCACCGCGCCACGCTCCAGGATGCGCCATTCGTACCAACCATTGGCTGGATCGCCGTAGACCTCGATGGTGCCCTCAGTGAACGGGCGGTCGATGCGGTGGATGACTTCAGGCATGGTCGTTCTCCTCCAGGTCGCGGGGGTCGAGCTGCTGGGCGATCTCGCCCAGCGTCTCAGCGGTGCCGCTGGTGATGTTGGCGGCCTTGTTGAATGCCACCCGCTCCCGGGCGCGCATCTCGGGGCCATCATGCCGCGCCCACATGTCCAGCTGGGCGCGCTGCGTGGCGACGGCCAGGGCGATGCGCCGCAGCTCCTCGGCCTGACGCAGGCGCCACAGCTCCAGCGTCTCCGTCGCGGCCATCAGCTCCTGGACGGATTCGGCCAGGGTATCGGCTTCCAGCGTCTCGCCCTTCGCCTGGAGGCGGCTGCCCTCCTTGGCCACGGCGCTGCCGGCGCTCCTCACGCGGCGAGCCAACGCCTTGATGTCAGACATGGTCAGTCTCCTTCTGTGCACGGGTAGCGACTTTCCGCAGGGCGCACCACGCCGCGCGGTCGTGGGCCAGGTGGAGGGCGTCCACCAGCTCCATGGCATCGGCGGCCAGGATCTGGGCGGCCTGGGCGAAGCCGGCAAGGTCATGGCCCTCCAGTTCGCGGGATTCGGCGGCGAACGTGGCGGAGAACATCAGCGCTTGCACGGCGGACAGGCGGCGGGACGCCTCCTGGTGCAGGGATTCGGGGCCGGCGGCCTCGTCCACCAGCAGCGCAGCGGCCCCGGCATGGTGGGTATCGGCCAGGGGCCGCAGGCGGGGCAGGTCGTCGCGGTTCATTGGGCCACCTCCTGACGGGCCAGGCGGGCAGCCAGGGCCATGACAGCGACGGTCACGGGCTCGTGGCGGAAGGGCTCCAGGATCTCCAGCAGCCGGGCCAGCTGGGCGCGATTCAGGGCGCCGATTGCGCTAGAATGGGGGTGTGTCATCGGGGCATTCCTCTCATTTGCCATTTCTGGCGTTGGGCTGGCGTTAAAGTGCTTCCGGTGATGCCATGGCCTCGGACGGCTGCAACCGTCGCGGGGCCGTTTCACGTCAGGGCTTCCGGTCTGGCAGGTGCGTCCTGACGTACTCCTCCAGCGCCTCACGGATCAAGTCCGCCTTGCGCAGGTCTTCGCCGGTGGACTGCCGGCGATGCCGGGCAATCTCCTCCAGGGCGTCAATTACCGGCTTGTCGACTCTCGCGGCGACGGTGACTCGCTGTGACACTGGGGAATCCTCTAGCTGCGTTGTTTGCGTGCTTGCATGCAAACATAGCACGCCACACGGGGGCGTCAAGCCCTCTTCCCGATTCGATGCCCCGGTGATACATTCGGTGGTGCACCTATCGCCGCTGGCGGTCCGGGGTAACTGGCCCCGGTTAGCAACAAACAGTATTCGCCTGCCCCTGTGACCACCCCCGGTCCTTGCGGCACAGCCCTCGGGCTTACTGCATCTCGCGTCCAGCGCTTCGGCGCTGGTCGTTTCTTCTCCCGCCACGCCTCCCTCGGGCGTGCCTGGACCCTCCGCCCTGCCCTGGTGCGGATGAATCGCCGCGCGCTCACTGCAACCGGCCATGCATGATCCACGGGGCTCTCCGTGGCACCGCGCTTCGCGGTGACTCCTCCAGCCCAACCGGGCTCACTGACTGACGGTGTCGCATGCTGCTGACGCTGCGTGTCTGGGCGCTTGTGCCCAGCGCTTCGCAGGCTGTCTACCGCCGACGCTATGCGCACCCGTGCCAGCATGCCGCCCAGCGCATGCGACGCCGTCATCCCGCGTCTCTGTAGCGACAGCACAGAGACGCGGGGCCTCAGGCCCCGCGACCGCCGCTGCCATGCGGCCTCCCGGGCTCCTCCGTCGGACGAAAGCCGACGAAACCACTCAACGGCGCAACGCCGTGACCCTCAAGACGACGCCTCAGCGTCGTGACGTGACCGCGATCCCGGGCGCCCTCTCCAGGGCGGGCCTCGTGCCTACGCCGGAGCCGGTGGCAACGCCACCAGCATGCGCAGCCCCGCGCCATAGCACCCGCATGGGACGCCGTCACCCTTTGCCAAAGCCAGTCCGCAGTCCGCCGCCTGCGTTGCGAAAGCGGCACCCCCACGGTTTGCGCCCGCCGTCACAGAGGCGCGTATCACTTACCGAATCGACGGGGCATGGGGGCTACACCATCCGCAGCACGAGGAGCCAGGCATGGCCAAGGGCAACAACTACGGGCTCAGGACCCGGGATATGGGCAAGGCGGGCCAGTTCGCGGCGAACGCGGCGGCCCGGGAGGGCAGCATGGCGTATGCCTCCGCCGCCGCCGTGGGGGACCGCTGGCAGGCGTTCGCGGACTATGCCAAGGGAGAGGGCGTCCGGCGCCTGGAAGGCGTCACAGGGCAGCTGGTGGCGTCCTACGCGCAGGACATCGCGGCCAGGGTCAGGGCGGAGGAGCTGTCGCCGGCCTATGGCCAGAATCTGGTGAGCGCCGTCAACACGGTGATGACGCTCGCCACCCGGGGCGCGTGGACCAGCGTGAGCCCCACGAGGGACGGCGGGATAGCCGCCCGGGTCAACGTGCGCACAGAGGCCCCCGGCGGGCTCGACAGGGCCACGGTGGCGAGCGTGGCGGACCAGCTGCGCGGCGGGGGCAATGCCCACGGCGCGGCGGTGGTGGAGCTGGCCCGGGATTTCGGGCTCAGGGGCAAGGAAGCCAGCCTGCTCGATGCCGGGCGGGCGCTCCAGGAGGGCCAGGAGCGGGGCGCGGTGACGATCTCCGCCGGCACGAAGGGCGGGCGCGTCCGGGAGGTGCCGATAACCCACCCCGGCCAGCTGGCGACGCTGGCCAGGGCCGCCGCTGTGCAGGGTCAGGCGCGCAGCCTGGTGCCCGCCGCCCAGACATGGGCGCAATGGCGGGCTGGTGGGCTCAGGGAGGCGCGGGAAGCGCTCCAGGGGCAGGGCATCGGCAGGCTTCACGATCTCCGGGCCGCCTACGCGGTGGACCGCTACCGGCAGGAGACGGGCCACCTCCCTCGGATGATGGGCGGCCAGGCCAGCCGGACAGCGGATCGGGCGGCCCGCCTGGTGGTGGCCCACGAGCTGGGCCATTCACGGATTGCCATCACCGTCTCCTACCTGGGGTCGATGCGATGATCCCGCGCGACATTCGCCACGCGCTCCACCAGCACGGCGCCAAGGGCGGCAAGACGGCCAGACGCCGGCAGCTGAAGCGGGTGGAGGAGTTCGTGGCCTGGTGCGGCTGCGATCCCCGGCAGACAGGCCGGGGCCATGTGCATCGGTACTTCGCGGCCAAGGGCTACGCGCCCACCACGGCCCGCGACCACTGGTACGCCATCCGGCTGCTGTGGCGGGTGATGGGCCGCCCTGGTGAGCCGCCAAGGCCGGAGAGCTGATATGGCTTCCGCTCACTCGCGACAGCCCTCCGGGCTCTATTATCTGATATGGCTTTGACTCAAGCCCGACTGAGCCAGCGGCTGATGGTTTTCTGAGGAACGCCGGTCACGCTCTCGATCTCCCGCTGCGTCCTGCCTTCCTGGGCAAGCTCCAGGACCAGCGGCAACAGCGCCTCCCGGCGCTTGGCCCCCTTGCGGGCGCCGCGCGCGGACTGAGCGGCGGAGAAGCCTGCCGGGCTCATGTGCTGGTGGGTCCACTTCGCCACGCTCACGGAGGTGTGGCGCACCTCATTCGCGGGCAGCGGCTCGGGGAACTGGGCGTTGTAGCCCCGGGCGCGCTGGTGGACCGCTTCCAGCCATCGGCGGTAGTCGGGCCAGCCCTGCCGGATGGCCCGGTAAGCCCAGCGCCGCAGCGACTCGAACAGGTTGCAGTTTCTTCCCAGCCCGTAGTCCGGCAGGCGGCGGCGGCGGTCGCTGTAGGCGCTCAGGTCCAGCCAGCTGTCCAGGTCGCCCAGCTCGTAGAGCCGCGGCTCCCAGCTGGCCACCCTCCAGGCGTCGGAGCGCAGCGGGTTCTTGCATATCAGGCCGGAGTAGCCCGGATCTGCCTCCAGTACCTCCCTCAGCGCGCAATCCACGGCGGCCAGGTAGCGTAACGGGCCAGATTTCGCGTCAGGCGCCGTGCGGACGGCCACCTGGAGGCCGTACAGGAGGTGGGCGTGGCCGTTGGCAGGGTTGGTGGCCACGATCGACGGCGGGGGCGCGTTGCGGTCGCTCCAGTCCAGGGCGGCGCCGGAGCGGTCCACGTCATAGACCAGCCAGTAACGATGAGTCGGGCCGTTGGGCTGGATGTAGCGCGATGCCTCCGCCTGGTGGCGGTAGGCGATGCGCAGCCCCTCGGACAGCTCGTCTGTGTGGTAGGGCGCCCGGGGCAGCCGGTCGCGGAAGAGGTCGAATGTTGTACCCGGCTGCTCTTGGCAGGCCGGCCAGGGGTGGGCCATAATCTCCTCACGCGTTTCGCACGTGGCGCCCTCATCCCGTCTATCCGCCAAGATCTCCGGGGTGGGGGCGTTGTCTTTTCCGCCTCAGGCGGTCCGGTTGTTGTTGTAACCCTCCGGCGCCGCTGGCGTCCAGCGTCACACGCCTTCCCGCTTCACACTCTGCACCGTCGACGGGCTCACGCCTGCGATCTCGGCTGCGCGGCGAATGCTGAAACCGGCCTCCAGGAGCGCCGCCACCCGCTGCCGTTTCTCCCGGTTGCGCGGCTTGCCCTGGTACTTGCCGGCCTCCCTCGCCTTGGCGATCCCTTGCGCCTGCCGGCGCCGCCTATCCTCGTAATCCTTGCGTGCCACGGCGGCCAGGGTGTCCAGGAGCATGCCGTTGACCGCGTCCAGGACCCGGGCGGTGAACTCGTCACCCTCGGGCGCCTTGAGCGCCGCATGGCTGGACGGCAGGTCCAGCGACACCACCCGCAAGCCCTTGGCGTCGATCTCGGACCGCAGGCGCTTCCAGTCCGACGCCGGCATGCGTGACAGCCGGTCAACGGCCTCCACCAGCAGCACGTCCCCGGGTAGGGCATCGGCCAGCAGCCGCCGCAGCTCCGGGCGGTCGGCATGGGCGCCGCTGGCGTTCTCGGCATAGCGGGCGGCAATCGGCTTGCCATGCTCCTGGGCGAAGCGCTCCAGGTCAGCGGCGGCGCGCTGGGCATCTTGCTCCAGTGTGGAGGCGCGGAGGTAGGCGCGGATCAGCATGCGGGGCACCTGTGCGGTTTAGGGTTGCGTCCCGACAGTGTACCGATTCAAGGGCGATTCCGGGCCACATTTGCCCCCTGAGACGCAGGGTGCAGGCGTGCCGCCTGGGGTGTACCTCGTTGACACGGTTATTTTTTGGGGGTACAATTATTACCCATAACAAGGAGAACCCTATGGCCCCAAACTGTGAGATTGAATATGACGTAGAGAAGCGCGACATCACCCTGAAAAACAGGGGGTTGGACTTTGAAGACGCACCACGGGTATTCGCTGGCCGCACGTTGTCCAAGGTCGATGACAGGCAAGACTACGGCGAAGAGCGAATCATCACGGCCGGCAAGCTCGACGATCGGTACGTGATGCTGGTGTGGACCTGGCGCGATGAAAAGCGCCGGATTATATCGATGAGGTATGCCAATGATCGCGAAAGACGGGAAATCAGCAGAGACTTGGATTGACCCGGACGATGCACCGGAAATCGATGCCAAGTGGGTGAAGGATGCGTACATCTACGAGGGCGACAAGCTGGTCAAACGTGGCCGTGGTCGGCCGCCGCTGCCGGAGTCGGCCAAGAAGGTGCCGGTCAAGATCCGGTATGACCAGGACATCGTAGAGGCGTTTCGGGCGACTGGCCCCGGCTGGCAGACCCGAATGAACAAGGCGCTTCGCCAGTTCCTCGCAGAGCACAACATCCGAGAGCTCAACGGCCGATGAGGTCATCTATGCACCCGTTACCGCTGTAGCCCCGCCTGACCTTCAGGCGGGGTTTTTCTTTGCCCGGCTGAGGCGAGCCCGGCAGCGAACCCCCTCCAGCCAGGGAAAGGCGTCTCGATACCCCATCCCCTCCCGTGTTCCGACTTTGTTCCGACCTGTTCCGACATTGTTCCGACAAAAAAAGGCCCCCTGTCGGAACAGATTTAGGCTCGTATCTATATGATATGTATGTGTTTATAGGCTACTACTGTATATATAACCCCCTTTGTTCCGACTGTTCCGACACAAACTAGAGCGGTCGCGCGAGAAGACCAGCGGCTCCGCTCCAGAACTCCGGGAGACTTACACGAACCTCTGATTTTTTGTCGGAACAGTCGGAATGTCGGAACAAGGCACCGCGAGAGGCTCTAGCATGCGGGTTTATCTGTTCCGACATTGGCGAATTCTTGTCGGAACAAGTCGGAACAAAAGTCGGAACAGCCTTCCCTGCCCGCCCTTCCCTGGCCGATTCGGCTAGGCTGCCGCCTCCACCTAAAGGCACACACGGGCTTCCACGGGCACGAAATAGGCCCGCCAAGGGGTGGTTTGCCCCCTGGCTGTGCCGAATCGGCATTTGGGTGCTCCCGGGGCCGCTCCCGGGGTGCGCAAAAGTGCATGAATCTGCAAAATTTCTTGCACCGCTGTGACTGCCACGCAGCCCAGCAACGGCGCGGGTTGGCGGGCGGTGCAAGGGTGCCGAAAAAATGACAGGTTTAGAGCGCGGGCGGGGCGGGGTGACGATTGCGCGCCGTGGGTCGCCAGGGGGTAGGGTGGGGGTCAGGCCGTCCAGCGGGGCGCCTCTCGCCTCGATGCGCTGTCGCCGCGACCAATCGCCCACGAAAAAGCCGCGCTTGTTGCGCGGCTTCTCTGGGCGATATGGAGGGTGTCAGGCGGCCTGCTCCTCCATCTGGGCGACTAGCTCCCGCCGACGCCGCGCGACAGCCAGGCCGCTGCCCAGCTCTCTGCGATCGGCCTCGCAGGAAAGCGGCTCGATTGGCTTCAGGATCTCGTTCGCGCCTTCGAGCGCATCGCCTTCCACGTCAGGAATGTGCTGGGCAACGATCTCGCCGATGGCGGCCATCTGCTCTTTGCGCACCTTGTCCATGACTTCCCGGCGCTGGGCGTCGCCAAGCCAGGGCGCGACTGCCGACGCCACCCGGGGGGAGGTGATCGTACTCACGTCCACCCCGTGGGTGGCCATGTATACCGTGTCGCTGAAGACGTTCTCCTTGATCTCCTCGAGGAGGGCGGGCAGCTGTCGCAGGAAGGGGGCGGCCTCCTCGCCCTGGAAGAGCGCCGCCGCCCGCTCATGGAGCTGGTCGAACCCTGCCGCCTCCCGGGCCTTCTTGAGCCGTTCTTCATAGGTCACGCGGGCACCATAGGTGTCGATCCTCAGCAGCTCCACGGCTGGCTCCTGGGCGGCCACCATGCTTTCGACTACCCGAATCTGGCGCTCCTTGCGAATCGCCATCTCCTGGAGGCTGATGGTCTCCTCGGTCTCGTGGCCCTTGGCCGCGCGAATCGCCTCCTCGGCCTGCCGCTGGGCGGCCTGGGCTTGCTGCCGGTGGCTGGCCAGCGTGGATCGAAGCGCCTTCAGCTCGCCGTGCTCCTTCTCCAGAGCTTGGCGCTTCTCCAGGTACTCGGTCCGGGCTGGCTCCAGTCGCTCCAGGGCGGCATCGGTGCTGAACATCGGTTTCGGTGCGTACTTCGTGGTCATGGTCGTGCTCCTGGTAGTGGTCATGCTGCCTGCTCGATGGCGGTTTGCAGTCTTTCGGTGTCGATCACGTAGAAGCGCCCCGTTCCGCCAGCGGGAAGCCGGTAACGCTTGGTCATGTTGCGGCCGTCGCCGGCCACGCGAAGGATGTCGAACTCGACAAGGGCCTGGACGATGCGTTTCAGGCTGAAGCCGGGCGCCGCCTCAGCGAGGGCCTTGCTGTGGAGGAGGGCCAGCCGGTTCGTCTCGCCGCTATCACCCGGGACAAACTCGTAGTAGCCGGCCCGGTTGCGAACGTCCGCGATCCCGGCGGAGCGAATGTCGCTCATGCGGCTGTCGCCGTGGACCTGGAGGAAGTCCTGGAGGCCAGTCAGGATCTGGCGATCCTCGGCGCCCATGCGGCCAAATGAGGCCAGCCACTCGCCATAGAGCCGCCGGCAGGAGGCCAGCCCGGTACCGGCCTGCCAGGGCAGCAGCCCCCAGCCGATGGCCACCTCGACGGCCAGGGCAATCGCGGTGAAGCGGTCCGCCACGCGCCCCGCCTGGGGGTGGTGGTCCGGGAACTCGGCCCGGATGGCGTCGCGCCGCGCCTTCAGACCCTCGTGGTCGCCCTCCTGGACCAGTCGCTGGACGAATGCCCGCCCAAGGTGGCCATGGTGCTCGTGGAGCCTGTCGCCCAGCCGCTTGTGGAAGGTGGCGCCGTCCATGCCGTGGGTATCGTCGAACGCCTTGAAGGCGCGGCGCCCCGCGTCTACGTCCACCATGCGAAGCTCCGCGCCCGCGTGGGCGGTGTCGCCGGCAATGGCGGCATGCTCTGCCAGGGAGCGCTCGCCGCTGGAGAGGGTCAGCACACGCCAGGTCAGGCGGGCGCGGCTCTCGCGCTCCCGGGTCATGGTGGAGCGCCCCACCCCGTTGGCCAGGCTGTAGGCCATCTCCTGGACCCGCTTGGCGTTGGCCCGCTTGATCTCGTCCAGGATCAGCACGGTGTCGTTACGGCTGGCCGCGTCGATCTCCAGGCCGCCCGGGGTCACGTCCCACGAGCCCGCGAAGCGCTCGGGAGCGCTCCACACGCTGGCGGCCAGCAGCTGAGCCAGCGACTTGCCGGAGCTGGAGTCGCCCACCAGGTGGATGCCGCCGCCCTGGATGTTCAGCGGACGCAGCAGCGGAATCAGCAGGATACGTCACCCTCTCGACTTCCCTCCATACACAAGACTTGAGCTTAACTCTTCGGAGTCGCGCCCGATGCATGAAGAGTATTTCCGTGTCACCAGCTGCCAACACAACGGCTATAAATACGCGATCTTCACGGGCATTCCCCTTAAAGCCGACAGTTACAAAATCAACTCGGGCAAATACATCGTTAGCATCCGATGCGAAAACCAGTCCCTGCCTATCAAGCCGTCTGTTGGTCAGCAATGGCGGGTGCGTGGCGTAAGGACGCTGGAGACCGTTCAAGCAGGCGATTATAAGCTTCAGCAGCATTTGTATGATGCCCCAGCTGAGATGGAGTGCATGCTGCCGGAAACGGGCGAGGCGCTGATCCGCTTCATTGCCAATGAAAAGGAGTTCACCGGTATCGGTGAGGCTAAAGCACGAGCCCTCTGGGACGCTTTTGGCAGTGAACTGCACCCCATGCTCCAGTTCGAGACCTCAGAGCACAGAGGCCGCCTCAGGGAGGTTCTCAGCGAGGTTTCGGTAACCGCGCTATACAACGGGTACGCCAAGTACAAAAACCTCGCGCATGCCAACTGGTTGGCCTCTCTGGGAGTGCCGCTGCGCATTCAGCAACGCATCCTGAAATACCACGATAATCGTACCGTTGAGATACTCAAGAGCAATCCTTACGCATTGCTCGGATTCGGGATGTCTTTTGCCGATATCGATACCATTGCTGAACAGATGGGTATGGAGAAATCGGCACCGATGCGGCTCGCAGCTGCTTTAGAAAGCGCGATACGAAAAGAGGTAGAAAAGGGGCACACCTACGCCACTCATCAGGCGCTCAGGCCCGAGATGATCAAACTGCTAGGCGATAAAACTCTGGTTGCAGAGGCATTCGCCAGCGGTTATCGCAACGGCCAGTTCATTCTCAGGCCAGAGACCGGCACCTACCATCCCACCGCCCAAATCATGATGGAGTCGGTCGTTGCCAAGCGGCTCAAGGCCCTGGCCGCCAACAAGGATGAAGATGAATCCGTTTTCAAGGCGCTCACCGAGGCCGTTCAGGAGTTGCCCTACGACCTGACCGAGCAGCAGGTGCAAGCGGTCGAGTCGAGTCTTACCAATGCGGCGTCCTGCATCACGGGTGGTGCCGGTACGGGCAAGACCACGGTGCTTCGAACCGTGCTCAAAGCCTATGCTGCGCTGGGCTATAAGGTTCATGCCGTCGCTCTGTCAGGGCGAGCAGCCATGCGGCTGCACGAGAGCATCGGATTCGTCACCATGACGATTGCTCGCCTGTTACGGGAAGAGCCGATCTCGCCGTCATTAGATGAGCCGAAGCATCTCCTGGTCATCGACGAAGCCAGTATGATCGACCTCCCGACCATGTATCGGATCGTTACTCACCTCGATCCTTCAGTACGTATCATCCTGACAGGCGACCCGAACCAGCTGCCAGCCATCGGATGTGGCAAAGTCCTCTCAGACATTGTCGAATCCGGTGCAATCGCTACGGTTGAGTTGAACATCGTCAAACGCCAAGAAGGCTCGACGGGCATCCCGGAATACTCGGCCACCATCAATCGGGGTGAGATTCCTCCTTCGTTATCGGTTGGCGCAATCACGTTCCACGAGACGCCTCCGCAGCAGGTGGTCGATAAGTGCAAATCCTTGTACGCGGAGTCGCCCTATAACACCCAGATCATCGGAGCCACCAAGGTTCTCGTTGGCGAGGTGAACCGTGAGTGCCAAAAGCTGATCAATCCCGATGGGGAGCGCTTGCAGTTTAGGCTGCATGGCGATGACTTCTTCCTCGATATGAGAGTGGGCGACCCGATCCTCTTCACCAGAAACAACTACAACATCGGCATTCAGAATGGGTCACTTGGCATCTTATCCTCAACAGAGCGCGACACTCAGGATGGCCAGGAAACATTTGGTATCGTGACCCTGGATACCGGAGAGGCCATTTCAATTACGGATGAAGTCTTCGATTGCATGGAGCTTGGTTACGGAATCACGCTCCATAAGGCTCAGGGAAGCCAGTTCCCGAGAATCATCGTGGCAGTCCAGAAGGGTCGCATCTCAGACCGTGCGTGGCTTTACACGGCGATTACCCGTGCCGAGGCAGAGATTCACATTGTCGGGCGAGCTAGTGACTTTGCGTCCATCGTAAAGTCGGCAAGCAATGCGACAAGGCGGGCGAGCTTCTTAAGGGAGTTGCTGGATGAGAGGGATTCGGGGGTTAGTCCTTAACGGCACGCCCCCTCATCGCCGGTCGCGGCCATCGGGACCTCTCCCTGTACCGCAACTTCATCTTAAACGATCATCGCTGGTCGTCAAATACCTCGAAATCAGCTCATAAACAAAAGCGAACATTCGCGGCGATCAAAGTTTGAGCTCAGTTTGTACCGGTCGGAACTCTTTCTCAGTATCGGGGGCTTGCCGCAGACGTCCTTCAAACTTGCACTATCAGACCGTCAGCTGCCCAAGCGAGATTACTTTCCAGTTTGCAATTATTTTTAATTCGCCAAAGATCCAGTTCGTGACTTAGGTGAGTTAACCAACTTTTCTGGGGCCTGACATTGTCTATGATATCTAAGGCAAGGTTATAGTCATTATGATTGGCGGGAGAGTGAACCTTTGGGGGATAGCTGCAATCTAACGCCATGCTAAAAGGTCCCCAAGACTTGAGGAAGTGCATACTGTTTTCTGGCAGACCGACCGTATCGGTCAGGTAGGCAAACCGGTGCCCGGAAGCAGTTTCGATGGCGTAGCCGTAGGTGATTTTCGAGTGATTCAGCGGCAAAGGCGTGATTTTCAGATCACCGATTTCGAATGGCCTGAAGGCTTCAAGGTGCTGAAAATCCAATATGCCGGAGTTTTTATACAGATCGGCACAGCCGTCGGGATCAGGCGGGCAGAACACCGGAAGGCGTGCCCCTTTGCCCCATCTCAGATGAAAAAGCCCCTGAACGTGATCTGCATGAAAATGGGTAAGAACAATGGCATTCATGCTGCCCGCAGGGAACCGGTCGTGAATGTCCATCAGGCCGGCGTCGAGTAACAACCGCACCTGATCCGTTTCAACCAGTGCCGAGCAGGGTCGGCGCCGGTATTCCGGTTGCTGCCGGGCGCGAACACAGGCCGCACATTCACAGCCGTAACGTGGCACGCCGCCGGCACCGGCGGTGCCTGTGAAGGTTATCTGCATAAGGCGGTGTCTCTGACCGGTTGGCGGATTGTTTCGATAAACGCCCGTGATGCTTCACTCAAAGCGCCATCATTATTGATCACTATGCAGTGTTCAGTTGGCGGCTGGATCTGCTGATGCCGCCGCAGGCGGGCCTCGATTTCTGCGGCCGATTCCCTGCCGCGCTTTTGCAATCGTTGGCGCAGTACCGAAGGCGACACCTCGATCAACACCGGAACCAGCCCCGGATAACGAACAAAGGCTTGGCCAAGCCACTGCCTTGAGCCGTTCACCACAACGGTGTTGCCGTTTCTCAGCCAGGTATTGATCTCCACACCAATACCATAGTCGTGCCCGTTACCCGACCATTGCATGGCAAAAAGACCCTGCTGCGCCCGGGTATTGAACGCATCCCGGCTCATCGGCAGGTGGTTTTCCCCATCCGGGTCAGCCGGGCGGGTAATGCAGCGCCGGGCAAAACGGATATCCGGATGCTCGGCCAGGGCCTTGGCCGCCGCTTTGATCAGGGTGTCCTTGCCACTGCCGGAGGCACCAATGACGTATATCAGTCGCCCTTTCATACCTCAGCCCTCCTTACCCCATGAAAATCGGTATTGGTGGGTGCCATGCGCCGGGCCGCAATAATGGCCATCAACCCAACGGCCAGAATAACGCCGGCGCCAACAATAACCGTGTTGTATCCGGCAAGTTCGGAAACCAGCGCCGCTGCGATGGGCCCCAGCGCAAACCCCATCATGAAAGGAATGGCCAGCATCCCGAAAACTGCACCAAAGCTCTGCCGCCCCAGTAATTCCGCCGTCATCACCGGCCGTACAATGCTGGCCACACCGTATCCGGCGCCGTGGAAAGCTACGAACACGAAAGCCATCCAGATATTGAGCCGGGTTGCCAGCAGGGCGGCCGTCGCGATGATCATCAGCGTGTAGCAGGCAATCGCAACGCCGAAGGTACTGACCCGTCCCGCGGTTAGCATCATGAACACCCGGCCCACCACCTGCATGGGGCCAATCATCGACACCACAACCACTGCAAGCCATACCGACAAACCGCTCTCCTGAAGAATGAATAACAGGTGGGTCAGAATGGCACCATGGGCCAGCCCGATGGCACAGAAGGCCGTGCCAAGCATCCAGAAGGTGGGTTGTGCCATGATTTTCCCTGAGGTTCCCGGCTTTACGGGCTCCAGCGTTTCGGTAAAGGGGCGAAGGCAACCCAGGCCGAAAATGGCAAAAGGTACACTGACAAACAGCACCACTGCCGCGAATATTCTGACCGCGGCCTGCCAGCCAAAGGCTTCTGCCATCAGGTGCGCGGCAGGAAACGCCAGGGTACCGGCAAAGCCGCCAAGCAGCGTCACCACGGTAATCACCTGCCGTGCCTGGCTGCCAATGACCCGTGTGATCACCGTGAAACAGGCCTCATAAAGGCTCGCCGACATAGCCAGGCCGATTCCCGCCCAGATCAGGTAGAAGTGCCAGACCTCGCTGACTGCCGGTAAGGCCACCAGCAGCAAGGCACCCAGCACCATGCCCCCTGCCAGAACGGCGCGGCCATAGCCGCGATCAATCAGGGAACCGGCCAGGGGTGCCGCTATGGCGGAAACCACCAGCGCCAGCGTAAACGCCCCGGACAATTCCGATTTTGACCAGCCCAGCGCCGCCTGCCAGGTCGGCAGCAGCGCCGGGAAGCTGTAATAAAGCGAAGCCCAGGTCAGTGTTTGCGCAATGGCCAGCGGAAACGCCGCCCGCTGAAGCCCGGTCAGCATGGTTCCGGCATCACCGGCGCAGGTGCCTGTAGCCTGATAGTCTGGTCTGCCAGGCGCTGAACCAGCTCCGGGTGATGGAATATCGCCAGTATGCCAACGCCTTCCTGCTTGATTGTCTCAATCAGCTCAGCCACGCTCTGTGTCGTGCCGGGATCCAGACTGGACGTTGGTTCATCCAGTAGCAGCAATCTTGGCCGGGCAACCAACCCCCGCGCCAGATTGATTCGCTGCTTTTCCCCGCCGGAAAAGGTCGCTGGCGGCAGTCCCCACAAGCGCTCTGGCACCTGCAGCTGTGCCAGCAGGTCACGCCCGCGCCTCTGGGCCTCCTGGTGGCTGACGCCCCTTGCCAGCAATGGCTCTATGGTGATGTCGAGCGCGCTTTTGCGGGGCAGGCAATGCAGAAACTGGGTCACGAAGCCTATGTCCCGGCGCCGTAACTGCAATATCCGGTATTCGGACGCCTGCGCCAGGTCGGTGACTTTGTCCTCCTGATCCCGATACAGAATGCGCCCGGAGCTTGGCAGGTAAGTGCGGAAAATGCATTTGAGGACGGAGGACTTGCCTGAACCGGTCGGCCCTGTCAGTGCCGTCAGCTGGCCCGGATAAACCGTCACTTTGACGGCGCTGCAGGATGGAATCAGCTTCTGCTGTTCGTGCAGCTGGAAATGTTTGCTGAGGCCATCAATATCAAGAAGAGGCTTCATAAAAAGACGTTCCTTAAAGGGCAGACGCCACTAACCGTTGGGTGTAGGCGTGCTGGGGGTCTTCCAGTACCTGATCGGTCAGGCCGCTTTCGATCACCTGTCCGTACTTCATCACCAGGGTTCGTCCTGCCAGCAGCCGTATAACACCCAGGTCGTGGGTGACCACAATCATCGCGGTATTCAGCTCATGCTGGATTTCCAGAATCAGGTCCAGAATGCGGGCCTGCACGGACAGGTCCAGCCCGGTCGTCACTTCATCCAGCAACAGCAACGGCGGGCGGGTTGCCAGGGCTTTGGCGATCTGAACACGCTGTTGCATACCGCCGGAAAACCGGCGGGGGGATTCATCCATCCGCTCGCCCAGCACCTCGGTGCGCGTCAGCAGATCCCGGGCGCGCTGGCGGATGCTGGCGTAGTTCGCCACGTCACTCATCAGCAAGCGTTCAGCAATATTACCGCCGGCGGACACGTTGAAATTAAGGCCAAGGTTGGGGTTCTGGTACACCATGCCGAACCGGTGGTTGCGCAGCCAGCGCTGACGGGCAGCGTTCAGGGAAAACAGATCCAGCTGCTGGTCGCCATCAAAAAAACGGGCTTCACCGGCACTGGGTTCGGCGTCGAAAAACAGGGTTTTGACCACCGTGGACTTGCCGCTGCCGGATTCGCCCACAATACCCAGGATTTCACCCTGATGAAGGTCGAGGCTAACATCCTGGGCGGCCACCACCGATCCACAGCTGGCACATACATTGGTTTCCGCCTCGGCACCGGTGTTTTCGAAACATAGCGGGCAACCCGGGCCATGAGTTCTGCTCAGCCCCCGTACTTCCAGTATTTTTTTCATGGTCTGGCCTCTTCGCACTCTGCATTCTGCAGCTGGGCACACCGATCATTACAGTAGCCGGTATCGGAGCACTGCCAGTGGCGCGACCCGTCAGGGTGGATAATTTCATCCAGATAGGAGGTCACGCTGGTGCAACGATCACACTGGCGCCGCTCGCCCTTCGAGTCCAGGAAGGCCTCGGTGCGGAAGGCAACGTCTTCAAAGGCCAGCGGAACCGCATCGGTAAACGGTGGTACCGCATAAATTTTGCGTTCCCGCCCGGCACCTAGAAGGATAAGCGCGGCAGACTGGTGCATTTTCGGCACATCGAAACGGGGAATAGGGCTGGAATCAATCACATAGTGGCCATTCAGGCGGGTTGGGTAGCGGTTGGATATGGCAATTTCGTCAAACTGGACAATGTCTTCGTACAGCCTGGTCAGAAGTGGCGCATAGTCACCCTCGCCGTGCATGATTTTCCGGCGCGCCTCGGACGGCTCCACAATGGTCAGTGGGTCCGGTGTTGGCACCTGCAGCACCAGTATCTGGTCGGCGGTCAGCTTATCTTCCGGTATCCGGTGACGGGACTGGATGATATTTGCCTCGGCCGCCCGTTCGGTGGTGTTGGCACCCGGGCAGGTCAGTTCTACAAACTGCCTCAGGTTAACGGCGTTCACGGAATCATCGGCGCCCTGGTCAATCACTTTCAGGGTGTCACCGGCGCCGAGCAATGACAGGGTCAGTTGCAGGCCACCGGTGCCAAACCCCCGCCCCATGGGCATTTCCCGCGAGGCATAGGGTGTCTGGTAGCCGGGAATCGAAATGGCTTTCAGAATGTTTCGGCGGATTTCACGCTTGGCGAATTCATCCAGGAAGGCAAAGTTGTAGTTCACATTATCAACAGGCAGCTCGTAACCCGGGTTCATGATTCCGCTCCCTGTGCTGCTTTTGTGTGCGCCGGATCTTTTTCCTGGGTGGTTCGCAGGCGGTCCACTTCCGACTGGAATGTCACGTAATGAGGCATTTTGTAGTGGTTGGCAAAGCCCATCGAATCCACCCCATCTACATGCAACAGCACAAATTCAGGGTCTTCCGAGGGGCAGTCAGCGCCGTCCTGCATACCCTTCTGTAACGCCCGGTCGAGAATGGCCATGGCAATGGCTTTTACTTCGTTGTGGCCGAAACAGGCGCCATAGCCCAGCGAAAACAACGGCGGCGCACCGGATTCAGCGCCCTCCTGGGTCGCCACCACTTCGCACTCTGTCATCAGGACTTCCCCGGCTTCAGTGGGCTCGCTGGTTATCGGATGCGGCAGCATCACCGGTACGTAACCTACCCGCAGTTCTGCGATGGTGGGGTGCACATTGCCGTACCCGCGCACGTTGGAATAGGCCAGCGCCAGCAAGGATCCGGTTTCCGCCCGTGCCATGGTGGCCAGCGCCGCCGATCGCGGAACCGGGAAAACCAGTGGCTCCCGGGTGATATCGAAAGGGCTATCCGGCCTTTCCGGTTGCGGGGGCAACAGGCCCTCTTCCCGCAGCGCGTCAACCACTTTCGGGAAACTGTCGGGAAGGTCGCTGTGGGGCGCATCCTTGATGAACCGACGCGAAACTTGACGAAAGGTTTCCGGCGACTCATCGGCAAGATCCAGCCTGAGCAGCCGCAAGGCATAGTCCATGGTTGGCCCCAACATCTGCCCACCGGGAATATCCTTGAAGGCACTGGATATGCGCCGGATCAGCCGCATTCCGGAGGTGGACTGGGTAGGGGTTTCCATCAGCCGGGGCCTGGTGGAGCGGTAGGCCCGCAGTGCAAAAGCCGCCTCAAGGGTGTCACCCTGCATCTGCTTGATGGCCAGGGCTGCAAGCCGCGGGTGGTAAAGACCACCTTCGGAGACCACCCGGGATGTGAGCAGGCGCAGTTGATGTTCAATGGAAGCCAACGGCAGGGAAGAACCACCCTCACCCTCGGCTGTGCGCAGGCTTTCTACGGCAGTGTGGGCGCCGGCAATGGCTTTTCCACCGCCTTTAATCGCAACATAACCCATCAGTTCGCCCCCGTATCTTCAATCAGTGTGGTGCGGGGCAGCGCCAGGCAATGCTGTTGATCCGTGAGAATCAGATCAACGCCCAGGGGAAAGCCGCTGCACCAGTTGTTTCGTGCGTTGAGCCAGGACCCATCCAGGCCGCCAATCCTGATGCGCCGGGATTGCCTGATACCGGGGCCTGAAAGCTGCCAGCAAGGACCGTCCACCAGGGAATTCACAACCACCACCACAGTGGCACCGGTCTCCGGCGATTCCAGGCTGCCCAGCTGTGGCGCAAAATCAGGCTCAAGGTCACCCCGGACAATCACATAACCGGCCCGTTCCGGGTCAGTCAGGTGTGCATTAAGGCGGGTTCTGGTGAGGTCACTCAACAGCTGATGAGGGTCTGCAAGCGTGGTTTCCGCGTCTACCAGCGTCGCCAGTATGGCCACCGCACTGTCTGTGTCCGCCAGCCAGACTGATTCACCGGGGTAGCTGAAGGCTTTCAACAAATTCCGGAACAGCGCCTGTTGCGTGCCTGGGTGCCAGAACCGCAGGAGATCCGGCCCCGCCGGTTGCGTTTGCGACTGTGCCGCAGCAGATGGTTCAGGCATGGTCGTCCTCCTCGTAATGGCCCAGCGACGAGAAATTCACCCGGGTGGTTTCCAGCAACGCCTTACGCTCTTTGGCCTGTGCTGCGAGACGATTCTGGCCCTTTTGCAACAACGGTATGAGGGTCTCGTGCCCCGGCAGTTGATTGGCCAGCACCCCGTCCAGCACCGCAATGGCCCTGGCAAGGCTGGCGCGGTCGTCCATTAACTGGGCGGCACCTTCATACCAGGTTTGGTCTGCGGCAAGCATTCGAACCCTCGCCGTGGCCAGGGGTATTTCACCCGGGAAATACAGTTCGCCCAGTGCGCCGTCGCGGATTTTCATCAGACCCAGCCCGGACTGTGGCAGTTGCACGTCTTCAATCCGGAAGGCCTGTTCGAACTGCTCTGCGGCCGTCCTGACTTCCCGGGCATCCACTGCAAGCAGGCACCGCGGCCATTGGTGGCGAGGCGCCGGGATCGGCTGCCCCGCTGTTTCTGGCCCTGCCATCACACCGCTACCCCACCAGCCTCGACGGCTTGCGGCTGCTTTTGCCACTGGCCCTCGCGCTGATAAACCGGGGTTCCCCCTACAAACGTTGCCTGCAACGACAGCGGCGAACCATCCAGTTCACTGAGCAACAACAGGTCGGCGTCATAACCCGATGCGATTTGGCCTTTCCGGTCACCCATACCGGCAGCCCGGGCCGGGTTTTCACTGACCATTTTCCAGGCATCCGCCAGCGGCAGCAGGTTGTGCCGGGCTGTTACAAACGGCGCGGTAAACAGGCTGGGATAGTGATAATCACTGCACAGGATGTCTACCAGGCCCTCGGCAATGGCATCCCGCACGCTGATCGCGCCAACATGGGAGCCGCCCCGAACCAGATTGGGTGCGCCCATCAATACTGAAATGCCGGACTTGCGGCTTTCCAGGGCGGTTTGTGCGTCCATCGGGAACTCTGCAATCGCAGTACCCAGCTGGACGTTGCGGGCAACGTCTTCCAGGCCGTGATCGTCGTGGGACGAAAGGCTGACACCGGATGCCAGCGCCAGGCTGGCGAGCGCGCGGGTCTGTTCCTCGCCCAGTTCCCGGCGGCCCTGCAGGCTGCTGAGAAATTCCTGGGTGGCATCGTCGTCCATGGTCACCCGGCGCTGCAGGCCGGCAAGATACCGTTTTACGGCGCGTTCATTATCAAGTTCCGGCAGATGGTCGTTCAGCGACAGCATGTGAACGCGCCCATTGCGGAGCCAATCGGTTAATTCGTCGTGGCCTTCGGTATTCACTTTTTCATGGCGGATGTGCACTTTGGCCTGGCAGCTGAACCTGGGCATCAATTCTTCCAGCGCCAGCAACAATTTGCGCACGGTTTCCCGGCTGCGGGGGCCGGGTTCGAACCCGTCAGTGATGCTGTAATAGAAAGTGGTGATGCCATTGGCAACCAGGCTGGCATCGTTGGCGGCCAGTGCCAGCTCAAGCGGAAACAAGGTGCCGGCCCTGGGCGTGATATGGCGCTCGAAAGCATCACCATGCAGGTCAATAATCCCGGGCAGCAAATAGCCGCCGCCGGCATCAATAACCTGGCTGTTACCCTGCACAACGTCTTGCCCAAGGGCGGTAATAACGCCATCAGTCACCTGCAGGCAGGTGTCATTTTTCCAGCCGTCAGATAAAAGCAGGTGCACATTGCTGATCACCAGAGTGTTGCGAGAGTCCGGGCCTGTCTGTGTGGAATTGTTCATACTGTTTACGTCCTATCGAATTTGGGTCAGCAGCCGTTCGCGCATGCGAGAGGAAAAATGCTCGACCAGATAAACCAGAATAAAGATTGAGAAAATGATGAAAGCGGCCTGATCATAGCGGAACATTTCCATGGAAACGGCAAGTTCAGCGCCAATGCCGCCAGCACCCACCAGCCCGAGCACAACCGATGAACGAGCGGCTTTTTCAAGAGAAAACAGCCCGGTGTTGATCATGCTGGGCAGGGCGCCAGGTATTTGTACCACCGCGATACGGTCCAGAGGCCTGGAACCGATGGAATCCAGTGCCTCCGACGGGCCGGGATCAACTTCTTCGAAAGCCTCGGCAAAGAACCGGCCGCAGAAGCCGATGGTGTCTACGATGATGGTCAGTGTGCCGGCAAACGGGCCAAGGCCAACTGACACCACAAAAAACAGAGCCCATGCCAGATCCGGCACCGTGCGTACGAAGCTGATGATTGAGCGGGTGACATAACGCACCAGCGGGTGAGGTGAGGTATTCCGCGCCGCCAGCAGCGCCATGGGCACACTCAGAATCACGCCAATGACGGTGCCCACCAGGGCCATCTGAAAGGTAACCAGTATTGCCTCGAAGATGGGCTGGGCCCGGTCTGTGGCCGGCGGGAACATTTCCCCGACAATGGTTCCCATATTCGGCAGGCCCTGTATGAGGCTCTGCAGGGACATACCAGCACCGGCCAGCGACCAAAGAAAGAACCCGAGAAACAGCGCAAAAAGGCCACTGCTCAGCCAGGATGGCCTTTGAAAACGCCCCCTTAACACGGGTGATGCAGGATGAATCTGACTTGGCTCAGGCATAGAATTCTCTCAGGCTGGCGGTGCTCTCTGAGTGGCTGGGGCTGTCCAGCTGCAGTTCCGATGAGCGCAGTCCCAGAATGCGATCGGCATAGTGCAGGGCATGCTCAACGTGGTGGGAAACGAAAAACACCGTCAAATTGCGTGACCGCGACAAACGGGCAAACAACTCCATCACCAGCTCGCCGGATTGCGGATCCAGGCTAGCAGTGGGTTCATCGGCGAACAGAATGCTGGGTTCCTGCATCAACGCCCGCGCAATGGCCACCCGTTGTGACTGGCCACCGGAAAGCTGGTCGCAACGCTGGTAAGCAAAGTCCGCCAGCCCTACCTGTTCCAGGCAGTCCATGGCCCTTTGCCGGTCTTCCTGGCGAGCCAGGCTCTGTGCCCAGTTGCGGGGCCCGGAACAATGGGCAAGATTGCCATGCAACACGTTGGTCAGGGCGGACAGCCGTGGCACCAGGCAGTGCTTCTGGAACACAAAACCGACCCGGTTACGGGCTTTTTTCAGGGCCCGGCCCGATTTGCCGGACAAATCCTCACCAGACAGGCTGACCTTTCCGCTATCCGGTTCAATCAGCCGGACACAACAGCGGAGCAATGTGCTTTTACCAGCCCCGTTGGCACCGATCAGGGCAACCGACTGGCCTTCATTGATGCTGAAACTCACATCACGAAACACCGCTTTGTCGGTACCCTTGAAGTGCTTCGACAGACCTTCAACCTGGAGGGAGTCGGATACCATGGAGGGTGCAATAAATTGGGATTGCACCAAGGGTTGGGCGACGGGATTCATAACAGGTGTCCTTTGAATCGAAATATCTGAAACAAAAACAGCGGTGCCGGCTGACGACCCCGCGAGTTCGGGTTAGGGGCGATCAGTCGCCAACAAAATCAGAGTATTCCGGGTAGCCAATGGTGGCGTACATGGACCGTACGTAGTTGTAGTCGCTGTCCTTGATGTTGCTGATAAAGCGCATGCCGGTGTATTTGTCCACGTCAGTGCCGCCGCCGTTCACGATGGAATTAATCAGCTCATCAGAATGGTTCACGAAACCGTCACGCAGGCGGCTGATCATCTCGTCGCTAACGTGACTGCCAGCCATCAGCAGATCATTGGGAAGGTCCGGGCCGCGGGCAATTACCCGGAAAGCGCCAGGCTGGTGACCGCCATTTTCCATTTCTTGGGTACGAAGGCGGCGGAACTCTGTATGGTTCATGCCAACCGCAGCGACATCTCCGCGCTTAAGCGATTCCCAAAGCACCGGAACCTTGGTGTGCACAAGTTCCAGATCTTCCATGGGAGAAATACCAGCATCGGCCAGGGCCTGAATGGGGCCAAGGTGACGGGAGGTAGACCCGACACTGCCCATGGCAACACGTTTCCCAACAAGATCCCTGACATTAGTAATGCCTGAGTCCGCCATGGTGACAATAACCGAGAAGTAGTCAGGACGCGAGAAGCCCACAACTACTTTCGCATCCGCACGTTTCTGCATGACGACATATTCAGCGGGGCCAGTGAGAACAAAATCGACCTGCTTGAAGCGAAGCGCTTCTACCGCCGCCGTCCGATTGGTAACTGGGGTAAATTCAATGTCATAGCCGGTGACTTCAGAGAGTTTGTCACGAAAGGCGCCGAATTCGCGCTGTAGTTCTTCCAATCCGACTAGGTCGGTGACTGCCAAACGGACGGTTTCGGCGTTAGCAGCAGGAATGACAAACGAGAGTGATAGCAGAACAGAGCTTGCGAGTAGCTTTAAACTTTTAAACATCAGGTTGTGCCTCCAGAACTGGGAATTTTGAAGGCCTAAAGTTAACGATGTCATGTGACATTCAGGCGAAGAATGCATGAACAGCTAATGACATTCTTGTTAAGAGTTATTGTCAAATCCTGTGTACGGCAAGTCAGGCGGCAGTCCTGTCTGACTGATCGGTCATGCGCTATTCCTGGGGATCATGCTGAGTTCAGTGATCTTGCTGTTCGTTGGTAACGCAGCAATTCGCTACTTTTCGCTGATTGCTGATATTCCCAAGGCGATTCTTTTTCCGATCGTGCTGATGTTCTGTGTGTATGGGGCATATGCGGTCAATAATGATACCTTCGATGTGTGGTTGATGCTGGCCTTTGGACTGCTCGGCTATGTGTTCAATCGTACCGGGATACCAGCAGCCCCTTTCTTGATTGGCTTTATCCTGGGTCCGATGTTCGAAGATAACCTGCGGCGCTCACTGCTGATTGGCTCCAATGACCTGTCGATCTTTGTGCGCGGTCCGATCACTTGGTTCTTTATTGCCCTAACGGTTGGCTCCATTTCACTGGCCATCTATCGCTTCATTACGGCACGGAAAGAACCGAAACGCAGCGTGGATGAATCCAGTACATAAGATCAAGGGCACAGTGCCCCGTGATATCGCTCCGGTCGGTGAGCTCGGCCGGAGCGTAAGGGAATCGAGCCGGTCACCATTTGAGGCCGGCTCTCCTGTTGCCAGGGAGGCTAATTGACGGTGAGTGTTTTTGTAAGGAATCTGGTTGCAAGCAAATGGACTAGTCACCTGCTTGCAGGTATTGTTGTCCTGGAAATTGCGCATATGTTGAGTGGCGCATTAATTATCGCAAGCTTGGCTCAGTTGCTGTTGGTATTGTTTCTTTTGTTGGGATGGCCTCGATTCAGTTCGATGGCGCGCCTCTTGGTTCTTGCCTGCATCCTAATGTCTCTTTTCGCCATTTGGTGGCTCCCTGCTCCTTGGGCAGTGCTGCATGAGGCGGCAGCTGGATTCGTTTTCCTCGCGGCGTTTATGACCGTACTGGCCTTATTGCGCCTCCCTGCCTATCGCTCAAAGCTAATTCATCGCTGTGGTCAGAGTCTGTTGATGCAGCCGCCGACCTGGCGTTATCCGATGCTCTCGTTGGGTTCCACATTGTTTGGCATCGTGCTGAATTTTGGCGTATTGAATCTGTTCATGTCGATGATTGACAAGGCCAATACCCTCGGCGCTGCTCAGGGGAGGGTGTGGGTGCAGGAAGTGCGTCGTCGTCGCATGTTGTTAGCAACCTTGCGAGGCTTCACCCTGGCGCCGCTGGTCTCACCGTTAGGTATCGGTGTCGCAGTGGTGTTGGGCAACCTGGAGTCGCTAACTTGGGGAGAACTGTTTCCCTATGTGCTAGCATCTGCCACCGTATTGTTTTTGCTGGGATGGGGCTGCGACCAGCTTGCAGGTCCGCGTCCAAGAGCCGTTAAAACTGCTCTTGAGCGCCCGTCGCTGATGCCTCTGGCGGCATTCAGCTTGCTGTTGCTGGCTCTGGTGATGTTGGTGTTTTTGCTTTCCGTACTACTTTCTGTGCGGTTGCCTCAGGCTGTATTGATCGGAGTACCGCTGGGAGCATGGGTGTGGCTGGCTTGGCAGTGCCGTGGTCTCGGAAGTGCCGGTGTAGGGCCGGCCACTGTCTTGCTTGCCCGCAGGTTGCCTAATGTGCTCGGTGGTATAGGTAATGAGGTTGTGGCGTTAGGCTCTGGCGCCTACCTTGGTTTTCTCAGTGTGTCACTGCTTGATCCTGCTCAGTTGGAAGGAGTGGCATCATTTCTGGCGTCTTTCGCAAGCTGGTTGCCGATACTGGTGTTGCTGCTGATCTTTATGCTTGCTCAAGTTGGGGTTAATCCAATCATCAGTGTCACATTTTTGACCAGTATGATTGCCCAAGTAGAACTCGAAGGTGTGTCGTTGCCACTGCTTGCCGCGGCCATGCTGACGGGCTGGTCATTAACAATGGTGTCGTCTCCGTTTACCGCGGCGATGATGATAATGTCAAGATTCACTGGCAAGACGGCGTTGCAGATTGGTCTGCGCTGGAACGGTATTTTTGTCGCGGCCTCTTTGTTGGCGGCTGCCGTGTTATTCCGTCTGGCTAGCTAAAGTCACGTGAAATTGAGATGTTCTTTGTAGTGGCGATTAAGGCTTGTTCACTATAAGTTGCAACGATATTGGGCTAGAGCGAAGGGGCGTGGCGATGGCGACGACGGCTCTGACATTCGATGCTTGGGGATGTCATGAATAGGTACCCATCTTTTGTTGCGTGGGCACCTGTCACTGTCCATGGTGTGGCTTGCAATAAAAAAGGTTGTGTAATTTAATATTATTACTATAGTGATTCATGTATGGGTCGCGAGGGTTGAGGTCATGAGTGAACTTTGGATATTTCTTGTCGGTATGTCGCCTGTTATCATTATTATGTTGTGTACGATCCTTGTTGGGTATTGCGAAGTGGTGAGGCGCCATAAGAGAAAAAAACATCCTGAGTCATAATAGAGGAATTAATGTTTTTTTTCGACCGTTAAAACTCCAGTTCCTGTGCCAACACTCGAAATGTGCTTGGGCGATACGAGATACCACACCCTACCGAGCTTTCCGACCACCTCACGAAGCATGATGCATCTCGGCTCGGGTCCGAGGTCAATCTGGAACAGCTCGACAGCTTCGTGGAGGATAAAGCGATGCTGGCAGAGAATTTGGAAAATCTTGTCAAGAAAGAACGCTTGGAAGGCCGTCAGGAAGCTAATCGTACAACTGCTCGCAACCTAATCAAATTAGGTGTGCTGAGCGACCTGCAGATTGCGGAGGCGACGTGCCTGACTATGGCAGATGTGTACATGCTGCGAGAAGAGGGTACGCATTGATCCCTGTGATTGGCTGACCGACCACCTCCCTTTCCCTCACTCGCTGATAAGTCCGCGACTCATGACGTTCTACATCAAGCCGTGGACTGAATGGACGCGATAATCCAGGATTACCGGTTTTCACCCGATTCTATATGCTCGACGCAATATCAAGACTCGTTGAAGGATGGAATCATCGCTCCGGACGCTGAGTTGTTGCCGATTCAGCTTCCAGAGCATGAGTATCAGGGCCGCGTCAATATATCTGAGTGGATGATCGACAGCGTGTGGGCATAATGCAAAAGTGTTGTGCCCGAGTGTCGGTGACCGATCCACTTGGCGACGACTTCGTAAAGGTTCCCCCGCTGGAGGGTCTCTTTGCCCTCAGCTGAGCAGAAGTGATCCAGGATCTCCTGACAGCGTTCGAGCTGAAATAACTCATCAAAACGATAGGCTAGGCGATCAGCGAAGTCATGGTGCTGGGCGGCATGTAGCCTCAGCAACACCCAGCTCACTGCTGCATGACGCAGGCTGTGGAAATCGATTCGCTTTCCTAACCCGTCCTTGAGGATGGGTAGGATGGCTTGACCAATCGCCTCCTTGCGGTAGGCATCCGGTTGTCCTCTGGGCCCGAACAGAGCGATATTGTCGAGCGGCACCTTGGGGCACTGACGACGGCGCTCTTGTATCCAGTCGTTCAGGATGGGAATGACGTCGCGGCATGCCAGTACGTGAAGAGGAATCCGGCGTCTGGCAGCAGGCGTTTTTCCACCTTTCACGATGATCCAACAGGCCGTTGTGCCCTCCATTGGCGCGATGTCAGGCGTCGCTTCACTCATGAAGTCGTCGGAAAACGTAACCCAGGGCTCGATCTGTATATCCTGAAGGGTCAGGCTTGCGACCTCGGATATGCGAAGTCCACCATAGCAGCCAAGTGCCATGATCAGTGCATACATCTGCTGAGTGGAGCCGGTGACACCGGCGTAGGTCAACTGCTTCCAGAGCAACTCGGCATCACGCGGCGAGATGATCTCCGTGCGCAGGGTGCTCATCGGAACGTCTATATTCGCCTGCGGTAAATGCAACCCCTCAAGTAGCCCCAGCTCGGTACAAAAGGCGAAGAATCGGCGGAGCAGCATCAGGGTGTCAGCGCGGGTGCTGGCCTCCAGGCGATTTTCGTGGAGCAAGGTAAGCTGAATGTCCTCTATGGTGTCATCATCCCACTCCTGCAAATCCAGGATGTCGGGGTTGTCGAGAATGCTCATGTGGCTAAGTCGTGACAGGTATGTCCTTACCGTCTTCCACTTGACGCTTTTCTGACAACAGAGCAGGTCATAGGCCCAGTCGAGGAGAAGGTGGACATAACTGGTGTCGGTGCTGGTCAGCCGGGTGACGTGGCGCTGGTAGCGAACGATAATACGCTCGACCTCCCGGCGGTGGGATGCTTTGGAGTAGGGCGTGCCGACCTCGGAGAGCACCGCATTGAGGCACTGATTGATGATGTTCTTTAACTGACGTGACCAATCCTCGGGTAACGACGCTTCCTGTCGCTCCCAGCTACCGGCTTCTCGTGTCAAGGCCTCCGGTGCTTGCACGACGACAGGCATCTTGACTCGGGTGGCATTGAGCGTGTCCGGCTCGTCCTGCCTTCGAGAGGTTCCCAGCAGCGTTCGCGTGGTGCTGGTGGGCAGGGGGTAGCGAGTCAGCAGGGTGGCCCATAGGGGAGGCACCTTGGCGAACACGGGGAGATAACGGGCCGCTCTTGCCAGGGCATACCAGGTCTGGCAGTGACGCGGGGTGAGCAGTGCCACGTCGCGTCGGGCGGCCTTTTGGTAGGCCTCAAAGGCCTTGTTCAGGCGTTGGCGCAGTGCCGCCTCACGCTTGGCCAAGGGTTTCAGGGCCTCCTGCTCCGAGAACAGCAGCAGCGTGTCAGGGGCTTGTGAGCGTGCCCGACGCCGGATGGCGCGCAGTGCCTGCCAAACGTCGTGCGGTACCCGCAGGGCATACCGCCCGACCTGCGGCAACTCGATCGGTTGGGTCGGGATCGACAGCCAGGTGTCCTGTGCCACCATGTCATGACGGAGCATGGCCAGCGTTGAGACGATGACGCGCTCTCCCATGCCCAGCCGCGCGCCCAGTGACAGGGCCAACGTCAATAGCCACCCATCGGGATGCTCGCTCTCACGACACCACGTCACGATACCTGAGCGGAGCGCCTTGGCTTCCTCGATGTCCTGTAATTGCTCGCCCCGCTGGGGCATCGCCGTCGGGCGATGTAGCGGCTGGGGCGTGGTGGGCAGGACATTGTGACAGTGGGGCAGCCCATTCAGCGCCTCGAGGACATCGGTCACGCGGCGCCGGCAATCTGCCAGTCGGTAGGACTGTCCCGCGGCCTTGCGAGTGTCACGGTAGGCCGAGACCAGTGCGTCGACATCGCCGCTCTTGAGGGCCAGGCAGCCGTTGGCTTGGTACGGCATGATCATGTCGAGCAGCCTCTCGGTCTCGTCACGCCTCGGCGCCCGGCATACCGTCGCGCCGAGGGAAACCAGCTGCCCCATCAGTAAGGGGGTCGATAGCGTCACTGCCATGGGGGTGTCTCCACATCCAGTACTCGGTACCCGGTGGCTTTCAGCCATGCACCGATAGGGTCTTGGCATGCCTTGTTCTGATGCAGCGGGGCGTTGGCGCGGGGGTGCGTCCGATCACGACCTATCCGGGCATGGCCGACCAGTGCATCCAGTTCCGCCTCCGGGATGGTGCGATACAGGGCGGTCGTTGTGCTATGCCGTGTCGCGTTATCGGCAGGCAGCAGCGCATCCATCCGGGGGGCCTCGTCGATCAGTCGGGACAACACCTGCCGGAGGTCGGCATGGCGAATCGCGCGCAGCTGACAGTGCGGCCGTCGGTGCTGCGTCAGAGAGAACCAGGTAGGCCCCTGTTGGTCGGGGCGCCGCTGATCCTCAATCGGGTACTCGTGTCGCGTCATCAACGCGAGCGTCTGCTCTACCAGCGCGCGGTGTGACTGCAGTTGTTGCATGATGCTGGCGTGAAGGGGAATGACGCGGCTCTCCGTGCCCCGGCGGGATCCCTTGTCACGGATCCAGGCGCGGGTGCCGGTGATGATGGTGTGTGTATTGGCCGAAGCGGGTCTTGCGCCCGTCGCCAACAGCCATCCGAGATAGGTATACGCGGTGACCAGCTGGACATATGCCACCACTGACGCGATGGGCAGGGGAGTTGGCGGTAGCCATATGTCCAGTGGCTCACGGGCCTGCGCGATGGCCTCTTGCAAGCGGGTCGTCCATGACTGCCAGGCCGAGGCGGTCAGGGCGCGACAGGAGCCGACAGGCTGGGCGCTGGCGGGCGCGGGCGGTGATGAGAGCGTCCGGATGCCGCAGCGGCTCATGCCGGCGTCGAACAGCTGTTGCAGTGAGGTGCCATCCAGCTGGCGGTAGGCGGCGGGTGCTGCATCGAGCATGCCGTACTGGCCTTTCAGCGTCAGCACCGCGTGGTTGTCGGGGGCCAGGGGACGCATGAGAAGCGCCGATGTTGCCGCAAGTCGCTCTGCCGTGGGGGTGATGCCAGGGGTATCACCAAAGGCGCGCCTCAGGTGGCGATTGAGGCGTGAGGTGCTGCCGGCCAGCGGCGTCTCTGAGGCGATGCTGAGCAGGGCGTCATTTAGGTCCTCGGGCAGACGCAGTGTCACCCACAGGTGAGCGGTGCTGCCATCCGGTGCCGGGCTGGGTCCATCCCGGAGCCGATAGCGCCAGGTGGCCGACGCCGGATGCCATTGCGGCGGGTCGGCTGGCGCGTCAGCGGTGGACTCGCTGTCATGAGGCGAGCGCTGCAGCGTGATCAGGCGACTGACGGGCATCCCCGTGACCAGTAACAGCCGAATCAGGACCCACTCGGCGGGAGGCAGAGGGAGGCTAAGGACCTGTTGGATTTGCCACGGCGTCAGTCGATGGACGTCCTCCTGAGTGGCCAATGTTTGGGTGGCAGCCATCTGCACCGCCTGGCGCGCCGCGCGGCGGTCGTCGGCGGGGGTCAGCTGCGAGGGGGTGGCGCGCTCGAGCACCGGGATGTCCAGATCCGGGGTATCGGCCGTATCCCGATGCGATGCCGTGTGGCGCGCGTACCGGTAGCCGCGTTCGCTCAGTTCCGAGCCGAGCGGCTCCCCGCCCGAGGCCCGCTCCATGCCGGGCGTCTCCGTGACCCGGCACTGTGGGGCGAGCGGTGCATCGGCAATCTGTTCACGGCGTGACACCTGGTAGGGGTTGAGTTGTCTGGGGCGCTGCGCGAGGCGGCCCGACCGCGGGTAACCGGAGAGGTCGTTACCGACACGCACGCCGGGCCGGCGGCGTTCCTCGTACAACTCAACGACGGTTTGGTATTGACGACTCGCTTCACGCCGCTGTGTCTGCATCACGGGGTGACCCATGATGCGGATGACGTCGTCATAGCGGTACAGGGGGATGCCATGCAGCTCGGCATCGTCCAACACCAGCACCAGGATATCGCGTACGTGCCGGACCTGAGTCGCATAGATGCCGGGAACGACGCCACGCACCACGGGGGTGAACCATTCCTGGAGCAGCTGTCTGGCGGTGAGCGCGCCCGCTTGCTGGCGATTGAGGAAGCGTGGCTGGCTGAGGGCGTACCAGAGCGGATACTGAGTCCCCGATGTGGTCCAGGGTGTCTCGGCGAGTGACGCCAGATTGGCGAACGTGTCGGTCAACGCTTCCGGTATCGACACCCCATGGTCCCTGGCATATAGCTCAGCGGCCTGCTGTAGATCGGGACGCGTGGGCGGGGGGAGCATCTCACTGATGATGCTCATGGCCAGGGTCAGCAGTGGTGGCGCCATCCCATGGGCATGGAAACACTGCTGATAACGCTCGATGATCCACTCAGGGGGTTGCGGCGATTTGTTCACTCAGGCTCTCCAGCCACCGATGAAGGAGGCCCTGGGTCTCCCCAGGGCATGGCGTTGTGATGCTTTGCGTTTCTTCGCTATCTGGCGCATTCACCACGGCATGATGTGGGCTATGGTTTCATGCGAATGCCCAGGTTCTTATGCATCAGCGCGGCGATATGGTGTTGATGCCGGGGAGTCGCGATGTCGTCGTCATCGTCAGGTTCATTGAAAGCGACGTCAGATGAAACCCTGGTCCGCATCACGGGATGACTGTCGTTGGCAGCCTCGTTGACAGCCTGGTGAGTGGTGCCGCTTTTCTCCTTGAGGATATGCGCCTTTTCCTCAGGGTTGTCCTTTGACATGACCGGCGGCTTTCTATCAGATATCTCGCTGGTTATCGGCAGCCTGCCTTCCTTTCTGAAGTCTGTGAGCTCGCGTTCAATGGTTCGACTGGAAAAGGTGTCATTGAACAGTTTTACAATGGCGCTGGGTTTGGTCATGTCTTCGCCAGGCAGCACGACATGGGTAATAAATTCCAGAAGCGGCTCATTGGCATACAGTGCCTTGAGACATGCCTGCCTCAGACGTTTTTGCTCGCCCTTTTCGTTGCTGCCGATACATGCGGGCACGATTTTGCGTAGATAGAATGACCAGAAGGCTTCCTCGCCGGGTTTCAGTGCCGAACGGTCGATGGTATAGCCGATGATGCTGCGCACGCCGGGTGGGCCGTATTGCTGGAGCTCACGCAATACAGGAGAAGGGTTGATCAGCTCCAACTCCGTGCCACCCCCATCCAGGAAGTATGGCGCTGTGTCGAGGGACACTGCCGTGGCCCCATAGGTTGAGGCCAGGGCGCGGATGTCCGCACAGTCGGTCATCTCAATGGCCCTCATGTCGACCTGCATGCACCAGGCGCTTTGATAGATCGGGCTTTTCGTGACTTGCATGTCGTTCTCCACCATGTGCCTACCCGATATAAGGGGCACGGCCTCGGGACAGGTGGCGAAGGCGCTTTCCCGACACGTGGCGGGCGCTCAGTGCGCCGCGGGGCAGGGTGGCCTTGGCAGGGTCCGGCGTATACCTAGCGTCTAGCAGGCGGTGGGTGCGAGGGTGGGCAGTGGTCATGTGGGTGTCCTGGTGATGTTGGTGTCCCTGTACACAGGGGTCATCGAGTCGGGTGTTGTGACGGCGTGACAGATTTTTTTCACGGAACATTCCCCGGACAGGACGCCAGCGCCTGGCCATGCAACGGGCCTGCTGGCTGGCTCACGCCGTCAGGTGAGCCAGGGCAGCAAGCGCAGGGGAGGGACACACGGTCACGAGGTGACGGTGGATGAGTGCATGGCATGGCAGCGGGACCTGGGGTCCATGCCGTCGTGGCTCATGGGTGGCGCTGGCAGACGTGATGACGCGCCCCGTGATCCCGTGGTCCGCTGCCGGCGAGTGGCAAGCGCCAGGGGAGGGGCTGGTCATGGGTCAGTGGCGCGGTGCCGCTCTGCCGTCGGCAAGGGGGCAGCGTCATGGCGCAATCGGCGCGGCGATGCCGACCCTGAACCGGTTGCCTGGCGCAGGGTGAGGCAGCCAGAGACAGCGAGCAGCGGTCCAAGGGCCTGTCCGATCCGACGTCATCACAAGAAGCGCGATGACGTGATCACAAGAAACGCGATGAAGTGGCGTGGCGAATGGCCATTGGCAGCCATTTGGCGGAAGACCTGGGCCCGCCAATTGGCGGGCCGAGTCCGCCAGATGGCGGTATTGGCCGTTTCGTCAATGGCCCCGCCACTTGGCGGAGAGGGGCCGTATATTGGCGAAAGCGAATTAGCTAACCCACTGATTACAGGGGAGTGTTGCGATAAGGGGCAAAATCACTGGCTGCCGGAAAGCGGCCTTTTCGTCAGTCCACACCACGCGGAGCGGTGGGCTAGTTCGCTCGAGACGCTCACCCTGTGCGAGCGATGGCTCGACAATGGGAAAAGCGTGAACGCAGACAGCCTACGCTATTCGCTCGTCTCAAGTTGAGAGGAGCGAATAGCGTGAGCAGAGCTGCGCGAGCTAAGAATCAGAATACCGTCGGAAGTCCGTGGCGAATGTCAGAGTGCATTCGACACGATCGCATCGCAAAAAGGGCTGTTGTGCAAAGAAGCATAAAATTGCACAAAGCGCATGAAGGATGTTGACGGTCTGGTGGGCAACTTCCCGGCCCAGGATGAGCCGAAAAGCGCGAGTCGAATGCTGTTTTTATGAATCGGCCAGCTACCGATCAACACTACGGATTTACCTACTCCACAGCTTTAGAGTAAACAGGTGGCATTGGCGATGTCAAGCCCTAGGAGGTGACCATGCAGGGCTATCGAGTTATTGTCAATTCCTGTGTATGGCCGGTCAGGCGGCAGCCCTGTCTGACTGATCGGTCAAGGGTTCACCATCCTGAAACTTGACGTTATTCACGACCAACTCCTTGCGGCCCTGTTCGGTGGCACGGATGATCACCAGCAGGCACAGGCGGTCATCCATACGCACGTTGCTGTAGACGCCGTCTGCCCACCAGTAGACGTAGCGCTGCTCTGATAGGCCCCGCTTTTGCCACTCGGCATGCTCGGCCTCCCACTGCTTCTTGAGCCGTGACACAGTGTTGGCCGAAAGTCCCTTGGCCTGGTCGCTCAGCAGGGCAGCCAGGGCCTCCTGGTAGTCACCGGTGGAGACCCCCTTCCGGTAGAGCCAGGGGATCAGCTCTTCGATGTTCCGGGCCCGCTTCAGGTAGGGCGGCAGCAGCGCGCTGCTGAAGGCAACCCCATCACCGCTGCGATCGCGGGTTTCATGTACCTGGTAGCGGTGATGGACTGGCACAGCCGCCGCGTCCTGTCGTGGCGGGTCTCCAATACGCTGGACACGGACTTCTGTGTCGATGCGCTAGAGGAGGCACTGGCACGTCACGGAACGCCCGAGATCTTCAATACCGAACAGGGGTGCCAGTTCACCAGCCAGGCCTTCACCGGCGTCCTGGAGGCTCACGGCGTCACCATCAGCATGGACGGTGTCAACGTCAGCGAAGGTTGTCCGGTTTGGGGCTACAGCCTGAAACGTTGGACGGCGCACACGCGCTACCTCGACGACAGCGGGTTGCCGATCGACAGTCATCGGGTGGAGAACCTGATTCGCCCCAAGGCGCTCGGACGTTCCAACTGGCTATTCGCTGGATCACTACGCAGTGGCCAGCGCGCCGCCAACATCATGAGCCTGATCCAGAGCGCCAAGCTGAATGGCCATGAGCCCTACGGCTACCTGAAGGGCGTGCCGGAACGGCTGCCGACCCAGACGGTCAGCCAGTTCCACGAGCTCCTGCCCCATCACTGGCAACAGCCCGCCTGATCATGCGACGGCGGCTATGTCCGAGGGCTATGCTTTTCAATGTTTGCGTCAATTTTTCGAGGGCGAAGATAGTATCTGGTCGATGGTGCAATGAGCAATTGGACGATAGACAAGGCATCAATTGGACGATACATTGTTACTCAAATGGACGATGAATGAGCCGCGACATGGTATTTCCTTATCTCCCTCGGCAAATTCGCGACCGAGTACTCGAATCTCTCGCCGACACGCCAGTGGTTTGCCTGCTGGGGCCACGGCAGGTGGGCAAGACGACGCTCGCCCAGCGCATCGACCCCGAGCGTAGTTATCTGAACCTTGATGACTCCACGCTGCTCGAAGCGGCGCAACAGGATCCGCTCGGATTTGTCGAGAGCCTGCCTGAACGCGTGATTCTTGACGAGGTGCAGCGGGCACCGGAGCTGTTGTTGGCGATCAAGACAGTGGTAGACCGTGATCGCCAACCAGGCCGCTTCCTGCTGACAGGCTCTGCGAACCTCCTTTTGTTGCCCAAGGCACAGGACTCCCTGGCTGGCCGCATGGAAGTCATCTACCTGCATCCATTGACCGAGCAGGAGAAGCGAGTCAGTGACTCGGCTCTTCTCAGCATGCTGGTGGAGGGAACGCTGAGGCCTAGGATGGTGCACGGATACCGTGCCTCTCTCTCCTGCGGCAGAGGTGCTATGTCAGGGCGGTTATACCGAGCCCAACCGTCGGTCGCCTCGTCGGGCTCGTCAATGGTATCGCCAATACCTCAATGCCATCGTGCAGCGCGACGTGCGCGATATCGCGGCCATTCAGGACGAAGACGGGATGCTTCGACTGATAGAGTTGTTAGCCTATCGCAAGGCTAGTCTGCTCAATGTCAGTAATCTGAGTAAGGAACTGGGGATGGAGCGCGCCACCATCACCAAGTACCTTGGCATCCTGGAACGCCTTTTCCTGATTCAGCAGCTCCCTGCCTGGCATCGCAATCATGCCAAACGGCTGATCAAGAGCCCCAAGCTTCACCTGGTCGATACCGGCCTTACCGCAGCACTGGGGCGCCTGAGTCCCGAGCAGTGGCTCACTGAGGCGGAACGCTTCGGCTCCCTGTTGGAAAGCCATGTGGTCGAGCAGTTGATCGCTCAGGCTTCCTGGGTCGAACCTGAGCTACGCTTTTCCCACTACCGAGACAAGGATCAGGTGGAGGTTGATCTGGTCATCGAGCGAGGTCAGGAGCTTTGGGGGGTGGAGGTCAAGCGCGCCGCCAGCGTCCAGGCCAAGGATGCCGCCGGCCTAGCCCGGCTTGCTGACCAGGCCGGTAAAAGCTTCCGTGGGGGTATGCTGATCTATACCGGCCGTCACTGCCTCAGGCTGCAGGTGCCAGGTTGCTTCGCGGTGCCGATCGGCATGCTATGGGGGGAGGAGCCAGGCAAGACCATCTCCAGCGAGACCGCGATGCAAATCTTGGCCGACCAGGCCCCGGAACCGCAGATGGGCAGCGGGAAATCTTGATATTTTTTCCTCATGAATGTTGATTGGCTCTTCGTTACTTCATGTGGATTTAGCTTGAGGGGGAGATATTTATGACTATGCCATCCGAGAGGACACGAGCTGTGATTCATACTCGGGAGTTCTTGCAAGAGATCTCCCAAGACGTCTCTCTCCCCGACTCTGTTCGCCGGCAAGCGAAGCATTTGCTTCGTCACTATCCGTCTCGCTCAGAAATGCTTCTGGCTGGTCGTGTAGAAGAGCGGTTGACAGAGGGGACCCTCTTTGAACCGACCTTCAGCTCCTTTATTGAAGAGTAGCAAGCTCAGGCGTTCGGCTGCGTCAGCTCATCCCGAGTTAAGCTCAAGTCTTGTGTATGGAGGGAAGTCGAGAGGGTGACGTATCCTGCTGATATACTAATTGCCCGTGAGGCTTGACCATATAACACCCAAGTGGTCTGTCGATGACAGATGACAGCGGATACGCAAGAGACGTCTCGACGTCAGCATGATTCACCCCCTTTTCGCCTGACGACCATAGCGTGCGTGAACCACCTGATCCCATGCCGAACTCAGCAGTGAAACCGCTCAGCGCCGATGGTAGTGTGGGGTCTCCCCATGTGAGAGTAGGTCATCGTCAGGCACTTATATAGAAAAGCCCCGATCATCACGAGATGGTCGGGGTTTTTCGCATGGCGGCAGCGTGGCGAGCCAGGGATCTCCCCATGGAGAGTATCGGGACGCCGACCGCCGGGTGGCCGGCCCGGTCATCCTCAGGTACTTATAGAGAAAAGCCCCGATCATCGTAAGATGATCGGGGTTTTTCGCATGGCGGCAGCGTATCGAGCCGGGGGCTCGCCATTGAGGGAAGAGGGTAGAGGATTAGACTTTGGTATAAAGACTAAGATATAATGCTCGACAATGTGAACATGTCCTGAGGTCCTTTCCCATGAGCAATGCCAAGGCGATCTATCCGACCATCTGGGATCTGGCCAGCGACCAACGTCCCGTCATCATGCCCCTGCTGCGCGGCGTGTGGCGTGCAATGATGAAGATGGCCGAGGCTCAGTGCCGGGCCCAGGCCGGCCGTGAGTACCTTCCGTACGTCTGATCGGTGCCTCTCCCTCCTGTGCATCTCTCACAGGGGGGAAGGAGAATCATGAAAAAAGCCCGGGCTTCACAGCCCGGGCTTTTTTCTTTCTGTCGACTGGCGGGATAAGGCTTACACCACGCCCTGATCGATCATGGCGTCGGCGACCTTGCGGAAGCCGGCGATATTGGCGCCCAGCACCAGGTTGGTCGGCTCGCCGAACTCCTGGGCGGTGTCGGCACACTGCTTGTGGATGTTGGCCATGATCTCCTTGAGCTTGGCGTCCACCTTTTCCAGCGGCCACTGCTCCATGCTGCTGTTCTGGGCCATCTCGAGCTGGCTGGTGGCCACGCCGCCGGCATTGGCCGCCTTGCCCGGCCCGTAGGCGATCTTGGCCTCGAGGAAGAGGTCTACGGCCTCGGCGGTGGAGGGCATGTTGGCGCCCTCGCTGATGCACGTGACGCCGTTATCCAGCAGGGCGCGGGCATCGGCGATGGTCAGCTCGTTCTGGGTGGCGCTGGGGAAGGCGGCGTCGGCCTTGAAGCGCCAGACGGCATGGCCATCCTCGGGATAGCGGTTGGCCGGGATGTACTCCGCCTCGGGGTGCGTGGCCAGGTACTCCTCCAGGGAAGCGCGCCTGACTTCCTTGAGCTCCTTGAGCAGCTCCAGGTCGATGCCGCGGGCGTCATGGACGGTGCCGCGGGAGTCGGAGCAGGTGACCGGCTTGGCGCCCAGCTCGTAGAGCTTCTCGATGGTGTAGATGGCGACGTTGCCGGCGCCGGAGACCAGGCAGGTCTTGCCTTCGATGCTCTCGCCGCGGGCCTCGAGCATGTTTTGGGCAAAGTAGACCGCACCGTAGCCGGTGGCTTCCTTGCGGCCGATGGAGCCGCCCCAGTTCAGCCCCTTGCCGGTGAGCACGCCTTCGTAGCGGCCGGTGAGGCGCTTGTACTGGCCGTACAGGTAGCCGATCTCGCGGGCGCCCACGCCGATGTCACCGGCCGGCACGTCGGTGGTCGGGCCGATGTGGCGGTAGAGCTCGTTCATGAAGGACTGGCAGAAGCGCATGATCTCGCCATCCGACTTGCCCTTGGGGTTGAAGTCGGAGCCGCCCTTGCCGCCGCCGATGGCGAGGCCGGTCAGGGCATTCTTGAAGATCTGCTCGAAGCCCAGGAACTTGATGGTTCCCGAGGTCACGCTGGGATGGAAGCGCAGCCCGCCCTTGTAGGGGCCCAGTGCGGAGTTGAACTGCACGCGGTAGCCCTTGTTGACCTGTACCTTGCCATCATCATCGGTCCAGCAGACGCGGAACATGATCTGGCGCTCGGGTTCGACGATGCGCTCGATGATGCTGTGGTCCAGGTAGTGCGGACTGCGCTGAAACAGCGGGCGAAGGCACTCCAGAACCTCTTCGGCGGCCTGATAGAACTCCGTCTGCGCGGGGCTGCTCTTGCGAAGGCGTTCGAGGGTGTCGTGAACGTAGGGCATCGGCGTGTTCCTGTGTTGCAAGGTGACTTCGTGTCCGCCAATCGGGCAGACAGCCTGGAAGTGGTTTCCACGGGATTCACAATATAAAGCAATGCACCATTATGCAGCAACTGTATAGGCTATGCGTTGGCTAGACATTGATATGAGCCGAATTAGCTTGAAACTGCCGCTTTCTTTCGCACCAAATAAATACATTAGAATCTTTTCAAAAATGGTGATTAAACGCTAGCGGTATCTCGTGCCGCTGGCCGCCCCGCTGGTATCATGGGGCCATCATTCGCTGTGGAGTGCCTCCCCTTGACCCTGACCACGCCGGCGCTGCTGTTTCCGGCCATCTCGCTGCTGCTGCTGGCCTACACCAACCGCTTCCTGGTGCTTGCCCAGCTGATCCGCAAGCTGGCCGACGAGGAGCGCAACCAGCACCAGGAGACCAACACGCGGCAGATCCTGCTGCTGCGCCGGCGGATCTCCCTGACCAAGCGCATGCAGCTGGCCGGGGTGCTCAGTTTTCTGCTCTGCACCCTGTCAATGTTCGCCCTCTTCCTGTCTCTCCAGCTCACCGGCATGGTGCTGTTCGGGGTCAGCCTGGTGACGCTGTCGGTATCGCTGATCTACTCGCTCTGGGAAATCCAGATCTCCACCAATGCCCTAAACGTGCAGCTTCAGGACATCGAGGATCTGCTGGGCGCGGGAAATCCCCGCACCGGGCGCCGGGGAGGTGACGCATGAGCAGGGTGCCATCCGAGCTGCTGCTCTACTGCCGTCCCGGGTTCGAGCGCGACCTGGCCGAGGAGCTGGTCGACAAGGTCGCCGCGGCGGGCTGGGCAGGTGAGGCCGTGCAGGGGGTGGGCGGGGGCTTCGTTCGTTTCTGCGTGGCGAATGGAGAGCCGGCCAATGGGCTGCATCGTGCCCTGCCGCTCACCACGCTGGTGTTTGCTCGCCAGAGCCTTGTGGCGCTGCCGCCGCTGGCGCTGGACAGGGAGGATCGCCTCTCGCCGATCACCGAGCAGGTGGTCGAGACCGGCTGGAGCTTCGAGAGCATCTGGCATGAGACGCCGGATACCAACGATGGCAAGGCACTGGTCGGACTGGCCAAGGCACTGTCGCGGCCGCTGGAGTCGCTGCTTAAGAAGCGCGGGGCGCTGCGTCGCAAGGCCGGGGGGCGACGGCTGCACCTGCTGTGGAGCGCCGGTGATCGCGTCCAGCTGGGCATGAGCTTTCCCGGCAATCGCAGCGAGGAGCCAGGGGGCATCCGTCGCCTGCGCTTTCCCAGGTCGGCCCCGAGTCGCTCCACGCTCAAGCTCGAGGAGGCCTGGCATGAATTCGTGCCGCGCGCAGAGTGGGACGAGCGCCTGGCCGAGGGGATGCAGGCCGCCGACCTGGGGGCGGCGCCCGGCGGCTGGACCTGGCAGCTCGTTCATCGCGGCATGCATGTCTATGCCATCGACAACGGTCCCATGGACAAGGCCCTGATGGCGACCGGTCAGGTGGAGCACCTGCGCGAGGACGGGTTCGTGTGGGAGCCGCCCTACCGGCTCGACTGGCTTGTATGCGATATCGTCGACAAGCCGGCCCGGGTCGAGGCCATGATGGAGCGCTGGCTGGTGCGGCGCTGGTGCCGCGAGGCGGTGTTCAATCTCAAGCTGCCGATGAAGCGTCGCTGGCCCGAGGTGGTGGCCTGCCTGGGGCGGCTGGAGCAGGCGCTGGCCAGTGCAGGGGTTGCCGCGGAGGTGAGCTGTCGTCACCTCTACCATGACCGGGAAGAGGTGACGGTGCACGTGCGGCTGCGTGACTAGCCCCCCGGCTGCCCGTTGAGCGACAGCCGGGGCGACCCTGGCCGCCAGCGTCAGTGGGTGGTCGGCTCGTAGATGCGGATGCGCTCCTCTTCGGTCAGCAGCGGCAGCAGGCGCTGCATCACCCGGGAGCGCTCCTCGCTGGTGTACCATTCCTTCCAGGCGCGCAGGTCGCGCCACTTGGTGATCATCAGGCGCCGCTCGCTGTGGCCGAGTTCGACGAGGCTCTCGCCGCCCACGAAGCCGCGCGCGCCGAGGGATTCCCGCATCGCTTCCCGGGCGGCTTCCTCGTACTCCTCCTCGAGCCCCGGCATGATCCGGCGTTCGATAATGATCTTGATCATCTAGCTTGCTCCCAACAGAGTTATTCCCAACGACGAGGCCATCGATGGTTGATTCCCGTGACGTCCAGCCCGAGGCGGCGCCCGACTTTCAGGTCGAGCTCGACACCACCGGGCTCTACTGCCCCGAACCGATCATGCTGATGCACAACAAGGTGCGTGACATGCGCTCCGGCGAGGTGCTCAAGGTCATTGCCAGCGATCCCGCCACTACGCGGGATGTGCCGAAGTTCTGCCAGTTTCTGGGCCATGAGCTGATTCGCCAGGAGGAGCTCGAGGGCAGCTACCGCTACTTTATCCGCTTGGGCTAATTCTGTCCCGCGGCTCAGCCCGGCGGCGTGTCGCCGGGCTCCGGCATCACCATCAGCGCCAGTGCCTCGAGCGTGGCAGGATCCTCGCGACGAATGCGGTTGGCGATCTGGCGCTGGAAGAAGTAGACCACGCGGTGGCGGCTATGGCCGGGGTAGAGGCAGGGATCGCCGGGCAGGATCGGGGTTGACTCCACCAGGCGCTCATCGGCCAGCAGCGCCTCGACGCCACCGTCGCTGTAGAGCCGCCAGCCGAACACCTGCTTGAGCTGCCAGGGAGCATCGCCTTCGTCCATGCACAGGGCGTGGGTGCCCTGGGTCTCGGGGATCTGCTGGATGAGGGTGACCTGCTCGGTCTCCTCGTAGTCGAAGTAGGCGGCCGCGTGCTCGAGCTCGAACACCTTGTGCTCGGGCGCCTGCTCGAACAGCTCCTCGGTCTCGGGGTCACGATAGCCGACGAAGCTGCCGTGCTCCGGATCATCCAGGCGATGGCAAGGGGTCAGAGCCTCCATCCAGGGCACCATGCCGACCACCTCTCCATCCTCGCGCAGGCCCCAGGCCAGCAGCGGCATGCCGTAGAGGGTGTCGGAGCTCGAGGCCAGGCGATAGACCATCTCGAGGCCGTCAAGCTCAGGCGCCAGGCGAATCAGCCGCCGCCTGGCTTGCAGGCGCTGGCGCATCGTTTCCAGGTCGATGACCCGGGCGGGGCGGTGTGACAGCGGGATTCCCATGACGTCTCTCCAGATGCTGCGTGATCACGGCATCGGCGCGGGGAGCCAGGCTCCACGGCCGCTCGGAAGCGCACTGCGTCACTCTGGCTTCCACCAATAGCACAGACGGTGGGGGAGGTTAAGCCCTGTCGCACATCCGCTGCCTCACCGGCAGCGCTCTGCCAGGGTGCTGCGCAGGGCCTGATGGTGATCGCGGGCGGCTTCGAAGGCGGGCAGGGGGGCCGCTGCAGACTCCCGAGAGAGCCATTCCCGGTGGTAGGCGCTGACCGCGTCGGGAGGGGAGTCCAGCGAGCCGAAGAGGGGCTCGAGCCCGGCCAGCCAGGCCTGTGCAGCGCCGCTGAGCGCCTCCAGCCACTGCGCTAGCCACTCGTCGTGCTCGGCCTCCTCCAGGGCCGGCGTGAGGCAGCCGTCATGGCGCGCCAGGGCACGCTCGGCCAGCGCCGAGGCCTCCTCCAGGCGCTGCGTGGCGAGCACCAGGGTGCGAAGCAGTTCGGCGGTGTAGGGCCGCTCGTTGAGGGCGCGCAGATGTCCCTCCAGGGCCTCCGGGTCGGGTGGGGGGACGTCGTTCGCTGCGCTATCGGTCTGCGCTGGCAGGTCGGTCAGCGCCTGCAGATAGGCAAGCGCTGCCAGCTGCGCCTCCGGGGGCGCCAGGGCGTCCGCCGGCAGCGGCGCGCTCACCCGCGAGAAGCTGCCGGCCCACTCCTCGGAGCCGAACAGCCCATTCCAGGCCGCCCGGGGCAGCTGCTCCGTCTTGGTCCTGGTCAGGCGCTCGAGCAGTTCGCGATCCGCATCGGCCAGCCGCTCGGGGACCTCGCTCTCCAGGCAGTCGCTCAGGCGCTGCCACAGCGTCAATTCGTAGCGCCACACCTGGCTTGCCGGCGCCACCCGCCCGAGGGTGCTGTTGCGCTCCGCGACGAGGGTGGTGATATGGCATTCGCGCAGCGCAAAGATGTTGAGCAGCCCCTCCCGCGTCTCGGGGATCACCACCAGCCGCTCACGCGGGCCGGGAAAGGCGCCGATATTGTCGGGGGCGGCCGGGGTGGGGGGCGCCAGGTCGAGGCGCCGAGCCAGCTCGCGCTGATAGTCGACGAGCCGGTCGTTGCTGTCGCCGCCGCCGCTGCAGGCGGCCAGCAGGCCACCCAGCCCCGCGACCAGCAGCCGGGCAGGGCCGCCGTTAACGAACGCCCAGCGCATCGTAGCTGCCCTCCGCCGCTGCCGCGCTGATCCGCCTGAGGCGCTCGCCGAGCAGCAGGGCCGCCACGGTGAGGCCGCCGATCAGGCCGATCCAGTAGCCGTGCACGCCCATCGGCTCGATCACCCCGAGCAGGCCGCGGGTGCCCAGCCAGTGGCCCCCGGCCAGCCCGACCAGCCAGTAGGAGGCCAGGGTGATCAGCATGATGATGCGGGTGTCCCGGTAGCCGCGCAGGGCGCCGGCCAGGTTCACCTGCAGGGAGTCCGAAAGCTGGAAGATCATGGCCAGTAGGACCAGCGAAAGGGCCAGTCGTTGCACGGCCGCGTCGTGGGTATAGAGGGCGATGACCGGTTGTGCGGTGAACCACAGCAGGGCGCTGTTGAGCAGCGCGACCATCACGCTGGCGGCTATACCGAAGGTGGCCACCTGGCGGGCAAGGGCCGGCCGCCCCTGCCCCAGGGTATTGCCGACCCGTACCGTCAGCGCCATGCTCAGCGAGAGCGGCAGCATGAAGAGGATCGAGGTGTAGTTGAGCGCTACCTGGTGGGCCGCCACGGTGATCTCGCCGAGGCTGGCGATGAGCAGCGCGATCACGGTGAACAGGGTCACCTCGACGAAGATCGCCACGCCGATGGGCACGCCCACATGGAGCAGTTCACCGATCATCTTCAGACGCGGCGGGGTGGGCGAGTGCCACAGCGAGACCTCCCGATAGGCCGAGGCGCGACGGGTATAGAGGGCCATGGCGAGGCACATGGTCCACAGCGACAGCGCCGTGGCGATGCCGCAGCCCAGGGCGCCCAGTGCCGGGAGCGCCTGAACCCAGGCCGGCAGCCCGTCGCCGAACAGGGCGGTGAGGCCGTCGCCACCGTGGATCAGCACATAGTTGCTGGGGATGTTGACGGCCAGGCCGATCAGGCTGATCCACAGCGAGGGGCGGGTATGGTTCATGCCGTCGGAGAAGGCGCGCAGCGCCTGGAACAGCGCCGCCCCGGGCATGCCGAAGGCCACGGCCGCCAGATAGGCCGCCGAGCGGCTGGCCACCTCCTCGGGCACCGCCATCAGCACGAAGATCGGCTGGACGGCGAACCACAGCAGCGCTGCCGCCGCGATGCCCAGCACCAGCGCCACCCACAGGGCCTGATGCACATTGGGACGAATCTCGGTGAGGCGCCGCCCCCCCAGCAGCTGCGCCACGATGGGCGTCAGCCCCATCAGGGTGCCGGTCATGAACAGCATCAGCGGCAGCCACAGGCTCGAGCCCACCGAGACGGCGGCCAGGTCGGTGGCGCTCAGCCGGCCGGTCATCATCACATCGGCCACGCTCATGCCGGCCTGGGCCAGCTGGGCGCCGCAGATCGGCAGCGCCAGGGCCAGCAGCGGGCGCGTTTCCCGGCGGCCGATAGTGAGCAGGCGGGCGAGGGGGGTGAACAAGGTCGGGCGCTCCATGCGATCAGGGGTCAGGCCGGGCGGGGAAACCGCTCACTATAGCAATGCCCAGGGGTTTTGGCCCGCGGCGCCAGCCGCCTATAATGGCGGTCCCCCCATGCCCGTGGAGCCTGCGTGACTCACCGACTCGAGGATGTCATCGCCCTGTTCGATGGCCTGTTCCAGGAGACCTTCCGTACCCGCCTGGTTCGCGGTGGCGATGAGCCGCTCTACCTGCCCGCCGATGCCGACACGCCCTTCCACCGGGTGATCTTTGCCCGGGGCTTCTATGCCAGCGCCCTGCACGAGATCAGCCACTGGTGCATCGCCGGCGAGGCGCGCCGGCAGCGGGAAGACTACGGCTACTGGTACCTGCCGGACGGCCGCGATGCCCGGGAACAGCGCGATTTCGAGGCGGTGGAGGTAGCGCCCCAGGCGCTGGAGCTGCTCTTCTCGCGGGCCTGTGGTCTGCGCTTCCATATCAGCGTCGACAACCTGGGCGGCGACGTCGAGGTGGATCGCGAGGCCTTCCGCGCGCGGGTCGAGGCCAGGGCCGAACGCTACGAGCGGGAGGGACTGCCGCGCCGCGCCGCGGCCTTCCGCTGCGCCCTGCAGGGCTACTACCGGGAGGGCGTAGGCCTTGCGACCGCCATCGCCGCGGGAGGTCGCCTCCTGGCGCCCGAGGGGGAAGTGGTGGTGTGACAGCGGCCGTCCGTGGCGGGCGAAGTCGGCTAGGCTGAAGGCGTTCCCCCTGGCAGCCGGAGTCCGCCGTGGCCACACCTTCCTTGCCTTCTCCCGACCCGCTGCCCCAGGAGCAGCGCTTTCTCGACGCCCTCGACCAGGACCGCTGGCCCGCGACCGGGCATGGCGGGGACCTCGACGAGGCGGCCCTGACCCCCGAGGCGCTGGTCGAGCTGTTCGAGTCCCAGCTGATGAGTCGCCATCTGGACCTCCAGGCCCGTCGCCTGCAGGCCCGAGGCGAAGGCTTCTATACCATCGGCAGCGCCGGCCATGAGGGGAATGCGGCGATTGCCCGGGCCCTGCGACCCACCGACCCCGCCTTCCTGCACTATCGTGACGCCGCCTTCCTGATCGAGCGCAGCCGCCAGCGGCCCGGCCAGGCGCCGCTTCGGGACCTGCTGCTCAGCTTTGCGGCATCGCGGGACGACCCGATCTCCGGGGGGCGCCACAAGGTGCTGGGCTCCCGGGGGCTCAACGTGCCGCCCCAGACCAGCACCATCGCCTCCCATCTGCCCAAGGCGGTGGGCGCGGCCCACAGCCTGGGGCTGTGGCGTCGCCTGGGCGGCGGCGGCGAGTGGCCGGCCGACAGCCTGGTGCTGTGCAGTTTCGGCGACGCCTCCTTCAACCATTCCACCGCCCAGGGGGCGCTCAATGCCGCCGGCTGGGCGGCCTATCAGGGCGCCCCGCTGCCGCTGGTGATGGTCTGCGAGGACAACGGCATCGGCATCTCCACGCCCACGCCCTCCGGCTGGATCGAGGCGAGCATGGGCACCCGTCCCGGCTTCCACTACCTGGCCTGCGATGGTCTAGACCTGATCGACACCTGGCGCACCGCCCGGGAGGCCGCGCACATCGCGCGCCACCGCAAGCAGCCGGTGTTTCTGCATATGCGCTGCGTGCGGCTGTTCGGTCACGCCGGCTCCGATGCCCAGCAGGCCTACCTCTCGCCGTCACGCATCGCCGCCGACGAGGCCCGCGACCCGCTGCTCTACGGCGCCGGCCTGCTGCGTCGTCACGGGGTGCTCTCCCGGGACGAGATCGCCAGCCGCTACCGGCGCATCGGCGAGGAGGTGGCACGGTTCGCCGAGGAGGCGATTCGCCGCCCGAAGCTGGTCTCGGCCGCCGAGGTGATGGCCAGCATCGTGCCACCCTCGCGTCCCGGGCGACGGCTTGCGGACCCGGTCGAGGTCGAGTCGGCGCCCCTCCCGGGCACCATGGCGAAGCTGCTCAACCAGGCCCTGCAGCGGCTGATGGCCAGCTACCCCCACCTGGTGATGGCCGGCGAGGATATCGGCCGCAAGGGGGGCGTCTACGGGGTGACCCAGCGGCTGCAGGCCCGCTTCGGCCCACATCGCGTGATCGATACCCTGCTCGACGAGCAGAGCATCCTGGGGCTCGGCATCGGCCTGGCCCACAACGGCCTGGTGCCGCTGCTGGAGATCCAGTTCCTGGCCTACCTGCACAACGCCGAGGACCAGCTGCGCGGGGAGGCGGCAACGCTGAGCTTCTTCTCGAATGGCCAGTTCACCAATCCCCTGGTGGTGCGCATCGCCGGGCTCGGCTACCAGAAGGGCTTCGGCGGGCACTTTCACAACGACAACGCCATCGCCGTGCTGCGCGATATCCCGGGCCTGCTGGTGGCCTGCCCGTCGAATGCCGCCGACGCCGTGGGGCTGCTGCAGGAGGCGGTGCGTCTGGCCGACGAGGCGCAGCGGGTGGTGGTCATCATCGAGCCGATCGCGCTCTACCATACGCGCGACCTGCTGGAGGAGGGAGACGATGGCTGGTGCTTCCCCGATCCGGGGCCGACGCACTGCCTGCCGGTGGGTGAACTCGGCCAGTGGGGCGAGGGCGTCGACCTGGCCATCATCACCTATGGCAACGGCGTCTACCTGGCCCGCCAGGCGGCCGCGGAGATCGACCCGGCGGGTCAGCGGCTGCGCATCGTTGACCTGCGCTGGTTGACCCCCATCGACCACGACGCCGTGCACCGGGCGGTCGCCGGCTGCCGGCGGGTGCTGGTCGTCGACGAGTGCCGCCGCTCGGGCTCGCCCAGCGAGGAGCTGATCACCGGCCTGGTGGAGCGGGGCATGGCGAGCGAGCGTCTGGCGCGGCTGACCGCGGAGGACAGCTTCATCCCGCTGGGGCCGGCGGCCACCGTGACACTGCCCTCCCGGGCGAGGATCATCGAGCGCGCCCGGAAGCTGCTGGCCGGGGCCTGACGCCGGCTCAGGCCTCGTCGTCGCCGGCCTGGCTGTCGTCGATGTCGAAGTCGAAGTCGTTGTCGATGGTGCCATCGAGGTCGGCGCCGCTCATGCGCTGGTGGAGGTGCAGCATCACTTCCACTTCGTGCTCCGGGCGCAGCGGCTCCAGGCCCAGCTCGCCGAACATCTCGCCGCGGGCCCGGGACCATTCGCCGGGGGGAATGCCGTTGTAGAGGCTCTCGGCGGGCGCCAGCTCCACGAAGGGGTCGAGGCCATAGGTGTCGAACAGCCGCGACAGGGCGGCCTCGTCGTCGCTGACCCCGGCGGTGTAGAGGGTGTCGCTGAAGTGGTCGTTCTCCAGCTCGCGGATCACATCCAGCGGGCTCACGCCCATGCTGTTGAGCTCCTCGAGGCTATACTCCCCCAGCGAGATCATCTCGGCGTCGAGCCAGTCGTCCTCGGGCTGTATCAGGGTGTGCTTGACGCGCCCGTCGGGCAGCGTCCAGGCGATGGCCAGTGGCAGGCCGCCATCCTCGCCGGTCTCCACGGCGATAAAGCCGGGCAGGTCGGGCATGTTCAGGTCTCCTGGTGTGTCGGGGTCAGGGCCGGGCGGCCGGCAGGCGGAAGAAGGCGCGGGCGGTGTCGCTGGTGGCCCTGGCCAGTGCTTCCTCATCGATGCCGCGCCAGTGGGCGATCTCGCGCACGATCCACGGCAGCAGCGCCGGCTCATGGCGTCTGCCCTTGAGTTTGGCAGGTAAATTGCGCGGCAGCAGGTAGGGGCAGTCGGTTTCCACCATCAGGCGATTCAGGGGAATCTCGCCGACCAGCTCGCGCAGGTGATGGCCGCGGCGCTCGTCACACAGCCAGCCGGTCAGGCCGATGTGCAGATCGAGGTCCAGGTAGCCGAAGAGGGTGTCGCGGTCCGCGGTGAAGCAGTGCACCACGGCGTCGCCGATCTCGTCGCGGAAGGCGTGGAGCATCTCGCGCATGCGTCGGCCCGCGTCGCGCTCGTGCAGGAACAGCGGCTTGCCACACTCCACCGCCAGGCCCAGCTGGGCCTCGAAGGCGCGCTCCTGCTCGGCGGGCGTGGAGAAGTTGCGGTTGAAGTCGAGCCCGCACTCGCCCACCGCCACCACCTCGGGCTGGCGGTGGAGGTCGGCCATGGCAGCGGCGAGGCCGGCATCCCAGCGGCTGGCATCGTGGGGGTGCACCCCGGCGGTGGCATACAGGGCCAGGCCCGGTTCGCTGCACCGGCGGGCCATCGCCACCGCCTGCTCGGCATGCTCGCGGTCGGTGCCGGTGAGGGTCAGGGTGGTGACGTTGGCCGCCCTGGCGCGGCCGAGCACCGCCGGGAGGTCGCGGGCGAAGCTCTCGTGGGTCAGGTTGGCGCCGATGTCCACCAGCGGCGCCGCCGCGCGCAGGCGCAGGGCCTCCGGCAGGAAGTCATCGAAGGGGGCGGTCGGGTCAACCAAGGGTCGGCTCCTGTGGTGGTGATGTCCGGGATGTCGGGGCGCGGCGCAGTGTACTCGGGATCGCGAGCGCTCACCATGGCGGCACGGCCACGTCGGGCCGGAGTTGCGCTACACTAGGGAGCGTTAACAATTAGGCCAGCCATATGACGGCGGATACAAGGTTGAGTAGCGACTGGCGTCGGGGTGACAATGGCTGAGTTTAAGCGAAGCATCAAGAGCATTGTTCGTGGTAGCCTGATCGGCGTGGTGATTGGTGCTATTCCTGGGACAGGGGCTACCGCGGCAGCGTTCATCTCTTACAGTGATGCCAAGCGGCGTTCACCCAATCGTGATAAATTTGGAAAGGGAGAGGTGGAAGGTGTTGCCGCCTCAGAGGCGGGGAACAACGGCGTGGCTGGTGCCACCATGATTCCGCTGCTGTCGCTGGGTATTCCCGGTGACGTGATCACTGCCATTATCCTGGGTGCCTTCATGGTCCATGGCTTGACGCCGGGCCCGATTCTGTTCCAAGAAAACCTTCCTCTGATCTATGCGCTATTCCTGGGGATCATGCTGAGTTCAGTGATCTTGCTGTTCGTTGGTAACGCAGCAATACGCTACTTTTCGCTGATTGCTGATATTCCCAAGGCGATTCTTTTTCCGATTGTGCTGATGTTCTGTGTGTATGGGGCATATGCGGTCAATAATGATACCTTCGATGTGTGGTTGATGCTGGCCTTTGGACTGCTCGGCTATGTGTTCAATCGTACCGGGATACCAGCAGCCCCTTTCTTGATTGGCTTTATCCTGGGTCCGATGTTCGAAGATAACCTGCGGCGCTCACTGCTGATTGGTTCCAATGACCTGTCGATCTTTGTGCGTGGTCCGATCACTTGGTTCTTTATTGCCCTAACGGTCGGCTCCATTTCACTGGCCATCTATCGGTTCATTACGGCACGGAAAGAACCGAAACGCAGCGTGGACGAGTCCAGTCCATGATGCCAAGGGCATAGTGCCCGTGATATCGCTCCGGTCGATGGGCTCGACCGGAGCGTAAGGCAGTCGAGCCGGCATGAGCTGGATAGACCGGCTGAGATAGCGATATCTACATGGCGGCGTCTTGGTTGACGGCCGCCATTTTTTTCCGGGTAAGATAAATAGGCGTGGAGGTTAACCCACAGTAACGCCTCCGCATACAAACATGGTTTGCCCGGTAATGAAGCTGCTGCGAGAGTCGCAGAAGAAGCTGACGGCCTGAGCGACATCATCGGGTTGACCCATTCGCTGCACTGGGATGTTCTCGATAATGCGGCGTGCACGCTCGGAATCGGGAGGGTTGTTCTCCCAGAATGCTGTTGTGGCGATGGGGCCCGGAGCCACACAGTTGACTGTGATTCCGTCGCTGGCCAGTTCCAGCGCCCATGTGCGCGCCATGGATTGCAAGGCTCCTTTGGTCGCGCTGTATAGAGTGCGAGCCTCCTTGCCCAATACCACACGGCTGGCATTCATGACGATGCGGCCTTGACCATGGCGGCGCATGCTGGGCAGCAGAGATTGGGTGCACACCAGCGCGGAACGCACATTGAGATGCATCAGTGGGTCAAAATCTTCGACACGTGTGTCGTCGAGCAGGGCAGGGCGCACTATGCCAACATTGTTGACGAGACATGTCACCGCATGGGCATCGGCAATCGACTGGAGTATCTGTCGGGTCGCATTGACGTCACTGAGGTCGACTTGATGAGCATCTGCTTTCAGAGACTCTGCCTCGGGTGACTCGATGTCTAGCACGAAGACGCGATAGCCATCTTGCTGTAAACGTAAGGCAATGGCTTGACCGATGTTTCGCGCACCACCGGTGACGACAGCACAGGGTTGATACATAGAGAAATCCTTATGGCGTTGGCAAATTGACTTGAAGTGTGAGTCTTGAAATTATACGCCAAATGATGTCGCTTTCGTATATACTTTGTATCCCTCTTTTGTCTGTTGGGCACTAGGCCACTTGTGCCACCATGGTCAGTGCGAAAATCGTATAGGAGTCATGTATGCAGTCATTTAAAAATGGGCTGGTGGTCGGGGCTGGCACCATGGGGATGAACCTTGCCAAGCTAATGCTTGGTAACGGCATGACGGTGACGGTGCTGGATATCAACCCCAATGTGTTGGATCGTTGTCGCCAGGCCCTGGAGTCTGATCCTGCTAGCAAGGTACAGGCTCACTTTGTCAGCGATTGGTTGCAGGTGGGGGAGTGTGATGTCGTTCTCGAGAGCGTCACTGAAGACCTTGCGCTTAAGCAGCGAGTGCTGAAGGATGTGGAGGCTCATGTTGGTGACGCGACACTGATCCTAACCAATACATCAGGACTTTCTATCGATGAACTGTCTGATGTTCTGACTCGCCCGGAACGGTTCGTGGGAGCTCATTTCTTTAATCCTGCGGATCTCATACCGACTGTCGAGGTGATCCCAGGGCGATTTACTTCTGATACCTTCGTCGATCACGCAGTTGATTTGCTCCGCGGGCTCGGAAAGCGTCCTGCCGTGCTGAAGCAAAGCGTGCCGGGTTTCGTGGCGAATCGTATTCAACATGCATTAATGCGTGAGTGTCTCTCGATTTTGGAGCAAGGCGTTGTGGACGCTGAGACATTAGATGATATCGTACGCTACTCAATTGGTATTCGTCTTGCTATCAACGGACCGCTACGCCAGCGGGATCTAAATGGACTAGACACACATCTCAATATCTCAAGCTACCTATATCCGAGCTTGGATAATCGCACCAAACCATCTCCTCTGCTTGAGGCGTTGGTGGAGAAGGGATATCTCGGCCGTAAAAGTGGTAACGGCTTCTATGAGTGGCCTGCTGGAAGTGGGGAGAACTACGATCGTCAGGAGAGAGAGTTGCTTGTACGCCTCCTGTCAATGATGAAAGAGGGCTAAGGCCGTCAGGAATGACCGTTATTTATTGCTGATGCGAAAGAAACACCCCCTTGCCTGAAAATTGGGGCGATGTTAGGCAAGGGGGCTTAGTGAGGAGGTGGATGAAATAGGATACAGCTTAACTCTGGGCTTCTCGAATCATGTTGCGAGAGATAATCACCTGTTGGATTTGGGTGGTGCCTTCATAGAGTCGGAAAAGGCGTACATCGCGATAGAACCGCTCAACGGCGTATTCGCTGATATAGCCGGCTCCGCCATGAATCTGTACGCCACGATCTGCTACGCGGCTGCACATTTCAGTGGCGAACATTTTGGCACAGGAGGCCTCGGTACTTACATTCTGGCCTTCATCTCGCTTGCGTGCCGCATCCAGTACCATGCACTTGGCGGCATAGATTTCTGCCTTGGAGTCCGCCAGCATTCCCTGGATCAGCTGGAATTCAGCGATGGGCTTGCCGAATTGCTTGCGCTCCATGGCGAAGCGAAGGGAATCCTCCAGAACACGCTCGGCGGCGCCCACTGCGATGGCGGCAATGTGCAGGCGCCCCTTATCCAGCACTTTCATTGCAGTTTTGAAGCCGACACCTTCCTGCTCGCCAATCAGAGCGCTTTCCGGTACCCGGACATTGTCAAAGATGACATCTGCAGTGTGAGCACCCTTCTGGCCCATCTTCTTATCGCACTTGCCAATCGTGATACCCGATGTATTGGCATCTACAATGAAGGCGCTGATACCTTTGGCGCCTTTGATTTCCGGGTTGGTGCGCGCCATGACGGTGAAGATACCGGCATGCGGCGCGTTGGTAATGTAGCGCTTTGTGCCATTGATGATGTATTCATTCCCATCCTTTACAGCAGTCGTCCTTAATGACGCCGCATCGGACCCTGAATCCGGTTCAGTCAGGCAGAAAGAGCTGAGAATCTCACCGCTGGCCAGGCGTGGCAGGTAGCGGGATTTCTGCTCATCTGTGCCGTCGAGAAGAATGCCAATTGAGCCGATACCGTTGTTGGTCCCGATGAAGGAGCGGAAAGCAGGAGAGGTTCTGCCAAGCTCAAAGGCAATGTTGACTTCTTCTTCCATTGTGACTCCGAGGCCGCCAAACTCCTCGGGAATGGTGAGTCCAAACATTCCCATATCGCGCATTTGCGATACGATGTCGTCAGGAATCTGGTCGGTTTCGGCAACTTCTTCCTCTCGTGGAATAAGCTCTTCGTTGACAAAGCTTCGGATAGAATCGAGAAGAATCTGCATTGTTTCCTGGTCGCGAATCATAATCTCACCTCGCTGATATGGTGGCTTGCTGGTCAGTTTTATCTCGCGAGTTACGAGATTTGGGTGATGATATCATTCACCATCTGTACCAGCCGGGGTCCAATAAAGTCCTCAAGCTTCTCACGAGAAACCTGAAATTCGGGGCCTCCGCAGTTGAACGCCAGTACGCCTAACTGCGGGTGGTTCAGAGGAACCGCAACCGCATTGACTTTTTTCTGCCAGTCGCCCATCGACAGGCAATAGCCATATTCTGCGTACTCTTTGAAGGCGCCATCCAGTGCTCTGCGAATATCCGGCCATTCGTCAGGATGGCTTTGCTGAATATGCTCCATGATCACCTCGGCTTCTTCTTGAGGCATAGCGGCCAGGCAGGCGCGACCGGCGGAGCTTTGGTGAATCGGGAGGCGTGTTCCGATCTGGCGGCGAATGGTGGAGCGCAGCGCGCTCTGGACAACGTCCAGGTAGACCATGTCCAAACGGTCGCGTGCCGACATCGCCACGGTGGCGCCGACTTCATCGGCGAGGTTCACCATCAAAGGCTGGGCAACGGAGCGAATCGGGAGGTTGGAGATCATGGAGTAGCCAAAGGACATCACGCCTACGTCCAGTTGGTACTTCCCGCGCGGCAGAGGGCGGAGATAGCCAAGCCTGGCGAGGGTATGGGTCAGCCGGCTCACGGTGGGGCGTGGCAGCCCCGTCTTTCTGGCCAGATCGAGGTTGCTGAGCATGCTATCCCGCGGTGTGAAGCAGCGCAGAAGCTCCAGCCCCCGTGCCAGCGATGTCACGAACTGTCGATCCTTCTCCTGCTCTTCCATCGCATGGATAGGGTCCACCACGATCTGAAAGTCGCTCTGGCTGTCTTTTTTCTTCACTGAGTCCTCGCTCCCGTGGCGGATAGCAGTCATGAAAGTTTGCCCGCACCGCTTCTGTAATGTCAACTGTGCAATCTAAAAGATCGCTTGGCGGACATTTCTGGGGCTGTTATCTTCATCGGGCCTACATGCGCGCTGTTTCTCCAGTCCTCCCCGAAAACCACAAGGAGGCGTCAGGCGCGCGCAGCGATGTCGTTGACAGCTTTCCGCCAAACTGTGTAGGTTAACGAGTATAGCAAAATAAATGTCCGCATAGCGATCATTTTACTGTGAGGTGGTGCATGAACGACAAGCAGCAGCCCGCCGAGGTATCTCTTGCCTCGCTCGACGAAGGGGTGGCGGTGGTTCGCATCGATCGACCATCCGCCAAGAATGCCCTCAACGGCGCCGTTAGGCGTCAGCTCGCCGAGCTGTTCTCATCCCTGGCCCGGCGTGATGACGTGAGGGCTATCGTGCTGACGGGAGGGGAGCAGGTGTTTGTGGCCGGTGCTGACGTCAAGGAGTTTGCCACGGCGTCGCCCACCGAGATGCATTTGCGCCACAACGAGCGGTTCTGGGAGCCCATTGCGCACTGCCCCAAGCCGGTCATTGCTGCGGTCAACGGGTTCGCTCTGGGCGGCGGCTGTGAGCTTGCCATGCACTGCGACATCATCGTGGCCGGCGAGTCCGCCCGGTTCGGGCAACCTGAAGTCAAACTTGGCCTGATGCCCGGCGCTGGAGGGACCCAACGCCTGGTACGGGCGGTGGGTAAGTTCCAGGCGATGCGCATGCTGATGACCGGCTGCATGGTACCGGCGCCCGATGCACTGCGTATGGGGTTAGTCAGCGAGGTCGTCCCCGATGAGCAGACGCTCGAGCGTGCCAAGGCATTGGCTCAGGAAATTGCACATCTGCCGGCCTTAGCCGTGGAGCAGATCAAGGAGACCGTACTCGCCGGTGCCGACCTGCCGCTTGAGAGTGCGCTAGTCCTCGAGCGGAAGGCCTTCCAGATGCTGTTTGACACAAAGGATCAGAAGGAAGGGGCTGCCGCCTTCATCGAGAAGCGCAAACCGGTCTATCGGGGGGAGTCATGATGGCAGGACAAGTGAATCGGCTGGGGATCGTCGGCACTGGCGTGATGGGCGCAGGGATCGCTCAGATAGCAGCTCAGGCCGGGCTCGAGGTCGCGCTGTTCGACAAGCGTGACGGGGCTGCCAGCGCTGCACGTGATGGTCTGCAGGCGACATTCGACAAACTGGTGAGCAAAGGCAAGCTCTCTCGTGAGTCTGCTGAAGATGCCTTGGCCCACCTTTTCGTCGTCGACTCGATAACGGACCTGGCGGATTGCGACCTGGTCATCGAGGCAATCGTCGAGGACCTTGGCATCAAGCAGGCCCTGTTCTCCGAGCTGGAGGCAATCGTGGCCCGCGATTGCATTCTGGCGACCAATACCTCGTCGCTTTCGGTCACGGCTATTGCCGCGGATCTGGCCTGTCCCGAACGGCTTGCCGGTTTCCACTTCTTCAACCCCGTGCCGCTGATGAAGGTCATCGAGGTGATCGGGGGGATTGATACCGACGAGACCGTGATCGACACCCTGCTGAATTTGGCAGGCCGGCTCGGGCACACCGGCGTGCGTGCCCAGGATACCCCTGGTTTCATCGTCAACCATGCAGGACGCGCTTACAGCACCGAAGGGTTGAAGATTCTTGAGGAGCGGGTAGCGCCACCAGAGGACATCGACCGGATCCTTCGCGAGCAGGCCGGGTTCCGGATGGGGCCGCTCGAGCTTTTTGATCTGACCGGCTTGGATGTCTCGCATCCTGCGATGGAGTCGATCTTCGAACAGTTCTATCACGATCCGCGTTATCGACCTTCCTCTATCTCACGGCAGATGCTGAAAGGTAAGCGACTGGGGCGCAAGACAGGGATTGGCTTCTACCGCTATGAGGCAGGCAGGAAAATTGAAGCACTGACGCCACAGCCGGTACCGGGTGTTAGCGAGCTACCACCGGTCTGGGTGGGGTGTGAGGATGCCGATCTGCGTGCAGACGTCGCGACGCTGCTGGAGTCACTCGGCGGGCGAGTGGAGCCCACAGACTCACCCTCTGAACAGGCGCTCTGCTTGTTGCTCCCCTTGGGTGATGATGCCGTGAGTGCCAGTCAGCACTTCGGCGTCGATCCTGAACGCACACTCTGCCTCGATGTCCTCCTGGGGCTTGAGCGTCATCGTACTCTGATGATGACGCCAGTCACTCGACCGGAGATGCGTGACGCGGCTCATGCGTTGCTGGCATCGGATGGTAGCGGAGTGACGGTCATTCGTGACAGTGCTGGATTTGTCTCGCAGCGTGTGCTTGGGGCAGTGGTCAATTTGGCCTGCGAAATCGCTCAGCGTGAAATCGCTACACCTACCGATATCGATAATGCCGTCAGGCTGGGGCTCAACTACCCCCATGGCCCGTTGGCATGGGGGGATGCGCTGGGTTCGAAGCGGCTGCTTGGGATATTGGAACGTATCTACGCGTTGACGGGGGATCCACGTTATCGGCCAAGCCTTTGGTTGCGCCGTCGCGCCACGCTTGGGATTTCACTGTTGCACGTGGCACCAAGCGGTCGATGATATTGGAAACTCATCATGTTGGTGGAAAAGGGGAGGGTGCCATGGGTGCACTAACGGGAATTAGGGTGCTTGACTTGAGTCGGGTACTGGCGGGCCCCTGGTGCAGCCAGGTACTGGCTGATCTTGGGGCGGATGTCGTCAAGGTAGAACGTGTTGGCAGGGGAGATGATACTCGAGCCTGGGGCCCTCCCTATATGAAGGATGCTCAAGGGAACGAGACGCAGGAAGCCTCATACTATCAATCGACCAATCGCAACAAGCGTTCCGTTGCGGTCGATATCGCTACCAAGAAAGGCCAAGAAGTCATCCGTGCGTTGGCCGCAGAGAGCGATGTGCTCATCGAAAACTTCAAGGCAGGATCATTGAAGAAGTACGGGCTTGATTATGAATCAATTTCCAAGCTCAACCCCAGGCTGGTGTATTGCTCCATTACAGGGTTCGGACAGACGGGGCCTCGCGCGCAGGAGCCCGGCTATGATTTCATCATCCAGGGCATGGGAGGGTTGATGAGCATCACCGGGGAGCGAGACGGCGTCCCTGGTGGTGGTCCGCAAAAGGTGGGCGTGGCGGTTACCGACGTGATGACGGGGCTGTACTCGGTCATTGCCATTCAGGCCGCGCTGCTGGCACGCGAGAAGACTGGCCGTGGCCAGTATTGCGATATGGCGTTGCTGGATGTGCAGTTGGCCGCACTGGGGAACCAGAGTCAGAGCTATCTCAGCACCGGTGTATCGCCTGGGCGGTATGGTAATGCGCATGCCAATATTGTTCCTTATAACTCCTTTAATGCGAGCGACAAGGACTTTATCATCGCCTGTGGCAATGATTCACAGTTTTCGGCTTTATGTGACGCTATTGGATTGCCAGAGCTGTCCATTGATCCTCGGTTTTCGAAAAACGAAAATCGCATCAGAAACCGGGATGCCATCACCCAGATTCTTTCGGATCATTTCAAACTTGATGCCGCTGAAGTGTGGGTAGAAAAGATTAGCAAGGCTAAGGTTCCGGTTGGAATCATTAATGATATTGCCGGTGCGCTTGCTGAACCTCAAGTGGATGCCCGTGGTATGTTGGTTAACATACCACACTCCATGAATCCTGATTTCAAGATGGTCGGCAGCCCGATTCATATGTCTGATACTCCGGTGGAGTACAAGAGGCCTGCGCCACTTCTTGGGCAGGATACTGACGATGTACTGGCCGAATACCTGGATCTCTCCCCAGAGCAATTGTCGCAACTCAAATGCGACGGTGTGGTGGGTTAATTTTTCCAAGAGTCTTGAGCATTACTGAGGAGTGCTGATGAAAGTCCTCGTCGCTGTCAAACGCGTCATCGACTACAACGTGAAGATTCGGGTCAAACCGGATCACTCCGACGTCGACCTCACCAACGTCAAGATGGCCATGAACCCCTTCTGCGAGATCGCCGTGGAAGAGGCGGTGCGCCTGAAGGAAAAGGGCGTCGCCACCGAGGTGGTCGCCGTGACCATCGGCCCCAAGGCTGCCCAGGAACAGCTGCGCACCGCCCTGGCGCTGGGCGCCGATCGTGCCATTCACGTCGAGACCGACAAGCGCGTCGAGTCGCTGGGCGCCGCCAAGGCGCTGGCCAGGCTGGTGGAAGAGGAGCAGCCGGGCCTGGTGATCCTCGGCAAGCAGGCCATCGACACCGACAACAACCAGACCGGCCAGATGCTGGCGGCCCTCACCGGCCTGCCCCAGGGCACCTTCGCCTCCGAGGTGAAGGTCGAGGGGGAGAAGCTCCAGGTGACCCGCGAGGTCGACGGCGGCCTGCAGACCGTCGAGCTGACCCTGCCCGCCATCGTCACCACCGACCTGCGCCTGAACGAGCCGCGCTACGCCAAGCTGCCGGACATCATGAAGGCCAAGAAGAAGCCGCTGGACGTCAAGACCCCGGCGGATCTCGGCGTCGAGGTGGCCTCCAGGGTCAAGCTGCTCAAGGTCGAGCCGCCGGCCGAGCGCCAGGGTGGCGTCAAGGTGAGCTCCGTGGACGAGCTGGTCGACAAACTCAAGAACGAAGCCAAGGTGCTTTGATAACAGTGCTTTGAAAGGAGCTGATCTCATGAGCATTCTGGTACTTGCGGAACATCACGACGGCGCCCTGGCCGGCGCTACTGCCCACGTGGTCGCGGCCGCCCAGGCCATCGGTGGCGATATCGACGTGCTGGTGGCAGGCGAGAATGTGGCCGCCATCGCCGAGGCCGCGGCCAGGCTGGACGGCGTCTCCCGCGTGCGCGTGGCCGACCACGCCGCCTACGCCCACCTGCTGGCCGAGCCCACCGCGGCGCTGCTCAACGCGCTGGCCGGCGACTACACGCACCTGCTGGCGGCCGCCTCCACCACCGGCAAGAACGTGCTGCCCCGGGTGGCGGCACTGCGCGACGTGGCGCAGATCTCCGAGATCATCGCGGTGGCGTCTCCGGACACCTTCAAGCGCCCGATCTACGCCGGCAACGCCATCGCCACCGTGCAGAGCGAGGACGCCCTCAAGGTGATCACTGTGCGCACCACCGGCTTCGACGCGGTAGGCGAGGGCGGCGGCGCCGCCATCGAGGCGGTGGACTTCGTGGCCGACAACGCCCAGTCCACCTTCGTCAAGGAGGAGCTGGCCAAGTCCGACCGCCCCGAGCTGGGTGCCGCCCGCGTGGTGATCTCCGGCGGCCGCGGCATGGGCAACGGCGAGAACTTCACGCTGCTCGACGGCATCGCCGACAAGCTGGGCGCAGCCATCGGTGCCTCGCGCGCCGCGGTGGACGCCGGCTTCGTGCCCAACGACATGCAGGTGGGCCAGACCGGCAAGATCGTCGCCCCCGCAGCCATCGGTGCCTCGCGCGCCGCGGTGGACGCCGGCTTCGTGCCCAACGACATGCAGGTGGGCCAGACCGGCAAGATCGTCGCCCCCGAGCTCTACATCGCCGTGGGTATCTCGGGCGCCATCCAGCACCTGGCCGGGATGAAGGACTCCAAGGTGATCGTGGCCATCAACAAGGACGAGGAGGCGCCGATCTTCCAGGTGGCCGACTATGGCTTGGTGGCCGACCTCTTCCAGGCACTGCCAGAGCTTGAGGGGCGTCTCTAACCCTCCAGCAACCCTTGATCATCATGACGCTGAGGCCAAAAGCTCTCTCGGCTTGCCGGTGGAAGGGAGTCGCCTCTGACCCTCCGGCCTTTTTCTTTGACAGTGAGACTTTTCATGACATCGGTAACCGAGCGCGATTCGATGGATTTCGACGTGGTCATCGTCGGCGCCGGCCCCTCGGGGCTGACCGCGGCGTGCCGGCTGATGCAGCAGGCCAATGCCGCCGAGCAGGAGCTGACCGTGTGCGTGGTGGAGAAGGGCTCCGAGGTGGGCGCCCATATCCTCTCCGGCGCCGTCTTCGAGCCCCGCGCCCTAGCCGAACTCTTCCCCGACTGGGAGGAGCGCGGCGCCCCGCTGACCACGCCGGCGATCCGCGACGAGCTCTACCTGCTCAAAGATGCCGAGAAGGCCCAGAAGCTGCCCAACGCCCTGGTGCCGAAGTCCATGCATAACACCGGTGGCGACATGCCGCGCTACGTGATCAGCGCCGGCAACCTCTGCCGCTGGCTGGCCGAGCAGGCCGAGGGCCTGGGGGTCGAGATCTTCCCGGGCTTCGCCGCCCAGGAGGCGATCGTCGAGGAGGGGGTGGTCAAGGGCATCCTGATCGGCGACATGGGCGTGGGCGCCGACGGCGCGCCCAAGGACAGCTACATGCCCGGCATGGAGCTGCGTGCCAAGTACACCCTGTTTGCCGAGGGCGCCCGCGGCCATATCGGCAAGCGGCTGATCCGGGAATATGACCTCGACGCCGGCCGCGACCCCCAGCACTACGGCATCGGCCTGAAGGAGCTGTGGGACATCCCCGCCGAGCAGCACGAGCCCGGCTTGATCCTCCACGGCTCCGGCTGGCCGCTCGACACGTCCACCCACGGCGGCTGGTTCCTCTACCACGCCGAGAACCAGCAGGTGGTGGTGGGCCTGATAGTACAGGACTCAGGCCTTGGGCGCCGGCTGAATGAAACGTCCAACTATTGGGGGTCAGTTCAAGTCCGGGGCGCTGTCGTTGGGGGCGATGGAGGGGTTACTGGCGGAAGCGCTGGCAGGGGGCCCAGTGCTGCATCAGCAGGTAGTAGGTGACGCCGGCGGGGATCAGGCTGGCGTACCAGGAGACCGCGGAGAAGGTGAGAGCGGCGGCGATGCCCACGGCGGTGGCGATCAGCGCGGCCAGGTTGACGCCCCGGTAGGGACCGGTCTCGTCATAGAGCTTGCCGAGGTCCAGGGTGCGGCGACGGATGATGTAGTAGTCCACCACCAGGATGGCGAAGATCGGGCCGAGGAAGGCGGAGTAGGTCTGCACGAAGAGCTGCAGGCCGGCGGCGGAGTCGGGCTGCACCAGCTTCCAGGGGAAGGTGGCGAAGGCCAGCAGGCCGACGATCACCGTGGAGGTGGTGAACTTCAGCTTGAAGACGTCCATCAGCACGTAGGTGGGCGGCACCACGTTGTTGAGCACGTTGGTGGTCACCTGGGCGAAGGCGATGAACAGCAGGGTGGTCATCAGCAGCGGGGTGTTGTCCACGGCGTTGGCGAACACCTGGATGGGGTCGGCGGTGCCGGTGGCCTCGGAAACCATGTAGCCGATCAGGCCCATGAACAGGGTGCAGGGCAGGATCGACATGGCGTAGATGGTGGTGAGAAGGCTCTGCGGCGTGCCCTTCTTGTGCTCCCGGGCGTAGTCACTGACGTTGAGCATCATGGTGCTGTAGATGCCCAGGAAGAGCATGGTGGCGCCCCAGAACGGCAGGCCCCAGGAGCCTTCCATGGTCAGCAGGCTGGCGGAGAGCTCGTCGCCGTAGCGCTGCACCGTGGCGTAGAACATGTACATCAGCGAGGCGAGGATGAAGACGCTGCCGATGTTCTCCAGCCACTTGATGCCCTGGAAGCCCATCACCGAGAGTCCGATCTGCAGGAACTGGAAGGCGATGAAGTAGAAGATCAGGTTGTCGAAGCCGAACAGGGTGGCCGACACCATGTTCAGCGCGCCGGCGCCGATCCAGCTCTGGAAGCCATACCACACCACCGCCGGCACCGCGCGCACCAGGCCAGGAATGCGCGTGCCGGCGAAGCCGAACGCACTACGGGCCTGAACCATGAAGGGAATGCCGTACTTGTAGCCGGCGGCGCCATTGATGGCCAGCGCGATACCGATCACGAAGCAGCCGATGGCGATCGCCAGGGTGGCCTGGATCAGGTTGAGGGTGCCCACCACGCTGGAGCCCATGGCGAAGGTGCCGATGGAGACGCAGCCGCCGAACCAGGCCAGGAAGTAGGAGGTGCGCCCCATGATGCGGGTCTGCTGGGGGGCCAGCGACTCCTGGCCCGGGGCCTTGGTCTGCTGGCGGGTGGCCTCTGGGGCCGTGGAGGCCGCCTGGGCGGTGGCCGGTGAAGTGGGAGTGGTCATGTCGAGAACCTCGCAAGTCGCTGCTTGATGTTAGAAGTTTCCGGCCAGATGCCGGGATGGCTTGCGGCGTGGCGTGCTCCGGGGAGCGGGTTGTTGTTGTCGTGGGTGCTGCGAACTATCCGGTGGTGCGGGCGGCCGGTCAGCGGGCCGGGGCCAGGTGGGCGAAGCGCTCGAACTGGCCGAGCATCGGCTTGGGTCGCGGGTAGGCCAGGTCGCCGTGCTTGCTGGTGCCGAGCCCCAGGCCGACCAGCGCCTCGGCCAGCTTCACGGCGGCGGTGACGCCCTCGACCACCGGCAGGCCCACCTCGCGGCTGATGGTGTCGGTGAGGTCGGCCATGCCGCCGCAGCCGAGCACGATGGCGCCGACGCCATCCTCGTCGCGGGCGCGGCGGCACTCCTCGATGATGCGGACAAGCGCTGCATCGGCGTTCTGCTCGAGGTCCAGCACCGGGATCTCGGCGGCACGCACCCGGCGGCAGTGGTGGCGAAAGCCGTACTGCTCCAGCAGGTGCTCGGCGATGATGCCGGTGCGCCCCAGGGTGGTGACGATGGAGAAGCGGGTGCTGATCAGGGTGGCCATATGGAAGGCCGCCTCGGCGATGCCGATCACCGGTGCTCGGGTCAGCTCGCGGGCGGCGAGCAGGCCCGGGTCGCCGAAGCAGGCGATCACGTAGGCGTCGGCGCCCTCGCGCTCGCCGGCGAGCACCTGGTCGAGGACCCCCACCGCGCTGATCGCCTCGTCGAAGTGGCTCTCGATGGAGACCGGGCCGTCCAGCGGCTGGGTCGCGGTGATGCGGGTGCCGGGCGCGGCGATCCGGCGGGCCGCCTCACCGATGGTGTCCGTCATGGCGGCGGTGGTGTTGGGGTTGATGACGCGGATCTGCATGGGGTCTCCTGGTCTCGCCGATGTCTTTGTACACAAAATAGATTGATTTTGTGTATTTGGCAAATGCCGCCGCCCCGAAGGGCGCGCCTGAACAACCGACTGTTTTTAAAGGGTTACTTCTGAATTTTTGCTTTTGTCGCTCGAATCAGGGGAGTGAGACTTTGGTCGAGCCACTGCGTTTTGCGCTTGGATTGAGCACAATTATATGTATTTTATGTATACAATATTGAGTGTGGGTGGATGGTTGCACTAAGCTTGATGACACCCTATCTTGTCTTTGTATACATAAATCGCGCTGATGGGGCGTGCCCGGCACCACGACCGGCAGCCAGGCGCCTCGACGGTACGCCGCCAACGCTCGCCAACGACTCTCGATAACAACGCTCGATAACAACTCTCTCTATAACAACCAGGAAGCCCTGCCATGACCGCACCCCGCGCTTCGGACTACCCCCGCGACCTGATCGGCTACGGCCGCAACCCGCCCCATGCCAACTGGCCCGGCCGGGCGAGGATCGCCGTGCAGTTCGTGCTCAACTACGAGGAGGGGGGCGAGAACTGCGTGCTGCATGGCGATGCCGGCTCCGAGCAGTTCCTCTCCGAGATCATCGGGGCGGCGGCCTACCCGGATCGCCACCTGAGCATGGAGTCGATCTACGAGTACGGCTCCCGGGCGGGGGTATGGCGCATCCTGCGCGAGTTCGAGCGCCGCGGCCTGCCGCTCACCGTCTTCGGGGTGGCCATGGCGCTCGAGCGCCACCCGGAAGTGGCCCACGCCTTCAAGGAGCTGGGCCACGAGGTCGCCTGTCACGGCTACCGCTGGATCCACTACCAGGAGATGCCGGAGGCGCAGGAGCGCGAGCACCTGAAGCAGGCCATGGCGATCTTCCAGCGCCTCTATGGCGAGCAGCCCCAGGGCTGGTACACCGGCCGCGACAGCCCCAACACCCGCCGGCTGGTGCTGGACGAGGGGGGCTTCCTCTACGACAGCGACTACTATGGCGACGACCTGCCGTTCTGGACCCGCGAGCGCGACAGCCAGGGCGTCGAGCACGACCACCTGATCGTGCCCTACACCCTGGACAGCAACGACATGCGCTTCGCCGCGCCCCAGGGCTTCAATACCGCCGACCACTTCTTCACCTACCTGCGCGACGCCTTCGACGTGCTCTATGCAGAGGGGGAGGAGTCGCCCAAGATGCTCTCCATCGGCATGCACTGCCGCCTGCTGGGGCGCCCGGGCCGCTTCCGCGCCCTGCAGCGCTTCCTCGACCATATCGAGGCCCACGACCGGGTCTGGGTGGCGCGCCGGGTGGATATCGCCCGCCACTGGATGGAGCATCATCCGGCACCGACGCGCTGAGCCCATTCTGCGCTGAACTGCTTGAGGCTGATCCGGCTAACGTCTTTTCAACTGCCGCTGCCCGAAGCGAGAGGCGCCGGGGACAGGTCGTAGAGGGGGAGCTGTGAACCCCTCGTAGACCTGTCGCCGGAACAGCCTCGAGCGATCTCGGCCATGGGCACGGTTTTCGGCCGTAGACTTATTCAGGACACCCCATGAAACCACGTACCTACTACGCTCCCACCGGCGGCCATCCGCCCCAGACCCAGCTGCTCTCCGACCGGGCGGTGTTCACCGAGGCCTATGCGGTGATCCCCAAGGGCGTCTTCGGCGATATCGTCACCAGCAACCTGCCGTTCTGGGAGGACACCCGGCTGTGGGTGCTGGCGCGCCCGCTCTCCGGTTTCGCCGAGACCTTCTCCCAGTACATCATGGAGGTCGCCCCCGGCGGCGGCAGCGAGCGCCCCGAGCTCGACCCCGAGGCCGAGGGGGTGCTCTTCGTGGTGGAGGGCGAGATGACCCTGACACTCGCCGGCGAGCGCCACGCCATGGGGCCGGGCGGCTACGCCTTCATCCCGCCGGACAGCGACTGGCAGGTCAGGAACGAAGCCGAGGCGCCGGTGCGCTTCCACTGGGTGCGCAAGGCCTATGAACGGGTCGAGGGCATCGAGGTGCCCGAGGCCTTCGTCACCAACGAGAACGACCTCGACCCCAACCCCATGCCGGGCACCGAGGGGCGCTGGGCCACCACCCGCTTCGTCGACCCGAACGACGTGCGCCACGACATGCACGTCAATATCGTCACCTTCCAGCCCGGCGCGGTGATCCCCTTCGACGAGACCCACGTCATGGAGCACGGCCTCTACGTGCTGGAGGGCAAGGCGGTCTACCACCTCAACCAGGACTGGGTCGAGGTGGAGGCGGGCGACTTCATGTGGCTGCGCGCCTTCTGCCCCCAGGCCTGCTACGCCGGCGGCCCGGGGCCCTTCCGCTACCTGCTCTACAAGGACGTCAACCGCCATCCCAAGCTGCGCCTGGGTGGCCGCTGAGCATTCAGGCGTCTGCCCGAGACTCGCGAGCTGCGTTGGCGGGGCTCGAGGCTGATCCGGCGACAGGCCTGTTCGGGGGCGCTGTGAACCCCTCCCTGGGCGCTACCGATGCCATCCCTGGCATAGGACCCCCTCCAGGCCTGTCCCCGGCGCCTCTCGCATCCAACGTCGGAGATACAAGAACATGCTGGAACTGAAAGCCGAACCGCTGACCGCCGAGGCCTTCGCCCCCTTCGGCGAGGTGATCGACGCCCGGGCGTCGGAGTGGTTTCCCATCAACGCCGGGCGCACCCGGCGCCACCACGACCTGGCGACGGTCGAGACCCTGGGGGAGGGCGCGCGGACGCTGATCAGCCTCTTCGTCAGCCAGCCGGTGACGCTCCCCCTGGAACTCGACTTCCTGGAGCGCCATCCCCTGGGCAGCCAGGCCTTCATGCCGCTCCATGAAGAAAGGTTTGTGGTGGTCGTGGCGCCGCCGGGCGAGACCATCGATCCCGCCGAGGTGCGCGCCTTCGTCACCGACGGCCGCCAGGGGGTCAACTACCGCGCCGGCACCTGGCACGCCATCCAGTCGGTGCTGGAGCGGGAAGGGGAGTTTCTCGTCGTCGATCGCGGCGGCGAGGGGAACAACTGCGACGAGCATCCGCTGGCGCTGCGCATCACCCTCTGAGCGCCACGTATCTGGCCTGATTTTCATGCCCAAGTGGTTGACGCCGCTTGGGTATTTTCATGCCTATCAATATTTTGAAAATATTTTCCATTTATTCTTGACGGGGGTGGGGTGGCGGCCTAATCTCGGTATACAAAATGATTTTCCAAAAACAAAATCCCTCACTGGAGGATCCCGTCATGGCTCGCATGACCGCTGCAGAAGCCGCCGTTCACGTTCTCAGGAAGGAAGGCATCGAGGTCGCCTTCGGGGTGCCCGGCGCCGCCATCAACCCCTTCTACGCTGCCCTGCGCCAGGTGGGGGGCATCGACCATATCCTCGCCCGCCACGTCGAGGGCGCCTCCCACATGGCCGAGGGCTATACCCGGACGAAGGCCGGCAACATCGGGGTGTGCATCGGCACCTCCGGCCCCGCCGGCACCGACATGATCACCGGGCTCTATTCGGCCAGCGCCGACTCCATCCCGATCCTCTGCATCACCGGCCAGGCGCCCCGTGCCCGGATGCACAAGGAGGACTTCCAGGCGGTGGATATCCAGGCGATCGCCGGTCCCGTCACCAAGTGGGCGGTCACCGTGCTGGAGCCGGCCCAGGTGCCGCGCGTCTTCCAGCAGGCCTTCCACCTGATGCGCTCCAGCCGCCCGGGCCCGGTGCTGATCGATCTGCCCATCGACGTGCAGATGAGCGAGATCGAGTTCGACCCCGACACCTACGAGCCGCTGCCCGCCTTCAAGCCCCGGGCCACCCGGGCCCAGGCCGAGAAGGCCATCGCGATGCTGCAGGCGGCCGAGCGCCCGCTGATTGTGGCCGGCGGCGGCATCTTCAACGCCGACGCCAGCGATCTGCTGCTCGAGTTCGCCGAACTCACCGGGGTGCCGGTGATCCCGACCCTGATGGGCTGGGGCGCCATCCCCGACGACCATCCGCTGATGGCCGGCATGGTGGGGCTGCAGACCTCCCACCGCTACGGCAACGCCACCCTGCTTGCCGCGGACTTCGTGATGGGCATCGGCAACCGCTGGGCCAATCGCCACACCGGAAGCGTCGAGACCTACACCAGGGGCCGCACCTTCGTGCACGTGGACATCGAGCCGACCCAGATCGGGCGCATCTTCGGGCCGGACTACGGCATCGTCTCCGACGCCCGGGCGGCGCTCGAACTCTTCATCGAGGTGGCCCGCGAGCTCGACGCGGCCGGCCGGCTCAAGCGCCGTGGCCGCTGGGCGGAGGAGTGCCAGGAGCGCAAGCGCACCCTGCTGCGCAAGACCCACTTCGACAACGTGCCGGTCAAGCCCCAGCGGGTCTACGAGGAGATGAACCGCGTCTTCGGCCGCAACACCCGCTACGTCAGCACCATCGGGCTGTCGCAGATCGCCGGGGCCCAGTTCCTGCACGTCTACCAGCCGCGCCACTGGATCAACTGCGGCCAGGCGGGACCGCTGGGCTGGACCATCCCGGCGGCCCTGGGAGTGCGGCGCGCCGACCCGGAGGCCGAGGTGGTCGCCCTCTCCGGCGACTATGATTTCCAGTTCATGATCGAGGAGCTGGCCGCCGGCGCCCAGTTCAACCTGCCCTGGATCCACGTGCTGGTGAACAACTCCTACCTGGGGTTGATTCGCCAGGCCCAGCGCGGCTTCGACATGGACTACTGCGTGCAGCTCTCCTTCGAGAACATCAACTGCCCGGAGATCAACGGCTACGGGGTGGACCATGTCTCGGTGGTGGAGGGGCTGGGCTGCAAGGCGCTGCGCGTCACCCGGCCCGAGGAGATCGCCCCGGCGCTGGAAGAGGCCCGCCGCCTGATCGCCGAGCACCGCGTGCCGGTGGTGGTGGAGGTGATCCTGGAACGGGTGACCAACATCGCCATGGGCACCGACCTGGACGGCATCAACGAGTTCGAGGCCCTGGCCGAGAACGTCGAGGATGCGCCCACCTCCATCGCCGCCCTCGTTTGAATCTTTCGCCTCATCAAAGGGCGCTGGGGGCAGGCCAGAGAGGAGGTCCTACGCCAGGGATGGCGTCGGTAGCGCCCAGGGAGGGGTTCACAGCGCCTCCGAGCAGGCCTGTCGCCAGACAAGCCCGGACAACTATAGCGACCCAAGGAGTTTCCCATGCCCAAGTTTGCCGCCAACCTCAGCATGCTGTTCACCGAGGTGGAGTTTCTCGACCGTTTTGCGGCCGCCGCCCGGGCCGGCTTCCAGGGGGTGGAGTATCTCTTCCCCTATGACTACCCGGCCGAGGAGATCAAGCAGCGCCTGGACGTCAACGGCCTGACCCAGGTGCTCTTCAACCTGCCGGCCGGCGACTGGGCCGCCGGGGAGCGTGGCATCGCCTGTCATCCGGATCGCGTCGAGGAGTTCCGCGAGGGCGTCGAGCGGGCCATCGCCTACGCCCGGGTGCTCGGCAATACCCAGGTCAACTGCCTGGCCGGCATCCAGCCGGAAGGCGTCAGCGACGAGGAGGCCCGCGCCACCCTGGTGGGGAACCTGCGCTTCGCCGCCGAGAAGCTCGCGGCCGCCGGCATCCTGCTGATCGCCGAGCCGATCAACACCCGCGACATCCCCGGCTTCTTCCTCAACCGCACCGAGCAGGCGCTCGCCATCTTCGACGAGGCGGGCAGCCACAACCTCAAGCTGCAGTACGACATCTACCACATGCAGATCATGGAAGGGGACCTGGCGCCGACCATGGAGAAGCACCTCGCGCGCATCGCCCACGTGCAGATCGCCGACAACCCCGGCCGCCACGAACCCGGTACCGGCGAGATCCACTACCCCTTCCTGTTCGCCCATCTGGACCGGCTGGGCTACGACGGCTGGATCAGCGCCGAGTACAAGCCGGCCGGCCGCACCGAGGAAGGGCTGGGCTGGCTGGACGCGGTACGGAGCTGAGTTCCCCGTTCATAGCGAGAGGCGCCGGAACAGCCTCGCGCGGTAAGTAGCCTTCTAGCCAGGATGACAACGACAAGAGGAGAGTGACGATGAGCAAGATCGGATTTATTGGCCTCGGCATCATGGGCCGCCCCATGGCGGGCCACCTGCTGGACGCCGGACACGAGGTCGTGAGCGTCAGGCGCGGCACGCTGGACTCCACCCTGGCCGATAAGGGCCTGCGCGAGCTCGATAGCCCCGCGGCGGTGGCCGCCGAGGCCGAGGTGATCATCACCATGGTGCCGGATACCCCGGACGTCGAGGAGGTGCTGTTCGGCGAGGGCGGCGTCATCGAGGGGCTCAAGCCCGGCACCCTGGTGATCGACATGAGCTCCATCGCCCCCATCGCGACCCAGGGCTTCGCCAGGCGCATCCATGAGGCGGGCGGCGAGTACGTCGACGCTCCGGTCTCCGGTGGCGAGGGTGGGGCCATCAATGCGGCCCTGACCATCATGGTGGGCGCTACCGACGAGGGCTTCGAGCGCGCCCGCCCGATCCTGGAGGTGATGGGCAAGACCATCACCCATATCGGCGGTCACGGCGCCGGCCAGACCTGCAAGGTGGCCAATCAGATCGTGGTGGCCCTGACCATCGAGGCGGTGGCCGAGGGGCTGCTGTTCGCTTCCAAGGCCGGTGCCGATGTGGCCAAGGTGCGCGAGTCGCTGCTCGGCGGCCTCGCCCAGTCGAAGATCCTCGACGTCCACGGCGCGCGCATGATCGAGCGCACCTTCGACCCGGGCTTCCGCATCCGGCTGCACCAGAAGGACCTCAACCTGGCACTCGAAGGGGCGCGCAGCCTCGACCTGGCGCTGCCCGGCACCGCCAACGCGCAGCAGCTGTTCCAGGCCTGCGCCGCCCAGGGCGGCGCCGACTGGGATCACGCCGGCATCCTGCGCGCGCTGGAGACTCTGGCCAACCATGAGATCGGCCAGGCATGAGTCGGTTCGCCGGCCCGGCTGACGGGCCGGCGGCGACAGGGAGGTGACTGCTCCCTGAGGCAGGCGTCGGGTCGTCGTCTGCCTCGCGGCCGCCGAGAGGCGGCCTTGCCCGGCGGCGGGGCAGCCCCGCCCGCCGCCGGGCCTTTTTGACCCCCGAATTCCTTCCCGTATTCTTCCGCCGGCGGTGGCCCCGTCGACGCCGGCCCGCCGCGAGGAGCGCCCATGACCGCGATCTCATCCCCGGAGACACTGCTGCTGGCCTGCGAGGCCGATCCCCTCGCCTGGCTGCGCGAGCTGGCCGACACCGCCGTGGCGGCGGTGCATCCCGATGCCCTGCTCGAAGGGCAGCTGCCCGAGCCGCCCGCCGGGCGCACTCTGGTGGTGGGCGCCGGCAAGGCCGCCGCCGCCATGGCCGCCGCCCTGGAGCGCGCCTGGCGGGCTCGCTATCCCGAGGCCCCGCTCTCGGGTCTGGTGGTGACCCGATACGGCCATGGCACTGCCTGCGAGCGCATTGAGGTGCTCGAGGCCTCCCACCCCATGCCTGACGACCTGGGCGAGCGGGCCGCCCGGCGCATGCTCGAGGCGGTGGGCGAGCTCGGCGAGGAGGACCTCGTCATCGCGCTGATCTCCGGCGGCGGCTCGGCGCTGATGAGCCAGCCGGCCCTGGGCGTCAGCCTGGCCGAGAAGCAGGCGATCAACCGGGCGCTGCTGCGCTGCGGGGCGCCGATCCGCGAGATCAATACCGTGCGCCGCCACCTCTCCGCCATCAAGGGCGGCCGGCTCGCGGTGGCCGCCCATCCGGCCCGGGTCGTCACCTGGCTGATCTCCGACGTGCCGGGCGACGCGCCCTCCCTGGTCGCCTCCGGCCCGACCCTGCCCGATGGCTCCACGCCGGCCGAGGCCCTGGCGATTCTCGAGCGCCATGCGATCCGGGTGCCGGCAAGCGTCCGTGACCGCCTGGGACAGACCTGCGATGCCCCGTCCGCCGACGACCCCGGCTTCGCCCGTGACGAGACCCGGGTGCTGGCGCGCGCCGCGGACGCCCTCGAGGCCGCCCGCGCCGCCGCCGAGGCGGCCGGGGTCGAGGTGCGCCTGCTCGGCGATGACCTGGAGGGCGAGGCCCGCGAACTGGGCCGCGCCCAGGCGCGCCTGGCGCTCTCCCTGCGCGACGTGCCGCGGGACAGGCCGCTGCTGCTGCTCTCCGGCGGCGAGACCAGCGTCACCGTCACGGGCCACGGCCGCGGCGGGCGCAACGTCGAGTATCTCCTCGGGCTCCTCGAGGCCCTGCGCGGGGCCGAGGGCATTCACGCCCTGGCCATCGACACCGACGGCATCGACGGCTCCGAGGACAACGCCGGTGCCCTGTTCGGGCCCGACGACTGGCAGCGGGCCGAGGCGCTCGGTCTCGAGGCGCGCGATTACCTGTCACGCAATGACGCGTATACTTTCTTCAACGCGCTCGACCGGCTGATCGTGACCGGGCCGACGCGCACCAATGTCAACGATTTCCGTGCCATTCTGGTCTTGCCGAGGACACCATGACGCTTCCCCCCCACGCCCCCATCCATGACCCCATCCGCCGCACCAAGATCGTTGCCACCCTGGGCCCGGCCAGCGACCGCGAGGGCGTGCTGTGGCAGGCCAAGCGACCAGAGTTATTTACCAAGCGGGTAATCAATCACACGGGACCCGACACCTACTCTCGAAGGGTTGGACAGGATATTGAGTGGGGCAGGCTGGAAGCCGGCCCATGACACCTTGGAGAAGATCTCTTCTAAAAATGAGTGGGTTAATGATGTTCTGCACTCTGAGGCAGTTGATGTTCAAGACTATCTCAGCGGGCTGTCTGTATTTCTTGTCAGGGAGGAAGGTGTGGAGCATCTCGATTCCATCAGGCAGATGCTCTTTGATCAAGGCTTCGATAATGTGCTGGAAGGCCGGATACCTGACGATAGGGTCAGTGAGACGGTCTCCGGCATCAGGGGAGGGAACTGGGGGAAGGGACCCTGGCCTAAGAGCGGCGGCTTCCCAGTATACTATTTTGTTGTCTATGATGCACGGCCTCTTCGAGTCAGCCCTGAAACTGCCAAGGAGCATCCCGGGCTGGACAATGAGCGAATTTCGATCGCGAAGATAAGAATACGCGATAGATACAATAGTAGCGTGCCATCGCATAAAAAGTGCAATATCATCCACTCGTCAGATAATGCTCACCAGGCACTCTGCTATCTCAATATTATTAATTCAGAATCCATTCCATTTGTCGAAGGCGAGGCGGCCAGAAAATTCTCAAAGTTCATGACGCCATTTTTCGTCGTGTGTGATTTAAGTAACCATGCCCGCCGGGCCAAGGTGGAATTAATTGAATATCATGGAAGAAAAGCCATCTGCAAGACCTTCAAGGAAGGCAGGGAGCATTACCTTGAGAGGGAGGTAGTGGCTCGCCAGGTCGGTGCCGGACTGAGTGAAGTTTCGCGCATGCTTGAAGTAGGTGATAATTATATTGTAATGGAGTTTTATGATGGCTCTATTGACAATATTTCACGCATCCGTCCTCTTTTCCATGGCAATCCTTATCTTCCGATCTGGGCAATAGAAAGAATGAAGAATGTCATTATTTATTACAGAGAGCGTGGCTATGAGTGTGTTGACTTTAGTCCTAAGAATGTTCTCTTCGATTCTTCCAGTGGTCTTAAAGTAATTGATTTTGAGTTCCTTCAAAAGGTGGATGGGGCGTCGAAGGAGCTGGATGGGAATTTTGCTTGGTATTCTGCGCCTGATGATTTCAAGGGTGATTTACCCCAGTGGAAGAACAATCGTTCGCTATATCGAAGGCGGTGGTTTCGATATACTGGACTCCCGCTTTATTTCTGCGTGAATGATTATCCTAAAGTAGTCCTTCATCTCGTCAGAGGGGTTACCTTTCTGTACTTTTCCGTGAACAACGCTCGAAGAAAGGCTCTCTCCTTGCCAATGAGGAAGTTTCATTTTCGTTGATCTCTCTAATGTGGCCATATTTTCTTCACCCTTCGTAATCTTGCTGGTGTCGTAATTCATCAGGTAATGGCTTGCCTCCCGTTTCACTCCCCTTTAGGCCTGATGGCCAATTTTTATCGGAGAATAAAAAATGACCAGGACAGTGATTACCTATGGCACGTTCGATATGTTTCATATCGGACATCTCAACCTGCTCCGTCGCCTTTCCGAGCTGGGCGACCGGCTTGTCGTTGCGGTATCAACTGACGAGTTCAATGCCGGGAAAGGCAAGCGCACCCTTATACCCTTTGAGCAGCGTGCCGAGATCGTACGTAACATCCGGTATGTCGATGAAGTGATACCTGAATCCTCCTGGGATCAGAAGGTCGTTGATGTACAACGCTATCAGGTGAACACCTTTGCCATGGGGGACGATTGGGCTGGGGAGTTTGATTTTCTTTCAGCCTATTGCGAGGTCGTCTACCTGCCGAGAACCGAAGGCGTCTCTACTACCGAGCTGAAACGCTCACTGAGTCGTTTCTGCAACGTTTCTCGAGAGGACATCCTCCGTGCTTTCGATGTTATAGAACAGTTACGCAAGGACTTTGGATAGTCGTGATCCCTCTTTCTTTGCTCGCTTGGTGAGTCCTATGCCAAACACGGGAGAATGGCTTGCCGCTGCCCGCCGGTTACCTATCAAGGTACTGGCTCGTGCAGGCTTCGGGGTCTACCGAAGTCGCGACCTGCGGGATGTGGACATCACCATACCGGAGGTTCTTGCCCAGTATGCCAACCGCCCCTGTATCGTGGCGTGCCCGCTTGCCCACTGCCGGTGGTTCGGTCCTACGGGCCTCGCCTATGGCAGGGAGTCGTTGCACCCTTATGTACAGAGCCTGCTGCAGTCCCTGCGGGGTGAATGTCGCTCCTACCAGGAGAGCTGCCTGGCTCACTACTGGCGCTCGTGGACGCCGACGACATTGGCGCAATCCTTGGGGCTAGATGTTGCGTCTGCTCATCCCTTGTTGAACGCCAGCCCTCCGCTCAGCGACTTCATGCCATGGGGAGCTGAGACACAGTTCGAGGCACTGCGCTGGTTCGCGTCAGCCTCCGGGCCGCGGCGGCGGCCACTGCGCGCCAAGACCGGGGTAAGCGAGACTGCCGTGAGGCAGGTGGGCCCCAAGCCCGACTGGTTCGGTCAGCAGAGGATCCAGCATCTTCTCTCCCTGCATCGGCAGATTGCCGCTCAGGGCTATCGCCAGCATGCCCCGGCTTCGCTTTCGTACAAGCGTCAGCATGTGGTGGTCGACTGCATGGTCAGGGGTGGTGAGGTCAGGTTCCTGGTCGCCAACGGCCAGCACCGGGCCTCGGTCCTCTCCGTCATGGGGCAGGAGAGTGTGCCGGCGCTGATCAATGTCTCCCACAGCCGCGGCCCATCGGTGATCTATCGGTCCGAGGCCGAGAACTGGCCGCTGGTTCGGCAGGGCATCATTGCACTCCCCGACGCGCTCGATGTCTTCGACCGTGTGTTCGAGGGGCGCCAGCCCCATGGGTTTCCGACCCTCATGAGGGCCGGCGGCAAGGGAGCCTGAGCCGCCTGTCGCCCCGGCTTCTCGCTTCATCACTGCTTCACCACTTCATTTCTTTCCTCACCCGATGGGAGTCTCCTCATGTCGATTCTTGTGACGGGGGGAGCCGGTTACATTGGCTCGCACATGGTGCTGGCGCTGCTCGAGCAGCGCCAGGAGGTCGTGGTGCTGGACAACCTGAGCAATGGTTCGGCTGTCTCTATCGCGCGGGTCGAGAACCTGGCCGGTCGCGATGTCGTGTTCATCGAGGGGGATGTGCGCGACCGCACTCTGCTGGATCGCGTGTTCCGGGAGTATCCGATCAGCGATGTGCTGCACTTCGCCGGCCTCAAGGCGGTCGGGGAGAGCATCGAGCAGCCCATCCGCTACTACGACAACAACGTGGGGGGCGCGGTGACCCTCTGCCTGGCCATGGAGAGCGCTGGGGTCCGCCGACTGATTTTCAGTTCCTCGGCGACCGTCTATGGAGAACAGGACAGTGTCCCCTACCACGAAGGCCTGCCCACCGGTGTCCCGACCAACCCCTATGGTCGCTCCAAGCTGATGGTGGAAGAGATGCTTCGGGATCTCGCGACGGCCGACACGCGGTGGTCGATCGCGCTGCTTCGCTACTTCAATCCCGTCGGCGCCCACGCCAGCGGATGTATCGGCGAGGACCCCCGGGGCGTACCCAACAACCTGGTGCCCTTCATCTCGCAGGTTGCAGTCGGGAGGCTCGAGGCCCTGTCGGTCTTCGGCAATGACTACCCCACCGCGGATGGCACAGGAGTCAGGGACTATATCCACGTGATGGACCTGGTCGAGGGGCACCTGGCAGCCATGCAGGCCATCGCCAACCGTCCCGGTGTGTCGGTGTGGAATCTCGGGACCGGCAGGGGGTATTCGGTCCTGGACATGATCCAGGCCTTCGAGAGAGCCGCCGGCTGTTCGATTCCCTTTCGGGTCGCGCCGCGCCGGGCCGGGGATCTGGCGCAGGTCTGGGCAGATGCCAGCAAGGCCCAGCGTGAACTGGGCTGGCGTGCCAGGCGAGACCTGGACGCGATGGTGGCGGATGCCTGGCGATGGCAGGTGAACAACCCGGGAGGCTATGCCGCCTGACCAGAGTCAGCTGTCGCTTGACAGCCCGCCCCCTGCGCCTGGCCGGCGTTGCCAGGCCATCATCTCGAGAGCCCAACACCATGAACTACCTTGTGCGTCTGGTACAGCAGATGGCCTGGCTGCCGCTCTGCCTGTTCGGCTGGGTGTCTCCCCGCGATGACAGGCTCTGGGTGTTCGGTGCCTGGCTCGGTCGCCAGTACGCTGACAACCCGCGCTATCTCTATCGTCACGTGCGTGACCATGAGCCCGACATCCGTGCGGTCTGGCTCAGCCATGATCCTGACATAGTGAAGCAGGTACGGGAGGAGGGCGGCGAGGCCGCGCTGGCCTATTCGCTGGCAGGCATACGGTTTTCCCTGCGGGCGCGCCTCTTCCTGGTCACCCACAGCGCGGAGGATATCAACGCGCACGCCTCCGTCGGGGGAGCCCTGATCAACCTGACGCACGGCACCCCCCTGAAACGGATCGGCAGGGATGCCCGGACCAGCCGGCTTGGGCCGCTGACGCCGCTGTTCGACCGCTATCTGCGCCATCTTCTGCCAGGCAAGCGGGGACCGGAGCGGGTCCTGGTGGCCTCGGGTGTGGGCCGCCAGCGAATGGCGTCGGCCTATGGGCTTCCCACCGAGCGTGTCCCGGTGCTCGGCTACCCGCGCTGGGCCGCCTTCCACGCCGATGCCGCCTCGCTGCTGCGGCGCGAGGGGATCGAGCCACGCGATTACAAGGGGATCGTGCTCTATGCCCCTACCCTCAGGCAGCAGGGCCGGGGCGGGCTGGACGTGGCCCAGGGCAACCGGCTCGAGGCGCTCCTGCCCTGGCTTGAGCAAGAGCGGCTGCTTCTGCTGGTGCGTGGCCATGTCGCCCTGAGGATGACGGGAGTCGAGGACCTGGCGCGGCGCTCGTCACGGATCGTGGATGCCTCGGCGAGCCGTTTTCCCGACGTCAATGAGCTGATGCCGGTCGTCGATCTGCTGATCACCGACTACTCGAGCCTCATGTTCGACTTCGCCTGCTTCAAGCGTCCGATCATCCTGATGGCCCCTGACCTGGAGGAGTATCTCTATCGCGATGTCGGGGTCTATGGCGACTATCTCGAGGACGCCCCGGGGCCGGTGATCCGCGACTGGTCCCAGGTGCCTGCCGCCTGGCGGGAAATTGCCGAGGGTCGCCATGCCGAGCGCCTCGCTCGCTTCACGGCTCGCCATGCCGCCATGAATGACGGCAGGGAGTGCGAGAGGGTCGTCAACTACCTACGCGACCACTATCTGCGTCAGGCAGTGAGTCTTAGCCGGGGCTGACATGGGCCTCCGGCATACGCGTGGCCTCACGATTCACTTGTGAAGGGGTTGAGCATGAAGGTCGTTCTCATTGGTACCAATTCATCTTCCATCTTCGGCTTCAGGAAACTCCTCTTGAAATCTCTGGTGGAAGCGGGTCATGACGTCAGAATAATGACCGCGGACCTGACCCCCGAGATCAAGCGGCGAGCCAAGGAAGAGCTGAATGTGGAGGCGGAGCGCTACCTGCTCGCCAGAAGGGGAATGAACCCTCTTCTGGATCTGAAGAATGCCTGGCATCTGTATCGGCGCTTGAGGTCCTTGAATCCGGATGTCGTGTTCTGCTACTTCTCCAAGCCTGTCATCTGGGGGGCGTTGACTTCCCGGCTGGCAGGAGTGGAGAGACGGTACGGCATGCTGGAAGGCCTGGGTTATTTCTTCACCGCTCACCCGGGGGGTGATGGCTGGAAAAAAACGCTAGTCCGAGCGGCGCAGGTTGCCTTGTTTCGTCTTTCCCTTCCCCTTCTCAACGGACTTGTGGTTCTCAACCCTGACGACAGGAAAGACCTGGTCGACAAGTATCGAATTCCCGTCAAGGACGTCATGGTGCTTGGCGGTATTGGCCTGGATCTGGACGAGTATCTCTACTCGAGGCCGGCGTCTGACAGGAACCGCTTCATATTTGTCGGCAGGCTCCTGCAGGAAAAAGGCATCAGCGAATACCTGGCGGCTGCCGAGATGGTCAAGTCGCGTCACCCGGACGCCGAGTTCGTGATTCTGGGCAAGCAGGATCCCGGCAATCCGGGATCTGTGGACCTGGACTACATGAATCGTCTGGTAGGAAACGGGGTGATCATCTACCCGGGAGTGGTCACCAATGTGGTGGACTGGCTGGAGAGCAGCAGTGTGTTCGTGCTGCCCTCCTACCGGGAGGGAGTGCCGCGCAGTACCCAGGAGGCGATGGCCGTCGGGCGGCCCGTCATCACGACGGATGTTCCGGGCTGCCGCGAGACAATTCGTGATGGCGAGAACGGCTTCATCGTGCCGCCGCATGACGCCGCGGCGGTGGCAGAGGCGATGGAGCGATTCATTGCCCAGCCTGACCTGATCGTGAGCATGGGCTGTCGCTCCCGGGAGCTGGCAGAGAAAGCATTTGATGCCGATGAGATCAATCGGCGATTGATGAATTACCTGGAGTTGCAAGAGATCGAGCACGCCCCGGGAAGCCAGGGCATTACAACGTCTCCTTGTCCATAGGGGGTGTCATGCAAAACGAAGCCGAAACCACCGTACTGCTGACTCAGGGCTGGTGCCGAAGCAGCTATTCGGCACTGCGGGGGCTGGCGCGCCATGGCGTCAGGGTCGTGGTCTCCGATACCTCGCGGATCGGCATGTGCCAGGCCTCGCGACTGGCCCACGCGCGGGGGCGCTATGCCTCGCCCTATAGCGACCCCGACGGGTTCGTCACCGATGTGGCCGGCCTCTGCAAGCGTCATGGCATCGGCCTGCTCCTGCCGGGGCACGAGGAGGGAGAGCTCCTGGTGCAGGCCCGCGAGGCCGGCCGGCTGCCGCCGGGGCTGGTGCTGCCCATGGTGGATGCGGCCACCCTGGCGCTGGTCAACGACAAGGACCGCATGAGCCGGCTGGCGCGGGAGCAGGGCGTGCCAGTGGCCGCCATCGTCGACTACGCGACCCCGGCGGAGGCCGGCCGTGTCACCCTCCCGTCCCGGGAGTACGTGGCGCGGGCGCGTCGCGGCAACAGTTCCAAGGGGGTGCGTTTCTCGCGGGGCGGCGAGGCCCTCGCGCTGACGCTGGCCGAGATGATGGCATCGTTCGAGCTCGACCCGGCTCGGACGCCCATCGTCCAGGAGCGGGTGGCCGGCGATGGCTGGGGCGTTTCCTGCCTCTACTGGCAGGGCGAGCGTATCGCCTCCTTCACCCACCGCCGGCTGCAGGAGAAAGTCGCCACCGGCGGCACCAGTACCCTGCGGGTGAGCGCCGCCCATCCGACCATGGAGGCGGATGCCCATCGCCTGCTCGCGGGGCTCAAGTGGCACGGGCTGGCCATGCTCGAGTTCAAGCACGACCCGGCGACCGGACGCCATGCCTTCATCGAGGTCAACCCTCGGCTGTGGGGCTCCATCGACCTCTCGCTCAGCGCCGGGGTGAACTTCCCCTGGCTGCTCTACCTGGCCCAGACCCGCGGCCCGGCCGTCGCCCGGGCCCACTTCCGCCCCGCCCGGCAGGGAGTGGTGGCGCGCTGGCTGCTGGGCGACATCATCCGCCGCTTCGACATGGCGCGGCGCGGCCGGCTTGGCGCGGCCCTGCGCCTGGCCGATGGCGTCTCTGCCGACAGCTTCGACGACGCCAAGTGGGATGACCCCCTGGTGCTGGTCGGCGAGGGGCTCTACTACCTGGCCAAGGGGCTTCGGACCCACAGCATGAACCCGCTGGAAGCGGGAATGGTGCGCTGATATGGCCCTCCTCGACCACCGCCACCATGATCCCCTGTTCGCCTGGCACGGCGTCGGGCCAAGCCTCACCCAGCGCCTGGTGAAGCGGCTCTTTGACCTCGCGCTGGCGATGGCCCTGCTGGTGCCGCTGCTGCCGGTGATCCTGCTCACGGCCTGGGCGGCCCGCCTGGATACCGGTGCTTCCGGCTTCTTCCTGCAGCAGCGTATCGGGCGGGGGGGGCGACCGTTCCTGGTCGTCAAGATCCGCACCATGCGTCCGCTGCCGGGGACGACGGTGACTACCCTGGGGGACCCCCGCATCACCCGGCTGGGCGGTTGGCTGCGCCGTTCCAAGCTCGATGAGCTGCCGCAGCTATTCAACGTCCTGGCCGGGCAGATGAGCTTCGTGGGGCCGCGCCCCGACGTGCCGGGCTTCGCCGATGCCCTGGGGGAGGAGGGGCGGGTGATCCTCTCCGTCAGGCCGGGCATCACCGGCCCCGCCACCCTGAAGTACCGCGACGAGGAGACCCTGCTGGCCGGGGTGGCCGACCCCGAGCGCTTCAACCGCGAGGTGGTCTTCCCCGACAAGGTCAGACTCAACCGCGACTATGTACTGCACTGGTCCTTTACCCGGGACTTGGTGAGTTATTGTCAAATCCTGTGTACGGCAAGTCAGGCGGCAGTCCTGTCTGACTGATCGGTCCGATTGCTCATAAAAACACCCCGAAGGTTGGATTGGATGTCCAACTTTCGGGGTGCAGTTCAAGGCATCGGGGGTTTTGTGTGTATCGCCCTTGAACTCAGGCTGGCTTGGCAGCGTTAGACCGCGTCCTTGCCCGTTTCGCCGGTGCGGATGCGGATCACCTGCTCCAGCGGGGTGACGAAGATCTTGCCGTCGCCGATCTTGCCGGTGTTGGCCACGCTGGTGATGGCGTCGATCACCTTCTCGGCCATCTCGTCGTCCACGGCCACCTCCAGCTTCACCTTGGGCAGGAAGTCCACCACGTATTCGGCGCCGCGATAGAGCTCGGTGTGACCCTTCTGGCGACCGAACCCCTTCACCTCGGTCACGGTGATCCCCTGGACGCCGATCTCGGAGAGGGATTCCCTCACGTCGTCGAGCTTGAAGGGCTTGATGATGGCGGTCACCAGTTTCATGGTCGGACTCCTCGTCTGTTCGGTGCGGTGGCCGAGCCACCCGCTTGCGCCTGATCGCCCTCTAGCATACACCGCGGCGGGCGGGATGAAAAAAGGCCCCCGAAGGGGCCAGGTGGAGCATGCCGTTTCACTCGGTGAGCATGGCCATCACTTCTTGGCGACGCTGAACTCGGGGTAGGCCTCCAGGCCGCACTCGGCCAGGTCGACGCCCTCGTACTCCTCTTCCTCGCTGACGCGGATGCCCATCACCGCCTTGAGCACCACCCAGACGATCAGGCTGGCGACGAAGACCCAGGCGAAGATGCCGACGATGCCGAGCAGCTGGGCGCCGAAGGTGGCGTCGCTGTTGGAGAGCGGCACCACCAGCAGGCCCCAGATGCCCACCACGCCGTGGACGGAGATGGCACCCACCGGATCGTCGATCTTCAGCTTGTCCATGGCCACGATGGAGACCACCACGATGGCGCCGCCCACGGCACCAATCAGCGCCGCGCCCAGCGCGGAGGGGGCCAGCGGCTCGGCGGTGATGGCGACCAGGCCGGCCAGGGCGCCGTTGAGGGTCATGGTCAGGTCCGCCTTGCGGAACCACAGCTTGGCCAGGATCAGGGCGGCGATCACGCCACCGGCGGCCGCGGCGTTGGTGTTGACCAGCACCTGGGCGACGTTGTTGGCGGAGTCCACATCGGAGACCTTGAGCTCGGAGCCGCCGTTGAAGCCGAACCAGCCCATCCACAGGATGAAGGTACCCAGGGTCGCCAGCGGCAGGTTGGCACCGGGGATGGCGTAGATGCTGCCGTCCTTGCCGTACTTGCCCTTGCGGGGGCCGAGGATCAGCACGCCGGCGAGAGCCGCGGCGGCGCCTGCCATGTGCACGATGCCGGAGCCGGCGAAGTCGGAGAAGCCGGCGGCGTCGAGCCAGCCGCCGCCCCAGGTCCAGAAGCCGGAAACCGGGTAGATCACGGCGGTCATCACCACGGCGAAGGCCAGGAAGGCCCACAGCTTCATGCGCTCGGCCACGGCACCGGAAACGATGGACATGGCGGTGGCCACGAATACCACCTGGAAGAAGTAGTCGGCGCGCATGGAGTAGTAGGGGGCGTCATCGCCGCCGGCCAGCACCGCATCGACGCTGTTCTCGCCGCCCAGCAGGAAGCCCAGGTTGGGCAGGATGCCGCCCTCGGGGCTCGAGTACATGATGTAGTAGCCCACCAGCAGGTACATGGTGCAGGCGATGGCGAACAGCGCGATGTTCTTGGTGAGGATCTCGGCGGTGTTCTTGGAACGGACCAGGCCGGCCTCGAGCATCGAGAAGCCGGCGGCCATCCACATCACCAGCACGCCGCAGATCAGGAAGTAGAAGGTATCGAGCGCATAGCTCAGCTCTGTCAGTTCACTCATGGCAGTCTCTCCAGAGGCAGGAAACGATCAGACGGCGTCGGCACCGCGTTCACCGGTGCGGATGCGGATGACATCCTCGAGCGGGGTCACGAAGACCTTGCCGTCGCCGATCTTGCCGCTGTTGGCGGCGCCGCAGATGGCATCCAGGACGGTCTCCAGGCGGCTGTCGTCCACGGCGACCTCGACCTTGACCTTGGGCAGGAAGTCGACGACGTACTCGGCGCCGCGATAGAGCTCGGTGTGTCCCTTCTGGCGGCCGAAGCCCTTGACCTCGGTGACGGTGATGCCCTGGACGCCGTTGTCGGCCAGCGCCTCGCGGACGTCGTCCAGCTTGAATGGCTTGATGATGGCGGTGATGAGTTTCATCCCTTGTCTCCCCGGTTGCGTTGGGTATGGGCACGGCGGCCGCATGCCCTGCCACTGCGCCAAACGTGCCAATGCATGACAAATGCATGTAAAAACAGCCGGTTGGGTGGGGTTTGTGGCCGCGTGGCCGATCTCCCGGGGAAGGGGGGCAGGGCGGTTGCACCGTGCTGGTGCCGGGTCGTGGTGCAGGCGCGCCATCCTGGCGCATCGGCAGGGCATGCGTTCGCGGCGGGCCATGCGTATCCTGTAGCCGGCATTCCACACGTTCAGGAGAGACCCATGGTGAGCCATGACCGTATCAGCCGACTGGCCCAGCAGATCGGCGAGCGCCTGCAGGGCGCGTCCCAGGCGCCGGAGGAGGTGCAGAAGGGGATTCAGCAGGTGGTGCGCGGCGCCTTCGACCGCCTGGAGCTGGTCTCCCGGGAGGACTTCGACATCCTGATGGATGTGCTGCAGCGCACCCGCGCCCGCGTCGAGGCGCTGGAGCAGCAGGTGGCGGCGCTGGAGACGCTGCTCGAGGCGCGCACCGCCGAGGTGCCGGCGCCGCCGGCGGCGGCCCCCGAGGCTCCCGAGGCGGATGCCGGCGGTGGCGAAACCGGCCGCTGAGCCTGCCGGGCGCTCTGGCGTCTCCTGGGCTAGCCTGAGGGCAGGATTCCTGGCGAGGGAACGCCCATGACGCTGGCGATCGTCCATACCCGTGCGGGCCTCGGCCTCGAGGCCCCCGAGGTGCAGGTGGAGGTGCATCTGGCCAACGGCCTGCCGGGGATGACCCTGGTGGGGCTGCCCGAGGCGGCGGTGAAGGAGAGCCGCGAGCGGGTGCGCAGCGCCCTGGTCAACGCCGGCTTCGACTACCCCCTGCGCCGCATCACCCTCAACCTGGCGCCCGCCGACCTGCCCAAGGAGGGCGGTCGCTTCGACCTGCCCATCGCCCTGGGGCTGCTGTTGGCCTCGGGGCAGCTGCCCCCGGAGGCCCTGGCGGACATCGAGAGCGTCGGTGAGCTGGCCCTGGACGGTGGCCTGCGGCCGATCACCGGTGTGCTGCCCCTGGCCCTGGCCACCCGCCGTGCCAGGCGGCGGCTGATCGTGCCCCGGGCCAACGCCGAGGAGGCGGCGCTCGCCGGCGACCTCGAGGTGCTGCCCGCCGACCACCTGCTGGACGTGGTCGCCCACCTGCTGGGCCAGGCCCCCATCGCGCCGCACCGGCTGACACGCCCGCCGGAGGCGGCGACATCGCTGCCCGACCTCGCCGAGGTGCGCGGCCAGTACCAGGCGCGCCGCGCCCTGGAGGTGGCCGCCGCGGGGTCCCACAACCTGCTCTTCGCCGGCCCGCCCGGCACCGGCAAGACCATGCTGGCCAGCCGCCTGCCGGGCATCCTGCCGCCGCTGACCGAGGAGGAGGCGCTGGAGGTGGCGGCGGTGCGCTCGGTGAGCGGCCTGCCGCTGGCCGCCGAGTGGGGTCGCCGCCCCTTTCGGGCGCCGCACCATACCGCCAGCGCCGTGGCTCTGGTAGGCGGTGGCTCGAAGCCGCGACCCGGGGAGATCTCGCTGGCCCACCACGGGGTGCTGTTCCTCGACGAACTGCCGGAGTTCTCGCGCCACGTGCTGGAGGTGATGCGTGAGCCCATGGAGTCGGGCCAGATCCATATCGCCCGGGCCAGCCACCAGCGCCGCTTTCCGGCTCGCTTCCAACTGGTGGCGGCCATGAATCCCTGTCCCTGCGGTCACCTGGGGGATCCCCGCCAGACCTGCCACTGCACCGCGGCCCAGATCCAGCGCTACCAGGCGCGGCTCTCCGGACCGCTGCTCGATCGCATCGATCTTCAGGTGGAGGTGCCGGCGCTGCCGCCGGAGCAGCTCACGGCGGCCACGGCGGGGGAGTCATCGGCGATCGTCCGCCGGCGGGTGGTGGCCGCCCGGGAGCGGCAGCTGGCGCGGGGGGCGCTCAATGCCCACCTGGCGGGGCGGGAGCTGGAGGCGGCCTGCGACCTCGCCAGCGCCGACCGTGCCTGGCTGGCGCAGGTGCTGGAGCGGCTCAGGCTATCGGCGCGGGCCTACCATCGGGTGCTGCGGGTGGCGCTGACCCTGGCCGACCTGGCCGGCGAGCCGAAACCGGCCCGGGAGCAGCTGATCGAGGCGATCGGCTATCGGCAGCTGGATCGGCTGCTCAAGGGGTAGGGGGCTCGCCCCCTACAGCGCCGTGGCGTCCAGGGCGCCCTGCAGGCTCTCCTCCCACATCACCGAGTCGCCGCCGGGGCGGCGCAGCACCAGGGTCAGGCGGTAGGGCAAAAGCTCCCGGTCCGAGAGCCGCAGGCGCGGCCCGTCGGCCATCAGCCGGCTCTCCAGGCGCCACTGGTTCTCCCCACTCCCTTCTCCCATGCTGTCGCTCCAGTCGAGCACCTGGGGGCCGTCGCTCACCGCCAGCAGCGCCCGGGTGAGGCTCTCGCGGAAGCGCTCCTGGCCGATGCTGAGCTCCCCGTTCACCTCCGGGGTGGCCAGCAGCAGCACCTGGTCGGCGGGGGGCTTGGGCAGGGCGGAGGCCTCCATCACCCGGCCGGCGGCGCGTTCGCCGAGGTTGAGCAGCGCCTGACGCAGGGTCTCGGGGCGATCGGGAGCGGCGGCGCAGCCGGCCAGCAGCAGGGGGGCGAGGAGCAGGGGGGCGATCAGGAGGCGGCGGTGGGCAGTCATGGGCGGTCGGTCTCGCGGTGGGCGGCGGCGGGCGCCAGGTCGTCGATGAAGCGGTCCAGGGTGTCGAAGAGCGCCTGGCGGATCGGCTCGGCCTCGTTGACCAGGTGGTGGCGCGCCTCGGGGTGGCGGTGAATCTCGGCATTGGGGAACTTGCGCTCCAGCACGGCGAGGTTCCACTCCCAGTCCACCGTGAGGTCCTGCTCCCCCTGCAGGATCAGGGTCTTCACCGGCGTGGGGGGCAGGGCGAGCAGCCGCGGCATCCAGCGGCGCATGGCGCTGACCCAGCCGATGGCGACGCGATCGGCCTGCAGCGGGTCGCCCTCGCGCAGGAAGGCGGCGAAGTCGGTGTCGGTGGAGTTGGCGCGGAACCTGCGCGGGATGGAGCGCACGAAGGGACCCACCAGCAGGTGCAGCCAGCTGGACTGGTTCCAGCCCCAGGGGCGTACCAGCGGGGCCAGCAGGGCCAGGCCGGCCCAGTGGCCGTCGTCGCCGCGGGTCAGGGCGTCGGTGGCCAGTATCGCCGCGCCGGTGCTCTGTCCCACGCCGATCCAGGGGCGCGGGGCGAGCCCCTCCGCCTCCAGGTGCTGCTGCAGGGCGTGGAGGCAGCCCCCGTAGTCGTCGAAGTCATCGATGGAGGCCCGCGGCCCGCTGGAGAGCCCGTGGCCAGGCAGGTCCCACAGGACCACGCGCCAGCGGCGTTCCAGCAGGCGCTCCAGCAGGTGGCGGTAGAGCCCCAGGTGGTCGAAGTAGCCATGCACCACGAAGGCGGTGCCGACCGGGTCGTCGGGGCTCCACACCTGGGTCCAGAGCCGGAAGTTCCGGGCGTCCACATAGCCCACGTAGAGCCCCACGTGCTCGGCCAGCAGTGGGGCCAGGCCGTAGTGGCCGAGGTAGCGCTCCAGGTGATCGTCGCCGGGGACCGGCTCGGCGGGGGTGACCAGCCGAACCGGGCCCAGCGCCTGCAGTGGGGTGAAGTCGCTCATCGAATCCTCCGCGGCGCACGACCATGCCGGCCCGGGGCTTGGACCGACACCATGGAAAGCGGGCAAGCTGTGCGGGCCTGCCTTATCTTTTGGTCTAGCTGAGCGCGATCCCGGCGCTTTGCGGGTTTACACATGGAAGTATTTTCCACAAAATCACGGGCACAGCAGTCACTCCACCCCTGTCCCGGCAGACTGGCACGCGACCCGCCGGCTGCCAAGCACGAGGAGATCCAACATGACCCAACGTGTCACTCGCCATCGCCTTCAGGTGGCCGCCGAGCTGGACCGCTTCATCAGCGAGCAGGCGCTCCCGGGCACCGGCGTCGATGCCGAGGCGTTCTGGGCCGGCGTCGATGCCCTCTTCCATGATCTGACCCCGAAGAACCGCGAACTGCTCGCCGAACGCGATCGCCTGCAGGAGCAGCTCGACGCCTGGCACCGCGAGAACCCCGGCCCGGTGGGTGACATGGCCGCCTATCGCGCCTTCCTCAAGGAGATCGGCTACCTGGCCGAGGCCCCCGCCAAGGTCGCGGTGACCACCGCCAACGTGGATCGCGAGATCGCCGTCCAGGCCGGCCCGCAGCTGGTGGTGCCGGTGAGCAACGCCCGCTATGCGCTGAATGCCGCCAACGCGCGCTGGGGCAGCCTCTATGACGCCCTCTACGGCACCGACGCCATCTCCGAGGAGGACGGCGCCGAGAAGGGCACGAGCTTCAACCCCAAGCGCGGCGAGAAGGTGATCGCCTATGCCCGCGGCGTTCTGGACCGCGCCGCGCCGCTGGCCACCGGCTCCCACCGCGACGCCGTCAAGTACGCACTGCGTGATGGCCACCTGGTGATCACCCTGGAGGGCGGCCGCGAGACCGGCCTCAAGGAGCCTGGCAAGTTGGTGGGCTACACCGGCGAGGCGGCGACCCCCGAGTCGGTGCTGCTGGTCAATCACGGCATGCACCTGGAGATCCAGATCGACCCGAGCCACCCGATCGGCAAGACCGACCCGGCCGGGGTCAAGGACGTGGTCGTCGAGGCGGCGCTGACCACCATCATGGACTGCGAGGACTCCGTGGCCGCGGTGGACGCCGAGGACAAGGTGGGCGTCTATGCCAACTGGCTGGGCCTGATGAAGGGCGACCTGGAGGAGCAGGTGGAGAAGGGCGGCAAGACCATCACCCGCCGCCTGCACGCCGACCGCACCTTCACCACCCCCGACGGCGGCAGCCTGACCCTGCCCGGCCGCTCGCTGATGTTCGTGCGCAACGTCGGCCACCTGATGACCAACCCGGCGGTGCTCGACGCCGAGGGCAACGAGCTGCCCGAGGGCATCCTCGACGGCATCGTGACCGGCCTGATCGCCCTGCACGACCTCAAGAAGGGCGAGGGTGAGCCGCGCAACTCCCGCGAAGGCTCCATGTACATCGTCAAGCCCAAGATGCACGGCCCGAAGGAGGTTGCCTTCTCCAACGAGCTGTTCGGCCGCGTCGAGGACCTGCTGGGCATGTCCCGCGACACCCTCAAGATGGGCATCATGGACGAGGAGCGCCGCACCACGGTGAACCTCAAGGCGTGTATCGCCGAGGCCGCCTCCCGCGTGGTCTTCATCAACACCGGCTTCCTCGACCGCACCGGCGACGAGATGCACACCGCCATGGAAGCGGGCCCGATGATCCGCAAGGGCGACATGAAGGGCGCCGCCTGGATCCAGGCCTACGAGAAGAACAACGTCCAGGTCGGCCTGGCCTGCGGCCTGCGCGGCCGCGCCCAGATCGGCAAGGGCATGTGGGCCATGCCGGACCTGATGGCCGCCATGCTGGAGCAGAAGATCGGCCACCCCAAGGCCGGCGCCAACACCGCCTGGGTGCCGTCGCCCACCGCCGCCACCCTGCACGCCCTGCACTACCATCAGGTGGACGTCACCGCCATCCAGCGCGAGCTGGAGGCCCAGGGCGAGCCGGACTACCTCGATGAGCTGCTCAGCGTGCCGGTGGCCGCCGAGGCCAACTGGTCCGACGAGGAGATCCAGCAGGAGCTGGACAACAACTGCCAGGGCATCCTCGGCTATGTGGTGCGCTGGGTCGAGCACGGCGTGGGCTGCTCCAAGGTGCCGGACATCCACGATGTGGGCCTGATGGAGGACCGCGCCACCCTGCGGATCTCCAGCCAGCACATCGCCAACTGGCTGCACCACGGCGTGGTCGACGCCGCCCGGGTCCAGGCGACCCTGGAGCGCATGGCCAAGGTGGTGGACGAGCAGAACGCGAACGACCCTGCCTACACGCCGATGAGCGCCGACTACGCGGGCTCCAGCGCCTTCCAGGCCGCCAGCGACCTGATCTTCAAGGGCCGCGTGCAGCCCTCCGGCTACACCGAGCCGCTCCTGCACCACTGGCGCGCCGTGCACAAGGCGAAGTAACCCAGCCGAAGCAAGAAGGCATCGCCCAGGCCGACGCGGCCTGCCGTGATCCAGAAGCGCCCCGGGTATGAACTGACCCCCAATAGTTGGACGTTTCATTCAGCCGGCGCCCAAGGCCTGAGTCCTGTACTGCAGGCCAAGCGACCAGAGTTATTTACCAAGCGGGTAATCAATCACACGGGACCCGACACTTAACCATTTGAATTGGAGAAGTAAATGTACAAAAAAGCGACTTTTATCCTGGCCGGTGCGTTGATGCTGATCGCCATCATCGTGATCGTATCGAGACCCTCGCTGTTGGGCATGGGCGCCGAGGCGGCCAACCAGGATGGAGCTCAGGTCGAAAACTCTCTGGTGCGCTCACACTCGCCTATTCTGGGGCCGGAAGAAGCACCGGTGACCATCGTGGAGTTCTTCGACCCGGCCTGTGAGGCCTGCCGTGCCTTCTACCCGCTGACCAAGCGCATCCTGGAAGAGTACCCCGACCAGGTGCGGCTGGTGGTGCGCTACACGCCCTTCCACGGAGAAGTGTCCGAAACCGCCATTCGCGTGCTGGAAGTCGCCAGGCACCAGGACGTCTTCCAGCCGGTGCTGGAGGCGTTGCTGGCCCGCCAGAGCCAGTGGGCGGCTCATGGCAGCTTCGATGAAGCTGCTATTCTGGATATCGCCAGCCAGGCCGGTCTAGATAGAGCTGCAGCAGAGGAACAACTTGATTCACCCGAGGTACAAGCGGTCTTCGACCAGGACAAGGCTGACGTCAAGGCCAATCAGATCCGCCAGACGCCGACCTTTTTCGTCAATGGCGAGCTGGTGGACCCCTTCGGCATGCAGGAGCTGGTCGACGCCGTCAATCGTGAGGTGACCGAGGCCTCTGGCGAGGACGATGCGTCATGACGCGACGCTGGATGCTGGTAGGGTTGATGGGGCTGGGCCCTCTGCTGGCCGAAGCCCATTGGCAAGACAATGCCTCGCTATCACCGAGCGAGCCGACATCGGCCAGGGCACAAGCTATCCCGCAGGAGGGATCATCACCCTCGGCTGTTCAGCCGCCCGAGCGCGTCGCCCAAGAGCTAACCGTGGCACCAGGGGATACCCTGAATGCATTGCTGCAGCAGCTTGGCGCGGATTCCGACACGCGCACCCAAGCGTCGAAATCGCTGGCGGAGAGGTTCGACCCGAGACGCTTGCGGCCTGGAGACCGTCTCACTTTCACCTCTCTGACGACCGGACAGCCGGTGTCGGTGACCATCGAGCGTGATTCGGGTATTCAATACGTCGTCACGCTTGGGGAGCGGCCGTCGACGCGGATTGTCCCGCCTCGTCTCGACACCCTGACTCTGGGCCGTGAAGTGGACGTCGAAACGTCACTCTATGCCGCCTTGGCGGCAGAGGGGATACCCACGCGTTTCGCCGTGGACCTCGAGGTGCTGTTAGGCGGACTCATGGACACAGCCCGAGATATTTCGGGCGCGGAGCGCCTGCAGTTACTGTGGGAAGAGGATCGCCGAGAGGATGGCACGCGAGTTGGGCCTCCCCGTCTGACCTATATGGGGTTGGCTGACCAGTCGGCACGACTGGAGATGGTATGGCCAGCGGACCAGAGAGCCACCGTGATGCTCTACAAGGACGGTAGCCTTGTGGAGACGAAGCGGTTCCCGGTGGTCGGCGCACGCCTGACGTCCGCCTTCGGCAATCGACGCCATCCCGTATACGGGGGGGTACGTCGTCATGACGGCGTCGACCTTGCCGCGCCTCGCGGCACCCCGGTCATGGCGACGGCGCCGGGGCGGGTCTCCTTCATCGGTCGCCGTGGAGGTTATGGTCGTGTCGTGGAGGTAGAGCACGAGATGGGCACCCTCAGCCGCTATACGCATCTCAGCCGCTTCGCCTCCGGTCTGTCGGTCGGGGACGTCATCAATGCCGGCGACACGCTGGGGGAAGTCGGGGCCTCCGGACTCACCACGGGTCCCAACCTGCACTACGAAGTGAGAGTGGGTGACCGACCTGTCGATCCTCTGGAGGAGGGGCAGCGCATCATTCTGGGGGAGTCACCGGCACCCCAGGATTATCGAAGCGTGCTCTTCGAGGCTCGTGGTCGTCTGCAAAAAGCCATCGGTACGTCCGGTCTGGTCGCCTTGGATAATCGATAGGCCGACAGGCAGGCTTGTTGTATGACACGCATCGGTGGCCATGTAATGGCTATTGTCGTGTGACACAACATTCCCTGCAGTACCAATCCTCCAGAAGGGAAGGGTCTATGGAAGGTGTCTCTCCGGTCACACTGGGGTTCCTGGGTAGTCTTGCCGCCGGTTCGATGACCGCCATCGGAGCGCTACCTGTCCTGATCAGCAAGGCGCCCGATCGTGCCGTTCGCGACCTGGCACTCGGATTCGCCGCCGGTGTCATGCTGGCGGCGTCCTTCTTTTCACTGATCATTCCCTCCCTGGAAGCCTCTGGACTGCGCTATGGCGGTAGCGTCTTGCCTGCCGCCATTGCCTGCGCGTCGATACTGATGGGGATCGGACTGGTCGCCCTGCTGAATGAGCGACTCCCCCACGAACATTTCGAACAGGGGCGTGAAGGGCCGGAGGCTGCATCGCTGCGCCGAATCTGGTTATTCATCTTCGCCATCACGATCCACAACCTGCCAGAGGGTCTGGCGGTGGGTGTGGCCTTCGGAGCAGGGGGAAGCGAAGGGGGACTTCCCCTTGCTATCGGTATCGGCCTGCAGAATGCGCCGGAAGGCCTGGCGGTGGCAGTGGCATTGCTGGGTGAGGGGTATTCACGCTGGCGATCCTGGACCATTGCCTCCCTCACCGGGCTGGTCGAGCCGTTGGGTGGCCTGCTGGGAGCGGGAGTCGTCAGCATGTCGCAAGTGCTGCTCCCCTGGGGGCTGGCCTTCGCCGCCGGCGCCATGCTCTATGTCATCAGCCATGAGATCATTCCCGAGACCCACCGAAGCGGCCACCAGAACAAGGCGACGCTGGGGCTCTCGGTGGGATTGGTACTCATGCTGTTCCTGGATGTCTCGCTGGGCTAGCATGCCGACCCGTCCAGGCGCCTACCCCAGATCGTGAGCGCCTCCGTGGGCCTGGTCGCTGATACAAAGCTGATGATCGCCCAACACTTCAATGATCCGGCAGCTTTCGACCTTCCCCCCGGCACACTGGCTCACCATCCGTCTGAGCTCGTCACGCAGAGCGGAGAGCCGCTGCAGCCGCGCCTCGATCTCCTCCAGGTGGTGCTTGGCAATGGCGTCGACCTCCTGACACGGCATGTCGGGTTGGTCTGACATGGCCAGCAGTTCACGCACCGCATCCACCGAGAAGCCGAAGTCCCGGGCATGGCGAATGAAGGTCAACCGCCTGACAGCCTCCTCGCCGTAGCGTCGCTGCCCACCCACGGTGCGCGACGCATCGCCCACCAACCCGATGCGCTCATAGTAGCGCACCGTTTCAGGCTTGCAGCCGGCGCGCCGTGCCAGCTCGCCGATGCCGATGGCAGGGCTAATCTCCGGCATCCTGATGTTCCTCCCGTATGGCTTGAATCTATAGTTGCTATAAGGTTTATACTGCAAAGGATAACGCATCGCCAGGAGTGTCACCATGAAGAATTCAGCACCCATAGCCACGGCCACAGCCTCGACGCTACGGGTGGAAGGCATGGACTGTGGTGGGTGCGAGCGCAAGGTCGAAGCTGCGCTGGGCCGCCTGGAGGGCATCGAGGAGGTGTCGGCCAGCTCGGTCACCGGATCGGTGACGATTCACCCTCAGCAGAGCACGAGGTCCTCTCATGAGGCGATCGAGCGGACCCTTAACGAGCTCGGTTACCGCCTTGCCGGCGAGGATGAGGGAGGTAAGTCGGATGCCTCCCCAGCCTCTTGGTGGCAGACCGCCAAGGGACGCCTGGTAATCGTCACCGGGGGCCTGCTGACTCTGGCCTTCGTTCTCCGCCTGACCTGGCCGGCCCTGGGCAACTGGCCCTTCGTCGCCGCCACCCTGGTGGGGCTGGTGCCCATCGCACAGAGTGCCTGGGGCGCGCTGAAGATGCGCAACCCCTTCACCATCGAGATGCTGATGAGCATCGCCGCCCTGGGCGCCCTGGCCATCGATGCCGCCGCCGAGGCGGCGGTGGTGGTCTTCCTGTTCGCCGTGGGCGAATTGCTGGAGGGGGTGGCCGCCTCAAGGGCGCGACGCAGCATTTCGGCCCTCGCGGACCTCACCCCGTCCACGGCGAGGCTGATGGAGGATGGGGAAATCCGGGAGGTCTCGGCCGCCACGCTTACGCCCGGGCAGCGAGTCCTGGTGCGACCGGGCGACCGCGTCCCCTGCGATGGGCGTATCCTGACCGGCGAGTCCGATGTGGATGAGTCACCGATCAATGGGGAGTCCGTGCCCCGCTCGCGTGCCCCGGGTGACGACATCTTCGCCGGCACGGTCAACCTCGATGCCGCCCTGGAAGTGGAGGTAACCCGCGGTGCCGAGGACAACACCATCGCCCGGGTCATCCGCCTGGTGGAGGAGGCCCAGGCCGCCAAGGCACCGGTGGCCCGCTTCATCGATCGCTTCGCTTTCTACTACATGCCGGCGGTGGTGGGGCTCGCCCTGCTGATGGCGGTGGTGCCGCCGCTGGTCTCGACCATGGCCTGGTCGGAATCGGTCTATCGCGCCCTGGCCCTGCTGTTGATCGCCTGTCCTTGTGCCCTGGTGATCTCGACCCCCGCGGCGATCGCTGCCGGCCTCTCGGCGGGCGCCCGCCGTGGGCTGCTGATCAAGGGCGGCGCGGTGCTCGAACAGCTGGGTAAGCTCCGAACGGTGGCGCTGGACAAGACCGGCACCCTCACCGCCGGTACCCCCAAGGTCACCGACGTGGAGGATTGGGCCACCGGCCAGGGCGCGCAGGAGATCCTGAGGCTGGCCGCCGCGCTGGAACGTGACTCCAGTCATCCCATCGCCACCGCCATCTTCTCGCATGCACAGCAGCTGGGCCTTTCCATCCCCCAGACGAACGGCAACCGAGCCCTTTCGGGACGTGGCGTCGCTGGTCAGGTCGAGGGGCGTGAGCTGAGCTTGGTCTCCCCCCGGCAACTGACAGAGCAGGCTGCACTCGATGACGATCTGAGCGCCCGGATCGCCGAGTTGGAACACGCCGGCAAGAGTCTCGCCCTGCTGGTCGAGAGCGAGCGTCCGCTGGGGCTGATCGCAGTACGCGATGAGCCGCGTGAGGACGCCCAGGAGGGGCTGACGGCGCTGTCACGCCTGGGCGTGCAGGCGGTGATGCTCAGCGGTGACAATGCACGTACCGCCGCTGCCATCGGTGGCTCTCTCGGCATCGAGGCGTATGGCGAGCTGATGCCCGAGGACAAGGCCCGGCGCGTGCAGGCGTGGCAGGCCGCCGGCCGGGGGCCTGTAGGGAAGGTGGGTGACGGGATCAACGATGCCCCGGCGCTGGCAGCAGCCGATGTCGGCATCGCCATGGGGGGCGGCACCGACGTGGCACTGGAAACGGCGGATGCGGCCCTGCTCAAGAACCGCGTCACCGGCATCGCCGAGCTGATTGACCTGTCTCGGGCCACGCTGCGCAACGTCAAGACCAACGTCGCCCTGGCGCTGGGTCTGAAGGCCATCTTCCTGGTGACCACGGCATTGGGCATTACCGGCATGTGGATCGCGGTGATGGCGGATACCGGCGCCACCGTGTTGGTGACCCTGAACGCCATGCGGCTGCTGGGCTATCGCTTCTCGCCCGTCACCGCCACGAGTGGCTCGGCAAGCCCGCGCTACCAGGAAGCCACGTCATGAGAACGAAACGGATAGCGATGGCGCGTCAGGGCCCGTACTGGTTGGCCCTGGCGGGCCTGGTCGGCCTGGCCGACCAAGTCATCAAGTGGCTGGTGCAGGCGCTGATGCCGTATGGCCAGACCGTCCCGCTGACCCCATTCTTCAACTGGGGTCACTGGTGGAACACGGGGGCAGCCTTCAGCTTCCTCGCCGATGCGGGTGGCTGGCAGCGCTATCTTTTCCTGGGCCTGACGGGGATGGTGGCTATCGTTCTGACCATCCTGTTGTGCCGGCCCAGGCCCCGTCTGGAGGCGCTGGGGTACAGCTTGATGCTGGGTGGCGCGTTGGGTAATGGCATCGACCGCCTGGCACGAGGGTATGTGGTGGACTACCTGGACGTTTACTGGCGTGAATGGCATTGGCCCGCCTTCAACCTGGCGGATATCGCTCTGTTCCTGGGCGTAGTGGCCTTCGCCATTACGACCTTGCGTGAGCGTCCCTCCTCCAGATTGTCTGAGTGACGGCATGGTTGCAGACAACCTGTCAGTCCCGCACAAGACGCTTGCCGGACGGGTCACGCCGGCTCTCGGCTGTTTGCTGGCCCTGGTCGCCGGAGGGCTGACCACCCTGAGCGCCGCGCCCTTCGCGCTGTGGTGGCTGGGCCCGATAGCGGTGGCCCTCGTCTATGTCGGCATCCATGCTCTGACACCCTCTCAGGCCGCCCTTCGCGGCTGGTGCTATGGGGTAGGCCTGTTCGGCTCGGGGACCTCCTGGGTCTTCGTCGCGATCCACGACTATGGCTATACCGGGGCGCCCCTAGCGCTCTTCCTCACCGGTCTGTTCGTGGCCGGCCTGGCGCTGTTCTTTGCCGTGCCCTTCTGGTTCTATCGTCGCATAACGGGCCGGCGGCTGGCCTTCCTCAGCTTCGCCGGCGTCTGGGTGCTGAGCGAATGGCTGCGCACCTGGCTGTTTACCGGGTTTCCCTGGCTGCTGCTGGGCACCTCCCAGGTAGACTCGCCATTGGCGGCCTGGGCTCCGGTCGGTGGGGTCTACCTGCTATCGCTGATCACTGCGCTGACCGGCACCCTGGGCGTGGAGTTTCTGCGCCGACGCTGGTGGGCCATAGTGCCCATCGCCGCTCTTTGGTTGACTCCCCTGGCCCTGCCGGCCCAGTGGACCTCCCCGGCCGGCGAGCCGCTGCGGGTCGCCTTGCTGCAGGGCAACCTGGATCAGGCGATCAAATGGACGCCCGAGGGCCAGCGCGAGGCGGCCAGTATCTACACGGTGTTGACCCTTGCCCAGTCCGGCGACCTCGACCTGGTTGTCTGGCCCGAGGCGGCCCTGCCGATGTTCGAGCAAGAGGCGCGACCGATCCTCGAGCGGGTGCAGTCCAATCTCGCGCCCGACACCGCCCTGCTCACCGGCATTCTGCAGCGCGACGGAGGCGACTACTACAACAGCGTGATCGGCCTGGGGAACGCCGAGGGCCAGTATCGTAAGGCGCGCCTGGTGCCCTTCGGCGAATACTTGCCGCTTGATCGTCTGCTCGCCGGTACCATTGCCTTCTTCGACCTGCCCATGCCAACCATGACGCCCGGGCCCGAGGCTCAGGGGCCGATCCACGCCGCCGGGACCACCATCGGCAACGCCATCTGCTACGAGATCATCTATGCCGACCGGGTCGCCGAGCAGGCGCGCGATGCTGAGCTACTGCTGACGGTCTCCAACGACACCTGGTTCGGCCGTTCCATCGGCCCCCTGCAGCATCTGCAGATGGCCCGCCTTCGCGCCCTGGAGAACGGCCGGTACCTGATCCGCGCCACCAGCAACGGCGTGACCGCCATCGTCGATCCTCAGGGCCGCGTCACGGCCCGCGCACCACAGTTCCAGGCGACGAGCCTTCGCGGCGAGGTGATGCCCATGGTGGGAAACACGCCGTTCACCCGAACCGGTAGCTGGCCGACCTGGCTGTTGGCCGCCTTACTGGTGCTGCTTGGATGGCGATTCAACACACATCGGTCTGGATGATAAGGGTCCAGCCGAAAAGGGAGAGGATGATGGCGTTGTCGAAACCTCACTCAGGTACGGCGGGGGAAGCTTCGTTGTGGCAACTCCGAACACGCACACTGGTGGGAGTGCTGGCAGGCTGGCTCGCGCTCATCGGCGTTGCTCAGGCCCAGGAGGAGAACGAGTGGCCCCGCGGCCACTATCCATTGCCTGAGGAAGGCAATGTGATCGGCGACACCTACCGCATAACGGTGGAGGATCGAGAAGATACCCTGCTCGATATCGCCAGGCGACACAACCTGGGGTACAGGGAGATCGTGCGCGCCAACCCGGACGTGAGCATCTGGATTCCCGGCGAGGGTACCGAGGTGACCATACCCGGGCGCTTCATCCTGCCCGCCGGAGAGCGCACTGGCATCGTCATCAACATCGCCGAGCTGCGCCTATATTACTATCCCGAGGTGGATGACGACGAGACACCACGTGTCGAGACCTATCCTATCGGCATCGGTCGCGAGGGCTTCGATACCCCCCTCGGGGTGACCAAGACCACCATGAATATCAAGAACCCCGCCTGGAGTTATTGTCAAATCCTGTGTACGGCAAGTCAGGCGGCAGTCCTGTCTGACTGATCGCCGTATCCGCAACAGCGACTGCTGAGCCGCCTGCCCATGGGCCGGTCATGCGTGACCGGCCCCTGCATCGAATGAGACCCGACATGCGACTGATCCAGTGTGACTATCAAGGCCAGGTGCGTGCCGCCCTGGTCGAGAATGACGAGCAAGTCAGACTGCTCGAGGACAGTACCTACCAGCTTGCCCGACGCGCCATTGCCACCGGTCAGCCGCTGGCAGCCGTCGTCGAGTCGTCACTCACCGACATCCGCCTCGACTACCAGGCTCTGGTCGACGAGCGACGCTTGATGCCACCCCTCACCCACCCGGACCCGGCCCATTGCCTGGTGACCGGCACCGGCCTCACCCATCTGGGCAGCGCCGATACCCGAGATGCCATGCACGCCCAGACCCAGGTCGAGGAGAGCCAGCTCACCGACTCCATGCGCATGTTCCGACTGGGGCTTGAGGGCGGCAAGCCAGAAAGAGACCAGGAAGGCGCCCAGCCGGAGTGGTTCTACAAGGGCGACGGCAGCAGCGTGGCAGCTCCGGAGGCTGACATTCCGGTGCCCGCCTTCGCGGCGGATGCCGGCGAGGAACCGGAACTGGCCGGGCTCTATGTAATTGCCGATGACGGCACCCCCTGGCGGGTCGGTCACGCCATCGGCAACGAGTTCTCTGATCATGTCACCGAGCGCTTCAACTACCTCTGGCTGGCCCACTCCAAGCTGCGCGCCTGCAGTTTCGGCCCGGAACTGCTGGTCGGCGAACTCCCCGAGCATCTGGAGGGGGTGAGCCGGATCGTGCGAGATGGCGCGACACTATGGGAGAAACCCTTTCTCACCGGCGAGGCCAACATGGCGCACAGTCTCGCCAATCTGGAGCACCACCACTTCAAGTACCCCAACTTCCGCCGTCCGGGTGACGTGCATGTGCATTTCTTCGGTACGGCCACGCTTAGCTTCGCCGACAATATTCACACCCGAGACGGCGACCGTTTCGAGATCTGCCTGTCCGCCTTCGGCCGCTCACTGCGCAACCCGCTGCGCTTCGAGACGTCAGTGCCGGACACCCGGGTCAAGGCACTCTGACTCCTCAGCACATGATATCTGGAGACAACATGCACACACCCCGGACCATCGGCTTCATCGGCACCGGCATCATGGGAGGGCCCATGGCGCGGCGCCTGATCGACGCGGGACATGATGTCCGCGTGTGGAACCGCACCGCCGCCAAGGCGGCGGCCCTGGGCGCCGTGTCGGCGCAGAGCCCGGCGGCGGCGGCCACTGGCGCCGAGGTCGTTATCGTGATGCTGAGCTCGGGGCCGGTCTGTGATGAGCTGATTCTCGGCGAGCGGGGCGTGCTCGACGCCATGCCGCCGGACAGCCTGCTGATCGTGATGAGTTCCATTCCGGTGGAGACTGCCCGCCACCAGGCCCGTGTCGCCAGCGAGCGTCATATCCACTACCTGGACGCCCCGGTGTCAGGTGGCGAACGAGGGGCCATCGACGGAACGTTGGCCATCATGGCCGGGGGTGACGAGGCAACCTTCGAGCGGGCCTTGCCCTTCCTTGAACCCCTCGGGCGCCCGGTGCGAATCGGCCCGACAGGAAGCGGGCAACTCGCCAAGCTGGTCAACCAGCTGGTAGTGGCCAGCACCATCGCCACCGTCTCCGAAGCCATGCTGCTGGCCGAGCGCGGCGGTGCCGATCCGGCTCGAGTACGTGAGGCTCTGCTGGGCGGCTTTGCCGACTCGACGATCCTACGCGCCCATGGGCAACGGATGATCGAGCAGGACTTCGCCCCTGGCGGTCCTGCCAAGTGGCAACTCAAGGACACCCGCACTGCGCTGTCGATGGCCGATTCGCTCGACCTGGAGCTGCCCGTGGCGACACTGGTCAACCAGCTGTTCGAGGACATGGTCACCAACGGCGACGGCGAACTGGATCACAGCGCGCTGATTCTCGAGCTCCGGCGCCGCAACCCCCTGCCCGGTTGACCCACCCTCCCGTCCGTGGCAGCTTGCCCGGATTCCTCTCGAGAGCCACACGTGAAAGCAACTGCCAAGCACGCTCCCCGTCCCAGCATCAGCGAGCACCTGGCCGAAGCCATCTTCTCCGGGCACTATCGGCCGGGGGACTTCGTACCCCGGGAACTCGACCTCTGCGAGCAGTTCAGTCTCAACCGCTCGGCGGTACGCAGCGACCTGCGACAGCTGGTGGATGCCGGCATCATCGAACGGATCTCCGGCCACGGTTCCAAGGTCCGGGAGTTTGCCGACTGGCGAATTCTGGATCCCACCGTCACCGAGTGGATGACCCGCTACGCGGCGCCCAACCCCATGATCCAGAGAGAGATCCTCTCCTTTCGCCTGGACGTGGAGCCCTATGTGGCGATGACCGCGGCCCGTCGCGCCACGGCCCGAGACCTGGTCGCCCTGGAGGAGGCCCTGGAAGGCATGAAGCGTCACCTCCAGCATGGTGACAGCGAGGAAGAACGGCGCCTACACAGCGACCACGACGTCGCCTTCCACGCCGCCATCTTCAAGGCGACCCACAATATCGTCTGGTCGCAGCTCTCGCATATCCTGCGCCCTTCCATTTACCTGCTGATCTCGATGTCCAACGTCAGCACCGAAGAGCCCGAAGAAAGCCTGGAACGGCATCGGGTACTGATGGAGCACATCCGGGCCCGCCAGCCCCACGAGGCCTTCCACGCCGCCCAGGCGATCCTCGACGGTACCGCCAAGGCGCTGGGCATAGAAGCCGGAGAGAGCACACTGGGCAAGCAGCTGGCGATGGGGTGAAGACTTAAAGCAGCGGCTAATCGGCCTCCATCGCCGGCACAACACGGCGCTCAATCCGCCGCTCGTAAAGCCCCTTGGCAACCAGCGTCACCAGCACCACACAGCCCCCGACCATGGCCAGGGGCGTCGGCTGCTCGGCAATGATCCACCAGGCCAGAAAGGTCCCCGCCACCACCTCGAGCAGCAGTAGCAGCCCTACTTCGGCGGCGGGAAGGTAGAGAGGTCCACGCTGCAGCAGGGTCACCCCACACGGCACGATAACCAGGCAGAGCACCCCCACCACCGCCAGCTGACTCGGCGCCGGCAGCGAAACCCCACCGCCCAGCATCAACGCCAGGGCGGCGCCGCTGCCTACGATCAGCCCGTTGAAGGTGAGCATCGGACTCATGTCCACTCCCGGCCGGGTGCGGCACAGGGTGAAGTTGAGCGCCAGGGTCGTGGCCGCCAGCAGGGCAAAGGCATTGCCCACCCAGGAACCGGCATCGATATCGTCGATGACGATCAGGGCAATGCCACCCAGGCAGATCCAGATCGCGACCCAGGTACGCCGGGGCAGGCGCTCCCTGAGGATCAACCAGGAGAGGGCCGCGGCGATCAGAGGCGAGGTGGCCAGGATCAGGAGCACGTTGCCTGCCCTGGTGTACTGGTTGCCGAGCACGAAACCGCAGGTGGTAAGGCTGAACAGCAGCGCCACGGCGATACCGATGCCGCCGCAGCGGCGATAGGCGGCCAGGGTGCCGCGGCCATGGCGAGCAAGCACGATCAGCAGGAAGCCGAACGCCGACAGATAGCCGCGCCACATCAGTATCTCGGCATCGGGCAGGGCCGCCAGCTTGATCAGCAGGGCGTCTGGCGCCATGATCAGCGCCCCGGCCCCGGTAAGCAGCAGCCCCTGCTGCCGGTGGGAAAGTGACTGAAAGGCGTTCAGGTCATCCTCCCGACCCGCAGCGAGCCTCCAGCATCGCCCTCAGCAGACCTCATCAGCATCCTTCTCCTCCCCCAGTACCCGTATGACTTCCGGCACCGCCAATCCCTGGTCATCGATCTTGCTATAGAGGTCGCGCACCGCAACAGCCACACCACGAACTACGCCAAGTTCGTCGGTCATGGCATGGTAGTAGCCGATATCCTTGCTGGCATTGGCCACGCTGAAGCGGAAGCCAGAGGCATCGCCGGCCTCAATATAGGGCCGCAGTCGCTCGAGGATCACACCCCCACCGCCGCCCTTGCCCAGCACCTCGAGGAAGGCCGCATCGTCGATACCCGCCTTGCGCGAGGCCACCGTCGCCTCTGCCAGTACCGCAGAGAACCCCAGTGATACGAAGTTGTGGACGAGCTTGAGGGTATGCCCGGCACCCACGGGCCCGGCATGGGTGATATTCTCGGCGAAGCTCTCCAGCAGCGGATGGAGCTCGGAGAAGAGGGCCTCCGGGGCGCCCACGATCAGGTTCAATCGCCCTTCTGCCGCCTCCTTGGGGGTTCGCGTCATGGCCGCGTCCATGAACCGTCCTCCCGCCGCCTGCACCCGTGCGCAGACACGCTCGGTGGAGCTCGGCAGTGCCGTGGAACAGTCGACCACCACGCTTCCCTCGCGCAGCCCCTCCAGCACGCCGCCAGGCTCGAACAGCACCGCCTCGACCTGGGGAGAACCAGTGACACAGAGGATGATCACCTCGGCGGCCTCGGCTACCTCACGCCCCGAGGCCCGGGCCTTGGCGCCGCCGGCCAGCAGGTCCTCCACCGGCTGGTTGCCGGGGTGGTCGAGGAAACAGAGCCGGTGACCGGCCTTCAGGATGTTGCGGGCGATCCCGTGACCCATCAGGCCCACGCCGACCATGCCGACACTAAGGGGGTGACTCATTGCATGACTCCACTATCAGGTTGAAGACGGTACGCGAGGATGCCAGCCAATGGGCAGGCATCTTGATAACGGTATATCAAGTTCACCCGTGGCGGATCGCCACCGTCTTGATGCGGGTATAGCTTCTCAGACCCTCGAACCCCTTCTCGCGGCCATGGCCCGAGCGACCGATCCCCCCGAAGGGCAGCTCGATGCCACCGGCGGCGCCATAATTGTTGACGAACACCTGGCCGCTGCGAATACCCTTGGCCAGGCGCAGCTGTCGACCGCCATCCCGGGTCCAGACCCCGGCACACAGGCCGAAGTCGGTGGCATTGGCCAACTCCAGCGCCTCTGCTTCGTCGGCGAAGCACTGTACCGCCAGCACCGGACCAAACAGCTCTTCTCGCAGCACATCATGGCCGGCGGGAATGTCTGCCAGCACCTGCGGCACCACGAAGTGTCCCGCCGCCGGCGCCCCCTCGGCCAGTCGGCCCCGGGCCACCACCCGGATGCCGTCGGCCATGGCCCGCTCAAGTCGTGCCTCGAGCTTGTCACGCTGGCGGGCATTGATCAGGGGGCCGCAATCCGCATCCGCCTCGCCGGCATCGCAGCGCAACGCCGAGAAACGCTCGGCGAGCCGTGCCAGCACCGCCTCGGCGCACGACTGCTGTACCAGCAGGCGGCTGCCGGCAGAGCAGGTCTGGCCGGCATTCTGGATGATGCCGCGTACCACCGCCTCAAGCGCGGCCTCCATGTCGGCATCGGCGAACAGTAACTGGGGCGACTTGCCACCAAGCTCCATGGTCACCGGCACATGATGCTCCGCCGCCGCTTGAGCCACCCGAGTACCGGTCTCGGGCGAACCGGTGAACGAGAGGTGCTGGATGCCGGGATGGGCTGCCAGCGCCGCGCCCGCCTCGCTGCCCAACCCCGGCACCACATTCAGAGCACCAGGCGGCAAGCCGTTCTCGACGGCCAGCTCGGCGAGACGAAGCACGCTCAGGCAGGCATCCTCGGCGGGCTTGAGCACTATGGTGTTGCCGGCTGCCAGTGCTGCCGCCACGCAGCGGCCGAAGATCTGCGCCGGATAGTTCCACGGAATGATCTGGGCGCAGACGCCATACGGCTCGCGCAATGTCATAACTGCGAAATCATTCTCGAAGGGGATAGTCTCGCCATGCAGCTTATCCGCTGCCCCACCATAGAAGCGAAAGTAGCGGGCACAGGCAGCAATATCACCGCGGGCCTGAGTCATCGGCTTACCGGTGTCAGCGCACTCCAACGCGGCCAGGCGGTCGTGATCGGCTTCGATGACCATCGCAAAAGCCAGCAGCCACTCGCTACGCCGCCGCGCGCTCCATGACGACCAGTCGCCCAACCGCCCTGAGAAAGCACGGTCGGCAACAGAGACGGCCGCATCGACCTCATCCGGGCCGCTGCGGGCGATACGGGTGATGACCTCGCCACGGGCAGGGGACTCTACCTCCAAGTAATCCCGGGTATCGACCCAGACGCCACCAATCAGGGCGCTTCGAGGGGGCATTTCGAGTCGTAGTGGCATCATCGCTCTCCTTGTCGTTGTCGTCAGGCAAATCAATAGAGCAAGTTGACCAGCCCCATCGAGATCCAGGGCATGTAGGTGATCGCCATCAGGCAGGTGAGCACCACCAACACGAAACGCACCAGGTGGGGCAACATCTGATCGATCGAGATCTTTGCCACCGCACAGGCAGCAAACAGGTTTACCCCCAGCGGCGGGGTGATCATTCCCAGCGCCAGATTGACCACCATGACCAACCCGAAGTGCACCGGATGGATCCCGAACTGTATCGCGATCGGCGTCAGGATCGGCGCCAATACCAGAATCGCCGCCCCTGTTTCGATGAACATTCCCACCGCCAGCAGCAAGATGTTGACCGCCAGCAGGAAGGTCCAGGGGCTGTCGAACACTGCGGTCACCCAGCCGGCCACCTCGCGAGGTAGCCCCGACCGGCTGATCAGGAAGCTGAAGAGTGCCGCGGCAGCGATGATCAGCATGACCGCCGCGGTGGAAAGCACGCTTTGACGAAGGATGGGGCCCAGGTCGGCCAGCGTCAGCTCGCGATAAACCAATCCGCCTACCACCAGGGCATAGAACACCGCCACCGCCGCGGCCTCGGTGGGGGTGAAGACACCTCCGTAGATCCCGCCGATCACCACCACCGGCATCAGCAGGGCGGCCCAGGCACGGCGGAAGGCGACGAGGAACTCGCTGCGGTCCTCTCGATCCTGCAAGCCATAACCCCGCAGCTTGCAGAAGACGTAGAGGAACACCAGCAGTGCACCACCGATCAGCAGGCCCGGGCCGATACCGGCGATGAACAGCTGGCCGATGGAGGTATTGGTGCTGACGCCAAACAGGATCAACGGGATCGACGGCGGAATCAGCACTCCCAGCTCCGCCGACGAGGCCTGGATGGAGGCGGCAAGCGGTTTCGGGTAGCCGTGCCGCACCATGGCCGGAATCAGGATGGCACCGATAGCGAAGGTGGTAGCCACACTGGAGCCAGACACCGCGGCAAACATCATGCAGGTCAAGACGCAGGACATGGCCAGGCCGCCCTGCACACCACCGACGATGGACTTGGCCAGGTCGACCAGACGGCTGGAGATACCGCCCCCTGCCATGAGGTTGCCGGCCAGGATGAAGAACGGAATGGCCATCAACGGGAAGTGGTCGAGACCAACGAACATCTGCTGCGGCACCATCAGCAGTGGCAACCTCGAGAAGTATTCGATACCGATGATCGAGGCGAGCAGAATGGAAACGGCAATCGGAACGCCGACTGCGAACAGGATGACCAGCGAGAGACCGATAGCAAGGTTCATGAGCGAGGCCCTCCCTGGGTGTGATGGTGCACATCGGGGGCAGCCCCCAGCGGCGAAATGGCGTGATCGGTACCGGTCAGCGCCTCCTGTTCGGCGGCCTCGTCATGCTGGGGCCCCAGCCCCTCGCGGCCCGTGATCTGCGCCAGCAGGCGGCCCACCACAGCCACGATGGCCACCGCGCTACCTGCGGGAATCGCCGCATAGGCCCAGGAGATCGACACCTCCAGGGCCGAGAGGGTCTGGCGGCTGACGCGATCGGTCATCAGGATTCCCTGATAGAAGAGCACGCCGAGTACCAGCAGGCAGCAGGTGCCAATGACCAGCTCGAGCCCCAGCATCAGGCGCCGCGGCACCAGCTTGTAGATCACCTCCACCGCCATCATGTAGCCACCGCGAAAGGTCGCCGCGGCGCCCAGGAACACGCACCAGATCATGGTCGCGCGGGATAGCACCTCCGACCAGGTCGAGGGGGCATTGAAGATGAAGCGGGTCAGCACCTGGTAGAAGCCCAGCGACACCGAGACGATCAGCATCAGTATCGCCATCGCCATCGCCAGCCGGGTCAACCAGTACTCGAAGCGGAGAAACCAGGACACCATAGTGTGAGTCCCCAAGTCGGTCGGGGCCGGTCACGCATGACCGGCCCATGGGCAGGCGGCTCAGCAGTCGCTGTTGCGGATACGGTCCCTGGCGGCTAGCAAAGGATAACTCCTATAGGCGATTTGATCATCCGGGACCCTACAGTTAAGCGAAAAGCACGACGAGAGGACTGCTGAGTGGATCTCAACCGCTGATGGGTGCCCAAGTCGGCGAATAGTGGCGTGTTATCCATGCCCATAAAGATTGGCTCCCTGATGCGCATGATCAATATGCTCGAATTCCAAGCTGGAGTGGCCAATGTCAAAGCGTGCTTTGATATCCGCCTTGATCGCCTCGAGCTGCTGCCAGCCTTCTTCCGTCGTCACCACGTGGCAGTCAAGTGCGGCGGTATTCTCCTGCATTTGCCATAGGTGAACATGATGCACATCCTCAACCCCTTCGACGCTACGCAGGGCATCAATGACTGATTGACCATCGACATCGGGTGGCGAGCTCAGCATCAGTGTCCGGATGGGGCCACCTATCTCCGTAAAGGCAAGATAGAGAATATAGAGTGCAATACTGATCGTAATCGCGGGGTCTACCCAGCGCATGTCGTATAGCAGAATCAGCGAGCCGCCAATGATCACAGCGATGGACGCAAACGCATCAGACAGGTTGTGCAGGAAGAGAGCCCGAATGTTGACGCTATGTTTTTGCATCGACCAGGTGAGCAAGGCCGTTAGCGCATCGACAAGAAGAGCGACAATGCCGATGATGACGACTATCCAGCCCTGAATCTCTGGCGGGTCGATCATGCGCATCACGCCTTCATAAATTAGATAAAACCCAACGAGAATGAGGGTCGTGTAGTTGATCAGCGCTGCGACAATCTCGATTCGCCCATAGCCGAACGTCATCTGAGAGTCTGGCGGCCGTCTCGCGATCTTGCGGGCAGCAAATGCAATGATAAGGGCAGCCATGTCGGAAAGTTATGCAGCGCATCCGCGATCAGCGCGAGGCTTCCCGCCAGGATACCCCCAACGATCTGAGCAACAGTCAATATCCCGTTGGCCCAGATGGCGATGCTCATCCGACGGTCACCAGAGGTGGGGTCAAGATGGGGATGATCGTGATGATGTCCCATGCGTCATCCTAGTGTCACCTGATGACCCAGCAGTATAAAACCTATAGCAACTCAAGATTCAAGCCCGAATTCTAATGAAGACCGAGCCGGGGCTAGGCGTATGGAACTTTGCGTAGTGGGCGCCGTACCAAACACGGTTACCATGTTCCATGCCCCGGAAGGAGCCCATTTTGATACCCAAGCCGCACTCGCACGCCTGGCTGATGAGCCTAGCTTTACTATTGATGGTGACGCCAGCCCTCGCCGAGCCACGACTGCCAGACTTCACGGAGCTGGTCGACAAGGCCGCGCCGGCCGTCGTCAACATCTCGACCTCCCGGGAAGTCGAGATGTCCATGACGTCCTCTCGGCAGTTTGGGGGGCAGGAGATACCGGAGGTCTTCCGTGAGTTCAATGGTGACTGACCGCGACTGAGCAAGATCACTGTTTCCCTACCTGACCATGGTGGAGTGGCTCAATCTCTGCGCTCAGACTTTCCCCAAGGACGTGACGCAGTTGTCCTGCTGTGCCGGGTGAACGGCCAGGACAGGATACTCTATTGAATATCACTACTTGCACAAGTCAGGAAACAGACTTGATCGAGCTTCCAGCCAGGTTTGCTTTTCTACGGATAAGGCCAGTGTACGCGTTGGAGCAATCCCCACGCTGACCGGGATATGCGTGAAGCGCCGTACTTTGGTGAACAGCTCCTGGGCGTGACGGTGCATCTGCTCAGGGGCAAAGCCGTCGAACCGCACGAACATCTCGTCGATGGAGTAGGGCTCCACGCCGGCAGAGAACTCCTCCAACACCTGCTGCACCCGGGAGGACATATCCCCATAGAGCTCATAGTTCGACGACAGCAGCACGATGCGCCGCTGGCGGAGCAGTGGCTGCAGCTCGAAGGCAGGTGTGCCCATGGCCACATCCAACGCCTTGAGCTCGTTGGAGCGGGCAATCACGCAGCCATCGTTGTTGGAGAGCACGCCCACGGGCACGCCCTCCAGCCGCGGCTGGAAGGCCCGCTCGCAGCTGACGTAGAAGTTGTTGCAGTCGATCAATCCGATCATGGGCCCAGCCCCGGCTAGACGGTGTACTCGTGAACCACCGCGCGCACCACGCCCCAGGCCTGGCACTCCAGGTCCGCAGCGGGGATGGGGCGGTAGGCGGGGTTCGCCGAGGTGAAGTAGGGGCGGTTGCCGATCAGCTCGTAGCGTTTCACCACCAGCTCCCCTTCCACCGTGGCGACCAGAATGTGCCCGGGGCGCGGCTCGATGGCGCTATCGACCACCAGCAGGTCGCCCTCTGCGATGCCCAGCGCCTCCATGCTGTCGCCGGTGACTGTCATGAAGAAGGTCGAGGATGGGCGCTTCACCAGCCGTTCGTTGAGGTCCAGGGTGCGCCCTTCGTAGTCCTGGGCTGGGCTCGGAAAGCCCGACAGCCCGGCCCGCGTGAGGGGCAGAGGGAAGGGCAGGGGCTGTGCCGGCGGCGCCGGATCCGCGGGGATGAGCTTGGCATGTGGCATGGCGGGCTCCTCTCGATACCTGATATTTATACAGTATCATCGAGGCGGCACGGCCTGCCAAGACCATGTACCACGAAGGTCGCGAGCAGGCGCAGCATGATGCTGCTAACCTGACTGAGGATTAGGTATAGCAAGGGAGTGCGAAATGGAAGCTCATACTCGTCAATGCAGGACCCCTCGACTGGCTCCGGTTGTATGTCATCTCACGACCCATAGCGGCCATGGAGTCAAAGGCAGCATGCTCGTTCATCCGGTATCAGACCGTGCGGAATAATATCTGTTAGCCCCTTACGTAACATCAGGAACTGGAATGCCCTGGACTTCAGACCATATAAAATGGCTCGTCGACACCGGCGAACGAGTGACGACTTCCGACGGCAAGGAGGTGGAAGTCTGGGATTTCCGTCATGATAACGACGAGGACGTGCTATCCGCTTGGGCGAAACATTTCCGGAATCACTATTGCCTGGATACTGAGATTGATTTCCTCCGTGGAAAACGTCCGCGCCCGGATTACCTCACCAATATAAAGTTCCCATGCAAAAAATCCAAACTTGGCCCAGGGATCCGAGCGGGTGACTTTGGGGAAATTCTGGTTTCCGATTACCTTCAATGGCTGCTCGGTTACTGGGTGCCCAGGGTACGATGGTCATCGAAGTTTGTTCGAGATGAATCGCCCAAGGGTAGCGATGTCATTGGATTCCGCTTTCACAAAGAAGAAGGTGAACCCTCCTCAAAGGATGTGTTGTTTGTCTTTGAATCAAAAACAAAGTTCTCTGCCTCTAAGGTCAATCGTTTGCAGGATGCTATTAACGATTCCGCCAAGGATCATATTCGAATAGATGAATCTCTTAACTTTATCAAGCAAAAGCTTTTTGAAAAAAAGAAAATCGAACAGGCCCAAAGAGTCGAGAGATTTCAAAGCCCCGTAGATATGCCCTACAAGGAAACCTTCGGTGCTGCGGCTATCATCTCTGATGAATATTTCGTCGCTGATGAATTGGCCTCTGCGGACTGCAGTAAGATACCCAAGTCAGCGAAGTCCAGCGAGTTCTTTCTCCATCCAAACAGTGACAGCCTTGTCCTATTAGTTATCAAGGGGCCCGGCATGATGGATCTTGTCCATGAGCTCTACAGGAGGGCTGCGGATGAGGACTGAACAGAAATCCCAACTCCTCCTAGGCATCACCCGGTCAAAGGCAAAGATGCTAGAGTATGGCATCCCGGAGGAGCATCACATCAAAATTAATCAAGATCCGGCCAAGCTCTTCACTATATCGATCGGTCTTTTGGGCGACCTTGCCGCCGCTATCAATCGAAAGGAGACAGATTCAGGATCTCTCTCGGAGTTGAAATCCAATCTGCTTTTTTCTGCCCATTTCTTTGACTCATACTTACAGTCAAAGCTAAACGAGACGCTAGACCCATACCTCTTACTTGTTGGCGCGTCGTCTTACTATCTTTGCGATTTGCCTGGAAGCGCCTCCGTACTGGCCTGGAATGCCGATGCGGATTTTCCAGATCTAGATGCTATGGGTCTCGAAAATCTGATTTTTTGGATGTTGCGAGGAGAGATATCTACGGATTTTGGTGGCGCGGAGGGAAAGCTCGGAGATTATATCGACGTTATTTTTAAAGCATTGGTACGGTTTGTCAGCAATGGCACCGGTGAAGACGATCTCCTAGATCAGCTCAGAAAGCTCAGAGTTGCTGTTTACGATTTTGGTACACCTAGACAGCTTTTGCTTGGCGATATTGCAGCAGCTTTGGTTAGGAAAAAAATTATTAACTCTTGCTGGAATGCCCTTCCATTATATTCCGGGCTCTCTAGGGAAAAGTGGCGATTGGCGATTGAAAAGAGTTCGTTTATCAAAGAACTATGGCCAGCACAACATCTTTTGGGCAGAGCAGAAATCCTGAAAGGAAGGTCTGCTATCGTACAAATGCCTACCAGTGCCGGAAAAACAAAGGCAACGGAGCTTATCCTTCGGAGCGCGTTTCTGGCAGGCCGCGTGTCTCTGGCCATCATCATCGCTCCGTTCCGGGCGCTGTGTCATGAGATCAAGAACAGCCTCGTCGGTGCATTCCACAGTGAACACACCAAGGTGGATGAGTTATCCGATGCCCTGCAGACCGACTTCGAGATTGCCGAGCTCTTGGGGCACCAGCAGATCCTGGTCGTAACCCCAGAGAAGCTGCTCTACGTCCTCCGGCACGCTCCGGAGCTAGCTGCCCATGTTGGCCTGCTGGTCTTTGATGAAGGCCACCAGTTCGACAGCGGCACCCGAGGCATCACATACGAGCTGCTCCTAACATCGCTGCGCTCCATGATTCCCAATGGATCCCAGAAAGTGCTGATTTCAGCTGTTATCAGCAATGCCGAGGCTGTCGGAGAATGGCTGAACGGTGAGCCTAATGTCGTCGAAGGCACAACTCTGATTCCGACTTTTAGGTCGGTTGGGTTCGCGAGCTGGCTCGATCAATTGGGAAGAATCGAGTATGTTGACAGCCGAGACGCCGAACAAAACGAGTTCTTCGTTCCAAGGGTTATTGAAAGGTTCAATCTCGGAAGGAAGAAGCGGGAAAGGAAGGACCGTTTGTTTCCTGAAAAGACTGACGGGCAGGCTATCGCACTTTACCTCGGTCTGAAATTGGTGCCGAATGGTAGTATTGCTGTTTTCTGTGGAAGGAAGTCGACAGCGGCCGGCGTCTGCGAAAAGGCCGTCGATATTATAGAGCGAGGCGCACCTTTGTCCCTGCCGTCAGATTTTTCAGACGCACAGGAAGTTGAGAGGCTGACACATCTGCATGTAGAGAATCTTGGCGCTGACGCTCCGGTGTCTCAGAGCGCAGCATACGGAATTTTTTCTCATCATGGAAATACGCCGCATGGTATCCGTTTGGCGGTGGAGCATGCAATGCGTGACGGCCTTGTGCGATTCGTCGTTTGCACATCCACCTTAGCGCAGGGCGTAAATCTTCCCATTCGATACCTCATCGTGACCAGTGTCTACCAAGGCTTGGAACGCATCAAGGTTCGAGATTTCCACAATCTCATTGGCCGAGCGGGTCGAGCCGGTATGCATACCGAAGGCAGTATCCTGTTTGCAGATCCGGTGATCTATGACAAGCGGAAGGCCCGTAACGATAAATGGCGCTGGGATCAGGTGAAAGAACTTCTCGAACCTCGCAACTCTGAGCCATGCATCAGCAATCTTCTATCGATCTTCGACCCCATTAAGAGTGAAGACGAGAAATACACAATCACTATGGAGGCTCTGGATTTCGCTAAGGCCTACATCAACGACCCTGATGAAGTTGCCAGCCTGGCTGCTGGGATAGCCGAACGACATGGAGATAAAAGATTCTCAAGAAGTGGTGTCGAGAGGCAAGTCGCTTGGAGAATCAGCCTCATATGTGCCGTGGAGAGCTTTCTTTTATCCCATTGGGATGAATCGGAGAATGGTCTTTCAGAAGCCGATGTGTTCCACCTGGCCGAAGGGACGCTGGCTTTCTTCTTGGCTGATGATCAGAAAAAGGAGTATCTCCGCGAGTTATTTAAGCTTCTCGCTGAGAACATCTCGGTAAAAATTACTGATCCAGATCGCCGTAAAATCTACGGCAGGACGCTTTACGGAATTCAGGATGCCCAAGCTATTGAGGGATGGGTCAAGTCCAACGCTGACAGTCTGCTTTCGATTGTTGATGAAACAGAAGCGCTCGATATTGTCTGGCCATTGCTTACACAGCATATCAATGGTGGTGTGTTTACCAAGTTTGATAAACCGGAGGTGCTCAACGAAATCGCTCATGAATGGATCAATGGAAAGCCCTTCTGGGATCTCCTAGCAATTATACGTAAGCGAAAAGCCAAGATGATCTGGGGCACCCGCCGTAGGGAATTCAAGATCGATCATATCGTGGACGTCTGTGAAGGGACGCTCGCTTATGACGGTGCGCTTGCTGTAGGTGCTGTGTGTGAGTTCATTGAAACACTCAACCAAGATGGCACTGGCGAGCTAGTCACTCGCCTTCAGCTTTTTCAAAAGCGCCTCAAATATGGCTTGCCCACGGAAACTACCATTGCCCTTTATGAGCTTGGCTTTTCGGACCGTGTCATCGTTCAGGACCTTGCCGCATCCTTAAACCTAGAAGCGACTCAAAAGAATGATCTTGTGAAGGCGCTGAAACAAGACATGGACGGAGCTAGTGCGGTGGTGGAGAAATACCCAAGCTATTTTCAGGTGCGAATGGATGAACTGTTGGTCTAAAAAATCGCTGCACTGGATTTTTTACTCCATTTTGCTCCGTAAAAGCCAGTGAGCTCAAGCATTACATCAGCACATCCTAAATTTCCGCTTCTGGCTGAATTCAGACATGCGAGAAGGGCGGCTGGAGAGGCGGTTTTTTAAAATTTATGATTCGCATATTTAATATTGGTGGTGATTAATGAAAAGCAGCGGCAAGTGGAAAGATAAATTGCTTTCGTCAAGTTTTCCTCTTGAGTACGAAGCCATGAAAATCTTGGTCGAAAAGGGTTTTAGTGTTTCATCTGATTTTAGTTACTCTCGGTTGGATGGAGATATCATAAAAGACTTTTCTGTTGACATAGAAGCCCTGGCATTTACTCCCTTTGAGGACCAAAATGATATAACAAGCACAGTTAGGCTGCTCGTCGAGTGCAAATATAGGAAAGATGGTATTGCCTGGATTTTTTTGCCAGACCCAAATGACGCTAGTTTTTCACCATTTACCATGGGGCACACTATCAGAGCTGTTGATTGCTTTTCAAGAGATATATTGAGCCCGAATAGCATGGTTTCATTTGATGGTGGTGAAGATGTGGTTTTCTGCTTTAAAGGTGTTGAGGTAGATACTGTAAATCCATCTGCCCATGACGCACAAATAAAGCATGGGGTAAATCAGCTCCACTATGCTCTACCAGTCATGCTGGAAAAAGAGATTAACAATAATTCCTGTCCCCAGCCGGACCCAGCTAGACCTTTTTTTATCGTCCCAATACTTTTGACAAACGCAGAATTATATGTTGCTGAAGATGGGTTTTCAATGCGTTTGGTTAAGGAGGCTGGCTCTTTAGATAATATTGCCTTTCGAGCTCCATATGTGGTTACATATAATGATATTAGTCCAGATTTTGAAAGTCACTGCGCCGCAATTTTTGAAGACGGATTTTTCTTTGATGCTGAGTATTTAAGTGAAATTGGAAACTATCGCTCATCTAAAGGCGAATACGAGAACTGCCTCCCGCTGAATGTTATAGAGTCACTTGAGTCGAACAGGGAGTTATTGTCAAATCCTGTGTACGGCAAGTCAGGCGGCAGTCCTGTCTGACTGATCGGTAACACCTCCAATGTCTCCAGTATGAGGCTTACCGGGGTGTCCGCTCCAATTAGACCAGTTCAAAAGAGCGCCATCAAGGCGCTAGAGGGAATAGTACCATTAAACAAGAAGCCAATGCCTTGCCACCCTCTCCGCCTGTGCCGGGGACTGTCTTCCACAAGCGACATCAGATAGTGCAGGGTTGGTTGGCCGATAGGGACAAGGTATCAGACGGCATGACAGTCATTCTGGACACTGGGGTCCTCATCCTGCTGCAGGGCCTTCCGAGTCTCCGCTTCGATGGCGTACCACTCGGCCTCGCATGCCATGCTCCCCTTCATCGCCACGTACCATTCTCGCTCGCCGGACTCGCAGGAGGATGCCTGGTCCATCGCTGGTAAGAAACGACTGCCCATCGGAATACAGATCTTCTCCGAGATCATGGAAGGGGAATATGACTGCATCGGTCGACCAGGTTGTCTTCCAGCGCCGCGGTCGCGCTGCTGCTGTCGAGGGCTTCACGCAGCAACAGAGCAGCGCTGTCACTGGTGGTGCGGTGGCCGCTCAACTCGACACGGACAGAGTCGTTGCACGAGGGTCGGCCTCATGAATAAGCCGGGATGAACATGTCACGCGTTGGTGCATGGCTAGGCTAGGCTGGCTCCGAGCCTCTCTGCCTGCGCCAGTACGCCCGTGAAGATCGGTTCGCAGGTCGATGAGGGAAACTCCGGGGGCAAGCGACCAGCCAGGTCTTCTACGATGCCCTCCGCGCGCGCAGCAATGTCTTGCATCAGCTCACGCACGCGCTCCTGGGGAAAGCCGACCTGCGCTGCCGAAGAGAAGAAGTGTCGTGGCTCAATCCTCGCCCAGCGGTAGTGCCTGCTCTTGCCCTTCAGTGCCATGGCCATCGTGGCTCTCTCCCGAGGCAGGCTGCCATGGGCCATCAGTGGATAGGCGGAAATCACGTCGTAAAGGGGCGTCATGCGATAGGCACTGCCCGGTTCGAGAAACAGGCTGAAGTTCTTGGCATGGCCATCGATAGCCGCGAGCAGCCAGAACAGCATCTGAGTATAGAAGAATCGTTTGCGATCATTACCCGCTTCCTGAGAACCAAGCAGCAAACGCATGGCATCAGCAATACCGGGACCGCCATCGCTTTCGTACTTCAACGCCGGTGCCACCCCAAGAGCCTGGCAGAAGTCCTCCTGTGGTAATCGCATCAGCCAGTCACCCCGCCCGGACCAGCGCCGATCAAACCTCTCGACTACCAGAACCGTCTGGGTACCGAATGTGGCCAGCGCCGCCTTCGCGACAGGCAGCCCGAAGGCCGCCAATATCTGAAGACAAAGCCACTCATTTTCGCCACTCTGGCGAAGATCGATATTGCTGTGTTCCAGAAAGCCGATCGGCAGCTTGAGAATATGGCTGGTTGGCGTGCTGCCACTGGGGCGCTGCCACCTGCCCTCGTACCAGAGCAGCGCCGTCTTTTCCTGGGCTCCCGCTAGCGAGATCCTGAACTCGCTCTGCTGGCTCATTCCAAGCGGCGCTTCACGGTATCCTATCAGCAACCCCTCGATATCCTGGTCGCTCACAGGCTCTGCGGTTACCTGCCGCACACTTTCCAGCATGCTGCTCTCGGGATACAGCTGGATTGCCCCGATGCAGTCTCGGCCGATGCTGGCCAGCAGATCGAAAGGATGCCGAGTGGCAAGCTGGAAGCGCACCTGCATCCTCGCCCGAATATCTTCAGAGTCGGGCAAGAGATTATCGAAGAAGTTGTAGACGACCTCACCACGATATTCCGACAGGGTCAGCGGCATCGATAGAGAAATGGCGCGCGCGCCGGCTCTGTTGAACCACTCCGGAAGATAGCGAAACGTCATCGCCCCTGAGCGGGCAAGTGTCAAAACGCCCACTTCAATACCATTCATTGCAACGACCAGGTTCGGCATGGCTACCACTCCTGATCCCAGTTCTGACTCTTGTCCGCCGCTCCTTCTGCCTGGTTACGCGGTGTAAGATGCAGTTCAAGTTCCAGCACGGCAAGTAGCTTGAAAAGCGTTTCTATTCGGCTCTTCTCAGGATGGTTCTCGAAAGCGGATATCGTCGCCTGTTTGATACCGACCTGCTTCGCGGCTTGTTGCTGTGTGAGCTGCAGCTGACGCCGGGCACTTTTCAGGGAGTGAGCCAGCATGTCAGGTGACGTGATTTTCACATTACCCCCCACATCGGATGAATAAGAATTATCCCTCATGGGGGATAATAGCAAATTATCCGCGCAAGAGGATACACTGCGAGGACATTACCTGACCATCACCCTCTCTGCCAGACGCCTCTACTTGTATCAGGCGACACGAAAAACTGCCCCCAGGCGACACGAAAAGCTTACCCTGCCGGTCGGTCGCGATGCCGCCGGCATGCTCCTCTATCTGCAAGTACTGTCCAGCCCCTGGCAAAAGGCGCGCCTGCTGTCCATCGGCCAGGCCGTCGAAGCCAAGTTGAGCACCGGGCTCGGCATCCTTGGCTAACCGCCGGCAACCTGAAGCACCCCTCCATCCCGCCCGGCTCGCCTCGCATGCCTGTCGGTAACGTAGCCGATCCTCACCTAGCGCCATTTTTTTCCCTGGCGGGATATAAAGCGTCCTGCTTCGACCAGCCAGAAGAAATTTTCCCAATAGGGATAATTTCATTGACACCAGCATCGAAGATTCTTAATTTTCCCTAAAGGGAAAACTATTGGAGCTTTCCATGCGCCCCGGCACCCCAATTCACGATACCGCCACCCTTGGCCGACTGATCCGACAGACGCGAAAGCAGCAGAACCTAACACTCGAAACGCTGGCAGGCCTGTGCGGGTTGAGCATACGTTTTCTCAGCGAATTGGAGAACGGCCGGGAAACCTGCAGCCTAGTGCGAGTGCTGCTGGTGCTCGATGCCCTGGGAATAGAACTGACCGCCGAACCGCCCGAGACAGACGCCACATGAGCCGACACGATACTCTGAACGTTTGGCGTGAACATCGCCTGGTCGGCACACTGTGGCGAGGTAGCGGCGAGCGCCTAATCGGCTTCGAGTACGACAGCGAATGGCAAGCCACCGGCCACGCCATTTCCAACAGCCTGCCTCTGGAAAAGCGCACCTGGCTACCCGAAGAACAAACGGCCCATCGCTGGTTCGGCAACCTGCTACCCGAAGAGCAAGCCCGTATGGCGCTGCTCAAGCGGCTTGCCATCCCCGACGACGATTTCGCACTACTGGCAGCCATCGGTGGCGACTGCGCCGGCGCACTCACCCTTCTTCCGCCCGAGCAGCAGCCAGCCACCCAATGGGAAACGACACCGCTGGCGCTGGACAAACTCGCGCGATGGGCTGCCAACCGCGAGCGCTACTCGCTGATGGGCTCCGAAAGCAATGCCCCTCCCCCACGCCTCTCATTGGCAGGTGCGCAGGATAAAATTCCGGTAGTGCTCGACAACGGCGAACTCAAACTACCGCGGGGAGGCACCCCCTCCTCGCATATTCTCAAGTTCGCCCTGGAAGGCCGCGAACTGATCGTCTTGAACGAACTTTTTCTCAACACGCTAGCACGCCTCGCCGGACTGGCCTGCCCCACCACGACACTGGGCCAGGCGGAAGGCCATGCCTACCTGCTGGTGGAACGCTACGACAGAATCGGTATCGGCACCCAGGGGCTGCGCCGCATTCATCAGGAAGACTTCTGTCAGGCCATGGGGCTCTCGCGAATCGAGAAATACCAAGTGCCCGACGGCCCGCATTTCGGGCGGTGCATCGCCACGGCCCGACAAGCCTGTCGCCCCAGTGCCGCCTCGATCCAGCACCTGCTGCGCTGGCAAATTTTCAATGTCTTGGTCGGCAACACCGATGGTCATGCGAAGAACCTATCGCTCCTACAGAACGAGCGAGGTCAATGGCACATCGCCCCCGCCTACGACCTGGTAGGTACCCTGATGCTGGGCTACCACCGCGACCTGGCTTTCTCGGTCGGCGATCAGTTCAATTCTCAGCAACTGCTGCCCCGCGACTGGCAAACCTTCGCCAAGGAGTGTCGCTTCAGTTATCCCTTCGTGCGTCGCGAGATACTCTCGCTCGCCGCCAGGCTGCAGGAATTGCTGGTGGCCGATGAACTACGGCAGGCCTTGAGCGATGCAGGGCTGAGCGAACATGGCTGGGTAAGGCTTCAGCAGCAACGCCAGCACATTCAGTCGCAATGCAACAAGGCGCAGCGCTGGTAGCCCTCCAAAGGCAGTGACTGCTCCCCGCCCTGGCGGGCGAGGCTTCCCACTTCTCAGGCAGCAGCCGGCGATGCGCCGGACTTACGCAAGCCTCCATGGGCAGAGACGGACAGCCCTTCCGCCTTCAACTGGATGATGCCTTGCTGCTTGATGTTCAGCGCCGCGTTGATGTCCCGGTCGTGTTATGTGTGGCAAGCCAGGTTCAGCGTCTCGACGATCACCGCTTGGTTATCGTCAACGATCTGTCGAGAGAAGCGCCAAAACTGGGTGTATATACAGCTTATGCCACCGGGCCCCATACCGCAAACCCAGCAGCGCTATCGCGCTGCCCGCTTGTATCCCCGCCCGAGTGGGCGAGGGTTTACGCGGATTTTTGCTAAGAATTGCTCAAATCCAGCGCTCACAACACAAATTGACCTACGTGGGTCTCAGCCTGTCACCGCTCGATACCGTCACCTTCATCCGACTGCACGACGAGGTCTACGTATGCCGCTACGTCGGCGGCCTGCCCAAGGAGTGCGTCTACGACCAGACCAAGATGGTGGTGATCGGCGAGCAGTTCCGCGAGCTAGAGGTGAACCAGCGCTTCTACGGGCACGCCCTACTTGACCGCTCCAACGGCCAGCAGGAGGTGACCCATGGGGCAGGTTGAGCCGACTACCGGGCGCTACCGCAGCCTGCGCCACAGCGCCATCGCCAGCGACCTCTCCGAGCTGCTGGCCCAGGCCGAGGCCAACGAGGTCTCCTAGCTGGCCTTTGCCAACCTGCTGGCCAAGCACGAGCGCCAGACCCGCAACGCGAAGCGCATCGACCTATACCGTCGACATGCCGGCTTCCCCAGCGACAAGCGGCTGGAGGGATTCGACTATCGGCACCAGACCACCATCACCCAGCGCCAGACCTACACCCTGCTGGACTTCGCCTTCCTCCATGACCACGAGAACCTGGCATTCATCGGCCCGCCGGGGCCGGTGCGTAGATCCCGCTCACCAGGCATCGGCGTACCACTCGGCCTCGCATGCTATGCTCCCCATCATCGCCACTTACCATTCTCGCTCGCAGGACTCGCAGGAGGTTGCCTTGTCCGTCACCGGGAAGAAACGCTTGCCCATAGGGATCCAGACCTTCTCCGAGATCATCGACGGGGGCTACTACTATGTCGACAAGACCCCGGTGATCGAGCGCCTGGTCCAGCAGAACAAGTACTACTTCCTCTCCCGCCCGCGACGCTTCGGCAAGAGTCTGCTGCTCGACACCCTGCGCTGTCTGTTCGAGGGGCGACAGGCACTGTTCAAGGGGCTCTACCTTCATGACCGCTGGGACTGGCAGCAGACCCATCCTGTCATCCGCCTCAGCTTTGGCAGCGGTGTGATGCGGACCCGCGAGGAACTCGATGAGCGCATTCGTCACCAACTGCGCAAGAGCCGCGAGTACCTTGACCTGCCCACCACTCCCAAGACAGATATTCCCGGTGAGTTCTCGGACCTGTTGGAGCTGGCGCACCAGGCAACGGGCCAACCGGTTGTGTTGCTGATCGATGAGTATGACAAGCCAATCCTCGACAACCTGCTGGTGCCCGAAAAAGCGCGCGAGCTACGTGAGGGGCTGAAGAATCTCTACAGCGTCATCAAGGACGCTGACCCGCACCTGCACCTGGTGCTGATCACCGGTGTCTCCAAGTTCAGCAAGGTCAGTCTGTTTTCGGGGCTCAACAACCTTAACGATATCACCCTGGACACCCCTTTCAACACGATCTGCGGATATACCGACGACGATATCGATAGGGTCTTCGCTCCGGAGTTACCGGGGCTGGATCGAGACGAGATCCGCCGCTGGTACAATGGCTATCGCTGGGGTGGACCGGAAATGACCTCCGTCTACAACCCCTTCGACGTGCTGTTGCTGCTTCAGAAACGTGAATTCGGGCCTTACTGGTTCGAGAGCGCCACGCCAACGTTTCTGGTGGATATCCTCCAGCGTCGAGGGGTCTTCACGCCTCAGTTGGATAGACTGCAGGCCAAGGCTCAGCTGCTTGGGCGCTTTGACGTCGACGACATCACTACCGAGGGATTGCTGTTCCAGACCGGATATATCACCATCAAAGACGTTCTGGAGCCCATGCTGGGATTCAAGCTTTACACGCTGGGCTTCCCGAACCGGGAGGTCGAGAGCAGTCTCAACGACCTACTTCTGCCTGTACTTGGCATCAGCCAAAGCGAAGCCCAGACCCACCAACTGAGTCTACTGGATATCCTTCAGCGACACGACTTGGCAGGCCTAGAGGCCCACCTCAAGGCCCTCTATGCTGGCCTGCCCCACGACTGGTACCGCAACAACCCGATCGCCAGGTACGAGGGCCACTATGCCAGCGTTTTTTACAGCCACTTCGCCGCACTGGGACTCGACATCACCGTAGAAGACGCCAGCCATCACGGTCGGGTGGACATGACCGTAGAAGCCTTCGGCCACCTCTACCTGTTCGAATTCAAGGTGGTAGAGCAGTTACCCGAGGGCAAGGCGCTGGAACAGATCCAGGCCCGCGGTTATGCCGACAAGTACCGCACCACCGGCAAGCCGATTCACCTGATCGGGGTGGAGTTCTCCCGGGAGAAGCGGCAGATCGTGGCGTTTGATACCGAGACGGAGAGCCCGCCATGACAACGACACACGATCCGCTTGGGATGATATTTGCCTACCGTGTTTTCGATCTCCGCGACCGTTTCCCCGAGCCGGTAGAAACGTTTCGCGAGGCTCTGGAGTGCCTGCAAAGCGACCGCGCTTATCTGCCGGAGCTCAGCGGCGATATCGTGGCCTATCTACGTGGCGGCTACGCCATCACGATCCCTGCCGCCTTCTTTTTACGGCGACAGGGTAATCAGGTCGTCTTGGCGAGCCCTGAAGAAAACGAGCGGATAGAGGCAGAGGTCATAGCTTGGCTGCGCAAGGCCGTGTCAGAGCAAGCGGCGCATCTAGACAAACCGCTGCCTGTCTCGAAGCGCCCATATACCCTGGATGAATTGCTGACCCAGTGTGATCCAAATGCCGCCGACTCTGAAGAACTCCGGCAGTGGCGGGCCATGCCAGATGTGGGACGAGAAGAGTGGTGAGCGAGCAATGCGGGATGAGCGAGTTATTGTCAAATCCTGTGTACGGCAAGTCAGGCGGCAGTCCTGTCTGACTGATCGGTCAGGAGGTGCCAGCCTTCATGCAGCAAGAAGCCCCGACTCAGCCAACCGGTGCTGAATAGTTACACGAGACTTTACTATTTATTTTATGTTTCATCTTTTTGTTATCCTTTTAGGTATTAATGCAAATTGGCTTTAAGTAAAACTATGATTTTGCGTAATACAAATGCCAAGTATTTGATACTAGTTAGCTTGCCGGTTGATTGACTAACACTTTCCCATATTCAGAACGCAGCTTGTTTTTTAATACTTTCCCAGTGGCATTGCGTGGCAATGCTTCCACAAAAATCACGCGATCCGGGATCTGCCACTTGGCAACTTTCCCCTGGTAATGAGTAAGAAGTTCCTCCTCAGTAATATTTGCGTCGGGCATTTTTACTGCCAACAGGATTGGGCGTTCATCCCACTTATCATGGGAGGCCGCCACCACGGCAGCTTCATTGATGGCAGAATGGCCCATTGCGATTCCCTCCAATTCGACTGTAGATATCCATTCACCACCAGATTTAATAATATCTTTTGAGCGGTCACGTATTGTCATAAATCCATCATCATTGATCGAAGCAACATCACCTGTCTCGAACCAACCGTCTTCCTCAAGAGTCTGATTTGGTTCAACACCGAAGTAATCGGCTACCACCCAATGACCACGGATGCGGAGATTTCCCTGAGCAACGCCATCTTCGGGCAGTTGATGACCGTCTTCTCCTACAATTTTGAGCTGCACCCCGTAGGGAGGCCGTCCCTGGCTTTCACGGATTTTGTTTCTTCCTTCCTCCGAAAGAGTATTGTGTTTCGACAGCAGTGCGTTGACGGTTCCGATCGGTGATGTTTCTGTCATTCCCCATGCATGGACAACTTCTACGCCATACTTACCACGAAACTCCGACATCATTGAGGGCGGACAAGCGCTACCCCCTATCACCGTCCGTTTAAGCGACTGTGCCGAGGAGCCAAGCTCGTCCAAAGCCGAGAGAAGTCCCTGCCAAATCGTAGGCACACCCAGCGCAATCGTTACGCTTTCTGAATCGATCAGCTTGACCAAACTTTGCCCATCCAGGCCAGGACCAGGCAACACCAGTTTGGCTCCAACCATCGCCGTAATGTAGGGTACCCCCCACGCATTTACGTGAAACATAGGAACAACCGGCATCACCACGTCCCGTGCCGATAAATTCAGTGCGTCGGGTTGAGCAGCTACCAGCGCGTGCAGAACGGTGGAGCGGTGTGAATAGAGCACCCCTTTGGGATTTCCGGTGGTGCCCGATGTATAGCAGAGGCTTGAGGCCTGGTTTTCGGCGATTTCAGGCCAATTCGCGTTAGGCGTTCCTCGCTGGAGAAACTCTTCATAAAACAACAAGCCTGGAAATTGCGCTGCAATTTCTTCGTCCGGTTCGGACATCAATACAAATTTCTCAACCGTCTCCAGTCGGTCTCGGATATTTGAAACAATGGTAAGGAACGTTTTGTCAAAGAATATGACTTTGTCTTGAGCATTGTTGATAACGTAAACGAGTTGTTCTGGAAACAGTCGCGGGTTAATGGTGTGACACACCATCCCGCCACCAGAGATGCCAAAGTAACATTCCAGGTGCCCCACGTTATTCCAACAAATGGTCGCGCACCGATCCCCCTGGACATAGCCTGCCGTTCGAAGCGCTGACGCAAGTTGTCGCGACCGCTCCGAAACAGTTGCCCAGTCAGATCGACTGGGATTTCCATCCGTTCCTATCGACACAATCTCAGCGTCTCCATGGTAGCGAGCAGCATGGTCGATCAAGGAATTCACGGTGAGCTCCATGTTCATCATTTGGCCAAGCACGTTTATCTCCTGTCGTTTTTGTAGTTGGTTGACGCGAGTATCTGGCGTCATTAAGGTCCAATGTAGAAGGCATAATCCGGGTTTGAACCTAAACATTTCCCAAGAGGATGTCGGCTGCATTTTCGGCAATCATCATGGTGGGTGCGTTGGTGTTACCGGCAACCAAACTGGGCATTATCGAGGCATCGACAACTCTTAGCCCTTCAATCCCTCTGACTTTTAATTCCGGATCAACGACTGAATCCGGGTCCGCGCCCATGCGACAGGTTCCTACGGGATGGTAGATTGTCTCTGCATTTTCGCGGATAAAGTCTGCAATCTGGCTGTCCGAAGACACCGAGCTTCCGGGCTTAATTTCTCGTTTACTATGTAAAGCCATCGTCGGCGCCCCGAGTATCCGCCGTCCAAATTTAACGGCCGAAATCATTGTATTGATGTCTTCGGGGTTACTGAGATAATTGGGCTGAATCAATGGGTCGGCCAATGGGTCAGGGCTTTTGAGCCCAATAAAACCGCGGCTTCTGGGCATTAGATCGCAAATATGCAAGGTGTACCCATACCCGGCCATCACTTTTCGCCCATGATCCTTCAGGTAAGTTGGCAAAAAGTGGAATTGCACATTGGGCCGTTCGCGCGAGGGTTCGGATTTAACAAAGCCTCCGGACTCGGCAACATTACTGGTAAGAAATCCACGTCGCGCAAAGATATATGAGAAGAATGCACCCACCCCCCGAAACAGGAAACTGGGGGCAACACCAATAGGCAAACGTGAGTTCGCCGCGTGCATCAGCGTAATATCCAAATGATCAACCAGATTCTGGCCGACTTCAGGAAGATGATGCACAAGGGGGATCCCGTGTTTTCCGAGCTCTTCGCTATCACCGATTCCCGAAAGCATAAGTAGTTGTGGTGAATGAACCGCACCACCAGACAATATGATTTCACCGCCGTTATTGAGTCTGAGCTGGCGATATTCGCCCCCCTGGTTCAGTGTCACGCCGACTGCCCGCTTACCGTCCATTACCACCCGGGTTACCCGCGCGTCCGTTAGCACATCAAGATTAGGCCGGTTCTCCGCGACACGCAGAAATGCCTGCGCTGAACTCCAACGGCGACCATTTTTTTGTGTCACCTGGTAGAGTCCCAATCCCTCTTGCGTCTCTCCATTAAAGTCCGTGTTTATCGGGAGCTCTACATGAGGTGCCGCTCGAACAAAATCTCGACTCAACGGATTGACTGATTTGAGTTCACTTACGGTGAGCTCACCGCCCTCCCCATGGTAAGAATCTGCGCCAAAACGTTTATTATCTTCCAGTCGACGAAACAATTTTAAAGCGCGATCCCATCCCCAGAGGTCTGTCCCGGCAACTTGACCCCAGTGGTCATAATCGGCTTTGTGACCTCTGATATAGACCATGGCGTTGATAGAAGAGGACCCGCCAAGTGTTTTCCCACGAGGCCAAAACAGGCGGCGCTCCTTCAGATGTTCTTGAGGTTCGGTTTCAAGAGCCCAATTCAGCTTTTTACTATTGGAAAGGAGTGCTATACCTATAGGCATATGTATGAGTGGATTTTTATCCTTTGGGCCCGCTTCTAGCAACGCTACTCGCTTTGAAGAGTCCGCCGTAAGCCGATTGGCCAATACACAGCCCGCCGATCCCGCACCGACAATAATGTAATCGTACATAATAACTCTCTTATTATTTGATTATACTCAGCCCAGAATACGAACAGCAGCCTCTATAAGACGCCGGACCCAGGCTGTATAGGGTGGAAAAAGAAGATGCATAAGAGAATGTTTATCCTCCATCAACGCCTTTTCATGCGAAAAAGCGCGGAAACCGTATTCACCGTGTGCCGCCCCTATCCCGGAATTATTAACTCCACCAAACGGCAGGCCCGGATGTAGAAAATGCACCACTGTAAGGTTGACTCCTACAGCGCCGGAGCTCGTTCGCTCGATAATATCCGTGGCAAAAGCCTCGTTTTTGTCGAATATGTAAAGCGCAAGCGGTTTAGGGTTATCGTTGATTTTCTTGATAACCAGATCAATATCGTCGAATTCAATAACGGGTAAGATCGGGCCGAATAACTCCTCACGTGAAATATCCATGTCGCTCGATACATTTGAAATCAACGTCGGAGCAATAAAATTCTCTTCAGCATCTGTAATACCACCTTCGAAGACGTTTGCGCCTTTGCTTTTGGCATCATCTATCAGGTTTGACACGCGCTGAAAATGACGGGCATTTACAATCCGGCAATAGTCAGCCGTCAATTTCCGGGCTTCAGGTGTTTTTCCGTAGGTGCGTCCGATTTGCTGTTTAAGCGCGTCATTGAATTGGTTCGCGATACTTCTGTGTACAAAAACATGGTCCGGAGCGATGCAGGTCTGGCCGTTATTGGCAAACTTCCCCCAGACAATGTATCTGGCAGCCTTTTTGATGTTGGCATCTGGACCTACAATGGTCGGGGATTTCCCCCCCAGCTCCAGTGTCACCGAGGTAAGGTTCCTGGCGGCAGCCTCCATGACCAGCTTGCCGACCGCGGGGCTGCCAGTGAAGAATATGTGGTCGAAGGGTAAGGCCAAGAGTTTCTGTGCCACCTTGGCATCACCCTCAATCACGGAAACCAGATCGGGAGGGAAGGTTTCGGCGACAATGTTGGCAATCACCTTTGAGGTATGTGGTGTCATTTCCGAGGGTTTAATGATGGCTCCGTTCCCTGCAGCCAACGCTGAGACGAGAGGTCCGAGCGCAAGATTGAGCGGATAATTCCACGGTGCAATAATCAGGCACACTCCCTTTGGTTCTGGCCGAACATAAGATTTCGTGCCCAGAACACCAACGGATGCAGCCACTCGCTTCGGACGCATCCATTTACGCAAGTGTTTTTTAGTGTGTCGAATTTCCTGAAGCACCGGCAGGAGTTCAGTTAATTTGACTTCTGGAGCGGGTTTTCGAAAGTCCGCCGCGCAAGCCGCAATGATGTTTGATTCGTAGCGTTTAATTGAATCCCGCAGCTGGTCGAGCTGCGCTATTCGAGCCTCCAAGGTAAAACTTCCTCGACGCGCAAGTTGTGCCCGCTGTAGGGCCGCGAACGTTGAATCAATCGTATCGCTGGTTGACACATTGGGCAGCCCAACCTTCGCCAGACTAGCAATCTGCATTATAAAATCACCTCTTGCCGAACGAGACTGTTGTTATTTTCCATCGGATTACTAGTCTTCATAGAGGACATAGTCCTCTTTTGTGGCACCACAGTCCGGACAGCACCAATCGTCTGGAATATCTTCAAAACGAGTGCCGGCAGGGAAGCCTTCGGCTTCATCTCCGAGAGCTTCATCGTAGATATGGCCGCAAGTGATGCAGACCCACTTCCGATAGGTATCTTTTTGAGTCGAGTCTTTCGGCGATTTTGAAGAGTTAGGCTTGGGTTTCGCTTTGGGCTTTGTTTTATTTTTAGCTGAAGGAGTAGATGCGCCCGTTGCTTTCTGCGATGCTCCCTCGGTCTTAGCTTGGCTGGCAGGGCGGACCGCTGTATTGGTTGCGGACACCGAAAGTTCCGGGTTCGCTTCTTGAAGCGCAACGAAGTCAACCTTATCCCTGACGGCACAGTCTGGACAGGACCAGTCTTCAGGAATTTTTTCCCAGGTCGTTCCTGCAGGAAAGCCTTCGTGCGGATCACCAACCACTTCGTCGTATACATAACCACAATCAGGGCATTGATATTTAGCCATTTAGAGCACCTTTCAAACGATATTATTGTCTTTGTTTTGGTAGCGCCCGACGCGCACCCTCTTTCAGGTGCACGTCAGAGGCTCTTTTTCTGCAACGTAAATAAAGTAAACGAGGTATATAAGTTCCGATTAGCCGATCATTTAGCCGCGGCGGTATCGACTGATTCAGAATCAGTCCCACCAAATTTACGCTCATAGAATTCACGCTTGCCGGGTTGAATCTGAATCTTATCGAGATCTCCTTTAGCCCAATCCAGCACCCGGTGGTCCATTATCGAGCGGAACCATGAGGGAAACATTGCGGCCAGGAACATCCCGGGATATCCCGATGGTAAGGAAGGCAGGTCTTTGAAGTCGCGAAGCGATTGATAGGACCTTGTAGGATGGGCGTGATGGTCGGAATGTCGTTGCAAATGAAACAGAATCAGGTTCGACATAATATGGTTTGAGTTCCATGAGTGGTGCGGTTGTTGACGCTCATAACGTCCATCCGACATCTTCTCGCGCAGCAATCCGTAATGCTCAATGTAGTTGGCGCTGGTCAGCTGCCACCAGCCAAAGGCCATTTGAATGGGCAAAAAGATCAGCATTAAGGGACCAAAAAACGCCAGCAATCCCGCATAAAGCACAGCGGTCAAAATCATAGGCTGAAGAACTTCGTTCTCCAGGCTCCAGACACTTTTTCCACAACGACTGAGGCGCTGTTCCTCTAAATCCCATGCCCGCTTGAAAGCACCGGGAATTTCACGCAGTGAGAATGCGTAAATGGACTCACCCATGCGGGATGTCGCCGGGTCCATCGGCGTAGCCACATCACGGTGATGCCCCTTATTGTGCTCAATGAAGAAATGACCATATCCGACCACGGCGAGGACAAGCTTCGCCATCCAACGGTCAAACGTTTCTTTTTTATGGCCAAGTTCGTGGCCTGTGTTCAGGGCCAGACCATTCACGATTCCCAGGGAAAGGGCCAATGCCAGAAACTCGAAAACATTCATTGGTTGCGTGGATACCCACCAGGCACTGACAACCAAGGCGGCATAGTGAATAGGAACCGTCAAGTAGGTCAGTACCCGGTAGTAACGATCCTGTTCAAGCCGAGGCACGGCCGACTCGGGGGGGTTGGAAAAATCCTCTCCAAACATGGCATCAATCAAGGGAACTGCGCCATACCAAAGGATCAACACCAATCCGTACCAAATGCTCCATCCAGTTTGGGATACCAAATAAAGGCCAATAAGAGGCGTCGCTGGCCACAGCACAGAAAGGACCCACAGGTGGCGTTTTCTGTCCACATAGTTTTCGGCATCAGGCTCTTTCTGAAGAGACTCTGTTGTTAAGACATTTTCTGAAATTGACATTAGGATCACCTTATTGTTATCAGATTCATCATTTTTCTACATGTGCGAACACCGAGTTCCTCAGGTGAACGGGCTAGTTGTGCACACCTACAGGATTTGCTAGAACTGGAAATCGAGCAACTACTCGAATAGGTAGTTTTCGCACTAGACATGAGTTAAGCTCAAGTCTTGTGTATGGAGGGAAGTCGAGAGGGTGACGTATCCTGCTGATTGAATCGACAAGCGCCGCATCCGCGACGTGGAGCGGCTGTTCCAGGTCGGCCTGACCTTCTTCTGATGGAACTTCAGGGGAGCTTTCTGTGATCAGCCGCGAATGAGCCGTGGGCAGGAGAGAGCCTGGTGGCGGAGTTCACCACGGTCACCGGGCGGTGGCTGCTACACCGCTAAAGGCCAGATATACGTCGTCCAACACAACATTCATATGAGCAAGCAGGGCGTCATCATCCGGGCAGCGCTCTCGGGCGCCGCTCAGCATCAGCTTCAGCCCAGCTGCCTCGGGCACTGGCGCTCCTCCGACGTCCAAGTAGTGCACCAGTTCTCCGAGTCTGACCAGCGCACCATCCGCCACCAGTCCGAAACTCGCCAGCAATACCTCGAAGGTGACCTTGTCGTCGACGTGGGTGAAGGCGGCACCGTCGAAATCGAACCCCAATGCCTCCGCCGGACACTGCTCGGGGCTTTCCATCCACAGGAAACGCGCCTCGGGGTCGATGAAGCGCTGGATCAACCAGGCCGAGGCCACGCGATCCACCCAGAGGTGACGACGGGTAGCCCATAGTCGGCCGCGAAATTCGCTGCACTCTAGACGGGGAATCTCGCCCCGGGTGGCCTTGGGCTCATCGGGGACGAAGCTGCGGTTGTAGGTCGCCTCGGCGTCTGCCAGGGCCATGACGGCTTGCTCTTTTGCTGCCCCTGGAAAGAAATCGATCTCGACGATCGCTTGAAAGCGCCGCTGCAGCTGAAGAAGCCTGCGCTGCGCCTCACGCTCCTCCAGGCTGGGGCACTCCTGCTGCCAATGGGCGACTGCCTCGAGTAACTCCTGATAGTTCGAATCCCTGTCGAAGAGGGATGGCAACACCTCCCTTGTCTCCATGCTCGTGTCACCTACCTCGAGCAGCAGGGTCTTCCCTTCCAAGGCCTGGATAGCATCGGCCTGGTGTTGCAGCGCCTGATGTCGTGCCGGGCTTGCCGGCAATAGATAGACGCCGTCACGCAGGACGGCCGCGCCCATGCTGCGCAAGGCTCGCCAGATCCGCATGCGCGTGCTGCCGGCCCGCCCGCTCAGGCTCATGACCAGTATCAGCCAGCGTCTTTCGTCGTCTACCATGTCATCCATCTTTGTTGTTCACGTAACATGCGTGTTATACGCTCTACATAACTATGGCGCCATCGTCTTTGTGAGAGTGTACATGCCCCCTGTCAATGAAACGCCCCATCAGGTTCCCTTTCGCGAGGCCGTGATGGTCTGGCTGCGAGTGGCAATGCTGAGCTTCGGCGGCCCAGCCGGCCAGATAGCGGTGATGCATCGCATCCTCGTCGAAGAAAAGAAGTGGATCGGCGAGAAGCGTTTCCTGCACGCCCTCAACTACTGCATGATGCTGCCCGGGCCGGAGGCCCAGCAGCTGGCCATCTACATCGGCTGGCTGATGCACCGCACTCGGGGTGGCCTGGTGGCGGGCAGTCTCTTCGTACTGCCCGGCTTCATCGCCATCCTGGCGCTGAGCTACCTCTATGCCGCGTTGGGCAATGTAGGCCTGGTAGAGGGGCTCTTCTTCGGCCTCAAGGCGGCGGTGCTCGCGGTGGTGCTCAACGCCGTGGTCCGGATCGGCAAGCGGGCGCTGCGCAATCGGGTGATGATCGGCTTGGCGGCGGCGGCCTTCGTGGCGATCTTCTTTCTCGAACTCGCCTTCCCGCTGATCATCCTGGGGGCGGCCTTGATCGGTTTCTGGGGCGGCCGGCGCGGTATGAAGGTCTTCGAGGCGGGTGGCGGTCACGGGCAGAGCGGCGGTCAGGGACTCAGCGACCGCGACTCACTGCTCGGCGAGGGGCTGCCGGCCCATGCGCGCCCCAACCGCAGCTGGTCGCTGCGTGTCTCGGCGATCTTCCTGTTGCTGTGGCTGACGCCGGTGGCGCTGTTACTGGTTACGCTGGGGGGTGACAACGTCTTCAGCCAGATCGCCACCTTCTTCAGCAAGATGGCGGTGGTCACCTTTGGCGGCGCCTATGCGGTGCTGGGCTACGTGTCCCAGGAGGCGGTACAGAACTACGGCTGGCTGGCCCCGGGCGAGATGCTCGACGGCCTGGGCATGGCCGAGACCACCCCGGGACCGCTGATCCAGGTGGTGCAGTTCGTCGGCTTCATGGGCGCCTATCGCGAGGCCATCGGGCTCGACCCCATGCTGGCGGCGACGCTCGCGGCGGTGCTCACCACCTGGGTCACCTTCGTGCCCTGCTTCCTGTGGATTTTCCTCGGCGCTCCTTATGTGGAGCGGCTGCGAGACAACCGCGCCCTCAGCGCTGCGCTGTCGGCCATCACTGCCGCGGTGGTGGGGGTGATCCTCAACCTGGCGATCTGGTTCGGTCTGCACGTGATCTTCACTGAGGTGGCCGAGCGGCACCTGCTCGGGGTGCGCCTGCTGATCCCGCAGCTGGGCACCCTGGACCCCCTGGCCCTGCTGCTGGCCGCCGGGGCAATGGTCGCTATCTTTCGCTTTCAGGTCGGCATGCTCAAGGTGCTGGGGGGCTGCGCGCTGCTTGGCATTCTCCTTTCCCTGGCGCTTTGATGAGCCGAGCCTGGCGACACGGTTCAGGGAGTGCACCCAAGAACCAAAAAAAGAAGAGGCCGGGTATACCGGTGCCGCCCCGCAGGGCAGCACCGGTGCTATGTCGTGATCATCCACTGGATCCTAGAGGTCACCCCTCTCCGCCAAGGATATGCAGCGGTCGCCACCGACTACGATATGGTCGATGACCCGTACCTCGATCAGTGCCAGGGCGTCACTGAGTCGTTGGGTAATGCGCCGGTCGGCGTCGCTGGGCTCGGGATCACCACTGGGGTGGTTGTGGACAAAGATCACCGCCGCGGCGTTGTGGGCCAGGGCACGCTTCACCACTTCCCGGGGATAGACGCTGGCCGAGTCGATGGTGCCCCGGAACAGCGTCTCGAAGTGGATCAACCGGTGTTGGCTGTCCAGGAACAGGGCGCTGAACACTTCGTGCTCGTAACCCTGGAAGAGTACCTGCAGGTAGTCGAAGACCAGGTTCGGCCGGGTGAGCTTGCGGCCCCTGGCCAGCTTCCGCCTGGCAAAGGCCTGAGCGATGCTGACCAGCTCCGCTTCGGTGATGGGGGCGGTGATGTCGTAGGTGCCGGCGACCTCGCCGGCCTTGAGCTTACGGTGATTCATGATCCTTCTCCTCAGGCCGCCATCACTTGCGCCACGCGGCGCTCCATTTCCTCGTAGAAGACCTCGACTCGCTCTGCAATGGTGCGGATCAGCGCTTCGTCCCGGTAGGCCCGCTTCACGAACAGCGGCATTCCCGGCCAGTAGCTGACAAAGTCGATCCACTCCCGCTCGCTGACCCAGAGGCCGCCCTGGCACTGCGCTACGTGCTCCTGGGGCAGTTCACCCTCGAGCAGCAGCTCGACCTGGTACTTGGGCAGCTTGGTCTTGATCTCCACCAGGCCATTCCCGTCCACCAGGCAGTCGGGGGAGTAGCCCACGCCGTGGTTGAGGATGATGCCGACCTGCTCCAGCCGGGGCAGGCCGCTGGCCTCGTGATAGAGCTCCCGGGCCATGGGCTCCAGTTCATGGCCGCGCTGGGTGTGGACGTTGCCGGGGAAGGCATCCGAGGGCTCGCCGGTGATGCGCTCGCCGATCAGCTGATGCATGTAGCTCAGGGCCCCGGCGCCGAACCCTCCCGGCCCCTTGCCCTTGACCAGCAGGGTCTTCAGTTCGGACATGGTGACGATGCCCAGGCGTGCGGCATGCCACTCGGGCGTGCCCTGTTCCAGTGTCAGAATCTGCATGACGATTCTCCTTGATGACACGACGGCATAGCCGGCGAGGGACGCCCCTCGCCGATCTGCCAGTCAGTGACGTTGATGGGTGGGCAGTGCCCGTTTGGTGAGAGATGCACGCAGCTTGTCAAAGTCGCTGCGCGGCACCTGCTCGGCCTCGCCGTACTTGCCGACGAACCACTCCTGGGTGGTGGGCGGACAGGCCGCGATCAGCTGCTTCAGCTGCCCCGCCTGGAAGGGCGTGACGCGCTTCACCGGGGCGGCGGCATGGCCGTCGTCGTCCTGCCCCCGGGTGGTGATGTTGAGCAGCGCGCACAGCACGTAGCGCTTGCCGTAGCTGGTCGAGGAGCCGAAGGCCTGCACCGCGTTCTTGCTGCCGCTGGTGTCGGCCGGCAGCAGCATGCTGGTCTCCTCGCGGTGACCGTCCTTGTGCATCAGCACGCCGGTGACCTGGATGCCGCGCTCCTGGGTCTGGATACGGAAGCTCACCGCAAAGCCGTGCCGCTTCATGATCGGCCGAACGGTGTCGACGATATCCTCCAGGGTGGCGTAGTAGCCGGTGTTGGTCTTGCCGCGCTCGGCGATGCTGGGCAACTCCGTTTGCATGGCCGCCATGGCGGCGCTGTAGGCCATCAGCGCCTGGCGGTCGAGCACGCGCTCCTGCATCTGCAGCAGGCGCTCCATCTTGTCGATATCGACTTGGGGGTTGAGGGCCGCTCGCTCGATCACCTGGATGATCGCCGTGCTTTCTTGAAGCGGCGCCGAGGGAACCGGCGCCGGCTCGGCAGGGCCCGCCGGGGAGTGGCGGGTGACCTGGCCGTTGGGCTTGCCATGCTGGGGGTGGATGGGGGTTGCCATGGGATTCTCCTGGTGGATTCAGCGGTACTGGTTGATGACGTCCTGGAGCTGATCGGCGGGGACCGGCTCCAGCGACACGACCACGCGGAATACCCGGCCCTCGGCCAGCACGTGGGTCTGGGCTTGTGTTTCACCGGCGCCGAGCAGCTGGCGAGCCAGCAGGGTCAGCGCCCGACAGGTTTCAAACGGAATTCGGGGTTGCATGGGGTCCTCCAGACGCAGAAACGCCCAGCCTGTGAGGGGCCGGGCGCTATGCCGTAATGGTTGAGGTGAGTGGTGAAAAGGTGAAGAGGTGAATGGGTGGAAGGGAGGTGTCAACGTCAGGCCACCAGCGCCATGGCGGACTCCAGGGCCTTGTCCTTGAGGTTGGCGCCCTGGCCGAACCAGGCCGAGTCCATGCGGTAGTCGTTGCTGCGCGCCCGCTTCTCATGGTCGACGTACTCGGTGATGGCGTTGAGCAGGCCCCAGGCGGTGCCCTGGGCCGTGCACAGCTGTGAGCCCCGCCCTTCGCCGTGGTAGAGCTTCTGGACGCGGTTGAGGGCCCGCACGTTGGGCAGCTTGGAGGGATCGTCCAGCGGCTCCTCGGCGTTGCAGATCACCGACTGGAAGTAAGCCTTCACTTCCTCCTGGCTGACCTTGCGCTCGGCCAGGGTCTTCATGCGGTACATGAAGTCGTCCCACTGCGCGACCGAGATGCCCAGCTGCTGCTTGACCCGCTGCGGGTTGAACTCGGTGCTGTGGGGCACCTTCACCCCCTGGCTCATGCCATCCACCGCGATGGTCAGGGTGTTGTTGCAGACCACCCGTACCGAGGTCGGTGTGGCCACCGTGGCAAGGGACCCGTCACAGGAGGTCGCCAGCAACAGGTAGGCGTTGACCTGGTCCTGGCCCTTCAACGCCGTGCCCAGGCCGCTACGGGCCAGCGCCCAGAACTTGCGGCCGCCCTTGAGCACCCCCGCGGTCTCCAGCTCATAGCCGGCGTACTCGGTCAAGTCGCGGTAGAACTCCAGCACCTCCTCGGGCTGGACCACCTTGTAGCGCTGGGAGACCACCGACAGCGGTGCCCGGGTATCCGAGCGGTAGAGCACCTTCTGCTCCGGGAAGGAGTGGATGCTGCCCAGGTGGCCGGCACCATCGGCGATGAAGCGCACCGGGGAGGATTCGATGTGCCAGTCCATGCCGGCTTGCTGCCGCCAGACCTCGAGGGGTTGGTGACGCGACAGCTGCTGCCCCAGGCCGTGCCAGGGGGTATCGCCGACATAGGCCATCTGTTCGATTTGGTGTGCCATAGGAAGGCTCCTTGACGAAAAAAGCCGGCAGATCGCCGGCGAGTAGGGGAAAGGGTGTGAACGGGTCAGTCGAGAATGCGGAAAGCGTGGCCGCAGCCCAGGCACAGCCAGGGCGTGCCCTCTCCGGGTGGGAAGAGGTACTGCACCATCTGCTGCCCGGCGGCGGCACCGGCGATGCCACCCGAGGCCGCGGCCACCACGGCGGCGGCGATGCGGGTCATGGGAAAATTGAAAGACGCTGCCACCAGGCGGCTGGGCGCGTAGAGCGAGGTGTAAGCCCCCTTAAGGGAGCCGACCAAGGCACCGGCTGCGGTGCCCAGCTTGCGAGCGGTCTCGAGGTTGATGGCGCGCTGCGCGTCACAGCGCGAGCAGGGTGGGGGCATATCGAGTCTCCTGTATTGGTAGTTCAAGCCCGGGGAGGGCTCAGCTCACAGGAGTGATATAGGTCTTAAGTTTTTTTATTCGCAGCTGGCTCTATCGCTGGCCTCTTCTGCGCGCCGGCTTTCTGCTCCAGCACTCGAATACGGTATGGTCATACTGGCGAGCCACTTCAGCGACCGTGGTCTTGCCCTTGAAGATGTCCATGACCACGGTGGCTTTGCGCTTCGCGGTCCAGCGTTTAACGGTGGGTTCGTTGCTCATCTCATCCTCCTGGTCGCTGCACTATAGCCTGTGCAGCTCTGGAGGGGGGCACTTCAATAGCTCCTAAAGTCTACTTTAGTTAAAAATTATAAGGTAATTAATGCTGGTAAGTGTAGGGTCCCGGATGATCAAATCGCCTATAGGAGTTATCCTTTGCTAGCCGCCAGGGAGAAACCGCTCAGCGCCGATGGTAGTGTGGGGTCTCCCCATGTGAGAGTAGGTCATCGTCAGGCCCCTTTTCAGAAACCCCAGCCCTATGGCTGGGGTTTCGTCGTTCTGGGGGGTCTCCCCATGGAGAGTCCCGGAGCGCCGGCCGGGTACATCGTCAGGCACTTATAGAGAAAAGCCCCGATCATCGTGAGATGGTCGGGGCTTTTCGCATTTCTGGCGATCATGCGGCCGCCATGCCGGACTGATAGAATCACCCCCTGTTTCGTGTCGTGGCCGATCACCATGCAATCCAGTTCCCGCTCCATCGTCACCAACCAGCCCGGGCCCCACGAGGACCTGAGCCGGCGTGTGGCACGCGCCCTGGCGCACCCGCTGCGCAAGCCGGTGGCAGAACATACCCGTCGCGCCTTCGAGGCGGCGCGGACATGGCGTGCCGCGCGGCTCGACATGCCGCTGATTCTGGACGCCGGCTGCGGGGTGGGGCTCTCCACCCGCCGCCTGGCGGAGCGCTTTGCCAACCATGCGGTGATCGGCGTGGATCGCAGCGAGAGCCGCCTGACCCGCGAGCATGGCCCGCTGCCCAACAACGCCCTGCTGGTCCGCGCCGACCTGGTGGACTTCTGGCGCCTGGCGCTGGCCGATGGCTGGCGGCCCGTGCGCCACTACCTGCTCTACCCCAATCCCTACCCCAAGGCGGCCCATCTCAAGATGCGCTGGCAGGGCCACCCGGTCCTTCCGGTGATCCTGGCCCTGGGCGGGCGCCTGGAGCTGCGCTCCAACTGGCGGCTCTATGTGGAGGAGTTCGCCCTGGCCGTGGCCCAGGCAACCGGCCGCAGGGCCGAGGTGGGGCCCCATGAGCCCGGAAACGACTTCCTGACCCCCTTCGAGCAGAAGTACCATGTCAGCGGACAGCCGCTCTGGAAGCTGGTGGTGGAGTTGCCCCATGACCCCGAGCTGGTCCCGGCCTCGTGACGCGGCTTCCCTCGATATCCAGCCACTGATATCCCCCCTCCTGATCCAACTCCGCGGTGTTGCCATGTGTCGTCGTCTGTCGAAACTGCTTCTCTTCCTGCTCTGCCTGCTGCCGGCGATTGCCCAGGCCTCGGGCTTCACCCAGTTGGGCCGGCTGGCCGACAAGGGCTTCCTGATCAGCGCCGAGGCGCGCCTGATCGATGAGGGCACGGTGCTGGGGGCCATCGAGGCCGATCGCCAGCTCTCGCCGGCGTCGGTGACCAAGAGCTACCTGGCGGCCGCGGCGCTGGACCGCTGGGGCCCCCAGCATCGCTTCACCACTCGGCTGCTCGGCGAGTCGCGCCCGGACGGCGATGGCGTGCTGTCGGGCGACCTGATCCTCGATGGTGGCGGCGACCCGGCGTTGACCACCGAGGACCTGTGGCGGCTGGTGCAGCGCCTCCACCAGGCCGGGGTGCGCGAGGTGGAGGGTCGGCTGCTGGTCAGCCAGTGGCGCTTCGGCCCGGTGGAGTGCATCACCACCGACCGCTGCCAGGCCCGCGATCGCACGGCCAACGCCTACAGCGCGCTGCTCTCCTCGGCGGGGGTCAACTACGGCAGCTGGTGCGTCAGCGTGGCACCCGGCGCCGCCCCCGGGCAGCCGGCCCGGGTGACCGGCTGCGACAGCCAGGCGGCCATTCTCGAGATCGACAACCGCGTGGAGACCCGGCCCGACAACAGTGGCACCGAGCTGCGCGCCGAGCGCATCACCCGCAACGGCGATGATGTCATGGTGCTCAGCGGCCAGATCTCCACCAATGCCCGCCCCCGGGACATCTACCGGGGCAGCTCCGATCCCGCTGACCAGATGGCCAGGACCCTGCTGGGGATGCTCGACCAGGCCGGCATCGCGGTGCGCGGGGGGGCCGAGACCACCCTGGCCGAGCCGCCTGCCGGCGCCCGGTCGCTGGCCGAAGTCGAGGGCAAGCCGCTGCAGGAGCTGCTGCTGCGGGTGATGAACTACTCCAACAACTTCATGGCCGACATCCTCGCCCTGAACCTGGTGGAGACCCCCCGCGCCGACCTGCGCCTCGGCGGTGCGGCCATCGAGGCGTTCGTGGCCGGCATCCCGGACCACGGCCCGGTGACCCTGCTCAGTGGCAGCGGCCTGACCACCGAGAACCGCACCTCGGCCCGTGGCGCCAATGCGCTGCTGGAGAGCATGTTCCACCGTCCGTCGCTGTTCCCGAGCTTCGTGGCGACCCTGCAGTCCCCCGGCAACGGGGTGATGCGCTTCATCCGCCGCGGCTCGCCGACCTTCCAGCACCACGTCATGCTCAAGACCGGCACCCTCAACCAGCCGGTGGCGGTGCGGGCGGTGAGCGGCTACTTCCGCACGCGCAGCGGGCGCTGGGGGGTCTTCACCGCGCTGGTCAACGGCACCGGCAGCACCCCCTACCTGAGCTGGTCCGAGGTGCTGGATCCGCTCTCGGTGGACCTCGAGCGAATGATCGACAACCATTGAGCGGCCCACCTCCCACCCAAAGGATCCCCCGATGAAGCCCGGACATACCGGTTGGCGCCACCTGGTGCACTCCACCCGCTACTCCCTCAAGGGGCTCAAGGCTGCCTGGCGCCATGAGTCGGCCTTCCGTCAGGAGCTGGCCCTCTGCGTACTGCTGCTGCCGCTGGCCTGGTGGATCGGCCAGGGGCCGGTGGAATGGATCCTGCTGGTGGGCAGCTGCCTGCTGGTGCTGGTGGTGGAGTTGATCAACAGCGCCATCGAGAGCGTGGTGGACCGCATCGGTCCCGAGCACCACGAGCTCTCCGGACGCGCCAAGGACCTGGGCTCCGCGGCGGTGATGGTGTCGCTGGCCCTGGCCGGACTCACCTGGCTGCTGCTGGCCGGGCAGAAGCTGTTCGGCTGAGTCGCTCGTCGCTCCGGGTGCCCATGGCGTTCGCGCTTCGCTATGCTGGGGGCATTCGCCACCCGGACGCGAGACGCCCATGCCCCTGCCCGATGACTTCCTGCCGCTGATCGATATTCCCGAGCCCCTCAAGGCGCCCCTGACGCGCACCCGGGAGCGGCTGGCCGAGGCGCTGGCCCAGGCCGACCACCTGGCCGGCATGACCGGGCGCGAGTCGCCCCTGGAAGACTGGCAGGGCCTCGCCGAACCGCGCCGCGAGCAGCTGGCTCGGGTGCTGGCGATCTCGGAGTTCGTGGCCGAGACCCTGGTGCGCTACCCGGAGTGGCTGCTGCACCTGGATGCCAGCGGGGAACTGGACCTCGCCCCCGACGCGGAGAGCCTGCGCGACTGGCTCGAGGAGCGCCTGGAGGCGGCCGAGGACGAGGCCGCCATGCAGGCCGCCATTCGCCGCTTTCGCCGCGCGCGGATGACCGGCATCGTGTGGCGCGACCTCACCCGGCCCGAGGGCACCGACATGTGGGCCACCGCCGCCGCGGTGTCCCGCCTGGCCGAGGTGTGCCTGGAGGGGGCGCTCACCTGGCTGGAGCGCTTCCTCGCGCCGCGCTGGGGCCGGCCCGCCCCGCGCCGCGACGGCAGCGAACAGCGCCTGGTGGTGCTGGGCATGGGCAAGCTCGGCGCCGGCGAACTCAACCTCTCCTCCGATATCGACCTGATCTTCGCCTTCGCCGAGAACGGCGAGACCGAGGGTGGGCGCAAGTCCCTGGTGCACCAGGAGTACTTCACCAAGTTGGGACAGCGGTTGATCGGCGCCCTGGATGCGGTGACCGCCGACGGCTTCGCCTTCCGCGTCGACATGCGCCTGCGCCCGCTGGGCGACGGCGGCCCCCTGGTGGGCAACTTCAGCTCCCTGGCCAGCTACTACCAGGACCAGGGGCGCGAGTGGGAGCGCTACGCCATGCTCAAGGCGCGCCCGGTGGCCGGCGACCTGGACGCCGGGGCCGAGCTGCTGGCCAGCCTGCGCCCCTTCGTCTATCGCCGCTACCTCGACTTCGGGGCCATCGAGTCGCTGCGCGAGCTCAAGGGCATGATCAACCGCGAGGTGCGCCGCAAGGGCATGGAGGGCAACATCAAGCTCGGCCCTGGCGGCATCCGCGAGGTGGAGTTCGTGGTGCAGGCCTTCCAGCTGATTCGCGGCGGGCGCGACACCGAGCTCCAGGTCACCTCGCTGAAGAGCGCCCTGGAACGGCTGCCGGCGCTGGGCCTGCTGCCCGTCGCGGTGGTCGAGGAGCTCATTCCGGACTACGTCTTCCTGCGCGACCTGGAGCACGCCCTGCAGGCGCTGGAGGATCGACAGACCCAGAGCCTGCCCGACGATGACCTCGACCGCGAGCGGGTGGCCCTGGCCCTGGACATGGAGGACTGGCCGGCGCTGATGGCCAGGCTCGACGAGGTCCGCGCCCGGATCCGCCAGCACTTCGATGCGGTGATCGCCGACCCCGAAGAGGAGGTCGAGGAGGCGTCGGAGGAGGCGGCCGGCGGCATCGCCCTGGAGCAGTGGCGGGCGCTGTGGCGCGGCGAGCTCGACGAGGAGGAGGTCAGCGTGCTGCTGGAGGAGGCCGGCTTCGCGGAGAGTGCCACCGCGGCACGGCGGATCGCCTCGCTCTACCACTCCCGCCAGGTCCAGACCATGCAGCGCATCGGCTTCGAGCGCCTGGAGGCCCTGATGCCGCTGCTGCTCGACGCCGTGGCCGAGAGCGAGGCGCCCGACACGGCGCTGGAGCGGGTGCTGCCGCTGATCGAGGCGGTGCTGCGGCGCACCGCCTACCTGGCGCTGCTGCGCGAGAACCCCGAGGCGCTGGGCCACCTGATGACGCTCTGCGCGGCGAGCCCATGGATCGCCGAGCAGCTGGCCCGCTACCCGATCCTGCTCGACGAGCTGCTCACCCCCGAGACCCTCTACACCCCCGCCGACAAGGCGCGCCTCGCCGACGAGCTGCGCCAGACCCTGGCGCGGATTCCCGAGGAGGACGAGGAGGCCCAGCTCGAGGCGCTGCGGGTCTTCAAGCACGCCCAGACCCTGCACGTGGCCGCCTCCGACATCGCCGGTACCCGCCACCTGATGAAGGTGAGCGACTACCTCACCTATATCGCCGAGGTGATCCTCGAGGCGGTGCTGGCCATGGCCTGGAAGCACCTGACCCGCAAGCACGGCGTCCCGGAGCTGGCCGACGGCAGCCGCGCCGGAGCCGAGCCAGACTTCCTGATCGTCGGCTACGGCAAGCTCGGCGGCATCGAGCTGGGCTACGGCTCGGACCTGGACCTGGTGTTCATCCACGACGGCGCCACTCAGGGCAGCACCGATGGCCAGCGCCCCCTGGACAACGCCGTCTTCTTCACCCGGCTGGGGCAGCGCATCATCCACCTGCTCACCGCGGTGACTCCCGCCGGCACCCTCTACGAGGTGGACATGCGCCTGCGCCCCTCCGGCAACTCGGGGCTGCTGGTCAGCTCGCTGGCCGCCTTCGCCGACTACCAGCGTCGCGATGCCTGGACCTGGGAGCACCAGGCGCTGGTGCGTGCCCGGGTGGTGGCGGGGCATCCGCGCCTGGTCGAGGGCTTCGACGCCATCCGGCGCGAGGTCCTCGGCCGCGAACGCGACGCCGAGGCGCTGCGTGAGGAGGTGGTCAAGATGCGCCACAAGATGCGCGACCACCTGGGCGGCAAGAGCGGGGAGGGGGAGTTCGACCTCAAGCACGACCCCGGCGGCATGGTCGATATCGAGTTCCTCTGCCAGTACGCCGTGCTCGCCATGGGTCACGAGGCCCCGGAGCTGCTGCAGTGGAGCGATAACATGCGCATCCTCGAGACCCTGGAGGCCGCCGAGCGCCTCCCGGCCAAGGAGTGCCAGCGCCTGCGCGAGGCCTACCTGGCCCTGCGCAGCAGTGCCCACCGCGCCTCGCTGACCCGCGAGCCCGCCCGGGGACGCAGCGACGCCTTCCAGGACCACCGCCGGGTGGTGATCGAGGCCTGGCAGCGGCTGCTGGAGCCGCCGACGCCCTGACCCTCGGCAGGTGAGGTGCCTGCCCACCTGCCCGCTGGCCCCTCGCCAATGCCTGCCCCGGCCGTCTCGACGGCCGGGGCTTTTCTCGTGTTGCGTCACCCTCGGGCCGCCATGGGGAAAATAACCAGATTGGATATTTCACCCCCCAAGCGCCGTTGCCGCGAGCTCTTGCCAGCCCATAAGCTGCATTCACCCTGACGGGCAGCAGGCCCGCTCAGCCACGCAACGCCAGATTGCCATTACAACAGCCTATTACAACAACGGGTGACAACATGTTCTACAAGACAGCGCTAGCCTGGATATTGCACCGGAAATGAAAAAGGCGGCTGAAAATCGGTTATAATTCAAGCTCCGACCGATCAGTCAGACAGGACTGCCGCCTGACTTGCCGTACACAGGATTTGACAATAACTCACTAGACATTTATCAATATGCTTTCATCCCATAGCGCCCTCGCATTTTGGGGAGACGAGGCAGGAGATCGGATTGTCATGACACACCATAGCTTGGAAGACTGGTGTCGGAGGATGTCTAAAAGGATGTGGGCCCGTCAGTGTTTCATTACTCAAGGGTGTATAGACCGCTATTACCTGAGCGCTTCTGCTACGCCTGAATCAAAGGTAGTTCTGTATCGGGCCCCGCTCGGCTATGGAAAATCTGTACAAGTGGCCTTGGCAGCAAACACTCACGAACAGGAACTTGAGAGCGCCGTTTATATCAATACTCGATCCTACCCTGACTCATGTGACGTTAATGACAGTTTGTTTGCAGCGTTAGTTTTATATCAACTCGAAGGAGTTGAATCTTGGCGCACGATAAAAAGTGACATCGACACCATCGAAGTTCTTCGAAACGCACTGTGTAATGCAAAAAAGACGATAAGAATTTGCCTTGATGGGGTTGGCGAGGCTAAACATACCGCGGATTTGATTGAGGATTTAATCTATGAAACACCGAGCAATGTGAAATTTTTCATTGCACCGAGTAGCGTCGGGGCGTTGCCACGTTTGTCTATGATGGCGGGTGTTGTAACGTATGGTGCTGATGAACTTGTATTTACAGAAGAGGAGGTTAGTGAATTATCGGGTATGGGTGGCCCCGAAGCCAGCAACATCATAAAAGCCACCGGTGGATGGCCAGCACTTGTCAGGCTTATGTGCCGAACCCCAAACCCAAATCTCCCCGCAGCGACTTGGCCGGAAACTCGCTCGTATTTCAGGGACAACCTCTTAACTGGACTACCCAAGAATACGAGGACCTTTCTTTGCAATGCAGCGATGCTCGAAGTAATCAGCGCTGAATGCTACGACTATGTATATAAGACAGAAGAGGCCGACCGGGAAATTTCGTTTCTTAACGAACATTATGCTCTTTTAGCTCCCACCGTGGCTTCTGGTGATCGTATGGATATGCACTTTGTGCTGCGAGAGTATTTGCGTAGTTTATTTAACACCACCCAACGAGAACGTCGCTCGTATGTGCTGAAACGGGTCGCATTCTGGCATTGGCGTAGGGGGGAGTATCCCCATTCAATCAATGCAGCTCTGGAAGCCAGTGACCATCGCTGGGCTCGCGTCGTAAGTGACAGCATTATCCTGGACGTGGCGCTCAGGCAGGGTGAAATCGAAGTACTTCGCACCTGGTTTGAAAAAGTACCAGCTCGTACGATAAAAAAAATCGCTTCCTTGAGCATAGGTTACGCGTGGATTTTGTATTTTAGCCAACAAGCTCGTCAAGCAGAGGAAATACTGGCTAGTTCGCTTCATCCGAGCTCCAGGGGGTTGGGCAATCTTGATGAGGAAGGATGGCGGGAATTGGTTAATGCGATAGGCAAAGCTACACAGGATGAATTACTGGAGAGTCAGGTTCTCTGTCAAAAATGGATAGACTCCTTTGGCGACCGTAACATGGTTGGCAAAGGCGCCGCACTTACTTGCCAGGCATTCATTGCCTCCAGTGGACGACATTTTGAAGAGTTGGAGCGATTATCGCATCGAGCGGCTGTGGCCATCCAGTCATCCAATCAACATTACGCTTTTATTTGGCTTAAAACGGCAGAAATTCAGGCTGAACTGTTTAAGGGTGACATCGCCCGAGCAATGAGAGCGTTGATTCAGGCGAATAAAACAGCAGAAAAGATTCAGGTGCCAAAAACTTTTTTAAATAAAATGTTTGGCGCTCTTGAGTTACAAATCCTACACGAACAGAACCATCACCTGGTTACCCAGGAATCCGCACAGGCTTCGTTCGATTTCGCTTTGAACTATGGTGTTACAGATATTCTGTGGGGGTGTACACAGGCCTACAGCCGTTTTCTGTACCACCAAGGGTTCCGAGATAGAGCCATGGCCTTGTTGGAACAATCTCGCCTAGCCGCCTGCGAGCGAGAGCTCTCTCGCCTCAACATCCTGACTAAGGTTCAGTTAGCTGAGTTTACTCTCCTGAACAACGAGGAATTGGGTCCACCCATACTCCCCGATGAATGTGAGCTGACGTTCCTGCCAAATCAAAACCAGGCCATTCAAGCACGTATGGCCCTGGTAACCTCAATGTATAGACTACGGCTTGGGAAACAGTTTGGTGTCGCCGAAAAATATGCCAAACAAGCACTACAAAGCGCCAGCGCAATTTCAGATGCTAGAACCAGGATCGCCGCCCACTATTGTCAGGCCCTGGCAGCCTTTGCCCTCGGTTCATCAAAATCGGCGAAGCGCACGATTCTTGATGCCAACCTACTTTCGGAACATTTGAACTGTCACTTCACACGGCTCTGGATCAAAGAAGCGCTACTTTCTCTTAGCCCCCTTGCTCAGGATCTTTTTAACGATCTGCCAGACGACTCTGAAGCTAAAGCTACGAAGGATCCCGATGTCAGAATAGAAGACTCCAGCGTGCCACCTGTGCCCGGCAATGCCCACTCAACTATCACGATAAAGCAGATTTCTCTGTTGAAATGCGTAAGCAACGGAATGACCAACAGAGAAATAGCTGAACGGCTTCTTGTGACGGAGGATACCGTCAAATGGCATATGAAGAAGATTTTCAGCGAACTTAAAGTAACCAACCGGGTTCAGGCAGTCACTGAAGCTCGACTGCGCGGACTTTTATAGTGCTACAAAAACAAAAGAGGAATCGAGCGAATATGCAAAAAATAGTTATTATTGGCGCTGGAATAGCCAGCCTGACCGCCGCAGAGGCTCTCCGCCGGAATGGATTCGACGGAACGATTACCATTTTGGGCGAGGAAAACACGCTGCCTTACCAGCGTCCCCCGTTGTCCAAAGCCTATTTGACCTCAGATGAGTTGCCCTCGCCAACTCCGATCCGTTCTCCTAATTTCTTTCGGGACAACAAAGTTGAATTTGAACAAGGCGGTAAAGTAATAGCGCTTGAACGATCGGCAAAGCAAGTAGTGATTCAAGGCGGCAGGAAAATTAAATACGACACGCTGATTTTGGCAACAGGAGCGAGGCCACGTCCTATTGATTTACCTGGTGAGAGCGCAAAAAATGTTTTCTATCTCAGGAATCTTGACCACTCCACCGCATTACGTAATGCCCTGTTAGCCCCGGAATGCGAGAAGGTGGCCATTCTCGGCGCGGGTGTTATCGGGCTCGAAGTCGCCTCCGCTGCCAATCTACAGGGAAAACAAGTCTCTGTGTTTGAGGCCAACAGCCGAGCGATGTGTCGAGTAGCGTCACCATTAACAAGTAATTTTGTCAGAAACCGCATGGCCTCTGCCGGCGTAATGTTCTACTTCAATGCTAGCGTCAACCAGATTCTCACTGAGGGAGACCGAGCTTCCGGTATCCGTTTGTCCGACGGCACTACCAAACCCGCAGACGTCGTTGTTATCGGTATAGGAGCCATCCCCAATGCCGAACTTGCGCAAGACGCAAACCTGGATTGCGACGGTGGTATTATAGTAGACAGCGGCATGCGTAGCTCCGACCCTGACATATTTGCGATCGGAGATTGCGCTAAAGCCGTCAACGTTTCCACCAATACACCCATCCGAATAGAAACTATTCATAATGCCATGCTTCAAGCACAAATTGCGGCGGCTCATATTTGTGGTAAACCGTCTCCGCCTGCCTCTCCTCCTCGTTTTTGGTCAGATCTCAACGGCATGAAAGTCCAGTGTATTGGAATCGCCACTGGATACGACCGAATTCAGCGGCGTCCCACAGAGAGTGACAATGCCTGTGAATTCTGGCTCTTTTCCGGAGACCGGATGATCGCAGCTGAAACAGTCAATCTTCCCACCCGGCAAGCCAAGCTATCTGATGTTCTTTCAGGGTAACCACAAGCAATGGGATGGACTCCTCCTCACCTCACCGGCATCTAACCCGGATGTTTCATAAAAGCTCCAAATAGCCATCCAATCCCGCCATCAGCATGCCCACCTTGCCCGAACATGATAGGTGTTCTTATCAAGGGGTCCGGATTTACCTCCGGACCCATACTTTATCCGCACGAACCGCTTAATATTTGAGCAATTCCAGTGCCCAGGCGTGCGAGAGCCTCCCGAGGGCCGGGATGGCGGTGGCCGGGAGTGCCGATGGCGGCTCAGCTGGTGTTTGGCGTGGGCCGAGGCAGCCGGTATAACCGTTCGGTGATCGTGTGCAGAAGGGCTTTGACCGGGCAGCTGCTGGGCAGGTGGAGCTTGATGCGGTCTTTGTACTGCACGACTCGTACGGCCAGTTTGAACAGCTTGATGATGACCGTCGAGGGCTGGGCCCGGGACAGCTCAGTGCCTTGCAACAGCTCGGCGTACAGCATCTCCGGGGCCGGCTCTTCCAGGGAGGTGACAACGAAGCGGGGGTTGTCGCCGAGCCCCATGACCTCGGCTTTCAGGACGGTGCGAAAGGCCTGCGGCCAGGAGCGGGCCTGATAGTCGAGCTCATGGAAGGTGCGTGAGCGTTGCGGCGGCTCTTGCTCGGCGAGGCGGGCATTGTGGCAGCGGGTCTCGTGCAACCGGCGGGTGTGCTCCAGGTGTGGCTCGGGCAGTCTTTTCAGACGGCTGTTACCGGCCAGGCCGAACAGGAAATCCGTGTACGGATCGTCAAGCGCCAGCTGCATCAATTCCACGTTGGCAAAATGGCCGTCACCCCGCAACAGGATGCGGGTCTCGGGCCAGTGCTGGCGCAGCCGCTTGAGCACTCGCTTGAGGATCATCGCGTTCTCTGCCCCCTTCGGGCGTTTGCCGGGGCGCAGTGCCGCGGTAATGAACTTGCCCGACAGGCCCTCAAACAGAAACAGCGGCAGATAGCAGTGGCTCTGGTAATGGTGGTTGTAAAACGCCAGTTCCTGCTGGCCATGGGTCTGGTCCTCGGCGTGATCCATGTCGAGCACGATTATCTCTGGCGGCTTGGCGTAGCTGGCGACAAACTGTTCCACAAAGGCCTCGGCCAACCGGTAGAGGTCGCGGGTGTTGGCGGCATTCTCCAGACGCGAGAAGGTGGGGGCACTGGCCAGATCCTGCTCCGCCTCAAGCGGCAGGCGTTCGGCGCCGAGCTTGAACACCGGGTCACGACGCAAGGCATTCGCATCGTTGGCATCGGCGTAGCCACAGGCGATCTGGAAGATGCGCTGGGTCAGCAGATCCTCCATTGAGTGATCGATGTAGGAGGCGTGACGGCCGTCATGAATGGCCTGGGCCAGTCGATGGATCAGGCCGATTTGCTGGTCAACGCCGCGCAGCAACAGGGGCCCGAAGTCGGATGACAAGGCCCCGCCCTCGAAATCGGCTCGTACGGTAAAGCCGGCAAAGGAGTTAAGCTCAAGTCTTGTGTATGGAGGGAAGTCGAGAGGGTGACGTATCCTGCTGATTGGTGGCAGGCCAAGCGACCAGAGTTATTTACCAAGCGGGTAATCAATCACACGGGACCCGACACATATAAAACAATACGTTGTTTGGTGATATTTTCGGTGAGAAGATGGCAGGTGGCCCGCGCGACAGAGGGGCTTTGCACCATCTGGGGCGCAAGGTGCATACACTTGCACCAAGGAGGGAATGCGCGCGATATGCCAAGCGTATGGATTGCTGTGGATCATTCTGACGTTGCATGGGCATCGATATGACGTATCATGGGTGTACCCACAACGACTCAAACTGACCCGGGTCGATGATGGCAGGAGGTCACGATGGACATGGATCTCATCGGTACGAACGACACGAATGGCAATGAGATGATGGTGGACCTCAGCTTGCCGGGTGATGTGTACACCAACCCCGTGTCGTTTATCAGGACCGTGAGGAAGGGGCTGCCAGGAAGCGTGCTCAAACAGGCTATCCAGGCACTGTCAGCGGATCGAGATGTCTTTATCAGGCTCCTGGAGACAGACTCCGGCAATCTGCATCGCTTCTACAAGCGCAAAGCACTGAGCCGAGCGCAGAGTGAGGAAGTGCTCGATACCGTCAAGCTGTACGTTGAAGCCGGTAAGGTCTTTGGCGATCGCGAGGTGGGCCATGAGTGGCTGCACACGGAAATTGCCGCCCTCTCCGGATCGCGCCCCGTCGATCTGCTGGATACGTTTGCCGGCCGTGAGCTCGTGCGCCAGGTGCTGCGCAAGATCAGCTACGGTGAATTCAGCTGATGTACCTCTACCGGATTGCGCCAGAACGGTTCATCGGTGATCTATCCGGGCAGGGGGGAAGCTATCGTGACGGGGCGCGATGGAATGATGCTGGCCACCCCGTCCTGTACTTTGGGACAAGCGCCTCGGTGGCCATGTTGGAGATGGGGAACTACATCCCCAACCCACGTCTGATCCCGAAAGACTACGTGCTGGGTATCTATGAGGCGGCGTCGAGCGCCATCGAAACCGTGGCGCTTGATGCACTCCCGGAGGACTGGGACCTTCACCCTCCTGGTCGAGGCACGCAGAGGGTGGGTACGGATTTCCTGGAAGCCGGCAACAACCTGATCCTCTTGGTGCCCAGCGCTGCCGCCACCGGGATCGATCAAATCGCCGTGGTGAATCCGCGTCACCCAGACATCGGCAAGATATCGCTCGTCAGCATTCAACGGCGGATTTACAACCCGAGGTTGTTCCAAGGGTTCAAGTGACGGCTGGTCGCTTGGCTCCTTATCCTGGCGGTAAGTGCTGATACCGCCTTGGTGCTGCAACGTGCCATGGGCTTGATCGATCTCGGCGACAGCGACACGCTGCGGTGTACCCCGCGTTGGCAACGGGCCTCCAGCAATGCGTGCGGTATGACGTCCCTGTCCCAGGACCGGCCGTCTCAAGCCACGCCGTCGCCGCTACTGACCGATCATCCAGTACCCTCGTGAGTGAGGCGAGGGCATTGGAGACACCTACTCCCCATCGTCCTGACGGCGCCATTTCGGTACCTGATAGCGCGTGCTGCGGCCTCCTCCGGGTAGCTTCACCAAGCACCCCTTCTCGACCAAGCCTACGAGGTGACGTGTGGCAGTGGCCTTACTGACCTTGGCGACTTTCTGGTACTGCGATGCACTGATGCCGTGCGCAAACCCTCGCTCTCCGCCATCCAGCAGGCGGTTCAGCACCTTCACTTGCTCGGGGAGCAGGCCGGCCAACCTGAAGCGTTCCCAGAAACGGGCCTTGACCAACGTCCGCTCGACCTGCGCCAAGACATCCAGCAAGGTGGCATCTAGGGTCTCCAGGAACCAGACAAGCCAGTCCGTCAGGTCTGGCGTGCTCTGCTGGCTCGCTTCCAAGCGGCGATAGTAGTCGGCGTGGCGCTCCAGGATGGCGGCCGACATGGCATACAGCCGGATACTCTGCTGATCGGCCTGCGCCAAGGCACGATCGGCAATGGCCCGGGCAATCCGGCCGTTGCCGTCTTCAAACGGATGCAGCGTCACGAACCAGAAGTGTGCCAGGCCGGCCCGGACCAAGGGATCCAATGCCGGGTCATGACGGCTGGCCTCAAACCACGCGAGGAACTGGTCAACCTCGTGTTCCAACCCCTCTTGCGGCGGCGCCTCGAAATGTACCTTGGGACGATCCAGGCGACCTGACACCACCTGCATTGGCTCCAGCCCGCGCCATTGCCCTGGGCGCAGCGTCGTCAGCGCGGCATCAGCCTCAGGGAACAGCCAGCGATGCCACTGGAACAGCCTCTCGGTGTCCAGTGGCGTGTCGGGCTGTAAGGTGGCATCCAGCATCAACTCCGCCAAACCTTCAGAACGCGGTGAGGTAACGCCCTCCGGCGCCTCCAGGCCAAGGCGCCGGGCCAAAGAGGAGCGAACTGACGCCACGTCCAGACGCTCTCCTTCGATCGCCGAGGAGGTGACGATATTCTGCAATAACGTATCCAAGGCGGCTCTCGCCTCAGCGTCCTCGTCATCCGCAAACGTCAGGGCCCCCGCTCGTCCCAGCAAGATGCCGAGATCCCGCCAGCATGCCCGGACCCGCGGCTGAATCTTGGCCGCTTGCCAGGTAAACCGCGGCCAATCGGGATGCTGCCAGATCCATGTCGTGGTGTGATGGGCCATGCTAGACCTCCAAGAAGGCGGAGGAGCCGAATGGCAACTATATTCAGCTCACACTATGAGCCGAATGGTGATCGGTTTCGGCTCAACTGACAAGCCTGGGAGCCGTAAGGCCCCGGCTCTCTGTCTCCTCATGATCGGGGCACCTCAGAGAGGTCGAGAATCACGCCCTGTCAGGAGCCGGCACCGGGTCGGCTGGCACGCCGACAGCGACATCACACCGCCCAGCAATGTCGGCATGCGGACAATTCCAAGTGGCCGCATCGTCCTTGTAGCCCCAAGCTCAGCCATGTCATCACCAAGACTAGGCTCGGATCAGGTGAACACCCCATGCTCGAGACGGCCGATCAGGTCCAGCACCTGCTGAGTGTTCCTCTCCATGACATCGATGGGGCGCTTCCTTCCAAGCCCCACAGCCTCTTGGTGCAGCCAGTGGTCCGCTGCTACGCAGTTGCCTTCAAACAGCTCGATAGCCGCCCGCTGAACATCAGCGGCACTGCATCCTTTCCGCTCGGCCATAACAGCCTCCATCGATAGAAAAAACCTTGATTTTCCTTACATTGTGACCGTAGCTTGTAGCTGATGCCAGCACCGCACCCAGGCGGGTCTACGCAAGGGGAGGGGCTCCCGACATTGCGAGCTATACAGAACTTTGTATAATTACAGCATGTCAGAACACAAACCCCTAAATTTCCGAGGTAGCGCCCTCGCCGACCTCCGAGCGTTCCCAGCAACTGTCCGACAGGAAGTGGGATACCAGCTCGACAAGGTGCAACGGGGGCTCGAGCCGAAAGACTGGAAGCCAATGGCTACTGTGGGCCAAGGCGTGCGGGAAATTCGCATCAGAGACGCTGACGGGGCGTTCCGGGTGATCTACGTCGCCAAGCTCGCCGAGGCTGTCTATGTCCTGCACTGCTTCCAGAAGAAAACCCAGAAGACGAGTAAGGCGGATCTCGACTTGGCCGAAGCCAGATACCGCGCCTTGCTAAGCGAGGTGAAACAATGAGCAATGAGACATTCGACAGCGTGTGGGACGCCATCGAGGACACTGCCGCCGAAGCGGAAAACATGAAGCTTCGCTCCGGCCTGATGATGGCACTTGAACAGCACGTTACCCAGCAAGGCTGGACCCAAGGCGAAGCCGCGAAGCGACTGGGCGTCACTCAACCCAGGGTGTCCGACCTGATGCGCGGAAAAATCCACCTGTTTAGTCTCGATACGCTGGTGAACATGGTTGTCGCAGCGGGGCTGCATGTCGAAATGCGCGTATTCGATGCTGCGTAAGAAAACTTTCGTTTTCTTTACAGAATGATCGCATATTGGGAGCCACACCAGAAGTAGGGTGTTGCGCCGGAGACCTATTGATTGCTTTCCCTGCCATTGACGAGGCAATGCGATTGCATTACCCTAAGTGCATTACTTTTGCATTGCCATTGAGCGGAGGCCAATCATGAACACGGCCATTGAGGATGACTCCACCCTGACGGATCGCTACCAGACGACCGTTCCGGCATCGGTTCGTCGTGCGCTGAAGCTGAAGCGCCGCGATCGGATTCACTATGTGATTCGCCCCAATGGGGAAGTGGTGCTCACTCGCGCCTGTGATGAGTCCAGCCAAGACCCCGTGATGGCCAGCTTCCTGGCCTTCCTGGAGCGCGATCTTCAGGAGCACCCGGAAAACATTCGTCCTATCACTGCCAGCACCTTTGCCGAGGCCGAGCGCCTGACGGCAGGCATTGAGGTAGACCTCGATGAGGAACTGCCAGAGGACGACGACGACTCATGAGTCCTCTGGAGATAAACGGATGGACGATCTACGCACATCCGCTATTCCTAGAGCAGGTCGATGCGCTCACCAGTAAGGTGAGGCGACTCCAGGAAAAGGATCCACTCGGATATCACAGCAAACCGACCACCAAGCGTCTGGCGGCGATTGTGAAGCTGGCCAAGAACGACATTCCACAAGACCCGGCAGGCTCTCAGTATCGCCAAGGAAGCGCCCTCGGGGCTGACCACACCCATTGGTGCCGGGCAACGTTCTACCAGCAGTACCGGCTGTTCTTTCGCTACGACCTTGCGAGCAAGATCCTCATCTACGCCTGGGTCAACGACGAATCCACCAAGCGCGCCTATGACAGCAAGCAAGACGCTTACGCTGTCTACCGCAAGATGCTCAAGAACGGTAACCCACCTGATAGCTGGAATGACTTGTGGAGCGCGGCCATCAGTGATGGCGGACGCATCAAAGCGCTTCTGGGGGCAGAGGATGATGAGCCTTAATTTCGACATGCTGGGGTCGGCACCTCGTAATCCGTCCCCCAGTTAGCAACAGTTCGCGTAAACCCTCGCCCACTCGGGCGGGGAGCAGTCACGATACCCTCATACCAAGGGGGCGACGATCGATGTCGCGCCTTGCGCGAGCATAATCCTGACCGCTTGGGTTTATGCGAGACTGTCCCCATGCCAACCGTCCTACGCTTCGATGGCCTGCGCGCCGTCATCTATCCCAACGACCACCGGCCTGCGCATGTCCATGTCATCGGCAAGGGCGGTGAAGCGGTGTTCATCCTGCACTGCCCCGAGGGACCGCCAGAGCTGCGCGAGAACTATCGCTTCAACACGCCAGACCTCAACCGTATCGCCACCGCGCTGGCGGCTGAGCTCCTGGCACTCTGCGGAAATGGAGGGATATTTATGGCCATTACTGATGACGCCCGAGTTAAGCTCAAGTCTTGTGTATGGAGGGAAGTCGAGAGGGTGACGTATCCTGCTGATTGACCGATCAGTCAGACAGGACTGCCGCCTGACTTGCCGTACACAGGATTTGACAATAACTCACGCTATGGACGCCAGAGCAACAACGTCATCAGGCGGAAGAAAGCGAGGGAGCCTCATTTCCGATGCAAAGTGAGTAGCTGTGGGGTCTAAGTATTGAAAAGGTGATTATAGACCCAAGTTTTCCCGAAGAATCTGATCGCGCAGGACGCCATTCGATTTTTCCGATAAAGCCAGCTTCCGCTCAACAGCGAGAATGCGAGCGGCCAGCTCAGCCTTTGTCAGGCGCATCAAATAATGCATACGTCGCCGCTCCGCATCGGTGGGTCTTTCCACATCGCTGTTCAGTAGGCGTCCAATGGTACGCCGCCTTCGAACGGGTTGAGCAGCTTCCTCGTATAATTGGCAGCATTCAGGATTTCGAAGAATGGTGGATTCGGAAATCCCCATTCCCGTATCGGAGAGTTCACGCGACATTCTCGCAATCCGTCCCAGCGTCACAGGACTGCCGGTCTCCTGTAGCCGGCTGATTGCTTGACGCACGATCGCCACGCTTCGATTGCGACGTTGCTGATGACTGCGTTTCAAACCGGCCATTGCAGCCTCGGAACGTGCCTTACTGGATTGTCGCGTCATCCCTCCTTCCTCCCGATGGTCAGTATGACGGGGTCTGCTGCAGCCTGATCAGCTCGCTCAAGAAGTTCCATCTCGGCCAGCACATCATTGCAGCTCGCCATGGCTTCCTTTGCCTTGCGCTCTTCAGCGGGCAGATTCTGTGCTTCCGCCATTTCCGCCATCTGCGCACAGGCCTGCCGGTAGATGATGACTTGGTCACGCTTGCGCCAGTCGGGCGCATTCCCGGCACAGCCGATGCAGGCGAACTTGATGGGACACTGACTGGCCACTGTGCAACGTCCACCGATAACCGGGATCAGTGCACCCACCTGCTCCTGCGCGGCTTCGACCTGCCGCCGGATTTGCGCTGGGGATCGTATGTGGGTACGGGACAGGTCCACACGGCTTTCAAAGATCTTCCGTTGCAGCTCCACCAGCCTGGCCGGCGTCGGCTGGGAATAGTATTCGGTCACTCGTATATCTCGCTGCTTCATGAGGAGTGCGATCACATCCACAGGCGTGTTCAACGCCCGCATCTCCGTGGCAAAGCCGTGACGCAGCAGGTGGGAAGTGACCCGCACGGCCTCACCGTCAGGCGTTTGCAGCGAGATACCGTGCAGCATGATGGACATCGTCGCATTGATGTCCTTATGGCTGAAATGTCTTCCGGCGTGCTGCCATAAGTAGGGCGCCGGTCGAAGTTTATGCCGCAAATTCCTAGTAGCAGGGATGGTCTCCAGGCTCTGCTCCCGCTCTCGCTGGAACTTCCACCAAGCGTGTAGCGCTCTCATGCAGCGCTCGTCAATATAGTAGGGCTCTTCTGCCCGGCGTCCCTTGGGAATTGCGCGAAAGGCGATCGCTTCACGGCCCTTGGCGAGCAGCACTCGTGATAGATGCTCCTGACTCAACCTGATTTGCAGGAACTCGTTCATGCGAGCCCCGGTCTTGGTCATGATCTGAATGGCCGCATGCCCGACGAGAGCGCCAAGCTTGAGCGCATCAAGTGGAATAAAGAGCATGCCAATATCTCGCGAGATACGTTCCAACCAGTTATTGGTTGATGCTCCCCAAGTCGATTGTGGAGGGAGCTGAAATGAGCTTCTCGAGTAGCCATTTCGCGTCAGAAAATCAGGATCGACAACCTGAGAGCGCAGCACATTCGCCTGCAGCAGTTCGATGAACCAATAGGGCTCTACAGCATCAGCGTCATCACGGGCATGGCCGCCCTCATAGCTCAGGAAGTAACCTGCCTGGTCGCATACCGCCGCACGCATGCGCTGACGCTGATCCTGATGATAGTAGAAGTCTTCTGCCACGGGCTCATGCACAGAACGCAATGTCGCTGCGTCCCAGAGCCTGAAATGCTGCTGTGTCGGTCGAGTGCGGCCTGAGGCCGATACCGTCTCATCGGTGATCGAGAATGATATCGGCAGGGCCTCTCCCTTCCGTTCATGATGGGCAATGGCATCTCGGAAGGCTGTGTACAGTCGCTCGACCTGAATGCATCGACGCTCGGCTATATCACGGAGCAGATAGAAGCGATCATGTACAACGGCGGTAGCGGCCTTACGGCGCATCCTCTGCTCGGCTCTTACTTCTCTATGAATAGTGGAGCGGTGCCAGAAGTGGTCATCCTTCAGAGCAATGAGTTTCCAAGGCGCTACGGCCCGGCGCTGCTCGGGTGTCAACTTGAGTAGGTAATCCTCTTGTTTGCGCAGCAAGCGGAAATAGGTCTGCAGAAATCGGCCGCGCTTGGGCGTACCCTCTTCCGGCAATACCTCACCATCATGGTATCTTTGATAGAACGCCTCGGGGTCCAGCTCATCGATATCTGCAAGTTCCAACCGTTTTAGATAGCGCGACATGCTGGCAAAGAAGGTGATGTCGTTACGTCGGTTGCCATCGGCGAAGGTCATGACGAAGAATGCCACATCCCGTAGTTTCGGTTGCGAAATGGAGTGGATCATTCGGCGCTGGGACTCATTGAAGGGCCGCCCCATGGTCGGTGATTCCAGAAAGGTCAGCGGCAGGTGGTGGAGTGCCGGTGTTACTCTGTCAAGCACCATCTCCAGAGTGATCTCCTTCCATACCCGCAATGGCCTGGCCTGATGCCCCGTCTCTTCTTCCCAACGCCGGATTTCTTGTTTAATGTGACGATCATTGTGCTCGGAAATCCGCAGTACCTCGCTGTAGGCTACCGTATGTCCCTCGCGGTGTAGGTGCTCAATGGTCAGACGTGTGAGCCGCGTGAGCACTTCACGTGAACGCCGCGTATTGGGAAGCGAATAGCGAAAGGTATTGAAGTCCCGACGCCAGCCCTCATAGGCCTCACGACTGTCGACCGGGGTGCTCAGGAGTTCATCGGCCAATGCTGCCACGTAATGGCGCGAATACCCCGACACGGTGGCTACGCTGTACCCGAGGCACCGGCTGATATCGGCCAGCTTGAAGGGAGTGCCGAGCCGGCGACGACGGTCCAGTTCCGCCGTGATCGATTCGTTTCGCTGGTTCAGCGCATGATTTTCGCCCACGAGGACGGTGGTACCGTAGGTGTCGAGAGATTTCCAGGCAACCGTGCGCGCTACCTGATGACCGGTCTCCTGCTCCCAGAGAACCAACTCCTCATTGAGGATCCGTCTTCGCCCTCCCGTAATGGCTTCAACTGCGTTCACCGTCATCAACGTGTTCTCGCGATGCAGTTGTTCGATGACCAGCCGCACAAAGCGTCGGAACAGCACCGGACCACTTGTTGTGCGCGTAATAAAGGGGCGAAAGGTGCGGTAGTCACGTACCCAGCGTTCATGAGCCTCTCGGTTCTCGACCACCGTCTGCAGCAACTCCGCTGCCAGGTCACGAACATAACGCTGGGTAACGCCACTGATCGTCTTGCGATCGTAGCCGGTAACCGCCATCACCTCCCGATTCACGAAGGCCTCACCCCGCTCGCGTCGACGATCAAGCTCGGCACGTATCGTAAGCCGCCGATGCTCCGGATTGGCGCGGTGTTGCCGGGCCGGCGGCGTCATGGTTTCAGCATCTCATCTAACATTCGCTGGCTCTCGGTAAGTGACTCGGGGGGAGAAGCCGGCTGGGAACGGCGAGCGCGATCATGCCGGTGCTCACGTTCGATGCGAGCATGAATGCGATGAGCCAGCTCCGGCAGATTATGTCGGCAGATAGCTTGGTCATAGATTGGCAGCATGTCGCTTTTCCAGGCCATGAGTTCACGTAGGGCACCACGCAGGCTCAGCAGTTCCTCAGCGGATCGGGCACGCTGGTGGATGTCGTTGAGCGCCTGTGTCACGAACCAGTGGCGGACCTGATGGCAACGCACTTGTAGGCCGGCGGCGTTGAGAGCCGGTGCCCAATAGTCGCGGCGGAAGTGGTCCGGGTTCATTGATGTGCCACGTCGAGTCAGGAACAGCGGAAGGTGATGAAGAGCTTCCACAGGCAGTGTAGTGAGTTCCGCCAGCCCATACCCTCGGGGATCTAGCCGAGCACGCTGCTCGTCCACATAGTGTCGCAGGACCTTGGCCGTGCGGTCGGTAATGAACAGCCTTTTCACTCGGCGTCCATGACTTCCCTTGCTGATCGACAACATCTCTCGCATAAAACCACTCTGCACCCAGTCCGCCACGCTGAGTTGACAAGCCTCGTGCACACGGCAGCCGGTATCAAAAAGGATACGTACCAGGCCGGTTTCGCGTAGTGTCCACCCCCACTGCTCACCAGCTGACATGACCCTGTTCATCAGGGCCGGTTCATCCAGGATCTCGGGTAACCATTGATTCCCCTTCAGCCGGAAGTAACTGGCGGAAAGGCGCATCTCTCGAACGCCGTCTACGCCACTGTCAGCCGGCATGGGCATTCGACCATGGGCATCGACAAACACCTGGAGTTGCCGGCGGCGCTCCTCCTCGATGTATCGGCGGGCACCGTCGGCATCCATCGGATTGCCATGGTGATAGCGACCGTGCTCATGCAGTACCGTGTAGAACGATCTCAGCGCCGCCAGGAGCCGTTCCAGGCGCCGGCCAGTCTGCCAAGTCGGTTCGATCCGACGGGTTTCGAATCCGCAGCGATCTCGACCCAACGCCACGATGCACTTCATTTCCGAAGCGAGGAAGAAAGCCAACAGTGCCCGCACCTGAGTAGGTGGACCAAGCAACTGCCAACCCTGTCGAAGCACGACGGGATGATCTGCCGCCCAGGAAGCAAAGGAGACCACTTCCCTCGTGTAGGCTCTTGCCGTCAGCGATGCATGATGACGCACGGACAGGCAGGCATAGAGGGTCAGCTCCGGGTGCGGTAACCCATCGCGATCCACCACATGAAAGGGATAGCAACCTTCGGCATGCAGGACTCGATAAACCGGCATAAACGGTTACCTCCCCAGAGCCAAGAATACTGTTGCTACCTGCACATGTCCGATGACTGTACTACAGTAGCTTTGATGAGAAAGAGTCCACTCTGGAGTATAGAGCCAAGCTGGCGAACGAGTTATTGTCAAATCCTGTGTACGGCAAGTCAGGCGGCAGTCCTGTCTGACTGATCGGTCACCTCCATGAAGCGTCAGCGCCGCGCCGATATTCGCCGCAACGTCTTCTACCTGGTGCTGATCGTCATCGGCCTGGTGGCCCCCTTCGTGGCCTACCCGGTGTTCCTGATGAAGGTGCTGTGCTTTGCGCTGTTCGCCTGCGCCTTCAACCTGCTGCTCGGCTACGCGGGGCTGCTCTCCTTCGGCCACGCCGCCTTCCTGGCCACCGGCGGCTACATCACCGGCTACCTGCTGTCGAGCCACCCGGCGCTCACCCCGGAGCTGGGCATCCTCGCCGGGACCCTGACCGCCGTGGCGCTGGGCGCGGTGTTCGGGGCGCTGTCGATCCGCCGCCAGGGCATCTACTTCGCCATGGTGACCCTGGCGCTGGCCCAGCTGGTGTTCTTCGTCTACGTCCAGTCGCCCTTCACCGGCGGCGAGGACGGCCTGCACGGGGTGCCGCGGGGCGACCTGTTCGGCGTGATCAGCCTGCGCAGCAACCTGGCGATGTACTACTTCGTGTTCGCCATCTTCCTGTTCGGCTTCGCCATCGTGCAGCGTGCCGTGCACTCGCCCTACGGCCAGGTGCTCAAGGCGATCCGCGAGAACGAGCCGCGGGCGGTATCGCTGGGCTACAACGTCGACGCCTACAAGTGGGTGGCCTTCGTGCTCTCCGCGGGCCTCGCGGGCCTGGCCGGCTCCACCAAGACGGTGGTGTTCCAGCTGGCCTCGCTGACCGACGCACACTGGCACATGTCTGGCGAGGTGATCCTGATGACCCTGCTGGGCGGAGTGGGCACCCTGTTCGGTCCGGTGGTGGGCGCGGGCATCGTGGTCAGCCTGCAGCACCTGCTGGCCCAGTCGCCGCTGGGCAACTGGGTGGGGCCGATCCTCGGGGTGATCTTCGTGATCTGCGTGCTGAGCTTCCGCAGCGGCATCGTCGGCGAGATCCTCAAGTCCTACCGCAAGAACTTTAAATAAATTGCCGTGAATAACTTGGTGCTAGTTATGAATAGTGTCTACCTCTGTCATCCACGCCGCAGCGGTATCGGCCGCTTCGGCGGCACCCTCTCGAGCGTGCGCCCCGACGACCTGGCGGCCACCATCTTCAAGGCGGTGCTGGCCGAGACGCCGAATCTCGACCCTGCCGCCATCGAAGAGGTCTTCATGGGTTGCGCCAACCAGGCCGGCGAGGACAACCGCAACGTGGCGCGCATGTCGCTGCTGCTGGCGGGCATGCCGGTATCCATCCCCGGCACCACCCTGAACCGCCTATGCGGCTCCGGCATGGACGCGGTGGGCACCGCTTTCCGCGCCATCAAGGCCGGCGAGATGGACCTGGCGCTGGCCGGCGGCGTGGAGTCGATGTCTCGGGCCCCCTACGTGATGGGCAAGGCCGACAGCGCCTTCTCCCGGGGCCAGCAGATCGAGGACACCACCATCGGCTGGCGCTTCATCAACCCACTGATGAAGAAGGCCTACGGCGTCGAGTCCATGCCGGAGACCGCCGAGAACCTGGCCGAGCAGTTCGCCATCTCCCGCGAGGACCAGGACGCCTTCGCCCTGCGCTCCCAGCAGAAGGCCGCCGCCGCCCAGGCTGCCGGCCGCTTCGCCTGTGAGATCACCGCCATCGAGATCCCGCGCCGCAAGCAGGAACCGCTGCGCTTCGACCAGGACGAGCACCTGCGCGCGACGACGCTCGAGAAGCTCGCCGGGCTACCGACGCCGTTCCGGGAAGGTGGTAGCGTCACCGCCGGCAACGCCTCCGGGGTCAACGACGGTGCCGCCGCCATGCTGGTGGCCAGTCGAGAAGCGGTGGAGACGCACGGCCTCACCCCCATGGCGAGGATCCTCGGCATGGCCACCGCCGGCGTCGAGCCGCGCATCATGGGCATTGGCCCGGTGCCCGCGGTGCAGAAGCTGCTCGCGCGCACCGGCGTGTCGCTGGACGAGATCGACGTGATTGAGCTCAACGAGGCCTTCGCCGCCCAGGCGCTCGCCTGTTGAGCTCAACGAGGCCTTCGCCGCCCAGGCGCTCGCCTGTATGCGCGAGCTGGGGATCGCCGACGACGACCCGCGGGTCAACCCCAACGGCGGCGCCATTGCGCTCGGCCACCCGCTGGGCATGTCCGGCGCCCGCCTGCTGATGACCGCGGCCCATGAGCTGCAGCAGAGCGGCAAGCGCTACGCCCTGTGCACCATGTGCGTGGGCGTGGGGCAGGGTATCGCCACGCTGCTGGAGAGGACGGACTCGTGAACGAGAGCATGCAGGAGACCATGAAGACCGTCGTGATTACCGGCCACGGTGGCAACGAGGTGGTCGAGGTCAGGCAGGGCGAACGGCCCCGGCGACGGCCGGGCGAGGCGCTGGTGCGCCTGGAGGCGGGCACCCTCAACCAGGTCGACCTCTACATGCGCAACAGCGGTGCGGGCATCACCCATGAGCTGCCGCTGGTGATGGGGCTGGACGGCGCCGGCGTGGTGGAGGAGGTCGAGGAGGGCGAGACGCGCCTGGCGGCGGGCCAGCGGGTGGTGGTGTTTCCCAACCTGACCTGCGGGCAGTGCGAGTTTTGCCAGCGGGGCGACGACGTGCTCTGCACCCGCATGAAGCTGATGGGCGAGCATGTGGACGGCACCTTCGCCCAGTGGCTCAGCGTGCCAGTGGAGAACCTCTTCCCCATGCCGGCGCACCTGGACTTCGTGCAGGCCGCGGCCCTGGGGGTCAACTACCTCACCGCCTGGCGGATGCTCTTCACCCGGGCGCAGCTGAAGCCCTGGGAGACCGTGCTGGTGTTCGGGGTGGGCGGTGGCGTGTCGCTGGCCGCCATGCAGCTGGCCGCCAGCATCGGCGCCAGGGTGATCGTGACCTCCCGGGAGGACGAGAAGCTTCAGCGGGCCCTGACGCTGGGCGCCCACGAGGCGATCAACGGCAGGAGCGAGGAGGTGGCTCGACGCGTCATGGCGCTTACCGACGGCCGCGGCGTGGACGTGGTGGTCGAGAACGTTGGCGAGGCCGTCTGGGCCTCGGCCATGAAGTCGCTGGTGCGCGGCGGGCGCCTGGTGACCTGCGGGGCGACCTCGGGGGACCAGCCTCCGGCTGACCTGAAGCGTCTCTTCATCCGCCAGCTGCAGATCATCGGCTCCACCAGCGGCAACGCCGCGGAGTTCCGGGAGCTGCTCGCCTATGTGGAGCGCCACCGGATCATCCCCGTCATCGACAGCGTCTATCCGCTGGAGGCGATCCACGAGGCGCTGGAGCGCCTCGAGTCGGGGAGCCGGATGGGCAAGGTGGGGCTGGAGATGGGGCACTGACCCCCGCGGGCACCACGCCAGAGACCGCCTTGCTTTTCACCCCGAGTCTACCCACCCCCTGATCACTGGAGCCCGCGATGAACGCTACCCTGACGACCCTCGACAATATTACCTACGACGAGTTGAAGGAGGGCGATGCCGCCACCTTCACCCGTACCCTGACCAGCGACGAGCTGGTGCTGTTCGCGGCCGTTTCCGGCGACGTGAATCCCCTGCACCTGGATGCCGACTTCGCCGCGGCGACCCTGTTCAAGGAACGTATCGCCCACGGCATGTGGAGCGGTTCCCTGATATCGGGGGCTCTCGCCACCGTGATGCCCGGCCCAGGCACCATCTACCTGGAGCAGAGCCTGGCCTTCAAGCGTCCGGTCAGGCTGGGCGACACCCTGAGCATCACGCTGACCGTGCTCAGGAAGGAGCCCCGCAATCGCGTGGTGCTAGGCTGCGAGGTTCGCAATCAGCACGGCGATCAGGTGGTCGTCGGGGAGGCGAAGGTGATTGCCCCCACCGAGAAGCTCTCGGTGCCGAAGCCGACCCTGCCGGCCATCTCCATCGCGAGCTGAGCCCTTCTATCCCTCTCTCTCGATCGGTCGCGCGCGACCGGTGGCTTGGCGACGGACAACCCCGTCGCCTTTTTTGTCGGCGTCATCGCCCATTATGCTTTTGTCGCACCTTCTCCCCTCCGCAGGGTTGATGGAGCGCGACTTCTCCCCACGGCGGTGCTGCCGGAGCGCCGCCAATCCCTTGATTTGAGGCCGTCGCGCCATCGGCCATGCCGACCTCGCCGCAGAGCGGCGGCGGCCCGGGGCCGTCGAGCCCGCGGTTTCCTTGGATAATTCACTGGAAAATCATGGACTTTTTGTCGCCATTCTGGGCGGAGAAGCGCGCGGTTCGGCAGGCCGAGCCGATACCCCAGGGGTATGGCGGGGTACCCATTCGATATTGGTTGGGACTTGCGGCGAGGGCCAGAATCCTCTCGACATCCAGTAGAAGTGGACACGAGAGCCACCCATTCGATGGCCTTGCACTCCCCCTGACGCAGCGCAGGGCACAACGACAACGACGAGGAGACGACCACCATGACCGTGAAGATCTTTGATACCCCCGATGTCCAGGATTTCCTGAAGACCGTCGCCGGCTTCGACCAGGAAGGCGGCAACGAGCGCGCGAAGCAGATCATGCACCGCCTGCTCTCCGACCTGTTCAAGCTGATCGACGACTTCGACGTCACCTGCGCTGCCGGTATTCAGCGTCACCATGCTCTACTTTGCGCTACCGCTGACAGCCCTGACGCTGGTCGTACTGGCGTTGCAGGAGCGCCACCGGGGGATACGGCTTTGACTGCCGTGTAGCTGTTCTGCAAAGAGATAGCCTGAGTCCGCGTATCCTTGTGAACCTATCGTTGTGCTGCATCATGGCGACGGGCATGACCCAGCCCAGAGGGCCGATCAGGGCGGCACATTGAGTCATCATGGTTTGGCTCCCTCAGTGGTTTACCCAGGTCACGCCGTTGGGACCCTGGCCGGTGTCATGGCGGCTGATGACAGCGCCGGCTTCGAGGTCGATGACCGACAGGCTGTCGTCATACAGGCTGGTCACGAAGGCGAAGCGCCCGGAATCATCGACGCTGACACCGTGGGCACCGGCACCGACCTCATGGGTGGCCACCACCGCCAGGCTATCGAGCGCGATGACCGAGACCCGGTTGTCGGGCTCGGCTTCGCTGCCCTCGTTGGCCACCAGGATGTAGCGGCCATCCGGGGTGGCGTGTACCTGGATCGGCAACCGGCCCACCTCGATGCGCTCGACGACCTCACGGCGGTTGGTGTCGATGACGGCCACGCGGTTCTCGTCCCGTAATGAGACGAAGACCCGGGTTCCATCCGGGGTGAAGCCCACTTGCACGGGAGCCTGGCCGACCGGCAGGCGAGCGACCTCTTCCCGCGCCTCGATATCGATGATCGAGACGCTGCCATCCAGGACGTTGGCCACATAGAGCTCCTGGCCATCGGGACTCAGACGCAGTCCGTGGGGATACTCACCGGTGGCGATGGTCGCCACGCTCTCCTTTGCCTCCAGATCCACGACCGAGACGCTTTTGTCCCCCGCATTGGTGACGAAGGCGAACCGGCCTTCCCGGTCACTGACCACATGAGCCGGGTGGCTGCCCACCTCGATGCTGGCCAGGGGAGCGCCGCTCGGGTCATGGGAGGGGTAGAGCTTGAGCTTGCCGGGGGTATCACCGTGGGCATGGCCGCCGTCATGGCCGTGGTCGTCGGACGCCGGCTCCCCCACGGCCATCAGGTAGCGGCCGGAGTCGCTGATCTGAACGTTGTGGGGCGCGATGGCAATGGCGTGGGTGCTGATCTCATCGCTCGACAGGTTGATGTGGGTGAGAGAGGCGCCATGCTCATTGGCGGTAACCACCGTGCCCGTCGGTACCGCGTCGGCGAGTGTCGGCAGTGCGGAGAGGGACAGCCCAGCGGCCATCAGCCAGCCGAGGAGCCGATGGTTGCCGGTGAGCGGAAATGAGGACGGCAGGAATGCCTGGCGCGCCGTCGCGGCCGATGAAAAACGGATAGACATGATGAACTCCTGAGGAACGTAACCATAATGCGAACGGTGTCGCAGCGAACGGTGTCGCGGTTCGACGGAAGGGCCGTCTTCGTTCGCTCAGGCTCTGGGAGGACGTCTGGGAGTCAGCGGAGTCTGCGGGACCATCGCCATGGCAGTTGAGTTGGCCTGGCGTTGCGGACCCGCCACGGGCAGCAATGCCTGGCCCGTGGCGGTGGAACAGGTGACGCAGGATGAGGCGTCATGGTCGGCGCTGTGGCCGTTATCCGAATGGCCTTCACCCGACTGGCCGTTATCCGACATCCATTCGGTAGCGATACCGCAATCGCTGGGGTGGCTCTGTATGCCGCCGTGGCTCGTCAGCGTGACCATCGCCAACAGCAGCGCGAGCAGGAGGGCCAGCAGGCGACCTCCTGTACGCTGTGTTGATGATGTCCGAGTGAGCCGGTGCATGAGGAACTCCCTTGTGTCAGGCCTTCAGCATGCCTGCCTGTGGACAGGGTTGCATTGACCCCAGGCAATTTCCCGGGCGAATCGCGGAGTGGGAGTGAGGTCGTGGGTCATTCATCGTTTCGGTGACAGTGACGATGCATGAACAGGTGCAGGCCGAGACAGAGCCCCATCGGCAGCAGCAGTAGCCAGGTACCGGCACCGAAGGAGTTGCCGCGCCACAGCACGATGAGCATGGCCACGCCCATCAGCACCAGGCAAGCGGTCATCAGCCAGTGGTGACGGTTCATGTCGATTCTCCTTGCGGGTTCGTGCGGGTGAAGCGCCGCTTGAGCAGCAGCGAGTTGCCGATCACCGAGAGCGAGCTTGCCGTCATGGCGATCACGCCGATCATGGGGTGCAGCAGGCCCACGGCGGCGATGGGAATGGCGGCCACGTTGTAGCCGCTGGCCCAGATCAGGTTCTGCACGATCTTGCCGAAGGTAGCGCGGGAGAGGTGCATCGCCTCCACCACGCCGGTCAGCTCGCCGCGCACCAGGGTCACGTCGGCGGCCTCGATGGCCACGTCGGCCCCGGCGCCGATGGCGATACCCACGTTGGCCTGCTTCAGCGCCGCGGCGTCGTTGATGCCGTCGCCGACCATGGCCACGTGGTTACCGTGTTGCTTTTGCAGCGCGCGGATGGCGTCGACCTTGCCCTCGGGCAGCACGCCGGCCTGGACCTCGTCGATGCCGACCTCCTCGGCCACGGCGCGGGCGGCCCGCTCGTTGTCGCCGGTGATCATCACCACGTGCAGTCCCAGCGCGTGCATGCCGCGAATGGCCTCGACCGATTCCTCCTTGAGGGTATCGGCCACGGCCACGAGGCCGAGCGCCTGGCCGTCGGCGGCGACGATCACCACGGTGCGTCCCTTGCCCTCGAGCTTGCCCATGGCGTCATCCAGGGCGTCGAGGCCGGCCACGCCTTCCTCCTCGAGCAGCCGGCGATTGCCGATCAGCACCGTCTCGTCACCCACTCTGCCCGAGACGCCGCGGGCACCGGTGGAGCGAAACTCAGTGACGACCTCGGGTTCGATGCCGCGCTCTCGGGCGCCGTCGACGATGGCCCGGGCGATGGGGTGCTCGGAGGCGTTCTCCACGCTCGCGGCGAGGGTCAGCAGGTGCGTCTCCTCGATGCCCTCGGCGGTCACCGCCTCGGTGAGTTTCGGCTCCCCGCGGGTGATGGTGCCGGTCTTGTCGAGCACCATGACCTTGACGTCCTTGAAGGTCTGGATCGCCTCGCCCGAGCGGATCAGGATGCCACGCTCGGCACCGATGCCGGAGCCCACCATCAGCGCGGTGGGGGTGGCCAGGCCCAGGGCGCAGGGGCAGGCGATGACCAGCACCGCGACGGCGGCGAGCAAGGCCAGTGCCGGCGTGGTGGCGTCGGGGTTTACCCAGGGCAGGAAGGTCGCGCCCCAGTCGAGGATCGGGCGCAGGACGTCCGGAAACAGCGCCCAGGCGATGAGGCTGGCCAGCGATATCACCAGCACCGCCGGTACGAAGCGCCCGGTCATGCGGTCGGCGAACTCCTGGATCGGTACCCGGGAGCCCTGTGCCTGGTCGATCAGGCGGACGACCTGGGCGAGAAAGGTATCGCCGCCGACTCGGGTCGCCTTGACCCGCAGGCGCCCCTCCTTGTTGATGGTCGCGCCGATCACGCTGTCGCCGGTGCTCTTGTAAACGGGTATCGACTCGCCGGTGGCGATGGACTCGTCGAGATGGCTCTCGCCCTCGACCACTTCACCATCGGTGGGGATCTTGTCACCGGGACGCACCACCATGATGTCGCCGGGGGCCAGCTCTCTTACCGGCACCTCGACCTCCTCGCCGTCGCGCTCCACCCGGGCCGTCTTGGCGCCCAGGGTCAACAGGCGGCGGATGGCCTGGGAGGCGCGCCCCTTGGCCAGCGCCTCCAGGTAGCGGCCCAGCAGGTGGAAGGTCATGATGGTGGCAGCCATCTCGATGAACGACGTCATCGGAGTGATGAAACCCACCAGGCCGATCAGGTAGGGCGGCAGGCTGCCCATGGAGATCAACACGTCCATGTTGAAGGTGCCGTTCTTCAGCGAACGCCAGCTCGATCGGTGAGTGGCGGCGCCGCCATAGAGGAACACCACCGGAAAGGCGAGCAGGGCGACGATGGCCAGGTAGCCCGGGATTGGCTGCCAGAACATGTGTGGCATCATCAGCAGCATGATCAGGGTGGTGGGCACGGCGGCGATGATCAGGCGCTTGCGGGCCTGGGCGAGGTAGGCCTCTTCGATCTCGGCATCACCCTCGTTTGTTTCCTGCTCCTCCGTCTGCACTGCCGCCACGTCGTAGCCGGCGCCTTCCACTGCGCGCTTGAGCGCATCGCCATCGGGGCCATCGGCGGCGACGGTCACCGACACACGGTGGCTGGCGATGTTGGTGTCGATTCGATCGACACCCTCCAGCCGCTCCAGGGTGCTACGGATGATGCCGGCGCAGTGGTCCGAGCCCATGCCCGGCACCGTCAGGCGAATCTGTGGCTTGCCGGTGCCGCCGCTGACGGCGGCCACATCGTAGCCGGCGCCCTCGACGGCGGCCTTCAGGGTATCGCCATCGGGCCCGCTATCATCGAGGGTCACGCTGACATGGTGGTTGGCGATATTGGTCTGGATCTCGCTCACGCCATCGAGGCGCTCGAGGCCGTCCACGTAGGCCAGCTTGGTGGCCTCGATGCGCCGGTGCAGGGTCTCCACCGGGTCGCGTCCCTCCGGCCCCAGGCGCTCCAGCATGCCCAGCGCCTGCAGCACGATCAGGCCGCTGCCGTTCGGGGGAATCTCCCAGATGTCATGACCCTGGTAGCGCACGCTGATCGGGTCGACCCACTCCGGCGCGAAGCTCGCCAGGTCTTCCTTGCGCAGCAGGCCGCCGTGCTCGCGGAAGAAGGCGTCGATGCGCTCGGCCAGCTCGCCCTCGTAGAAGTCGCGCGCCTGAGTCTCGGCGATGCGGCGCAGGGTACGGGCATGGTCCGGCGCCGCCCAGCGCTCGCCCGGGCGCGGGGCGCGCCCCTCTGGGGCGAAGGTGTCGAACCAGGGCGCGAAGCTGGCATCGTCGTAGGCCGAGTAGCTGTGGAAGGCCTCGTCCCAGAGCTGGTGGATGACCGGCGAGACAGGAAAGCCCTCCTCGGCCAGGGCGATGGCCGGGGCCAGCAGCTCGGCGAAGGGCAGCCGACCGAAGCGCTCGGAGAGCGCCGCCCAGGCGGCCGGGGCACCCGGCACGGTGACCGGCAGCATGCCGTGGTTGGGGACGCTCTCGTGGCCGAGGGCCTTCATGGCCTCGATACTCGCCGCCTGGGGGGCCGGGCCGCTGGCGTTGAGGCCGTGCAGCTCGCCGTCCAGCCAGACGATGGCGAAGACATCGCTGCCGATGCCGTTGGAGGTGGGTTCCACCACGGTCAGCGCCGCGGCCGAGGCAATGGCGGCATCCACGGCGTTGCCGCCCCGCTGGAGGATGCTCATGCCCACCTGGGCGGCCAGCGGCTGGGAGGTGGCGACCATGCCACGGGTGCCGAAGGCGGCCATGCGCCGGGAGGGGCTGGGGTAGTAAAGCGCATCGTGTTGCATCGAAAGCTCCTTGAGTCGGGTCAGGCGTCGCCCTGCTGGGCCTTGAGCCGGTTGCGTTGGATCTTGCGGTCCTGGTAGAGCGAGAAGACGATCGACGCCACGGCCAGGGCCAGGAACAGCGCCGAGAGCGGTCGCGTCAGGAAGGTCATCCAGCTGTCGTCGAGTTCGAGGGCCCGGAACAGCTGGCGCTCGAGGTTGTTGCCCAGCACCACGCCGAGGATCAGCGGGGTCAGCGGCACCTCGGCCTTCCACAGCAGGTAGCCGAGCAGGCCGAAAATGAACAGCACCCAGATGTCGAAGAGGTTGTTGTTCAGGGCATAGGCGCCGATGGCGCAGAGCATCAGCACCACCGGCACCAGGACCTGCTGGGGAATCAGCGAGATCTTGGCGAACCAGCGCACCAGCATCAGCTGGCAGAGCACCATCACCACCGCGCCGATCAGCAGGCTGGCGTAGATGGCGCCCACCAGCACCGGGTTCTGCTCGAACATCAGCGGCCCCGGGGTGATGCCATGGAGGATCAGCACGCCCATCATGATCGCCATGGGCAGGTCGCCGGGTATCCCCAGCGCCAGGGTGGGCACGAAGGCGCCGCCGGCCACCGCGCTGTTGGAGGCCTCCGAGGCCACGATGCCGTCCGGGGTGCCCTTGCCGAAGCGCTCCGGGTGGCGCGAGAACTTCTTGGCCTGGTCGTAGCTGATGAAGTTGGCCACGGTGCCGCCGGTGCCGGGCAGGGCGCCCACCAGGCTGCCGATCAGCGAGGAGCGCAGGGTGTTGAGCTTCTGCCCCGCCATGTCCTTGAGGATGGTGCCGTAGGGGATGGCCACGTTGGTGTCGACGCTTCGAGCCCCCTGGGGGTCGTCGCGCAGCTTCTCGAGATTTCCCAGCAGCTGGGAGAAGGCGAAGATGCCGATCATCACCGGCAGGATCTCGAAGCCGGAGCTCAGCGCCGGGATGCCGAAGTCGAAGCGCAGGTTGCTGTTGCGGTCATAGCCCACCGTGGTGATCAGGAGCCCCAGGGCCGCCGCCAGCAGCCCCTTGAGCAGGGCGCCGTTGGAGAGCCCCGCCACCAGGGTGAGGGCGAAGATGATCAGCGCGGTGATCTCCCAGGGGCGGAAGTTCATGCTGAAGCTGGCGATCAGCGGGCCGAAGAAGACCAGGACCGCCACGCTGATCAGGGTGCCGAGGAAGGAAGCCGCCACCCCGATGCCGAGCGCCCGGCCGGGCTGGCCGTTCTGGGCCATCGGGTAGCCATCGTAGACGGTGGTGATCGAGGAGGGGGTACCGGGGATGCCGAGCATCACCCCCGAGACGATCCCGCCCGAGTAGCCGCCGACGAAGACGCCGACCATCAGCGAGACACCGCTCACCGGGTCCATGGCGAAGGTGAAGGGGAAGACCACCAGGATGGCCATGGTGACGGTGAAGCCGGGGATGCTGCCGCCGATGATGCCGAAGAGCACGCCGATCAGGATCAGCAGCAGCACCGAGGGGCTGCTGACCTGGCCGAGCGCTTGAAGAAAGAAGTCCGCCATGGGTCACTCCAGATCGTTCAGGGCAGCCAGACCCGCAGGCCGTAACGGAAGATCACGTAGACAAGGGGCACCAGGGTGAAGCTCACCCCGAGATTGAGGGCCCACTTGCGCCAGTGGTCCACGCCCAGCAACAGCGCCAGGGCGCTGACCATGAAGGCCAGGGTGCTGATGATGTAGCCCAGCAGCGGCAACAGCAGCGCATAGGCACCGAACAGGGCGAACAGCGACAGCACGATGCGATGGTGGGCGAGCCACTCCCGGAAGCGGCGTCTCGGCGCCTCCCGCGGGGGCGCGTCCTGGAACAGCGAGCGGATCAGGATCAGCAGGGCCAGCAGGCCGATCACCACCAGCAGGATGCGGGGGAACAGCGCCGAGCCGTAGGGCTGCCAGCTGGTCGGCGGACGGATGTGGCGCGTCTCCGCCAGCATGATGCCGGCGATCACCAGCATCACCAGGGCCAGGGCGCGGTCCTTGGTCAGGGTCAACATGGGCGTCTCTCCGGTGGCGCCGCCGGGCGGCGGCGCCACCACGGGCTCAGTTCTGGAAGTCGATGTTCTCGGCCGCGGCACTCAGGGCGGCCTCGTTCTCGTCCAGGAAGGCCTGGTACTCCTCGCCGGCGAGGAAGCGCACCACGGAGCCGAACTCGTTCTCGATGCGGCTGCGCACCGTCTCGTCCTCCAGCGCCTGGCCATAGGCCTCGGCGAGGGTGTCGAGGATCTCCTGGGGCGTCCCCTTGGGGGCGAAGATGCCGCGGCTGGTGGAGTGATCCATCTCGATGCCCAGCTCGCGCAGGGTCGCCACCTCCGGCAGGCCGTCGAGGCGCTCGGGATGCGCCACGCCCAGCGGGCGGAAGGTGCCGTCCTCGAAGAAGGCGCCGCCGGAGGGCAGGTTGAACATGGCGAAGTCGATCTCCTCGGCCAGCAGCGCCGAGACCTGCTCGCCGGTGTCCGGGTAGCCCACCAGGCGCACGTCGGCCATGTCGATGCCGGCCGCGTCGAAGAACTGCACCCAGAAGAAGTGGTCCGTGGAGCTCGGGATCATGCTGATCCGCACCCGGCCGGGGTTCTCGCGGATGTAGTCGGCGATCTCGTCGGCGGACTGCACCGGGTGGTTGGCATGGGCCGCCGGGATGTTGATCGTCTGGGTCAGCAGGGCGACGGGCTCGAAGGCGTCGTAGGAGTAGTCGACGGTGCCCGCCAGCTTGGAGAGGGCGATGGTGTCGTGGCTGCCCAGCAGCGTGTAGCCGTCGGGGCGCGCATCCTTGACGTTCCGGGAGCCCAGGGTAGCCCCGGCGCCGGCCATGTTGACCGGCACGATCGAGGTGCCGAGGTGGCCCTCGGCCTCCTGGGAGATCAGGCGGAAGATGATGTCGGTGGCACCGCCCGGGCCATAGGGGATGACCAGGCGGATGTCCTGTTCGGGGTAGTCGGCCTGGGCCGTACCGGTGAGGGCGAGGCCGGTAGCGAGGCCAATGGCGGCGAAGGTCTGGGTCAGTCTGGAACGCGTCATGTCGGACACCTTTGCTGTTGTGGTTTGGTGCAGTCACCGCTCGAGGCGGCGCTGGTGTGAGCGCGTGCTCCCGCTTGGGGTCTTGTTATGGGCCCGGCCTACCGGGCGGGTCGTTCGGGTCGGAGCCGAGGTCATCAGCCGAGGAAGAGCCCTCCATAGACGAGCGCCCCCAGCACCACGAAGGCGGGGTGGGCGCGGAAGCGAAGCAGGGCAATGGCGGCGGCGATGCCGATCACCAGGGTGTGGAGCAGGCCGGCGCCGTCGATGCCCTCCAGGAAGAAGCCGAGGGTCAGCCAGCCCATCATCAGCGCGATGACCGGGCGGACCCACTGGCTCATGCGCTTGACCCGAGGCGACTCCCGGTGGCGATAGAGCAGGCCCAGGGCGCCCAGCATCAGCAGCAGCGACGGCACCACCGTGGCCAGCACGGCCACCAGGGCGCCCCCTGCCCCGGCCACTTCGTAGCCGACCTGGCCGGCCATCTTGGTGGCGATGGGGCTCGGCAGGGCGTTGCCCAGGGCCCGTGACCCCAGTACCAGCATGCCCAAGCCCCCCAGCACATACGCCAGGTTGCACACCAGCCTGTCACCTTCCGCGCGAGGCTCCACGGGGCTCTCCGGCGAGGGCTCCCGACGACTCTGGCGGAACAGGAATATCAGGTAAGCGGCAAGTCCCACCACCAGCAGCCAGCCATCGACGCGCCCGACGCTGCCATCCAGCACCAGTAGCAGGACCAGCAACGAAAGGCCCACCATGAGCGGGATATCGAAGCGAATCAGCTGATGCGCCACGGTCAGCGGCACGATCAGCGCCGAGACGCCCAGAATGAACAGCACGTTGAACACGTTGCTGCCCACCACGTTACCCATGGCAATACCCGCCTGGCCATCGACGGCCGCCTTCAGGCTGACCGCCAACTCCGGCGAGCTGGTGCCGAAGGCCACGACCGTCAACCCGATGATCAGCGGCGACATGCCGAACCGGGTAGCCAGGCGAGAAGCGCCCCTGACCAGCCCCTCGGCCCCGATGATCAGCAGTAACAAAATGCCAAGACGGTTATACCCGCCTCCCAACGTCAAAATAACCTCATGGCGGCTCGTCGAGGCTACCATCGCCTGCTCAGATACGAGCACCGCGTTGTTGACGATCGTCACGCTGCTGGCGTGTTTACCCCTGGCCACCTGAATCTAAAATTACTAACAAACACAATCTACTGACAGCATTGATTCAGGGGTACCTTTTTTAAGCGATATAAAAGGGGCCCCTCCCCGGGGCCCCGTGATTAGGCTCTCCTCGCATCCGCTCGTCGGCTTTTATCCAAATTATAAAACACCAAATGTAAAAGTTTTCAGAGAGCTCCCCCTTTGGGGGGAGGAGCTCTCCGCTTTATCAAATCAATCACATTGGACCTCACCTGCGGTTCAGTCCCAGAGAGAGGCCCTTACAAGGAGCCTCTCTCTGCTGAATGCTCTATACCCTGAGCTCTCCGGAGTCCTTCATAGCCTGATGGCACAGAGGACTCCGATGAGCTATGGCTTGAAGGCTACAGCCTGATATCGATGCCTTGATGACGCCATGTCCATTTTGCCTTCGCAATGGACAGATCAGCGTCTCGCGGCAGCGCCGTAACCCTGCCATGCCAGGGAGACAACAGGTCGCACAGACCAGGCGCAGAGGGAAGCATATCGATGAGACGAGGCGTGCCTGAGGGGCGCCTGGATGGATTGACGGATCCGATGCTGGGGCTGACCGCGGTCGAGGCCGAGGCCCGCCTGGCTCGCTACGGCGCCAATGCCATCATCCCCGGCGTGCGCGAGGGCTGGCGGGCGACGCTGGCGGATACGCTGCGCGACCCCATGCTGTGGTTCCTGATCGCCACGGGCCTGCTGTTCGCGGCGGTCGGCCGCCATGGAGAGGCCCTGGTCATGCTGCTGGCCCTGGTGCCCCTGCTCGGCATGGACGCCTATCTGCACCGGCGTACCCAGGCGTCGGTGGAGGGCCTGAGCGGAAGGCTCGCCACCACGGTCAGGGTGGTGCGCGACGGCGTGGCGCAGACGGTGGCCGCCGAGGCACTGGTGCCGGGGGATCTCGCCCTGGTCCGCGCGGGGGAGTCCTTCCCCGCCGATGGCCTGCTGGTGGCGGGTGACGAGATGCAGGTGGATGAATCCACCCTCACCGGCGAATCCTGGCCGGTGCGCAAGCAGGTGCTGGAGGCCCTGCCGCCCGCCACCTCCCGAGCGGGGGTCGAGTCACCGTACTGGGGGCTCGCCGGCACCCGCCTGCTGACGGGGCAGGCCTGGCTTCGCGTGGTCCTGACCGGCGCCGAGACCCTCTACGGCGAGGTCGTCCGTTCGGCCGTGGCGGGCACCCATGCCCGCACTCCCCTGCAGCAGTCGGTCGCCCAGCTCGTCCGGGTGCTGGTGGTCGTGGCGCTTATCTTCTGCCTGGTCCTGGCCGGGCTGCGCTACCAGCAGGGCCATGGCCTGCTGGATGCCCTGATCAGCGCTCTGACCCTGGCCATCGCCGCCCTGCCCGAGGAGTTTCCGGTGGTGCTGACCTTCTTCCTCGGCGTCGGGGTCTATCGGCTCGCCCGGCGGCGTGCCCTGGTGCGGCGTGCGGTGGTGGTGGAGAACATCGGGCGCGTCACCTGCATCTGCTCGGACAAGACCGGCACCCTCACCGAGGGGCGCCTGATCCTGTCACACCTGCACCCGGCGCCGGGGCTGAGCGACGCGCACCTCCGCCAGCTGGCAGCAGCGGCCTCCCAGGAGGACAACGGCGACCCGCTGGATGAGGCGGTGCTCGCCGGCCATGGCCTTCAGGGCGAGAATCGGGTGGTGGCCCGCTTCCCGTTCACGGAGGCGCGTCGCAAGGCGTCCGTGGTGCGGGAAGGCGAGGGAGGCCTGCGGGTGGCGGTCAAGGGCGCCCCGGAGGTGGTGTTCGGGCTCTGCTCGCTGGTGGAAGCGGAGCGGCAAGTCTGGCATGACGACATGGAGACGTTCAGCGCCGGCGGCCACAAGGTGATCGCCTGTGCCTATCGCGACCTGTCGCCGGATGGCTGGCAGGGCGAGGAACCGAGCGACGGGTTCAGGATGGCCGGCCTGCTGGCCTTCGAGGACCCCGTGCGTGAGGGGGTGCCCGACGCCGTGGCGGCCTGCCGAGCGGCGGGCATTCGGGTCATCATGGTGACCGGGGACCATGCCGGTACGGCCCTGGCCATCGCCAGGGAGGCGGGCATCGGCGGCGCGCAGCCCCGGGTGATCACCGGAGACGACCTGGCGGCACGGCTCGAACACGACGGCCGCCTGCCCGAGGGCATCGATGTCGTGGCGCGCACCCTGCCGGGGCAGAAGCTGGCCCTGGTCCGCGCGCTGCAGGCCCAGGGAGAGATCGTCGCGGTGACCGGCGACGGGGTCAATGATGTCCCGGCGCTGCAGGCCGCCGACATAGGCATCGCCATGGGGGAACGTGGGACCCGGATCGCCAGGGAAGTCTCCTCCATCGTGCTGCTGGACGACAACTTCGGGAGCATCGCCGGAGCCATCGCCGAGGGGCGCCGCCTGTTCACCAACCTGCAGCTCTGCTTCCTGTACCTGCTGATGGTGCACATCCCGCTGGTGATGACCGCCGCCCTGATCCCGATGCTGGGTTACCCTCTGCTCTACCTGCCGATCCACATCGTCTGGCTGGAACTGATCATGCACCCCACCGCGCTGCTGGTGTTCCAGAACCTGCCGACCTCAGCAGCGCTGGGGCAGTCCCCCTCGCGGAGCGACAGGCCCCGCTTCTTCACGCCACGGCTGTGGGGAGCGCTGCTGGTGGTAGGAACGGCCGCGACCGCCGGGGTCACGGGGCTCTATCTCTACAGCCTCGGGGCCGACTACGCCGTCGAGCATGCCCGCAGCGTGGCGCTGATGGCGCTGATCCTCACCGGGGCCGGCATCACCGCGGTCCTTAGCCGCCTGCGCAGCACGAGCGCCTGGACCATGGTGGTCGCCGCCCCGCTGCTGTCGGCGGTGATGATCCACCTGCCCGGCCTGGGCTCGCTACTCGGCCTGCAGCCGCCCCATGTTGAGGACTGGCTGATGGTGCTGGGCGGCAGCGGGGTCATCACCCTGCTGGCCTGGGTGGGCCAGCGGCGGCGGCCATCACGCGCCTGAGCCAGTGAGGTCAATCCTCCAGCTCGATCTCCGTGGCGATATGGCGACCATCGCGATACTCGAAGTCGACCTCGACGCGCTGGCCTACCTCCAGATCCTCGAAGCGGCGCAGCCCGTCATCGTAGTCGGTGCGATCTGAGACCTCGAAAGTGATGCCCTGGACCATGAGGGTCCGGTTCGTGGGATCCACCGCCTCGATGTGGCCCTCGACCTCGTTGGCGTGGGCGGTAACGGCAAAGGTGGACAGCGCTATCGTTGCCAGCCGGGTGCGAAGCTTCATGATGGGGGTCTCCACAGTTCGATGGTACGGGCTCAAGGTGCCTGATCAGCGGTCCGCGACAGGCATGGCCAGCAACATTATAGCGAGGGGAAGGGTAGGACGACGGTGGTGATTGATAGGCCTTCTGGTGAGCTGGCCCACTACCCTTCCGCCACCGCCAGCTCGTCTGTCTTGTGTCAGCCGCCGATCTGGGTGCCTCTCTCCCGAGCGACGTGCTGCGCATCGATCACGTAGCCTGGCGCTCACCCTGCCAATGAGCCCGGTTTCGTCCCGCCCCCTTAGCGGCATAAAGCCCTCGGTCAGCACGCCTTATGGCAGGCTTCAGTGAGTTTTCAGCCCTACTGACCAGGGTCACACCCAATGAGGCGGAGTAGGCCAGCAGCCCTCCGTCGATCACCTCGTGCCCAACCTGGTACCAAAGCCTTCGGCTGTGCGCATTTCCTGATGCTCATGTCCTGTCTTGGCGCCATGACCGGCATGCTTGCCGTGTCCATGATCGCTGGTCGCCATCGCAGGTAGCGCCACCATACCATGGACCACGCTCGAAGCGACGCCCGCTCTCCTCACCATCGTCAGCGACCAGCACCCCTTGGATAATCATGAGGGCAGAAAATACCACGAGCAGCCACCCGACGATGGTCGGCAGCCAGCGCGGCGACATCATCGGATTCTGCAGAATCGGCGGCTCACCAATGTGATTGGGAATCAAATACAGTAAAAGCAGCAGCGAAAAGCACAGCAGCAGCACCCCGGCGACCACATCCAAGGGATCTTTGACCAGCATGCGGTGGGAAGGGTGAGATTTCGTCATCGGGAGAACCCTCTAGACGTGTAAATACTCCGCATGGAAACCACTGAGGCGAGGGCAACGTGCCCTCGCCTCACCATACCGTGACAGAAAAGTGACTTACTCCTGGCGAATACCGGCTTCACCCGCCACTTCGTCCCAGCGAGCAACCTCATCGGCGACAAAGGCCTTGAAATCGTCGCCAGCAACAGTCCCCTTCTCCCCTCCCAGCTGCTCTACGAAGCTGGTGAACTCCTCACGCTCCATCACTTGTTGGAGCGCTTCCTGCATCGTGGCGAAAGCCTCATCAGGGAAGGAGTTGTGAGCGATCAGGCCAAACCAGGCGGTGGTGACAAACTGATCAAGGTTATGATCACCAATCTCTTTCAGAGTCGGCACATCGGGGAGATACTCCGAACGCTCTTCGGAGGTCACAGCCAGTGCCCTGAGGTCACCGGTCTGGATGTGAGAGAACACCGTGGGCATGTTCTCGAAGGAGACGTCAACGTCCCCACCGAGCAGAGCCGGCAATGCCGCGCCGCTGCCAGCAAACGGCACGTGAGTCATATTCGAGCCTGTGAGCGTCTTGAACAGCTCACCAGACATATGAATAGAGCTGCCTACACCACTGCTGCTGAAAGACATGTTCTGGTCTTGAGCAGCCTCGATGAACTCCGCCACGCTCTCGTACGGGCTGTTGGCTGGAACCACCATGACATTCGGGATATCCAGCATATTCTGGATAAACACAAAGTCCTCAACCGGATCGTAGGTCAGGTTGGGGTAGATGGCAGCACCAATGGTGTGGCCGGGTGAGGCCATCAGGATAGTATGGTCCGCATCGCGACCACCGCGGGCCAAGCGCCCAGTCGCCACAGTAGAGCCAGCCCCGGGGCGGTTTTCTACCACCACGTTAGCGTTAATTTCATCCTTCAGCAGGTCAGCTACACGCCGCGAGAGAACATCGGTGGTTCCGCCTGGAGCGTAGGGCACGATCAGACGCACATCCTTGGTTGGCCAGTCCTGTGCATGCGCAGCGGACACAGAGAGAGTAAGAGCCACTGCGCCACTGCATGTGGCGGCACACAGGACATTTAAAAGCTTCTTCATGATCAACTCCTAGAGGAGGTGGTTTCTCCCGGCAAATGTTCGCCATGCGAACACTCATTCGCTAAATGCACTACCCAGCCTACTGGCATCATTCTTACACCACATATTCAACTTTGGTTTTACGCCAACAGCGTAGGCCGCGAGCCTGTGACATTGATCAACGCTGACACTTCCCGCCCGCCACGCTTCGCGCTTTGGGCGAGGGTTCCATCGCTGCAGGAGGCCGGCCTTCCCCGTGCCGCTGCCACCCTCGAGCTCGCTCGAGAGTTTTGTGTGCGCCGCGAGGAGGCAGTCAAAGCCAACCTGGACCGTTGGGCGCGAGAAGCCGCTTGCCATGACCAACATGGCAACTCGTCCGTCAGCGTCCAGGAGGATACCAAGGGCGGCAGAGACGTCGATCGCTGGATCCCGGTCGGCGAGGCACACCGCCAAGCCCTAGCCAATGCCCTCGCTGCCCGTCCCGCGGGCAGCGCCAACCTGATAGCACCCCATGAGACCTACGCTCAGCTTGCCATCAGCCGCGGCGGCGAGATCACTCAAGGCCGCGACATCCTCAAGTACCACGGCCTGCCGGGCTACCACGATTCGCGCGCAGCCTATGCCTGCGAGCGCTATGAGCAAATCACCGGCCTCCCCGCCCCGGCCGTGGCCGGTGAGCGGTTGGCACCCAAAGACGACGACCTCAAGGCACGCCTCGCCATCTCCAAAGAGCTCGGCCACGGCCGGGTCGATGTGTTGGTCAGTTATGTCGGGAGTGTCAAGGGACACCAGAAAGTGACCCCTTGGGGCCTGCAGCCACGCTTCCAGGCCATCAAGCGATTTGGTGCGTTGCGGGATCGCGTAGGGCGCCCAGCCGCCCTGGCGCAGATAACGTTTGACGTTGTTCCTGCTGACACCGAGTTGATCGGCGATGCGCTGAGTGCCCCAGCCACAGGCCTTCAGGCGCAGCATGGCGGCGTCATCCTCCGGGCTCTGCATCGGTTCCCCTCGTACCTGAGTGTGGGGAACGTTATATCCGGGTTGCTGCATGAATGGACCCTCCAGGTGAGCTCACTGAGGGGTCAGTTTTCCGTGTCGCCTGACAGGGAGCAGCCGATGACCATCGCACAGCCCACCCGTATCGAGCTCCTGCTGCGCCGCGCCCAACCCGGTAAACACGGCGGCGTGAAAGCTCACATCCCGCGCGGCCAACGCATTGCCCGGGCCATCGAAGAACGCTGGGGCATCCGCTAGCCGTACCAGTGGAGCGTCAAGCACCTGCAGTGGGCGCTCAAGACCGGTGTCGCCAATCTGGCGCAGGCCAGCCAGTACGATTACTGGAAAACGGCCTCCGTGCTCGCCGCAGCGTTGGGTCACTGGCCGGACTGGGAGCCGCACCTGCGCGGGCCCTGGACGCGCACCACCCCCTCCCCCGGTCCTCGCCCGGGCGCCCCCGGGGGCCGCCCGCGCGAGCTGGCACACTCCCGGCCCTCGGAGCGTAAACGAGGGAGCTTGATAATAGGACAAGACCTATATAGCCTATTGCCTATACAGACCGGAGGGACCCCATGTGGTCGATCGAGCAGACAGAGCGATTCGAGGCTTGGGACCACGCGCTGGATGCCGCCGACCGCGAGAATGTCCTGGCCGCACTCCTGCTCCTGCAGGAACGCGGCCTGATGCTGGCCCGACCGCATGCTGAGAGGTGAGGTGACCCCCGTGGCACACAAGCTGGAAGACATAATCGCCAACGAGAAACACGAGATCGTGGCAGCGGCCCAGGCCAAGGCCGATGACATGTTCCTCGAGTTGCGGCTCGCCGAGCTGCGGCAGCTGGTCGACATGACCCAGGCGCAGATGGCCGAGGCGATGGGCGTCAAACAGCCCACCATCGCCGGACTGGAGAGAGCCGGCCAGGACCTTCGCCTGAGCTCCCTCAAGCGCTATGTCGAGGCGATCGGCGGCCGTGTCCGCCTGGATGTCGAACTCCCCGACGGCAGCCATCACGGCTTCTCGGTCTGAGTGATACGGACCGGGTTCCCCGCGCCTTCCAGGGAGTTATCGTCAGATCTGGTGGATGGCGATCAGGCCGCATTCCTGTCTGATTGATCAACTCCTTGCTCTCCGTCCTGGAACTTGACGTTGCTGACGACCAGTTCCAGCTTCTGGAAGTGCTTGATCCTCCTCCATCGCTTCTTCGCGCTCTGGAGCAGCTTGAAGACCATCGCCAGGGTCGTCGCCCGGGAGCCGCAGTTCCGGCTCCGCTTGGTCCTCAGACGGACCGTGGCGAAGGTCGACTCGATCGGGTTGGTGGTGCGGATATCCACCCATAATCTTGCATGGCGTGTCAGGCCGCTGATGCGACGCCAGGTGTCGTTTCCGTGTGGTAGGCCCCAAGTGATGATCGGGTCATGCCGACCTGACGGTGTCGGGAAAGCGTCAAGGGAGCGCAACGGCCGCGCCTTGTTTGAGGCAGCGCTGCCTGACGCGAATCGAGCAGCGGCTGACTGCCGATGGCGACGGGTATGTGGCGGATCGCGGTCGGTGATACGCGCAAGGGGACCTGAGTGCGGTTAGCCCTGGGTCTTGCGGGGGCGCCCTCCCTTGGCGCCGTTAGCCCTGGCCGCGAGGCGTTTGGCATCGCTGCGGCTACGGCCGCCGACGGCCCCTAGCTGACGGGCCATCCACTGCCGACTGCCGAATTGTCCTTCCAACAGCGCGGGGACGTACGCATCGGCGTCCAACTGCGGCCAGTGCAGGCCAAGCCCGGAGGAGGAGATCTCGATCTCGGCCAGGGCGTCCGGCGTGGCATCGGCGAGGCCTTCGACCAGGGCCGGCGGGATGGCGAGCTCCAGGCCGCTGTGTAGGCGAACGATCACGCGCTTGGTCCGCCGGTCATAGCGAGCGGATACCGCGTGGGCATGGTCGCGCTCAGCGCTCATGTGGGCTTCGGCTTGCTGCCGGGCGTCATGAGTTATTGTCAAATCCTGTGTACGGCAAGTCAGGCGGCAGTCCTGTCTGTGGCAGGCCAAGCGACCAGAGTTATTTACCAAGCGGGTAATCAATCACACGGGACCCGACATGTAACTGGGATAGCTTTCCTGAGCTTGTTGATGACATTAAAAACACAGTTTTAACTGCGATTAAAGATGTTGATAGAGGAAACGGTTAAATTCTAGATTTTTTTACCCATGGTGATATTAGTTTCATCTAAAATTCCTGGGCGTCCGCTTCTGGCCGATAGCAGACGCGAATCATATGGTCGTTATTTGCACTCAATGAGCACGCCTCTAGGAGGCCTTGGAGGGGCGGTTTAGCGTAAAGAATTTGCGTAAATATTTATATGTAAGGAAATGGTAAGTTTCATTTACATGGCAGCCCGCACTAGGGAAGCTGCTAATCTCAGACGCCGAGGATAGACGTCAGCCCGCCTCATTCGTGGAACCAACCTGAAAACGAAGGCTTCAATGGTCGGTCACCGCTGGGAGTCATCGCTACCGGTGACATTGGTACGCTTTGTTCAACCCCCCAGCTCTAGAGAGGGCCCAAAACGTGATGGCCCCCTCTATGGTATGATGAGATCAGGGAGACGGTTTTGTGCCGAACTTGACCTGCCTTCCGTCGCTCAGGCCTTTCTGCACCTCCCAGAGCTCCTGCGCGACAGCCAGGGCGGCGTTAGCAGTTTCGGGGGCTGTGTCCAGCAGCCGGAGCCCGAGCCGGTGGAGCACCGATGCATTTTCGCCAATATCTTCGATGGCATCCTTGAGCAGACTGTCAGGCATAGTGGCCATGGGCTTATCCCTCAACTATCGTTCAACAGGGCGGCGGCCCCTCGTGTAAGTCTATATCTGGATTGCAAAAGCTGTCCAGAAGAAGGAAAAATTTTGTCGGTGGCCCTGTCAAACTTGGACGTGGGCTCCATGAGCTTCTAAATTCCGGAGTATCCCATGACAAAACCCATCGCTATTAAGGAATACTCAGTGGCAGTGCTGGACGCCACCGAGCGGGTCTTCTGATCGGGGACAAAAGCCTGCACCTAGTTCCACAACGAGTCGATGGATGTATTCGACTACTAAGCTGCCGAGCAGCTCGCGGTTGCCGGTCATACTAGGAAATTTTGCCGTTATCTACGGTCGCTGCAAGCCGGCTTGTTCAGATGGCAGCAAAGACTAGGTGGGCCAGCGTTTGTGTCTAAATGCATCATAACCTGAGTTATGTTGCATTTAGTCTCTTTTGCCTCGCAGGGTTCCAGTAGGCCTGGGAGAGGTGGTCGGCAATAAATGTGCTACAAGTCATTGTTTTTGATGGCTTTGTATTTTTTAGTTATGCTGGCTGGCATTCCCGCAGCAGCATTCCCGCAGCAGCACTCCCGCAGCAGCACTCCCGCAGCAGCACTCCCCAGCAGCACTCCCACAGCAGCACTCCCACAGCAGCACTCCCACAGTAGAGTTATTGAACCAGCATCTCATTCAAAGCACAGTTTACTCAGCACTGCTCAATTTTATGCTTTATATTCTCCCTGGCATTTTTATTAATGCGGTTGAGCGTGGTGGTCAGCTGATTTTTGAGGGTAAGCAATAAATGCTTGTCTATTGTCGCAGATGGGCTACTCTTGTGATGGGGGGTTAAGGGCTTGCGTTATGGCTAATGATGAATGTTTCGCTTTTGAAGAAGAGTTGAATGTTGCCAGGTCTGTGCTTTTTCAGTTGCCCACTAGTTTGTTGAGTGTATCCCTTTCATTGGAGGGAGTTGACTTAGAAGCGTGGGAAAGTGGTTCAATGCCCTATTTGGAAGCTCGGCAGCGGCTTATTGAGGTGGCAAAGATTTTGGCCTGCATTGAGCCATGGTCCGGCTCCATGGGTAGGGCGTGGGATTGGTACTGTAAATATAGAATCGCTCCACTGGGCGGGCTGACCGCGGATGAGTTGGTGTCGGGAGGACGGAATGAAGAAGTAATGCTTTACATATTACATGTTTCTACAGGTGGTTGGTCTTGATTGTGCGGGGATGTGAAGGAGTAGCCAATGAGAGAAGTGAAATTTCATATTTTGCAGTATTAATAAGTGAGTTTCATGGCATTGGTGGCCAGTGCCTGGGCAAGGTGATGTTCCATGAGTTATTTGGCATCCTCTCTCTGAGTGAAGGCCACCAAGCGCAGTATGGCTGCGATGTTCTCTAGGCTCTTTGTCTGTTCCCGTAGTGTTTGAGTGTAGGGTGCCAAATTTCCTGGCTTCACTATGCGTGTTAATTTTTGTTGAGATTGAAGATGTACAGATGAGTTGTGAATCGTGTTGGTTGGAATTGGAATTTTTCGGGGGTGGCCAAATTTTCGTGAAGATGAATGGCTGTCAGGTTTACATCTATCCTAAGGTAAGGCTTTTGCATTTGGAGTAGCTATGGTATCGCCAATACAACGACCAAAAGATCCTCTTTCGTGCATTTTTGCCTACCGGGCTATCGACCTGCGCGATCGATTTCCGCAACCACTGGAGACTTTCCGAGAGGCGCTGGAGTGCCTGCAGAGTGATCGCTCCTACATGGCGGCTTTGAGCGGTGAGATTATTGCCTATCTGCGTGGTGGCTGCGCTCTGACCATCCCTGACTACTTTTTTCTTCGCCGCAGTGGCGAGATCGACGCTACTCTCGTGCTACCGGAGCATAATGACGATGTATGTAAGAAAGTTGAAGCCTGGCTGCGTGTCACACTCATCATTCACAAGGCGGAATTGTCAAAATCTATCCCCCTGGAAGACCGACCTTTCTCGCTTGATCAATTGCTGGAGCAGTGCGACATCACGGCTCCGCAGCATGAGGAAATAAAAGCCTGGCAGGAGATGCCTGACATTGGAAGGGAGTTGCTGGGGGGGCTTGGTGAGAACGATGTATGGGAAAAAGCCGAGCGTGTTTTCGATAGCTATGAAAATGCTCAGAAATGGATGAGGCAGCCACTCAAGCAGCTAGAGGGGAGGTCTCCTGAAGAAGTGCTTCCCTCGGATATACAGCGCGTATACGATCTGTTGGTGCGTTTGGAGAGTGATCTCTTCTGAAAATGATTTCATTATGGGGCTCTTGATGTCGTTATTTTTTGCTGTGTTGCTGTTTTATTTCAATCTCTATAAATGAAAACTCGAAGTCGTTGCTATTTATCACGTTGTGCTCGACGCCAGCGCCTCGGGCATAGGAGGTACCTGGCCAAAGTTCAGACTTGATTACGCCGTCACGAGTTTCCAGTGTCAGCGTTCCTTGCGTCAGAGGTACCACCACGTAGTCATGTTCGTGCTTATGCCAGCCAGTTTCGCCCCCAGGTGGGAAATCCCATCGCGTAACAATGACATTGAAATTATCAATTTGTTGGCTGGGTGTTGCCTTCGCACGCGGATAGTCCGATTTCATGTATGAGCTCTCCCAGAGGGTGTTCGCCATTGCAAGGCATGGCGTTAATGTTGATGTTTTGGGCCCTCTCCCTGGGGAGAGGGCCCGTTAGTCCCGCTACCAGGGCAGCACGGCGCCGTCGGTGCGCGGTTCGGTGCCACCGCTCAGCACGCCGGTGTCCAGTCCTGCAGCGAGCGCAGGCCGGCCAGGTCGAGCTCGCCGCTGCGGTCCACCAGGGCGTACTGGTAGACCCAGCCCACACCGGTGGCGTCCGGCCCCAGCGCCGGCGTGGCGCCGGCTGGCAGCCGCGGCGCCACCTGGCTCAGGTACTCGAGCACGCGGGAGCGTGCCCAGTAGGGATCGGTGCCATCCTCGAACAGCACGTAGACGTAGGAGTCGCCGAACATGGAGAACCCGCGCACGTCGCGCGCCTGGGGTACGGCCAGCATGGCCGTCGACAGGGGATAGGTAACCTGATCCTCCACCACCTGGGGAGCCTGGCCGGGATAGCTGGTATGAACGATCACCTGAACGTCGGAGAGATCAGGAATGGCATCCAGCGGCATCTGCCTGCCGGTGAAGAGCCCCCAGACGACGAAAATGGCCGTTACCAGGAGCACAAGCAGGCGATTGTGCAGCGACCACGTGATGATCCTTTCGATCATGAATCGACTCCTCAGTGGTCGTGGCTCAGCGGCTCGATGGCGGTGATTTCGTAGACGAACTCCTCACGCTCGCGCATGCGGAAGCGCATCGGCATATCGTCGTGCAGCCCATCGAGTTCGAGATCATCGGCCACGGTGAAGTCCATGACCATTGCCGGCCAGCCCAGCAGGGGAATCGCCGCGTGGTCGACGTTAAGCACGCGGGCATCGCGGTCGATGGAAATCAGGCGCCCATCGGCCCAGACATCGCCATCCGAACTCTCCTGCTCGGCTTCGGTCATGCGCGCCAGCTCGGCACTGGCTGCCGCTTCGGAGTCGAGCAGGAAGTGGCCGGAGAGAACCACACGCTCTCCTTCCTGGAGGCCTTCGATGATCTCCAGGTCGCCGTTGGCACGACGCCCCACCTGGACCTCACGCGCCTGGAAACGCCCTTCGCCCAGCGCCAGAATGACCCGGTCCTGCCTGCCGGTACGGATCACCGCCTCAGCCGGCAGGTACAGGACACCTTGCAGTGGGCGGGTGGTCAGCTGGACATCGGCATACATCCCCGGTTTTAGGCGCTCACCGGGATTGTCGAAGGTCAGGCGTACCTGAACGGTTCGCGTCGGGCTGTTCAGGCTCGGATAGATGTAGTCGATCTTGCCCTCGAGACGTTCGCCCGGGCGGAAGGGCAGCTTCACATGGGCGGCGTCGCCTCGCGCCACGGCATCCACCTGATGCTCGAACAGGTCGGCCATCACCCATACCTGCGAGAGGTCGGCAATGGTCATCACCTCGGTGCCCGGGGTGACATACATGCCTTCACGTACGTTGAGCGACTCCACCACGCCGCCCTGGTCCGCTCGCACCGCGATGAGCCGCCGCGGCTGACCGGCCCGCTCGATCTCGGCAATCTCGGCGGCACTGACCCCCAGCGCCCGGAGGCGCTCGCGCGCAGGAGCAGGACTGCCGCCACGACGCACGACATGCAGCAACTCCTCTTGCGCATTGACCAGTTCCGGCGAATAGAGGCGGAACAGCAGCTGCCCCTCCTCGACTCGCTCGCCGGTGGTTCTGACGCTGAGTTCCTCGATCCAGCCCTGAGTACGCAGGTGAACGTGGCTGAGTCTCGATTCGTCATAGTCGACGAAGCCAACCGTCTCGACCAGGCGCGCCAGATCACCACGAGCCACCGAGCCGATACGCACATTCATATTCTGCTGCACGACAGGGCTGATACTGACTGTGCCGGGCGTCGCGTCGCCGCCACCCGCATAGATCGGAATGAAGTCCATGCCCATCTCATCCTTGCGCGGCTCGGGAGAGGTCACGGAGGGGTTATGTGGGTGGCGGTAATAGAGAATCTCTCTCTCACCGTTGGTCGTGTCCGCCGCGGCAACGTGTGCGTGGGAACCCGGCCAGTAGGTCACGGCAGCGGCGCCTGCGGCAGCCCCCGCAGCCAGCAGGACGATGACAGCGAACGCCTTCATGCGTTTTCTCCCAGTAGATAGAGCAGGTCCACCTGCTCAAGGCGACGCTGCGACCCGATACGCACGGCCTCGATATGCGTTTCCAGCTCGGTCAGGCGTGCACGCACAAGCGAGTTGAAGTCCGTGGTGCGATTGCGATACCCATGCTCGGCGGCTTCGGCGTTCTCCCTGGCCTGCGGAAGGAGGCGCTCTGCATACTGACGCTCACGCTCGCTCAACTGATGCCACCTGGCCTGGGTCTCCCCCACCTGGCGCTGCAACTCGAGGGCCTGTGCATCCCAGGCATACTGGGCGGCCTCACGACGGTGCACGCTGGCCGATAGATCGCGGTCCTGGCGCTGGCGTGTAAAGAGCGGAAGGTCGACCATGACCATCGCCGACATGCGATCCGGCATGTCCATGCCCCGTTCCGTTGGCGTGCCATAGGTCAGCTCGACCGACCACTGAGGCCTGTAGCCTTGACGCGCCAGCTCGACACCGTGGTTGCCGGCATCGACGAGAGCCTGTTCTGCGGCGAGCAGCGGGTGCGACAGCAACGCATCCGCCGGCGCGGTCATGTCGGGCAGGTCGGGGGCTAAGGGTCGCGAAATGGCATCCTGACCGACCCAACGCGCAAGCTGGGCCCGTGCTGCCGCTTCCTGTGCCTGAACGGAAAGCAGGCGATCATGCAACCGGCTCAGCTCCAGTTCGGCGCGTAACAGATCCTGTTGATCGGCAAAGCCGGAAGCAAACTCGCGTTCGGTGATATCGCGCAGGTCCTCGAACAAGGGCTGGCTCTTCTCCAGCACTTCCCGGATGGCGCGCTGCTCGTAGAGCGACAGGTAGGCACGCCGCACGGCGCGAACGGCAGTGATTTCTGCGTTGCTGCCACGAGCTGCGTCAGCCATGGCCAACGCGCCTTCCCGCTCGCTTGCCAATCGACGGCTGTCGCCTCTCGGGAAGGTCTGGCGCACTCCCACACGCAGTTGGGTCATGGTGTCGTCATCGATGGAAAGACCCTCTCGTGCGACGTCCATGACCTCCATGATCAGCATGGGATCGGGAAGCTGTCTGGCCGAGATGGCGGCCTCACGTCGAGCCTCAGCCAGCTCCTGATAGCGCAGCGTGGCAGGGTCGTCGATGCGAGCGAGCCGCTCAGCTTCCATCAGAGAAAGCACCGGCTCTGACAATACCGGCAAAGGCAACATAAAAGCCGTGCTTAACGCCACAGCCAACATTTTGGGTAACCGAGAGCCCATTCACCACCCTCCATACTCACCTGTGCACTGCGGCAAGAACAGCGCCATGGCACATGCACCATGGCCAAAAGTCATAAAGATTCTTGGTTATATCTATCAAACTGGCCGACGGGTGCCGGCCAGCCATGCTTCTTCAAAGCTTGAATACCGGGTTATTTGAAAGCAACGTGAAGGCTATAACGATGGGCGTCCCAACTATCCCCACCCGGCGCGGAATTTCCTGATACCACCAAGCTATACTGGCCGGCCGAGAAACCAGAGAGGGGACGTTGCTTCTACGCTTCATGCCCTCTAAACCGACAGACTGCTAGGGTCGTGCAGAAACAGGCCTTCCGTGACCTCCAGCATCAGCCGGGTCGGGTCGGCCCCGCTCTCGTTGAGCAGCTGGCACACCTCATCGAAGAAGCCCGGCTGGTTGAACTGCGCTGGGCTCACATTGACCGAGAGCGTGAGCGTCTGCAGCTCGGGGCGGTGGCGCCACTCGGCCAGCTGCCGGCAGGCGGTTTCCAGCACCCAGTGCCCGATGGGTACGATCAGGCCGCTCTCCTCGGCCAGGGGAATGAAGACCCCGGGAGAGATCATGCCGCGCTCAGCGTGCTGCCAGCGAAGAAGGCATTCTACGCCAATCGGATCGCCCACTTCATTGACCTGTGCCTGGTAGTGGAGCACCAGTTCGCCGCGTTCCAGGGCGTGGTAGAGGTCGGCTTCGAGCCGGGTACGCTCCACCATGGCGGCTTGCATGCTCGTATCGAAGAAGCGTGAGGTATTGCCGCCCTGGCGCTTGGCCTCATACATGGCCAGCTCCGCCTGATGCACGCTTTGCGCCGACTCCTGCGTCGACTGGTGGAACAGCGCGATCCCGATGCTGGCGCTGATCGGCAGCGCCTTCTGGTTACTGCCGCTGCAGGCTCGGATCTGCAGCAGCAGGGCGTCGGCGGCGCGCTGTGCCTTGAGCGCCGCGCTCTGCGGATCGCTGCCCAGGTGTCGGCTCAGCAGCACGAACTGGTCGCCGCCCCAGCGTGCCAGCGCCTCATTCTCGTCGAGTGAGTCGCCGATGCGCTCGGCGACCTGTTGCAGCAGGGCGTCACCCTGCTGGTGGCCGAGGGTGCTGTTATAGGCCTTGAAGTTGTCCAGGCCAACCAGCAGCAGGGCCGCATGTTCCTGTTGCCTCTCCGGGTTTTCCGCGAGGTGGTGGAGCCGGTCCTGGAGCCGCTGCCTGTTCGGCAACCCGGTCAGCGGGTCGTAGAAGGCGAGGCGATGGATTGCATCCTCGGCCTCCTTGGAGGCCGACAGGTCGCTCAGGGTGGCCACGAAGTGCAGAAGCTCGTCATGGGCATTGCGGATGGCGCTGATGGTCAGCCACTGGGGGTAGATCTCCCCGGTCTTGCGGCGATTCCAGACTTCGCCCTGCCAGCTGCCATCGCGTTCGATGGCACCCCACATGTCACGATAGAAGTCGGCATCATGCTGCCCCGAGCTCCACATCCGCGGGTTGCGCCCCACCACCTCGCTCTCCGAGTAGCCGGTGATCTGGGTGAAGGTGCCGTTGGTCCTGATGACGTTGCCGTCGGCATCGGTGATGAACATGCCCAGGTGGGTGTCGAAGGCCATGGCCGCGATCCGCAGCTGGGCCTCCAGGGCCTTCTCCCGGGTGATATCGGTGGCCAGCACCACGGTGCCGGACGCGATGGCGGCATCGTTCAGCAAGGGTCTGAGCACCGCCTTGAAGTCGCGGGGCGTGCCATCCAGCGACAGGCGATAGCCAACCTCGACAGGCAGGCCGGTATCGGCGACCCGATCGAGAGCCACTCGGAAGCGCTCGGTGATATCGCCTGGCAGGATCTCCGAATAGTGGCGCCCCAGCAGCTGATCCGGCGGGGCCAGCAGCAGGTCAGGCCGATGGGCATGGGCGAACTGCAGGTTGCCGTGCTCGTCGAAGCGAAACAGCAGCGCTTCGATGCCCGTCACCAGGGTTCTCAGCTCGGCCTCCCGCTGCTGGATGTCGCTCTGGGCCTGCTTGCGCTGCACGACCTCCCTGGCCAGCCGCTGCCGGCTCGCCAGCGCGCTCAGGTGGCGGCGCAGGGCCAGCCAGCCCAGCAGGGCGGTCACCAGCCAGCCGCCCAGAAGGATGCGCAGCTCGCGCCACCAGGGACGCAGGATGTCGGTGGTGCTGCGTCCGATCACGACCAGATAGGGAGCGCTCTCGAGTCGCTTGCCTGAAAGCAGCCGCACCTGCTGGTCCATGGGGGAGCGAACGATCATGCCATCCAGGGCCAGGCCTTCCCTCACTGCCCGACTCAGCGGGGCGAGCTCGAAGGGCAGCCCGATACCCACGCCTTCCGCCGTGGGCGGCGGGTGGCGAGTGACCAGTTGCAGGTCGAGGTCCACCAGGGCAATGCTCTCGCTCTCGAGCTGGGCGGCTCTGGCAATGGTGGCACTCAGCACTGCCATGTTGAGCTGAGCGACCATCACGCCCTGCAACTGTGCGTCAGCGTCATGCAACGCCATGAAGTGCAGGGCCGTCAGGGCAGAGCTGTCTCCCTGAGTCAGCAGGCCGGTGACGCGGCTGCGCTCAGGGCTCGCCAGAAACGCATCGACAATGTGGGCATTGTCGTCCAGCACGGCGCGCATCCTGGCGCCATCGGAGCTTGCCAGCGGCTCACCCGTGGGGGTGAGCAGGGCCACGGCGTCGACAAAAGCCACGGCATCGACGCGCCGGTCGAGACGGCTGGACAACTGGGGCATGGCGGAGGCATCGCTGTCGGCAATAGATTCCAGCGCCAGCTGCCCTGTTCCGGCAAGCAGGTGTTCGCTCAGGGTGAAACTGCCCGAGACCCAGTCGCTCACCAGCTCCGCCTTGGCAATGGTGTAGCGCCGTGCCTCTTCCATGGATGCCGTACGCCGCTCGGCCAGGGCCCAGGCCATGGCACCCAGGGCAATCATCAGCAGGCCGAGCAGGAAGGCAGTAGGCATAAACTGCCGCCAGTGGTCATTCCGGGGCTCGAGGTCTGTGTGCGTGCTTATCACAATTTGATTACCGCCCCATGAATTTTGCGCGAAGCATCGCATGTTGGCTGGCGGGTGTCATCGGTCACTGCAGGGCTGATACGGGTAGCTAAAGTTGTTGGGTAACCTGCCGATAAAGCCTTGGAATTGACAGTGATCAACTGTTATTCGGGGCGCTTCAGTTCAAGGTGGAGGAGGCCCAGCGCCTTGCCATCGATGGCCACACCGATGATGTGCCGATTCAGTGCCCTTGGCGCTTCGAGAGGGGCCGGACGGGATGCCGGAACCAGGGCGGTTGATTGGCGCCGGTGGCGTCGATGCCCGTTTGGCCGCTTGCGGCAGCTAATAGATGAACTAAACGGTGTTTCAAGGCAGACTTCAGTGACTCCTTAATCTTGCCCCGCGCAGTGGTGAGCCAACATGATCAGTTGTGAACGCAGCGCCAGTCCCCCGCTCGGTCTGCTCCCCTTGCCCGAGACGCTGCGCGCCAGGCTTAACGAGTGCGATAGCCTGCCCTCATTGCCTGCCGCCGCCGCGCGTGTCCTGATGCTTGCCCGTCACCCCGATACCAGCCTGGTCGTGTTCTGGTCAAGTCGTAGCGGACACTTTTATTAAGCTGCTTCCGCGATTTTCTCGATCTCCGAAGATCGACTACCCCAAGCCCGACGGCAAGCTCTCCTTCGACAAGCTCTCCTCGGTGTTCCTGTCGAACACCAACCACGAGGAGGATCAGCCCTGCCACCTGCGCCTGGCCGATCCCGAGCTGCCGATCCGTGACAACCTGCCGACCTACGCCGAGCCCGCCCAGCGCTACTGCCCGGCCGGGGTCTACGAGGTGATCGAGGGGGACGACGGCAAACCTCAGTTCCAGATCAACTTCCAGAACTGTGTGCACTGCAAGACCTGCGACATCAAGGACCCGGCCCAGAACATCACTTGGGTGGCGCCCGAGGGCGGCGGCGGGCCCAACTACCCCAATATGTGAACCTAAGTTTCTAATATGGAGCGTGTTATGAGCGACGTATTCCTCTGCCATCCTCGGCGCAGCGCCGTGGGCCGCTTCGGCGGCACCCTCTCGAGTGTGCGCCCCGACGACCTGGCGGCCGCCATCTTCAAGGCGGTGCTGGCACAAGCCCCCGAGCTTGACCCTGCCGCCATCGAGGAGGTCTTCATGGGCTGCGCCAACCAGGCCGGCGAGGACAACCGCAGCGTGGCGCGCATGTCCGCCTTGCTGGCGGGCCTGCCAACCTCGGTGCCCGGCACCACCCTGAACCGCCTGTGCGGCTCTGGCATGGACGCGGTGGGCACCGCCTTCCGCGCCATCAAGGCCGGCGAGATGGACCTGGCGCTGGCCGGCGGCGTGGAGTCCATGTCCCGGGCGCCCTATGTGATGGGCAAGGCCGACAGCGCCTTCTCGCGGGGCCAGCAGATCGAAGACACCACCATCGGCTGGCGTTTCATCAACCCGCTGATGAAGAAGGCCTACGGCGTCGAGTCCATGCCGGAGACCGCCGAGAACGTCGCCGAGCAGTTCAAGATCTCCCGTAAGGACCAGGACGCCTTCGCCCTGCGCTCCCAGCAGAAGGCCGCCGCCGCCCAGGAGGCCGGCCGCTTCGCATGTGAGATCACCGCCATCGAGATTCCGCGCCGCAAGCAGGAACCGCTGCGCTTCGACCAGGACGAGCACCTGCGCGCGACCACCCTCGAGAAGCTCGCCGCCCTGCCGGCGCCCTTCCGCGAGGGCGGCAGAGTCACCGCCGGCAACGCCTCCGGGGTCAACGACGGTGCCGCCGCCATGCTGGTGGCCAGTCGAGAAGCGGTGGAGAAGCACGGCCTCACCCCCATGGCGAAGATCCTCGGCATGGCCACCGCCGGCGTCGAGCCGCGCATCATGGGCATCGGCCCGGTGCCCGCGGTGCAGAAGCTGCTCGCGCGCACCGGCGTGTCGCTGGACGAGATCGACGTGATCGAGCTCAACGAGGCCTTCGCCGCCCAGGCGCTGGCCTGCCTGCGCGGGCTGGGGATCGCCGACGACGACCCCCGGGTCAACCCCAACGGCGGTGCCATCGCGCTGGGCCACCCGCTGGGCATGTCCGGCGCCCGGCTGCTGCTGACCGCGGCCCATGAGCTGCAGAAGAGCGGCAAGCGCTACGCCCTGTGCACCATGTGTGTGGGCGTGGGCCAGGGCATTGCGACCTTGATCGAGAGGGTTTGAGGACCCCTCCTAGCTCTCTGCTGGGGGCAAGTGTTGTTGGCCACTACATGCGAATGGGTCTGATGAGCTTGTCCACGAAGGTTAAGCGAGCCGTGACCCCATGAATGTCAAAGCAAAAAGCCTGCAGTCAGGGAAGGGGTGGGTCGGGGCTTGCGACTAAAGTTGCATACCTGGCCTTCAGCATAGCAAAGTAGTCTACTGACTAAATGCGAATCAAAAGTCCGCATAGCGGTCATTTCAATTATGAAGGAGCAAAATATGAATAAGCTGCTCAACGCACTCTGCGTGGCAACCTGTGGCGGCGCAGTGGCGCTGACGCTGGCCGTCTCCAGCGCTCAAGCATCGGAATGGCCTACTGGTGACGTCCGCTTGGTGGTGCCCTATGGGCCCGGCGGCACTACCGACGTCCTGTCGCGTCGAGTGGCGGACCTGCTGAAGGATGAGATTGGTGCGAATGTGGTGGTAGAAAATCGTCCGGGTGCTGGCTCTACTGTGGCCACCGGCCGACTTGCCCGCGGTGGTCGTGATGCTGCTCACACTATCCTGATGGCTTCACCCGGCCACACCATTGGTGCTGCCATCTATCCCAACCTGGCCTACGACCCGGTTGAGGACTTTGTGTTTATCCAGAACATGCTGGATATCCCGAATGTCATGGTGGTTCCGGCCAACAGCCCGTACGAGAGCGTGGTGGAGTTCATCGAGGCCGCTCAAGACCAGAACATGTCATTCAGCAGTCCCGGTGTAGGCAGTTCTGTTCATATGTCTGGTGAGCTGTTCAAGACGCTGACAGGCTCGAATATGACAAACGTGCCGTTTGCTGGCAGTGGCGCGGCGTTGCCGGCTCTGCTCGGTGGGGACGTCAATGTCTCCTTCGAGAACATGCCCACGGTGTTCTCGCACATCCAGTCAGGTGACCTCAGGGCACTGGCTGTGACCTCCGAAGAGCGTTCGGAGTATCTCCCCGATGTGCCGACTTTGAAAGAGATCGGCGAGTATAATCTTGATCAGTTTGTCACCACCGCTTGGTTTGGTCTGATCGCTCACAGCTCCTTCCCTGACGAGGCTTTCGCCACGATGCAGGAAGCGCTCCAAAAAGTAATGGAGCGTGAGGAGTTCACCAGCTTCGTAGAGCAGCTGGGAGGGGAGAAGGGAACTGTTGCTGGCGACGATTTCAAGGCCTTTGTCGCCGATGAAGTGACCCGCTGGGATGGAGTGGCGGCGGAGGCCGGTATTCGCCAGGAGTAAGTCACTTTTCTGTCACGGCATGGTGAGGCGAGGGCACGTTGCCCTCGCCTCAGTGGTTTCCATGCGGAGTTTTTACACGTGAAAGGGTTTATCCCGATGACGAAGTCTCACCCTTCCCACCGCATGCTGGTCAAAGATCCCTTGGATGTGGTCGCTGGAGTGCTGCTGCTGTGCTTTTCGCTGCTGCTTTTACTGTATTTGATTCCCAATCACATTGGAGAACCGCCCATTCTGCAGAATCCGATGATGTCGCCGCGCTGGCTGCCGACCATCGTCGGGTGGCTTCTCGTGGTATTTTCAGCCCTCATGATTATGCAAGGGGTGCTGGTCGCTGACGATGGTGAGGAGAGCGGGCGTCGCTTCGAGCGTGGTCCATGGTACACAAGACTTGAGCTTAACTCCCCCGCCTGGTATCCCCCCGAGTCGGTGCAGCGTGAAGCCAGGGCACGCGGTGAAGAGGCACCCAGTGTAGTGCCCCCAGGCCCGGACAATCCGCTGGGAGACCATGCCATTATCCTTGGATTCGATGGCTACTTGATCCATGGCACCAACCAGCCGGATGGTATCGGCATGCGTGCCAGCCGTGGCTGTATTCGCATGTTCCCTGGGGACATCGAGTCGATTTTCGACCGCGTGCCCGCCGGCACCCAGGTCCAAATCGTCAACCAGCCCATCAAGATCGGCTGGTATGAAGGGCAACCGCTGATTCAGGCATTCTCGCCTCTGGAGGGAGAGGGGCACAGCATGTCCACGTTGGTAGAGACCGTCACACGCCTCAACCAGCGCAAGGCCGAGGGCTGGAGCTTCGATTATGAACAGCTTCGCGGCCTGCTGAATGATCCCAGCGATCGAATAGTAGCCCTGAATCCCAGGCCGGAGCCGGATAAAACGCATGATACTGATTACAAGGGGATCTACGCAGAAATCGCGCTGCGCAGACTATGACAACGACAAGGCGAGTCTTGTCGGTCTCGTGACACTGGGTATTCGGTCGTGGCTGATCCAGGATCTATAGCGCTCTACATGACCATTGGCGTTGCGTTTATAGCCCCACCTTGCCGCATGGAACGGTAGGTTCCTAGGCTTGCTTTTGGCATACCGATTCTGGGGAGGGAAGGGCTATTGACCTCGACGTTGCTCTGGGCTACCTACTGCCTTGGGAGTTCTCGCTGGCCTGGCCATGGGCTGGGAGCAACTGGTCCTGTTGGGTATCGCCCCCCTGCTGGTGAGCCTACTGCCCTGCCTCATCATGTGTGGGCTGGGGCTGTGCATGATGAAATGCCAGGACAAGAAAGGGAAAGCGACCGACCAGGGCGAAGTCTCCAACGTACAGGCCAAGGCGGAATCCTCTGAAATACAAGCCGAGGTAGAAGCCTATCCGGCAGCGCCCAAGCAAGCGGAAGCCGCTATTCCCCACGAAGCTGACCAGCAGGTGTCATCATCAGAGCACCCCCTGTCCAAGCTTCAAGCCTAGCCGCGGGATAAGGAGGGGGATAAGGAGGGATGTGGGAAGTCGCCAACATCGGCCTGATCACGGCGTTTCTGGCGGGCCTGATCTCATTCGCGTCGCCCTGTGTCTTGCCGCTCGTACCCGGGTACCTCTCCTTCGTCGCCGGCCGCTCGCTGGGGCAGCTACAGGAAGCGGACCGGCGCGAACGGTTCCGGGTGTTGACCCAGTCGATATGGTTCGTGCTGGGGTTCTCTACGGTCTTCCTGATGCTGGGCGCCAGTGCCACGGCCATCGGTCGCTTGCTGCTGGCCTATCGCCAGGAAGCCAATCTGGTCGGCGGTATCATCGTCATCCTGTTTGGTGCCTTCATGACCGGCCTCATCCCGCTGCATGGGCTACAGCGAGAGTGGCGCTTTATCGGCCGGCTCAAGGCAGAGGGTGGCGGGCGTAGTGCGGCGTATCTGCTGGGCGTGGCGTTCGCCTTCGGCTGGACCCCCTGTATTGGCCCGATCCTGGGCGCCATCCTGACCGTCAGCGCCTCGACGGCCAATGCTTCGAGCGGCATGGCGTTACTCGGCATTTATTCGCTAGGCCTGGGGGTGCCCTTCCTGCTGAGCGCCGTTTCGCTCGATCGCTTCTTGCACCACCAGAAATTCTTGCGCCGCTGGGGCCGAGCCATGCACCTGGCGGCAGGACTGATCATGATCCTGATGGGCATCTTGATGATGACCGGAAAACTGACCGAGCTCTCGTATTGGCTATTGCGCACCTTTCCCGCCTTAGGTGCCATCGGCTAACCGTTATCCAGGGAAATAGTGATATGAAAAAAATGATGAGTCGCTTCTGGCATACCCTATCAATCACGAGCGGGGCCATCATCGGCCTTGGCATCGCCTCCGTGGCCGCAGCGGCCGAAGATGTCTTGCCGGCGCTGGAGTATGACCTGACCGGAGCTCGTCTGCTCAAGGTGAATTCCAGCCAGCTGTTTGAAAGCACGAACGGTGGCGACTCCTGGCAGGCCATCCCGTTGCCCGAGGCCGTAAGGACCGGGCAGTTGGTGGTGGCGCCGGCTGCCGCTGAGCAGACGCTTTATATCGCCGGCCCATCGATTGGAGTGCAGCGTAGCGACGACAATGGCGACAGCTGGTACCGGGTCGATGAGGGCCTGCCCAGCCGGAACGTCATCGCTTTCAGTGCCCACCGACATCAAGTCGAGACGCTCTACGCCAAGATCGCTGACGACGGCATCTACCAAAGTGACGATGCCGGCGAATCATGGCGGAAGAAGGATAGCGGCCCTGTCCAACCTGTTCGCCGGCTCGTCCACTCCGATATGGAGGGCAGCATGCAGACCGGTTGGCTCTATGCGGTGTCTGACGATGCGGTGCGCCTGTCGATGGATTGCTTTTGCGGCTGGCGACCGACCGGAGAGCTCGATGCCGATACCGTCTACGATGTGGCCTACGAGTTCGACGAGCCCGAACGTGTCTATGTGGCCACGGATCGAGGCCTGTGGGTCAGCGACAATGGTGGCAAGGCGTGGCTACGGATAGAAGGCGACGCTCCTGAACTCGTCGCGATCACTCTGGCGCCAGAAGGTACCCTCTATGGTTTGGATCGCGTGGGGGAACTCGTGCGCAGTAATGACCAAGGCCGGAACTGGAGGGCGATTCCCGATGCGTAACCGCGGGGTCCTCGTCACAACCTGGCTGCTGTTAAGTACTGCCGGGCAGGCCATGGCGGATGATGCCCCTCTTTCGCACGATGCCTCTCAGCCGATAGAGGGGGAGCAGATTTACCAGCAGCATTGTGCCAGCTGCCACGGCATCGATGGCGAGGGGATGCCGAACTGGCAGCGACCCAATGCGATGGGTGAGTTGCCGGCCCCACCACATGGGCCAGAAGGGCATACCTGGAAGCACTCCGATGCCATGCTGTATCGGATGGTCTCCGAAGGGTGGCGCGACCCCTGGAACGAGACCGAACGACTGACCATGCCGGCCTTCGAGGACGTGCTCACCCCTGCCGAGATCCGCTCCGTAATTAATTACCTCAAGACGCTATGGGAGTTAAGCTCAAGTCTTGTGTATGGAGGGAAGTCGAGAGGGTGACGTATCCTGCTGATTCTGCCGGACCCGCTCCAGGGCCTCGTCGACGTTGATATCGCTGATGGTCATATCACCGCATAGATATGCCGAAGGATTAGGCACACTATGCCAGAAAAATCAGCTGGTTGGCGATATCCCATCCGCAGCCACCTGAATAGTTACAGTCTCGTTAGTAATAGCATTCTTTTTACTTTCAGTTGCCGCAAGCTTGGCGAACGCTCAATCTGAGCCAGATTATAATTATAGTAGAGGTGATTGGGTAATTGGGCTGAACGCCACCAGAATTCTGACTGATGAAGATTTGCGATCGCCCTCTGCGGGTGGTGCCCCCCTTCCAAATGCCAACCTGTCTATCAACAACGATACGACCGTTTCATTCGACGTGTCGTATTTTCTGAGTAATCAGCTGGCATTCAACGTTTTTGGCGGCATTCCCGCTAGTGCAGACCTTCAGGGCGAAGAGTCACTCTCTGGGCTCTTTCTTGGTCAAACAGATTATGGTCCGGTGATTCTTTCGCTTCAGTATCATGTCTTGACGGGTAGCAAGTTCTCTCCTTACTTTGGAGCGGGTGTAGGACGGATTTTCTTTTTAAATGAGAAGGATCGCGCACTAACCGACTTCGACGTCGAAGATACATGGGCCCCTGCGGTTCAGGCTGGTTTTCGCTGGAGGATACACAATAACTGGTCGGCAAATTTTGACGTTAGATATGCACCCTTCAAGGCGGATGTCACCGGTAACTTGGGCCCGGCCCCTGTTGAGGCAGAAGTGGAAGTGGACCCCACTATCGTGAGCATCGGTGTCGCATACCGCTTCTAAGTAAAGAGTTCGGGTGAGTCTTGCCGTTAAAGTTCCCTGCGATCGGTCGATGCGAACGAGAGGTTGATACGCATCAGGTAGTAACACCCCGATTGCAGACCTTTCCTTTAAGGAGCCTCTGAAAAACGCCGTGACTTTGGCATAATGAGTACTTTCCATCAGCCAGTATGCAGGTATGCCATGAGCCAGCTGACCTTTGCCGAAGCCGAATACGCCCACAAGAAGCGCAAGACCCGGCGGGAAGTGTTCCTGGAGAAGCTGGAGCAGTTGCTACCGTGGAAGGCGCTGGAATCGACCATTGCCGCCCATTATGCCTCTGGCCGCGCCGGTCGTCCCCCATACCCGCTGTCGAGCATGCTGCGGGTTCATGTGATGCAGGTGATCTACAACCTGAGTGATCCGGCGATGGAGGACGCGCTGTATGAGATCGAGTCGATGCGTCGTTTTGCGGGTATTCGCCTGTCCCGGGTTCCCGATGAGACGACGATCCTGAACTTCCGGCACTTGCTGGAACAGCACAATTTGGGCAAGAAGCTGTTCAAGAAGATCAACCGCCAACTGGCCCGGCATGGCCTGATGGTTCGGGAAGGCAGTATCGTTGATGCGACGATCATCGAAGCGCCCAGCTCGACGAAGAACAGAGATAAGGCTCGTGATCCGGAGATGCATCAGACGAAGAAAGGCAATCAGTGGCACTTTGGTATGAAGTGCCATATTGGTGTCGATGACACGATTGGCCTGATTCACAGCCTTGCCACGACCGCCGCCAATGAGCATGACCTGACGCCGTCGGATCAGCTGTTGCATGGCGAGGAGAAACGGGTGTGGGGAGACGCCGGTTACCGCGGCATCCAGAAACGCGAAGCGCACAAGAAGCGGGAAGTGCAGTGGTTTATCGCTGAACGCCCAGGCAAACGGTCAACGATGTCGAAAGTGACTCAGGACTGCGAAACCCTCAAAGCCAGCATACGAGCCAAGGTGGAGCATCCCTTCCGGATGACCAAAGGGATGTTCGGCTACGGCAAGGTTCGCTATCGGGGTTTGGCCAAGAACAGGAACCGACTTTATGTTCTGGCAGGGTTGTACAATCTGCTGAGGGTGAAACGAATGCTGTTGCCCTAGGGGCAGTGTGCCTGGTTGCCGCGAAAACGCGGCAATCAGGCGAAAAAACACACGATCAAGATTGATTTCTGGGCTGAATTCCGCCGCAAACGCTTTCTGACTAGCACCACGGTGAAAACAGTGAATTATTCAGACCTTCCTTAATCAACTAACAGAACCGTTATCCATGATGGACTCTATGAAGCAGTGGTTCGGACTGATACGGCACCGGGTCTATTTCCTTGTGGGACTGGGCGTCGTGGTGACTCTGTTGGCTGGCTCGGTGTCGTTCTTTGTGTTCAACACGCTCGATGTGGTGACTTTGATCTCGAGGGTTGAACGAACCCATACGGTTAACGTGTTCAGGGCGAGCTCCAGTCTGCACCAGTACGTCAATACCAACAATGAGAGTGACTACCAGAAATTCGAGGATCGTCTCGGACGCGCGCTGGCCTATAGTGCTTTGTTCTCGGCGACGCCGGAACTCCTTGTAACCAGTAGCACCTCGGAGTTCGCACGAAAGATACAACAAACGTTCCAGGAAGTGAGGTACCCTGACCAGGCCCGCGCCTTAATTCTGCGGCTCAGGATCCTTAAGAGTAACCCAATCGCCCAGCGTCTGATTTCCCTGTCGGGCGAAGCCTCCGAGATATCGGAGCAGATACTCGCTCTGGCGGCCGAACTCAGGAACGCCGCCGATCCCCCCCCGCAGCGGCTGGAGATCATCCAGGAAATCGATGCCAGAGAAAGACAGGTCAACGAACTGGCGCATCAGTTCTCGGAACTTACCGGAAATCTCTCGCAGTTCGCGATTTCCCTGGCCGTGACAGTTCTCGTTGCCGTATTGATCCCGGGAATGCTGGTACTCAGTATAGTGGCGTGGCTGCTTGTCCGTCCCATGAACCGCTCGGTAAGTCAGGCTGTGGAGACGATTCAGAGCCTTGCCGATGGCCACCTTGACTCGAGGCAGTACACTGCACTAGCCCGAAAAATTCATAAAAAAAGGCGAACCCTGCCCAACCCATTGATATAATGGGAGTTACACCAATAACGCTTCGGAAGAAGCTAAACAGGGTTCGCCATGTCTGATTCTATCCCTACTCAACTGCGCTTTCCTCCCTTTGCCGGGAGTTATTGTCAAATCCTGTGTACGGCAAGTCAGGCGGCAGTCCTGTCTGACTGATCGGTCATCAGCAGGATACGTCACCCTCTCGACTTCCCTCCATACACAAGACTTGAGCTTAACTCCTGGCGAACCGTGCCGCCAAGAAACTACCGATCTACGGCGGCGCATGTGTGCTTAGGCCCGATAGCGAAGCTTATGAGCCGCTACTGCGCCAGGTCGAGCTCGGCGATGTATGGGGCGTCGGCCGCCGACTGGTGGAGCGCCTGGCGTTGATGGGCGTACACAGTGCCTGGGATCTCGCCCAGGCCGACCCCAAGCAGATTCGCCAGCGTTTCTCGGTCACCCTGGAGCGCACCTGCCTGGAACTGAAGGGCATTCCCTGCATCGAGATGAATGATCCTGGTGAGGCCCGTCAGCGCATCATGACGTCACGCTCCTTCGGGAGGATGACCGACAGCCGCGAAGAGATTCACCAGGCCATCCGGCAGTTTGCCCAGCGTAGCGCTGAGAAGCTCCGCGGGCAGGACAGTCTGGCCCGAGCCGTCTACGTCTTTCTGAAGACCAATCGCCACCGTCCTGACCTGCCCCAGTACTCGCCCAGCGCCGTGGTGGAGCTGCCCTGTCCCACAGACGACAGCCGCGACATCCTGCTGGCGGCTAGCCAGGCGTTCGCGGCCATCTACCGGCCCCGCTACCGCTTCATGAAGGCAGGCGTGATGCTGGTTGATCTAGTGGACGCCAACCGGGCTCAGCTCTCGCTGCTGGACACTCCGGAAAGCCAGGCCCAGCGCGAGCGCAGCGACCGCCTGATGGCAACGCTGGATGCGCTCAACAATAGAATGGGGCGAGGTACCGTCACGTTCGGGCGAGCATTACCTCAGGCCGCCTGGCAGCTACGCTGCGCCAACCGCACACCGCGGTGGACTACACGCTGGGACGAGCTGCCTCAGCTGCACTGACACCCTGTCAGCCAAACACCATCATGTTTTTCCGACATTGCTCACACCACATCGCCGTCGCGTGGCCCACAGTGTCATTATTGGGCACCAACAGGACGGGGCATTTCATGGAGACCATCATACTGACCTGGATGGATGACGGCGGCTGTGCGCTGACATGCGGCTGTGGCCAGAAACAGCGGCTAACTCACAAGCCCAGTAGCTGGCCCCTTTTCGAGTTTGTTTGGCGGTCGAAAGAATCCTTCTGGATTCGCTGTCGCGCCTGCCACGCACATATAGAGCGCAGTGTCAGCTCACCCCGCAGACCAATCAGCTACCGCTTGACCGGAGCCCCATCAGCCCGCGTTAGGCCAGGATGCTCAGCTGAGGTGCCATCTGCAGACTCGCCCAGCTCATCACCCTGAGAAGGTCGTGCTCCGTGGGACAGCTCACCATGAGCGCCAATCCCGACCTCCAGCAGCTGCTCCTGGAACACCTCAGCAAACCGATCATCTGGATCGAGCATCGCTTCACGGATAGCGGCCGCACGATCAATCTGCTCCACCATACATAGCAACCGACGCACTGCCAGTTTGGCTCGTACCTGGGCATCTCGTGGCGGCTCAGGAACAGAGCCTGTCAGCCTGGCTGGCGTAGGCGCTGGATACTCGCCAGAACGCATTTCCGAGGCAGACTCCGGCTCCTCGGTCGCAGGGCGGGAACCCGTTAACTCGATCTGCTCATCTGTCACTTGGCTATGCTGAAAATCAGCTCGGGACTGCCTAACTGATGATCGCTCCTCTTCCTCAATCTGCTGGGACAACAGATAGCTGCGTTCGATGCTGTCCATCATCCTGGATTCCAGGATGATACGGCCTGAAGCTGAGCAGACACCTGGCTGTTTTATCCACGCCTTCAACTCGCGCTCCTCGATACGCTCCCGTCGAGCCTGCTCACGAAGACGCCAAACTTCATTATTCGTTGCCACAATCTCACGGTTCAGCATTGCCTGTTCGCTGAGCTGCGGTGTGCCGTCACGACGCATGCGAGCCGCATACCCACCGAGATGAACCGTCGGCACTCGATCGTTACCACGATCCACATAGCTGCGGTGATCGACACGACAAGCAGCTCCTGCACGCTCCAGTGCTCTGTTTTGCAGTTCTGCCCATCGGCTCCGCTCGCGCTGCGTCAGGTTGAGGATCTTGCGACGTCGACAGTGGATAGGGTCGAGCTCGACACATTTTTTACCCAGCGTGCCATCAGGCTCGACATGGCAGGCACTGAACAACAGATGGCAGTGCCAGTTGCCATTATGGCGATGACCGGTATCGGGATCGATCATATGGAACTGTTCAGGATTCAGCTCGAGATCCTTGTCGCTGACTGGGCGCGGCGCATGAAACGCCGCATCGACGGCAACTCCGTAGCGTCCGGCCAGCTCGTGGGCATAGGTCATCGCGAGTTCCCACCGCTGGCCATCGTTGAGCTCACGAGGCAGCGAGACCTCGATCTCACGGGCCACGACTGCATCTTTCCTCCTATGGTGATGCTCAACCCGATTCCAAAACGCGGCACGCTCCTCGGTGCCGCCACCTGGCAGGCACAACTCAGCTCCCAGCACCCCCATCTTGTGCCTGTAATCGTGCTTTTTGCCGGTGCGCTCATCCACGATACACACGCCCGCACGGTACGCCGCTGCGGCAGTTGCATGCCGTTTCTTGCTTCGCTGTATCGGTTTTACACGAAGGTGATAAACCGCCATTTCCACTTGCCTCCGAACCAGTCAGCACGGGTTTGATGTCCACGGTGGAGGCTCCGGTCACACGATCTGAACGACAGATACTCTAGCCTGGATATTGCACCGGAAATGAAAAAGGCGGCTGAAAATCGGTTATAATTCAAGCTCCCCATGACCGGCATGCTTGCCGTGTCCATGATCGCTGGTCGCCATCGCAGGTAGCGCCACCATAACGCCCATCATGACTGCCAGCTGAAGTACGATCTTTTTCATATCACAGGTTTCCTTGGGTTTTGGTGTTGCTGAGCGCAGCCTCTGACGAGACAGACTCGGGAAAGTGTCGCCGCTGCCATAGCCAGTAGAGGACGGGAATGAGCAGCAGTGAAACCAGGGGGGCAGAGATCATGCCTCCTACCATCGGCGTAGCGATGCGCTGCATGGCCTCGGAGCCGGGGCCGGAATCCATCAGCAGCGGGCTGAGACCCAGCACTACCGTGAGAGAGGTCATGGCCTTGGGGCGTACCCGCATGACCGCCCCTTCGATAATTGCCTCGCGCAGCTCACCACGTGTACTCGGCTGGCGCTGCTCCACTGCGCCACGGACATACATCAGCATGACCACGGCGAACTCCGCCGACAGTCCGATCAGCAGGATGAAACCCGCCGCCACGGCCACCGAGATGTCATAGGCAAGCCAGTAGAGCAGCCACACCCCGCCGACGGCAGCGAACGGCAGCGACCCCATCAGCATGAAAGTCTCGGCGACGTTACGGAAGCAAAGGTAGAGCAGCAGGAAGATCAATACGATGGTCACCGGGACCACCCACTGCAGGCGCTCCTTGGCCCGTTCCATGTATTCGTACTGGCCCGACCAGGTGACCGAATACCCGGCCGGCAGAGCGACCTGATCCATCACACGCTGGCGCGCCTCGGCCACGTAGGAGCCGATATCGCGTCCGCGAATGTCGACCACGACCCAGCCGTTGAGGCGTGCATTCTCGGTGCGGATCATGGCCGGGCCGTCGACGATGCCCACGTTCGCCAGTGCCTGCAGGGGGAGATAGGCTCCTGTCGAGGTGATGACCGGCAGGTCCCGCAGGCTCTCCAGCGAATCACGCCAATCCTGGGGGTAGCGCAGGTTGATGGGATAGCGCTCGAGCCCCTCGACGGTTTCGCTGACATTCATCCCACCCACCGCCGTCTGAATGATGGCCTGCAGGTCACTGACGTTGACGCCATGACGCGCGGCAGCGCGCCGGTCGATATCGACTTCGACATAGCGCCCGGCAGCGGTGCGGTCGGCATAGGCTGAGGCCGTGCCAGGGACGTCCTGGAGTACGCGTTCGATCTCGCGACCGATGCGCTCGATTTCCGCCAGGTCGGCACCCGCCACCTTGATGCCCACGGGAGAGCGAATGCCGGTCGAAAGCATGTCGATGCGCGTCTTGATCGGCGGCACCCAGACGTTCGCCACCCCGGGAAAGCTCACCGCCTCGTCGAGCTCGCGAATGATATCGGCCTTGGTGATGCCCTCGCGCCACTGATCGCGGGGCTTGAAGCGAATGACGGTCTCCAGCATGCCGATCGGGGCCGGATCGGTGGCCGTATCGGCACGCCCCGCCTTGCCGAAGACACGATCCACCTCCGGTACCGACATGATCAGACGATTGGTCTGCTGCATGAATTCACGCACCTTGCCGATGGAGACACCGGGCTCCAGCGAGGGCATGTACATGAGATCGCCTTCATCCAGCTGGGGCATGAATTCACTGCCCAGCTTGGTCGCCGGATAGGCCACGCTGGCGGCAATCAGCACTGCTGCGGCAATGGTGGCCCAGGGATAGCGCAGCAGGGCATCCAGCCCGGGGCGGTATATGGCAATCAGCATGCGGCTCAGCGGATGGGCAGACTCAGGGCGTATGCGCCCACGCACCAGGTAGCCCATGAGCACCGGCACCAGGGTGATGCCCAGTCCGGCGGCCGCCGCCATGGCATAGGTACCGGTGAAGGCCAGCGGTTGGAACATCCGACCCTCCTGTCCCTGGAGCGTGAACAGGGGCAGGAAGCTGACCACGATAATCAACAGCGCGAAGAAGATCGGCCGGCCGGTCTCCTTGGCCGCCTCGGCCACGGTATGCCAGCGATCCTCGCCCGGGGGCGCCTTCTCGAGCCGCTTGTGCAGGTTTTCCACCATGACGATGGCGGCGTCCACCATGGCGCCGATGGTCACGGCAATGCCGCCCAGCGACATGATATTGGCGTTGATGCCCTTGGCCTGCATGATCATGAGTGCCGCCAGAATGCCGATCGGTAGTGCCACGATCGCAACCAGCGCCGAGCGGAAGTGGAGCAGGAAGACGATGCATACCAGTGCGATGATGAGGAATTCCTGCAGCAGCTTGACCGTCAGGTTGTCGACCGACTCCTGGATCAGCACCGAGCGATCGTAGGTCTCCACGATCTCGACGCCTTCGGGCAGGCTCGGTCGCAGCTCATCGAGACGTGCCTTGACCCGCTCGATGGTGGCCAGCGCGTTCTCGCCATGGCGCATGACCACCAGGGCGCCTACGGCCTCGCCCTCGCCATCCAGCTCCGCGATGCCGCGACGGGCAGCAGGGCCGATGCGGATCTCGGCCACGTCCTCGAGCAAGACGGGGGTTCCGTCGCCGCCGAGGCCAACGGGCACCAGGCGTAGCTCCTCGATGCCGGTGAGGTAGCCACGCGAGCGCACCATGTATTCCGCTTCGCCCATCTCGATGACCGAACCACCTGCCTCGCGGTTGGCGCCTTCGATGGCCGAGCGGATGCCGGACAGGGTCAGCCCATAGGCACGCGCACGATTCGGGTCAAGCACCACCTGGTACTGCTTGACCATGCCGCCCACCGTGGCGACCTCGGACACGCCCGTCACGGACTGCAGCTCGAACTTCAGGACCATGGCGGTGTCCACCACCCGCCGGGCGGCCATCGCCTCGGCGGCGTTCCAGTTGCCGGTCAGCAGGTAGAAGCCCACGAAACCGACGATGCCCATGGCAAACGCCAGCGGCACCCGCAGGAACACCAGGATCAGCAGCGCCGCAAAGCCGTAGAGTGCCTCAGTCATGGGGACCTCCCGCCTTGGTCGCGGGGCTCAGCGGGCCGCCCTGCCGGATCACCCGGCACCCTTCCAGCAGGTAGAGCACCGCCCGCGCCAGGGTCAGCAGCGCCGAGAGCGCCAGCATGGCGGCGATCAGCCCGATCAGGTAGCCGCGCGGGATGCGCAGGAACTCGGTCACGTCGCCCCATTCGAAGGCGCGCTCGGCCAGCGCCCAGACGCGTCGGGCCATCACCCACAGCGCCGCCGTCACCAGCAGGTTGACCAGCACCTCGCGCACCCACACCAGCCTGGCGGGGAAGATCGCATCATTGAAGAAGTAGCGGCCGGTCACGTCGGCGGTGGTCAGCAGCATCATGCCGAAGAGGGTGGCACCGGCCACCCCCTCCAGCATCAGCTGCAGACCCCGACCGATGCGCGCGGCGCGAGTCGTCGGGGAATGCATGGTCGGTCGCCCTCCATGTGGCGACAGGAGGACTTACTTGAACTCGTCGGGCACCAGCTCGCCCACGCTGTCGTCCTCGGCGGCGGCGGAGAGCTGCTCACGGAAGAACTCGATGGCGGCCATGGCATCGACGCCGCGGCTCGCGGAGACCGACTCGGCCCAGTCATCGACCATGCTGTCGCTGATACCGCGCAGGGTCTCCAGGTCCGCGTCGCCCAGCTCGGTGAAGGTGTGCCCCTGCTCCTCGGCGAAGGCCACGCCGCGCACGTCCACGGTATCCATCATGTAGCCGAACAGGCGGGAGAGGCGCTCGCCGGAGACCGCCTCGATGGCCTCGCGATCTTCCGGGGAGATCTGGTCCCAGATCATCGGGTTGACCACGATGGTGAAGCTGCCGCGATAGAAGCCACCGTCCACCTTGAGGGTGTAAGGGAAGACTTCGGCGACACGGAAGCTGCGCAGGCCCTCGGGCACCAGCATGGCGCCGTCGATGACACCCTGGGAGCCCGCCTCGTAGACGCCGGTGGGCGGCAGGGCCACGCCGGTCAGCTCCAGGGCGTTGGAGAGGTCCCCCATCACGCCGCCGCCGACGCGGATGCGCTTGCCCTTCATGTCGTCGAGGGTCTCGTACTGCTCGCGGCTGAAGATCCAGCCCGGGCCGTGCACGCCGGCCGCCACCACGTCGACGCCGCGATGCTCGCCGGCGGCGGCCAGGTACTCCTGGTGGGTGCGCCAGTAGGCGGCGGAGGCGTTCTCGGAGGAGAAGTCCTCGAAGGTGGGGAATTCGGGCAGCTTGGTCAGCTCGAAGCGGCCGGTGTTGTAGCCGTGGAAGACCCAGGTGGCATCGGCGATGCCGTCGGCCACCATCTCCATCTGGGAGGCGGGCGGGCCCATGTCATGCACCACGTCGACGGTGACGCGGCCCTCGGTGGCCTCCTCGATCCAGGATTTCCAGGTCGGCCAGACCATGGTGTTGATGCCGTGGTTGGGGCCGGCCCAGGTGCTGACCGTGAGGGTGGTCTGGGCCAGGGCGGAAGTGCTCATGATGGCGGCTGTCAGGGTGCCGAGCATCAGGCCTGTGGTCTTGTTCATTGTAGTTCCTCCGTCGTCGCGGGCGGCTGGCGTTTATCGTCGGGTGGCAGGGAGCGGCTTCCGGGGCGATCAATGCGATACACCGATCTACTTCAAATCGCCAATCCGGGAAACACGATCGGGCATACAATGCCTCTGCCACGACCATGAACGCAACGCCACCGCGACCAATAGCTAATACAACTTAAGTAGAATGCAAGAAAAATCGTTTAAAAACAGGAATCTGAAATCACACCCTGACGCATGGCTCGGCGTGAAGCGAGCACGGGCCCCTCATGCCCCGGGCAAGACATTGCGTTACGTCAGATAGCCTGCAAATAAAGAATCGGCAACACGTTTCCACCGAACGGCCGACAGGGAGCGAGACGCGGCCCCGCAGAAGGGCCCCGTATCAGAAAGTCCCGCCACGAAGAGACGCGCGTCTCAGCCGATACGCTCCAGCTGGCGTTCGAGCTTGCGCATCACGTTGAGCAGGTCGCGATACTCGCCGGCGCTGAGGGTAGCCACCAGCTCCGCCTCCCAGGCCTGGGCCTCGGGCACCAGCTCGGCCAGCAGCGCCTGGCCCGCCTCGGTGAGGTGCAGGTCATGCAGCCGCTGGTCCTTCGGCGAGGGCGTGCGGGAGATCAGGCCGCGTTCCTCCAGGGCCTGGATCGCCCGCGACACCCGCGCCTTGTCCATATTGGTGTAGGCGCAGACCTTCTTCGCCGTCAGGTCGTCGCAGTGGCTGAGCCAGGCCAGCACCCGCCACTGGGCCACGTTGAGCTGGTAGCGCTCGGCATAGAGCTCGGCCAGCGACTGGCTGATCTGGTCCGCCAGGCGGTTGAGCCGATAGGGCAGGAACTGGTTGAGGTCCAGCTCCGCCCGGGGGGCCGATGCCGCCCCCTCACCGCCCGGATCCCTGGCCTCGAGTCCGGCCTCGTCCATGTTCATCGCGATTCTCCTCGGGCCGCCTTCACAGGGGCGGCCATCAATAGAGTAGCTGGGGCAGGAACAGCACGATCGCCGGGAACACCAGCACCAGCAGCACCAGGTCGCTGATCACCGTCATGCCGCCGCCGCGGGAGAAGACCCCGGTGAAGGCGGTGGCGCCGACCAGCACCAGCATCACCATGGTGGTGGTCTTGCCGGCCTCGATCAGGGTCTTGAAGCAGGTGCTCGGCCGGCGGTCGCCGAAGATCAGGAACAGCAGGAAGGCGATGCCCACGCCGATGGCCGAGGCCTCGGTGGCGGTGGCCACGCCGGTGAACAGCGCGCCCAGCACGCCGAGGATCAGCGACATGGGCGGCAGCACGTACTTGGCCAGCATGACCAGCAGCTGCCCGGTGGAGACCTCGGCGCGCTCCGCGGCGGGCACCGGCGGGCCGTAGCTCGGCTTGACCAGGCAGATCACCAGCACGTAGAGGGCGTACATGGCGCCCAGCATCACCCCCGGCACCAGGGCGCCGGCGAACAGCGCGCCCACCGAGACCGGCGAGTAGCTGGCCATCAGGATCAGCATGATGCTCGGCGGGATCAGGATGCCCAGGCAGCCGCTGGCCATGATCACCCCGGTGCTGAGCTCCTTGTTGTAGCCGTACTTGAGCATCGGGGCGAGCGCGATCATGCCCATCACCGCGATGGAGGCGCCGACGATGCCGGTGGTGGCGGCCAGCAGCACCGAGACGATGACCACGGTGAGCGCCAGGCCGCCGCGCAGGTTGGCCAGCAGCAGGCGCATCGCCTCGAACATCTTCTCGGTGACGCCGGAATCGTTGAGGAAGCGCGCCATCAGCACGAACAGGGGAATGGCCACCAGGACATAGTTGTCCATGGCGTTGCCGTAGATGTTGTTGATGATGGTGCCGAGCACGCGCTCGCCGGGGCCCAGGTAGGCGCCGATGACCGCCACGCCGCCCAGCACGAAGGCCAGCGGATGGCCCATGAACAGGCCGATCAGCAGCCCGCCGAACATCACCAGGGTGAGCAGTTCGGGACTCAGGTTCATGCGGCTTTCTCCTCGCGCAGCTGCTGGATGGCGCGAATGACGATGGCAATGGCCTGGAGCAGGATCAGCACGGCGGCCACCACGATGACGCCCTTGATCGGGTAGACCGGGATCGACACCACCCCGTAGGTGGTCTCGCCGCGGCTGTAGGAGCGCATGAAGAAGCTCCAGCCCAGGCTCAGCATCATGTAGATGAAGGGCACGAAGAAGATCAGGTAGCCGAGCAGTTCGACGATGGCCTGCTTCCGGCGCGAGAGCAGGCGCTTGAGCACGTCGACCTCGACGTGGGCGTGATGGCGCAGGCCGTAGGCGGCCATCAGCATGAAATGGGCACCGAACAGCATCTTGGTGATGTCGAAGGCCCAGTCGCTGGGGCGTCCGGCAAAGTAGCGCAGGCCGATGTCATAGAGGACGATCAGCGTGATCACGGCGATCAGCGGCGCGATGAGTCGCCCGAGCGCCTCGTTGAGCGTATCGATCGCCTTGGCAATCGCATTCATGGGAACAGTCTCCGACGTCGCAACGCAGGCCGCCCCGGTGGGGTCACCGGGGCGGCAGCAGGGGGCCTTACAGGCAGGCTTCGATCTCTTCCAGAGACGGCAGGTTGTCCATGGTGCGGCTCATGTTGTAGGGCGCCGAGATGTCACGCCACTTGGCGTAGTCCTGCAGGTAGCTGACCATGGAGTGGTAGACCTTGGCGTGGTCCGTGTTCTCGCAGGCGCCGCGCACGATCACCTCGTTGGTGATGTCCTGGATGCGGGCCAGGTCCTCGTCGGAGAAGGTGTTGATCTCGACGCCGGCGTCGATGAACTTCTGGGTGGCGTCGGTGGACTCGCGCTCGGACCAGGCCAGGGCCCAGGCCATGGTGGCGTCGGCGGCGATCTTCAGCTTCTCCTGGGTCTCCTCGGAGAGGGCGTCCCAGGCGTCCTTGTTGATCATCACGCCGAACACGCTGGCGGACTGGTGCCAGCCGGGGGTGGCCCAGTAGTCGGCGACCTCGGCGAAGCCGGCGTTGTAGTCGACGCCCGGGGTGGAGAACTCGCCGGCATCGATCACGCCGCGCTCGATGGCCTGGTAGACCTCGCCGCCGGCCAGGGTGACCTGGGAGCCGCCGAGCTGCTCGAGCACGCGGCCCTGGTCGCGGCCGGAGAGGCGCAGGCGCTTGCCTTCGAGGTCGGCCAGGCTGCGGATCGGCGTGCGGCCCATGAAGCCGGACTCGTTGTTGAGGGCGGCGTAGGGCAGGTAGACCATGTCGTACTGGCCGTAGATCTCCTGGTAGAGGTCCCAGCCGCCCCACTGCTGGATCCAGTTGATGTAGTCGACGGCATTGAACAGCGCGGTGGTGGTGGCCAGCGGCGAGAAGGCCGGGTTGCGGCCGGCCCAGTAGCCGGGCCAGTCGCCGGCGGCCTCGATGCTGCCGGTCTCGGTGGCGTCGAAGACCTCGGTGCCGGGCATCAGGGTGCCACCGGCGCGGAACTCGATCTGCAGCTCGTCGCCGGCCAGCTTGTTGACGAGTTCGGCCCAGTGGCGGTCGATCTGGATCAGGTCGAGGTTGTCGGGCCAGGTGCTGGTCATGGTCCAGCGTTCCTGGGCCTGGGCGGTGGTGGAGAGGGCGGCCAGTGCCACGCCGGCGGCCAGGCCGGTGAGGGCAAACTTGGTCATCTTCTTCATGCCTTCCGCGCGAGGCTCCACGGGGCTCTCCGGCGAGGGCTCCCGACGGCTCTGGCGAAACAGGAACACCAGGTAGGCGACCAGGCCTACCACCAGCAGCCCGCCATCAAAGCGCCCAACGCTGCCATCCAGCACCAGCAGCAGGACCAGCAAGGAGAGGCCCACCATGAGCGGGATATCGAAGCGAATCAGCTGATGTGCCACGGTCAGCGGCACGATCAGCGCCGAGACGCCCAGAATGAACAGCACGTTGAACACGTTGCTGCCCACCACGTTACCCATGGCTATGCCCGCCTGGCCATCGACAGCCGCCTTCAGGCTGACCGCCAGTTCCGGCGAACTGGTGCCGAAGGCAACGACCGTCAGCCCGATGATCAGCGGTGGCATGCCGACCCGGGCCGCCAGGCGAGAAGCCCCCCTGACCAACCCCTCGGCCCCGATGATCAGCAGTAACAGCCCAGCAAGGAATGCCATGACAGTCATACTCGCCTCCGACCTTCAAAAGAGCCTGATGGCGGCTAGTCAAGGCTACCACCGCCTGCTCAGACACGAGCACCGCATTGTTGACGATCATCACGCTCCTGGCGTGTTTCCTCCTGGCCACCTGAATCTAAAATTACTAACAAACACAATCTACTGACAGCATTGATTTAGGGGTACCTTTCTCAAGGCTCTTGGTCGTTGGGTGTGGAATTCCCCCCCTGAGCTGCGTCAGGATATGGCCTCCACGACGACAGGAGGCATGGCATGGACGGCACCCAGATTCTGACTCTCGGCCTGGGCCTGCAAGCGCCCTGGCCCCTCAAGGAGCAGCACCTGGATAAGTCCGCCCTATCGATTGGATCTCTACGTCGAGGCCGAGCGGGGCAGCCTCTACCCCTGTCCTGAGTGCGGCAAGGCCTGCCCGGCTCATGATTTCGCCGACAAGACCTGGCGGCACCTGAACTTCCTCCAGCACCACTGCTACCTGCACGCCCGCGTGCCTCGCACCAAGTGCCCCGAGCATGGCGTCAAGCGCATCGCGGTGCCCTGGGCGCGGCCGGACAGTGACTTCACCCTGCTGTTCGAGCAAGCCGCCATGTCGCTGATCAAGGAGATGCCGGTACTGGCCGTTTCCCGGCAGCTGGAGATCTCCGACAAGCGACTGTGGCGCATCGTGCAGCACTACGTCGGTCGGATGCTGGGGGAGCCGAATCTGAGCAACGTAGCCACCGTCGGCGTCGACGAAACCACCTCCCGGCGCGGCCAACGTTACGTCATGCTGTTTCTCGACATGCAGCGCAAGCAGGAGCCGGTGATCTTCCCACGGCAAGGAGGCCATCGAGGCCTTCAGCACCTTCCTGGCGGCCCATGGCGGCGACCCGGACAACGTGGTCGAGGTCGTCTGTGACATGTCACAGGCCTTCCTGAGCGGGGTGGCCGACCAGAGCGCCACCTCCGACGCCTGGGTGATCAAGGAAAAGCTGCGCTGTATCCAGAAGGTCCCGACGCCGCGGGCGTCTCGGTGGCGCATCACGAACTACCTCAAGGTCATGAAGGCGGCAGTCTCGGAGAAGCCTCTCCTGGAGCCGATGGGGAAGGCCCTGGCGACGTTGGAGCGCCACGCCGATGCGGTAGCCCGGCGGTGGATCTCGGGACTGATGAACGCAAGACTGGAAGGGATGAGCGGCCTGTTCCAGGCGGCAAAGTCACGCGCTCTCGGCTACCGGAACGAGGCCAACTTCATCGCCATGATCTACCTGATTGGTAGCCCGAGGGCCGCCTGTTCGATCAGGCCAAATCCACATGAAGTGACGAAGAACCTATTCCTGACACCGGAAGGCTGATACGCAAAAAAAACAGCACCCAACAAGCAGAGCATCTTGCGCATGGCCACCAGGCCTCAACATCGATGGAGAGGCTCTCCACAGTCATGGCAGGAAAAGATGGTTCGCTTATTGACGATGTGGTGCTGCCGCCTAATTGCCTTGGCTCCGAGCTCGAAACAGCAAGTCCCGTATATGGTGACGCAATCCGGGAACATCTCCTGATATTCCGCAAGGGTGGCAGGATGCAGACAGAACCGCACCTGCTTGCCCAACAGCTGCCTGCTGTGCCAGACGATGACCAAGCTCCATTGCTGGCAACCTGCCAGGGGCTAGCCCAGCGCCGCAGCAACGGAGCAACGGAGCAACGGAGCAGCCATCACCTCTGGCCTGCCTCTCCGGCAGAATGCTGAGGGTAGCCCTCATCGCCGCCATCCGTGATCTGATGACCGTGGACAGCCACCGCCAAGTGGGGCGTACATTCGGGGGCATCCCTAGCTCAACACCACGGAAATATAAGCTAATATATTGATTTTTAGTTACTTTTTTCCAGGCTATCGATTTTAAGATCCCGAACATCGAGTGAGGCCTGGCCTCGGCCGACTCTCCCCGTCAGGAGAGCCGGCCGGTCCTGCTACCAGGGCAGCACGGCGCCGTCGGTGCGCGGTTCGGTGCCACCGCTCAGCACGCCGGTGTGCCGTCCACGTAGGCCAGCTTGGTGGCCTCGATGCGCCGGTGCAGGGTCTCCACCGGGTCGCGCCCCTCCGGCCCCAGGCGCTCCAGCATGCCCAGCGCCTGCAGCACGATCAGGCCGCTGCCGTTGGGCGGAATCTCCCAGATGTCATGACCCTGGTAGCGCACGCTGATCGGGTCGACCCACTCCGGTGCGAAGCTCGCCAGGTCTTCCTTGCGCAAGAGCCCGCCGTGCTCGCGGGAGAAGGCATCGATGCGCTCGGCCAGCTCGCCCTCGTAGAAGTCCCGCGCCTGGGTCTCGGCGATGCGGCGCAGGGTCAGGGCGTGGTCCGGCGCCGCCCAGCGCTCGCCCGGCCGCGGGGCGCGCCCCTCGGGGGCGAAGGTATCGAACCAGGGCGCGAAGCTGGCATCGTCATAGGCGGCGTAGGTGTGGAAGGCCTCCTCCCACATCTGGTGGATCACCGGGGTGACCGCATACCCCTCCTCGGCCAGGGCGATGGCCGGTGCCAGCAGCTCGGCGAAGGGCAGCCGGCCGAAGCGCTCGGAGAGCGCCGCCCAGGCGGCCGGGGCGCCGGGCACGGTGACCGGCAGCAGGCCGTGGTTGGGCATGCTTTCATGCCCCAGGGCCTGCATGGCCTCGATGGTGGCCGCCTGGGGCGCCGGACCGCTGGCGTTGAGGCCGTGCAGCTTGCCGTCCAGCCAGACGATCGCGAAGACATCGCTGCCGATGCCGTTGGAGGTGGGCTCCGCCACGGTCAGCGCCGCGGCGGAGGCGATGGCGGCGTCCACGGCGTTGCCGCCCCGCTGGAGGATGCTCATCCCCACCTGGGCGGCCACCGGCTGGGAGGTGGCGACCATGCCGCGGGTGCCGAAGGCGGCCATGCGGCGCGAGGGGCTGGGGTAGTAAAGCGCATCGTGTTGCATCGAAAGCTCCTTGAGTCGGGTCAGGCGTCGCCCTGCTGGGCCTTGAGTCGGTTGCGTTGGATCTTGCGGTCCTGGTAGAGCGAGAAGACGATCGACGCCACCGCCAGGGCCAGGAACAGCGCCGAGAGCGGTCGCGTCAGGAAGGTCATCCAGCTGTCGTCGAGCTCGAGGGCCCGGAACAGCTGGCGCTCGAGGTTGTTGCCCAGCACCACGCCGAGGATCAGCGGGGTCAGCGGCACCTCGGCCTTCCACAGCAGGTAGCCGAGCAGGCCGAAAATGAACAGCACCCAGATGTCGAAGAGGTTGTTGTTCAGCGCGTAGGAGCCGATGGCGCAGAGCATCAGCACCACCGGCACCAGGACCTGCTGGGGGATCAGCGAGATCTTGGCGAACCAGCGCACCAGCATCAGCTGGCAGAGCACCATCACCACCGCGCCGATCAGCAGGCTGGCGTAGATGGCGCCTACCAGCACCGGGTTCTGCTCGAACATCAGCGGCCCCGGGGTGATGCCGTGGAGGATCAGCACGCCCATCATGATCGCCATGGGCAGGTCGCCCGGGATGCCGAGCGCCAGGGTGGGCACGAAGGCGCCGCCGGCCACCGCGCTGTTGGAGGCCTCCGAGGCCACGATGCCGTCCGGGGTGCCCTTGCCGAAGCGCTCCGGGGGGCGCGAGAACTTCTTGGCCTGGTCGTAGCTGATGAAGTTGGCCACGGTGCCGCCGGTGCCGGGCAGGGCGCCCACCAGGCTGCCGATCAGCGAGGAGCGCAGGGTGTTGAGCTTCTGTCCCGCCATGTCCTTGAGGATGGTGCCGTAGGGGATAGCCACGTTGGTGTCGACGTTTCGGCCCGCCCCCTGGGGGTCGTCGCGCAGCTTCTCGAGATTTCCCAGCAGTTGGGAGAAGGCGAAGATGCCGATCATCACCGGTAGGATCTCGAAGCCGGAGCTCAGCGCCGGGATGCCGAAGTCGAAGCGCAGGTTGCTGTTGCGGTCATAGCCCACCGTGGTGATCAGGAGCCCCAGGGCCGCCGCCAGCAGCCCCTTGAGCAGGGCGCCGTTGGAGAGCCCCGCCACCAGGGTGAGGGCGAAGATGATCAGCGCGGTGATCTCCCAGGGGCGGAAGTTCATGCTGAAGCTGGCGATCAGCGGGCCGAAGAAGACCAGCACCGCCACGCTGATCAGGGTGCCGAGAAACGAGGCCGCGACCCCGATGCCGAGCGCCCGGCCGGGCTGGCCGTTCTGGGCCATCGGGTAGCCGTCATAGACGGTGGTGATCGAGGAGGGGGTGCCGGGGATGCCGAGCATCACCCCCGAGACAATCCCGCCCGAATAACCGCCGACGAAGACGCCGACCATCAGCGAGACACCGCTGACCGGGTCCATGGCGAAGGTGAAGGGGAAGACCACCAGGATGGCCATGGTGACGGTGAAGCCGATCAGGCCGTACCAGTGAATCGCGAACGGGCCGAGTCTGATGGCCACCGGGTCAATCTGGGGATATTGCAGCATGCGCTACCCCCCGGCTCACTCGAGACGCGACCAGTCGCGTCCACCGTTCTCGCTGATCAGCAGCCGGTTCAGGTCATCGGCCGCCACCAGACGCTGGGGGTCGTTCGGATCCACCGCCAGGTGCATCAGATAGCGCTCTTCCCAGCCCCGCTTCACCACCTCCCAGTCGCGGCTGGCTTCCTCGGCTCGCAGCAGGCCGACGTCCTGCATGAAGGCGTAGAGCGTCCCCTGGCTGGCCACGACCAGGCTCGTGGGGCGACGCTCGGCATGGATCTGGCGCCAGCGTTCACCGCCGTCCGGACTCATCAAGAGCCCGGTCTGAGTGGCGGCATAGAGCCGATCGGGATCACGGCTCGAGGCGGCCAGGGCAATCAGCCCGGCCGGTGCCTTGGCTCGAACCTGCCAGCTGCTCCCGCCATCCTCGCTGACCTGGAGCTGGCCGGCATAGGCTCCGTAGAGCGTGTCGGGGCTGGCCGCGCTGATGGTCAGCTGATGGAAATCCACCGGGCCATCAACGCCGGAAGCATGCCGGGACCAGCTTCGACCCCCATCGGTGGACATCACCACCCCGAGGTTGCCTCCCCTGGCCGGGTGGCCGCTCGCAAAGAAGGTCTCAGCCTCTTCGGGGTGGGGCGCGAATCCCATGAAATCATGGGTCTCCTCGGAGACCCGGCGGGCCATCCCATCGCTACCCACGGCATAGAAGCCGTGGTGGGTGGCCAGCCACAGTCGTTCGCCATCCGCTCGGTCGAAGGCCAGGCCGTGAATGTGGGTCTGCTGTCGCAGCTGCTCGAGACTGATACCGCTCGGCTCGCGGGAGCAACCCGCCAGCAGGGTCAGTAGCACGGCCATGACAAGTGGCCATCGATAATGGGTCATGACGTCATTTCCTTATCTTTCGTCAGGTGTGGCCGGCGCCATGCGAACCACCGCATGGCGCCGAAACACCATACGGCAAGGTCAGCTCACGCGGATCGTCGCCATCATGCCTAGCGCCTCCTGCTCGATGATGTGGCAGTGGAACAGCCAGTCGCTGTCGGCATCGCGGGTGGCGATCACCTGGAAGTGGGTGCCATGCACGTGGAAGGGCTAGATCGACCACGGCGCCTTCAAGGGGGGGAGGTTCAGGTACGAGGAGGCCGCTCGAAGGGAGCAGGAGGTCCCGATGGATAGCCCAGGTCGGGCCCGGACAGGGGAAGGGGGGAGGCCATCGCGTCAATGGTCAACCGAGCAAAGGTGGCGCCACACTGGGCACAGGGCATGCAGCAAGGAGAAGCCAGGGAGGCATCCGGTTCGCTCGGGTCGGCGGCTGCCGAGAGGTCCCAGTCCGCCGACCCCTGCATGGCCGAACGCTCCTCCAGCTGACTCCCCAGGCAGGAGGCATCACCGTGATGCCCGCCCGCGGCCACGGGCGGCGCCATGGCCAGCACCAGGGCCATCAGCAGGCTGAGTAGCCAGTGATAGGAGAGTCGGCGCATTAGGGACAAGCGGCCTTGTGAGCCAATGGAAGCGCGAGTATTTCACGGCCAAGAAGAGAGCCGCAACCTGAGCCCTGCACGCAGGTTTACCAACGGAGCTCCTTTGATGTGAATCAATGGACAGGGCACGCCGTTGGGCTAGGGTAAGGTCAACGCGGTACCGAGAAGCGAGCCCCCGTCATGCAGCCACAGGTGCCTGAACAGTGTGCAGGTCACGGCCGGAGAGGAATCTCCCTCTGGCTTGCTGCCTTGTTCGTGCTGGCACTGCTGCTAGCCGCACCCCTGGCCAAGGCCCATGCAGAGGAGCTTGACCACCCGGGCAACCCGGTGGCTGCGACCAGCCTCGAGCTCGCCACCGGCGAGGTATCGACGGACGCCTGGCTCACCTCACCTCCCGCGGGGCCCCACTGCCACCATGACCACGCCTGGCGCTCTGTATCAGGTGTTTTGCCCCGGAGCGAGGCGCCCGATGTCACCCCCGATCCGTGGCCTCCGATCGCCCCCGCCGCCGGGCCGTCTATACACCTCACCTCGGCACTTGGCCAGACCCTTCCTGGGCCCGCCTCTCCCCACGTCGTTCCCCTCTACCTGCTGACGCAGCGCTTCCGGTCCTGAGATCTGGGTGGTTTCCCTAGACACTCAGTCGTAATCGCGCGGCATTGACCTCTGTGCCGCACATAGCCGGAATACTGTGAGCATTGGCCCTCGACGGGACCACTAGCAGTCTGTCGGTTTAGAGGGCATGAAGCGTAGAAGCAACGTCCCCTCTCTGGTTTCTTCGCAGGGTAGTCGGTCATGTCGCGGGAGAGTCGCTGTTGGCCCTCCCTGCCTCGCCTTGCACCGCTCCTGACCCCGGTGACGCGCTACCCGGTGAGGGATCTCCCCTCATCCGGCAGCCAGGCGGTGCATCCGCTTGATGTTCCAGGCCAGGGTGGCCAAGCACCATTCACCACTGACGTTGTCGAGACCACGCAGCGAGAACTGCCGGAACCCCATCACGTGCTTGATGATGCCGAAGACCGGTTCCACCGTATGCTTGCGCAGCGCATATAGCGCGCGTCCCGCCCGGGTCTTCAGGCGGTGCGCCATCTGCTCGACGGGATCCTCACTCGCCGGGGCGGGCGGATCCGCCGCGAAGCGCTCGAACACGGGGAGATGATGGACATCGCGCTTCATGGCCAGCAGCGGTTCGATGCCATGGGCATGGCAGGCATCGACATTGGCCGCACTGAAGTAGCCCGTGTCGGCCAGCAGGCAACTGGGGCGCCCCAGCGCCTCGGGGTAGCCCTGCCAGGTCGTCAGTAAGGGCATGACCTGCTGCTTGTCGTTGGTCGCCTGGGTGACATGCACGTGGGTGACCAGCAGGGTGTCGGTATCGACGGCCGCCTGGGCGTTGTAGCACTGATCGAAGGCCTTGCCGGTGACCGGCATGATGCGTGATTGCGGGTCGGTGAGGTTGACCTGATCCTTGTCGCGGGGGCCGCCCGTCGGTGGCTCGGGATCCCGCCCACGAGGCGTCTTGCCGGCCTTCCGCTGCGCCTCACGGCGCGCCACCTTTTCCTGGTAGGCGGCTTGTTCGACGGCGTCTCGCTCCTCGGCCCGCGCCTCGATCTTGGCCTTGGCCTCGGCGATCGCCGCCAGGCGCTGTTCGCGACGGGCAATCTCCGCCGGGATGTCCATGCCATCGGCGGCGTCATCCCGATCCGCGGACTCGGCCCGTTGGGTCAGCGCCTTCACCTCGGCCTTGAACTGAGCCTCCAGCTTCTTGGCATGGCCGTACGACAGCGCCCTATGCTTGCTGGCGTTGGCCTTGAGCTTGGTGCCATCCAGCGCGATGGTGCCGAGCTTGAGCAGCTTCATCTCGCGGGCCAGCAAGAGCACCTGGACGAACAGTTGCTCCAGTTCGGGCAGGAAGCGCCGCCGGAAGGTGGCCAGGGTGTCGTGGTCGGGATGGGTGTTGGCGGCCAGGTAGCGGAACGCCACCGAGTCATAGGTGGCCCGCTCGATCTTGCGGCTGGAATACACCCCGGTGGCATAGCCATAGACCAGCAGACTCAGCAGCACCGCCGGGTGATGGGCCTTATGCCCCCGGCCGGCGTACCGCCGCGTCAACGCCGAGAGGTCCAGCTGCTCGACAACATCCACCACGAAGCGCGCCAGGTGGTCATCGGGCAACCACTCGTCCACGGAAGGCGGCAGAAGATAATCGGTCTGGCGGTCAACGGGGATGAAGCGGCTCATGGCGACGTTCCGGTGGTGGCGGCTGGAAGCGAGTATCTCACGACGTTATCGAAAACCCGACAGACTGCTAGGGGGGAAGTCCCTGCTACTCGAGGTAGACGATACGAGCATCGAGACAACGGAGATGTTGCCCGCCCTCTTCGACCGGGGTGCGGAGTATCAGGAGTTACTCGAGGCAGTCGCCAAGTGGCAGCAGGCGTGTCCCAGCCTAGAGGCGCGAGAGGCGCAGCGCGGACTTCTTCAGCTGCAGCGGCGCTTTCAGGCCATTATTGAGATCGACTTCTTTCCGGGAACAGGCAGAGAGCAAGCCGTCGCGGCCCTGGCAGACGCCGAGGCCATCTATAACCGCTGTTTCGTACCCGATGAGCCCAAGCCCACCCGGGCCGAGATTGGAGTTATTGTCAAATCCTGTGTACGGCAAGTCAGGCGGCAGTCCTGTCTGACTGATCGGTCCCAGTCGCTACTCAACCTTGTATCCGCCGTCATATGGCTGGCCTAATTGTTAACGCTCCCTAGAAGACAACCAGGGACGCTAGTACGCCAAGTAGCGCACAGCTTCCCAGCACCTTGAGCATGCCGACCTTGAAGTGGAAGATGGCGACCATGGCCCCGGCGGCAAACAGCAGAGCCAGCAGGTCCACCGAGGCCAGATTCGGGAGCAGCAGGCGGGCTCCCAGGGCATGCCGTTCCTCGACCTCGGCGAAGATCACGTGGAGTCCGAACCAGATCGCCAGATTGAGGATCACACCGACCACCGCCGCCGTGATGGCGGATAGCGCCGCGCTCAGCGCCCGGTTGTCGCGCAAGCGCTCCACGTAGGGCGCGCCGAGGAAGATCCACAGGAAGCAAGGCACGAAGGTCACCCAGGTGGTAAGCACTGCCGCGAGCGTCGCTGCCACCATGGGATCGAGCCCGCTAGCTTCGCGGAAGGCGCCCATGAAACCGACGAACTGCACCACCTGAATCAGCGGACCCGGGGTGGTCTCGGCCATCCCCAGGCCATCGAGCATCTCACCGGGGGCCAGCCAACCGTAGTTCTGGACCGCCTCCTGGGTCACGTAGCCGAGCACGGCATAGGCACCACCGAAAGTCACCACCGCCATCTTGCTGAAGAAGGTGGCGATCTGGCTGAAGACGTTCTCACCCCCCAGGGTAATCAGCAGCACCACCACCGGCGTCAGCCACAGCAGCAGGAAGGTCGCCGAGATGCGCAGTGACCAACGGCGGTTGGGCCGCGCATGGGCCGGCAACCCCTCACCGAGCAGCGAATCTCGGTCGCTGAGGCCCTGGTCGCTGCCATCGCCATGACCACCGCCTACCTGAAACGCCGTCACGCCGCGCTTGCCGCCCCAGTAACCCAGCAGGGCCGCACTCAGGATGATCAGCGGAAAGGCGATATCGAAGAAGAAGATCGCTACGAAGGCCGCTGCCGCGAGGCCCAGCATGATCCGATTCTTGAGCGCCCGTTTGCCGATCCTCACCACCGCATTGAGCACCACCGCCAGCACAGCGGCCTTCAGGCCGAAGAAGAGCCCTTCCACCAGCCCCACGTTGCCCAGCGCGATAGAGGTAACTCAACGCCAGAATGGCAATGAAGCCGGGCAGGACGAAGAGACTGCCGGCGACCAGGCCGCCCTTGGTACGGTGCATCAGCCAGCCGATATAGATGGCCAACTGCTGGGCCTCTGGCCCCGGCAGCATCATGCAGTAGTTGAGGGCATGTAGAAAACGCCGCTCGCCGACCCATTTCTTTTCCTCGACCAGGATGCGGTGCATCACGGCGATCTGGCCGGCGGGGCCGCCGAAGCTGAGCATGGCCACGCGTAGCCAGACCATCACGGCCTCGCGAAAGGGAACCTGATGGGGCGTTTCGTTGACGGGGGGCATGTACACTCTCACGAAGACGGTGGCTACATAATATTGTAGAGCGTATAACACACATGTTACGCATACAACGATGATGGATGGCATGGTAGACGACGAAAGACGCTGGCTGATACTGGCCATGAGCCTCAGCGGGAATGCGAGTAGCGCTCGCATGCGGATCTGGCGGGCCCTGCGCAGCATGGGCGCGGCCGTACTGCGTGACGGTGTCTACCTGTTGCCGGCAAGTCCATCGCGATACCAGGCACTACAACAGCAGGCCGCCGATATCCAGGCACTAGCAGTCTGTCGGTTTAGAGGGCATGAAGCGTAGAAGCAACGTCCCCTCTCTGGTTTCTTCCAGGCCAAGCACGCGCTGCCGAACCAGGGTTTCGGTGCGATGCAGGCAGCGTTGAGGATCGCGGTCATCACTCAGCCGGCGAGCGATAGCGCGGGTCAGGCCCATCTCGCGGTCGAGCTGCCGCAGCAGCAGGATGCCACCGTCAGAGGTGACCTCGCCCCCATCGAAGCTGGCGATGACCTGACGGCCTTTGCAGCGTGGAAAGGAAGCGGACGGCGTGGTACATTTTGTCATGGCGGCTGATGCGGTTGATTCTGGTGTAGGAGCTTGAATTATAACCGACTTTCAGCCGCCTTTTTCATGTCTGATGCAATATCCAGGCTAGTTGTGATAGGGAAAGTATGGGCGCCGGCTTCACAGATTCAGGTCTTTGTTCCTGGGCGAGTATAGGGCTTCCGCAGGGCGATACTGAGCGCAGGAATAAACGTCAGCAATAGCAGGCCAAAGGGGAGCCCGCTAGCGATCGCCGCCGACTGCAGCGCTCCCAGCCCCCCTGCGCGCAGCAAGAAGGCGGTCACCAAGCCGACGCAGGCGACCCAGAAAAATCGTTGTCGCCAGCTAGGTTCCTCGCCATTTGAGGTCAGAGTCGCGACCACCAGTGCGCCCGAGTCCGCCGAGGTGACAAAAAACACCAATACCACCAGCACGGCCACGCCCATGGTCAACGTGCTCAGCGGCAGATAGTCGAGCAGGTGATAGAGGCTGGAGTTGGGTGCGGCAGTCACGATCTCGGCAAAGCCTG